>CAWADX010000001.1:0-2317850 GCA_963781005.1 uncultured Acidobacteriota bacterium
ACCGCGAACGAAAAGGGGAGCTACGCGCACACGACTGAAGAACGCGGCAGGGTGGCGGCGCACAATGCACAATTGAGGTCTGCCGATATACGAGGCATCGCCGCCGAATTCTGGATGGACACCGGGCGATCACGTCGCCTCAGAAGTTTCCCGGAAGCAGCGCGGAGCGCTCACTAATCGAATCTACTCTAAGCTGACAGGTTGGATCCCGAACCTAGCTAGAATCCCTTCCATTTCGTCTTCCCAACCTTTACGTTGCCACCTGAACCTGAGAACGCCCTGAACCACCCTTGCAACAGATAGTGCGCGTCTTTTCAAATTTGTCTTGATGAAAGGCGCTGAAACCCAAAGGTCGGGCACGATCTCCGCACCATCTCGTCGTTTGTACACAAAACAACCGTTTCCAGCAACGCTGAACTCGACAACAAGGATCGGTCCGAAATCAAGCAAGAGCGCGCTCGTGTCTCCGAGCAGCTCACCAAAATGGCCCACCTGTTCCTTCTCTTCGCGCAGGACCAGTTTCAACCGGAGCTTGTCAACCTCATTTAGCAAAGGGCGCGAGACGAGTCCTCGACATCCTGCATATCGAAGCCAAAAGGCCTTTCGGCCATGCGGGTCTTTTCCCTTGGGAAGGACGCGCTCGAAGAAGAAAGTGATGTCAGCCGCAGACAACCACTGCTCCACGCGGCGTGCTGCATCATCCATTCCAATCCAGTTGATGTGGTTGTGCGGGTGGCGAGGATCACCTAATCTGCGATCGCTGAGGACGAGCCGCGTGATGGCCTCTATGATTTCAGGGTTGCCCCTTGTAGGAAGTAGGATCAGTTGACTCATAACCCGCTTCCAAACGTTTGGCGGCCATTGACCCCAAGGCAGTAGCTCCTTGAACATGAAGTTCCGCAAGGGAACACTATCAACTTGCTGAAGGCAGATTCTTGTGGCGTGCTCAACTGCCATCTGAACGTAGGGAGTCGCTTCATCAGCGATTCCCCAAGATTCAAAGAAAGGCTTTAGGCCGAGCGATTGCTTCGTCAGTTCCGCGCCGAGAACTTCGTGAGCCTCTTCCCCCAGAATTGTTTGCGGGGCTGACTTCCACCTCCGCAATAAGCGATTCGGCCCTTCGTATTCCTTTACGCGGTCTCGCACTCGCATGACGACGTGGCTGGCGGCAAACTGACTGGACCAGCGGGAATGGCAGGATCGAATCAACCCCTCGAGAGATTGTGCGTTCAATGGGCATTTGGTGCGATCCAAATAATACTGGAACATTTCACCTGTAGCGACTTCCGGGCGCCAGCACAGGTACCGCACGGCGCGCGGCTCAAGCGAATCGCGACGGTCGGCAACTAATTCTTCCCAATGCCTCACATATTCTTCGGAGCACTGGGCGGGACGCGCCGGCTTTGCTTGGCCCAATGAATCCATGGCCTCCGAAAGGCGTCCAAGGAACGATTCGGGAGAACCGAGCGGGAGCTCGGCAGCAGTCTTCAGATCTCGCGCGGCGATTTGGAGTAGTCGGAGCGATTCGAACAATTCGCTCCCCGGTATCGAAGCAGCCATTCTCATTGTTCTTTCGGTTTCAAATCAGCCGATAGCCCCGACTTAGCTTCAAATCCCCTCTGCTCGAGGGATTTCATGCGTATCTTGAAGACGACGCGCCGGCTGAGGGATTTGTCTTCCTTTCCATCTATTTCTATTGGTTCGGCACTTCCGCGCCCCGTCGCGGAAACAAAATCGAGGAAACATCGATGATTCTCTGTCGAATCTCCATCCCTATCGTTGGCTAGCACATCCAAGCTCTCTTGAACCACGGACATCGACCGCGCCTGACTTAACCTCAGATTGAGTTTCTCCTCGCCTTCCGAACTTGCGTGTCCTTCCGCGACAATCGAGCTTATTCCTTGCTTGAGATCCGCCGAACATGCTGTCGAAACCAACTTCGGAATGAAATTCTCTAGAAAGCCGCGTCCGGACGGTGGAATCTCCGATTTCCCTTGCGCAAATCGCAGGAGGCCTTCGGGGACGACGACGAGCAGCGCCAGCGGGTCCTTCGGGTCGGTCTTAACCTCTACGCCCTGTTTCTGAAAGATTTTCAGCGCCACTTCCAATCGTGACAGAACTTGACTCTTCGCTCCTTCCGTCTGTTGCCGTGCGTTATTGAGCATTGCCACGAGTAACAGAATGAAAATGACCGCCAACGACGTCATCAAGTCCGTTAGAGAGTTAGCGAGTCCAGTGCTTTCATGCTCGGATGCCATCGGGTCTTCCTTTGAGACGTTCGAGCGATTCGGTCAAGTCTTGAAGGTGCTCATCTAACTGATCAACCGATGTACCGAGTCTCTGTGTCGCCTGCGCAAAATGGTCGTCTGCAACGCTCACCAGCTGCTCGTATCCACGCCTGGTTAGTTCCAGGTGTGAGTTCACGTTCTGGGCGATCTGCACAAGCAGCTCCGTCGCAGCCCTTTCCGTTTCAGAAAATGCATTCTTGTACTGCTCCATGCTGGCTCGGATGCCGTCCCAGGCGTCCTGTTGGGATTGACCCGCCTGAGCGGAGATCTGTTGAAGTGCATGCTGATTTTCAGTCGCAGACCGTACTGCCCCTGTGGAAGCGGTCACCATTGCGCTTACTTGATTAGCGATCTCTTGCAGGCCGGCATTCAGCGAAGCGTACTGGCCCAGGGAGTCATTGAACAGCCTCAACGCAGACATCAAGGCGCTCTCAACTTCCTTTGTGGCTCCCGTATGCGTCTCTAGCTGCTGCACAAGCCGATCGAGTTGTTCGGCGCTACGCGAAGACCATTTGTCCGCCCTTTCCACTACAACCGCTGCAGCGTTGGTCGTTTGCTCAGCATTCCTCTGTAGGGTGGCCGCCATCTGGGCAACGAGGTCATTCACTTTGCTCGAAAGCTCGTGCACGACTGCGGCGAGAGTCGTTGCCATGTGGCTCGCGGAAGAGCCGGCCGTTTCGTTCATTTGCTGCATGAATTGACGAAGTGCAACGGTCAAATCCTCCACCTGGCTTTTGCCAAGTGCGAACTGCTCGGCCGTCGATTTCTTGGCCATATTCACAAGGTCGCTGAGCGCGGACTGCGTTCCCTGGAACTGTGCGTTCATGTTTTCGAGCACACGCGCGGCTCCGCTCAATGAATTCGTCAACTGAGCAAACTGGCTGACCGCTGTTCCCGAGAGCGACTCCTTAAACCGATCGCCCATCGAGTGAAGGGAGGATGCAATCGATTCTTCGAGGTTCTGGAGAAGCCCAGCGAGTGAGTCCTTGATGGATTCTTGCTTCTGGGTTTCTGCCGTGCGCAGTTGTCGATTCAGCTCTTCGATGGCATCTACCATCCTCTGAATGGTGGGACCCATGCCTTCGCTAAAGCCCTGCTTTAGTTTCTCTGGAAGGCCTTCGTTGAAAGAGCGAAACGCAGACGATTGCTCGGCAATATCTCGCTGCAGCTCAGCGAGGATACGGGCGGATGAAAGCCGAGGCACGAACGCGTCGATGCTCGCAACGAGCTTCAGGCGGGCCTTGGTCAGGCGATGGAGGAGCGGCTTCTCGGTCAGTAGGAAGATCGTCGCGGAAAAAAGGGCTGCTATTGAGGAGACGAATTTCCCTGAAAGGCCTTCAATCAGCAGATCCAGGCCCTTGATCTGACTTGTCTCAGTGATTCTAACATCGAGCAGCGCAACCAGGATCGCCAGGAATGTGAAGAGCAGGCCTGTTCCGGTCACAATGCCAGGGAGGGCACTGAAGAATCCGCGATTCAGCCTTCCTTCCAAAACTGCCGATTCAGAAAAGGCTGTCTCCGCACCCTCCGAAGCCCAAACCTGGTTTTCGCCGCTACCGCTTCGGCGGATTACGAAGAGCGACGCGAAAGCGTTCCAAGCCTGACTGAGAGTGGGAAACTTCTCAAAGATCTTTGCCAGGTCATTGCAACCCGCGGCGGAAAGCGCCCGCGGCGGACCGGATGGCTCGCGTGCTCGTAACCGTTCAACTCTCCATGCGGCATCTTCGAGTATCTTGGACTCTTTGCGAACCTTCCACCAAAGAAAG
Organism: uncultured Acidobacteriota bacterium; assembly: GCA_963781005.1. Taxonomy (GTDB): domain Bacteria; phylum Acidobacteriota; class Terriglobia; order Acidiferrales; family UBA7541; genus CAWADX01. Next base: position 4,055 of record CAWADX010000001.1, read on the forward strand.
ACCAACACGCAGAGGGGAAGAATGAGGAGGCCCGCAGCTGCAAGCCAAGCGAATCTTGGCGCATCGAGTCCCCAGATTCTCCAATGCGCCCTCAGCAAATCAAGTGGCTTCACGGCAGAAGCCTTTCCTTAGGAATTAGTGGATTCCTGGAACCTGGATGAAGGTCAGGCACAAATATACTATGTCGCAGGAATCGCCATGAAGATGATCATTGTTCTGCTTGTCATAAAGACAACCTAATCCTCTCGCTCAGCGCGCCGCAGTTCGAAAGTGAGCCCTGTGCGACTGGGCGGAGATTCGTCAAGAATCTCGGTGGGTGCGGAGGTCGAAAACTCCACGAAGCAAAGCGCTAGAGCCTCGTTGGATGAGAGGTCGGCTACGCAGGCGAAAGTCGAAGCGAACCCTCCCATCCGTAGCGGACCTACTCCTGGCGCAACGCGATAATCGGATCGACGCGCGCGCATATGCGTGAGACCAGCGCCACTCGCACCCAGTTCAACCGGCAGTGCTACCCCTTGTCTGATCTTGACGCCATATAGCAATAATGCGATAATGTACAGTTGAGAGAACCGAAAGGCGACGTGAGTGGCGAATTCACGATTGAGTACGTGGAGCTGCCGAACGGGCGAATACCGGCCCGAGAGTTCGTCGATTCGCTAGATGACAAAGCGGCTGCCCGCATAGACGCGTTTATCGAGCGCCTGCGCATCTATGGCAACCGAATGCAAGCGAAGTTCGTGAAGAAGCTCACGAATGACATATTCGAGCTGAGGGTCAAGCAATTTGATCGAATTTTTCGGGTTCTGTTTTTCTACCAGCCCAGAATGCTGATCGTGATTACGTCGGGGTTTCAGAAGAAGACGGAACAGACTCCGACGGGCGAAATTGCGAGGGCAGAGCAGCTAAGAAAGCTCTGGATGAAGTACCGAAACCGCTATACGGGGTTGCAGAAGGAAAGGGAAGCTATCCTGAAGGAGTTGGGCCAATGAAACAAGCCGTCAAGCGCGACAGACACAGGGAATTGGTCGAACAGCGTGCGCGCAAGAGCACCACGTACCGGAAGGCATTTGCACGCACCCTGCATCAGATTGACCTGGCCGTCCTGGTCCGCGAAATGCGGGAGGATGCAGGCCTGACTCAAGCGGAGCTCGCCAAAAAGGTCGGCACGACACAGTCTGTGATTGCACGCCTAGAGGATGCAGAATACACGGGACACTCACTCACGATGCTGGAGCGCATCGCTGCGGCCTGCGGCGTGGCCCTGAAGCTTCACGCGGAGAAGAAGCCCCATTTCGACCGCGAAGTAGCCTTGGCTTGAACCGTTTCGTTCCTGAGGACTCTAGACTGGTAGGATCGAGGCTCTAGAGTCTCGTCGGATGAGAGGTCCGCTACGCAGGGCGAAAGTCGAAGCAAACCCTCCCAACCGTCGCGGACTTACTCCTGGCGCAACGCGATGATCGGATCGACGCCCGCGGCGCGTCGGGCTGGCAGATAAGTGGCGAAGGCTGCAACCACGAGCAGCAACACTGCGGCTCCGGCGATTGACAAGGGATCGGCCGGGCTCACTTCGGAGAGCTGACTCGCCAGCACGCGTCCGACCGCCCAAGCTGCGGCGAGCCCGAGTGCGGCTGCAACCAGCGAAAGCCTCAGGCCTTGCTTGAGCATGAGGCGCAGAATCTCTGCGCGGTCTGCTCCCAGGGCCATCCGGATTCCAATCTCACGAACGCGTTCCCCAACCGCGAACGAAAGTGTGCCGTAAATGCCGAGCGCGCCAAGCAGGAGCCCAAACCCCGCCAGAACGGAAATCATGATTGCGCTCAAGCGATCTTGCGACAGCGAGGCCAAATAGTCGCGGTCCATCGTGGAGTTATCGAAAAGAGCGAGGTCGTGGTCAACGTGCCAGATAGCCTGCTCCGTTGCGCGCTCGATGCTCCGCGGGTCGCCGAGGCTGCGCGCCATCACAAAAACGAAGGACGCTGCCGGTGTATTCGCAAACTGAGCGTAAGGCAGATACCAAGTCTCTCGCGGACTGCCGGGCTCGCCGAAATCGTATACGTCCGCTACGACTCCCACCACTGTGATCCATGGCTGGCCGGTTCGATTGATCCGAATCCGCTGCCCGATCGCATCGGCACCTGGCCAGAACTTCTTCGCCAGCTTCTCGCTCACGACGGCGACAGGCGCACTGTTTTCGTTATCGTCCTCCGTGAATAGCCGACCGCGTCGCAGAGGAATGCCCATGGCTCGGAAGAACTCGGAAGTGACCAAGCGGTGGTTCACCAGATTCGACATGCCGGCGGTTGATTCTTCCTGCCCCGGGATGATGACGGGAGCCCACCAGGTGCCGGGGCCTAGCGGATTACTGGTGGTGATGCCCGCCGCGGAAACGCCGGGCGCAGATTGAACCTGCTGAACGATCTGGCGAACGAGGATCCGTTTAGCGGCTGCGTCAGCATAACGCGGCGCTGAAACCGATACGCGCATGGTCAGCAGCTGAGGCGCGTCAAACCCGAGATCGCGATGAGTCAAGCGGCCAAAATTCCGGACCATCATTCCCGCGCCGGCCAGCAAAGCCAGAGCTAGCGTAAACTGCACTACTACGAAGGCGTTCATAAGACGCCTCTCGCGCCGACTGCGGCCGGCACCTGCGTTCTCGCGAATCAGGAACTGACCGTGGGCTCGCGCGCTCTTAAGCGCCGGGAGGAATCCCGCTAGAAGTCCCGCCACTAGTCCAATGCAGGCCCCCGCAAGGAGCACGCGCGAGTCGGTCGTTTCCGGGTGGACTCCCAGTTGCTGAGTAAAGTTGGACGGTACGAGCGCGTCGAGCCAACCTCCCATCCAAACGGCGAGCACTAGCCCGACGAGTGTGCCCGCGCCGGATAGAAGCATGGTTTCCACCAGGCGCCGCCGCATCTGGTGCCAACGCGATGCGCCGAGGGCCGCTCGAATCTCCTCTTCCCGCTGCCGTGCCACGGACCGCGCAAGCAAAAGATTCGCGATGTTAACGCACGCGAGTAGAAGGAAAAACCCCGCGACGCCGAGCAGCGCCAAGGCGGCGTTCTGCTGATTGTCCTGCAAGTTCTCGAGCAGGGTGATTTGAGCAAACCCGAAGCCCGCCGGCGTATCCGGATACTGCCGGCTCACCTCTCGGGCAGCGGATTTCAGTGCCGGTTCGGAGCCGAGCTGTGTCTTGTTCGGCTTTAGCCGCGCAAACACCGCATATTCGCGGCTGTTATCAGGAGGTGCGGTCGTCGGTATCCATACTTCGGCGTCGTACGGAAAACGAAAACCCGTCGGAAACACGCCGATGATGGAGTAACCTTGCCCATCAAGGGTCATCGTCCGGCCGAGAACGTCACTGACTCCACCAAAGCGGCGCAGCCAGAGTTCGTGGCTGATCACTGCAACGTTGCTGGCGTCACCGCTCCGCTCTTCATCGCTCGTGAACCATCGCCCAAGAATCGGCTTTAGGACCAAGGCGCCGGTCCAGCCAGGAGTACAGCGGATCACAGTGAGACGCTCAGGCGCCTCGATGCCGGTTAGCGTTTCGTTTATGTCCTCAAGACCTACCACGCTGGAAAAGGGACCACTCTCGTTGGCCGTCATCTCTCGGAGGACGTTGAACTCCCTACTCCGGATTGTCACACGCGAAACGCTGCCATCAGGCCTCCGATACGAGGCCTGCAGCCGCAGTATCCGGCCGCTATCAGCAAACGGCAGCCGGCCGAAAAACGTCGCCTGGGCAACGCCGAGGATTGCTGTGTTGCCGCCGATGCCTAACGCCAGCGTCAGTATGACGACTGCAGAAAAGCCGGGATCCCTTCGCAGCGACCGACATGAGTGTTTCAAATCTCGCCAGAACGCCTCCATCAACGCACCTCCGCGCCGGCTTTCGACTCGACCTATGCTCCTTGCGAGCACACGCACGTGCCTGTGATACTGCATGAATCGATCCAAACTGGATCCACTTACATTATTGAACTGCAAGGACTTATGCATCAAAAAGGCACAGGCGCTAGCGTGCATGCCCGGTTGTGGGACTAACCGAGCCGGATTTGGACACCAGCCGCGGACCGCGACATAGGCAACTCCGCGTCCGATGGGTCGAACGCATGACTCATCATGGTCCTCTCTGTGACCGGAGAGATGTTTGGTGGGCAACACCGAGATGATGAAGCGACATCGGCTCGGGCGGGTTAGGAAGATCATGGAGCTGATGCAACTGGAAATGTTTGTCGCCATCGTCGAAGAAGGAAGCATGACGAACGCCGCCCGGCGTGTCTTTCGAACGCAGCCCGCCGTGAGCATCGCATTGCGCAAGCTCGAGGAGGATGTCGGCGTATCACTGTTCGAGCGTCCGCTACGCTATCCGATTCTTCTGACCCCTGCGGGCATGCTCTTGCATCATTACGCAAAGTGTCTCCTCGCCCTGCGGGACAATGCATTGGCGGATGAAAGCTTGCGGGCGCGAGACCGCCGCCGTAGCCCGCGAGCGGAATACCAAGCTGCCGTCGCTCTTGTCGGTCGCTGCCCTGCAGCAAGCCGATGGTTCAGCAAACTCAACGCTCCGAAGATTCAGCACAATCGCAAAATAAGGCGAGGCCCAAGAAGTTATACCGAGGCCTCGTCCAAGCGACCGATGGACTGGGACTAGCGAGGGACAGGATATACTGGGTCACCCTAAGGGATGCATTACCGGGATACACTTCGTCTCTCCTTCGGAGCCCTCACTTCACATAAGCTCCGTACCGTTCTTACCCTGCTCGGACTGGTTATCGGGGTGACTTCTCTGATCCTTGTGATGACCTTGATTCAGGGCGCGGACGAGTACGTCAAAGGGAAGATCGCGGACCTCGGCACGGATATCTTTCAGGTTTCAAAGGTGCCGCTTGCGAGTGCGAACTTCGAGGAGATTCTGAGAGCGCGAAGACATCGGGACCTGACCGTGGACGACTGGCGCGCTCTACAGGAAACTTGCCGTGCTTGTCGGGACGTAGGAGCAGAAGTCGAGACCATGGGACATGTGCGCACCGAAATCCAAAGCCTTTCCGACGTCTCCCTGCGGGGTGAATCGGCCAATATGGGCTGGATCAGCACGCTCGAAATTGCCTCAGGGCGCTTCTTCACCCAGGGTGAGGAACGCGCCGCAGCCCCGGTCGTCGTGTTAGGCGCTGAAGTGGCAGAGAGGCTGTTCGTCTCTCAAAACCCTCTCGAGAAAGCAGTGCGTATAGAAGGAGGTGAGTTCCGTGTCATCGGCGTGGCCGAGAAAATTGGCTCCGTTCTCGGTCAGGATCAGGACCTGTTTGCAATAATTCCGCTGCCCACTTTTGGGAAACTTTTTGGAGCCCGGAACAGTCTGGTTCTCCAGATAAACGGGGGCCGGCCCCTCAATCCCTCCGAAGACGAAGTACGCGTCATCCTCCGGGCCCGTCGCCACATCGGTCCCAGCATGAAAGATGATTTCTACTTCGTGACGGCCGAGAGTTACATGAGCCTGTGGCATGACATCAGCTCGGTATTCTTCCTTGTATTCGTGCTCATCTCCTCGGTGTCGTCGATCGTCGGAGGCATTGTGATCATGAACATCACGCTAGTCAGCGTAACCGAGCGCATCCGGGAGATCGGATTGCGCCGGTCGGTCGGCGCGACCCAAAGGGACATTGCCTTGCAGTTCCTCACCGAAGTGCTGGCACAGTGTCTCGTTGGGGGTATGGTCGGCGTAACCGCTGGATTCGGATTCGCACTCCTGCTCAAGGAACTTACACCGTTTCCCGCCGCTGTCCGTCTCTGGGTCGCGGCGATGGGCTTGCTGCTTGCCTCTTTGATTGCGGTGGTGTTCGGCGTTTACCCTGCCGTCAAAGCCGCGCGCCTCGACCCTGCAGCCGCTCTCCGGTCAGACTGAGGGTCTCTGCCAGGGTGCTAGACCCACGGTCTGGGTGGAAAGGAAATCTAGATGATGACCCGCGCTGAATGGGAAGAAAGCTTGAGCCTGGCGCTCGCCAACATCGCCACTCAGAAATTGCGCTCCTTTCTGACGATGTTGGGAATCGTCATCGGCATTGCCAGTGTCATCAGCGTGGCGGCCATCATCAACGGGTTGAACCGACACGTGACGGACAAGATCCGGCAGATCGGCTCGCACTCGTTCTTCATAACTCGGTTCAAGGCATTCACCTTCGATTTCGAGCGCTTGCCCGAGGAAATCCGCCGACGAAAACATTTCACTCCTGAGGACGCGATGGCCATCCGGCAGATGAGTCCGGATGTAGAAAAGGCCACGCCCATTTTGACCCGGGCCATTTTCCTGGGCGGCGAGAATGAGCTGCGTTATGCGAACAACCACGTCGAAGGATCCTTTCTCCGCGGAGGAGAGCCGGAATTGGCCGATGTGCTTCCCGTTTACGCAGTGAAGGAAGGCCGGTTTCTGACGAGCGGGGAGAACCTTCATGCCGAAAGGGTTTGCGTCTTGGGCAACGCAATTGCCGACTCCCTGTTCGGGCCGATTGGCCCGGTCGATCGCGAGGTAAGACTCAACGGTCTTCCCTTTCGCGTGATCGGCGTGTTTGAACCTCAACAGGGCCTGTTTGGCGGGCCCGGCGTCGATCAGTTTGTCATCATTCCTTATCGGACATTTGCCAAGCTCTATCCGGAAATTGAGGAAGTGGTCATTGGAGTCACCGTTTCTGACGCAGTTCTTCTCGGGCGCGCTGAGGATGAGGTGGTCGAAGTGCTAAGGCGTCGGAGGCACGTCCCGGCGGAAAAGCCGAATGACTTTGAGGTGACCTCGCCCGACCTCCTCACCGACCTCTGGAAACAGCTCACCGGCGCAATTGTGGTGCTTACTTTCATCATCGCGTCCATTGGGCTGCTGGTGGGCGGGATCGGTGTGATGAATATCATGCTCGTGAGCGTTACGGAACGCACTGCCGAGATTGGCGTCCGCAGGGCGGTGGGCGCACGCCGCCGCGACGTTCTCGCGCAGTTCTTGCTGGAGGCGGTCACCCTGACTAGCCTCGGTGGGCTGATCGGGATTGCTGCGGGACTCCTGCTCAGCTTGGGGGTTGCAACCTTTTTTCCCTCACTCCCCGCGCGCGTCTCGCTTTCCTGGGTTGTAATCTCGGTGGTCATTTCAATTGGAGTGGGACTCTTCTCCGGATTGTATCCCGCAATGAAGGCTTCGAAGCTACAGCCGGTCCTTTGCCTTCGCCACGAATGATTCCCGTCCGGAGTGGGCACATTCTGTGTTTGTCTCGACAGGGCGTTTGAGGCTTGCGGTACACTTCACCCATCCCGCCCGCGACGAGGATCTTATCGGGGACACCAGGGCACGCGGGCTGCGTGCAGACCATTGAATAGAGCAAAGTGGTGCGAAATGCTTAGTTCCAAACGGGCGATGAAAGACCGGGCGACGGAGCGCGAATTGCGGTTCGGACTGTGATCGAGCCCGTGATTGCCGATGCTGTCTGACCCATCGCGGAACGGCCTTTTCGCATCGGGCAAACCTTTTTAGTCATTCTCACATCGTTTGGAAGCGTTTCCGACCTTCTTTTGTGACATTTCGTACAATTTTCCTGCTAACTGGCGTGTTTGCAGCGCTATGTCCCCAGCTTGGATAGCAGATATAGAAACTAAAGCCGTCGCACAGACCGCATGAGGGCTTTCGGCTCCTGCGCAAAACTGTCGGCCCGACCGGTACCACAGGCACTCACCGGGCGCAACGGGAAGGAGGGCCGAACTCGCACAGAAAAATTGGGCTGCACAGGAAAAGCTACGCAGAGAAAGTGACATGGTACGTCCCATAGGAAATTGGCGCGCGGCTGAAAGAAAATCGCCGATAAGAGCAATTCCTGCTCCAGCTCCCTGACCGTGTCGTCACCCGCCCGCTTGTGAAGTCTTTTCATGAGCCAGCGACGGACGCCCATCGGGTTCCGGTCATAGAACTCATCGAAGTTCTTGGGCACAACGAAACCATCCCGACCGACAACGTGTCCGTCCGAGCTAAAACTAAATGGCTCTGACGTGTCGCTCGATTATGGCTCGATTCCAATCTGCTCGACAGTCAGTACGGATTCCCCGGAGACAAACGGGTGGAAACCCCTCAAACTCGTTGACCTGACAATCTGCGCTGGATTTCTTGAGATTTTCCACGGTGATTCCTCGTGTTTCGCATTTTCGCCAACTGGCAGCCGATCGCGATGCAGATTTGTTATGGTTGTCCGTGGTGCTGGAGGATTGAAATAAGTCCACCTTCGATTTGGAGTCTTCCATGGACTCTTACTTCGAGCACGCACTAATTGAAGTCTGGCGGCAGACCCTCGTAATGACGCCAAGGTCATCGCGCTAGACACAGAGCGTTACCCCGTCCGGCTAACTCCCAAGCGCCGTTTGCGGCAAGTGGACTTCGTGTTCGACGGGAACCAAATTCGTGGACTGGAGCAGAACCCAGACACGAAATCCCGGTGGGCACAGATGGCACGGGCAGGCAAGAAGGTGATGCAGTTCCTGAGCGAGGGCCGCTACGTTGCGAACGTGGTCGATGGGAAGGTGACTGTCCATGGCAGGCGACCCTTGAAAGTAGGGTAGTTTGAAATTTGCGCGGTGCTTCGGTCTAGATTACGCCTCGCCGCCAGAGAATGGTTAGAATATGGTCGCCATGGGCGGTCCCGTATCCTGCGACGAATGTGAAGCCATCGCTCGGGAACTCGCCGAGGCCTATGCCGAGGCATGGGCTTCCAGCGACCAGCACACAAAGGATGCTTGGACCTCAGTGTACAAGCTGATTGGTGGGACGGAGGAGGACGCAGAGCGAGCCGAAGAATTGGCCCCTAGAGCCAAGTTTCGAGACCCTCCACCTTCTTTGATTCCGGCGAGGGAAACTGGCACTCTCGGCGGACCGATTTTTGCGGGGGGACAACTGCGAGCGTGATAACCTCTTGGCATGGAAGCAGACCTGCGTGCAGCAATTAAGATGCTCCAGGGACAAGGCCATACAGTCCGTCCATACATCCGCTACGGTACTCTATGGTTTGAGATAAACGGTAGCATGTTGGCTACCCGGCAGGAGATGCTGGAATTGGCTGACGGCGTGTACTCGTTGCAGGAATTGGCCGAACTATTCGCGCGGAGGCACGCTGAAAAAGAGAGCAGGCCGTAGCCCGGACCCGGAATCGTTGTCTTGAGGATGCGTTGCTGAGTAGAGGAACGTCAGTGACCCGCAGATGTTCGATGTTCTGTTATCCGCTCAGACTGCCGAGAACTCCGAAAATGGAACCGCAAGTGGCTGTGCAGCTCACACGGTTTGCCTCGGAATTGGAGGACGATTAGTAACTGCGAAATTCTGTGCTCATTGATGAAAACTTTTGGACTGTGATGCGCAAAAGAGGAACTTATGACGGCGCAACAGCAGTATGACAGCCTGGACAGTAAACAGAGACGTGAACTCCTGCTGAAAATTGGCGAAACGCCTGAAGAGGCACAAGTATTAGGTCAGCGTGATTACCTGGCGCTTGGCGGGTGGGTAAAAACCCGGCTCAAGAGACACTGGAAGCACCCTAAAACCTAAAACTTCAGTGAGGGTTCTTCGGGACATGTTCCGCGCTACCAAACGCCCGGTTTACCTGCTAGGCGCGCCCGGAGGTCCTAGGTACCAGCAGCAATGCGGGCAGCTTGTTCCAAAGTCGATGCAGGCGCACCTGGATGGCTCCATCCGCCTCGTCTCCCTGGAGCTCATTTTGAATCTCACAGACTAGCGCCGCTAGGTTTTCTTCTCAATCAGGCGGCGTGCCACCGCGAGGACTTTATCTTCGGCAGCCTCGCGCGTGATGTCTTCTGCTGCGGCGAGGCGCGCACCCGCCGGAAAGATGGAGTCGGATTGGGGCGCAGGCGGTGAGGGCTCGGGGGTGGGTTCCGGCGCTGGCCGCGGTATCGGGTCCGGCTGTTGGATTGGTCGTTGTGGATCGCTCACTTTTGGCCTCCTTGCGTACCAGAAGTTTTCCGGTTGATTTTCATATATCCCTCTAATCCATCTGAAAGGGGATGTCCAGCATGTCAATTGGTCCGGCCCGTCGGGTCGGGCTAATCGATCGAGACCAGGCGGAGGAGCTGGAAATCGCTTAGCATTTTCCCGGTGCCGAGCACCACCGAGGCCAGCGGGTCGTCGGCGATCGAGACCGGCAGGCCCGTCTCCTCGCGGATGCGCTTGTCGAGGTTTTTCAGCTGGGCGCCGCCGCCGGTCAGCACGATGCCGCGGTCGCTGATATCGGCGGAAAGCTCGGGCGGGGTGCGTTCCAGCGCAATGCGGATGGCGTTCAGGATCGTGGCCACGCATTCCGAGAGCGCCTCTCGGATTTCGCTATCGTCAATGGTGACCGTGCGCGGCACGCCTTCGATGAGGTTGCGCCCCTTCACTTCCTGGGTCAGCGGCTTTTCCAGCGGATAGGCGGAGCCGATCTCGATCTTGATTCGCTCGGCGGTGCGCTCGCCCACCAGCAGGTTGTACTTCCGCTTCAAGTAATGCATGACGGCTTCGTCCATCTCGTTGCCGGCCACGCGCACGGAGCGGGAATAGACGATTCCGTTCATGGAGATCACCGCGATGTCGGTGGTGCCGCCGCCGATGTCCACCACCATGTTGCCCGAAGGCTCTTCAATCGGCAGCCCCACGCCGATGGCGGCGGCCATGGCCTGCTCGACCAGATAGACCTCGCTGGCCCGCGCCCGGTAGGCGGAGTCCTGCACCGCGCGCTTCTCCACCGGCGTGATCTCGCTGGGCACGCCGATCACGATGCGCGGGTGGACCAGCACTCGCCGGTTGTGCGCCTTCTGGATGAAGTAGGTGAGCATTTTTTCGGTGACCTTGAAGTCGGCGATCACGCCGTCCTTCATTGGTTTGATGGCCGCCACATTCCCCGGCGTCCGGCCCAGCATTTCCTTGGCTTCCTTGCCCACCGCCACCACATCGCCGCTGTTCCGGTTGATGGCCACGATGGACGGCTCGTTGACCACGATCCCTTTGCCCCGCGCGAACACTGGGGTGTTGGCCGTGCCCAGGTCAATCGCCAGGTCGGAGGAAAACAGGCTGAAGACCGACCGCAAGCTGAATCCGTTTTGCATCACGTCTCTGGCTAAGGAACCTGTCCACGCTCATCCTCGACTTTACACAAGTGAGAGATATATTGCCCCTGAAAGATCCTGAAGAACCTGTCCGCGCTCGACCTTCGCGGCACGAGAGTAAGTGTGTCGTCATTAAAGGATTTGAAGCACCTGTCCATGCAACGGTAACAGCGAGAAAACAGCGGCGGGGTGCTAGAATCCTAGCATCATGGCGGACAAAAGGCCCACTGGGGTTGTCCCCTTGAGTGAGACACGGAGTTAAGAGACGGTTTACCGTTCGCTGCAATTCGATTGTACCGCTGGACCCGATTCCTGCAAGATGCGCACCGGCTGGTGAAGCAGAGGCGGGCTCTGCGGGAGCGCAACCTGCCGAGGAATAGCCAGCCGGAAACTCATCGAACCGATGAGGCCGGGGGCGGTCGTGCGAAGGCCGCCCCGGCACATTTCTGCGATCCATCGGGCGATAGATTTCCTCATGCCTGAAGAAACTCATACCGCAGACTCCTGAATTGCCGAAGTCGTTGCGAGCGACCTCGCCGCTGCCGCCTGAGCTGCCCGCACCGCGAGCTCGAACTCGGCGGGCGGACGATACCCGAGCGCCGAGTGCAGCCGCTTCTGGTTGTAGACCCCTTCAAGGAAACGCCCGATGGAAGCGTGCGCCTCGGCCAGATCGCGATAGTCCTCGCGATAGACTTCCTCGTACTTCAGCGTTTTCATGAAGGACTCGGCCCGGGCATTGTCGTACGGGTTGGCTTGGCGCGACATGCTGATGGCGATCCCCTGAGCGCGCAGCAGATCGGTGTAATCGCGGGAAGCATACTGCACACCACGGTCGGAGTGATGCACCAACCCCGGCACGGGCCGCCGCTGATGCAGCGCCAGGCGCAACGCCCGCAACGTCAGCGTGTCTTCCAGCGTGCGGTCCAACGCCCAGCCAATCACCCGCCGCGAAAACGCATCCAGAATCACCGCCAGATAGACGAACTCGGCCAGCAACCGAATGTAGGTAATATCGGCCACCCAGAGCTGATCCAGCCCGGTCAGCGTCATCTCGCGAGCCAGGTTGGGATAGACCGGCAAGCTGTGATTCGAGTCGGTCGTGACCACGAACTTCCGTCGGCGCAGGCACAGCAGATTATCCTCGCGCATCAGCCGGTAGACGCGCTTGTGATTCACGGTCCAGCCCCGCCGCTTCAGTTCCTCGGTCATGCGCGGCCAGCCGTAACTCGGGAACTCGAGTGCAATTCGCTGCATCGCGTCCCGCAAGTCCACCTCCGCATCGCCACCGGAGCGAGCCGGCGGAAAACGATAGAATCCCGCCCGGCTCACTTGCGCCAGCGCGCACATGCGCTTCGTCGTCAAGGCTTCGGCTCCGTCTCTCTGACTTTGGATCTCGCCGTAGACAGCGGCTTTCCAATCACGGCCTGCAACTGCCGCTGCTCCTCGATGCGCTGCAAGCACCCTTTCAAAAAATCAATCTCCAGTGTCTGCTGACCGATCTTCCGTTCCAGTTGCGCGACCCGGTCCGGGTCCCGCCGCCGCTTGCCTCCGCCGAGAAATGCCGCCACCGGCGACTCGTGAAACTCCTGCCGCCATCGCTGCAGCAGGCCCGGGCTCACTTCCAACGTGCGCGCCACCGTCGCCACCGAAGCTCCCGATTCCAGCCGCTCGATGGCGGCCAGCTTGAACTCACGCGTGAACTTTCGTCGAGACAATCCCATATTCTGTTCCTCCATTCGCTGGGTATTGTCTCTTAACTGGTTGTCTCAAAAATGGGGACAAGTCCACACACCTGTCGCCGTCTGCACGGTATGCGCAGCAGTTTCTTATAACGCAACTCTAATCAATGGTCCTTGCTTTGAAATCGCCCCTGGCGCAGAGTGATCGATCCAAAATATTGGATGTGCTGTAATGTTAACTTCTCTGTTCTAGAGTGAACATTATTGCTTCGGGCTTGATGACATCATGGCGAGGATGGCAAAAACGAAGTCCAAAAAAGAATCTGACAAAGCACTTCTTGCCAGCGTCACGAAAGAAATGGCGCAGCCCCGTGTGGCCGAATCCGCGCGAATAGAAGCTGATAAACAGCGAACGGCAAAGCTTGGAAAGGCCGCCTAATTAGGCGAAATTGCCGCATCTAGTGCGGGATGGACCGCAAGCCGGTTGGATCAAAGAACAGCGCGTTCAGGGGCTACGCTTGCTCTGAAGGCGCATCGGTGTTCGAACATAATTGTGACAACCCTAAATGTCTTCATGTCTCTAGTTAAAATGGTTGTACCGCAAGCCCGCGACTGTTCTTAGGTCGTCTTTTTACAAACGCAATACCCCGATCAGTACCAAAAACTCGGTCTGGTCACTGTTTCTGCCCTTGATTTAGGTTAATGGAGCAACTACTTCGATCCGGGTCAGTTCAACCTGTCCTTGGCTTCCTGGATACGAGCACGAGCAGCTTTTGCGCCACCGAAAAAAGTAAACAAAACGCGAATATGTCTCGATGTGAAAAGATATCCATCTTCGTCTCTGAACAGCGCCATCGGCTACATCACGCCTAAGGACACGCTCACCGGGAATCAGCAGGAGATTCAGGCCGAGCGGGATCGGAAGTTGGAAGCGGCAAGGCAACAGCGGAAGAATCGTCGCCAGCGGGCCGCGTGACTGATGAAACGGGTTACTTTTGGTTGGCCGACGATTCATCTGGAAGCTCCGCGTTGCCTGTTCGGAGACCGCCCGCATCATCGTTTTGTGCTACCATCACTCTTGCGTTGGGGACGCATCCGGTCCGCGGAAAGGGTAGAAGCCCACTCGATTTACAATCCATTTTTCCGAACCTTCTTTCAGCCCAATGTGCGGACAATGGGCACTCGATGAAAGGAGGTCGTTGTGACCGATTCCACAGAAGAGCCCCGATCCCTTCCCGACCGGCCCAATCTCCGACATCTGAAGGACCAAGCCAAGAACCTGCTGAAAGCGGGAGGTGTGAAATCACTGACCGAGGCGCAGTTCCAGATCGCGCGGCTCTATGGATTTGCTAGTTGGCCCAAGCTCAAGGCTCACGTCGATTTGCTTGAAGAGACCGGGCAGCTCAAGCAAGCCATCGACACCAACAACCTCGACACAGTCAAAACTCTCATGACCCGCAACCCTACGTTGCACCGCGCTCCGCTTGGTTATGCCAAGAATGGGCCACTCACTTGGGTTGCGGAATGCCGCGTGCCGTGGGGACCGCCCAGTCCCGTGAGGCTGGCAATGGCGGGGTGGATGATCGATCACGGATCAGACGTCCACCAGGGTGGCGATGGACCCCTAATGCGGGCAGCGCTAGGCGATCGCATTGCGATGATGGAGCTACTCGTTTCCCGCGGTGCAGATGTGAACGCTTTATGGAACGGGCATTACCCCATCCTGTTCGGCGCTTGCGAAGTTGTTGATCCTGCCTCTCTGAAATGGCTCTTAGAACATGGTGCTGACCCGAACTGCCCGAAGCTCGGCCAACGGACCACGGCGCTCGACTATCTGATCGGAACATACACACGCTCTCCGGACTTGCGCGAGTGCCTTGAACTTCTAGTCGGAGCTGGGGGTGCCACGAAGTACAACGTGCCGTGCTTTCTGGATCTGCTGCGGGGTCGGCTTGACCGAGTGGCTGAGCAATTGGACACGGCGCCGGATCTCGTGCATCGGCGATTTCAGGAACTTGACTGTGGCAGTACCGCAACTCGTCGCCTGCTCCTGCAAGGAGCAACGTTGTTGCATGTTGCTGCCGAGTTTGGAGATGCGGAAGCGGCCAAGCTTCTTCTTGATCGTGGAGCGGACGTAAATGCGCGTGCGACGGTCGATGGGGCTGGTGTTGGTGGGCAGACGCCAATTTTCCACGCCGCGTCGCAAAATCGGGATTGGGGTTTCGCCGTAACGCAATTGCTGCTGGAACGCGGAGCAGACCTTGCGGTTCGTGTGAAACTCCCAGGTCACTACGAACGGCTCGACGAGGTGGTGGAATGCACACCGCTTGGGTATGCGCTTCGTTTTCCTGGCTCCGAAACCAAGACCGTTGCGCTACTACGTCAGCGAGATGCAGCGGAATGACTGTTTAGCCTAGCGATTTCGCGCGGATGACGGGCTAATCGGAAGTTGAGACGGTTGGACGTGGTGAAGCTGCAATGAGCTTGCAAGGGCAGAATACTCACTAACGGAGGGCGCCCTCTCTCCACTTCAGGCTGAACCAACACAGTGGGGGCTGGGGATACTCTCGTTGGCGCAGTAACCAGCGCCTCCTGGGTATCAACAGGACGGACGCGATCGCGGGTGAGCGACCAGCGCTTGGAGGTTCGCGGTGAGTTGATCAACGAGGCGCTGGTCATCGCGGGCGTATGAAATGAAGGCATGACTCACTGCTTTGCCTGAGGACGCTTACCTGGAATCTCTTAGCCACCCTCCAGAAAGAAACGCCCGCCTAACTCCGTTTCGCGAGCTGATGAGCGATAGCGAAGTCCCGTTGGGTAGTAAGCGTTTGGTAGTGGCACGCGCCGTGCTATAGTCCTCGCCATGAACGAACAATATTGTGAATGTCATCATCCTGAATCGGAGCACAAGCGGGATACGCAAGGCAAAGTCTATTGTAACGGTCTGAGGGCTGGCAGGAAGCCTCCGATTGAACAGGCGACGGCGGCAGTGCTCTGCGATTGTGCGGAGTTCAAGGCCCTTCGGCCGATTTTAGTGAAGCCTCATTTCCCGCCACCGACGTAGCAATCACCGGGTTCACGTGCCAAGAATTTTTCTCGTCGCAAGGACGGGTAACACAACGAAGAAGCCGTAACGACTGCCGCAGTGGTGTCATCCGACTTCGTCAAGCCCCTGGGGAATGGCGTCCGAGATGTTTACGACGTCTTGCATTACAACGCCACAATTTTCCAGACGCTTTTGTTCCTTAGTCGCGGCGAAAAAGGGGCTGCCGTTTGGGGTCGCGACAGCCCCAGATGCCCAAGTCGAAATTGGGCCTACTGGCTTCCCTCTCGGAGGCTGCTGGTATCGAAGCTGATCCACTTTGAACCCCGGCTAAGATTTTGCATCGACCAACTCTATGCCTCGCGAAAATGGAGCGGGTCTCTGAGGTTCTGCAATTCCCGGTAATAATAGAGCGGCGTGGGCCGTTTTCCCTTGAACCTCAGCTTCCTTAGAAACTCCATTTCCTGCTCGGTGGCATCCCCGCTGAGGGAACGATCCTTAACGAATTTTCTGAGGCCCGGCTCTTCCGTTGATTGGTCGGGTTCGCTTTCCACGAACTCAAACTTCTTAGGCTGCCCGGGGGCGAGCCGCCGGCTCAAAACAATTTCCATGCCAAAATTCCTGAGGTCAATGTCCCAGGATTCAATCAGCGGATCCAGGAACGAGACGCAGTTTTCAACCGACACGTTGAAGACATCCGTATCCAGGAACTCGAGGATGACGACCCGGGTCTGTTGATAGCTTCGGCCGCTGAGTCGAGCCACCAGGTGGAGCCAGTTCTCATTCTCCAATTCTTTTTTAGCGACCCTCTTGACCAAGTCCAAGAGCTTCTGCGTAACGAGGCGTTCGAGCTCGCCGAACGGCTGCTTCTCAAAAATCGCACGCACTTGTTTTTGTTTGTGGGGGACACACTTGCGGAGAATCAACTCCCGAACCTCGTTAAACAACGGCGCTGGTGGACCGCCCAACCTTTTCTTCAACTCTTCTTTGCGCTGGGCCTCCGCCAGCTTGGAAAGCTGACCGCTCGGGAGTTTCAAGAAAGTTTCCATCTTGCGATAGATATCCGTCCGATCCGGCGCGGGAGGCGCCTTTTTTCGGGTCAGCAACTGGGAGATATAGGATTCCGTGACCTCGGCGGCGGCGGCCAGATCTCGCTGCTCGAGACGCAATTCTTGAAGGCGATGCCGGATCACCAGGGGGACATCCATGGTCTTCGGTCTTCTCCTTTGCTTGCTTGCCGTTGCTTGACTTTGCTCGATTTGCTTAACTACCAGGGATTAAGGTCAAAGGGCCACTGAAAATATCCCAGAATCTACTTGACAAGTAAAGTACATTCACCTAATGTAGTTAACTGACTGAGGGAATTATAAGATAATCTAAACTAACGGGGGTTATCTGGAGGGATCCTTGGCCACGACAACCAAGGAGGTTGCCATGTATGCACGCAAAGTTTCCATGAATCTGAAACCCAACAGTGTTCCAGAGTTTACGCAAAGGCTTGACAAGGAAGTGATTCCCCTGCTTCGCAAGCAGCTCGGGTTCCAGGATGAATTGACGTTCATCGCCCCGCGCGGAACGGAAGCGTTCGGAATCAGTTTGTGGGACAAGGCAGAAAACGCGGAAGCTTACAATCGCGGAACGTATCCCGAAGTGGCGAAGATCCTGGCGAGAGTGGTTGAGGGAACGCCTCAAGTGGAAACCTATGAAGTCAGCAACTCGACCTTCCACAAGATCGCCGCTGGCGTCACAGTCTAAAACAGGCAAGTCTTTTCGTTCGGTTGGGGGGGCGGGCCAAGTCCGCCTCCCTCCACAGTTGTCCGGAGAAGAGGGGCCTCGACGGAGAAACATAGAGGTTACCAATGGTCAGGAAAATCATACAGTGGGTTCCCATAGAGGGAACTCGATGGAGAAACGAGGTTACCGATGGTCAGGAAAATCATGCAGTGGATTCCCATTACGGCGTTGCTCCTGGCGGTGACATGGCGCCCCTCCGTGAATTACCAAATACTGCTGCATTTCTTGGTTTGTGCGGGCGCGGTCATGGTGATTCTGGCTTTAGTCTCTATCAAACACAAAGTCGAGACTTACTACGCCATCCATAACAGATCGAATGTGGGGAAGCAAGTCACTTGAGGCTGTGAGTGTGGCGGTCCTGAGCGCCACTGAAAACGCAGCGGAGACGCCAATGGCAGACACAATCAAAACGGGGACCACCCTGATCGAGGAAGGCACCCTTATGCCGGAATCCTTGCGATTCGAGGGCGAGCCCTGGACTCCTTTCTACATGGCTGGTGAAATCATTCGAAATTTGCGGAAGGTGTCTGGAAAACAAAGCAAGAACGGGAACGAAGGCAACATGGCTCATTCGGACAAAGTGATTGATCCCTACAATCACCCGCGCAACGTCGGCAGCCTTCCGCAGGATGAGCCGAATGTGGTCACGGGCCTGGTCGGCGCGCCCGCGTGCGGCGGCCTGATGAAGCTGCAGATGAAGATCAATTGCGAGACGCAAGTCATCGAGGAAGCGGAGTTCAAGACGTTCGACTGCGGCCCGGCATTTGCCAGCTCTTCGCTCCCGACCGAGTGGGTCAAGGGCAAGACCTCGAGGAAGCGCTGGCCATCAAGAACACGAATATCTTCCGCGAGCTCGGCCTTCCCTCGTGCAACCCTACACGATGCAGCAAGATACTCCAGAATTGGGGGGAGGCTACACCTGGTGGGTAGCCCTATTTTTTAATGGATCATCCAGTTGGGAACCATGCTGTAGGAGTTGTTCGTTGAGTCCTTCCTGAGGCTGTTGCAACGACCGTTTGCACGAAAGGTCAATGCCCCTCCAACGAAAAACGCTGTGCTGTGAGGACGGCGCCATCTAAGGACGACCTAGTATCAAAGCTCGAATCTAACACAAACATCTAACTGCCGGCGCCAGTTGCTGCGAAACAACGGATCAGTGTGGACGCCGAGGAGAGCCCAAATGGCAGAGACAATCAAAACGGGGACCATCCTGATCAAGGATGGCACATTCTTGCCGGATGCGCTGCAGTTCGAAAATGAGCCCTGTGCGACTGGTTGGAGATTAGTCAAAAATCTCGATGGGTATGGATTGGGGCGAAAAGTCCACGAAGCAGGATGGACCTTTTTCTATCTAGCTGGTGAAATCAAAGCAACCATCTTCGGTTTTGAGGTACAAAAGACGGTACGCAGAGCAGTCAAGCGAATCTTAGCGAATCTGAAATCGGAGAAGTTCAACGGTTTGGAAATCACGCAAGTGGCCCCGAAACGTTTCCTGGGAGTTCGCTATGTAACTGTCTGCGCCCATTCCCGACATATCCAGGAGAACGGCTTCCTTTTGCAGGTCAAGGACCATCAGGAGTGGGACCGAGCAAAATCGGCGGCCGCTTGAACCAAGTTATGGGGCTCGCAAGGGAGGGGCTGCGTCAAGGGCGTTCCCAACGAACCAGCCGGATCGGGCGACAGGAAGCTCCGTCATAAAGGGCTTACTTTTGATATCTTTAAGATTGGATTCAAACGGAGGTTAAAGAAATGACTGTGAATGTGACTCCCCTGCACGACCGTGTCCTGGTACGGAGGTTGGAAGAGAAAGAAACCGCCAAGGGCGGGATCATCATCCCCGACACGGCCAAAGAGAAACCGCAAGAGGCCGAAGTGATGGCCGTCGGAGCCGGCAAGATCGAAAAGGGCCATCGGGTCCCGCTTGATGTGAAGGTGGGCGACAGAATCTTGTTCGGCAAATACACGGGCAATGACATCGAGATCGATGACCAGGAATACCTGATCCTCCGTGAAGAGGAAATCCTGGCCAAGTTCAGCGGAATCGCCAAAGCGGCGTCCGGCAAGAAATAATTTCGCCGATCCGAAAGGTTTTGGACCGGCCACAAGTTCGCATGCACCCAGGAGGGTGAAGTCCAATGGCAAAACAAATTGTTACTGGTGAGAATTCACGTCAGGCGATTCTGCGCGGCGTCAACATTCTGGCCGACGCAGTCAAGATCACACTGGGCCCGAAGGGGCGCAATGCCGTGATCGAAAAGAAATTCGGTGCGCCGGTCATTACCAAGGACGGCGTGACCGTGGCCAAGGAAATCGAGCTCCAGGATCCTCCGGAGAACATGGGCGCGCAGATGGTGCGCGAGGTCGCTTCGAAGACCTCCGACGTCGCGGGCGACGGCACCACCACCGCAACCGTGCTGGCTCAGGCCATCTTCCGCGAAGGCGTGCGGACGGTTGCCGCCGGTGCCAGCCCTATGGCGCTCAAGCGCGGCATTGAGAAGGCCGTGGAAGTCGCCGTGGAAGAGATCAAGAAGCTCTCCCGCGACGTGAAGGGCGACATGATCGCGCAGGTCGGTACGATAAGCGCCAACACGGACAAGCAGGTCGGCAGCATCATTGCCGAAGCGATGAAGAAAGTAGGCAAAGACGGCGTCATCACCGTGGAGGAATCAAGGACGATGGAGACGACGCTCGAAGTGGTCGAAGGAATGCAGTTCGACCGCGGCTACCTCTCGCCATACTTCGTCACCAATCCGGAGCGCATGGAGTGCGTGCTGGAGGACGTTTACATCCTGATCCACGAAAAGAAAATCAGCTCGATGAAAGACTTGCTTCCCTTGCTCGAACAGACCGCCAAGATGGGCAAGCCGCTATTGATCCTTGCGGAGGATGTTGAGGGTGAAGCCCTCGCGACCCTCGTCGTGAACAAGCTTCGTGGAACGCTGCAATGCGCTGCGGTGAAAGCCCCCGGCTTCGGCGACCGCCGCAAGGCCATGCTGGAAGATATCGCCACGCTGACGGGCGGCAAGGCCATCACCGAGGATCTCGGCATCAAGCTGGAGAACGTCAATCTGGAGGACCTCGGCCGCGCCAAGAAGGTGACCATCGACAAGGACAACACCACCATCGTCGCGGGTGCCGGCAAGGCCAGCGAGATCGAAGGCCGCATCAAGCAGCTCCGAGCGCAGGTCGAAGAGGCCACCTCGGACTACGACAAGGAAAAGCTCCAGGAGCGCCTGGCGAAACTTGTGGGCGGCGTCGCGCTAATTAAAGTCGGCGCGGCCACCGAGACCGAGTTGAAGGAGAAGAAGGCTCGCGTCGAGGACGCCATGCACGCCACTCGCGCCGCGGTCGAGGAAGGTATTGTTCCCGGCGGCGGCGTGGCTCTGCTACGATGCATCCCGGCGCTCGACAAGCTCAGGGTACACGGGGACGAGGCCATCGGCGTGAATATCGTCAAGCGCGCGCTCGAAGAGCCCGCGCGCCAGATTGCCCTGAACGCGGGGCACGAAGGCGCTGTGGTCGTCGGCCGCATCCGCGAATCGAAGGATGAAAACTTCGGCTTCAACGCTGAGTCCGGCGAATTTACCGACCTGATCAAGGCCGGAGTGATCGACCCGGCCAAGGTCACCCGCTTGGCGTTGCAGAACGCCGCGTCGATCGCTGCCCTCATGCTGACCACCGAAGCCCTGGTGGCCGACATCAAAGAAGAGGGAATGAAGGCTGCGGCAGGCGCGGGCCACGGCGGCGACGGCGCCGGCATGGGCGGAATGTACTAAACTGCCCAAGCCCCTTGCACCGCGTCTGCTCCACTTGGGGCGAACTCGCACAGCGCACGGCTAGGTGCGTGCGCTGCGGGCTTGTGCCGCCGGAACCGCTGTCGCAAAAAGGTCATACAAACCCACAAAAGTTCTACAAGTCCGACACGAGGTACAACGAATTCCGGCGGAGGTATATGCCCGATGACGACCGGGAGTGAGCGAGCGACCGAAACGGCCGACGCCGTGAACCTAGAAGTTCTCCGACACGTTCCAACGCTCACGTCTGAGGTTCGTCGTCTTCTACTCCGAGCCCTTTCTCAGACAAAGAAACGCGCTCCTGCAACGCCAAGACCCAATAAAGCTGATGATATGGAACGAAGAACACAAAAGTTGAGGCAGTAGCCGAAACCTTCAACTCGGAGAGCCAATACTCCGTCATATGCTTAGATTCAATCCAGATGCCAGCATGGTCAACGCTCACGAGTTTTACCGTAGTCGGTCCTTGCTCATACACAATTGGAATACGCGCAATGATTTCTCGCCCTACAAGAGATTGGAGTGTTGGTTTGTCTGGCACGAACATTAATGAATTCCTCCTCTGTGCCGGGATGCTATCACGGTAAGCGGAGCGCAATGACAGCGGAGTACATCACAGAGCTTCAACCAAATCGGCAGTGGCCTGACGAGGGGGGAAACCTTTGCCGCTGGTAATTGAAGAAAGGTATGACCAGGTCCGCCAGCTCATCAACATGGGCAAGGAGCGCGGCTACCTGCTCTATGACGAAGTAAACGATCTCCTGCCGGTCGAGGTGCACTCATCGGAGGAGATCGATGACCTGCTCTCCACCTTCGAGCGCTACGGCATCGACATCTATGAAGACGCCTCCACCGCCAAGGCCGCTCGCGCGGTCGCGGAAGTGGGTGAAGGCGCCGATGCCGAAGCCAAGGAGGAACCGCCCGGCGAGGAAATCGAACTCGACCTGACGCCGGGAACGCTGGAGAAGACCAACGACCCGGTGCGCATGTACCTGCGCGAGATGGGCACGGTGCCACTGCTGACGCGGGAGGGCGAGGTGGCCATCGCCAAGCGCTTGGAGCGCGGGCAACGGCTGGTCCTCAAGACCATCTCGCGCTCCCCGATCGTTCTCAAGGAGATGCTGGCGATCGGCGTGGAGCTTCGGAAAGACGCCCAGTCGATCAAGAAAATCATTCAACTGGACGACGAGGAGCTGACGCAAGAGAAGATCGACAACAAGACCAAGCAAACCCTCCGGATCATCGGCAAGATCGAAAGGCTCTACGAGGCGGCGCTCCAGCAGGCCGCCAAGCTCGACCGCACGCCGAGGTCGAAAACGCGTGCGTATCTGCGGGCTCGCTTTCAGCTTGCGCGGACGCGCGTTCGGATGTCGCAGCTAATGCGCTCGATCGACTTCAACCGGCTCGAGCGGAAGCGCCAGATCGACAAGGTGCGCCACACCGTCGAGCGCGTGCATGTGGTCGAGCGCGTGGCCGGCAGGTTGGACCGCCGGGCCGACGCTGCCAAGGGCGAAACCGCTGCCGAAGCGCGGAAGGAGCTGCGCTCGCGCCGCTCGGAGCTGAAGCAGATCGAAAAATCGAGCGAAGTCGGGCTCGCCGACCTCAAGCGCGCTCTCGCACTGATCCTCCGCGGTGAGGCTGAAGCCCAGCAGGCGAAGCAGGAGTTGACCGAGGCCAACCTGCGCCTCGTCGTCTCCATCGCCAAGAAGTACAACAATCGCGGCTTGCAGTTCCTCGACTTGATCCAGGAAGGTAACATCGGCCTGATGCGGGGCGCCGACAAGTTCGAATGGCGTCGCGGCTACAAGTTCTCTACCTACGCCACTTGGTGGATCCGCCAGGGGATCACCCGCGCCATCGCCGATCAGGCCCGCACCATCCGCGTTCCGGTGCACATGATCGAGGCGATCAATAAGCTCAAACGCTCCAGCCACCAACTCGTCCAAGAGCTCGGCCACGAGCCCACCGCGGAACAGATCGCCAAGCAGATGGATATACCCGTCGACAAGGTGCGCAAGATCCGCAAGGTCGCGCAGCAGCCCGTCTCGCTCGAAACACCCATCGGCGAGGAGGAAGATTCCCACCTGGGCGACTTGATCGAGGATAAGGCCGTGGTCTCGCCTTCGGACGCGGTCATCTATTTGAACCTGAAGGAGCACACCGCGTTATTGTTGAAGGCGCTCACGCCCCGCGAGGAAAGGATCATCATGATGCGTTTCGGGCTGGAGGATGGCAGCGAGCACACGCTGGAAGAAGTGGGCCAGGTGTTCGACGTCACTCGCGAGCGCATCCGCCAAATCGAGGCCAAAGCCCTGCGCAAGCTGCGGCATCCTTCGCGGTCGCGCAAGCTCCGCGCCTTCCTCGACTGCGCCTCGCGAGAATAACCCTGGAACTGCCGCTCCGTTCGAAACTCGAACCTAAGGAAGCCGAGCTAGCTCTTCGCTTCCCCCATAACAGTCAGACTTTGCGGAAGCGTGATATCCGCTTCCCGACAATTCCCGAAACTGCAAGGACAAAATGAAAAAACAAATGATGGCTGAATTTGAAAAAGAGTGCAAGGCCGCTGCTCTACGCCTGCGGAACGCAGCGATTGCTGCCGTCAAAAAGTTTGAGCGGATACCGGGATGGAACCGGGTCTCCATCCGTGAAACTTCCCGCCATCGAGACACGACGACGGTGCTTGTCCAAACTTTAAAAGGCGGTGAATTTCGGGTTTTTGAATACAGCCCCGGCCTTCCCTCACCGAGGGAACGCGGCTTGCTTCCGTCAGCCTGTGAAATTCTGCCCGATGGTTCCAGAGATCACGGTCTGGCAGTGGATCGGGAGAATGAGTTGTACAAAGCGTATAAACGCAGCGGAATGCAAATTCTTGAAGTAATACTGAACCAAAAACCAAAGGAGCGGCCACAGGAGTCAGCCAGCACGAAGGCTGACCGCGGGCCAGCCCGAAAGGGATCACAAAAATGAGTAAAGTCGCCACCACGGCAACGAGCGTAGGTGCCCGGCCCCGCGCCGCAATATACGTATAACTACAAATAAATCAGCAACTTAGACTGTCGTTGCCGCTCCGGTGGTATAATATAGGCGGAGGAAACGACATAGACGCCAACTTCTGGTACCTCATCATCGCAGTCGTGGCTGCCAACTCAACTCGCGGCGGATCCCTATCGCCCAGCTACCGGACTTGATCGATCGGCCGGATCACCATCCGGCCGCCGGGTTGCAGGCGAATCTTCACGTTGGCCGGCGGGCAGCGATCGACACGCGAGGAGTTCGGGCCTATGGTCCTGTGCGGAGATCGCGTTGAAATCGGAAATCCCGAATGAAATCGCTTACAAGCAAGGCAGACATAGCGCAGCGGCAGCGCATGGCCCAGCGGCAGTTGTCAACCGACTTCCTGGACCGCGCGCTTGAGTGGCGGCGAATCTTCGCCGAAGCCTGGGGCACGTTCCTGTTGGTCGTGGTTGCAGCCGGTGGCGGAGTCGTCGCTGCTAGAAGCGGCGGGGCCGTAACTCCGGGCATGGTGGTGGTCGCGCCCGGACTTATGGTAATGGCTATCATCTATTTCATGGGCGCAGTGAGCGGAGCCCATTTGAACCCGGCGGTCACCTTGGCGTTCGCGATTCGGCGCAATTTCCCGTGGAACCGAGTGCCGGGCTACGTCTTGGGACAAGCAGTCGGCGGTGTCTTGGCGGCGCTTTTCCTCCGGGCCATGTTCGGTACGATCGGCGCGCTTGGCGCGACGGTACCAGGCAGTGGCATAGGCAATGGAAAGGCGTTGGCGATGGAAGTACTTTTGACAGCCGGGTTGGTGAACACGATCCTGGGCACGGCCTCAGGAGCACGCAACATCGGCACCAACGGTGCCATCGCGGTGGGTGGATATATTGCCCTGGCAGGACTTTGGGCAGCGCCGATCAGCGGCGCCTCGATGAACCCGGCGAGATCGTTCGCGCCGGATTTAGTGCGCGGTAACTTCGGCACGACGTGGATCTACGTGGTCGGGCCGGCCATAGGCGCGCTAATTGGGGTCATTTTCGAGTGGATTCTCAAAGGCGGACCCACGGCTGCCGGCGCGATTGCGGCGCAAGGTGCGCAGGGCGCCGATGATTCGACGGACGCCAGATGAAAGGGGGTTTTGCCTGGTCGCAGATAATGATCCAATTGAAAGGAGACCACAATGAAACGGGACGAACGAGCACCGCGGGCCCAAATGTGGATCGAGAAGGATAAGCGGATCACGCTGTCCACGTGTGGGCCGCTTCAGACTTATGTCGAGGTCGACACTCGCACCGGCAAAGTAACTACAAAGACCTTCATCAAGACGACCCGTGATGAGTAAAAAAGTCAAAATCCGCTTTCCAGACGACACCATGGAGCGAACCGTCCATGCACTCGAAAATCTCGAAGCCGAAGGGGGCACCGCCGTCTGCTTCTGGTGCGGGCACGTCTACCATGGCTACAGCCGTGAGATCGAGAAAGCCCACCTGCTCGAATGCCCTGAGTATCCCGAGGAAAGCAAAAGGGCGCTCCTCAGCCAGAAGCATCGGTACCCCATCCCCGGCCAGTGGAAAACTGCGGAACGAACCCACCGGCGGCCGCAGCAGGGGAACCAACCATCAACCCGGATCATGAGACCGGCGACGGCCGCCCGCAACTGGCTGAGAGACTGGGCGCCGATTCCCCTCAACAAGGCGGAAATCGCGGAACGAACCCACGCAAGACCCTTGCCGACTGGGCGACGGAGACATTCGACGACGAAGACCTAGACCTATTACTAGAGGCCTTCCCGCCCTACTGGTGCAATCGGTCGGCAGCCAGGTGGTTTCATGGCCCGGGACTGTTCCTGCGACCAATCGCGCGCGATCCACGTGTCGGCCTCGTCGCCATGCTGGCGCGGTCGCAACAACCTTCGCCCACGAAATGCTGGCATGTGCGACAAACCTGATTCTCTTAAATTATTTAGCTACAAGGACTTATCCATTAGAGAGGGGCATGCGCTAACGGGCATGCCCGGTTGTGGGACAAACCGCGACGGATTTGGACACCAGCCCCCGACCGTGCCTTAGGCAACTCCGTATCCGATGGGTTGAAGGCAATCCAGCGGGAACGCAACTCAACTCGCGGCGGATCCCTATCGCCCAGCTACGGGACTTGATCGATCGGCCGGATCACGATCCGGCCGCCGTGTTCGAGGTGCGGGCAGGTGCGCGCAATGCTGATGGCGCCGTCCAGATTCTGCGCGACAATAACAAAATAACCGCTGACCGCCTGAGCGGACGCCGGCGCCTTCCCGGCTTCGGTAGCGCCGCTAAGTTCCACCGCCTCGTCGTTCAGTTTTTCACCGACCAGCAGATGGCCTGCTGCACGCTCCTTGCGTGCCCACTCCGCATACTCGTGGACGAGCCGCGCCTCTTGCTTCGGGTCGGATTCGATGGCGCCGCTCAGCCGATCCACGAACAGTACAAAGCGGCCGCCCGCGGGTTTGGCTGGCGTCGGATGCTGTGCTTTGCCCAGGAGGAATCCTGCCGCGAACAGGACGGCGCACGCGGTGGCCGTTGCGAGCCATTGCACTCGCACCGTCCTGGGAGGGCGCTCGGGACGCAACAGGCCCTGTTGCTGAAGAGCCGCAACCACGCGGTCTTCTAACCAGGCGGGCGGCTCGGTTCCTCGAACGGAGGCGCGAAGCTTCTGGCGCAATTCGGTGGACAGTTCCTCGTCAGATTCGGGAATCATGGCTATCCTTTCCAGGCGCGAGCTGGGCGCGCATGGCCGCCCGCGCTCGGGCAAGCTGGCTTCTCGAAGTCCCCGGCTCGATGTTCAAAGCCTGGCCGATTTCCTCATGCGTGTATCCCTCGACGTCATGCAGCAAGAGAACTTCGCGATATCCGTTTGGAAGCTGATCGATGGCACGCTGCAAATCAATCCGGTCGCTGACGCGCGCACTTGGCGTGCCCACTTCAACCGGTTCGGCGTTGGTGGGTTCCGCGGCATTGCGCCGGCGAATCTCTTCGCGGCTGCGGTTGATCGCGATGCCTGTAAGCCATGTTGAGAGGCTCGACTCCCACCGGAAACCCTGAAGTTTCTGTGCCGCGCATATCCACGTGTCCTGCACCACGTCCGCCGCGCGCTCCGGATCGCCGACTATGCGCCGCGCGAGGCGGTACAGCAGCGGCGTGTGCAGACGATACAGCGCGCGGAAGGCAGACTCGTCCGCGTGCCTCGTGAAGCGTTCGGCGAGCCCGCGTTCTTTTGGCTCGTCCTGTTTCAAGGATTCTTGCCTGATGCCGGAACGCGCTGCGTATCGATGAGTTCCAACCACTGCTCGCGGCCGTTCGAGTACCAAGTCCAATCCTCGGTGAAGTGGTTGTCATCGATCAGTTCCAATAGCAACTTGTCCATGTGGCCCTTGTCGCGGGAAGGGAGGTTCGTCGCGTCCAGAAACGTAAATAGCACTTTCCGGCCATCCTCCGATATGGCTGTGGCAACCAGCCGCGGCTGATTCTGCGCCTCGCAATAGTGCGTGAGCAGCAGCCGGTCCCCGTCCATATTGTAGACGCTGAGCATTGCTGAGTCCTCGTCCTCCTCCTCGGATCGAATGGCCACAGCAGAGCCTTTCGCAATCGTGTGGATCACGGAGAGCTCTTCCCAGCCCTTAGTGCTCTTCCCGCGCCACGTGCCATCCAGTCTCTTCAGCCGATCGAACACGGCATGAGCGGTTGCGCTATCAACGGGCTTCGACGGTTCCCGACTCTTGCCGCCGGCGCCGATCGCGCTCACCGCAAGAGCAACCAGAAGCAGCCGAGTTCCCGATTTCCTCCGCCGACGCTGTGCCATTGTCATTCCTCCGATTGTCAGTACGTGGAACGACTGCCGCACTGTACATAGCATGAGTGGCGCCCAGCACCCAGAACGCTGCACGGATCCTGGGGGTATTTTGACTCTTTACGATTGTTGGGGAGAGGGGCACCTCACACCATGGCAGCCGGAGATTGCTTAGCGCGAGGCGTGAAAGGCGGGATTGCGCTCCATTTCTGTGCGGCGCATCTTTCGAGAGGGTGACCTGGCTTTCTCGCTTGGAGTTTGTTGTCTACTCGCGCTCAGGGTGGGACGCGATCCCCCTCAAGCAACTCTCGCAGAGGCAGTCCCTGAATTTGTTCTCGAGCTGGGTCCGGGTGCCGGGGTCCAATTCAACCGAGCGGCACCAGCACTCCCCTTCTTTCTGGCAAGGGAAGCGCTGCCCACAGGATTCGCAGGTCTTCTCCACGACTGCGGCCACCTTACTGCCTCCTATCTCCGGCATTAGAGGACGATACGAGCCATCGTTTCGACGACGATCTGAAAAAGTTCAAGCTGTGTCAACGTGTCAAGGCCCGAATGAGAGCGGCCTGCTTCGGGTACCGCCCAATTAACTCGTCGCGGACTCCACCAATGTAATCCCCATCGTCAAACCCAGGCGCCATTGTGGTTCCAAGCAACGCAAACCGCCCAGGCGCAAGCAGACGCGAGCCCTGCCACACCCCCTGTGGCACCGCGAATTGTACCTGCTGCCCGCTGAGCACATCGGGGCCGAGGATCACCCGGTGGCTCGCCCCGTCCGGGTGCAGAAGCAGCATCTCGACTGCGTCGCCCAGGTAGAAATGATAGATCTCGTCGGTCGGCAACTTGTGCAGAGCTGAGAACGAGTCGGGGTCGGAGGTCAGTAAGTAATAAATGGCGGTGCAGAAAGACTTGCCTCGAGCGTAACGGTCGGGCAGGGCTTCGCGCGGCAGCGTCTCATCCGCCCGGTACGTCTGCCTGAAATAGCCACCCTCGACGGGTAGGGGCTTGAGGTCGAAATATTCGATCAATCGCTCTGGTGTCAGCATCGTCGGCCAGCCTCGTGAAAACGTCGAAGTACCGTCAATAGACGTTGCAAGCAAGCACGCCGCCATCCACGGCCAGGCTGGCGCCGGTGATCCAGCGCGCGCCTTCCGATCCGAGGAACAAGCAAGCGTCGGCCACATCGTCGGGCATGCCCAGACGGCCCAGAGGAACGACCTTAAGGTAGCGCGTTACACCCTCGGGCCAAACGCGCTCGATTCCATCGCGCCAGATGACGCCAGGCAAGACGGCATTGACGCGTATGCCGTGTTGACCGAGTTCAAGCGCGGCGGTACGCGTGTGCATCACCACCGCAGCCTTGGCGGAATTGTAGTGGCTATGGCCCGCCCCCGGTTGCATGGCGGATATGGAGGCCACATTGACGATCGCGCCGCCCCGGCCCTGGCGGATCATCTGCCGAGCCGCCGCCTGTGTTGCCAGATGCACGCTGCGCAGGTTGGCGTCCACTACAAAGTCCCACTCCTCCTCCGTCATCTCTAGGACGGGCGAGACGGGGTAGGCGCCGGCGTTGTTGACCAGGACGCCGAGGCCGCCAAAAGCCTCAACAGCCTTGGCGATCAGCCGTTCCACCTCGGCCTTCTGGCTGACGTCTGCTTGAACGGCAATGGCCTTGCGTCCCCTGCCTTCGATCGATTGGACTACGGCTTTCGCGCCGGCTTCGCTAGTCCGATAGTTCACCACGACCGCCGCCCCGGCTTCCGCGAAACGCTGGGCAATGTCCATGCCGAGTCCGCTGCCCGCCCCAGTCACGACAACGGCCTTTCCTGTGAAGTCAAGCAACTCCTGAGGTGACGGAACGGTCATCTTTCAGCCTCCTGCGCCCGACCACAGTTCGCAGCCGATCGAGCCTTCCGTTCACAAACTTCCCAAGAAGTGTGAAGTTGCAAGACACAGCGATGGCTGCTACTTCTTCAAGCCGAAGACCATCGAGTCGGCGCCGGCAAGGTATTCAACTTTGTTCTCGCGGAATCCCGCCTCGCGCATCCACGAACAACAGTCCGCTCCCGTATAGTCGAAGCCGCCCGGCGTTTCGATCAGCATGTTAAGGCTCATGAGTAATCCGAGCGCGTTGAGTCTGCGTTCATCGTCGATCACGGTGTCAAAAGCCAGAAACGCGCCTCCTCCGGGAATTGCGTTGTAAGCCTTGGAGATTAACTTTCGTTTTTCTTCCAGGTTCCAATCATGGAGGATATGTCCCATGATAATCGCATCCGCCGAAGGCAGAGGGTCCGCAAAGAAATTTCCCGGGACAAAACGGATGCGGCTCGCCAGATCAAACGATCGAACGTATTCATTGAAGAGTGGCTCTACAACGGGCAGGTCGAACACAACTCCGGTGACGTGAGGATGCGCAAGGGCGATTTGCACCGCGACTCCGCCCTGGGCCCCGCCAATGTCAGCGAAGGTCTTATAGTGATTCCAGGGAAATTTTTCGGCGATGGCCTTGGCCGAATTCATGCTTAGGCCGGTCATGGCCTGCAAAAAGCCGCGGAGTCTCCTGGGGTCCCCATAGAGGGCTTCGAAAGGGTTCTTTACGCCGGCCTTCGATTCGTTTTGGGGCTTGCCTGTCTCGAGAGCTTCTGTCAGGGACCCCCAAAATGGGTAAAGCCGAGCATTGGCCATTTCCAGGAGCCCGCCGATGTAGGATGGCTTCGCGCGGTCCAGGAAATAGTCTGTGTCGGGCATGTTTGAGTAGATTTGGCCATTTCGTCGCAACATAGCCAAGGCCACAAGAGCGTCTAGGAAGTCTCGCGAGCTGCGCGAATGCAACCCGAGTCGCTCGGAAAGGGCTTGCCCGTCCATGGGATCCTTGGCGAGCTCGGTGAAGACGCCTAATTCCACTGCGCTCAGCAGCGTCTTCGCTCCCCAGAAGCTCAGGCCCAATTCCATGATTCCATCTGCGCTCGGACGGGGAGTGGGAGCCTTCACAGCCGATCCGTTGTCATCAAGAGTCGCCATGCAAAACTGCCTCCTTCCCGGGTTTTCTCAGGCGAGAGGAAGCGCAGACTACACTTCGGCCTCTCGCGTTGTCAACGACGATGGCGGCGTCGGCTCCTCCCGGTCGAGTGAACTTGGCAGCAACTTAGCGATCAACGCTCGGTGGCAAGGAGCTGAGTGAGACCGGAGACTCGCACGCATATCGCCGCACTTCGATTCTCCATGGATGCCTACTCAGTTCGGGGACATAGCGCTGCTTCCATGCGACGCCGAGTCGCTGGCCAGCATCGCGGCCGCCAGCAGGAGAAGCGGCAGCAGCGCCACCACCCCATATGACCGAGGACCGCCCCGATGAACTGTTTTTTCAGAAGTCACGCGGCTTCGATTCGTCTACTGTCAATCGCGATGCCGATTGAAGACCGAGAGGGCGAGTAGGGTCAACAACAAGTTTCGCTTCGCTCGACAATTCCCAGGTGATTGTGTTCGCCCCGTTGTCGTAGAATGTGCCCCCGTTACGCCTTACTGGAGCGGCATCTAGCAGGAATCCTCCAGAGGCTGAGATCATGTCTCGCGTTTTCTTGATCGACACCGACACTGCCTCCGATGACGCCGTCGCGCTCATCATGGCTCTCTGTGCCCCGGACGTCCGCGTCGCCGCGATTACGACCGTTGCTGGAAACGTAGACGTCGAGCAAGCCACGCGCAACGCCCTCTATACGGCCGAACTCTGTAAAGCGAACGTCCCCGTTTACACGGGCGCTGAAAAGCCTCTGGTCCGAGCGCACCAGAGCGCTGACTGGTTCCATGGGCGCGACGGGCTGGGTGACCACGGTTACCCACCAGCCAGGCGAACCGCCGAACAGCGCCACGCTGTCGACGCGATTATCGAGACGATCGAAGCCAACCCCGGGCTCGTGCTGGTTACGTTGGGACCGCTAACAAATGTTGCCCTGGCTCTGGCCAAGAAACCTGATATCGCTGCCCAGGTCGGCCGCTGTGTGCTCATGGGAGGCGCGCCCTGTTGCGAAGGCAACGTCACGCCGGCCGCCGAATACAACATTTGGTGCGATCCAGAAGCTGCTCGTGTCGTCTTGCGCAGCGGCCTTCCAGTCGAGCTCATTGGCTGGCAACTCTGCCGCGGTGACGCTGCCCTGAACCCGGGCGACATCGATTTTGTATTGGGCTTGAATACCGGGCTGGCTCGCTTTGCAATTGAATGCAACAGCCGGGCGCAGCAAGCCTATTTCGAACAGACCGGCGAGCAAGGCATTTCCCTGCCAGATCCGGTTGCGATGTCCATCGCCCTTGAGCCTTCCATCGGCCTTCGCTGGAGCGAACACTATGTCGACGTCGAAACCACAAGCGAACTTACCCGGGGAATGACCGTCGTGGACCGCCTCAACGTGGCCAACAACAGCCGCAATCGAGGCGTTTGGGCGCCGCTCCTGGACAAGGGACCCAATGCTCGAGTGTGCTGGCAGATCGAGACGAAACGCTGGAAGGCATTGCTTTACTCCACTTTACGACTACCATAAGCTGCCTTCCAAACTACAGGATCTCCCCGCCGATTTGAGGCAGCCCCACACGCTAAGTCGCATCGAACATATAGGACGCTCAATGGACTGAGATTGCAGGCGCGGGAAACGCGGAAAGCCCTCGGTTGATCGCTGGCCGTTCGTAGCTTCCATAAATTTGCAAATGTTCGCTGGGCACCACTCGTGCGCCCAGCACCCTGGAGGAGAAGTGCGCAAGGACGGAGAAGACAAGCTGGCACACGTGCAAGAGGAACTTGCGCAGAAGCGCAGCGAAGCCGAGGCCATCGAGAAATTGATCGTTCGATTTCACAGGACCCCCGGGTTCGAATTGGAAAGCGCGGAAGTAGCACTGCTGCGCGACTTGGCTCGCGAGAAATTCAAGGCACTGCTGGACGAGATAGACGCCCTGAAGGAGCGAGAACGGGAGCTCAAGCAGAAAGGCAAGCCCAAAGGTTGATCGCCCGTATTCCCTTACGGATGGGTTGAACTGACTCCGGGAAGCTTCAGGAGTTCAGCACGGAAAGCGCATTCGGGCGGGAGCGGTGGCGCGGCACGAAGGGCCGCGAGGTGGTCTGTCCCTGAAACGCAGGCGCCCATCTCCCCGGAATGTTCATGCCACACGAGGGACAACAGCCATTCGGACTCAGGTGATAACCCCGGATCAAGTAGCCATACCGCTCAATCAGAAGCTCTCCGCAGCCCGGGCAGCGCGTGTTTTCTGAATCCCCGACATGGCCCGGCAGGTTCCCCGTATAGACGTAGCGCAGACCCGCCCGCTTGCCGATTTCGGCGGCACGCAGTAGGGTTTCGGGACTGGTGTCTTCCGGGTCGGTCATCTTGTAGTCCTTGTGAAATGCAGTAGCGTGCCACGGTATGTCGGGCGACACGCCGGCCAAAAATTCCGTCAATTTCTTCAATTCATCGTCTGAGTCGTTGAAGCCGGGAATCACCAGCGTGACGACTTCCAACCAAAAGCCCATTTCCTTCAGGCGGCGAATCGAATCCAGGATAGGTTGTAGGCGCCCTCCGAGCTGCCGGTAATGCCGATCGTCGAAGCTCTTCAAATCCACCTTGTAGAGATCGACCCAGGGCCGCAGATATTCGAGCACCTCCGGCGTACCGTTCCCGTTCGAGACGAAAGCGGTTCCGAGACCGGCGGCGCGCGCTTCCCTGAACACAGCCACAGCCCATTCGCTCGTGATCAGTGGCTCGTTATAGGTGCTGACGATTACCTTGGCCTTTTGCTCGAGCGCTTCCTCGACAAGCTGCTCCGCAGAGAGCCGCAATGGCCGGGAGATGGCTGCGGGATCGCGAATGGCCTGTGAAGTGACCCAGTTCTGGCAGTACGAACAATGCAGGTCACAGCCGAGCATCCCGAAGCTATACGCCAGAGCGCCCGGATAGGCATGAAAAAACGGCTTTTTTTCGATCGGGTCGCATTGCAGCGCACCGACGTAACCCCAGGGCACGTAAAGAGTGCCACCCCGGTTGAAGCGGACCTTGCACACGCCTGGCTGCCCGTCGGGGATCGGGCAGCAATGGCCGCAGGCGAAGCAGCGCACGCGATTGTTGTCGAGCTTTTCGTAAAGCTCGCCTTCGCGTACGTTCTGATCGAGGACTTCTTTTAGGGTGGCCATGCGCGTTGACTTTGGTGGCGGCTCGAACCGTCGGGTGCCAAACCGCCCTATCCCTATTCTAGACCTTCGCGGACGAACAATCGAGGACTGCGCGAGACCGCCCCTCGTTGCTGCCGCGTGGCGCGCGGAACCATGGCCCATCCAATACGGCGCTCGGGAGCGTATTATTTATTGGTGCGCGCCGGCCGTTGGCGCATCTAAAGCTTGTGATTCAGAGCTGTGTCCGGAATAACTGTGGCGTGGGCAGGAGACAATCGATGTTGATCAAACGAGCGCCCGATTTAAACTATTCGGATGTCACCCCCAAGCGGGTGTACATGAACCGCCGCCTATTCCTGCAACAAGCGTCACTGGCGGGCGGGGCCCTACTCGTGGGGAACACGCTGTGGAATCTGGTGTCGCCATCGACCAGCGTTCTTGCCACGACGAAGCTGGCCGGCCTCGCTAAGAGCCCCTTCAGCACTAGCGAGAAGCAGACTCCCTACCAGGATGTCACGCACTATAATAATTTTTACGAATTCGGCACGGGGAAAACCGATCCCGCTGCGAACGCTGGAAACTTTCGCACCGCACCTTGGAGCGTTTCGGTCGAAGGTGAGGTGAAGAAACCGCGCAAGTTTGCAATGGACGAAATCTTGAAGCTCGCGCCGCTTGAGGAACGCATCTACCGGCACCGCTGCGTCGAGGCATGGTCGATCGTAGTGCCGTGGATCGGCTACTCGTTTAACGTGCTGGCCAAGCTCGTGGAACCCACATCCCAGGCCAAATTCGTGGCCTTCGAGAGCTACTACGACCCCCGGCAAATGCCGGAAGGAAGGAACGCCGGGATCGAGCTTCCGTACGTCGAAGGGCTGCGGCTCGATGAAGCGATGCACCCGCTCACGCTGCTTACCGTGGGAATGTACGAGGAGACGCTGCCCAATCAGGATGGGGCTCCGGTTCGCATGGTGATTCCCTGGAAGTACGGCTTCAAGAGCATCAAGTCGCTCGTAAAAATTCGTTTTGTGAAGGACCAGCCGCCGACTACCTGGAACCTGGCCAGCGCCCACGAATACGGCTTCTACTCCAACGTGAATCCCAATGTGGATCACCCGCGCTGGAGCCAGGCCAAGGAGCGCCGCCTGGGAGAGTTTTTCAGGCGGCCGACGCTCGCGTTCAACGGCTACGGAGACCAGGTCGCCAGCTTCTACAACGGCATGGACTTGAAAAGGTACTTCTGACCCGGAGCGCGCCTCAGCATGCAATCCATCCTTGCGAACAAGTGGACGAAGATTCCTGTCTTCCTGCTGTGTCTCGTGCCCGCTGGATTGCTGGCTTGGAGGGCCCTGCATGGCGAGCTCACCGCGAACCCGATCGAATTCATCACGCACGCGACCGGGGATTGGACGATTCGGTTTTTGATCATCACGCTTGCCGTCACGCCCTTGCGAAAAATCCTGCGCCTGCCACAGCTCATTCGCTATCGGCGCATGCTGGGTCTATTCGCATTTTTCTACGGCTGTCTGCATTTCGCCACGTATATCGTCCTCGACAAGTTCTTCGATGTGGCAGAGATGTTGAAGGACGTCGAGAAGCGCCGCTTCATCACCGTGGGCTTCACGGGTTTTGTGCTGATGATTCCGCTGGCGATCACTTCGACGAGGGGCTGGATCCGGCGTTTGGGCGGCCGCCGCTGGCAGTTGCTACACCGTGCAATTTATCTGAGCGCAATAGCCGGCGTGATTCATTACTACTGGCTGGTGAAGTCCGACGTACGCAAGCCGCTGCAGTACGCCGCGCTTGTCGGAGTGCTGCTGGCCTGGCGATTGGGTGTGTGGCTATATGGACGAGGACAGAGAGCCAGCGCGACCGGCATTCCGGCCAAAGAGCCGCCAACCGCAGAGACCGCCTGAGCTGAATCCGCAGACCCAGCGCAAAAAATTAAGAACAATTCGTTCTATCTTTCCAAGTAGTACTGGACGGAACTGACGACGCGGACGGTCTTCATGAGACTGCTGTCGGCGTTGGAATTCTCGTAACCGGGTTCGTCGGTGGCGCTGCCAGAATTCGCGGGTAAAATCGAGAAAACGCCCTGGTTTGCCTGCCGAATGGATCCCACTTTGCTGCCTGAATCTGAGGCGAAGCGATCGGCCGCAGCGCGGGCGTTTCGGGTAGCGTCAGTGATCATGTCGGGCTTGATGGCGTTCAATCCGGTAAATTTGTAGATCAATCCCTGGCCAGGATTGCTGTTCAAAACAATGCCTTCTTGCAGCAGTTGCATAGTTTTCTGCGATGCGGCCGCGATCTGATCGACTCGTGACGTCCGTGCGGTGATTTCCTGTTGGACGATGTAGCGACGAGGGGCCCGGCTGCCACCTCCGAATTCGTTGGCCTGGGTGTCAACTACCCGCACCACCCCCAGCTCGATTTCAGAAGACTGAATGCCCTGCTGGCTGAGAAACTGCAGAATCGCTTTCTTGTCGGTCTCCGTCTTCGCGTACAACACTGTCAGATCGTCTCCAGCCTCCTTGTAGCCGAGAGCCCAAATGGCAAGATCGGACTTGACGCTGCGCTCTGCCAAGCCCTTCACCGTCACATAGCGGTCATTGAGTCGGGTTGCCTTGATCTGCGCTCCCAGAACCCAGCCGCCAACAATGAGGCCTAGAGCGAGCAGTAATCCCTGGAACGCCATTCCGCCGCGATTCGTTGAGTTGGTGCCATCCATTTGTGCGCCTCCTGCCAGCTGACCCGGATCTCTGATTACCAACCGCAAGCGCGAGGAGTCATTTTAGCGCGCCCCGGTAATATCCATGTACATAGTTGTCCTGTGGTCTAGGGTGACCGCCTTTGCAAGACATATAATAGATGCCTATGATCCATGTCAGCGTTTTGGGAGTTACCAGATTGTGTTAAGGGGCTATCAAAAGCGTATTGGGACACCATCCAGATCAATACGCCGGTCGTTGGGGAGACAGTCTCACTGACGAGAGGCTCTAGGAACCTCAAATCTCAGAGTTCGCAAATCGTACAACTCGGGGACCCCAGTGGCGACGGCGGGTTAAGAGCAAATACGGCGCCAGATGAGACTCAAACAGCGCCCTTCTTCCTGGCTCTCCGAAACTCGGAGCAATCATTTGGAACGGCACTAGATATGGCTGAAGAGCAGCGGAGCGCCCAGCTTCGAAGCGTAGTTGGGACGGTAGCGTTCGGTGTTATAGAGGGCGGCGATGTCAACTTTGCGAGCTCCGAGAGCGGGATCAGGAAGAGGCGCATGAGCGTAACAGCCGTTCCGCACGCCTACCAGGCGGCCGGTGACCCCGTCCCCGACGAGCTCGAGCGCGATGTTCGCGAACGTGGTGGCGACTAACTGATCGAGCGCGTCTGCCTCGCCGCTGCGCAGGTCGTAAGTGAGGTCGCTGTTCATGGTTTCCTCGCCCAGGCGTCGTTGGACCTCTTCCGCCAGGGCCTGCCCGATATCGACCTTCCTGCGATGGCCGTAGGCATCCGCTTCGCCGACCTCCTGGACTTGGCCTTGCCGCCACACGGCTCCTTCGGACACCACGACGAGCGCGTAATGGCTCGGATTGTTGCGCTTATCCTCCGCCAGCAAATTCATCAGAAGGTCGAGATCGAAGGGATACTCGGGGATCAGGCACCGCGCCGAGGTGACGTAGGCCGTGTACAGCGACGTGAAGCCGGCGTCGCGGCCGAAGATGCGGAAGATGCCTACGCGCTCATGCGATCCCAGGGTGGTGCGCTGGCGCGTGATCAATTCTCGCGCGCGAGTGATGGCCGTGGAAAAACCGATGCAATACTCGGTGCCCTGTACATCGTTGTCCATCGTCTTGGGAATGCCGATTACGGGAAAGCCGGCGCGGTCCAACGCGGAAGCGAAGCTGAGCGTGTCGTCGCCACCGATGGCGACCAGGCACCCGATCTCCAGCTTTTCCAGATTGCGCAGCACGATTGAGGTGAAATCGTAGGACTTTCCATCGAACGGCAGCTTCTCCAATTCCGCCGGCGAAATGTGGGCAGGAACCTTGGACTTGGAGATGCGCCTCGGATTCGTCCGCGAAGTGTGCAGCATGGTGCCGCCGGTGCGATCGATGGAGCGCGTATTCTCCCGGGTGAGCAAGAGAATGTAATTCTCGGGCGAATCCGCAGCGTTCACATGGGTCAGGCCTTCCCAGCCTTTGCGAATGCCCATCACGGGCCGTCCGAGCTCGCTCGCGCGGTATACGACGGACTTGATCACCGAGTTCAGGCCCGGGACATCGCCGCCGCCGGTCAAAACACCGATGTTTTTTCCCTTTGCCATGGCTTCTGCATTTTACACGGGCGGCCGCGCACGCGCGAGACCGCTTGCGCTTCATAGTTGTTTGAGCAGCGCATCCTGAAGGGCTTGCTGTTTAGCCGGGTCGAGCTTCTTGCTTTTGGACGTCAAGTAGAAGACGTCGATGGCCTTTTGTCCTTCCGTGTCGATCAGCGCGACTTCGATATTGCAGTCGAGCTCGGCCAATGTCGTGCTCACCTGGTAAAGCAACCCGGGACGGTCCTGCGTCACCATCTCGACCAGAGTGCTGTGGGAGGAACACCCGTCGTCAAAACGCACGCTGGTCGAGATCTTGACCTTGGGCGCCGCCCGGGCCTGCGGATTCATCCGGCCACGCATCAGAAGCTCCAAATCCTTTTTGCCCGCCAGCACATCGGCAATGCTTTCACGGAAGCGCTCCACTTCTGAGGGATTCAGCTCGAGTGTGCGGAAGAGATCTACAAAATGAAAAGTGTCGAGCACGGTTCCCGCGGCATTGGCAAAGGCTTCCGCCTTCACGATGTCCATTCCCCAGGCCGTTAGGGCGCCGGCGATCGTGGCGAACAGGCGCGGGCGGTCCGCCGTCAGCAGCGTGAGGCTGTAGGAGTGTGAGCCCGGGGTCAACTCAAGCTGAACCGGCTCATCGGGGAGCCGGCGTGCTAGGTGAAAGTGCGCCGCAACCGCTTCTGCGGATTGAGATGCCAGATAGCGCCTTGGAAAACCCTCGAGAAATGTGCGCAGCTCTTCCCGTGCGTCCCCTTCGCGGAGAAAACCCAGGATCTCGTCCACCTGAGCCGCTTCCTTGTCCGCCCAATGGAAGCGCGCTTCATCGAAGCTCCGGCTGAACTCGTTGGCGGTCGAGGCATAGAGCTGCCACAACATTTCCGCTTTCCAGGGCGTCAAAGCCTCCGGGTTCACCGCCTGAATGTCGGCGTAGGTGAAAAGGGAAAGCATTTTCAAGCGCTCGGGGTCGCCGACAACTTCCGCAAAGGCGCGAATGGTTTCCGGCTCGAAGATGTCGCGGCGCATGAGCGTCGCGGACATTTCCAGGTGGCGGCGCACCAGGAAAAAAACGCTCTCCCTTTCGGACGATTCGAGACCGAGCCGGTCGACAATCTTCCGTGCCGCGTCGAGGCTCCCCACCACGTGATCGTCGCCTGGCACGCCCTTCCCGATATCGTGGAGTAGAAGCGAGAGAAAAAGCAGTTCTGGGCGTTCCAGCTCGGCGAAGATTTCGGCGTACCTTTGTTCCCATTGGCCCTCGGGCCGGCGAAGACGGTGCACGTTCTCAATCGTTCGGAACGAATGCTCGTCCACGGTATAGCGGTGATAGAAGTCGCGAACCACCAGCGAATCGATGGCCCGAAACTCCGGGAAGAGTCGGACGAGCAAACCCACCCGATGCATGGCGCGCAGGGCGTTGGCCGCGTGCGGCAGCGTCAGGATCGCGCGGATGTGGCGCCAGAGATCGGGAAATCGAGTCTGCGGGTCCCAGCGCGGGACGAGCGCCTCCCGGACAAGCCGTTCCGTTTCGCTATTTACTTCCAGTCCGTGGCGACCCGCAAGTTCGAACAGCCCCAGCATCACTTCCGGCTCGCCGAGCCGCGCCGGCTGGCGAAGATAGATCTGCCCGCGCGCGACTGAAAAATCCGCCGTCGAGAGGCGCGACCTCCACTCCTCGAAAAGCTCGTAGAGGGACGAGCGCGCGGCAGGGACTTCCTCCAGCAGCCGGGAGGTGAGCCGGTCGATGGAGCGCGCATGTCGAAAATAATTTCGCATCCAGTCGTCGGCGGAGACTTCCTCCGAGCGAACCCCGATCCCGCGATGCGCCGCTTCGGCCTGGAGTTCGTAGGTCAGTACATTGTCGTCGCGTCCCTGCCGGTAGTGGAGAAAACAGCGCGTGGCGGCGAGGAAGTCAAACGCCTGATCGCATTCCTCGCGCAAAGCGGCCGGCCAGAGCCCCTCAGGCGTAACCCAAGCTCGCTTCAAATCCAGTTCCGAGATCAGCGCCAACCACCCCGCCACATGGTAATCACGCAGGCCGCCCGGCACATCTTTCACGTTTGGCTCGAGATGGAAAATTGTGTGGCCGTGCTTGGCATGCCGCTGGCGCGTCAGCTCGGCCAAGCCGCGGACGAGATCGCGGCGCTCGCGAGCGACCATTTCCAGGATCGCGTGGTTGCGCAGCCGCCCAAAGAGATCCGCGTCGCCGGTAAGATACCGGCTATCGAGCAGCGAGATGCTGAATTCGGGGTTGTCCGAGTAAATTTTGTCGCACTCCGCCAGGATCCGTGTTGCAGGGCTCACTCGCAGCCGCACATCCCATAGAGCCTGGCAGAACGGCCGAAATGCGTCCTTGTATGAAAGCTCGGTTTTCTCGTTTTCGCTCAGGAGGAGAATGTCCACGTCGGAATAGGGGAAAAGCGCGCGGCGGCCATATCCCCCCAGCGCGACCAGACAAAGACCTTGGGGCGCGCCCGCAGCAGGCGAAAAGCATTCGCGCCACGACTGCTTGATCACGCTGTCCACCAAGGCCGTGCGTTCGAGCAGTGCGCCGCGGCCGTCACCGCTGCTCTCGAATTTTTCGCGGATCTTTGCGGACTCGTTCTCGTAAGTCTTCGGCATTAGAATCGCGTCGCTCGATCGGGCCGCGGATCAGTTTAACCCGGATTTTCTATGGAAGCCCGGTGGTAAGGGGCGGCTCCCCGCGGCGGGCATTCCGCCTCGGGGCGTGCCGGCCTCCGACAACCGCGCAATTTTCTTGGCGCGCCTTTATAATCAGCCGCGCCCATGAGCACTTTCGCACGAAACCTCCAAGGATCCCTCCGCCGGGTTTTTCCTGCCTGCGTGATCCCGGCGCAGGCGGTCGCTTTCAATATGTTCCTGGCATTTTTCCCCATGTTGCTTTTCGTCTTCGGCATTCTTGGCAGCAGCGATTGGTTGAAGGACGAAGTCGCGGAACTGCCCAACCGCTTGCGATTGATCCTTCCGCCCGGCAGCGAGCGCGTAGTGCTGAACTATCTTGTGCGGCGCGGTGCGCACCCTGGCGGGTGGATCTGGCTCGGCCTGGGCGGCACTCTGCTTGCTGGCACGCAGGTAATGATGGCGCTCATGGAAGGCTTCCGCGTCGTGGCGGGCGACCCGGTGTCCGGAAGCATCTGGAATCGGCAGCTTCGTGCGCTCCTCTTACTCTGCCTCATCGTTGCGCCGTGGCTTGCAGTCGTGGTTCTAACCGTATTCGGCAAAGAGGCGCGGGGCTGGCTGATCCAGGAAATCGGTTTGACGCACCTGGTGTTTCGGCTCGGCACGCTGCTTTATTTTGCTTTCGCTCTTGTCCTGGGTCTGGCGGTGGTGACGCTCATCTACCGCGTCGGACGGCAGGCGCAGGTCGGCTGGAGGGGTCTGCTTCCGGGAGCGGCGCTCGCAACGCTGCTTTGGTGGGTCGTCGACGTCGGGTTTGGCTTCTACGTGGGCCACATGCCTTATGGCGCGGTTTATGGCGGCCTTGCGGCGGCAATCGGTTTGCTCTTGTGGATGTACGTGACGGCGATCATCGTGTTTCTGGGGGCCGCATACAATGCGGAGTCCAGCCGTTCTCAAAGTGCTATCGGCAAAACTTCGTGACCGGCAACCTTCCTCCCGGGCGATTTTCTTCCACTTGGAAAGCTGCTAAAGTAGGAAAGAAGACAGGATCTCGGGCGGCTTTTCCACTCCGCGGAGGCGCCATGAGCGAGATACACGTGGAATGTTACGCGGGCTATCGCGCCGACGAACGGCCCCTCAAATTTTGTCTGCGTGGACGAGAGTTCTTAGTGGAAGAGCTGGAC
The DNA here is from genome assembly GCA_963781005.1 of uncultured Acidobacteriota bacterium. GTDB lineage: Bacteria > Acidobacteriota > Terriglobia > Acidiferrales > UBA7541 > CAWADX01. The sequence goes on from CAWADX010000001.1 coordinate 46,589, forward strand.
GGCCAATGGTACTCGCCTGCCGCCATGTATTTTCGAGTCCGCGCCAACGACGGCAACTTCTACGTTTTGCGTCACGACGAAGGGCAGGATTGTTGGACTCTGGATGCGTTCCGCGCCGCACGCTCGGACGAGGCGGAAAACCTGCGCGGCGACGCAGCCCTCCTACCGACCAGGCGCGAGCTGTGATGCAATTCTCCAGGACTGGGATGAGATTTGGATTACCCGGATCGTCTTGAATTTCGTCCGCGGGAGGCTTCCACCGCAAGGCTCCGCAGAACGAACCAGCAGTTCGCCGGCCTTTCTGAAAGACGTCGCATGAAATAGGGGCACCACTCGGTGCCGAAGGGCACATAAACCCGCAGAGGATGGCCTTCCTCGCGGATTTGCTGCTGTAGATCGCGACGGATCCCGTAGATCATCTGGAACTCGTAATTGCCTGCAGGAACGCCGCGCTCGCGGAGGCGCTGGCGCGCCCACTCCAGCATGTTTGGATCGTGAGTGGCAATCGCAGGGAAAAATTCCCCGGTGAAGAGACGGTCTACCAGCTTGCGGTAATTTGTGTCTACGTCCGACTTTTTCTGAAAAGCGATGCGCGGGGACTCGCGATACGCGCCTTTCACCAGACGAATCTTCGGCGAGAGTTTTCTCAGCCGCTCGAGATCGTCTTGGGTGCGATAGAGGTAGGCCTGCACCGCCAACCCGACGTTATCGAATGTCTTGCGAGTCTCTTCGAAGATGTCGAGCGTGGCATCGGTGTACGCAGAGCCTTCCATATCCATCTCGATCGTGTTTTTCAAATCCTGCGCGGATCGAGCGATCTCGCCCGAAAGCTCGAGGCAAAGCTCGCGGCTGAAATCGAGGCCGAGTTGCGTCAACTTAATGGATATATTTCCATCGAGTCCGCGCTCGGCGAGTTTGCGCAACATCTCGATGTAGGTATCCCGCGCGGTGCGCGCTTCCGCTTCACTGTGCACGTTCTCGCCCAGACGGTTGAGGCTGGCTCGGGATCCCTCTCGATTCAGCTCACGCGTTGCGTTGAGGGCCTCTGCCAGGACCTCACCGGCGATGAAACGCCGCGCGAATCCATACCGCATCCCGCGGCGCGCAATGGCGTCGGTGAAGCCTTTCTTCGTCGAGAGCCAAAAGATGAAATTCCGGACGACCACGAGCCGCTCCCCTTCATCCTACAGCCGCCGTTCAATTGAATCGCGCCCAGCCTCAGTGCGCGAAAAACAATCTGGTTTGCAGTGCCGAAATCCCGTTCAGAAGCTATCATAGATTCTCGCGCTGGGAGGTAGGGTGTCGGTGGGGAACCGTTGATAAGAATCCTGAGGAGGATCGGCGCTGTCTCTTGCGCCGCCGGCGCCCCGACGGTCGGACAGCTTGATTCGTTCCGCCGCTTCGACCTGCGTCGAGCAGGGAGACCGAGCGGTGATCCACGGATTACGCGGACGGCCATCGAACCGCAAGTTAAAGAGAGCCTTCAGCGAGTTGGGTCGGGAGCCGGCTCGTCCAGCCGAATTTCGGAGAGCTCGGACATAAAATCGGCGGCCCACCGATAGACGTTGTGATCCTTCACGATTCGTCGCATGCGCTCCATCCTGGTTCTTCTGTCTTCGGGCGGCATCTCGAGCGCAAAGCGTATGGCCTCCGCGAGCTGTTCCGTATCGTAGGGATTCACCACAACCGCATCGCGCAACTCCCGGCATGCCCCGGTGAATCGGCTCAGAATCAGCACTCCGTCGTCGTCATCGCGCGCGGCCACGAACTCCTTTGCCACCAGATTCATTCCGTCGTGCAAGGACGTCACCAGGCACAGGTCAGCCGCCTTGTAAAGGGGCTCTATCTCCTGGTGACTGTGATGTTCTCTAAGCAGAACAATGGGCTTCCATTTCTTGTTTTGAAAGCGCACATTGATGCGTTCCGCCTCCGTTTCCACCTCATCGAGCAGGTCTTGATACCTCTTGATATTCGTACGGCTGGGGGCCCCTACCTGGACGAAGGTGAATTGTTCGCGGTAGCGCGGGCTCTTTTCGAGAAAGCGTTCGATGCCTCGAAAGCGCTCGATAATTCCCTTGGTGTAGTCCACGCGATCTACGCCCACACCGAGAAAAGCAGCCTCCACACCGAGTTGCTTGAAGATCGTCATCCGCCCATTCTCGAACGAGCGACTTTGCGGAACTTCTCCGGTTGACTCCGGAAAAGCCACGCTGATCGGATAGGGCTTCACGACCGTGGAGTGATCGCGGAAATCGACGCTGAAGCGTTCCCATTCGATGCGGGATACGAGCGCCGCATCCACCGTCTCCAAGAAATTGTTGCAATGCGATTGAATGTGAAAGCCGATCAAATCCGCCCCCAACAAGCCGTCCAGGAGCTCTCGCTGCCATGGACAAATGCCGAAGGCTTCCGGATTCGGCCACGGAATGTGCCAAAAGATCGCCACCCGGGCATCCGGACGCTTCTCCTTCACCAGCCGCGGCAACAACGCGAAATGGTAGTCCTGTATGAGCACCAGCGGGAACTCGGTCCCTTCCATCTCTTCGAGCGCCGCCAGAGAGAATTTTTCGTTTGCTTGCCGATAGTATTCCCAATCAGCCGCTCGGAACGTCGGGCGAGTGTGAGCGATGTGGCAAAGGGGCCAGAGACCTTCGTTCGCAAAGCCGAAGTAATAGCCTTGCTGCTCTTCCGGCGTGACCCACACGCGCCGGAGGGTGTATTGCGGACGATCGGGCGGAACGCGCAGGCGATCCCGATCGTCCACGGTTTCGCGGTCCGCATCGCCGGAACCTTGCGCGATCCAGGTCCCATCGCAGGCGCGCAAGATCGGTTCCAGCGCCGTCACCAATCCGCTCGCGGGAACCACGGCCTCGATCGTTTTGCCGCGATGCACGTGTTCGTAGGGCTCGCGGTTCGATATCACGAATAAGGGGCTCCCGCGGAGCTTGCCCTGGATGCTGACGCGCAGGCGTTCGGCGGTCCAGAGCGACTCTCCCGCCTCACGAAGCCGGGCCTCCTCTGCAGCGGTAGCTCGGGCTTGCGCCAAACTCTGAGCCAGATTGGCCACCTCGTGGGACAGCGGTTTGAACAAATCCCCGTCGGGAAGATCGGGGCGGGGCGCCACCCTGCCCGTCCGAAGGTCTTTCATCCACTGGACCGTCTTCGCGATCGGTCCCGCAATCGTTTGGCGGACGATCAGGAAGGTGATCAGCGTGATCAAGAACACCTGGGCGAATACGTGCCAGAGAGTCGCGCGCCATATGCTCGCGCTCTCCGCCTCGATATAGCTGGCATTGTGAAGGATGGCCAGAATGCCGATCACCGCCGAGTCTCGATGCAATGGCAGGAAATAGACGTGCATCGGAGTGTCGCCCAGCGTCAGGAACTGCCCGAATCCTCGGTCTTGAGTGATCGCCTGGAGGGCCAGCAGGGGCGGGACGTTCAAACGTGCGTCAAGATTCGACGTTTTGGCCAGAGTGTTTCCGCGATCGTCGTAAACGAACACCCCGGCCAGTCGTTCTCGGTTCCCGAATCGGTCCACGATCCGGTGAAGCTGGTTTCCTGAACCCTGTTGGAGAATCGGCTCGACAACCTCTTGCAGACTTTCCGCCAAGATCTCAGCCCGCTTTTCCAAATCCGCCCGCAGACCGCTCTTCTCCCGTTGCACTTCGTAACGGGCGGTGACAAAGGTGACCAGGGAAATTCCCAGGACGAGAAAAAGGGCCAGCCGCAGACTCAGTTTCATCGGAACAACATTGTAATTCATTTAGGGGCCGGACACGGCCGCGGACGCGTTGGACCACACGATGTTCGTTCGTCGAGAGCCAAAAGATGAAATTCCGGACGACCACGAGCCGCTCCCCTTCATCATACAGATGCGGTTCAATTGAATCGCGCCCAGCCTGGTGCGCGAAAAACAATCCGGTTTGCAGTGCGTAAATCCCGGTCAGAAGCTATCATGGATTCTCGCGCCGGGAGATAACGTGTCGCCGGGGAACCGTTGATAGGAATCCGGAGCAGGATCGGCGCCGGATGCGGCGCTGGCGGCGTCGCACGCGCAAGAAATCGAGAGTTTACACGGGTTCAAATCCTTCTCCCGAAAGTGGCCACAACCGCGTGAAGCGGCCGCTCCATTTGTTTCGTGCCTGGGCGGACATCGCGCCCAAGGTCATACGTGCCAAGCGCCTCGCGCTATTCACCGACTTCGATGGAACATTGGTTCGGATTCCTCGCTGGCCCTGGCAGGTCCGCTTTCCGGTCCCGGTGCGCAAACTTCTGGCAGAGCTGGAGCGGAAGCGGGTAATCTTGGGAGTGATTAGCGGACGCGGTATGAGCGACGTGCGAAACCGAGTCCGTCTGCGCCGCATCTGGTATGTTGGGGCGCACGGATTTTTTCTATGCAGTCCGGGCAACCGCCGGTATGAATTGCTGAATCTCTCACAGAGGTCGCAAATCGCACGCGCCCACCGCGCCTTAGAGCGAAATTTGCAACGGCTCCCGGGGGTGCTACTTGAATTCAAGAAGGCGACGATTGCTTTACACTATCGCAACGCCTCCCCTCGAGCTCGCGCCATTGCTCGTGCGGCGGCTGCAAATGTTCTCAAAGCAGAGCCGGACCTTTGCTTGCTGGCCGGGAAAAACATCTGGGAAATCCGACCCGCGTCCGGCGTGGACAAGTGGACGGCCATCCAGTTCATTCTTCGAAGGGAGCACGTGGCCCCACCCTCCGGGCGATGCTTGGTCTTCTATTTGGGCGATGACACCACGGACGAGTCTGTCTTCCGGAAGCTGCGAGGCATCACGATTGCGGTTGGTCCGCGGCGTCCCACGGCCGCCCGCTTTCATCTGCGGTCTCCTGGGGAAGTACAGCATTTCTTAAAGGAGCTGAACGCGCTGAGATGACCGAACAAGCGAAAGTCCCTTTTGAATTCGTGGCTGCGTCCTATTTGGTTCGCATTCTACCCGAGCGCGCCTGGACCCTGGGAGAGCTCGCGAAGTTTCTCCGCACGGTCCCCGACGCATCGATCTTCTACCATACGTTTCAAAGCCTCGAGACGCACCATTACGCTGCATTCTCGAGCGATTTCGCACAGTGGGTCATGGCCGCCTGCAACGAGGCGGCGCTCGCCGAGCAACTCGCGGCTGTCGATTTGCGTGAATCGGTCTCGATCGAAGAGCTGCGCAAGGAGCTCAGTCGCATCGTCGAAGGATATTTGCAGCGCAACCCTCAATCGATTGACCGACCCGCATTCGAGCCGTTCTATTTCTGCGAAGCCAGGGCAGTTACCGTGCCCCTCGGAATGCAAGCTAACAATTTGGAAGAGCTGGTGGAAGGAATCCGCGAGCTCAGCGTGCAGACCGTGGCCCATCACTTCATCAACTCTCGCCTCCGGCTGCATCTTGAAACGAACGACTTCTCCCATTGGATTAAGGACAGCCTGCAGATGCCCAGACTAGCGGCAAGACTGAACTACATCGACTTTTATACGAACGACCTTCAAAACCTTCGCAAAGAAATCCTGCAGACGATCGAATCGGGAGCTCGCCAATGAGTGTACCTACGACAACGCCGCAAGGTGCGGCGACACCGACGCAAGCCCCTGCTCCCAAGGCCCCACCCAAGCTGGACGACTACATTCCCATTCTCGGTGCGGCCGAAATCCATGAACTCCGGGCATTAGCCAGCCAGATGGCTGGCCGCAGCGTTCTCATGGTGAACTCAACCTCCGTCGGCGGAGGCGTGGCGGAAATCCTGAACCGCATGGTCCCGCTGATCGGAGAGGTCGGCCTGCCCATTCGCTGGGAAGTCATCAAGGGCGGCGACCGCTTCTTCGCGGTCACAAAAGCTTTTCACAACGCCTTGCAGGGCGGCCCTTACGAAGGCCGCCCCGACTGGTTCGAAGTATTTCTGGCCACCAATGAAGAGAACCGCGCTCGAATGGACTTCGGCGCAGACTTCGTGGTGATTCACGACCCTCAGCCCATCGCCATGGTCGAGGCGCGCGCGGGTCTCCACAATCGTTGGGTTTGGCGTTGCCACATCGATCTCTCTCGCCCCAACCCCGAGGTGTGGAATTTCCTCCGCCGGTTCGTCGAAAAATATGATTCGGCGCTGATTTCGTCGCCTGCCTTCAGCAGCGGCCTGCCGATCCCAGAATATCTATTCTCCCCGACGATTGATCCTCTGTCGGACAAGAATCGGGACGTCGAGCCTGAATTCGTCGCCGAAGTGCTCCAGCGTTTTGGAATTGATCCAAAGCGCCCTATCCTCACGCAAATCTCGCGGTTTGACCGGGCCAAAGATCCCGTGGGCGTCATCCAGGCATATCGGCGAGTGCGCAAGTACTCCGACTGCCAACTCATTCTGGCCGGCGGGGGCGCCGCCGATGACCCGGAAGGCGCAGCGGTATTGAGCGAAGTGCAGGAAGCGGCGGCGGCAGATCCCGACGTTCACATCCTGGACCTTCCGCCGTGGAGCCACCTGGAAATCAACGCTCTGCAGCGCGCCTCGACGATCGTCATCCAAAAGTCGCTGAAGGAGGGATTCGGCCTCACCGTGTCGGAAGCGCTGTGGAAAAAGAAGCCGGTGGTTGCCTCGGCCGTGGGCGGTATCCCCTCGCAAGTCATCCACAAACTAACGGGGATGCTCGTGCATTCGGTGGAAGGGGCCGCGTACCAGATTCGCTACCTGCTGTCGAATCCGGATTTCGCCAAGAAGCTTGCCGAAAACGGGCACGAACACGTGAAAGAGAATTTCCTGATCACGCACAACGTCAAGCGCTACCTGCTGCTATTTTGGGTGATGCAACAGAAGTGAGCCGCCGGAACTCGGTCTGTTCGCCCGGCTCCGTCTCCCGCGCCCGGGCAGCGCGCCCATTCGTTCGCCGGCGCGGCTACCGGAGTTGATGGATTTCGCCCGTCCTCTTGACAGGTAGGCGGCGCGACGCAACTTTTTGAGAGTCGCGGGGTTAAGATTATCGCAGCCAGAAATCGGCCCGAATTCGTTGGCACAAGGGGGCCCGAAAGCTATGGCCACAAATCGCCGAGGGTGCCGCAGCATTCGCGATCGCCTGGATACGGCCGGGGCCGGCTTCATTGCAATGGCTGTGATCGCTGCGCTGGTGCTGGCGGTCCCGTACGCCCAGGCGGACAAAAAGAAAAAACAGCCGGCGGACCAAACTCAGCTCAGCAAAACCTTTAAAGGGAAATTGCCCATCACCGAGCTGACCGAAGATGAAGCGATTCTGCACGCCCTGAACCGCCTGGCCTACGGGCCGCGCCCGGGCGACGTTGAGCGCATCCGCCAGATGGGTCTCGAGAAGTGGATCGATCAGCAACTCCGCCCGGAATCCATTGACGATTCAGCGCTCAACGAGCGCCTCGCCGCGTATTCGACCCTGAAAATGTCTTCCACCGAACTTCTGGATGCGTATCCGCCTCCCAACCAAGCAGCCCAGAAAGAGGGAGTCACCAAGGAAGAATTCAAGAAGGAGCAGCAGGAAAAACGTCGTGAAGCGGGCCAGCAGGCGAGAGACGAAGGCCAAACCGATAGAGCTCAAGAGCAACTTGCCCAGGTTCAAGGTCCGCAGCGCATCATCGTCGACCTCTCGATGGCCAAGCTCGACCGAGCCATCTATAGCCAGCGCCAGTTGGAAGCGGTGATGGAGGATTTTTGGTTCAACCATTTCAACGTCTTCGCCGGCAAGGGTGCGGATCGCTGGCTACTCACTTCCTACGAGCGCGACTCCATTCGCCCCCGGACCATGGACAAATTTCAGGACTTGCTGATCGCCACGGCCAAGAGCCCGGCGATGCTCTTTTATCTCGATAACTGGCTGAGCGCCGATCCGGTGGCCTTCGAGCGTATGCAACGCGAGCTCGCCCAGAGGAGGCAGCGCTTCAGCGGCATTTTTGGCGGGGGTTCTCCGCCTCGCCCTGGCACATTCCCTGGACCGCAAAACGCCCCGCCGGGCCAGGGGCAAGCCGGCCGCGTGCCGTCCCAACGGCAAGAGCGCGGGCTAAATGAAAACTATGGGCGCGAAGTGATGGAGCTCCACACCCTTGGCGTTGACGGCGGATACACCCAGGAGGACGTCATCCAGATGGCAAAGTGCCTGACCGGCTGGACGGTGCACGCCCCGCGCAAGAACCCGGAGTTCTTCTTCGACGATCGCATCCATGCGCAGGGCCAGAAGGTCGTGATGGGGCGCACATTCGATTACGGCGGAATGAAGGATGGGGAGGAGGCGCTGAAGATGCTGGCGCGCCACCCCAGCACGGCAAGATTCATCTCATTGAAACTTGCGCGGCATTTCGTTTCCGATAACCCTCCGCCGGCGCTTGTAGACCGCATGGCTCAGAGCTTTCTTTCGAGTGACGGCGACATTCGCACGGCGTTGCGGACGATGATTTACTCTCCCGAGTTCTGGTCCCGCGCTGCTTATCGCGCCAAGGTGAAGACTCCGTTCGAGCTGGCGGCCAGCACGGCGCGCGCGCTCAATGCGGACGTCAGCGTGCCGCTTCCGCTCGTCCGGTGGGTGAACCGCATGGGCGAGCCTCTCTACCTTGCACAACCTCCCACCGGATATTCCGACAAGGCGGAAACCTGGGTCAACACAGGGGCGCTGCTCAACCGGCTTAACTTCGCCCTGGCTGTGGCTACGAATCACACGCCGGGCACAACGAGCAACCTCGAGGCGCTCTTGGGTGCAGACGCTTCGAAAGATCCCCACGCTGCGCTTTCGCGCGCCATCGACGGTTTTCTCGATGGCCAGGTGGCGCCACAAACCCGCGCGACGCTCGAGCAGCGCTTGGACGACCCGCAGGTTCTGCAAGCGCGGCTCGATGACCCGGTGAAACAAGTCAATGAGGGGCTGATCGCAGGGCTGGTTCTGGGTTCGCCGGAATTTCAACGGCGGTAGGAATTCTACGCAGAAGGAGCGACGTTATGAAAATCTCGCGGCGGGTTTTCCTGAAGAGCGGCGGCGTGGCCCTGGTGGGGATGAGCAGCATGCCGTCGTTTCTGCAACGCGCGGTGGGGGCCACGCGCTCACCGAACAAGAAGAAGCTCGTGGTGCTGTTCCAGCGCGGGGCCATGGACGGCCTGAACGTGGTGGTCCCGTTTTCCGAGCGAAATTACTATCAAATGCGGCCTACGATCGCCATCCCTGAACCGAAGCGCGGCGGAGGCGATGCCGCCATCGATCTCGACGGATTCTTCGGCGTGCATCCGAGCCTTCAGCCGCTCGTGCCGCTCTTCCACTCAGGCCGGCTCGCCATCGTGCAGGCCGTTGGCTCGCCCGATCCCACTCGCTCCCATTTCGATGCGCAGGACTTCATGGAGTCCGGCACGCCGGGCATGAAGAGCACGGATGACGGTTGGCTCAACCGATCCTTGCAGGACTTGCCGGAAGAAAAGCCGTCGCCCTTCCGCGCCGTTGCGTTTGGCCCGTACTTGCCGCGGACGCTGCAAGGCTCGGCTCCGGCGGTGGCGCTGCCGGACCTGCGCCAGTTCAAGATGGCCGGCCCGCAGCAGACCGTCGAAGGCGGCTTCGAAGCGATGTACGCCCAGACGGTGGATGCCGCCATGCACGGCGTGGGGCAGGAAACCTTCGAAGCCATCGACAGCTTGAAAAAGATCAACCCGGATCAGTATCAGCCGGCGAATGGCGCCCAATACCCGAAGAGTCGCTTCGGACAGAGCATGATGGAAATCGCACAATTGGTAAAATCCGATTTGGGTCTCGAAGTGGCGTTTCTCGATAGCGGCGGGTGGGACCACCACGTGAATGAAGGTGGCGTGCAAGGCCAACTCTCCAATTTGCTCCGCGACCTGGGGCAAGGCCTCGCGGCGTTCCATCAGGACTTGGGCGACCAGATGGAGGATGTGGTCTTCATCAGCATGTCGGAGTTCGGCCGCACCGCGCACGAGAACGGCAACCGGGGAACGGACCATGGCCACGCCAACTGCATGTTCGTCATGGGCGGCCCGGTGAAGGGCGGCAAGGTCTACGCTCGCTGGCCCGGCCTGAATGAAGGCCAGTTGTATCAGAGCCGCGATCTGGCGGTGACCACCGATTTCCGCAGCGTCCTCGGCGAGGTGATTCAGAAGCACGTGGGGACGCGCGATCTCAATAAAGTCTTTCCGGGCTTCGCCAACGATCCGCGCCAGTTCCTGAACCTCATCAAGGCTTAGCGCCTGGTCTCGCGAGGTCCCCGGTGGCGCCGGGCTTTCGGCCCGGCCTGTCTTGCCGGCGCGACTATAGAAACAGCGGCGCCATCACCAGCGTAATCGTACTGAGGAGTTTGATGAGGACGTGAAGCGAGGGCCCGGCGGTGTCCTTGAAAGGATCGCCGACCGTGTCGCCCACCACGGCCGCCTTGTGCGCTTCGGAGCGCTTGCCGCCAAGCTGGCCCGTTTCGATGTACTTCTTGGCATTGTCCCAGGCCCCGCCGCCGTTGTTCATCATCGTGGCCAGCAGAATGCCGCTGATGGTGCCGACCATCAGCACCGCGGCGACGGATTCGGCGCCGATCGTCGTGTCCTCGGCTGTGGCGAAATACTTGAAGAGAAATCCCACCGCCACCGGAACGCCTACCGCCAGCAATCCCGGCACAACCATCGCCTTGAGCGCCCTCACCGTGACGATATCCACACACCGACCGTAGTCGGGCTTGGCTGTGCCTTCCATGATGCCCTTGTTCTCACGGAACTGCCGGCGCACTTCCTCGATCACAAAATAGGCAGCGCGCCCCACCGCTTTGATCGCAAAGGAGCTGAAGAGAAAGACGAGTGCGGCGCCGATCAGCGCGGCGATAAAGACCGGCACCTTCGCAAGGTCCACGCGCGTGAAGTGATACGTCAGATCTCCCGTTTTTTGTTGAACCAGCGTGGTCACTTCGTCCAGGTACGCGGAGAATAGCAGGAAAGCGGCAAGCGCCGCCGAACCGATGGCGTACCCTTTGGTCAGCGCTTTTGTGGTGTTGCCCACCGAATCGAGCCGGTCGGTGCGCTTGCGCACTTCCTCTGGCTGGTGAGACATCTCGATGATGCCGCCCCCGTTGTCGGTGATTGGTCCGAAGGTGTCCATGGCGAGAATGTACGCGGCCGTGGAAAGCATTCCCATCGTGGCGATGGCCGTGCCGTAGAGGCCGGCCCCGGCTACGTCCGGCATGGCCTCCTTGCCGCAGTAGTACGATCCCAGAATCGCAGCGGAAATCGCGAGCACGGGCAACGCGGTGCATTCCATCGCCACCGCCAGGCCGGTGATGATGTTTGTCGCCGAGCCGGTAAGAGAGGCCTGGGCGATGGAAAGCACCGGACGGTAGCCGTATTCGGTGTAGTACTGTGTGATCCAGACGAAGACGAAGCTGGTGACGATGCCGATCACTCCCGCGCCAAAAAACCATAGGTTGTTCTGCAGCAGGTAGCGCACTGCAACGTAGAAGCCCGCCATCGCCAGAATCGTCGTCACCAGATAGCCGCGGTTCAGGGCCGACATGGGATCTTCCGACTCGTTCTTGAGCCGCACCATCCACACGCCCAGGATGGAGGCGATCAGACCGAACGCGCGGGCCACCAGCGGGAAGAAGATCCCCAGAATGCCGAATTTGCCGAAGAGCGCCACGCCCAGGATCATGGCGCCGATGTTTTCGGCTGCCGTGGATTCAAAGAGATCGGCGCCGCGGCCGGCGCAATCGCCTACGTTATCGCCCACTAGGTCGGCGATCACCGCAGGGTTGCGCGGGTCATCTTCGGGAATTCCGGCCTCGACTTTGCCCACAAGATCGGCCCCAACGTCCGCTGCCTTCGTGTAAATACCGCCGCCAAGCTGAGCGAAGAGCGCGACGAAGCTCGCCCCCAATCCGAAGCCCACAATTTCGTAGGGCACAGACTTCGGATCGTGCATGCCTCCGAGCGCTAGAAAGAGCAGCCCGACGCCGAGCAGCGAAAGAGACACCACCGACAGCCCGGTCACGGCGCCGCCGCGCAAGGCCAATTGCATCGCCCGATTCAAACTGCTGCGTGCCGCGCTCGCAACTCGCAGATTCGCGCGGATCGATACGAACATCCCCAGGAAGCCCGCGAGTCCCGAGCAAATCGCGCCCGAAAAGAAAGACACCACGGTCTTCACCGCCAGGTCGCTGCCCTTCGTCCGAAAGTAAAAGACGAAGAGGAGCGCGCCGAGCACGACGCTAAAGCCTGCGATCGTCAGGTATTGGCGCTTCAGGAAGGCTTCCGCTCCCTCCTTGATCGCTGCCGCGATTTCCTTCATTGCGTCGGTGCCTTGGTCGGCGGAGATCACCTGGCGGGCAAAGAACAAGGCAATCAACAGAGAGAGGGCGCTCACGGCCACAAAAAAGACAACCCAGTTTTCAGGTGACATTCTTCCTCCGCGGGGAGACTCTTCCAGGCGCCCACAGGATAAGACAGGGCTGAATACGAAACTTGGGTTTGTAGCAGGAATCGCCGATTCCGTCAACAATCGTCACGCTCGCTGTCTTAGCTCCACGTTCGGTGGGAGCCCCCGCTTTCATGCGGGAGGAAGCAACTGCGGCAGTTGACGTTGAACTGAGTACGCCTTTGCATTCTCAACGGAATCAAAGCCCGAAGGGCGGCAGAGCGTTAGCCCCGCGCGGAGTGTAACGGAGCGCGGGGTTAGCATCCCCAGTCGGCAGAGCCTGCGAAGCTGGCGACAGAGAATCAGCCCCAAAAATGGGCCGCGCCTTTGCTTCTGCGGTGGAAGCTGCAATTGCGGGTGCCGCCTCAATCGTATCGACTCGATGCTTTTTCCATTCGCGCTGTTTCACCCGCGCGAGCTGTGCGCTTCGTTTGCATCTACGGCGTACAATGGCCGCACGCAGGAGAACGGGATTTCTCGATACCGGCGCTAAAGCGCCTGATCAGTGAAGGGAGGCCTATTTCGGCGCGTAGAAGAGGTAGTCAGCGGAGTATGGGACGCGGACTTCCTGGCCGACGTGCGCAGCGTCGCATCCGGACGCTGGTGCTTTGCCGCCTTTGGTGTTGAGGCGCTGGATGGTTGTGGCGCTGGAGAGCACGCCGCTGCCATCGTGGCTGACGATGTTGACGAGAAGCCACGGAATGGAATCGGCGTCCGGCGAAGGCGCATTGGCAACGGCTTTGCCGGTAACACGGCTGCCGTCGCTCGCTTCCCACGAAGGGCCGGCGAAATGTTTGCCGAAGGGTTTGCCATCCTTGTCGAAGAGCTGGGCGTCGGGAGCCTTCAGCGTCCAAGTGAATTGCGCGGCGTCACTCTTACAGGTGTACACCTGGTCGCCCTTCGCATGCACCTGGAAAAGAAGTTGTTCGTTGGCGGGTGGCTGGATTTGCTTCGGGACTTGTTGCGCGGCAACGGAGAACGAAAGAACCGTGCTCGCGGCGGCGAGCAGCGTGGCGCATGCAAATCCCCGAATGCTATTGCGCATGGAACATCTCCTCCTGTGAGGCCATAGTTCGACGCACAATATAACTCAATTCACCTCATCTCATAAACCAAAACAGTGGACATCACCCGTAGTACAGCCACTCCTGTGGCTGTGTGCTTTGTTCGCAGCGTGAAAGTACGTGGTCGTGCGTGTCGGAGCGCAGCCGACGTCATTCTGAGCCTCCGACCCGGTCGGGGGCGAAGAATCTGCTTTTGCTTGATTAGATGACGTTCCCGGCTCCTTCTCCCGGGTAGACTTGGTTGCTGTGAGACGACCAAGGCTCGGAAGAAAGGAGCCGAGCAATCTTGATTATAGGCTGTGATTTTCACACACGCTAGGCTTGAGCCGGAGTTTGCGGCACCGTGATTTCGCAAGCTACTGAGCCGGAGGCCGATTCGTCCCATTTGAAAGGTCTCGGACCGAGATGTCGACGCCGTGGCACTTAACAGCTTCGAAGTCGAGCGTCCGATGCCCTTTATACGTCAGCTCAAGATGCTTCGGCGTCAGCCAGTTCATCCCCACGTTCATACTGCCAAGTTCGTTTGGCCCGTCAGAGAACGCCAAGATTATAGTCGGAGACTGTGAACCTGTGGTCCAGTTCAGGTACACAAAGGTCCCAGAGTCCCCTGTTCCGATTCCACTCGTCTGGATCGTGCGAGCCGTCGCAATCATCTTCCCATCCGGGGATCGACTCTCGGCAGACCAAGTCGTCTTCGGACCGTCACAGCTGGATACCGAGACACATAATCCGAAGATTAGAAGCAAAATGGACTTGGCCGGGTGGGCGATGCTTTCGCGGCATACTTCGGTCCTTGTCTCACGCGCTTCTGCTTGACGCATGACGAAGTCGGATGATACCACTGCGGCAGTTGACGTTGAATTGAATACGCCTTTGCTTCTGCGGGTGCCCCACCCTTCGGTTTTAAGGGTGGGATCTCTGGTTCGAGAGGGTGCGCGGTGGTGCGCGACCCCGACCCGGTCGGGGCCCATGTGCCGGTTTTGCACGTGGGGATTTGTCTTGAATTCGCGACCACTCGGCGTGAAACTCCGACCCGGTCGGAGCACCGTTATGGGCAACGCCATCTGCACTTCAAAACCCTCCACCCCCTTCAAAAATCGAAGAGACGCGCCACCCTCCAAATGAGGAGTTTCATTATGACTTGTCGAATAGCCGTAGCATGTGCGTTGTTCTCGTGCATTCTCTTCACCGCAACGGCGACCGCTCAATCCGGAGACCGCTATTTGGATATGAAGGCTCGTGTTCTCGACATCCTTTTCCCATTGGACGTTACATCAACGCCCTATTTTTCGAAGATGATTCTGCGTTTTGGTGACTCCGACACACAACTCGTCGTCCTCATCTATCCCACTTATCCCGTCCACGCGGGTGGACAAGCTGAGCTCATCCGCTACTCGGTTGCTGGGACGGGTAACAGCGACCTCCCGCAGTTCATCTCCAATATGGTCGCCCAAAATCCCAACGTGACAGACCGGGAGATTGCAGCTAAGTTGAAGGTGGACGTTACCCGTTCGCCCATTGGGTACGAAGCGTTGGACCGTTTCCTTAAGAAGTTGAAGGCCATTCGGATATCGCCCATCTTGGCGAGCCGGGTGGCCGTCGATGAATCTTCAGAATACGAATTTTGGTACGACACTTGGCAGGAGTCAGTTCACTATACACTTACCGGCCCATTCCATAACGGTCCTCAGGATCAATTAGGACGATGGATGATCAAGTTTAGGGCGGATCTCCCGAACTTGTTGAAGGCTTCGGCACCAAAGCCATGAAGCCATACAGCAACCGGACTGATTAGATGACGTTCCCGGCTCCTCCTCCCGGGTAGACTTGGTTGCTGTGAGACGACCAAGGCTCGGAAAGGCGACTACGGAGGCCCACAGTAATGGCGACACCTCAAAAGTTGGTTTTGTTTCTTATTGGCATGTGTGCTTTCGCTTGTTCTGCGATGGGACAGAAAAAGTCTGCGCCCTCCCAAGCCACCTGCAAAAGCGCGGCTAGCTGCAACCTGCTCGGCACGGAGGCCCTCAAGAAGGGTAACATTTCGGCAGCCGTGCGATTCTTTAAGGCTCAAGTTGGCTATGCCGAGGATGCACGAGACAAAGTACGGTCAACCTTGGCCTACAACAATGTTTCGGTCGCATATCTGCGCAACCACGACTACTTCCGGGCACTGACATGGACTCACTTAGCATTGCGCTTCGATCCAGAAAACAAGTCTGCGAAATTTAACCTGGACAGTATCCAGCAGCACCTCGGCGACTACAAATGGCCAAGCGATGTGGGCGGCGTATATGCCCAGTACGCGGGGCGAACGCAGTGGAATTCTTTCTGCCCAAAAGAAACTGAAGACGACAAGCTTCATTTCCGATTGCTCGTCTTCCGCATGGGGCAGGCTTGGAGAGAGTACGGTCCGGCATCGTACGGGGATGTCGAAGGTGACGCCATTCTCACGGGCAACGGGGAGGCTTTATATCAGGGGGATAAGGATTTTCCGACCTGCCGTATCAAAATGCGATTCAGTCCAGTTGCCACTGCATTCGATCAAGAAGGCGACTGTGGCTTCGGCTACGGAGTCCGCGCCGCCGGGGACTACGAAAGGATCTCTGCGACCGCAACGAGCCCTGAACACTGTGGCAAAGAAGAATTGCCGTAACTGAGCAGCCGCAAGAGCAGCAACAGGGCCAAGATTCGACAGCGCCTCCGTCACCGCCAACGCCTAAGCCTCCCGAGGACGCTCTTCAAAAGGCGGAGTTCCCTCCGTCTGCGCCGCCGTCAAGGATGTTCCACCGCTGACGCGGCTCGCTGCGCTCGTCCTTGACTGCGCCTTCGCCTGCGGGAGAACCTCCAATTATGAGAGCCCGACGCCTCTCCCTGACGCTCTCCCGTGCGGCTGTCCCATGCTTTAGCCGTTGGTTTTTCGGGTGGGCCTTTCGGGCAAAAGGCTTGGGCACCGTTCCAGCCCCGGAGGGGCGGCAGACAATAGCCCAGGGTGAAACCCTGGGACTGCAATTGCGGGTGCCGCCTCAATCGTATCGACTCGATGCTTTTTCCATTCGCGCTGTTTCACCCGCGCGACCTTTCCGCTTTGTTTAGCATCCACGGCGTACAATGGCTGCACGCAGGAGAACTTGAGCGTTGCCGCCACCACGCAGAATCGCATCAGCAGCGACACGCAAGGCACCGCCGGCAACCCGACCATCATCCCCGGGACGGGTGCGGCCAGCCACGCGTATAATGCAGCGAATGATGAAGTTGATCGCGTTACAGGCAATGTTGCTTCTGACCCTTACATGCTTGCCACAGCGCGGAACTGCCCAGCGCACTCTTGAGGTCTCCCCCGCTGTCGCTAATGAGCATCTCACTGGAAAAGTGGAGCCGACGTACCCCGCAATCGCGAAGGCCGCACGGTTACAAGGGAAGGTGGTACTGCAAGTGGTCGTGGCTAAAACGGGTAACGTTGACTCCGTGAGCGTAGTGAGCGGGCATCCGCTGTTGGTGCAGGCAGCCATAAATGCAGCGAGGCAGTGGAAGTATAAGCCCTTCGTTGTGGACGGCCAGCCAGTCGCCGTCAGCACCGAGGTTGAGGTGCCGTTCTCGCTCGGCATCTCTGATGCGGACTATCAGGCACAACAGAAGAACAGCGAGAAGTACTTCAATCGTGAGGATGAATGCAGGAACTTGCTCAAGGAGCATCAGTACGCCAAGGCCGAAGCCCCATGCACGGCATCAGTGGAACTCGCCGAGAAACTGCCCAAGGCGCGCCAAATGGAGCGGGTCACGGCGAACGATCTAGCCGGGCAAGCGCTCCTCTACGACAGGAAGTACGACGAGGCTCTGAGCTTTTTCCAGACCGAAGTAGCCATCGGGGAAACAGCCCTGAAGCCCACCGACGCCGAACTTGGCTACGCGTATCACCATGTCGCTGTTGGCTACCAGGCCACCGGCGACCTACGGAAGGCCCAGTCGTATTACGAGCGAGCAGAGTCCACGCTACGGGCGGCGCGAGAGCACATGGACGGTGACTTCTTCAAAAATCAGTATGCCAAGGCCATTCAATCGGTGCTGCGTGACTACATCGTCCTCCTTCAACAAACCGGCCAGGAAGACGCGGCGGCTAAGGCGAAACACCGCGCCGATGCCATCGCCGACGAAATCCACCCTGTTAAGCCTCCCTAGCCCCCATGAGAGCGTGTTTTGGTCGGTCAGGGCCGCTCGCCGAGGCAGTAGCGACTGGGTGCAGCCAAAGGACAAAACGAAAGCGCCGAAGTGTGCGTTCCCTTTGTCTGCGCCGCCGTCAAGGATGTTCCACCGCTGACGCGGCTTGCTGCGCTCCTCCTTGACTGCGCCTTCAACTGTGGGAGAAGCTCCAATTATGAGAGCCTGACGCCTCTCGCTTACGCTGCCGTGTGCGGTTGTCCCATGCCTTAGCCGCTGGTTTTCCCGGCGGCCCTTTCGTCGAAGAATGGTGCGACTGCTTTTCTACCATTCGCGCTGTTTCACCCGCGCGAGCTTTCCGCCTTGTTCCCATCCACGGCGTACAATGGCTCCACGCAGGAGAACCTCAGCGTGACCGCCACCGCGCAGGACCGCCAGGTGCCACATACGCCGGTTTCGCGTGTGGGGCTTTGTCTCGGACTCACGATCAGCTCGTGCCAGAGCTCCGATCTGATCGGAGCGGCAGAAAATAGCCCGGGGTGAAACCCTGGGGCTCCAATTGCGGGTGCCGCCTCAATCGTATCGACTCGATGCTTTTCTCCATTCGCGCTGTTTCACCCGCGCGAGCTTTCCGCCTTGTTTGCATCCACGGCGTACAATGGCTGCACCCAGGAGAACCTCAGCGTTACCGCCGCGCAGAATGGCATCCTCGGGGACACGCACGGCACGCCTCCTCCGCCGCCTACTTCCGATCCGAGCCACCAGCACAACTGATGGGGACTTTAGATCGAACGGAGGTAAAGTAGTTCGATAATCATGCCAACTATCGAGATCTCAGATCAAGGCCAAGCCGCCCTGTCGTTTGATTTGATCGATATTCTAACGGTCATTGAGCCGTTTTCTCTTGGTCTGGAGTGGTACTTCATGGAATTTGAGTTAGGGTCCTTTGTAGGTGCCGACCAGCAGAATGTACGACCCTCGGTTATTGCTCTTTGGGACAGAATTCAGGAGAGTAAGAACGGCATCAGGATATCGTGGCAAGAGCTAAAGGACTTTGCGCGTAATGTGAGGCAAACAGATATGGCCCTGCTCCTCGCCCTCAGGCCGGGCAACGAACCACCCATGGAACCTCTCGATCTAAACAGCCAACAGTTTGATATCGTCGTCCAAGCTGTGGACTTCAGTTTTTGGGCCGTGACGACCCGAAATGATGAGCTAATCGCACGACTCAACGATCATTTTAAGAGCACCCAGATCGTCGAGAGCACGCGTAGATACCACTGAGCACGGGACGGGGACGGCACTGCTCTTCTCCATTCGCGCTGTTTCACCCGCGCGAGCTTTCCGCCTTGTTCCCATCCACGGCGTACAATGGCTGCGGGTGCCCCACCCTTCGGGTTTAAGGGTGGGATCTTTGGCGGTCCGGAAGCGCGATGTGTCACACCGGATCGGGAACGGGACCAGGAGCTCCAGGCGAAAAATTCAAAACCCTCCCACCCCTTCAAAAATCGAAGGGATGGGCCACCCTCAAAATCTTGCGGCGCTCACTCGGGTGGCGCGCAAGGGTCCGCCACCGCCGGAAAACCTATCTGACCCGATGCTCTTCCGTCTTAGTCGTTTCCACCAAATGATATTGTCGAGCGGAACGGTCCCACTTGTAGCCCTTCCGTACTACGATTTGGCCTCCGACACTGCTTGCGCTCTGCTCAGAGTATATTCCGGTATCTCCGCTTCGATAGTCACCTAGCTCTATCCTTGAACCATTAGCATACCGAAGGTCCAGGTCTTGAGCGACGTTATCAAGAGACACCCTTTGGAGCGACCCTTCCCCGGTTACCTGCCAAATATCGAGCCAGGTTGACGGGCTCATTGCCGTCTGATCCAGATGTTGAATGGCCAACTCCTTTAGAGCCGTCGCCGTTGATGTCATCGATGACAAAGTCCGTCACAATGCCGAAGTATTCAGAGAGGAGGGTCTTTGTTCTCTGTTGGGTTTCCTGGAAAACGTAGACGAAATTGGAAACTCCTGCCCCCGAAGGCGCAGTTGGAGGCGGGAAGCCCAAAGTCACGATAAACCAAAGCCTCCATCCGCGGGTTGCACAAGTAAGTTTTCGAGCAGTGGTAAGTCTAACGTTTTGACGTATTTCTTCGACCCGCCGGGATTTATCTCGGCCAGCTTGACGCATCACCAAGTCGGATGATACCACTGCGGTAGTTGACGTTGAATTGAATGTCGAGAACCCCGACCCGGTCAGGGGGCAGAAAGTTCCGATCTGATCGGAGCGGCAGACAATAGCCCAGGGTGAAACCCTGGGGCAGCAATTGAGGGTGCCGCCTCAATCGTATCGACTCGATGCCTCTTCCATTCGCGCTGTGTCACCCGCGCGACCTTTCCGCTTTGTTTGCATCCACGGCGTACAATGGCTGCGTGCAGGCGAACCTCTAGGAGTGGCGGAGGGCCTGGGCATCGTGCTGAGCACGTCGATCTAGCACAATGATCAACTTGCCAGTCATTACGCTGATTGTGGTAGTGCTTCTTCAGTCCGCCAAGGCTCCGGCTGGGAGGTCTTCAAGAGAAGCGTCTAACCGAGAGCAAGACTTCTCCACTCTGAAAAAACGAGCCGAATCTGGCGATGCGAAAGCACAGGCGCAGCTAGGACTAGCTTATGCGAGCGGAGACGGAGTTACACCAGATGAGCCTGAAGCCGTGAAGTGGTTCCGCAAGGCTGCCGATCAAGGAGACGCAGCCGGTGAATACTATCTCGGCGAAGTCTATGCCACGGGTCGCGGCGTTCCAGTGGACTATGCCGAGGCTCTGAAGTGGCTGCGGAAAGCGGCGGACCAGGGCGAAGCCCATGCCCAGTACAATCTCGCTGCAATGTATACGCAGGGCTTGGGAGTCAGCAAAGACGAGGCCGAAGCTGCGAAGTGGATGCGCAAGGCCGCAGATCAGGGACTGGCTGCCGGACAGTTCGGCCTTGGTTCCATGTATGCGCACGGCAGGGGTGTTCCTCAGAGCGCGACCGAAGCTGCCACATGGTATCGCAAGGCGGCGGACCAGGGCGATACTCCCGCGATGAATAACCTCGCCTTCCTGCTGGCTACCTCCGCCGATCCGAAAGTCCGCGATCCGAAAGAAGCTGTCTCAGTTGCGCAAAAGGCCGTCGAGGTGGAAACTGACAATCCTACGTACCTGGACACTCTGGCAACGGCATACTTCGAGGCCGGGCAGCCAGACAAGGCAGTGGAAACAGAGCGTCGAGCACTGGCACTGAAACCGGACGATCCCTCCTACAAGAAGGCCTTGGAGAAATACGAAGCTGCCAAACCGAAGCACTAGATCCTGAGGCCCGACGCCCCTCCCTCACGCTGCCCCGTGCGGCTGTCCCAGCCCTCAGCCGTTGGTTTTTCCGGCGGCCCTTTCGTCGAAGAATGGTGCGACTGCTTTTCTCCCATTCGCGCTGTTTCACCCGCGCGACCTTTCCGGTTTGTTCGCATCCACGGCGTACAATGGCAGCTGCGCGGGTGGCCTCTCATTTCGTAGCCGGGGAAGCGCCGGGCATAGGGTCTCCCCAACGCTGCAGGTGCCAAACGGGTTGTTCCTCGTCGGGGAAGGGGGCATCGGTCCAGAGCGACCTCGTCCGACGAAAGCCTCTTGCCGTCAAGCCAGTGTCATCCGAAAAGGTCATGATCCAGATCTTTCGGTTAGAAGCCACAACAAGCGCGTCCAGAGCTTCTTCCACCGTGGAGTTCTTCAGTTCCACATCGACTTTCGAATCGCCCGTCGCGCCGATACTGATTTGATAGCTTCCTCTGATGGGTGTAACAAGGGTGTGCAGCTTCCAAGACGCAACCTCGACGTAGTCGTTACGTACTTCAAACGCCTCGATCTTCAGCTTCAGGAAATTCTCTCGACCGGGAATCAATCCAGGCGGAGAGACGTGAACCACTCCATTTGTTACCTGGACCTGATAGCCCGGCTGTGTTTTCGCGATGGCCTCGATGATTTCCCGGACGGTGGCGTCTTTCCACGCAAACGGCAGCTCGGCGCGTGCGGCCGGAGTATCCACCCATGCGATACCCATCGGGATCTGGAAGTCGTTGCTGACACGAACGAGAGCTTCAAGGAAATTGAATACGCCCAGACTGTAATTAGCAGCATGCTTGCTTAGTTTGACGGCGAGCTCGTCGGGCAAGGGTGAACCTGAAGCAACGGGCGTCATCCAAGCAGATTGAAATGCAAGCAGGAGAAACGCAATTTTTCTGAGCATGTGGCACGCTGGCTCAATCTCTGGCTGGATATTCTATGAATAATTTACCGACCTTAGTTACGGTATCGTTTGGGGACATAAGGGGGAGGGTCTCAGAATTGGCACGGCTGAAATCGACCTCTAGCTTGATGTAGTCGCATTTCGGATATACGTAGCGCGTGTTTTCTGCGAATTGCAGGCCCCCATCTTGTAGGAAGTATTTTTCAACCTCTCCCCGCGTCATCCCGACCTTTAGACGCCGGGAATCGCCGAGCGCTTGTTGGACCATGGCACAGGGCGAAGACTCGCTGGCTGCACTCTGGCGCTCGCCCGCCCCGTATAGAGTAACCACGATGCACATCACAGCCAGTGCCGCTATCCAAGTTCTCATGTCTCACCCCCAAGTTTGCTTCGCCAGCCCATGCCAAGGAAGTTCGTTTGCAGAGGGCGAACGGCTGACGCTTTCTCGGCACGCCTCTGTCCTGCTCCCATGCGCTTCTGCTTGACCCATGACCAAGTCGGATGATACCACTGCGGCAGTTGGCGTTGAATTGAATGTCGAGAGCCCCGACCTTGTCGGGGCGGCAGAAAATAGCCCAGGGTGAAACCCTGCGGTGAAGTGGCACAGGCACTCTTGCCTGTGCAGATCGATCGTATCGACTCTTTTTCCATTCGCGCTGTTTCACCCGCGCGAGCTTTCCCCCTTGTTTAGCATCCACGGCGTACAATGGCCGTACGCAGGAGAACCTCAGCGTCACCACCACCGCGCAGGACCGCCAGGTGCCACATACGCCGGGGTTGCGTGTGGGCCCTTTCCGTTTGTTTTTAAGGCGACAACGGCAACGTGATGCGCATCACGAACAACCGAGACACCACGCGGTCGCAGATTTTCACCTACGACACGTTGAACCGCATTGCCAGTGCCAGGACGCAGACCACCACCGCGACGAACTGCTGGGGTGAGGGCTACACTTACGACATTCCCAATTCCTCAGGCGCTTGGGGCAACCTGATCTCCATTAGCGCCCTGTCAGCCTACACCGGCTGCGCCCAGGAAAGTCTCAACGTCACCGTAACTCCGCAAAATCAGGTCGTCGGAGACACCTACGACGCCGCAGGAAATCTGATCACCGTGTCCGGGACGGGCGGCGGCAGCTACGCGTATAATGCGGAAAACCAGATGACTACGAGCGCGGGCGTCACCTACACGTACGATGGCGACGGCAAACGCGTGCAGAAGTCGAGCGGGACACTCTACTGGTACGGGATGAGCGGCGATTCGTTGGTGGAAACCAACCTGCAAGGCAATAATGCGACGGAATACTTTTTCTTTGGCGGGAAGCGCATCGCCCGCCGAGGACCTCTCGGCGGATTGTTCTACTACGTTGGCGACCACTTGGGGACATCCCGAGTGATGGTCCAGGCAGGTCAAACGAGCCCTTGCTACAACGCCGACTTCTACCCCTTCGGCGGCGAGCGCATCGCCAAGGGGAGCACAGGACAGCCGATTAACACCTGCCCCCAGAACTACAAATTTACCGGCAAAGAACGCGACAGCGAGTCCAATCTCGACAACTTCGGTGCGCGCTATGACTCGTCCAACCTCGGCCGCTTCATGTCTCCCGATGCTTTCTACAAGGACTCACACGTCGGCGATCCCCAGAGTTGGAACGAATACGCTTATGCCCGAAATAACCCACTTCGCTATGTAGACCCGAATGGCGAAACAGCTACCGTCTCCTCGAACTGCACAACTGATTCGCAGGACCATACGACGTGCAACGTGAACATTTCAGCGAGCATTGCGGTCTATTCTGCTAACGGAGCCAACCTGACCCAAGATCAGCTCAATGCCGCCGCATCCCAAATCCAGAGTTCGATTCAAAATGCCTGGAGCGGCTCGTTCACCCAGGATGGAGTCACATACAACGTCTCTACCCAGGTCAGTGTCTCGGTCGCAGGCAGCCAGGATGCGGCGATGAACAGCGGCGCGCAGAACGTTATCGGTTTGAGCAACGGAAATGCGGCTCCCGGATTAGACAGCTATGTCAACAATCGTTCGTTGTTCCAAGGAGGACCAGATACAGGAGTTTTCAATGTCAACAGCTTGTCCACTATTGCCGCACACGAATTCACGCATTTGTTGGGGGTTTGGGACAAACCGGGGGCAGTGCTTTCAAACACGAATATCCTGAACGACCCAACATTACCTCATAACGCCACAGCAAGCGATTTTGGCTGGGGAATCCGCGAGGCTGTAAACTCCGTGAACATGGGCCGAGACATGATCGGAAGCTGCGCCGAATACTGCGGCTTGGTGCCATCGCAACCTCGTATATCCAGTACCGACACGGTTCGTGCCGGCACCGCTTTTGGTCGGTGGCGTTTCTGGTGGAAGTGAAACAATCATGATCATGCGGTCTATCGCTTGCTGCTTGCTTCTCTGGATTGCGGAAGTGCTGGGATCGCTCGCTGTTTGGAGGGGTGCGCCGACGGATTGGTCTCGAGAGCCGCCTCGTTTCTGGAGCTTCGAAACGTGGCGTCTGCAGTACTGGGCGTTGTTCTTCGCGCTAGCTGCGTTGCTGTGGGCCATCGGGTGGTACGCTCTTCGTCGCCGCGCTCACAAAATCGTCCTGGTCCTACTCGGCACAGTCTTAGCGGTGGCAGTCGAGGCCTTGACTTCCATCTGGTACTGGAAGCAACTTCCTTGGACTCAGGCCAGCTACCTTGGATGGTCCTATTTT
Organism: uncultured Acidobacteriota bacterium; assembly: GCA_963781005.1. Lineage (GTDB taxonomy): Bacteria > Acidobacteriota > Terriglobia > Acidiferrales > UBA7541 > CAWADX01. Next base: position 71,203 of record CAWADX010000001.1, read on the forward strand.
CCACAATACTTCTGGGAGCATCTGATCTCCTGGATCGTGGTTGTGTTCCTAGGCCTAGCCCTTTGGTACTTCTGGAACAGAAGACGGGGAGCACAGCCGGTTGCCCAACCAGGAACAAGGAACGGTTAACGTTATGGCCAAAACAGTCCTTCGCATCATCACTTTTTTGGCATTCTGCATTGGATCGTTCGCCCAAGATGCTTCCTATTACGAGGCGATTCAGAAAGGATCTTCAATTGAGGTTCAGCCGTCGCAGTTCAAAAAGATGGAAGACAATGCACTGAAAGATTATTCTCGGCCGGAATCATACGACCTGCTGGCAACGTCCTTTGGAAATACGACGGAAAAGGTATGGGCCGTAATCTATGGCGAAGTGTACTGTAATCTCTCTTCGGATTCTGACCGCATCAGCCAAGTCGGCTCTCTTGTCTATCAGTGGTATGACAAATCGCTATCCAAGAAGGGCAGTGATTTGTCTATCGATCTCACCGAGAATGCCCAATCATCCCGGAAGCATGTCCCTTTCGAGTCGCAATTCGAGCAATCGTTCCTGATGGGGGCGATCGGTTTGAAAAATGACCTCACACCTTTGTCTATCCAAAAACTGACTGAGATCCGAAAAAACCAGCTCTTGTTTTGGGATCAGAAGAAACTGCCCGAGACCGAACTGGTGCGCAGGCAAGAGGCCATCTTGTTGGCGGGTCATTTTGAGGCCTACAACTACTGGCTGTTCAAAGGCGCGCGTGCTGAGGAGTTCAATGAGTGGTTTAAAGACCACCAGGCCCAATTTCAGGCTTGGTTAGATTGGCAGGGCAAGAATAAGTTCAATATCCAGGCTCCGGATTTTCAGCGGCTCTACCTGCTGGGCGGTTTGTAAGGTCATCCTTCTAGAATGGTCTATGGGCCAATCATGAACTTCATGAACCGATAGGCCTGACCAAGCTGTTCCACGGTATATTTCTCAAGCAAGCCATTTATTTTTCGTTTCAGAGTCCTTTCGTCGGTCTCTTCACGCTCGAACATGAAAAGAGTCATCGGAGAGACTCTGAATACATTCGCGATCTGAATAATCAACTCAAAGGAGGGGCGGCTCTTTCCTCTTTCGATTTCGGACAGGTGATTCAGGTGGATGTCCAGCTTTTCGGCAGCCTCTTGTAGGGTGAGCTTTGCTGCCTTCCTTGCAGCCCGCACACGCTTTCCGAATAACTCCTCGGCGTTCATCCGTACCCTCCGGCTGAGACACTACAGACAAAGCCGGACGGAGAACACAGTGTGTGACAGTTAAATCGTCTTTACAATTAACCGTATGAGAGTGAAAATCTGCGAGTGTTGACAAAAAGGCAGTCGGTAATTGGCGAGCAGACTGAAGTCGGCGGGGCCAGCGCGGCCCGACGTCGGAGAGCGAATGAAACCCACCAGGAGAACAGCCCTGATCACTGAGGAAACCAGGTTCCGGGTCAATTGCAAAGCCGACCAGTTCGGTGCGTTTGTTTCGCGAAGCGACTCGTTCGCGATAACTGTGGCTCAGTGTATCCGGCGTGGCGGCACCGAAGAGATGTGGGATTCGGTGGGGGTCTACGCCGAAGAAGGGGAAGACGGAACATTGGTCGTTCGGGTCTTGGTTTTCAATCCCGACTGGGACGAAGGGCTGCAAATCGCGTGCATTCGCTCGCGCCCCGGTGACGTAGCGGGTCTGACAGCGCTCGGATGTAACCTGGACCATGTGGCAGATGCCGAAGCCGCACCGAATGCTCTGCTGCCAGACAGACCACGTGTGTCTCGTTCTATTTGAGCTCAAACTGATGTCTGGGACTTGCTTCCAGCAGGGGACGGTGGAAGGGAAATGATCATCGGCGATCGCTTGCGCGTCTTACGCGAAGAAAAGAAGTTGTCCCAAGGTGATATCGAGAAGCGGACGGGGCTGCTGCGATGTTACATCTCGCGCGTCGAGAACGGCCATACGGTGCCGGGGATCGAGACGCTCGAGAAGATGGCGCGGGCGCTCGAAATCCCGGTCTATCGACTCTTCTACGACGGCGAAGGGCCGCCCGAGCTTCCGCACCTTAGCGAGCGGAAGACGGCGGCGGAGATCGGCTGGGACAGTTCGGGCAAGGATGCACACCTTCTGTCGAAGTTCCGGCGTGCTTTCAGTCGAGTGGGTGAAAGCGACAGGAGGCTCCTGCTCTCCCTGGCTCGGAAGATGGCGAATCAGAAGAAAGGGATGATTAAATAACGGCGTCGGCGTTCTTCTAGGTTGCCGGGTTTCCAGTTTGGGTTGACCTGCTATACCACCCGAGTGAGCGCCGTAAGACTACGGACGACGGAAGCCAATCTGGCGCCGCCTCTGGCCCGCCCGGCCGCCCGCGTGACTGTCCGCGTGACTAACGGTGTCGACCTCGGAGTGGCGGAAGCAGTCGGTGGCGTGGTCGTTGACCATCCCTGTGGCTTGCATGAAGGCGTAGCAAATCGTGGACCCAACGAACTTGAAACCGCGGCGCTTCAAGTCCTTGCTCATGGCGTCGGATTCCCGAGTCCGTGCCGGCACTTGCCGATGCGAACGCCGCGAGTTCACCTTCGGCTTTCCCCCAACGAACTGCCAGATGTATTTGTCGAAACTGCCGAACTCCTTCTGCACGGCGAGAAAGGCCATAGCGTTTCCGATGGCCGCCGCAATCTTCAATCGGTTGCGGACGATGCCGGAATCGGCCAGCAGCCGTTTTATTTTCCGACGGTCGTAGCGAGCCACCGCCGCCGCTTCGAAATTATCAAAGGCGGCCCGATAGTTCGCGCGTTTCTTCAGGATCGTGTCCCAGCTCAGGCCGGCCTGCGCGCCTTCCAGGATCAGAAATTCGAAGAGCGCGCGGTCGTCATGCACCGGCACGCCCCACTCGTCATCGTGATAACGAATGGAGAGCTCGTTCTTCGCCCAGTGGCAGCGCTTCACCGAAATATTTTAGCTGAGGTGACGCTGGAGGACTTTCTCGATCTGGTCTTTGGGAACCGCGCCGACGATCTGGTCGGCCACCTGGCCCCCTTTGAAGAGTAGCAGTGTGGGAATGCCGCGAATGTTGAATTTTCCGGGTGAAGCGACATTTTCATCCACATTCATCTTGACCACTTTGAGTTTGCCCGCGTGCTCCTTCGCGATTTCTTCCACGGTCGGCCCCAGCATCAGGCAGGGACGGCACCATTCCGCCCAGAAATCCACCATCACCGGCTGGTTCTTGCTGGCGTCGATCACTTCCGCCTGGAAGTTCGCATCACTCACTGCCGCAACGTTTTGAGCCATTCTTCATTCCCTCGTATGCTGGTTGACCCCCGCCGGGGTCTGCGCGCTAGTCATTGGATGATGCAGCGGCTCGGGGGATTCGCGCCTTCCGGGCCGCCTCGTACAGCTTGGCGTACTCAACCGCGGATGCTTTCCAGGAAAAATCCTTGGCCATGCCGCTGGCCTGGAGCGCCCGCCACGCGTTCGCGTCGCGAAATACGTCCAGCGCCTGGCGCAGGCAGTCGAGCAAGGCCTGCCCGGTGTAGGCCGTGAACTTGAAACCGGTGCCCTTCTTCGTCGTCGGATCGTAAGCCTCGATCGTATCATCCAGGCCGCCCGTCGCCCGAACCACCGGCACCGTGCCGTAGCGCAGGCTGTAGATCTGATTGAGCCCGCACGGCTCGTAGTGCGAAGGCATCAGAAACATGTCCGCGCCCGCTTCGATTTTGTGGGCGAGCGCGTTATCGTACCCGATTCGTACGCCCACTCGGGTGGGGTATCGTTCCGCCAGCTTCTGAAAGAGAGTTTCATATTGTGGCTCGCCCGTTCCCAGCGCCACCAACGCCAAATTCTCCTTCATCATTTCGTCGGCGATATCGGCAATCAGGTCGAACCCCTTCTGGTCGGCAAATCGCGACACAATGCCAATGAGCGGCCGATCCACGTTGTCGGCAGGAATGCCGAACACGCTCACCAGGTCTTTCTTGCAGACCCGCTTTCCGGAGAGGTCCTGCGCCGAGTATTTGGTAGCGATGAACTTGTCGGTTTCCGGGCTCCACGCTGCGTAATCGACTCCGTTCAGGATGCCGGTCAAATGGCCCGCGCGCGATTGGATCACGCCCTCCAGTCCGAGCCCGTACTCTGCCGTTTGAATCTCTTTGGCGTATTTCCGGCTGACGGTAGTGAGTTCATCCGCAAACAGCAGGCCGCCCTTGAGGAAGCTCACCTTCCCGTAGTATTCGAGCGCATCCACGTGGAAGAGATCTTCCGGCAGCCCGAGACGATAGAGCACCGATTTCGGGAACAAGCCCTGATAGCCGATGTTGTGCAGTGTGAAAACGACGGGCACGCTGGCCAGCGCCGGGTCGTTCGCATAGAGCGTGCGCAGGAGCACCGGCACGAGCGCGGTCTGCCAGTCGTGACAGTGGATGGCGTCGGGCAACCAGACCTGCTTGGCAAATTCAATCGCGGCCCGGCTCAGCTCCGCAAATCGCTCCGGGTTATCCGGGTAGTCGACGCCCTTTTCGCCGTACAGTTGCTCGCGATCGAAATATTCGGGGTCATCGACGAAGTAATAGTGGACCTTATCGCGCGACCCGGCGTCCACGATGGCAGGAAAACGCATCCGCGTGCCGAGGGGAACCGTCACGCTGCGGAGGATTGGCGCGCCAGTCTTATTTCCCCGGTAGCGCGGCAGCAGCACAGCGGCCTCGTGGCCTGCTTCAGCGAGCGCCTTGGGCAACGCTTCAACGACGTCGGCCAAGCCGCCCGTCTTGGAAAAGGGCAATCCTTCGGACGAGACAAAGAGGATTTTCATCGCATTCAAGACGAATTTAGAACGCTACTCGTTCGCCGAAGCTTCGTCAAGCTAAACCCCTGTCAGGTAGTGTTCAGGATGACCTAGAAGTTACCAACTCAAAATCGATCCCGAGAGAGAAGAGCGTGCGCCATCGCCGCGGGCTTGACCTGACGCAACACAACCCCATGACTGATTTCCACGGCAATTGCTACACTCGGGGTCCACAATGTCTCGACAGCGGCTTGGACAGCATTTTCTCGCGGACGACGCCTGGCGCGCGCAGATCGCAGCAACGCTGAGCGACAATGTCGTCCAAGAAGATCCCGCGGTCTGGGTTGAAATCGGCGCCGGCCACGGCGAAATGACCCAGTACCTCGCGCGCCGGGGGCGCCGCGTCCTCGCCGTTGAAACAGATTCGCGTCTCGCGGAAGAATTGCGCGACCGCGCACGCGCATGGCCGGGGGTCGAAGTAATAGCCTCGGACGTGCTAACGCTCGACCTGGCTCAGTTGGCCGCAGCGCGCTTCCACGTGTACGGCAATCTGCCGTACTACATCACGTCTCCCATCTTGCACCATCTGTTTGCGTTCGCCGACCATATCGCGACGATCGACATCGTGATTCAGTTCGAAGTCGCCGCCCGAATTGTGGCCCGGCCCGGACGCCGCGATTTCGGTTATCTCTCCGCCGCGTGCCAATTTTATGCGCGGCCTGAAATCACACTTCGAATTCCGCCCGGCGCGTTCCGTCCTCCTCCCAAAGTGGCGTCGGCGCTCGTCCACATGCAATTGCCGGGCGAACGCGCTGCGCTTGGGATCCGCGACGAAGCCGCATTTCTAAAATTTGTCCAGAAATGCTTTGAGCAAAAACGGAAGACGTTGCGCAACAACCTGCGTGCGTCTGCGCTGGTCCGCAATCAGGCACCGATCGACGCTGCGCTCGACGCCTGCAATATCCGACCTGACGCCCGCGCCGAACAGCTTTCCCTTCGCCAATTCGCCGATCTCTTCACTCTGCTGGCTCAGGGATGAGCGCTGCTGGGAGCGGCACACCTGCTCACCCCCGTGGCCGCTCGAACTGCTGCTGGACTTCGAGGTCATCTAGCACGGCTCGGAGACGGTCCGGGTAATCGGTCATGATCCCGTCCACGCCGGCGGCGATTCCGAGACGCATATGCGACGCCTCATTCAAAGTCCAGGTAGCCACTTTCAGATCGGCCGCGTGGGCTCGTTCGACGAGCTCCACGGTAAGTAGGTCGCCTCGGGGAGCGAGCTGTCGGACGCCCAACTCTTGAGCCAATTTCACCATCTCAGGGTTGGACCGGTCGAACAACAGGCCGGTCATGATCGTGGCATCGAGCCGCAGCACGCTTCCGAGTGTCCCGGCATCGAAGGAGATCACGACCGCTCGGTCCGTCTGCTTGTTCGTGCGCAACGCTCCCACGAGCCCGTGATGTGCTCCGAAAGCCCCTGCGAACTTGATTTCGAGATAGAGCAACACATCCGCCTCGCGCGCAAAGCTCAGGACGTCGTCGAGCGTGGGAATGCGCTCTCCGGCGAATTTCGGGTCAAACCAGGAGCCGGCATCGAGTTCTCCAAGCTCCGCGAGTGTGTAGTCCCGGACCCGGCCTCGGCCGTTGGTGGTTCGCTCCAGAGTGTCGTCGTGGATAACGGCGAATCGGGCGTCGCGCGTCAGATGCAGGTCCGTCTCGATGAAGCCCGCCCCGAGCTCCACGGCTCGTCGGAAAGCGGCAAGTGTGTTTTCCGGGGCGTGGCCCGAAGCTCCGCGATGAGCGATAACCCAGGGCGGACGGAAGGCCATGCGCCATCCTAACAGACCACAACGCCGCTCCGCAGTCCTCCAAGATTTCAGTTAGCGGCCAGGTAAACGTCGACAGAACGTTGGGGGGGTAGAACAGAGTGTGCAAGAACGTTCGCGACCCTGGAAAACCCTCGCTCTCGCATCCAGCCAAGTCTCACATGTATTGGTCTCACTAAGTTCTTGATAATACGGGGATTTTTGCCCTCATGGCCAAATTCACTCAGCAAATGTGCAAAATACTGGAGAAACACCGGCAGCGCTGCGTCGTGTTCACCAAAAAACCCGGAAGTTAAGTGGCTGATAAATATGGACGATTCCCCAGAAATCACAATCCGCTGCTTTGGTCTCCGAATTGCCATTTCTCAGCCGAGCATTTCCGGCGAGTCATGGCTGACGGCTTCCACATCAACCCGAACATTCGCGCGGCGTCGAGGGCAAAGAACGGCGGTCGCGGAACACTACTCGCAGGCGCGGAACTAGTTTGGGAATCGAATCCCCGCTGGACTGGTGTCACGCGTCCCTACGCCGCTGCCGACGTCGAGCGGCTTCGCGGAGCCATCCATATTGAACATACCCTTGCCCGCCTCGGGGCGGAGCGCCTGTGGAGTCTGCTGCATACCGAGCCCTACGTTCAGGCACTCGGGGCCATGAGCGGCAACCAAGCGATCCAGCAAGCACAAGCCGGGATGAAGGCCATCTACGTGAGCGGCTGGCAGGTAGCCGCTGACGCGAATACCGCTGGAGAGATGTATCCCGACCAGAGCTTATATCCAGTGGATAGCGCCCCAAACCTCGTCCGGCGCATCAACCGCGCGCTCCAGCGCGCCGACCAGATTGACCACGCCGAGGGCAAGCACGACACCTACTGGTTCGCTCCGCTCGTCGCCGATGCCGAAGCAGGCTTTGGCGGACCGCTCAATGCTTTCGAGCTGATGAAGGCCATGATCGAAGCCGGCGCCGCAGCGGTCCATTTCGAAGACCAGCTTTCTTCGGTGAAGAAGTGCGGGCACATGGGCGGCAAAGTGGTGGTGCCCACAGGCGAATTCATCAGCAAACTCGTCGCGGCGCGCTTGGCCGCCGACGTGATGGGTGTTCCAACCCTCCTGATCGCGCGCACGGACGCCAACAGCGCCGGCCTCATCCGCAGCGATTTTGATGGGCGAGACCACGCCTTCCTGACGGGCAAGCGGACTCCCGAAGGCGATTTCGAATTCCGCGGCGGTCTCGAAGCCGCCATTGCCCGCGGCCTCGCATACGCACCCTACGCCGATCTGTTGTGGTGCGAGACTTCCAGCCCCGATATTGCCGAGGCTCGCCGGTTTGCGGACGCCATTCACGCAAAATTCCCCGGTAAACTGCTGGCCTACAACTGCTCCTCTTCCTTCAACTGGAAGAAGAAACTAGATCCCAAAGGCCTCGAGGGCTTTCAGCGGGATCTGGCAGAGATAGGTTACAAGTTTTTGTTTGTCACCCTGGCGGGCTTCCACTCGCTCAATTTGAACATGTTCGAGCTGGCCAGCGGCTATCGGAAGTCCGGCATGGCTGCCTACTCACACTTGCAGGAACAGGAATTTCGGCTCGAGAACGAAACCGCATACCGGGCCATCAAGCACCAAAGATTTGTCGGTGCAGGGTACTTCGACGACGTCACACAGGTGATCGCCGACGGAAAGTCCTCCGTCACGGCTTTGCCCGGCTCCACCGAAGAGGAACAGTTCCAGACGGCAGCGGTCCCCGCGGATGAGGACTCCATCCGCGAGGGATCGCCGCGTTAGCGCGCTCCCGCGGAGGTTGATTTGGCGCTCTTCGTCGCACTGATTGTCGCGATTGTGGTCTACCAGACCTGCCTGGACTGGCGAGACTCCCGGCGACAATCCGCCTTCCCATCCTGGGCCAGCGGGCTGGCTCTGGCCGGCCTCCTCGGCGCCTCTTTCACTGCGGCCACTTCCCTCGCTTCCGTATTTTATGAAGACTCCATCGGACAACGATCCGGCCTTGGTTCCACCATCTTCTGGCCGCAACTCGGCTTTCTGCTCTGCGGGATGGGTGTAGTGGTTCTCGCCGTGCACAAGAAGCGTTTGCGGCTTCTGCTTCTCCTCACCGGACTTCTCACGATCGCCTTCTGGCTCGGCTTCGCCCTCTCGTCGTAACAACGACCCCAGCTCAGACGAGAATCAACCGCCCCTTGCCCGCAGTCCGTGCCCTTTGGGCTGACGAGCAGAGCACTGGCCATGGTGGCTCTGCTTGCCGCGCGAGCTACCGTTTGCCATACTCGCCACAATGAAGAACACAACAGCCATTCTCGCCGTGGCGATTCTCCTGGCGCCGGTCGCGCGCGCCGATGAACTGCGTCTGAAAGATGGCACGAAGGTCGTGGGAAAAATTGTCGGGTTCGACGATAATTCATTCAAGGTCGAAACCAGCTACGGCTTCGCTCTGGTCCGCCGCGACTCCGTCGCAACGATCGCTGTCTCCGATTCGGCGAAGAAGCCCGCGCCGGAGAAAAAGCCGCCCCCGCCTGTGGCGAAAGAGGCTTCTCCGCCGCCCGAATCGGAAAAGACCGTCAGCACAGAGGACGCGCCCGCGGCCAGTGAGCCCGCCAAGGCTCCCACTCCGTCCGCCGCTGCTTCCCTGCCAGCGAAGAGCGACGTGGCTCCGCCACCCGCCGCACCTGTGGCCGCGAAACCGAAGCCACCTCGAGCGGCGCCCGATCCGCGACCCCCTGCAGAAGAGCCGATGCAAGAGCACGTGAGCCAAAATTCCTACATCAACGACACGTATCGCTTTCGGATTTACAAGCCGCCGAGCTGGCAAGTGATTGAAGGAGCGCGCAAAATGCTGCCGGGCGCGATCGTGGCCATGGGTACGGGTGATGAAACCACCTATCTGCTCATTGGCCAGGAGCCGGTGGGCAATTCGCTCGAAGCTCACCTAGCTGCGGCGGAAAGGCGGCTTCGCGCGACCCTGGAGAACTACCGCGCCCTCGGCGAGGCGCGCCTCTTGGTTTCCGGCTCTTCGGCAGTTGAGCGGCGCTTCCGCGGGAGCGTGGACGAGCACGACTGGTCAGGCGTTGTCGCGCTTATTCCCCACGGCGAGCAGGTCTTCACGATTTTCGGAATGACTCGCGCCGATTCCGACCTGGTCCAGATTCAGGAAAACGTGATCGCTCGCGTCATCTCCAGCCTGGAATTTGTCTCGCACGAACCCGTCGCCGGGGACACCAAAGTCTTCTAACGGTGTGATGGCGGGCAGCGCCGCCGTCGCTGAAGAATTCCCTTACCCCCACGCGCCGCGATCCCGCGCCTTCTTGCAGATAGGTGTAAAGCGAGCTTTGCGTCGAGGAACGTCGCTGAGGTCTAGAATTTCGTCACTTCGGAGAAATGGAAATCGCGAACCTTCATGGCCGGCACGACCATTTCAAACGATTCCTCGCCCGCGGCGCGCACCGGCGGGCCGAGCATCTCGACATTCGAGAGCATCTCGATGATGCTTTGATTGAACCGAAAATTCCGGATTCCGCCGGCGACGCGCCCGTTCTCGATCTGAAACGTGCCGTCCCGCGTCATCCCCGTAAGAATCTTCTCGTACGGATCCACTTCGCGAATGTACCAGAGGCGCGTCACCAAAATGCCGTGTTCCGTCGAGCGCACCATCTCATCCACCGAGGAACCGCCGCCGGCGAAAACCAGGTTCATGGGAGCCTCGCCGTATTCGTTGGGAAGCGAGAAGCCGTGGCCCGTAGGCTTGGCCTTCATTTTTTTCGCCGTGGACCGCGCATAGACGAGGCTGCGCGGCACCCCTCGATCCACCAGGAGCACCTTCTGCCGCGGCAGGCCTTCGCCGTCAAACGGTTGCCCCGTTTGAAGCGGATGATAAACGTCATCCCAGAGAACGATGTTCTCGCCAAACAGCCGTTTGCCCATTCGGCCGGTCAGGCAGGAGCGCTGGTCGAGCACCGCGGTCCCGGCAAAATCATAAAACATGAAACCGACGAGATCGAGAACGGCGGCCGGCTCCAGCACGGCGGTGTGACGTCCCGGAGCCAGCTCGCGCGGCGAGCGCGAATCGACCGCTTTGCGGCTTGCGGACTCTGCGAGCGCGTCCGGATGGATTTCAGCAATGTTGGGGGCGTTGGCCTTGGCCCAACCCGAGGAATTGTTTTCCAGGAACGTGACGGAGAACTCCGCGCGCGTCTGTTGATGGTAGGCAAAGAGGCCTTTCGAATTTGCCAGCGCGCTCTCCGTTTGCCCGGTCGTAAAAATCCCCGCGGCCGTCTGGTCGTTCTTCGCCGCCATCCTGACCACGCGCGTCACGCCCCGGGCGCGGTCCTCGGGAGTGGCGGCGGCCGTGGCGTCGAAGAATCGCGCGACTTTCTGGAACTTCTGCGGGCCGAGCATCGGCAGCAGGTCCGGGTTACGCGGCTCGCAACGCGCCAAGTTCGCGGCGGCGGCTACGACGCGGCGAAGCGACTCCTCATCCATTTTGTTGGTGGTGGCCCGAGCCGTGCGGCCATCCATGACCGCGCGCACGGAAAGGTACAGGGATTGCTCGGCGACGTTTTGATGAATCGTATTGTTGGCAAAACGCGTCAGGGCGTCGGTCGAAGCGGTGACTTCAATCTCGGTCTCGTCCGCATCGCTCAGCTTCAAAATGCGCTCGGCGATCCGGCGCAGCTCGTTCGCGCCCAGCCGGTGATCCGCCGCCACCGCGGCTCCCCGGCGAATCGGGCGCGAGCCGCGGCGACGCCCTCGCGATTGCGTGCGGGTTCGGGCCATCATTTCGCGAAGGCCACGCCCGCTCTGACGTTGCGGAATCGTGCCGGCGCCGCGCCGTGCCCCGTCCCCATCGTTTGCATCGGCTGGCCCTTCCCGCAATTCGGCGTGCCCCAGAGCGTCCAATAGTCGCGCGAGCAAATCGCGTCGCAGCTCGACCAGAATTCGGTGGTGATGCCGCTGTAGCTCGGGTTCTTGATCATCCGTGTTTTCTTGCCGCCCTTGATTTCCCAGCCGATTTCGGTCGAGAACTGAAAATGATAGCGCCGATCGTCAATGGACCACGAGCGGTTCGTCTCCATGAAGATCGCCTCGTCCGTATCGGCGATCAGATCCTCCAGCTTCCAGGTCCCCGGCTCGATGCTGATATTTGTCATGCGGATGATCGGCAAGCGATTCCAGCTCTCGGTGCGCATCGTTCCATTGGAGCGATGTTCCCCGATCGCCGCCGCCGTTTCGCGGTTGCTCAGGTACCCGGTGAAGAGCCCGTCGGTGATGATGGGCGTGCACTGGGCCGGCACGCCTTCGTCGTCATAACCGAATGTCCCCAGACCCGGGCCGTGCTCCAGGCGCGCATCCGCCACGACATTGACGATCTCGGAGGCGTACCGCAGCTTGCGCAGCTTCTCCAGCGTCAGAAAACTCATGCCCGCGAAATTGGCCTCCATGCCCAGGACGCGATCGAGTTCGATCGGGTGTCCGATGGATTCGTGGATTTGAAGACCCAGTTGCGAACCGCCCAGAATCACGGTGCGGGTGCCCTCGGGACATTGAGCGGCGCTGTGCAGCGCCACCGCTTCTTCGCCCACGCGGCGCGCGTGGACCGCCAGCTCGAGCGCCTCGATCAATTCGTATCCCTCGAGCGCGTGTTGGCCGCCAAAACTGTTTGGGTAAGAGCGCTTTTGGATTTCGTTCCTGGCAAAACTCGTGGCCACGATGCCGGCCCCCGATTGTACCTTCACCTGATGGATCTTCGAGCCGATGCTCGAAACGAAGAGCTGCTCGATGCGACGGAACGCCATGGAGCCTTCGGCTAGCGTCACCCCCTTGACGCGCCGCATTTCCCGGTCCGCTTCGAGGAGCACTGCGATCTGTCGCTCCACGGGGACTTGGAAGGGGTCCTTGACGAAGGGATTCTGCCACGTGTCCACGTAAGCCTGCTCGGGAGCCAGCACTACGTCGTGGCGCTTAGCGAGCGCGGATGATTTGGCGATCCCGACCGCCCTGGCCCCGCAGGCCTGCAAGCCTTCACGGGTCAAGCGGTCCGTAGAGGCGAATCCCCAGGCCCCGTTAGCGACCACGCGGATTCCGATACCCAGCGATTCGCTCTCAGCGAGCGTCCCAACTTCGCCATTTTTTGTGGAGAGATCGCGATGGCGGATGTCCATCACGCGCGCATCTGCGTAGGTAGCCCCACGCGCGAGCGCCGCTTCAATCCCCCAGTTGGCCCAATCCTGCATCAGTTCGGCTTCGGATCGCTCGAGGCGGAGAGAGTTAGGTCCCTTCGGACCAGGAGGCCAAATACTGTTCCTGATCGGGCGTGAGCTTGTCCACTTGAATGCCCATCGATTCCAGCTTCAGTTTGGCGATCTGCCGGTCGATGGGTTCGGGCACAGGGTAAACCTGATTGTCGAGTTGCCCCGCGTTCTTGATCAGATATTCCACCGAGAGCGCCTGATTGGCGAAGCTCATGTCCATGACGGCAGCGGGATGCCCTTCGGCGGCGGCCAGGTTGATCAGGCGTCCCTCGCCGAGGAGATACAACTTGCGGCCGTCGCGCATGACGAATTCCTCCACAAAGGGCCGCACGGGTTTGCGGGCGCTCGAAAGCTTTTCCAGCGCCTGGATATCGATTTCGACGTTGAAGTGACCCGAATTGCAGATCACCGCGCCGTCCTTCAGCTTCTCGAAGTGCTCGGCGGCCAGAATCGACTTGTTGCCGGTGACCGTCACAAAAATATCTCCGATCTTTGCGGCCTCGGACATGGGCATCACCCGGAAGCCATCCATCACCGCCTCGAGCGCGCGCACCGGACTGATCTCCGTGACGATCACATCCGCTCCCAAGCCCTTCGCCCGCATGGCCACGCCGCGCCCGCACCAGCCGTATCCCGCCACCACGAAGCGCAATCCGGCGATTAAAAGGTTCGTCGCGCGAAGGATCCCATCGATGGTCGATTGGCCTGTGCCGTAGCGATTGTCGAAGAAATGCTTCGTCTGCGCATCGTTGACGGCGATGATCGGATAGCGCAGAGTCCCGTCCTTGGCCATGGCCCGGAGCCGGATGACGCCGGTGGTGGTCTCCTCCGTGCCCCCCATCACGTCTTTGACGAGTTCGGTGCGCTTCGTGACCAACGTGGTCACCAGGTCGGCCCCGTCGTCCAGCGTGATGTGCGGCTGGTGATCGAGCGCCGCGCCGATGTGCGCGTAATAGGTGGCGTTATCCTCGCCTTTAATGGCAAACGTCGGGATGTTGTAGTCCTTCACCAGGCAAGCGGCCACTTCATCCTGCGTGGAAAGAGGATTGGAAGCGCAGAGCACCACTTCGGCGCCCCCGTCGCGGAGCGTGATGGCCAGGTTGGCAGTCTCGCTCGTTACGTGCAGGCAGCCGGACATGCGAACGCCCTTGAGCGGCTGTTCCTTGATGAATTGCTTGCGGATCGATTGCAGCACGGGCATGTGCTGATTGGCCCATTCGATTTTTCGCTTGCCCCGCTCCGCCAGGGCAAGGTCTTTCACATCGCCGCCCAGTTTATTGGCTGTTTCCACGAGAGCCCCCCGGAAGTTCTCGAATCGAATCGATTAAGGTCTGACGGTTACCTCAGCGCCGCGGTGGCCTGTTTCCTTACGCAGTGCGTTGCGAATCGCGTCCACCTTGTCCGTCTGCTCCCACGTGAAGCCGGGTTCAGAGCGCCCGAAATGGCCGTAAGCAGCGGTCGGACGGTAAATCGGCCGGCGAAGATCGAGCGCTTCGATGATCCCCCGCGGCGTGAGCGGAAAAATTGTCCGGATGAGCTCGGTAACTTGTACGTCCGGAATTGCGCTGCTGCCGAACGTGTCGGCCATCACCGAAACAGGCTCGGCCACGCCGATGGCGTAGGCGAGCTGGACTTCCACTTTGCGGGCTATGCCCGCAGCCACCAGATTCTTGGCCACGTAACGCGCCATGTAACAGGCCGAGCGGTCCACCTTGGTCGGATCTTTTCCGGAGAGCGCGCCGCCCCCATGACGGCTGTAGCCGCCATACGTGTCCACGATAATTTTCCGGCCGGTCAAGCCGGCGTCTCCCATCGGCCCCCCGAGGACGAACCGGCCCGTCGGATTGATATGCACGCGAGTTCGCTTGTCCATCATGGATTCTGGTATGACCGCCTGAATCACCTCATGCAGGACGGCTTCCTGCAGGTCTTTCTGCGATACGTCTTCGCTGTGCTGCGTCGAAACCACCACACAATCGACGCGCACCGGCCGCCCGCCCACGTACTCCACCGTCACCTGAGATTTCCCGTCGGGTCGAAGGAATGCCACCGCTCCTGTCTTGCGCACCTCCGCAAGGCGCCGGGTCAACTTGTGCGCAAGCAGGATGGGCATGGGCATCAGCTCGTCGGTTTCGTCACAGGCGAAGCCGAACATTAAGCCCTGGTCGCCCGCGCCGCCCGTGTCCACCCCCATGGCAATATCAGGGGACTGGCGCTTGAGCGCCGAAATGACGGCGCACGTGTCGGCGTCGTACCCATACTTGGCGCGGGTATATCCTACGTCCCGGATCACCTGTCGCACGATTTCGACGTAGTCCAAGTGCGCTTGGGTGGTAATTTCGCCGGCCACCAGAGCCAAGCCCGTGGTTACGAGCGTCTCGCAAGCCACTCGTCCCGCCGGGTCACGCTCCAAAACGGCATCGAGAATGGCATCGGAGATCTGATCCGCGATCTTATCGGGGTGGCCTTCGGTGACGGACTCTGATGTGAACAAAAAATTATAGCCGCTTTGCGTCAACGCACTTTCCTCCGCGGGAATAAACAGCGATTCCGGTGCTGATGGTCCTTCTGATTGGAATTGCGAAAAACCACGCTAGCATACAGCCCAGGGAGTGTCAACGTTTTGGCCTGAAACGGCTTATAACCATATCGAATGAGCCGTTTCGGCCCCCGAAAGGGCCAAGGCAAGATCTGCGCACCCTCGCAAACAAATACCATAGGGGACGGCACGCAGTCCTCCGCCAAGCGCTATGCCGCCGGTTGAGCGCCTGGATCCCGGCGTGAAAGCAGATAGGCCCGAATGAAGCTATCGATATCCCCATCCAGGACGCGTGCCACATCGCCGCGCTCGAGCTTCGTGCGATGGTCCTTAATCATCTGGTAGGGCTGCAGAACGTAAGACCGAATCTGGCTGCCGAAGCTGATCTCCGGCTTGGCCTCATCGAGCTTCCGCGTTTCCTCGCGGCGCTTCTCCAGCTCGTATTCGTAAAGGCGCGAGCGGAGCACCTTCATCGCCAATTCCCGGTTTTTGTGCTGACTGCGCTCGTTCTGGCATTGCACCACGATGCCCGAAGCCAAATGCGTGATGCGCACGGCAGAATCGGTCACGTTGACGTGCTGCCCGCCGTGGCCGCCGGCGCGGAAAGTATCGATCCGAAGATCCTCGGGCTTGATGACGATTTCGATGCGGTCGTCGACCTCCGGAATCACGAAGACGGACGCAAACGAGGTGTGCCGCCGCGCCGCCTGATCGAACGGGGAGATGCGCACCAGCCGATGCACCCCGCTTTCGCCTGCCAGCAAGCCGTAGGCATTCTCTCCCTCGATGCGCAACGTCGCCGATTTCAATCCCGCTTCTTCGCCGGGAGTGGAATCAATCACGGTAGCGCGAAATCCTCTGCCCTCCGCCCACCGCAGATACATTCGCAGGAGCATCTCCGCCCAGTCCTGCGATTCCGTGCCGCCGGCGCCGGGCTTGATGGTCATGATGGCGTTCAGCCGGTCGCTCTCTCCCGAAAGCAGCGTGCGCGTTTCGAGTTCGGCGACGTAGGCGTCGGTGGAATCGAGCTCCCGGGCGATTTCGGCCAAAACCAATTCGCGTTGTGCGGCGTCCGTTTCATCGTGCGCCAGATGAAAGTAAGCGTCGAAGTCGCCTAAGGCGTGAGCCAGCTTCTCGTCCGCATTCACGCGATCTTCTGCTTGCTTGCGCTCCTGGAAGATGGCTTGCGCCTTTTCTTGGTCCTGCCAAAGGTCGGCGTGGCTGATTTTTTCTTCGAGCGAGGCGAGGCGCTGGCGGTTGGTGGAGGCGTCAAAGATAGCTCCGCACGAGCTCGATCCGCTTCTTGAGCTCAGCGTAGCGCTGTTCGAGATCTTCTATGTAATTTCCCATATCCCCAATCCTCATGCGCGCGTCGAGGGGTTCGTGGTGGTCTTCAGCTTTCGGCCTGCAGCGTCGCTTTCGACCTGACGAGCGCGTTCCCCAACAACAGGATGGACGCGATCGCGCACGCCCAGGCCGCCCAGTCCCCCCATCGCGCGTAGAACGTCATGCCCTTTCGAAAATTGTAGGGCGCGTCGAGTTCCCCGCGGATATCGGGAGCCAAGCGCGCTGCGTACCGCCCATACGGATCCACCGAAACCGTAAAACCGTTGTTCGTATCCCGCAGCAGCCAGCGCCGATTTTCCACCGCGCGCACCCGAGACATCATCAGGTGCTGGGCCGGGGCGGCTGAGTGGCCGAACCATCCATCGTTCGAAGTATTGATCAGCAGCTCCGCTCCTTCTTTCTCGAAGCGCCGGATTTCTCCCGGGAAGACCGCCTCGTAGCAGATAAATACGGCAAACCGGCCGAGCGGAAGAGACCCGAGGCGATAGGCGGAGCCGGGCGTGAAGTCCCCAATATTCGCCGTCAACTTGCCTGCAAATTTGATCCAGCGTCGCAGCGGGACGTACTCGCCGAACGGCACCAGATGGATCTTATCATACGTGAAAACACGCCGGCCGGCAGGATCCAGCAGGACGGCGCTGTTCGATGCCAGCCATTCGCCGTGCGCCCCCTGCTTCCAATCCACCACCCCGACGAGAAAATAGTTCTGGGACTCGCGAGCGATCCGCTCGGCTCGCGCTGCGAATCGAGGATCTTGGAAGCTGAACGGCGCGGGAACTTCGGGCCATACGACCAAGCCGGGCGGCCTTCGCGCAGCTTCCACGCTGATCTTCTCGAGCTCGTCGAGTTCCGCAGCATGAACCTGCATCCAATCGCCGGGATAGAACTCCGATTGTGGAAAATTTGTTTGAACCAGATGCGCCGTTTGCTGCGGCACTTCCGACGGTACGAAATGGAAACCAACCAACACCACGAGGGCGATACCTGCCGTAGCAGCCACCAACGCGATGCCTGCGCGTGGATTGCGTGTGGCAATGCTGTAAGCAAGCAGCCCGTTGTAGCCCGCAACCAGCAGCGAAAGCCCGAAGATGCCCGTCCACGAAGTCACTTGCACCAGTGCCAGGCTGTTGGCGGCGACGTAACCCAGAAGGTTCCAGGGAAATCCTACGTAGGGCAGATGGGTGCGCGCAAATTCCAGAGTGACCCACAAAAAAGGCGCGACCAGGCATGCGCGGCCTGTGCTGGACCGGCTAAGTTGCGCGATCGCCACTGAAAAAACCAGCGACAAGCATCCGCAGGCGGCGGATATCAATCCCAGCACGCCGGCCGCAGGGATCGCTCCGATGCCGCCATACTGGCGCATCACCGTATCGATCCACGGCACCGCGACTGGATAGAAGATGAGTCCGTGAAGAAAACCGCAAAGCGCCGCCTGGCCCAGACCTGCTCCCAGCGACGCCAGAATGAGCAGGCAAACCGACGCCCAGCCAAGCCAGTACAAGTTGTAGTTTGGGAAGGACACTGCGAGGGCAATCCCCGAGCCCAGGGCGAGCAAGAGTCGCGTCGGCCAGCGGAGATTCATTCAGTGCTTGAGGATGACTTTAAACCCCTGGCGTTCCAGCGAATGCTTTGCCTGATTGGCCGATTGCGCATCGGCGTAGGGACCCACTTGCACCCGGTAAAAATTGTCCGCGCTCGGCGTCACCACAAACG
This sequence comes from uncultured Acidobacteriota bacterium, assembly GCA_963781005.1. Lineage (GTDB taxonomy): Bacteria > Acidobacteriota > Terriglobia > Acidiferrales > UBA7541 > CAWADX01. Next base: position 89,659 of record CAWADX010000001.1, read on the forward strand.
CGGGGAACCGCTTCTGCTGCAAGGCATCGGCCAAGGCCAGAGCGTCTCCCTCGCTCTTCAGCGCCGCTAGCTGCAGCAGGATGGCTCCCTGCGGAATTGCCGGTGGCCGAAACTGTCCCAGCCCCTTCGCGGATGCATTGACGGGCTTCGACGGAACAGGGTTCCCTTCGGGGTGGGCCGTCTGGCTAGCGTGCGGCGCCGGAGCCTTCGGTGTCTCAAGCTTCGCAGGTGCGTTTTTTGGAGAATCGAAATCCCACTCCCCCGGAGCGGGCGCAGCGCCGGTGCCACCCGGACTCGGGCCGGACTCCGGAGAGTTCGCCGCGTCCTTCAGGTCCTTCGCCGCCGCAGCGCGTGCGTGGAAGCTCCCTGCCGTCTGAGTCCGCCCCATCACGTAGCCCAGTGTGAAGAAGACGCAGCAAAGCAACACCATCCCCAGGAAGAGTCCTACAAGATGACGACTCTCCAGAACGCGGTCACCGTCCCGTCTGGTGCTTCCCTTCATTCCCTACCTGTTTGTTCCCTGGCTCTTGATCCATTGCGCGATGATGTCTACCGGCAATGGAAAAATCACCGTCGTGTTCTTCTCGACCCCGATCTCGGTTAGGGTCTGCAAATACCGCAACTGAATCGCTGTCGGCTGGGTCTCGAGAATCTTCGCTGCGTCAGCCAGCTTGGTGGAAGCCTGAAATTCGCCATCCGCATGTATAACCTTGGCCCTGCGCTCGCGCTCGGCTTCCGCTTGTTTAGCGATGGCGCGTTGCATCGATTCCGGAATATCCACTTGCTTGACCTCAACTTTCGTAACCTTAATACCCCAAGGCTCGGTATCCTGGTCAAGGATTTGTTGCAGCTTGGAGTTAACCCTTTCGCGCTCCGAAAGCACCTCGTCGAGCTCGAACTGCCCGACAACGCTGCGCAAGTTCGTCTGCGCAAGCTGCGACGTGGCGTAGAGATAATTCTGCACTTGAGAAAGCGCCAGGTTGGCATCCACCACGCGGAAGTAGCACACGGCATTCACCTTTGCCGAAACGTTGTCGCGCGTGATGACGTCCTGCGGCGGCACGTCCAGAGTTTCCATTCGCAGCGATAGCCGCGTTAGCTTGTCGATCGGCCAGAACACCAAGCGAAGTCCTGCGGGCTTCGCTTGCGGCATCATGCGCCCCAACCGCAGCACCACTCCCCGCTCCCATTCCTTGATGACGTACACGGAGTTGAAGAACCAAATCAAGAAGATGAGCACAGCTACGGCGAGAAACAGTTCCCCGAAGTCCATCGCTGCCTCCTCAAACCAAATTTTACCGGGCCCTTTATGTCGCGGCAGCCGGTGGCGTCCCCGAGGCGGGGTCCAACGGCTCCACGTTGAGCGTCAAGCCATCCACGCGCCGGACGCGCACCTGCGCACCCTTGGGGATTCTCTGCGCTGCGACGGCGCGCCAGAGCTCCCCGTGGACCAGCACCATGCCCTTTCCTTCGATCGGTTCCGTCACCTGCCCTACCACACCCACGAGCTGCTCGGCGCCGGTCGACTGCTTCCATTGCCTCGACCGCAGAACCAGCCGCATCAGGAAGATGATGATCGCGGCGACGGGCAAGGTCACTCCCAGCGCCGCCCCCAGGCTCACGCCCATGCCGGTCAGCGGCGTCCTGATCAGCATCAGCGCTCCCAGCACCATGGCCACGGCTCCTCCCACACCGAGCACCCCGTGGCTCGGAAACTTCGCCTCCAGGATGAACAATATCAACGCCAGGGCGATCAATAGCAATCCGGTCAGATTCACCGGCAGCATGTGCATCGAAAACAGCGCCAGCAGCAGTGCAATCCCGCCGATCACGCCCGGCGCCACCAGACCTGGATGCGTAAATTCCGCGTAAAGTCCCAGCACGCCGACGATCAACAAAATGAAAAACACGTCGGGCTGAACGATCCGGGAGAGGAACCTCTGCCGCGCACTCATCTCCCGCGTGACGATCAGCGGATGCCCCAGCGCCAGCTTCTTCGTCGCCCCGTCAAATCGCGTAATCGTGCGTCCATCCAACTGGGCCAGCAGACCCTCCGGCGAGGAAACAACCAGGTCGATGAGTTTTCCGTCGAGGGCTTCCTTTTCGCTGAAGGCCTTCGCCTCGGTGACGGCCTTCTCCGCCAAGTCCACATTGCGGCCCCGCTTGCTCGCGAAGCTGCGAAGGTAGGCAGTCGCTTCGTTGACGATCTTGTGACGCAGCGTTTCATCAATCTGCACCGGCGAGCCGCCGAACACGAGCAAGGGCGAAGCGGCGCCCGTATCCGTGCCGGGCGCCATCGCCGCCACGTCCCCGGAAAGCAGGATGAAAAATCCCGCCGAGGCGGCCCGCGAGCCTGATGGACCCACGTAGATCGCCACCGGTACCGGCGAGTTGATGATGCTCTGGATGATCGAACGCATCGAGCTATCGAGCCCGCCGGGCGTGTTCATCGTGATCAAGATGAGACTCGCCTGCGATCGCCCTGCCGCCTCGATCCCGCCCACGATGTATTCCGCTAAAACCGGCTCGATCTCGCCATCGATCCGCAACTGCACTACCTCAGAACTCTGGGGAGGCGATGCGGGTGCTGCGGCGGGCGTCGCTGAGAGGAGGGCAGCCGTCGCGGCGACACAGCAACCCGATAAAATAGCGCGAAAACCTGGGAGGGTCATTGCGGCCCGTATTATACAGGAGAAATTCAGAACGCTTCGTTAACTGTACTCGTCCCAGGGATTCGTGACGCGCGATCTCCCCTTCGCCCGGATCTGCCGCGCTCGAATTCGGGCGGGCGCCTCAGCTCATATCGGCGGTGGAAGAACGCGGCTCGTGCGTCTGCGCTGGCCGTCGAGACATTAGAGGGAATTTGCGACTGTCGATTTTTCGTGGTGCGGCTAATGGTCGGAAGGACTCGGCGGGCCCGATGCCACCGGGTTCTGCGGTTCAAAGATCGCCTGCACTTGGGGATCCTTGATCACGCGGGCAAAGTCAGGGTCTTGTTTCGCTGCCACGTACTCCTTGTAGCCCTCGTCGCGAGCCATCTTCAAAAAGTGGGCGCAATGCGGTGCGTCGCCCGCCCGCGCATATGATTTTGCCAGCAAGAAATTGAACAGGCCGGGATCCGAGATCCCACGCTCCTCCACCATCGTGCCGGACCCCCCGTGGTGCTCGAAAATCTTCGGATCGAGCGCCAGGGCCTTTTCGAACGAGCTCATCGCTTCCGTGTAGCGGTTGTCCGCGAAACAGGCGTAACCCCGGTTGCTGTAAACCGCTGACATGTCCGTGCGAATCTTGAGCGCCTGGTCGTAATAACGGATCGCCTTGCGATAATGCTTGCGCGCGTACTCGACGGTGCCCAAATTGTTGAGTGCGGTTGCGAAATGCTGGTCCGCCTTCAGGGCTCGTTTGTAATAGCGTTGCGCCCCGCCCAATTCCCCTTCCGATTGGTAGGCCACGCCGGTCTTGTTCATCAGGGCGGCGTTCTTCGGTTCTTCCCGGAGTAGCTTTTCGTACTCTGCAATCCCTTCATGATACATTTTGCGGGCCACAAGGATATCGGCGTGAATCTCGGCCGCCTCGCGCGGCGTCATCGGCGGAGCCGAAGGCGAAGCTTGGGGGCTCACTCCTGGCGAATTGGGCGATGGGGCTTCTTGGGCGCGCACGCACGGAACAAGCAGAAGAGCCCAAGCCATGGCGAACGTGGCCAGCCGGCTCATAACTGTTCTCCAATCCGCGCCAGGGAGCCTACGGCGGCTTCGGGCCGTCATCCGCAGGCTTCTTGCTTCCTCCAAAGATACCAAAAATACGCTGAAGCATCCCTTTTTTCTTCTGCGCATCCGCCCCGGGAGGCCCGGGCGGATTCGTGCCGGGCGGAGCATTCTGCTGGTTCTGGGTTGCTTGGACGGGAGTGCCAGGTGCGGCCGGCTGCGCTGGCGAAGGCGGCTCGGATTTCCCCAAAAGCCGTGAAAGCCAGGATGCCGGCCCGCCGGCCGCCGAGGCGCGCCCGCCGGAGCAATACTCGGTCGGCTCGGTGCCGGAAATGAAGACTTCCTGGCGCGAGTCGGGGCACTCCGGCGCGGCCAGCAGTCCCGTTGCCGGGTTGACCATCACCTCGACAACACCGGGAGGAGGCACGAAGGGTTCCGCCTTGCGAAAAGCCGGCAGGGTGACGGCTCGCTTCATGAACTCGGCCCATACCGGGCCTGCCGAGCTCGATCCCGAGAGCCCGAGGTCCCGATTGTCGTCGAAGCCCACCCAGACCACACAAAGCAGGTTGGAAGTAAAACCGGCGAACCAACCGTCGCGCGATGTGCCGGTTTTCCCCGCCGCCGGCGCCGTAAACCCCCGAGCCCGTACCACCGAGCCAGTGCCGCGATTGACGACATCTTCCATCAAGTTGGTCACCAGATAAGCGACGCGTGGGTCGAGCACCGGCCGGATCTGTGGTGATGAGCGCTCAAGCTCCTTCCCGTCGGCGCTGACGACACGGAGCAGAAATTTCGGCTCAGCCCGCGCGCCGTTGTCGTCGAAAACAGTGTAGCCGGCGGCCACTTCCACCGGCGTCATCTCGTATGCGCCGAGCGCCACCGCCGGAGTTCCCTGGATGTGCGGGTCCAGCCCCATCTGCCGCGCCAGTGACGCGACGCGATCGAACCCCACCATTTCCGCCACTTTCACCGTGGCCACATTCAGGGAGTGGATCAGGGCGTCGCGCACCGTCACGGTGCCGTAGAATTGTTCGCCGTAGTTGTTCGGAGTGTAGTCCTTGCCGTCGAAGCTGAAGGTGGTGGGCTCGTCCGCCACCGTCGTCACCGGCGTCACGATCGGCTGCAAACCATCCACGGCGTTGTCGAACGCCGCGGCGTAAACAAACGGTTTGAAGACCGAGCCCGGCTGGCGCCGAGCCAGCGCATGGTTCAATTGGCTTTCGCCGTAGTTCCGGCCTCCCACGAGCGCCCGAATCTCGCCCGTCTTCGGATCGAGAGCCACCAGCGCTACCTGCGCCTGCGGCACCTCCTGGCCCTTCCTTCGCCACCGCTCGTAGCGCTTGGCGAGCTGCGCATCCACATTCTTCATGCCGATCTCGATTGCTTCAGCCGCAGCCCGCTCCAAAGCGGGGTCGAGCGTCGTGTAGATCCGATAGCTCTGTGTGGTCAAGTCACTTTCCGAAAAGTTTTCGAGCAGGTGATCGCGCACCATGTCCACAAAATAAGCCGCCGAACCCGAGTCCCCTCCGGCGCCCAGGAAGCGCAGCTTCACTTTTCGTGCCGCCTCCGCCTGCTCGGGAGTGATGGATTTGTTTTCCACCATCTGCGCCAGCACGCGGTCCCGGGCTTCGGCGGCCCGCTCCGGGCGGCGCTCGGCGGCGGAATACCGGTTGGGAGAACGGATGATGCCCGCCAGAAAAGCCGACTCCGCGAGGCTGAGGTCGCGCACGTCCTTGCCGAAGTAAGCTTGGGCGGCCTCCCCAAACCCCCGGATCGAAAAGCTGCCGCGATTGCCCAGATAAACTTCGTTGGCGTACAGCTCGAAGATCTGCTTCTTGCTGAAACGTTGCTCCAGCTCAAGCGCCATCATCAGCTCGGCAACCTTGCGGCTCCACTTGCGCTCCATGGTGAAGAAGAAGCTGCGCGCCAGTTGCATGTCGATCGTGCTGGCGCCCTGTGCCTTGGCGCCCCGGCGCACATCGGCCCACGCCGCGCCCAGCACCCGGAACAAATCAAAACCCGGATGTTCGAAGAAGCGCTTGTCCTCCGCCGCCAGCACCGCGTTCACCAGCGGCGATGGCAAATCTTCAAAGCGCACCACCCGCCGCTTTTCCCGCGAGCTGCTGAAAAGATTCGTCAGAAGCTCCGGCTCGATCTCCGCCGATCCCAGCGGATCCCCGTTCGGCAAAGACACGATGCGCGCCACGGTCCCGCCTGAAAATTCCACTCGCAAAGCGTTGCTGGAGCCGAAATAGGAGTCGGCGGACGGACGCACTTCCACCGTCGAACCCGAAACATGAAGCCGCCCCGGCGAACCCCTTACCTCAGCGGACGTGTAGCCCGCGCGCGTAAGATGCCCTGCCAGATCGGAAGGGCGGAGTTGCTCTCCCACAACGATGTGCTCGGGCGCCGTGTACACGTGAGAAGTATTCTCGAAGATCTGCCCGCTCATTCGCTGGTCGATCATTTTCCCGAAGTGGTTGTAGTAATAGAGGAAGACGCCGCCTGCCGCCACGATCAGAACGAACACCGCCCCGGCCGCGATGAGGCCGATGCGGGACGTCCAAAAGCCGCGAGCGATTCGAATCCGCAAAACCAACCTCCGCTGGAACTCTCGAAGAGTGTGCTGGAGCGACTCCGGCAAACGTGTGCCTCGGGGACGGCGCCCTCTTCAGGGCCCCGCCTAGCCCCCTGGGATGAGATGCTATTCTAAATCGAACTGCTGTTTGCTTGGGGATGGAAATGCAAGGCGAGCTGGTAGCCCGGCAGGTTCACGAGGACGGTGTACTCCACAGAAACTTCAAGCAGGCCGCCCACTTCAGCCACGTGGATGTCTTCACGACTCACCGGGATGCCTAGGTCCTGCGTCTCGTCATAGATATCTTTCTGAACGTCTTCAAGGCTCTTCCGGTTCGCTCGGGCGAAGCGAGCCTCGGTCTTCATCGAGTCTTCGAGTCGGTAGTTGCTCGTGTAAGGTGGCACCACTTTGAAACCGACGTACACCACGGCCACCGTCACCACAAGGGCGAAGAGACTCTTCAGATGGCTGCTTCCTCGTTCGCGGTCTCGGCTGGAGCAAACCGGCAAAATCGTTCGGCCTCGGCAAGTCATTTGGCGGAGTTGCAAGTTACATCGTCATGCTAGCACCCAGGCCGAAACGTGTCGAGCAACAGGGTATCTCGGAGTTCCGAGGGAGTTAACTCAATAGGCTTTGGCGAAGATGGCCCTCTCCTTAGCCTCCTGGCCGCAATAGATGCAGCGGCCGGGCCCCCCGCTCTGTTCGAGAGGAATACAACGCATCGTAGCTTTTGTTTCTTGCTTGATTTTCTCCTCGCACGCGGCGCCCCCGCACCAATATGAAAACGCGAAGCCTTTTTCCACCGCCGCCTTGAACTCTTCGTAATCGGTCGGTTCTTGCGTGTTGGCGTTACGAAACGCAAGCGCACGCGCATGGAGCGATTCCTGGATTTCAACAAGGGTCTGCGCCACAACGCCGGCCACCCCCGCTTGAGGAACGAATGACTTGCCTTCTTTGCCCGGCCGGTCGCGCCGCGCCAGCACCACCGAGCCCTTGCTGACATCCTTGGGCCCTAACTCCATTCGCAGAGGGACGCCGCGCATTTCCCAGTCGTTGAACTTATAGCCGGGGCTGAAGCCCTCGCGCTCATCCATCGTTACCCGGACGTTCGCGTCCACCAACTCGGCGCGGATTTTCCGGGCCGCCGCCATCACCCCCGCCTTTTCCTCGTCGTTCTTGAAAATCGGCACGATCACCACCTGGAAGGGGGCCAGACGCGGCGGGAAAATCAGGCCCTGGTCGTCGCCATGCACCATGATGATGGCCCCGATGAAGCGCGTCGAGAGGCCCCACGACGTGGTCCAGCAATACTGCAGCGCCCCATTTTTGTCGAGATAGCGGATCTCGAACGCCTTCGCAAAATTCTGGCCCAGGTTGTGAGAAGTTCCCGACTGCAGCGCCTTGCCGTCTCCCATCATGGCCTCGATCGAATAGGTCTGATCGGCTCCGGCGAAACGTTCGGACTCGGACTTGCGGCCAGGGATCACCGGGATGGCCGCTTCCTTCACGGCAAAATCCGTGTAAATGTCCAGCATTTGACGCGTCTCGGCCGCGGCCTCTTCGTAAGTCGCGTGCGCCGTGTGCCCTTCCTGCCAGAAAAATTCGAGCGTACGCAGAAAAAGCTTGGTGCGCAGCTCCCAGCGGACCACGCTGTTCCACTGATTGATCAGGACCGGCAGATCGCGATACGACTGTATCCATTTCGCGTACGCGTGCCCGATGATGGTCTCTGAAGTCGGCCTGATGACCAGCGGCTCCTCGAGCTTTTCGCCGCCCCCAATCGTCACCACCGCCAGTTCCGGCGAGAAGCCCGTCACGTGCGACTTCTCCTTTTCGATGAAACTGCGCGGGATCAACAAAGGAAATGCCGCGTTCACATGCCCGGTGGCCTTGAAGCGCCGGTCCAGCGCCTGCTGAATGTTTTCCCACAACGCCCAACCGTAAGGCCGAACGATCATGCAGCCGCGGACCGGCGCATAATCCGCAAGCTCCGCGCGCAGGACCACCTGGTTGTACCACTCCGAAAAATCCTCCGCGCGACTGGGAAGTTTTAGTTCAGACATTTTGATCGTTCTCACGCAATGGCGGCCGCGCCTGCCGGCTCCGCGATCGCGCCTTGAAGGTTAGGGGACGCCGCAGGCGAAGTCAACAAAAGCAGGGGTCGGATGTTTTGCTTGCGGCTTCGAATCCAATCCTGATGTGACGCGAAATCGGTTGACCTGGACGCACTCCGCGTTCACACTACCGCCGCTATTGCACGGTCATCCTGACGAGAGGCATCTGATGTCCCGCTCTTCTTTGAGGCTCCTGGCAGCCTTGTTCCTCGCTACAGGCCTCACCCCGGCCGGTTTCCCGCAGCAAGCCACCACCGTTTCCGGCGTCGTACAGGTGATCGGCCTAGAGAAACTGAAGCACGGCACTCACGGCACGCTGACCGTAGAACAGGACACGCTGCGGTTCGCCAAGGGCGCTGACAAAGCGGATTTTCCGATCGCGTCCATCGAGGACGTTCTCACCGGCAAGGATAGCCAGCGACTAGTGGGAGGAACCGTGGGCACGCTCACCATGCTCGCACCCTATGGCAGCGGCCGCTTCCTCAGCTTGTTCCGACGAAAGACGGACGCTTTGACCGTGGAGTATCGCGACGCGAGCGGCGGCTTGCACGGCGCGATCTTCACGATGCCGCCGGGCCAGGCGGCGGTGGTCAAGAAAGCGCTTGTCGCCCGCGGGGCGCATACCACCGTTCCGGTGGAGGAGGAGTCCCCGCAGTCAAAATCGGATACCCAGAAGGACGAGGAGAAGAAGCCGTGATCCGCGGTCGCCCTTGTATTTTCCTGTTCGCGCTGATCGCTTTGCTTTCGGCTTCCGGGCTTTCCGCCCTCGCCCAAACGCAGCCAACTCCGCCCATCAAAGCTTCGGCGATCGAGGTCCTGAACGTGCAGTCGGACGAGGTGAAGCTGCCTCCCGAATTCCAAATGGCGCTCTACGAATACATCGTCGAACAAATCACAAAGGGCGGCAAATTCCAGCATGTTTACCGCGATGGCGATCGCGCCGCCGATGTTCCAGACCTTGTCGTCCTCCACACGATTGTCCGCGGATTCAAAGAAGGAAGCGCGCGCGCCCGCCAGGTCACCACCGTGGCCGGGGCCACAACCATCAAAGTTCACCTGCAATTCTCAAATAAGGATGGCCAAACCGTACTCGAGCGCGATGTGCAGGGAAAGGTCCGGTTCTTTGGCGAGAACTTGCGCGCTACTTACGACCTGGCCAAGCACGTGGCAAGAGTGGCCGCCGAAAACTTTCAGTAGCACTCCCCACAATCCAGCCCCACCGCAAGCTGTAGCGATTAACGGGCATCCAGATCCGGTTTGCAAATCCGGTCGCCGGTCAGTTTCCGGTAAGCGCGTTAATCGTCCAAGTGGCCTGACCTCCCTCATGCAAGTACAATGCGTACCGCGTTTCGTAGGGGGGCTATCAATGTCTGGTGGTCCAGAACTCGACTCTCTGAATTCCGTCAAGTACCTATTTCTTCGAGAGCTTTCGGAGCCCAGAGACAATTCCTTGCGCATAGTTGTACAAGAGGCCGTAGACAAGCGGTCAGCACCAAAATCAGTTCCAACTGATATCCCTGGATTGACAGAAATCCTTAAAGACGCTTGGCCGATTGAGTCCGTCGAAGGTTGCAAAAGCTTCGAGTTGTCTTGGGAACGTTACGCCGCATATTTGGTGACCGAGGAACTCGTCGGGTCGGCCGGTAGTTATGAGGATGAGACCTATACGGGCAGGTTGCTTCGAGTCTATACCAAGTCACATTTTCTTGAGTATCTTACGCGGGATACAGGCGGCCAAGTGAAGCCAATCCAGCACTACAAGTTGATTTGCCTGAACCACCTCATAGACGTGGCTTCCTACACGCCCCCGGAAGTTCGATTGGTTGGTTCAGCGCCACCACCGTCACTGCGAATTCAATAGGTATTGATAGATCGCCTTCGTATCAGGAATCCGCGCCGGCATCGGCGGGTTAACTCCTGGTTGGTCCGCTTATCGGAAACCGGCCCACTACCCGAATCCCCGTTTGATTGCAAAGGAATCATCGCTTCGTTAGAATCGAGTGCGAGCATGAAAACAAAAACCGCCGAAAGCCAACGGATGAGTCTTCCCCTCGACGAAGTGGACCCGGAAGTCGCCGAGGCGTTGCACGATGAAGTCCGCCGCCAGGCCACCGGGCTTGAGCTCATTGCTTCGGAGAATTTCGTCTCCGAAGCGGTCCTCGAGGCTATGGGTTCGGTCTTCACCAACAAGTACGCGGAAGGCTATCCGGGTAAACGTTACTACGGCGGCTGCGAGAATGTGGACAAAGTCGAACAGCTCGCCATCGAGCGCGCGAAACAGCTTTTTGGCGGCGATCACGCCAACGTTCAGCCGCATTCGGGGACGCAGGCGAACATCGCCGTTTATATGACCGTGCTCGAACCGGGCGCGACCGTGCTCGGCATGAATCTCTCCCATGGCGGCCACCTGACGCACGGTCATCCCCTCAATTTTTCGGGCAAGACGTACCACTTTGTGGCCTACGGCGTGACGAAGGAAACCGAAACCATCGACTACGACGAAGTGGAACGGCTCGCCCGCGAGCATCGGCCCAAAATGATCGTCGCCGGCGCCAGCGCCTATTCACGCATCATCGATTTCGAGCGCCTATCCAAAATCGCGCAGGCGGTGGAGGCGATCTTCTTTGTGGACATGGCCCACATCGCCGGCCTCGTCGCCGCCGGCATCCATCCCAATCCCGTGCCGCACGCCGACTTTGTTTCCACCACCACGCATAAGACGCTGCGCGGCCCGCGCGGCGGCCTCGTCCTCTGCCGCGAAAAATATGCCAAGGACCTCGACCGCACCACGTTCCCGGGCGTGCAAGGCGGCCCGCTCGAACACATCATCGCTGCAAAAGCCGTTTGCCTGAAGGAAGCGATGCAACCCGAATTTCGGGACTATCAAAAACAGGTTGTGGCCAACGCGCGAGCCCTGGCGGCCGCGCTGGGCCGCGCCGCGCTTCGCATCGTCACCGGCGGCACCGATACGCATCTTTTCCTCGTGGACCTACAGTCACGCGGGATGACGGGTCGGGATGCCGAGCTGGCGCTCGAGCGCGCCGGAATTACCGTCAACAAGAACGCCATTCCCTTCGATCCCCTGCCGCCTCTCAAGGCCGGCGGGATCCGCGTCGGCACGCCCGCCGTCACCACGCGTGGGATGCGCGAGCCCGAAATGGAAAAAATCGCGGCCTGGATGGCCGAGGTGCTCGCGCACGCGAGCGACGCGCAGGTCATCCAGCGCGTGCGCGGCGAAGTGGCCGAATTGGCGGCGGGCTTCCCGCTCTACGCGCGGCGCCTCGAAGCCGCGGACGCCGCCCAGCAGCGTCTCCACGCCACTCGCGCCAATCCCTAAATCGCATAGCGCTGATCAAGGACCGCGCCGCCATGAAAGTCGCGATCGACATACGCCGCGCCGGCGACTACGGCATCGGCACCTACGTCCGCAACATCATCAACCATCTTGCCCGCGCTGACCGCTCCACCGAGTACCTTCTGATCGGCCGGCAAGCGCATCTCGAGGTCTTTGACCCGTTGCCGCCGAATTTTGAGCTGCTGGACTACTCCGCCGATCCGGGCTCCTTTCGCACCCATTTGCATCTGCCGTTCCTCTTGGAGCGGCTCGGAGTGGATCTGCTGCACATGCCTTGGTTCTACGCGCCGGCGCTCATGCGTTGCCGGCTGGCAATTACGGTCCACGACCTCACCGACCTGTTCTACCCGCCGAAGCCCGGCCCGCGCCTAGCGCAAGCAGCGCGCCCCTGGTTCGCGCGGCGCGCCCTCGAGAGGGCCAGCCGCATCCTGACTGTCTCGCTCGCCTCGAAGCACGAAATCGTCCGCATCTTCAACATCCCTGAATCCAAAATCGAAGTCGTTTACAACGCCCTCGACGAGCGCTTCACGCGCGAGCCCCCGCCGGACGATGCCGACCGCATCCTGGCCCGTTTGGCCGTCAACGATCCTTTCGTTCTGTTCGCCGGCAACATCAAGCCTCAAAAGAATCTCCCGCGGCTGATCGAAGCCTTCGCCGTCGCAAAGGACCAGCTGCGCGCCGCCAAGCCTGAATTCGCCGGGCTGAAACTCGTCGTGATCGGCGACGAGCTCACCCGGCATCCCCACCTGCGCCGCGCCGTGATCCGCGCCCGCGTGCGGGAAGATGTGCGCTTCCTCGGCTTCGTGCCCCATCCGGTTTTGCGCGCTTTTTACGCCCGCGCTCGCGCCTTCCTGTTTCCGTCCCTTTACGAAGGATTCGGTTTGCCCCCGCTCGAAGCCATGGCCCACGGAACTCCCGTGCTCACCTCCAACGTTTCTTCCCTGCCCGAAGTTTTCGGCGATGCGGCGCTCCTGGTGAATCCGGAAAATGTTTTCGAGATCGCGCGCGGCATCTGCCAGGTGCTCACGGACGCGGCGCTGCGCCGCGACCTCATCGCCCGCGGCTACGAACAGGTGAAGCGCTATTCCTGGGAACGCTCCGCCTGCCAGCTTCGCAACGTCTACGAAGCCGCGGTCGCGAGCCCACCCTAAGAGCTCGCGCAGGCAACTTTCCAACCGGTCGCTCTTGGCATCGCGAATTACAGTTCAAGGATCGTTGGATTCGTTTTCATCCGTGCACTGCATGTGCTAATTCCTGCATTTTGTTTTCGTCAATTTTCAATCCGGCTGCAGCAACGTTTTCTTCGAGGTGTTCGACGCTGGAGGTTCCTGGAATCGGTAGAATGACTGGAGATCTTGAAAGCAGCCAACAAGAGCGACCTGCGATGGCGTCGCTTTCAATCGCTCCGCCACACGGCGTATAGGACTGTCTCCACCGGACAGTTGACCGGCCGCAAGTGGGGACCACGGAATGAAACCCATCTTCTCTTTTTCGCAATGTCCCAGAACGTCTTCTGATCCGCGGTCGGCCACGCTGTAGCGATTCTGTACGCTGACGATGGGAACAATCGTTTGCGCGTGCTGAATCTGCCGCACGCTCACTTCCGATAGACCGATGTGTTTGATCTTGCCTTCCGCCTGCAAGTCCTTCAAGGTGCCGAGTTGGTCTTCAGCCGGAACCTTTGGATCGATACGATGCAACTGATAAAGATCAATCCGGTTCAGATGCAACCGGCGCAGGCTTTCTTCGCAGGCGGATCTCAGGTGCTGCGGCGTTCCGTTTTCGACCCATCGGTTGGGACCTGGTCGCTCGTAACCACCTTTTGTGGCAATTACCAGGTTTACCGGATAGGGCTGCAGTGCCTCGGCTATGATTTCTTCGCTCACGCCCGGACCGTAGGAGTCCGCGGTGTCGATGAAATTGATCCCCAATTCGACAGCACGACGCAAAACCCGGATGGCCTCAGCTCGATCTGCCGGCTCGCCCCAAATTCCATTTCCCGTGATTCGCATTGCACCAAATCCCAACCGCGTAACACGGAGATCATTTCCGATAAGGAATTCGCCAGCTTTATCGGCAAGTCCCTGTCCTTGATGCATTGCGGATTTTGTGCCCTCCATATTGTTCCTCCTTTTCCACCCCGATGCTGAAGATCAGCGACTCGGACTCTTCTTCTCAGTCGAGGTCACTCGGCGCTAGTTGACGCTGAGTCGTCCAGTGAGAATTGACCTACGCACAGGCGTCCGGCCAAGCGCCCGAGGTCACATGGTGAGGACGACTCGGAATTCGGCTTTCCCGCTCATCATGCGGGCGTAGCCTTCGGCAGCTTTTGCCAGCGGGTACTTTTCGATCATGGGGCGCACGCCCGTCATTTCTGCAAAGCGCAGCGTGTCCTGGGAGTCGGTAGGGGTGCCGCCCGCCCAGCCCTGGATGCTCTTTTTGCCGAAAAGCAACTGATTAGGCGACACCTCGATTGGATCCATCGACGCTCCCACGACAACCATTGTACCGTTCACCCCCAAGCCGCCGACCAGCGCCGACATCGCTTTCCCGCTCGGCGCGGTAGCAAGAATCACACTCGCACCGCCAAGTTTCTGCAGCTCGGCTGCGGGGTCAGTTGCGGCGCTGTCGATATAAACATCCGCTCCGAGCTTTTTGGCGAGCGCGGCGTTGTCCGAACCGCGCCCAACCGCCGCGACTCGATAGCCGAACTTCTTTGCGAACTGGACTCCCAAGTGGCCAAGACCGCCGATTCCCTGGATGGCGACGAGGTCGCTCGGCAGCGCGCCGCTATGGCGCAGGGAGTTAAACGTGGTGACCCCGGCACACATCAGCGGCGCGGCCTCCGCCGCGTCGAGCGACTCCGGCATCTGCGCCAACGCTTCCACCGGCGCGACCATGTATTCCTGATAGCCGCCGTCGTAGCTGATGCCGCAAATCTTCCCGTTCGCACAGTTCACGAAATCCCCGCGTCGGCACGCAAGACAGGTGCCGTCCTGCCCGCCGTGCCAGCCGACTCCAACCCGCTGGCCTTTCTGCCATTCCTTCACGCCCGCGCCCAGCTCGTCGATCACGCCGGCCACTTCGTGTCCGGGGACGCGCGGGTACGTAATGCCCGGCAAAAGGCCTTCCTTCGTGATCACATCGCTGTGACAGATTCCACAGGCCTGGACGCGGATTCTGACGTGTCCCGAGCCGGGCTGCGGAATTTCGCGCTCCACGATTTCGAAATCCGCTCCCGCCTTCGGTAATTGCACCGCTTTCATTTTCGCCATTGGTCGTCTCTCCCTTTGCTTCTGATCTCTTCACTCGTTACTGCCGATGGCCTTTTTTAAGGATTCACTCGGTAAATGTGACTCCGAACATGGGGAGGCCGCCTTTTGATGACTCACGCGTCGCCTCGTCCTGGATCACATCCCAATGTTCGACGCGAACCCCGTCCTTGATTCGAACAATATCCGCTACTATCCAATTCGCAGGCAAGCCATGGCCCGAGTATCGACCGTGCACGATTACAAAGTCCGCTTCCGCCGCGATCGTTCCCGACTCATACTTAAGCGTTGGTGGGATGCTCTTAATAAGATTGAACAAGCCATCGCGACCAGGCTTGATATGAGCGCTGTGCTGAATGTAGTTAGGTGACCAATAGCGCTCAGCCGCTGCGTAGTCACGCTTATTGAACAGCGTGTCGAAAGCTTCCAGGACAAGCGCCTTGTTCTTTTCTTTAATCGCCTGACTCATTTTCCTCCTCCAAATCCGTGGCTATCGTTCTGCTACCTGCTCTAGTCTTCTGGGTCCCGCTCTTTTGCAATCCAGTCGCGAGCGTCGATCCGTGCGTGCCAAACTTGAACAGAATCTTTCCGCTGCGATTCGATTTCAAAGATTGCTCGAACGCTTCCTTGAACTGTTCGAGCGGGTACGCGTGCTCCACCGCGGCGGAGAGCGATCCATCAGCTACCAGGTCGCCCAGCTTCTGGTAAATCTCCTGGATCTCTGTGCGGGGCGCGTTGCGTATCCAATTGATGAGCCAGAATCCGTGGAGGCTAAGACCGCGGTAGACGAGGTCTCCGGGCGAGATGGCCGGGAACTGCCCACTTTGAAGGGCGTAGACGACAATCGAGCCGCCCGTTTTGAGCGACTTGGCCAGCTCGCCCACGGGAGTTCCACCCACCGTATCGAGGACGAGGCTAAGTTTCTTTCCGCCGAGAGCCTCCTCAATATCCTTGTGTAGGTCGTCGCTTTGGAGGACTACGCGGTCACCTCCCCACTGTCGCACCTGTTCGGCTGCTTCCTCCCGGCGCACGACATTCAGCGTCTTGATTCCCGCGAGCTTCGCGAGCGCAATGATGTATTGCCCCATGGCCGAGTTGGCTGCGGTTTGACCGATCCAGTCGCCGGGCATCAGGGAAACGTATCGGTTCAGCAAGAGATAGGCGGTGACCGGGTTAATCCCTATCATCGAGAGTTGCAGGGGATCTGCTTCGTCGCTCATCGGCACGAGGTTGCGCACTGGGACGACGACTTGGTCCGCCCAAGTGCCCTGCTCGTAGGTCGGGATAATCAGGACTCGCTTACCCTGCAGAGCAAGATCAACCTTCGATCCGATCTTGGCGACTCGGCCGACACCCTCCGCGCCTACCGAGGATGGGAAGGCCGGCCGTACGCCGTACATGCCGCGGACAAACAGAAAGTCCGATGGATTGAGCGGGGCTGCTTCCATCGAGATCAGAACCTCCTCCTGACCAAGAGCCGGTTCGGAGATCGTCTTGAGTTCAATGACATCCGAGGGTTCGCCGTGAGCGATAAGTTGTAACTGCCGCATTAGAAACCTCCTTTCGTTTGCACCAGTTTTACGGTTTGACCGCGCGCCGAAAGCCAGAGCGCGCCCGGATTGACCCGATCCGGATAAAGCTCCAGCATCTTGTCGTAGAGCTCTCGCGCGGTCGTCGTCGTCCCGGCCACGCGGTCGAAATCACGAATGTACTGTCGGGTCTGTTCAACGATCTTGTGGCTGTCGTCGTTCCCGGGTCGCTTATGTCCGGCGATCACGGCGCGAGGCTTAAGTGCTTCGATCGTGTCGAGGGCGGCGATCCACTCGCGGCGGGTTTGCGGATTGGACTCGGCGAGGTAGAGGTGAACGCCGTTGTAGGCGGCGTCACCCGCCACGACCAACCCGATTGATGGAACATGCAGGCAGGTCGTGTAGTCGGTGTCGGTATGTCCGAGCGGCACAACGACCAAATCGTGTCCCTCGAGGTCCATCACGTTTTCGGTCAGTTCTTCGGCAATCACAAGATGATCGGAAATCTGACCGGGAAAAAACGGATTCCAGAACGACGCGAGCGACTGCGGCGAGGCCTGCTGGCGCATGACTTTCACAACATCGGGCGTGGCAACCGCTCTGGCATTGGGGAAACGATCCAGGAGCGCTCCGATGCCAAAGAAATGGTCGCCGTGGCCGTGGGTGGCATAGATCGTCGTCAGGTTCTTGCCACTCGCCGCGACCCAATCCACGAGCGCGCGCGTCTGCTCGACGGTAATGAAGGCGTCAACGAGGACGGCGTCCCGCTTGCCGTAGATGAGGGTTGACGATATCGGCGACCACATCTGCTGTTTCGTGCCCGGAGGCAGGTCGCTCGTGACCGTGGGGACGCCGGGCGTCACGAACACGTTCCAGTTCAAAAGCTCATTCATATCGCCCTCCTGAGGATGAAGTCTGACTTTGGTGTTTCATGTTCATGGAACCTGACAGCTTTCACAAGAGTCTGCTGCTCCGTGAACCTATTTCGCGTATTGCGCCTCACCGTTGCCAAACGACCAGTTCTCTCTGCTGACTTCAACCAGATTTATGAACACATCCTCCCGGCGCAGGCTGAGACGCTCGTGCAGTCCGTCTGCGATTGCTTTGTAAAAGGCACGTTTCTGGTCAACGGTTCGCCCAGCATTGAGCGTGAGCTGGATAAACACCCAATCTTTCGATCTCTGAATGCCAAGATAGCTGGGATCAAAGATGAAATCCTCCCTGGATGCTCCGTGATGACCTGGAAGCGATCGTCTTTCGGGGCCTTCAAAACTTCAACCACTGCGTCATAGACCACTTCTCCGATGGTCCTGCGATAGTCGGCCGTCTTACCCTCTGCAAGGTCGATGCGAGCGAGTGGCATGATAGGTCTCCTTTTGCGGCTTTCGCTGATCTCAGCCTGGACGATGGCCGCGCTTAAGGCGCGTTCCCGGGTCTGGGAACTTGTGTATAGATCGCGATCAAAGTGGTCGGTGGAGACGAAGCTATGTTGATTGGTCATTGGAATTCCTCGAAACGGAATCAGCTCAGTGAGCCTAGGCGACTCTCCAGCCTGCTTGGAATGCACTGAACATTTCACCCAATCTTTCTGAAATCTTTGGATGCGTTATGAGACCGAGCGGTTTCATTTATTCTATGCTAAACTGGTGTGTGTAGAGACCAGTCGGTCTCACCGATAGCGGGGAATGCCCCGCAACCTATGCATGCAACGAGGATTTATGGCACAAGCGGAGACGAACGACGTTCCGGTAGCACGGCTAATCGGATTTGAGGCAAAAGAAATGGCGGATGGACGTGCAGTCGTCACGCTGGCGGCCGGACGACAACATGCGAATCCCATGGGAACGCTCCATGGGGGAATTCTTTGCGATATTGCTGACGCTGCGATGGGAATGGCGTTTGCAAGCACGCTCGCGCCCGACGAATCCTTTACGACACTGGAACTAAAGATCAATTTCTTTCGCCCCGTGTGGGAGGCTCGCCTGCGAGCCGAGGGCAAGGTGGTGCGACGGGGCAGCACTGTTGGCTACATTGAGTGTGAAATCACGGATGAAGCCGGGCGCCTAGTTGCCAAGGCGGCCTCGACTTGCATGGCCCTCAGAGGCGAACGCGCCAGGGGACGCTAGACTCCATCCCCATTGGTCACTTAGCCGGAAGGCGCACTTCCGTTTCGAGATAGCTGTCGAGATGGGCTTGGACGGCGCGCAGCGCTTCCTCACTTCGTTCAAGGCGGTAGAGCATAATTGCACCCTCGAGGGAAGAAATGATGAGAGTGGCCAGCTTCTTTGCGTCGACTCTGGGGCGGATTTCCCGCGCTTTGATTCCGGCACTGATCACCGAAATAATGTAGCTGCGCCAGCCACGTAAGGCCTTGCGTGCGCGCTCGCGCAGAACAGAATTTCCGTCATCGGCATCGATCGCCGTGTTGAGCAACGGACAGCCACCGGGAATAATTCCGCGCCGCTCAACAAAATTCGCAACCAACTGCTTGAGCCTGTCGACAGTATTCGAGACGGTATCCAGATCGTGGATCCGCGCGCCTAGAGTTTCTCGCCAGGCATAATCAAAGGCCTCGGCAGCTAGCGCCTCTTTGCTGGAGAAGTGCCGGTAGATCCCGCCTTTTTCGAGACCCGTCGCGCGCATGAGGTCGGATAAGGCCGCCCCGTCATAGCCTCTCCGATTGAAGATGGGCGCCGCCTTGCGAATGATTTCCTGTCGGGTCTGCTCGCCTTTGCGCATTTAGTTCCCCCAAACCAGTTCTGCGACCAACTGGTCGCTAATTGCATTGTACCAGATATTGGATGGGACCGAGCGGTCTCTTGTTGCATCCAAGAAACCAGGCACCGTATGAGCGCTACCACGGGTTCCATCTCCGTTCCGAATGTGGCTGCAACGCGGTCCGGAATCAATCCGTGGATCATCGCGGTCACGGTTACGCTCGCGACCTTCATGGAACTGCTGGACACAGCCATCGCCAATGTCGCCTTACCCCATATTGCCAGAGGACTCCGCTCAATCTGGCAGACACGGAAAGGTATGGCCGAGCGTTGGCGCGGGGCAGCGTTAGCTCGATTCTTGAATCTAAACAGCTAAGGGCATGCTCTAATACTGCTGACTCTTAATTGAAGCTGGAGGAAAAGTGTCTTCTCCGCCGATACCCAGTGCACTCGACGCTCGTACGCAAGCTTTTCCAGTGCTGACCGCGGCACAAATCAATCGCGTTCGCTCCGGCAGCAAACTCCGAAACGTTAAGGCGGGTGAAATCTTATTTCAGCCCGACGATACAAACATCCCGTTTTTCGTCCTGCTTTCCGGGAGTATGGAGATCGTGCAGCCGGATTGTAAGGGCGAACGCCTGATAGCAAAACACAGCCCAGGCGAGTTCACCGGCGAGATGACCATGATCTCCGGACGGCGCAGCCTGGTGCGCGGCCGCGTCACCGAGCCCGGTGAGTTTTTGGAACTGGGTGCGGACAGTTTGCGGTCGCTCGTCGCAAGGGATGCCGAGCTCAGCGAGATTTTCATGCGGGCCTTCATCCTGCGCCGGCTGGAACTCATCAGTCGCGGCCAGGGGAACGTGATCTTGTTGGGTTCGCGCCACTCGGCCAACACGCTGCGCCTGCGCGAATTCCTGAGCCGGAATGAACATCCTTACACCTACGTGGATCTCGACACGGACAAGCCTTCGCAGGCACTTCTCGACCGGTTTGAGGTGAAATTGGACGAAATTCCGGTGGTCTTTTGCAACGGTCGCTCCGTGCTGCGGAATCCCTCGCTGCAGGAAGTGGCCGATTGCCTGGGACTGAACAGCGCGATCGACGAGGCGCAGCTCCGTGATTTGATCATTGTCGGTGCCGGACCCTCCGGCTTGGCAGCGGCCGTTTACGCGGCTTCGGAGGGCCTGGATGTGCTGGTAATCGAAACCGCCTCTCCCGGAGGGCAGGCCGGATCAAGCTCCAAGATCGAAAATTACCTGGGCTTCCCCACCGGACTCTCCGGCCAGGAACTGGCGGCGCGCGCCCTCGCTCAGACGGAGAAATTTGGAGCCAAGATGATGGTGGCGCACAGCGTGGCGCAGCTGGATTGCGCAAAGCATCCGTACAAGGTCGTGCTGGACAAGGGCAACCGGATC
This sequence comes from uncultured Acidobacteriota bacterium, assembly GCA_963781005.1. Lineage (GTDB taxonomy): Bacteria > Acidobacteriota > Terriglobia > Acidiferrales > UBA7541 > CAWADX01. The sequence continues at coordinate 110,343 of CAWADX010000001.1, forward strand.
GCGGCGCGCGCGATTGTGATTGCAACCGGGGCACAGTACAACAAGCCGCGCATCGCCAATCTGGAGCAGTTTGAAGGTCAGGGAATCTATTACGGCGCGACCTACATGGAGTCACAGCTATGCGAAGGGGAAGATATCATCGTCGTGGGCGGAGGGAACTCCGCCGGACAAGCGGCAGTGTACCTTTCGCAGACGGCCGGCAAGGTGCACATGCTCGTGCGCTCCGGTGAGTTGTCGGACACGATGTCGCGCTACCTGATCCAGCGCATCGAAGAGAATCCCGGCATCGAGTTGCACTACAAAACGGAAATCGTCGGTCTGGACGGCGGCGCGCATCTGGAGCGTGTCACCTGGCAGGATAAGTCCAGCGGTGAGACTTCCGTCCACGACATTCAGCACGTTTTTATTATGGCGGGCGCATCACCGCGAACCGAGTGGCTGCGGGGCTGCATCGCGCTTGATGATAAAGGGTTCATCCTCACCGGGCGGGACCTGGATACGGCAACAACCGTGGCTCCTGGGGTCCCGGCGTGGACATTGGCCCGTCCTCCTCAGATGCTGGAAACGAGCCTGCCCGGGGTGTTTGCCGTGGGGGACGTTCGCTCGGGCAACCTGAAGCGCGTGGCCTCGGCCGTCGGAGAAGGAGCCATTGCCGTCCACCTTGTCCACCGCGCCTTGGCAGAGCTTTAACCCGGATTTCTCGCCACAAATCCATGAGAACCGAGCCTTCCACAACCCGGCCCAGACACGAAGCATCAACCCGTCAAAAAAAGGAGAAACTCAAATGCCTTACGTTACTGTCGAGAAGGAAAACTCCAGCAACATCGATCTCTACTATGAGGATCACGGCGCAGGTAAGCCTGTGGTGCTTATCCACGGGTATCCATTGAGCGGAGCGTCTTGGGAGAAGCAACTTGGGGTCCTTCTCGCTGCCGGTCATCGAGTCATCACCTACGACCGCCGGGGATTCGGTAAGTCCAGCCAACCCACGACCGGCTACGACTACGACACTTTCGCCGAGGACCTGCGCAAGCTCGTCACAAAACTTGAGTTGCGCGATTTCGCGTTGGTCGGTTTCTCGATGGGCGGTGGCGAAGTCGCCCGATACCTAGGGAAGTTCGGGTCGGACGGCGTGAGTAAAGCGGTGATCCTTTCGGGAGTACCTCCGTACCTGCTCAAGACGCCTGACAATCCAGAGGGCGTGGACAAAAACGTCTTCACTGGAATCGAGACCGCCATCAAGGCAGACCGTTACGCCTTCTTCACCGAATTCTTCAAGAATTTCTACAACACCGACGTATTGATGGGAAAGCTCGTCAGCGAACAAACTGTGCAGGCCAGCTGGAATGTCGCAGCCGGGTCCTCTGCCACAGCCACGCTCGAATGCGTGAGCACGTGGCACAGTGACTTCCGTAAAGACGTGGCACGCATCGACGTGCCCACACTGGTCATGCACGGCGATGCCGACCGGATTCTTCCCATCACCGCTACGGGACTGCGGACCGCAAAACTTATCAAGGGAACCCGCCTGGTAGTAGTAGAGGGTGGGCCGCACTGCATCACCTGGACGCACTCGGAAATCGTGAACCGTGAGCTGCTGGCCTTTCTCGGAGAGAGGACTTCAACGACCCAAAAGGCAGCCGCAACGAAATAACTGGTTGGCACGGCCGTTGCGGTATGTGAGGCAAGCCAAACTCACACGGTGCATCACATCAATTCGTGTGCGACCTCATGCGCTGGCGGGTAGAATTCTTCGGCAGGCTTCTGGCCCGGCAAAAATGTGATCTTGCCGCCTGCGGAAATGCCGCGCGCAGGTGCGATGTCCTGCGAGTATTCGAGAAACGATGCCTGACGAAGTTGCCGAGCCGCTCTACCTCAATTCGACCCGGGTGAATGCTTCAAGTGTTTCTCGCTCGGATGGGGGTTGCAGGACGTTCCGTGCTGCAAAATCCTCAGCCTGTGGATACTTCGTTTCTCGAATGCGCTCAGCAGCTTTCGCGAGATCGTAGGGCGTATGCCGAAGCTCAGCGTCGGTTCCAAGTAAGAGCCAATAGGCGCCCGGTGCCTCAAACGGCATTCCCACACTGCCGGCATTCAAAACTCGAATCCTTCCGATGGTTCGGTCAAACTGCATGTGCGTATGACCGCAGACGACGACAGATACGTCGAGTCCTTCAAAGACCGGTATGAGGCGGTCTTCAGACGTAAGACGGGTAAATACCTCAGTGTCGCTTCGCGGCGTGGCATGGCAAAACAGCACCTCGCCTAACCCGGGAATCTGGACACGGAGTGTTTTAGGCCACTCGGCTAATAACTGTTCGTATTCAGGATGAAGCTGCTGCGCCGTCCAGCGCACGGGCTCTCGCCACCGTTCTGGAGCGGTGCCGTACCAGGCTGTCTCCGTGCCCGCCATCTGGGCAAGCACCTCACGGTCGCCGTTGCCTTGGATGAACTGCAGGGGAATGTCTAGGTCCAGCAAACACCTGATGGTTTCACGCGGCATGGGGCCCGGAAGCACATCGCCCCCGACCACTATATGGTCCACTTCTGCTTGACGAATATCTTGGAGTACAGCCTCAAGTGCGGGGAGGTTCGCATGAATATCATAGATTGCAGCGACCCGCATCACAGACCTTCCTCTCTATCGAGGGAAATGATTAGCGCCTAAAGCTTGCTGAAAAACCCAGCTTAACACGCGCGATCGTTCGTTCTTCAGCGGTGCCGTCCGCCATCCTTCGATAGAGCCGCAAATGGAAACGAAGTTACAAAGATGTTCAAAAGTGAACAGATTTCCATCTTCTTCACCATTACGATCCCGGCCGACGTCAAGTCAAGTTTATTTGTTTGATGGAAATCAAAACTTCTTGTAATCGGGCAAGCCGCTCCGATCCATCGGCTCGAGATTAGACCTTGCGGGCTTGGGTGACCGCCTGCAGGGGTACCCATTGTGACGAGGGGTTCACGTGAAGACTGAATTTTTCGTTGCCTCTTTGTGCGTTTTGCTGGTTGGGGCTCCGCCTGCGCCGGCGAAGAAAGTAACGATAGACGATTTAATGAAGCTGAGGGCGCCGCTGGACGTGCAGATCTCGCCGGATGGAAAACGCGTCGCGTACGTCGTGTCGACTCCGTCGTTCGAAACGGATGCCCACGAAGGCGTGCTGTACGTGATTCCCGCCACCGGTGGGACTCCGGTTCGACTGACGTACGGCACACGGATCTTCAACCGTCCGGTCCCGACCGCGAGGCTGCGCTGGTCCCCGGATGGCTCGCTACTGTCATTTGTCGGTTATGTGGATGGCGTGCCGCAAGTGATGGCCATGTCCGCGGCAGGGGGCGAGCCCTGGGCAATTACGACGCTGAAAGAAGGGGTGACGAGCTACGAATGGGGGCCGGATTCAAAGCGAATCGCGTTTCTGGCAGCAGACCCCACACCGGCCGAAGAAGAGCAGCGGAAAAAAGACAAGACGTACGTCGTGGTGGTAGGGAAAGACGTGCGGGGGCCACGACTGTGGGTGCAGGACCTGGCGGGAAGCGCTCCGAAGGTGATTTCGCCGGAAGGGCAGGCAGTCGTTGATTGTCAGTGGGCTCCCGATGGCCGGCGGTTGATTTACTCCGCTTCGAACGAGAATGGGTTCAATTCGATCTACCGGAGCCATATCTATACCGTTGGGGCCACGGGCGAAGAGATGAGAACGGTTGTGGATCGTCCCGGAACAAACCGCGCGGCGCAATTCTCACCGGACGGCCACTGGATCGCGTTCGTTTCGACGGGCGGATACGAGGGCATGATCTCGGCGGAAGATCTGTACGTGGTTTCCGCAGACGGCCGCGCGGATACGATCAAGAATCTTACGGCCGCACAGGAAGCCTGGATCGGGGAGTTCGTCTGGGCACCGGACAGCCGGTCAATTTTGTACATCACGACGGAGCAAACGAATTACACGGGCGACCATATGTTCGAGGAGCCCATCAGCCGCGTTCACCTGGATAGCGGGCACATTGACCTTATGACTCCGGGCCCGGTGGTCAATTTCTCTTTGAGTATGTCGCAGGACGGGAGCAAGTTGGCCTACAAATCGGTGGAAAAACGGACGATGGGCGACGTGTTTGTGATGAACGTTGCCGACAAGCGCGCAGGCCGGCTCACCGAAATCAATCCCGAGTTGCGCGATCTCGAGCTGGGCGACCTGCGGGCAGTGAGCTGGAAATCGTTTGACGGAAAGGAAATTTGGGGGCTCCTGCTGACGCCGCCCGGGTACAAACTCGGCGCGCGCATTCCAATGGTTGTGTACTGCCATGGCGGGCCGATCGGCGGTTATACCTACGGAATTTTTCCGCAATTCATGCACCGTCCGGGGCAGGTGGACCCGTATCCGAGCGAAGCGATGGCAAGCGCGGGTATGGCGATTCTCTTTCCGATGCCGCGGGGAGGGTCCGGGTACGGAGTCGAGGGATTTCGGGCCATTCTGCATTCCTGGGGAGAAGCGGACTACAAGGACATCATGGCCGGGGTGGATGCGATGGTCGCGCAGGGGATCGCGGACCCCGACCGGCTCGGCGTGATGGGTGCGTCTTACGGCGGATTCATGACCGATTGGATTGTCACGCAGACCGGACGGTTCAAGGCTGCTTCTACTGCATGCAGCGTGAGCGACCTTGTACAGTTGTACTACCTATCGGACGGGGGTGATTTCATGGCCGAATACTACGGATATCCCTGGGAAGACGGGGCGGCAATGAACGCGCACTCGGCGATTAACTTCGTGACGAAGGTGACCACCCCGCTGCTCATCCAGCACGGGGAAGAAGACCATCGCGTGCCGCTAAGCCAGGCACAGGAATTCTACAAGGCGCTAAAGACGCTGCACAAAACGGTCGAGCTGGACATTTACCCCCGGGGCGGCCACGTCAATTTCGAACCCAAGCTCGAACGCGAATACATGCGCCGGAATATGGACTGGTTCACCGAGTGGCTGGGATTGGGTTCGCCCCAGACCAAGTGAAACGTTTCGAGGAGCTTCGATGACGAAAGCGACGCAGGCGGTAACGCTGTTTCTGGCACTGTTGGCGTTTGCGGTCTCCGGATTCGCGCAGACGACCACATCCATCCTGGAAGGCAAAACCATTGACGCGAGCGGCGGCGTTTTGGCAGGCGTGTCTGTGAATGCAAAGGGAAGCACGGAGGAGCGCGGTGGCGTGAGCGACGCAGAGGGGTTTTATCGCGTTGTCGCCCTGCCGGCAGGCACGTATGTGGTGACGGCGTCGCTCAGAGGGTTCAAAACGCAGGTACTCGAAGGAATCACGCTGGCGCTCGACCGCACCGCGACGCTCGACATCACCATGCAAGTGGCCTCGCAGACGGAGTCCGTGACCGTGACCGCCGCGGTGCCCATCATTGATACAACGGATTCATCCACCAAGGAACTGATCGACGCCCGGACCATTGATTCCATCCCGCTGAACGGCCGCAATTACCTGGACCTGATCCGACTGACTCCCGGCGTGGCGGTGAACGCGAATGCCCGCGCGGACCTCACGAACCGCGACACGAACGGCGCCATCCTGGGCGAGCGAGCGGGGAACACGGCGTTTCTGATCGATGGACTGGAGAACGACGACGACTTCCATGGCGGCGTCTTTCAAGCGTTCACGCAGGATGCCATCCAGGAGTTTGAAGTAATCGATTCGGGCTACAAAGCGGAGTTCGGCCGAGGCTCCGGCGGGATCGTGAACGTCGTGACCAAGACGGGATCGAACGAAATTCACGGCAACGGCTTTCTCTTTGCAAGGAACGATGTGCTCGATACTTCCAACGTGCACGGGCAGAATCCGCCAACGCTCTCGCGCTACGATTACGGCGGAACGATCGGCGCGCCGATCCGCAAGGACAAGGCCTGGTTTTTCGGCTCGGTGGAAAACATCCAGGAGACGCGAGGGGTGCTTTTTCCGCCGAACGTTCCATCCGATCTGCTGGCCGGCGAGAATTTCTCAATTGTTCCGCAAGACCACAACCTTCGGGCGTTCGGCAAGTACAGCCAGCGATTGAACGACCAGAACGATTTGCGGGTTTCGCTCAGTTGGACGCGCGATAACCTTCAGCACTCGGTCACAGACCCGATCGGCCTGCCGAGCACCGCCACGAACAGCCTGACCAATACGTGGCTCGGCACGGTGGCCTTGACGACGATCTTGAGTCCGCGGACCATCCTGGACAGCTCCTTCGGCGTGCGGTCACAGAATTTCGAGCAGAACCTCGGTCTCACCCAAAGCACGAGCTTCAGCATCTTCTTCCTCGATGACGGCAGCACTTTCGATTTCGGACCGACCGCCGGAAGCGTTCAATCGCTTGACCAGCGGTACTACACGGGCCGCGAAACTCTCAGCTTCTTCGCGGGTGAGAAGCATTCCGTGAAGGTCGGCACGGAGTTCACGCGGGCCGTGGCCGACGGCATGAATGGGCCAGGGCTTCAGGACGTCATTGTAACCACTCACCCGCTCTTCAATCTCTACGGGATCAATTCGTTTCAGATTCCGCAAGGCACTGCGTTCCTGCAGCCAGGCGACAATCTGACGCGAGTCCGGAACAACGGAATCAGTTTCTTCGCACAGGACGACTGGAAAGTTGTTCCCACGCTCACGTTAAGCGGGGGGTTGCGGTATGACTTCGATTCGGAGTTCGATACCAAGAGGAATGTGGCACCGCGCTTGGGCTTGGCGTGGAGTCCCGACAGGAAGACCGTGGTGAGGGCAAGCTGGGGGATATTCTACGATCGGTACCGCCTGGGAATCGCGCAAGCGGTGCGGCCACTCGGCGGCTACAACGGCACCACCGTCGTCGAGCTCGATTATCCGCGACTGGCCGACGATGCCGCGCCGATAATTGGGGGAGGTCTCGGCAGGGTCGCGGCTGCGCAGAAGAACCCGAACTTTCTCAATTCACAATTCAACATTCCCGTGGGCGCCCTGGTGACCGCGAGCAACATCCAATCCCTTACCGGGATGAGTGCCGCTCAATTCGTCACCGCGGTGAATAATTATCTTACCAGCCTGAGCGTGCGCTTTATCCCGGTGGATTTCTCTCCGGCCACCGGCTTCCTGCGACAAAACATCACCGGGAATTTTGCGGACGAAATCACAATCTCGCACCCTTTCCGGACTCCGTACAACAACACGTTTACGATCGGGGTGCAGCGGGAGGTGTGGCACGATTTTGCGGTTGGCGCAAGCTACGTTCGCCGGAGCATCCGCGACATTTCGGGACTTCGCATTACCAACCTGTCGCCGGCGTCGGCGGCTGCGGGCACGCCGATTACGACCGACGGAGGACCGATCCAGCGGACCTACGGTCCTTGGTACGACGGCAAATATCAGGCCCTCATCCTGACCATGGAGAAACGCTTTTCCCATCGCTTCCAAGTGCAGGCAAATTACACGCTCGCGAACGGCACGGACGATTTGCTGAACTCGAATCTTGGGCTGGGAATCAACTCGCAGGGAGGAGGCGCGGTGCCAAGCGACAACAACAACCTGGAGTTTGACCGGGGCCACTCCGACCTTTTCGTTCCGCAAAATTTCGTGGCCTCGGGCGTGGTCAATTTGCCCGTCGGTTTCCAAATGAGCGGCGTGTTTCAAGCCACGAGCGGAGTTTATTTCTCGGCGACCGGGACTCCGTACGACATCGACGGGGATGGCATCGTCGAGACGCGCCCGATTACCACCAAGCGGAACCAGTTCCGCGGCCCTGCCAACGTGGACCTTGATATGCGGGTCGAAAAGCGGTTTACATTTCGCGAACGGTACGTCGCATCCGCGCTCGTCGAATTCTTCAACCTCACCAATCAGGCCAACCCGAAATTGATCAACACCTTCTTCGTCAACGGCGCGCCCGGCCCCCAGTTCGCTCAGGTTCGTGTGCCGTTGCCGGGGCGGGAGGTGCAATTCGGGCTCCGATTCCAGTTCTAGCGCCGAGCTGGCAAGGTTAAATCGAAAAGCAACTGAAGGTCCTTTGGACCCTCGCCAGGTGGCGCGGTCGCTCCCACATACAGCCAAGCCGTTTCCAACCCAATTCGCCCGCGGAAAATGTCAACGGAAGCAAGAGCTGTTAGGCCCCCGAAACAATGCCAATTCTAATCGCAACATGAACGAGAGACGCGAAGACACAAGTTGTTTAGAATAAATAATATACCGACTTCTAATCGCAACAAAAATGCACCCCTAAAGGAAAGCAAAAGCCTCGCATCAAAAGTAAATTCCTCGCCTGTATAGCAGGCAACTGGCCTCCGGCTCAACTCGCCGCGTTTACAAAGTCCTGTTGAAATCTGTCCGCGCACGGGACGCTCGATTCCCACAAGCGCACAGGCGATTGTAGAAGCCCCTGCTGGGTGCGCCGACAAAGGCCTTTGCCGCTATCACTTTGCCACATTCTTCGATTGGCAACTCACCTGCCCGTCTCTATACCGTCAAACGATATAGTCTTACGTGAAGCGACAGAGAGGTCCAGACGGGCCGGGGGGCGAAGGGACAGTGACAAAGAAAAGGCCGACTGAATCCTTCCTGCCGCTGACCCCGGCGATGTTCCATGTCCTTCTGGCGCTCGCGGATGGCGAAAAACACGGCTACGCCATCTTGAAAGAAGTGGCTCGCCGCACCGAGGACAAGGTGCGCCTGAGCGCCGGTACCCTGTACGGCAATCTCGCGCGTCTTGAGAGCGCAGGGATGATCGTCGAATCGCATCGCCGGCCCCAATTCGGCCTCGACGACGAACGCCGCCGCTATTACCGGCTCACCGAGTTCGGCCGTGATGTGGCCGTGGCCGAAGCCCGGCGCATGGAAGAAGCGCTGGCGCTGGCGCGCGCGAAGAAACTTTTCCGAAAGCCGGAATTGGCGTAGCGAGGTTTCACTCCATGTCAAAACAGAAACCTTCCCTTTCGCAAAAGCTCTTTCAGGTCCTGGTGCGAGCCCTCCCCTTTGATTTCCGGACGAACTACGGCTCGGAAATGGAAGGCGTGTTCGAGCAGCAACGGCGTGAAGTGGCGGAACGAGGAGGCCCGATGGACTTTCTGAAGTTGTGGGGAGAAACGCTGGCCGGAATTTTCCGCACCGCCCCGCGCGAGCACTGGGAAATCTTCAAGCAGGATTGTGCCTACGCATTCCGCATGATGCGGAAAAACATGGGCTTCACCGCCGTCGCCGTCCTCACCCTGGGGCTGGGCATCGGCGCGAACACGGCCATCTTCAGCGTCGTTCATGCCGTGCTGCTTCAGCCGCTGCCGTACCCGCAGGGGCAGCAACTTGTTGTGATTCGCCAGCAGGCGCAAAAGGTCGGAATCGACGACATCGGTTTCTCCGTCCACGAGATCAGCGACTTTCGCGAACAGAATCGCACGCTTGCCGGCCTCGTGGAATATCACTCCATGTCGTTCACGCTGTTCGGTCACGGAGATCCGGAGCGAGTGCGCACTGGCGTCGTTTCCGCCAATTTCTTCGATCTATTCGGAGTGAAGCCGCTGCTGGGCCGAACGTTCTTGCCGCCTGACGACCGCCCGGGCGCGCCGCCGGTTCTCGTCCTCAGCTACGAATACTGGAAAAACAGCTTTGGCGGCGATCCGAAAATTGTCGGCAAGACGTTTGAGATGAACGACAAGATTCACACAGTGGTGGGCGTCTTGCCGCCGGTCCCGCAGTATCCAAACGAAAACGACGTCTACATGCCCACCTCCGCGTGCCCTTTCCGTTCGTCGCCACGGATGACGGAGAATCGCGACCACCGCATGATGGAAGTTTTCGGGCGATCGAAGCCGGGCGTGCCGTTGAGCGAAGTGCGCGCCGATCTTTCCACGATCGCCGGGCGGCTCAAATCCGAGTATCCGAAATTTTATCCGGACGGTATGGGCTACGCTGCCGCAGCTTCCCCTCTCCAAGAGGCGCTCACCCACCAAGCACGGCCGACACTTCTGGTGCTGCTGGCCGCGGCGGCGTTTGTCCTGCTGATCGCCTGCGCCAACGTCGCCAACCTGACGCTTTCCCGCATGGCCCAGCGCGAACGAGAGCTTGCGGTCCGCACAGCGCTCGGAGCAGGACGGAGCCGGCTCTTGCGCCAGCTCCTCACCGAAAGTCTGCTGCTGGCTCTCGTTGGAGGCGGGTTGGGCTTGCTCCTCGCTTACGATAGTCTGCAATTACTCACGGACTTTGCTGCACGCCTGACGCCGCGCTCGCGGGAAATCCACATCGATGCCGGCGTTCTGATGTTCACGCTTCTGGCGGCGCTCGGCACCAGCATCGTCTTCGGCACGCTTGCCGCACTTTTCTCGCGCGACAACTTGACGTCCGGCTTGAAAGAAGGAAGCGCCGCGTCCGGCCCGGGCCGGCGGCGGAATCGCATGCGGAGCGCCCTTATCGTTTCCCAGGTCGCCTTCTCCTTCGTGCTTTTGATTGGCGCTGGCCTGATGCTGCGGAGCTTGATCAAAATGCAGCAAGTGGACCCCGGGTTCGTTCCTCAACGCGTCTTAGCCATGAACGTGAATTTCAATTGGTCGAAGTATGCAACCCCGGAGCAGTATGCGGATGTCAGCCGAAAGCTCCTCGACCGCGTACAAACGGAGCCAGGAGTTCTCTCGGCGGCTGTTTCTTCCAGTTATCCTCTAAATCCCGAATTGATTTTGGGCGGTCCAAATACCAACAGCCTTCAAATTGAAGGCCGCCCGCTCAAACCGGGCGAAGCGCTTCCGGTCGCGAGCGCCGTCTCGGCGTCCCCGGATTATTTCCAGACCCTGGGCATCCCGCTACGCCGGGGGCGCGCGTTCGCCGCTACCGACGATCGAAAGGCCATTCCGGTCGTCGTCATTAATGAAGCGATGGAACGCCAGTTCTGGCCCAACGAAGAGTCGATCGGGAAGCGCGTCTCCTTCGACGACGGAGATCACTGGGCCACCATCGTCGGCATCGTCGGGGATGTGAGGGAGTTCGGGCTCGATCACCCGCCTTCGAGCGAGTTTTTTCTGCCCCTCGAGCAATCTCCACAACCGGGTACTTTGATCGTGCGCACGACGGTAGAGCCGATGAGCATGGCAGAACGCGTGCGCCGAATGGTGCATGAGGTGGATTCGCAGACGGCCATCACGAATGTGCTGACTCTCGAGCAGGCTCGGCACGATTCGATGACCCCGGCCCGCCTCACGGCCAGCCTCCTCGGCCTTTTCGCCGCCTTGGCGCTGCTGATTGCGGCGGCGGGCATCGGCGGGATCATGGCGCTCGCGGTCAGTCAACGCGTTCACGAAATCGGAATCCGCATGGCGCTGGGCGCACAGCGGTCGAACATTTTGTGGATGGTGCTCGGCCAGGGGCTGCTCCTGACTTTGCTTGGACTAGGAATTGGGGTTGCCGGGGCGCTGGCGCTCACGAGGCTGCTGAAATCACTTCTTTTTGAGGTGCCGCCCACAGACGCGGTCACATTTGCCGGCGTGGGGCTCGTGTTGGTTGCAGCGGCGCTCGTCGCGACCTTGCTGCCGGCGCGGCGTGCCGCCGCAACCGATCCGATCGACGCGCTACGCTGCGAATAAGTCTCAGCGGTCTACTTCCGGAGGATTCGGTGCGACGTTGGCCCTTTGCAATCGCTCTAATGCTGGTCGGACTCGCCTCGTTGGGCCGCTCAGGCGATTCGCCGGCGGCTCGGACGTTAGCGTCTCAGACTTCGCAAAACGGTGGGCCGCAATACGATTCGAAGGGAGCGCTTCTGCGGCCGAAACATTTCGAAACCTGGGTCTTTGTCGGTGCTTCCACCGGTTTGAGCTATCAGAAACAATTCCTCTCGCGAGGCCCAGGAGAATTTCACAACGTCTACATCACTCCGGAGGCGTATCAGGCCTACTTACAGACCGGCAGATTCCCCGAGAAGACGATGCTGGCGCTCGCCCTCTATGAGCCTTCTGAAAAGGTTTCACCCAGCAAGGCGGGTTATTTCGAAGGAGATTTCGACGCGCTCGAAGTCGCCGTCAAGGACCACGAGCACTTTTCCGAGGGCTGGGCATATTTCAGCTTCGAGGGCGGAGGGGAACTAAGAGAAACAGCGCAGCCATTTTCGAAGTCGGATTGCTTTTCTTGTCACGTACAGCACGCAACTAATGACAACGTCTTCACGCAGTTCTATCCCATCCTTCGGCCAATCACGGCCTCCCATAGAAAAGCTCCGGGCGATGTCGGGCGATAGAAGCTCCTCTATCCTAGACGGCTTCGACGACCAGCTCTTCGGCTTTACCCTCGTGGATTGAAAAGGCGCGGATGGGCTGCGCCGCAGCCGGCAGGGGAGACAGCACGACGTAAGTCGCGTCCGGATAATAGGCGCACTCGATGTCGCGCGCGGATGGCCGGTTCTCCGTGATTGGATGTGAATGGTAGATTCCCAGCATTTCGAGGCCCTCGGCGCGCATCTCGCGGAACAGACGAAACAGCTCCTCGGGCGCAATTTCAAACGCGGTCGCACTTCCGAGCGAATTGGCGGCCGGGTAAATTGCCGTGATGACGCCGCCCCTCCCCGCCAGCAGCCCGCAGCATTCTTCGGCCGGATTCTGTTGCGCCTCCTCTTTCAAGCGCAGAAGGATTCCCTTTTGAATGCGGATTCGAGTCGCCACGAGCGCAGGATAATACCGCGGCCCCTTGGAGACAAACCATCGCGTCCGTCCGGGCCCGCTACGCTTTTTGGGCCTGGCGGCGCAGGAACGTCGGCACGTCGAGGTCGTCGACAGGCACCTCCTGAATCACGTCGGTGACGTTGCGCGCCACGTCCGCAACGACGCTCTGCTCCCGCGTCGATTTCCACGTCTTCGGCAAATAGGACGGCCGAGCGTGCGTCTTCCGCTGCGCCACTTCGCGGAAGCCCGCAGCGATGACGGTGATCTTCACGGACTCCTTCATCCCATCATCCTGGACCGCGCCGAAGATGATGTTGGCGTTCTCATGCGCCGCTTTCTGAATGATCGAAGAAGCTTCGTGCACCTCGTGCAGGCTCAGGGTCGAAGAACCCGTCACGTTGATTAGGATGCCCTGGGCGCCCTGGATGCAGTTGTCTTCGAGCAGCGGACTGTTGATGGCGCGGTTGGCAGCATCGATCGCGCGGTTGGCGCCTGTGGCGACGGCGGTGCCCATCACCGCGTAGCCCTGGCCCTGCATGATTGTCTTCACGTCGGCAAAGTCGCGATTGATGATTCCCGGGATGGTAATGATGTCGCTGATTCCCTGCACGGCTTGGCGGAGGATGTCGTCAGCAATGCGGAAAGATTCAAAGAAGCTGGTGCCGTGCTCGACGCATTCCATCAATCGCTCGTTCGGGATCACGATGACGGTATCGACGCAGCCCACGAGCTCGCCGAGCGAGTGTTCGGCTTGCTGCATTCGCCGCGTGCCCTCGAACGCGAACGGCTTGGTGACGACGGCGACCGTGAGCGCCCCCAGCTCGCTTGCGAGATTGGCCACCACCGGAGCGGCCCCGCTGCCCGTACCTCCGCCCAGCCCGGTGGTGACGAAGACCATGTCCGCGCCATCGAGCGCTTCCAGGATCTTCTCCGTATCTTCGAGCGCCGCCTTTCGCCCCACCTCAGGATTGGCGCCGGCGCCCAAGCCCTTGGTGAGCTTTGCGCCTAGCTGCAATTTTACCGGGGCCTGCGAAAGCTTCAGTGCTTGCAGGTCGGTGTTCGCGGCGATGAATTCCACGCCTTCCACCTTGGCTTTGATCATGCGGTTGACGGCATTGGACCCGCCGCCGCCCACGCCGATCACCTTGATCCTTGCGCCGTTGGACGGCTCCTCGCTGAACGAAAGACGAATTCCTGTTTCTTTAGGCGTCATGCTGCCTCCCCAGAGTTTCTTCCTACTTTCGATTCCTCTCACGAACCGGTTGCAAACAGACTTTTCAGCTTTCCCGTCCAGCCGCTGGGATGCTGGGCGGCGAGGCGTCTCGAGCGCGCCCCGTAAAGGACCAGACCCACTGCCGTGGAATACTCGGGGCGGGAAACATCCTCGGTCATCCCTTCCAGTCCTCGCGGCACTGCCACACGCACCGGGAGCGAGAACATCCGCTCGGCCAGCATAGCAAGCCCCTTCAGATGGGCCGTGCCGCCCGCGAGGATGATCCCCGCAGGGATTTGCGAATCCAGGCCGGCGCGGCGCAGTTCCTCCCGCACCAGCGTCAGCAACTCCTGCGCTCGCGGCTCCACAATTTCACAAAGCATGCGCGCGAACACGGTGCGCGGCGGGCGATCGCCCACGCTCGCGATTTCAATGGCGGTGTCCTCTACCAGAAGCTCGCGCCAAGCCCAGGCGTGCTCCCGCTTGATTTTTTCGGCCTCGGGGATCGGCGTGCGTAGTCCCACTGCCAGGTCGTTGGTGAAATGGTCGCCGCCCACGGGCAATGCCGCCGCATGCCGCACCACTCCACCGGCGTACACGATCTGCTCCGTCGTCCCGCCTCCGATCTCGAGCAGGCAGCAACCCAGCTCGCGCTCGTCCTGCGTAAGGCAGGCTTCGGCCGAAGCCAGCGGCTCGAGCACCGTGTCACTGACTTTTACGCCGGCGCGGTTCACCGCAGTGACGATGTTCTGGGCCGCAACGGCCGAGGACGTGACGATGTGCACGTTTACTTCGAGCCGCTGCCCCACCATTCCTAACGGATCGCGGATGTTGTCCTGCCCATCCAGGAAGAATTCCTGCGGCAGTACGTGCAGCACCTCCCGATCCTCCGGCAGCGTGACGTTTCGCGCCGCCTCCACCGCCCTTCGAACGTCCTCTTTCTGAATGTCCCGCGCCCGCTGACCCAGTGTGATTCCGCCCCGGCTATTTACTCCGCGCACGTGGCTTCCCGCAATTCCGATCAAGGCTTCCTCTATCGGCATCCCCGACCCCGTTTCGGCCTCTTCCACCGCGCGCCGGATTGAGCTAACGGCCAAATCAAGGTTCACAATCTGGCCCTTGCGCCACCCTTTCGATTCCGCCGCGCCCAGAGCAACAAACTTCACACCACCGTCTTCCTCTAATTCCCCGACGAGGGCGCACGTCTTGGTACTGCCGATGTCAATGCCGACCAGATATCGATCTTTTTTTCCCAACTGCGCCGCTCCTTGGGTTCCTAAAGCGCCCTCCGGATCACGCGCCGCCTAGGGGGCGCGGCCTACTGCTGTTTCGCTCGCTTTGGTCGGTCGACGGATTTAGCGTCCGGCTTTTTCTTCGCTGTTGTAGTTTGCTTTCCATCGGACTTCAGTGGCTCGGCCTTGACGGCGGAAGCAGCCGTGTCAGGATTCACGACCACTTGGCGACTGAACCGCAAGTCTACCGACTCCACCCGTCCGGCGGCCGCCTGCCACTGGCCCATGTTCTCCAACAAGAGTTTGAATTTGCTCTCGAAATCTCTGTCGCCGAAGTGCACCACCAGAGGCCCGGCCTGCGCGGCGGTGGCAGCAGCGGCTCCGCCCGCCGGAGGAAGCCCTTCGAGCGTAGCGCGCAAATCGCCGGCCTTCGCGAGATCGACTTCGCTGACGTGCTCGCTCCAACCAGGCCGCGCGAGATCGATTTGCTGCATGAAGTCAACGAACATCTTCATCCGTCGCTCGCGCTCCTCCCTGGGCATGTTTGTGGAAATGCCTGCGACCACCGGGAAATGGAAATCACCCTCGAGCGGGCGCTCGAGGACCACGCCATTCGCGTCCACGAGACCCAACTCGGCGCCTCCCCGCAAGAAAGCCACCGGGGTCCGCTCGAAGATTTCTACCTGAATGTGATTCGGCAACGCGCGCCGAACGGTGGCTTGCTCAACCCACGGAATCGCCTCGAGCTGGCGGCGCCGCTGTTCGAGCGGGATGCGCAGCACGCTCTTGCCGCGATCCGGCCGGAAGACTTCGAACGCGCTGGCGCGAGAGACGTAGTGGTTCCCGGTCAACTCGATCTGTTCGGGGTGTACAAGGGACATCCGCGGCGAGGTGAACAAGAAGTCGCTGACGGCGTAGAGGAGCGCCGCGCCCGCCACCGCCTCGATCCCGAGCAACAGGACGCGAAAATACGTTCGAAAGGCTTGCTTGCCGAACTTGCGACGCTTGATCTCCACCCGCTTTTGGCGGCGGAGGTAGCGGGGTTCCTCGTCGGCCAGCACTTCTTGAGGATAAGCGTCCGCGTCCATGGCTTTCAGTTTTCCCAGACGATCACCTCATTTTCCATCTCAAATCCAAATGCCTGACGGATCCGATCGCGCACTTGGTCGATCAGCTTCAGCATGTCAGCGCAGGAGGCGTGCGCCAGGTTGATGAAGAAATTGGCGTGGCGGTCGCTGACCATGGCGTCGCCCACGCAAGTTCCCTTCAGCCCCAGCTCATCGATCATCCGGCCCGCCGAAGCTCCCGGCGGATTCTTGAAAATGCAGCCGGCGCTCTTTTGGTTGAGCGGCTGGCTCGCGCGCCGCTTTTCGTTGCAAACGCGGATGCGACCGACAATTTCTTTGTACGGCTGCGGCGGCAGCTCGAGCTTCGTCCG
The DNA here is from genome assembly GCA_963781005.1 of uncultured Acidobacteriota bacterium. GTDB lineage: Bacteria > Acidobacteriota > Terriglobia > Acidiferrales > UBA7541 > CAWADX01. Next base: position 126,852 of record CAWADX010000001.1, read on the forward strand.
CAGCATCACGTCCTCCGGAGCGAAGGACGTATGGCGGTAATCAAAGCGAATCTCCTCGCCACGCAGCGTCTCAATCCGGCCGCTCGCCGCCCGATATAATTCCACCTCGCGCACGTAGGCGCCGATCTGCGTGCCGTAGGCTCCCGCGTTCATCCTCAAAGCCCCGCCGATGGTGCCGGGAACGCCGATCAGACCCTCCATCCCGCCCAGGTCGCGCTTGGCGCAGAAAGTCACCGTGCCGCCGAGGTCGGCAGCCGCATCCACGTATGCGGAATTGCCTTCGATCCGAACGCCCGGATGAGCCGGCGGCAATTGCAACGCGACCCAGGGCAATTCGTCGTCGGCAATCAGCACGTTCGTGCCGCCACCTAGAAACCGATGGGGAATCCCCTCCTCGTCGAGCAGGCGCATCGCCTCGGGCAAGCTTTCGTACTTGCGGATCAGAAGAAAATCCGTCGGGCCGCCGATGCCGAGCGAAGTCATCTCCGCGAGCGGCACGCCGGGCCTGAGTTCCACGCCCAGCGCCGTCAGTTTCGTCGCGATCGGCATGTGGCTAACCCGCATGACTCGCTGAAATCCGTGCGGCCAAAAGCACGGCCAATTGATCGACGGCGCGGCCCACGCTGCCGGCGCCGATGGCCAGCACCGCATCTCCGGGTTGCGCTTCGCGAAGCAGGAACTCAATGGCCGCCTGCATGGAGTTCGCATAAATCACGTTCTTGTGGCCGGCGGCGGAGACGGCTTCCGCCAACCGCTCGCCGTTAATGCCTTCGATGGGCGGCTCGCCGGCGGCATAGATGTCCGTGACCAGCAAAATGTCCGCCTGGTTGAATGACCGGGAGAACTCCTCCCGCAAGTGCTGGGTGCGCGTGTAGCGGTGCGGCTGGAAGAGAACGAGCAGGCGCTTGTAGCCGCACCCGCGCGCCGCCTCGAGAGTGGCGCGAATTTCGGTGGGATGATGGCCGTAGTCGTCCACCAGCGTGACGCCACCAACCGTTTGCTTGATTTCAAACCGCCTTCCGACGCCGCTGAAATTTTCGAAGCCTGCGCGAATCAATTCTACCGGCAGGTTCAGGTACAAGCCGACGGCGGCAGCCGCCGCTGCGTTGCGGACATTGTGCAGGCCCGGCGGCGATGGCAGGTGGAACCAGCCCAAGTCTTCGCCGCGGTAGGTAAGGCGAAAATCGCTCGCGAGGCCTTCGTGCTTCACTTCGCTAATCACCAGGTCCGCCTGGCTCGACGTTCCGTACGTCAACACCGGGCGCTTGACGCGCGGCAAGATGGCCTGCACGTTGGGCTCGTCCAGACACAGCACGACGGCGCCGTAGAACGGCACGCGGTTCACGAACTGAAGAAAAGTGTCCTGGATCTCTTCGAGCGAACGGTACTGATCGAGATGTTCGCGGTCGATGGTGGTGACGATCGCCACCACCGGCGCCAGCAAGAGGAACGACCGGTCACTTTCGTCCGCCTCCACGACCATGTATTCGCTCTGCCCCAGCCGCGCGCCCGTCCCGGCATGGTTCACGCGCCCACCCACGACGAACGTCGGGTCGAGCCTCGCAGCCGCGAGAACCGACGCAACCATCGACGTGGTGGTGGTCTTGCCATGCGCGCCGGCAACGGCGATGCCGAATTTCACGCGCATCAGCTCCGCCAGCATTTCCGCACGCGGGATCACGGGGATCTTCAGACGCTGCGCCTCAACCAGCTCGGGATTATCGGCGCGCACCGCCGAGGAGACGACAACCACCTGGGCGCCGTGAACGTTTCCCGCGCGATGCCCCTCGTGAACCGTCGCGCCCAGGTTGCCGAGCCGGTCGGTGACGGCTGAAGTTTTCAGATCGGAGCCGGAGACGGCATACCCGAGCGAAATCAGGACTTCGGCGATGCCGCTCATCCCGCTGCCGCCGATGCCCACCAGATGAATGCGCTGAAAATTCCTGAATGTGACCATCATCGGTGCGCCACCTGCTCGATCAAATCCACGATGTCCTGGGTGGCCCGGGGGTGCGCGAGGGCGCGGGCGCGCCGCTCCATTTCGCTGATTCGCTGGGGCTGATCCAGGAGGGAAAAAATCTCTTCGACCAGGCGCTCCGGGGTGAGCTCGTCCTGGGGAACTACGCGACCCGCGCCCGCAGCCTGCATCGCTTGCGCATTGCGCAACTGGTGGCTATCGGTGGCGGCTCCGAAGGGGATGAAGATGGCGGCGCGTCCGGCGGCGGCCACTTCCGCAACCGTAATCGCGCCCGAGCGGCAGACGATCAAGTCGGCCTGGGCAAACTGCTCCGCCATGTTCTCGATAAAGGGGCAGACCTCCGCAAGGAATTCGCGCCGCGCATACGCAACACGAACGGCATTATAGTCACGTTCGCCCGTCTGGTGCACGATGAAAAGTTGATTTTTTCGCATCACCAGCCGGTCGAGCGAATCCACAACCGCTCGATTGATGGGCAATGCCCCCCTGCTCCCGCCCGTGATCAACAATCGGAAAGGCGGCTTGTGCTCGCGGGCAGGCGCGACAAAGAATTCCCGTCGGACCGGACAGCCGGTGACAACCGCCCTCGAGCCGAAGCGCTGCGCTGTTTCCGCGAAGGCCACAGCAACGCGCGTGGCCATGTCCGCCAGCACGCGGTTCGTGAAGCCGGGCTCGACGTTGGGCTCGAAGACGACCGTGGGAATCGATTTCATGGTTGCCGCGAACATCATGGGACCGGAAGCGTAGCCTCCCACGCCGAAGGCTGCGGCGATCCGGTGACGCCGAAGAATAGCGGCCGAATCCACGAGGCTCGGAATCAACATGGCCGCGTTGCGAAGCAAGCGCGCGCCGCCGATGCCCTTCAGGCCGGCCACCCGAATTACCTCGAGCGGCAGGCCCGCCTGCGGCACCAACCGCGCCTCCAATCCGCGTTCCGTTCCTACAATCACGACTTCCCTCTCTCCCCGATCTGCCCCTGCGCCGGCACGGCCGAGCCATTCCTGCGCCACGGCCAGCGCCGGGAAGACGTGCCCTCCGGTGCCGCCGCCCGCGATCAGCAGTTTCATCCCTCGTCCGCGTGCTGGCTGATGTTCAGGAGGACGCCGGTGGCCAACAACATCACGAGCAAGCTCGAGCCTCCGTAGCTGACGAACGGCAACGGGATGCCCTTCGTCGGCACCAGACCCAGGACCACGCTCAGATTCGTCAATGCCTGTCCGACCACCAGCGTCGTGATGCCCAGTCCCAGCAGCCGGCCGAACTCATCCGGGGCCTTCAATGCCGCCCGGAAACCTCTCCAGCCATACACCGCAAAAAGCGCCACGACGACCACGGCGCCGATAAAACCGAGTTCCTCGCACAAGACCGCATAGATAAAATCCGTGTGCGCCTCCGGCAGGTAGAAGAGTTTCTGCCGGCTTTCCATCAAGCCGACGCCGGTGAGCCCGCCCGAGCCCACCGCGATCAATGATTGCAGCAACTGAAAGCCATGCCCCTGCGGATCGGAAGCCGGGGACAGAAAAGCAACCACGCGCTGGTAGCGATAGGGGACGCGCACGACCAACAAATAGAAAATGGGAGTGGCAGCCAGTCCGGCATAGGCAAGGTAGCGCCCGGAAAGGCCGGTTGCGATCAGCAAGACCAGCGCCACGAACAGAATCATGCAGGCGGTGCCCATGTCAGGTTCCAGCAAGACCAGCACGAAAATCAGCACCACCGGCATTGCGGCCGGGCCCAGCGTGTTGACCGGATCATTCACGTTGAAGCGGCGCCTCTGCTGGCGCAGCTCCAGAAACCACGCGAGGTAAAGGATCACGACGAGCTTGGCGAGCTCCGAGGGCTGCAAGCTGGCCGGCCCGATGTGAATCCAACGGTGCGTCGCATGCGTCCGGTCGAGAAAGAAGACGGCGAGGAGCAAAAGGATCGTCAACCCGAGCCCGGTAAAAATCACCCGAGGCTGGCGAAGCTTGCGGTAATCCGTATTCATCAGCCGGAACATTCCCGCCATTCCCAGGCCCAGCCACACAAGCTGGCGCACCAGGTACATATAGCCATTGCCGCCCTGTTCTCGCGACGTCACGGCGGTGGCGCTGAACACCATGACGGCGCCGATCAGGCAGAGCGCCAGCGTCACACCGAACAATTTCCGATCAGGCTGGAGAGTTCGCGGCACCCTTATCCCTTCCGCGCAGCTCCGTGCGCGACCCCTGGACCTTCAGGCGCTCGACGAGCTGCTTGAAGACGCGCCCGCGGTGCTCGAAATTCTCGAACTGGTCGAAGCTGGCGCAAGCGGGCGCGAGCAAAACGGTGTCGCCGGGCCGCGCGCGTTCGACCGCCATGCGCACCGCGCGCTCGAGCGTTTCCGCGCGGTCAAGCGGGACGGCGTCTCCCAACTGCGCGGCGATTTTTTCGGCGGCTGCGCCGATCAAAAGGGCGCGCCGCGCACGCTGGCGGAGGGGTTCCCGCAACAGGCTAAAATCCCCACCCTTGTCTTTCCCGCCCAGGATGACGAACAACGGGCCCGAAAAAGCTTCCAGAGCCTTGAGCGCGGCGTCCACATTGGTGGCTTTCGAATCGTTGTAAAAGCTTACGCCGCCGATTTCGGCCACAAATTCAAGGCGATGCTCGACCGCGGCAAACGTACGAACGCCGGCGGCAATATAGGCAGGCTCGGCGCCGGCGAGAGCGGCCGCAGCGCTGGCCGCAAGCACATTTTCAAGGTTGTGTTCGCCGCGTAGCGGGATTTCATCGCGGCGAAGCAGAACCGTCTCCGCACCATCTTTGCGGAAGACAAGGCTGCCATCGCGGAGGAAGGCGCCGGCTGCCACGCGCTTCTCCCGGCTGAACCAGAATACTTGCGGCCGCGAAGGCACGAACTGGACTGTTTCGGGATCGTCGGCGTTGAGGACGGCCGCATCGCGCTCGATCTGGTTCTCAAAAATCCGGGCCTTCGCTCGGGCGTACTCGGCAAAGGAAACATGGCGGTCAAGGTGGTCGGGCGTGAGGTTCAGCAGAACCGCGATATCGGGCCGAAAGGCCTCGATGATTTCAAGCTGGAAGCTGCTCACCTCAGCGACCGTCACCGTCGAATCGCTCGAAGAGTCGACGCGGGAAAGCAGCGGCGTTCCGATGTTGCCGCCCACCAGGACAGGCAGTCCGGCAGCTTCGAGGATGTGGGCTGTCAGCGCGGTGGTAGTCGTCTTACCATTCGACCCCGTGATGGCCACCAGCCGCCCGCGCAAGAAGCGCCACGCCAGCTCGATCTCGCTCCACACCGAGATGCCCTGGGTGCGTGCGCGTTCGAGCGCCGGCAACTTCGCGGGGACGCCGGGGCTCGGGACGATCAGATCTTGCTGGAGGAAAATATCCGGCGTGTGAGACCCGAATTCGAGAGCGACTCCGGCGGCGCGCAGCTTCCGAGCCGCCTCGGCAACTTCCGATTCCGGCCGCTCCTCGGTGGCCGTGACGCGGGCGCCGCGCGCGCTGCAGAAAAGAGCGGCGGCGATGCCCGTTCGGGCAAGCCCTACCACCAGCACTCGCTTACCCGCCAGATCGATCCCGGGTCTCAATCTCTCACCTCAATTTCAGCGTGGTTAGCGAAAACAACGCAAACACGAGCGCCACAATCCAGAAGCGGACGATGATCTTCGACTCGCTCCAACCCAGCAGCTCGAAGTGGTGGTGCAGCGGCGCCATGCGGAAGACGCGTCTTCCGGTGGCCTTAAACCAACCCACCTGGATGATTACGGAAAGGGCTTCGAGCACAAACACTCCGCCCACCGAGAGCAACAGGATTTCCTGCTTGATGATGACCGCAACGACACCGATAGCGCCGCCCAGCGCCAACGAGCCGACGTCGCCCATGAAAAGCTCGGCGGGGTGCGCGTTGTACCAGAGGAAACCGAGTGAAGCCCCCATCAATGAGCCGCAGAAAATCGTGAGCTCGCCCACCGCGGGAATTTTCTGGATTTCCAGGTACTCGGCAAAGCGGGCGTGGCTCGTCACGTAAGTGAGAATCGTCAGCGCCCCGGAGGCCACGAGGATGCATCCGATCGCCAGGCCATCCAGCCCATCGGTCAGATTGACTGCGTTCGACGCCCCTACGATCACCAGCACCAGGAAGAGCAGGAACGGCAGGACGGCCAGGGGCCAAAGATTCGGCCGCATCCAGGAACTGACTACGAGATTCGGGTGGAGCTTCTTGAAGAACGGGACAATCAATTGGGTGGAATAGGCCCCGCGGTGTTGCAGCCACAGCAGGACCGCGCCGACAGCGATGCACGTCAGAATCTGCAGGCCGAATTTGGCGCTGGCCCTTAGCCCCAGGTTGCGCCGGCGAACCACCTTGTTGTAGTCATCCATGAACCCGATGGCGGCAAATGCCAGCGTGGAACCGAGCGCAACCAGAACGTAGGGATTTCGCAAATCGGCCCACAGCAGCGTAGGTACGGCAATGGCCATCACGATCAGTACCCCGCCCATTGTCGGCGTCCCCGCCTTGGCGTGGTGGCGTTCCGGCCCCTCGGTGCGGATGTATTGTCCCACTTGCATTTCCCTCAACCGCCCAACCATCCAGGGCCCGAACACAAGCGAAAGCAACAGGGCTGTAATGCTCGCAACCGCGGTCCGAACGGTGATGTAACGGAACACGTTGAGGGGGCTGAAGTGCGGGCGCAGCACATAAACGAAAAGGTAGTAGAGCATCTCAGCCCTGCCCCGGCGGTCCTGTGGGAATCGCTCCGGCCGCCGACTTCGCGTCCAGGAGCGAATAGCGCGCGCGAAGGGCGTCCACGATCCGCTCCATCTTCACACCGCGCGATCCCTTCACGAGCAGCAAGTCACCGCGCGCAATAAACTCGGCCAGGGACGCGGCCGCTTCCTCCGACGAAGCGAAAAACTGCGTCTGCGCCTTCGGATGTCCCGCCTCAATCGCGCCAGCGACGATTTCGGAAGCCTGCCCCCCCACGCCAAAAATCCAGTCGACCTTTTGCGCGGCGATCTGCCGGCCCGCTTCGCGATGGAGCTCGGCGGAAGCCGGGCCCAGCTCGAGCATTTCGCCGGCCGCGACGATGCGACGCGGATGGCCGGGCGTCGCCGTCAATAGTTCGACCATACGCGCCAGAGCCAGCGGATTCGAATTATAGGAGTCATTGATGACTGCAAAACCAGCGTCGAACCGCAATACTTCTCCGCGCATGGCGGCGGGCCGGAGCGCAGCGAAAACGCTTTGCGCCTCCGCCGCACCCACACCCCATTCGCTTGCCGCGGCGAGAGCCGCAAGCGCATTTTGCACGTTGTGACGTCCCACCAGCGGCAGCTCCAGCCGCGCGCGCTCCGACGGCCCGACGAAATCGAACGAGGAACCCTCCGCGCCGCGATCGGTTACGCCCGCGGCCCGGAAATGCGCGCCGGGCGCAAAGCCGAACATCAGAGCGCGCCCGTGAAATCCTTCGGCGAAGCGCGCCACGCGGGCGTCGTCCGCGTTCAGCACGGCCACGGGTTGCGCCCCGGCCAATCCTTCAATCAACTCATGCTTGGCGTGCGCGATTTCTTCCACCGAAGAAAAGAATTCGAGATGCACCGGAGCGACATTGGTCACGACCCCCACGTCGGGCTCGGCAATAGTGGCGAGACGGGCGAGCTCCCCGCGGCGCGACATTCCCAGCTCAACGACTGCGGCGTCGTGATCTTCCTCGAGTCGAAGCAGCGTGAGCGGCAGGCCGTACTCGTTGTTCAGATTGCCCTCGGACTTCAAAACGCGGCACCGCGCGGCCAGAAGTGCCGCCAAAATTTCCTTGGTGGTCGTCTTGCCCGCCGAGCCGGTAACCGCGGCCAATCGGCGTCCCGGCCGCGCCTCGCGCCAGGCTCGACAAGCGCTGCGCGCCAATCCTTGCAGCGCCGATAGCGTGTCGTCGACCACGAAGAGCTTCGCGCGGATTGCGTCCGGATACTCGGCGCGGCCCCGAGCCACCACCGCTGCGGTAGCGCCCTTGGCAAGCACTTCGCCCACGAAAGTGTGTCCATCGTGACGCGGTCCGGGTACAGCGAAGAACAGTCCTCCAGGTCGGAGAGTGCGCGAGTCAATCGAGACGCCGGCCAGCCGGGCCATGGGATCGAGACCCTTGGGAGTGGGGACACCCAAAGCTCGAGCCACTTGTTCCATCGTCCACCGCATCGCGTCTCCAATAGGCTGGGAATCACGCGTTAGCGCCGTTTTCCCGAAGTCCTCGCGTTCGTGCGCATTCGGCTTTCAAAACAAGGGGTTACCGCGTCGCTTCTTGGTACCCTCGCTCGCGCAGAAACCGACGCGCGATCTCCCGTTCGTCGAAATCCAAGGTGCGGTCGCGAAGGATTTGGTATCTCTCGTGACCCTTCCCTGCCAGCAGCACCAAGTCGCCGGGCCGGGCTTCTGCGAGCGCCAGCTCGATGGCCCGTTCGCGGTCCAGCTCAATCCGGTAGTTCCCATTTACCTTTTGCAAGCCGACGACCACATCGTTGATGATCCGAAGCGGATCCTCGCTGCGCGGATTGTCGCTCGTCAGCACCACCAGATCGCTCAAACTTCCCGCGGCTTCGCCCATTAACGGGCGCTTGGTGCGGTCGCGGTCGCCGCCCGCCCCGAACAGAATGAGGATCCGCCCTGAAGGGTTCAGCTCGCGCGCTGTCGCAAGCAAGCTGCGAATGGCGTCATCGGTATGGGCGTAATCCACCACCAGTTGGAAGGGCTGCCCTGCGTCAATGCGCTCGAAGCGCCCCGGAACGCTTTCGAGTTGCCGGATTCCCACTTCGATGGCCTGGGTCTCTATGCCGACGGCGAGTGCGGCTCCGATGGCCGCAAGGATGTTGTAAACATTGATGCGGCCCACCAGCCGCGATTGCACTTCGATCGGCCCGGCTGGGGTTTGGGCGGTGAATTCCAGTCCCGAAAACGAAAGCGCGAATTTCTTCGCGGTCAGTTGGGCGCCGTTTTTCAATCCGTAGGTGATGGTGCGCTTCGCTAGCCCGGCAAGCCGGTCGCCGTACGGATCGTCAACGTTGACCACGCCGACCGCCGGGACGCCGGCACCCGTACCTTCGAACAGACGCCGCTTCGCGGCAAAATAGTTGTCAAAGGTCTTGTGGTAATCCATGTGTTCGCGAGTCAGGTTGGTAAAAACGGCGGCGGCGAAATGACATCCCCACAGGCGATCCATTGCCAGGGCGTGGGAACTTGCTTCGAGCACCACGTGGGTGCCGCCTGCATCCCGCACTTCGGCCAGCAGCGACTGAAAGTCGAGCGACTCCGGCGTCGTGTTTATCGCGTTGTGCGCACCCTTCGGTGTGCGATAGCCAACCGTTCCGACGAGCCCGGCGGTGTGCCCGGCAGCGCTCAGAATGGAATCGACCAGGTAGCCGATGGTCGTTTTCCCGTTCGTCCCGGTGATGCCGATGAGGTGGAGAGACTGCGAGGGATGCCCGAAGAAATTTGCCGCGGCGGTCGCAAGCACCCGGCGAGCTCGTCGGACTTGCACCCAGGCGATGCCCGTTGGATGCGTGGCCGGCGCCGGCAACTCACTCGCAATCGCACGGGCGCCGCTATCGATCGCTTCCGAGACAAATTCATTCCCGTCTGCTTTCTCGCCGCGCAATGCAAAGAAGAGCGCGCCGGCGTGAACCTGGCGGCTGCTGTAGGCAAGGGATTGAATTTCTATTTCGTCAGACCCGTTGAGATGGACGGTTTCGGCTCCGGCCAGTAGGTCCCTGAGTTTCATTCCCCGTGAAACCATTCTAAGCTTCCCCGGCTTTTCGCTCAAACGAGCCTGCGTTCTTGCGGAGGACCTCACAGACCTCATCGCTCGCTCCCCCGAGCAACGGCTGGGACGACAACCGCCGAACGCGCGAAACGAACCATGATTCGGCTACCGCGCGGAACGCGTGTGCCCGTCTCCGGACTCTGTTCCACTGCAATCCCGCTGCCAACGAGGACGGGAGCCAAACCGAGCCGCGAACACACCTCCGTGACGCCCCGAACGCTCTGGCCGTGCAATTCGGGCACGGCAACCCCCTCGCCCTCCGGCAAGGCAACGGTGGGAGCCGCCGAAGCAGAAGAGTGCGACTCCGCTAGGGCCACCGCTCGAACTTCGCCCGCGTCCGTATCAACTTCTTTTTCCGGCGCTGGCGCATTGTCCTGCCGCCGAGCAGTGGTTTCCTCCTCCGGCGTAACGGGCAAATCATGCGGGACGTTCAGATAAGAGAGCACCTGCTGCGCTATGCGACGAAATACGGGTCCAGCTACGTCGCCGCCGTGGTGGGGCCCAACCGGCGAGTCCAACATCACGACGATTGTAATCGCGGGATTATTTACCGGGGCAAAGCCCGTGAATGACGCCACGTACTGATTCGGCGAATACCGGCCGGTGGCCGGATCAATTTTCTGAGCGGTGCCCGTTTTTCCCGCGACGCTGAAGCCGATGAGTTGAGCCGGTCTGCCGGTACCTTCGAGCAGCACCTTCTCCATCATCTGCCGCAGCGTTGCCGCAGTGGTGGCTTCGAGCGCGCGCCGAGGCGCGGGTTGCTCGGGTGCTTCCACCTGCCGACCGCGGCGGATTTCGCGGATGACGTGCGGCCGATAGAGCAGACCGCCATTCGAGATGGCCGAGACCGCCGTGACAAGCTGCACGGGCGTGAGGCTCACTTCCTGGCCCATGGCCACGGAGCCAATCGAGCCGGCCGTCCAAGCCTCCACCCGCCTCAACAGCCCGCGATTCTCTCCGGGGAGATCAATCCCGGTGAGCTGCCCGAAGCCGAATTGGCGGATATGTTCGTAAAACTTTGGCGCCCCCAGACGCAGGGCGATCTTGATGGCGCCGACGTCGCTCGAATGCGCCAGGACCTCCTCCGCGGTCAGCAAGCCGAAAGGGTGCCAATCGTGAATCAAGCGGCCGGCGACAAGAATCTTACCCATCTGGCAATCCACGACATCGGAGGGCCGAACTACGCCTTCTTCAATCGCGCCAGCCAGGGTGATGAGCTTGAACGTCGAACCCGGCTCATAGGCCGCGCTTACGCCGCGATTCATCCGTGAGTCGTCCGTGGCGGCGCCCGCATGGTTCGGGTCGAAGGTGGGCCAGTTCGCCAGGGCCAGGATTTCGCCATTGTTGGGATCTTGGACGACGACCGTGCCCGACTTGGCGTGCGTCTGCACGATCTGGGCCGCCAATTCCTTCTCAGCGATGTACTGGATGTTCGCATCGAGCGTCAGGACTACGTTGGCGCCTGCGCCGGCGGCCGCTTCCCGCCGGTCGTACCAGCGCTGACGGGCGTCGGCCATCACCAGCAGGCGGCCCGGACGCCCGCGGATCTCTTTGTCGAGCGCGTATTCAAGTCCGGCGAGGCCGTGCTCGTCGACATCCACGTAGCCCAGGACGTGGGCAGCGCGCGTCAACTGCGGATAGAAACGCTGATTTTCTTTCTGGAAATAGATGCCGCGCAGGTTGAGCGCTTGCACGCGAGCGACAACGTCCGGCGAAAGCTTTCGGCCGATCCAGACGAACGATTTCGATTCCGCCAGCCGCGCTTCCAGCTCTTCTGCCGAAGCGCCCAGCACGCGCGAGAGCAGCCGGGCTACCATCTCCGCGTCGGAAATTTCCGCCGGATCAGCGAAGGCGGAGTCGACCGGGGTGCTGATCGCCAGTTCGTGTCCGTTGCGATCGTAGATAATCCCGCGCTGCGGGCTGATTTCTACGACGCGCTGCTGCTGTCGCTGCGCGCGCGCAAGGTAATCGCCATAGCGGAATAATTGGAGGTAGACCAGGCGGGAAAGGATCGCCACCACCCAGAAAACGGCCAGAATCAGAAGAACGAACCAACGAATGCGGCGGCTGCGCTGCTCCATAGACTCCGGCCTAACCCTATGAACCCTTTATCCGGCAGCGCACCACAGACGACCGGGTTTTTCTCCCGGCGACAACTTCGGCAAGCAGGTTATGGTCGGGCCGGCTGCGTCAAGGCGCGCGCCTGCGCCAGCATCGCGTCGCTCGGACCCTCGACAGGGGCTACGTGGCCAGGAACCGGGACCGTCAGGCCCAGGGTCTGCCGCGCGAGGGCGTCGATGCGCGCCGGCGAGCTCAGTGAGGAGACCTGGATTCGCAGCCTCTGGTTCAGCTCCGCAACGCGCGTCCGTTCCGCCTGCAGATTCTCAATCCGATAGCGAAGTTGGATGCACTCGAAATGTTGCCAGGCATAAAACAGGCTACAGGCGGCCAATACGGCGCCCCAGGCTACCCGGCGGCAGCAGTCGCGCAGGCGATCCGGGGCCGCAGGCCGAACCAATCGCGAGTTGTCGATGCGCTTGATGGTGTAGAACTCGGTCATGAAGCCATTTGCGGCGCCTCGATGTCTACCGGCGCCATCCTTTCCGCGACGCGCATCTTCGCGCTCCGCGCGCGGGGGTTCTGATGAATCTCCTCATCCGTGGGCCTCACCACTTTCTTGGTGAGAACCCTCATAACGCCCTCCCGCGCCAGGCGCTGGAAGGCGTGCTTGACGAGCCGATCCTCGAGCGAGTGGTAGCTCAGCACCACCCATCGCCCTCCGGAAGAAAAAGTGGCAGGGGTCCGTGAAAGAAACTGCGCGAGGTCCTCCGACTCTCGATTCACCGCTATCCGCAGCGCCAGAAACGTTTTTGTCGCGGGATGCAGTTTCTGCCTTCCCCTTGCTTTCGAGCCCCCTGCCACAACCGTTGCCAGGTGTTCGGTGTTGCGAATGGGCCGCGCCCGAACAATAGCCCTGGCGATTCTGCGTGAGTTCGTCTCCTCGCCGTACTGATAGAGGAGGTCGGCCAGCTCCTTCTCCGGCCAGTGGTTCACAATTTCCGAGGCCGTACGTGGTTGCTCCGGATCCATGCGCATATCGAGCGGGCCCGGCCAACGGAATGAAAACCCGCGCTCTGGAGTGTCCAGTTGAAGACTGGAAACCCCGAGGTCCGCCAGGACGCCATCCACCGGCGGCAACTCCAGGCCCCGCACCACCTCGTCGATCCTCGAAAAATTCGCGTGCACTAAAATCACCTGCCGTTCGTGCGCCTTCAGCCGCTCCCGTGCGATGTCGAGCGCCCAGGGGTCGCGGTCCATGCCGACCAACCGCCCCGAGGTCAACTGCCGTGCAATCTCGAGCGCGTGCCCTCCGGTGCCGACCGTGGCATCCACGTACGTCCCATCGGGCCGAACCCGCAGCCACTGCATGACCGGTTCGGTCAGAACTGCCGTGTGCAGCGCACTCAAACCTAAATGCCCAGGTCGTCTAGCGTCTTCTCGTCTTCCGCTGTGATCGGGTTGCTCTCAAGCTGGGCCAGGAACCGAGCATGGCTCCAGACCTGCAAATGGGTCAGATTGCCGAGGACATCCACCTCGCCCTGCATCTTGGCTGCCTCTCGCAGCACCGGTGGAATCAGGAGCCGACCCTGGCCGTCGAGTCGCACCACCTGCCCGTAGTAGTTGGCGCGATTTAGAAATTTCTGTTTGGCTCGGTTGTGCGAGGATAGTTTCGCGAGCCGCTGCTCGATCCCGTTCCAGACCTTCATCGGGTAGATCCGGACGTGATCTCCATTTTCGCTGGTGACGTAGAACTCCGGGCCAAATTTCCGCAGAGCGCCCAGGAAGGCCGCGGGTACTTTCACCCTGCCCTTTTCGTCCACTGTCGCCGGATAGTTTCCCCGAAGCATTCGGCTTGCCGCGCGCGCCGCCCGAGTTGAGTTTTGCTTCCGCCACCGCCTAACACTTTCTAACACTTTCTACCACTTCCGCCCACTTTTGCCCACGAGTGTATTCGCACACGCGCGCTTGTCAAGGACAATTCGAAGCAAAAACAAAAATATTTATGAAATTTGGGCCGCCGCACGCAGGGCCACAACAGGCGAAAGCCAAGGCGAAACCACTATATGTGGGGCGAGCGGTCGAGAACGCCGGCAAAGCCTAGTTGCGCCTTTGCCGGCGAACGCGGAAATGTTTCGTAAGGGTAAACAGGGGGCCAAAAGTGGCGCGCAGGCCTTCAGGAGGGGGGCGGGGCGCGAAGCTCGCCGAGCCGGCGCAGAATTTCCCGCTCATTGGGATTGAGGCCCCGAAGGAAATCCTCGTTGTTCAGCCGAGCCCGGCGCTCGGGCGGGCTCAAATTCTGCAGCGTGCGCAGGCGCCCCAGGATCAACTGCTTGCGATCCTGCGGGATCTGCCGCCAACGGGGCAGCAGCTCATTTCGAGCGTACTCGCGCTGCTGGGGTGACATCTGCTCCCAGACGCGCTCCCGGTCGCGGATGGCGTTGCGCTCCGTGGGCGACAGGTTGTTCCATTTCTGAAGCCGCTGGCGGATCTGGGCCTGTCGCTCGGGCGGGAGGCTCTGGAAGCGCGCGTTGTTTCTCATAAAGCGCTCCTGCTCTTCCGGGGACATCTGACGGAGCCGCTCGTCCCACTTGGGCGGGATGCCAAGCAGGCTTCGAGCACTTGCGTGGCCTTGCTTGCCCGGTTCGCCCTGCGCCGCGTCTTTCGGCAGCGGGGGCTTTTTCTCGCCGGCAGGCTGTCGCCCAGGGCGGTGTTCCGCCCGCACCTCAGCCCAGGCGGAGGGCTGCGCGACTCCTGCGAATGGCAGGAGGCACAGCCAAAAGGCGAAGCTAGACCTTCGGGATTTCATCACATTACCGGGTCGTTCTGCGGATCCTGTGACTGTTGCTGTGGCGTTGCCGGGGGCAACTCAGAAAGGGCATCCAGGTCGCTCAGCACGTCGTAGTTTTCAAGAACCCCCAGGTCCTTGATCATCTTGAAGTCTTCTTCGCTTTGGGCTGCCACGCCGCCGGGGGCCGGCAGGTCCTGAGGCCGCGTCGAGATATATGCGGAAAGCGCCACGAGGAGCGCCATGGAAAAGGCTAAGCGCGGCGCCGGAATAAGCCAGTTCCAGAGCCGAGGCTTTGGCTCCGCAGCTATCCGCTGGCGCAGGCGCGCATCGAACCCGAACGAGGGCTCGAGCACCGGCGCCTCGTCCAGCACGTTCCACAAACGGCGGAACTCTTCGGCGCGAGTGCGGCAGGCGGCACACCCCTGGAGGTGGGTTTCCACGCCTTGGCGTTCGGCGGCGCTCGCACGTCCGTCGAGATAAGCGATGAATTCCTTTTCGATACGTTCGCAGTTCATAGTTCCCTTCTTTTCGCGGGGTCGCCTTCGGAGGACGGCGTTCGGGAAGCCACCAGCGGCGCCAATTGCACTCGGAGAGTTTCGTAGGCCCGGAAGAGCAAAGACTTCAGCGCACTTTCCGAGCATTCGAGCACGCGTGCAATCTCCTCGTAATCCATTTCCTCATACTTGTGCAGCAAAACCGCAACGCGCTGCTTTTCCGGCAGAGCCATCACCGCGCCGCGGATAAACTCGGCGCGATCGCGCTCGATCAGCCGCTCGTCGATACGGGCTTCGCGCGCCGGAAGCTGCATCGGCAGTTCGTCTTCTTCCGACGGAGCATCGAGCGACACTTCCATCTGGCGGTATCGGCCGTCGCGCAAGGAATTCAACGCCAAGTTCGTGGCGATGCGGAAGAGCCAAGTGGTGAACTTCGCGCTCGGCGAGTATTTCTTTCGCGCGCGATAGACGCGCAAAAACACTTCTTGCGCCAAGTCTTCGGCGGTCGCTCGGTCCCTCACCATTCGATAGAGGAAATTGACCAGCGGCGTCCGATACTTCTGGAGTAAAAGCTCGAAGGACGCGTCGTCCCCGGCCTTTACGTCCAGCATCAGTTGGACGTCGGACCTGGCCATGACCTCCACATTGTATCTAACACCCGTGCCGCCAGAAAGTTGCGGCCGGAATTACCGGTTTTAGAGCTGGAAGAGGTAGCGAAGGGCAAGCATCAGGACGACCCCGAGGAAGACCACAAGCGCGACTTTAGCTCCCGGCTCGCGGTTCGCTTCCGGAATCAAGTCCGAAGCGGCCACGTAAAGCGTGACGCCGGCCGAAAAAGGCAGGGCGTTTCCCACCTGGCCCCGGACGACGTACATCAGCCCGACTCCAGCCAGAGTGGCCGCCCCCAGAAGCGCGGAGGCTCCAAAAGCCATACCTTTGCTCTGGCCGCCGGCCAGCATCAGCGAGGAGACCGTAAATCCCTCGGGTAACTTGTGCAGAAACACAGCGAGAAAAATCAGCCAGCCCAGCCACACGGAAACGAGCAGGCCGGAGGCAATGGCCACGCCGTCAAAGAAAGTGTGGATGATCAGGCCCAACAAGGCGGCGTAGCCCGCATGCGCGCGCGCCACCTCTTCGTGGTGCGTTTCTTCACCAAAGTGGAAATGGGGCGCAGCCGTGTGTTCGAAAAAGTGAACCACCAGATATCCCGCCAAAACCAGGACGAAGACGTCCATCGCGCCGCCGCGGAGGCGGATTGATTCCGGGATCATCTCCAGAAACACAGTTCCCAGCATGAAACCGGCGCCCAGGGCGATGAAATATTTCAGATAGTGGTGCGACCAGTGGCGCTGGACGATCAACAGGCCGCCGATCACGTCGGCGGCTGCCGCAGCCAGGCCGAGCGCGGCCGCGAGCAAAATACGTGTTGCCTCGGCGTGCTCCATTGCTTCCTCAACCCGAGTGGCGAAACAGAATCACGTCGCCATCTTTGACCACGTATTCCTTCCCTTCCAGCCTCACTTGGCCGCGTTCTTTCGCGACGGCGAAACCGCCTGCCGCCAGCAATTCGTCCCAGCGCACCACTTCGGCCTTGATAAAATTCTTCTGGATGTCGCTGTGGATAGCGCCTGCAGCCTCAGCCGCCGTGGCACCCCCTTCGATGGTCCAGGCGCGGCATTCCGGCTCTCCGCAAGTAAGAAACGAAATCAATCCGAGCAGGCGATAGCTCGCTTGAATCAGGCGCTCGCGGCCCGATTCTTCCAGGCCATAGGCGCGCATGAGTTCGGCGGCTTCCGCATCGCCCAGGTCGGCCAGCTCCGCCTCGATCTTGCCGCAAAAAGGCACTACGGCCGTGTGCGGCTTCGCTGCAAATTTTCCCAGGTTGTGGCGCTCCACAACGCGGTGGATCTCCGCCACCTCTTCGTCGCCGAGATTCAGAACGTAAAGCATGGGCTTGCGCGAGAGGAACATAAAGCCTGTGAGCATCTTCAGCTCGTCCGGCCTGAATTCAAGCTCGCGTAGCGGGGTTTCCGACTCGAGTGCGAGGCGGCAGCGCGCCAGGAGAGCCAGTTCCATTTCCAGCAGCGACTCCTTTTTCTTTTTCAAATCCTTTTCGACTCTTTCGACACGTCGAGTCACCTGTTCGAGATCGTTCAGCATCAGCTCGATTTCGATGCTTTCGATGTCCCGCACCGGATTGATGCTTCCGGAGGGATGCGGCACCGATGGATTCTCAAACAAGCGCACCACGTGAGCGAGCGCGTCCGCTTCGCGCAGAGGAACTAACGCCGCGGAGTCCTTCGCCCGGTCCTTCTGCAGGCCTCCCACGTCCACATATTCAATCGCGGCGTAGGTAACTTTCTTTGGCTTGAAAATCTCCGCGAGTTTTGCTACTCGCGGGTCGGGCACGGGCGCGATGCCCACGTGGGTGGAGCCGCGGTCCGACTTGGTGTCGACGCGGGCGCGCGTCAGGATGCGGAAGAGACTCGTCTTACCCGTCTGCTGAAGCCCGATGATGCCGGTCTGCATGGCCGAGGGATACTAGCACAGCCTGCTTCGAGGGTACGGCGCAAGGGAGAGTGGGAACGGGTCTAGAGCGGGTCCTGTCGGACCGTGAAATACAGAGCGGCCAGACCAAAAAGGAGAACCGCTCCCTCGAGGCGCACCGACACTTTGTGCAGGCGGTCGAACTGGCGGCGTCGCGAGTCCGAGCGCGGAGTGGCGTCCACGGAACCCATTTCTGCGCGCAAGCCCGCCAATCGCGGCGTCACCCATTTTTGCGATGTGAAGGTCAGAATCAGCATCAGAATCACGGCGAACGACGCGGGCTTTGCCAGCGTCCAGAGCGAGGGCGCGCGCGCCAGGGCAGCGGCAAGAAGGACCACGCCGGCGATCAAGCCCAGAACGTGCAATCGGGAGAGCACCAAACCGACCAGCGTACCGGCCAAGTCCCTGCTACCGAGTGTGGCGAAGGCCCCCGGAGCAACTACGAAACTCAGATAGATGATTCCGCCGACCCACGTGCCTAAAGCCAAGACTTGCAAGAAGCGAAGGACGGTGGCCATTCGAGAACGCTATTACATCAAAAATGCCTGAGCCTGGCTAGACCTTAGCGGGGCTGTGCATTTGTCGCCGGTGGCTCATCAAATGTAAAGGGACTCGTGAGCGTAAACGGAATCCGCTTGCCTGCTTTCAGGTCCACTTTGGCGGCGCGAAACACTGCAATCACCTCATCCGCGACTGCGCCGCCCGGGTTGGCAGCCGAGGCCGTGTCGGCGGCCGCCCCCGCGCTCGGCTTCATTTCCGCCTGTGCCTTGGCCGACAGCGCGCCTTTGTGTTTCTTGTAAGCTTCGGTTTCCACTCCAAGCCTCTCTCCATTCATCACCAGGCTGACCAATTCAAGCTTTACCTCGGCTTTTCCGTGGAGATGGCCTCCCTTCTTATCTTCCAGCATCCGCACGTGCGCCTCCGTGCCTCGGGGGATTACCACGTGGTCGTGGACAAGCACCGAGGGATCCACGGTCCCTGTGATCAGGTCGCCGTAATGATTGTGACTCGAGTCCACCTCGTCGGCGATGCGGACCTCGATCACCGTACCTGCGGGCAGCGTCACGTGCTCGGGCTCGTCCGAAGAATCCACCTGCTTGCTCTCGCGAGTTTGCTCCTGGCCCATTTTTTCCTGCGTAGTTCCGGTGCTATCTTCAGGCTGCTGCCCTTGGTTCGGCGCGGCTGCATTTTGAAGTTGGTCTTGCTCGTTCTTCACCTGACTTGGTTCCGCTGCGAAGGAGACCGAAGCGAGCGCAAGCATGCCCAGCAGGGTGAACAATGTGCACGGCTTCATCACGCAACCTCCTTAAATGGCTGTCGATTTCGGCCTCACCACCTCTCTGAGCACCCCTAGTTTCGATGCTTTTCACCGCACGTTGGAGTCGGATGTGGGTCGAAGGGGAGTGGGCCGAAGGCTGACCACCTTTTGAACACAGGGAACCGGTCAATTCTCCAGATCGTTGAGGAAATGATGGTAGAACTTGTAACGGATGGTGGGCGACCAAGGACTTGAACCTTGGACCTCTCCCGTGTGAGGGGAGCGCTCTAACCACTGAGCTAGTCGCCCACGGTTACCTAAATTTTCTAACAGAAGGCGGGCGCTTTTGCAAACAATGATCAGCACTGCCAACGAACAACTCGCGCAGCTTCATCGTTCGATCGCCCGCGTCGTAAAGGGCAAGGAAGAGGTCATCCAGCTCGCTCTGACCACGCTGATCGCCCGCGGACACCTGTTGATCGAAGACGTGCCCGGCGTGGGGAAGACGACGCTGGCGCAGGCGCTGGCGCGCTCTTTTCACTGTTCGTTTCACCGCATTCAGTTCACCTCGGACTTGTTGCCGAGCGACGTCATCGGCATCAGCGTCCTGAACCCGGCGCGCCAGGAATTTGAGTTCAAGCCCGGACCGATCTTCGCCAATATCGTGCTGGCTGACGAGATCAACCGCACCACGCCCAAAACGCAATCGGCGCTGCTCGAAGCCATGAGCGAAAGCCAAGTGACCGTCGATAACCGGACGCACGCGCTGCCTCATCCGTTTCTGGTCCTGGCTACGCAGAACCCCATCGAGCATCACGGCACCTATCCGCTACCCGAATCACAGCTCGACCGTTTCATGATGCGCATCCGCATGGGCTATCCCTCGCGCGACAGCGAGAAAGAAATCATCCGCAACCACGCCAACCGCGGCGGGCAAGAAGAGCTTCCGGGAGTGATGGAAGCGGCGGACGTGGCAGCGATGCAGGAGGCGGCATCGCAGATGCGAGTGGACGATAGCCTGCTCGATTACGCCTTGGAAGTCGTGGAGCGCACCCGGCAGTCGGAAAACTTGAGCCTGGGGGTGAGCCCGCGCGGAGCGGTGATGCTGCATCGAGCCGCCCAGGCGCGCGCGTTCCTCGAAGGGCGCGATTACTGCGTGCCCGACGACTTCAAGCGTTTGATCGTTCCCGTGTTCGCGCATCGTGTGGTAGTCAGCTCGAAGTACGTCTCCACGCACAGGAAGTCCGTGCAAGCTGAAGCCATCCTGAGCGAGATCGTCGAGTCTATTCGCGTTCCCCTGTGATGACGGGCTCGATCGTCACGCGTTGGTGGCAAAGCCTCGATCGCCCGGGCTGGCAAAACTTTGCCGTTGCCATGGTGACTCTGGGGCTGGCACTCCTTCTAGCCCTCTATTCCGCCGCCGCTGCCGAGACCCTGCGTATGCCCACTGCGGTAATTTCCGCAGTGTTGTCATTGGCGCTGGCGGGTTGGGTGGCGATCGCGATTGTGCCCAAGCTCGCGCGGCGGACGAGCCTCCGCTGGCTGGTCTATCAGCTGGATTACCGGCTGACGCGGGAAGGCATCATCTACCTTGCCACCGTCCTCGTCCTCGTGGTCGCCGCCGTAAACACCGGCAACAACCTGCTTTTCATGGTCCTGGCCTGCCTGCTGGCCGGCATTCTGATTTCCGGCGTGCTCTCCCGGTCGGTATTGAGCGGCGTCGAAATGAAGTTCGAGCTGCCGGAGCACATTTTCGCCCAGCAGCCGATCGTGGCCACGGTCGAAGTCTCGAACGGAAAGGAGCTCTGGCCGTCGATTTCCTTGCGCGTGGTCGGCGAAGCTGGAAAGACGCCCGCGCAGATCCTCACGCGACCCGTCTATTTCCCGTTCATTCCGCGGCAGAGCTCGGCCCGGCAGAAGGTCGAGCTGGTGTTCGCTCAGCGGGGCGTCTATCGCCAGGATGCCTTCGCCATTCGCACCAAATTTCCCTTCGGCTTCGTCGAGAAAACGCGGCGCATCGCGTCGGAGATGGAACTCGTCGTTTATCCTCACGTGGAGCCGGCCGAGCAGTTCTACGAAATCCTGCCGCTGCTGAGCGGCGAAATGGAAAGCCACTTCCGGGGCCGCGGGCACGATCTGTACGCCATCCGCAACTATCAGGCGACCGATGGCGCGCGGTTCGTCGATTGGAAAGCTTCGGCGCGAACCGGCGCGCTCAAGGTCCGCGAATTCGCCCGCGAGGACGAGCGCCGCGTACTTTTGATCCTGGACCCTTATATCGGGCCGCCGCGGCCAGGGCTGGACGCAGCCCAACTGGCCGAGCACTTCGAGCGGGCGGTTTCGCTGGCTGCATGCATTGCCTGGCACTTCCACGAAATCAACGCGGTGCTGCAGTTCTGCACCGACCGCATCACCACGCCCATGAGCGCCGCCAGCGAAATTGTTTACGACGTGTTGCGCGAGCTGGCTTTTGTCGAGTCAAACCCTTCCACGATCGGCGGCGCCTTCCTCGACGACTTCAACAGCGCGACGGAGATCTTCAAGATCATCATCACCACGCGGTCGCAGCGCTCGATTCCGACGTCGTTATGGTCTTCGTCTTATTTTGTCTTCCTCGATCAATTATAGGATCTGCGGCAAGCCCTTCGAAAAACCCACGTGCCGTCAAACCGGGAGTGCGGGTGTGCGAGAATAACGCCGGGCTTGCCATGAAACACGACCTCAGGAGGCTCTCGAACTTCCGCGGTCGGCTGCTGGGCTGGTTCCGCGCGCATGGGCGCAAGCTGCCGTGGCGCCGCAGCCGCGATCCATATCGAGTTTGGCTGGCGGAGGTGATGCTGCAGCAGACGCGCATCTCCGCCGTCGTACCGTATTACCGGCGGTTCCTTCGGCGGTTCCCGTCGGCTCAGGCACTCGCTCGCGCGCCCGAAGAGGAAGTCCTCAAGCACTGGAGCGGACTCGGCTACTACAGCCGGGCGCGCAATCTGCATCGCGCGGCAAAAGAGATCGTGGCCAACCACCAGGGACGCTTTCCGCGGGGGCTGGATGCAGCGCTGGCCCTTCCTGGGGTAGGACGGTACACCGCCGCAGCCGTCCTCAGTATCAGCTATGGCGCGCCGTTTGCCGCTCTCGACGGCAACGTGGCCCGCGTTCTCGCGCGCCTCGGCGCCAGGCGCGGGGATTTGCGCGCGCCGAGCCGCTGGCTGCGACTGGCCGAGGAAGCAGCACGTCTGATGGACACGCGCGCCGCCGGCGACTGGAACCAGGCGATGATGGAACTCGGCGAAACGGTTTGCACTCCGCAATCGCCGCATTGCGACGTTTGCCCCGTCTCCCGCTGGTGCCGAGCCTTCGCTCTCAAAATCACCGACGAAATTCCTGCACCACGACGAAAGCGCAAGCCAGTGAAGATTCGCATCGCTGCGGCAGTGCTGCTGGACCGGCGCGGCCGCACGCTGCTCGTGAAAGAGCCCGGTCAGCACGACGGCGTGCTCTTCTCGCGAATGTGGCAGTTTCCTGCGGTGGAGGTCGCGCACGATGCGGCTGGCGAGCTCGGCCGTCATCTCGAGCAATCGCTCGGTATTCGTGCCGGTTCGCTTCTCGCGCTGCCCCAGGCGCGGCACGGCGTGACGTTTCGCAACATCACGCTGCTTCCCTT
The DNA here is from genome assembly GCA_963781005.1 of uncultured Acidobacteriota bacterium. Classification (GTDB taxonomy): domain Bacteria; phylum Acidobacteriota; class Terriglobia; order Acidiferrales; family UBA7541; genus CAWADX01. Next base: position 149,429 of record CAWADX010000001.1, read on the forward strand.
TCTTTCGCAAGTGGATCGCCTGCCGAAGAGTTCTGCGGCGCGCGCCCTGCGCCTCGATGAGCTTGCCCGGCTTCCCATCTCAAGCGCGACGCGCAAGATTGCCGAGGCCGCACGCGGATTTGTGGCTCCGGCGCCGCCCAGACGAGCTTTTCGGGGCTGAGATGATCTCGCTTGGCATTCAAAGCCTGTAATCGGCCCTTCCCAACTCCCCTGAACCCATCGAGGGTTCCAGCTCCGTGGGCGTTACCGGTTCGCTCCCCCGTCCGTCGCTTGATGCGACGAATGCTAGAATGAAACGAACCTCATGAATGCACCGGCAAGAAGCACGGCGCCGCCGCTCTCGGCGGTTCAGCGTTATTTCGAGATTTCGCTCTGTCTGCTGGTCGCGACCGGCATCCTGGCCGTCGTCTCGACGGGCAAACTCGACAAGTTCTCCACCTTTGCGCCGCTCGTCGCTCTGATCTTCAAAGGCGTCCGTGTATTGCGCGGGCGCGGGCCGGAGCTTTCCACGCGGGTTTCCACCTGGATCGTGCTCGCTTACCTTCTTTTCTTTCCCGTAGACTTGTGGTTTGTCTCGCGCAATCTGGCCGCAGGCGCTCCCAACCCAGCGCTGTATGCAGGGCTTTTAGCCTCGATCCACCTGATGCTTTTCGCCACGCTGGTGCGATTGTTTTCTGCACGGACGACGCGCGACCATGTGTTCCTGGCGATGCTGGCGTTTTCGGCGATGTTGGCCTCCGCCATCCTGACGGTGGACACGGCTTTTGTTGTGGCCCTTGCCGTGTTCCTGATGCTCGCGGTTTCCACTTTCGTGGGCCTGGAAATCTGCCGAGCCGCCGAAGGCGCTGTTTCACCCCCACTCGAAAAAGGCACCCCGGCGGCGCGCCGGATGCACCGCGCGTTGTGGATGACGTCGATCCTGGTGGCGTTGAGCGCCCTCTTGGTGGGAGGGGGGATCTTCTTTCTGATCCCACGCTTTACCGCGGGTTACCTGAGCGCATTGAGCCTGCAGCCTACCCTCATGACCGGCTTCAATGACAACGTGACTCTCGGCGAAATCGGTCAGATCAAGAAGAGCGGCGCGGTGGTGATGCGCATCAGCTTCGAGGGCAGCCCGGTGCGCGCGGAGACGATTCGCTGGCGGGGCATCGCGCTCACCAACTTCGATGGGAGGCGCTGGTTCACGCCGACTCAGGATTCGACGGTGGTGACGCCCGACCCGGGAGGCCACTACATCCTCAACCCCGAGCCGCTCCCTAGCGGACAGTTCTATCCCCTTCGTTACAAGGTACTGATGGAACCTATCGCTACGGATGCCATCTTCCTGGCCGCTCGCACCGCTCAAGTGCGCGGGCGGTTCGGCGTGGCGCCCGCCGGACCCGGACAGCCTCCCCGCCTCGCATACCTGGTGGAAGACAAGACCGACTCCGTCTTCAATCCCGCACACAACGATACGACCATTCGTTACGAAGCCTTGGCGAATCTGCCCATCATTCCTCCGTCCGCGCTGCGCGCCGCCGGAACCGATTATCCCGACATCATCCGCAATACTTACTTGCAGTTGCCTCCGCTGGACCCACGAATCGCGAAATTGGCGGATCAAATCACCGCCAAAGCAAAAACGCCCTACGAGAAAGCCGCCAATATCGAAAGCTATCTCATGACGCGCTATGGCTACACCCTGGAACTCTCCGGGACGCCCCCGACCGTCGATCCGCTCCCCTATTTCCTTTTCGAAAAGCGCGCCGGGCATTGCGAATATTTTGCGGCGGCGATGGCGGTCATGCTGCGGACACTGGGCATTCCTTCGCGCTACATCACCGGCTTTCTTCCCGGCGAATACAACGATGTCGCCGGAGACTTCATCGTGCGGGCGAGCGACGCCCATTCCTGGGTCGAAGTCTATTTTCCCAAGTACGGCTGGTTGACGTTTGACCCCACACCTCCGGGCGAAGCAAGGCCGCAGGGTTTGCTTGCACGCATGGCCCTCTATTGGGATTGGTTCCAATATAACTGGGGCGAATGGGTCATCAACTACGACTTCGGCCACCAACTCGTGCTGACGCAGAGCTTACAGCGGACGTCGCACCGATGGAGCGTGCGCTTCCGAAAAACCTACGAGGCCAAGCGGCGCGCCACGATGGACCTGATGAGGCGCTGGCAGCAGCGCGTCGCGACTTCACGCTATACCGTGCCCGGGGCCATTGTGGCGCTGCTGGTGTTGTTGCTTTACCTCCGAGGCCGTACCATCGGCCGGTACGTGGCCGGGCGCTGGGCTTTGCGCAGACACCGCGAGGGAAAACTTCCGCCCGCGCTCGCCGCGCTCGAATATCGCCAGATGCTGAAACTGCTGGAGCGCCAAGGCTGGCGCAAATCCCCGGCGCAAACCGCGCTTGAATTCGCGTCCGGTATTTCCGTGGCTGAGTTGGCCGCGCCGGTCGCGCAGCTGACCCAGCTCTATCAATCCGCACGGTTCGGTGCCCACGCCGCCGACGCGCGGACCATGAGTTCCCTTCTCGTTGCCATCAAGGAACTACTGCGTTCTCGCAAGCACTGACGCCTGATTCCTGAATTCCGCAAGCCCGCACAATCGATAAGTAACGACGGCCGAAGAGAGCGGACCCGATGTGCTAGACTGAATTGATTCGACCGAGCTTTGCGCAGACCGCAATGACCAAAGTGGGGTTTGTCAGCCTGGGATGCCCGAAGAACCTCGTGGACAGCGAGGTGATGATGGGGATCCTTGCGCGTCGCGGCTTTGAGATCACGCCGAAGGCCGGCGAGGCCGACGTCGTGGTAGTGAATACGTGCTCTTTCATCGCGCCGGCGCAGCAGGAATCGGTCAACTCCATCCTGGAAATGGCCGAATATAAGAAATTTGGCCGGGCGAAAAGGTTAGTGGTCGCCGGATGTCTGGTCGAACGATACCGCGAACAGATCCGCGAGCAAATCCCCGAAGTGGACGCAGTGATCGGCACCGGCGAAATCGAAAGGATTGTGGAAGCGTGCGAAGGAACGGGGCGCGAAGGCGAGCCTGGAACGCTGCCGCCTGAGCCCCCCACCTTTCTTTACCACGACATGACGCCGCGCATCCTGGCGACGCCGCGCCATACCGCTTACATCAAGATCAACGAGGGGTGCGATCATCCCTGCACCTTCTGCATCATCCCGCAATTGCGCGGGAAGTTTCGCAGCCGGCGCTTTGAATCGGTGGTGCGCGAAGCGACGAACCTGGCGCAGGCGGGGGTCCGCGAAATCACGCTGATCGGCCAGGACACCACTTTTTATGGCGAAGATCTCGGTCTACTCGACGGCCTGCCGCTGCTGATCGAGCGCCTGGCGGAGATCGACGAGCTCCTCTGGGTGCGATTCCTTTACTGCTACCCGAACCGCATCACGCCGCGCCTGCTCGAGACCATCGCCAAGCACCCGCGGCTCGTGAAATACCTCGATATCCCCCTGCAGCACGCAAGCAGGAACGTGCTCGCGCGCATGCTACGCGGTTCACATGGCAAAGCATTTCTGCAACGGCTCGAGGGGATTCGCGAGACGATTCCTGAGGTCTCGTTGCGGTCTTCCTTCATCGTCGGCTTCCCCGGCGAAACGGAAGACGACTTCAAAATCCTTTGCGACTTCGTTCGCGCCGCTGCATTCGATTGGATGGGCGTTTTCTCGTATTCGGATGAAGATACCTCCAGGAGTTTTCATCTCGACGGCAAGGTGGACGCCGAAACGATCGCCGAACGACGCGACGCGCTCATGTCCATTCAGAAAGAGATCTCCAGGAAGAAACTGGGCGCCCGCGTCGGAAAGAGTCTGCCCGCCATGCTCGAAGGGTTTTCGAAGGAGACGGATTTGGTGTGGGAAGCGCGGCTCGAAGGCATGGCGCCGGAAATCGATGGCAAGATCTTCATCACAGAAATCGAAGGCGCTTCCGAAGAGTCTCCGCCTCCCCCACCGGGCACGCTCGCTACGGTCGAAATCACCGAAGCAAGCGACTACGATCTCATCGGTCGCGTGGTCGACTACCCGGGGACGCCCGGCATGCGTGAAAACCAAGATAGAGCTGCGCGGGTGGGGATTCGGCCGTTTTCCGGGCCGCCGTTGCCGGGAATCTTTGTGTCGCGGTAGCATGCCCCGGAGCCATAAGAAATGGAATGGCACTGTCCCATCTGCCGCAAGCCCACCAATTCCGAAAGCGTTCCCGACTTTCCATTTTGTAGTGAGCGCTGCCGCCTGCTCGACCTCGGCAACTGGGCAATCGAGCGCTACGTGGTCTCCGAGCCCTTAATCGAAGAGCCAGCGCCCGACGACCCTCACCGGACCAAGCCGGATGAATCCAAGAACTGAAGCGATCTCGGCCCCGCCGACGGAGAAGCCGTGGCTGGCCTACTGGATTGCCACCGCTTTCGGCCTGGGATACGTGCCGAAAGCGCCCGGAACAGCGGGCTCGCTGGCGGGTGTAGCGCTGGCATGGTCTCTATGGAAATACACGGCCTATGAGTTCCAGCCGGCTCGAAGCGCAGCCGCGCAACTCTTCCCTCGAGCTTCGTTCTTCGCGGGCGAGGTATTGATAGCCGTCATTCTGGGGATCGCGGGAGTCTGGGCTGCTGGCTGCGTGGCAAAGTTTTGCGGACAGAAAGATCCGCAATTCGTCGTCGTGGATGAAGTCTCGGGGCAAACGTTAACGTACGTATTAGGCTTTGTCCCCGCGAACTGGAAATATTTGCTGCTGGGCCTTATACTTTTTCGCGTATTTGATGTCTGGAAGCCCTTCCCGGCGCGGCGGGCGGAATCCTTGCGCGGTGGCTGGGGCATCATGGCGGATGACTGGATCGCCGCGGGGTACGCCGCGCTGGTTTTGTGGCTGGCGCGCGCAGCGCATCTATAGGGGCGAGGAAAGCTCTCTTGGGAACGAACGGCATCCTGCGAATTGACAATGTGAAACCCGGCGCCGCATTGCCGGGCGGCGAAGTGGCCATTCAAGGCGCCGGCTTCGGGGGCAACCGCGCAAGGCCGCAGGTACGCTTCGGCGATGTGGTGGGGAGCGTGGTGATTTCAGCCGACGACTTCCTGATCGCGCGTGTTCCGGAAGGCGCCGCCGGCGGCGCAGTGCGGGTGAAGATGGGCAGCGCGGAAAGCCAGCCTTTTCCTGTCGCTCTCGGGGTGCAGCTCGCTGATAACCTGCACCCGGTGACGAATCCCGGGGTTGATAGCCAAGGGAACATCTACATCACCTACAGCGGGCAGCGAGGGCAAAAGGTTCCCGTGTCACTTTACAAAGTGACATCCAAAAGCTCGGTGAAACCCTTTGTCACCGAATTGATGAATCCGACCGGCATCGCAATAGACCGCAACGGCCTGCTCTACGTTTCCTGCCGCAATGACGGGACCATCCATCGGATCTCGCCCGACGGCCGATCCATGCAATGGATCGAAGGCATGGGCATTGCTACGGGCCTGGCCTTCGACAAGTCGGCCAACCTCTACGTGGGCGATCGCAGCGGAACGATTTTCAAGATCAGCACCGATCGGCAGATCTTCGTTTTCGCCACGCTCGAGCCATCGGTTTCCGCCTATCATCTGGCGTTCAGCCCCTCAGGGGACCTCTATGTGACCGGCCCGACCCAGTCGAGCTATGACCGCGTCTATCGGATCACGCCGGCCGGCGAGGTGAGCGTGTTCTATCGCGGACTGGGCCGGCCGCAAGGATTGGCGTTTGATGCGGCCAGCAATCTGTACGTGGCGGCATCCTACGGGGGCCACCGGGGCGTGGTGCGGATCAATCCCGCGGGCAAGCCAGAAGTGGTCCTGAGCGGAAGCAACGTGGTTGGAATCGCCTTGACGAAAACTCGCCGTGCCCTTCTCGCCACCAACAACGCCCTCTATAGCCTGGACTGGGACGTGGAAGGACTGCCGCTTTACGGCTAGACCTGTCCTAGGCGCAACCGAGGGAAGTAAGGATCAGCCCGTGAAGGCCATCCAAGTTCAAAAGTTGGGAGGACCTGAAGCCCTCACCCTCGTTGACGTTCCCATCCCCAAGCCCAAATCGAATGAAGTTGTTGTAAAGATCTCGGCTGCCGGTGTCAACTTCATCGATGTCTACTTTCGTGAAGGCCGCTATCCCGCGCCTTTGCCGTTTGTCGATGGCCAGGAAGCTTCGGGAATTGTGAGCGAGGTCGGCACCGAGGTAACGGCCTGGAAGCCGGGAGATAGGGTCGCCTACACTGGCAGTCTGGGGGCGTACGCGGATTACGCTGCCGTACCGGCGGACCGCCTTGTGCGAGTTCCTGAAACGGTAAAGGATGAACAGGCGGCTGCCGTCATGCTCCAAGGTATGACGGCACACTACCTGGTGAACAGCACTTATCCTTTGAAGAAGGGTGAGACGGCGCTGATTCATGCGGCCGCCGGAGGCGTGGGACTCCTGCTCGTGCAGATGGCGAAAAACATCGGCGCACGAGTGATCGGTACGGCAGGCTCGCCGGACAAAGCCAAGCTGGCTCGCGAAGCCGGTGCCGACGAAGTGATTGTCTATACAAAGCAGGATTTTGAGACGGAAACGAAACGCCTCACCGGCGGAAAGGGAGTTGACGTCGTGTACGACGGCGTGGGCAAGAGCACGTTTGAAAGCGATCTGAACATCCTTCGCCCACGCGGGTACCTCGTTCTCTTCGGCGGCGCGAGCGGATCAGTCCCGCCTTTCGATCTCATCAAACTCTCACAAAAAGGCTCGCTGTTCCTCACGCGTCCCAGCCTCGCTCATTACATTGCTACTCGTGAAGAGCTCGAGCGGCGCGCGGACGCTGTTCTCAACATGATCTCCGACGGCAAACTGAAATTGCGCGTCGCACATATCTATAAGCTGGAAGAGGCGCAGCAGGCGCATCGCGACCTGGAAGGCCGCAAGACAACGGGCAAGATTCTGCTGATCCCGTGACGCATCGAACACCGCCGGCACGTGGCCGGCCGGCTATTTGATTTTCCACTCGTCGTACAGCAAACTGCCGCACCAGCTCTGGCTGTCCGGTGAGCACTCGTCTGCAGCGCAACAGTTGCATGCGCCTCGTCCCATCGGGTACAAAAGAAGGCCGTGAATGCGGAGATCATAGCGGTCGGCTCGGAATTGCTCACCCCCTATCGCCAAGACACCAATTCCCTTTTCCTGAGCGACCAACTCAATCAGCTCGGCATTCGCGTGATGCGCAAGGTGATCGTGGGCGACGATCGCCGGGAGCTTCACGACGCGTTTCATGAATCGCTCGGCCGGGTCCAGGTGGTTATCTCCATCGGCGGGCTCGGCCCGACCGAGGACGACCTGACGCGCGAAACGGTGGCAGAGCTGCTGGAGCGCCGCCTCCAGTGCGACGATGCCATCCTGCGCGGCATCGAGGCGCGCTTCCGGCGGTTTGGACGAACGATGCCGGAAATCAACGCCCGGCAAGCGATGGTCCCCGAAGGCGCAGTGGTGCTGCCGAATCCGCGGGGAACCGCGCCCGGCCTGTGGCTTGAAGCCGACGGCCACATCGTGATCCTGTTGCCGGGGCCGCCGTCCGAGCTCGAGCCGATGTTCTTGAACGACGTGCGACCTCGCCTGGCAGAACGCGCCCCCAAGTTGCGCCTCTACACTCGCGATTTGCGCGTTGCCGGGATGCCGGAATCGGACGTGGAGCAGCGCGTCGCCCCCATTTACATTCAGTACCTTCAGGCCGAAACGACGATTTTGGCGGCACCGGGTGAGATCCAGCTACACCCGCGGGTATGGTCGGCTGATCCTGCTGCGGCCGAAAAGCTGCTCGACGAAATGGTGGAGCGCTTCGCACTCGCGCTGGGCGAGAATCTGTTTTCGACCCATGGCGAATCGCTGGAAGAGGTAGTCGCGCGAACGCTCCAGGTGAACCGCGCGACCATCGCCGTCGCCGAAAGCTGCACCGGCGGAATGCTGGCCGCGCGCCTGACGAACATTCCCGGCAGCTCTTCCTATTTCCGCGGCGGCGTAGTGTGCTACAGCAACGACCTGAAGTCGCTTTGGGTGGATGTTCCACCGGAAACGATCGAAGCCAAAGGCGCTGTCAGCTCCGAGGTGGCGCTGGCGTTGGCCGCAGGAATCCGGCGCCACACGAATGCAACCCTGGGTCTGAGCATTACCGGCATTGCCGGGCCCGGCGGCGGCACACCTGAAAAACCTGTAGGGCTCGTGCACATCGGTCTTGCGGACGAGAAAGTCTCGAAGGAGCGCGCTTTCCGTTTCCCGGGCGATCGGGACCGCATCCGGCTCCAGGCAACGCAAGCGGCGCTCGACATGCTCCGGCGCTACTACCCGTACTCTGCGCGCGGCAAGGGGTAAGGGTGCGAGTCTTTGTAGCGCTCGAAGTGCCCGAGGAAACGAAGCGCAAGCTGAGGGAGTTGGTAGCCGCGCTGGAAGGAACCTGCCGCGGAGCGCGCTGGGTGCATACGGAAGGGATGCACGTCACGCTGAAATTCGGCGGAGAAACGTCTCCGGAGAAAGTCGAGCAAATCAAGATGGAGCTCGGGCGAATCCAGGCACGCGCAGCTGTGGAGATGTGTTTCCGCACCGTCGGTTTCTTCCCGAATGACCGCCACCCGCGCGTTTTCTGGGTCGGAATCGAGGCCTCGCCAAACCTGGGCGAGTTGGCCGCGGCAATCGAGCGCGCTCTCGAAGCGCTGGGAATTCCGCCGGAGACGCGCCCGTTCAAGCCGCATCTGACGCTCGCGCGCTTCAAATCCGAGGATGGTATGGCGCAATTTCGCAAGCGGCTCGCCGAACTCGCGCCATTCGAGTTCGGCGCGACGCGCGCAACGGAGCTTCATCTTTACCAGAGCACGCTCAAATCCTCTGGAGCCGTCTATACTTGCCTTGCGAGCTACGACTTCGTGGAGGCTGCGTGAATCCGCGATGGTTCATCCCGGTCGTGGCATATTTTCTTGGCTCCATTCCGTTCGGGCTGCTGCTCGTAAAGTTTTTCAGACAGGGCCGCGATGTGCGCTCCGAGGGAAGCGGTAATATCGGCGCCGCGAACGTCACGCGCGTGGCCGGGCCGGGCGTGGGTCTGGCGACATTATTGCTGGATGCGGGTAAAGGATATCTGGCCGTTTGGCTCGCGGCCCGGTGGAGCGATGGAAATGTTCGCTGGATCATGGCAGGAGCGGTCGCGGCGGTGTTGGGGCACCTCTTCCCGATCTGGCTGCGGTTTCGCGGGGGACGCGGCGTCGCCACGGGTGTCGGTGTTTGTCTGCTCATCAGCGGAAAAGCGGTGCTCGCAGCGCTGGCGATATGGCTGCTTGTCGTCGCGTTTTGGCGATACGTTTCGTTGGGATCGATTACAGCGGCGGCGGCGATGCCTCTGCTGGTATATCTTTTTTATGCGCCCGGGCACGCTCCGCCATTCGTCGTTTCGCTCGGCATCATCGCGATTGCGATTCTCGTCATCTGGAAGCATCGGCCCAACATCGAGCGTCTACTCTCGGGAACCGAGAACCGCATGAAGCTCGGCGGCTGACTCCGGCATAAACACATACTCCCGAGTGAAAAAAATCGCCATCATCGGGGCGGGAAGCTGGGGCACAGCCCTTGCCATCGCGCTTTGCCGCAGCCGCGCGCAGCATCGGATTTCGCTTTGGGCCTACGAGCGCGAAGTGGTGGATTCGCTCCGCGACCGCCGGGTGAACGAAATATTTCTGCCTGGGTTTGAGGTCCCGCGCGAGACGGAGGTCACGGGCGATCTTGCAGAGGCGGCTCGTGACGCCGAGATCGTGCTCGGCGTGGTGCCGTCCGCGCACGCGCGGCGGATCTACACGGCGCTGCTGCCCCATCTCACGCCGTCGACCGCCATCGTCACCGCCACGAAGGGCCTGGAACCCGAAAGCCTGCTGCGGATGACGGAGCTGATCCAGGAGGTTGTCTCATCGAAATTTGTCCCGCGCGTGGCTGCGCTCTCCGGGCCTTCTTTCGCGCGTGAGGTTGCCCGGGGCGACCCGACCGCTGTGGTAATTGCGTCGGCAGATGCGGCGCTCGCCACCGAAGTGCAGGAAGAGTTTTCGGGCCCGACGTTTCGCTTGTACACGAATGCGGATGTGACCGGAGTCGAACTGGGCGGCTCGGTGAAAAACGTCATCGCCATCGCCGCGGGTGTGGTGGAAGGGCTGGGCCTCGGGTATAACTCTGCGGCGGCGCTGATCACTCGCGGACTGGCGGAGATGACGCGCCTGGGCGTGGCGCTCGGCGCGCGTGCCGAAACGCTCGCCGGGCTCGCAGGAATGGGCGATCTCGTATTGACGTGCACGGGCGGGCTCAGCCGCAATCGAACCGTGGGAGTGGAATTGGGCAAGGGCCGCAAGCTCGAAGAGATCCTTGCAAACACGAAGATGATCGCCGAGGGTGTGGGCACCACCGCCGCAACGCGTACCCTGGCGCGGCGGCTCGGCATCGAGATGCCCATCACCGAGCAGATGTATGCCGTCCTTTACGAGGGCCGCGCGCCGCACGACGCCATTCGCGAGCTGATGGTGCGCCGCCTGAAACACGAATAGTCTGCGTCGGTGGGGGCAACCGACCGCAGGCCCGCGGAACCCCGAAGCCCGCGGGCAATCGCCGCTCGCTCCGTAGCTAGTTCGCCAACGCCATGCGTGCGTTTCGTTGTGTTGCCCTCCGAGCTTCGCTACCATTCTGAGAACGGCTTACAGCATGGACATCGCGTCTCTAATACGCTTGGGAGTCCGTCGTCTACGGATTCTCTGGATCGTGGTCGGCGCGTTGCTGCTGGTCAGCGTGTTGCCGCTGTGGTTCTATCACCGCCAGGCACTGCGGCTGAGCGAGGAAAAACTTCAGGATACCGAGCGTGTTCAGCAGACGGAAGTGACTCGTTCACTGGCCGGAGAGATTCTCCAGTTCCAATTGGGCTTGCGCGAACAGCTCCTGAGCCAGCGCCAGGTGCTGGCGCTGACGGGATGGATCCAAAACGTCGAAGACCCGCCAGTGGCCCCTCCCTTGGCGCGAATGCTGCAGACTTTCATCGAAGACAACCGGAATATCCTGTATGTAACCGCCGTCGGCAAAGACGCCCGAGGGCAGTCCGCTGGAAGCTTTCGAGCCGAAAAGGATCCCTTCGTCGAGATGGCTCTGAAGCGCGCATTCACGGCCAGCATTCAAGGGCTGAACTCGACGAGCAGCACGTTCGGGTTGGGGCCGGAGAACCGCCCGGCGTTGGTGATTTCCGTGCCGCTGATGTCCGAAGGCCGGTTTACAGGGATGATGGCGGCGGTGGTCTCGCTCGATCGCATTATGGTCCGCTTGCGGGACACGAGCGTGCGGGACCGCGTCGTTTACGTGGTGGACGGCAATGGAACGATCATCGCTTATCCCGAGCCTTCCGAACTGGTGCCCGGCCGCGACGTAAGTTCGATGTTTCCCATGGTCGCGCAGTTCAAGGAGCTGCCGCAAGAGCTGCATGCGACGGAAACGCTGCGCTTCAGCTCGAAGGAAAAAAACCGGGCCGTGGAAATGATCGGCACGTACAGCACGATTCCTGAGCTGCGCTGGGCGGTGATCGCGCAACGCAGCATGGAAATGGCGCGTCTCGACGCCGGCGTCCGGGAACTGAACGCGCAGGCGCTTCGGTTCGTGATCGGAGTGATGCTCGCGGCGCTCGCGCTCGGCTACCTCTTTGCTCTGGGCATCACGACGCCGATCCGCGGGCTTGTCGAATCCACCCGCGCGATCAGCCGGGCGGAATTCCACGAGCGCGTGGATGTCGGCGGCGCCGCCGAGATCAGCGAGCTGGCGGAAACGTTCAACCACATGGCCGGGCACATCGAATCGCACGTTCAGAAGCTCAAGGAAGCCGCCGCGGAGAACCGCGAGCTCTTCCTCGGCTCGATCCACATGCTCGCCGCGGCGATTGATGAAAAAGACCCCTATACGCGCGGCCATTCCGGACGCGTCGCGAAGTATTCACTGATCATGGGCGAGACGCTGGGCCTGAACGCCGAAGAACTCGACCGCCTGCGCATCGCGGCATTGCTCCACGACGTTGGCAAGATCGGCGTGGATGACCGCGTACTCAAAAAGGCTGGCAAACTCACGGACGAAGAATTCGACTTGATGAAGCAGCACCCGTCCAAGGGCGCAAACATCATGCGCCCTGTAGCACAACTGAAAGACATGCTTCCGGGCATCGAGCTCCATCACGAGCAAATGGATGGCGGAGGCTATCCTTACGGGCTGCGAGGGGAAGAAATCCCCTTGATGGCTCGGATCATCGCGGTCGCCGACACGTTCGATGCCATTACCACCAACCGGCCCTACCAGTCAGCGATGGATTTGGGGTTCGCCATCGAAAGAATCCGGAGTCTCACGGGTCGCAAATTCGATCCCATGGTTGTCAACGCGCTCGAATCGGCAGTCCAATCCGAGAGGATACGACTCACCGCCGCACTCGTCGAAGTCTAGTGCCGTTCCGACTATTCAGAGCAAATCCTTCTGGCGCCCCGCCAGGGCTGCTGGCAGGCTGACTGAGGCAATCCCTGTCCCGGTGAAGTTGGAACGGCACTAGCATCGCGTCCCGCGCCACCTCGCCGGCGCATCCTCTGTTAGAATGGCTCGTTCCTCGGAAGTTGTCGCGCCGCCCATGATCACACTCTTTGGCAAGTCCGAACCCACGCTCCTCGAGCGCTTGAAGCAGTCCGTCGGCAAGACACGCACGGAACTAGCCGCGCGGGTCGAGCAGTTGCTGACGGGCGACCGACCGGTGGATCCAGCCCTGCTCACGCAACTGGAAAGCGCGCTCCTGAGCGCGGACTTGGGCGTAAGCACGACAAAACAGGTTCTGGCCGAGCTGCGCCAGCAGGTAAATCAAAACAAGCTGGAAGGCTCCGCCGCTCTGAAGCAGGAACTCAAAAACCAGCTCCTGAAGATTCTCGCCACGCCGCCGGCCGCACAGAATGGTCAAGGCGATGCTGCGCCCCGCGTCCTTTTCGTCGTCGGGGTCAACGGAACCGGCAAGACCACCACGATCGGTAAGCTGGCGCATCGCCTGAAGCAGGAGGGTCGAAGCGTTGTGCTGTGCGCCGCGGACACGTTTCGGGCCGCAGCGATTGAGCAGCTCGACATCTGGGCGCGGCGCTCCGGAGCCGAGCTGATCAAGCAGAAGCCCGGCGCCGATCCTGCTGCGGTGGTCTACGACGCACTGGCGGCCGCGGTCGCTCGCTCCGTCGATGCGGTCATCGTGGACACGGCCGGGCGGCTGCACACGAAGTCAAACCTGATGGCTGAGCTCGAGAAGATGCGGCGCACCGCGGCCAAGATTGTTCCGGGAGCGCCGCACGATGTCTTGCTCGTGATGGACGCCACTACCGGCCAGAACGGCCTGGCGCAGGCGCGTGAGTTCACCAGCCACGTCGGCGTCACCGGCATCGTACTGACCAAACTTGACGGGACAGCCAAGGGCGGCATTGTGGTGGCCATTGTCCGCGAACTCGGCCTGCCCATCCGCTTTGTAGGCACGGGAGAACAGATGGACGACCTGGTGCCCTTTGACCCGCAAACGTACGTCAATTCACTCTTTGACTGAACCCGCCGCGGAGGAAGCTGACCGCTGGATGAGCCGGGCGCTCGAGCTGGCGCGGCGAGGCGAGGCGCTCGCGCATCCCAATCCGCTCGTCGGCGCCGTGCTCGTCAAAAACAGCCGCATGGTGGGGGAAGGATTCCACACATACGACGGCCGGCGGCACGCGGAAATCGTCGCGCTTGAAAATGCCGGAGCTGCCGCGCGCGGGGCAACACTCTACGTGAATCTCGAACCCTGTTCTCATGTCGGGCGCACCGGCCCCTGCACCGAAGCCATTCGCTCCGCCGGCGTCAAACGCGTGGTCGCCGCCATGAAAGACCCGAACCCGCACATAGCAGGCCGGGGATTGCGTCAACTCAGCCAGGTCGGCATTGAAGTCTCTGTAGGCGCGCGCGAAAACGAAGCGCAAGGGCTCAATGAAGCCTTCGCGCGATGGATCCGGACCGGCCAGCCGTTCGTGACGATGAAGTCAGCGCTGACCCTGGATGGCAGAATCGCGACGTCGCACGGCAGCGCCACTTGGATCACTTCTCCTGCATCCCGCGCGGAGGTTCAGCGGATGCGGCATGCCGCGGACGCCTTGCTGACCGGCATCGGCACAGTGCTCGCAGATAATCCGCGGCTGACCGACCGCACCGGCGCGCCGCGGCGTCGAAAGCTTTGGCGCGTCGTCATCGATTCACGGCTTCGCCTTCCGCTGCGCTCAAAGCTCGTGAAATCGGCGGATAAGGATCTGGTGGTTTTCACCACGGAGTCGGCCGAATCTCGCCGCGCTCTCGCCCTGCGCAAGGCGGGCGTCGAAGTCCTCCAAGTGCGGGCGCGTGAGGGTCATCCAAGCCTGCGCGAAGTGCTCCGCGAGCTGGGTCGCCGCAAAATCTTGAGCGTCCTGCTGGAGGCTGGCCCCGCGCTCAATGGAGCAGCGCTGGCAGCAAATGTGGTGGACAAGGTGGTATTGTTCTTTGCTCCCAAGATTTTGGGACGGGACGCGGTGCCACTTGTGACGGCTCGTTTCCGCTCCTATAAATCAGCGCCCGCTTTGAGGAACTTGAAGTTACGCCGTTTCGGGCCCGATTTTTGCGTGGAAGGAACCTTGCGAGATGTTTACGGGGATCATTCAGAGCGTCGGAAAAATTGAATCGGTCGAGCGCTCGGATGCGGGCGCCTTTCTTCGCGTCCGCACGCCGGAAGTGGCTGCGGGGCTCGCGATGGGCTCAAGCATCGCCGTGAATGGCTGCTGCTTGACGGTAGTCGAGCGTGATTCGGAAACCTTCGGCGCCGATCTATCCGGCGAAACCATTTGCCGAACGTCGTTCGGCGAGATGAGGCCCGGCCAACCTGTGAATCTGGAGCGGCCCCTCGCGGCCGGGGCCGAACTCGGCGGCCATTTTGTGCAGGGCCACGTCGACGGCATCGGCCGCGTCACACGGCTGGCGCCGGCCGGGCCGGCCGACCAGAAAAGGGACTGGTGGCTCTCCGTTCGCGTTCCCGAAGAGCTGGCGCGCTACGTCGCGGAGAAAGGGTCGCTCGCCGTGGATGGCATCAGCCTGACCGTCGCGCGCTTCGAACGCGGGATCGCTGATTTCGCCATCGTTCCATTTACGTATGCGCAGACCAATCTGGCGAAAGTGACCATCGGCGACCCGGTGAATCTCGAATGCGACATTTTGGCGAAATACGTCGAGCGGCTCCTGGAACCGAGGCGCGACGCTACGCCGTCACGGCTCACGCTTGAAAATCTCATCGAAGAAGGTTTCTAAAGAGTTGCTCCGAATTCTCCCGTTCGGTCGCGAGAGAATTGTCGCTTGATTTCTGAGTATGCAAAGCACGGGAAGCAGGCTTGAGAATGTTTCGGCGTGATTTCCTCAAAGCCCTGGCGGCTGGCGCGGCAATAGCGGAAATCGGAAAAGCCGCCCGGAAAGACGCAGACGGAAAACCGATGAGCACGAACCAAACCAGCAATACCAGCGGGCGAAAAACCTACGACGTGGCTGTGATCGGCGCCGGAGTATTCGGTTCTTGGACGGCGCATGCGCTGTCTCGCGCGGTCAAAAAAGTTGTGCTGCTGGACGCCTACGGCGCCGCGAATAGCCGCGCCAGCTCCGGCGGCGAGTCGCGGATCATTCGTATGGGCTACGGGCCCGACGAACTTTATTCGCGTTGGGCAATGCATTCGCTTCCCCGCTGGCAGCAGCTCTTCGAACGAGCCGGGGTGAATCTGTTTCAACCCACCGGCGTGCTTTGGATGGCGCAGGAAAACGACCGCTACGCCAATGAAACTGCGGCCACGCTAAGCCGACTCGAAGCCGATTTCGATAAGCTTGCGCAGTCGGACTTGGAGAGGCGCTACCCCCAAATTTCCTTCGATGGCGTAAGCTGGGGCATCTTGGAACGCCGCAGCGGCGTACTGCTCGCGCGGCGCGCCGTGCAGGTCGTTCTTGGAGAGGCCCAGAAGAACGGCGTCGATTTTCTCCTCGAGGCGGTTGCGGCGCCCGAGGGCAAAGGACACCTGGACGCAGTAAAAACCGCTAGCGGCAAGATCATCTCCGCTGGGAGCTTCGTCTTTGCTTGCGGCCCATGGCTCCCCAAAGTTTTTCCCGACGTCGTGGGCGACCGCATTTTTCCAACCCGTCAGGAGGTTTTTTTCTTCGGTGTGCCCGCAGGTGATCCGCGTTTTGAGCCGCCCGCGATGCCCACGTGGATCCATCTGGCCGGCGAAATCTACGGAATGCCGGATCTGGAAAGCCGTGGTGTCAAAATTGCCAGCGATCGTCACGGACCGCCCGCGGACCCGGATACGCAGCAGCGCATGGCCAGCGCCGAAGGCCTTCAAGCCGTGCGCGATTATCTCGGCAAGCGCTTCCCCGCTCTCAGGGACGCGCCGGTGCTGGAATCGCGCGTCTGCCAGTACGAAAATACTTCGAGCGGCGATTTCCTCATCGATCGTCATCCTGCCTTCGACAACGTTTGGCTCGTGGGAGGCGGCTCGGGCCACGGCTTCAAGCACGGTCCGGCGTTAGGCGAATACGTGGCGGCGCAGGTAAGCGGCGCAGGAAAACCCGAACCGCGATTTTCGCTCGCCACGAAGAAGGCCGTGCAGAAACGCGAAATCTATTGATGGGCTGCGGAGCCAGGCGGCACCGGGCGCGCTTTCTGTCGTGTCCCACGAAGGTACAGGATGAGGCCCAGGAAAATGGCAACTGCGGTGCCGCCGATCAGCTTTAGTTCGAAGAAGAATTTGTTTTGGGTCTCGCCCGGCGGGATTAAAGACAGCACGATTCCAGCCAGCACTACCAGGAAACCCAGCGTCCCGGCGACCCATACTCCCAACTTGCCGCCCGGAATCAGTACGGCATGCTGATCCGTTGCTCGTTCGGGCCGGTCCGCCAGCTTGATCACCGCGGCATACATGTAGAGAAACGGAATAAAGTAAAGGATCGTCGCCGCGTCAACGAGGATTTGATAGGCGCTGATGGTGGTCTCGTTGATCTGACTCAGCAGCAGAATCGCTCCTGAAATGACCGCTTGGACCAGAATCGAAACATAGGGGGTCTTCCATTTCGGATGCAGCTTGCCGAATGCCGCCGGCATGTACCGGTCGATGCCGACGACAAAAGGAATGCGTGAAACGCCGGCCACGGTGGTGCCTACGCCGCCTGCATTGCCCACTGTGACCAGCAAGGCCGCGATCATGCCGAAAGCGCTGATTTTGAGAATGCTCGAGGCCACGGTGACCGCTTGAAAAACCCCGCTCTTGGGGTCCACCTGCGCGTCCGAGAGCAGCACGAGAACCGCGACTGTGCCCACGATGTAGACGAGCGCGATGAGCACGCCCGAACCGAAAACCGCTCGCGGGAGTGTCTTGCGCGGGTCCTTGATCTCGTCACTCATCGTTGAAACCAATTCCAGGCCCGCAAACGCGAACGCGATTTGGGGCCAGAAGTTCACGGTGTCCCAATCCCAGTGAGGGAGGATGTTTGTCCACGTGAAATGCGTCTGCGATCCCTGGCGATGCCACACCAGCAGAGCCACCGCCACAAGCATCAGCAAGGGAACATAGGTGCCGACGCCGCCGGCATTCTGCAGCCATTTTCCGATGTTGAGACCGATGATGTTCAAGAACACGGCGACGAACAGGAGAGCAAAAGAGCCAATCAGAAGAAACTCGCGGTTTTGCGCCAGTTGGGCGTGGCCGATCCCGCCGATATAAGCGCTCATAGATGCGCTGGCAAAAAGCAACCCCGGAAAATAAAAGAAGGTGTAGACCCAGTAAGTCCATCCGGCCACAAATCCGTGGAAGTCGCCGAACGCCTCTTTCGACCAAACGTACAGGCCGCCCTCATGCGGAAAGCGCGTCGAGAGCTCCACAATCACAAAGGTCGTTGGAATAAAGAAAAAAACAGCCGCCAGAATCCACAAGCTGATCGAGGATGTGCCATTGTGAGCCGCGGCGGCAATCCAGCGCGGACCTAAAACCGCGGCGATGTTGAACAGCAGCACGTCCCAGAAGTTCAGCTCGCGGCGTAACTGCTGTTTCGGATCGGAGGGAACCGGCGATGTTTGGCTCAAACCGTCATCCTGTAGACCGCACCTGCTTGCCCGCTCGTCCCGCCCCTGCCACTCGTTGCAGCGCCGCTCACGCGGTCGCGTCCAGTGCGGGAACCAATTCGTCCTGCAAGCGGAAGTTGCGCAGAAACGCGTCCGGGGAGGACTCAAATTCCGGCCACGTACCAAAGAACGCCACGCGGCCCTCGTGCAGGAAGATAATCCGGTCGGCGAGTTTTTTCGCCAGGTGCGTATCGTGCGTGACGACCACCGACGTCTTGTGGAACTTCTCCTTCAATTTCAAGATCAATTCCCCGATGTGCGCCCCCATCAGCGGATCTACCATCGTCGTCGGCTCATCGTAGAGGATCGCCTCAGGATCCTGCGCCAAAGCACGCGCAATCGCCACCGCTCGTTTCGTGCCGGTGCTGAGGTCGGCGGGAAGCCGGTCAGCCACATCCTTCACTTCGAGCATCTCGAGCAGTTCGTTGACGCGCGCGTCGATCTGCTCCGGCGCCAGATCTTTGCGGTCTTCGAGCGGAAAGGCTACGTTTTCCGCCGCAGTCAGCGAATCGAAGAGGGCGCCGGACTGAAAGACCATCGTCACGCGCCGACGGATTTGGGCGAACTGTTCTTCCGTCCAGTCGGTAACGTCCTGCCCGGCGATGATGACGCGCCCGGCATCCGGGCGCAGAAAGCCAAGAAGAATCTTGAGCGTCACCGTCTTTCCCACGCCGCTGCGGCCCAGGATGACAGCCGTCTCGCCCTGTTCAACGAAGAAGCTGACGTCCTGCAGCACGATCCGGTCATCGAACGCTACTGAGACTTCCTGAAACTCGATGTAGTGCTCGCTCATGGCGCTGGTCCCTTGCCCAAAATCGACTGCGCCTCCTCGTAGTCGACAGGAGAATTCATATTCTTGAACAGGCGCCCGTCCGAATCAAATTCTTTCCATTCGGCCGGCTCGATGGTTTCAATTGAGAGTTCCGCAAGGCTCTGCGTCACTTTCCGCACGCCCCGCGTCAGGGAGGCGGCCACGGCTGCGCCGCATCGCTTGTGGTAAACCGCGCAGAGAGGCTCGAGACCATACTCGCTGTGGGGGATCAACGCGTCCGATGACGACGCTGTGGCGCGGTTGGCGAGATATTCAAGCCATGCCGGCGTCAAATAGGGAAGGTCGCAGCCCACAATCAGGTTCCAGGAACTCTCGGAAATTCGCAAAGTGGTCGCGATGCCTGCAAGCGGACCACAGCCGGGGAGATCGTCCGGGACCACGCGCAATTTCAGGTGTCCAAACCGCGCGGGTGGACCGATGACCATCGGTGGTCCCGTGAGTGGTTCGAGCAAACGTGCGGTGCGGAGGATGAGCGGCAAGCCTCCCAGCTTCAGAAGGGCTTTGTCGCGGCCCATGCGGGAACTCTCGCCGCCCACCAGGATGAATCCCGCCACATCATGGAATCTCGGCATGGCGCTACTTGCCCGGCCTCTGAATTCCCAGCTCGCGCAACTTTTCCTGCAAACTCTGCCGGTGTAGGCCGACTACAGCAGCAGTCTTCGAAACGTTCCAATGATGCTCCTCCAGCTTCTGTTTGAGATACGCAATCTCGAATTTGCGTTTGGCCTCGCGGAAATCGGATTCGGCAAGGAAGGAATCGCCTCCCGCCGCACGGGCGAGCCCGGCGACTCCGGATCCCTCCCGGACTTCTTCGGGCAGCTCGTTAGGCCCGATCGTCTCGCCCGGTGCCAGCACCAAGCTCCGCTCGAGCGCATTTTTCAACTCGCGGACGTTGCCGGGCCACGCATACCCCTCGAGTAGAGCGAGGGCAGCGGGATCGAGCCGCGCCGGGCGGTTGTGCCGCGCGCCGAGCAGGCCGAGGAACGCTTCTGCCAGGCGCGGGATGTCTTCCCGATGAGCGCGCAGCGGCGGCAGTTCGAGCGTCACGACACGCAACCGGTAGTAGAGATCCTCGCGGAAACGCCCGGCGGCGATTTCCGAGAAAAGATCGCGGTGCGTGGCGCTGATCACTCGCACGTCCACCTCGATCGAATTTGTTCCGCCGAGCCGCTCGATCCGGCGATTTTCAAGCGCGCGCAGGACTTTCGCTTGCGTCACCGGATTCATGTCCCCGATTTCGTCGAGAAATAACGTCCCACCGGAAGCCAATTCGAACTTGCCTTTTTTCTGCTGTGCAGCGCCGGTGAACGCACCCTTCTCATAGCCGAAGAGTTCAGACTCGATCAAATTGTCCGGCAGGGCGGCGCAGTTCACGGCAACAAACGGTCCGTCGGAGCGGCGCGAGCGATCGTGAATCTCTTGCCCGAGCAAGTCCTTGCCCGTTCCGCTCTCTCCCAGGATCAACACCGTCGCGTCCGTGGGCGCCACGCGCTCGGCCAGCTCAAAGACGCGGCGCATCACCGGTGATGCGCCCTGCATCCGCCCGAACTGACCTTCCGAGACGAGTTCGCGGCGCAGACGCTCATTCGCCGCGGCCAGCTCGACGATCTTCGTGAGGTTCCCCACCCGCTTGCGAAGCTCTTCAATGTCGAATCCTTTGACGATGTAATCCTCGGCGCCGGCCCGCAGCGCCTCCACTGCTGTCTTCGCGGCATCGAGCGCCGAAACAACCAGCACCGGCTGTAGGTGCCCTTCCGCGCGCATCCAACGCAGCAGCGAAAGCCCATCTTCCTCCGGCATCACCAGATCGAGTAGAACGACGTCCGGCCGCTCCCGCGCCAGCGCTTCGCGCGCTGCAGGCGCTGTTTCTGCTTCCGCAATTCGATACTTGTGCTCGAGCGCGCGCCGGATGCCGTAACGCGCCGCGGGCTCATCATCCACAATCAGAATTGTTCGCATGATTGGCTCTTCTCATCCTCCTGACCCCCTTCAATCCGCCAGCGGCAGTGACACGGTGAACTTCGTCCCTCTTCCACCGTTCACGGGACTGTCCCAAACGATTGTGCCCTCCATCTCCGCCAAGCGCCTCGCGACAATCGCGAGACCCAGCCCTGTCCCGCTCGGCTTCGTGGTGAAAAACGGCTGGAGAATCTTGGATCGTAGGTCGGACGGAATTCCGGGGCCATCGTCGGTGACTTCGATGACAAACCGGCCGTCGGTTTGACGGAGCGACACGCGCACGCGGCCGTCCGCAGGCTGAGCCTCAATGGCATTCACCACGAGGTTCGAAACAACGTCGCTTAGGGCTCCCTCGGTTCCGAGGATCCGCACTTCCTCTAAAGGACGGTCGAGGTCAAGCTTCACGCGCCGCCGCTCCGCGTCACGTCTCAACAACGCCACTACTTGCTCGGCAAGCCCCACCGCGTCTACGCCCCCAACCGCAGGCCGCCGCCCGGGCGATCGCACCGTTGGTTTCGCATATTCGAGTAACTGGCTCAGCTTCGCCGACAGCCTGTCAATTTCGCCTACCACAAGCCCGCAATCCTCCCGCACATCCTCGGGCAGGTTGCGCCTTTCAAGCAGAACCTGGAGTACGGTTTTCATCGAGCTCAAGGGGTTGCGCAGATTGTGCGAGATGCTTGCGGCCATTTGGCCGACCAGTGCCAGCCGCTCGCGTTCGGCCAGTTCGCGCTCCAGCTTGATCTTTTCTTCGATCAACCGGCAAAGCTCCACTACCGCGGGAAACCGCTCCGCCAGGAATTCGAGTTCCGCTGTTGTCTCTCCGGTCAAAACGGCGCCGCTGGAGCAGACCTCGAGAGCGCCTATGTCCCCGCGATCTCTCCGAAGGGATACCTCGAACGAGTGGCCTAGGCCTCCTGCGGGTCGCAAGGGAGCTGCGGAGGGATCTCGAGGAATGGAAATCCGAACAGCCGCGAGCCCAAACTCTTCCCGCAAGCGGCCCTCGACGAACGCAATCAGCCGCTTGAGGTCTCCGTGGCGCGCTTCTTGCTGAATCTCGAGACTTAGCTGCTGTAGGCGATCCATCCGTTGATGGATCGTGCGATACAGGGTGCGGCCAATGCCCCGCTCCATGGGCTCAAAAAAGACGACGAGGACGAACAAAAGTATGCTCGCCGTCGCTTCCGGCGGAAGGATCGGTTCGAGCCAGCCGCTGACGCGATGCACCAGAGCGAGATACAGCAAGGCCAGGAAGGCCGCAGACACCGCGTAGACCAGATTGCGCTGCACACCGATTTCAAGAAAGTTGTATCGCAGAGCGAAATAGCCCAACAACGCTGTCGGCACGAGAGCGGAAAGCGTTATGGCAGTTGAAAGAGCCCCGGCCCACGCCGGGTTCCGCGGGCCTCCTAAGCCGTATGTGTAAAGCACAGTGAAGCCGAGCATACCGCAATAGAACATCAGGAAGCGGTACAAGCCCCATTGTTGACGCAAGTCTGCAGATTTCCTTGTTGCCTGACGCTCCAGGACTGCACTCGCCAGCAAGGACGCGGCGAGCCAACAGCCGTAAAACATTCCCGCGCTACTTCCCGGCCAAAGCACCTCGAGAGAATCCCCGCGAACAAATTCCGGAAAGAGGACGAAAGCAAAATATGCAAGCGGAAGGTAGAAGCAAATGACCGTCAACCGTAGCCACGGCCGCCAAGGTTCACCTTGCGAAAGCCGGTCCAGTTCGGCATGCGCATGAAACAGCAGCGGTGGCACGAATGCCAGGCCCAGTCCTACAAGGCCCAGTGCAAAAATAAGCGTGGCACGCGGTGGAGACGCATAATGAATATGGGCGTTCAGAACGAGCAGCCCACCTGAATAAAACAGGAACAACGCCAAGAGCAGGAGGAAAAGAATGCGATCGAATCTTCGAGGTCGGCGATGTCCAGCGATCAACGATAGGACGAAGAGGTGGAGGATCGCTCCCGCGGCGAATCCAACCAAGCGCACGTAGAAGAGAATTGACACAAAAGCCTCTTTTGGGCTGACGAATTGTAGCTCCTACTTTAGACGCAACTCAATGCCTAGGTGCCAGAAAATCCAGACACATCCGCAACCTATTGAAAACAAATGGTAAAACTCGGCTCCGGACTGGCTGGCTGGTCTCTTGAACCGTACCATTGACAAGTGCAAGATTTTTGCTATATTAGCACTCGCTTCATAGGAGTGCTAATCAGTGGGGCGCACTCCTTTTGCAAGTCTCTAAAGTCTCAAACCGGAGGGTACGTCAATATGGCTGTCCATGTGACTCCGTTACACGACCGCGTGTTGATCAAGCGGATTGAAGAGAAGGAGACCGTGAAGGGGGGCATCATCATCCCGGACACGGCCAAAGAGAAACCTCAAGAGGGTGAAGTCATCGCGGTGGGAGCGGGACGAGTCGAGAAGGGCGAGCGGATTCCGCTGGACGTCAAGGCGGGGGACCGCGTTCTTTTCGGCAAGTACAGCGGCACCGAGATCAAAATCGAAGAACAAGAATACCTGATTCTGAAGGAAGACGAAATCCTGGCCAAAATCGGCGGAGCCGCCAAGGCGGCCTCCGGCAAAAGGTAATCCCCGCTAGGCGGGCAAACCATTTCGAAAACATCAGGAGGAGGATAAGTTCCCATGGCAAAGCAAATCGTGACTGGTGAGAATTCACGCCAGTCGATTCTGCGCGGCGTCAACGTGCTGGCTGACGCCGTGAAGATCACGCTGGGCCCGAAGGGGCGCAATGCCGTGATCGAGAAGAAGTTCGGCGCGCCGATCATCACCAAAGACGGCGTGACCGTAGCCAAGGAAATCGAGTTGAGGGATCCGCTCGAGAACATGGGCGCGCAGATGGTCCGCGAGGTCGCGTCAAAGACTTCCGACGTGGCCGGCGACGGCACTACAACCGCAACCGTGTTGGCCCAGGCCATCTTTCGTGAAGGGGTGAAGACGGTAGCGGCCGGCGCCAGTCCTATGGCGCTCAAGCGGGGCATCGAGCGTGCGGTGGAAGTGGCGGTGGAGGAAATCAAAAAGCTGCACAAGGACGTAAAGGGCGAGATGATCGCGCAGGTGGGCACGATCAGCGCCAACAACGACAAGCAGATTGGCAGCATCATCGCCGAGGCCATGAAGAAGGTGGGGAAAGACGGCGTCATCACTGTCGAGGAATCCAAGACGATGGAGACGACGCTCGAAGTGGTCGAAGGAATGCAGTTCGACCGCGGCTACCTCTCACCCTATTTCGTTACGGACCCGGAGCGGATGGAAGCCGTGCTGGAGGATGTCCGGATCCTGATCCACGAAAAGAAGATCAGCTCGATGAAGGACCTGCTTCCGTTGCTCGAGCAGGTGGCCAAGATGGGCAAACCGCTGCTCATCATCGCCGAGGACGTCGAGGGCGAAGCCCTGGCGACCCTGGTGGTGAACAAGCTCCGCGGCACGCTGCAATGCGCGGCGGTGAAAGCCCCGGGCTTCGGGGATCGCCGCAAGGCTATGCTCGAGGACATCGCAACCCTGACGGGCGGCAAGGCCGTCACCGAGGATCTGGGGATCAAGCTCGAAAACGTCAAGATGGAGGATCTGGGTCGGGCCAAGAAGGTGACCATCGACAAGGACAACACCACCATCGTCGAGGGCGCCGGCAAGGCCACCGAGATCGAGGGCCGCGTCAAGCAGATCCGCACGCAGGTCGAGGACACCACCTCCGATTACGACAAGGAGAAACTCCAGGAGCGTTTGGCGAAGCTCGTGGGAGGCGTCGCAGTCATCAAGGTGGGTGCGGCGACAGAGACGGAACTGAAGGAGAAGAAGGCTCGCGTCGAGGATGCCATGCATGCCACGCGCGCTGCGGTCGAGGAAGGTATCGTGCCCGGCGGCGGCGTCGCACTGCTGCGCTGCATCTCGGCGCTTGACAAACTGAAGCTCCAGGACGATGAGGCCATCGGCGTCAATATCGTCAGGCGAGCGCTCGAGGAGCCTACACGGCAAATCGCTCAAAACGCCGGCCACGAAGGCGCCGTAGTTGTGGGCCGCATTCGCGACTCGAAGGAAGATAACTTCGGCTTCAACGCAGAAACCGGCGACTTCGGCGATATGGTAAAGGCAGGCGTGATCGATCCTGCCAAGGTCACGCGACTCGCTTTGCAGAACGCAGCTTCGATCGCCGCCTTGATGCTGACCACCGAGGCTTTGGTGGCGGAAATCAAGGAGGACGAGAAGAAGGCTGCGGCACCTGGCCCCGGCGGCATGGGCGGGATGTACTAAGCCTTCGCGCTCGGGCCAGAAAAATGGTCGTTTCCTTGTACGGGGCGCTTTGCCGGTTGGCGAGCGCCCCGTTTGTTTTTTCCAAGATGCTATCAGCCGGCCCGCTCCGCCGGGGGGCGTTCCTTGCCCGTCGGTTTTCTCTTGGGGTATAGTCAGATTCTTGCGAAACCGCCGGCTTCGAGGAGATCGTTCTAAATGCCCGGATTGCTGAGTAGGACTCTCCGGCACGAACCAACTTTCTTCGACCTGTTCATCGAACTAGGTGAAAAGGTCCACGCGGTACGATGAGATGACGGAAAAAATCACACCTTTTGCCACCGTCGAAGAAGCGGCGACGGAGATCCGTCAGGGACGCATGATTGTCATCGTGGATGATGAAGACCGCGAGAACGAGGGCGACCTCACGATGGCGGCCGAGAAGGTGACGCCGGAATCCATCAATTTCATGGCCAAGTATGGCCGCGGGCTCATCTGCCTCGCGCTCACCGAGGAGCGCTGCGATGCACTAAACCTGACGCTGATGTCGCCGAGGAACACCTCCGCATTCGGAACGCCCTTCTGCGAATCCATTGACGCGCGTCGCGGCACGACAACAGGTATCAGCGCCGCCGACCGCGCCACGACGATTCTGGCCGCCACCGACGTGGACACCCGGCCCGAAGATCTGGGGCGCCCCGGCCACGTGTTTCCGTTGCGCGCCCGCCGCGGCGGCGTGCTGGTACGCGCGGGGCAAACGGAAGCCTCGGTGGATCTTGCGCGCATCGCGGGCCTGGACCCTTCCGGCGTGGTCTGCGAGATCATGAACGACGATGGCACGATGGCCCGCGTGCCGCAGCTCGAAGCGTTTTGCCGCCAGTACGGCTTGAAGCTTCTCACCGTTGCCGATCTGATCCGCTACCGGATGCAGCACGAGCGGTACGTCCGCCGCATCGCCGAATCCGTCCTTGCGACGCGCCACGGTGATTTCAGGATGGTGGCCTACTCAAGCGAAGTCGATAACGAGCTGCACGTCGCCCTCGTTCGCGGCAATCCGGGCGGGAGCCCTCCGCCGCTCGTTCGCGTCCATTCGAATTGCCTCACCGGGGACGTGTTCGCATCCTCCAGTTGCGATTGCCATGAAATCATCGAGCGCTCGCTTGCCGCAATCGCCGCCGCGGAGCGAGGCGTGTTCGTTTACCTGCATCACACGGGCCGTGGGTTCCGGATCGACGCCCCGGCGGGCGAGGGGGCAGAACTCCCGAAAATCCTCTATCACGACCGCGGCGAGATGGATCAGGATGTGGACCGCCAGCGGCGAGTGCAGCGCGAGAGCGGCATCGGGGCGCAGATCTTGATCGATCTGGGACTGCGCAAAATCCGCGTCCTCACCAACCATCCGCGCAAACTTGTGGCGCTCGAAGGCTATGGCCTCGAAATCGCTCAACAGGTTCCGCTCGCACTCCTACACACGGAAACCACCCATCAAGTCCTGTAGGGGATTTCGACCTTAGCGGAGCGCTCACAGGCTACGACCCAGCTTTTGACGAGCTCGGCGCGACCATGAGGTAGGGCCGCAGCTTGTCGAGACGCTTTTTCGTGATGCCGCGGACCGCCAGCAGGTCTTCCACGCGGCGGAACGGACCGCTCTTCTCCCGGAACCGCACAATCGCCTTTGCCGTTGCTGGACCGATTCCCGGCAGTTGCTGGAGCTGTTCGACGGTGGCGGAGTTTAAATCGAGCGGATGTGCGGGCGGACGCTTGTTTGCGTCGGCGGGTCCGGCCGCGGCGATCCCGCAAAGAATCGCTGCGACAATCACGATCGACCGGCGCCGCCGCCACATTTTTCTGATCTCTTCGTCCGACTCCCTGGGGCTCGACTCGTTTGTAATCAGCAGCTCTTACTCGTGTTCCCTCGCGCGTCGTAGACCTCGACGTCTCCGAACAGGGCCGCTTGGTCGCCAATCTGTTCCCGATCGCCCACGACGACGATCTGAGCGTTGACGGAATCGAAGTACTTGCGCGCGGCGCCGAGCACATCCTGAGCCGTGAGTGCGCGGATTTTC
Organism: uncultured Acidobacteriota bacterium; assembly: GCA_963781005.1. Taxonomy (GTDB): domain Bacteria; phylum Acidobacteriota; class Terriglobia; order Acidiferrales; family UBA7541; genus CAWADX01. The sequence goes on from CAWADX010000001.1 coordinate 176,734, forward strand.
TCGCGATAGGTTTCGAGGTAGTCCTCAGGCAGCCGTTCCAAATACACGGTGGAGAGCTGGCCGATCAAACCGGCCATCGTGGCAACGCCCAGCGAGAAAACGCCGCTCACGTAATTGCGGGCGTCGAGGAGTTCGTCTTCGCTGACGGGAAGGGCGCGCATCCGATCCATCTCGTAAAACATCTCGGTGAGGGATGCGGCAGCCACATCGTTGCGCACGGCCGCATGAACGGCGAAGTAGCCGTATTGGCGCAACGGGTGTACGGTGCTGCGCGGGCTATACGTGTAACCCTTCTGCTCGCGAATATTCATCACCAAGCGGGAATTGAACGCGCCTCCGTAGATCACATTCGCCAGCGTCAGCCGGGGCCAGTCGTGCGAAAGCCGGGTGATGGCCCGGTTGCCAATGAATACATCCGTCTGCACTTTTTCGGGCATGTGAACCAGATGGACGCGGCGGCCTCGGATTTCGGGGGGCGCGGGATGAATTGATTCCGTCAGGTCCCGAGCCTTCCACGGACTGAAAATCTTGGCCACCTGTTCGAGCATATCCGCGGACGTGAAATCGCCCACGACTACCAGCAGGGCGTTGGAAGGCGCATAATGCCCCCGGTAAAACTCCACAAGTTCATCGCGCTGGTACGCCTCCACCTGCCCCTCCGTGGGCGCGATGACGGCATATGGGTGCCCTCCGAAAAGCATCCGGCGCAGACGCTCTTTACCCAGAAACTCCGAAGTGGCTCGCTCGATTCGCAGCTCTTCCAGCCTCTGGCGTCGCTCTCGCTCGAATTCCGCGGCGGGAAACGAAGCGTTGCGGGCGAGGTCCGCGACGAGCTCGAGTAACCCCCCGGAAAATTCGGCCAGACCTGAAACGGAAATGGCGCTCGAATCCGCCCGGGCACCGGTTTCGAGCTCGGCGCCCATCCGCCGCAGGTCTTCTTCGATGCGACGGCTCGGCCGCGAAGCGGTACCCGTTCGCATGACCCTGGCCGTCATCTCCGCGAGCCCCGGCGCGTGGCTCGCAGCAGCCGCATTCCCGCTGCGAAACAGCAGCTCGGCGGTGATTCTCGGGAAGGTGTGCACTTCGGCCAGCACAACCAGCAGGCCGTTTGGCAGCGTGCGCGTAACCCTCTTCGGCCAGGCCACCGGCCGCTCCGGTGTCAGCCCCGGTGGTGAAGTGAGCTGCGCGAGGGTCGTCAGCGAGGGGCTCATTGCTCTGTCCTTTCTTGCGAAGGCCGGCGGACCAGCACGGCCCGGTTGCGCGGTACCAGGTATTTTTGCGCGGCGGCGTGTGCGTCAGTCCCTGTCACGCCCAGGAAACCGTCGAGAATCGAGTTCAGGCGCAACGGATCGTTATCGAAAAGCGCGAAGCAGGCCAGGTAATGCATCAGACCGAAGCGCGGCATGTAGGATCCCATGCCACCCTCCAACATCGAGTAAAAGTCCGCGCGAAATTTCACCTTCACCTGTTCGAGCTCCTCTTCACCGATTCCTTTTTCTTGAACTTCCTGGATGATCTCATCATAGACCGCCAAGGTGGCATCGGCGCTGAACTCCGGCTTATGAAAGATGCGCGTGACGGTCAGAGCCGGTCCGTTGTAGTCGAACAAGTCGCCGACCGGGTATTGAATTCCGCCTTCGGCGTCGACCGCAATTTGCCGCTCGAGCACAAGCGTGCGATACAAGCGACCGGCGCGACCGCCGTGCAAAACGCAATCGAGCATCGCCGCCGAATACCAGTCGGGCGTTCCCCGGGGCGGAGCGTGGTAGCCGATGGCCAAAGCCGGCAGCACGCCAAAATTCTCTCTCACTTCGCCGCGACGTTCCTCTTCCTGCGATGGCTCGCTCGAATCCACCCGCGGCGGCCTGAAGCCCGCGGGAATGTCGTCGAAATATCTCCTAGCGAGGGTCAAGGCCTGCTCGGGGTCGACGTCACCCAACATCAGCAAGGCGGCGTTATTCGGGATGTAATACGTGTGAAAGAAGTTCTGAACGTCTTCGAGCGTTGCCGCATCCAGGTCTGCGAAATCGCCGTAGAAATTATGCGCGTTGGGCCAGCTCCGGTAGGCCACCGGCGGCAAATCGAGCCAGGGGAACCCGCCGTAAGGCTGGTTGAGCACGTTCACGCGCACTTCCTCTTTGACCACGTCGCGCTGGTTGCGCAAGTTTTCGTCATCCACTTTGAGCGCGCGCATGCGGTCGGCTTCGAGCCACAACACGCGCTCGAGGGCGTTCGATGGCACCGCTTCAAAATAATTAGTCACATCGTAATGGGTCGAGCCGTTCAAAACGCCGCCCGCGGAGTTGATGAGCCGGATATGGACGGTCTTACCGGCATGCTCCGATCCTTGGAACATCATGTGCTCAAACAAATGCGCGAACCCGCTCCTGCCGCGGGGTTCCAGGCGAAAGCCGATCTCGTAATACACGCCGACCGTGGCCACCGGCGCGGTGCGGTCAGGAGAGACAATGACCCGCAGGCCGTTCTCAAGTTTCGCGCTCTCAATCGGAATCTGACGCTGACGCAAGAATCGCCTCCTCAGGATTTTGGCAACACGGCCTCAAGCTTTCGGAGCACTTGCGCCGGTTGGGCCGCGAGCACGCGCACGGCAAGCCGCGTGAGCGCTACGTACGCAGCCGTAAACTCGCGCGGGTAACGCTTGAGGGCACGCACGTGTTTTGCGACCGTTAGGTAGTCCCCGCGCGAAAGCGGTCCCGTCCAGGCGGCGCGCGGCCCCAGCCGCTCGAAATTTTCCAACATTTCCCGAGTCAGCGGCAGCAAGGCTCGCGTCGCGCGCCGGCGGGTGAAGCCCATCTCCATCAGAACTCGGGTCGCCGCTTCGGCGAGACCCAGCCCCAGACCCGCGACAAACGCTCCGGCGGCATGGTACGCGGGTTTGTCGCGCCCGTCGATCTCAATCGGTACGCCGCCGAAACTGCGCGCAATCTCACGCGCCACACGTAGAGCGCGCGGGGCTCCTTCTATTCCGAAGACGACGCCTTCCAGGCGCGGCGCCCCCCGCCGGGTGAAGGTTTGCATGGGATGCAGAGAGCCGGTAGCCGCTCCCAAACGCGCGAGCGGAGCGAGCACGCTGCGATCGAGCGCGCCGCTTGTGTGGAGTGTCACTTTACCTCGCCATTCTTCCCCACCGATGCGCGAAAGCGAAGCAGCCACGTCTCCCAGGGAATCGTCCGGCGCGCTCAGCAGGACCACATCCGCGGCAAGCACCTGGCGGGTCAAGCCGCCATGCGCGACGCCGCCGCCAATGGCTCGCACTGCCGCGCGCGCCGTGGACTTTGAGCGCGTCACCACCGCCCCGATGTTCCATCCCAGCTCTCGCAGGCGGCGCCCAAGGGTCCGACCCACGCGACCCGCGCCAACAATCGAAACAGTAGCGCTCATCGCAGATGATAGAATATCTTTTTCCGTTCCCCACGCGCTCGGAAAAATTACACGTGCATGCTCTCATCACACTAGTTCTGGCCATAGCCGCCCTCGTTTGGATCGTTCAGGGCACTCGCGCCTGGCGCGGGATGGATCGCATCCCCCGGATCACAGACGTCGCTCCACTCGCAGGGGAACGTCTTCCGCGCATCTCCATTTTGTTTGCCGCGCGGAACGAAGGGGAAAAGCTGCCCGCCGCGCTCGCCTCCCTCCTCACGCTCGATTACCCCGACTACGAAGTGATCGCCGCGAATGATCGTTCCTCGGATCGAACGGGGCGGATACTGGAGGAATTCGCCGCCGGGCATAGGAATTTGAAGGTGGTGCGCATCGATGAGCTGCCACCGGGCTGGCTGGGCAAGCCTCACGCCTTGGAGGCGGCGTATCGGTATGCGACCGGCGAGTGGCTGATATTCACGGACGCCGATGTGCGCTTCGACCCGGAACTGCTTCGCCGGGCGCTAGCGCTCGCCCTGGAGAGAGGCTGGGATCATATGACCCTGCTGGCCCCCCTCCTGGACCTCCGCGGCTTCTGGGAGAAGGTTGCGGTTTCCTATTTTGGTTTCGCGTTCGTCTTCGGAGGGCAGCCCTGGCGAGTCAGCGATGCGCAGGCGGGGAGTTATGTGGGCGTCGGAGCGTTCCAGCTTCTGCGCCGTTCGACCTATGAAGCGATCGGGACGCACCAAAAGCTCGCAATGGAAGTGGTGGACGATATGAAGCTCGGGAAGCTCGTCAAGAGCGCCGGATTCCGTTCCGGCACGGCCACGAGCGAAGCCTTAGTGCAAGTGCGCTGGCAGGAAGGCTTTCGAGAGGTGGTGCGAGGCCTCACAAAGAATCTATTTGCAGCCTTCGCCTATAGCGGCGCTCGCACCATTGCCGCCGTGCTCTTGATTTTCGCAATCAGCATCCTACCGCTGGCCGCGCTGCCGTTCACGACTGGGTTGGCGCGCCTGCTCGCAGGAATCTCGGTTGCGATGGCGATGATAGTGCATGCACGGCTTGTGCGCGCCTCAGAAGTCCCCCCACTCTACGGCCTGACTCATGCGCTCGGCGCTGCGATCTTCTGCTACATCGCCTTGCGTTCGATGGTGGTCACACTCTGGCGCGGCGGAGTCCTTTGGCGCGGCACATTTTATCTGCTGGAGGACCTCAAAAGAGGATTGGTCTAGCGTGTGTGGCGCTTGCCCGTTTTCCCGGCTGCTGTCTTGCTCCTTTCGGCGGGCTCCAGCGCCTTTCCGGGGCCGGCGCTCGGATCCGGGTCCCGCGGCTGCCCCAGGCCCGCGAATAGAGGCCCCAGATCGCGTTGCTTCAGGGCGCGGATGCGGTCGCGAACCCCGGCCGCGCGCTCAAATTCAAACTTCTTGGCCGCTTCACGCATTTGCGCTTCGAGCTGCTCAATCGCCTGGCGCAGTTGCTCCTCGTTCTGAATTTCGCCAAATGGGATGTCCTCGGCCGGCACGGTGACGTAATCGGCTTCGACGATCGCCGCCAACTGCATATCCACGGACTTGATGATCGATTGAGGTGTGATGTTGTGCTCCTGATTGTAGGCCATTTGCTTGGCACGCCGGCGGTTCGTTTCGCCGATGGCCACACGCATTGATTCCGTCGTCACGTCCGCGTACAAAATCGCCCTCCCTTCGACGTGGCGGGCGCAGCGGCCGATTGTTTGAACCAGCGCGGTAGCGCTGCGCAAGTAACCTTCCTTATCGGCGTCGAGAATCGCCACCAATGAAACTTCAGGCAAGTCCAAACCCTCGCGCAACAGGTTGATGCCAATCAGTACGTCGAATTCGCCGCGCCGGAGGTCGCGCAGGATGCGGACCCTTTCCAGTGTTTCGATCTCGGAGTGAAGGTAGCGGCATCGCACGCCCACTTCGCCGAAATACTCGGCCAGATCTTCAGCCATGCGTTTGGTCAGCGTCGTGACCAGCACACGCTCGCCTCGCGCCGCACGAACGCGAATTTCCTCCAGCAGGTCATCCACCTGGCCCTTCACCGGTCGCACTTCGACTTCGGGATCCACCAACCCGGTCGGCCGGATCAACTGCTCGGCGATCACGCCAGCGGATTTGGTGAACTCGTAGGGCCCGGGCGTGGCTGACACATAGATCGCCTGGTTCGTGCGGTGTTCGAACTCCTCGAATGTGAGGGGACGGTTGTCCAAGGCCGAAGGCATGCGGAAACCGTATTCGACCAGCGTTTGCTTGCGTGAGCGATCGCCGTGATACATCCCGTGGAGTTGCGGAATCGTCTGGTGGGATTCATCGACGAAAAGCAGGTAGTCGGAAGGAACGTAGTCGAGGAGGGTGGGCGGCGCTTCGCCGGGCAATCGCCCGGAAAGATGCCGCGAGTAATTCTCAATGCCGTGGCAGTAGCCGATCGTGCGCATCATCTCGATGTCGAACAGCGTGCGCTGCTGCACCCGCTGCGCCTCGACGATCTTGCCCTGACGCTCCAGTTCGCTTTTCCACCACTCCAGTTCCTCGAGGATGGTCTGGATCGCGCGTTCTTTCTGCTCGGCAGGAAGGACGTAGTGGGTTTTGGGATAGATGGGTATGCGGTGGATTTCCCCGCCCTGCTCGCGGATTTCGCCAGTGACCGGATCGAAGCGCCGGATCACTTCGATCTGGCTTCCCCACAGTTCCACGCGCACGGCCAAATCATCGTACGGCGGATAGATTTCGATCATGTCGCCGCGGACGCGGAACGTGCCCCGGCGCAAGTCCTCTGCACGATCGTATTGAATCTCGACGAGCTTGCGGAGAATGGCTTCGCGCGCAATCGACTGCCCCTTTTCGAGCATCAGCAGCATGCCGTAATAGGCCTCGGGCGAACCCAGACCGTATATGCATGAAACCGAGGCGACGATGACCACGTCGCGCCGCTCGAAAAGCGAGCGTGTCGCGCTCATGCGCAACTTATCGAGCTCGTCGTTGATCGTGGCTTCTTTTTCGATGTAGGTGTCGCTTGTGGGAACGTAGGCTTCGGGCTGGTAGTAGTCGTAGTAGCTGACGAAATATTCCACCGCATTTTGCGGAAAGAATGAGCGGAACTCGTGATAGAGCTGCGCCGCAAGCGTCTTGTTATGCGCCAGTACGACGGTGGGGCGGTTTACCTGCTCGATCACTTTGGCCATGGTGAAGGTCTTGCCCGATCCAGTGACGCCCAGCAGCACCTGGTGTTTCTCGCCTTGGGTGATTCCGCGACTGAGCTGCGCGAGGGCTTCGGGCTGGTCGCCGCGGGGTTGGTAATCGCTTGAAAGTTTAAAGTTCATCGCGGAAGCGGATTCCGCATCCCTTCGAATGGAGACGCGGTCGGCACGCAAACCTCTAATTATAGCCTAGAGCGGAAAGGACTCAGACTCGGCTCGCCGTTCGAAGCGAGCGCGGGCCTGGAAGGGCCTCAATGCCTGATACGGCCGCGGGGTCGCGAGCCAGAAGCTCGATGGAGCGAGGCCGAGCGGCGTTCCCTACTTTTACTTCTTGTCAGTTGCACCCTGCGGCTGCTGCGATTCGGGCAGAAGTGTGATGACGGACTCGGTATGCACCTTTCCCGTGTAGTGCAGGCGCGATTGGCCGGTCGCGGTAGCTACGGTGAAATCCATCTCTTCAGTGCCCGTCTCTGTCACGCTGACGGCCAGCCCCGTTGTGAGCGATATGGCGCTGAGGTTTTCCCCCTTGCCTATCCATTTGCCTGAGGTCCGCAGGCCTTTCTTGCGGTAGTCCTCCGGAGTGGGGTCTCGGTTCGGCGGCAACATCTGAAGCCGCGTTAGGATGATGGCGCAGGTCTCAGTCTGTTTCGGCGCACTTGGGCTTGCCGCGCTATTTCCGGGGCTGCTAGCGGACGCGGCGGGAAGGGCGGGTCGGCAGGGCTCGTCGCGCAAGTAGGTGGATTCTGCGCGCCAAGCGAGCCCGGCGAGCGGAGCGCCGGGCACCGGCCGCTCGAAAGACCACTTCTCACCTATCGCAATGGCCCGCCGTGGCGCCGAGGAGGCAAACGTCATCCCTGCTAGCCATTTGCTCACGTCAGCCGCGGCCGCGGGATTCTTCAGGATGTCGTCGAGACCGCTGACGTCGTGGACCAGACCGTCTGACTCCAACGTAAACTCGATCGAGTGGCCCTGAAGCTTGCGGTACTGTTCCTCAATCCCCACTTCCTGGGGATCCAAGGCGTCACTCTGGGAAATTACCTCAGACTTTTCGTATGTAGCTCGCAGCCGCACGCGCCCCGTGCTGTCTGGACTCGCGCTCTCGACGCGAAGCACCTCCAACCTCACCAAAACACTGGCTGACTTCTGGAGCTGCGAGGCCCCCTGCGGGTCCACGATGGGCCCATTCCCGTGAGTAGAGGCGTTCGTGCGAATCTCGAACTGGTAATGCAGGACCTCGCCTGGAGTGAAGTGCGCCACGATGCGGACGCGCTCGGTGGCGGAACCCGCTTGCGCCATCGAGCAGAGGACGCTAATCGCGACTGCGTAACGCAGGATGAGTGTTTTCATCGGCCTGGCAGGCACCCTTGGCACCGGTCTTTCCGGCTCGTCCCAATGACGCTCGATCTGCACGTTAAGCTTGGATGCGGTTTTGACGGATTTCGCATATGAAACGGGAGCCGGGCAATGCGCCCTTCGCTCAGGCAATGCTAACGCCCTGGGTTGCCAATCGGAACCAGCTGTGGTGAGTCGAGCGTGCCGGTGACCCTAAAAGGTCCCTCGGGCGGATCTGCAAGCCGTTGGGAGTGAATCTCTGCGACTGAAGGCGGAAAGGCACGGATTGTAAAATCGAGGTTCCGCAAAAAATCCATGCTTCCGGTGGCCAAAAGGCTCATTCGCGGGCCGGTGAAGGCCAGGTTTGAGGTCTTCACCGCTCCCGCGCCGCAGGTGAAGCCTGCGGATGCGAGCGGGAATGCCGTCGCCCCCGGGCGCAAGGTGGCCGCGCGCAGCGATGCCGCGAGATCGTAACCGTCCATCTCGGCGTTCTGGACCTGCAGGTTCCCTCGGCAGGTGAGCGCCATTGCCAGATTCGGACGGCCCAGACCGCGCGCCTCCATCTCTAGATGTCCTCCGGCGCTACCGGCAAAGCGATCCTTCAGGCTCTTGGTCGAGTTAGCTAAGGAGGCCAAATCCACGCGTTCGAAGTCTGCTACAACTCGGTAAATCGGTTCGGCCGTGAGCTCGGCATGGAACGACCCTCGAACGGCGCCGCCGTAGAATTCTGCCTCGGCGTTCTCGAGGTCCACGCTACGCCCATCAACACTCAATTCCCCCCGAAGGTGTTGCACGACGAGCGGCGCCACTTGGAAATGATCCACCAGCAGCCGCCCCGTTCCCCGCAGCCCTGCCGGGACTGCCACCGGCGCTGGTGCCGTGGTCAGAAAGGGCAAGAGGCGTTCCAGGAGACCTTCGCGCCACCGGGGATTGAGCCAGCGGTCGAGGTCGGACGCGCTCAGCCGGTCGGCCGTGAGATTGAAATCCCAATCATCGGCCGTCGTGCGCCGCTCGAGCGCCCCGCTCCAACGCGTTCCAAACGCCTGCGCGGACGTGAGGGCAATCATTCGCGCGCCCGGCCGCAGTTCGATGCGTCCTTTCATTTGACTGATCGGCTGGTTCAGAAATGGCGCACGCACTGTCACGCCTCCCAACTCGATCTTCCCGAGCGGGCTGGCCGAAAGCGGGTTCGGCTTCCCCTGCCAGCGCAGATCGAAATGTGCCGGGCCTGTGATGCTCCAGCCGCGCGACAGCGGCCAGCCGAGCGCCGCGGCGGCCCCAAAGAGGTCTTCGATGTGCCCAATATCGCCTGCGATCCGGGCGGTCGATTCCCAGCCGGCGCGACGTCGTGCAGCGGCTTCCAGTTGGAGCGAGCTTCCATCGCGGCCAAGCTCGATTGTCACAGGAGCGAGATCGATGCGACTCCGCCCAAGCTCGGCGACGGCGCGGTCGGCCCTGGCTGACTCGTGAACGCTCCCTCCCGCCAGCTGTGCATTTTCCGCAGTCACGGTGCCGCGCTCGATCCGCAGCGGCCAACCACGCAGCAAAACGTTTACGCCGACCGTGCCCTGTAGCGCGAGTTCATCGGCAACGCCTGGATGAAACGCGCGGACCCAGGAAAAGACATCATCCAAATGAACGCTGGAAGGGAAGATTTGAAGTTGCGCATCTCTTGAAGGCGCGAGTGACGCGTCTGCGAGCTCGCTCCAGCCGAGAAACCCGGCGGCGCGAATGGTCGAACGAGGCGTTTCGAGCAGCGCCTGAGCCACTTCCAAGCGGGACTTTTCCGGCAACCATCGCGCATCGATCGCCAGATTCGCGGCGGGATCATCCGGACGCAACGGCAGGTCCCAACGGTGCAGCTTTCGCGTTTCCGCGCGGCCCACCAATACCCATTGTTGGTCCTCGGCCTGAGCTTTCAAGATTAGAGAGAACAAACCGCGCACTCCGTAGTCTGTGCCGCGCCAGAGTCGAAGAACATCGGACAGTGAAGCGTCCTGCCAGTTGAGTTCGATTTCGGCCGGCCGCAGGCGCGCCGAGGTCCCGCCGACAAACCCTTGTAAGCGGATTGTGCCGGCCTGCTGTAGAACGACGGCAGCGCGCACGGGCTCGGCTTCGAGGTCGATGCGCCACCGTCCCGGACTTTCCTCTTCCACTCGGCCGTTCACGGCCGCCAGCGCGAAGGCGAGTTTGTCAGGGCCACGTTTGAAATTGATTCGGCCTGAATCGAATTCGATCCGCGCGATGTTCGGAGCGGCTCCCGCGCCTGCGCTTCCTGGGATATAGGTGGCAGCGGCCGGACGCGGCAGCCAGTTCGCGAGATTCCATTCCCCGTCGCCCGCGCGAACCAAGTTCAGGCTCGGCCGTGTGAACGAGAGTGTGCCGAGCTCTACACGCCCACGCAACAAAGCCGGCCAGCGGAGGCTGATCGCGACACCTTCAGCGCGGAGAAAATATTCGTCGCCGAAACGCCGGTCTTCCCCGACGGTGACGCCCTCGGCTTCCAGGCGCGGCCCGCCAAGCAAGCTAACCCGGTATCTGCTGACTTCAACCGGACGCCCGAAGGCCGCCTCCAGGCGAGCCGTGAGGCGACGCTTCAGCCGGCTATGCGCGACCAGCCAGGAGAGGCCCACCTCCGCGGTCCAGAGCGCCGCTATCACTATCGCAATCCAGCGGAGCCACTGCTTCGAGCGCCGGGCGGAGGCGGCCGGCGTGGGCTGGGCTTGGCTCATGGGAATACAGGAATTGTGTCAAAAGGCAGGACCGAAGGGAAGCAAACCTAATGAACTTCGTGGAACATCCGCCGCCATCGAGTTCGGCTGGGCAGGTGCAGAAGTGTTTCGGCGATGCCCGTCAGGGTCCCTGAAAGGCCGCGGTTGTTGTAATCGTCGCTCGTAGCCTCTACCGACCAATAAATCACGATCGGCCGTCCCATGATCGCGTCGCGATCCACGAAACCCCAGTACCGGCTATCCCAGCTATGGTCCCGGTTGTCCCCCATGACGAAGTAATGATCCGGCGGGACCACAAGCTCGTCATTATGGACGTAGTTCAGAATCTGTTCGGCCCACTCCGGGCGTAGGCCACGCTGCAAGAAATAACGATCGGTCGGCGGGAAGTTATCGCCATACGGATCGGCGCTCGCGAGATCGTGGACGACGTACGGCTCATTGAGGCGCAGGCCATTGACGTAAACCTGCTGGTCAACAATCTTGATGCGGTCCCCCGGTAGACCAATGACTCGCTTCACATAATGCGGATGATCGTCAAACGGGAACTTGAAGACGAGGATGTCGTCGCGGCGTACCGGCCGATAGGGCAACACGCGTTCAAACCAGTAGCCTCGGCCCTCGAAGAGGAACTTGTTGACGAGCAGGTGATCACCCACCAGCAGCGTCGGCTCCATGGACTGCGAAGGGATCTTGAACGCCTGGACAAGGAAGGTAGTCCCAAACAGTGCGATGATAATTGTCACCAGTAGGGACTCGCCATACTCCCGCAGGGTGCTCTTCTTCTCGCTTTCCTGGGCTAGGCGAGCCGATCTCACCGGTTCCGAAACGTCCGTCGCTTGAGCCATCTTCTGCTTCCTTCTACTCCAGCCGGTGGTTCTGGAGTCGGACCAGCGCCAGTCGAGCCGCGGCTTGCTCGGCTTCTTTCTTGCTCAATCCTTCCGCCGCTGCTAGCCGCCGGTTCTCCAACCAGACTTCTATCACGAAAACTTTGCGGTGGTCCGGTCCGGACTCGTTGACCACTCGGTATTCGGCCCGGCATATGCCTCGCTGCTGCAGCCACTCCTGAAGAGCCGACTTATGATCGGCCTGGTTGAGCAATCCCGCCTTTCCCGCAAAGGCCGGCTCAAGCAACGACCGTCCGATGAAGCCCACGGCGGCTTCGAGTCCTGCGTCCAGATAAATCGCCGCGACAACGGCTTCGTAGGCATCCGCCAACAAATTCGGCTTCTCTCTTCCCCCGGTCTTTTCTTCTCCGGGGCCCAGCCGCAGATGCCGCCCGAGACCGATTGCCTGAGCGGCTGCATGCAGTGATGAAGCGCTCACCAGTCGCGCCTCGCCTTTCGAGAGCATTCCAGCGTCCCAATCGGGAAACGCCGTCAGCAAATACTCGCTCACGACGAGCCCGAGCACGCGGTCGCCCAGAAACTCCAGCCGTTCGTTGTCGAGCCCGGAGACGCTTTCTGCACTTTGCCTGTGGGAACGATGGGTCAGCGCTCGTTCCAGCCAATCCGGCCGACGGAAACGGTGCGCCAAGGCGCCCTCGAGGACTTCTCGCTCCTCGTCTGTGATGGTCATGGAGGCGATCTACGGTTTCGGAGCCGCTGGCTGCAATCCGGCGAGCTTTTTCGCTTTGTCCGTCTCCTGTTTGCAGCGGCTTTGCAACGCTCCTGGGATCTGACCGCACTTGTCGAATGCCTCGGCCGCCTCTCCGTAACGCTTTAACTGCTCCAGATCGACTCCCATCACATAGTAATCGGTCGGATCCGGGTTGCTTGAGAGCTTTGTGGACGTTTCCAGCTCGGGCACGGAGTCAGCAACTCGCCCCCGCCGAAAATAGACCAGGCCGAGTCCGCTGTGGGCCTCGGCAATCAATTCATTCTTGGCCTTAGTAAAGTCCTCGTCGCTTGCTCCCGCCGGTTTCTGATAGGCAGGCTCTAGCTCCAAGGCGTGTTTCAGGTATTGCTCGGCCCTATCCAACCTCTGCGAGCCGTCAACTTGATCAGGACTGCTGACGTGGGGGAGGTACCAACCCATGAGCACTAGCACAGTATAGTCGTCAGGGTTTAAAGCGACAGCCTTGCCCCCAGCCGCCAACATCTTGTCCATTTGTTGCTTATTGTAGTAGGCGTTTGCGAGACGCGAATAGATGATTGCGAGGTAACGGCTCTGCGGATACTTGACGACGAAGTCTTCGCCGAGTTTGATTTCCTGGTCGAAGTCCCCAGGCTTCAGATCGAAGAAGGCTTTATAGGCATTCTCTTCCTGCGGATCCACTTTGGGCGCTTCCGCGGGAGGGGTCGTCTGGCCCGCTCCTTGCTGGGGCTGTCCCGTTTGATTCTGGCCCGCGGGCTTCGGAGCTTGCTGCCCTTGGGCTTGTACCTGCCCGTAGCCCGGTCGAGCGGGCGCGGCTGGCACGGCACCCATCCCAAACACGACGCCCGAGGCTAGAAGGAATGCTGCAACATGCGGTTTTGATCGGAGCTTCATGGCGGTTCACCTTTCCTGCCGCTGAATGCCGTCTCATGACCGAACTACCAGGTCGGCCCGATTACGGATGCTGGGGCTCGGGGCCGTGGCCTTTCGCGGACGGTTTATAGCCTGTGTCGATACCCCTCTGAGCCGCTGCCAGGGCCGCTTCCGGAACTCCCGGAACACTACGCGCCGCCCGGTACTCGGCCACAGCCAGGTCTCGTTCCCCTTCGATATCGTGAATACGTCCCAAATAGATGTGCGACCATGCCAGAATCCCTGGGTCAGTCGCAATGCCGCTCGAGCCTTGAACGGCCGGCTCTGCGGAAGGCGTCACGATTCGCTCAAATAGCTCTTGGGCCTTGGCCGCTTCTCCCTGAAGCACCGATGCCACGGCCAAGCCATAAACGGCGCGCGGCACATTCGGATACTTCGCAAGCACTCGCTCGAAAGTGGCGGCTGCAGCCGGGGCGTTCTGCAGAGCGATCTGGCGATCGCCCTCGGCAAGCCACACGTCCAGCTCGGATACTTCGTGCGGATGCGCGCCCGCTTCCGGAGCCACGTCCGTGGAATCGGCGGCGGCGAATTCGACCTTCCCCAGCCTCTGCTTCTCCGCCGGGACATCAATTCCTCGCACGAGTTCCGGAAAATAGAAGCTCATGGCCGGCTCGGCCTTTTCGAAATTCTCAAGTTGCCGAACCAACGGACGCACCAGAATCAACCCGCTGCGGTCGTCATCAGCAAGGGATACTTCGAGCTGCGAGGCAGGCAATCGGTCCAATCGCAGCTCCACTGCCTTCACTAGGCACTCGGTAAAAAGCGCGACGAAATCCTGCCGGTAGATTTCCGGCAGCCGCGGGGCGCGCGCCGCATATCCGAGCAGCTCCTTCTTACCCTCGACCACCCTGCGATAACGCAGCGGCAGTGGGTTCAGAAGAAAGTGGAGAAAGGCGTGGCGTATTTCGTTCGAGCTCTCCGTCGGACCGGTGCCGACGACGAGCGCGTAGTGCTCGCTGTAGTCACGGAAGTTCGTCCGATTGCCGACGAGTGGTTCCACGTAGACGGTAAAGCTCCGTCCCGGGGTAGGCTTGACAATCTCACGCAGATAAGCCGACGCAACCGTCACGGTCTTCCGCAGCGGCCCGTCTAACTGGCGCGCTTGTTGGACGTATTGCGGCTGTATGCGGTCCCAGCGGCGATCGATCTGGGCTTCCTTAAAAAAACCTGCCAGCACGTCCTCGAACCCTTCCAGCGTGAGTACGTCCGGCGGGCGTTCCAGGCGTTCCGTCGAGTAAGTGAATTTCGGCGGCGGCCCCACGACTAGCGCGAAGGAGATATACCGCGAAAGCGTCTCACGCGATTCCCCCAGTTCGTGTTCGTGATAGAAGGCGCGCAGGGCTTCTGTGGCCGGCCCATGCATTTCGCGCAGTTCCGCGAGGAGCGCCGCGAGCTCCGGATGTCCGCTCGGGGCAGCCGACTGGGAGTCGAAGCCTGCGGCATCGAGCGCGCACATCGTTGCAAACAACTGCGGACTCGCCTCCACGCTAATTCCGTAGGGCGCGGCCTCGTGAGAAACCTGTCCTCGCGTTTGTCCTGGAAGGACTCCCGTCAGAAGTGCGATCAGACCTGCGAGAAAAGTCCTGAGTGGAATGCAACTTCGCAAACTTGGGATATCCGCCCTCCCCACTGGCTGGCCGGGCGCCACCTCGGAGGCGCAACCGGGACCGGAACAGACAGCGAACACACAAACTGTAGCGGCCCGTACTGGCGGAGTCAAGGAAGGCGAGAGGCTCGGCTAGCCTTTGACGCGAATTTCGCTGAAGCTCATAATCACGCGGCCACCAGCGGTCGGCCGGCCGAAACTCAGTTGGGGTCGGAAGCGAGAGAATAGGAGTATTTGATCGAGTTGATGCCGGACGGCACGATCGTCTGGGCCGGCCAGAATTTCGTAATTGACCACATCGCCGCGAGCATCGAGCGTGGCTGCGATCACCAGCACTTCGGCGCCATTACCCGCGGCAATGCCCGGCACCCCAAAGGGCGCTAAACTTTCCAGACGCGCCGGCTGCAAAAGGTTGGTTGGCAAATCATTCGGCACTGCGCCGAGCGGAATACCCACAAACAAGCTCTGCACGACGATCAGAAACGTAAGTACTGCGGTTGCCACACCGCCTGTAGCAGGCACTGCCAGCGGGCGCAGAATGTTGTCAAACACGAGTAACGCACGGCCCCAAAACGCCCTACCGCGCTCTTGCCGGGCGCGCTCGAGCGAAGCTTGTTCTCGAATGCGCCCCGCAAGGTCTGCCGGAGGAGGAACCGAGTCAAGGTGACCCAGGCAGACCGACATTTCCCGATAGCGCTCGAGTTCGCGGCGGCAATCGTGGCAGGATTCCAGGTGCCGCCGGACGCGATCGCTTTCGCGCCCGCCCACGACGCCATCCAAGTATCCCGGCAACCGGCGTACCGTAGCACGGCAATTCATTCGCTGCCTCCGCGTTCCCGCGCCGGCGCAAATGCTGCACGCCCGGCTAGAGCCGCCGGTCCAACCGAAAATCGGAAGGAATCGGGAACCCAACGTCCGTGCGAATTCGCACGGGATGCTTCGGTCGCACTCGGACTTCGGCCCAACACTGGCTCTAGAATTTCGCGTAACGCGCGACGGCCGCGCAAAATGCGAGACTTCACCGTTCCCACCGACACGTCGAGTACCTCCGCCACCTCGTCGTATGACAAGCCCTCCAGATCGCGCAGGACCACCGCCGTGCGGAATAGTGCCGGAACTTGGGCCAATGCCTGCCGGATCACCGCCTGGGTCTCTCGCGTCGCAAACTGTTCGTAGGGGGTGGCGTCCTGCTCGGGAAGATCCAAGACCGGCCGCCCTCGATCGCTCTCCGCGTCAATCGAAATCTGCTGACGGTGATGCCGCCAGCACCACCGCCTATGGTTCAGTGCTTCCCGAACGGCGATGCGATAAAGCCACGTCTTCAGCGAGCTTCCCCGACGGAATCCACGGATCCCGCGAAAGGCCTTGAGGAAAACTTCCTGGGTGACGTCGGCAGCATCGGCGGCGTCCGCCAGAAAGCCGTACACCAGATTGTATACGCCGGCATGGTAGTACGTGACCACCCAGTCGAACGCCGCGTCCGAGCCGGTTTGCAGCTCGTTCACCAGCTCCGCTTCTCCCTGGCCCCACGCCAGCGCCTGTGCCACGTCGGACATCTCTAGTCCCCTCCGAGACCTGTCCCTCGCAGAACCGACATACTATTAGACACCAACTCGACCTTGTTTGTTGCCATAAGGATAGCAAGAAAGGCCTCTCCTTGGAACGGTACCTAGGTTCTAGTCCCGGCATGCCCCTCGCTACAGGAGCGGTCGTGACTGGGCCAACGCGGGTGCCTCCTTGCTCGATGCCGGCAGTCAGCCCGGAACGGCGCCACCGGGACAAAGTTTGACGCTTCGCTATCGTGATACTATTGAGATTGAAAGTGTCCCTCGTCGGTGGGGCCGTGGCGCAGTTGGGAGCGCGCCTCGATGGCATCGAGGAGGTCGTGGGTTCGAATCCCATCGGCTCCACCATAAGCTCTCCCAGGCCTTTCCTTGCTTTCGAGTCCGCCTGAAATTCCCTGACCCATTCCGCGTGCCGCTTGCAAATCGGCTATTTTGGCGAGACTCCGTGTCGACAATACGCGAACTGGGGGAATGCGCTTCACGTTATGGAGGGAGTACTCCTAGAACTGACGGCGCGAGAGAAGAGAGGGCGCCGGGGACGACAAAAAGCGTCTACAGCTTGATATTTTGTCCGCGTACAGCCTCGACAGTATTGGCGGTTTCGCGCCCGCGTGCTAAATGAATGGCGTTCTTTTCCGCATCTTAAGTGGGTAGGGGTTTGGGCAGGCCTACTCTAGGGGGACATGTGAAAATCGTGATGAGCATTCTTGGCTTGATGGCTCTTGTGCTGTGCTTTGCTGCGAGGACTAGCGCCAGCGCGACAGGATTCAGGTTTGGTATTTCCCTCCCTAGCAATTTTGCCAGCTGCGACTTCTCAGGAAAAATCTGCTCCGGGCCCGACACCGGCTTCTTGACCATTGGCCGGGACGGTGGAAACTTCGCAATCCTCGGGAGTGTCTCCCCGGGTTCTCGGAACCAACCGGTGAGGCTCCGTGCATTTGATCCGGACTTGCGCGCCGAAAGACACGGTGGATCCGAGGACGATCTTGAATTCTCTCAAGTTCCGAAATCCCCGACCCCGGAGCCAGGCACCCTGTTCCTCATCGGCACAGGATTGGTCGGAGTCGCAACCATTCTCCGCCAGCGCCTACCGAGATAGAAATGCACCCGGTAGACGTCGGGAGATGCGAACTCGCGTTTCTCGCGTCTGCGCGGCGACGACCAACACCGGCAGACAGGGTTCGATTTCGATACTTCCAAGCTGTAACCTCGTCGGTTGCGATTTCCTTAGCAGAGGTCTGCCCCGGTCCCAACACTATCCGAACCCTAAACCACAAAGTTCTATGGTTCGCCCAAGGAAGCATTCGCCGATTCACTAAGACTAAGAGACTTCGCAGTCGTTCCGGTACTAGAATGCTGTCCTATGGCCCAAATCACTTTTCTCGGTGGCGCGGGCTCAGTCACCGGTTCACGATACTTGGTCGAAGCGAGCGGCAAGAGATTACTGGTGGATTGCGGCCTGTTCGAAGGCACGAAGGACCTCAGGCAGCGCAACTGGGAAAAACTCCCAGTGGACCCCGCGACAATCGATTGGGTCATACTCACTCACGCTCACATTGATCACACCGGCTATTTGCCCCGGCTCGTGCGCGAAGGCTTCCACGGGCCCATTTTTTCGAACGCAGCCACCCGTGAACTCTGCGACCTCCTCTTGCCCGATTCGGCGCACCTTCAGGAAGAAGACGCCCTCTACGCGAGCAAGAAGAACTTCAGCAAACATCAGCCGCCATTGCCGCTTTATACCGTCGAGGAGGCCCAAGCTGCGCTCGCTCGTTTCCAGGAAGTTCCGCGCGCGGATCCGTTTACGATCAGCCCTCAATTCTCGGTGAAGCCGCACGATGCAGGCCACATCCTCGGGTCAGCTTGGCTCGAGCTCACGATCACCGAGAACGGCAAGTCGGTCGTTGTAATCTTCTCCGGCGACGTGGGTCGTTACAACCAACCAATTTTGAAGGACCCGGAATCGCCCGCACGAACCGACTATTTGCTCTGCGAAGCGACCTACGGCGACCGCGACCACGAAGGCGGCTCCGTCGAAGACAAGCTGGCCGACGTCATCAACCGCGTGGCGAAGCGCGGTGGCGCGGTGGTGATACCCGCGTTCGCCGTCGGCCGCACGCAAACCTTGCTGTACTTGCTTCGCGTGCTCGAAGAACAACAGCGTATTCCGAAATTACCGGTCTTTGTGGATAGCCCCATGGCGATCAACGTCACCGATCTCTATATGCGCCACCGCGAGGATCACGACGCCGACTTCACCCGCGAAGAACAGCAAGGGAACCACGACCCGCTCAACACCCACGAAGTCCATATGACCCGCACCGCGGAGGAATCGAAGAAGATCAATGACGTCGTTTCCCCCTGCATTATCATCTCCGCCAGCGGAATGGCCACGGGCGGCCGCATCCTGCATCACCTCGCCAGACGCCTGCCGGATTCGCGCAGCGCTGTGCTGATCGTCGGCTTCCAGGCTGAGGGGACGCGAGGGCGCGCCCTCCTTGAGGGCGCGAAAATGCTGCGCATCCACGGGGAGTTTGTTCCTGTGCGCGCCGAAATCGTCGAGCTCGGACAGCTTTCCGCCCACGCCGACCGCGGCGAAATCGTGCGATGGCTCTCCGGGCTTACAGCCCCTCCTCGCCAGACATTCCTAGTGCACGGAGAGGCCTCTGGGCTTCAATCCCTGCGCGGCACAATCGAAACCAAATGGCAATGGCGCGTTACGATTCCTTCTTACCTCGAATCGTTCGAGCTCGCGTAGAGTGCCGAGCAATTGCACCCCCGGGCTCAATCACGGCCTCCGGAAAGAATCGGAAACCGTTTCCAGTCCCGCGAGGTCTAACTGACCAAATAGCTATGCGGGGTAGGAAGTCACCACCACAGGGTAACCGACCTAACTTCCTACCCCGTCTTCTTCGCTCCGAACCGTTGGAACGGACTAGGTCTTGGCTGCGGTTTGGCGAGCAAAAGCGGGAACTTCTTCGAGATGCAATCCGATAACAAACCTCGGCATAGGAGCTACACGACCCCAGCGGAATAATTCCCACTTGGCGCGAATGAATTTTATTTCCGGCTTCAGAGTCAAGTCGAGAATCTGTTTCGTCTGGCCGCGATAAAAACGCTGCGGAAGTTTCAGCAGGGGCTTGGTGCCCCAGCCCTGGCCGTCCACCGAGCCCCAAATGGACACGTCGAGCGATTCCTGCTCGATTTGTTCCGTAATTTCGAGAATGCAAAGAAACGTGCGCGTCCTGCTGGCGCTGATTTCCTGCGGCGCGGCCTCTCCGTTCTCCGTAACGCGCGTTCCCTTCGGAATCAGGTCGAAAGACATCGCCATCCGAAGCGATCTCCTTTTTGGCTGGCGGATTCTAGCACAGCCATCGGCCGCTACCCGCGGCTGGCGCGTAGTTTCCCCAGCCGCCGGCCTGCCTCCTCGAGCGTCGCATCGATCTTGCAGAACGTAAAGCGAAGATGCCGGCTGCCGTCGGGCGGATTGTGGAAGAAACTCGATCCCGGCACCGCAGCCACCCCGACCTCTTTCACCAAGTGCCGAGCGAAGGCCACATCATCCGGAAAACCGAACGCGGAAATATCCGTCATGATGTAGTAAGCCCCGAATGGCTTGAAGCAGCGGAAGCCCGCGCCTTCGAGAATGCCCAGCATCTTGTCCCGGCGCGCCCGGTAAGCACTGGCGAGCTTCCGGTAATAGTCCTCCGGCAAGCGCAACGCTACGGCCCCGGCTTCCTGAAGCGGGGCGGCGGCGCCAACAGTGAGGAAATCGTGAACCTTACGAATGGCCGCCGTCACTTCCGGCGACGCGATGGCCCAGCCCACGCGCCAGCCCGTGACGCTGTAGGTCTTCGATAGCGCGTTGATTGTGATCGTGCGTTCGCGCATGCCCGCGAGCGTGGCCAGCGAGATGTGCTCGGCGCCGTCGTAAAGCATGTGCTCGTAGATCTCATCGGTGATGGCGAATGCGCCGGAGCGCACACACAGGTCGCGGATGCATTCGAGTTCGGCGCGCGTAAAAACTTTTCCGGTGGGATTGTTCGGCGTATTCAGGATCAGGGCCTTGGTCCGGGGGCCGAAAGCGGCTTCGAGCTCGGCAGGATCGAACGACCATTCCGGCGGGCGCAGCTTGACGAATCGCGGCGTGGCTCCGGAAAGAATCGCGTCCGGGCCGTAGTTTTCGTAGAACGGCTCGAAAACCACTACCTCATCACCGGGATTGATGATGGCCATCATGGCCGACATCATGGCCTCGGTCGAGCCGCAGCACACGGTGATTTCCCGCTCCGGATCGATCTTCACGCCCTGGGTACGCCCGAATTTTTCCGCGATGGCATCGCGCAGCCGCTTCGCGCCCCAGGTGATGGCGTACTGGTTGATGTCCGCGGCGATCGCTTCCTGGGCCGCGCGTTTGATTTCTTCCGGCGCGGCAAAATCCGGAAATCCCTGGGCCAGATTCACGGCGCCGTGGGCCAGCGCCAGGCGAGTCATCTCGCGGATCACTGACTCGGTGAAACGTTCCACCTTCGAGGAAAGCCTGGCTCTCAATTCGGTGATGGGCTGCTCCGGAGCGGCGGGGTTCATCGCTGTCCTCCGTAGAGTTTCCGATAAATGGCAACGTTGCGAATCACGATCTCCACGTACTCCCGCGTCTCAGTGAATGGAATGGATTCCACAAAATCGGCCGGTTCGTCAAAGCTTCGGCCGGCCTGCCACAGAGCGACGCGATCCTCCCCCGCATTGTACGCGGCGAGCGCCGCTTCCTCGCTACCATAACTCGATTGTAGGCCGGCGAAATAGGCGCTTCCCAGCCGCAGATTGTACTCCGGGTCGAACAACCGCGCCTGAGAATAGCCCACCCGCAGCTTGCGGGAAAGCTTCCGGGCCGTGGCGGGAAGGAGCTGCATCAGGCCGTAAGCGCCCGCGCGTGAAGCGGCATCGCGCTGAAATGCGGACTCCTGACGAACGAGACCGGCCACGAGCATCGGGTCCAGGCCTTGGCGTAAGGCGGCACGCCTTATTTCCGCCGCGTACGGCAACGGGTAAGCCGTATGCCACACGTCTTCCGGCACATCCTGGTAGCGGCGCGATTCAAGCTGGGGATAAACCAGGCGCGTGGTAACAATCGCCACCGAATAGTGCTCCGCATCCACGGCTGCTTCGGCGGCCTCGAGCAACAAGCGCGCGTCGCCCGTCGCCGAATACGCGGCGCGCAGCTCAAGCTCGGCAGACGCATCGAACGCAATCGTTTCCAGTGCGCGGGCACGTTGCCAATGGGGCTCGGCCGCAAGGGGCGCCTCCTCTCCGAGTGGGGCAACTGGTGGCGGCGCAGGAATCATCGCCAGCACCCCAGGGAATTCCGCGGGCCCTGGACCAAGCCCCTGAAGCCGCGAGGCCGCTAACCCACCGAAATAGCTTTGTGTGAAGCGCTCGGTCAATTTCCCGTAGTACGCCCGCGCCAGGGGAAGATTGCCGCTGCGCTCGGCCGACCGGCCCAGCCAATACAGGGCGTCTGCGGTGAAGGCGGAACCCGGATGAAGGCGCAGATGCTCTTCCAGGAGGCTCGGCGCCTCGGCCCGCCTTTCCTTATAGGCCACCCAGGCCAGCCGCCAGTGCGCCGCCTCCGCGTCTTTGCCGCTCGGGAATCGATCGACCAAACGACGGTAGTAGGCTGCCGCGCGGTCCAGATCAAGGTGAACCCAGAAATAGTTTCCGCCGGCGAAGAGGGCCTGCTCGGCCCATGAGCTCGAGGGCGCACGCGAAGCGGCGGACTCGATCGCGGCCACCATTTCGCTTTCCTCGCGCCGCGCGCGGTACGCCTGCGAAAGCGCGTAAAACCTTTCGGCGTCGATGGCGGGATCCGTCAGCGTCAGGCTAGAAAGCACCGGGGGTTCGACGCTCAGGCTTACACGGCTCTGGGCCTCCCGCAGCTCGGCCTCCTCGCGATCGGCGCCCGGCGTGAGAGGCAGCAACTGCGAATACGCCTCGCGAGCCTCGCGCCATTGATGCGCACCGAAGAGCGTCTGCGCGCGGGAAATCCTAAGGTCGAGCGGGATCGCCGGAAACTTCTCACCCAGCACCCGCTCGAAAAACCGCAGCTTTTCACCGGCCTCCCTGGCCGACCCGCTCAAGGGAAAGCGGTAATACACAGTGACGTAGTCCGCGGCCGCATCCTCGCTGCGGCCGGCCTGCTCGCGTGCCTGGGCCCTCAAGAAGAGCAACGCAGGTTTGGCACTGAAGCCGGGCTCGCTTTCGAGTACGGCCAGCGCTTCTTGTGGTTGGTTCAGCTCGAGCGCGGTCTCCGCCAGCGCCTCGAGGGCCGGTTCTGCCATCACGCTTTGCGGGAACTCACGCCGGAACAGTTTCAGTTGCTTGAGCGCGCTCGAACGATCGCCGCGAGCGCGGTCCCCTTGCGCGCTCCAATAAATCGCATACTGGCGCAGGAGAGGATCGCCCTTGGCCTGTTCGAGCCACCGATGGGCCTGAACGTAGCGACCCTTCTCGTAATCCAAATAGCCAAGCGCCAGGGCAGCTCGGAGTCCCAACGTGCCGACGGCGCGCTGCTCTGCGAACGCGCTCAGCTTTGTGTACGCTGCGGCCGAGTGCGAGTTTCGAAGCCCTCGCGCCAGGGTTTGCAACTGCTTTTCGTTAGAGGACAGCTTCGAGGATTCCGCCGCTGGGGTCCCGGTCGCCCCAACTGCAAACAGGCCCGCACACACCGCGAGCGTCACAACGCATTTTGTCCTGGGATAAAATTTCACAAAGAGAAGTTTAGCGGTGCAAGGCCGGCGAGGGATACGGATATTCTCCCAAGACTTGCGGGTCGCCCTCTGCCAGAATCTCAACCATCCATTGATGGAAGTAGTCCACTGGATGTTCGAGAATCGTGTGGAAGCGCCTGTCATATTCTCTGCGAGCCTTGTCCAGGTCGGTGCGCAGTCGCACACACAGGTCTCCGTGCTCCCTCCCCGCTCGGACTTCATCCGGCCTCAAGAGTTGGATGTCCTGCATGGCGACTTTGGCTACCCGGTTGGCGCGACGGTGCAGCTCCTGCTCCTCCGGCGAAAGTCGCGCAACATCGAACGGTGGTGCCTCGATCACCGGCTCTGAAAACTCCTCCATAGCCTCTTCCGAGATCTCAATCGGCGCGGCCATTAAGGATTCCAGATCAGGGGTCGGGACCTCCAGAATCGGCTCGGGCGCCAGTTTCTCGCTCGCAGGGGAGGCGCTAGTGTGAATTTCCAGCGGCGGCTGCAGCACTTCTTGCTCGTGAAACGCGACGGGCGCGCTGGCTTCCACTGCCGGAGACGCCGGCGTCTCCTCCACCCAACGAGACGCGGGAAATGGCTCCGGAGCTTCCGGCTTCGATGCCGTAACCACCGTCTGAGGCGTCGCGGCCATCGGAGTCGGGGCGGGCTGCGACTCGCGCGGCTCGCTTTCGATAGGCTGCAACAACACCGTCTCGGTCACGGAACGTTCGCGAGGGTGAAGCGCCGTGGTGACGAAATTCGATAGCACCTGCAGGCTCGAAGCCAAGGAGGCCGCGGCCGCCTGGGCACGCAGCATCGCCGGGAGCGAGTTCGTGGGACGACTCGAAGAGCAAGCAGCCAGCAAGTCAGCGAACGCCTGGTTTAAATCTTCTGACGTTCGCCTCAAGGCGGGCAAGCTGTCCCGCAGGACGCGCGAAACCGCCTCATCCAGTCCGTGTTCAGCCGACTTATGATTCTGGTCCATGTCCCCGCAGAACCTTCACTGCTCTCAGTTATTATTGCGGGCCGCTTGCATTGCCGAGTGCGCCTAGCCTCCGCCCAACACATCGCACGCGTAGTCCGATTATGGAAATGGTCTGGAACGGTGTCAACTTTCAATGCTGCGGCGCGTTCCTGCGCGGCACATCAGTATCGCCCGATCTTGTGACGGTGCTGCCCCCTAACCTTGGACGTAGAACCGTGGCCTGCCTCCGATTTGACGTGCCTCCGACCGGGGTGCTAGGTTAGTGAAAGCCCTGGGGGCGACACGGTTTCGACGGAGGCTGTCGCGGCCAGAAGGCATGCCGGGTCCCACCTACCCGCAATCGGGTGGAAAAACACAACTGCCAATACGCAGTTGGCTTTCGCTGCCTAATTAAAACCTAGGTAGCGCGTCTCCTCAAGCGTCGCCCGCGCGCTTGAGATGAGGCGTCACACAGTGGGCTGGCCGGCGCGTTTCGGCCCGTAATGCGTCGGCGACATCATCGGGCTAGTCGGCTGCGTTTCTTGCCCGCTCTGAGCGCAGTCGGCGAAGCGAACGGAACGGGCTAAGCATGTAGTCTTCTGGTTGCAAGGCTTCTCGGACGGGGGTTCGACTCCCCCCGCCTCCAAAATTTTCGTTTTGCAAACATTTTGTCCCGAGCTTGCCGAGGGGCACCAAAGACTCGCACCTCGATGGTCCTTCAGCATGCACTATTGCTGCATCCTCCGCTGTGCTGACCACTCCTTTCCTTTTATGCGGGCGTCACAGATGATCTGGAACAGCGCGTCCAGCGACACAACGAAGGCACCGCTTCAGACTGGACCTCGCGACGCCGCCCTGTATCACTGGTTTGGTCTGAAGAGCATCCGACACTCTCCTCCGCGCGAAAACGAGAGAATCAAATCAAACGATGGAGCCACAAGAAGAAAGCCGTATTGATCGGGGGTTCCCCTCGGCTGCGCTCGGGACAAGACCCGTAGGGCCCTGCGACTCCCCCCCGCCTCCACCATTCCCTCTTTCAGATTTGAAGGGAATTACACGCGCGTCTTTCTCCCTGGACCTGCCGTGTACCTCTCGTTGCGGTTCGTGAGTCTGCCAAGTGCGCCGAACATGTGCCTCCAAGAGTCTGCGAAAGTTTTTCCACGCCGTCGCGCAGTTCAGCAAGCCCCATCCGGCCGCTCCCCCGGGCAGGAGCCATCGAGAAATGTGATGTGACGCATCGGCTTTCGTATTGACGTTAGTCACTCTAATGTGATACCAACACT
This sequence comes from uncultured Acidobacteriota bacterium, assembly GCA_963781005.1. Classification (GTDB taxonomy): domain Bacteria; phylum Acidobacteriota; class Terriglobia; order Acidiferrales; family UBA7541; genus CAWADX01. Next base: position 202,092 of record CAWADX010000001.1, read on the forward strand.
CACAATTATTCAGGAACGGGTTGGGGCCGCGGTTGTGTTTCTTCCGAAACTGCGGGTCGGCCACCTTGCCGATTTCGTGAACGACAGTTGAGAGGAAAAGCAATGCTATCACCTGTGTTCGGTGAGTTCATGGGCACCATGGTTCTGGTTCTGCTGGGCAACGGCGTAATCGCCGACGTCTTGCTCTCACGCTCCAAAGCAGAAGGGGGCGGATGGATGGTGGTGTCGGCGGGCTGGGCCTTCGCCGCCATGGCGGGAATTTTCACTGCTCTGGCGTGCGGAAGCAGAGACGCTCACATCAACCCAGCCGTAACGCTGGGTGTGGCGATCGCCAGCGGCAATTTCTCCAAGCTGGCACCGTACATCACCGCGCAAATGTTGGGAGCATTTGCCGGCGCGGCTCTCGTCTGGCTTCATTTCCGGCCACACTGGGCTGGCACGCAGGACCCCATCCGCAAACTTAGTTGCTTCTGCAGCCACCCGGCCATTCCTAACAAAGTGGCAAACCTCATCAGTGAAATTATTCCGACCAGCCTGCTGGTGTTTGTTGCGGGCTGCATTTTGTCGCGCGCCAATTTGCCCCCCGGTTTGGGTCCGTTCCTGATTGCCGCATTGGTCTGGGGCCTGATACTCTCGCTGGCCGGGACCACCGGCACGAGCATGAACCCGGCCCGTGATTTCAGTTCCAGGATCGCCCACGCGATTCTTCCGATTCCAGGGAAGGGTAGCTCCGATTGGGGGTATGCTCCGATTTCGGCGCTGGGCACATTTGCGGGCGGAGCGCTCGGCGGATTGGCAATCCGGCTTCTGCACATCTAGACCAAGCGCGAAAGCCAATAAAGCTTGTTGGTGACATTTCGCTCGTGGTTGCGTCGTGCGCCACCTACTAGTGGAAATATCGTTCAAACAAACCGCGCGGGGACGGCTTTTTGCGCGGGCGCGCACAGTCTGGCAACAACTGTTGTAGCACCGTGAAAATGTCACCCTAGCGGCCCGATGAAAATGTCACCCCCTGTGAAGTTATCCACCGGAGTGGTGGAGTCTGGTATCTCCGTACGCGATCGCAACCCTTCCTCTCGAGAGATTCATAGAGCTGAACTTGGGCCCCGGCGAAGCTGAAGCGTTGCGGCTGGGGCGGGATCTGGAGGCGGCGGCCTTCCCACTGCACGACGTTGTCGTCGCTGACCGAGCGTTCGTGAGCCCCTGGCGTCGAAGTGATTTCCTTTGGGGGGCGGAGGCGGGCGATATGTGCACACGCCGCCTAGGCAGCTTTTGGAGATGGCCCCGCATCGTAGTAGACTGATGCGATTGAGTGGGTTAGGAAGACCCCAAGCGCGGAAAACGAAACCAACCGCGCCGGGTACATGAAGGTAGAAGGGGAAAATATGCGCAGATTGACGGCTCCGCTTTTGATTTTGGTTGCCGGCATGCTGCTCGTCGCCGCATGCTCAACCACCCGCAGCGATGACGCGATTGCCACCGACATCAAAGCGAGAATGTTCTCCGATTCACAGCTCAAGGACTCGAGCGTTCAAGTTTCAGTCAGCAAGGGACAGGTGACCTTAAGCGGCAGCGTACCCAGTGACGCCGCGCACTTCGAGGCCTTCAAACTTGCCACGGACACCAAGGGTGTCAAGGGTGTGAACGACCAACTCGCCGTACAAGTGGCCCAAGCTGCGCCCGTTGTAGCTCCTCCGCCCGAGCCGACACCCACACCGGAGCCGGCTCCGGTGCACAGAGCACATCGGCAGAGGGTAACCGAACCCGAAACCACGCCAACGCCGCCAGCAAACGCGGCCCCACCGAGTCCGCCGGTGGCTGTAACCCCTCCACCGCCCCCGCCGCCCCCTCCACCACAACCCCGAAACGTGGAGGTCCCAGTGGGCTCCACGCTGCGAATCCAGATGATTGACGGCGTAGACTCCTCCGTGAACCACACCGGTGAGACTTTCCACGCTTCGCTGGATCAGCCCATCGTCATCGATAATGAAGTGATCGTCCCCAAGGGCGCCGACGTTTGGGTTCGATTGGTGCAGGCATCCACCGCGGGACACATGAGCGGACGTAGCGAATTGCGCTTGGAATTGGTCAAGATGGAGTTCCAGGGCAAGTCCTATCCTCTCGTCAGCAGCACGTATGAGGCTGTAGGCACGTCGCGCGGTAAACGGACCGCAGCTACGGTGGGTGGCGGCGCGGCGCTCGGCGCGATCATCGGCGCGGTCGCGGGAGGCGGCAAGGGCGCTGCCATCGGCGCGGGAGTGGGAGCGGGCTCCGGCGCCGTCTATCAGGGTATGACCCACGGCAAACAGGTGAACATCCCGTCGGAAACCAAGCTCGATTTCCGGCTCGAGCAGCCTGTGGAATTGACCATCATGCCGAGGGATAGGCACAAGACTGACAGAGCGGATAAAGCGGACAACCCAGAGAACCCAGAAGACCACTAAGTCCGCGGCGGAATCGAGGGCGGGAATCGGATCGCTTCCGGTTCCCGCCTTTTTTTTGCCCTCCGGCTCCGTTGCTTCCCGCGCTGCTTGCATGCCACGATGGCCTGTCTTACGATTGCCTGCGTGAAATACGCGTCCCAATGAAGCCCGGCGAAAATATCTCGCACTATCGGATTCTCGAGAAACTCGGGAGCGGAGGCATGGGCCTGGTCTTCAGGGCCGAGGATACGCGTCTGGGACGCCACGTCGCCCTAAAGTTTCTCTCCAGCGAACTCGAGCGCGACCCCGCAGCACTGGAGCGCTTCGAGCGGGAAGCGCGGGCCGCATCCGCGCTCAATCATCCATGCATTTGCACCCTGTATGACATCGGCGAAGTTGCCGACGCGGGCGGAGCGCGGCCTTTTCTCGTGATGGAATTGCTCGAAGGCCAGACGCTGCGCGAGCGCATCGCCGGCCGCCCTATCGCCATCGATTCCCTCCTCGACATCGCTACGCAGATCGCCGACGCGCTCGATGCCGCGCATTCACGCGGCATCGTTCATCGCGACATCAAGCCGACCAACATCTTCGTCACTACGCGCGGGCAGGTGAAGCTCCTTGACTTCGGCCTCGCAAAGCAATCCGTGAGACGCGTGGCCGATGCCGTGGGTGTCTCGACCGGCGGTACGGCCGAGCCCACCACCGACAACGTTCTTACCAGTCCGGGCTCAGCCCTGGGCACCATCTCTTACATGTCGCCGGAGCAGGCCCGCGGGGAAGACCTTGACCCGCGCACGGACCTTTTTAGCTTCGGCGCCGTGCTGTACGAAATGGCCACCGGTCGTTCGGCTTTCTCGGGAAACACCACCGCCGTCATTTTCGATGAGATCCTGAACCGCACGCCGCTGCCTCCTTCGGAGCTGAATCCCGGCATCCCCATGAAGCTCGAAGAGATCATCGGTAAAGCCCTGGAGAAAGACCGCGAGCTTCGCTATCAGGCAGCCGGCGAGATGCGCGCCGATTTAAAGCGCCTGAAGCGCGATGTCGACTCGTCCCGCGTCGCAAGGGCGTCGGTGCCGCCCGCGTCGGGCCCTTCGCCGACCGCTCCCGGGGCAGTTGCCGCAAGCCCATCCGGCGAAGTTCAGGGGCCGCCACGAATGCGCTTTCGTCAGCCACTGCTCTGGATTGCGGGCGCCCTCATTCTGGCCGCCACCGCCGCTGGGATCACGCTGCTCGTACATAGCCGATACGGACACCACGAGGCCTCCTCTTTCGCGGAGATGAGCTTCAGTCAAGCCACCTCAACGGGCCAGGTAGGCGTGGCCACGGTTTCGCCCGACGGAAAATGGGTGGCCTACACATCGAAGCGCGGGGACGCCGAAAGCGTCTGGGTGCGGCAAGTCGTCACGGGCACCAACGTCCAAGTGCTTCCTCCCTCGCAGGGAAGTTACGTGGGCCTCACTTTTTCCGCCGACGGCAACTACATTTTCTACGTCAGGAATGAGCCGGGCACGTCCGTCAACAGTCTCTACCAAGTGCCCTCGCTCGGCGGCGCCCCACGCCAGGTGATTTCAGAAGTCGATAGCCCCATTTCGTTCTCACCCGACGCGAGCCGCCTGGTCTTCGTGCGTCAGGCGTCCCGCAGGCACGTCTCGCAACTCATGATTGCAAATGCCGATGGTTCCGGGGGGCGCGAAGTGGTAACGCGCGGCTCACCTGCCTTCTTTTCCCCCGAAGGCCCGGCGTGGTCTCCCGACGGCAATCGCATCGCTGTTGGCGTGGCGGATTCTGGTGAAGTTGCAAAGATGCACGTTGAGACTGTGGACGTACAATCGGGCCGTGAGTCCCCGGTCGGGTCGCGTGAGTGGTTTTATCCGCGCCGGATCGCCTGGCTACCCGACGGCAGTGGCATGATCTTCGCGGCGCCCGCCGAGACGTCCCGTTTGAACGCCCAGGTCTGGGAAATCTCTTATCCCGATGGCGATGCCCGCCGGATCACGAATGATTCAAACTTCTATTCCAACGCGAGCATCACCGCTGACGCGTCAACGCTCCTCGCCGTGCAAGCGGCGCTGAATTCGAGTCTGTGGGTGGCTCCTTCGTCGGATATCGCTCTCGAAGTGGGCGCCAAGCGCATCACATCAGGACTCAGCCGCGCCGAGGGCATTTCCGGCCTGTCGTGGTTGCCCGACGGCAGGATTCTCTATGGCTATTACGCCTCAGGCGCTGCCGGTCTCGCTACGGTTGCGCCCGACGGAAGTGATCCGCACGACGTGGCGCTGGGCCCGGGTTTTCAGATCCACCCCACTGTCTGCGGCGAAGGCGGCTTCTTCGTTTTCTCCACGAACCGTGGCGGGGGCATGACGCTGTGGCGCGCCGATTCGGCCGGCGGAAATGCGCGCCAGTTGACGCGTGGCCCCAACGACGACCTTCCCGCATCGTGTACGCCGGACGGGAAATGGGTCGTCTATGTCTCTGGATCAGATGTCCAGCATGCTTTGTGGAAGATTTCAACGGATGGTGGTGGCGAACCCATGCGTTTGAGCGACGAATACCTCACCTACCCCGCCGTCTCTCCCGACGGACGGTTCCTCGCCGCTTACTACCGGCCCGACGCCCTCAAACCGGGCCAGCTCGCCATCCTGCTCATCGAGGGTGGCGCTGTCCATTCGGCCTACCCTGTGCCGGCTGGGGCCAACATCGGAGGGGAATTCACAGACATTGTCTGGATGCCCGATGGCCACGCCGTGGTTTATATCGTCGATCGGGGCGGCATTTCCAATCTTTGGGCCCAGCCCATTTGGAATTCCGGAGCGCCGGCGGCGCCCAAACAGTTGACGAATTTCACCGCCGATAAGATATGGGCCTTCCGATGGTCTCCCGACGGGAAGCAGATCGCCCTTGCCCGAGGACGCATCTCAGCTGACGCTGTTCTGATCTCACACTTCCACTGAAGCGCGGCCGGGACTCGGAATTCGAAATCGGAGTCGAATTTGCGGCTTTCCCCGGCCGCTACCACTTGACTTCATCCGTCCGGCCGAGTAGAAACGCAAATTCAAGTTTCCATTCGAGTGCGGGAGAACATCATGAGAATTTCTCGGCGCGGATTACTGAAGAGCGGTGCCGTAGCGGCCGTAACGGCGTTGACCTCCCGTCAAGCCGGCGCTCTGCGACAGCCGCTCGCCCAGGCGCAGCCGCCGGCGCCGCCGGCGTTCGATAAGCTCAAGCCGCTCGGAAACCTCGTCCAGCCGATTGCGACCGAAGAATATCAGGGCCGCATCGCGCTGGCGCAGCGGCTGATGAGCGACGCTCGGCCTCCCATCGCCGCTCTGTTCGTGACGCCCGGCACGTCGCTCTTCTACTACACCGGGGTCCGCTGGGTGCTGAGCGAGCGGCTCCTCGCACTGCTGATTCCGCGCAAGGGCGCGCCGTTGATGATATCTCCCGCCTTCGAAGAGGGGCGCCTGCGTGAGCTGCTCCCCTGGCCCATCGAAGTGCGCGTGTGGCAGGAAGATGAAAGCCCGTACGCGCTCGCTGCGAAATGGTTGGCGGAACGCGGCATTCGCACCGGCCGCGTCGGCATCGAAGAAACTACTCGCTACAGGTTCTCGGAAGGCCTTCGCCAATCGACGCACGCGCTCGAATACTCGAGCGGCGACCCGGTAACCTACGGCTGCCGCGGACAGAAGACCGACCACGAGCTCGCCTTGATGCGCTTGGCGTGTGCCGCCACTTTCGATGTCTACCAGGCTGTATTCGCGTCGCTGCGAGAGGGCATAACCCAGCACGAAGTCGCCGCGCTCGTTTCCCATGGGTTCGATCGCATGGGCCTCGATGGCGGCGCGCTCGTGCTGTTCGGCAAATGGGCCGCGCTTCCCCATGGCACGAAAGAACCGCAGAAGCTGGCGGAGGGAGAAATCGTGCTGGTGGATGGCGGAACCGCTGTCGAGGGCTATCAATCAGACGTGACCCGCTGCACTGTGCTCGGCAAACCTTCCCACCAGCTCCAGAAGGCCTTCAGCCTCGTTCGCAAGGCGCAGGACGCGGCGCTCCTGGCGGCAACGAGCAGCCGGCCATGCGGTTCGGTGGATGACGCGGCGCGCTCGGTTTTGAACGACGCCGGCTTCGGGCCTGGCTACAAATTCTTCACCCACCGGCTGGGTCACGGGATCGGCCTCGACGGCCACGAATGGCCTTATCTCGTCCGCGGCAACCGGATCACCCTGCAACCGGGAATGACCTTTTCGAACGAGCCGGGCATTTACGTCCCCGATGAGTACGGCCTGCGTCTCGAAGACGACATGGTCATCTCGGAAACCGGCGCCGCTCAATTGCTCACGCCGGGCTTCAGCCCTTCGCTCGAGAAACCTTTCGAGTGATTTTCGGTTGCTTCGGCGGCGGCTACAATTTCGAATGCGCCTGGCAGAATTCGACCGCGCGCGCTTCCGCCCAAAAACGTTCGCCATCCCTGTTCCGCGCCAAAAAAGCGCAATGCCCTCCGAAGCGCGGCGCCACGAGCGTGATATGGGGATTCGCGGAAATGCTGGGATCGAGAAAGGCGGCAAACGGGATCATGGGGTCGTCCTGCGCGGTGAGGATGAGTGTCGGAACGCAAATCGAAGCGAGCACGCTCCGCGCGCTCGCACGGGCATAGTAATCATCCGCGTCGCGGAAACCGCAGAACTTCGCGGTGACGGCGTCATCGAACTCTCGCACGCTGCCGATGCGAGCCAAGCCCTTGAGCCGGTAACGATCCGGAAAGAGCCACGCCTTCTGCCGGATGCGTCGCTTGAGCCGCCACACGAAGTACCTCTCGTAGATAAAGTTGCGCGGCTCGGCGATCGCGTCGGCGCAGCCGGCGAGATCGACGGAAGGTGAAACGGCCACAACCGCTCGCAGCGCAGGCGGCGCCTCCCGGCCCAGATCTCCCGCCATTTTCAAGACGAGATTGCCACCCATGGAAAAACCTACGGCGAAGATTTCCGGTAGCGCATCGCGCTCGATAAGCTCGCGCACCACCGCATGGACGTCGCCGCTCAAACCGGAATTGTAAAGCGTGGGCGTTAGACGGTCCGTGCCGCCGCAGTTGCGCTGGTTGAGTCGCAGGACGTTGAACCCTTCTTGGAAAGCCTTCTCCGCCGTGCCCAGCATGTAGCCGGACCGGCTCGAGCCCTCAAGTCCGTGAATCGCCACAAGCGTGGGACGCCGGCCGGGCTCCGTCTGCCAGTGGCATTCGGCTCGCACCCGCGTCCCGGGCTCCACTTCGAACTCTCGCGCCATCGCCGCGGGAAGTCTGGGAAAGCGCCTCGTCCAAAAAGACGACGCGATCGTCATCAAATGCGCGTTGCGCAGCAGCCGTGCCGGTGTGAATTCCCTCACGACTTCGAATTTACCCGAGCGACTCACCCGAAGCAACTTCCGCGCGCCGCCACTGACTTCTTTCGCGTCTTCTCAACTGCCTGCGCTTGATTTCATCATCGAGGCCGCCTAGAATGGTTTCTTCACGTATGAAGGTTCTTGTCCCATCGCAATTATTTCGCGGCCCAGCCCCTTCCGGCTGGGCTGCGGCGTTTTTGGAGCGAACTTCTCGGAGGAAATCGGAGACGCAATGATTGATGGAGCCATACCTGAGGGCTTGACGTTCGACGATGTGCTGTTGCTTCCGGGGAAGTCCTCGGTGCTTCCCGGGGAAGTGGACACGCGCACCTGCCTGACTCGCAGGATCGCTCTGAACGTGCCGGTGGTGGCCGCCGCCATGGACACCGTGACCGAGTCGCGTCTCGCCATCGCCATCGCCCGCCAGGGGGGTCTCGGCTTTGTTCACCGAAACATGCCCATCGAGCGCCAGGCGGAGGAAGTGGACAAGGTGAAGCGTTCGGAAAGCGGAATGATCGTGGACCCGGTGACGATCTCTCCGGAAATGTCCGTGGCCCAAGCGCTCGAAATCATGACCAAATACAGGGTCTCCGGCCTTCCCGTTACGCGCGGGCCGCGCCTGGTCGGGATTCTCACGAACCGCGATCTGCGATTCGAGCGCAATCTCGATCAGCCGGTCAGCGCCGTCATGACCAAGGACAACCTTGTCACCGTGTCCGTCGGGACCACACTCGAGGAAGCGGAACGCATCCTGCAACGCAATCGCATCGAAAAGCTGCTGGTGGTCGATGCCGATTTCAACCTCAAGGGCCTGATCACCGTTAAAGATATCCAGAAGAAACTGGAATATCCCCACGCCACCAAGGACGAACGCGGACGGTTGCGCATCGGGGCCGCCGTGGGCGCCACCGGCGATTTTCTCGAGCGCGCCCAGGAGCTCGCCCGGGCCCAAGTGGATGTGCTGGCGGTGGACACGGCCCACGGCCATTCCGCTCGGGTGATGGACGCTATCCGTGCCGTGAAGCGAAAGCTGCCGGAGATCCAACTAGTAGCCGGAAACGTGGCCACCGGCGAGGGCGCCCGCGACTTAATCGCCCTGGGCATTGACGGCCTCAAGGTTGGCATGGGGCCCGGCTCCATTTGTACCACCCGGGTGGTGACGGGAGCGGGCGTGCCGCAAATCACGGCGATTCTCGAGGTGTCCCGCGCCGCTCAAGGTACTGGTGTGCCACTCATCGCCGACGGAGGAATAAAATTTTCGGGCGACATTACGAAAGCGATTGCCGCCGGAGCTGCCGTCGTCATGATCGGTGGGCTGCTCGCCGGCACAGAAGAATCCCCGGGGGAGACCATTCTCTACCAGGGTCGCACCTTCAAATCCTATCGCGGGATGGGTTCTCTCGGAGCTATGGAGGCGGGCTCGGCAGACCGCTACGCCCAGGAGTGCGCGGAACCCGGTAAATCCGTGCCCGAAGGCATCGAAGGTCAGGTGCCGTTCAAGGGACCGCTCGCCGGACTCGTGGAGCAACTTGTGGGCGGCCTGCGCAGCGGAATGGGCTATTGTGGCGCGGCCAACCTGAAGGACTTGCAGGAACGTGGGCGGTTCGTACGCGTCACCTCCGCTGGCTTGCGTGAAAGCCACGTCCACGACGTGATCATCACTCGCGAGGCGCCCAACTATCGGCTGGAATAATGCGGTGCCTGACTCCACGAAATTTGCAAAGGAAAACTGAGCGCCCGGGACGGCGTCGCTGAGATGCGACGATTCCTTCGCCGGCAGTGGCCCGTATTTTTCTGGGCTGCGGTCATCTGGATTTTTTCCACCCAATGGTTTACGGAAGGCAATACTTCCCGATTCATTGTCCCCCTCCTGAAATGGATCCTGCCGGGAGCCGCGCCCGCCACCATTGCGTTTCTGCACTACCTCGTCCGCAAGTCTGCGCACTTTATTGAATATTTCATTTTCGGTCTGCTCCTATTGCGCGGGATCCGGGGAAATCGCCGCGAATGGCGGATCGGTTGGGCGCTAGCAGCCGTCGGCGTGGCCGCCGCCTATGCCGCGACGGATGAATTCCATCAATGGTTCGTCCCGGGGCGGTTCGCGTCTCTTCGGGATGTCCTGCTGGACTCGAGTGGCGCGGTCGCCGCGCAAATCGTCGCTTGGCTGTTCGCCTTCGACACAGGGATTTCGAGAATCTGAGCGCCGGAACCGGCCAACGGCGGCGGGGGACAACCCAGGACCCTCCCGGCAAAGGCGACGAAGAAGATGCGCGGACGCATCTTTAAATAAAAAGCCCGCTCCCGGAACGGGGGCGGGCCTTCCTTCGGTGCGAAAAACGCCGATTACTTCTGGGCTTCCTTTTCTTCCGGAGCTTCCTCGCGCCCTTCCTTCTTTTTCTTCTCTTTCTTTTTCAGCTCGGAGCCGATGAACTCCAGGATGGCAAGCTTGGCGCCGTCGCCGATGCGCCAGCCGGCGCGGACGATGCGGGTGTAGCCGCCTGGGCGATCGGCAAACCGTGGAGCCAAGTCGGCGAAGAGCTTCTTTGTTGCAAGCGGAGTCTGCAAGAAAGCGGCCGCTTGCCGTCGCGCGTGGAGGCTATCGCGCTTCCCGAGCGTGATCATGCGTTCCGCAAGCGGCCGCGCGGCCTTGGCTCGCAGGAGCGTCGTATGGATGCGCTCGTGTACGATCAAGTTCGTGACGAGGTTCCGCAGTGTCGCCCGGCGATGGGCGGGCTTGCGTCCGAGTTTGTATCCCGACTTGAGATGTCTCATGTGCTATCCCGCATTCTAGGGCGCTGTGGTTTCCTCCGCCGTGAGCGGAGCCGTCTGGCTCGGAAGCGGCGGCCAGATGATGCGGCCGTGCTCGTCGAACTTCATTCCCAGACTCAGGCCCATCTTCAAGAGGATTTCCTTGATTTCATTCAGCGACTTGCGGCCGAAGTTTTTCGTCTTCAGCATCTCGGATTCGGTCTTCTGGACGAGCTCTCGTAGGCTCTGGATGTTCGCGTTCTTCAGGCAGTTGTAGGAGCGCACGGAAAGCTCAAGCTCTTCCACCGAACGGTCCAGGTGTTCCAGGCGCGGGTCGTTGTAGCTTTCGATCGCTTCTTCCAGAATCTCGGGCTGCTCTTCGAAGTTGATGAAGATGCTCATGTGATCCTTCACCAGTTTGGAAGCCAGTCCGATGGCGTCCTGCGGCGTGATGGCGCCGTTCGTCCACACTTCCAGCGACAGCTTTTCGTAGTCGGTCATCTGTCCTAGACGCGCCGCTTCAACCGAATAGTTCACCTTGCGCACCGGCGAATGCACCGAATCGATGGGAATGTAGCCGATGGGCAAGTCCTCATCGAAATTGCGATCGGCGGAAACGTAGCCGCGGCCGTTCTTCACCCGCAACTCCAGTTCGAGCTTGCCGCCCTCACTGACCGTCGCGATGTACACGTTCTTGTCCAGCACGGCGATATCGGCGTCTTCCTCGATCTTGGCCGATGTCACCGGTCCCGGCGCATCCACGTTCAGCGAGATCGTCTTGGACTGATCGGAATTCAGCTTGAGCGGCACCTGCTTCAGATTCAAGATGATGTCGGTGGCGTCCTCGACCACTCCGGGAATGGGCGAGAATTCGTGCAGCACACCTTCAATCTTCACCGCGGTGATGGCCGCGCCTTCAATCGAGCTGAGCAACGCCCTCCGCACCGCGTTCCCCACCGTCGTGCCCCAGCCGCGCTCGAACGGCTGCGCGGAAAATTTTCCGTACTTGTCTGTCAGCGTCTCAAGTTCCGCTGCCAACCGCTTTGGTTTCTGAAACCCTTTCCACATCTTTGTCCCCCTCGGCCCGCCTGCGGCAGGCCTGGCTGCAAAACCGCGAATTCCCCTACTTCGAATAAAGCTCGACGATGAGCTGCTCGTTCACCGGAGGCGTCTGCACGTCTTCACGCCGCGGCATCGCCAGCACGCGCCCTTTGAAATTTTCACGGTCCATTTCGAGCCACGGCATCGCATCCTGGCTTTGCGCCAGATTCCGCGCTTCCAGCACCATGGCGTTTTGGTGCATCTTTTCCTTCAGCTTGATTTCATCGCCCACCTTGATCAGGTAGCTCGGGATATTCACCTTGTGTCCGTTCACGCGCACGTGTCCGTGGAGCACCAGTTGCCGCCCCTGAGACCGCGAGCTCGCGATCCCCAGCCGGTAAACCACGTTGTCGAGCCGCCGCTCGAGCATCACGATCAGATTCGAACCCGTGGGGCCCTTGGCGCGCTCCGCCTTCTCGAAATACGTCCGGAACTGCCGCTCGAGCAACCCGTAGGTGCGCTTCACCTTCTGCTTCTCGCGCAACTGCACTCCGTAACCTACCAGCTTGGGCCGGCGAGCCTGCCCGTGCTGTCCGGGAACGAAATTCCGTTTTTCAATCGCGCATTTTTCCGTAAAACACCGCAGGCCTTTCAGGAAGAGCTTCATCCCTTCCCGGCGGCACAAGCGGCAAACTGCTTCACGATGTCTTGCCAATTCGCTTCTCCTTTTCCTCTGCTTCCGATCCGCCCGGCTACACGCGTCGGCGCTTCGGCGGCCGGCAGCCATTGTGCGGAATGGGCGTCACATCCTTGATGGAATTGATGTGCAGCCCTGCCGAAGCCAGCGCTCGAACGGCTGATTCACGCCCCGAGCCGGGACCCTTCACGCGCACTTCCACCGCTTTCATTCCATATTGATCGCGCGCCACGCCCGCAGCGTTCATGGCCGCTTGTTGCGCCGCGTAGGGTGTGCCCTTACGCGACCCTTTGAAGCCCACCGAACCCGCCGAAGCCCAGCTCACCGCGCGCCCTTCCTGGTCCGTCAGCGTCACAATCGTATTGTTGAACGTCGCCTGGATGCAGGCCACGCCCTGCGGCACTACCCGCCGCTCCTTTTTCTTCCTGAATTCCTTCTTGCGCTTCGTCGGTTTTGCCGGCGCTCCCGGTGCGGCAGTCGCGTCTTGGGGTTCTTTGGCCACGGGTCGTTCGCTCCTTTTTCCGGTTTACTTCCTCACCGCCGTACTCTTCTTTGCGGCCACCGCGCCCTTCCGCGGTCCCTTGCGGGTGCGGGCGTTCGTGTGTGTTCGCTGGCCGCGCACCGGAAGATTGCGGCGGTGCCGTAGGCCGCGGTAACACTGAATTTCGATCAGCCGCCGGATGTTCATCTGCCATTCCTTGCGGAGATCGCCTTCCACGCGCCCTTCGGACTCGATGGCCTGGCGCAGACGCGTCACCTCTTCTTCCGTGAGGTCTTTCACCTTCTTCGTGTCGTCTACATTCGCCTTGGCGCACAGCGTCCGCGCGCGGGCCTGGCCGATGCCGTAGATCGCCGTTAGCCCGACCCAGAGCCTCTTGTTCGGCGGCAGATCCACGCCTGCGATACGTGCCATCTTCCTTCCTCCCTAACCTTGGCGCTGCTTGTGTTTTGGGTTCGGGCAAATCACCCGCACCACACCGCGCCGATGGACGATCTTGCACTTCATGCAAATCTTCTTTACGGACGCGCGAACTTTCATTTCTGGCTCGATCCTCCCCGCCTGCTACTTGTAACGATAAACGATGCGGCCGCGGGTCAGGTCGTACGGCGAAAGCTCCACCGCGACGCGGTCCCCCGGCAAAATGCGGATAAAATTCTTGCGCATCTTTCCCGAAATGTGCGCCAGCACCTGGTGCTTGTTCTCGAGCTCGACGCGGAACATGGCGTTGGGCAGCGGCTCGATCACCGTGGCCATCACTTCAATGGCATCCTCTTTCGGATTGCTGGCGTCCGCCTTCTTCTTGTCCTGTCCCGGCCTCTTGCGCATGAGCTCCTGTTCAAAAACCGCTGATCTCGGCGCCCGCAGTTGCGCGGGTCACCAGGACGGCCCGGTCGCTTCCCGCGGCCGGGTCAAAATCCATGGCCCATTCTTCGTGATGGCGACGGTGTGTTCGAAATGAGCCGAATCACTCCCGTCTGCGGTCACTGCCGTCCAGCCGTCTTCGAGCACTCGCACGTCGGAATCCCCGCGATTCACCATCGGCTCGATCGCCAGGACCATGCCTTCCTGAAGCCGCGGGCCACGCCCCGGCTCGCCATAATTCGGCAATTGCAAATCTTCGTGCATGCGCGTGCCGATTCCGTGCCCGACAAATTCGCGGACCACCGAAAAACCGTTCTCTTCCACCCGCTGCTGGACCGCCGCCGAAATATCGCTCAATCGGTTGCCGAGTCTGGCCTTGTCGATTGCGGAATCGAGCGCCTCTCGTGTCACCCGCAACAATTTCTCTCGCTCCGGGTCGATCTTCCCAACCGCGACCGTGACCGCCGCGTCGGCGTAATAGCCTTCATACTCCACTCCGAAATCGAGCGACAGGATGTCACCCTCACGGAGTTTTCGAGACGCCGAAGGAATCCCGTGCACCACTTCCTCGTTGATCGACGTGCACACCGCGCTCGGGTAGCCCCGGTAACCCTTGAAAGCAGGGCGCGCGCTATGCGCGGCCGTAAACTTCTCGGCGAACGCGTCCAGTTCCCTCGTTGTCGTGCCCGGCCTTGCCATCTGCTTCAGCTCTCCCAAAACGTTCCAGACAATCATGCCGGCGTGATGCATTCTCTCGAGTTCCGCCGATGACCGGCAAATAACCATCGGTGCCTTACAGCCGCTGGAGAATCCCAAAAACAGCGCGGTTGACGGATTCCGCGTCGGCTGAACCATCCACCTCTCGCAACGTTCCTTGCCGGCGGTAGTAATCCACCAGGGGCTTCGTCTGCGCTTCGTACGCAACGATCCGCTCCCGAATCACCTCGGGTTTGTCGTCCGGACGCTGGACGAGCACGCCTCCGTCGTTGTCGCACCGCCCTTCGGCCTTGGGCGGTTTATCGTAAATATTATAAATCTCGCCGCCCGTACTGCAGGTGCGGCGCCCCGTAAGCCGACGCATCAACTTTTCCGGATCGACCGCAATGTAGAAGACCAGGGGACGCCCGAACTGCAGCCGCTGCAAGATCCCGTCGAGGCCCTCCGCCTGAGGTACAGTCCGCGGAAATCCGTCGAGAATAAACCCGTGGGCGCAATCGGGATGCTGGATGCGCTCCTCGACCATACCCAGCACGATGTCGTCCGGCACCAACTCGCCGCGCTCCATGATGGGCTTTGCCAAGCGGCCCTGCTCCGTGCCCCGGCGAATCTGATCGCGGAGCATGTCCCCGGTCGAGAGATGCGGCACGCCGTAATATTGCGAAACCAGTTTCGCCTGCGTGCCCTTGCCCGCGCCGGGAGGGCCCAGGAAAATCAGCGCGCGATTTAACGTCGCCGGTGCGGACATAGAGCGAGCGCTAGCCACGGCGGCTCCGCACCTTGCCTTTACGAACGAAGCCGTCGTAATTGCGCATCACCAGCTGGGCTTCCACCTGCTGCACCGTGTCCATGGCCACGCCCACCACAATCAGCAGCGAAGTGCCGCCGAAATAGAAGTTCACATTCAGGCCCTCGAGCACGAACCGCGACATGTGCTTATCGAACCAGGAGCCCACAAGAGGCAGGTGCTGCAGGTGGATTCCTGAGATCATCCATTCGGGCAGAAGGCAAACCACCGCCAAGTAGACGCCGCCGACGAAGGTCAGGCGCGTCAGGATGCGGTTGATGTGCTCGGAGGTGTTGCGGCCCGGCCGGATGCCGGGAATGAAGCCGCCGTATTTCCTCATATTGTCGGCGAGCTCGGTGGGGTTGAAAATGATGCCCACGTAGAAGAACGCGAAAAAGATAATCAGCAGCACGTATACCAATGTGTAGAGAGGCTCGCCCCAGGCAAGCTGTTTGGCAAAGTGCTCGAAAAACGGCGATCGCTTCTGAAAGAAAAGCGCGAGCGTTTGCGGGAAAGTGAGCAGCGAGCTCGCGAAAATCGGAGGGATCACACCGCCGGAATTCACCCGCAGCGGCAGATACGTCATCTGTCCGCCCATCACTTTTCGGCCCATCACGCGCTTGGCGTACTGCACCGGGATGCGCCGTTGTCCGCCTTCGACAAACACAATGAACCCCACCACCGCAATCATCAGCACGACCAGGAGGATCAAGGCAAGCGGCGTCAGCGGGCCCCACTGCCTGGTTGCGGCCTTGTCGAAAAGATCTTTGATTCCCCGCGGGAGGCCCACCACAATCCCGGAGAAAATAATCAGCGACATCCCGTTGCCGATGCCCCGGTCGCTGATCTGCTCGCCGAGCCACATGATGAACGCCGAACCGGTCGTCAGCGTCAGCATGGTCATCAGGATGAATCGCGGCCCCGGATGATAAACGAGCGACGTGCCTGAAAGATTTTGGCGCTGCAAGGCCAGGGCGATGGTGAACGACTGGAAGCCGCTGAGGATGATGGTCAAATACCGCGTGTATTGCGTGATCTTCCGCCGGCCCAGTTCTCCTTCTTTCTGCAGCCGCTCGAGGTACGGCCAAACCACCACCAACAACTGAAGAATAATCGAGGCGGTGATGTAAGGCATGATGCCCAGGGCGAAGATCGTCAAGCGGCGGAAGTTCCCGCCGCTGAACAGGTCGATGATTCCAAAGACCGTGCCCTGCCCGCGCTTGAAGATCTCCTCCAGCAGATCGGTATTGATGCCCGGTGTAGGAATAAACGCGCCGAGGCGGTAAACACCCAGCAGCGCGAGCGTGAACAGCACACGCTTGCGCAGGTCCGGTGTGGCGAAAATATTCCGGAACGCCTCGAAGAGCTTTTTCATTACAGGACTTCGACCTTTCCTCCGGCGCCGGCAATCTTCTCCTGCGCCGCCTTGCTGAACGCATGGGCGCGCACCGTCAGGGCCACCTTCAGCTCGCCCTCGCCCAGGACTTTTACGCCTTCGCGCCGCAGCCGAACCAGACCGCGTCCCGCCAGCGCTTCGGGCGTCACCGTTTCTCCGGCCCCGAACGCGTTCAGCGTCTCCACGTTCACGACCGCGTACTCATGCAGGAATGGATTCGAAAACCCCCGTTTCGGGATCCGCCGGTGCAGCGGCATCTGGCCGCCCTCAAATCCGGCGCGTCGTGAATAGCCGGTCCGCGATTGCTGGCCCTTGTTGCCTGCGCCGGACGTCTTGCCGAGCTTCGAGCCCATTCCCCGGCCGACTCGCACCTTCTTCCGGCGCGACCCGTGCGGGGGCCTCAGGTTGGATAGCTTCACTCCCATCGCGTCACCTAACCTTCCACCTTTACCAGATGGCGGACCTTTGCGATCATCCCCCGAATCGCGGGCGTATCGGGCCGCTCCACCGTTTGATACAACCGGCGAAAGCCCAGACCGCGAATCGTCTGCCGCATCTTCCGAGGACACGCAATGAAACTGACCACCCAGCGGATTTTTAAGGTCGTCGATTTCTTCTTTGTCGTCATCTCACCATCCGCGGAACCCGCATTTAAGAAGAGACCACTTCTTCGGCCGCCTTCCCGCGCATCTCGGCCACCTTGGCGGCGTCTTTCAAGTGCAGCAGCGCGTCAAATGTCGCTTTTACTACGTTGTGCGGATTCGATGTGCCGATCGATTTCGTCAGCACGTTCTGAATCCCCGCCACTTCCATGACGGCTCGGACGGGACCTCCGGCAATCACGCCAGTGCCCTCCGGCGCCGGCTTCAGAAGCACTTGGCCCGACCCGTAACGCCCCACCACCTGATGGGGAATCGTCGATCCCTTCAGGTTGAACTTGACCAGGTTCTTTTTCGCCTGCTCGATGGCCTTACGGATGGCCATGGGCACTTCGCGTGCCTTGCCCATGCCGAACCCGGCGTGCCCACGCTGATCGCCCACCACCACCAAGGCCGAGAAACTCAGGTTCTTGCCGCCCTTGACGACCTTCGTCACGCGGTTGATGGACACGACCTGGTCCTTCAGGTTCGCTTGGTTCGCGTCTACGGGGCGACGAATCGACAGGGTGTCTTTCAGTTCTTGTTTCGGCATAAATATTAGAACTTCAATCCCGCCTCTCGTGCTGCGTCGGCAAGCGCTTGGACGCGGCCGTGATATTGATAGCCGGCGCGGTCAAACACCACCTTCTCGATGTTCGCGGCCCGCGCGCGCTCCGCTATCGCTTTCCCCACCACTTTCGATGCGGCGATGTTGCCGCCGCCCTTGATCTGCTGCCGAACGTCCTTATCGAGCGAGCTTGCAGCGGCCAGGGTCCGGCCCGTGTGATCGTCGATCACCTGCGCGCGAATATGCTTCAGCGAGCGAAATACGCACAGCCGCGGACGCTCCGAATTTCCCGCAAGCTTTTTTCGCATGCGGTGATGGATGCGCTGCCGATGCCCGTTCCGCGATAGTTTTCTGACCGATGTAGTTGCCACGCCCTTCTCCTTGCGCCTTAACCCGCGGTCTTGGCCGCTCCCGCCTTGCCCGCCTTCTTCTTCAGCCGCTCGCCGGTGATCCGAATGCCTTTCTGTTTGTACGGATCGGGCGGGCGCAGCGCGCGGATGTTGGCCGCTACTTGGCCCACTTGTCCTTTATCCGCCCCGGTGACGGCCACGTGCGTCTGCTTCTCCACGCTGATTTGAATTCCCTCGGGAATGGGAAACTCAATGGGATGCGAATAACCCAGCGCGAAAACAACGTTCTTGCCTTTTACCTCGGCGCGGTAACCCACCCCTACAATGTCCAGGTCCCTCTTGAAGCCCTGCGTCACGCCGTAGACGGCGTTCGCAACCAATGCCCGCGCCAAACCATGTAAAGCCCGATGCTGCTCGGCTTCGCGCGAAGCCACCAACGTGCCGTCCTTGGTTTCGAATCTAATTCCCACCGGTACCGGCACTGATAGCTTGCCCTTGGGGCCCTGCACCTCCACCGCGCGCCCCTGCACGTTCACTTTCACGCCCGCAGGCAGAGCGATGGGCTTATTGCCGATTCGCGACATGGCTCTTTTTCACCTTCCGCATTACCAGACCTCGCACAAAAGCTCGCCGCCAACTCGTTCCCTGCGGGCCGTCTGCCCGGTCATCACCCCACGCGGAGTGGATAGGATAGCAATGCCCATTCCTCCGACCACCGGACGCACTGCGGACTTGCCGACGTAGCGCCGGCTGCCGGGCCGGGATACGCGGCGCAGGTCGGTGATGACGCTGCGCCTGTCGGGCGTGTATCGCAGCATCACTCGAAGTATCTTTTTCACCTTACCGTCTTCCACCACCTTGTAGCCCGAGACGTACCCTTCTTCCTTCAAGATGCGCGCAATCTCCACCTTCAGCTTGGACGCAGGCAAGTCCACGCGTGGATGCCGCGCCCGCACGGCATTGCGAATCCGCGTCAGCATGTCTGCGATCGGATCGGTAATCATGCGTCCCCTTACCAGCTCGCCTTCACGATGCCGGCGATTTCGCCCTTAAGCGCCAGAAGGCGAAAACAGATCCGGCACATCTCGAACTTCCGCAGAAATCCCCTAGGCCGGCCGCAGATGCGGCAGCGGTTGCGCACCCGGACCTTGTATTTCGGTTTCCGACGCATCTTCGCGAATTGACAAGTACGCGCCATTGTTTCTCCTGTCCTTTGCCTCTAGGCCCGCAGGGGCAATCCCATCAATTTCAGCAGCTCGCGCCCTTCCTCATCGCTCCTAGCGCTCGTCGTAATCGTGATGTTCATCCCTCGGATCTTGTCGACGCGGGTGTAATCGATTTCCGGAAACACGAGCTGGTCCCGCATGCCCAGCGTGTAATTCCCGCGCCCGTCGAAGGAGTTCGGCGGCAGTCCTTTGAAATCGCGCAATCGCGGCAGGACGATGTTCGACAGGCGGTCGAGGAACTCGTACATCCGCTCCCCGCGCAACGTCACCATGCACCCAATCGCCATCCCTTTGCGGATCTTGAAATTCGCAATCGACTTCTTGGCCCGCGTGATCACCGGCCTTTGGCCCGCAATCTGCCCCAGCTCCTGCGTCGCCGCGTCCAGCAGCTTGATGTTCTGGCTCGCTTCGCCCAATCCGATATTGAGCGTCACCTTCTGCACCCGAGGCACCGCCATCGTGTTCTTGTATCCGAAGCGCTTCGTCAGCGCCGGAATGACGTTCGCTTTGTATCGCTCGTGCAAACGGCTCGTCATTGCGTTCTCGAATCCCCTCGCGCGTCCTTAGTTCTCAAGCGTCGTGTTGCACCGGCGGCAGACCCGGGTCTTCGACCCGTCCGGGAGCGTCGTGCGTCCCACCCGTGCGTGCTTCCCGCACCCCGGACAAACAATCATCACGTTCGAGATGCTGATCGGGCCTTCCTTCTCCAAAATGCCGCCCTTGATATTTTTCGACGGGTTGGGGCGCGTGTGCCGCTTGATTATGTTCGCGTGCTCCACGGTCACCTTGCGCTTGTATGGATCCACCGAAAGCACGCGGCCGGTCTTGCCCTTATCGCGGCCCACCATCACCTTCACGATGTCGCCGTGCCGGATACTCACTACAAATCGCGTTGCCTCAGGCTTTCTCATTCTCACCATACCTCGGGGGCCAGCGAGACGATCTTCGTGAACTTTTTCTCCCGCAGCTCTCGCGCCACCGGTCCGAACACCCGGGTACCCACCGGCTCGCCCGCATCGTTGATCAGCACCGCAGCATTGTCGTCGAACCGAATGTAGGTTCCGTCTCTCCGCCGATGCTCTTTGCGCGTGCGCACCACCACGGCGCGCACCACCTTCCCCTGCTTGATCTGGCTGTCCGGAGCCGCTTCCTTCACCGACGCGGTGATCACGTCGCCCAAACCCGCCAGTAACCCGGCGTCGCCGCCCACAGGAAGAATACACATCAGACGGCGGGCCCCCGAGTTATCGGCCACGGTCAGCCAGGTTCGCATCTGAACCATCGTCGTGCTCCCTCGCCGCCTGAATCGGCCGCCCTACGCTACCCGCGTCGAGCGCGCCACCACTTCCTCGAGCCGCCAGCGCTTCAACTTCGAAAGCGGGCGGGTCGAGACGATGCGCACGGTATCCCCCACGCGCGCTTCGCCCTTCTCGTCATGCGCGTAAAACTTTTTCACCAGCCGCACCACCCGCTGGTACATCGGGTGCTGCACCTTCCGGGTGACCTTGACCACGATCGTTTTCTGCATTTTGGCGCTCGTCACCACTCCCACGAGCCCTTGCCGCCTTCGCTTCACGTCGGGGGAGACCCCGGCCGGCTCATTTGCCATCGCTCTTCCTCAGTTCCAGCTCCCGCTGCAGCGTCTTCACCCGCGCCAAATCGCGCTTCGCTTCCCGCAGTCTCTTCAACCCTTCCGACTGGCCGGTATTCATCTGGAAGCGCAGGCGGAAAACCTGCTCGCTCAGCTCGCGCTGCTGGATTTCGAGTTCGTTCTCATTCATCTCGCGAAATTTGTCCACGCGCCGCGGCATTACAGTGCTTCCTCGCGCGTAACAAACTTTGTCAGAATCGGCAGCTTGCTCGCGGCCAGCTTCATCGCTTCGGTCGCCGCCGCCAGATCCACGCCGGCCATTTCAAACAGCACGCGTCCAGGCTTTACCACCGCCACCCAGTGCTCCGGCGGCCCTTTGCCTTTTCCCATGCGGGTCTCCGCCGGCTTCTTCGTGAAAGGCTTATCGGGAAAGACGCGAATCCACAGCTTGCCGCCGCGCTTGATGAAGCGCGTGATCGCCACGCGCGACGCCTCGATCTGGCGATCGGTGATCCAGGCCGGTTCGAGCGCCTTCAACCCGTATTCCCCGAAGGCCAGCGACCCGCCGCGCCAGGCCTTTCCTGAACGCCGGCCGCGCTGCTGCTTGCGATACTTCACCTTTTTCGGCATCAACATGTTCGCGCCTCTATTCCCTCTCCACCGGCCACAGCTATACGGTCGCCGCTACGCTGTGCGTCACCCGCTGCGGAATGTTCTCACCTTGATAAATCCAGCACTTCACGCCGATCACTCCGTAAGTCGTATAGGCCTGGGCGAATCCGAAATCGATATCGGCACGCAGCGTCTGCAACGGCAGCCGGCCCTGCAGGTACCATTCCTTGCGCGCGATTTCCGCGCCGTTCAGCCGTCCGGCCACGCGCACCTTGATTCCCTTGCAGCCGAACCGCAGCGCCGAATCCACCGCCTTGCGCATCGCGCGCCGGAAGGCCACCCGCTTTTCCAGCTGCAGCGCAATCGATTCAGCCACGAGTTGCGCATCCAGTTCCGGCCGATGCACCTCCTGGATATCGATGTGCACTTCGCGCTTGGTCCGCTTCTGTATCTCGTTCTTGAGCTTGTCGATTTCCGCGCCCTTCCGCCCGATGATAATGCCCGGCCGAGCCGTGTAAATCCGGATCACAAGCTTGTTGGCGGCTCGCTCTACGTCAATTCCCTTGACGCCCGCGGAGCGCAGCCGCTCCTTCAACTGATTCCGCAGCGCCACGTCTTCGTGAAGCAGGTCGGCATATTCCCGCTTGGCGAACCACCGCGATTTCCAATCCTTGTTGTAGCCCAGCCGAAACCCGTACGGATGCGTCTTTTGACCCAATCTCGCCTCCTACTTCTTTTTCTTGTACGGCGTAGACCTTGACCGTTGCGAGAGCGCCTTGCGAGCCTTGCGTACCGCGCCCTTCACGCCCTTCGAGGCCTCCGCTTCGGCCGCCGCAGCCGCGGCGCGGCCCGCGGCAGCGACGTGGTGTTCGGAGACCTGAACCACAATGTGACTCGTCCGCTTCTGGTAGCGGAAGGCTTGACCCCTCGTCGCCGGCCGAAGCCGCTTCCAGCGCGGCCCTTCGTTCACGTAGCAACTGGTGACGTAGAGCGCGTCCACATCCAGCGTGTCGCCCGCGTCATCGGCCTTGCGTTCGGCATTGGCGATGGCGCTGCGCAACACTTTTTCCACCTCGTGCGCCACGCGCTTCTTCGTAAACCGCAGCACCTGTAGGGCGTCTTCGGCGCGGTGGCCACGGATCAGATCCACTACCAGACGCGCCTTCTGCGGCGAGACGCGGATGAACCGCGCCCGCGCCAGGCCTTCGATCGTCCCCGGTGATACGTTTTCGATCGCCATTCTCTATGTCGTCTTTGGTGCCGCAGGCGCTGCGCCACCGCCGGCCCCCGCCGGCGCCCCACCGGCAGCTCCAGGGGGCGGCGCGCCTGCCGCCGCCGCAGCCCTTTCCATCGCCGCCTTTACCGCGTGGCCCTTGAACGTGCGCGTGGGCGCGAATTCACCGAGCTTGTGCCCCACCATCTGCTCGGTGATGTACACCGGAATGAACTTCCTTCCGTTATGCACCGCGAGGGTGTGGCCTACCATCTCGGGAATAATCGTCGAGCGCCGCGACCACGTTTTCACCACTTTCTTTTCATTGCGGGCGTTTAGACCCTCCACCTTTTCTCGCAGGTGGTCATCCACAAACGGCCCTTTCTTGACCGAGCGCGGCATCGCTCCTCTATTCCTCGGCCCGGCGCAGCTTCACCCACTGCGCGCGGCGCAGCTTGCGGAAACCGCGGACGGGCCCCGAAACGCGGTGTGAAAGCGGGCAGAATGGACAGACAAACCGAGTGCCCTGCGCAGTCGGGGTTTTCTCCACCACCACTGCCCAGCCCGGTTTGCACATCCGGTAAAGAGCCTGCACAGGGGCCGGAGGTGCAGGTTTGTGGGCCGGCTTTACCGGCCGCCGTACGGGCAGAGCGGCGCGCTTCCGCGCGCGCGCTTGCCTGCTTGCTGGACGTCTTGTTCGACTTGCTGTCATGGGTTTGCTCTCTATTCCCCGCCGCGCCGGGTTCATTTTTCTGCTGCTCCTTGCCAAAAACCTTATGGCTTTCTGCGTTGCACAATAAACTTATCGCCACGATGCTTCTTGCGCGTCTTCGCGCCTAGCGTCGGAAAACCCCAGGGCGTCTGGGGATGGTTGCCTTTCACGCGACCCTCGCCGCCCCCGTGCGGGTGGTCTACCGGGTTCATGGCCACACCCCGCACGGTCGGCCGTATGCCCAGCCAGCGCGAGCGCCCGGCCTTGCCGTAGGTCACGTTCTCGTGATCCAGGTTGCCGATCTGGCCGACCGTCGCCATACAGTTGATGCTGAACTTGCGCGTCTCGCCCGATGGCAGTTTCACCAGCGCGAAGTCGCCTTCCTTGCTCAGAAGCTGTGCCGATCCGCCCGCCGACCGAACCACTTGCCCGCCTTTACCCGGAGAAAGCTCCAGATTGTGCACCATCGTTCCGGGAGGGATGTTCCGGATCGGCAGGGCATTGCCCGGCAGAATGTCTGCCCCTTCGCCGTTCTGTACCGTCATGCCGACCTCGAGGCCCACCGGATGCAAAATGTAGCGCTTCTCGCCGTCGGCGTAATGCAGCAGGGCGATGCGAGCCGAGCGGTTCGGGTCGTATTCGATCGCCGCCACGCGGGCCGGGATGCCGACTTTGTCGCGCCGGAAATCGATCACGCGATATTTCCGGGCGTGCTCGCCTCCGCGATGCCAGACGGTGATTTCACCGTGATCGTTGCGTCCGCCCGAGCGACGCTGCGGCTCGACGAGCGATTTTTCAGGGCTTTCTTTCGTCACCTCGCTCTTATCGAGCATGGTGAGGAAGCGCCGCGATGGTGTATACGGCTTGTAGCTTTTCAGTCCCATGGTTCCCTCTTGCCCGTCGGCATCGCTCCGGCATTCCCGAGGCTACAGATTCTCTGCGTACTCGATCATCTTTTCGCCCGGGGCCAATTTGACGTAAGCCTTCTTCCAATCCCGCCGGTGGCCCTCGGCTCGGCCTCGCCGGCGGAACTTCCCGTGAAAGTTCGCGGTGCGCACGTGCGCCACCTTTACTTTGAAAACCTTCTGCACGGCTTCCTTGATCTGGGTTTTCGTGGCTTTCGCCGCCACTTCGAAAACCACCGTGTGCTGTGTTTCCTTCACTCCAAGGCCCTTTTCCGTGATGATGGGCCTGCGAATAATGTGAAATGGTTGCGTGATCACGGTTCAGTCCTTCTTTTTCTTTGGCTTTGCCTTCGCGCGTTTGGCGGCAGGCTTCTTAGCCGCCTTCGGGGCTTTTTTCTTCTTGGCGGGCTTAGCAGCCGCGTGAACGGCTTTAACCGCCCCCGGCGCCGGCTCAATCTGAACCGGCTCGGCGGACCTCTCGCCCGAACCCAATGCGCGGCTCAGCTTGATAGCGGCTTCCTTCGAAAGCATCAGCCGCTCGTGCCTCAGCAAATCGTAAGGTTCCAGCTTGGTTGTCGGCACCAACTTCACCCCTTCGAGGTTGCGGCTGGCGCGCTCCAGGTTCTCGTTGGACTCGTTCGCGACGAGCAAGATCGTGCGGCTATTCTCATCGAGCGTCGAAAGGGCTTGCCGGAACGCTTTTGTCTTGTGGGATTCGAGCGCCCAACCATCCACGACCGTCAACTTTTCCTCCGCAAGCTTCGCCGAAAGCCCGGAACGCAGCGCCCCCAGGAACATTTTCCGCGGAATCCGGTACGAATAGTCGCGCGGCCGTGGGCCGTGAACCGTGCCGCCCTTGCGCCACAGCGGCGAGCGAATCGACCCGATGCGCGCGCGCCCCGTTCCCTTCTGCCGCCAGAGTTTGCGTCCGGCGCCGCGCACTTCCCCTCTTACCTTTGTCTTGTGCGTCCCGGCGCGCTGGCCGGCCCGGTAGTTCCTCACCGTCTCGTGCAGCAGGTGGGGATTTACCCGAGCCGCAAACACATCGTCGGCGAGCTCCAGTTGGCCCACCGTTTCGCCCGCCAGATTTTTTACATCCACAACCGGCATCGTCGTCTCGCTATAAGGATTCGCGGGATTTTCGAACCATGATATAGCTGCCATTGGGGCCAGGGACTGAGCCGCGAACGAACAGCAAATTTTCCTCCGCGTCCACTTTCACCACCCGAAGGTTCTTGGCGGTCACCCGTTCGTGACCCATGTGCCCGGGAAAGTGCTGCCCCTTCCAGACGCGCGAGGGAAATGAGCTCGCCCCGATTCCGCCCGGCGCGCGGTGAAACATCGAACCGTGCGTGGCGTCGCCGCCACGGTAATGCCAGCGCTTCACGCCCCCCGCAAACCCGCGACCCTTGCTCACTCCGGTCACGTCCACGTATTCGCCGATGGTGAAAGCGTCCACCAGCACCCGGTCGCCCGGCTTGGTTTCTTCCTTGGAATCTTCCATTCGCACTTCGCGAACGAAGCGCATCGGCGCCACGCCGGCCTTCTTGAAATGTCCGGTCAGCGGCTTCGTCAGCCGCTGCGGCTTGATAAACTCGACCAGGCCCAGTTGCACGGCATCGTAACCGTCTTTTTCCGCGGTGCGCCGCTGCACCACCACGCACGGACCCGCCTGTAACACGGTGCAGGGCACGCAGGTGCCGTCATCGGCGAACACCTGCGTCATTCCGAGCTTGATTCCCAAAATGCCGTTCACAGCCATGTCGTCCGCTCTTCTCCCTTATTTCGCCGCGTGGACCCGTCCGAACGCCTTGATTTCCACGTCCACTCCGGGAGGCAGGTCGAGCTTCATCAGCGCGTCCACCGTGTCCGGTGTGGGCTCCAGGATGTCGATCAGCCGTTTGTGCGTGCGCATCTCAAACTGTTCGCGCGACTTCTTGTCCACGTGCGGCGAACGCAGCACCGTCCAGCGGTTGATAACCGTGGGAAGCGGAATCGGCCCGGCCACTTCTGCTCCGGTGCGCTTTGCGGTCTCCACAATCTCCCGCGTGGATTGGTCGAGGATCCGGTGATCGTATGCCTTCAGACGAATTCGAATTTTTTCTCCGGTAGCCATGATTACTCGACGATTTCGCTGACGGCACCGGCGCCGACGGTGTGGCCGCCTTCGCGGATGGCGAACCGCAAGCCCTTCTCCAGCGCCACCGGCGTGATCAGCGATACTTCCATCGAGACGTTGTCCCCCGGCATCACCATCTCCACTCCCTGCGGCAACGCCACATCTCCCGTCACGTCCGTCGTCCGAAAATAAAACTGCGGCCGGTAGCCCGTGAAGAACGGCGTGTGCCGTCCCCCTTCTTCCTTCGTCAACACGTACGCTTCCGCCTTGAACTTCGTGTGCGGCGTGATCGAGCCCGGCTTGCACACCACCTGCCCTCGCTCCACTTCGTCCTTCTCCGTCCCTCGCAGCAACAATCCCACGTTGTCTCCCGCCATCGCTTCATCCAATAGCTTCCGGAACATCTCCACCCCCGTCACGATCCGCTTCATCGTCGGACGGAATCCCACAATCTCGATCTCTTCGCTGACCTTCACCTTCCCGCGTTCCACTCGCCCCGTCACCACCGTGCCTCGCCCCGAAATCGAAAATATATCCTCGATCGGCATGGCAAACGGCTTGTCTACGTCCCGCGGCGGCAGCGGCACGTTCTTATCCACCGCCTCCATCAGCTCCAGAATCGTCTTCTCCCACTTCTCGTCCCCCTCGAGCGCCTTCAGCGCCGAGCCCCGCACCACCGGCACCTGATCCCCCGGAAACTGATACGTCTTCAACAGGTCCCGCACCTCCAGCTCCACCAACTCCAATAGCTCCGGGTCTTCCACCATGTCGCACTTGTTCAGAAACACCACGATGTACGGCACTCCCACCTGCCGCGCCAGCAGGATGTGCTCCCGCGTCTGCGGCATCGGCCCATCGGTCGCCGCCACCACCAGGATCGCGCCGTCCATCTGCGCTGCGCCCGTAATCATGTTCTTGATGTAGTCGGCGTGCCCCGGACAATCGATGTGCGCGTAGTGACGGTTCGCCGTCTCGTACTCCACGTGCGCCACCGCAATCGTGATCCCGCGCTCCCGCTCTTCCGGCGCGTTGTCAATCGAATCGAACGACCGGAAGGCCACCTTGGGATTGTGCTTCGACAGCACTCGCGTGATCGCTGCCGTCAGCGTCGTCTTGCCGTGGTCAATGTGTCCGATCGTCCCTACGTTTACGTGCGGCTTCGACCGCTCGAATTTCTCCTTCGCCATCTTTTTTGCTCCTCAGCGTTTGCGTTCCATCAGTTCGTTGCGTATTAGGACTTCACTACCTTGCCCGTGGCCCGGCTGATCACCTCTTCCGAAACCGAAACGGGGGTCTGTTCGTAGTGCGAAAAATGCATCGTGAAGCTGCCGCGACCCTGGGTGCGGCTGCGCACGTCCGTGGCATAGCCGAACATTTCGGCGAGCGGCACTTCGGAGGTGATGATCTGGCTGCCCGCGCGCGCTTCCATCCCGTGGATGCGACCTCGGCGTCCGTTGAGGTCCCCGATCACGTCGCCCATATATTCTTCAGGCACCACCACCTCCACCCGCATGATGGGCTCCAGCAGCTTCGGTGTCGCCCGGTGGCAGGCTTCTTTAAATGCCATCGATCCCGCGATCTTGAACGCCATCTCCGAGCTGTCCACTTCGTGATAACTGCCGTCATTCACCACGACCGCTATATCCACCATTTCGTAGCCGGCCAGGATGCCGTTTTCCATCGCTTCCTGGATTCCGTCTTCGATCGGCGGAATGTACTCTTTGGGAATCGTGCCCCCGACAACCTTGTCGATGAACAGAAGGCGATGCTCCTTGTCGAAGCGCCACTTCCCTCCCGAGCCGGCCACCTGCTTGGCCAGAACGTCGAGCTCATCGGTCGACATCTCGTGCATATCTTCGTGGCCCGCGCTCGGTAGCGGATGCACCGAAAGCTTTACGTGGCCATATTGGCCGCGGCCGCCCGTTTGCCGGATGTATTTCCCCTCGGCAGCCGCCGTCTTGCTGATCGTTTCGCGGTAAGCCACCTGCGGGCGTCCCACGTTGGCCTGCACGTTGAATTCGCGCATCATGCGGTCGACGATGATTTCAAGATGCAACTCGCCCATTCCGGAAATCAGCGTTTGGCCGGTATCGCTGTCGGTGTGGACGCGGAATGTGGGATCTTCCTGCGCCAGCTTCCCCAGTGCGGTCCCCATTTTTTCCTGGTCGGCCTTGGTCTTCGGTTCGATCGCCACCGAAATCACCGGCGCGGGGAATTCGATGGATTCGAGCACCACCGGCTTTTCCTCGTCGCACAAGGTATCGCCGGTGGAGACGTTCTTCAGTCCCACGCAGGCGGCGATATCGCCCGCTTCAATCGCTTCGATTTCCTCGCGCTTGTTCGCGTGCATCCGCAGCAGCCGACCGATGCGTTCGCGCCTGCCCTTCGTCGAGTTGTAAACCGAGCTGCCCGTTTTCAGCACGCCGGAGTAAACGCGGATGTAGGTGAGCTGCCCGACGTACGGGTCCGACATGATCTTGAAAGCCAGCGCGGCAAACGGCTGGTCGTCACTCGCCCGGCGCAACACCGGGTCCGCGCCGTCGAGCGAAGTTCCTTCCACCGGCTTGACGTCGGCCGGAGCCGGAAGGAAATCCACAATCGCGTCGAGCAGCGGCTGGATCCCCTTGTTCTTGAAGGCCGACCCCGCCACCACCGGCACCAGCTTCAGCGCCAGGGTCGAGCGCCGAATCGATGCGCGCAACTCCTCCGGCCCGAGTTTGTGCTCGGCCACGTATTTGCTCAACACCGCGTCGTCGTGCTCGGCAATGTATTCCACCACCTTTTCGCGGTGCTCGCGGTAAAACTCCGGGCTCAGCGTCGCCGCCTTCACCGCCCGGCCCACTTCGGGCCGTGTCTTGTGAAATGCCGGGTCCCAGAGCTGATCGAGCGAAATGATTTCGTATTCCGCGCCGAGCGTTTCATCTTTCCAGATGATGGCGCGCTCCTCGATGAAATCGATCACGCCGATGAAATTGTCTTCTTTCCCGATCGGAAATTGCAGCGGAACGGGGTGGGCCGAGAGCCGCTGGCGCATCGAGCGAATCGCGTGGTCGAAGTCCGCGCCGATGCGGTCCATCTTGTTCACGAACGCGATCCGCGGAACGCGGTACTTGTCCGCTTGCCGCCAAACGGTTTCCGTCTGCGGCTGCACTCCGGCCACTGCGTCGAAAATGGCTACGGCGCCGTCCAGCACGCGCAGCGAGCGCTCCACTTCCACCGTGAAGTCCACGTGCCCGGGCGTGTCGATGATGTTGATGCGATAGTCGCGGCCGAAACGCTTCCACGAAGTCGTGGTGGCTGCCGAAGTGATGGTGATGCCGCGTTCGCGCTCCTGTTCCATCCAATCCATCACCGTCGTGCCCTCGTCCACTTCCCCGAGCTTGTAAGTCACACCCGTGTAGAACAGGATGCGCTCCGTCGACGTCGTTTTTCCGGCGTCGATGTGCGCCATGATCCCGATGTTCCGCGTCTGATCGAGTTGGATCTGCCGTGCCATAAAAGTCTTCTGCCCTTACCACCGGTAATGCGCGAAAGCCTTGTTGGCTTCCGCCATGCGGTGCACGTCCTCCTTCTTCTTCACCGCTCCGCCGCGGCCGTTCGCCGCGTCCAAAATTTCGTCAGCCAGCTTTACCGTCATCGACTTGCCGGAGCGCGACCGCGCGTAGCCCACCAGCCAGTGAATCGCCAGCGATTGACGCCGGTAAGGATTCACTTCC
Source organism: uncultured Acidobacteriota bacterium (assembly GCA_963781005.1). Lineage (GTDB taxonomy): Bacteria > Acidobacteriota > Terriglobia > Acidiferrales > UBA7541 > CAWADX01. The sequence goes on from CAWADX010000001.1 coordinate 232,290, forward strand.
ACCGGCACCTGATAGTTCGCGCCACCCACCCGTCGCGACTTCACTTCCAGCACCGGCTTGCAGTTTTCCACCGCCTTCTTGAAAATCTTGAATGCGTCGTCATTCGCTTTCTGGCCCACCTGCTCCATGGCCTTGTAGAAAATCGCCTGGGCGGTCGCTCGCTTGCCGTCGTACATCATGCTGCTGATGAATTTCTGCACCAGATCGCTGCCGTAAACCGGATCGCCCGGAATCTTGCGGCGCAGCACCCATCCTTTGCGTGGCATCGTTACGCTCTCCTACTTCTGAGCGGCCTTCGGCCGCTTGGCGCCGTATTTCGAGCGCGCCTGCTTGCGGTTCTCCACGCCCGCGGCGTCCAGCGTGCCGCGAATCACGTGGTAACGCACACCGGGCAAATCTTTCACGCGGCCTCCGCGCACCAGTACGATCGAGTGCTCTTGAAGGTTGTGGCCGATGCCGGGTATGTACGTGGTCACCTCGGCGCTGTTCGTCAACCGCGCCCGCGCCACCTTGCGCAGCGCCGAATTCGGTTTCTTCGGCGTTTGCGTGTACACCCGAACGCAGACTCCGCGCTTCTCCGGACATCCTTCTAGCGCCGGTGATTTCGTCTTGCTCCGAATCTGCTTCCGGCCGTAACGAACCAATTGCGCAAACGTCGGCACTCCTCTCCCTCCTGAGCCCCGAAAGATTCTTACTCCCGCGCGGCTGCGATTCCGCACAGACTTGTTGATGGACAGAACAGAAAGGGCCAGCAGCTTTAGACCCCGAAGGAACCTACAAGGAACTCCGCGCAGACGCACTCGCAAAAGCGACGTTACTGCATCAACTTCATGCGGAGAGGTTCAGACGGCTTTGCGGGGCTGGCGCCCCATTCCGACCGCTCTCCCGCCCCGTTCCTTCGTTCTCTGTTCCGGGACGAGATTCCCCTGTAAACTGAGCCCCGTGGCCAGCCTACAAACCTGGGAGTATAGGGGTACTAGCCTATTGATGTCAACCCCAACCCTGTGAATAGTTCCAAAACCTTCGCTTTCCATTCACCCCCGCCGGACCGCTGAAAGGCCCCCTCCCCTGGGAAACTGGGAAGCCTCACCAGGTACTAGAACTGGGCTGGAAACACGACACAAGCGCGGGGGGCCGAGAATCGAGTTGCTAAAGTTTCATTCGTATCGCAAGGCCACCATGGGGTCCACTCTCGTCGCTCGGCGAGCGGGGATGTAGCTCGCCGCCAGGGCCACCACCGTTAGCAACATGGTGATCCCTGTGTACGTCAGCGGATCGGTGGCGCCAATGCCATACAGCAATCCGGAGAGAACGCGCGTTCCCGCAAAGGCGCTCGCCAAGCCAGTAACCACGCCAATCAGCGTCAACAACACTCCCTGCTTCATCACCAGCCCGAGCACGTCCTTGCGCTGCGCTCCGAGCGCCATGCGCAGCCCGAATTCCTTTGAACGGCGCGCGACCGAGTAGGAAATCACGCCATAAATTCCCACCGTTGCGATGATCAGCGCGATGCTTGAAAAAAGCGTCAGCAGAAGCGTTAGGAATCGCGGTCGCGATTGTGCCGCCGCGACGACCTCGTCCATCATGCGTACGTTTGCCACCGGAATCATCGGATCGAGAGCGCGCACCTCGCTGCGCACGCCGCCAGAGAGTGATTGCGGGTCACCCTGCGCGCGCAACACCACGAACGCGTTGCGCATCCCGGAGCCCTGCCTCTGGGTGTATGGCACGTAAAGTTCCGTGCCCGCTGGCTTGTCAATTCCCGCGTTTTTCACATCTTCGACCACGCCGATGATTGTGCACCATGGGTCGCTGGACCCCGGCCGGACGCGCCGACCGATCGGACTCTGATTTCCCCAGAACGTTCGCGCCATCGACTGGTTGACGATCGTCACATCAGGAGCGCCTTGCACGTCTCGTTCATCAAACAGGCGCCCGTCCATCAGGCGAATCCCCATCGTCTTGAAATAATCCTTGCTGACTGCCTGGTAGAAATCTACGTTTTCGATCGGGCCGCCCTCCACATGCACAAAACTTTCGATGTCCGTATCGTTCATGTCTGGCGGACGAATGGGGGGCAGGCCGGATACGAACGCGGCCGACTGGATTCCCGGCAGGTGCGTGATTTTTTCTTCGAAGCGCAACCAAAATTTGTCGGCGTCCTCATTCTTCGGATAGCTGGCCTGGGGCAGTGCCAGGCTCATCGTAATCACGTTCCTCGGATCGAAGCCCGTCCGCACCTGTTGAAGTTTCCAGAAGCTGCGCACCATCAGGCTCGCTCCGACCAATAGGACCAGCGCCAACGCCAGTTCGCCTGCCACGAGCGCTCGGCGGAAGCCTTGCGCGCCGGTTGTGGCTGTTGTCGAACCGACGGTGTCCTTGAGCGAACTGTGCAGGTTCTGCATGGCCAGGGGCAAAATCGGCGCTAGGCCGAAAAGAACGCCCGTAAGAAGGGTTGCCGCCACCGTGAAGAGGAGCACGCGCATATCGATTCCGATCTCCGCGGCGCGCGGCAGGCTTCCCGCATTCGTCACCTGAATCAGCCGCAAGCCGCCATACGCCAGGGCCAGGCCGAGTATGGCTCCGATCCCCGACAGCAGCACGCCTTCGGTGGTGAATTGAAGCGTGAGTCGCAGGAGATTGGCGCCCAAAGCGCTGCGAATCGCAATCTCGCGCCGGCGAACCTCAGCCCGCGCCAACAGCAGATTGGCCACGTTCACGCACGCGATCAGCAAAACAAATCCCACCGCCGCAAGCAGCACGATCAGTGCCGGCCGTACGCCGCTCACAACCTCGGCCTGAAGAGGATAACTGACCAGCGTGTGACGCACCGGATCGAACACGTGCGTGTGGGGCGAGGCCTTTTCGCCGGTGGCTTTCTCGTACGCTTGGAACTCGGCTTGCGCCTGCGCCGCCGTCACCCCCGGCCTCAAGCGTCCAAGCAAATACAGGTAATGCGAGCCGCGACTTCCCGGGTGCGCGGGATCGATCTGCAGCGCCGTCCACACCTGCGGTGGATCGAGCTCCCCCGGCGGGAATTCGAATCCGCGCGGCATGATGCCGATGATGGTGCACTTCCGTCCATCCATCTGCGTTTCCATCCCGATAATTCTCGGGTCGCCGCCAAACGCGCTCTTCCACAGGCCGTAGGAAATATCCACGACGACGGGCGACCCTGGATCGTCATCTGCCGGCGCAATCACACGGCCGATCGCCGGTGAAATGCCCAGCGAGCCAAGCATGCCGCCGCTCACGAGTGATGCCGTCACGCGCACGGGTTGCATCATCCCCGCGATATTCACTCCGGTATTCGCCCAAGCGTCGAGCGACTCCCAGGATTTCGTGTCGCGACGCAGGTCCAGGAACTCCGGAGCCGATGTCCAGAACCGCCGCAGGCCGCCGTTCGGGAACATAGGAAACTCCGTATAAACGCGCACCAGGCGATCCGGCTGCTTGTAAGCCAGCGGACGCAGCAGCACTGCGTTCACCACGCTGAATATGGCGGTGGTGGCTCCAATGCCCAGCATCATGCACAGCACCGCCGCAATCGTAAAGCTCGGGTTCTTCTGAAGCATGCGGGCCGCGTGTCGCAGGTCGAGCCAGACTGTGGCCATCAGGGCACCTCCGCTAGAGGAGTTAGACGCCCGAATCGGGCCATGGTTTCTCTGGGTGCAGAAGGCGCGCCCCGAGGGAGGGACAACTTTAGAACTTCCTCACTGGCTCAAAATGGGGCCACGCTGGCTTGTCTTTCGCCGACTGCGAAAAGCGAGCTACCCGCTGGTCCGAAATTCTTCTCGAGCAACAAGCTCTTTTTGGAACGGCACTAGGGTGGTTTCTCGGAGAGCGTCGTTGCGTCCTCAGCTCGCATACCGATGTCAAGATCGCAAGGGCAGACCTGTTCAATTGCTCCGAATAATTCCCGAGGCTGGATTGGCTTGGACAGGTAGCCATCCATGCCGGCACTGAGGCCACGTTCTTCATCACCCTTCATCGCATGGGCGGTGATCGCAAGGATGGGAATGTGTAAGCCGGTTGCTTTTTCTTTCTCCCGGATGGCGGCGGTTGCCTCAAAGCCCCCCATTTCGGGCATCTGCACGTCCATCAGCACCAGGTCAAAGGCCTGTTTTCCAAAGGCGGTCAGCGCTTCTCTGCCGTTCGCGGCTACGGTTACCGCGTGCCCCTGCTTTTCCAGGAGACGGACCGCGAGCAGTTGGTTGACCGCATTATCCTCAGCAAGAAGAATACGGAGACCAGGACGGCTTTGTCGCAAACTATGGCGTGTGACTAAAGAAGGCCGAGCCTGATTCTGAGGAACCGAACCCAGCGCGACCAGAATCGCGTCCAGTAGGTCCGACTGCTTGATGGGCTTGGTCAGATAGGCGCCGATGCCCAATTGTCGGCACCGCTGAGCGTCCCTGCGGAGTCCTGCGGAACTCAGCATCAGCACGGTAGCGGCTGCCCAATCCGGGTGTCGTTTGATCTGTTCCACCAAGGCGAATCCGTCCATTTCAGGCATATGGGCGTCCAGCAAGATTAAAGGAAAGCCATCCCCGGCATCTTTGGCCCGCGCTAGAGCTGCGATTGCTGCTCGTCCACCATCAGCCTCGGCGGGCCTCATGTGCCAATTCCCGAGCATCTTCACCATAATCCGCCGATTCGTCGCATTATCATCCACAACGAGCGCTGGCATATCGCGCAAGATGCTCGGATCCTTAGGTACTGGCCGTCTTTCGGGATCTCTCTGCAACGCAATGCCGATCGTGAAATGGAATCGGCTGCCCTCACCGGGCTCGCTCTCCACCCAGATCCGACCGCCCATCAACGCGATTAGCTGGGACGAAATCGTCAGGCCCAACCCCGTTCCGCCATACCGGCGCGTCACCGAGCCGTCGGCCTGCTTGAAAGCATCAAAAATTGCAGCTTGTTTTTCGGCAGGAATGCCAATACCCGTGTCCGTGACCGTGAAGTGAAGGACAAGATTATTCTTATCCCACGACTCCGCCGTGACGTTCACTACCACCTCTCCTTGCTCGGTGAATTTGATCGCGTTGCCGACCAGGTTAAAGATAATTTGTCGCAGGCGTCCGGGATCTCCCAGCAACGCATCGGGAACCTCGGGGTCAACATCGCCCGCAAGCTCGATTCCTTTTTGGTCCGCTCGCAGACCCAGGGCCTTCATCGTGTCCGCAATCGTATCGCGCAAGCCGAAGGGGATCGCATCGATCTCCAGTTTTTCGGACTCCATTTTGGAATAATCCAAAATGTCGTTGATTAAGGACAGCAAGGAATCCGCAGACATTTTCACCATATTCAAATATTCGCGCTGATCCGGAGTCAGATCTGTCTCGAGCACGAGTTCGGTCATTCCGATGATTCCATTCATGGGAGTGCGGATTTCGTGGCTCATATTTGCGAGGAACTCGCTCTTGCCTCGATTGGAGTCTTCGGCAATTATCTTGGCGTTCTCGAGTTCCGCTTTCACGCGCTTCCACTCGCTGGTATCTTCCGCAACCCCGACAATGCGGTAGAACTTGCCCCGTGCGTCATTCACCGGGAAAGTACGATTCCTGATCCAGGCGATGGAGCCGTCCGGACGCACGATCCGGTACTCCATGTCTATAGGCGTACCTTGCAGTGATTGCGCATATGCCGCGTTCGCCCGCTCGCGGTCTTCCGGATGGATCGTGTCCGTCCAGGTCGCGGACCGCTCGTAGACCTCCTGGCGGGGTCTGCCCCAGATTTTGTCGTAAGCAGGACTCAGATAGGTCACTTGGACCGGGTCTACGGTGCAGACGAAAAAGACCTCATGAATATTTTCCGCCAACTGCCGAAATTGTTCCTCACTGGTTCGCAGAGCTGCCTCTGCCTGTTTGCGCTCCGTAATATCGAGGAAGGTCACGACTGCGCCGATCACTTGCCTGTCCCTGCGGATCGGATACGACCAATACTCAGCCGGAAAGCTTTTTCTATCGCTGCGCCAGATGACTTCGTCGTCGACGTGGGTTCCTTCTCCGCGCTGGAAGCCCTGGTAAATGCGGCACTCTCCCACGGGATACGGAGTTCCATCCGGCCGCGTGTGATGCATCAACGCGTGCATGTTCTTACCCAGCAGCTCAGTCGCATCCCGGTATGCTCACAACCGCAGGCATGCCGCATTGCAAAGTGTGCAGTTGCCCTGCATGTCGATGCCGTAAATTGCTTCGGCCGTGGAATCCAGCAGCAGCCTCACCAGCTCGCTGCTCTCCCGATAATTCTCTTCCGCTCGTTTGCGGTCGGCGATTTCCTTGGCCAACCCTCTGTTTACATCTGAGAGTTCGCTCGTGCGACGTGTCACATTTTGCTCGAGTCCCAAATTCAGATCGCCGACCTCGTTCTCCGCCTTTTCGCGGCGAGCGATCTCTCGGTTCATCCCAATCGTCACCGGGACGGCGATCGAGATCGCGAGAATCGCGCACGAGACGATCAGAAACAAAAAGAGAATGCGAGTCCTGGCGTAGTGAATCTGGCTCTGCTGGGCGGCGCGGTCGAACTCTTCCACTTGCAGATCCGTGAAGGAATTCCAGGCGTCTCGATAGGTGACGAAGAGAGGGAGAGTCTCGTGGATCAAGCGCTCCTTGGCCTCTGGAGACTTGTGCCCGCTCAGAAGCATATTCATGGCGCTTCGGCGACTTGCGAGGTACGGGACCCTGGCCGCTTCCACGGCATTGATAAGTTCCTGTTTTCTACCGGAATCGATGCCGAACCCCTTAATCTCCTTCAGGAGATCGGAAATTTTCTTCGCATTCTCTCCCTGACGATCCAGAAGGCGATCGATCTCCGCTTTGTCGTCGTCCAGGATTAAGATTTCCATCGTGATCTCGTAATTTGCGTTGACATGATCCAGGGCCTCTCTGGACAATTTCACGTGAGCCCACTGGTCTTTGATGGTGCTCTCAAAGTCGGTGTTGATGCGCTCCATCCAGCTCCACCCCAGGCCCCCAAGACCGAGCAGAACCGATATGAGGATCGCGAACGAAATCGCCATTTTGAAGACCATCGGGTTGCTCTTCACGGCCCGCACCTCCGGCTATGTGGTTGAATCTAGTAATCCCTGGTCGGTGGAAGGGATTCCCGACGGACACGCAAATAAGCATTCAGGAAGGGGTAACTTATTCTACGCCGTGAGGAAGCCCCGTCAAACATCCCGGCGCGATGGGATGCCCGCAAAATCAACAGATTAGTTCCGACTGGAAGGAATTTTCGCTTGGGAGCGTTCGGGCAGGTCTGGACGGAGCGTTACGCGGTCCTAACTCGGCATAGCAGCGCACCGACGATAATGAACCAGAGCGCCTGGCCGAAGACCACCAGGCCAAACCCGTGTGCGCCGAGGTTCAGGAGGCCGGAGAACACCGCGACCAGGGTCACCGGCCCGAGAATACAGCCGTAAATCCCCACGCCCCGCGCGAGCGGACCGCTTCGGAGGATCGAAGCCGACCAAAGCACGATCGCTGCCGACGAAGCTGCGACGTACACCTGCGCAAACGCCTGGTTCACCTGGAAGTTGTACTTCAACGCGATTCGCCATCCCTCGCCCGCTGCGGACGCGGTCGCAACGATCTGTCGCAGGAGGTTCGGGGCCACCAAACCATCCGCCACCGCAGCGTTCATCACCGCCACCATCGCGAACCCGTACAGCACCAGCGCCGCAATCCCGAGCCGGTCAGCCGTCGCCACGCGCCGCGACAGCCCCCACGCCCCGAGGAATAAGACCGGCAAACAGGCCAGCGCCAACGCATGCACGGCGATCAACATGCGCGCCACCCGCTCAATCTCTCCCGGCGCGATCGGGCCCGACGGGTGCAAGCTCATGGTTATAATGGTGCCGACGGATCCTGCGATCAGCGCCAGGCCGCTCATGCGATCGTCTGTCATGCGTCGCACTGTAGAGACGAAACCTGGAGCCGTCAACACGCGCTTGCAGGAAACGCCTCGAAACCGAACAAAGAGGAGCTTTATGTCCGGGAAAGCGTCGGCTTCACCGCCAAAGATCGATCGTCGTGTTCGGCGCACGCGAGACGCGCTCGGCGATGCGCTCGTGAAACTCATGCACGAAAAGGCGCTCAACGCCATTACTGTGCAGAACGTGCTCGATCGCGCCCACGTTGGCCGTTCGACCTTTTATACCCACTATCGCGACAAAGACGATCTCTTTCTCAGCGACGTTGAGGACTTCTTCGAAGGCATGGCCAACCTCCTCTCGAGGCGCGGTGAGGTTTCCAGTCGCGTTGCTCCCGTTCGTGAGCTCTTTGCCCACGTCGCCGAGTGGCGCGAGTTTCATGCTGCACTGGTCGCATCAGGCAAGGTCCACGACGTTCTGCAGATGGGCCAGGGATATTTCGCTCGTGCGATCGATCGGCGCCTCGCCGAGCTGCGGCCGGCACGCGCGATCGCATCCGCGCCTCGCACCGCCGTCGCGCACGCCCTCGCGGGCGCCCTGCTGTCGCTGCTGTCGTGGTGGATCGATCGCGGCATGCCGGCCTCGCCCGAGCAAATGGACGACGTCTATCACCACCTGGTCTGGTCCGGCGTCTGCGCCAACGGCTCTCGCGCGGCCGTGTAGCTATCCCGTGCGATAATTCCCACCGAAGGCGAGCACATGCCGGAAAACCGTGTCGGTGAGCAGGAACACTCCGCCGGTGGCGGAATGTGGATCGCCTGGGTTCTGGGCGGAGTGGCCGTCCTCGTCCAAATGCTGACGAACGGACGCTACGGCTATTTTCGCGATGAGCTCTATTATCTCGCCGCGAGCGACCACCTAAGCGCCGGCTACGTCGATTTTGCTCCTCTGATCGCGTGGCTCACGCATGCCAGCCGCGTCGTGTTTGGCGATTCTCTCCATGCCATTCGCCTTCTCCCCGCGCTCGCCTTGGGAGCTGAAGTTGTGCTGACCGGTTTCATTACGCGGGAACTGGGCGGCAGGCTTTGGGCCGTGCTGTTGGCTTGCGTGGCGGTCTTAGCGGCTCCGGTCATCCTCGGCAACGCTACTCGAGTCTCGATGAATCCTCTGGAGCCGCTCTTCTGGATGGGCTGCGTCTATTTCTTGCTGCTCGCAATGAACCGGCAACAGCCGAAGCTATTGTTGTGGTGCGGTGTGCTGGCCGGCCTCGGGCTCGAAAACAAGCATTCGACGGTCTTCTTCCTTGGCGCCCTGGCGGTCGGCTTACTGGTCACTTCCCAGCGCCGGCTATTTGCCCGCAAATGGTTTTGGATCGCGACGGCGATTGCATTCTCGATGGCCCTGCCCAACGTCCTGTGGCAGTACGTGCATCACTTCCCCACGCTGCAAGACCTGCGGAATGTGAAAGCCATCCACAAGAATATTGAATTACCCCCGCTGCCTTTTATTTGGCAACAGATCATGATGCTGGGCCCGATCAGCGCCTTGGTCTGGATTGCCGGGCTCGGTTTTCTGCTGTTCCACCGTGACGGAAAGCGCTATCGCGCCCTGGGAGTCACCTACCTTGCCTTTTTGGCGGTGATGATCTTTCTGAAGGCCAAAGACTATTACCTCGCTCCCGTTTATCCCATGATGTATGCCGCGGGCGGCGTGTTCTGGGAAAAGCTGGCGGAGCGGCGTCCTCGACTGCGCTGGTTGCGCATCGCTTTGCCCGCCAGCGTGTTTGCGCTGGGCGTTGTTGCCGCTCCAATCGTTCTCCCGATCCTTCCACCTGAAAAAATCGTCCCCTATATGGGTGCGCTCGGCATCAAGGTGACCCGAACGGAGACCCACATGAGAGGCCTGCTCCCCCAGCACTTCGCCGATGAATTCGGATGGCCCGAAATGGTCGAAACCGTGGCGGGCGTTTACAACTCCCTGCCTCCCGACGAGCGCGCCAAGACGGCCGTCCTCGCCGGCAACTATGGCGGGGCCGGCGCGATTGATTTCTTTGGGCCTCGCTATGGATTGCCGAAGTCAATCAGCGCCCATCAAAATTATTACTATTGGGGACCGAGGCAGTACGCCGGCGAAAGCATTATCATGCTGGAGTGGAACCTTGAGGATGCCCAGGACTGGTGTCGCAGCGTGGACCAGGGGCCCAAGATCGATCCCTACTACGGCATGAGCTGGGAGCATTACACCATTCTGATCTGCCACGACCTCAAGAGACCGCTCCCGGAAGCCTGGCCTCGCTTCAAGATTTGGGATTGAGCGCCCAGTATTTATTCGTACCTTAACGCCTCCAGGGGATTCACGCGTGTCGCGCGTCGCGCCGGTATCCAGCATGCCACCAGCGCAACGCACGACAGCAACATCACCACCGACGCGAACGTTGCAGGATCATTTGGACGCACGCCGACGATGAGATTCGCAATTGCCTGCGTGCCTGCGAACGCTGCAACCAGCCCGATCCCGAGGCCAATCCCCACGACTCCGAGGCTCTCTCGCAGGACCATTCTTAAAATGTCTCGAGGCGCGGCTCCCAGCGCCATGCGAATCCCGATTTCGTGAGTGCGCTGAGCCGCCGCATAGGAAACCACGCTGTAGACTCCGATCACGGCCAAAATCAGCCCCAAAATTCCCATGGTGCTCGTCAATTGAGCCCCGAACCGGAAGAAGAAAAAGCCGTTGATTCCCTGCAGCGCCTCCGTCATCGTTTGCACTTGGGACACCGCGATGTCCGCGGCAAGTTCGTGGGTCCGCGACTCAATCTGGGATTGTAATGTTTGCGGCGGAACGGACGTTCGCACGTGGATCGTGCGCAACGGCATATACTTCTGGCTCAGCGGTACGTAAAAAAACGGTTCTGGCTCCTCGATCACGTTCTTGTACTTGCCGTCCTGGACCACTCCCACGACTTCGATAAATGGCCCAGCGGGTCCATTGAGACTAAACCGCTTCCCGACCGCGTCTTCCTTCGGCCAAAGCTTCTTGGCCATCGTCTGGTTGATTACGCCTACGGCGGGCGCCTTCTCATTGTCGGCGTCGGTAAATCCCCGCCCGCTTTGCAAGGGAATACGCAAGGTCTCGAAATAGCCGGGAGTCACCGGGTTGTACATCACGCTAGGAGGCTGCTTTCCCGGCTCCGCCGGATGCCCTTCAACAATCACGGGATCGTCCGTGCTGATAACGCCCATAGGCACGGTAAATGCCTGAGCCACCGACACGACTCCGGGAAGCGCGCTGATCCGCTCGTCGAGCCGCCGATAGAATTCCCGCCCACGTGTTTCGTTAAAACCAACCTGCTGAACGTCCAACGAAAAATCTAGAACGTGATCGGGATTAAAGCCCAGATACATTTGCTGTGCCTTATCAAGGCTTCGGATGAAAAGCCCGGCAACAACCAGCAACAGCAGCGAGCCGGCTAACTGCGCAATCACCAGCGTATTTCTCGCGAGATGTCGCCGCGGACCCTCAGAAGTTCCCCTGCCTCCTTCGCGCAGCAGCGAATTGACGTCGTTTCGCGCTATACGGAGCGCAGGAAAAATCCCCACAGCCAAACCGGTGATGAATACAGCGCCGACCGCGAAGAGGTAGACTCGTACATCCGGCTGGAAGTCGAACGCTATGGGAAGGTCCGTACCCAGCGGAAGCGAACTCAGGAATCCCGCCGCCCAGGACGCAAGCACCAGCCCTGCTCCGCCGCCCAGAAAAGCCAGCAGCAAACTCTCCGTCAGGTACTGCCGCACCAAACGCCCGCGACTCGCGCCCAGCGCCGCGCGGATTCCCATCTCGCGCTCCCTTACCGTCGCCCTCACGAGCAACACATTCGCAACATTGAAGCAAGCGACCAGGAGCACCAAAGCGGCAAGCACCATGAAAGCGCTCGACACCATCGGCAAAGTGTTCTCTGGATCGGGCTCCGGCCGCGCCAGCTTTTCCGGATACGCCAGGAACGTAACTCCTTTCTCCGTCTCCGGATGTTGCTCCGCGATTCGCTGCCCAACCACGCTTAGCGCCGCCCGCGCCTGTTTCAGACTGACGCCGGGTTTGAGTCTTCCCATGAGTGATAGCGTGCGTTCTTCTCGGCTCGTCCATGTGTCCTGGACGGTTTTCTCTTCCGCGCCTTTGCTGCCGATGGCGGCGCTCAACGGAACGTAGCCGTCCATATCGACGACCGCGTATGTGCCGTGAAATCCTTTGGGTGTCACCCCCACAATCGTCACCGAGTGCCCGTTGATCTCCACTTGTTTTCCAATCGCGGTGCGCTCGCCCCCGAATCGCTTCTGCCAGTAAGAATAGCCGAGCACGATGATCGGATCGGCGCCTGGCGTTTTACCCTCTGTCGGTAAAATCAGCCGTCCGGCTGCTGGCTGGATCCCCAGCGCTGAAAAATAGTTGCTGGTAACTCGGCTCAGCACGCAATGGTCTCCCTTACCGCCCGTAGCGAGACCCGCGAGCGTAGGTCTGTACCCGAACACCTCACTGAATGCATCGGTCTGGCTGGCGATATCCTGATAATCGGGGTAGGAAAATCTTTGAATCCCTGGAGTTCCGGCTTGTTGCATCGCCAAAACCGTAATTTGCTCGGGGTGCTGCACGGGCAGAGGGCGCAGCAGCACGCCGTTGATCACGCTGAACACTGTCGTGTTGACAGCCAGGCCCAGCCCCAGCGTCACAATCGCGATGATTGTGAAGCTCGCAGAATTCCGCAGCGTTCGCGCCGCGTATCTCAGGTCCTGCCAAAAACCTTGCATCGGGTCACCTCGTCAAATGGACGGAATGTTCGCGCCGTTGAACTGCAAGCAAGCTTCCCCTACCGAATCGCCTTGGTATGAACATGTTACGTGAGAGTGGCCCGAGGCGCCGCCGCGAAAACGCGCGATTGTGGGATGCCTTCGTCGCGAATTCGAACACCGCGTCCCACCTGACTCGTGCGGGTCTCCCCTTTCAGCAAGAGCAAACAAATTCGAGAGTGATATACTTCCGCCCCCATTTCACGGCACCGCAGTAACGGCGGAGATTTAGGTTTAAACACATGCTTTTCATGGTCATCGAACATTTCAAGAATAACGACCCCAAGCCTATTCGTGAACGGTTTTTTCGTGAGGGTCGCATGCTGCCCGAAGGCGTCGCTTACCACGTAAGCTGGGTGGATCCGGCGAGTGCTCGGTGTTTCCAAATCATGGAAGCAGAGAATGCCCGTTTGCTGCGCGCATGGACCAGCCGCTGGGATGATTTGATTGATTTTGAAATTATCCCCATCCTGACTTCTCAAGACTATTGGACTAACCTCACCGAAACTTCCTGAATTTGCCGCAGCCACTCGTCCGCGCGACGGCGTTTAGCGGGATTCTTCAGGCGCTTCGGAAGCGCAGGACCAAAACGAGGACGAAGTTTATTACGAACAACGCATGAAAGCAGAGATGTAGAAGGTTCGGGCGGGGATTGTCACCGCGAGGCGGAAGAACTTGCCGCGTGCCTGCATACATTCTCGAGTACTCGCGCTTCCGTTCCTCCGTCGTGCCGAAGAGGTACGGCACGTACCACATCGCGATCGCTGATGCCAAGGTTACCGCGCAGTAGATGATCCAGTAGTCTACGACGTACCCTGGTTTAGGTTTATTCCAGAAGTAGATGGCGAATGCCACGGCCACACCAGGGAAGATGGCGTTGATCAGCGTCGCCAGCCACAACTTGCGTCGTCCGACAATCGACTGAACCTGGCTGCCGTGCGTCCAGCCTGGAATATCCACCCAATCGTGTGACGTCACCACTACGAACTGCAGCGTGATGAGGCAGGTAAAGAGAGTCTGAATCTTGCTGCTTCCGTCCATCGCTGGCGAATACCCCCACACCACGTGAATTCCCTTCTTTCCTTGCGGAGCACTCAAGCCTCGAGCCGCGGATCGGGAATGGCGCGGCCGATCGCGAAGTGATAGATCACCTGTCGCGGGAGAGTGCGGGGATCCCTGCGCGGCGCGGCTTCCCCTTCGTTCTCCCGGAATTGCCCCAGCCCGGAGCGATGCTCTTCGCCGGACTCGGAAATCACCGGAGCGGGCTCGCGCCGCTCTCGATCGTGCGCCGCCGCACGGCTTGACGGTGAGCCCAGCATGACAAGCGCCGCTTGTTCTGCTGCTTCGAGCGACACGCCCACGGGCGTCTCTCCTTCTTCCAGGAAGCCCAGATAGCGGTGTACATCGTCGTCGTAGAACGCGCCGATGCCCGTGGCGTTCCAGCCCAGCGCTTCCGCCCCCACATAGAGCCTTTGTCCGATGGCTCCAGCTTCGAAATGCGCGTAGCGGTAGCCGCGGTTGCCAAACGCGCGTGCCGCCTCAGCCAGATCCGCAATCATGGAAACGGCGAAGCAGGCGTTTCCCGCGAGCGGCTGTTCGAGGCTCAGATACGCCGCCACGCGCTCCACATTTCCGCGATGGAGCTGCTCCAGCCTTCGGCCCCGCTTGTCCCAGCGGTACACGCCGGGCTCGCAATCGCGTACGCGGTGAAAGTAGAGGTAAAGGGTCACGAAATCGGCGCCTCTCTCGACCGGTGTCGTCTCGCCGCTGAAATTCCCGCGCCAGTCTGCCAGCCAATCCCGCGTCGCGAAATCCAGGAGCTGTTCCACTTCGTCGCGCTCCATCGGCGGAGTCCCAGCATCGAAATCAAGCGCCGAGCGCCGTCGTCGCACGGTTGGTCCCAGAGCGTGCTCGCGCCGCGGGTCGGGCGGAGGCGGTTGGTCGTGCGCGGTGCCGGCATTCACCTGCGAGACGCGCGGCAGCGCCCCCGCAGGATCGGGCAGGCCCACAGGATCGGTCAGGATCGTCGAGCGATGCATCCCGAGAAGCAGATCGTACGGAACTTCTTCCGCGGACAACTCGTTGGGGATTCCCGCGGGTTCTTGCAGCGGTGGTACAGAGAGTCGCCCAGACGCGCTTTGCGACGGAAAAACTAAAAAGGCCATTGGCGCCTCGTCGCTTTCGGCCAAGCCGAGCGCGCGGGTCAAGCGAAGATCGCTGAAGTGGGCCACCGTTCCGCCAGGCAGTCCCAGAGCCCGCGCCGCCAGAAGCAAGCTCATCATCGCGTGGCCCAAATCGTGGCAGCAGTACCGATAAGCGCGATCGCGGTACTTCCACGCCTCACGCCAAAAGATCGAGGTCAGCCCGACGATCAATCGCGCCTCCGTCGCCCACGGAAGCTCGAGGGCGCGCGCGAGATGCTCCGTCCAACCGCTAGGACTGCGAAGTTCGAGCGCGTGCCGATCTGCGCGGTAGTGATACAACCCGTCGTCGATTCTCGTGAAGCCGCGAAGCGCTAGATGCGTTTCCGTGGGGTGGAGATTTCCCGACGAGGGATCGACGCGCAGGCTGTAGCGATAGCCTGTCCGGGGAACTTTCTTCCACGCGCTGATCGCCATCGAGTGCCAAAGCAGCCGGCTGAGCCAAGCCACGTCGAGCTGGACTTCTTCGCGGTGCGCCGTTCGCCCTCTTTCAGAGAGCGTCGCCATGGTGGCGAACGTGCCGGCCTCGGGGAAACCGGGTTCGGCCGGAAGCGCGATCAGCGGGACGCCTTCATAGGTGCGGAAGGGATCGGGCTGATTGTGCCAATCGAGAAAATGTGCGTTCGTGCGAACGGACTGATAGCTGTGCTTGGTGGCGTGGTGGTAGGCGAAGAGCCGGTCCGTTTCTTCGTTGGCGCCGCCACCTTCGAGATCGGCCAATGCGCGGGAAAGAAAGCGCGTCATTACTTCTATTCGCTCAAGTCTCCTAAGAAGGATGGAAGCACTCGCTCGGAAAGTGCTCTATCTCGACTGACCCAGGATTTCCGTTTTGACCCACGGGCAAACGACATTGTACACGCCGTCCCCTTCCTCCGAGCCCTTCTCGCGCGGTTCCCCATCCAAGTCGTCCGCGTTCAGGAGCACAGAAGACACGTGCGGATTTATCGTGTAGAGTTTCACGATATGTCATAAGCAAGCAGCTTGGCGCGCGGGCGCTCGCGACACTCTTCTTCATGGCGTCCAGGTTACGTGTAGGGGAGGGCCGCATGAGGGTTGCGCATTTGTCTCGCAGGTTATTTGTGAAAACAGCTTTGGCCGGAGCGGCGGGGACCCTGATTCCGCGAATCGCAATCGGCGCCGGTCCAGCCGGAGGCGAAGCTCAACGGGCTGCCAACAATGCAAGTCTCTCGTCGCTCACTCTCTCCGAAGCATCTGAACTGGTGCACAGCAAAAAGATCTCTCCCGCGGAGTTGACAAAAGCGTGTCTCGGCCGCATTGAACAGCTCAATCCCAAGCTGAACGCCTTCATCACCGTCACGGCCGATTCCGCGCTGGTCGAGGCTCGTGCAGCGGAAGCAGAGATCCAGCGGGGCCATTGGAAAGGCCCGCTCCACGGTATCCCGATCGCCCTCAAGGACCTGGCGGACACGGCGGGCGTGCGTACCACGGCAGCCAGTGGTTTATTCAAGGACCGCGTCCCCACCCAGGATGCGGAGGTGGTCCGCCGCCTCAGAGCCGCTGGGGCCGTCCTTTTGGGCAAGCTCAACCTGCACGAGTTCGCCTACGGCGGCAGTTCGGCCATCAGTTACTTCGGTCCGGTTCGCAATCCTTGGAATGTTGCTTACAGTCCAGGCGGCTCTTCCGGCGGATCTGCGGCCGCGGTCGCGGCGCAACTCTGTTACGCCGCGATCGGATCTGACACTGGAGGTTCCGTCCGCGAACCGGCGGGGTACTGCGGCATTGTCGGACTCAAACCCACGTACGGTCGAGTAAGCGCTTCGGGCGTCATACCCCTATCGTGGTCCCTGGACCACATAGGACCGATGACGAGCACGGTGATGGACGCCGCTCTGATGCTCCAGGTCATCGCTGGCTACGACCCGCAGGACCCGGGCAGCATCGATCTCCCTGTTCCAGACTACGCGGCCACCATCGCGGCCTCCACCTCCTCATTGCGACTCGGTATTCCGCGCGCCTACTTCTACGAGGGACTTCATCCTGACATTCAGGCGGCCATGGAGCGCGCACTCTCTATTCTGGAAAGACTCACGCACACTCAGCGCGAAATCGCTCCGCTCGCCACCGATGGTACGTACTCCTCGGTCATGAATCCTTATGTTGCAATCCTCACGGCGGAAGCTTACGAGTATCACAAAGACTACGTTTCTAAGAGCCCCGAGCTTTACCAAGCGGCCACGATCAAGAGAATCCGCGCTGGGGCGGACGTCACAATATCGGCGTACATGCAGAGCCGGCGCCAACTCGACCAGATCCGCCACTCCGTGTCGCGCGTCTTCGACAGCGTGGATCTCGTGATCACTCCTACTGCACCCGTTCCTCCGTTCGCGATTGCCGATCTGACCGACCCAAATATTGCTCGGCCTAAGGAACTCCAGATGCTGCACAACACCAGACCAATGAATATGCTGGCGCTGCCGACAATCTCCGTTCCTTGTGGTTTCACCGCTGAAGGTTTGCCGATCGGGATGCAGATCAGCGGTCCACTGGGAGATGAAGCCACAGTTCTTCGCCTCGCGCATGCTTACGAGCAAGCCACCGAATGGCACAAGCGCAAGCCGGTCTCCGACCCCCAGTAGCACAGATACTCCTTTCTGAGTTCCATTTGCGAGCACCATCGCATACGACGGGATGGCCAACAAATGCCGGTTCTATCAAGGGAATGTCACTCACATCGTTCCCGGCGACAAAGCCACTTATCCCGCCGCCGGTCAGTCGCTTACGCCAACATCATGCAATTCTCCCCGACAGTAGTGAGGCCAATTCTCTTCTTTTCTAAATGAAAAATCCTGTGTTATAAGCCATCGCACATGAATTGGACGCGCTTCGTGTTGACGGTATTGGCTGCCGGGGTCGTGTCATCCTTGACGGACTGGTTCTTCATGGGCGATTTGCTCTATCGGAGGTTCAACAAGCATCCCGAAATCTGGCGGCATACAGGCGGTCAAGGCGAATCCAAGGCCATTGCGTGGTCCAGTCCCCTGCCCTTCTTGACGTGCGCTGTTTTTGCTTTCCTATGCGTCGAGCTGGGTCTCTACTCTTACAGCGCCACTCTGAAATTGGCTCTAGCTGTGTGGCTCATCGGTCCCTTGCCGTTACTCATCACCACTGCTTTGTTTCTCAAACTTCAGCCCGCAATCGCCGCGTCCTATTCCGTCGGATGGCTCGTGAAATTAGTTGTCGCGGCGCTCGCGGTGATCTGGATCCTCCGGTAAGGCCCGCACTCGACCGGCATCGCCCCCGGCATCAGACAGCCACAGAAGTGAATTGCTTCGTTTTGACGAAGTATTCCAGGATGGTGATAATTCCTCGTCGTGACCGCATCCTGCGTAGCACGAATGCAGTACTGTTATCCCGAAATCTATCTCGCTTGCCACAGGCGGCATATCCGCGCATCGAGTACTGTCTACCGCCTACGGAAAACCGTGGGGAACATCCAGCCACGTACGCTCGTAGTTTGAACCATGCCCAACGGCACCATCCCCCAAGCCGAACGGTCGGGACTTGCGACCTGGATAGGCCTTTTTATCGCTCTATTTGGTCTTCTCCTGATCCGGCAGGCGATTCGCACAGTCAGCCACGATCCTGGGACCGCCCTCGTGATCGTCCGAGAGGCGCTGATTTTCTCGAGCGCTGCCGCCCTGCTGGTGCTGGTGAAATGCGGGGAGAAACTTCCATTCAAGACGATCGGGCTGGGCACGTCGGTATGGTGGAAATCGGTCTTATGGGGATTGGTGACGATGCTTCTTTGCGGAGGCGCCGCTGAGCTTCTCGGGATGGTGACTAAAGATGGGAATGGAACAACATCTCCCTTCGACCGCCTTCCACTGTGGGTATGTGTCCTGATCGTCTTCCGAGCGGGAATTGTAGAGGAATTATTTTATCGCGGCTATGCCATCGAGCGCCTGCGAGCGATGGGAGCAGGCCGCTTCACCTCCGCTGCGCTCCCGCTTCTTCTATTTGCCGTCGGTCACTACGCGGGAGCCTGGGTCGACGTACTGCAGCCGCTGGTGTTGGGCGGCATTCTCACAGGGTTCTATCTTTGGCGGCGAGACTTGGTGGCCAACATCCTTGCCCACACCCTGGTGGACCTGGTGGGCACTGGTGTTATCGTTCGGATACTGCAATCAGTCTGACGACCAACCTACCCTTGCCCTGTGCCAGCCCGGCGCTTGCGGAGCCGATTTCTTCTCCCAAATCTGCAGGTGCAAGGATTCATCTTACGCCCTCAGGGATGGTAAACTCAGCAAGTCTTGACGCCGCGTTGCCCGGAAGGAGCAGTCCATGGGGTTCGATAAACGGGAAATGATTGACCAGCTAAAACTGGAGATCCAAGTGATCGAGAAGGGCGGCTATTACCCTTCGGTGCGCGAGCCTCGCGAGGAATTGCGAACGTTTCGCGACTCGGTCACTTGTCTGAACGTGGGTTTGGAGGAGAAGCAGCACCCGTGCACAAGCTGCTTTCTGATCGAGTTCGTTCCGCCCGAACTAAAAGATACCGAGGGCGACCTCTGCCACAAGATTCCCCTCAACGACCGTGGCGATACCGTGGAATCCCTCGAGCGCGAAGGCGATCGCGATAAAGTCCAGGCCGCCGTGCTCGCGTGGTTGAAGAACACCGTCGCGCGCCTGGAAAGAGAACTCGCTTGAATCTGTAATCCCCCCAAACAAGTGAAAGCAGACAGCCGCTATCTTGTTGCAGTCTTCATCGACCGCAGCGCGATGCCACCGAGGATCAGTACGGCCGCGATAATCGTCACCCACAGCATAGCCGGATGACGCTCCGACCAGGGCCGATCGTCGGGACGCCCGGTGTAGGCTGCATTCGCCTCTTCGGCGCCCAGCTCAACCTGACCGGCGTTCGCGTCCTTTTGGAATAGCTTGGCGTAGTCGTAAACCGGCGCACCGAGTTTTTCGTCGCCGTAATAAAGCCTGGGCTGGACTCCTGAATTGGAATCGAAGTAGATCCGCCGCTCGTACTGCTGAAGGCGCGCGCCGGTGATCTTCAATGGCACATCATCTCCATTGTGAATAATCGCCCTAAGGATTCCCTGGCTGGTTCCGCCGATATCAACCCATGTCTGCTCGACATCGATCCTTTGCCCGTTGCGCTGCATGTGGATGCGACTGAGCTCGCCTGATCCAAACCCCCGCCCTTCTTCGCCTTCAACTTCTACCCCACGCCGAAAATTGGGCTGCGCCGGATCGATGGCCAAAATCACCCGCTCCACCGGAACGTTCCCTGGAACGGAGAACGTCAAAACCGTATCTTTGCCCTGCTGCGCTTGTTTTGGTTCGCCGCTCAGGTCTCGCCACACGGCCTTTTGCGCCCGCATCATCCCCGCCGTCCCGCTCTCAACGTCCGAAGGCTTCACGGCACTATCCACGGTCACACGCAAGTACTTATAAGTTGTCACAGGAATCTGGAGAGTACTGTTGTGGCCCAGCCTTTCATCCGACAGATCGTAGAGAGTGGTCGTCCCCAGAATGGCCCATTGTGTTCCGTGCAGGTTATCCTGCCCTTCCACCCGGGCATGCGCGACAAAGTTCTTGGTCGCCAGTTTCAATTCAATGCGGTCGTACTCGGGTACGCCGGACATATCCAATAGGAATTGTGTTTCCCCGCCAACCCTGCCCGGTTGCAGCACGCGAACCGCTTTCTGTTCGGCCTCCGAGCTGCCCCACTCAATCGTCAAGGTGTACGGGATTTCCCGATCAGCCGAATACATCCGCAGGTCCTCCAAATCCGGGCGGGCATGTCGCCAGAGAGTCTCGTCCACACGAACGTAGTGCTGCCCGCTGGAATTCGTCGCCTCTACCGGCCGCTGGTACTTGAAATAAGAAATGGAAGGGCTTGCTGCCAAGAGGACCGCCAGCAACCCCAAAATCGTCCTCATCATCCAGTCCCCTGCGCCGATTTTCCCGACGAACGCGAAGAAAGCTTCAGCCAGTCCCGTTGATAAACAAAAGAAATTCCAAGTAAGACCGCCCCGAGAGCAATAAAGCTCAGAATCCGGTAGCTGCCTCCAAGCTGGGAAACGTCGTACAGAAAGACTTTGCCGATCGTGAACGCAATCAGAATCAGAGACTGCCAGCGCACAAACGCCGATCGCTTCCAAAAACCGATCGTCATCAATGCCGCGCCGTACACCAGCCAGATTGCGGAATAGCTGAACCCGCGAGCCAGCAATAACTGATGATTGAAACGGAGGTAGCCCCCGCGGGGCGCCATTCGCCGGTCGAAGTAGTCCGAGGCTTCCCATGTCAGTGCGATCAGCGCCAGCAAATTCAGCGCAACCACAGCCGCAGAGAGGAAGGGCATTTCCTGCTCTGAAGCATGGCGCTTGCCAAATCCTGCAATTCCACCCAGAACCGCGATCGCAACCGCATAGGTAGCGAACCGCGCGTTGAACACCAGTCTTTCCGTGTAAAACTGATCGAAGAAGAGCAGTCGGAAAATGCCCAAAGTCAGGGTCGCCACCGCAAGGTAGCGCAGAAAGTCGGTTTGCGTCCTTACGCTGATCCATAACAGTACCGCCGATTCGACGAGCCACCCAATCGTGATCCATTGAGCGTCCAGCTTTAAGGGAATAGCAATCGTGATAAATGCGATGGCGATGGCGACGTGCAGCAAGTTGATGAATTTTGTATCTTGGTTGGGGAAACGCTTCTTGAAGGCGCCGGCGATGCTCAGGTAGACGGCCGCCAGCGCCAGCGCAAACCAGGTGAGTGTGACCCTCTCCTCTCCCCAATACATCGCACGCAGCGCCAGAAAAAACGCCGCAGCGTTCAACAAGGGAAGCACGGTCAGAGTAATGGAAGGTCCGGCGAACCGCGTGGATCGTTCGTAACGCGTCACCAGCGGAATCGCGGCAAAGATCGCCGCAAACGATGCTGCAAAAAAAACGGTGAGCGCCCGCTGGTCTTTGGAATAGTACTCCGCATACCAGCCAAGATAGAGAATCACGGTTCCCGCAAAACTTCCCCAGACCAGGCGTCGCCACGGCTTGACGATGGCCATCGCCAGAATCGCCATATCCAGCAGGCAAACGTACGAGAACAGCACCACCTCGTGGTTCTGTCCTGTAGAAAGCAGCACCGGAGTAGCAAAGCCGCCAATCAGCGCAAAGCTCGCCAGCAATTCCGCGTCCTGGCTCAAGGCTAGCGCAATGGTAGCCGCGGTCACGATTACCATCGCCACAAATGCCGCTGCCGAAGGGATCAGGTGGTAGACCTGAAATGCTCCCCACAGCGATAAATAAAGCGTGCCAATGCCGACCGCTTTTAGCGAATAGGAAAACGCCGCATAGCCGCGGTTGCGGAAGCGCTCGCTCCATATCACCAGCCCAATCCCTGCCAGCAGGCCGATCGCAATCCGTCCGCCTGGACCAATCCAGTTGTTCTCAAATGCATATTTCAGGAAATAAGAGACTCCGATCAGCATGGCGACAATGCCGATTCGGTTCAGCCAATACTGGCCGATCTTTGTTTCAAGATCGGCGCCTTCCTTCGTGGAACCGGATGACAGGCTCGGCTGCGGTTGTGTCAGCGGCTGCTGCGGCGGTGGCGTTGCACCAGGCGGACGCGGACCAGAAGCAACCGGTGCGGAAGCAGGTTGAGCCATCGTTCCGGCAGGAGGCGGAGCAGGTGGTTGCTGTCGTGCCTGAAGGATTGCTTGCTGCCGCGCCTCAGAAGTGAGGCCGCTTATTTGCTCTAACTGATAGACTCGCGCAGTCAAAGCCGCAATCTGCGCTTTCAGCGCATCAATCTCATCTTGGCGGTCAGCCATGCGCGTACACTAACTCATCTATTATCTCGGAGCAAAATCTTCATCGAGACAGATTCTCCCCGGTCACGCCCAGTGCCTTTCGCCAGTGACTTTCTTCGCCTGCTCTGGATGACTCTCGAAAAAATCGCAACAGTGTTTCGAAAAAAAGTTTACAGGCGCAACCACTTGTAAACCGCTAACTTTCTAGTAATGTGGAAGTATGGCTTGGAGTCACGCCATTTCGCTCGAAACCAGGGGAGCTTGCCCTGTTTGCCCTGAGGCTGGCCGAAACGAGCCACGTCGATGGGCTCGCCCCGGTTGCCCTGGGCCACGTCGGAGGGAGCGCGGCCGAGGGCAGCGGAGCCCACGGGCTGTCCTGAAAGAGTCTCGCCCGCCGTTCCCACTATTCTTAGAGGTCACAAGAGCTAGCGCCGCGGGGGCCAGAAAAGTGGCAGGCTTGCCTCGCCGATCACTGGCAGGTCTGCCCACCATCTTTTTGGCGGCAGCCTGCCCCGCCGATCTTTGGCGGGAGACGTTTTCAGAGGCAATGAAAACAAGCCTCTTAGGGCATTTTCTAATCGCAACACCAACGAGAGACGCAAACGCGCAACTAACTAAAAACAAAATAGATCGCAATTTCTAATCGCAACAAAAATGCACTTTTCTGAAGAAAAAGCGAAACGGGAATAAAAAGCGAAACCGCTGTCGAGGCAAGCACAATCAAAGCACGTCCCGGGAGGATGCCTATTCTAAGGAACACCTCCCCGAGCCGGAGCTTTACCGTCGCCGGGTCATCCACTAGACTCGATTCATCCGTATGTGGAGAAGCCAGCTTGGAGAAGAGCGCCAACATGGAGCAAATCGCCAACGTGGAGCGGATCAATTGACGCCTAGCTTCGCAACCCGAGTTGCAACGATGTCGAGTCGTTCGACCGTAGCACGCTTCATTTTCTTGTTCTTGGCGGCTTTCCCCATTCTGCCGGCGGCCGCGCAATCGCCTTCGCCCACTAAACCGGCGGACGATTACTCGCAACAGCCCTTCGTCATCGAGCGGTACTACACGACCGCGCGATTCGAAAATGACGGCAGGGGCGAGCGCGAACTCGCCGTTCGAATCAAAGTGCAGAGCGACGCGGGCGTACAGCAGCTCGGCGAACTCATTTTCGGCTACACCTCGGAGAACGAGCGGCTGGAAATCAAGAGCCTGAGCGTTCGCCGGATGGACGGCAGCACGGTCCAGGCCGGTCCGGAAGCGGTCAAAGATCTCACCGCCGCGGTTGCGCGCGACGCCCCCGTTTACACCGATTTCAGGGAAAAACACGTCACCGTCCCGGCGCTGCGTCCGGGCGAAACGCTCGAGTATGACGTTGTGAACCATGTCGAAAAGCCGCTCGCTCCCGGACAATTCTGGTACGCGCACGATTTCCTGGAAGGCACGATCGTCTTGGACGAACGCCTCGAGGTGAGCGTTCCGCGCGATCGCGCGATCCAGATCAAAACGCTGCCGGGGATGGACCCTGTCATCTCCGAGGATGGCGGCCGGCGCATCTATCGCTGGGCGAGATCGGAGCGAGAGCTCCCTGCCGATGATGACGAAGCGAAAAAGAAGAAGACGTCCCAAGCCACGGCGCCCGCGGTGCAACTGACCACTTTTTCGAGTTGGGCCGAGGTTGGAAAATGGTATGGGCAGCTCGAAAGCACGCGAATCAAGCCCACGCCCGAGGTTCGCGCGAAGGCCCTCGAACTCACGAAGAACAGCGCGGCCCAGCTCGACAAGATCCAGGCGCTATACGATTACGTGGCCACGAATATCCGTTACGTGAGCCTTTCCTTTGGTCAGGGGCGCTACCAGCCGCACGCCGCCGCTGAAGTGCTCTCGAACCAATATGGCGACTGCAAGGACAAGCACACATTGCTCGCCGCGATGCTCGCAGCGATCGGCATGCCTGCGGACGCCGTGCTGATTCCCTCCTCACGCAAGCTGGATCCCGACGTGCCTTCGCCCTTGCAGTTCGACCACGTGATTTCCGCGATTCCGTCGGGCGACGGCGCCTTGCTGTGGCTCGATAGCACCACGGAGGTTGCGCCGTTCCAGCTCCTGGCGGCGACATTGCGCCACAAGCAAGCCCTGCTCGTCGAGCCGGACGGCGCCGGCCGCCTCGTCGAGACTCCGGAAGACCCGCCGTTCTTGAGCACGCAAGTCGTCGAAATGGAAGGCCAGGTGAGCGAGCTGGGGAAATTGACCGCCCATTTGCGATATGCCCTGCGGGGCGATAACGAGCTCACGCTGCGCGCCGCCTTCCGCCGAGCCTCGCAATCGGAGTGGAAAGAGCTCGGACAAACGATTCTGACCCTCGACGGCATTCGCGGCGAAGTCACCGAAGTGAAAGCAAGCGACCCGGCAGCGACGCACCAGCCATTCACGCTCGACCTGCAATTTTCCGAAGCGAATTTCCTCGATTGGTCGAGCAAGAAGGCCCGGCTCACCCTCCCGCTTCCCCTCGTCGGTATGCCCGCCACCAAAGAGGACGCCGCGGATCCGATCGAGCTCGGGAGCCCGCTCGACGTGAGCACGCGACTTAGGCTGACTCTGCCGCCGAACTACTCCGAGCAGGCGCCGGTAGGCGTGGCCGTGATGCGCGATTACGCGGAATACCGCTCGAGCTATAAAGTCGACGGCAACGTCTTCACCGCCGAGCGCAGCTTGAGCTTCCATTCGCGCCAGCTTCCGGTGGAGCGCACCAGCGACTATCTCGCCTTCGCCCGCGCCGTTTCCGCGGACGAGGGTCAGGAGTTGGCCGTCGAAAGCGCGGCAGCGGGCACGCCCACAATTCCGGCAAACGCCAAGGCCGATGAGCTCGTAGAAGCCGGAGCGGCTGCGATTCAGGGCGGCAACGCCCGCGCCGCGGTGCAGCTCTTCCAGCGCGTCGTCGAAATCGAACCCAAACGCAAGGGTGCCTGGGACAACCTGGGCATCGCCTACATGCGCCTCGGCGAGTTTGATTCGGCGGCAGTTGCTTTCCGAAAACAGATCGAAGCCAATCCGTTCGACGAAAACGCTTACGACTTATTGGGCCTGACCCTGGCGCAGCAGCAAAAACTCGACGAAGCCGTTGCGGCCTTCCGAAAACAGATCGAGATCAACCCGCTCGACAAGACCGCCCATGCCTCGCTCGGATCCATCGAGGTACAACAGCGGCGCTATGCCGAGGCGGTGCCGGAACTCGAGAAAGCCTCCGTTCTGACGCCGGATGACGCCGAAGTTCGCGTCACTTTGGGTCGGGCTTATCTGGAATTGGGGCAAACGGAAAAGGCCCTCGCGGCGTTCGACAAAGGGGCGGAGCTAGCGCCTTCACCGGGCGTCTGGAACAACGTGGCTTATCAGCTCTCCCTGCACAAAATGCAGCTCGACCGCGCCGAGCGCTACGCCGAATCGGCGGTGGATTCGACCGGCGCCGGTCTGCGCAACGTGGACGTCGAAAACCTCACGGCGCAGAACTTGAGAGACGTCACGAGCCTCGCCTCTTATTGGGACACGCTGGGTTGGGTTGATTTCCAGCGCGGCCAGCTCGATCGGGCGGAAGCGTTTATCCGCGCCTCGTGGATGCTCGGTCAGCACGGCGAGGTCGGCGATCATCTGGGGCAAATCTACGAACGCCGCGGTCAGAAAGACGCAGCCATCCATGCCTATGCGCTCGCAGCCGCGGCCGCGCATGCTGTCCCGGAGAGTCGCGCGAGGCTGGCCGCGCTTCTCGGCGGTGACGCCGGCGTCGATGCCTTGGTGAAAAAAGCCGAGACGGAGTTAGTCGCCATGCGTTCGATTTCAGTCGGGAAATTGTTGCATGAATCGGCCACGGCGGATTTCTTCGTCGTGTTCGCCCCCGGACCGAAAGTGGAAGCCGTCAGATTCATCGGCGGCAGCGACAAGCTGCGTGCGTTCACCGAGAGCCTGCAAAAGCTCGCTTATCCTGTCGATTTTCCCGCCGGCTCGCCGGTGAAATTAATTCGTCGCGGCACGCTCGCGTGCTCGGCTGGTTCGGGCGCGTGTACGTTCGTCCTCGACACCCCGGAAAGCGTCTTTTCGGTGAACTAGATCTTCCGCTCGGCCCTTGGGCCGCCGGCGCTTGATCTGACGAGAAGCGCGGTCGGGAAGATGCTTTACTTGATTTCGAGGATTTCTTTTTCTTTGGAAGCTGAAAGATCTTCGATTTTCTTCGTTTCCTGGTGGGTGAGCTTCTCAAGCTCATCGAGCGTGCGCTTCTGATCGTCTTCGCTGATTTTCTTTTCTTTTTCCAGCTTTTCCACGGCTTCCTTGATGTCGCGGCGGATGCTGCGCACGGCGGTGCGATGGTTCTCCAGCACCTTGTGCAGGTGCTTCACCAGATCTTTACGTCGTTCTTCGGTGAGCGATGGAATGGGCACGCGCACCACTTTGCCGTCGCTTGAAGGATTCAACCCCAGGTCTGAAGTCCGGATGGCCTTGTCGATCAGCGGCAGAGCGGTCGGATCCCACGGAGAAATCACGATCGTAGCGGCATCCGGCACGGAGAGCGTGCCGAGCTGGTTCACCGGCATCGGAGTGCCGTGGTAATCCACGCGAACGTGGTCGAGAAGCGCAACGTTGGCCCGGCCGGTGCGCACCCCGGCCAGCTCCTTGCGGAAATCCTCCACCGCTTTCTCCATACGGACTTTGGCCTGGGCAAGCGCGTCTTTACTGCTGGCGATGGTCGTCATCGGCGATTCCTCTTCGCGAAATCCGCCCCTATCCGGCGGTAACCAGCGAGCCCACTTTTTCGCCCATCACCACCCGTTGGATGTTGCCGTGCACGGTCATATTGAAGACGATGATGGGCAGTTTGTTGTCCATGCACAAGGAGATGGCGGTCGAGTCCATCACCGAAAGCCCTTTTTGGATCACGTCGAAGTGCGTGAGCTTCTCGAGCATCTGCGCGCCCTTCACCTTCTCCGGATCCGCGTCGTAAATGCCGTCCACCCGCGTGGCTTTCAGTATGACTTCGGCCTTGATTTCCATGGCTCGCAGAGCGGCGGCCGTATCGGTGGAAAAATAAGGATTCCCGGTCCCCCCGGCAAAAATGACCACGCGGTCTTTTTCCAGATGGCGCGTGGCGCGCCGGCGGATGAAGGGCTCGGCCACCTCATGCATTTCGATCGCGCTCATCAACCGGGTAAAGCAGCCGAGCTTCTCCAGCGCGTCCTGAAGCGCCAAGCCGTTGATCACCGTCGCGAGCATACCCATGTAGTCGGCGGTGGCGCGCTCGATTGCCAGCGACTTCTGGCGCGTGCCGCGGAAGATGTTGCCGCCGCCGACCATGATGGCCACTTGCACGCCCACGTCGTGCACTTCTTTCACTTCCTGGGCAATGCTGGCCACCGTCTCGGCATGGATGCCGTATCCCTGCGGTCCTTGCAACGACTCGCCCGAAAGCTTCAGAACGATCCGGTGGAATACCGGAGTCTGCTTCTTTGCGCCGACCTCGCCTGCCACATGCGCCGTGGTCATTGCTAGTTACCGCCTCTTGGACTTCCCGAGCTCAGCATTCAACCGCGCCGCATTCTAGCAAAAATTCTGTCATAGCTCACGCGCGGCCCCGAGCATTGTTGCGGACTCCGTTGGATCATCATTCGCAGGGAGCGGCTTTGCCGCCCGTGTTGGACTGCGGAAGGATTCCTTGGCATCGAAACCGGGCCAGCGCGCGGTTAGGAATCACTCTTGTCGGCGGGAGGGCTTGAGGGCGCCGGGAGTTCGCCTTCGCCCACCTTGAAGCGTGCAAAGCGACGCACCCCGATATTCTCGCCGAGCTTGGCGATGGCTTGATCGATCAGCTCCTTCACCGTCATACCCTCATCCCTGATGAAGTGCTGCTCGTAGAGGCAATTCTCTTCGAAGAATTTCTCCATTTTGCCGTTGACGATCTTTTCCACCAGTTCGTCGGGCTTTCCCGCGGCGCGAGCCTGCTCTCGATAGATTTGTTTCTCGCGTTCCAGGATTTCCTGGGTCACCTCTTCGCGGCGCAGGAAGCGCGGGTCCAGAGCGGCCACGTGCATCGCCACGTCGTGGCTCAACTTCTGGAAGTCTTCCGTGCGAGCGACGAAATCGCTCTCGCAATTGATCTCCACGAGCACGCCGATCTTGCCCCCAGCGTGGATGTAGCAGTCCACCACGCCCTCGGAGGTGGTGCGCTGCGACTTTTTCTGCGCCGCGGCCTGCCCCTTTTTCCGCAGGACGTCGATCGCCCGCTCGAGATCTCCGTTCGTTTCTACGAGGGCTTCGCGGCACGCAGAGAAACCGGCGCCGGTGCGCTCGCGCAACTCCTTCACTTGCTGGGCGGAAATATTCACTTGTTCGGGTCTCGTAACCATCGGCTTCGTTCGTTCCCTCGGATTGGATTCACTGGCCACCGATCCGCTCACGCTTCCCGCGACGTTTCCTTCGGGGCGTTCTTTCCCGGCGTTCGGGGCGTTCTTTTCCGGCGTTTCGCCATCTAGCGGTTAAGAAAACAGCCGGCGGCAGTAATTCTGACCGGGATCGGTCAGGGCAGCTCGGTGCCCTTCTCCTCATTGGTCACAGGGAGCGCCTCTTCCGGAGCGGCGGGGAGTTCCCCTGCTTCCCGCTCCACGAAGTCGCCTTCCTGTTTCTCGTAGACCTCATACTGGCTGGTGTCCACGTAATCGAGGCCTTCCGTCGAGTCGCCCTCGGCCACCTTTTGCTCGGAAATTTGCGTCTGCTCGAAGGCCTCGCGGCCCGTCAGCACAGCGTCGGCAATCTTCGAAGTGAATAGGCGGATGGCGCGTAATGCGTCGTCATTGCCGGGAACCACCCAGTCGACTAGATTGGGATCGCAGTTCGTGTCTACGATTGCCACCACCGGCACGCCCATGCGGCGCGCCTCGCGCACGGCGATCACTTCGGAATTGGGATCGATCACGAACATGGCGTCCGGCAGGACGGTCATGTTCTCCACGCCCTCAAAATTCTGGTGCAGGTGCTTCAGCTCGCGCTCCAGGCGCGCCGCCTCCTTCTTTGGCAACGCGGCCATACGGCCGTCTTCCACCATGGACTTCAGGAGTTTCAAACGCTTGATCGATTTCTGCAGGGTCACCCAGTTGGTCAAGGTGCCGCCGAGCCAGCGATGATTCACGTAGAACATTCCGCAGCGGCGCGCCTCATCCGCAATGGCTTCCTGTGCCTGGCGTTTCGTACCAAGGAAGAGGATGGCCTTGCCTTGTCCCGCCATTTCCGCCACATGCCGCGCGGCCTCGCGGAACATCTTGAGGGTTTTCTGCAAATCGATGATGTGAATACCGTTTCGTTCGCCGAAGATGTATTCCTTCATCTTCGGGTTCCAGCGGCGTGTCTGGTGGCCGAAGTGAACTCCGGCCTCCAACAACTCCTTCATCGTAATTTCTACAGCCAACGGTCCTCCTTTTAAGAAGGGATGCTTGGGCCGCCTTGCGGCGGCAGCATCCTTTTTCGCCGGCTGCTTGCCGGCCGTGAATTTGCTCTGGCGAGGCCAGAGCGGCAAAAAGCCGGATTAACGCTTGCTATACTGGAAGCGCCGGCGCGCACCCTTCTGTCCGTATTTCTTGCGTTCCTTCATGCGGGGATCGCGCGTGAGGAAACCATTGGTGCGAAGGCCCAGTCGCAGGTCGGGATTCCACACCGCCAGCGCCCGCGACAATCCCATGCGCACGGCGCCTGCCTGGCCTCCCACACCCCCGCCCTTGACGGTGGCCTTTACGTCCAGTTGGTCCAGGGTCTGGGTGAACTTCAACGGCTCGACAGCGGCTGTGTGCCAGGCCACGTTCTTGAAGTACTCCTCTGCCGGGCGACCGTTCACCATGAAGCGAGCGGGACCCGGCTTGATATAGACGCGCGCCACCGCTTCCCGGCGCCGGCCGGTGCCGTAAAATGTCCCCTTCGCTCCACCTTCCATGGAAACTCCTGACGTGCTCAAAATTCCTCCTGCTTCCCTTTTTGCTGGGCTATGAACCTAGAGCGGTGCTGCACGCAGCTAAAGCTCAAGTGGCTGAGGCTTCTGGCCGGCGTGCCGCAGAAGTCCTTTGTCACCGACGTAAACGCGAAGTTTGCGGGCTCGCCGCGCGCGCAGCTTGTTCTTGGGCAGCATACCCAGGACGGCCTCGCGCACCACTTCATCCGCTCGCTTCGGCATGAGCCTCGCGATGGGGACTTCCTTCAATCCTCCGGGATAGCCGCTGTGGTGACGGTAAATCTTCTGGCTCATCTTGTTACCGGTCAGTCGCACCCGCTCCGCATTGATCACTACCACATGGTCGCCGCAATCCAGATACGGGGTGAACTCGGGCTTGTCCTTTCCTACGAGCAGCCGAGCCACTCGAGTTGCTAGCCGGCCTAGAACTTGCCCGTCGGCGTTCAGGACGAACCACTGCTTTCCCACCGTCAGTGCTTCGACCTCGCGGCCCCGTGGTACGTACGTCCGCATCGCTCAGTTGCCCTCTGGGTGAAGAGACAAACGATAACGATACGGGAGGGGGCGGTTTTTGTCAACGCGCCCTTGCACCAGGTGTTCTAGTGCCGTTCCAACTATTCAGAGCAAATCCTTCTGGCGCCCCGCCAGGGCTGCTGGAAGGCTGTCTCAGGCAATCCCTATCCCGATCAAGTTGGAAACGGCACTAGTCGGCCCCGCTACCGAGAGCAGGGTCGGGGCGAATGAAGCCGGTTTGATCCACGGTTTAGCCCAATTATTTCACTAATGATAAATTACCTGTAGTAGTATCCTGAACCGATAGTCGAGGACAACGACTTGGCGAGAAATCGCGTTGCTCCGGCCAATCTGCGATCCGCCGGCAGAGCCCAGAATGTTTCTGTAAAGTAGCCTTGACGAATTGGCGGTTTGAGTCCTCGTGAACAATCCTAGAACCCGGTTCGCGGCCAGACCTTCTACGCCAGCCAGTCGCGTGGCATCCGAAGACCCTTTAGGGGGGGGTGGAAAAGACGCACGCTTCTTGCGTAAGTTGAGTCAACTCCTGCCTCGGATGCAAGTAGAAGACAGGGAGCTTCTTTTGGTGGTCGCCAAGGAGATGGCGCAAAAGAAGAAAAACCGCAAGAAATCTTAATGTGCCCTCTGCATTTGTTTCCCTTTATAAGACTGCGGCCCTCGGAACCTGCAATTCGCTGAATCATCTCGCCATAAGCCCCCAGATTTTTTGGCCACTGAACTGAGTCTATTCATGCGGCAGCTCCAACTCCCCACCTTACCGCAGGCTCGGCAGCAACTTCTTGCGCTTAAGACCCTCCTCGTGAATCCTCCCCACACTCCGGTGTGCAGGAAAACCCGGTGCGCGGGAGCCGCTGGATTCGTCAGCGTGTCGGGTCTTGGGACAAATTGTCGCGGAAGCGGCGTTAGGCAGACAAAGCCCGAGATTGCATCGGGTTATCCTCCGTGTTGGAGCAAACCCCTCGTCCAGAGCGACAGGTTGTCCCTTCGGACCGACAGACTCCTTATCGTAACTCTAAACGGAGCAGTAGATTGCGGGCGCTAAATAGGACTCAAACCTGCCTTAGAGATGCTGCCTCCGTAACTAGGTTAGGAGCGCGAGGACCATGAAAAGACGCTTTTCCCAGTCGGGCCTACTCTCTATTTTGCTCTTGTTCGTGGCCGGCGGCGTGTCCGTGGAGCGCCCGCAGCCCGCAGTGTCCTCACTCCCTGACGCTCAGCGACCACTGGGGCCCGCAGTTTCTCTCGAAGTCGAACGCTTGCTGCTCCCTACGGCACCGCACCAAGAGATGCCTTCGGCGGACGCCGGGCAATTGCAGTTCGCTCCATCAGCGGAGCACAGTAAGCCCGCTCCGGGTGTCACCCCAGCGCGGGAGCAGACACAGCGGCCGGCAGACGGCCAACAAGCGCTGCCCGCTCCAGCGGAGCAGGCGAAACTCTCTCCCGAGTTAAGAAACGCGGATCCAAAAAGCACGGTAAAGGTGATCGTGCAATTCAAGGACTCTCCGGCCGAGGAACAGGAGCAAGCTGTTCAGGACAAAGGCGGCGAACTCAAGGGTAGCCTGGATTTGATCCACAGCCGCATTGTTTCGATACCAGCCGGCGCGCTCACTGAACTCGCGCGCGACGAACACGTTGTTTATATCTCCCCGGACCGCAAAGTCAGAGCCTTCCTCGATCAAGCTGGGCCAGCGATCAATGCTCCGACTGTGTGGCAGTCTGGCTGGGACGGCAGCGGAGTCGTGGTAGGCGTGATTGATAGCGGAATCACTCCGACAGGGAACGATTTGAACAGCTCGAACTCGGGCTGGAACTCGGGCTCGTCGCTGCTTGGTGGCCTGGTCGGGGGTGTTCTGGGGGCTCCAACCTCATCAAACTCTTCCTCCCGAGTTATCTACAGCAGCTCATTCCTTCCACAAGATAGCGATTCCACTGACCGATACGGCCATGGAACTCATGTGGCGGGCCTTATCGCCGGCAATGGAGCGGACTCGACCGGAAAACAGTACTCCATTACATTCAAAGGGATCGCGCCCAAAGCCACGCTCGTCAACCTTCGCGCCCTGGACGCAAATGGTTCGGGAACCGACAGCACCGTGATTGCTGCTATTCAACAAGCCATCCAGCTCAAATCACAGTACAACATCCAGGTACTGAACCTTTCACTGGGCCGGCCGGTATTTGAAAGCTATACCCAGGATCCGCTGTGCCAGGCCGTTGAGGCTGCTTGGAACGCGGGGATCGTCGTGGTTGTCGCCG
Source organism: uncultured Acidobacteriota bacterium (assembly GCA_963781005.1). Taxonomy (GTDB): domain Bacteria; phylum Acidobacteriota; class Terriglobia; order Acidiferrales; family UBA7541; genus CAWADX01. Next base: position 265,748 of record CAWADX010000001.1, read on the forward strand.
CCGGGAATAGCGGGCGAGACAGTTCCCAGGCGACCAATGGCTACGCGACGATCACCGCTCCTGGAAACGACCCGTACGTAATCACGGTCGGCGCCATGAAGACGATGAACACATCTGCCGACCGGCGAGATGACCTGATTGCCAGCTACAGCTCAAAAGGACCTACGCTGATCGACCACATCGTGAAGCCGGACCTTGTGGCTCCGGGCAATCTCCTGGTTTCTCTGTTGAATAATGGAACTCTGTATCAGGAATATCCCCAAAACGCCGTGGCCAAGAGTCAGTATTCGACGCACGGAAACTCGCGAGACGTACAAAGCTATTTCATCCTGAGTGGCACGAGCATGGCCGCAGGCGTGGTTAGCGGGGCTGCGGCGGTCTTGCTGGAACAACAGCCAAGCCTTACCCCAGACCAGGTGAAGGCCAAGCTGATGAAAAATGCGTCGAAGAATTTCCCGACCACCAGCACTGCCACAGACCCTGTTACCGGGATTTCTTATACAAGCCAGTACGATATTTTCACCATCGGCGCCGGTTATCTTGATCTCGCAGCTACGATAGCAGATTCGTCCGTCGCGACGGGAAATGCCCAATCGCCGACCGCAGTCTACGACCCAACCACAGGCAGCGTTCACCTGTTGTCGGCCAATGGCGCAGTCTGGGGTACCGGCGCGGTCTGGGGCACGGGAGCCGTTTGGGGCACCAGTGCAGTTTGGGGTACCAGCGTAATTGACAGCACGGGAGCGGTTTGGGGCACCGGCGCAGTCTGGGGTACCGGCGCAGTTTGGGGCACGACGGCGGGTACGCAAGGTTTCGGCGCCGTTTGGGGCACCGGAGCCGTTTGGGGCACGAATGTATCGAATGCTGCGGAAGACTCGAGCGTGGCCGTCCAGGGTGAACAATAAGCAGCGAGAGACGAAGAACGGATTGAGGAAAAGGCGTGACAGAAAGGGCCCAATGGTACATCGACTGCACGGCTGCTGCGGGATTCACCGTTCTGGCCGCGGCGCTTCACCGGTGGGCATCGCCGAACCACCCGCGCTATCTTAGCTATTTACTTCTCGCCGTACTGGCCGCGACACTGAAGGTTCGCCTGCCGCGGATGACAGGCACCTTTTCGGTGATTTTCTTGTTCATTCTCATTGGCATCGCAGATTGCACCTTCTCCGAAACCGTAACCCTCGGTTGTGCGGCAGCGCTGATGCAGGTTTTGTGGAGACCTAAACAGCGGCCAACATCCACTCAAGCCGTATTCAGTGTGGCTAGCATGGCGATCAGCATCGGGGTTTCCTATTGGCTCTCCCATATGATCCTGGCGGCAGCCCGCACGAACTCCCTGCCAATCTTGTTGACGCTGGCAGCCTGCCTATTTTTCGCGATCAACACGGCGCTCGTAGCCACCGTCATTTCTTTGACCGAGCGAAAGCCCTTCAAGCAGGTTTGGCTACAATGGTATTTGTGGGCCTTTCCATACTACTTGGCAGGGGCGGCTATCGCCGGACTGATCAGCTATTCGAATCGGTCTGTTGGTTGGCAAATGTCCCTGTTGGTCCTGCCGCTGATGTACCTGATTTATGCATGCTATCGCCAATGCGTCGCACAGGCAGCCCAGAAGTTATCGTAGCTTTGTCGAAACAATCGAATCCACGATCCAAGCGTTCTGGCAACGCCTCGAGCGACGGCGACAATTTCGGCCGTGCGCAGCCGACCCTTCCGACCATCAAACTACATTGATGGGTTGAGCTTTCCTGCCGGCATTACAGCAACTTCCGAGGTACTTACGTCCCATCTCGAAGCACTACGGGTACCATGGACGGCAATTCCGCTGCCTCGCTATTCTCTTTTGCATGGGACACATCTCCACACGTTGCGAGACCCGGTGTGCGAACCTTTATCGCATTCCGCGGCTTTCCACCTCCAGCGCAAGCCGTTCAAATCATGGCGAGAGGGGGTCGGAGAAGGACTGTAGCCAGCCAGGGGCTTTTATCAGGGGTCCGATAATAGGTCACTCTTATGAAATCCATGTCTATTAAGACGCGAGCCTTCCTCGCCGTTACTGTTTTCACCGGGTTCGGCGTGTTGGTCTTCGGCCTCACTCACGCGCAGTGGAGCGACCCGACCCGTTACACCTGCTACCTGCTCCTCGCGTTGCTGGCTTCCGGAATGAAGGTAACCCTTCCTGGCGTTACGGGAACGCTATCCGTCATCTCGCTGTTCGTCCTGATCGGCGTCCGCGAGCTGAGTTTTGCCGAAACACTTTTGATGATTTGCGCGGGAACCCTGATCCAGTGTCTCTGGAAAGCCAAAACACGGCCCAAGCCGATTCAAGTGATATTCAACGTTGCGATGATGTCAACGGCGGTCGCCTCTACCTATTATCTCTATCACTCGATCGTGGCTGAAATTCTCGGACACAGTCTTCCGCTGATGCTGGTGATTGCTGCGTCGGTTTTCTTCGTGATGAACACGGTTCCCGTAGCCTTCGTGATTGCTCTGACGGAGAAGAAACAGCTCAGAAAAGTCTGGTCCGAATGCTACTTCTGGTCCTTCCCATACTATCTGGTGGGGGCCGCGTTCGCCGGGCTCGTGAGCCTGGTAAACCAGCTTGCGGGCTGGCAGACGTCCTTGTTTGTGATGCCGGTCGTTTATGGCATCTACCGCTCCTATCGCCTGTACTTGGGACGGCTGGACGGGGAGAAGCAGCACGCCGAGCAGATGGCGACCCTCCACCTGCGCACAATCGAAGCGCTGGCGCTCGCTATCGAAGCGAAGGATCAAACCACGCATGCCCATCTTAGCCGGGTGCAAGTCTATGCCGTGGAAATAGGCAAGGACTTGGGATTGAGCGGCCCGGAACTGGAAGCACTGCGCGCCGCCGCCGTGCTGCACGACATCGGCAAGCTGGCTGTTCCCGAGCATATTATTTCCAAGCCGGGCCGGTTGACCCCGGAAGAGTTCGAGAAGATGAAGATTCACCCCGTGGTAGGGGCCGAAATTCTCGAGCGCGTGCAATTCCCCTACCCGGTGGTTCCGATCGTGCGGGCTCATCACGAGAAATGGGATGGAAGCGGCTACCCCTACGGGCTGCGGGCCGAGGAGATTCCGCTGGGCGCGCGCATTCTATCGGCGGTGGATTGCTTGGATGCCCTGGCCTCGGACCGTCAATATCGGCGCGCTTTGCCCCTCGACCAAGCCATGGAGGTAATCGTTTCGGAATCGGGCCGGAGCTACGACCCCAATGTGGTTGAGCTGCTCAAGCGGCGCTATATGGAGCTCGAGCGAACGGCACACACTCAGGCAGTCGAATGGATCAAACTCTCAACGGATGTAAAAATCGAAAATGGCGAGGCACCGGCCGCCGGATTCGAAGGCAGCGCCACGAACACCAATGGGAGCGCGGGCCGCTCGATCGATTTCCTGACTTCCATCGCCTCCGCACGTCAAGAAGTGCAGATGTTGTTTGAGCTCAGCAGCGACTTGGGGAATTCGCTCAGCTTGAGCGAGACTCTTTCGGTGCTTGCGGTTCGTCTGAAGCGCTTGATCCCCTACGACTCGATCGCCATCTACGCGCTCAAAGAAGATCGGCTGATACCCGAGCACGTGAGCGGCGACGACTTCCGCCTTTTCTCCTCGTTGCAGATTCCATTCGGAGAAGGCGTCTCCGGATGGGTTGCCAAAAACAAAAAGCCGCTGCTGAACGGAAATCCAGCCGCGGAGCCAGGCTATCTGAATGATGCCACCAAGTTCAGCACCCAGCGTTCCGCGCTTGCCGTGCCGCTGGAGACTGCGAACGGCGTGGTGGGCGTGGTGACGCTGTATCACGCCAACAACAACGCATTCTCGAAAGATCATCTGCGCATCCTGCTGGCTATCAGCTCGAAGATCGCCGTTTCGGTCGAAAACGCGCTCCGGTACCAGATCGCGGAAGATTCAGCCACCACCGACTACCTTACGGGTCTGCCCAACGCTCGTTCTCTGTTCCTTCATTTGGACAGCGAGTTGGCCCGCTGCAAGCGCTCGAAGACCCCGGTGGCTGTTCTCGTCTGCGACTTGGATGGCTTCAAGAAGATCAACGACCAGTTTGGGCACCTGGTGGGCAATCGGGTGCTCCGTAGCTTTGCGACCAAGGCGAAAGATGCGTTTCGCGAGTACGACTACGTGGCGCGCATGGGCGGCGATGAGTTCGTCCTGGTTCTTTCCGGACTCAAACCCGAAGCCCTCCAGGAGAAAAAGCAGCGAGTGCGTCGGTTCGCCGAAGAAACCGGCCGCGAAATCTGCGGCGAGAATTGGCTCTCGTTGAGCGTGGGCCACGCATTCTCTCCCGACGACGGAACCGATGCCGAGCAACTTCTGGCAGAGGCCGACCGTCGGATGTACGCCGAAAAGAAACAACACCATAACGGATTGCACAACCCGGAGCTTCGGCTGCAGAGTACCGCGGTAAACTAGAGCTACGTAGGCCGCGTAAGCTAGGGCCACGTAGCGAAGGTACTGCATCCCAGCATGAAGCGCATCCGGCTTCCTCTCGCCCTTTTCTGCTATCTACTTTTCTTCGTCGGCGTATCGACTGCCCAGTCCGGCGGGGAGCTGCGCTTCTCTCTTCGCGCGGAGCCAAAGACTTTCGATCCGATGATGGTCGAGGATGAATCCTCCGAGACCATTCGCTACCTGACAGGGGGAGTGCTGATCCGGTTCAATCGGCAGACGCAAGCGCTGGAGCCCGAGCTGGCGGTCTCCTGGAAGGTGTCCGAAGGCGGCCGGAAAATCAGCTTTCAACTGCGCGAGGGAGTCGCGTACTCCGACGGCACGCCGTTCTCGGCCGACGATGTGGCTTACACAATGCGAGCGCTGATGGATCCAGCCCTCCATTCGCCGACCGGCGATTCGTTTCGTTCCGCCGAAGGAGCGGCGAAGGTGGAGGTGGCCGGTCCCTATCGCGTTGTCATCACGTTTCCGGCGCCCGTTGCCGGCCTGACGCGGCTCTTCGACCAGGTAGCCATTGTTTCCTCCCACTCCGCCCAGAAGGAGACGGCCGCGCTGGGCGCTTTCTACGTGGCCGAACATAAAGCGGGGTCGTACATCCTGCTCAAGCGAAACCCCAACTATTGGAAGCGGGACGGGGCAGGAAGGCGCCTGCCGTATCTGGATTCGATCCGGCTGTCTATCCAACAGAACCGCGACATTGAAATGCTGCGCTTCCGCCGCGGCGAGGTTCAATTAATCAACAGCCTGGACTCGGAGTTTTTCGACTCCCTGGGCGCTGCGATGCCTTCGAGCGTGCACGATGCGGGACCCTCATTCGATTCCGAGCAACTGTGGTTCAACCAAGTGGCCACCGCACCGCTTCCCGTCTACAAGAAGGGCTGGTTTCAGTCCCAGAATTTCCGCCGCGCCATATCGGAAGCCCTCAACCGAGAGGATCTTTGCCGGGTGGTCTTCGGCGGGCACGCACGCCCCGCGTTAGGACCTGTTTCTCCTGCGAACCGGTTCTGGTTCAACCAAGCCTTGCGGCCGGAAGCCTTCGATCCGCAGGATGCCCTGCGGCGTTTGAAGGATGACGGCTTTCGTTTCGACAGCGGTGTGCTGCGCGATCGCGAAGGCCATGTGGTGGAGTTCTCCTTGATTACGAATGCCGGTAACAAATCGCGCGAACGCATGGCGGCGATGATCCAACAGGACTTGGCGCAAATCGGTATCCACCTCAACGTGGTTACGCTCGATTTTCCATCGCTGATCGAGCGCATCACCCGGACCTTCGACTACGAGGCCTGCCTGCTGGGACTCGTGAATGTGGATCCGGACCCCAGCGCCCAGATGAACGTTTGGCTGAGCTCGGCAAGCAACCACCAGTGGAACCCTGAAGAGAAGTCTCCGGCGACGCCCTGGGAAGCGGAAATCGACCGCTTGATGAGGGCACAGGCCTCCACCACCGACGACAGGAAACGAAAGACCTACTTTGACAAAGTGCAGCAGATCGCCAGGGACGAAGCGCCTTTCATTTATCTTGTGAACAAGAATGCCCTCGCTGCGGTCTCCCCGGTAGTGAAGAATTGCACCCCAGTGGTGTTGCGTCCGCAAACCTATTGGAACGTAGAAACCCTTTATCTCGAAAACGACCAGGCTCGCCGGTGAACTAGCCTGGACCCTTTGCTGTCGCTGTGCCTCGCTATCGACAATTCCGGTGAGCCTCAGTGCCCCGCGCTGCTCAGAACTTATAAATCACATCGAATTGCAAGCGCTTGAGGGTATTCTCCGGCGGCGTCGAGTTGCCGAAATTCAAAGGGCGGTGTTTGTGAATGCGCCGCTTCTGCTGTACCCTTTGATTTGGCGCCTGGGCGGTCTTAGGATGATGGCCATGGTCTTTGGTGCTCGTTTGATAGCGGCGAACGCAGCAAGGGGAAAGGCGGGAAGAGCGCCGCGGCAAATTTCGCCTGTTGTGCCTATTCCTTCAGATCCGAAACTCCCGCGCGCCCCTTCCGCCCGAGTCGTTGCGCTGACGCTTCTATTGGGAATTGTTCTGCTTTCCACTCTGGCGAAGACTGGACAGTACCATCCGAGAAAGAGCACAGAGCGCGGTATTTCCCAGGCGAACAAGATGCGTGAGCCGCAGGATAACAGCCATCGCCAGTGCACAAGAGCATCAAGCGGCCCATGCTCGGTGACGAGCGGTTCCCTTTCCGGCGCGGTGGCAGGGGAGCTGCATGTGACACCGAGCGAGCCGCATCCCCAACGGGCGGCTTTGCAAATTCCCCACCGACGTCGCCCGCCCCCTGCCTACTTGGGTTAGCCTAATTCTCCCGATTTTCTAAATCACTGCTTGGTGGTCAACAGGGTGCAGGAGCCGTCGGCGTGAAAGTGACCGGAACGGCCGACGGCTCGCCTGCAACCGAAGGAGCTTCGTTTTGCCGCCTTTGACGCATGTGCAGATGGAAGCGCTTCGGCGTCTGAGCACGTGCACCGTCGCGAATGCGATCGAGACCTTCGAAGTGCGTTTGCGCAATGCCGGCTTTGCCGACTCTTCGATTCGATGCATTTTCCCGGACTTTGCGCCGATCGCGGGCTACGCCGTCACCGCGAGGATCCGCAGCTCGGTTCCACCGATGCAGGGCCACGGCTACCTGGATCGGACCGACTGGTGGAATCACATCCTTTCGATTCCTGCGCCGCGGGTGGTCGTCGTGGAAGACGTCGACAAGCGGCCTGGGCTTGGATCGCTGATCGGCGAAGTGCATGCGAATATTCTGCTTGCTCTCGGCTGTGTGGGTCTGGTGACAAACGGCGCGGTGCGGGATCTAGGCGGTATTCGGGCTGCGGGCTTTCAGCTCTTCGCCGGCAGCGTCGCTGTGTCGCATGCCTACGCGCACATTTTTGAGTTCGGCTGCCCGCTGGAGGTGGCCACTCTGAACGTGCGACCAGGCGACCTGCTCCACGGGGACCTGCATGGTGTGCTGTCGGTTCCTGAGCAAGTCGCTGCTGAGATACCCGCCGTGGCGGAAAAGCTTCTGCAAAGAGAAAGAAAAATCATCGACATTTGCCGTTCTCGAGACTTTTCGACCGAGAAGCTACGAGCCGCCATCGGGGAGGGAAAATGATTTCGCAGGCCGCTGCTCTTGTCGGGCATGAAAGAGCCTTATGAAGCTTCACTGGATGAAATCGCTATCGGCAATGCGTTTCAGAGGCGCCAAGCTATGCCTCTGTTTGGCGGCGACCCTGGCAGGATGCTCCTCAGGTCCAAAGCAACACTCCAGCGCGGACTCATCCGCTCCGACCGTTGCTGTCGCCCGGGTACAGCGCCGGGACTTGTCGCGAGAATTAGCGATTGCCGCGGAGTTCCAACCATTCCAAGAGATCGATGTGCACGCGAAGGTCTCGGGCTACGTGAAGGCAATGCACGTGGACGTGGGCGACCGCGTGAAGGCCGGCCAGCTCTTGGCAACGTTGGAAATCCCGGAACTCGCGGATGAGGTCCAACAGGCTGAGGCCGCCGTAAGACAGAGCGAAGAAAACATCAAACGCGCGCAGGACGAACTCGAACAATCGCAGTCCGCCCACGAAGTCGCGCATGTGGCCTACTCACGACTCGCCGAAGTGATGAAGACACAACCGGACCTTGTGGCGCAGCAGGACGTTGACGACGCGAGGGGACGTGACCGAGTGACGCAGGCGCAAGTCGCCGGCGCCGGAGACGCCCTCTCCGCGGCACGACAGCAACTCGAAATGGCGAAGGCAAATCAAGAAAGGATCAGGACCCTCTATTCCTACGCAAGGATCAGCGCCCCCTTCAATGGAGTCGTCACGAAACGCTACGCGGATAATGGAGCGCTCATCCAGGCGGGCACGGCTTCGCAGACGCAGACGATGCCCTTGGTTCGGCTTTCCCAGAATGACCTCCTGCGGCTCGTGATCCCCGTGCCGGAATCGGCGGTTCCGACGATTCGCCTCGGCAGCCCCGTGCAGGTCCGCGTGGCGGCGCTGCGAAAAGCCTTCACCGGCACAGTCGCCCGGTTTGCGGACCAGGTGGACAAGGCGACGCGGACCATGCACACGGAAGTGGACGTCCCCAACCCTCAGCTCGAGCTCGTGCCCGGTATGTACGCTGAGGTTTCCGTTGTCCTCGAACAGAAACACAACGTATTGGTGGCGCCCGTTCAGGCCCTGGACCACCGAGAAGACGAGGTCACGGTCTTTGTCGTGAATGCAGGCAACGAAATCGAAGAGCGAGCCGTCAAGATCGGCATCGAAACCCCCGACCAGGTTGAGATTCTCTCCGGGCTACACGAAAACGATCTGGTGGTAGTAGGCAGCCGTGGCCAGCTCCGCCCGGGAACCAGGGTCTCGCCAAAGATAGTGGATAGCGTCGAAACGAGCGGAGGTCAGTGATGCCGCGCTTCGCGATTGGGAACCCCTACTTCATCCTAGTCGTCTGTCTGATCGTTGCCGTTATCGGTGTCACCAGCCTAGTCCGAATGCCTGTCGACCTCTTTCCAGCGATCAACATTCCGGAAGTCGTTGTAGCAACGTTTTACAACGGCATGCCTCCGGAAGAGATTGAGACCGAGATCACCGGGCGTTTTGAACGTTTTTTCACGCTGGGCAGCGGGATCGAGCACATGGAATCGAGATCTTTACCGGGCACGAGCATCATCAAAGTCTATTTTCAGCCCGGTTCGAACGCCGATTCGGACGTGAATGAAATCTCGAACCTAGCGCTGGCAGACCTTCGCAGACTGCCGCCAGGGACGCTCCCGCCCGTCGTCGAGAAATTCGACGCCTCCAGCCTTCCGATCTGCCTGATTACCTTGAAGGGTGAGGGCTTAAGTGAAACTCAGCTCCGCGACCTAGGCCAGTTTGCAGTGCGGAATCAGTTGGCGACGGTGCCCGGGGCGTCGGTGCCGCCGCCGTTCGGTGGAAAATACCGGCAGATCATGGTCTATGTGGACGCCGATAAACTGCAGGCGTACCAGCTCAGCCCCATGGACGTCGTCCGGGCGGTAAACGACGCCAACCTGATCCTCCCCGCCGGGGATGTCAAAATTGGCCCCTACGACTACAACATTTACACGAATAGTCAATTCCGGGACGTGAGCGGCATTAACCGCCTGCCTCTGAAAACGGTCGGGCAGTCAGTGGTTACAGTCGGCGATGTGGGTCATGCCGAGGATGCCCATCAGATCCAGACGAACGTAGTTCGCGTGGATGGCCAGCGCTCCGTCTATTTGCCGGTATTGAAGCAAGGGGGCGACACCAACACCATCCAGGTAGTAGACGGCGTCAAGGAGGTGCTATCACGTCTGACGGACGTGCCCAAACAACTGGTGGCGAAGGTCGTCTTTGACCAGTCGCTCTTCGTCAAGAAAGCGATCGAGACTCTGCTGCACGAGGGCGGGATCGGGCTCATTCTCACAGCCCTGATGGTCCTTATCTTTTTAGGGAGCGCGCGCGCGACAATCGCCGTCTTTCTCTGTATTCCGCTTTCGGCTCTGGCAGCCACCATTGCCTTGTACCTCGGGGGCAGCTCAATCAACACGATGGTCCTGGCAGGGTTGGCCCTGGTCTTTTCGCGCCTCATCGATAACTCGGTGATCGTGCTGGAAAACATCTTTCGCCACTTGGAAATCGGCGAGACGCCGGAAGTTGCCGCCGAGAAAGGCGGACAGGAAGTCGCGATGGCGGTCCTTGCGGCGACTTTGACGAGCGCCGTCGTTTTCTTCCCCGTGACTTTTCTCTACGGTGTGAGCCGCTTTCTTTTCTCGGCGCTGGCGCTGGCGGTGGTTTTGGCCCTGTTTGCTTCTTACGTCGTAGCGATGACCGTTGTACCTCTTTTCTGTTCCCGATACATCCGCTGGCATGCCGGTTCGCACGTGAAAGAGGGAGCCAGTGGAGAACACGACCCGTCACCGGCAGAGGGGGGGCCGTGGGGAGCGCGATTTAACGCATGGTTCGCACTTTCCTTTCACAGAATGTTGGATTATTACGAAACTCAGGTTCGGCGGGCGCTGAAGCGACCGCGAAGAGTGGTGGCTGGGATTCTGGCCGTTTTTCTGCTGAGCCTGGCGCTTTATCCTTTCCTGGGCCTCGCCTTTTTTCCTCGGACGGACGCCGGGCAGTTCACCATCAGCCTGAAAACGCCTTCGGGTAGCCGCGTGGAAGTCACGAACGACGAAGTAGCGCGCGTCGAAGATCTCGTCCGCCGAACCGTGAGCCGCGAAGATCTGAAATTGATCGTTTCCAACATCGGGGTGATTCCCGGCTTTTCCTCCATCTATACGAACAACGCCGGGCCCCACACGGCCACCGTGCAGGTGGCGCTCGACGAACAACACCGGGTGGGCAGTTACGAATATATGCGTCGGGTTCGCCAGGGCATCCAGCGGCAAATGCCGGAGCTGAGCGCCTACTTTCAATCCGGCGGGATGGTGGATGCTGTCTTGAACCAGGGCCTTCCCGCACCCATCGACCTCCAGGTGAGCAGTTCGGACTTGAAAGCGGCCTACGGGACCGCCTCGCAACTTGCAGCGGAGATTCGCAAGGTTCCAGGCGTCAGCGACGTCTTCATTCCTCAGGATCTCGATTATCCCTCCCTGATGCTTGACGTGGACCGGGTGCGCGCCGGCGAGCTGGGATTGAGTCAGAAGGAAGTCGTCGATAACGTCATCACCGCGCTCACTTCGAACGGGATGATCGCCCCGAGTTACTGGATCGATCCGCGGACAGGCAACGACTATATGCTGACGGTGCAATATCCGGAAAAAGAAGTTCACAGCCTTTCCGACCTGAAAGGAATTCCGCTGCGCTCACCGGGTTCGGAGGATCCGGCCTTGTTGGATGCAGTGAGCAGCATCAAGCGCTTCACGTCGCCCACAGAAATCGACCACTACCAGATTCAGCGGGTCATTGACGTCTACGTGAACCCGTCCACTGAAGACCTGGGAAGGGTGGCCAACGCCATCCGGCGGATCCTGACCCGCAAGAAACCACCGGAAGGAGTACGTGTGAATCTTCGGGGAATGGTTCAGGGTATGGAGGCTTCCTTCCGCAGCTTTGGACTCGGCTTGCTGCTTTCCCTAGCGTTGCTTTATCTCATCCTAGTTGCCCAGTTTCGCTCCTTCTCAGACCCGGTCTTGATTTTGCTCGCGGTGCCCATGGGTATTACGGGCGTTCTGGTGATTCTCTTCCTGACCGGAACAACACTGAACGTGATGTCCCTGATGGGGGTCATCATGATGGTCGGGATTGTGGTGTCGAACAGCATCCTGATTGTCGAATTCACTCACCGGCTGGAAGAGGACGGAATGCCGGTACGGGACGCGGTGGTCTCGGGGTGCCGAATCCGTCTCCGCCCCATTTTGATGACTTCGCTTGCGACGATCTTCGGGCTATTTCCAATGGCGCTAAAGCTCGGCACCGGAAGCGAAGCCTATGCCCCACTCGGGCGGGCGATTATCGGCGGGCTGCTCGTGTCGGTGGTCATGACCGTGTTCGTCGTTCCGGCAGCTTATTTGCTCCTTTACCATAAGCGCAAGACAATGGCGACTACGATCGAGGAGGAGGCGCAATGACGGGAAAAGGCCGATTGCTATTCGCCCTGGCGCTCTTCGCCGCGAGCGGAGCGGCCGCAAGCGCCCAAACCGCGCAGCGACTGACTCTCAAGGAAGCCGAACAGATCGCGATCCAAAATCGCCCAGGAATTCGCGCGGCTCAATTGGAAGCCTCGGCGGCTTCCGAGGCCGTCAAGGAAGCACAATCCGCCTACTTTCCACTGGCATTTGGCAGCCTGAGCGGCGCGGAGGCTGAGAACAACAGCCGGATTGCTGCCGGCGGCTTGAGTAATCCGATCATTCTAGACCGCTATGCGAACGGGATAACGGTGGGGCAATTGATCACAGACTTCGGCCGCACGCACAACCTGGTGCAAACCTCCCGTTTGCGCGCCCAGGCGGAACAGGAAAATGCTACCGCAACGCGGGCCGCCACATTGTTGCAGGTGGACCAGGCGTATTTCGAGGTTCTGCGCGCGCAGGCCGTTCTTAAGGTTGCGCTGGGAACCGTGAAAGCGCGCCAGTTAGTATCCAACCAGGTTCAGGCGCTGGCTCAGAGCAAACTGAAGTCCGGGCTGGACGTCAGCTTCGCCGGGGTGAACCTAGCGCAAGCGAAGTTGCTTCTGGTCCAGGCTCAGAACGATCAGGATGCGGCATTTTCCGAACTGTCAGCCGCTCTGGGCTACGGGGATCAGCGCTATTTCGAACTCACGGAAGAACCGGTGCCTCCCTCGCCCCCAAACCTCTCCCAGCTCATCAGCGAAGCGATGCGCGACAGGCCGGAATTAGCCAGCCAGCGGCTCGACGCAGCCGCGGCACACAGTTTTGCAACGGCCGAGCGAGATCTATCGTTCCCCACAATCACCGGGGTCGGCAGCGCTGGCCTCATCCCTTATCGGCAAGCAGGTCTGACCAGCCGCTACGCTGCCGCTGGTTTCAACGTGAACATTCCCCTTTTCAATGGCCGCCTGTTTGCGGCGCGGCGGGCGGAAGCCGGCGATCGCGCCCTGGCACAGGATCAAGACTTGCGGGATTTGCAAATCCGTGTCGCGCGAGACGTCCGCCAATCGTGGCTCCAGGCAACCTCGGCTTTTCAACGCCTGGACTTAACGGCGCAGCTTTTCCAGCAAGCTTCGAAAGCCTACGACCTAGCTCAGGCGCGTTACAAAATCGGTCTGAGCTCCATCGTCGAACTGACCCAAGCGGAATTGAACAGGACGCAGGCCGAAATCGATCAGGCAAGCGCCCAGTACGATTATCAAATTCAGATTTCCAATCTGAGCTATCAGATCGGGGCTTTGCGCTGAGACCCGTCGGGACGGGCCACCCGATCTTGGGCCCGTCCGGACGCCGCTCCACAGACATCGGACCACGAAATACTTTCGGTGGGCTTTCCACCCCGGGTTGTTCCCAGTGCATTGCGATTATTCTCAGAAGACATACGTCACGTCGAACTGCAAGCGCTTGAGGGTGTTCTCCGGCGGCGCCGAACTGCCGAAGTTAAGAGGCCGCCCGAAGAGTCCAATGAAACTCAACTGCACGTTCTTATAGGCCTGGTACTGCGCCTCGACGCGGTGTTGTGTGACGTTGCTGCCCTGCCGGATTTCGCTGTAGTTGAACACGCTCAAGACGGCTTCCCGCTCGATAAAAATGCGGGTGTAACCGAACTGCCAGTCGCCTTTTTCCTGCGTGCGACCGAACCGTGCTTCGGCCCAGTAGCCGCGGCGTTGATGCGGGTCGCAAGGGGCATTGGTGGATTGCGAGAACTTCGACGTGGAGGTGTTCGCCGGGACCGGCAGGATATTGCCGACGTTCGCGCAAGCTCTGGTGTTCTGGACGTAGTCGCCTATGAAGGCGATGGGCCACCGTTCGTGAGGGGTCTTGACGTCGAAGCGTGCGATCGCGTCGAGCAGAGCGAACTTCGAGGCAAACTGGGCCGCAACGATCTTGGAGACGCCAGTGGGAGCGACCGTGCTACCGACCGTCACGATCGAGGTAGCCGTGGTTATGACCTCCGAGTTCTGGACCTTGTTGCCGCCGAGGTTGAGAAGTCCGTTCACCGGGCTCGCCGAATTCGCGGTTGCAGCCGCTAGGGCCACAGGATCGGCGTTGTGCCAGTTATAGAAACCGCCATACGTACTGAGCTTCAGCCAGTCCGCGAGCTGCCAGGTAGTTTGCAACTGGCCGCCGTAGACCGCACTCGTGACCAGACTCTTGTTCGTCAGCGAAACCCCGGCAGTTTCCGTGAAGGGCAGCTCGAAGCCGACGAGGGCGACGCGCTTCAGCACAGGCGATTGCAGATCGAACGCAAGCGTCTGCGCGAGGCCTTCCGGGTTCAGGTCCTTGTCCCAAGTGAGCTCCGTGTTGTACCAAGGATACGCAAACTTGCCGCCCGTGAGCGTCAGCGGCTTGAAATAGCTCGGGTGGTAATTGATGAACGCGCGGTCGATGGCGAAGGCTTTGCGCGTATAGAACTGGTCCGTGGTCTGGTTTGTGGCAATGGGGTTGTTCAGGTCGCCGCTCGCCAGCGAAAAACCGCCGCTGACGTCGTCGTTCAGGTTTGCGTCGGCGTTGAAGCGCAACCGAAACCGTTCCCGATTCTGCCGCATGGATTGATCTGCGGGTCCACCAAAGAAGGGCTCGTCACGCAGTCGGAAATCGCCGCTGAAACGAAATGGGCCGATCTGCTTCAAGCGGTCTTCGATGCTCTTCTGAGCGACCGGAGTCTGAGTATCTTGAACAACGGCGGCCGCAACCGGCGTTGTGGCGGAGGGCGTGGCACGCAGTTCGGCTTCGAGGGCCTCGACGCGCTCCTTTTGTGCGGCCAACGCCGCCCGCTGTTCTTCGAGCTGCTTGGCCTGCGCGTCCAGGAGCTCTCGCATCTGGTGCAATTCGCCCTCGACGGCCGAACTTGCCGGTGCGGCGGCAGAAGTTGCCGGAGGCGCAGCGGCGGGGGCTTCCGAAACCGGAGCCGATGGCGCCGAACCCAAGGGCGCCTCGCCGGATGACGCGCGCTTTTCTTCGCCCCGTCCCATCATCGGTAGGGCCAGGGTCACGAGGCACACCAATAGCATGTTGAATCCGTGTCGCATTTCTTCCTCCGGCTTACTTAACGAATGTATTGAACTGCTGCAATCCCTCGGATCTTAACGAGGACCGAATATCAGGCAGCGGATGCGGTTCCCCACCTCCGCTGCAGTCGGCGTTCGACACCACGAAACAAAAGACCATCCACCAGATAACCGATCGCCACGATTAGGATCATCACGGCGATTACCTGGCTCATGTCATTGAGATCGCGGCCAAGCATCAACACCTGTCCCAATCCCAAAGTTACGAAAATCATTTCGCCCGAGATCAGCGACCGCCACGCAAAGGCCCAACCCTGCTTCAGGCCCGCAACCACAAAAGGAAGACTGGCGGGAAGCAGAACCAGGAAGAAAAGCTTCAGGCCACGGGCCCCGAGATTTCGTCCCGCCATCAGATAGATCTTCGGAATCTGGCGGCGGCCCGCTTCCATGCTCAGCGTGACCGAGACCAAGGAGCCCATCACCACGACGAACAGGATGGCCTTCTCCGTCAGCCCAAACCAGAGAATGGCAAGAGGAATCCAGCCGATGCTGGGCAAGCTCTGTAGGCTCGCCAGAAGGCCGCCCAGGGTTTCATCGAGATACGAATTGTGGGTAAGGAGCACGCTCAGCGCCAGGCCCAATACAACCGATAGGCCGTAACCCACGGCGATGCGCTTCATGCTGACCTCGATGGCTACCCAAAAGCTGTGGTCGGAAAAACCCGCCGCCAGGGCTTCGAAAACGCTCCGCGGGGACGGAAAGAGAAAGGGGGGCCAGATGTGCAGCGAGCTGAGCGTCTGCCAGATGACGAGCAGAATCAGATAAAAGCTGGCATGCTTAGCGAGTCGTCTTGCGGCCATATTCGTCTCCTAGGGCTCGGCAAATTTCTTCGCGCAAATCGTGGAGAATGTCCCGCGCGGCCAGCGCGACCGCCGGATCTTCTTCGAGATGGCGCGGACGCGGAAGCGACACGGAGTACTCGCGCTTCACGCACCCGGGACGGAAGGTGAGCAAAATGATGCGATCGCCCAGGCGCACGGCCTCCCGAACGTTGTGCGTGACGAAAATGATCGTCCGCGACGTCTCCTTCCAGATCCGTTCCAGCTCGTCGTGCAACATATCGCGCGTTTGCGCGTCGAGCGCGGCAAAGGGTTCGTCCATCAGGAGCACGTCCGGTTCGGTGGCCAAGGCACGCGCCAGGGCCACGCGTTGGCACATTCCTCCGGAAAGCTCGTGGATATAGCTATCGGCGAAGGCGGAGAGGTGAACCCGGCGGAGATAATCCGCGGCACGCTCCCGCCGCTCTTTCCGGGGAACACCACGGACCCGCAGGCCAAATTCCACGTTCTCGCGCGCCGTCAGCCAGGGAAATAAGCCCAGGTTCTGGAAGAGAAGGATTCGATCCGTGCCCGGGCCCTGGACGCGGTGATCGTCCATCCAGATTTCCCCGGATTGCGGCGCCGCGAGTCCTGCGATCAGGTGCAACAGCGTGGACTTGCCGCACCCGGATGGACCGACGATGCAAAGGAATTCCCCCGGGGCGACCTTCAATTCAATGTCGCTCAGGGCGCAAAGGGGCGCTCCAGAAGGCGTCGAAAACGCCTGCGACACACCGTGGAGCCAGATTTTGGGCCGCTCGGGCGTGGCCTGCAACCGCGGCCGTTCGAGCCAGCCGCCGGCAACAGCGAAGTCGCGGCCGGTTCCTGATACAGCCTCGACGGGCAATGGCTGTGAGGGATCGAGACTCATTGGATGGGACTCCTTCCTTCTTCCAGAAGGACTGCATTCAAGATGGACAGGTCATACAGGCCGGAAAGATCCGGCATGTTCCGGCCGAGAAATCCAGCATCGAAGGCTCGCCGGGCGGAGGTGAGCAGGGAGCTACGAACCGGGTCGTAGGTAATCTCAGTCCGAGCGAAGGCTTGTTCAAACACACGTTCCGGAAGCTGTTTGCCGGTCTCCCTGCCGATCTCGGCATTGAGGATTCGCTTGGCTTCGGGCAGATTGTGGTTGATCCAGTCGGTGAGCCGGACGTGGGCGCGGACCCACTGCTTCACGAGGTCGGGATGCTCGCGCAGAAACTGCGTGCGCACGATGAGGTGCGTCGTCACAAAGCGGCCGTTCGGCCATAGCTCACGCTCGTCGAGAAACAGCCGGCCGCCGGCCTCCTGAATCAGCCGGCTGGCCCAGGGCTCGGGACACCAAGCCGCGTCAATTTCCTTCTTCAGAAACAGCGTCATCTGGTCGGCGTTGTCGATGGGGAGAACCTGCACGTCGCCGCCCTTGTCGGTGGGCCGCATACCATCTGCCAGGAGCCAGGCACGGAGGGCAACGTCCTGAGTGTTACCCAGTTGTGGCGAGGCGACACGCTTGTGGTGAAAATCCTCGGGGCGATTGATGCCCGAATCGGACCGCACGACGAGCGCCGCGCCTCCGCTGGTCGCGCCTGCAATCACTCGCAGGGCCTGTCCCTGCGAGCGGACGTAACCGCTGATCGTGGGATTCGGGCCAACGTACACGAGATCGAGTGCGCCGGCGTAAAGGGCTTCGATGGCGCTGGGGCCGGCGTTGAACGCCTTCCATTCCACGCGGACCTGCGGACCCATGGCCTTTTCAAACCAGCCATTGGCCTTCCCGACGAGCGCTTGGGCGTGGGTGATATTGGCGAAATGTCCCACGCGCACAGGGACGGGCGTCGCTTGACTGCGAGCCTGCGGAGGGATCGCGATCGCGAGCAGGATTCCGATCCGGAGTTTTGTTTGAATCGACATTCGATGCTTCTTATCTGTCTTGCTCGCCCTTCTTTTCCTCGCGTTTGCGGTTCGGATGCGTCACGGCAGATACGTCCGCCAGCGATTTGTGCTCCAGGATTTGCGCGGCAGCATCGCGCACATCCAGAAACACCTGATAAAGCGCCCGATGGCCGTTGTCGCTGGTGATCAGATGGCGCAAAGAATCCGCGTCGCCAAAAGGCGCCAGCGGGCCATCAATTGTGCGGATAATCTCACTCAAGAAGATCTCGGAGGGGGGGCGCCGTAGCCGATAACCCCCCTTTGCCCCGCGAGCGCTTTCGACGACCCGGGCGTTCTTCAACTCCAGGAGGATCAGTTCGAGGAAAGGCTCCGGTAGATTCTCTTCGTAAGCGATGTCGCGGATCTTGATGGCCCCTTCCTCATACCGGCGAGCAAGCAGCGTGAGCGCCTGAAGAGCGTAAAGTCCCTTTTGAGAGATCCTCATCTTTGTTTACTCCCGACCTAAAATCCGCAAGTCCTACCAGTGAATCCCGATGAAGTCGATTAACTTTATTGCTTTATTTGGCATTGCAAGGAGGCTGCCACTCCGACCCTGACCATCCATTTTCCGTAAGTTATTTTCTTTCAATAGATAGGGAAGGATCCTTCCTTTGGCTGACTGACAGCTGCGCAAGTTGTTGACGAGGAATGGCAGGACACTTCCTGTCGGCGCGCCCATTTTAGGCTGAGAGATCCTCATTGCATTTGCGCCTTGACCTTGAATTTGCTCCGCCTTCCAGCCGTGAATCCCGATAAAACCTATTAACTTTATTTCTTTATTCTCATTGGCAAGAAACGTACCAATCCCAGGCGGCGTGGTTCTTCCATAAAGGCTTTATTTTCAGTGCGCAGAAAGGGAATCTGGGCGGCAGAACTGCCCAATTGCGCAAGTTGTTGACCACGGATGGAAGGAGACTTCCGGCCTGGTTTCACGAGGGGGAAAGAGCCGGTTGCTGGATCTGCGCTTGCGGCGGCCTAAGTTATGAGCGCGGTCGAAGGTGCATGGAGGGCGGGAGCCCGGACGCTGGATCGCTTGAGGGCCAGCGGCGGGTTGATGGGGGTCACCTCGGGGGGTGGGTGGCTTCGGGGGCAGGCACGCCTCGGCCGCCTGCCCGCGAGTCGCAACCCAGAACCTAGTCCGAGGAAGTGGGGGTCGTTGTCGTTGTAGCCGGCGTCGTGCGGCCGGCTCGCACAAAGGCTGGCTTGTCGAGATCCGTTTCGGCGTCAGTGCCGCGATCGATCTCGATCGAACCCTTGAAGTAGGCGCCATCCTCAATCATAATGCGCGCGGTGGTGAGGTCACCGACAACCGAACCATCCTTCTTGATCTCGATGCGATCGCGCGCCCGCAAGTTCCCTTTGACGTTGCCATAAACGACGACTTCGCGGGCAATCACGTCAGCAGTGACCTTGGCGCTAGCTCCGACGACCAGCTTGCGGTCTTCCAATTGAATCAGACCCTCGACACTGCCATCCACATGGAGGTCTTCGTTCCCCGTGATTTCCCCCTTGATGTGCAGGCTGGATCCGAGTCGCGCCGCAATGCGCTCGGGCCCGACGGATGGATGAGTTGTTTCGATTGGGTTCATGGTTTTTGCCTCCACAGGCGGCGGTGGCGTGTAGGCCACCGGACTAGGTCGTAGTTGTTCAGGAATCGCCGGCTTCTCCGGCGGTTCCGGTTTCTTGTTGCTCCACATTTCCTCCTCCTTGGGTGGGAAATGCTTATCCCTCTGGCACTGATCGCAAGGACCGGGGGCGTTTAATCTAGACCGTGGCTGCGGGCGTGGCAAGAGTAAATTTTAGTTTGGTTGTCGCGGGGGCCAATGACAAATGGGAACGATCAGAATGCGGACCAAAGCGGCGGCGGCGGATCAATACTTACGAAGAACGCCGATCACCCGGCCCTGAATTTTCACATCGGTCGCGGGCAAAACCATCGGCTGCATCTGGGAATTCGCCGGCTGGAGGCGAACTCGACCGCCAGCCTCGCGGTAAAAGCGTTTCAAAGTGGCATCTTCGCCGTCTACTAATGCCACAACGATCTCACCGGTATTCGCCACCTGAGTTTGTTCCACGACGATGAAATCGCCATCGAGGATGTGATCCTCGCGCATGGAATCGCCTTTAACTTGAAGAACAAAAGTATTTTGTCCGCGGGCAAAATCGCTGAGGGAGATGGTTTCACGATCCTCCACAGCCTCGAGCGGCCTTCCCGCAGCAATGCGACCCGCGAGCGGCAGCTCGGTGACATGGCGTTCGATCACCTGGCTGCGCACGGGCTTCGGCAACTGCAAGATTTCGATCGATCGGCTCTGGTTGTATCCGCGGCGAAGGAAGCCCTTGCGCTCGAGCGTGGAGAGATGCTTGTGCACCGTGGCCAGCGAGGTGAGCTTGAGCGAGCGCGCGATTTCTTCAAAGCTGGGGGAATAACCGTGCTTGTTCTGGAAACTTACCAGGGAGTCCAGCACTTGTTTCTGTCGCTTGGTCAAGGCCATCGCTCGATCCTCCGCTCGCCCGTGCGAAATAGCGCCTAGAACTCTAGGCGAACCAAAAGCGAAAGTCAAGCGGTTCGGCCCTGAGGTCCGGCGTCACCTTGTGCGATTCCATGACACGGCGTTCGCGGGTCAGCGGTCAGACCTCGGTGGATTCGGTGGAGCGAGATGATGTTTGCGGTTCGAATGTGCCGGGGATTTCAGACTGTCAACTTGCAGGGCAACAAAGGCATTTTCAGTTCTCGAAATTTTTCCGCTGTGTTACGCTTGTAGTTTGCGAATTCAGCTATATCCGCACAAGGGCGTCGAGCACACTGTTTTCGCGGCGGGTTGCGCCGGGGTTGGGCATACCCTTCAACTCCGACCGCACCGGCGGCTCGCTGCAGGCTGGCCGGCAGGATGGGGTAAGCCCTTCCGCTCCGGCTACGCCGGCGGCTCAGGATAAAAAGGGGAATCCATGTCTTCGTACTTTTCGTGGATGATAGGCGGGCCGCAGGGCAGCGGCCTGAACGTCAGCGCCGAAATTCTGGCCAAGGCGCTGGCTCGCTCCGGCTATTACGTCTTCGGGCAGATCGAATACCACTCGAACATCAAGGGGAAGCACAGCGCCTACCGGCTGCGGATTTCCGATGAGCCGGTCGGATCGCATGTGGAAGCGGTGCACCTTCTTTCCTCGCTCGACGAGGAGACCCTCGTGGGCGACCTTTATCACGAATACCCCGCACACCGCGGGCACACGCACGAAGTAGCGGAAGGGGGAGCGGTCCTCTACGACGTCGAGCAGAAAAAATTCATCGAGTGGATCAAGCGCGACGACATTTTCTTCTGGGAAATGCCCTACGCCGAGCTGCTCGAAAGGGCGCTGAGCGAGGCGGGCAAACCGGGCCAGGCGCGGGCCTACCGCATCATGACGAACACATTGGCGCTGGGCGCTTCGGTGGGGGCGCTGGGGTTCGATTATGAGCCGGTGGCGCAGGCGATGCGCGACCACTTTGGCGAGAAGGCGGGCAAGGTGGCGCAGCTCAACGTCAGCGCCGCGAAATACGCCTACGATTACGCGCGCGAGAATTTCTCTCACCAGCTCAAGTTCCGGTTGCCTACCCCCCCGCCGAAGCGCGAACAGATCCTGGTGAAAGGGACGCAAGCGGTGGGAATGGCGAAATTGCAGGCGGGATGCGGGCTGCAGACCTACTACCCCATCAGCCCGGCAACAGACGAGAGCGTCTACCTCGAAGAGTATCAGGCGCAACACAACCTTGTGGTGCTGCAAACGGAGGACGAAGTTTCAGCCATCGACGCCGCGGTGATGGGCGCGCACGGGGGCGTGCGAACTTCCACCTCGACGTCCGGTCCCGGGTTCGCGCTCATGCCGGAAGGTCTGGGGTTCGCTGCCATCACGGAGGCCCCCGGGCCCGTGGTGGTGCTGTACCAGCGGGGCGGGCCGTCCACCGGCCTGCCGACGCGCCAGGAGCAAGGCGATCTGCAATTCGCGCTGCACGCCGGACAGGGAGACATTCCGCGGATCGTACTGGCGTCCGGCGATATCGACGAATGCTTCTACGACACTTTCGACGCCTTCAATTACGCCGACCGCTATCAATTGCCGGTGATCCTGCTCGTGGACAAGCACCTTGCGAGTTGCTATCAAACCTTGCCGGTCTTCAAGACGTCTCATCTGCGCATCGACCGCGGACTGATTCACGAAGAGTCGTCGAGCAGCAACGGGGACTTCCTGCGCTATCGCTTCACGGATAGCGGGATCAGCCCGCGCTCGATTCCGGGGCAGCCCGGGGGAATCTTCTGGTCAACCACCGACGAGCACGATCCGCGCGGGCACATCACCGAAGGCATCGGGAACCGCCTGGAGATGATGCAGAAGCGAATGAACAAGCTCCTGCTGGCGGCTCGCGAAATCTCCGACGAGAAGAAATTCCGCTACTCCGGCCCGGCGCCGGGGAACGGCAAGACGCCGGTGCTGATCGTGGGCTGGGGCTCGACCAAGGGCGCCATTCTGGATGCGCTTCGCCACCTCGATCCGCAGCGCCAGAACTACAGCTTCCTGCAGATTCGCATGATGCGCCCGTTCCCGACCGGACCGGTGAAGAAGCTTCTCGAGCGGGCGGCGAAGGTGGTTTCCTTCGACTGCAACTATTCGGGGCAGATTGCCGAGGTCATCCGGGCGGAGACGGGCTTCTGCATTCCTCACCGCGTGGTGAAGTACGACGGCCGGCCTTTCTCCGAAGATGAGATTGTGACCGCGCTCGAAGCGGCGGTGGCGGGTGGCTCGGAGCGACTGATCGTGTCGGAAGGCAAGGTGGTTTCGCCGGAGTATGGAATCGATCAGTTCAACGAGATGGTCGAGCTCAGAGAAAAGCATCCGAAGATGCAGGCGCCGATGGTGCCGCTGCCGCCGGGCTACAACCGCTAAGGAGAGATGCGATGAGCAGCACTGCCCAAGAACTCAAGGCGTTTCAACCGTCCGATTACAAGGCCGAGATCCATAACGATTGGTGTCCCGGCTGCGGCGACTTCGGCATCCTTTCCGCGGTACAGATGGCGCTGGCGAAGCTGCAGATTCCGCCGCACCGCGCCGCGATCATCAGCGGGATCGGCTGCGCGGGCAAAGCCTCGCATTACATGCACGCCTACTCATTCCATACGCTACACGGGCGGGTGATGCCCTCGGTGACGGCCACGAAGATCGCAAACCACAACCTGACGGTAGTGGGCGTGGGCGGCGATGGCGATGCCTACGGAATCGGCGCCGGCCATTTCGTCAATGGAGGCCGCCGGAACCTGGATATCACTTACGTGGTGTTCAACAACGACGTGTACGCTCTCACGAAAGGACAGGCGTCGCCCACGATCGCCAAGGGGGAGAAAACCAAGTCCATGTCGGAAGCTTCCATCATGGAAGCCATTAATCCGGTGCTTCTGGCCCTAGCCTGCGGTTACACGTTTGTGGCGCGCGGCTACGCGCTCGACACAAAATATCTTTCCGAGATCATCGCCCAGGGCATTCAGCACAAGGGCAGCGCGCTGATCGACGTCCTGCAGACCTGTCCCACGTACAACGACCTCCACACCAAGGGCTTCTATGCCGAGCAGTGCGGCGGCGAGCCGCGACTTTATCGATTGGAGCAGACCGATTACGATCCGCTCGTACACAATTCCGACGATCCCATGGAAGTAGCGCAGAAAAAGGCGCAGGCCCTGCTGAAGACCCAGGAGGCCGGCGGCCGCATCGCGCTCGGCGTCTATTACAAGCTCGAGGTGCCCACCTACGAGAGCTATCTGCAGGAGAAAATTCCAGGGCTAAGGGAAAAACCGCTGGCCGAACTCGATCTCTACCACCGCGACATCACCCCTAACTTGACAGAATTGATGTAGCTCGTTCGAATGTCGGAGCTCCTTGGGCTCCAGACAAGCGAAGCTTCAAACCCCTCGTGTGACAATTCTTGTGTGCCAGGACTTCACCAGCCTGAGGCAGGATGCCCGCCACCATGCGCTATGGGAGCCGCGCCCGCGGACGGGCGTCAGCGATTCAGCGAGGTTGGGACGCTCGCGGACGCCGGAGTGGGAGCGCGCGCGAGCAAAGTATTCAAATCCGGAAGCAGGGCGAGGGAGTGGTCGCGGCTCGCCGCAAATTCCGCCCACTCGCGCCGCGAAATTGGATCTGCCGACGGCAGGTTCAACCGCTCGAAGTTCAGGAAGGCGCCATTCCGCTGGATGCGGAAATCGAGGTGCGGCCCGGTGGCAAGGCCCGTCATCCCGACGAGACCGACGCGCTGGCCCTGCTCGACTGGCTGGCCGGCGCGCACCAACATCCGCGAAAGGTGCATATAGTAGGTCTCATAGCCATTTGAATGCTTGATCTCCACGAGGTTGCCGGACCCGCCCTTCCGCCCAGCAAATACGACGCGGCCATCGGCGATGGTTTGGACCGGAGTGCCGATGGGCGCCGCATAATCCGTCCCCAGGTGGGGCCGAACCGTCTTCAGGATCGGGTGAAAGCGGTGCAGGCTGAAATGTGACGAAACGAGCGCGGCAAACTTGAGGGGCGAGTGCAAGAAAGCCCGCTTGAGAGACTTCCCTTCCGCCGTGTAGTACGCGGGACGGCCCGCAGGATCGTGGAAGAGGATGGCGCGGAAAATCCGCCCATCGTTGTTGTATTCCGCGGCGAGGATGCGCCCATAGGAGGCCGTCTCGCCGTTCGAGAGCCGTTTTTTCTCCACGACGAGCCGGAAAGTATCACCGGGGCGCGGGTCAGTGTAAAAGTCGAGGTCGTAGCTGAAGATATCGGCCAGGCGCATGGCGAGCTCCGGACTCTCGCCGATTTGGGTGACGCTTTCAAAAAGCGAGCCGCGGATTTCTCCGGCTACTCCGGCCGTCTCCATCGTTGAAGAGATCGTCTCGACTTCGGAGTGGAATTCACTCGCTCGTGATTCGATCGAGAGGATGTGCTCGCTGTCAATCCGGTAACGCAATGCACGAAGTTCCCCCAGAACCGAGCGGCCGATCACAAGGCGATTGCCGGCGCGGAGCCGGCGGAAATCGAACACGCGTGCCGCCGATGCAACCAGCCGCGCTGCGGTGGCCGAATCGATGCCCAAGCCCTGCAAAACGCCATCGAACCGAAGCCCACGCGGGACTACTTGCTCGGAGAACATTACGAATGTGGCGTGAACGTTTACCGCTTCCTGCCGCGCAAGCGACGCTTGGCGGGAGAACTCCTGCTCTGCGGAAAATCGCTTGCAATAGGACGCCGCTAAGACGCTTCCCGCGACGGCGATCAGCCCAGCCCAGAAAATCACCTTGCCCCAGCTCATGCCCGTTTCCCCCGCGTTCAAAAACCTCAAAGGCGATGCAGGATACTCCGGAAGTCCTCGGCATCAAAGACGAATCCGCTCACCGGAAGCCATTTAGTAAATCCCGCCCAGCGGGCGCGCCGGCGCAAGGTCTTGCCCTAAATCGGGCCTAACGCGGGAAAAAACGCACGCTTTGTGCACTTTCGGGCGGCTCAAGAACACGGCATACTACTGAGGCTTCAAGGATTCACCGTTTGGAGGGCGGTGTGCAGAGATTGGTAAAAATGCGCTGCCCTTCGTTGTTAGGAAGGGCAGCGCCTCCGCAGGTCTGCAGGCCTCGGAGGCCACCTGCCGAAGGATCCCTCTTAATCCCGCCTGAACAAGCCAGGCAGTCCGCGGCCGGAGAGCAATGCTGGTTTATTTGAAGGAAGGGGCGGAGGACACTAACGCGCGGAGCTGGTACCTGGAATCGGCTCGGCCAAGTCCTGGCGATCTTCGGCGAAGAAGTTTCGCTCGCGCAAGCCGTGGTAGATGCGCCCGGCGATGTCGGCGGCATGCGGACCACTCACGAGGCGGCTCCCGCCGCCGCGAAGCAGAACCACCAGGACGAGCTTGGGGTGGGCCTGATCGGCGTAGGACGCAAACCAGCCCAGCCGGCCACCGAGCCCTTCATCGTTGCATGTGCCGGTCTTCCCGAGGGCCTGTTCGCCGTAAGGGTCATAGCTCAATTTAGCCGTGCCGTAGAGCACCGCCGCGAGCATACCTTCCTGCAACTCGGGGAGCAGCGGGGCAATGTCCAGACGCTTCCTCACGCTAGGCGCGAAGCCACGTTGCTCGGCTTCCGTGCGCGGATACTGCAAGTAGTACGTCGTCCCGCCATTTGCGAGGGTCGAAATCAGCGAAGCCAGTTGCAGCGGGGTGATTCGTATGCCCGAACCGAAGCTGGACATTTTCGCCACGCCCCCGACCACGGGAGGCTCGGAAGGGAGGGAACCTGCTTGCTCTTCGGGAATGTTCAACCCGGTGCGCTCGCCGATCCCCAACGCTTGGGCGTATTGGCGAACAGTCTCAAAGCCCAGCCGCTCGCCTAGCGCTTCAAAGAACGTGTTGTTCGAATGGGCCATGGCCTCGGTGAGGTCCATGTAGCGACGCCGTCCAACCGGAAGCATCGAATCGCGGGCGATGATGCCCTTCTCGAGCGCCGCGAGAGCCACTACAGGCTTGATGGTGGAACACGGCTCAAAACCAGAGGAGAAGGCCATTTTCTGGTTGACGATGGAGAGTATCCGTCCGGTGGTTGGGTCGATCGCAACCACGGAACCGTTGGCATGTCCCAGGGCTTCGACGGCGATTTGCCTCACCACCGGATCGTCGTATCCGCCGACGTCGTCTCTGGTAGGGTCCACGAAGCTCAAGGGTGCGCGCCACCGGTGCGTCAAATGCCGGCGGTAGGTAGTCGTCGGCCGGTTGGGTCTCGGTGTAGACCATGCAGCGCTGCAAAATGCACACGAGAAGAGAAGTGCAGAGACGATACGGGCCTTAGCTGGGTTTGTGACCATCTGTTTCAAAGCCGAGCAGGCAGTCCTTTTCCCTCGAAAGCCGACTCTATCAAGGATTCTAAAGCAAGCGTCGGCCTCAGGCAACCGCAAAGGATGAATATCTCATTTCCATGTGCCGCGCAATGCACCGGTAATACTAGAAGCCTGGTACTGGGGTTGGCGTTCCCTTGGGCGGCACGCGCCCACCGGAAGCCCAAGTGCCGCAAAGGGTTGTGAAAGGCGAGCTACCGTCCGGATTTCCCTTTAGCGCCGACGGCCGCAGCTTGTGCTGCCGGCTTTTGTGCCTCGGCCACGGCGGTCTTGGGACTTTCCGTGCCACGGTCTGCGGACGTAAGGCCTAGCTGTTTGCGAAGCGCCGCTTCGATCTTATCGCGGACATCGGGATTCTCCTTGAGAAACAGCCGGGCGTTTTCGCGGCCCTGTCCCAAGCGGTCACTACCGAAGGAAATCCACGTTCCGGACTTTTCAAGCAAACCCCGGGTGACGCCCATGTCGAGCAGGTCGCCTTCCCGGGAAATGCCTTCGCCGTAGAGAATATCGAACTCGGCTTCGCGGAAGGGCGCCGCCACCTTATTCTTTACCACTTTTGCGCGGGTACGCGAGCCGACCACGCGGTCGCCTTCCTTGATGGACTGGATTCGCCGAATATCCAGGCGGATCGAAGCGTAAAACTTCAGCGCCCGCCCACCCGTAGTTGTTTCGGGGTTGCCGAAGAGGACGCCGATTTTTTCGCGGATCTGGTTGATAAAAACCAGGCAGGTTCGCGACTTGGAAACAATGGCCGTCAGCTTTCGCAGGGCTTGCGACATCAGCCGGGCCTGCAAACCCATTTGCGGCTCGCCCATTTCGCCTTCGAGCTCGGCCTTCGGGACCAAAGCAGCGACCGAGTCTACAACCACCACGTCCACGGCGCCGGAACGAATCAGGGCTTCCGCGATCTCGAGGGCCTGCTCGCCATTGTCCGGCTGGGAAACGAGCAGGTTATCCACATCCACGCCGAGCTTTTTCGCGTAGGTGGGGTCGAGGGCGTGTTCTGCGTCGATGAATGCCGCCTGCCCACCGATCTTTTGGGCTTCGGCGATCACATGCAGAGCCAGCGTCGTCTTGCCGCCCGATTCGGGTCCGTAGACCTCGATCACGCGGCCTCGCGGGAATCCGCCAACGCCGAGCGCCGCATCGATCGAAAGCGACCCTGTCGAGATGACGCTCACCGGCACGAGCACGTCCCGCGTCCCCAAGCGCATAATCGCGCCCTTCCCGTATTGCTTCTCAATCTGGGCGATCGCTGCGTCCAGAAACTTGGATTTTTCATCCGTCATATCTCACCCCTGCAAAGAGATAATGTCAGCCCGGAAGCGCTCAACCGGCGGGCCGCAGTGTACCAAAGAGTTGCTGGCTCGGCATTCGTTCGCTCCGGAGGTTCAAGCTAGCACAAGGCGAACAAAAAGCAAAGACATTTTAAGGCCGCGCCTGGCGGCGGGCATTAATACTTGTAGAAGCCGCGGCCCGACTTGCGTCCCAGCCAGCCCGCCGCAACCAGCTTGCGCAGCAGGGGGCACGCGCGATATTTCGAATCGCCGAATCCTTTGTAAAGCACTTCGAGAATATCCAGGCAA
Organism: uncultured Acidobacteriota bacterium; assembly: GCA_963781005.1. Taxonomy (GTDB): domain Bacteria; phylum Acidobacteriota; class Terriglobia; order Acidiferrales; family UBA7541; genus CAWADX01. The sequence continues at coordinate 294,124 of CAWADX010000001.1, forward strand.
ACATCAAGTCCGATGAAATCCGCAAGCTCGAGCGGACCCATAGGGTGATTCATGCCCAACTTCATCACAGCGTCCACCGCCTCGGCCGTCGCGACACCCTCCATCACGCAGTAGGCCGCCTCGTTGATAAGGGGCATCAAGACGCGATTTGCAACAAAGCCCGGCGCATCGTTCACCGCCACCGGCTTCTTCTCGAGCTTTTCACACAACGCCATGGTGGCGTGGAAAGTTTCATCGCTTGTTTGCAGGCCGCGGATTACCTCGACGAGCACCATGACGGGCACCGGGTTCATAAAATGCATGCCGATAAAACGTTCGGGACGGCTGGTCTGCGCCGCAAGGGCAGTGATCGAAATCGAAGAAGTGTTGCTCGCGAGAATCACGCCGGGCCGCAGGGCCCCATCCGCTTCCTGCAGGACGCGGACCTTTAGTTCATAAACCTCGGGGACGGCTTCGACAGCGAAGTCCGCTGAGGCCAGCGCAGCCGCGTCAACCGTGGGTTCGATGCGTCCGAGCGCGACCGACTTATCGGCTTCGGCGATCTTGCCCTTCTTGATCTCGCGATCGAGATTCTTGCCGATCGTCTCGAGCGCCCGGTCGAGAAAGGGCTTTGAGATGTCGCGGAGGATCACACGGTAGCCGCGACGCGCGAAGACGTGGGCGATGCCATTGCCCATCGTGCCTGCGCCCAGCACCGCAACGGTCTTGATGGCGTCGAGATCCACGAAACCTCCCACAAAGAGTCCGAAGCAGAGGCAGCAAAAGAATCACAGGAGCCGGACGCAGGTCAAGCGGGAGTGGAGTGAAAAAGGGAAGCCAGGGCGAGCGGCTAAGACGGTGGCTCGCCGTCGATGACTTCGCGGACGATCTCGCGGGCGCGCGCACCGCTTTCCGGGGGAACCAGGACGCGAGGCGTTTGGCCATCGGCGCGGTCAACGATGCAACCGATCCCGTTTTCGCGCAGGCAGTCTTTCAAAATCTGGGCCATTCCCTGCTGCTGGCCGGACCAGACTTCGACCGTGGCGTCCTCGGGATCAAGATTCTCGAGAAGATCGTCGGGCGCCGCCCACTCGCCGATCGGCTCCGCGAGCTCTGGGCTGGCTTCTGCGCCACCGGTTGCAGATCCCGTCTCGCCGGCACCATGACCAAGTTGTTCTTTCAGAATTTTCTCAGCGGCGTCGTGGTCCTTCTTTTGAACCCAGATTTCAAACGGGTGGCGCATCGAGGAATAAAGGAGCCGCCACCCGGGGGATTGATCGTTGAACGGGATATCCGCGGTCTCGAGAGCCCCGGTGACCCGGGCAAACGCTCCTGCGTCGATGCCGGCCCAAAGAAGTTCAGGCGAGGTTAGATCGGCCGCCGGCAATTCTGCCTCAGCATCCGAATCCGCGGGCAAAGCTTCGACCAAATCCACGTCGCAGTCCGAGCAACGCATGAAACCGGGGCGGTATTCGGCTGTGCAGACGGGGCAAAACATACTCCGCGATTCTTCCAGGTTGCAAGGATTCACGCAAGGGGCCTGCGCTTTCGCTCAGAAATGCGAGAGGGCAAGGATCGGCAAAAATTCGAGAGGGGCGGGGTTAGCGCTCGACGGCGAGGGCGACGGCGTTGCCTCCGCCGAGGCACAACGCAGCAATGCCGCGCTTCAAGTTGCGCCGCTGCATTTCGTACAGAAGAGTGACAAGAATGCGCGCGCCTGAAGCGCCGATCGGATGGCCGAGAGCGACCGCACCGCCGTTCACGTTCACTTTTTCGAGATTGAGCTTCAACGTGCGCGTGACGGCGATAGCGGCCACGGCGAAAGCTTCGTTCAATTCGTAAAGGTCCACATCTTTGTCCCGGTCCCAGCCGGTCTTGTGGAGCAGCTTTTCAACGGCTTCGACGGGCGCCATCATCACCCACTTGGGCTCGACGCCGCTCACGGCCTGGGCGACGATGTGCGCCAAGGGCGTTTTGCCGAGCCGAGCGGCCGCACGCTCGCTGGTTACCACGAGCGCGGCGGCGCCGTCATTGGTACCAGGAGCGTTTCCCGCGGTGACGGTGCCGTCCTTCTTGAACGCGGGTTTCAGCTTCCCGAGGGTTTCGAGTGAAGCGTCCTCGCGCGGCGTTTCGTCCACTTTGATAACGACCGGGGCGCCCTTCTTCTGCGGCACTTCCACCGGCACAATCTGCTCGCCGAAAAAGCACGACTTGATGGCGCGTACCGCTTTGCGGTGGCTATCCACCGCGAATTGATCCTGCTCCTGCCGCGTAATGCTGTATTTTTCGGCGACGAGCTCACCTGTGATTCCCATGTGATAGTTCTCGTAGGCGTCCCACAGGCCGTCGTGGATCATGGAATCGATAATTTCGCCGTTGCCCAAGCGATAGCCGGTGCGGGCGTTTTGCAGCAAGTAGGGGCAGTTGGACATCGACTCCATCCCACCGGCTACGACGACCTCCGATTCATCGAGCGTAATCGCTTGCGACGCCAGCGCCACCGCCTTCAAGCCTGAGCCGCACACCTTGTTGATAGTCATCGCGGCGACGCGGTTGTCGAGGCCGCCGCGCAAGCCCGCCTGTCGCGCGGGATTCTGGCCGAGCCCCGCCTGGACGACGTTCCCCATGATGACTTCGTCCACCTGCTGCGGCTCGACGCCGGCGCGGCGAACCGCTTCGGCCACCACTTTTGCTCCCAGCTCCGTCGCCGAAAGCGGCGACAGGCCTCCCATGAATTTCCCCATAGGGGTGCGGACCGCGCTCAAAATTACCGGTCGTTCCATGGCAGCTTCTCCTTCGAGGATTCCATTCGATCTCACCGATCAATGGCGGTTCCAGTATAGGCGTGCATCCGACGCGCGGTCAATTTCACGCCGGGCCACGGGGGAAATCGGCTGCATCCAACACGGGAGGCACGTGACTGGGTCCAAGGCCTGCTACACAGGTCAGCCGAAATCGGCTACGATGGCAGTTTGCACCCACAGATGCACCACACTTCCGAAGTCATCACCGGGCTGAACGCCCAGCAACGAGCAGCGGTGGAGCACGGCGAAGGGCCTCTGCTGGTTGTTGCCGGCGCAGGCACGGGCAAGACCCGCGTGATCACCGAGCGCATCCGCTACCTGCTCGAATCGCGGCCCGATCTCTGCGCGGAAAATATTCTCGGCCTCACGTTCACGGACAAAGCCGCCGCCGAGATGCTGCACCGCGTGAAGAGAGCGGTTGGGGAGCGCGCGCAGGGACTGTGGCTGAGCACGTTTCATGCTTTCTGCTATGAAAAGGTACTGCGCGAGATCCACCCAGACCTCCAGGTGCTCGACGAGATCAACCACTGGGTGCTGCTGCGGCGGCACATGGCCGAGCTGCACCTAGAGCGTTACAAGCGCCTGGCCGAGCCGGGACAGTTTCTGAGCGACTTCGTCAAATTTTTCTCGCGCTGTCAGGACGAGCTGGTGACGCCGGAGGATTACGAGCGCTACGTGGATAAGCTCCGAGCGGCCTACGAAGCGCGAAAGGCCTCGCTCGATCCGGATGCGCAGCGGCTGGAGGAAGAGCGGCTGGCCGAGCAAACGGAGGTGGCCCGGGTTTACCGCGCGAGCGAGCGCCTGCTGCGCGAGCGCAATCTGGTGACGTTCGGCGGCCAATTGCTGCAAACGGTGGTACACCTGCGAGCAGATGCGGGCCTGCTCGAGACTTTGCGCCGGCGCTATCACTTCCTGCTGGTCGACGAATTTCAAGATACGAATATCGCGCAACTCGAGTTGCTCTGGCTGCTGGCCGGAGACCGGCGCAACATCGTCGCGGTGGGCGACGACGACCAGGCCATCTATCGCTTTCGAGGGGCTTCGTTTGGAAGCTTTACGATCTTTCTTGAAAAATTCTGCGGGCTTGCCATCCGGACGGCGAATCGGCCGGTGGTGCCGCTGATGCAGAATTATCGCTCGACGGGGCGCATCCTGCGCATCGCCGGGAACGTGATCGCTCACAACGAACGTTCCCCTTACTTGCCAGCCAAGCAACTGACAACGGAGAATCCGGAAGGGGAAAAAATCCGCATCGCGGAGTTCGGGCATCCCGAGGCGGAGGCCCACTGGATCACATCCGAGCTCGAACGACTCCATCGCTCCGGCGCGCGGTGGCGAAGCCTCGCGGTGCTTTATCGCAAGCACACGCATCGGGACCGCCTGGTTGAAGCCCTGCGGCAGAGGCAGATCCCCTTCGTGATCCGCAAGCTTTCGATCCTGCGGAATACGCTGATCCGCGACCTGATTGCGTACCTGCGCCTGATCGTCGTTCCGGCGGACAACGTGTCCTGCGCGCGCATCCTCGCCATTCCCTACTGGGGCGTCGCACCGCGCGAGCTGGTGCGGCTGGCGGAGCGAGCGAGAAGAAATCAATCGCTCTGGAGCGCTCTCGAATCCGCCCAGCAGGAATTACCATTCACGAAATCGGGGGCGCGCACCGGCGAGCTCGTAGCCTTTCTCACCGACTTGCGCCAGCGCGCGAAGCACGCCAAGGCGACCGAAGTTTTCGATCAACTGGTAGCCGCGATCGGTATCGCACCGCTCGATTCCGATGCTGACCGCCCGACCCTCGAACGCTTCGCCCGCTTCGTTTCCGATTGGGAAAAAGGGAGCGAAGCGAAATCGCTGCGCGATTTCATCCAGTACCTCGAATATTTCGGTGAAGCCGGCGGCGAGATCTGCCTCGACGAAGAACCGGCAGAGGATGCCGTTCAGTTGATGACCGTTCATTCCGCCAAGGGCCTCGAGTTCGACCACGTCTTCGTGATCCAGCTCGCGAACGGCGATTTCCCGGCACGGCCGCAGCCAGCGGTGCTGGAATTTCCCGCGGAGCTGATGAAGGAAGAAACGCCCAAGGGAGATTTCCGCATCCAGGAGGAGCGGCGGCTCTTCTACGTGGCGCTGACGCGCGCGCGACGCCAGCTCACGCTGACCCACATCATCAACCGTTGGAAAAAACCATCGCCGTTCGTTGAAGACATTCTGCGCGAGCCGCGAATCGAACGCGGCGACACGGTACAGCTCACGCCGCAAGTGAAAGTGCCGGCGCTCGAGGAGGCCGCGGGCTCTCCGCCGGCGAATCCGGCGCAGGGACAACTGTTCGGATCGGCTCCGCCCACTCCCCGAGCTTATTCCCAAGTGGCGCTGTGGGCGAAGGCGTACCATCCGCCGCTGCCCGAGCCGCTGCGCTTAAGCGCGTCGGCGATCGATACCTACCAACAGTGCGCGCTGAAGTATCTCTTCCAGCAGGTGTGGTGCGTGCGCGGAGGGCCCCAGGCAGCCATGACGTTTGGGAGCGTGATGCATACGACGATCCGAGAGTTTGTGGGCGAGCTGCGCAAACAACGGGCCATCTGTTTTGACGACGTGGCCGCTATTTACGATCGGGAGTGGTCCGCCGCCGGCTTCCGCGATGCGTACCACGAGGACGGCTACCGCCAAGCGGGGCGAGAACAGCTCGGAGAATTTTACCGGCGTTACGTTGCCGCTCCCCCGGACGCGATTCACCAGGAAAAATCCTTCGAGTTACCGATGGAGAAGGACGTGGTCGTCACCGGCCGGATCGATCAGATCAATCTCCTGGGACGCCGCGGGCAGGTCGGGACGCGAGAAGTGGAGATCGTGGACTATAAGACCGGAAATCCCAAGGAAGCGAAGCACGCGGAGAAGAGCTTGCAATTGAGCATCTACGCTCTGGCGGTGCGGGACATTCTGGAACTCGAGCCTGCCCGCCTGGTCTTCTACAACCTGACGACGAACATGCCGGTGGAAACCACGCGCGACGCGAAGGCCCTCGATCAGGCGCGGCAAACAGTGGCCACCGTGGCAGACCAGATCCGCGCGGGCCAGTTCCCCGCGCGCCCCGGCCACCTGTGCCGATACTGCGATTACAAACCGCTGTGCCCCGCGCACGAGCACTTGATTTCCATTCGCCCGGCGATGGCGAGCCGAGCCATGGAACCCATTTCGCGCGGCGAAGGCGCCAAAATAGAAGCGGGGCGGACGTTGCAGTCCACCCCGCTTCCGACGAAACGATGATTGTTAGACCATCGCGCGGCCGATCAAAATCTCACAGCCGCTTCGCGCATGAACTGCCAACCTGCTCGTTCTCCCCACAACGCCGCGCAAAAAATCATCGCACGGCGCACTCATTCCTTCCTCTATACGGTCGTGAAGCGACGATGTCAAGAAGAAAACTTGGAAGAAGATTTTTCACGGCAACAGTTTTATTCTCTCAGCGAGGCGAGGGCGAGTAGTAACCCTGGCGGGCGAGGAGGTCGAGATCGGGCCGGCGGACGCGGACTTCAATCGAATGATAATCGCGATGTTGCTCGGCGCCGCGCGGAACGTAAGCGAGCGTGTACTGGTTGCGAGCCTCCTCTGTGAGCCTCGAGTAGAGACGCTCGAGCTCGCGCTGGTTCGAAGCGTAGAAGAAATCGCCGCCCGTGGCGGTAGCATACTTCGGCAACAAGTTGCTTTCATGCCTCAAGAACGAGGAGCCGACGCCAACCGAGTAGACGGAGACGTCCGATTTGAGCAGCGACTGGAGCGCATCCTCGTAACTCCACTGATTGTGGCGGGAGTTGCTCCCGTCGGAAATCAGGAAGATAATCTTGCGGCGATCGCGCCCGCGAGCTTTCAGCATCTGACCCGCGGCGTAGACAGCGTCGTTGATGTTCTTGGTGACCGTGGAAGACTTGGTGTCCGGGACCTGGACTCCGCCGGTGACAGGGCGGCCGTTGATGAGAGGGCCCGAAGTCATCGGAGCCGAGCCCTGGCCGGGGAAGCTTGAACCGAGTTTCGTGCGCTTCAATTGGGTAAAAAACTTGTCGTTGCTGACGGTGAAGTCGAGCACGGTTTCCGGGAACTGGTCGAACAGTTCCAGGGCGACCTCATCATTCGGCCCGAATCCGGCGGAGATGCTCTCGAGGCTTTTTTGGACCTGGTCCGCAGTTTTCACGGGAAGATTGTCGTCGAGCACGACGACCGCCGACAGAGGAAAAGGATCGATCGAGAAGAGAGCAATTTCCTGCTCAGCGCCATCGTCGAAAACGCGGAATTCGTCCCGGCGCAGGTCGGAGACAAGGTTACCGTGGCTGTCCTTGACCGTAACCGGCACAATGACCAGCTCGGAGCGGGATTTGATCCGCGCGGGGGTGTCGCCCTGGAGGAGAGCGCCGGCGGGCAGCCCCCACAGCAGCGCCGCGGCCAGCGCCAGGAATTCTCGCATCCTTGGCTCCCTTCGCTTTTTCCGCCCCGGTCCCATTCCATCGAGTCCGCGGCCGCAATCGGCATCAAACATCCAGGCGCTCGAACCCCGCATCGAACAATCCTGACACCCTCTTCAAAGGAATGAATTATACAATGCGAACAGCAGAACTCAGAACAGCGGCAGCCACACTAGCATTGCTGGGCAGCCTCGTGATCCCAGCCGCGCAGCCAAAGGGCCGCGCAGCACAGTCGGTCAGCAGCGGCTCTCAGGAAACCCCGCAACTCCCACAAGCGCAGCAACCCCTGCGCGTCCAAACTTCGCTGGTGAACCTGTTCGCCACAGTGCGCGATGGCCACCACGCCCTGGTGGCCGATCTGACCAAAGACGACTTCCACGTCTACGAAGACGGCCAGGAACAGAAAGTGGCCTTCTTTTCCAAGGAGGTCACGCTACCGATTACGCTCGGACTACTGATCGATACGAGCGGCAGCGAGCTGGACACGTTGATGTCCGAACAGGAAGCAATGTCACAATTCATCCATCGAGTCACGCGCAAGGGCGACGAGTCCCTGGTCATGAGCTTCGATACGGACGTGGATTTGTTGAGCGACTTCACCGAGGATACCTCGATGCTCGAGCGAGCCATTCGTCGAGCCCGAGTCAACGTGCCGTCGGCATCGGGACCTATCTCGCAGGCCAACGCCACGGGCACTGCGCTCTTCGACGCGATCTACCTGGCCTGCCGCGAAAAGCTTTCTTCAGAAGCCGGGCGAAAGGCCATCGTCATCGTGACGGATGCGGAAGACAATCAGAGCAAGGTAAGGCAGGAAGAAGCGATCGAGGCGGCGCAACGCGCGGATACGGTGATCCACATCATCCTGGTTGCCGATCCTAGGGCGACTTCCGGTATTGGCGTGAGCATAGCCAGGAAACTCACCGAAGAGACGGGCGGGCGCGTCATTGAAGTCAGGAACGAAAAGGACCTCAACAAAGCGTTCGACATAATTTCGGAGGAACTCCGCAGCCAGTACACGCTGGGCTACTACCCCACCAACCCAACACACGATGGCAGCTTCCGCAAAGTGAAAATCGAAACGAGCCGGTCTGGCTTGAAAGTGCTGGCCCGCCGCGGTTACTACGCGCCGAAGGGTTGACCGAGCGGCCGGACTCCCTAGGGCTCTCACTGGAGCAAAGGCACAAACCTGTCTGGCGAAGGCTGCGATAGGGGTATCCACTTACCGGTTGGGAGAGGGCGCAAGCGGTTTGCCAGAATCGGAGGAAGCAAGTACGGCGAAGTAGCCTTTGCGCGAGCGGACCAGGAGACCTTTGCGGTCCACCTCCACGCGGATGGTCCGATACTTGCCGTTAGCCACGGAGTTCGCCGGCCTGTAAGTCATCAAATACTGGCTGCGCAGCTCGTTGCCGATATCCTGGAACGACTCAGCGAGATCGTCAATCTTATAAGGGAAGAAGACGCGCCCGCCGGTTACCTCAGCGAACTGCTGCAAGATATCCTCGCCGTGCGACTTGTGAAGCTTCTGCGGCGTTTTCCCACCCAGGGCGAGCCAATCGGTGTTCGTGCTGATCGAATAGATGGACACTTCGGCATGGTCGGCCATTTCGATGGCTTCGCTCAAGGTGTGATCGCTCAGGTTATCTTCGCCATCACTGATGAGGACGAGCACGCGACGCACTTCGGGATTGGGACCGGAAGGCAGCGGCGGATCTGCGAGCTTTTGCGCAGCCACATAGATGGCGTCTCGCAGCGCCGTGCCGCCACCGGCGCGCTGTTTTTGAATCGCAGTGGTCAGGGAGTCCAAGTCGCCGGTGTAGTCCTGAATGACCTGGGGTTCGTTGTCAAAGGTCATCAGGAAGGCCATATCTTTGTTCCGGCGGATCACATCATCGAGGAAATTGATTGCGGCATCCTGTTCGAAGTGCAGGCGCTCGCGGATGCTGTTCGAGGTGTCGAGCAGCATGGCGATGCGAAGAGGCAGTTCCGTTTGCCGGTAGAACCGTTCGATCTGTTGCGGCTTATCGTCCTCGAGCACGCGAAAGTCGGCTTTGTCGAGGTCGGTGATGAATTTGTGGCGCCGATCCGTAACCGTGGCGGTGAGATGGACGAGTTCGGTTGTCGTGCGGAGAGTCGGCGTCGCTTGCCGGTTCTGGGGTACGGCCTGCGATACGGACGCCGAGGGAGCCTGAGCGCTCTGGGCCGAGCCGAGCGCCAGGATCAAGCCCACCAGCAGAAGCGGAAGTCGTTGGATATTACCCACAACGTGAATTATAGGAACTCACGCAGGACAGCGTCAACCGGAACGCTCTGGGCGCTGGCGGCGGTGACGGCGGCTCGAAAAAACTCGACCAGTTCCGCGGGCAACGGTGCGCGCACTTCCATCGGCGTGTTGCGAGAAGGGTGGAGGAAACCGATGCGAGCCGCGTGCAGAAAATTCCGGCCGAGCTGCGGGAGCAGCACTGCGCCTGCACGCACTTGCCGCGGCGCACCATAAAGCGTGTCGCCGACAACGGGATGACCGAGGGCTGAGAAGTGGACGCGGAGCTGGTGCGTGCGGCCAGTATGGAGGTCCGCTTCAATGAGTGTGAAACCATCCAGGCGCTGGAGCACGCGCCAATCGGTCCGCGCGGAGCGGCCGTCACGGCGGCGGGCAGTCATGCGGGCGCGGCGCCGAAGGTCGCGAGACACCGGCAATTCGATTCGCCCGGAATCCAAGCGCAAGCGGCCGTGGAGCAAAGCGACATACGTTTTCGCCACCTGGCGGCTCCGGAACTGCTCCGCCAGCCGCTCGTGCGCGGCGTCGTTCCGCGCGACCAGCAACGCGCCGGACGTTCCTCGATCGAGGCGATGCACAATGCCGGGGCGCAATTCGCCACCCAGTTTCGAGAGCCGGCCAAAGCGGTGGAGCAGCGCGCTCACCAGCGTTCCGCCAGAAGCTACCGCGCCGGGATGAACGATCATCCCCGCCGGCTTGTTTACAACGGCGACGTCCTCATCTTCATAAAGGACTTCCAGGGGGATGGCTTCCGGCAGAGGTTGCCGCGGCGGCGCGGGCGGGACGCGAACCAGAATCGTCTGTCCAGGCTCAACGCGGTGAGAGCGCTTCCGTGGAACGCCATCCACCTCGACCCGTCCCTGGTCCACGAGGCCCTGCAAGCGCGTTCGGCTCAACGCCGCGAGATGGGCGGCCAGATAGCGATCGAGCCGCTGGCCCGCTTCCTGATCCGCAACGATCAGCACACGCCGGGAACCAGGAAGATTATCGACGGCAGTTTCTTCTGGCATTGGAAAATCGCACGTGGCGACCTATCGCCTGGCAGCGACTGGTTCGGGCTGCTGCTCCTGCTTCAAGCCGCGGTACCACAACAAGGCTCCGACGAGGACCATTAGGACGCTCACCACTTGCATCAACGAGAGCGCTCCATTGAACATCAAGGTTCGATCCGGATCGCCGCGAAGGAATTCGAGCAAGCCGCGCTCCACGCCGTAAAGCATCAGGTAGGCGCCAAAAATCTGGCCGGCAAATTTCTGTCGGCGACCCAGCCAGATCAGAAAGACGAAATTCATTAGCTCGGCGGCCGCCTCGTAGAGCTGCGTCGGGTGAAGCGGGACCCCGAGCGGCGTTCCCACGAGCTGCGCGGCAATCGGATTGGTGAAAGTGATTCCCCAAGGAAGCCAGGTCTGCTTACCGTAACAGCATCCAGCCGCAAAGCATCCCAAGCGGCCAATCGCGTGGCCCAAAGGGAGCGCCGCCGCATAGGTGTCCATCAGCGGCAGCAGGGGTATTTTTTGAAAATAAGTGTACAAGGCGAGGACCACGATCGCACCGAGCACGCCGCCGTAAAACGTGCCCCCCGACTGAATGGTGCTCAGCGCAAAAATCTCCCGGGGGTGTTCCCAGTAGTAGTTTGCGTAGATGGCCACGAGCCAAACCTTTGCCACCACCAGGGCCACCAGAACCATGTAGATGCCGAGGTTCCAGACGCGGTCCGGGTCGAGGCCCAGCGCTGGAGCGCGGCGCCGGGCGTACCACAATCCCAGAAGGACACCGGTCGCCACCAGGATGCCGTACGTGTAAATCGTCACGGGACCGAACGGCGTATTGAATTGGAATAAGATCGGATGCATCGCTACGCTTTCTCCTGGCTTGGATGCCTCCAATCGCGAAAGAGTTCTATAAGGACGAGGCCTGCGCCCACGACAATCGCCGAATCGGCGGCATTGAATGTGTACCAGTGATGGCCCTGCAAATGGAAGTCAATAAAATCGGTGACGCTGCGACGCAATAACCGGTCAAGCACGTTGCCGGCTGCCCCGCCCAGAATCAAAGCCATGCCGGTCTGCCCCAGACGCCCGCCAGCCCGGCCTGTGGCCAACAACCACACCAAGAAAATCATCATCGCACCGGAAAAGAGGACGAGAAGCAACGTCATCCACGGAGAAGTGGAATCCGCGAACAAGCCAAAGGCGACTCCGGGGTTGTCCGTATGAACCAAGTTGAGAAGGCCCGGGATCCATACCTGGATGGAACCCGTCGGAGTGAATTGCTGGATGGCGTATTTCGTCGCCTGGTCGGTTGCCAACACGGCGAGCGCCACCAGCAAAAGCCAAACCCACTGCATCTGCCTCGATCTAGGCATCAAGAATTGGCACTCCGGTCCGAGGCGTGACCGCTCCGCTCGATTTCTTCGAGCGCCGCCAGGCAACGCTCGCACAGAGTGGGGTAATCGGCGCTCGAGCCTACCAGCGTCGAGTAATTCCAGCAGCGCTCGCACTTCGCGCCGTCGGCCCGCTCGACTGTCACCTTACCAGCGGCGCCTCCCGAACCCTGGGGCCTCGAGTTCGGAACCATCTCCACTTGAGACACAATGAAAAGGGCGGGGAGTGAAGACCGGTATCTCTCAACCAAGCGGCCCAGGTCGCCGTCGGCATGCAGCACTACCTTTGCTTCGAGCGACCCGGCGATCCGTTTTTCCTGACGCGCTCGTTCGAGCGCGCTCAAGATTTCGCTTCGCAAGGCAAGCAAGCGCTCCCAGGTGTTTAACGTCGCAGCCGGCAAGCCGGTTTCAAAACCTTCTCCTGCAGGGAAAACCGCCAAGTGAACACTTTCAGGATCAGCGGGCTCATGCGGCAAGTGTTCCCACACCTCTTCGGCGGTGAAGGCCATGATCGGCGCCGCCAGCCGCGTCAATGCGCTCGCGATTCGGTAGATAGCGGTCTGCGCCGAGCGACGCCCCACACTGCGCGGCGCAAACGTGTACAGGCGATCCTTCAGCACGTCGAAGTAGAAGGCGCTCAAATCCACGATGCAGAAATCGTGCAATGCGTGAAAGACGCGGTGAAACTGGAATTGCTCGTACCATTCGCGGCACTGCCTCACGAGCTTTCCGGCGCGCTCGATCATCCATGCATCCATTTCCAAGAGCCGAGCGTCCGGGACAGCATCGTTTGCGGGGTCGAAATCGGCCAGATTGCTCAGAGCGAACCGGAAAGTGTTGCGAAGCTTGCGATAGGCTTCCGAGAGCTGGTTCATGACGTTTTCGGACATGCGCACGTCGGCCTGGTAATCCTGCCAAGCCACCCAGACACGCAAGAGGTCCGCGCCCCACTTCTCACAGATTTCTCGCGGCGAGATGACGTTGCCCAGGGACTTCGACATCGGCCGCCCCTCGGCATCGAGGGTCCAGCCGTGCGTGACGACTTGGCGATACGGCGCCCGATCCCGAATCCCCACCGCCACCAGCAGCGAGCTGTGGAACCAGCCGCGATACTGATCCGGGCCTTCGAGATAGACGTCGGCCGGCCAGGTCCCTTCCGCCTCGCTCAGAACCGCCAAGTGTGACGAGCCGGAGTCAAACCAGACATCGAGGATGTCGTTTTCCTTGCGCCAACGGCTGCCGCCGCACGAGCAGCGCGTACCGGGCGGAAGCAATTCCTCCGCCGGGCGGGCAAACCAGGCGTCGGCTCCTTCGCGCTCAAACCAGCGGACCACGTTCCGCAGGGCCTGGAAATCGTCGAGGCGTTTTCCGCACGGCTCGCAATAGAAAACCACCAGCGGCACGCCCCAGAACCGCTGCCGCGAGATGCACCAATCAGGACGCGTAGCGATCATGTCGTGGATGCGCTCTTGGCCCCATTCCGGCGCCCACTTCACCTTGGCAACTTCTTCGAGTGCGCGCGGGCGCAGTCGGGCGTGTTCGAGATTGATGAACCACTGCTCGGTGGCGCGGAAGATTACGGGGTTGTGGCAACGCCAGCAGTGGGGATAACTGTGAGTCAACCGCCCTGCGCCGACGAGCGCGCCGCGCGCGCGCAACAAATCCAGGATGTGCGGGTTAGCGTCGAAGACGGTCTTTCCCTTGTATTCGGGCAGGCCTTCGAGGAAATGGCCTTCGTCATCCTGCGGGGCGTAGATCTCGAGACCATATTTTTGACCCGTATAGAAATCTTCCGCACCGTGCCCGGGAGCGGTGTGAACGATGCCGCTGCCCTGATCGAGGGTGACATGATCAGCCAGCACCGCCGGCACGCGCAAATCCAGAAACGGATGACGGAAGTGGATGCCCTCGAGTTCCCTGCCCTTCCACGTCTCGCGGACTTTGCCGACTTCGAGCTTCAGCTCTGCGGCGGTGGCATGAAGCCTTTCGGCGGCCACAAGCAGCGGTCCGACGGAAGTTTCTGCCAGCACATAATCGAAGTCCGGATGGAAAGCGAGCGCGCGGTTTGCGGGCAGGGTCCACGGAGTGGTGGTCCAGATCAAAGCACTGGCACCTTCGGCCCACCCGCGCGTTCTTTCGTCCACGACCACCGGAAACTTGACCCAGATAGACGGACTCGTGTGATCTTCGTACTCGACTTCGGCTTCGGCAAGCGCCGTACGGTCGAAGATGCACCAATAAACCGGTTTTAGGCCCCGATAGACGTAACCCTTCTCGAGAAAAGTGAGGAATGCCTCGGCCACACAGGCTTCGTAGGAAGGGTCCATCGTCAGGTAGGGTTTCTCCCACTGGCCGAAGACGCCGAGGCGCTTGAAATCCCGGCGGTGCTGATCGACGTACCGCTCGGCATACCCGCGGCACATGCTGCGGAACTCCGCGGGCGAGACCTTTCCTTTCTGCCCTCCCAACTCTTTTTCCACTTTGGTTTCAATGGGCAGGCCGTGGCAATCCCAACCAGGCACGTAGGGGGCACGGAACCCCGCCATCGATTTTGACTTCACGACCATGTCTTTCAGGATCTTGTTCAGCCCAGTACCCAGATGGATTTCACCGGTAGGATAGGGCGGACCGTCATGCAAGACAAACAGGGGCGCCCCGGAGTGCGCCTCTTGGATGCGCTGGTACAGGGCCGTACGTTCCCACTCAGCAAGCTGATCGGGTTCCCGTTCAGGCAGACGGGCCTTCATAGGGAAATCCGTGCGAGGCAGGTTGAGGGTGCTCTTAAGGTCGATCACTTTGGGCATTTGGCCCGGCCCCGAAATTGTATTGAGATTTCGTCCTGCCGGAAACTTCGAAACCACTTCAACCGTCGTATGTTACAATGAATTGGAGAATGTGTCAGCCGTGCGACGCGAGACATCCTTTTCGTGAAACCAGAATCTAAGGGTTAAGGCATTCTTGCGGAGGGTTTAGGTCGGGAAAATGGCTGGGGCGGACCTGAAATCGAGCTTCCGGGCGCATCCGACGGATGCCGTGGGGAGTCGGCTGGAACGCGTAACCCTGCACGAATCCTGGAGCAGGAGCTTCGTCTCCAATTTGAAAGAGTTTCTGACGGAACGTCCGGCCAAGGTGCGCCATTCCGAGGAAGCCGCGGCTTTTGAAAATCCCGGCTTTGGCGCCGGCGCATTCGAGAACCTCAAAGAGTGGTTCCGTCCTGTGCCCAGGGCGGCGCGCCGGTCTGGCCGTTCCGGCATGCTGGTGGAATGGAAGCCGAGTTTCGGCGGGTTCTGGGAAAATGTTCGGGATTGGCTGTCGCCGCGCAAGCTGCCACCGCTCAACGTGTCAAGCAAGCCGATTGCGGTGCCGGAAATCTGGAGCAAGAACGAGCAGTTCAAGGGCATCCAGGCCCTCTCTCTCACCGCACATGTGTTGCTGGCAGTGCTGGTTATCGTGCCCCTGTGGAGGGGCTTCGTATCTCCGTCCAGCACGCAGGCAAACAACCAGGTGCAAGTAACCGATATTTCTCCCTTCCTTCCGAAGCTGCCAGCCGGAGCGAAAAAGGCCGGCGGCGGTGGCGGCGGTGGAGAGCACAATCCTGTGCCCGCTTCGAAAGGACGGCTTCCGAAGTTCGATTGGACGCAATATACGCCACCGCGCGTAAAGCCCCCGGAGAATCCCAAATTGGCCATGATGCCGACCGTGCTGGGTCCGCCCGATCTGCGCCTGCCGAGCCCGAACATGCCGAACTGGGGAGACCCGCTCGCAAAGACGGTTACGGATTCCGGAGGCCCGGGTTCGGGAGGCGGTATTGGCACAGGCTCCGGGGGAGGCGTGGGCAGCGGCCAGGGAGGCGGCGTGGGCCCGGGTTATGGCTTTGGAACGGGTGGAGGGTATCCAAGCGCCGGGACGGGTGGATACGGCGAACCCTCCTGCCTGTATTGCCCGAGCCCGACTTTTTCGGATGAGGCCGTGAAGGCCAAGTATCAAGGCGTTGTTACTCTGCAAGCCGTTGTAACGGCGGATGGCCGCGCAACGAACATCCGCGTGGTCAAAGGCCTGGGCGTCGGCCTCGACGAGAAAGCCGTAGAGGCGGTCCGTACCTGGCGCTTCACCTCCGCTCGCGGTCCCGATGGCAAACCTGCGTCCGTCCTCACGACGATCGAAGTTACTTTCCGTCTGCTTTAGATCCTTCCTGCCTGCGGTTTTCTCTGGACGAGTCTTCCTGGAATCTGTTGTGTGACTATCAAGAGCGGCTTACACCTTTGCCCGTGTATTTGGCGTCCGTCGAACGCTGGCCCGAGGGAGCGATGCCACACCACGGCTTGTTCTGCTAGGATGGACGTCGTGAAAATCGCTTTCCCTATCGTCTTCGCCGCTGCCCTCAGCATTGTGGCCGTAGTGACGCCAGCGGCGGCGCAGACCGGCTCAATCGAATTCACAGCGGGGGTTACGCCATCTTCCGGGCAAGCGGAACCTGTGCGCGGGCTCACGTTCTATCTGTTGAGCAAGAGCTTTCAGGAAATCCGCAAGGAAGTTGAAGCAGCGGAGCCGAAAGCCGACCTCAATGCGTTCATCGACAAGCTCGAGGTCTCGACCGAGCTAAAAGCCTGGATGAAGAAAAATCACTCGGTGTCGCTTTCGGGCGAGGAATTCCTCCACCGGCTGAAGATCGACGACGTACTCAGCGTGCCGGAATTCCGCGACGCCTACATCACGGACAACGTCAGCACAAAGCCCCTCGGCTTCCCGAAGGCAAAATATAGCGAGAACGATCGCGAGCGAAACCCCGAAAAATATAAGAAACAGGTGGAAGAATATAACGATGCGTTGCGAAAATTTCTCGGGTCAAACCCGCAGAGCATGGACGGGATGGACCTCCTGTTGGCAAACGTGGACGGGAGCCATAAATGGGGGCAACTCGAAGCACAAAGAAGAGCGCGCGTCGGCCAAAGGGCGCTGCAACTCGCCCAGTCACGCTATCGAGTGGCCCAGACTCAGACCGATCTGAACGGCCGAGGCATTCTGAGCGGCATCCGGCCCGGCGCCTATTGGCTCAGTACGCTTGAGATTCAAGCCGACATCGGCGATGTGCGAGTGCGGTGGGACGCGCCGGTGACGGTGCGCGCGCGCGAAGCTGCCCACGTGGAGCTTTCCAACTTCAACGCCGTTGAGCCTCAGCGGCCTGCCCCCTGAGTTCGTGCAACCGTCGTTTCGCGGTTCACAATGTCTTTTTCTACTGGCGATATGGCGGACGCCGCCCAACTCGTCGCGCAGCTTGTAAGCCGGAATCGGGCCGCCCGACAAGCCGCCGCTAAAGAGCTTTACCGTCGCGGAAGAAAATTGGGAGATGCGGCGGTAGCCGCTTGGCTCACGGACAAAGAACTATCGCAATTGCTTTCCGGGCCGCCGACGGTCGGCGTTGCAGTCAGCCCGGAAAACTTCGAGAAGGCTCTCGAACTCAATGGTTGGCCGCTCCTGGCCGATGTGGCCCCCGACCTAGATGCCAAGGAGTTCGAATTGCATTGCAATGAGGCCGTGCGGCTCGATATTTTGACCACAAGAGATCCTGAGGGAAGCGGCGCGATTGCGCGCTTCCTTGGCCGCCAAGGCGAGGGAATCCAGCAAGTGGAGTACATGACGTCCAACGTGGATCGGGCGACAGAACTGCTCTTCTCGTCCTTCGGCCTCACGCCCGTTTATCCCACGAGCCGATCTGGCGCTGATGGAACCCGCGTCAACTTCTTCCTGGTGGGCACGCCAAACCGAAAGAAGGTTCTGATCGAGCTGGTCGAGGACCCAGGTGCTCGATAATGCCCGAGGCCGAAGCTTTTCCCGCAGCGCTGGGGTTTCTCGGGAAAACTAAGAAACGAGGTGGTCGCCCGCGCGTCTATCAACAAGCCGACTCCCCGCGCCTTCTCGACATCCGATATGGTTTTTCGAGGGGGAAACGAAGGCGATAGGGGAATCGTTCCGACGAGGAGGACGAAATGCCCTTTGTCAGCGAAGTTGAGCAAACCGAGGCCAATTCACAACTCCAGAGCCTTTATCAAAAAATCGAGCAGCGCTTCGGTTTCCTGCCACATTATTTCAAGGCGCTCGGGCCGACCCCAGACGTCATCGTTGCCCAACTTAACCTGAACGACGCCATCATGCGAGACGGCGCGCTCTCCCTGGCGCTGAAAGAACAGATCGGAGTGGTGGTGAGCGGCATCAACTCCTCTTCTTACTGCATCGCCATTCACATGGAGTTGCTGCGTCGCTTTGGAGTGGAAAGACCTGTCGCCCGCAAGCTGGCCACGGATTACGCAAATGCACCCGTAGACGAGAAAACTCAGGCGCTCTTCCGCTTCGCGGACAAGCTTACGCGCAAGCCGCTCGATATCGAACAGCCGGACGTAGACGCGGTGCGCCAAGCGGGCTGGGATGAAGCAACTCTGCGGGAAACGGTGCTGACAGTTGCGTATTTCAATTTCATCAATCGGGTTTCGTTCGGATTAGGGTTGGTCGCTGACTTTTAAACGAGCACGAATTCCCACGGGCATTCAAAACGGCCGCGCATTTTCTACGCGTGGCCAGCGAAATCATTCTCCGCTCTGCTCGATGAGCTTCGCTACCAGCCCCGTCCAGCCGGTCTGGTGACTTGCTCCAAGCCCAGCGCCATTCTCGCCGTGGAAGTATTCGTAGAAGAGGACCAAGTCGCGCCAGCAGGGATCGGTCTGAAATTTTTCGGTCCCGCCATACACGGGCCGCCGCTCATCTCGACGGAGAAAAATACGGATCAGGCGGCGTGAGATTTCCGCAGCTACTTCCCACAGCGTTTTCATCTGACCGGAGCCCGTGGGACATTCCACCTTCAAATCATCCCCATAGTAATGGTGGTAGCGCTGGAGAGCTTCGATCAGCAGAAAATTCAGCGGGAACCAGACCGGGCCGCGCCAGTTGGAATTTCCGCCGAACAGATTCGTTTTGGATTCGGCCGGCTCAAAGTCGACGCGCTGCTCGCTGCCGTCGAAACTAACGACGTAAGGATGGTCGCGGTGAAATCGCGATAGGGAACGGATTCCGTAAGGCGACAGGAACTCCGACTCGTCCAGGAGGTAGCGCAGAAGGCGCAGCAGACGCGCTCGGTTGACGATGGCAAGCAAGCGCCGCGGCCCCTTCGGCGTGCGCTGGCTCATGTCGATGTGATCGGGCACTTCCGGGTGGTGGTCGATGAACCATTGCATCCGGCGCGCGAACGCCTTGTGCGGCTCGACCTCCTCAGGCTCAAATGTATCCACCGCAAAGAGCGGGATGAGTCCCACCATCGAACGAAGCTTGAGGGGGAGCCTGCCCCATGGGAGGTGAAGCACGTCGTAATAAAAGCCGTCAGCCTCATCCCACAGCCCGATCCCCTCGCCGCCGATGTCGTTCATCGCGTCGGAGATCCGCACGAAATGCTCGAAGAACTTGCTGGCGATGTCGTCATACGCCGGGTCCTCCAGGGCGAGTTCGAGGGCGATCGACAGCATATTGAGGCAGTACATCGCCATCCAGCTCGTTCCGTCTGACTGCTCGATGGATCCCCCGAAGGGCAAGGGTCGCGAGCGATCAAAAACCCCGATATTGTCGAGCCCCAGGAAGCCCCCTTCGAAGACGTTCAGCCCTGCCGGATCCTTTCGATTCACCCACCACGTGAAGTTCAGCAGAAGCTTGTGGAAGACACGCTCAAGAAAGGCTCGGTCCGGCTTGCCTCGGGTGCGCCCTTCAATCTTATAGACCCGCAGAGCCGCCCAGGCGTGCACGGGAGGATTTACATCGCCGAAGGACCATTCGTAAGCAGGAACCTGGCCATTGGGATGCATGTACCATTCGCGAAGGAGAAGAATGAGTTGGTCCTTGGCAAAGTCCGGGTCCACCAGGGACAGCGCAACGCAGTGGAAAGCCAGGTCCCACGAAGCGTACCAAGGGTATTCCCATTTGTCCGGCATCGAAATAACATCGGCGTTGTAGAGATGTTTCCATTCGTGATTCCTTCCTAGCCAGCGCTCCGGAGGAGGGGGAGACTGGGTGGGATCTCCTTTGAGCCACGCGAGCACGTCATAGTGGTAGGATTGTTGGCCCCATAGCAGGCCGGCAAAAGCCTGGCGCTGCACGCTGGACGCGTCCTCGCTCGCCCCGTAGCCCGCCCGCTTCGCGTAAAACTCGTCGGCCTCCTTCAGGCGTTCGGAGAAGATGGCATCAAATTGCGGCCCGAAAACTGTGTCTGCTGAAGTGCCCGTCGGATTCGCTTGAACCTGCTCCGCCTTCGTCAGCCGCAAACGAAGCACGACGCTTCCGCCTGGGTCGATCTTGGCGACGTAATGCGCCGCCACCTTCGTGCCCATGCCGGCGGGGTTCACGGCGTCGCGCTTGCCCGCAACGACGTAGTCGTTGATGCCGTCCTTGACGTAAGGCGTGCGGTTCTTGATGCCGAAGAGCCTCTCGGAATTCGACTCATTTTCCGTAAAAAGGAGCTCCGGCGAACCCTCGGCGACAAGCCGGTACTTGCCGTAGTCGGGTTGTTGCGCTTCCACCGCCACGGTGCCGATGGAACTTGCGGTCCGCGCCAGGCGGCACTCACGAACATTGCCTCCCCAGGACCAGGTATTGCGGAACCATAGCGTGGGTAGCAGGTGGAGCGGCGCCGGGTCCGTACCCCGATTGAAAGCGGTGATGCGGATCAGGATGTCCTCGGCAGCCGCCTTTGCGTACTCGACAAAAATGTCGAAATAGCGATTGTCGTCGAAAACTCCCGCGTCGAGCAGTTCGAACTCCGGCTCTCCGCGGCCGCGCCGGAGACTCTCCGCGACAAGCCGAGCGTATGGGAACTCGGTTTGCGGATATTTGTAGAGATACTTCAAGTAGGAATGCGTCGGTGTGGCGTCCAAGTAAAAGTAGTATTCCTTCACATCCTCGCCATGATTACCTTCCAGGTTGGTCAAGCCGAACAGCCGTTCCTTCAGAAACGGGTCGCGCTCGTTCCACAAGGCCAACGCAAAACAGATTCGCTGGTGGCGGTCGCTGATGCCGCCGATTCCGTCTTCTCCCCAGCGGTAGGTGCGTGAGCGCGCGTGGTCGTGGGGGAAATACGTCCACGCCTCGCCGTCGGGGCTATAGTCTTCCCGCACCGTGCCCCACTGCCGTTCGGACAAGTACGGACCCCAGCGTTTCCAATGCACCTTGCGCTGGCGACTCTCCTCCAACCTTTGTTCTTCGGGCGTCATTCGATAATTCCTTAAGCAATCGCCGACCGCGACATCGGCAGGGCCGAAGATTCCCTGCTTCGGAACGCAGGGACAAACACTTTAGCGAGCGAGCCGGGACATTTGCAAGCTGAAGCTCCCAAGAACACGGAAGGAGACGCTCCTTGTCATGAAAAGAGAATTCATGGCAAGGAGCGGAAGCTTTTTGTATCCTCTGGAGCCGCCTCTATGAATTCTTTCGCCACACCACGAACCACAGCATCTTGGCCGAGGTGGCGGCTCCTCACGGATCGTTCGGCGTTGCACGCTCTGGCCTTAGTGATGGCGGCCGCGACGGCGGTAATATCGCCGATGTTGTTTTTGGGAAATGCGTCGGGCCACGATTTCGAATTTCACATCGCCTCGTGGATGGATGTGGCGCGGCAGTGGCATGAGGGCGTGATCTATCCGCGATGGGCCGCGTGGGCGAACTACGGGTTCGGCGAGCCCCGATTCATTTTCTACCCGCCCGCGTCGTGGCTACTGGGAGCCACCCTGGGTACAGTGCTTCCGTGGGGGACGGCTCCCGGCGCACTTATCTGGCTCACCCTTGTCGCCTCCGGACTGTCTATGTTCGCGCTCTCGCGGGAGTGGCTTTCGCCCTCGGCTGCGATTGCTGCATCGGTCTTCTACGCTGTAAACCCATACCATTTGGTGATCGTTTATTACCGGAGCGACTTCGCCGAACTTATCGCGAGCGCCGTGTTTCCCTCGGTTATTCTCTTCGCTCTGCGAAGCGGGCGCACCGGCTGGAACGGGATACTGCCGCTGGCAGTGGTGTTTGGGGCGGTGTGGCTCTCGAATGCGCCGGCAGCGGTTATCATCACTTACTCGCTCGCACTGGTCTTAGTCGTAGAGAGCATCGTTCATAGATCCGCCCGACCAGCCGCTGCGGGAGCCCTGGCGATGGTGGCAGGCTTCGGCCTCACCGCTTTCTACATCGTTCCCGCGGCATGGGAGCAAAGGTGGGTAAACATCTCTCAAGTGATCTCCGACAACCTGCGCGCGGAACAAAATTTCCTCTTTACTCGCGCGAATGATCCGGAATTCGTCTTATTCAATTGGAAGGTCTCCGGCGTAGCGCTGGGAGTGATTCTCGTGGCCGGCATCGTAGCGGTCGTGACAGCCCGCCAGAGACGCAGCATGCCTGGAGCCTGGTGGGCGGCAATGGGACTCGCGGCGGTTTCGGCAGCGCTGATGTTCCCGGCAAGCGGCCTGGCGTGGAAGTATCTGCCGAAGCTACGCTTCGTTCAATTTCCGTGGCGCTGGCTGGTCCCGCTCAATCTCGGGTGCTGGTTCCTCTTTGCTGCTGCCACCGACGGGCGCCGAAAGAGATGGGCATGGTGGATGGCGATGTCAGCGGCTTTCGCCATCCTGGGCACCACCATCGTGCGTGATGCCTGGTGGGACAGTGAAGACGTCCCGGCCACCCTTGAGGCAGTCAGCTCAGACCGCGGCTATGAGGGTAATGACGAATATGCGCCGCTCGGATGCGATAACTCCGATTTGCCTGAAGACGCCCCCAGAATCGCCGCGCCCACGGGCATGCGAGCGCACATCGAGCGCTGGGCGCCGGAACGTCGAATCCTCACGGTCGACTCCGCACGGACCGGGAACGTCGCGCTCAAGCTCGTCAATTATCCGGCTTGGGAAGTTGAGGTGAATGGAGAGCGCATCAAGGCCATTTCGAAGCCGGGCACGGCTCAGATGTTGCTGCCGCTGCCCGCGGGATCGAGCCGGGTCCAAGTAAAATTCACGCGCACGCCGGACCGGATCGTTGGCGACGTCATCTCAACTGGTACGGTCGCTCTCCTCGCGGGCTTGATGCTGTTCGAGCGACGGAGGAAGGCAAGACCGCCTATCGATCGCGTCTCATAGCGAGTGCAGGAACGCGATTAACGCTTCTCTCTCGCGTGGCGTGAGCCTCCGGAATTGCTCAGCGGCCACCGCAGCCTCGCCTCTATGTCGCCGTATGGCATCCTCAAAGGTCATCGACTCGCCATCATGCATAAGGCGATTGCGCGTGCGCACGCCCCACAAAGGCGGTGTTCGGAATTTGTTCGCGGTGTCTTGACCGCCGCTCTGAACGATGCCGTCGCCGGTCCCCACATCGTGGAGCAGGAAATCGCTCATGGGATGGATGATCTTGTTGCCCAGGGACTCCGGCACAGTTAAGGTCCCTCCGTTGATCGGCGTGCCCGCGACAGCCGTCACAATGGTTCGCACGTGGCAAATGGCGCAGCCCGTTGCGTCAAATAGGCGCGAACCTGCTTGCGCTGATTCGGAGGCCGCAGCGGCCAGATCCCTGGGCGGAGCCTTCGTAGCCCGCATGAATTGGGCGAAGGTGAACACGTCGTCTCCCGGATTATTGGGGATGGATCCTTGGCTGAAGGAGGAAACATCCACTCCCAGCGAGGTCCGTTCCTGCTGAAAAAAGGGAGTGGTGATTCCCATCTCGTTCAAATAGGCGTCGGCAGAGAAACTCACCAGACTGGCATGTTGATTTTTCCAACCGAAGCGTCCCACGCGAGTGAGGCCCGCAGCTTCGAGTAGCGGGACACGAATCACTTGGCCCGCGATCCGCCCGCGTGACTGCTCGGACTGAGACCGAGCAATGTCTTCGAGCGTCTCGTCTGCGATGGCCTCGACATAGCCGTCGCCGAGCAAGTTCAGCGCGGTTCGGAAGGTTCGTAAGTGTTCCCGGTCCGGCACATAGGGCATGGGAACGCCGGGCAGGGCGTCGCTATTGATCAAGGATCCGCCGGGGGCGTCGACAAATAGACCGTTACCGTCGCGATGCCCGGCGCGCAACTCGGTGACCTCGCTGATCCCGCCGGTCACCGGATTGAAATGGCATGAGCCGCAGGAGTCCGCGTTGTAAAGCGGCCCGAGTCCCTGCTGCGGGGTTTCGTGTTCATTGAACTGGGCGGCATCGGCGTCATGGTCCGCTTGCGCCGCCACAAAACCATTCGTCAGATTGTCGAAGGCCACGAGTGCTTCCGTGGCTCCCGGAGGTAGGGTCCCTGTGACAGAGAGATCTTGAGAAAAAGCGAGGGCCACCACAGCGACCACGGCGAACACTGCCGGCAAAACCAATCTCAGTCGCATAGGCTTCTCCAAATGGGGGAGGGCCTACTGGGCAGGAGGAAGCCTAGGTCTGATAAAGCAGCGAAACTACTGGTCGTTAGGACAGTTTTGAGACAGGCCAGGTGCCGTTCCAACTTTCAGAGCAAATCCTTCTGGAGCGCCGCCAGGGCTGCTGGCACGCTGTCTCAGGCAATTCCTATCCCGATCAAGTTGGAACGGCACTCGCCGCGGGTCAGGCGCTACCTTTACGCCCTCCTAACCCTGCGGCTTCCAGCGCATGACCAGCAGCTCGGAGGAGAGTCAGTTCGGGCGCGGGCGCTTAATTCAGTGAAGATTGGCTGGGAGGCCTGGACTCGAACCAGGATAATCAGATCCAGAGTCTGATGTACTACCGATTGTACGACCTCCCAGCGGCCAACAAAAAAGGGTCGCGAGGACGACCCATGTCAGTACTCTAAACAGGAACCCCGCATTCGTCAACCGAGGCAACCGGAGGCAGTTTCAGGCCACGGCGCTCGGGCGCTCGTCCACTCTCGCATTTTCCCGGAGGACGATCTTACCGCCCTTCTCGAGCCGGTAATTCTTATCCCGCCAAACCGCCTTTGCATTCACGTAGCTGGCGCACCAAGCCAAGAAGCCAAACATATCTCGGACGGGATAGAGCCAAGCGAGACGCAGCGCACGAGGGTCGCGAACCACACCACCACCGATCGCCAGGCTCTCGACAACCCGGTTCAGGATCGCCGCCGCGAACAGCCCCACCCCGAGGTAAAGATGCCCGGCGAGACCACCGGCCAAGAGGCCGAGAATTCCGTAGGGAACTGCGAACGTCAGCCCCGTTCCGAAATGCCCTTTGGGTCGGGAGTAGCGCGTTCCGACAGCCCAGCGCACCTGGCGCTCCCACATCTTGTGTAGGGTCATGGGAGGCACCACGTGCTCGATAATGTGGTTTGAAAGCAATACTTTGTATCCCGCTTTCTCGATCAGATTCCCAATCACAAAATCATTCGAGAAGTACTCTCCCAAGGTGCGGAAGCCTCCGATTTTCTTAAGAGCGTCTTTCCGAACAGCGATCGTAGGACCCAAACCAAACTTCATTCCTTCCAGCCTATTTGCAATCAGCACGCCGGCAGTCATTTCAACGGACATGCCCAAGGCGTCGAGACCTGACCAGAACCCACCGGCGTTGACGCCGCGATACACGCAAGTGACCATGCCGGTGCGCAGCTCGAGCAGGGGAGGCACAATTTCTCGCAGATAATCGCGGGAGACTCGAACGTCGCTATCACTCGTCACCCAAATTTCGTGGGAGGCGACTTCGCTCATCCAGTGAAAAGAATAGGCGGGCGGATTCGGCCAGGGAGGCTTGCCGTTGACAAGGATTCTGCTGCGCGCCTGTGGATAGCGAGAACACAATTTCCGGACAACTTCGAGCGCGGGGTCGTCAGCCTCGTCCGCAGCGAAAAGAATCTCGTAGTCCGGGTAGTCCTGCCGGAAAAAGGTCTCGAGGTTTTCTTCGAGGCGCGCTTCCATTCCGTGGACCGGTTTGAGAATGGAAACCGGCGGCAGAGGCCGATCCCCACGTGCGGCAAGAGCCTGCGCCTGGTGGGCAGACTTGTGAAAATGAGCCGCGCCCAGGATCGCCAGAACGAGGAAAATGGTGGAGGAGATTGTGCCGATCACGGCGAGCAGGAGGGCTAGGTGAGCGATAACCAAATTCAATTTCCCTCCGAGGGGCTAAGAATCGGGGCGTCCAGAGCAGGCGTCAAGCGGGGCATCGAAACCTCGATTGCTTGTGTTGGAACAACCGCTCGAATCGTTCGACGCACTGCAGCCCGAATTCTGAAATCACATCCCTGGCTCCGGCTTGCAGCAACTCCGGCCGGCGCCGGGACTCCGCATAGCCGACGCATTCCATTCTGGCGGCGCGGGCTGCCTGCACACCGGCGACAGAATCCTCGATGGCCAGAGCCTCCTCCGGCAAGACGCCCATCTTCGCGGCCGCCAGCTCAAAAATTTGGGGGTGTGGCTTCTGCAGGCGCACATCTTCACCCGTCACGACGGCAGCAAAGCGGTCAGCGATTTCAAAGCGGCTCAACGTATCCCAGGTCCGCCGCCTGCCGGCCGATGTGGCTACTCCTTTGGAAATTCCATGCCCTTCGAGCTGCCCAAGAAGCTGGAGGAGTCCCGGCATCGGCATCAGCTTGTCCGCCGACTGAAAGTACAGCTCGTCCTTTCGCCTCCCAAGCGACTCGAGAACGCATTCCGGCAGGTCTCCCAAATAGTGCCGCAGGATTTCGTTTCGGGGTCGTCCAGCCAAAATGAAATCCATGGAAAGGCGATCCGTGTCGAGTCCCTGCTCGCCGAGCACCGCCTTCCAGGCGACTTCATGCATCAAGTGGCTATCGGCGATGACGCCATCGAGATCGAAAATAACGGCTCTTAGCATCCGAAGTGTGTCTCCGGGATGGGATTAGATTCCGCGCCGCCTTCGCTCCTCGGAATGACAAGGATCGGGATTTTTCGGCATCCTGTTAGGGATCTTGCGAGCGGCCGTTGGCGCCAAGCTGAGCCAATTTTTGCCGGATCGCAGAAAAGACGGCGTGAGCCGCACACAGATGGGCGTCCTCGATGAATTGCACATTCTCGGAAGGAACGACCAGGCAGAGATCGCACAACTCTCTTACTTTGCCGCCCTGGAAACCGGTGATGCCGATGTTCAAGGCGCCCGCCTCCCGCGCCACTTGCAGAGCCTTCACCACATTCGGCGAATTTCCGCTGGTTGTGATGGCCATCACGATATCACCCGCCTCAACTACATTGAGGAGCTGCTCGGCAAAAATATCCTCGAACTGGAAATCATTTGCCCAGGCTGTCATCAGCGCCACATTGTCGGTGAGGGCAACGGCCCGGAAGCGCTTCCCGCCGCCGGCAATTGTGCCCTTGGCCAGATCGCAGGCCAAATGAGAAGCCAGAGCCGCGCTTCCACCATTCCCCAAAAGATACGTGGTGCGTCCCTGCCGGTAAGCCTCGAAGAGCGCTTCGGCGATTTGATCCACCTCATGAAAAGGCAGCCTCGAAAGGACTTCGCCGATTCCTTCGAAGTAGGCCTTCGAGGAGAGACCCTCCGCCGAGGAGGGCCTCTCGGTCTTTAGTTGCTTTAGCATGTTATTTGCAGCGTTTCGGAAACAGGCATTTACAGGTTAAACCAGACGGGCGGTTCAGGGCAACGCCAATTCACCCTTAGAAGCTCGCAGGCGGCGTTTCACAGCCGGAAGAGGCGCGAACCGCGTTCAACGGTGCAACGGTGGCAACCGGGATCAAGCATGGCGCCACATGGCCTCTGCGCGCGCCAACATGGAAGAATTGAGAGAATCGTCGTAGATGACGTTCGAACCCTGCTGGGTCATCGCGAAGGTCATTTCCCGCAAATCTCCAAGTGCGTCCCGCACCGCGAGCTGTTTATCAGGATGACAAAAAATGAGCAAGAACCCGCCGCCACCCGCACCCAGCAATTTTCCGCCAGAGGCTCCCGCTTCCCGTGCGAGACGATAATGCAGGTCTACGACAGGATTTGAGGTACCGATGGCAAGGCCCGATTTGAGCTTCCAGCCCTCATGAAGAATCTCGCCCACCAGCGCGATTTGTCCCTTTTCAAGGACGCTTCGGAGATCCGAAGCCAACGCGACCATCCGCGTAACCCGTTCGTACTTGTCGCGGTCTTCCATGTTCTGACTTTGTTCCGAGAGAATCGCACTGGCGGCTCGCTCGCCTCCGACATAGAACAACATCAGGTGACGCTGTAAGTCCTCTCTCGTCTGCGGCGAACACTTAACCGGCTCGACCGCGACTGTCCCATTCTCGTTGAACCGGATGTAGTTTAGCCCGCCGTAGGCCGCTGCGTATTGGTCCTGCTTGCCGATCCGTTCCCCTACTCGCTCCATCTCGATAAAGCAAGCTTCCGAAGCGAGTTGCTCGGGTGTTACCGGCTGAGACCTCAGGGCGTAGAGAGCGTGCAGCAGGCACACAGTAAATGCGCTGCTGGACCCCATGCCGGTTCCCGCTGGGACATCGGCGAAGCTTGCGATTTCCATACCTTGCTCGATCTTCTGAAACGTCAGGCATTCGCGCACGAGGGGATGGCGGATTTGAGCAACCGTATCCACGTCCTCGGTCTGGGAATACTTGATGCGAATCTTGCTGTGGAAATAGGGATGAATCGCGATGTACATGAACTTGTCGATGGTGGTGCTGACGACGGCCCCATAATGCCGGCGATAAAAGCTGGGCAGGTCGCTTCCGCCGCCTGCGAAGCTGATTCGGAAAGGAGTCTTCACCATAATCATTTCACTTGCCTCGCGAGTGACCGCAGGCCCTCAGGGCTGCCAATGTCAATAAAGACTTGCGAGGTCGGCCAAGCCCGCATCTTCCGGGTCTCGATGAGGGTCGGATAGATCTCCTCTTCGAGAGAGCATGTTTTCTCCGCGGGTATGAGCTGCAAGACGGATTTGTCGAGGATAATTACGCCCGCATCCACGTGCGTCAATCCGGCGGAATGCTTCTTCGAATAGGCCGTGACGCTCCGGTCGACGGCCAGGGCAAGGTTGGCGGCCATGCGATTCTCTTTGTTTTCAAACGCCACGATCAGCGCCTCACAGCGGCAGGCCCTGTAAGCAGAAATCAACCCCTGATAATCGATGTCCAGGTAAGTGTCGCCGTTGAGAAGCATGAACTCCGAATCGAGTCGGGCTTCCGCGTTCTTCAGGGCCCCGCCCGTTCCGATCGGTGACGGCTCATAAGAGTACTCGATCCTCACGCCCAAGTGTGAACCGTCAGAGAAGAAGCGCTCGACTTCTTCCCCCAGGTAAGCAACCAGCAGCAGAATCCGACGGATGCCGTGAGATCTCAGGAGTTCAATTTGGTGATACAGAAACGGCTTCCCAAGGACGGGTAGCATCGGTTTCGGAATTGTCTCGGTAAGGGGCCGCATGCGCGTCCCCAAACCACCAGCAAGGATTACCGCTTGCATGGGAGCGTCAACCCCGGGCAGTGCGATGCCCGGCGGGCACAAGCCGCTTGTCGCGGATGACATACTCCGAGCCGCGCCATTCGATGCGTCTCGCAAAGAAGCTGGCGATCCAAGCGACGAAGGCGAAGGCGTCCCGCAAAGGAACCATCCACATCTTCCGTCGCAACAACGGGTCGTGGAGGCCCCAAACGCCGACCGTCCAGGCCATCGCGAACCGCAGGACAACGTAGCCGGCGAGGTAGGCCGCCGCCAATGCAGTTGAAGGGGCCACCGCTGCGGCCAGGAGCGCCCACGGCAGTCCGTGCGTGAAGAGCAGTCCGAGCCCCCTCAATGGCTCGGCCTTCCGAATGGCGAGGTTCCAGCGCGCCTGATGGGTAAAGCCCTGTCGCAAAGTCTGCGCCCGGTACACAGTATCAACGGGGTGAGGCGTCAACTCGACGCGGTGCCCGTGGGCGGCGATTCGATGGCCCAACTCGTAGTCGTCCGTGAAATGATCCACGAGCGCTTCGAAGCCGCCGATTTCGACAAGCCGTTCCCGCGTCGTCGCCATGGTTGCGCCGAGGGTAAAATCAACGCCCCCAAGCTGTCGCGCCGAGAGGACGCCGGCGTCGAAGTCCGAAGTATTGCCGAGCGCTTCGAGCTGCGAAGCTAGTGAATCATCCGTAAGGCCTCGGTAAAGGCACGTGACGGCGCCGACTCTGCGATCCGCGAACAGGGCCACGACTTCGCGCAGATAGCCGGGGCCGACGCGAATGTCGCTATCGCTGATCACCAGAGTGTCGTAGCGGGCCTCGCGTACCAGCCGCACGAGCTTGTTGACCTTGCTACACGTGCCGAGCTGTTCGGCACCGATCAGCAGGCGCGCCGGGCAGCGCGGGAAGTCCTGCATGACCTTCTCCAGAACGGGAATCACCGGGTCGTCCCGATCCGCAACGCAGAAGAGAACCTCGTATTCAGGATAATCCTGGCTGCAAAAACTCGCATAGTTTTCATAAGCCTCGCGATCGAGGCCCTTGATCGGTTTCAGAATGCTGGCGGGAGGCGTGAAATCACGAGGCACTGGGGCACGGTTACGGAAAAACCGCAGCGCGGCAAAGATTGCGAGCAGGTAATAGCCGAATGGCACGAGCGCCAGGAGCAGGATGATCCAGCGGAGCAGGTGCCACATCCGATGCCTAGCCTGCCCAGACCAGCGTCACGCCGAGACAGACGAAAAGGACGCCGATCCAGCGCATAGGGGTGACGCGCTCGCCCAATAGGAATCTCCCGCCCAAGGTGCCCACCGCATAACTCAAGGCGGACGCAGGGACGACGAAACTGACGTTTTCCCAGGAAAGCATGGCCAGCAGGGAGAAGAAAGATACGGTCATAAGGCCGAGGCCCATCCACATCCAGCCCACGCGAAAAGCGCGACCCAGCGCCTGCAGGACCGCACGCGGATGAAAATTCTTCACTTCGCCCACTTCCTTCATTGCCCGCGTGGCAGCGATTTCGCCGCCGGTGCCGGCGAACACAATCACGGCCATAAAAAACGCTTCACGCAGAAATTGCATCAGCCGTACTCCGCGCCGTGGTGCGCGGTGGAGTGCGCCCCACGAGAAATACGCCCAGGCAGATGAGCAGGACGCCGGCCCAGCGCTCCGACGTCACCGCCTCGCCCAGCAGCGCATACCCCAGCAAGGCGACGAAGGCGTAGCTCGTCGCCGAGGCGGGTTGCACGAAGCTGTAGTCCGCCCAGGAGAGCACCAACATGTAGGCGACAAAAAACAGCAGCAGGAAGAGAATTCCGAGCCAGATCAGCCCCGAAGTAAAAGTCTGCAGGAAGAGATGGACAAGAGAAGCGGCCGACCAGTCAGACACTGCACCGATCTGCTTCATCCCTTTGCTGAGAAAGACGTCCCCCAAGGGCCCGAAGACCACCATGAGGCAGATGAGGACGTACGTCTTCACGTGCAGGCCCGACGAGGACTTCATGCGCCGTGCGATCCGGTCACCTGGACGCCTGAGCCCGAATCCATCGGCGACGCCGAGATGACCGCCTTCGATTGCGGCCCGCGTCGCGCCCATTTCCAGCGCTCCGCGCGAAGCTTCAGGAAGGAAACGGCCTCATGGTAAAGGCGTTTGCGCTCGTGGGAATCCCACAGTGCCTCACGCATGATGCGCCAAGCGACTCGCGGCCGGAAGTAGTATTCGTCGTAGAAGCGGTTCACCGAGGCCATCATCTCTCCCCGAGAAAGGCCCGGATATTCGAGATGAGGGAGTTGATGGCCGCCAGCATCGGTGGCCGCCTCGCTGGCGAGGAAGCCGTTCTGCTGCGCAAAGTCATAAAGCTCGGTTCCGGGGAAAGCGTGGGCCATGGAGACCTGGATCGTCTCGCAATCGAGTTCCTTAGCGAACTCGATGGTGCGCTCGATCGTCTCCTTCGTCTCACCTGGGAGGCCGATGATGAAATCCCCGTGAACGAGGATGCCCACCTTCTTGCAGTTCTTCACGAAGGCGCGACCCATTTCGATGGTTTGGCCCTTCTTGATGTTCTTCAAGATCTGCGCATCCCCCGATTCGAAACCCACAATGAGAAGCCGGGCGCCGCCATCGGCCATGGCCTTGAGCGCCTCGTAATCGCCGTGCACGCGGGAGGTGCAGGACCAGCGCAAGCCGGCCGGCTTCAGGCGCTTGGAGAGCTCAATGACGCGGTCCTTGCGGATATTGAACGTATCGTCATCGAAAAATACCTCTTTCGCCTGGGGAAACAGCTTGGGCACGTTGCGAAATTCCTCCGCAACGCTCTCGACCGAGCGGACCCTCCAGGCGTGACCGGAAAGGGTCTGAGGCCAGAGACAGAAGGTGCAGAGCGCCGGGCATCCGCGAGCGGAATAAAAGGATACGAACGGGTGCAGCAGGAATGGAACGTTGTAATTCTCGATCGTCAGGTCGCGCTTGTACACGTCGGTGGCGAAGGGCAGGGCATCGAGCTCCGTCGTGTGGAGCACCGGGCGCGGCGGGTTATGCACCAGCTTGCCTTCGTGGATATAGCTTGCCCCGAGAATGTCCTGCAAAGGCTTGCCTTGCGCAAACTCGACCACCGCGTGGTCGAATTCGCCGCGCACCACAAAGTCAATGTCCGCGCTGGCGCGGAGACTTTCGGCCGGCTTCACCTGGACGTGAGGGCCGACGAAAGCAATCTTCAGATCGGGCTTTGCTTCCTTGAGAGCCCGCGCCATGCGCACATCGCTCTCAAAACCGACCGTAGAGGTGAACACGACGACAAAGTCGTAATCCTGCGCAATCTTGATGGTTTGCCCCGGCGACACTTTATGAGGAGGCGCATCCAGCAACCGGCTGCCCGGTAGCATTCCAGCGGGGTACGCAAGCCAAACCGGATACCAATAGGACTCGATCTCGCGCGTCGCAGGCCAGCGCGAGCTCGCCCCGCCATCGAATTTGTCAAAGCTGGGTGGGTTCAGAAATAGCGTCTTCATAACAGCCGGCATAAAAACACATCCTCCTCAGGCGCTCAAAGAGCGCACGCGCGCAAGTTGCAAAAAATGATTGTACTCGATTTGCCCAACCGCCCATAACAAAGCTTTCGTCTCCGCAGTGTCTACTGAAACACTTTTGCCAACTGGCCGGTGCTTTGCAGCAGCGCGAGTTGGGCTTGCTGCTTGGCAAAGTCCGCATCGAGGAAAGCAACCCACTTGTCATTCTCATCCAGCCGGCCCTGCTCGAGGTCGCGCAAATTAGCGCGTCCTTCATTGTACTTCGCCTGCAATGCGGCCAGGGTTTCCTGAGCCAGCTGGAGGTCCAGCCGCGCGACTTCCATGGCGGCATCGAGCCCGCGCATGCTGTGAATTTTCTGCTCCACGTCCAGGCGCACGTCGTGCCGGGCGTTTCCAAGCGTAAGCTCCGCTGAAGCGAGCTGGCTTCGCGCAAGAGCCACATTCGCCCCGGTCTTGGCGCTGAAGATGGGGATCCTGACGTCGAGACCCAGGTTGACGTTGTTGCGCTGGAATTTTTTGAAGTACTGATCGTAATTGTTGATCTTACTCAGGACGCTGTACTGGCCGATGATATCGACCGTGGGCCAGTATCCGCCGTGCTCGCCTTTCAGAATGTGCTCTCGAGCGCTGCGTTCGTTCTCCGCCTCTTTGACCATCGGATCGCTCGCGAGCGCCATCTGCAGCAGTTCGCTCGAAGGCTGTTCCGGACCCGATGCAATTTCTTCGGGAGCCACTTCCAGGTTTCGGTCAACGGGAATGCCAGTAAGGTCGTGGAGTTGGTCGGATAGGATTTCGTCCCGACTCTCGAGCTGGATGACGCGCAGCTCGATTTTTGCGAGTGTCAGCTCCCCTCGCGTCTGCTCGATCGGCAATTCGAAGCCGGCATTCAGGCGCTCCCGAGTCACGTCCAGGATCTTCTGCGCGCTGGCGCGTTCCGTGCGCAGGAGATCGAGCGAGTGGCGCACCTTGGCCAGCTCCAGGTAGGCTGAGGCGGCCCGCACAATCACGGCGTCACGGGTCCTCTCCATCTGCAGCCGCTGATTCTCCGCTCGATCTTCCGCGGCATGAAGTTGCCCACGCAGAGGCAAGTTGAAGAGCGCCTGCGTGTAAGAAAGGCTGAAGACGGACGGCGCGGCCCCGCCAGGCGTCTGCGGGAAACCATTGGAGTAGGCAATGCCGGAACCGGTATACAGGTTCGGCCGGAACTCGGCGCGGTCCACTCGGGCCGCCCCTTCTGCAACGTTGTATTGCACGCGGGCCATAGCCAAGTCACGACTGTTTTGTAGTGCGAGCGTGACGGCTCGCTTCAGCGTCAGCTTTTCTCCCTCCTGGGCCAGGGCGACAGCTACGGGAAGCAAGAGGATGAAAATTCCCGCCAGAGCATACGTGTACCGGCTTATTTTCTTCATGACGCCGTATCTCATCGACTCATATCCGGCGGCCTCCTGGCCGCAAGGTCTCTAACCGAACCCCCGGCAGAGAATACTATCAAGATGACAACGACGGGAACCTCAAACCGACGGGCCGGCGCCTATTCATAGCGCAGTGATTCGGTCGGCTGGAGCCGCGCCGCCCGATTGGCGGGGAGGTAGCCGAAGATTAAGCCCGTCGCGCAGGACACGACGAAAGCTACAAGTACCGAGAGCCATGAGACCGGAATTTTGATCGGCCCGGGAAGCGGGAGCAGCTGCAGCAGGGCTTCCGCCAAGAGCGGAATGGACACGGCGATGAGGATGCCAATCACGGCCCCGGTGCCGCTAATCAAGATCGCCTCGGTCAAGAATTGATAGAGGATGGCGTTGCGGGGCGCACCGACTGCCTTGCGAATTCCGATCTCGCGTGTCCGCTCCGTTACCGTGACCAGCATGATGTTCATGATTCCGATGCCGCTAATCGCCAGGGCGATGAACGCGATCAATAGCAGCACAACCGTCAGCGCCAGCGCGATGCGGTGCGCCGTTTCAAGAATTCCGGTGAGATTTTCCACTTGGTATTCGGCGCCGGGCCGGTGCCGGCTCTTCAGGATTTCCGCCACCTGGCGCGTAACCGCCTCGACATCCTCCGGCCGGTCGGCTTGCGCGTAGAACGTCTTGAAGTAACCTTCTCCCGTGTAATACTTGACCATTGAAAAGGGCACGATCACCGAATCACGCGTGATCTCCGTCTGCCCAAACGTTGCGACTCGCTCGTGGAATACGCCGATGACGGTGAAATCGAGCTCGCCGACGCGAATCCTCCTCCCTACGGGATCTTCCGAAGGGAAAACGAGGTTGGCCAGGTCCTGCGTCACCAGGCACACTTTGCTGCGCATCTCGGTGTCATCCTGGTCGAAGAACCGTCCACGTACGACCACTAGGTTGCGAATGCGCTGGAAGCCCTGAGTGACCCCCACTAGGCTCACCGGACGGGCGACTCCCCCGACTACGACCGTCTCCGGCATATCATTTGTTCCGGCGGCTTCCACCACTTGAGGGAGGGCCCGTTTCGCCGCGTCCAGATCGCCCAAGTTAATTTCGTCCGCGAGTGTGGCGGGTTGCGATACGCCCGTTCTCACGAGTTCGGCATAGACGATGTTTGCGCCAACGCCCTCAATCTGGGAGATGATGTAGCGCTTGCCTGCGAGCGCCACGGTCACTACCAGCACGATGCAAGCGCTGCCAATCACCACTCCGAGCATGGTTAGCATCGCCCGAACCTTGTTGGCGTTCAGCGCCTGGCACGCCAGGCCCCAGGTTTCCTTCCAGAAAAGCGTCTTTTGCGGTCGGTTCGTCATCGGTCAATCACTAAAACTATACCAGAGCCGAGCACTTGCCGAGGCTGGCTCAGGGCACCCGCTTACGTCGGCTTCTGCCGAAGCCCGAATAAACTTTGACGCTGACGATGCGCCAACCGATGCCCGGCCCCAGCCGCCAAAGATCGCGTCCGTTGCCGCGCGATCAACTTTGCTGCGTTCTCCACTAGAACCGGATGGACCGGTTTGGTAGACTCCGCCTCGGTGCGCCAGATCGCGTTCTTGCCTGAAGGCATCCGATTGCGGGAAGACCGATTCGTGCCAACACTGAGCCAAGAGTTGCAGCAGCGCGGCAGCGGATGCTTTGGACATCCACTGGGCGACGCGCGTGTGATAAGGAGTTAGCGTGCTGAACGGAAAACGAGTTGCGGTTGTTATGCCCGCTTACAACGCGGAAAAGACGCTGGCGGCCACAGTCCGCGATCTTCCTGACCTTGTCGACCTCAAGATTTTGGTGGACGATCACAGTTCGGACCAGACGGTTCGCATCGCGAAGGACCTTGGCCTGATCGTATTTGTCCACGATAGCAATTACGGATATGGCCGGAATCAAAAGACCTGCTACCGCGAGGCGCTCGGATGCGGAGCTGACATTGTAATCATGGTCCATCCGGATTACCAGTACAACCCTTTGCTGGTGACGGCAATGGCCAGCATGATCGCCTACGGCGTCTACGACGTGGTTCTGGGATCGCGCATCCTCGGAGGGAAAGCCGTCAAGGGGGGCATGCCGCTCTACAAGTACGTCTCAAATCGATTGCTGACCGCCTTTCAAAACCTATTCTTAGGTGCAAAGCTTTCCGAATATCACACCGGCTTCCGGGGATTCAGCCGCACGGTCCTTTTGTCACTACCCCTCCTTGAGAATTCCGACGACTTTGTTTTTGACAATGAAATCTTGGCACAAACGATCTTCTTCGGATTCCCGGTCGGGGAAATCTCCTGCCCCGCAAGCTATTTCGAAGAAGCTTCGTCTATCGGTTTCCGGCGCAGCGTGCGCTATGGGCTCGGCGTGCTATCGACGACGATGAAATTTGCACTGCAAAGGCTGAACATCCTTCATTTTCGAATCTTCAGTTTGTTGGGCCAGAAGCTAGATTTGAATTACTACTCTGAAGGAATCGGCGAGACAGCGCCGGCCCAATCTCACTGAAACTAGGTAGGCAATGAATCCATTGGCGTCCCTCTCATGCGCCTCACAGTCGAGTAGAGGGCTGTTTGAAGCGTAGAGAACTGCTATTTCTCGCGCTCCTCACTCTGGGTGCCTTACTCGTCCAGGGGTATCATCCGGGAGCTGAAGACGCTGAAATCTACATCCCGGGCATCAAGAAAATTCTGCATCCAGAACTCTATCCCTTCGGCGCCGAGTTTTTTGAGTCGCACGCGCGACTGACCCTGTTTCCGAATCTGATTGCGGCGTCTGTGCGCGTCACGCATCTCCCCTTCGATCTCATGATCTTCGTTTGGCAGGTCGCTTCGATCTTCCTGTTCCTTCTGTCTTGTTACCGGTTGAATTCAAAATGTTTCTCGGAGCCTTGGGCGCGGTGGACCGGAGTAGCGCTCGTGGCCGCGCTGTTGACGATTCCGGTGGCAGGCACTTCACTTTACATCATGGATCAATACCTAACCCCGAGATCGATCGTCACCTTTGCACTGCTGTTTGCGATTGCAAACACGCTGGAGAAAAAATATGTTTGGGCCAGTGCGTGGGCGGCCTTTGCTCTGATGATTCACCCGCTGATGGCTGCCATCGGAATTTCCTACATCGGTTTACTCGTGTGGATGCGAAGATTTGGCGCCACGCCTGCGGCCGCTGCATCCCTCTCGCCGCTTGGCATTTGGGTGCGCCATCCGTCAGACGCTTATCGAGAAGTCGTCAGGACCCGGGCGCATTTTCATCTGCTCCGCTGGGAATGGTACGAGTGGCTGGGGATTTTCGCTCCGCTGGCGCTACTGTGGTGGTTCGGCCGAATCGCCCGGAAACATCGGCTGGCGGACCTGGATCTCCTTTGCCGCACGCTCGTCGTATTCGGCCTGATCTATTTCGCGATCGCGGCCGTCATTACAATTCCCGCAAGTCTCGAAGGACTGGTACGTTATGAGCCCATGCGAAGCCTGCACCTGGTCTATCAGCTTGTCTTCTTATTCGGCGGCGGCCTGCTAGGAAAATGGGTACTGAAAAACCGAGTGTGGGGATGGCTCCTGCTCTTTGTGCCGCTATGCACCGGAATGTGGTACGTACAGCGGTCACTCTTTCCCGCGAGCCGGCACATTGAGTGGCCCGGCCTCGCTCCGAAGAACGAATGGCTGCAAGCCTTTGATTGGATCCGACGGAATACGCCGGCCACAGCGGTCTTCGCGCTGGACCCCGACCACATGGCCTTGCCAGGCGAGGATCAGCACGGGTTTCGCGCGATTGCGGAAAGAAGCATGCTGGCCGATGCGGTGAAAGACTCGGGCGCCTGCACCGTATTTCCGAACCTGCCATTGGCGGAACATTGGCGCGCGCAGGTACAGGCCCAGCGCGGCTGGAAGGATTTCAAGGTGGGGGACTTCGAGCGTCTCAAGCGCGAATATGGCGTGAGTTGGGTGGTTCTGGAACGCCCCGGCGTCGCAGGACTGGAGTGTCCCTACGAGAATGGGACCCTGCGGGTTTGCCGCGTGCCGTAACCAGGCGACAATTTCTTCAGCGCTCTCTTGAGGCTCGTTTATACTTAGGAGCATATAATGTGAATCAACAGCAGCCGCAAGGACATGGGGCGATGCTTACCAGAGGGTCCGCCACCAAAGCGACCATGGATGAAGAAGATATCACCACTATTGGGACACGAAACGGGCTCGAACTCGCCATCCAGCGCCGGACCGAAAAAACAGTTGGTAAAGCGATCACGCAGCTAGATTCGGAAGAACGAATCGGGGGCGTCGAGATTGAGCCGATACAGCCCCTCGCCGATGACAGGGGATACTTTGCGGAACTTGCACGGTTGGGCGCCCCGGGAATCGCCGAGGGTATGGTTCAGGACGCTCAAACCCAGCGACGCATTCAAGCCTCCCTCACCCTCACCTACCCCGGCGTCATCAAGGCGATTCACTACCATTACGAGCAGACCGATTTGTGGATTCCATTATCAGGAATGCTGCAGGTTTTTTTGTATGATTTTCGCCGGCGATCGAGAACCTTTGGATGGATCAACACGCTGCACATCGGGCGCTTTCGACCCTGGAGAATACTCATCCCTCCGGGAGTCGGCCACGGCTACAAGACGCTCGGAACCGAGCCGGCTCAACTTCTCTATCTGACGGATCGGTTTTACAATCCGGCCGACGAGGGCCGCTTGGCGTACGATCATCCAGACATTGCTTATGATTGGGAGACCCAACACAGGTAACGAAATGCGCGTTCTTATTATCGGCGCGACAGGCTTGCTCGGGAGTGCGCTGCTCGAGGAGTGGCAGTCGGGCGAAGTCATAGGAGCATCCTCGAAAGACGCGGATATTCGCGATGACGCACAGGTGAGAAGTCTTCTGGCGCGCAGAAAACCGGACTGGACGGTGCTAGCAGCCGCTTACACCGATGTGGATGGCTGTGAACGAAATCCTGAACTCGCACAACAGATCAACTTCCACGGGGCTGTGAACGTGGCACGAGCAGCGCGAGACTCGGGCTCGCGGCTACTGTTCCTGAGCACGGATTACGTCTTCGACGGCGCTCGGAATGTTCCTTATGAGACGAACGATCCCGCGCGACCCATCGACGCTTACGGCCGATCGAAGGCCGCCGCCGAAACAGCGGTTCGCGAAATCGTCAAAGATAGCTGTATCGTTCGGACTTCCTGGTTGTTCGGCACGGCTGGCAGGTGCTTCCCGGAAACGATTCTCCGGCTGGCGGAGGCCGAGAAAGAGCTTTCCGTGGTTGCGGACCAGATCGGTTCTCCGACGCTCAATCGCGATTTGGCGAGGGTAATCGAAAAGCTCATCGAAGCAGGCGCATGCGGGTTCGTCCATGCCACCAATTCAGGAACTTGCTCCTGGTACGAGTTTGCCCAGGAAATTCTGCGAGTCGCGGGGCGGAACAAAATGCGCATAAGACCCACGACCACCGAAGAATCGGCTCGGCTCGCGCCTCGGCCGCATTATTCGGTCCTTTCCCCCGCCAGCTTACAGGCTTACGGAATTTTCATGCGGCCCTGGCAGGAAGCCATGCAGGCATATGTGGAGGAGCGACTTCGAAGCCCCAAAATGGCTGAAAAGGCGGGGGCTCGGTGACAGCTCGGCTGTATTTTCGCCACTCTACTCTCCCAGATGGGCCGGGGGTCTTATGAAGGGAATCGTTCTAGCCGGCGGCACGGGATCGCGATTGTTTCCGCTGACGCGAGTGACCAACAAGCACCTCCTGCCCGTCTTCGACCGGCCGATGATCTATTATCCCTTGGAAACCCTCGTTGACGCGGGCATCAGCGACATTCTGATTGTGACCGGCGGCAACAATGCCGGGGACTTTCTACGACTTCTTCGCAACGGAGCGGCCTTCGGACTGCAGCAGCTCAATTTTGCCTACCAAGAGGGCGAGGGCGGGATTGCTGACGCGTTGCGCTTGGCTGAATACTTTGCCCGCGGAGAGAAGATCTGCGTCATTCTGGGCGACAACATCCTCGAGGGCAGCATCCGAACCGCCAAAGAAAGATTCGAGCAGCAGGAGCGCGGCGGGATGATCTTGATACAGGAAGTTTCCGATCCTCAGCGATTCGGCGTGCCCGTTTTCGAGGGAAAGCGAATGGTGCGTATCGAAGAAAAGCCACGTGTCCCGAAGTCGCCGTACGCCGTCATCGGCGTCTACTTCTACGATGCAACGGTCTTCGACCGTATTCGTGCCCTGAAGCCCTCGAAACGCGAGGAGTACGAAATCACCGATGTGAACAATTCCTACATCGCTGCCGGAGAACTCGATTACGAAATCCTGGAAGGATGGTGGAGCGACGCAGGCACGTTCGACTCGTTGTGGAGGGCGAGCAGCCTGGTTCGCGCAAGAACGTTGGAAGCCGCAGAGGAGAAACCAGCAGCCAAGGCCACTCACTCGTGACCCGAGTGCTCATCAGCGGAGGCGCCGGGTTCATTGGTTCCAACTTCGTGCACCATATGTTGGAGCACCATCCGGACTACGAAATTGTGGTCCTCGACAAGCTCACGTATGCCGGCAACTTGAAAAACCTGGAGGACGTGCTTCAAAACGACAAGGTTCGCTTCGTCCGAATGGATGTTTGCGATCCGGCTGTGGCTGACGCAACGCGTGGCTGCGATTTTGTAGTGCACTTCGCCGCTGAGAGTCACGTGGACAGAAGCATTGAGAATGCCTCCGCCTTCGTGCGCACCAACGTGGAAGGCACCTGGCAAATGTTGGAAGCCTGCCGCCACAACCGCGTTCAGCGTTTTGTGCAGGTGAGCACTGACGAGGTTTACGGGAGTCTCGATCCGCCAGAGAAGTTCTCGGAGACTTCCGCGCTCGCGCCGACCAGCCCTTACGCCGCCACCAAAGCCGCCGCCGACCTGCTCGTGCTTTCTGCCGTTCGGACACGCCGTTTTCCTGCGATCATCACGCGCAGCTCCAACAACTACGGGCTCTATCAATTCCCGGAGAAGTTTATCCCGCTGATGATCGCGCAGGCCCTGGCAAGGGAACCCTTACCCATCTACGGCGATGGACAGCATGTTCGCGACTGGATCCATGTGAGCGACCACAGCCAGGCGCTCGATTTGATCCTTCATCAAGGGGAAAAAGGCGAAATCTACAATATCGGCGGTGACTGTGAACGCCGAAACCTCGATGTGGCGCGACAGATTCTGCAGATTCTCGGCCGCCCGGAAACTCTGATTCAACTCGTTTCCGACCGGCCCGGGCACGACCGTCGGTACGCGCTCGACTTCGAAAAGCTACATCGCACGCTGGACTGGAAACCGCGCGTGCAATTCGATCACGGACTCGCCGACACGATCGGCTGGTATCAGACCCACTCCGACTGGCTGGAGGAAACGCGAAGCGGGCAGTATCGTGACTACTTTGAAAGGCACTATCGGCGTCGCGCGGCTACGTTAGCTTCCATGACTTCGTCCTGAGCAAGGCGGCTGGGGATTTCCAGCGGCTTAACAGCCGGCGCTCTATCGTGCCCGCCGTTTCCGCTGCAGTTTCTGATTGGACACGATTCTTGAACCAGCTTTTCAGGCGTGACACACTAAGCCCAGGAGGCACTTACAGTGGCAAGCCCTGCGGTTTCCCAGCAGCAGGCGCAACTGTTTCCCCCTCGCTGGCGGCAGCAGCTGATTGATCTCTCGAGACAATATCGGGAGAACGAGCCATTCCCCCACGTCCACCTGGCAAATTTCCTTGAGACCGACCTTGCCCGCGCCGTAGCGCAAGAATTCCCGAATCATTCGAGCGACGCCTGGCTGCAATATAAGCATTACAACGAAAACAAAATGGGGATGCCCCGGCGAGAACTCTTCCCTGGTCTCATAGGCCGACTGACAGACGAACTGAACTCACCCGAATTCCTGAGCTGGCTTTCCGAGCTGACAGGCATTCGGGCATTACTCCCCGACCCTACCCTGGAAGGCGGCGGAATGCACCAATCCGGTCGCGGCGGCTTCCTGAATATCCACGCTGATTTCACCATGCATCACCACAAAAAGGATTGGCGCCGGCGTCTCAACCTGATTCTTTACCTGAACGAAGGATGGCAGCCGGAATGGGGCGGAGCCATCGAGTTGTGGGAAAGAAGCATGACCCGATGCGTCGCGAAGGTTGATCCGATATTGAACCACGCCCTCATTTTCAATACGGACGAGAAGTCCTATCACGGCTTTCCCGATAAGCTCAGGTGCCCCGAGAACGTCACCCGCAAGAGCCTGGCATTGTATTACTACACGATCGAAACGAACTCGCACTCGGTAGCGAAGTCAACCAACTACCAGGCGCGGCCAGACGACGGCGTTGGAAAGACCGCGCTGATCTGGGCGGACAAGCAGGCGGTGAACATTTATTCGAAGGTAAAATCGAAACTCGGATTGTCTGACAATTTTGCCAGTAAGGTACTGGGCTTCCTTTCGCAGAAGAAATAGGCTGGGATAAACCGCCACGCTGTCCTGGAAGGAGATCCTGGGAGTTAGTGGTTTCCCTTCTCGAGATGTTCGAGTCTTTCCTTCGCTTCTTTGCGACGAGGATCAATCTGAAGGGCGGCGCGATATTGCTCGGCAGCTTCGAGCAGCTTGCCTTCGCTTTCGTAAAGCTTGCCAAGCCACTCCCGTGCAGCAGCGTGGGAGGGCCAGTCGCTTCGTTCGGGTGAACTGGCGAGGTAAGATTTCAGATACTGTTCGGCTTGCGGCGGTTCATTTCCCGCCATCACGCGAGCCACACCGCGGAAATAAGCGAGGCGCGGATCGGAAGCATTTACTTTCATCCCCGCATCGACGGCCGCGTCCAGCGCGGAGGGGTTCTTCTGACGCTCGTAGAAGCCGGCCACTTCGAGATACGGCTCCACGCGATTTGGCTTGGCGGCCAATACCCAGCGATACTCGACTTCAGCCGACTCCGGCTTTTTCAATTCCATCCAGTAGTCAGCGCGCGCCAGATGGCCTTCCACCGGATCGACAGCAGCGATCGCATCCACCTGCTCTTTCGCTGAGTCCTTGTTGCCGCCGACAATCCAGGGCGCCTCGATTTCATACTCCATCAGGTCTCGCCGCGCCTGGATGTTCCTCGGGTCGAGGCGTATGGCTTCTTCAAATTCGTGTTTAACCTTCCGAGCGGTGAAGAAGCTATGTTCGCGCTCGGCCTTCCCGCCAAAAGCACGGCCGAGCCAGTCATGAGCGGCGGAGCTCGCTGGATCGAACTTCACCGCACTCTCGAGCTGAGCGATGGCGCGATCATAATCCCGCAGCTCGTAGTAGCAACGCCCCAGCCAATAGTAGGCCCGCGGGTTCTGGGCACTCTGCTTCAAGATGCTTTGAAGTGTGCCGATGGCGGTGGAATAGTGGCCCGCATCGAACTGCACTTCGGCTGGGTGAATCAAAGGATCCTGCGCTGACGCCTGAAGAATTGCTACGAAGCACACCAGCAGCAGCACCGGAAAGAAAATGCCGCGATTCATCACTCGCCCGCGCCCTCCTTGGGCTCGAGCGCGTGCACGTCCATTCCGTCGCGCAATTCGACTTCACCCGGGAGCGCAACGCGGTCGCCTTCGTTCAGGCCGGAGAGAACTTCGTATTCCGTGGCGTTTGCGATCCCCACCTGAACGACACGCTGGTGCAGCCGGCCGTTTTGGATCAGAAACACAAAGTGGTGCGAATCATCGGAATGAACGGCTACGCGCGGCACGACCAATGCATTCGGCCGCGCTCGCACGCGGATGCGAACGTCCACGTTCGTGTTGGGAATCAACTCCAATTTGTCATTGTTCATAGAGCAAAGAACTTCGCCAACGCTGCGCGCGCCGTGCGGAACAACCTGTTTCGGAATCTGTTCGGTGCGGCCCGTCCAGACGCGGCCGGGCAAAGCGTCCCAGCCAACCTCCACTTCCTGGTTCGGCTCGAGCCAGCCGAGATCGGGTTCATCCACGAAAGCGCGCACGCGCACACGCCGCAGATCCGCAGCCTCGGCCAGCACCGCGCCCACCTGGATGTAATCGCCGGCATGAACGGGCAGGGAATAGAGCGTGCCATCCACCGGCGAAGTGACCTCGGACGAGTTGACCTTGCGCTCGAGGTTTTCAATCTGTTCACGCGCCTGCTGGACGCGCAATTGGTCGCGCTGGACGCCTAAGCCTGCGCGCCGCGTCAAATCCGCCTTCCGCTGTTCGAGCGTCTGCAATTCAGCCTTGGCCCTCTCGACCGCGAGACGGTTCTGATCGAGCTCATCCTGCGTCGCGGCATGTTGGGCGACCAGCCTTTTCAAAGCGTCCTGCGCGTGCTCCAGGCTTTCAAGGTTCACCTGGGCCTTTCGCAGATCACCCTCAAGTTGGGCGACCTCGTCGGCCGGCCCTCCAGCGCGCGCGGCCCGCAAGTCTTCCTCGGCAGCGATCAAATCCCCGCGGGCTTGGGCAAGTTGAGCGCGGGCGTCCGCAGCATCCAGCGAGAGAATCGGTTGGCCACGGTGAACCGGCTGGCCCGCGGTGGCATTCAGCCGCGCAACAAAAGCATCCAGCCTGGCCCTCATCACGTAGGGCTCGATGGGCTCGACTTTGCCGTTACTCGTGACGAATGCGCTTAGGTTTTCTCGCTTAATCCGCGCGGTATCCACCTGCGGGGATTGGTCCCGGTTCGCCAGGCCGACCACCACGAGGACGACCACAGCGATGCCGATCGCGACTCCCAGCCATTTGC
This sequence comes from uncultured Acidobacteriota bacterium, assembly GCA_963781005.1. Taxonomy (GTDB): domain Bacteria; phylum Acidobacteriota; class Terriglobia; order Acidiferrales; family UBA7541; genus CAWADX01. The sequence goes on from CAWADX010000001.1 coordinate 339,052, forward strand.
GTTGTTGGGCCATCCACAGCCGCCTCGGCTCCTGAGGCGCATCCTCCGAAAAATCAAGGAATTCTAACAGAGCGCTCGGTCACTTGCCTATCTCGGGCCGAGCGTGCGAGCAAAACGCTCACTAAAAGGGGATGCTATACTGCCTTGGCAAGATGCCAACAGTCTTTATCGTAGCACGCGACTGGATGTTACGTGTCGGAGTGCGAGCGGAGTTGCGGGAAATGGGCGTCGAGGCGCTGGGCATGGAATCGGCCGACGATGCGGCGCAAGCGCTGGCGGCGGGGCAGACCCCATCGGCGGTTGTCCTGGAGGCACGGCCTGAGTTGATGGAGAATCCGGCCATACAGAATCTCGCTCGTCGCGTGCCGGCGGTGATCGTAGCGTCCCGCACGGAACCGGCTGCCTTCGATTCCCCCGCGGCAGCGATCCTCTACCGCCCGGTCCGCGTAGGAGATGTCGTCGCGCGCGTTCGGCAGATCCTCCAGGGATATGCAGCATGAAGATGCCGAGCCTCGGCTCGAACCAGCTCATGGTAAGATCGAACCATGACGGAGATACCTCAAGAAAAGGAAAGCCACGAGACGAAACAGGACGCGACCAAGGGGCCCCTCATCCACCGCGTTTGTATCAGCTGCAATAATATGTTCGTCGTGTCGCTCGACAACTACGAAGCGAAACACTGTCCGACCTGCCACAAGGCCTGAAGGCGTCCATCCTTTCGTGGGTTCTAGGGGCGCGCGGGCGCGCCTGAACAAGCTGTGCCAATTTCAACTTCGCGACAACTTCCGCTAGAATAGCGGCTTTCGAGGAATCGGATGAAGATCTACAACGAACATCTGACGCTGCAATCCAAGCAGGCTCGGGAATTCATCAACATCACCCCGCAAGTGAAGGCGGCGATGGAGAAGAGCGGTTTCCGCGACGGCATCATTCTGGTTTCGGCGCTGCACGCGAACGCCGCCGTCATCGTCAACGACGAAGAGCCCGGCCTGCTGGAGGATGTCGGGGTGTGGCTCGATAAACTGGCGCCCGTGAGTGACCATTACAAACATAAGGGCCCCTTTGAAAGTAATTCCGGCATCCATCTGCAAAGCTTGCTCCTGCATCATCAGGCGATGGTTTCATTCTCGGAGGGGAGGCTGGACCTCGGTCCCTGGCAATCCGTACTCTACGCCGAGCTCGATGGCCAGCGTCCCAAGAAAATCGTGGTCAAGGTGATGGGCGAGTGATCGCTAGCCTGAACCACTTTTTTCTGCCGTTGCTCGCCCTCTGGCCTAGCCTCTCACGTTCCGCCGGCCGGCGACGCGCCATGTTAGAATCGCAAAACGCATGGCTCCCGGTCCTCTGATCTGCGTCCGCGAACTGAGCAAGCATTTCCGCACCTTTCATCGCCGCGAAGGAATCTGGGGAGGAATCCAGAATCTCTTCGTGCGGGACTATCAGACGGTGCAAGCGGTGGACCGCGTGAGCTTCGAAATCGAGCGCGGCGAGATGGTCGGTTACATCGGCCCGAACGGCGCGGGGAAATCTACAAGCATAAAAATGCTGACCGGCATCCTGGTTCCGACTTCGGGCGGGATCGTGGTGAACGGCTTCGTGCCCTACCGTCAGCGCCGGCAGTACGTAAAAACCATCGGCGTGGTATTCGGCCAGCGCACCCAGCTCTGGTGGGACATCGCCGTCGTCGAATCGTTCAAACTGCTGCGGCGCATTTACGACGTTTCCAAGCACGATTTCGAGGAGCGGATGGAGCGGTTCAATCACATCCTCGGCATCCGAGATTATCTCCACACTCCCGTGCGCAAACTTTCATTGGGCGAGCGCATGCGCTGCGATCTGGCCGCGGCCCTGCTGCACAATCCCCCATTACTGTTCCTCGACGAACCGACCATCGGTCTCGATGTCGTGGCCAAGGACCACATTCGGCAGTTCCTGCGAGCGCTCAACCGCGATTACCGGACGACCATCCTGCTCACGACGCACGATCTCGACGATATCGAAGAGCTGTGCCGCCGGATCATGATCATCGACCACGGCCGGTTGCTCTACGACGGACCCCTCGAACTCCTCAAGCATAAACTGCTGCGCACGAAGCAGATAAAGTTCGCGTTGAAGGATAGCTCGCAGCTTTCGGGCGTACATGCCTTCACTCGCGACGGCCTCGAACTCGAGTCGGTGGACGAGCTCACCTACCGGATCCGCTTCGACCCCACCAAGGTATCGACCGCAGAACTGATCCGCCAGATTCTCGGCGCAGTCGAAGTCCGGGACCTGCTGATCGAGGACGAACCAATCGAGGAAATCGTGAAACGCATATACGCCGGAAAAGCCCTTCGCGAGGCGGGCATATGATTCGAGCGATGAAAAATTCCGAGCACGTCACGGAAACTGAATGATGACCACGCGGATGCAGGCGCTCGGGCCGTACGCGGAGTTTTCGCGGGTCGGCTTCGTCAATATCCTGGCGTTCCGGCTGCGCTACTTCACCGGAATCATCACCTACGTCCTGAACGTCACTGTGTACTACTTCATCTGGCGGGCGGTGTACGGGGCGGGGCAACAGATCGCCGGCTACGATCTGCCGCAAATGGTCACCTACGTGAGCGTGGGCTGGATCATCCGCTCCTTCTACTGGAACACGATTGACCAGGAAATGGCCTACGAAGTGATTGAAGGCAAGATCGCCATGGACCTGATCAAGCCGATCTCGGTGCAATGGATGTGGCTGTGCCGGGCGATGGGGGAATCGGCGTTCCGGCTGGGCCTGCTGACCGCGCCGACGGCGGTCGTCATTGCTTTCGCTTTCCCGGTGCGCGGGCCGGCCTCCGCCGCCCACTTCAGTCTGTTCGTCATCGGCGTCCTCGGCAGCTTCTTTCTGATGGGCGCCATCAATTTCATGATCGGAACCTGCGCGATCCCGCTCAAGTCGATTCTGGCCCTCATTCGCGCAAAATACTGGCTGATCGAGATGCTCTCCGGACTGTTGATCCCAATGACTTTCTTTCCATGGTCCATCCGCGCCGTGCTGGCCTGGCTGCCGTTCGAGCACATCGCCTTTACGCCGCTCCAGATTTATCTGGGCAAACTGAGCCCACGCGAGGCCGCGATCGCGCTCGCCATTCAGTGGGCTTGGGTGGCGGTTTTGCTGTGGCTGGCCCACCTGTGGTGGGAGCGCTCGACGCGCAAGATCACGATCCACGGAGGCTAGAGCGGCCGGCTGCGCTTACGACGATGCGGCGTCACCTTCAGCTTCTTGCCGACTACTTCACGCAATACGCCAAGGTGCGTATCAGCTATCGTGGCGACTTCTTCATCAGCATCGGTACAAGCTTCATGGCCACGATCTTTGCGCTCTCTTTCGTTGTCGTGCTCTTCTCGAAGATTTCCCTTCTCGCTGAATGGCGGTTTGAAGAAGTGCTGTTCCTGTACGGCTTCTCGCTGATTCCCTACGGCCTGTTCAACGTGCTGAGCATGAATCTCTACGATTTTGGCAACAACTACATCATCGAAGGGAAGTTTGACCGCGTCTTGCTGCGACCGGTGTCCTCGCTTTTCCAGGTGCTGTTTGAAGCATTTCGTCTCGAATCATTCCAAGAGGTGGCCACGGGTCTTTTCGCTGTGTGGTGGGCGTCGCGACGGCTGGGCATCCATTGGACCACGAGCGACGCGCTGTTGCTCATCTTCTGGGGGCTCTGCGGGGCGGTGATCTATGTCTCGATTTTCTTGCTTCTGAGCACCGCCTCGTTCTGGTTCGAAGACCGCATCGGCGTCCACCCACCGGTTTGGAATCTGATCGCCTTCGGTCGCTACCCGCTTTCGATTTACGGCGGATTCATCCAGTTCGTCCTAAGCTGGATTATCCCCTTCGGCTTCGCCTCCTTTTATCCAAGCGTACGACTGCTGGGCCGCACCCAATTCCGCGGCTATGCGCCGCTCGTGCCGATCGTCGCCGCGGCCTGCCTGGGAGTCACGCTGGTCACCTGGAACCGCAGCGTCCGCCACTACTCTTCGACGGGCTCGTGACAACCATTTAGCCGGCTTCGCCGAGCCGGTGCCTAGACGCTTCGCCTCATTTTTTCGGGGAGCGGGTACTGTAGCTCACGCGCCAGATCAATCGCGCACCGTCATCGGACACTAGCAACGAACCATCCTGCGCCACCGCGACGCCGACAGGCCGGCCGTACACTTCCGCGGCTTTGGGGTCTGGCGCTAAACCAGTGAGGAACGGCGTTGGACCAGCAGCGGGCTTCCCTTCCCGAAACGGGATGAACGCGACCTGATATCCGGCGCGCTCACGACGATTCCAGGAGCCGTGCTCGGCAAGGAACGCACCGCCGCGATACTGCGCGGGAAATTGCGTCGCTTCATAGAAGACAAACTGCAGTGGCGCCACATGCGCGCCCAAGAGCACATCGGGGACGATGGTCTTGGCGACCAGTTCCGGTTTCTGCGGTCTGACGCGAGGATCCTCATGGCGGCCAATGTAACTGTACGGCCAGCCGTAAAAGCCGCCATCAACCACGTGGGTAAAGTAGTCGGGCGGGAGATCGTCGCCCAAACCATCGCGTTCGTTCACAGATGCCCACAACTCGCCCGAGGCAGGGTCGGACCCGATGCCGACGGCATTCCGCATCCCGCCGGCATAGATGCGCGCGTTCCTGCCGTCGGGATCGCACACCGTAATCGCGGCGCGACGCGGGTCGGATTCGATGGAGACATTCGTTTGTGAACCTACGGCGACGAAAAGCTTCTTTCCGTCGGGGCTGAAGGCCAGCGTGCGCGTCCAGTGTTGGTTGTAGCCCCTTCCCGGCAGGTCCAGGACGTGCTCCTTCTCTCCCAAGCGCTTCGAGGTCGTGTGGTCATAGCGAAAGCGAAGCACCTCGTTCGTATCACCGATGTACACATAGTCGTCGTGAAAGGCGATACCGAATGGAAGCTCGAGGCCGCTCGCGAAAACCTCCCGCGATTCCGCCACGCCGTGACGCTGGGGATCGCGCAGGATGATCACCTGGCCCGATGCGGAATCGGCGACGAATGTATCACCACTCGGCGCCACCACCAGCCAGCGTGGCTCCTGGAATTGACGGGCAAAAACGTTTACCCCGAAATGCTCCGGCACGCGGGGAAGAAACCCCGCTGGAGGCGTCACGATCCGGGGAGGGTTTTGGGCCGAGGGTGTCGCGGATGGTGGGGGTAAGCTTGGCTCCTTGCCTGACGTCACCTGACCGACTGCACGCATCAGATGCGCTGCGCAAAGAAGCACAAGTCCGAAAACGATCAAGCCGAAGGGACGCATGGGTCTTTCCTTTCCGGGGATTAGTGTAGCCCAAGCAGCAAGAAGTAGACGTGCGCGGCAAGTTACGGCGAGCTAATTGACTTTCATGATGAGGATAATGCGGTCGTCCTCATGCTGGCCGTCTTTGGAGAAGCGGTCCACTTCATTCAGAATGCTTTCCACAATCTCGGTGGCGGGAGCGCCCCGCTCGCGGTGCACAACTTCAAGGAGCCGCTCGATGCCGAACTCGTTGTAGGCGGTGTCCATGGCCTCGGTGATTCCGTCGGTGCAGCACACAAAAATATCGCCGGGGGCAAGCTTTACGTAGCCGCGTTCGTAACCTTCGTTCGGAAACAAGCCCACGACCATTCCGCCTTCCCGCAGGTATTGGACCGAGCCATCGGCGTGTAGGACGGCGGGGGGCACGTGTCCGGCGTTGACGTAGTGCAGCGCCCGGTGGCGCTGATCGAGCAGGCAAAGGAACATGGTCATGTACTTCTGTCCGCGGGTGTCGGCCAGCATCATATCGTTCAGCGAGCCAACCAAACGCTCGAGCGAATGGAGATGTTGCAACAGGGCGTGAAGTGTGGCCTGCAGGTTGGCCATCACCATAGCGGAGCTGACTCCCTTGCCTTCGACGTCCGCCACTACCGCGAGCAGTGTCCCGCCACTCAGAGGAACAAAGTCGTAATAGTCTCCGCCGACCATCAGCGACGGCCGGTGTGATACCGCAATCTCGAAGCCATCGAGCTGCGGCGGGGCTTCCGGCAACAGACCGATCTGGATGCTGCGAGCCAGGGCCAGGTCGCGCTCCATTTTCTGCTTCGCCAAGCGTTCCCGGTGAAGCTGGGCGTTTTCGAGCGCGAGCGCCACGTGCACCGAGAGAGAATGCAGAAAACCCTCGTCGCTCGCGGTGAACGTCTCCCCGCCTTTCTTGTTGAGCAACTGCAAGACGCCAACCGTCTCACCGTCCTTACTCACGATAGGAAGGCAAAGCAGACTTTGTGTTTTGTAGCCCGTTCGGAGATCGACGTCGCGCTCGAAGCGCGGCTCTTGATAAGCGTCAATCAGATTGACCGTCTCGCCGCTGTGTGCCACCCATCCGGCGACGCCGCGGCTCGCGGGCATGCGGATTTCCTGCTGCGCAAGCCCCAGCCCAACGAGCGACCAAATCTCATCGCGCTCGCGGTCCACCAGGAAAACGGTGCCACGGTCGGCGCCCGTCTGCCGAGTGGCAAGCTGAAGAATGATGTTGATCAGCTCGCCCAGATCGAGCGTGGAATTCAGGCGCTTCGTGGCTTCGACGATGGTCGAGAGCTCGACGACGGTGCAACGCCGCTCGCTGCCCGCGATCGCCAGTTCGGCATAGCGGCGAAAAAGTTCGAGCCACAGGCGCGTTTCCGCATCGATTGCGTCTGCGCCGTGGGCTTCCAGCACGCCAAGGCACTCGGAATCGCGTCCCAAAACCCAAGCGCAACTTCGGCCATCCGCGAACCCCGCGTGCTTCCCGGCCAAGAGTCTTTCTATCCCAGCCGAATCGCCTGCCGGAAGAGTCCCCTTTTGCTGCCAAATCACCGGGACGCCCCTGGCCACGCGCCACAGGCGCGCTCCGATGACACCGCGTTGCGCGCTCACAGCCTCGACCACCTGCGCAGCCAACTCGGCCGGCTCCGCATCGGGGTTCAGTGCCTGGGTCGCCCGGTCGAGTTCCTGGAGAGCCGGCGGGGCCTGCGGCTTCTTCATCAAGATTGTCCCCGATACTGAACCACAAGCACGGTGATGTCGTCCGCCTGAGAAGCTCCTTCGGTAAACATGCGAACGCCGGATTCTACAGCGCCTGAGAGCTCTTCAACCGTCTCGCCGCTAAACTTTTCCAGCAGGCGACACAGGCGCTCCTCGCCGAACATTTCACTCTGCAGATTGTAGGCTTCGGTGACCCCGTCGGTATAAATCACCAGGAAGTCGCCCGGTTGGAGGTCCACGCTTGCGGCGGTGTACTCCGCCTCGGCAAACATCCCAACCGGGAAGTTCCCTGAGCCGAGCGGCTCGATCTTCCCGCTCCGGCAGCGAACGATGGGCGGAACGTGGCCGGCGCTGACATACTCGAGGCGTCCGGCCGGGTCGAGCACGCCATAAAACAAAGTAGCATAGCGATCGTCGCTACTCCGCTCGCAGAGATACTGGTTCACTCGAGACACGATCTCCGCCAACGGGATATCGAGCGCCGCTGTCGTATAGAACACCCCTTGCAACAGGGTCGCGAGGAGGGCGGCGGTAATGCCCTTTCCCGAGACGTCACCGACGAAAAATCCGTAGCGACCCCCGCCGAGCTCGATTACATCAAAACAGTCGCCGCCGACGGAAAGGCAGGCCAGGGTCGAACCCATCACCGCGAGCTGCGGCAGTTTGGGAAAGGATTTCGGCAGAAGCTGGCGTTGAATCTGGCTGGCAATCTCCAGCTCGTGGTCGAGCCGGGCCTTTGCGCGCGAGGAGGCGAAGAGTTTGGCATTCTCGATCACGCGAGCCGCTTCGTGCGCGAGGGTTCGCAGCACCTGGCGGTCAAGGTCGCTGAACGCGCTCGAAGGGATGTGGCTATCGAGATAGAGCACTCCCAGCAGTTCGCCCTGGCGCGCTGAGACTGTTGCGTCGATCGATTCGATGACGGGAAGCTTTTCGAGCGGGATGGCCACGACCGTGTGCAGCTCCAGGCGCGCCATACTGGCCTGCTGCTGGATCACCGAATCCTCTTCGGTATCGCTGACGATCAATTCGCGCCGCGAGCTCACCACTCTCTTCAGCACACCCGACGAGATCTGCACCAGATCGGGCTGAAGGGTGCTGCGCCGCGCGTCGCGCGCCACCGAAGTCTTCAGCTCGCCTTTCGAGTCCGCCAGCAACAGCACGCCGCGCTCCGTACGCGTCACCTGGATGGCGGCGTCCACCACCACTGTGAGCACATCTTCGAGCGAAAGCCCGGTGCCGAGCGTCCGTGCCACTTCCAGCAAAACGCCCAAGTGATAGAGCTCCCGCGAGCCGGTCTGCGGCGGCGCCGGAACCTCGACGCGCTCCAGCAGCTCATCCAGCGTCGTTTCTTCGCCCAGGTAGACCAAACGGTACGAATCCGGCATACCGAAATCAATCGTGTCTTTGGGACTCAACTGATGTCGAAAAACCTTCTGGCCGTTGACAAACGTGCCGTGGCGGCTGCCGAGGTCTTCCAGGACAAAGATGCCGTCTTGAGCGACGATCTGGGCTTGCTGCCGGCTAATGCGGCTATCCCGCAGGGTTAGTTCGTTGCCCGCCTGACGCCCGATCCGGAACGGAAGGGGCGATATACCCACCTCGCGGCGGACGCCCGCGGGCTCGATCAGAATCAATCGGGGAACGCGCGCCATATTTAACCTAGTTTTCCCGATGTCTTGTACAAGGACTGCTGCCCCGTGGCAAGAACTAGCCCATGGTAGGAGAACCGAAGGCCGAAGTAAATAGCGCGGATTAATTCGACGGATACCTTGTGCAGCGAGCAAAAGCTGACGGGCGAGATTGTCTGCGGAAAATCGCTCTCCCTCGGGGCGAGGAGGCGCGGTTGCGGCGGCGGCAAGAGTTCGAAGCCCGCCTTGAGCTGGGCAAAATCGAGAAAGAACCGGGCGCGTTAAGAGGCACGCGCGTGGCGTTCATGGCTTTCGCAGGTCTGGGTCAACCGGCGGATCACCTCGCGCAGGCGCACCGCGAGCTCCACGACTGTCTCGAGACGTTGAATCATCGGCGCGGATAATTTGTCCCGCTGGGCCAGCACGAGCTCGGCATTGCCGAGGATGCCCGTCAGCGGATTATTGATCTCGTGACGGAGGATTTCGGCGAAGTCTTCGGGCAGCACCGACCAGGGCGGGCGCAGTGACGATTCCGCGTCCTCGGTCCAGCGCAGCCGGCGTTCGATTAGACCCGCGGCAAGCTGCACAAACTCCCCCTCGCGGGCTACGAACTCCACTTCGCCGAGAGCGACCAGATGCGCCATGCGCTTCTGACGCTCTGGGCTGGCGACCACGATAACGGGCGCGGCCACCGTGAACTGACGCGCCGCCTCCTCGAGATAGGTGTCACCCACAGCCGATTCGTCAAGAAGAATCACTTGCGGCGAGACCCGCGCGAGCTTCGCCTGCAACTGTTCCAGGTTGCTTGCGACCGGAAGCTGGCAAACCTTGCCCGAGCGAAGGATTTCCCCGACGGGCCGCCGCGAGGGAACGGGCTGTTTCCCGTTATGGGAAAAGCCCAAAGGGATACTGAGAGGCCAAACGAAGGCTCTTGCTGGTCGGGCGAGAGCGCTCCTTACCTTACCTCGACCGTAAGAGGTTGGGTAAGCCTGAATTCTACGTGACTCTCCGCTGGGACGGTGATGTCCTTCTTCCCGGTTGCGGCTGCTCCAACGGTGCCGGCGCCTGCCCCGGCTGCAGCGCCGATGGCCGCGCCCTTACCGTGTCCGGCGATGGCACCCACGATCGCACCGAGTGCGCTGCCGCCCCCAATAATCTCGATGTCGCGCGTCTTATGCGACTTGCCGCTGAGGCTGACCGCACTCGTCGAAATCTCGTGCGATGCGCCGCCGATTTCGACGGCGGTGAGCGTGAAGCTCAGATGCGCAGGGGTTTGCAAGCGGCCGGAGGGTTGGGCTGCCATCACGCGCCCGCGGGCGCGGGCATGATCAGGAATCACCGTCTTTCCGTCCGCAACAATTGGTCTTGAAACCGTGGCATCGAAGGTTTCCCCGACGCTGCTTCCATTGCTTGAAAGGGACTGATCCAAAATCACCGGGATAGGGGTACCCGCCGCCAAAGTCACCGGCTGCGATCGGCTGAGAATGCCTCCAGCCTTTCCCGCGTCACTTTTGGCGGTGGAGGTCCCTTCCGTTCCCGCATTCTTGGAGCACCCAACAAAGCTCGTGGCCGCAACCGCGAAAGCGGCGAGCCATATACAAACATTTTTCCGCGTTTTCATCGGTGCACCCTCGGCCGAAGTATACGTCCACGCAGGCAGACTTCCAACACGCGGTTTCTTTCGCAGGTAAGTTCTCGGCTGGAGAAGCGCAAGCATCCATATGGGAGAATCACCGAAAACTATCGCTCCGATGGACTTCCCGCCTTGCCGGCGGCGCGCGCTTCGAGTTCCACGGCATACAGGCCCTCGGTGGTGGAGGCTGCGTAAATTACCCCGGACTCTTCTCCGGTGGATACGACCGGAAAGAAGCCCTCCGCAAGAGTGCCTTCTACGCGTGACCAGGTAACACCGCGATCGTAGGAGATGTAAAGCCCGCCCGTCTGCATGGAAACTAGCCAAACATCGCTCGTGAGCGCGAGATCGTGGACCGGAGCCGCGGGCAAACCTTCGGCTTCGAGCTGCCAGGTTTTCCCGGCGTCTCGCGAGACGTAAAGGCCTCGGCGAGCCGTCGCCAGGATTGTGTTTTCGTCCGCCACATCGAGGCGCAGAGCTCCGCCTGCTTCGAAGGGCAAATCATGCCAGCTCCAGCTCTTGCCCCCGTCGAAGGAGAAGACCATGCCTCGCAAGGAGACAACCCTCAGGTCGCGGCCGTCCCGCGATACCCGGACCGAGTTTACCGGGAGCACAAGCGGCGCGAACGGGAAAAGCGACCAAGTTGTACCTTGATCTCGCGAGGCAAGCAATCCATTCTCGGTGGCGGCGAACCAGATATCGTGGCTGAAGGCCATGTCGTTCACGACGAGCGCGAGCGGCAGGGGTCTTACCGCCGGGCGCTGCCGCCCGTGCCGGTCGGTGGTTTCTGCTGCCTCGCCCACGACGACACCCGCGCGAACCCAAGTCCCCTTTGCTGCCTCATAGCGCATCAGGCCGCCGCGGTCCAGCGCCGCCCACCAGCCGCTCGGGGCGGCATAGACACGCCGAAGTCCCTCGGTCGTCAGCCCCGGACCGAGAGAAGACCACCTTCGGCCACCGTCGTCGGTCGCCAAGACCGGCTCCGGTGCGTTCGCAAGGATGGCGAGCACACGACCCGGATGCTGCCGATCGAGGGCCAGGGAAACAATGTGCCGATGATAGAAGCCGTCGTTGGACGCGCGGAAATGTTCGCCGCCATCGTCGCTCGTGAGGATGCCCAATTGCTCTGTACCGATCACAATTCGGTCCCGCCCGTGGGTTTCCTCCGCGGAGGCAATCTCCACGGCGTTGATCATCCAATCGCGCGGCGTGATACGGCGCCAAGAGGATCCCCCATCCGCCGTCCTCCAAAGGCCCTGGGTGGTGCCGGCATAAATCGTCGAGGGGTGGCGTCGATCCTGGAGAATTGCATAAGTGCGCCTCGCCGAAAATGGGATTCCTTGGATTTTCTTCCACAGGTTCCCGCCGTTATCGCTGCGATAGATGCCGGAACAAGCGCTGGCATAAATCCGCCTCGGGTGGTGGCGGTCCACCGCGAGGCTCAACACGTCCGAATCATCGATCATGCCCGCGTGAATCGAAACCCAATGCCGTCCGCCATCGGTGCTTTTCCAGGGCAGGTGGAAGGTCCCGGCATAGATCGTGTCCGAGTGAACGGGATCGATGGCCACCGAATCGAAGTTCCGAAGCTCTTCGTTGTTGTCCGGTGCGATCCGCTCCCAATTCTCGCCGGCATCGCGCGAGCGAAACAAACCGTCGAGCGCGCCCGCCACCAGGATGTGGGGGTCCGAGGCAGCCTGCGCCAGCGTGCGAACCGCGTGGCCCGCGAGCCCAGCGCTCTGCCAAGTCCTTCCTCCATCGCGGCTACGGAAGACTCCGCCACCCTCGCGCGATGCTTCCCGAGTCCAGGTGCTGGCATAGAGAATCCGGGAGTCGCGCAGATCCACCAAAATCGTCGTCACAACTGCGTCCACGCGTGTTCCCGCGCGGCCGAGAATTTGCCAGTGTCCACCGGCATCGCGCGAGCCGAAAATGTGCCCGTCGGTCGTACCCAAATAAATCACGCCCGGATGCGAAGGATCGGTAGCCAGCGCGCGCACGTCCCCACCGGGCGGTCCCATCGGCCGCCAAGTCTGCGCTGACGCGGGCGCTAAGGCCGCAGAGATCAGGCTACAGAAGAGTATGAGGACTGTGTTGAGACGACGGCCCATCTTGTTGGTTAGAGTTCCATTCTATTGTAACGCGCCAATCCTGCACTCGGGCAAGCCGCCATACCGGGCGCCGGAAAAAAGACGGGCCCCGCCCACTCAGTAGGGACGGAGCCCGTAGATGAGTTCGAGTGCCGCTCGGTTCTCAGTACGTTGCGCCTTCCGGCACCCAGATGATATCCATCCGCCGGTTCTGCTTTCCGGCTCCCTTCTGACCGCTCGCCGAACGAACATCGACCCGGCTCTCGGCCACTCCCTTCTTCTGCGACAGGTACTTCATCGCGTTCGTGCCGCGGTCCTTCGCGAGCTTCTCCGCGCGGCCTTCCTTCGGATCCGAGTAGCCGACGACCACAACCTTGGCCTTCGGGTCGTTCTGAAGCCGCACGGCCACGTCGTCCAGAACGCGCTTGCAGATGTTGTCCACTCGAGCGCTGCTCGGATGGAAGAAGCACTCGTTGACCTTGGAGGCCACCGGAGGCGGAGGCGGTGACTGAACACTTACGCCCGCCGAGCAATCAGCGGCGCCGCCTACACCGTTTTCGACTCGCCCGGTGACGGTGTAGTTCCCCGGCGCCAAGCCGCTGGTATCCAATTGCACGGTCGCGCCGGTGCCCACCACCTGGCCGCCATTCGTCTGCCAGGTGTACGTGAGCGGCGTTCCAGTCTGGTCAGTCACGGCGGCGGTTACCTGCACCCGCTCGCCTGTTAGCACGCTCGACCGATCAACCGAGCACGACATCGTGGGCGGCGGCGGGGGGGCCGGCTTGGGGCTTACGGTGACGTCGCTGGAACAACTCGAGGTGACGCCGCGGCCGTTATCCACGGTCGCGGTCAGCCGGTAAGTGCCGGCGGGAACGCCGGCAGAATCCCATCGCACGTCCGGTCCGGTGCCGTCGATCTTTCCTCCCGTCGCCGTCCAGGTATAGCTGAGCGGGTAATTGTAGGTGTCGGTGCCCTTCACCATCACTTGCACGACGTCGCCCGACCCTTCGGTTATCGAGCTCTTGTCCACCGAGCAATCCGCGGTGACGTTATCGGGCGTAACCACTTTTTCGGGCCAGTTCACGCTGCCGAGTTTGAACACGAATCCGTTGCGGTCCGGATGCTGGTTCAGGTTGAGCATGTAACGATAGCCGGCGTCGAACGCCAGCCACCTGGCGAGATACAAGCGCACGCCCCACACTCCGTCAACCGGATCGCGGGCGCCGAAGGTCGTGTCTGGGGTGTGAGCGCCCACGAAAACGACGCCGGAGTATTCGCTCAACAACTGGATGCGGCGGTCCGGAAACATCAACAGGCCGGCACCCACTTGCAGTTCATCCGCGCGCCTGACGTGAAGCGTCGTCGGGAGGTTGGTGAAAACGTTAGTGGCAGTGAAGCTGGCGTCGGGGGTAAAGAGGTAACCCACATCGAAAGCCGCTTGCAACGAATGATTGAGAACGGTCTTGCTCACCGAGAGCGCGACGAGGTCGTCGTACTGGCCGCTTTGGCCTTGGCTGCTGAGGAGGTCACTCAACCCTCTGTGCGTGGGGATATGCAACTCGTTCTTTATGGCGAGGCTCACGGGATCGCCGCGCAGCTCCGATAGAAGGCCAAACTTCAATCCCAGTCTGACGTCGCCGACGCCGCCGCCATTCGCACTCGCGAAGGGAAACTCTTCGGGATAGGCGGGACGGGCGCCCGGGAGCGGAAAAACCGAACGGTAGATAGTCTGATCGAACGACGGAAAAGCGCCCGTATCGGGAGTGCGTAGGCTTAACTGGCTAGGGTCATCCACGTGGATGTGACGCTCCGGGTCGAATTGGACATAAGCACTGAAACGGTCGGTGAGCCCGTAAGCCACGCTGAAACCGATGTTCAACACGGTGAGGCCGCCCGGCTCGCGGGAATACTTGTTTACGCCGCCGGAAAAGCTCATACCGCGCTTGGGCAGCGTATCAGCGGTCTCAACTGTGAAGAGGCCGAGCGCGCCCGTTGTGGCAGGCATCGGCGCCCATAACGGCCCGCCTCCCTGGTCGGGGTTCGGCGGGTTCTTCGCCTTGACGGGGGTTGGCCGCTTCGCTGCTTTCTTCCCCGCCTTCGCAGGGGAGTCTTTAGGGGTCGCACTGCTTTTGGCGACCGCAGTCTTCTCCGGCGATTTCTTGCCGTTCTCCGGTGCGGCTGGGTCATCCGCAAAACCGACGGTAACAAAGAGAAGGATCATTGCGAGCACTGCCCAAGCGCGGAACAAGGATTTCATCCCAGCCTCCTAGCGATCGTTGCGAAGTCAGACCTTGCCATAAATAACCCGCTGCGCCCCCTGCCTACTCGGGGCGCCTAGTATAACGATGGGTTGGGCCACCGCGGCACGAACCCGCGCAGAGGCCACACAGGGGACTGCCAAAAAAGGGCCGAAAACGCAATGGATTATAATGCAAGGCTTCACGGTCAAGAAGAGTTTTTTCCAGGTTTTGCCTGGTAGTAAATGAAAAGCCGTCTCTTGCCCCAGCTTAAAGAAGGCGACTTTTGCGCGCCGGCGTCCGGCGCGAGGACCACACTATCCCCAGCGACAGACGCAAAGTGTCAGAACCGGATGACCTAAAGCCCGAACGGCCAAGTGACCTCGCATACTCTGCGCAAGCAACCAAGGGGTACGGTCGCGCGTGTATACGCGTATAACTGTCCGGCATTCCAGCCCTACAACCTCTTACGCCCTTTCGTGTCAGGCCACCCTCTTGGCGAATGCCTCATCGAAGTGAGCGTAAAGCGCCGGACACCTTTCCAGGCCGGGTGCTGCGCGCGAAACCACACGGTAAAGGAGCAGAAGCATGAACCGCGGAATGACTTTGGCAGTCCTGCTTGCACTCGCGAGCTTCCCGGCCATATCGCCGGCACAACAAACCACAGTTCCGACTTCATCCCTTCCGTCGGAAGTTCCCGCCGGCACCCGCTTCCTCGTCAGCCTTCGAGACAAGTTGAGCACAAGAAACGACAAGGCCGGAAAACACTTCAAGGCCAAGACCCTCGAACCACTGACGACCGGCGACGGCAGTGTGATACCACCGGGAGCGGAAGTGCGCGGGCATATCAGTCGAATCGAACCTGCAGGTGTGACAGGCCGCGCCCGTTTGTGGTTGAGCTTCGACGACATCAAGACGCCATCCGGAAGAATGCCGCTCATCGCGGAAGTTGCGCAAGTGCCCGGTGAGCACTCGGTGAAAGCCGGCGACTCGCAGGAAGGCGAGATCGAGGCGCGCACCAACAAGGGCACGCGAGACGTAGAAGCTGCAGCCGCGGGTGCGGCCATCGGCGCAACGGTGGGCGCGGTGAGCGGTGGCGGCAGAGGCGCGGCGATCGGCGCAGCCGTGGGAGGCGCGGGCGGCTTCCTTGTCTCCTCCGGATACGGCCAGGATCTCGAACTCCAGAAGGAAGCGAAGCTAGAGTTGGAACTCATTCGCCCATTGTATTTGGCCCGGCAATAGGAATCCTCGCTCCAAGAGCCCAGGGAACCCGCATGCCAGGTTCCCTTGGCTTTCCCTCGTACTGCTGGTAGATTTCATTGTCCATGCCCGGAGAGAGCCAACCAAGCCAACCCGCGAACCGCATCCTCGTCGTCGAGGATGAAGAGAACGCGCGGCACGGTTACGAAGCCCTTCTGCGAAAATGGGGATTCGAGGTGCTGGGCGTCGGCAGCGCCGAAGACGCGTTGGCGAAGTTTTCCGAGTTTCAGCCCGCCGCGCTTCTGGCGGACGTCGAGCTGCCCGGAATCAATGGTCTCGAACTGTTGCGCCGGCTGGAAGGTGACCTACAAAATATTCCCGTGATCGTCATCACCGGAAAAGGCAGCGAGGAGCGGGTGGTACAGGCCATCGAAGCGGGCGCGTTCTGGTATATAGAAAAACCGCTGAAAGCTCCCGTTCTGCACGCCCTGCTGGACCGGGCTTTGGGCAAGGCGCGGGATCGCCGCGCCGTCGCGGCGCTGACGCGACAGTTGCGCGATGCCGGGCGAATCGGCGACTTGGTGGGGACTTCCAAATCCATGCAGGAAGTGATGCGTGTTGTGGAAATGGCAGCGCCTTCGACCGCGGCAGTTTTGATTACGGGTGAGACAGGCTCCGGGAAGGAAATGGTGGCCCGATCGATTCATCAAATCTCGCCGCGCGCCGATCGTCCCTTTGTGGCCATCAATTGCTCGGCGATTCCCGAGTCCCTGATGGAAAGCGAAATCTTTGGCCATGAGAAAGGCGCCTTCACAGGCGCCGCTGAACGCCGGCTCGGCTGCTTCGAACTGGCTGACGGAGGCACGCTGCTGCTGGATGAAATCGGCGAGATGCCCGCGCCGACGCAAGCAAAGCTGTTGCGCGTCCTCGAAGACCGCAAGGTGCGGCGGCTGGGCAGCAAGACGGAAACGCCCATCGACGTTCGCGTGCTCGCAGCGACCAACAAAGACCCGCAGCAGGCGGTGGCCAAAGGCCAGCTCCGGCAGGACCTTTACTTCCGCTTGAACGTTTTCCACATTCACCTGCCTCCGTTGCGCGAGCACAAAGAAGACCTGCCTTTGCTCGTCGAGCACCTCCTCCGCGAAATCAACCTGAAGCACGGCCGACAAGTGCCGGGCGTCAATTCGGAGGTGATGGAACTGTTGAAGAGCCATATCTGGCCCGGGAACGCGCGGGAGTTGCGAAACGTCCTGGAGCGCGCCGCGATCGCGTGCGAGCGCGGATTGATCGGCCGCCAGCATCTTCCGGCCGATTTCGGCCGCGCCAAGGCCACCCACACAGCCGCGCTCTCCGGAATCCGCTTCCCCGTCGGCACAACGGTGGATGCGGCCGAGCGCGAGCTGATCCTGCAAACCCTCTCGGCCACAAATCAGAACAAGACTCGCGCCGCCGAACTGCTGGGCATCAGCCTGAAGACTCTTCACAACAAACTGAAAGAATACGAAGCGGCGCAGCAAGATGCGCATGCAGCTCAGTCTGAAGACTAAGTTCACGCTGACCACTTCGCTCGTAGTTCTCGGCGTGGTGGCCATCGTCTCGGCCCTGTATGTGGCCGCGCTCACCCGCCAGGTAATCCGGCAGCTCGATGATCGCTCGCGCCTGGTCGCTCAAGACGTCTTCGTCGCGGCGCAGGAAGCCCTGAGCGACGCCGCCAGCAACGGCGAGACGCCGCTCTCGGCAAAACCGGCCGACATTCGGGAATACGTCCGCCACACGTTGAATCACAGCACCGGGCTGGCCCGGGAGATCGAATCGGCGGTGGGCTATTCGCCGACCATCTACGAAATCACGATCGCGGACCGCGGCGGCTTGGCCATGGTCTCGAGCGACGCCTCGCTGCCTGGGCGCCCGCTGTTTCGGCGGCCCGGCCTCAGTTCGCTCATTCACGCGAGCTTCCTGGATCAGCTAAGCGTGCTCTACGGCCCCCCGCGGGTCTACGAAGTCACGCTGCCTTTCAACTTAGGGAGCGAGCCCTTCGGCGACATCCGCATCGGGCTTTCGACGGCCCTGCTGCGCAATGAAGTGGCCCCAGCCCTGCGTTCGGCGGGATGGTTCGCGCTCGCGGCGGTGCTGATCTCGACACTGCTGGCGGCGTTTGCAAGCCACGTCGCCCTGGCGCCGCTGGCGCGCATTTCGGCCCAGCTCGATCGCATTTCGGCGGGCGAATCGGACGTTCCACCGGTGGCGCGGGACGACGAACTCGGCCAGGTCAGCAGCAAGATCAGCCGCATCGGGCAGCAGTTGCGCGACGTCCGTGAGGTCTTCAGCGCCCTACGCGAGAATCTCGACAAGATCATGGCCGGCTTCGAAGATGGCATCCTCTTGTTCAACGCGGAAGGCCGGGCCGTGTTGGTGAGCCCGTCCGCGGAAAAATTCCTCGGCGCGAAATCCGAGGCGTTGCTGGGACGGAGCATCGGCGAAATCTTTCCCGAAGGCCACCCGCTGCGGCCAGCGCTGCGGATCCAGAAGGACCAGCTCGAGCCGGTCGAAGGAGTCGAGGCACACCTGGACGGTGCAACGGGAGTGCGGCGGGTCGGTGCCAGCGCGCAGCTCATCAGCGAGCACGGCTCGCGGATGGGCATGCTCCTGACGCTGCGCGACCTCGATTCACTCGAGCGCCTGGGGTCACAGCTTCAAGTTTCCGAAAGGCTCGCCGCCATCGGGCGCGTGACCGCGGGCGTGGCCCATGAGGTGAAAAATCCGCTCAATTCCATGCGCGTGTGGCTCGAAGTGCTGAAAAGCAATCTGCCGGTGGATCCCGAACCCCAGCAGGCGGTAAGAATGCTCGATAGCGAAATCGATCGGCTCGATCGTGTGGTGAAGACTTTCCTCGATTTCACGCGTCCGGTCGAACTCGATATGGAGGAGACCGACATGGTCGCTCTGCTCCGGGAAGCAATGGATGGCGCCCGCCCGGCGATCGAGCAAGCGGGCATCGAACTGGTCGCCGACCTGCCAGCGACCTTCCCGCCGGTACGTATGGACCGGCAATTGATTCGCCAAGCTGTGTTGAACCTGGTGCTCAACGCCTGTGAGGAGATGCCCCGCGGCGGGCGACTCACCCTGGCGCTTCACCACGGCGGGGAGAACGCCGAAATTCTTGTCACCGACACCGGCCCGGGAATCGCCCCGGAAAACCGCGCCAAGATTTTTCAGCTCTTCTTCACGACGCGAAAAGGGGGAACCGGGATCGGACTCGCGAATACATTTAGGTTTGTACAGTTGCACAACGGTTCGATAGAATTCGAATCGGAGGTTGGCCGCGGAACGACTTTCCGGATCGAATTACCGCTGGTCCATGCCCTCGACTTCGCCCGAGAAAAATAAATGCCCAGCCTAGGTTCCAAGCCAGGGGCGAGCGTCAGCGGGATCCTGATTGCGTGTGCGTTGTCGCTGTTTGCGGGCGGCTGCCGCAAACGCTCGGTGCAAGCCGCCCCGCCTGTCGTCGTCGCCCCCACACCCGCGGACACGCAACCGCCCGCGAATCCGCCGGTAGAAACGCCGCCGCCCGCGAGAGGCGCTCCGCCAACTGCGCCAGCCACACCTCCCGCCAAGCCCGCACCGAAGCCGACACAGCGGAATGCCCCCGGTGCAAGCCAACCGACGCCGGACAATTCCGAACCTGAGCACGCGGCGCGGCCCCCAGCGCCTCAGATCTCCCCGCAACTCTCGCCCGCCGACCAAGCCGCGCTCGAGAAAAAGACCAGTGCCAACGTTGCATCGGCCGAAAAAAATCTCCAGCAAGCCTACGGCCGCGAGCTGAACTCGGGCCAGCACGATCTCGTCGAAAAAATCAACAGCTTCCTGGGCCAAGCGCGCGAAGCGACTCGCGCGGCTGACTGGGTCCGCGCAAACAACCTCGCGGAAAAGGCCTATTTGCTCTCTGTCGAGCTGGTGAATTCGTTCTAATCCGCAAACATCCGCCGGCCTTCCGCTCATCGCGGCGGCACATCGGTGCGGCCGTGCTGCTGCTAGAATGAATGTATGGCGACCTTCGACGCGGCCATCATAGGAGGCGGGATCATTGGCGGGTCGATTGCCCTGGAGCTCTCGCGCCACAAGCTCCGTGTCGTTTTGCTCGATCGCCAGCAACCTGGCCATGAAGCCTCGTGGGCTGCGGCCGGCATGCTTTCACCATCGCCCGATTTGCCAGAAGCCTTGCCTCTTTTTCCTTTTGCGCGCGCGAGTCTCGAGCTGTATCCGGAATTCGTTGCCGCGATCAAGGATGCTTCGGGGGTCTCGCCGCGCTATCGGTGCGACGGCGCGTTGGAGATCTTTCCCGAACCCGCCGGCGAGAAAGAACGCGACCAAATGGTCGCGCTGCACCGGCGTTTGGGCCTCGCAACCGAAGCGATTTCGCTCGACCGGGCGCGCCGGATGGAACCGGCGCTGGGACCGGCGGCGAGGGCGGCGGCGTGGCTCCCCCATGAAGCCACCGTGGAACCGCGCGCGCTCACCGAAGCAGTCCTCAAGGCAGCTATGTGGCAGGGCGTTAGCATCCGCGCCGGCGCCGAGGTGACGGCGATCGCACGCGAGGGCCGACGTGCTACGGGCGTCTTAACCGGGCAGGAGAAAATACTCGCCGGGCACGTGGTCGTCGCCGCCGGCTGCTATTCAGGCCGAATCGATGGCCTTGCGCCCTACGCGCCCACGCGGCCGGTGCGAGGCCAAATAGTGGCCTTGCGGCCGGGAACCGACTCGCTACGCGCCGTCTTGCGGTCCAGCCGCGGCTACCTGGTGCCGCGCACCGGTGGACACGTCATTGCAGGCAGCACGCTCGAAAATGCCGGCTTCGAAAAATTTGTCACGCCCTCCGGCCTGCTGCAGATTTTGAGTGCGGCGGTCGAACTGGCTCCGTCGCTTGCTCACGCCGAAGTAGTCGAAACCTGGGCGGGACTTCGCCCGGACACGCCTGACCATCTCCCGATTCTCGGCCGGACGGATGTCGACGGTCTCCTCCTCGCTACCGGTCATTATCGGAACGGCATCCTTCTCGCCCCAGCCACGGCCAAGGCGATCCGCGAATGCGTGATCGACGGTCGGACGTCTCTTCCCGTCGAAGCTTTCAGCCCCCTGCGTTTCGCGGAAGCGCAACGCGAGGCAAGCGTTTAGAAGGGCACTTTGTTGCGCTGGGGTTCGCGATTGGGGGGACCCGCCAAGGTTGTAGATTGTCCCGGGCTGGTGAAATTAACTTTGTCAGCGTCCAGAAAGAGTGCTCGGTTGAGAACCACGTCGAGGGTCGTGCCGCGGGGGAGCTCAGCCTCCGGACCCCGCGTGAGCAACACAGCAAGGAGACCAGCCGCCGCTCCCGCGCCTGCGCCGATTCCTGCGCCCGTCCCGCTCCTAGCAGCGATGGCCCCGATGCCTGCGCCCAGGCTCGTCGTTTTCACCACGGTCCCGACGTCTGAGGCCTTGTCCGAATCGCCCTTGATCTTGCCTTCGCCTTCGACTGCTTCGCCACCCCCCGTGCTGGCTGAGCTGGGTACTGCGTTGAAACGCACGATATAGGCGTTCGGCAGGATCATCGTGTTGAGCCGGATCATCAACTCGCCGCGGCCCTTCACACGGCCGGGCCGCTTCGCTTCTGTGATTTCGCCGCTCACATAAGATCCGGCGGGGATTACCACTCGGTTGTCCACGACGATTGGATAAAGGGTCTCAAAGTAGACCGGATCGCCAGGTTGAGCGCTGCGCGTGGAAACACCGTTGTGGAGCACGAGCGGCAGGTGCGTTCCGGCCGCGACCACGATCTTTGCCGGCTGCGTCGCCGGGTCGGCTGAAGTCGCAGTTGGTTGTGGAGTCTGCGGTGCAGACGGCTGCGCGGGCGGATTTTGGGCGCTGGCTTCCGGCGCAGGTGGTTGCTGTGCCGCAATCGTTCCCGCCAGAATCAGCGAGAGTATGGCTGACCCTACGGTGCGTGCTATCGCGCGTAACTCCATAGCAGCCTCCCAGTAAATCTTGCTTGATCCGATGCAGCGCGTTCGTTTGAGGATGCTCCGGCAATCCCACCGTGTCAATGCCGCGAGCCGAGATGGAGGTCTCGACTGTCAGTCGTTTGACCGCTCGGAGTTTTCCGCATACGCTGGGGTTGCCAGGGGAGGCGGAGAGAACCTACGTGCCTCGGTTTCTGCTGGTGCTGTGTTGAAGGCACCTCGCCGAAATCGCAAAGGACACGGCGCGCAACGAGACGCCGAAATGAATCAGCCTTCACTCAGTCTCCACAAGGAGAAAAGCGCATGGCGAAGTTGGCTCTGGTTTATGGGATGCGGTTGTTTCCGGCCGACGATCTCGACGCCGTAGAAGAAGCAACGGTAAAGCTTAAGCACGGTGGCAGCGGGCGCGTGACGATGCACTTAATCGAAGGCAGCAAGGAAGAGATCGAGAGGACTCTGCGACAGTCCCTCGAAGCGTTCTTCGAGATGTACCCGGAGATATGAAGCGGCGCGTCAGCGCCGCGCATCCCAGGCCGATCCCACGTTTTCCTTCTTAGATCAGGACGACCGTTTGGCCGGTGAGATCGAATCGTTTGCGGCAGCGGATGTTCCGGCAGGCCACCATGTCGTCCACGCGAACCATGTAGGATCGAGCCTTCGCGAAATGGGCGCGATCTTCGTCATTCGCCCCGCGCGGCAGCGCCGCTTTCTTGGTCCGCACTTTCCACCGCACCGGATAGGAATTCTCCTGGCGGCAATGGGGACAAGAGAGATTGAGCTGCTTCGTTTCTTCTTTCTCGTCGTAGAACTGCCGTTCGTCCATATGTGCCCCGCCGCTCCGCCGAGGTCAGGAAGTGCTCTTTATAGCGTCTACCGTCACGAAACGAATGCCAGCATCCTTCCATCGGGGCAGCCAGTACTCGAGTGCGTCAACCGTACGACCACGATCGCCTTCGAGCACGCGGTAATCGCCGTCGTGCAGCAGGACAATATCCCCTCCGCGCGCGCGGCGCAAGCGCTGGATCACCGCCTCGGGCGGTTGCGGCTTCCAGTCCAAAGCCCATACCGACCACATCACCACGCCCGACAATCCCGCGCGACGTACTACCCGGTCGAGCTGCGGCCCCCGGAAACCAAACGGCGGGCGCATCCAAGTGACTCGCCGCTCTGTCGCCAGTGCGATCGCGTCGCGGCAGCGCTCCAGCTCTTCTGCAATCCGCCGAGGCGAACGAAAAGTGAGGGGTGGATGCGTTTCGGTGTGATTTCCGATGTCGTGGCCCCGCGCGGCAATCTCGGCCGCAAGCGCAGGGAGAGCTCGCACATGTCGGCCGAGCAGAAAAAAAGTGGCACGAACGCCGTGACGTTCGAGCAGGTTGAGCAGCCGCGGCGTCACCGCCGGGTTCGGCCCATCATCGAACGTGAGCGCCATGGCCGTGGCATCGCCTGTGTGGCGGATGGTCGGCCCGAAGAGTTGAGAGGCTGGGTACGTTGCTCCCCATGCCAGGACTCCCGATGCCAGAACCGCAGCTCCGGCGGCAGTCCCAGAAAAGGCGGCAATGGAATTCACTTCTAAATGCACCGGGTCCGATCCTCCAGGTCTGGGCTATCGACGCCATTGTACGATGCCAGAATGGAAGCTGCTCGGTAATCGGCCGTAAGACCCTGCGCATTGTCGCACGGCAATCGCGGCACCACTAACCACTCTGCCGTCTCGGTCAACCAACATGCGAAGTTCAGCGCAAGCGCCGATACCGCTGCGTCCGAACTTTTCGGACGCAATATTCTGATACGATGCGCCGCACCGTGAGCACGGCCGTTCAAACTCCCGCGCAGCAAGGCCATTTCCCGTCTTGGGTGCGCTGGGCTTGCATTCTGTGGATGGCCGTGTGGGTTCCCGCCTATTGGGCGACTTACGGTTGGGCAAATTTTCTTCACCTTTGCGACATCGCCGTGATTCTGACGTGCATCGGCCTGTGGCGCACCGATGCGTTGCTTCTTTCAAGCCAAGCGGTTGGCTCCCTTCTCTCCGATCCGCTCTGGGCGCTCGATGTAGCTTGGCGGCTGGCTTTCGGACATCATCTGGTTGGCGGGACTCAATACATGTGGAACCCAAGTTTCCCGCTTTGGGTGCGGCTCCTCTCTTTGTTTCACATTGCCTTGCCGGTTGTGCTCCTGTGGTCGCTTCACCGCACCGGTTACGACCGGCGCGGGTGGGCCCTTCAGTCATCGATTGCCGGCATCGTTCTGGTCGCGTGCCGATTTCTCTCTCCGGAGCTGAACGTTAACTTCGCATACCGTGATCCTCTCCTCCATCGCGCTTGGGGACCGGCGCCAGTACACCTGGCACTTATGCTCGTCGCACTGGCGGTGGTCTTTTATTTGCCGGTGCACTGGGCCTTGACGCACATCTTTCCTCCAGCCGCAGCGCCGGTCAATTGAGCCGCGACACGAGGTCTGTGCCCTTGCCCGCTCAGCGCGAGCCCTCCAATCGCAAGCTGCGAACGCGATTTCAGCAATCTCTTTCTCTCCTTGTTTCCAGAGATGGGCACCGATACAGTAAGCGACGAAGAATCACGGTCTAAACAAAATGAAAAAGCCGATAGCCACGACCCTCACCGCGATTTTCCTCCTGGCTCTGAGCCTTGGCGCTCAGCACGCAACTCGCTCGATCGCGTTTCCGGGACCGATCCAGCACGTCATTCTGGTCTCCATCGACGGCTTGATGCCTGCGAGCTACACCAACCCGGCGGCGCACGGACTGAAGCTCCCGATGCTCGAGGAAATGGTGCATCACGGGGCGTGGAGCGACGGCGCGCTGTCCGTGATGCCCACGGTGACGTATCCTGCGCACACCAGCATCGCCACCGGGACAAATCCTGGAACGCACGGAATCTTTACCAACGTCGCCTGGGACCCCCTGGAGAAAAACATGGTTGGTTGGCGATGGTACGCCGAAGATATTAGCGTGCCGACGCTATGGGAGTTGGCCCGCGCCCGTGGACTCCGCACGGCGCTGGTTTCCTGGCCCGTCACCGTCGGCGCTGCGGCGGACCTTAACGTGCCGGAATACTGGCGTGCAAGTATTCCGGAAGATCTGAAGCTGATCCGCGCAGTTTCGACGCCGGGTGTGCTCGAGGAGGTCGCGAAAATTTATCCGGACTTTTATGCCCGCTTCACTCCACCGACACCGAAAGACGCGGCCATCGCGGACATTGCCTGCTACGCCATCGAAACGCAACGGCCAAACCTGCTGATGGTCCATCTTCCCGAAGTCGATCACTGGGAGCACGAAAAAGGTCCGTTCAGCCCGGAAGCGGACGCGGCGATGGAGAATGCGGACCGGCAGGTGGCGCGGCTCGTGGCATCGGCGAAGAAGTCCGGGATCTGGCAGCACACCGCGCTCGTTGTTCTATCCGATCACGGCTTTGCGCCCATAACGCAGAGCCTGAAACCTGGCGTGCTGCTCGTCCAAAAAGGCCTGGTCACGCTGGACGAGAAAAATCACATCATCGACTGGAAAGCAATCGTGCTCGCTGCCGGAGCCTCCTCCTATTTATACGTGAAAGAAGAGCGCGACACCCGGGCGCGCCAGGCTTTGCTGGACACGTTTCAGCCGCTCGCAGGCAAGCCTCAGAGCGGCATCCGTCGCGTCATTCAGCACGACGAAATCATAAAACTGGGCGGCGATCCGCAGGCGCTCCTCGCGCTCGAAGCCGCCGACGGCTTCAACATCGCGTTCGGCTACACCGGCAGTACCATCGGCCCTTCTACGCAGGCGGGCGCGCATGGCTACTTCCCAGACCGGCCGGAGATGAACGCTTCGCTGCTTTTCTACGGCCCGAAAATCGCCGCCGGAAAGATCGAGCGTGCCCGACTGATCGACGTGGCGCCGACCGTGGCGCCATGGCTGGGATTGAAGTTGACGAAGGCCGAAGGCACCGCACTCAAGATTGCATTGCGCCCTGCACAGTGAGCTTACTCTCCAAACCGTGAGAAGAAGGACCGGGTGCCCATCCCCTTGCGCGAGGAGAATCCGGCCCAGCACTCACATCGCACTTTCTTTTCGAGCTTGGCTGGCCGGCTACTGGCGTTCATGGCTATTCGGATTTGCGAATGGCCTGAAGGTCGATCCCGAGCTGCTGGCACTTCTTGTAGAGGTGGCTGCGCTCAAGACCCAGGGCTTTCGCCGCGTTGGTCATGTGATGGTTGTGCCGCTTGAGCTCGGCGATCAAGACCTCGCGCTCGAATGCCTCGACCCGCTGCGCCAAGGTTCCGCCCGAACCGATCGCGGCTGAGTTCCCTGCTGCGGGTTGCGGCAGAGCCAATCGCACCGCGTCCTCGTCGATCAAGTCGCCCGAGCTAAGCAGCAGCGTGCGCTCGACGACGTTTCGCAGCTCGCGAACGTTGCCGGGCCAGGGATAACGCTCGAGATCCGCGATGGCTTCGGCGGAAAACGGTTTCGGCTTCCAGCCATTCTGCTCGGCCACCTGGCGCGCGAAGTGAGCGGCCAGCACCGCTACATCCTCATGGCGATCGCGGAGCGGCGGAAGCACAATCGGAAAGACGTAAATCCGGTGGTAGAGATCCTGGCGAAAGCTTCCCTGGCGCACTTGTTCTTCGAGATTGCGATGCGTGGCTACAACGACGCGCACGTCAACGGCGATAGGCCGGTCGCCGCCCACGCGCTCGATTTCGTTCCCCTCGAGCACGCGGAGCAGCTTTGCCTGCATCGTCAGAGGCATATCCCCGATTTCATCCAAGAAAAGGGTGCCTCGATGAGCCTGCTCGAACTTTCCCACATGGCGGGCGGCGGCACCGGTAAAGGCCCCTTTTTCGTGGCCAAACAGCTCCGATTCCATCAGTTCGGCGGGAACCGCAGCGCAGTTCAGCGCCACAAACGGGCCCAAACGGCGCGCGCTCTTCTCGTGCAGCGTGCGCGCGACAAGCTCCTTGCCGGTTCCAGTCTCGCCGAGGATGCACACTCGGGTCTCGCTGGCCGCGACACGTTCGGCCTGCGCCATCACCTGCTGCATCGCGGGACTCACCCAGACAATCTCGTGACGCCCGAGCCGCCGGCGCAGATCGCGGTTTTCTTCCTCGAGCCGCGCCAGTCGCAGCGCATTCTCGACCGTGAGCAGAAGCTTTTCCGTCGAGAGCGGCTTTTCCAGAAAGTCGGCGGCGCCGAGCCGGGTGGCGCGCACGGCCATCTCGATACTGGCTTGGCCCGACATCATCACCACCGGCGCCGCGACACCAAGATTCTTCAGGTCTTCGAGCAGGGCGATGCCGTCTTTGCCGGGCATCACGACGTCGGAGAGGATCAGATCGAAGTGCGCGCCTTTGGCGAGCTCCAGGGCGCGAGCGGCGTTGTCGCAGACGGTGGCTTCATGGCCTGCGAGCCGGAAAGCCCGCGCGAGCGATGCGAGCGTATTCGCATCGTCATCGATGACCAGAACGTGGGCCTTCGGCGGCACTGCCGATTACACCTCGGCGCCTTCGACGGGCATGGGCTCCGGCGGCGCCGACGGGTGCACCGGAGGACGATTGGGCAGCTCGATGCGGAAGGTTGTGCCCACGCCCACTTCGCTTTCGACCATGATCGTGCCGCCGTGGTCGCTTACCACTGATTGCACGATCGCCAGGCCCAGCCCGGTGCCATGCTGTTTCGTCGTGTAGTAGGGAGTGAAGAGCCGCTCGCATTCTTCACGGGTCAGCCCCGCGCCGGTGTCCGAAACTTCCAGGCGCACCCCGTCGGCGTGCGCTCGAGTGCGAAGCGTCAATATTCCTCCGCCGGGCATTGCATCCATGGCATTCAGCACCAGATTTTCAACGGCGCGGTGCAATAGGCTGCCATCCGCATGGATCACCGGAAGCTCCTCGTCCAGGTAAAGCTCGGGAGTAATCGGCGGCCGGCCCAGAGCGCCGAATTGCGCTTCAAACAACTTCACTGCGCCGCGCACGATTTCGTTGACGTTCACCGGTCGCAGCTCGGGCGGCGGCATCCTGGCGAAATCACTGAAGCGGCCGACGATGCTTTTCAAGACCTCGAGTTCGGAAAGCAGCGTATCGGTCGATTCGCGAAACACCTCGTCGAATTGGTCTGGCGCATGGTCGTGGGAACGCCGCAGGTTTTCGATCGTGATCTGCAAAGGGAAAAGCGGGTTTTTCAGCTCGTGCGCCAGCCGCCGCGCCAGCTCCCGCCAGGCCGCGACGCGCTCCGCCTGGAGCAGGCGATTGCGCTGCTCTTCCAGCTGCTCAATCATCTGATTGAACGTGCGACCCAGCTCGCCGATTTCATCGCGCGAGCGCATCTCGACGCGAACATTCCAGTTCCCTGCTGCTACCTCGCTTGCACCGGCCGCAAGTTTCTTGACCGGTTCGGTGACGCGCGCAGATCCCCACAGGCCGAGCAACGCTCCCAACAACAGGCCGCCCACCGCCACCAGCGCCGCCAAATTGCGAATCCGGTGCTCGAGCGCGACAATTTCGCGGCGTGAACTCCCCACCATCAGCACTCCCAGCAGCTCATTCTGCCGGCCGAGAAGCGGGAGCGCGTGGAACGTTTCGGCATCGGCCGGATCGCGCGACCACTGGATCGTCGCGGACATTTCTTGCGGATTCTGCCGCTCCCGCTCAACCAGGGGAGCGAATTTTTCCCCCGCCCCCACCGGGCCATTCACATCGGTGAGCTCATCCGGCGAGAAAGTCGGATCAAGATTCCGATACAGCAGCGCGCGCGTGCCGGCGGGCAACGCGAGCGAGGCCAGGAATTCCTTCCCGAGGCGCACGCCGCCCACCACAAACATGCTCTTTTCACTCACGCGCACAATCGAGACAGCCAGCAAGGCCAGCGCGGGCCGGTCGGGAGTTTCCTGGCGCCGAAGAAATGCTCCCCGGGCGGCCCAGTCCTCCGGCTGGCCGAGCCAGTCCTCTTTGTATCCGAAGCGCGCCGGCCATTCGGCCGACGAGATGATCGTGCCCTCGGTGCTGATGAAGTCGAGGAAATCCAGTTCGTGGGAGACGGCAATGCCGCGCGCGTCGTTGACGTACAGCGAGGCATCGGCCTGGGGGCGGCTGAGGTCAATGGCCATCCGCATGGTCCCTTCGACGTCGGCGATCCCTCGGACACGCAAAACCACTTCCTGGCCGCGTCGCGCGAAATCGCGCTGGAATTGCCCGACCAGCGCCTCGGTACGGCGCTCATCTTCTTGTTCGAAGGCGCGGCGCGTCACAAGCGTGACGCCGGCAGCGACCGCTCCTACGGCAGCGATTTCCGCCGTCACAAAAATCAGGAACAGCCTGGAGCGAAACGTCACGGCGCTTCTGCCTCCAGCCACACTTCTGCGAGACGCCAAGCGCCCGAACGCGGCAGCGTCCAATCCTTCACGCGCGGACTCAGGCCGAAGGCTTCCGGCAAATACGCGAGCGGGACCACTCGAAGGGTCTCGACCGCGGCGCGCTCGCCCGCGTAGATCTCCTCGGGCGTCGCGGGATCGGGCAGCGGTGCGGTCTCCAAGCCGGCAAGGGGCGTCAAGACCGTTAGAAGGGCCGTCAGGGCCACGCGAGGCTCCGGCGAGGGGATGCGGACGCGGAGGAGGCGCCCGTCAACACTGCTTTCGCTTCCCTTGTTTGTAGCGGCGGAAGCCGCTGCTCGGGTCGAAATCGAAATACCTGCTTCACGCGCATTCACGACGATTCGCTCCGCCACCACTCGCTCCAGCGGGTCAGCAGCATCATAGCCCAGCGTCAGCGCCGGTGCAGGCGAGATTTGCGAGGCAAGCTGCCGCGCCCTGCCAGGGTCGGCCGCCGTCGAAAAAAGAAAGGCGGTCCCGCTCGACCATTGTGGCAGAAGCCCGCCGGCGGGCTCTCCCTGCTTTTGCAGAAGAAAATTCCAGAGTGCGGCACGGTCAATCGCGCGACCGAGTGCCTCACGAACCCGCGCATTTTCGGCTGCCGCCCGGCCACGCACGAAGGCAAGCGCCAATAGCTCGACCGGAGCTGAAGTTGAGATGCGCGCGCCGCGCTCAGCGGCACGGCGCACTTGCTCCGGTGGAACTTCCACCAGGTCCGCCTTGCCAACTTGGAGATCGATCAACTGATCTTGCGGCGGGCGGCCCATCTGGACCTCAATGGCGTCCAGGTACGGGCGGCCTTCCCAATCTTCTTCGTTAGCTGCGAAGATGGCGCGCCTTCCAGCTTCCCAGCGGGCGATGCGGAAGGGCCCGGTGCCGATGAGCGCGCCATCCGGACCCCGCCGGATAATCGAGTTGCGCGCATTCGCGAGTTGAAGCGGTAGATCGGGCGTCGAGCCCTCAGTGTCAACCGCGAAACCACCGGGACCCGAGCTGACCTGCGCGCCAGAGTCGCTCAGATGCCAATCGGGATTCACAGACTGCACCGCCGCCACAACGGCTGCCGGAGTGAGTGGCGCACCGTCATGGAACTTTACGCCCGGACGCAAACGAAATTCCCAATGCTTCATCGCTGCGTCGTGTTGCCAGGAGAGCGCGAGCCGCGGGTGCGGCCGCCCGTTGTCGTCAAGCTCGACGAGACCGTCGAAGGCAAGCGCCATCAATCTCTCTTTCGCGCCGGCTATCGCTGAGTCAGGCGGCCATTCCGCTGGATCGAGCGATGCCACCGGCTCCCGTATCTGGGCACGCAAGGTGCCGCCATAGCGCGGCCGGCGAGCGGATCGCGCGTGCGTCGCCGCAAACAGAAGCGCAACGAGGCTAACGGCTGCAAGCGATCGAAAGCGTGAACGCCTCATATTGCCCCGTTTTCAAATTGTGTGATACCGCGACAGCGCTCTTGCCGTCGGCTACCGGCCAAAGCGCTGTCACCGGGCCCTCGAATTCCACCGCCTGCCCCACGGCGACTGCCTCGTGCTCGACAATCTCAAAAGCCTGAATCGCATCCGGCTGCGTCCAGTCGCCGCCACGCGTGGCCAGGACTTGGTACGGTGCTCCGCACCCGGCGGCAATGGCCGCAATGTCGCTGCCCCAATGGGAGAACGTAGCTTCGGGCTTCAGCTCGCCATCGTAAAGACGCGCCTGCCCATCGAGACCTGCAAAAACCCAGTCCGTAACGGATGGAGCCTTCAAGGCGGCTGCGGAGAAAAACGGAGGAAGCTTCTCGTCTTTCTCTCCATGTACAGTCACGAAGCCGGTGAAAAAGTTTCTGCTTCCTTCGAAGCTAGCCGTGACGCGCGGCTCACTGCCAACATCGAAGGGCCATTGGGCCGCTTCGTCGTGTCGACATTCCATTGCCAAATTTCGCCGGGCTACGCCGGTGCAGGAGGCGCCGGGCAAATATGCTTCAAAACTTTCATCCCGGAGAAGCAAACGCCCCCGAACATCGCGAGGCCAGGAATTCTGATGAGGGATGGAAAGCGCTTCCTGGAATTGCCAATGCGACCCGTCGAGCCGATAGAAGGCAACTCGCTCCGGCTCGAGAACAAGCATCAGAGGCGTGCTGTCGGGTGTTTGCAGCATCAACGCGAGATCGAGAATCGGTGCCGGCTGCTCCCAAACAAGATTCTTCTGGAGAGCGATCGGCGGAGCCGACGCAACCTGTTCTGGGCTCAGCGTTCCTTGGACCGACGCCATCGCCACCTGCTCAGTCTCGCCGCGCTGAAATTCCGCCACCCACAGAAAACCTTGCACGTTCTCGGCCAAGGTTGCGCGGACCTCTACGTCGACCGGCGGCGCGTTGACGATCCGGAAGCCGTGCTTTACGAGCTCCGCTTCAAGCGCCCGCCGCGCGGCTGCGAATTCAACTGCGCTAAGGGACGAAAGATTTCGCCCGGTCAGAACCAAGGTCCCAGGGGAGCCAGCGCCGGAGGCGATCTTCTGCGCCAAAGAGCGCGCGGCTCCTTCGACATCCTGGGCGCGCAAGGCGCCCGGACCAGCCAAGATCAACAGAAGAAAAAGGGTCGTCCGGAACGACGGAAGGAGTCGGCAGACCGCCCGCATTGGATTCGGCCAGCAGTTCGTGGCTGGCCATCATAACACAAGCGGTTTAGCTCGCCCGAATCGCGCCGCCGGAGTGATCATCGAACCACACAGAGACCGCCGGCAGGGTGGCTTCGCTGCGGCGGTAACGAAGCCACCCGCAGGGTTTTTTGCCAGCGGCTACCCGCCTCTCCGGCCTGGAATCCTCTCGAATTCCAAAGCATCTGGATCGGCTCGGGAATCCTTCATCGCTGCCCATTCGGTTTCTTCGGCGGATCGTCTTCTTCCACCGCCGAGGGCGCGGCTCGCAGAACGTCGTTGGTGAAGAAGAATTTTCCGTCCGTGGGCACCATCATGATCTGCACTTTGTCCGAGAGTCTCTCCGCAATGATCTTCTGGATAAGGAGCGGATTCGTCTTGAGGGCAATGGCCTCGAGACGCATCTGCTCGGCTTCGGCGGCCGAGGTCAACCGGATGCGGTTGGCTTCGGCCTCGGCAAGCAAGCCCCGGCGCTGCTGCTCGGCCTTGCTGTCGATGACTTTCGCTTGCGCCTCGGCTTCGGCGTTTTCGACGGTGGCTTCCTTGCGCGCTTGGGCCTCGAGCCTCGACTGTTCGATCTGCTTCTGTTTCAGCGGGAGCGTGTACTGCATGGCGTCTGATTCCGCCTTGGCCTGAATGACGCGCGACTGGGCATCCGCCTCGGCGCGTTTGACTTCGCGCACTTTGGCGGCGTCCGCCTGATATCCGGCCACCTGCACGCGCTTCTGCTCGATCGACGCCTCGACCGTGGTCCGTTCGTCCTCCTGCTCCTTCAGAAGCAGATCCTGCAGGCCCCTGGCGTATTCCTCGGGAAGCTGGATGCGACGCAGCAACACTTCCTTTACGACGATGGCATCGCTGGCCAGGCGCTGGGTAATCAACGTCGCGGCGCGTTCGCGAAACTCTTCGCGCTTGGCGGCGAACACCTCTCGCACGATATAGTTCGGAGCGACTTCGCGAAAGCTGCTGGCCACGGTGGGCGCCACGATCTCCTCCTCCACTGGCTGAGGGACGTTGTTCTGGACGTAATCGAGCCGCTGCGCGTCGATGCGATAACGAACCACCACAGCCAACCCGAGCGAGAGCCCTTCGCGCGCTTCCACCTGAAGCACTTCCGCCTTTTGCTTGGGATTTTCCGATACCGCAGTCGTGAACACGTGGTCGCGGATGTCAAACAGCGCCACGCGCTCGACGAGAGGAAGCACCACATGCGTGCCGGAGTAAAGCGTGCCTGGACGGACGCCCGAAATTTGGCTGATGCGGACACCCGCCTCACCTTCGGGCACTACGACGATGCTTAGACTCAGGAGCAAGAAGAAGAATCCGGCGGCCGCGAGCTTCCCTGCCGTCCCCCAACGGATGGGAACACGCGGCCGCGGCTGAGGCGGTGGGGACACCGCCTCGCCTCTCCTGAGCAACCGCTCGAGCTCGAAGGATAGATAGATGTCGTAGAGAACGAAGACAGCGCCAACGCCGAACAAGCTGATACCGGTTATGAGCAGGACGTATTTCAGGAAAAGCATGGTCTCCTCCTTAGCGTTCGAGCCCCGGCTTTGCGACCCGGAGCAATCTCCGGACGGCGCTGTCTTGCGCCGAACTATTGAGGCCCGCGGCGCGAGCCGGCATCAGTCGCAGCACTCCGCGCAAGCAAAGCCACTCGAGCAACAACGAGAGCGAAACTGATGCCAGCATCACGGTGACCAGCGCCACGATCTTGATTGCGTCTTCCATCTGAGCCTCCTAAAGTGCGAGCTCGCTCGGTTCTTCAACGACTGGCGACTGCAGCCGGTGCGGTCACCGCCGAGGTCTCGCGAGGATTGGCTTGCGCCAGCGCGACACTGGTTTCGCCCCCGCCGAACCACTTCAAGATTTCGTCATCGCGTTCACCATGGAGCTCCACAACATCACCGGCCCGCACTCGTTCGAAAAGATCGGTGACGTCGCGATTGCGCATCCGAACACAGCCGTGCGAGGCGGCATGTCCGATGGAGCCTGGCTCGTTCGTGCCATGGATGCCGTAGCCTTTCGCGCTCAGACCGATCCAGCGCGGACCCAGCGGATTCCCAGGTCCCGGGGGGATCACAGTGCCCGGCGCGTAGTACGTCGGATCCGTCAGGCGTTCGCGGATTCGGAATCGGCCGGTCGGACTGGCAGAGCTCGCCCTGCCCACCGCCACCGGGTACACCTTCACGAGGCGTCCATCCTCGACCAGCGCCAGCTTGCGGTCCGGGATGCTGACGATGATTTGCCGGGTCGGCTCCGGAATCTGGGCCGTCGG
The DNA here is from genome assembly GCA_963781005.1 of uncultured Acidobacteriota bacterium. Classification (GTDB taxonomy): domain Bacteria; phylum Acidobacteriota; class Terriglobia; order Acidiferrales; family UBA7541; genus CAWADX01. The sequence goes on from CAWADX010000001.1 coordinate 373,118, forward strand.
AGCCTGCTCGCTTGCTACAGTCCGGTCCTGTGCGAAGGCCCTTGCCCCTGCCAGCAACAGCGCAATAGCCAGCCGGGATGCTCTCACCGTGCCTCGGGTTCTGAGCGCCTGATCTTTCTGTGTTCTCCGCCGCATCTCCCTCTCCTTTCGGTCTTCGGGAGAAGGAATGGCACGCGGCGAGCCATCCCTTGAGCGATTGATTAGAAGGGAGATACGAGGGTGACAGCTTCCGGAGAGCGTGGGGACCTTTGGACGGCGTGGAAAATAGGACTCGGTGGTTCCGGTTGCATAACTGATTCTAAAGGAGAAATATAAGACTGTACACAAATATGTTGCAAACTGTACGTGTCTCGTGGTACACTCTCTTCAGGAGATCAAACACATGGCAAAGCTCTACGCGAGAGTTCACACCGGAACATTGGACGGTCGAGGAAAAACGAAATTTTCCTGGCGCCCGGTCGAGTTCGCCGGCAACGGCAAACCGCTCCCACCTGAGCGCTGGAACCCTCCACAAGATTCAAGGACGATTTCGAGCTATACCACCAGGATCAAAGGGAAATTTGATAGGCACACCCGCTGTAAAAATTTAGCCGACGCGATCATCGCCATGAAACGTGCTGAAATAGATCCAAGTTATAGTGCGCCGGCTTTGATCCAAGACTTCAAAAATAATTCCAGTGATCCGAAACTGCTTGAATCAGCCGCGAAGACGTACCTGGCTGAACTATCGGTCTTCGGCAAATCCAAAGCGACACAAGACAAATACTCGGACGCCGTCAACGATTTTGTCGGGGTCTGCACCACTCGTGGGACGCTGCTCGTACAAAACGTCTCGCGCGGTGACATTGTTGCCTATATAGCGTGGCTACAGGACGAGAGCAACATGCCGCGGCGAAAGTACGGCAGTCGCGACACAACCATCGCAAACCGACTGCGGTTCCTAGGAACATTCCTGACGAGCGTGGGCATCAAAATGAAGAAGGACCGAAACCCAAGGCCCGATGACCCCGGTCTGCTCGCGCGCCATGAGGTGCCACGGGCGCCGAAATCAAAGGGTAGAAAATACAGCAGGAGCGAAGTCCGGGCGATGCTGAAGGCATGTCAAACCGTTGATGAAACCGATCTCATCCAATTTTTCGTGTTCACAGGATTCAGAGATTCGGAGGTCGCCTATTCTGAGTGGTCCGATATTAATTTCAGTTCCGAGACCATCAATGTAAACGAAAAACCGCACTACGGGTGGAGGCCGAAAGATCGGGAATCACGCGAGTGCGACATTTCGTTACCAGCGAAATTCGTTCAGCGAATGGAGGACCGTCGCGAACGATTGAAAGCCGCGAACGATGCGCTGATTGCTGAAGGCAAAACCCTTAAGAATCCAGACTGCAATCTGATCTTCCCCACACCGAAGGGTACGCCCGACACCAATTTGATAAAAATCATTTATCGTGTAGCTGAACGAGCGAAAATTGAAGGGCGGATCGGTCTTAAAGCGTTCAGACGAACATTCTTAAGCAACACGAACCAAAAGCAGGGGCTAGACATGGCACGAGCACTGGGCGGCCATGCCGACGATAAAACCACGTCCGAGTTCTACATCGTGGTCGATGAAGAGGACGAAGAGCGCGCCCGCGCTGCGGCTGCTAGAACTTATGAGGAATATGTGGAGGCTGAGGCTGAGAAACTTAAGCCGCTACCAGTTTAGGTTTAGCAGCACGCTTTGCAGCTCGCGCCTGGGCTCTCTTCTTTCTCCAGAACGCCTTCTTAGCCTTCGCGATCCTTTTTCGTCCTTTGAGGGACATCTTCCACTTCTTTTGGTGAGTGGTGGCATGCGCGCGAACCGTTCTTCCTGAAGTCTTGATCGAAGAAAGAGCATCAATAACCCTCGTGACCTTCTCTAACCTTCTTGCGAGATCCTTTTGTTCCCTTCGAAGCCGTACGATGAGTGAACCAACGGCGGATCTAACGTTGACCATAAGAAGATCCTCCTAGGCAGAGCCTATCACACAAAGGGTCAAGGTTTGATATGATCGTCTGGCCAAAAAGAACTAGACGTAGCGTGCTCAACGTCTCTCGGCGTTCAAAGAAGCTCAGGGAGTGGCGCCGATATCAAAGGCAATAAGTTCGCAATCTTTCGTGTAAAGATAAATGACGCCGTCAAAAAAAACGAGCGCATTAGGGTTCACCAACATGGGGCGAAGTCTTTCCACCAATTGTTCTAACATAAGAAGTCTCCTCCTATGAAAATTCAAAATCTAGGTACAGTTACTAAATGCATGAATCCGGAGATTGATTGTCCAAACGTTCCCGACCCAGCACGACGTTCCGCGCCGCCAGCCATTTCCGCACCGCTCGCGCGATGAACTCCGGACCGTTGTCGGAACGAATCGCTTCCGGCGTTCCATGCTTCGCTTCTAGCCACGTCAGAATCGCCACCACGTCTCGCGCCGTCATTCGCCGTTCCACTTCCAGCGCCAGACACTCCCGCGTGTACTCGTCCACCACTGAAAACCACTTCAGCCTTCTGCCCTCCGCGGTCTCGTCCATCGTGAAATCCCAGCACCACACGTGATTCTTGTGCTCGGCCTTCTTCACCGCGCAACTATTCCCGCTGTGCCCCCGGGCGCGTTTTGGCCGCTTCCGCAGCGGGTTCCGCAGCCCTTCCTCCCGCCACAGCCGTTGCACCCGTTTCCGGTTGACGTTCATCCCTTCTCTCCGCAACAGCCGGGTCATCCGCCGGTAGCCCGAACCCGGATGGGTCTTCGCCAGTTCGTGCAGCCGCTTGCGAATCCGCCGCTCTTGGTAATCGATGCGCGCTTGATACCGCTGGGTCGAACGCGGCTGGTCCACCAACCGGCAAGCGTTCCTCTCTGCGTACCGCCGCTCCTCGCGCAAATGCTCGACCGCCCGTCGCCTGCCCGCCGGGCTCACCAGTTTTTTCGGCTGATGTCCTTCAGCGCGTCGATGTCCATGGCCTGCTGCGCCACGATCTTCTTCAACCGCGCATTTTCTCTTTCCAGCTCTTTCATCCGCGCCATCTCCGGCCCTTTCATCCCGCCGTAGAAATGTCGCCAGCGGTGAAACGTCTGCTCGCTGACCTCCAGCTTCCGGCATACCGCTTCGATCGTCGCTCCCTGGTTGAGATCCGCTTCCGCCTCGCGCAGCTTCGCAATGATCTCTTGCGGCCTGTGTCGCTTCCTCTTCATTGAGTCCTCCCGCCCTCTCGGGCCGTTAGACTCTCATATCAGCTGGTACATCTGGATGGGGTCAGGTCAAATCGACTGAAACGACAGGCATGACGGGAAGGCTCGGTCTGGAAAAAGTGGATCGAAACTACTGCCTAGGGTTAAAGTGTTCTTTGGATAGTAATCGTAAACTTTGGCTGACAGCGGCATTGTGAATGCCCAGAGTAGAAGCGCAAGAGTCAAGAGAACAAGCCGAGGTTTGGCATAAATCATTGCGAGCCTCCGTCGCCCAGAGAGGTGTCTCAAGTACCATTAGGATTATTCAAGAGTCAAACTCTTTTTTAACAATAAACATAAGCGACGCGGTAGTCACAATCGATCATGTCTAAGCCGCAGAAAACGCCGTGGCAGAAGCCGCAAAAACTGTTCGGGGGATGAAGTGGGCGAGCGTGGCCGAATTCGAAATGCTGCTTGTTGAGGTTAGTGCCGGATAGGCCCGACGGGACGCTGGTTGATCACATCTACTTCGCAAACAACATCCGCGTCGCCAATTTTGAGTCGCTTGCGGTTTTCTGGCGTGGGGTGGCGCAACTCAGTAAGCCTCAGCGAAACACCGGTTACTTCTGACCATTTTCTTGCCTTCGCGTCTTCCAGTGGAACGGGAACTAGTTCTCCGTCTCGCCAGTCCAATTGAGCCTGCCATATTCTAAGCTCTTGATGGGATCCGAGCTCGGCTTTCGAATCAGGCAGGTAGTCCTCTGACAACCTGAAATGGAAACCCTTCCACGTGCGCTCGTAGAAAGATCTGACTTCGTCGGCGGACTTCAGGAGAGTATAGCTAGTGACGCGGAACAACGCCAAAGGGTCTTCAGGCGTCATCTGTTCTATGAGTGCTGCGGCGCCCCCGAGGTTTGCGATCGCGCCCTCCGGTACAGGCACTTTCTGAAGATCGTCCAAGAGGAGCGCGAGCGGGTACTTCCCGTTATCCATGTGGCTTGCCACTTTCCTCGCCTCCGCGCGGTCTCCTGAGCGCACTAGGTATGCAACGAGTGCGAAGCGGTATTGTGCGTTATCTGGGGCTCGCTCGACCGCCATCCTGGCATACTGAACTGCTTTGTCCAATTCTTGGTGCACGCCGCCCTCCTGACCAAAAAACTCCAGTGTCTCCTGACCAAAAGTCTCCAAGCCGTACAGTCGTGCTTTCAAGTAGTACCCCGCGGCGTTCGACGGGTCGATTTCGAGGATTCGATCGAGGGTTTTCTGAGGGTCCCGAGCCGGCGAGGGAACGTCCTGCCGCTGTACCTTACCCCTCTCGATTACGACGGGTGTGATCAGCACCTTCACCAGATCCAGACGCACCTGCAGGAACAGCACTTCAATGTTGTTGGGATCCTTCTTCAGATATCGGCTGGTCTCCGCATCCGCATTTTTCAATCGCGCAAGGAGCTTTTTCCTGCTCTTTTCTACTTCATCATAACGAGTCACATCGCCGATGCCGATTCCGGCACCGCTTTCCACGAACCCCTCCGCCTGGGCAATGGACTCCTCGGCCTTCTTCAACTCTGCTGGCAGCTTAGCGTGCTGAGGAGAGTCCGCGCTCAGGGTGGGGCAGAGGAGAATGGAGATCAGCCAGGCTGTGCCTAAGGCTTGGTGAAGGAGCCAACGAACCCAACGAACATCGACTCGCTTTGCGTAAGGGGTCAGTTCCGAATTGCCCATCTCTCTCTCCCTTCCATAAGCTTAGTCGGAATTTCCCTTTTTGAGCTCCCGGCCGGTCGACAATGTATACCTGACTGGGTCAGTATGCAATGCTGCACAGCATATCTTTGACAGACTTACGGTAGTTGCTTTCCCTCCAAGTACTATTACCAGCTAATAAAATCTCCGCTTGACTCCTCGCGTAGATCTTGACAGCGTACTTCCCTGCCCTACAGTTAAATTAATGGCTAGGGGGCCGCACGGCCTAGGTCGGCGTGGAATTTTGTGCTCGGAGTCCTGAAAATACAATAAACAATGCAACAGAAAAAATCGGGTAATGGTACGTTGGCGGGGATCGTAGCCTTCCTTGCTTCAATTTTTATCGTTGGTTTGATGGTTACGTTCGCGTTTCCCAAAAGTAACACGCCTTCGCCATCTGCGATTAATAATTCACCACCTCCAAGTGTTCCACAGCAGAGCGCACCGCAACCGTCGCCGACGGCACCGGCTCCTTCGCTATCGCAGCCACAACAAAACACTTCCCCGGGTACCTCGGGCAGTTTGACGACAGCGTTAATCAATCAGGTCGAGTCCGCAATCGTTGAGGTAAATTGTTACCCGGCAAATTCTGCGGGTAAATATGTTTGGGGGTCGGGCACATCAGTTAAATATGGCGGCGTTACTTACATCGAAACAAATTATCATGTCTACCTCGCAGCAAAAGCAGGAGGAGGATTTCCTACTTGCTATGCTATTTATCCTGAGCCACCAAATTTTTCAACCAACGGGCAAAAAGGCAATCGGGAATGGTCATGGATTGCGTCTCCCGCAAGGGGACTAATCATTTTCCGCCGTTCGTTAAGCTGGGGTGCGCCACTTCCTGCGTTTCCTCCCGATTACCACAAGTTAGAGCCACCGCCTCCGTCACCGTTGCCTCCTAAGCTCAAGCCGATACCGCCGCTAGCGATGCCCGCCGCGGATCGTCCGTACGTCTTTGCAGAAGCGACGCGACTCATAGATGAAGATAGGAAGTTACAGATTCTTCTCCACAATAGCGGCAAAACACCCGCTTTGGGATTGATGTCTACTACTCGGCTGGCCATTGTGACTCTCGATTTTGATATGGACAAAATTAAGCCTGAAAATCTTGCAAAACCAGAAGGTTCCAGCACCTTAGCCCCCGGAGGAGTGGCTGTCGCCGAATTAGATACTAAGAAGAATGAGAATCCACTCGAATTTGACATGGCTAAAACTGGCCAAAGGTCCTGGTTGGCTTTCGGTTTTGCGCAATATCACGATCTTAATGACAGATCGTACGAACCGCGTTTTTGTTTTCGGTGGTCTGTAACGGATGTACGATTCGTTCCGTGTCCGCCAAATGCTTTTGTTGCTGGCCAGAAACCTTAGGCCGCATCTTTGGCTTTCGCGGTCAGCCGTTTGTATTCGAGGTTGGATGAAGCAATGAGTTGACTTCCGCTTACCGTCGCGACTCGCGGACGAAGCAAACTTCAATGTATCCGGTTAGGAAGAGTTGAGCCAATTCGTCCACGCTCCGGACTTCTACATGTTCAACGACCGGGACAGGTGGAGGTGTGTAGGGCGATCTTTCTGATGGGCCAATGCCCCGCCCGGTCGTCTGTGTGGATGACTCACGGCTTCCTCCGGATGTCTTTAAGTTTCGTGACTCGGAGAATCGGATCCTGCAGCAGTTCCGACGATTCTTCTGGGGCTGCCGGCTCCGGCCCCACAGTGGAGGATAAACCTTGGGCGAGGCCGCAAAGCTCTTCACCCATTCTCCCCATGCCCTCCATAAAACCTGGGCGAGACGCGTCTGGGAGAACGAACACTGTCTCCCCTGGTTTGGCTGTACTTTCTGGCGGTTCTATCCTGGCTTCCTGGCATAGACGTTTGCTCATGGCTTCTCCTAGATTCTCTTCTGCTCGATGGCAGCTTCTACCGCAGCCCGAAAGCTAGGTTCCCTCTCCATACGTGTTCTGACAACAACAGATGGGTGGGCGTTCCAATAGGCTACGGCCTCGTCCACAGGATCCACTACAACTACCCGTGGTTTACGTTCGGGTGTCGGTTTAGCCGGCGCGGCAGTTTGTTGGCGGCTTTCGACGCGCGCGATCAACTCTCCAAGCTCCTCCTGGGCTAATTCTGGAATGGGTGGCTCACAAAGCTGAATCCGTCCACGCTGATAAAGCGTGACAAAAACGAATTCGATATAGGCCACCATCTCGGGTAAAGTTCGAATCTCCTCAGACGGCGGATGCAAACTTGTGAAGGCGCCAAAGGCTTCGTCTAAAGCGGATGGATCCTTTAGGCACGACAAAATCTCAGAGCAATTTGTCTTAAACTTCTGAGCGGCCAAGACTCCGTACTCTTCCTGCATTGTTGACATTTTTGATTCTCCTCGACCGCGGTGCGGTCTACAGCAGATGTTTTTCCAGGCAGAACTCGACCAATCGATCGAACCTAAGTGGAGTGAGGCGTTCGCCGTTCATGATGGTTATAAATCCGCCTTTTGGTTTAAGAGACTCGCACGGCGCAGTAGCGTAGAAATTTCTAAAGGCTTCGAGGTCTACGCCGTCAAAATGTGTGACATGGTGACCATCTACATAAAGGTTTGCGTGAACCGGTTCCGGGCGAGTGTTGATTGACCGCGAGAGTTCGGGTCCCACTCTTCGTTTGAGTTCGGAGACGCTGACATTCGGGTCGTTCAAAAGGTCGTGGAGCAGAAAACTTTCGAACTGCCCAGCGGCATTTCTATGTCGCTCCCTAATTTCCACGGGCGTTTCATTTGGGGGAGCAACCTCAGGCGCCACTTCTCCACTCGCGATTAGCGCATGCGCGAGAGCCTCAAGTTGACTTATGCTAATAAGCTGACCGCCGCGGAATCTTTTCTTCAACTCTTCGCCAAGGGTTTGCGTATTGGCTTTTGTTGAATACGTTTCGGCCCATTGTTCGCCGGTTGCCGTCTCGTCGATGAAACGCGCCGTCATTGCCGCCCAACTGCCGTCGATTAAAGTGCTTGCCGCAGCGCCTTCGCCATCGGTAGCAATCGCGAGGTTGTATCCAATCTCTACTTCCGCCACCTGTGTGTCTTCGTCGTTCTCGGGCATTTGAATCTCCTTTTTTCCGCGTTGGGCGGTCTTTCTAAAATTGAAAACCGCGTTGCCGACACCACTGTGGTCGCTAAAAGTCCACGGTGGTGTGGCAGCGCGGGGTCCCTGTCAAGGATCTCTGAAATTCAGGGACCCCGAACGCTTGAGGAATGAGCGTCAGGGTCCCGATGCGGGCCGGCTGGCTGAAGGCCGGTCAGCAAATTCTATCGTGTAACGCTGCCAGGGCGAATACCTGGACGCGCGGACGGCTCGGGATCGGGCGCCGGCTCTGGTGATTCTTCGGGCTCGGGTGGCAAAGCCGCAATGCATGCGGCTAGCTCTTCCGAGGCATCAGAACAGCCGATGATCCTTTCGATTAGGTCTTGGAGGTCCGCGCCGATAAAGTCTGCTCTGCTACTCGGCAACTGAATCGACGCGTGATATTTACCATCACCGCCGTAGGACATCAAAATCCCGCGCCACACCGCCTGCTCATGAGTTTTTGCTTCCTCTTTCTTTTCTACAAAGCCGGCGCCTTCCGACGCCCAGTTATTGTAAGGATCTCCGGTGGTGGCATCCACGATCCGATTGTCAAGTCTGTGCTTCCGAAAGAGCACATCACAAGTGTCCAACGCCACAACGAGCGGCATCCTTTTCGCATGAATCGAGCTGGCCTCTACTTCAATGCTACCGGGGAGTTGCCGCGTGAAATAAGCTATGGGGCGAACAGTTTGACCGGTCTTGACCTCAACGAGATAAGATTTCACGCTCACCTACCCCCACACCGAGTGTCCAACTGATCGACCGCAGCCGCGAATTCTGGCTCGCTCGCATACCGGCGCTTGACCTCCGAAATAGACATCTCGTTGTACTGCTCGATCGTGAGTGAAATTGGCAAATGACCGTCGGCCGTTAGCTCCGTCACAGAGGGGCCGGTCGCGTTTGGCTTGGCACCGCGGGGGAGGCGAAAATTATGGAGCTGAACCGCGCGCCGAAACCGTGCTTCAAACTTGCGATCACTGAAGAATAGCTTCGAAAGCTCAGGCTGACTGAGTCCGCCGATGAAATCATAAAACTTTCGGTCGGGCTCCGGAACCGCCGGCAGCGGCTGTTCGCGTAGAGCAGTGATGGAACCTTCTTTTTTAAGTTCCGAAAAACTTCTATCTAGCGAGGAAATCGTAGCGACCGGGCTTGCGTATCGTCGCGCGCGCTCCACCAACTTGAGGTCCTGCTCAGGACTTCCGTAGCACTGTCGCCAAATAGGATGAAGCACACACCATGCTTCCGCCACTGCTTGATTCGCGTCAAACTCTTTCTGTTGTTGTTCGTTCAGTTCGTTCGTGTCACTCATTTTGTCTCCTTGATTTTGTTGCTTAGAAATTTTTGAAGCAGAGAGCCGGAGCCTCTCTCACCGCTCGGAGAGGCGGCAAGTTGAAAAGCCCCGGCCTCGATCGGCCGCTTCTGCCCGAAGAACAGCCGAAACTTAATTGGATCTCATGTGCCACAGTGCCATCGCGGCGGCCTCGTCCCAAACCTGCTGAGGGGTAAAGCCCAGGTATCCGGCTCGGACGCCCCGTCGAAGCACCGCACGATAACGCAAGTACAATTTTACAAACCGTTCTGCAAATTCTTCGTTCATCTTTCCGCCTTTCGAAAGTACTCTACTCAAGGCGGAGATTCCCGTCCCGAAAAGAGCCTAAAAATTGTGGTACAATGGGGTTCTACGAGGTGCTAACAGGATTTGGGGTTTGCTCTTTCCCCAAAAGGGTTTCGCCCTATGCCGTCCCAAGACGGCTAAAAAAGCGAAAGCCCGATGCTCACGGCACCGGGCATTCTCAAAAGGAGGGTTACGATGAGACTAATCGTCGTGATCGTTATAATCGAGCCGCCCTAGGCGGAAGCCTTAGGCGATTACCTCGGCCGTTGGGAACAAACTTGGGGCCTCCTGTTCGTAGCAGGCGACCTCAATCCCTTCGGTTACTCTGTTTGATTATACACGAATTCCACCTTTTGTCAAACGTCGAGCGAAAATCTTTATGCAGCCTGCAACATCTGGTCCGCTGGTATTGGCACTCCGTACTTACGAGCCATTCTGGGATCTCCTTTAAATTGTTGGGGTGTTTACTTCAGACCTTGTGGCGAAAAATAATCAATGATCTCAGGATCGTCGCCCTGTTGAGGGATTGGATCTTCCGCGAACGGCTTCTCGTCCATACCGTAGAGCAGGTCGTGGAGCCCCTTCTCGCGCAACCGCGCTTCCAAATCCTCGGTCATCTGCTTAGCGTCTCCAGGAGGTGGGGGGGCTAGTGGACTCCACTTGTTAGCAAGGAAACTGATGGCGTCGGGAATGTCATCGTGGCGACAAGACCCAAACTCAGTGAACTGTTTGTAGAGCTCCTCGAGCCCGGGCAGGCTTGCAGAAATGAACAGCCGGCCATTCTCAAGCAACGGCTCCAAAGCACCAACACGATAAGCCTTACTTCCTTTAGTCGTAGCGACCTTGAAAAAGTCGAGGTTCATCTGAATGTTCAAACGGTTTCCCATGAAGCGGATGGTATTTTCCAAAAATCTGGCGCCATTACTGCTTTCTATTCTGCAGGTTTCTGGCTTGTGTTTTGCGTACATTTCTGCGACAACAGAAGCCAATTCGGTGTCACTGTACATCCCTATTACCATGTCAATCAAAAATCCTCTCCCCTCTGAATCCCAGCCCAGACATACGCCCACGGTCGAATCCGACCCCTCGTTCGTCGAATACGCAAAGTCAAAAGCCAGCATCTTGCTCACATATTCGGTAGGCAACTGAGTATCGGGAATCGTTTGGCGCTCCAGGGTCGAAAGATTGAACTTGATTTGTGTCGTGCCCTCCGGGTTCAGCAAATAGTTCGATTTGAAAAGCCCCCACTTGCGTGCTTTTCTCTTGAGATATGCCCAACCCAACCGCTCCGGAAAAAGAAGAATGACATCCTCCTCGAGAAGCTCCGAAAATAGCTTAGATTGCGATCCGTCCTTTACTGTGTACGCAGGCGCACGAAGGACTTTCAAACCCTCTTTCGTCTTCATAGAATCAGCGTACAAATCATCCGGAGCCCACGGAGTGCCGAGCATGTAAACTGCTCGACCACGGCCGGGATCCAAAAGTTCCTCCGCCAAAGATGCTTTCTCGATTACGCTCGCTCTAAGTTCAGGCGTGTTTGCGTTCTTGTCCGATACGGCATCATCCATCCGAATTTTGTCGGTGTGCCAGCCTGGGAGATTGGTCAAAATCGAAGCAGCCCAAAGACTTGGCTCCTTCTTAGAAAGATCCCTGGCCGGGCTCCTTAGCTCGTCAATAGGCCCGGCATCGGAAGGGCTAATCGTGAGGTGGCTGAAAAGTTTTTGAAAAGCAGTAGGGATACTGCCTTCTCTCACCAGAAAATAATTCTTAGCCTCAGTGACAAAAGACACCGCGAGATCTCGGGTTCCTGTAAGAAGAATTTGACGAATATCGGGCCAGCAACAGATGTCCTGGACACAGTCCACGATGTCCACCGTTGACTTAAAGCTGCCTCTCGGCATCAAAAGTAAATAATCCCTCGGTCCTTCGGCTTGTTCCTCAAGTCCGACCGTGGGATCTTTGAACGGAAAGAAACAATCGGTGACCGGTCTATGGGTTTTATTTGTAACAATCTTCTGAAAAAATTCTTTCGCCAAAAAGAACAAGTCCGTCTGGGCGCGCATTCTGAGCTGACGGATCCACATCGGGTCCGTTCCCTCTTCAGGGATTGAAGCCATCATGTTCGAACGACCTCTGGCTCTTTGAACATAGGGATTTGTTGAATCTCCGGAACCGTCCGAGTTTTGACCTGCCTCAAGAATCGAGGCGTCGAATTCCATGTAAAGAGGAAGCAAACCAGCCAAATCTTCAAGCGTACAACTCGGCACTTTCTTTACCGAGTAAGGACGGCGAGCGTCCAAACACTCTAAAAAATGCCAATCGTTGATCTCTTCCCCGCGCTTCTCAGCCAGCTCTTTTACTTCGTCGTAGAAACCTGTCTGCGATGCAACGATCGGTGGCCCATCCGGAAAGGTGGCAAGCTCTGCCGCCGGCGCCACAGTGGTGGGCGCTGCAGGGGCGGGGTCGTGGACATCCTCCTCGATGTCCTGGGCCGGCGTGGCGTTTGAAGCCTCTTTGACGACCGGCGCAGGCGGCTGCCAGGCGCGGATTTGTTCGCGAAGCTGCGCGGCGCGGATTCGAATCTCACCATCCAATCGGACTTGGTCGATGCTGGCGTCTGGCGTTGATTCGTTCTTCACGATTCGACCCAGGGGGCCGAGCAAATGTTTTCGGTTGTTGTGACGACCATACTCATCGCTCCACAACGCCTCGGCCGCGGCAAGAACCTCCCCCGGAGCCGACGCCCGGTTTTTGATTACTGCTCGGCGCTTGCGAATCGCGCGATTACGTTTGGTGGATGCCAATGGAAACTCCTTTGAACACACAACGACCTGATGCCATTTTTGACCTTTCAATTTTTCTGGATTTATGACGGGCGCCGAAAGCGGCGGGCCGAACTAGAAGTGGACTACGTTTTGCTCTTACCGCCCAGCCATTGGTAGAATTTCGCTTTCGCGCCTGGGCCACCCCTGTCATCTTTCGCCGACAGGATCAGACCTCTTTTTTCAAGTCCTTGTAGAGTGTACCCAATCACGTTCGGACCCAATTTCTCAAACGTACGTCTGACGCTGTGGTACAAGATTCGCTCACGAACCCATTGCCCATCCGACGCGTGCTTGCGAAACCAGTCGATAAGGACGTTCGAGCACTCGGCGTCGTGGGTGACTCCGAGGTTTGGCTTTAGGAGACTTTTAATCCGGCATTGCTCCGAAGCCATTGCTTTGACTGCTTGCTCACAATCTTTCGCGTGCAGAATAGGTCTGCCATCGAACGAGGCGCAGATGTGGGCAATTCGAACCCCAATTTCAGCCTCCCGGTCGAGCCCCGGGTTGGCTAGTTTTATGCCGTCAACCATCTCCCATACATCCTGGTGGATTGTGACGGGGATAGGCTTCAGAGCACTTCCATCTCGGTCCGTAGCAACCTCTCCTTCAAACGGGCGATAGAAGTGAACATAATTTTTGGGACAGAGCCCGAAGAGAAACCTGTCGTGCGCTCCGCCCATCGACTTTACTCCGAAGACGTTGCCGAATTCCTCCTGCACAATGCCGCCATACCACGATATCGCGCAATCAAGGTCAATCTCTTTGCCGCCAGCGATAACCAAGTGAACCCGGCTCCGGTAGAATCCTGTGTTCAGGATTGTTAGAAACGAAGAATTGTCAATCTTCGCTTTGTCAAACAAATGCGACCATTCGTCCAGGTCAACCAGGAGACTCCGATCCAGCTTCTTATTTTTTTGAAGTCGATTTAGCGACGCCATCAGTCCTTCGGTTGATCCGGCCTTGACATCCGAATATGCCCTCTCGTGTAAATTCAAAACGCGCCGAGCCCACTCGCCAGCTTGGCTTTTCCCAGAGTGCCAGGGGCCGACGACGCCTGTGTAGAGATTCGTCATAACTCGTTGTGCGATCAATAGCCCACTCGCCGGGGGATCTGGAACCGGCACCATCACACCAGCAACCGTGACGAGCGCAGGCCACGAATATGCAACTGGAAATCTTTTCAGTCTCTCCAGACATATTTCGCCGAGGCGCCCGTCCAAGACACTTGTGGGCATGTCCTCTTCGAGCCCGGCCTGTTCTATAGGTGGCTGAGATTTAAGTTCCTCCGCGGTGACGACGACGATGTTCGGATCGGGCTTGGTCTCGTACTCCACATCCACACGCCCGGCTCCTCGAACGATAATCTTCTGGATGACTCCGCCGCACTCCTTACCGCCGATGAATACAGGAAATTCTTTGCTTTGATATTCAGGGCGTGACACGCTCCACGAGATCGTTCGAACTTCTTGGTCAGGTAGCGGAGGCCGGCAGCGCTCTCGACTGACGGTTGACAGCGCGGAATAGATCTCGGACTCGTTGCAACCGCGGTGCCGGAGACTCCCGCCCATCGATGTCAAGGCCGTGTTCCGTCCATGCTCACGAATAATCCCCTCTTCCGTTACCGGTTCAACCGTGATGGGAACTCCGGGCCGTTCTATCGTCTCTGCTGCTTTAGCTTTAGGAATCGATGAACGACTATGCGTAGTCTTCTGCGCGATCAGCCACTCGATCAACCAATCTGGTGCTTCGACGATTTCGGCGTCACACATAATTTTGTATATCGCTCCGGATGGGTGAACGCTCAGCGGCGACACGCAGTACTGGTTTGATACGCGAACGGAAAAATCCTCTCCATTGACAAATGCTTGCGCTAGGTTCCCCATTGCGATGCTTGCGGCGTTCTGTTTCCAGTAAAGATGACCGCGGCCTGGAGATGACAGAACAGAAAACGTCTTCGGCAGCTTCTTGCCGGTATCTCGCTCAATCCGCTTAACAACGGCCGAACTATCTACTTCGAGTGCCCAATAGCCGACTTCTTGGAAAACAGCGGCGCAGTTATAGTTCGAATTTTCCTGATTCCACTTTTCGATTACTTCCGCGGACGTGCTCGCAAGAGTCGGCCAATCACCGAAGACGGGTTCTTTGCGCCCCGCTTTGAGAGGGATACAAGGAATGCCCCGCGACGTGATTAGCAGTGCGCGGTCCTGAAAAGTAGTTGGCGTAACTCCGTTCATATCTCGTTCTCCTCAAGTAAGAGTAAGGGAGTGGCAGGCGTAACAGTTCGGCTCTTCGTTGCCTCGAACATGCGGTTCACCATGTTCTCAAGAGTTTCTGTGCGTTGTGGAACCCCGTTGATCGTTGTTGAGAAGTCTCCCGTAGGAAGATCGTTTGCCCAAATCTCTGCCGCTTCCTGGTCGCTATACTCCGTACTGGGTACTAGCATGTTTGTTTTTCCTCCCCTCCTGCGCGAATCCGCGCGCTCCTACATTTTGCTGTCGTTCTGAAACTGCTTAACGTGCTCGGCAAACTTTTTGTCGGCCTTACACATTCGTAAAATCGTCGAGGTGGGGGTTGAGTCGAATTCCGCCCTGGTTTTGGGCCAATCGGATTGATCGGGCTCATCAGATTCTTGACCCCAAAATCGCTTGTACGCGGCGCGGTTGGGCTCCGCGCGTGATGAAAGCGGATCTGCAACCGGGGCCCCGAAGCGATCGACAACGATCGAATCCTTATATCCCCGGGCACGAAGCTCCTGGCAGAACTGATCGGCAGTGGCGTAGCCTAGGTGCAGAGCGCGGCTTGGGTAAGGCGTTGCGCAGGCATAGGTATCCACCCAACGGGTGAAAAATGTCCCGTCGCCCAACTCGATCAAAAATCCGGCCTGCAACAATTTCTTTATGTCCGCCATCGTTGGCTCCTTTTATCTGTCTGCTTACCCTCATATAGGGGGTATGGTCGCGAAAAGTCACGTTACGAAATGCCGTAACCCCTTTGTTTACGGCACCCTCTTTTGACAGGTTTGAATTTATTTTTGTCTAGAAATCCATGATTATAAAGGTGTTACAAAATACTTTGGACTAATCCGACCGATCGATGTCGTCGCCACTGTTTTCGGCGTAATCATCATGAATATCCCCTCCGTCACCCCCGTTTTGACCCCCGCCACGGGAGCCACCGCGGTCGAACGTTTCGAGGCCCTTCCGCCTACCGGTCTGCCCGGGCGTGCTGCCATGCTTCCCACCGTAAATTCGACCACCGATCTGGGCGCCCCCGGTCTTGGAGATCAATTTGTTTTCCAGCGCGCCATCCTCGGATTCAACGGGGCCGTCGGAATCTTCAACGATGTGACCAGCCCCGAGCCACCGTTTTATTACCGCGTTCTCGAAATCCACAAACTCATCGCCCACGATGCCGAGCCCGGTGCGAGCGGCGGTCTGATACTTCGCCGCCAGTTGCTTCACCCAATCCTCGACCCAGCCCGGGCGCCCGGCCGCCTCGTACTCCGCCAAAAACTTATTCACCGAAGGAGAAGGCACGGCACTGCCTACACCGTCGCTCCGTCTTTTTATTTCCTTTTTATGCTGCTCAGCTTTTCTGAGGTCGTCTTTGACCGCACGCTTATAGCGTCGTCGCTCTTTCTCCGATAATTCCGGGGACGATTTCTTTGAAAGCGTTTTGAAGTGCTCCTCAAGATTGGCGATGATGGCGCATACTTCATCTAGCTCCTTCTGTAGCTCTGCACCGTTTGGCGGTGGTGGGGAAGAAGAATCAACCGGTGGCGAATCCGAAGCTGGTTTCTGGATCCAGCGATCAAACGGAATATCTAACCAGGCTGCGATCACGAGTGGATCGAGACCGAGTTCTTTCCGGAGGCTGCGATTTTTCTTTGGTGGCGGCGCTGGTTTAGGTTCCGGCTTCTGTTTAATAATTTTTGATGGGATAAGACTAAACGGGAGCCCCAACGCCTTCGCAGTCGCGATGACCTCGTACGTCTCTTCCTCGGGACTCATGTAGGCATAGGGGTGCTTCCGCAACCGCTCCTCTTTTCCCGGCGAGCGCACGATCGGCTTAGCCCTTATTATCGCCGCTGGGTCTACCGCTGGTTTTGTGGCGCGGGGCTTTTGGTAGCAGCTCGAACAGTGAGGGGTGCCGTGACGCGCACATCGCTGGGTGGAAGCATACAAACGGCGAGCGCCTTCCATATCGGTATGAAGCTCCTGTGAGGTGCGCATCGCACGGTGCGGAATCCCCTCATCGTCGCGCCACTGGTCCGGGCGCTGGACAAACGAGGTGGTGCTCTTAAGCGGCGAACCACTAGATCGCGCGGGTAGATCACCACCGATGTCCTCATTCGCAGAAAGAGACTCAGCGTACTTGGTTTCATCAGGGGCGATGTTAGGGCGAACCTCGTCGTGAAGAGACAGCTCCTTATGAGGACCGGCTTGTGGCTCGGCCGCTTCAATCTCGGCCTCGACCGCTGCTGATCCTTCATCTAAAACAGAAGCGTTCTCCTCTTCCTGTTGTTTTTCGAATGCATCAATCGCTTGCAGGTGTGCGACATCCTGCACTCCACAGATCGGAGCATCATTGTCCTCTAGGTCATCCCGGAGAACACTTCCGCACACGACACACGTTTTCTTGATCTCACTCACCCGCGTCTCTCCTCGTGATATTCATCGGGTTTAGGGTGGAGCAGACAATGCGTTGTTTTTCCGCAACGTTGTTTACTCCTCTTCCTCTGCCAGCCCCCTGAAGTAGTCGGTGACCTCTTTTTCATGCTCGCGCAGAGAATCAGCGATAGATGTTAAAGCCTTACACAGACCTTCTAACGAATGGAGATCGTACTCAAACAGACAGACCGGTCTCAAAGCCTCAAACATGTTCAAAACGGACAACCCTTCTCTCTGTCCGAACGACTCTTCTTCTTTCTCTTCGAACAGTGCTTTTTCTTTAAGCAACGCACGCACGATCGCTTCCTCAACACGTTTGTCGTCTTCGCCGTATTTATCAGTCGGACGCGACCTGTTCTTAATGAACGGAAGTAGTCCCAAACGAATTTCTCTTGCAATGTCCTCTAGACTCACCGCGCGATTGTCGTCAGCTTGTTCGCCCATGATGGCTCCCCTTTTTCGAATCGCGTCACTGATCGTGCTAGTGATTCGCGATCAATGCAACTACCTGCTAATGCTTTCTAGCGGTCTGAGCCTTCCGATCAACTTCATTGCTCTCTGCCTCCGAAAGCTCCCATTTCCCTTCGACGCTGAACGCCGGCGGCATCGCAGTCCGCCTTGAGTTTAGCTATCGATCCATAATTTCCGCGACAGCAAATGCAAGGACAGTCGGGGCCGGGGTGCAAGGCGCCCGGATGACTCGGCGGACCTGAAGAGCCCGCCACTTCGTTAGGCAAAGCGGGCGGGCAGTCGGTGTGAATCGATGGTGGTGGAACACGGATCGGATTCTCGGCATCCTCGTAAATCGCGCGCTGTTCGAGCTGAAATGTGTGCAGGATCAGATCAGCGCGATCATCGCGAGCGACTTCGCTAGAGTTTTCCTTGGCCTCCTTCTTGTTTTGTCCGGTCAGCTCGCGTCGTTCCCAATCTGCAATAGCATCGAGATGTGGCTGATCCTGGGCACCACAAAACGGCGAACTGGTGTCGTCGCGCTCCTCAATGAGGATCGGTTCGCCGCAGAGTTTACATTTCTTTTCTTCGCCGAGTTTACTCACAGGTCTCTTAGTTGATCGGCGCGCTGCACTCTGTTTCCAACAGCTTTTGGCCGAGTTGCTACCACAGGCAAGACCTCCCGGTGGGCCGTACGGAAGACTCGACACCTCCCCGCCCGCGAACGAGCGGGGTGCAACGGATTCTCTACTACTCTTTCTTTAACGCTTGAACTAGTGGCCTCAACGCGTTGATCGTGCCGTCCAACGTGCGACGATCTTGCATTGCGGTTGGCGTCATGCGGCCCGCTCCCGGGAGGTGGTCTCCGCCGAGCGAAATCGAGCCGGCCGATACCAACGAAGGCCGCTGGCGGACGTTGCGAACCGAATTAATCCGTCGCCTTCAATTTCGGCGACGACGTACTCGTGCCCATCAATTAGAATGCGTTCGCCAACCCGGCACGGGCGGTGTTCTTCGATTTTTTCTGGTTCCACGATTCCCTCCTTAAGGAATGGTCCTAATCTCGTCGCGAGCCCGTTTGAGAATGGCCATGCAATGAGCCCACCCTGCGGCGGTGGATCCGGGATCACAGACTATTTCTTGTTCTGCATTTCGATAGCAGGCCAGGATCAGCTCCTCCAAAATCTCAGACACGTCGAACTCGTCCAGGAACTTTTGTAGCTCCACGAGAAGACGTTCCCGGCGCTTTTTTTGTCTCTCTTCTAAGCTCATGCGAACTCCTTTTTTTTAAGATCACCGCAAGTTATGCAGCGCGCTGGTAACCGCGGGTAATCGTGGTTCCGATAGTGCTCAAAGTTTTTCCACAGGCCGCGGGGTACAGATCTTTTACACCGTGGACAGTGCCCACATGCTTCGAGGCCCCGGCACCCCAGTCGGCGTCTTGGCTCACACAGTGCCTCCGACCCTGTGAGCGGCACGAAAGTTTTCAATGTCGCTACGCTTGAAAACGAACTTGCCGCAGTACGTGTAAAATGGTATTCCCCCGCGATGGCAGAGTTTGAGCAATGTCCGCCTAGCAATCCGCAAATCGGCGCAGGCTTCGACTGTGGTCAGATATTCTTTCTCGGGTGGACGAGCTTCAACGGGTTTGTGGTGAATGTTATGGGAGAGTGCTGCGGCGGGTGTGGCCATGGACGAACCTCCAGATCAGGTTTCTGGGTGTTCGCCACGCCTTTAAGCGGGGAATTGTCGGGTTGCCGATCTTCACGACGTTGGCTTCCACAGGCCCGTTGTTCTAATACCGTTGTTGGACTACCAACGCCGCGGGAAAATCACGCGGTAAACCTGTGGTTGGTAACGCCGGCCAAAAAGCCACCGACTAATGCCGTTCAACTCCGTCCCGCACCGTTGGGTTGTTGCTGCCGGCGATAGGACGGCGCCCAAAGATCAAAAAGACCTAACAGCAAAACGATCGTACACGACGCGCCAAGGCCTTGTCAAGCGTAAAATCGCGCTGGGGAGCATTGTCCCGCGTTTTTCCTCGTTGCGGGTGGGAATGATACCGATGGCGTGCTGGCCTCACTGGCGAACGGCAGGGTGCTAAGGCGAGGCAATCCAAAGCTTGTCCGCCATAGTACTTCATCCTGGTCCGGAGAACGCGGGGGTAGGGATGGACCCCTGGTGGGCTCCCAGCTTTGGAGGCGGCCTGCGCTTCACCCTTCGAGCGGCGGTGCCGCCGGGGCGCCCGCCTGGTGCCAGGGGGGGTCAGGGTGGTTGAAGAAAACCTGTACCCGATCGCTCGTGGCATCGGTGTACGGAAATTGGGGGCTGGCAAGGCGCTGCGCTGACGCCGGGCGGCGGTACAGCGGCCGGTGGGTCCAGGGGCATTTTGCCTGTGGATTAAACGTAGTCGGCCGTGAATATAGCCCGTACCACCCCGGCGGAAGCGTACCCAAAATCCTGGGCGCAAAAAAGGGTACGAATTATGGGAGGCTAGGCCAAGTGGGGTTTGGGTACGGGTCCCCCTTAGAGAGATACACCCCCTAGTAGATATAGTTAAGTTGTTTGTTTTTAGTCTCATTCAATACTAAATCCTCAATTTGTACCCATTTGTACCCAAATATGTACCCAAACATGTACCCAAAATTTTTGACAAAAAGTATGGGGGGTCCGTTAAGATGGGGGGGACCTCGATTTGGGTACATATTCTAAAAACACACCCCCCTTGGCACCGGCGGCCCGAATAGTGTCACCAGGTGTCACCACAGAAAAATGGGGTCTAATTAAACGCATTCCGATGCTGCCGGCGGAAGCAGTGCGGGGCGTTTTGGAGGGTTATGCCCCATCATGGCCGGAGGTGTCGAGCCAGGCGCGCGGTTGCGCTCTCTAGGGGCGTCCGGCAGGTGTTGGTTCCAAGCTCGTCTCGGCCATCGTATGAAGCGCGAGTCCAGCGACCCGGCGGCGACTCGGCGGCGACGGTCGAGCGAAGCCGGCGCGGCGCCCTTGCCGCGGAGCGATAGGGCGGCAATCGGCAGGCGTCGATGTCATCAGGAATCCAAAGCAGTCTGAAGGGGAGGTCGACCACAGCGGATCGCGGGAGCCTCCAGGGACCTCCAGGACGACGCGGAGCGGCCGGGTAGGCTCCGTGTCTGTTTGGCCACGCCAAGACCGCCAGAGCGCCCCATGTGGCCCGGGAATCAGTATGCCAGGCGCGGGCCCAGGTGGTAACTTTTCTACTCGACCTATGCTGAGCTACCGAGAAAAAAGTCCGAGAAATTTTTTAGTCGACTTCGGGATCCGCGGTAAGCCTTCCGGAATCAATTCTTTCTCAGTAGCCTCAGGAATTTTTTTCTCACTAGCTACGCCTCGATTTGACTCGGTCAACAGAGTAGCCGCGGACCGCCCCGCAAGCTCCCCACCCCGCCCCACCGCCACGGTACCATAGATAACTCCAATTGGCTCAACAAGACACGAGGCTAAGTGGCAGAACAGACACGACGCCAAAGAGCGGAGCAGGCCAGCAGAAAGGCATCAGACTGAGAACAAAAGAGATAAGGCCACGTGATGCCATTTTATCCCGGGAATCGTTGCTTGCTCGGAACTAGTGAGTCCAACTTGGCATTGCAAAGAAGCAAGTTAGAACAAAAACTGTTACAGGCTGTTACAGAAAATGTAGAAAAAGCAAGGGTTGCCCGCAAAAAGTCCGTATGGAATGGGTCACGGCGGATCAATTGAAAAAACTAGGGAAGGAAAAAGCCAGGCTGAAGGCTCCGCTCGCTTCGCTGGTGAGATCGGCCATCGAAATGGACGTGACGCGATGATCGTTGGTTGTGTCAGTGCGGTCCACTCATCCATGGCCCAGAACCGTTCGCTTGCGGCTATCTCGTAATGCGTCTTTGATCTTGGATTCGTCGCTCGCGGGCCAATCAGGATTTGGAATGGTTAGGGGCGGCATGGGTGGGGGGACAAGTTGCGGAACGTGCTTTCGAATCGCTGCGTCCGCGAGCCAATAGCCGTGGTTCTCAAGCACCGAGGCTTCCGCTTCCGAGAAGCTGTCGAGGTCTGTGCGAATCGCTCCGATATAGTTCTTGGCCAAGTCTTCCGAGTATCCCTGATTGATTCCATAATCGAAGCAAGTACCCCCGATGCCCCAATACGTCCCGTTAATGCCGTAATTTGGCCCGCTCGTCTGACGTGCAATAAAGTTGGATATCAACCACCGTTTGCGCACGGCGAGCGCCTGATTCTCGGGAATCGAAATATACCGGCCGATTTCCCAGGGAAATCCGGTGTCGCCGCCCACAGGAAAGAGCGCCCCTCCGTCTGAGGCTAAAACGCAGTCGTGATCCTTCCAGATGGGTTCGAGTCCAAGGTTATCGTAAACTCCTCCATCGCTGAACGTAATCTCTCGAACGCATTTATCGCGCAGGGGGCCAGGTGGCACTTTGCCTCCTTGCAATTTTGCTGGATCCAGATTCAAATTCATCGGCTTAAACACAGGCGGAAAACAGGAAGAGGCGGCAACCGCCGTTCCAAGCTTCCAGTCGGCAGGCGTCGGCTGGAAGCCCACTTGATAGTCGCCACACTCGGCCTGCTTGAACATCCAGTTCACACCGTAGGCCAAGTCGGTCGCACAAAATACGTGAAGGGGAGTTGTTGGGATGCCGATCAATGCCTTTCCATTCGTAAGGCTCTTGTCGTACTCCTTTGCTAACCCCTGGCTGTTGTGCGTTCCCGGAATGACTGCTTCGAGTGCCAGCCAACGGCGAATGTCCTGCGAGCAAAATTGTCTGACCCCCGCGCTTACATCATTCCCGAAGTCTGCAATTCCATTCGAAAGCGGCCCTTTCAGTCTGCTGGCAAGAAAACCGTTGAGTATGCTTCCGCCTGACACGGAAGATAGCGTAGTCACTTGCTTCAACACGCCCAGTTCATTCAGTCGTCGCAATGCGCCCAAATGGAACAGCGTCGCTCGAAAACCTCCCCCTGACAGAGAGAGTCCCATGGGTTTTCTTTGCTGCGGCCCGTTTTGAACGTATTGGAGTGCATGTTGTGGGATGTCGTTCGGCATGGCTTCTCCCTCACCGAAATATAATTCACAGTTGACCGATTACAGACCCTTTCTTATACACAAAACGGAGTAAGTAGCCCATTTAACGGCGCGCCATCTTCTGTGCCACGGCAAATAGCAAGCGACGATTGGGCTCGCTCATGCGTCCAAGGAATCGAAGTAGCCTTGCTAGCCATCGCGCCTGTTTTCGTGACCTGCCCCAGGCGATCTTACCTGCCGTCCCTCGCTTGGTAAGATTGGGCAACTTCGGCGGTTCTTCTCCTTCATAGAAGAGTTGATAGAGGGGAACTTCGAAAGCCCGCGCCATTTTCTCCAATGTCTCCACGGAAGGAATGGTGCGGCCGTTTTCGACGCGGGAAATATAACAACGACGAAGACCCGTGCGCTTCTCAATATCGCCCTGCGATAGCTTCTTTTGCTCGCGCATAGTACGCAAGCGGTCCCCAACGATCATGCCCTAATGATATAATTACCTACTCTATTATCAAGAGTTATATAGGACTTTACCTGGCCCCTTTTGCGGAGATCATTTCGTTGCGCATCGCATACCGCAGTTAGCGAACCCAATGGATCTGGAGACTCCAAGCGCCGTTGATAAACCACTCTCATGCAGATGAGAGGAAGCGAGGATTAAATGAAAGTGACTTTCCAAACAATCGTGATGTGGATTCTGTTTCTGATTGCTTGCCCCTGCTCCGTGTGGGCTCAACAGGCAACCGTCAACCGCAATGTCATTCTTCGCCGTGACCCCTCAACAGCGAGTCCAACGCTGGAGCATCTCCCTAAGGGGGCCAGGGTAACACTGGTGGACGCGAGTCCGGATAGTGGCTTCTATCACGTTAGAACGGAAGACGACCAAGTTGGTTGGGTCCTTTCGAAGTACGTCAGTCTTTCGCAGGCTGGGACGCCGCAGACACCCGCGACCACGGGCACTCCGCAACCGGCAGACACGCAGTGCGATGCCAGCTTATGGAATCACGTCTACCACTCCCAGCGGCTGATCGTGAAGCAGCAGTGCATCTCCGTGACGGGAACGATAGTGGATGCAACCGCTGGCAAAGAGCCTGATGGAGTTCGTCACGAGAAGGATGGAGACACGCACGGATGGCTCAAGGTGGATCCGGAATTTCAGAATCTCTTGAACGCCGGAAACCTGAGTGATGAGGCTGGTAACCTGGTGTTCGAAATCGTATGCAGGTTCCCAGTGACTCAGGCGGATGCAAAGGCGGCGTGCCAAGGCTACACAGACCACGTCAATCTCCCTTCAGTCGGCTCTCACGTTCGTACAGTGGGAATCTACGTGCAGGACAGCTTTCATGCACAGTGGATGGAGATTCATCCAGTTACAAGCATCACGGTGGTTCCATAGTGGCGATGCAGGTTTGGATTCGTCGAGCGGAGTAAGTGAGCAGGATGGAGGTCAGTTTCCGAGGAGCGATTTCCTGCACCGATTTCAGCTATTTGCCGTTGGTTTGAAGCTTATCCAAATCTCGCAACAGCTGCTTCACAATTTGGTCTGCAACGTCTGCGCTGGCCCCTTTGTACTTGGCTCCCCGGCTCTCCTTGGTCGTTGTCCATACAACATCGCCGTCCGAGGCGACCAGCCGCACAGCAAGTCGAGCGTCGTTAATGGTCTCCGTGGAGGCCTGCGAATCCGAGGTGGCCAGCTTCTTTGCGGCAAAGCCGCCACTGCTGGAGCCGGAGATTGAACCGGTGCCGTTTGCAACTGAGCCGCTGATATCCCCGTGCTGGCCTCCAGCTGCAGCGGCAACCGACGTCGCTTCGCCAAGTGCATGAAACTCTTGAGATGTCTTTTCAAGACCAGTTCCCTTCAGGATGGCGTCGGCCTTGTCCTTGTTCTCAGTAATGATGAAACGCTTCGATTCAGCAAAGGCGTTGATGACCATTGCCTGAAGCTGTTTAGAAATTGCGTCGTCACCGAAGCTGTCCACGTAGATTCGTCTGACCTTCAGAAGCTTGGCTGCAATTTCAGGATCAATGTTGGGTTCCGGACTTGCCGTCGCTGACTGTGCAGCCTGTGGGGTGGTCGGTTTCGGAGACTGGGCCACAGACCAACTAAGAGAAAGCAGAATCAACACGGCAAACATCATCGCCTCCTAATTTCCAAGTCCGCTCTTCCGCGCTTCCTCATCTTGGTAGTCGATCTTTCGTCCACTCCTGGCCTCTATCGTGGCGAGCATGACGCGGACGATGTTCTTGCCGAGTTCAAAAACGCCCGCCTGCTGTTTTTCATTCTCATCCAGATAACCGATAGTCAGAAAATGCTTTCTCTTTTTTGAGAGGAGCAGCCAAGGCGAAACCGTCAGCGCAAGGCCGAGTCTTCGCCCCGCCTTTTGGCCGTATTCTAGATCGTTTATCCGGTCATACGGAATATTCAGCTTTCCGCCTTGATATTCAAAGACGAACACCTTTTCATCCGTGGCTGAAGACTTTCCCTCTGTTCCGACCTTGATAGAGTTTATCGTTCCACCGATATACATCGTCTTATCGCCTCCGAGACCGGCCGAGACCGGCAACTCAAAGAGGACGAACACAGCGAGCAAGAAAGCCATCACTTTTTTCACACCTTCACCTCCGTATTGTTGTGCGCCTCGACCTCAGCGACAATCCGACCCGCATGCGCGGTTATAGGCCGGTCTGTATCCCTTTTTCTGTGCTTCGCACTCGCTCATGTACTGGCCCCGTTTTGTCCTTCCGTACCATCTGCTGCCGGGGCAGTGGTAAACGCCACTGCCGGTATTCACCCAGACCTTGATGTCTTTCTTCTCAGCCTGAGTTTGAGCCGCCGATGCAAAACTGACTGGAGCGATTATTATCGGATTACAGCTGAGAAGGACCCCGACTAGGACAGCGGCGAAGATGCGAAAGGTTTTCATTCACTTGCCCTCCCCGTTTCGACTCTATTTCCGCTGGGCCGTTAACTAACCAGGTCATATACAGGGGCAATATCACCAAATACCTGGCTGGTCAAGAACGATGAAACGGTCGAATTTGGGAATTCTTCGACCCCAACCGAATCCTACACCGCGCACGCGGGGGTAGGTCAGAAACAGGGGGTGGATCCCCTCGCGGCTGCCGGGATTGTCCGCCGCTTGCCCGAACCCAACCCTGCACTGGGAACGGCATCGGCTCTTGCGTCCATGTTCAATTCCGAACAGGATTGTGCCCGGCGCAAAATGAGCGGGCTAACCGACGACCATTTCATCCTCCGATCAACCATTCTTTTTATCCTGCTTTTTTTGAGCCAACTCGTTTGGCTCAATCCCTTCAATTTGTTTTGTCGCCGAGCCAACCACTTGCCTAATTTGAACTCTTGCCAAAATCCTTTGAGCTTCGCTGAGCAGCATTCGATCCACACCCGCCTTGTCGTCCCTGGCAATGCACTCGGCGTCTGCGCTGGAGATCGTCTGGTGCTCGGCCTCATTTCTGGCTGAACCTTTCACAAGTCCAAATGGGGGAGGCAAGTCATGTACGTTGTGCGCGGCTCTCAGAAAGTCAACAATCTCAGAGGGCGATTGAAAGCCGCCTGCGAACAAGATTTGCTTGTCGACCTGCTGCAACAGATATTTCTCAGCCACTTCCGATGGTTTTGCTTGAGCTAAAAGGCCAATCAAAATGGTAGCCACGGCGAGGATGAGAAAGCTGGCAAGAAATATCGAAGAGAGAATTGGGTGATCGCCGAAACTCCGCTCAAACAGCCAAACACCGAACCCGCAGAAAGCCACGCTGAGGAAGATTATTGTGTTTCTGCCTTCGATGCCTATTCGAGCAGAAATAGCTTTCAGCCAATCAAAATTCATGTGATTGTGACGCTTCCGTCCGAATCCACTTGCGGACGCAAACCCTCCGGTAATTCAGTCCAAGTTCCAAGAAAGATGGCGTAAATCTTCAAGATTCTTAGCGAGTCTCCGGAAGGCATGAGCGTACATAAGTGAATGAAACATTTCTCTAAATGAAAATTTCCCTTGGATGTACGCAGAGCGCAGTTTATGAATGCGCAATTCACAAAAGTATAGCCGTCAAGATTAATTTCCTGATCTCTGTAAACTCGATCACTAACGGTATATTGTTCGAAAAAGTTCAAGGGAATACCCAGTTGGGGTCGTTCTGGTGAGGCTAGAATCTTTGCCAGCGTCCCGAGATTTGGTTTATCTTCTGGCATTGTGTTTCCCCAAGAAGATTCCCACCGGGCCGGACTATATCAGAGCGTAATCGACCCGGCAAATGCGCCCCACGAGGCTGTGGCCGGCGTTGCCATTGCCGAAGAGTCGCACTAGACTGCCGCACTCATGGTTTCCCCAAGGAAGGTCGGTATGAGCCGGCGGCTCAAAGCCGATCACGGAAATTGAATGCCCAAGCACGCTAGCAAAGCTCCTAATGTCGTTAGTGAGGCTGATCGGACGCCATCGATTCCTGCCGCGGAAGCTCTGAGCTTCCTCAAGGATACGAAAGGCGTATTGACCTGGACTGCCCGTGATTTGGCCAAATGTGTGAACATAAGTACGAAGGCGGCAGTGCAAGTCCTTGCCGTAATACAGCTACAGGGCTATGCAAAACGAGCCAGCGGGTCGGGGTCGGAATGGATCACTACGCCCGCGGGCGAGGAGGTCTCTGGCTCGAAACCACCGCGCTTTAGTCGCGAGAGCGTTCAGAAAGCAGTTGCCACGCTGAGTGATCGCATCAAAGCATTAAACAAAGACACTAAGGCGCACTTCAAGGTCAGCGAAGCAGTGGCGTTTGGAGATTTTCTGAGCGATCGACCGCAAGTGCAAGCGGCGAATGTGGGAATCCACTTGGTCGCTCGCCATTCTGAAGCAAACGAAATGAATTCGGCATCAAATCAATCGCTGCAACGGACACTCCTGAAACAACTCCGAGGCAAAACTGCACTCCTGAATCTCCAGCCTTATCAAGAATGGATGAGCCACAGGTGCCATCGCAGGTTGCTGTAATTTGAGCTGAGTTGCGGATAGGTCTACGCTCCGCGTTCGTCGCAGGCAAGTCATCGAACTTTCCAGCGCAATCTCGTTTGGGCCGAGGGCACTTGTCCGGTTTGCGCGTTAATCAGGCATGTGGAGTGCTTTCGCATTCGACATGACTTGGGGTACCCTCCGGCCCGAGCTATTCGTGTCTCAGCGCAACCAGCGGATCGACGCGTATCGCGCGCCTCGCCGGTATATAACAAGCAAGCAGAGCGACACCGATGAGAAGAAGCGCGACACCCGCAAACGTCACAGGATCTGTCGGCCTCACGCCGTAAAGCAGTCCTGCCATTAAGTGCGACACGATCAGCGCACAAACAAGCCCAACCGCAGCGCCGGCAATGGCCAGCCCCAATCCTTGACGTAGAACCATTCGGAGGATGTTCCGGCTTTGCGCCCCAAGCGCGAGACGAATCCCGATCTCGTGGGTGCGCTCGCTTACGATGTACGAAATCACTCCGTAAATTCCAAGCCCTGCGAGAAGCAACGCGGTCAGAGCGAACAGACCAACCATTTCCATCGAGAATCGCCTCTCGGAGAGTGACGCGGAAAGAGCGTCATTGAGTGTCTGCGCCCCGAAAACCGGGAGTTCCGGGTTGACGGCCTGCACCTGCTCACGCAACTCGACTGGAGTCGCTGCGGGGTCCAGTCGTCCACGCAAAAATATCACCAGCTCTTTAGACGCCCCTTGAGACGGCGCCTGATACAAGCTCGTATAGATTTGCGGAACGCTCGATTCCACCAGCGATTCAGTCCGAGCATCCGCGATCACGCCGACCACCGTAGTCCAGGAAGAGTCCTCTGGAGACAGCTTGAGGCGCTCGCCAAGGGGATCCCCGCTTGGCCAGTAGGTCCGCGCGAACGCCTCGTTGATCACCGCGACAGCCGGGGCGGTTTCGTTGTCCATCTCGCCGAATAAACGGCCACGCTGCAGTGTGACCCCCAGCAAGTGAAAATAGTCTGGCGTCACGCTCGACGTTTCGACCAATGGAGGCTGCTTGCTCTGGATCTCGCGACCTTCGAGGACCAACGGGGATTGGGTTGGATCATGATTCAATGGAATGGATGCCCTATTTCCGAGGGCTATTTCTTCGACTCCGGGCAACGTCCTGCCACGGCGAAGTAATTCACGTATGAATGGCGCCTCTTGAGCAGGGGTTCCGTAGATGTCGGTCTTCGGGTCATTTGGCTCAGGCAGCCACGTCCGAACCGCCATTACATTCTGAGGATTGAATCCCAGACTCACATTCAACAAGTCCCAGAAACTGCGCAGCAGAAGGCCCGCGGCAATCATCAGCACCAATGAGAGCGCAAATTCTGTCACCACCAGCGCGCGCCGCGTGCGCCCCTGTTCCCGTGACCCTGTCGACCCGCGCCCTTCCTGTTTGAGCGCTTGAGTCAAGTCCGCCCGTCCGGCATGCAACGCGGGAGTCACACCAAAAATCGCGCCTGCGACGAGCGAAGCGCCGAGAGCGAAAAGCAAAACGCCCCAGCTAATTGATATGTCATTAAGATGCGGTAGGCTGTCCGGCACAAGTCGCACCAGAAATCCTCTCGCACATAAGAGAATCGCTAAACCGGCTAGTCCGCCGACCAACGAAAGAAGCAAGCCTTCGGTTAGCAGTTGCGAGATCAGCCGCTTTCGCGCCGCTCCGAGGGCCTGCCGAACGGCCATTTCCCGCCCTCTGGCGCTGGCTCGAGCCAGCAACAGATTCGCCACGTTCACGCAGCCGATCAGCAGGACCAATCCCACGGCGCCAAGCAGCAGAATCAACGACTGGCGAGCATTGCCGACCACGGTCTCCTTGAGCGGCACTAAGCGCACTGTCCATGCGCTCTGCAGCGGATAATCTTCCGGGAATTCTTTCTGCAAAGATGCGACCAGCGCGTCCAACTGGCTCTGCGCCGCCGCAATCGTCAGTCCAGGTTTGATTCGCGCAATTGCTGCTCCGGGCCGCCGCCTGTTGCGCAGCGGGGGAGTGCGGCCCGGGACGGCAAAACCCACCGCGGCCCAAACTTCGATGTTCCTTTGCTCGGTTGTTCGCCCTGGATCGTGAAAACCGGCTGGCATGACGCCGATCACGGTATACAAGTCATTGTCAAGCCGCAAACTTTTGCCCAGAATCCCCGGATCGGCCGCGAAAGCCCTCTTCCATAGTCCGTCACTGATGAGAACTTCAAGGGTAAAACCGGGCGTCTGATCCTCAGGATCAAACGTGCGCCCCAACTGTGGCTTAACGCCCAGCAGCGCAAAATAATTCGGCGCGACACCGGAGTAGCGGGCTCGCGTAGGCTGAGAGGAGCCCGTAAGATTCACGGGCCCATACACTGCTAGCGAAACATATTCGAAAATGCCGGAACGCTGAAGATCGTGCCACTCCGGCACGGATATTCCGACGTCCTGCGCGCCCACCCCGGGAAGATCATCCTCGACCCGCACGAGCTGCTCCGGTTGTGGGTACGGCAGGGGGTGCAACAGCGTCGCATCCACCAAGCTGAAGATGGCCGTTGTCGCTCCGATCCCCAGTGCGATCGTCAGGACGGCGACGGCGGTGAAGCCAGGAGCCTTGCGCAGCATGCGCAAAGCGTAGCGGATGTCCTGCCCGAGCTGCTCGAGCCAGGCGAAGCTCCACACGTCGCGCGTATCTTCCTTCACCCGCGTGACGTTGCCGAACTTCCGCACCGCCGCATAGCGCGCTTCCTCCGGCGGCATCCCGCGGTCGATGTTGTCCTGCGTCTCCATCTCGATGTGCTCGCGGATGTCCCGATCGAGATCGTCCATCATGCGCTCGCGGCGCTTCATGATTCGCCTTCCTGTTCCGCTGGCCGCAGAATCTGCGAGATTGCTCCCGCCAGCATGTCCCATTTGTTGGTCTCGACCGCCAGCTGTCTGCGCCCCCTTGCGGTTAGACGATAAAACTTGGCCCGGCGATTGTTCTCCGAAGTCCCTTCTTCCGCCGAAATCCATCCCCGCTTGATGAGTCGGTGCAACGCCGGATAGAGCGACCCCTGCTCGACCTGCAACACTTCGTCGGAGTTGAACTCGATCGCCTTGGCGATGGCATGGCCGTGTGTCGGCCCCAGCAGCAGCGTGCGGAGGATCAGCAGGTCGAGGGTGCCCTGCAGCAGTTCGATGCGTTCGCGTTGTTCTTTGGTAGACATTCTAGGTGAGGCTACAGCGCTTCCAGTAGAATGTCAAGGTGAGCAAGAGCTATCGGCCATGCGGCCAACTCCTGATAAGTCGGGTTACCGGAGAAGTGGAATCCAGTGTCAGAGAACCGCGGTTATCGGGGATTGAGAATGACTCCTACAAATGCCGACTGCCTTGGCCTAGGGTTTTGGCTGGCCGGTGACCAGCTTTCCGTTGATACGCGCCCGTCCATCCGAAACCAATCTGACTCCATTCTTCAAGCGAACTTCGTTGTATCTCGTTGTGTATACATCAATCTGCAAATCAGCCTGGGGAACTGGCTTTCGATCCTCCTCGCTGACGACGTGTTCTTCGTAGTCCTTGTGTCCCGCCTTATTCCAATATGTACAAATGTTGTCATTCTCAGCCGCGTCAAGCGAACATCGGACCCATGAATAATAGTGCCAGAAGAATCTGCCACCCTCTGGAATGAGCACCGCATCGGCTGGGACCGATGTGGGCCTTCTGACATCACCCAGCTTGTTCAGCATTTGCCGATGGATTTCAGCGGTACATGCCGGTGTCCGCATTTGGTCTACTTCGTACCCTTGGTCGAAATGGACCTCCTTGCGATCCGCAGTCATGATCCAAATTGATCTGTTGTCATACCGAACAGGGATTAGCTTTCCCTGGTTGGTAGAAAGCTGGGGATAATACTCGCGCCAATCACGGTCGATTTTCCGGTCGCCGAGTAACGTCTTCCCGTCAACCTGCACACAAATGAAAATCGACTCCGTCTTGAACGGGCCACAGTCTCCGTGGCACCAGTCATAGGTTATGGCTTCCAATAAGAGTCCGGTCTTATGGTCAAGAGGGGAATCCGCTCGCAAGAGCGAACCTAAGATTAACAACGCCACAAAACAAAAGGCGAGGCGGGTTAGGCACATGATCCGGACCCCGTAGTGTGAGTATAGCCCAAACATTTCACCTCGACGAGGTGGCATGACACAAATCCCGAGAAGTCGTCTTATAGGAATGTGGGCAGGACCGCCGAAAACCAGTTTCCGGTAAGCGCGTTTATCAGGCCTTATGCAATTAGGTGCTGAAAGTCCCGTGGGCATTGGAATAGTCGGTTTCTGAGGGGAGACCAAAATTGGGCGATAGAAAAGAACCGCACCGCTAAGACAGCCGATGCCCGTCACAGCGCGATTTCTTATTTGTCAGAAGTCCGCTTCAGGCTCTTTTCAGGAGACGAGTAATCCCGACCAAAATCACCGCGCCAACAAATGCCACGATGATAGAACCGATCATGCCGCCGCCCGGCCAGATGCCCAAAAGCCCGAAGACCCAGCCCCCCAGAATGCCGCCGAGGATGCCGAGAATGATGTCTACCAGTATCCCGTAGCCGCCGCCTTTCATAACCTGGCCCGCGAGCCAACCTGCGATCAATCCAACAACAATCCAAGCGAGGAATCCCATGCCTATCCTCCTTGACGCCGCCTGAAGCCGGATTCCTTTTGGAGCCCCCGGCCCACCAAGAATCTACACCTGGCCCTGTTATTCTGCAATTTTCCAGTCGGGGCACGGGAATACATGCGACTTGTCCGGTAAGCGCGTTAATCGGGCATTGATCCCCTGTTTCGGGTAGTAAGAAAAGGGCAGCCTTCTTCTTGAGTGCTTTGATAGCATGGGCGCGTGACGACCGACTACGTGCGGGAATGGACGGAATATAGAAAACTTCGAAATCAACTTTTGTTGGTTCTGGTGGGTTATTTCCCTCTAGCGGTCATTCTTGTCATGATTTTACCAGTCTCAAGGATCGATTTTGGATTTCGCTTAGTGGATTCCTGTTGGTTGGTTCTTTTGGTCTTCGTGGTCCTTCGTCTGCGTAATTGGCGCTGCCCGCGGTGCGGAGAGCGGTTTTTCGTACATTCAGAACGACGCGGTTTAAGTTTTCTGACGAAGAATTGTGGGAACTGCCAACTACCAAAGTACTCTGACTAGAGGTTAGCAAATCCACTTGTCCGATAAGCGCGTTAATCAGGCACTGAGACTCATCGGCGGGTCGGTTGCTATGTGCAAACACCTGGACAACGGACCAGACTACTCCAAGAACAGAAGTCTGTATCATGATGCCAAAGGCGTGCGAATGTGGGCAGCGACTCTTTGTTGGAAGCGCGGTACTAATGGGTAGACGGCGAACAGTCGTGGCCTTCTTAGTTGCACCTCTAATCGTTCCGTTTGTATTTTATCTGCCCTTTCCGGGAGAGAGCGCAGGCGCGAGTAATCCCTCCGCGGTAAGCCTGTTATTTGGACCCCTCATTTATTCCCTCTATGCTCTACCAATCGCATATGTCGCTGAGTTCTTGTTGGGGGTGCCTGCCTGGATGGTTTTCCGACGCTACGGCGTTCGTTCGCTAACAGCCTTTGCGGGAGCGGGTGCTCTCATAGGGTGGCTGGTCAATCTGGCAATGCAAGTTCCAACGGGAAACCTGGCGACGAAACCTTTAATGGTTCTGTTTAACCCCTTTGACAACCCTTATATTTCCGTTTGTGTTGTGGCAGCCTCAAGCTCAGCCGTTCTATTTCGGGCCATCGTGTTTTCAGGCGACCCAGCTAGAGAAAATCGAGAGTAGCCCAGCCCGGCGACGGGCTAACTCCCGATAAGTCGGATTATTGGACAAGTGCCGTCGCTGGCCACAAACGAAGTCGTGGGCGAATCGTCGC
The DNA here is from genome assembly GCA_963781005.1 of uncultured Acidobacteriota bacterium. GTDB lineage: Bacteria > Acidobacteriota > Terriglobia > Acidiferrales > UBA7541 > CAWADX01. The sequence continues at coordinate 406,641 of CAWADX010000001.1, forward strand.
CAACTCGGAAACTGTTCGGAAACGGGGTTCCGAGAAAGCTTGCGACCCATGGCGAAGAAAAAGCGAATATGCTACAGTGAGCCCGATGCTCGTTCGTTCTTGCCGCGTCACAATTCAGGACATGGACGGGATATCGCATACCGTCGAAGTGACGGCCGCAACTTTGTACGAAGCCGTCGCGCAAGGTCTGGCAGCTATCCGCGGAAATGAATGGGTAGTGGGTATCGCGGAAGGGTTCAACGCAGTGAAGGTTTCCGTCGCCGACGTTCGCGTGGAACACGAAGTGAAACTCAGGGATTTTACGAAATGGGTTGAGAAAACGGGCGGATCTCCACGTGAAATGAGCGACCGTCACCGAATTAGGGCAATTCTAGGCATGCCAGCTATACGTTAGAGGCAAACCCAGGTGGCCCGATCCGATCTAACGGTCGAGCCGCCGCCACGGCCGCAGCGTTTGCAAGGTCTGCGGAGCACCGGTCATGCCTCGTAAGAGCTATTGCGCATCTTGCGCGGTCACCGCTTCGACTGAGGGGCTGATCGAGGCGGCATGGGCGGGTACGCAGAAACTGAATCGCCTTATTGCGGGCGCTGACTTTGATGCTCGGCCCTCCAGGCTGAGGCTTTGCGTTCAGCTTCGGCAACCTGGTCCGGCGTGAGCTTGCCCTTGATCGCGTCCAAATTGCTCTTGATCGCATCCAAATTGTCTTGCTCGACTTTGCTGCCTGTCCCTGCGACTAAACTGAACCACATGTACGCAGACACATAGTCCTGCGGGGCACCCCGCCCCAGCAGGTACATTCGACCGAGGTTGAGCATGGAGGCCAGATGCCCCTGCTCGGCTGCTTTGAGGTACCATTTCAGGCCTTCAGACTCGTCCACCGGAGTTCCGATTCCCTGGACGTACATGACCGCGAGGTTATGTTCGCCTGGCGCGTAGCTTTGATCGGCGGACCGCCGCATCCAAGAGAACGCTTGCTTGGCATCTGGCGGAGTGCCTTGTCCGCGCAAATAGGCCTCGCCTAGGATCGACTGGGCCTCCGGATCGCCACGCCCCGCTGCAAGTTCGTACCACTTCAGAGCCTCGGCCTCATCTTTGGGCACGCCATCGCCCTTCGCGTACATACGGCCAAGCTGCACGGGTAACTTCGACGTGCTCGACAGTCCGCCCTGCGGCCCGAGGACTAACTGGACTCCTCCGGTGTGTTCCTTATACCAAGCAAGGGCTCGCCGTTTCGCTTCGGCGATATCTGCTGGGGTCATCTTAGAAACCAAGGCTGGCATTGTTTCTTTGCCAATTGCGTTTCCTGTTGCGGAGCCGAGGCTGCACCAAACGTAGGCAGTTACAAAGTCGCGCGGGACGCCCTTCCCCATTATATACAGGCCCGCTAAATTCAATTGCCCGTCGGCCCAACCTTGTTCGGCAGACTTGCGGAACAAGGTCGCTGCCTCGGCGAAGTCCTGAGGCACGCCCTTTCCCTGCGAATACATGTTTCCCAGGTTGCTTTGAGCCACCGCATTTTCTTTGTCGGCAGCCAGGCGATACCACTTCACAGCTTCTCGGTTGTCTTGGGTAACTCCGCGACCCCGCTCATACATCAATCCCAAGCCGACTTGCGCCGTGATGTTGCCCTGCTCTGCTGCCTTTGCATACCACTTCGCCGCTTCGACAGGACTACCCTCCTGCTCGAGAATGAAGCCCACTGAAAACTGGGCGTCGGCAGACCCCGCCTCCGCCGCTCTTCTATACCACTTCCTTGCCTCCGCGAGGTCCTGCCGGATTCCCAAGCCGAGAGCGTATCCCGTGGCTAAGGCGGACTCCGCAGGGGCATAGCCCTGCTCGGCTGCCTTGCCGTACCACTTCGCCGCTTCGGCGTCGTTTCGCGTGATGCCTTCTCCGCGCGAGTAGGCTTGCCCGAGAAGATACTGCGAAGCAGGGTCTCCTGCTTGCGCCTTTTGTTGCAGGGTGGAGAAGTTCTGTGACGCTATGGGCTGGGCGTTTTGGCCACTCGGATTCTGCTGTGGCAGGAGAGGGGCGGGAGCCACAATTCCTACAAGCAGCGCCAATCCCCAGAACAACGAATTCCTCGCCAGCAGCCTCACTCGCCCTCTTTACTGGGGGAAGATGCGCATAACGAACTACCCGGAATTTCCGTTTTAGCTCCCAACGGCCCCAGACTATACACCGCTGGGGGGATTCCATCGCACTATCTTCTCTTCGGCTGCGATCAGGCATGCCGAAGTGACCAAAGTACAGATCGTGGATGATGAGCACGTCGATTTCTTGTTCCACCGCCTGTTCGCCGTGATCCGATTGCTTTTGAAGAAGAGCGGTCGCGGAGGTTGACAACGCCGTTGCTCTCGTGCGAAAGATCGAATTAACTATACGAGGGAATGACGCGGGTCTGTTCTGGATGCGTGAGCGCGGACCAGACGGTTTCTTTCCAACGGAAAGTGTTCTGGTAGTTGCGGATATGTAATGAGTGTCTTGTGGTTGCGAATCGGATCGGGGGCATCAACGATCCTAGACATCCCCGCGAGTTCCGCATCCGTGCATTAAGGGGCTGACCCACAAGACCCCGGGCCGGGCGGGCGTGAGTCTACCGAGTTTTAACTTGAAGAATCAATAGCGGCTGCGCGGATTATGACGGCGTCTGTACTCAGGGCATCTTCACCCACAAGGCTTGTTCGTGGCAAACCGTACAATCTCCGAACCGGTGTCCCTCATTGAATTCCTGAAAGGATGGCTGAGCGCTTCCCGAGTGAAAACATGCGGAGCACGCATATCGTCCGGTCTGCGGGCACATGTCTTCGACGGCAAAACCAAACTTAGTTCCGTAGAAATTGGACAGAGAATTCTGGAAGGCGATAGTTCCTTCGGCAGATAGACGCGCCATGAGGTTAGTGCGCAAGGTTCCTTGGTCAAAAAAGGTTCTGTGTAAAGGAAGTATCTGAGAAAGATCAGCATATGACTCGGGAAGGGTCGGGGCTTTCTCCGGCAAATAGAACCAATGAAATATTTCGTTTGCTCTAAGATCGCGCAGCTTTTCATCTGTTTTTTGGTCTGCTGGCAAATCCTTGATGTAGATTATCGGGGCAACCAGGAAGTGTTTTCTTGCGTTCTTATCTATATCACAACTTCTGCTGACAATTGCCACACTCATTTTCCTGCAAAAAGCGATGATGTGCTCACCCTCGCTATCAGTCCGCGCCCATGCGTCGGGAACATCTTTGGCGGCCCTTCCTATCAATTCGTTCGGAAGATTTCTGAGCACTTCTCCGACAGGCCGGGCCTCTGCGATCTGTTTTCTCGGCCGGGGCCGGAGAATCCCCCACACATCTTGTTTGGCTGCCGGAAGAAATGTTGGCAGAGTCGGGAAAGGAATTCCTGAGAGGAGATCCCCTTGATAGTAATTGTTGAGTTCGGGGTTCTTGTCGTACCAACGTTCTGCGGTAATCACAGCAAGCTTTAAGCTCTGCTGTAACGCGAGGGGCGCTTCACATCTGATTCGCAGACTTCTTCCGGTGTGAAAGCGTAAAAAGCTAGGTCGTTTGAAAAGGCTGCGTAGTCAGCATCGCCGGCGAGTGGAATCGCAACTCCGTACTGTTCTGCCACAAGCTGTCCTAGAAAACGTCGGGACTTTTCGGATGCTCCGAGGAAGAAAAGGTCGTAGGTAATCAGCGCGCGGCTGCCGCTTTCCCTGCCGTTATTAGAGATAACCCAAGTCGGTTCTTTGTGGGTGAGTTCGACTAGTTCTCTTGCCGTCTTGTACCCGTAGACATTTTTTGTGTAGCGCAGAGCACTCTGTTCAGAAGCGGAAAAAACTGAAGGATCGTACGCCCCTTCCTTCACTTCAAATCGCGGATGAGAGTGAAACAACTTCTTGACGTTGAGCACCCGCGAAAAAACGCTAACGTCAGATTCGTCCGAGACCGAAATTTCTGAGCCGTTGATTGCCACACTCATTTCGTTCATCGCGAATGAAGGAACAGGGCCGTAATCCATACACCAGTAGACATCGCCTATGATTGGCTTGCCATGTTCGAGCAGGTGCTCTTTGTCGGCAAAGTAGAGCAGCTTCGCAATTTTAAGCTTGGTTAAGCCAGGTAAGCCCGATTCTGAAAAGTAGGCGATGGCCTGCACCAACTTTCCAAGGTTGAATTCAAAGGTCAGATTGTACATGGCTGTCACCCCCTTTCCACCCCGGCTCTTCAGACGCCGGGACGGTTCGCGCGGTCGGAAGACACTACCTCACTGCTAATGTCAGCACGTAAAATGCCGTTTGCGCGCATTGAAAACACACAGGGTTAGACGCTGCCAAGCGCGCCAGTGTCATATAATGGCTAAGACTTTTCCCGAGGCTACAAGCGAGACGAACAGGTTATAGTACCCCAACCAGTTGCTATTTGACGAGCGTAGCTATACAACGGCGACCGGTGAATGTCAACGGAATCGCCCTCTGTCTATGGTACCAGTCCAAGAGCCGGTCAACCACGATGTGAGTGCTTTGTACCCTTCAAGCAAACAACACCAACCTCTGAGAGAACACCGCTACTGCAATTCGAATTGCCGTGCGTCGAAGGTGGGTGCAAGGGCCGCCATCAAGGCTAAAATTTCAGCATGCCGTTCGAGCGTGCAAAGCGCACAGAATCTTTTTGGCGGTGCGTTCCTCTTGACATGCCACCTTCGATGGCAGCTCAACCGACCGTTCGCTGCGCTTTGATCCGGGTGTCTCGCCTGGGTCGTGAGCCCGCCAAGCCGCCCGATCTCGCTGCGTTTTTCCGGTGTGAGTTTCATGTTTCCTTCCTCGACTGTCACAGACTGTCACAAATTCCAGCCCACCCGAGCAGTCCAAGGTGCTCTAGGACAGCCCAGGATGCCCCGATTTACCCTTCGGCTGTGTTAAGCTATCCCGAGTGCTCTCAACAAAAACCATCAAATTCGTTGGGGTTTCGACCAATTTCGTGAGGTCCATCCTTGCAATCGGTGGTTCCGGCTCCGCTATAATCGGGGCTGCTCGATGACACCTAGCTCCGGCTTCCGAGTGGGTCGCATCCTTGGCATCCCCGTATATCTGCATTCGAGCTGGTTCCTGGTCTTCGCGCTCATCACCTATTCTTTGGCCACACAGTTCACCCAACAGCATCCCGCATGGAGCCCGACGCAACACTGGGCGCTCGGCCTCATCACCAGCATTCTTTTCTTCGCTTCGGTGGTCTTCCACGAGCTCGGCCACAGCGTAATCGCCCTCCATTACAAAATTCCGGTGTTATCCATCACTTTGTTCATCTTCGGTGGGCTGGCCCGAATCGGCCGAGAGCCCGCCAGCGCCAAGCAGGAGTTCAACATAGCTATCGCCGGACCGATCGCAAGTTTCTTCCTGGCCGGCGCCTTTTTCTTGCTGGCCCGATGGAGCGGCGGCTTCGACATGTTGGCAGCAACTTCGCAGTGGCTTGCGGTAATCAATTTCACTCTGGGAGTGTTCAATTTGGTCCCGGGCTTCCCTCTCGATGGCGGCCGCATCCTGCGAGCAACGGCCTGGGCGATCACCCGCGACTTCGCGCGCGCCACTCGGTTCGCCGCTCGCAGCGGTCAGTTCTTCGCCTACGTGATGATCATGATTGGAATTTGGCAGGCGTTCCACTCCAACCTGGTCGGGGGACTTTGGCTGGTGTTCATCGGCTGGTTTCTGCTGAGCGCGGCACAGGAAAGCTATGCGCAGGTAGCGATCCGCGCGACGCTCCAGGGTTTGCGCGCAGCGGACGTAATGTCGGCGGATGTGCCCGTTGTCTCGCGCGACATCTCGCTCGAGGACTACGTCCACGAGGTGTTGCGCACCGGCCGGCGCTGCCACGTTGTGACCGGCAGCGGCGTTCCGGTGGGATTGATCACGCTGCACGCCGTGCAGAAGTTTCCGCGCGAAGAATGGGGCAACACTTCGGTGCAGGCGGCGATGCTACCGCGTGACCGCATCCATTGGGCCACCCCGGATGAACCGGTCCTGGGAGTTCTTGAGCGCATGCAGAGCGAGGACATCAATCAGATGCCGGTGATCGACGGTGACCAGATCGTCGGCATGATCACGCGTGACTCCATACTGCGCGTCATCCAGACGCGCCTTCAAGTCCACCACCTCGCCGAACAGTGAAACGCCAGCCAAGCCTTTATCGCCTGAGCGGGCACCGCCACCATGGGCCATCGCGAATAGCATTCGCGGCGCGGCTCGACACCATCACAAATCAAAAGGCATCTCACGGATTGGCCGTTTCTGCCGGGCAGCAAAATCTCTTGAAGAGCAAATAACGGCTGGTACACTCATCCGTCCGAATGCGTGAACTTTGAGGCATTCTTATCGTACCGATATCTATAGGGTGAATTCCTAAGCGGGGGTTGCTGGGTTGCGGGCTTCGCGAGCGAAAATCAAGGTTGGGGATTGAGGGTGGTCGAGTTCAAAGGAGGAACCCTGGTGAAACAAATCTGGATGGTCGTTGTTATTGCTGTGAGTTTCCTGGCCACAAACGCTTCCGCGCAGACTTCCACGGTCGGGCAGGTTGTTGCTCCTGACGCAAGTCAAAGCGCGCCGGTAACCATCACTCTACAAGACGCGCTGCAGCGCGCCAAACTCATTAACCCGGACTCGCTGAGGGCCGCCACGGATGCGGCAATCGCGCGAGAGGATTTCGCGCAAGCGCGCGCGGCGCTGCTTCCCGGCATTTCCAACACGAACCAATACACCTTCAGCCAGAGCAATCGCGCGGGTTTCCTCCGGTTTATTGCCAACAACGCCGTGCATGAATATTTCAGCCAGGGCGACGCCCACGAGGTGCTTAGCCCCGCACAAATTGCCGAATATCGCCGCAGCAACGCCGCCGCAGCCATCGCTCGAGCAAAGTTGGAAATCGCAATGCGGGGATTGGTTGTAACCGTGGTGAAGAGCTACTACGGTTTCCTCGCCTCACAGAGAAAATATGCGACGGCTCAAACGGCCGTTGAAGGGGCTCGACAGTTTCTCAAGATCAGCCAAGACTTGGAGAGGGGCGGCGAGGTTGCTCGCGCGGATGTTGTGAAGGCTCAGATTCAACTGAACGACCGGTTGCGGGATCTGCGCGAAGCAGAGCTTGCCATGGAGCGAGACCGGATTGACCTGGCGATCCTAATCTTCCCGAATTTCAACCAAAACTTCACGGTCGTGGACGATCGCCTGCCACCGCCCCTTCCGAGTCTCGATGAAGTTCAGGCCCAGGCGAAGCACAACAATCCCGATTTGGCCGCCGCAGCCGCCGCGTTACAAGAGTCGCACCGCGGAATTGCCGTTGCGCGGGCGGCCTATTTGCCCAGCCTGACGCTGGACTATTTCTATGGCATTGACGCCGAGCATTTCGCGGTTCGCAGCGGCCGGATTCGCAATTTAGGATATTCCACGATGGCAACGTTGACGATTCCCGTCTGGAACTGGGGCGCCACTCACAGTAAAGTCAAACAAGCATTCCTTCGCGAACAGCAAGCGCAGACGGAGTTGAGCGCCGCTCAACGAAAGCTTCTAGGTGATCTCCGGACCTTTTACTCGGAGGCCGAAGCGGCGCGGGCGGAGTTGGACCTGCTGCGCAACTCCGCCGATCTGGCAGCCGAAAGTCTCCACTTGACGACGTTGCGCTATCAGGCGGGAGAAGCTACCGTATTAGAAGTGGCCGACGCGCAGAACACCCTGGCTCAGGCTCGGAACGCATACGAGGATGGCGAAGTGCGATACCGAGTGGCTTTGGCGAGTCTGCAAACGCTGACGGGCACGATCTAGAATGAGGGACCAAAACATAGCTGCCTGCCTCCGCAAGAAATACAGTCGATGGCTCTTGCACGCGTGCTTGCTTTCGACCGTGCTTCCAACCGGCTGCTCCAAACCGGCCGAAAAGGAGCCCGAGGTTACCGTCCAGGCCGCCGCGGCGAAGACGGATACGATATCTCGCATCGTCACCGCCGAAGTGATTCTATACCCTCTGAATCAGGCGGCAATTACTCCGAAGATTACAGCACCGGTTAAGAAGTTTTATGTCAACCGGGGCGCAACGGTGCGGCGGGGACAACTGCTCGCCGTCCTCGAAAACGGCGATCTGCAGGGCGCGGTCCTGGACAACAAAGGCACCTACCAGCAAGCGCAAGGCAACTATGAAACCACAACTCGCTCCAGCCTGCCCGAAGAGCTTCAGAAATCCGAGGACGATGTGAAGACTGCAAAGGAGACGCTCGACGCCCAGCAGAAGCTGTATGACAACCGAGTGTCGCTATATGAACAGGGGGCGCTGGCTCGGAAAGACCTGGACCAGGCGGCGGTATCCCTCGCGCAGGCCCGAGGTCAATATGACCTCGCTGTCAAGCACCTGAACGCCCTCAAGTCCGGGATCGAACTGGAGCAGGTGAAATCGGCCGCGGGTCAACTGACTTCAGCAAAGGGAAAATATCTTGGAGCGGAAGCACAACTCGGCTATTCCGAAATCCGGAGTCCGATCGCGGGTGTTGTCACGGACCGTCCCATCTACGAGGGCGAAATCGCTACGCCGAGCTCGCCCATCATAACCGTGATGGATTTGAGTCAGGTCATTGCAAAAGCGCACATCCCGGAAGAAGAAGCCGCGCTTTTAAAGAAGGGAAATCCAGCGTCGCTCACCCTCCCGGAAAAGGACGAACCCGTCCAGGGCAAAGTAACCCTGGTGAGCCCGGCCCTCGACCCAAACAGCACCACCGTGGAGGTGTGGATCCAGGCGCCGAATTCCGATCAAAGCTTGCGGCCGGGAATATCGGCCAAAGTCTCCATGATTTCCGAGACCGTTCCCAATGCTTTGGTTGTTCCTGCCTCAGCCATCCTCACGTCGGCTGACGGATCTTCGTCGGTGATGGTGATTGGGTCGGACGGCCGGGCCAACAAGCGGGACGTGCAAACGGGAATCCGGCAAGGGGACCGGATTCAGATCAAGAGCGGGCTGAATGCCGGCGAGCGGGTGGTGACAACCGGCGCTTATGGGCTCCCGGACAAGACCAAGGTTCGCGTTGAATCCGCAGCGAGTGAACCGCCTGCAGCGGCCGGAAAGGAATAAGCCCTGCTCACATGGCCGTTCATAAATCCTCTTCAGAAACCGCCGCTGCCGGGGCCGACGAAAAAGGCCAATCGTACTGGTTCGCGCGGCATTCCAAGTCCAGCATTTTTGTAATCGCCGTCTTGGCCCTAGTCGGGGCGTATCTGGCTCTGACGATCCCCGTCGCCGTCTTTCCTTCCACGAATTTCCCTCGCATTCTCATTGCCGTGGACAACGGAGTCATGCCCATTGACCAGATGCTGGTAACGGTCACCCGACCGATCGAGCAAGCGGTGAATAGTGTGCAGGGGCTTGAATCCGTGAAGTCGATCACCAGCCGTGGTTCGGCTGAGATCGATCTGTTTTTTAACTGGAATGTAGACATGTTCCAGACGCTGCAGCAAGTGGACTCGGCCCTGGCACGAGCCCAGACGTTGTTGCCGCCCACCGTGAAGTTGGACACACATAGGCTTACCTTTGCCAGCTTCCCGATTATGGGCTACAGCCTCACGTCTGACACCATGCCCCAAACCCAGCTCTGGGAGCTGGCAACCTATGAGCTTAAACCGCGCCTGAACCGCCTGAACGGAGTTGCAATCGTCAATGTCCAGGGAGGTCAGCAGCCTGAATTTCAAGTTACCCCGGACCCTGCCAAACTCCTGCGGGCTTCGGTCACCGTCCCCGATATTCTCGACGCAGTTCGGCGTGCCAACCTGATCGATTCCCCTGGTCTGCTCGAGAGCAATCACCAGTTGGTGTTGGGACTGGTGAACAGCCAGGTGACGACCCCGGAGCAGCTCTCACGGACCGTAATCAAGACTACCCAGACGGGAATACCCATCCGCATCGGCGATGTGGCCGCAGTGAACTCCTCGGTGATGCCCGTTTACACGATTGTTACTGCAAACAGCAAACCGGCGGTGCTCATCTATATCAACCGGCAACCCGACAGCAACACCGTCACCGTAGCGGACGAAGTGCATTCCGAAATCCAGAGTTTGCAAACGACGCTGCCCCCTGGAGTTGAGCTGCGGCCCTTCTACGACCAGTCCATCATCGTTCAGGAATCCATCAAGAGCGTCCGCGATGCCATCCTCATCGGCTTGGTTCTTGCTTCTATCGTGATCATTATTTTCCTGCGCGATTGGGGCACTTCACTGGTGGCTGGCCTGGTGATTCCCGTAACGGTTCTGATTACGTTCATCGTCCTGAAGGTCTTCGGGCAGAGTTTCAACCTGATGACGTTGGGCGGCCTGGCTGCCGCCGTTGGACTGGTAATTGACGACGCCATCGTGGTGGTGGAGAACATCGTACTCCATCGCGACGCCGGCCAGGGAAGGCTTGAGGCCATCCACAGCGCGCTCTCGGAGATAACTGTGCCGCTGGTCGGATCCACACTCACGCCGGTCGTTGTGTTCCTCCCGCTCATTTCTATCACCGGTGTGACCGGCACCTTCTTTCGCGCGCTGGCCGTGACGATGGCCGTTTCGCTTTTTACCTCGCTGGCCCTGGCGCTGACGTGGACGCCGACCCTGAGCCAGTACTTTGTGCGCCGCAAGTCAAGCGCGGCAACCCCGGCCGCCGAGACCAACGCCCCAGGCGATGAGATGGCCAGATTGATGGCGGCTGAAGAAGCCTCCATGACCGGTTTCTTCGGCCGGGTCATCAAGTTTTACGAACGCTGGTTGAGGCGGGCGCTCGAGCATCCGTGGCGGCTGGCCGGCATCAGCCTTTTGCTGGTCTTGGTTTCGGTCGCCTGCTACTGGGCTCTAGGTTCGGATTTGTTGCCGGCCATGGACGAGGGCGGTTTTATCGTGGATTACATCATGCCCGCGGGAAGCTCCCTCGAGGAAACCAACCACGTCGTTTCCCATATCGATAAGATGATCCATGCCATTCCCGAGGTTGAGAGCACCTCGCGCCGCACTGGATTGCAGCTCGGCCTGGCTTCCGTCACCGAAGCAAACACCGGAGATGTCTCCGTCAAATTGAAACAGAAGCGCAGCCGCGCCATCGACGACGTCATTGAAGAAGTGCGCTCCAAGATTGCCGAACAGGAACCTGCCATTCACGTGGAATTCGTGCAGGTCCTCCAGGACATGATTGGAGACCTCACCAGCGCGCCACAACCGATCGACATCAAGCTCTTCTCACCGGATAGCAAGCTGTTAAATGACACGGCACCCAAAGTCGCTGACGCGATCGGCAAGATCAAAGGTGTTGTGGACGTGCTGGATGGAATCGAAAACACCGTCAGCGGACCCGCTGTGGTTTTCAACGTCGATCCCGCAGTCGTCGCCCGCGCGGGCTTTACTCCCGAAGAAGTCAGCACGGATGCATCGGCCATTCTTCTGGGAGTGCCCGCCGCCACTCCTCTGATCCTGAACGATCGGGCCTACACAATTCGAGTTCGCCTTCCTCAGGACTCGCGTGGCTCGCTGGCCAGCATGAGCAATACCCTGCTGAACAGCTCGACGGGAAAGACCGCCACCCTTGGGTCTGTGGCCCAAATCTCCCAGATAGCAGGGCAGAATGAAATTCTGCAAGAAAACCTCCAGCGCGAAGTTTCGGTCACGGCGCGCCTCGAGGGCACCAATCTCGGCAGCGCCATCACCAAAGTCCAGAAGGCGGTCGCGGATCTCCATCTCCCCTCTTCCATTCGTGTCGCCTACGGCGGCACCTACCAGGAGCAGCAGAAAGCATTTCGGGACTTGCTGCTCGTTCTTATTCTGGCCCTGGTGCTCGTTTTCGCTGTGCTGCTGTTTGAGTTCGGGGGCTTTTCAGCCCCGATCGCCATCCTTACCTCCGCGCTGCTTTCCACGTCCGGCGTGTTCTTGGCGCTTTTCGTCACCCGTACGGACTTCAACATCGCTTCGTTCATGGGGCTGATCATGGTGATCGGAATCGTCGCGAAAAACGGAATCTTATTGCTCGATGCGGACCAGAAGTTTCGCGCGGCCGGCTTCTCGCCGGAAGATGCCTTGATCCAGGCTGGGAGGCGCCGGTTGCGGCCCATCGCCATGACCGCTATCGCGGCGGTCTGCGGCATGCTGCCGCTGGCCCTGGCGCTCGGCGCCGGGTCTCAGATGCTGCAACCCTTGGCGATCGCCGTGATCGGCGGAATCCTGATCTCCATGGTTCTTTCCCTGATCATCACGCCAGCCGCTTACTTCTACATGACGAAGGAGCGCGAGACCTCGAAGACGTAGCGCCCTGGCTTCCACTCACCGCCTTCGAGCCGGTCGAGCTGGCCCTCCCTTTCAAAACATCGTCCTGTAAAATCGCAACTCGAGTTCCCCGCATTCGGTAAATGAAAGCTGAAGGCTGCGCCAAAATCCAGTCTGGGCTCGCACACGTTTTCGGCTTGACAGTCCCTGCATACGGCAGCTAGGCTTCGCGCGCCCTTGACTGCCGGGCGCCCGAGATGCCCAAGATGCCGTAGATAAAAGTTCGGCAGCATGATTGCTTTATTCCGTGATGCTTGAGCTTTCCCTTCCGCCGCGCTGTGAGCGCCTCGAACCTCGGCGCCGCTTGCGGGCCTTTCCGATTCTTTCGCCCTCGATCCGCGTGGCGTTTTTCTTAGGAATCCTGCTTCTCGGCGATGCAGCCGCCCAGGGTGCGCCTCGCAAAGTGATCATCGATACAGACCCGGGGACGGATGACGCAATAGCAATCCTGCTCGCCCTTAACTCTCCCGAGCTGGACGTGCAAGCCATTACCGTCGTGCCGGGCAACGTGACAGCACACCAAGGGCTCGAAAATGCCCTGAAACTTGTTTCGCTCGCGGGGCGCTGCGAAATCCCTGTTGCAGGCGGAGCGCAACACCCCCTTTTTCAGAAGTTGATCACGGCGGAGTTCTGGCATGGGCGCAACGGCCTCGCGAATATCGATCTCCGGGCCGGCAAGTGTCACGCCGACCCTCGCTTCGCGCCCGATCTGATTATCCAGATGGTGCATGCCGCCCCGCATGAGATTACCCTGATCCCGATCGGACCACTGACGAATATCGCCCTCGCCGTCTCGAAAGATCCATCGATTGTCCCGCTGGTGAAGGAAGTAGTCTTGATGGGCGGCTCGATTTCCGGCGGGAACGTAAATGCCGCCGCCGAAGCCAACATCTACGGCGATCCTGAGGCCGCCCAAATTGTCTTTCAAGCAGGCTGGCCTTTGACCATGGTGGGACTCGATGTGGCCGATAAGACCGTCTTTACGCGCCGGCACCTCGATCTCCTGCGCCAAACCCACGGCCCGGAGAACGATTTCGCCACGCGGGTGATGGAGTTTCTGATCGATGCTTCCGAAAAATATGGGGCCACCGGCGCTTCCATGTACGACCCGCTGGCGGTGGGCGCGGCGATTGACCGCTCGCTGGTGACGGCGCAGGCCATGCGCGTGGATGTGGAGACTCGCGGTGAGTTCACCCGCGGTGAGACTGTTGCCAACCGGCACAACGTCGTGGAGCACAACGTCCTCCACGGTGACCGTTACATTATCGAAGCCCTTGATAGCGTACAGCCAAACGTCCAGGTCTGCCTCGGCGTGGACGCACAAAGATTTCTGCAACTTCTTATTGCAAGATTGGCCGAAAAGTAGAGAATGTACGTCATCTTGGGCGGGGTGGTTTCTGATTTGTTGATCGAAAAACCATTGCGGAGGAAGCGATGACGAAATTGTGGGGTGTGGTGTTGGTTGTGTTGTTCTGTCTGACCTTGACGGGGTCGGCCTGGGGACAGGCCCAGACCACGACCGGAACGATCCAAGGCACGGTGGTGGATGAGAAGGGCGGTTCCGTTCCAGGCGCGACCGTGGAAATCAAGAACCCCGACACCAATCTGACCCAAAGCCAGACCACCGGATCTGACGGCCGTTTCGAATTCCTTCTGGTGCCTCCTGGCCGCTATACCGTGACGATCTCGAAGCCAGGCTTCACCACCATCGTCCAGGAAAACGTGGACCTGTTGGTCGGGCAGGCCATTTCGCTCCCAGTCACGGTAAGGGTTTCCGCGAAGGAAGAACGGGTAGTCGTCACCGCCACACCGACAATAGAAACTACCGAGACCCAATCTAGCGACACGCTGAATCAGTTGACCGTGAGCACCACACCGATTCTTGGGAGGAAGTTTGAGGACCTCCTGACGCTGACACCGGGCGTCAGCATCGTCCAGGGACCGGACGGGGATGAAATCAATTTCAATGGCCAGCGCGGCATCTTCAACAATATCAGCCTTGATGGCGGCGACTACAACAACGGCTTCTTCGGCGAGCAATATGGCGGGCAGCGCGCCGCCATCGACATCACCCTGGACGCCGTGCAGGAATTTCAGGTAGTGGCGGCCGGGGCCGGCGCCGAGTTTGGCCGCACCGCGGGCGGCGTGGTCAACGTCATCACCAAATCCGGCACCAACGACGTGCACGGCAGCGCCTTCTACTACCAGCGGCTTGAAGCCCTAAGCTCGGCCACCTCTGACGGTAAGCCTTTGAGCGACTTCCGTCGCGAGCAATTCGGCGGCACGGTCGGCGGACCGATCGTGAAGGACAAGATGTTTTTCTTCGGGAGCGCCGAGGGCGTCAAGGAAAACCTCCGGCGCGACAATCTGAGCGCTCCGCTGGCGGGGCCGGCCTGCCCGGAGGCGGCGCCCCTGATACCCACAAATGACCACGACATCCAAACCAACGCCGAATGTCAGCGCCTCGCCCTGCTCAACTTTTTCAAGAACCCCGCCTCGGTCGTGAACCCCGCAACGAAGGCTACGTTTCCTGCTGTACCTAGTTTCAGTCAGAACGAAGGCGCCCCGGTGATTCACAACATCAGCAATGCAGCCCCGCTGGGACGGTTCGACTGGAACGTCTCGCCGAAAAACCGGTTTTCGGCCTCTTATAATTACGACTATTCGAAGAACCTGAATCAGACCTTCGACGTCCCCACCTACGGCACCTCGGCCAACGGCATCGAGGGTCCTTCCAAGATTCAGGCACTGAACACCAACTTCTTCACCACTCTCTCGGCGACGAAACTGAATGAGTTCCACTTCACCTACGGGCGTGAGAACCGGCCGCGCGCGGCGGTGCCCTCGGCGGTCCCGGACACGGCGATGGGCTTCGGCGGTCCCACAAGCCCGACGTTCCGGTTCGGCCAACCGTTCTTCCTGGAGCCCACGGTCGACGAGCTCTTCTGGCGCACCGACATTCACGACAACTTCTCCATCATCCACGGAAAGCACACGATCAAGGTGGGCGGCGGGTGGCTGCACAGCAACAACACACAGATCTTCCGCGGATTCTTCACCGGCCGGTACATCTTCGATACGGTAGACGACTTCCTCCACTACGCGGCCTGCAGTCCGACGACGACGATGTCCTGCCCGAGCGGATTTGGACCCACGGCCCCGGGGCTGCTTCTGTACCTTCAGCACGGCCCCACCACAAGCACCGAGACCCTCGACCAGTCCGGATTCTCAGCTATCACGAACAACGAATACGCGCTCTTCGCGCAGGATCAGTGGCAGGTCACGCCAAACTTCACCTTGAACTATGGCCTGCGCTGGGAAGCCCAGATCTTTCCAGATCCCACGATTCCTCCTTCCCACACAGCTTACGGGGTCAACCTCTCGAACCCCGCCTTTCCGTCCAACGGCACGCTTCCCAACCAGAAGAAGATGTTCCAGCCGCGGATTGGATTTGCCTGGAATTTGTTCGGCAACGGCAAATCGGTGTTGCGGGCAAGTTGGGGGATTTATAACGGCCGGCAAAACATGCTAACCCAGGTCGGCGCCATCACAACCAATGGAGTTCAGCAGCAGGAAATCGTTGCTGTCACAGGCTTCAATTCAGCTGGCGGAAACCCACCCACCTACCCGAACACGGTGCCCGTGCCCACGCTCGCACCTGGGACTTTCCCATTCCAGGCCGGCGTCACGGTTTTTTCCAAAGACTACGCCAATCCGCGAATCTACACCACAAACGTTGCCTTCGAGCAGGAACTAGCCAGAAATTGGTCCGGCTACCTCGACGTCACCATCTCCAAGGGCGTCCACCTGACTCGCTTCATCAACCCAAATGTCGGCTCAACTGTCACGTTTGTGGCGGGATCCGACACGGTGAATTACTCGGGAGCGGCGCCTTTCTCTAATCTCGGCACGATCACCGATACAGTCAGCTCGGCCAAGTCGCTCTACCGCGGTGCCACGATTGGCATCCGAAAGCGTTTCAGTCAGCGCTTCCAGATGGAGGCCAATTACACGCTTTCCGAAGACTTGGACGACGACTCGAACGAGCGTGATCCCTTCACCTTCCGTTATGCCGACCTCTTTGCGCTCAGCCGAGAATATTCCTTCTCGGACCGCAACGAGAGGCACAAGTTCAACTTTTGGACCTATGGGAATCTGCCGGCCGGATTTAATGCCGACGTCCGCATGCAGGCGCATTCGGCCCAGCCCATCACCGATAATACTTTGGCGACGGGTACCGGGGCTCCGTGCAGTGTCAATAACTCCGCCACGCGTTTTGTGGCCGGCCCGGGCGGGACCGTAATCGATTGCGGGCGGAATCACCTCAGCAAAGGCAACGGCTACTTCTCCTTTGACTGGCGTTTGGCGCGGCCGTTCAAGTTCGGGGACCGCTTCGCGCTGATTCCGCAGATCGAGATGTTCAACACCTTCAACAACGCGAACAACGTACACTCGTCCGCGGCGCCCGTCCTGTTCAACTTTGACGGGTTTCTGCGAGAGGGCGTCGGCGATCCGCGCGAGGCACAGCTCTCCGTCAGATTCACCTTCTAGCGATAGGCAGACCGTCCAGCCGTTTATCGTCCCGGTGGCCCAGCGGGCCACCGGGACGATCGTTTTCTGGACGCGCACTGACATCGGCAAGCGCCGGAAGCAGAAACGTTGCCGCCATTCGTAGCATCTCTATATAAGAGAAGCCTGGGACGGGAGAAATACGATTCAAGACGGATTGGCCACAAAATCGGGACTCTCACGGCAGGATCGCCTGAAGCGGGCGCTATTCAGGGGCGAAAGCCTCACGATGAACAACCCGGAATATCGCCGGGTCGTCGAGGCATTTTGCGACTTGCTCCTCAAAGCCGACCAGGATGCGAGCGACCTGACGGTTGAGGCGCTCGGGATTGGCGGGCGCGTGGCATCGGCCCGCGTCGTTGCACGCGAGCGAGGCACCCTTGCCGGCCTCGAGGAGTTTGCGTGGCTGTATGGACGCGCGGGGCTCGAGGTGCGTCTCGCGAAGCACGACGGCGAAGCGGTCGAGGTCGGTAATGTGATCGCCGAACTTCGCGGAGAAACGCGTGCCCTGCTGTCGCTCGAGCGCGTGGGTTTGAACTTGGTCCAGCGAATGAGCGGCATCGCGACGGCCACGCGGCGGCTACAGGAAATCGTCCGCCGCCGCTCGAACTCGGCGTTCGTCGTGGCCACCCGCAAGACGCACTGGGGCCCGCTCGATAAGCGCGCCGTCCATCTGGGTGGGGGTGGAACGCACCGTTTGACGCTCGGAGATGCTATTATAATTAAGAATAACCACCTCCGGTTGTTCGGCGCGAACGAGCTGGAAGCCGCGCCCAAGGCTCTCGAGCGGGTTTGGCCTCAGCGCGAAGGCGCAGCGTTTGTCGAGGTTGAGGTTCGAAGCCCGGAGGCTGCTATCGCTGCGGCAAGGGCTTTCGAGCGGCTGGCCGGCGAAGAAAGCAAGTCGTTCCTCTGCCTGGTCATGCTCGATAATTTCTCCGCCCAGGAGGCCGAACAGACCGTCCGGGCATTGCATTTGCAAAATCTTTGGGATTCCGTTCTGGTGGAGTCGAGTGGGGGCATCACGGAGGCCGCCATCGGCGATTATGCGGCCAGTGGCGTGGACGCGATTTCCATCGGCGCCCTCACGCACTCCGCGCGGGCAATGGATCTGAGTCAAACGTTCGACTGAAGAGAAACCCGAATCATGAGCGTTTCCAACATTCCTGTCGCCTTTGACGCGCGGTATACCCTTCCCGCGATCGAGCAGATCGCCGATTCCCCCGAGCAGATCGAGTCGAAGCAGGCGCGCATCCGCTCTCTCGCGCGCGAGCGCAACGCGATCGTTCTGGCACACCACTACCAGCGCGATGAAGTCCAGGAAGTTGCCGATTTTTCCGGAGATTCCCTGAAGCTTTCGCGGACCGCGGCGCAGACCGGCGCCAAAGTCATCGTCTTCTGCGGCGTTCATTTCATGGCGGAAACCGCGGCGATCCTGTGTCCCGACCGCACCGTTCTGCTGCCGGACCTCGAAGCAGGCTGTTCGCTCGCGGCGTCGATCACGCCTGAAGAAATTCGCGCGTGGAAATCGAAGTTTCCCGACGCCGTCGTCGTCGCTTACGTCAACACCTCGGCGGCCGTCAAAGCGGAGAGCGACTACTGCTGCACCTCCGCGAACGCCACAAAAGTGGTCGCGGCGATTCCTGCGGACCGCCCGGTTTTGTTTGTCCCGGATAAATTCCTCGCCGCGTTCGTGGCTCGGCAGACCAAGCGCACGAACCTCATCGCCTACCCGGGCTACTGTCACGTTCACAAGACGATCCGTCCCGAGCATGTATCGAAAATCATGGAGGATCATCCCGACGCGGAACTCCTCGTCCATCCTGAATGCGGCTGTGTTAGCTCGTGCATGGTTCGCGTGGCCGAAGGCGATCTGCCCGCAAACCGCACCTTCTTCCTTTCAACCGAAGGCATGCTGCGGCATCTTCAGGAATCCCCGGCACAGGAATTCGCCGTCGCAACCGAGGTCGGCATGCTCCATCGTCTGCAAAAGGGCCACCCAGACCGCACCTTCCTCCCGGTGAACCCTGACGCCGTGTGCGCCTTTATGAAGACGATTACGCTCGACAAGATCATCCGCTCCCTTGAAACGCTCTCGCCCGAAATCCGCGTCCCGGAAGAAATCGCGAGACGCGCGCGGCTCCCCATCGAGCGCATGCTCGAGATCGCCTGAATGGCCGCCGGCCTTCCTGGACCAGCTCGCGAATTCTTTCCGCGTCGGAACCTCACCCGGGATGTTCCGCAAACAGCTTGGGACGACGCCGGCGCGTTATTGGAGAGCTGACCGGGGCACCCTCTTAAATACCGGGCATGACCCGCCGGCAATGGGCCATTTCTAATCGCAACACCAACGAGATACGCGAAGCAGCAACTACTGTAGAATCAATTAGATTGCGATTTCTAATCGCAACAAAAATGTATGCTACTTGCGCGCGCTGAACCGCCCGAAGCCGAGCGGGACCCGGACGTACTCCGTCTTGCTTCACAGGCTCCTACTTGGAATTTTCCCCTCGCCCTGTCATCATCTCCTGCGCACCGGAGCGGAATAAGAGGGGGAACATGGCCCAGCCGACCGAAGTAGTGGGAATCGGAAGCTGCACCGTAGATTTCTTCGCGCTCGTCCCTCGCCTGCTCGGACCGGACGAGAAAATCAATGCGAACCGCTTGGAGATACACGCAGGAGGGGTGACCGCCAACAACCTGACGCAGGTGGCGCGCCTGGGAGCGAGCGCGGGTTGGCTCGGCCTCATCGGCGACGACGACAATGGTCGCGTCATTCAGGAAGAATTCGCCGGCGACACCATGGATCTTTCGGGAATCGAGATCGTGAAGGGTGAGCATTCCTCTCTCACCTGGATCCCCGTGGACGCCGCGGGCGAGCGATGCATCTACATGTTCCCGAACGTAACGGGCAAGTTGAGCGTTTTCCAGGTGCGCAACCGCTTCGCCCCGCACATCCGGAAAGCGAAGCACTTCCACACCGAAGCGTCGCAGCTCCCGCTGCCGCCGGTGCAGGAGGCCATGAAGGTGGCCCGGGAAGCGGGCGTTCGGGTGCTCTTCGATCTCGATGTAGCCCCCAGCTACTTCGCCCAGGCGAATCTCGGCCGCGAGGAAGATCTGGCCGCCTCGCTGCAATTGGTAGACGTGCTCAAGCCCTGTAAGTCTGCTGCACGCGAGCTGACGGGGGAAGCCGACTACGGACGGATTGCGAAAGCGCTCCTTGAGGCCGGCCCGAAGCTCGTGGCCATTACGATGGGCTCCGAAGGCTGCCTGATCGCCAGCGCCGAGAAAAGTGTTCACGTCCCTGCTTTCCAAGTGGACGTCGTCGATACCACCGGTGCGGGAGACGCCTTTATGGGCGGGCTCTCCTACGCCCTGCTGCAGGGCTGGGACTTCGAAAGGGTGGGAACGTTCGCCAACGCGTGTGCCGCCCTCTGCTGCACCAAAGTCGGGGCGCGGGCGATGGCCAAGCTCGGCGAGGTAGTGGCATTTATCAAATCCAAGCGCCCGGCCGCAGCCGCGTCGTTTTGATCGGTTGCGGCCACTGAACTACGGCCCACAAGCCGGCCCCTCCCCGTCGGAGCGAGGGAGCAAAGGTCACCATGTTCACACCGCATAGCTTCCCTGCCGCCCTGGCGATGATGGTAACGAGCGCCATTTGCTGGGGGTCTTGGGCCAACACCTACAAGGGTGTCAGGAACTATCGATTCGAGCTCTTCTATTGGGACTACGCCATCGGCATCTTCCTGAGCTCGCTTGTGCTGGCCTTGACCCTGGGCAGCGTCGGCCACGATGCCTCGAGCTTCCTCGCCAACGTTCGCTCGGCCGATACTTCGAACATCATTTACGCCCTGATCGGTGGCGCGGTGTTCAATCTCGCCAACCTTCTGCTTGTGGCGGGGATTGCCATGGCGGGCTTAGCGATCGCCTTTCCGATCTCGATCGGCATCGCGCTGGTGGTGGGCGTAGTGCTGAGTTACGCGTTGCAGCCAAAGGGCAATGCAACGCTGCTCGCCGCCGGGGTGCTTGCCGCAGTGATCGCGGTAATCCTGGACGGCAAAGCCTACGGGAATTTGGGCGGCGCGACGCGAGCCATCTCGCGAAAAAGCATCCTCACCTGCATCGTCTCCGGAATCCTGATGGGCCTATGGGCGCCCTTTGCGACGCACGCGCTCACGGCCGGAAATACGCTCGGGCCGTATAGCATTAGCGTGTTCCTTACGTTGGGTGCGCTCCTTTCCTGCTTCATCTTCAATACGTACCTGATGAAAAAGCCGTTGGTGGGCGAGCCTGTGGCCTTCGGTGGATTCTTCTCCGCACCGACCGGCGGGCATTTGCTCGGCCTCGCGGGCGGCGTGATCTGGGGCATCGGGACCGTCTTCAATCTCGTGGCCGCGAATTTCACGGGCGTGCCCATCTCCTACGCCATTGGGCAGGCGGCGCCGATGGTGGCAGCCCTGTGGGGCGTGTTCGCATGGAAGGAGTTTTCAAGCGCCGGCCGCAGTGCAAAAACATACTTGGCCCTGATGTTCGTCTTCTACCTCCTGGCCATTCTGCTTGTCTCCCGAGCCAACACGGCGAGCTAGTGCCGTTCCCAACTAATTGCTCCGAGTTTCGGAGAGCCAGGAAGCAAGGCGCGCCCGCCATTTGGCTCAAAAAGTTGGAACGGCACTCGTGTTGGGTCCAGCAACATGGCACGCGGCGGCGAAGGAAGCGCTTTGGCGCCCGCACCGGCGCTCGCGGCGGTCGCCGCCCGCCCGTACCCGCATTCCCTTGATTCCAGAGGAATAGAATGCTAACTTCACGCTTTCCCAGAGAGGCGGGCTGTAAGCTCCCTGTGCGCATGGACTCACAAACGACAATCCACACCAGCACGAGGCACGACCACGGGGCTCCCAGCGCCGGACCGCGTCCCCCCGTTACATTCTGGCGGGTGGAGGGCAGCCTACTAAACCTCACGGCCGTCCGTCCCGTAGGGTTCTTTGCTTGGAACGCCCAGAGCTTCCTGGAGCGTTGGGCGCGCCGCGGCGCCATGGGCGCGCTGGCAGTCGCCCGGCCTATTCTGTATGCCACCCACCGCGTGTTTGCGACCAGGGTGCTACACAGTATTCTGCGCGGAGTCAGCCGGGATCGGCTGGACCTGCTTGGCCAAGAGTACTTTCTTTACGCCCTCAAACCGCGATTGAAGCCGGAAGGCGTGGCAAGATTAAAGGAAGTGATGGCAACAGAGGGCCCGGTGGTGCTGGTGAGTCAGGGCCTCGACCACATCATGCGCCCCCTTGCCGAGTACCTGGGGGTGGAATACCTCGTGTCGAATCGGCTCGAATTCCGCACCGGCCGGGCCACCGGTCGCCTCCTGGACCCTGTGATCCGTCCCCGCGGCGCTTTCGCGAGAGTGACCGGGGACAACCCGGACGGAAGGGTACCCGCCGAGCGGCTGGCCCGGGACCTGGGATTCGGCAGGCCGGAAATTATGAACGCGGCAATTCGACCTGCGCGGCGTCTCTCCGTGAAAATATCACTGCCGGTCGTCCATTTCGCGCCCCGTACAAAGATTGCCCGGCTTTCCGTTCGGGAATCCTTGAAGGGGAAAGAGGTTCTGCTGATCGGCGGGACTGGTTTCATCGGCAAAGTGTGGCTGGCGAACTTGCTGAGTGATCTTCCCGAAATCGGCAAGGTGTACCTCCTCATCCGCCGGAGCCGGTCAATGAGCCCCTGGCAGCGGTTTGTGCGTATCCTCGAGGCATCTCCGGTTTTTGACCCGCTGTCCGAGCGCTACGGAAACACGTTTGAGAAGTTTTTAAGCGAGCGCATCGAGGTCGTGGAAGGGGACGTCACTCAACCGCGTCTGGGACTTGATGCGGAGCGCCACGCTCGGCTGGCGCGTACGCTGGATCTCGTCGTCAACAGCTCCGGCCTTACCGATTTCAATCCCGACCTCCGCGATGCGCTTCAAACGAACGTGCATGCAGTGGCACATCTGCTCGAATTTCTGCGCCAGTGCGACCATGCCGCATTGCTGCACCTTTCCACCTGCTATGTGGCCGGCTCGCGGGATGGCCGGATCCAAGAGGAAACCTCATCGAACTACACGCCTGTCGGCCTGCCGGCCTTCCATGCGGAGACGGAAGTGAAATCACTCGAGCTGCTGATCCGGGAAACGGAGGCTCGCGCAGAAGGCCCAGAGGTGACGGAAGAACTGAAACGACAATCCCTCGAGAAGCGCACCGCCGCCAAGGATCTGCACGGCGCCGCGCTCGAGAACCAGATTCGCAAGAACCGCGTGCGCTGGCTGCGCAATGCGCTCGTCGATGCCGGGACGCGGCGCGCCAACGAACTCGGCTGGCCCAATACCTACACCTTCACGAAGAGCTTGGCCGAATCGTTGATTCACGAACGGGGCCGCGGGCTGCCGATTGCGATGGTGCGGCCGGCGATCGTCGAGTCCTCGCTGGAAAAGCCCTTTTGCGGCTGGAACGAAGGCATCAATACTTCGGCGTCGCTGTCGTATCTGCTCGGAACATATTTCCGCCAGCTCCCCACGAACCAGCGCAAATGCCTCGACGTAATTCCTGTCGACCTCGTCTGCCGGGGCATGATGCTCGTCGCTGCCGCTCTCATGGAGCGACGTCACCAGCCCATCTATCAACTGGCTACTTCGGTGACCAACCCTTGCGACATGCGCCGCTCCATCGAGCTGACGTCGCTGGCTCACCGCAAATACTACCGCGCTCAGAACGGCTTCCATCACAGGCTCCGATCGAAATTCGACGCCATTCCCGTTTCGAAGGAGCGATATGAAGCATTGTCCGCGCCCGCCCAAAAGGCCGTCGTGCAGGCCATCCATCGCGGTCTCGAACCGCTCCCGTTTGCGCGCGTCCCACTCGCGCGTCGCGAGCGCGAACTCGAACGTATCATCAAGTTGATCGCGCTGTTCGAGCCTTTCATCCTGCGGAACGATCATATCTTCGAAGCGGAAAACATCGAGCGGCTCGCCCAGGCGTTGCCACCGGAGGAAAAAACGGACTTCGGCTACGACGCCCGCTCGATCGATTGGTGGGACTACTGGATCAACGTGCACATTCCCGCGCTGCGGAAGTGGTGCTACCCGCTCATCGAGGGCCGCGCGCTGGAAGCACGGCCCCGGCGCGAAATTCGGTTTCTCGGAGAGCCCCCAGCCCAGGCCGCGAAGGCGACTCGCGCTGTCTCTGCCGCGAGCCAGTAAGATCGCCGTGGCAATCTTCCTCACCGGCTCCACTGGATACATCGGCGCTCACGTCGTTGCAAATCTTCTCGAAGGCTCGTCCGAATCCCTCAACCTGCTCGTGCGTGCCCCTACGGAGCAGGAAGCCCGCCTGCGCCTATGGCGGGCCCTGCAATTGCACGTCGATTTCGCCTGCTTTGAGGCTCTGCAATCGCGCTGCACGATTTTTCGCGGGGACCTTACCGCTGCGCGTTTTGGCCTCGACGAGACCGAATACGCTCGTCTCGTGCGCTCCACCGATTCCGTGATCCACTGCGCCGCTTCGCTCAACCGGAAGTCGGAAAAGAGCTGCCTGAACGTCAATTTGCGCGGCACGCTCCAGGTGATTCAACTGGCCGCGCGCGCCCGGCAGGACCACGGCCTGCGGCGCTTCAGCCACGTCAGCACCGTCGCTGTGGCCGGTGAGCGCAGTAACGAACTGGTCCAGGAAGACTCGGCCATCGATTGGAACCGCTCCGACTACGACCCTTACGCCCGCACGAAAAAATTCTCCGAGCACATGGCGCGCGAGTTGCTCCCCGGCGTGCCTCTCACCATCTTTCGGCCCAGCATTGTCCTCGGTGATAGCCGCCGCCCCGAGACAAATCAGTTCGACATGGTCAAGGCCTTTGTGTTTCTGGCCGGGCTTCCCGTTTTGCCCTTTCGTCACACTGACCGGCTCGATATCGTTCCTGTGGATTTCGTGGCCGACGCCATTGCCACCCTTCACCAGAAGGAAACAACCGCCCACGATACGTATCACCTGTCGGCGGGCGCCGAATCCGAGACGTTTCAGCAGGTGACCGATGCCTTGGCAAGCGCACAGGGAAAGCGACCTCCCGTTTTCATGCCCGCGCTCGAGCAACCATCAATTCACATGGTGAACGCTTTGGCGGGAGGGCATGGAAGAATCGGCGGCGTGGCCACGCTGCTGAAGGTTTTTCTACCCTACCTGGTCTGGAACACCGTTTTCGACAATGCGCGGGTGATCCGCGAACTGGGCCGTGGGCCTGCATCGTTTTCCAGCTATTGCTATCCGTTGCTCAAATTCAGCCGCGAAAGCAACTTCACCTATGCATACAAAGATTGGCCGGGCGATTCCAGCTTTGCCGCCCGGAAATCCGCCGCTCAGGAAGCTCCCGAATGATGGACTTTGTTCTGGAAGCCTGGGTGAGCGGCCTGATCGAGCTCTCGAAGGTCGAATGGATGATGGGCGCGGGACGCCCATGGAAGCCCGGCGAAAAGCTAAAGATGCTCTTCGCCGGCTACAACGGCACGCGCAACACGGGCTCCGACCTGCGCGTGGAAGAAATACTGCGCCAGGTTCGCCGGATTCTAGGTGAAGAAAACATCCAACTCAGCGTGATGACGCAGAATTTCGAGCACAGTCGGGGCTATTTCGGCGACGCGCGGCAAGTTCATTTGCCCGACGTTTTTCCATCGTTCCTTTACCGCGAGGTTCCCAAACACGACGGCGTCGTGGCGTGCGAAGGCTCCATGTTCAAAAGCAAGTTCGCCAATGCCCTCACGACGATGATGATCGGCTCGCTCGGCATCGCCGCAGCGCAGAACAAGATCTCCGTCGCATTCGGAGCCGAAGCCGGGGATATGGACCCCCTGCTCGCGAAAATGTGTCGGCGCTACTGCGGCGAGTCGCTGGTGATTACACGCAACCGCGAATCGCAATCCGTCTTGGGAGAGTTGGGCGTCCCCACAGAGCTCGGCACGGACACAGCATGGACGTTCGAGCCGCACGGCCTGGAATACGGTCGGAAAGCCTTGCACGATGCGGGATGGGATGATTCAAAGCCGGTGCTGGCACTTTGCCCTATCAACGCGTTTTGGTGGCCGGTCAAGGCTTCACTCACCAAGGCCGCGGCACACGGCCTCGCCGGAGCCTACAAGCAAAGCCATTATCGCTCGATCTACTTCCATCGGTCCGGGCCGCACGTGGACGCGGCGCACGAACGATATCTCAGCGCATTCGCGGAAGCGGTCGAGCGCTACCGCAAGACACACCAGGTGTTTCCCATACTCATAGCCATGGAGCTGCTCGATCGCGACGCTTGCGAGCGCCTCGCCGAAAAACTCGGCGGTGCGCCGGTATTCTCTTCGGACCGCTACAATATGTACGAGTTGGTGAGCGTCTTGAGATCGAGCCACCGCATCGCGTCGTCTCGCTATCACGCGATCGTGACGTCGATGCCCGCTGGAGTTCCTTCGGCGGGGATCACCATGGATGAGCGCATCCGCAATTTGATGCGCGAGCGCGGCCACGAGTCTCTGTTGCTGAGCGTCGACGATCCCGATCTGGCTGACAGACTTTTCGCAGTTCTCGAAACCTTGGACCGCGACGCGGAATGCATCCAAGCCGCCATTGGCCGCACCGTGGTGAAAAACTTGCGCATGATGGCCCGCATGGGGACCTACTTCGAAAAGCACCTCGCACAGCGGTATCCGGAGTTCCCCATCCGCTCCGGTTCGCTCACCTGGGAGGACTACCTCCCTCCGCTTAGCCCGACTTTGCGCAAGCTGCTCGAGGCGTGCGCATGAACTTCCTCGATACGATTTTTCGCCGGCTTGCTGAAGGGGCCGACCGCCCGGTGCTCGAAGAAATCCGTGACGGGAAGATCGTTGCCGCCACCGGGACAGAGCTTCGGGAGCTGATCGAGAAGGCTCGCGCGTTCCTGCTTTCTTCAGGAATCAGGAAGGGCGACCGATGCGTGCTACTCGCGCCCAACAGCATCCGATGGGCAGCGCTCGACGTCGCAATGATGGCGGAGGGTATCATCGTCGTCCCGTTGTATGCCCGGCAAGCGCCGGCTGAGCTCGTCGGAATGATGAAGGATTGCTCGACTTTAAGAATTTGTTGCAGCGACGAGGGCTTGCGCGAAGCGATTGCCCGAAATTGGGCTGAAGCGCCTCCCATTTCACTATTCGACGACGTTTTCGCCGGCAGCTCCCGCGCGGCAAAACCTCCGCGCCCTCTCGAGGATAACGACGCGCTGGCAATCATCTATACGTCCGGGACTTCAGGCCAACCCAAGGGCGTGGTCCTCACGGTCTCGAACCTCAATCACATGCTCTCCTGCACCAACGAGAGACTCGGCCTTCTGATGGGCCGCCGCGACGCGCCGGACCGTGTATTTCACTACTTGCCCTTCTGCTTTGCCGGCTCGTGGGTTCTGTTGCTCACGTGCCTCACGCGGAACAGTCGGCTCTCGCTTTCAACCGATCTCACGAAGCTGGCCGAGGAAATGAGGCTCGCTGCGCCGGAATATTTTCTGAATGTCCCGGCGCTGCTCGAAAGAGTCCGCACACGAATCGAAGAACAGATCAGGCTTCGCAGAGGAATCGCCGCCTGGCTCTTTGCCAAAGCCAGAACGGCGTATCTGCGCCGCCACAAACGCGCCCGCAGCTTCGGTGATGCCATCTGGTTAAGCGTAGCGAAATCGCTGCTGTTTCCGGCCATCCGGGGCAACGTCGGGCGGAACTTGAAGGCTCTCATCTGTGGTTCAGCGCCGCTGGAGGTCGATACGCAGCTATTCTTCATGATGCTGGGAACTCCCGTTCTGCAAGTGTACGGGTTGACGGAAACGACAGCCATCTGCACGATGGACGATCCGCGGAGCGTCGCGCCAGGGCGTGTGGGGCCTGCCATTCCGGGGATCGAGATGAAGCCGGGGGAGAATGACGAAATCCTGGTGCGCGGGCCGAACATCTTCCCAGGATATTGGCAGCGCCCTGGGGAATCTGCGAACGCGCTGCGCGAAGGCTGGTTTCACACGGGAGACCAAGGGGATGTGGATGCAAGCGGCAACTGGCGCATCATCGGCCGCCTGAAGGATTTGATCGTTTTGAACTCGGGGCATAACGTGGCGCCGGCGCCGCTCGAGGACGCGCTCACCCGGCTCCTTCCGGGAGCACAAGCGATACTCGTGGGAAACGACCGAAGCTTCCTCGCTGCAATTCTGACCACCGGCCCGGGGAACGGAACGAGCGATGTCACGCATCATAAGGTTCGCGCAGCGCTCGACCAAATGAACGCAGGACTGCCGCACTACAAACAGATTCGGGCTTTTCAGGTGATCCCTGAGCCCTTCACAATCGAGAATGGGCTCCTGACCCCGAATGGTAAACTCAGACGCGACGCCATTGCCGCGCGCTTTCACGCAACGATTGAGCGGCTCTACGAGAAGAGCGCATGAAGAGTTTCCAGGGTGACACACTCTCTTGGCGCCTGAATGACGGCGTGATCGAGCTGAGCCTCGACCGCGAGCCCTGCAATGAGATCGGCTCGGCCACGCTCGCTGAGCTCGAACAATTTGCCGACGCCATGGAAGCTGCGTCTCACGAGGCGCACGCTCTGATCATGTACAGCCTGCGCCCCGGCGGATTCAGCGCCGGCGCCGATTTGCGCGAGCTCTATCGCGAGTCGCAGAAGGTGCTTGCCGCCGAGCGACTCCGCGGCGCGCGGAATTTCCTCGAGCGCATCCATAGGGTATTCAACGCCATTGATGCCTCGCCGCTGGTTACAATCGCCGCCGTCCACGGAGTCGTCTTCGGAGGCGGCTTCGAACTCGCGCTGACCGCCGATCTCATCGTCGCCGATAAAATGGCTCGATTCTGTTTTCCCGAATTGCGGCTCGGACTCATCCCGGGATTCGGAGGCATCCCCCGCCTCAAGCGCGACCTCGGAAACGGAATTGTGCGCGATCTCTTGCTGACGGGCCGCAGCATCAACGCGACGAAAGCGCTGTCAGTCGGCCTCGTCAGCCAGGTCACTGCAGAAGCAGGGGCGTTGCGCGTGGCCCGTTCCACCGCCGCGCAAATGGGAAAATTCGATCGGCAAGCAGCTGTTGCCGCCAAGCGATTCGTCAAGCCGATCCCCCACGAAGAGCTGAAGCGCGAAATCGAAATCTTCTGCGACCTATTCACTCGACCGGCTATCCAGGCCGGCTTGCAAAGGTTCGTAGAAAGCACGGACGCATTGCCCTATCTCCCCTGAGGAAGACGCTGAGACTCTGATGCCCACACTCGATGACACTGTTGAAGAAGTTCTGAAGTTGGCCGCCGCTCAGTTTAAGGTGCCGCGCGCGCAGCTATCTGCGGAGGACGACTTCTTCAAGAAACTTGGGCTCGATAGCCTTCAGGCCCTCGAACTCCTCACGCGCTTGGAAAACCACTTTCAAATCGAGCTGCCCGATTACGAGCTGCAGGGCGTTAGCGACTTCCGCACGCTCGCCGAACGGATTCAGTCGCGCCTCTGATGCTGGACCTCAACCAGTACTCATCCCTAGGGGAGGCTTTGCGGGACGCTCTGGAGCGCTGGCCAAACGAAGTCTGCCTGATTGAAGCCGACCGCAAACGTGAGATTTGCCGCCTCACGTATTCCCAGTTCAAGCAAGCGGCGCTGCCGCTCGCCCGAGCCCTTCAGGATTCCGGATTCGGCGCCGGCAGCCGCGCCGCCATCCTCATGACCAATCAGTCGAAATGGCTGATTTCGGCCTACGCCATCTTCTTCTGCGGCGGAGTGCTGGTGCCCCTCGACTACAAGCTGACAGCCGGGGAACAACTGCAGCTCTTGGCGCATTCACGCGCCGAGACCCTTATCGTCGAGCATCATCTCTGGCGTGCGATTACGCAGGCCCCAGGATTCGAAAATCTGGGGACGCGGATCGTGCTCGTCACCGAGGCGCCATCGGCCGCCGATCTCAAAGACGCGCAGCGCTGGGAAGAATTCAAGGGCAGCGGCAAGCCGGTCTTCGTTCCCCGCGCACGCAAGGACCCGGCATGTATCGTCTACTCCTCCGGTACCGGAGGGCGGCCGAAGGGGTGCGTCCTCACTCACGAAAATTATCTGGAACAATGCATGGCGTTGACGTCGCTCTATCCTTTCTGGCCGGGCGTGCGTTACCTCAGCATTCTCCCCACGAATCATGCGATCGATTTCATGGTGGGATTCATTGGACCGTTCACGTGCGGCGCCGCCGTAGTCTATCTGCGCACCCTGCGGCCGGAATATATCCGCGAAGCGTTCCCACGCTACAACATCACCTACATGAGCCTGGTCCCCATGGTGCTGAAGAATCTGGAGCGCGGACTTCGCCAGCGATTCGAGGCTCTGCCCCGGCACAAGCGCTTTGTGCTGGACAAACTCATCGGACTCAACCGCGCGCTTACCCGCCGGCGGCCGCATCCGAAGTTGAGCCGCTTCCTGCTCAAAGATGTCCACCAAGCATTCGGAGGCGAACTGCGCGCGCTCTTCGTCGGAGGCGCATTCACCGAACCGGCCACGCTACAATTCTTCTACGACCTCGGCATCCTCGTCGGTAACGGCTACGGCTGCACCGAAGCAGGCACGGCCGTTACACTGAATGACTTTCGGCCTTTCCGAGCGGACACGGTGGGCAAACCGCTTCCGGGAATGGAGCTGAAGGTTCTGAATCAGGATGCGGAGGGAATCGGCGAAGTGGCCGTCCGCAGCAAGACGGTGATGTCTCACTATCTCGACGACCCCGAAATGACCGCGGAAACGATTGTGGACGGCTGGCTGCTCACCGGCGATCTCGGACGAATCGATGCGTCCGGCCACCTCCAGCTTTTCGGCCGCAAGAAAAACATGATCGTCACCGAAGAAGGCAAGAATATTTATCCCGAAGACATTGAAAATGTTTTTGAAGGCGTACGGGTAAAAGAGTTCTGTGTTTTCGCAGCGAACTACTTGTGGCCGCGGCGTACGATGACTCAAGAACAATTAGTCATCGTCCTGCACCCCGAGCAGGAATCCCCGATCGACGACGCCGTACGCGCAGAAGTGGAAGGCCGCAATCGGCGCTTGGCGGGCTACAAGCGCATCAGCGGCTATCTGATCTGGGATCGCGACTTCCCGCGCACCGCGTCGCTGAAGATCAAGCGCGGCCTCCTGGCCGACGAGATTCGCGAGCGTCGGGACCGCGCGTCCGTGGTTCCATTGTGAGCGCGCGCTTTCTGGCCATCGTCAATCCGGCCGCCGGCGGGGGACGCTGCGGCGAACTTGCCGCGGCGGCGCTCGAGCGCCTTCGGCAGGCTGGCGTGGAATTCGATGTCGCGCAGACTACTGGTCCGGGCCACGCCACTACGCTTGTGCGCGAGGCATACGCGACAGGCTGCCGTCGCTTCATTGCCGTCGGCGGCGATGGAACGTCTTTTGAAATTGTAAACGGACTATTCCCCCGTCCGAATCAAGGCGAACGCCCCTCTCTGGCTTTCCTGCCGCTGGGCACGGGAAATTCGTTCCTGAGAGACTTCGCTGTGCGCAGCTCCGAAGACGCCATCCAGGCGATCGTCGCGGGTCGCAGCCGCGCCTGCGACGTCATTCGGTTGACGCACGCTAACGGCGTACTTCATTACATCAATCTCTTGACGCTGGGATTTGCCGCCGACGTCGCTGCGGTAACTAATCGGCGTTTTAAGAGGCTGGGCGAGCTCGGGTACATTCTGGGAGTGGGCGCGTGTCTCGCGCGGCTCGATCGTCGCGCATTTCCTCTCCGTGCCGACGGGGCCGCGGAGTCGGATAAGCGACGCTGCCTTTTTGTCGCCTTCAGCAACAGCAAATTCACGGGCGGCAAGATGATGATCGCACCGCTCGCGCGACCGGACGACGGTTTCATCGAATACGTCCGTTGGGGACCCATCGGACGGCTCGCTCTGCTCTACAACTTCCGCACCCTTTTCGACGGCGCGCATATCCGGCATCCCCTGGCGTCACGCGCGCCGGTACGCCGAGTCGATTTCGACCTGCACGGCCCGGCAGATGTGATGGTGGACGGCGAAAGCCTCCAGCTCGAATGCCGAACCCTGGAAATTCTCCCAGCGGCGCTGGACGTCGTCGTATGAAGAAACTCTACCTGGCAGCGCGTTCGCTGGCCCTCTGGGCGCTGAGCTTCTTCCATTTCTTCGTCGTTTGCACGCTGCTGGTGTTGCTCGGCATTTTTGTCGATCCGCAAAAAAATGACCGGCCTCAGCGAATCTTTTTCCGCAACATCTTGCGCCTTGCCGGAGTCGGGTTCGAGGTTCGCCGCGCGCCGGGATTCGATCCCGCACGGACGAGCATTTTCATTTGCAATCACGTCAACCTCTTCGACGCCTTCGTCATCTACTCGGCCATTCCGCAATTCGTGCGTGGATTCGAGCTTGAATCCCACTTCAAGATTCCCGCCTATGGCTGGATGATGGGGCGCTTCGGCAATATTCCGGTGCCGGACAATCCCGACCGCGCCGGAATCGAGCGGATGAGGACTCGCGCGAAAGCGGCGCTCGATGGGGGCGTCAGCTTGATCGCCTTCGCGGAGGGCTCGCGCACGCGCGATGGCCACGTCGGGCCTTTTCGTAATGGCGCCTTTCGGATTGCGCACCGATTCGGCGTTCCCATCGTGCCGATGAGCATCGTCGGCTCGTACGAATTCTTTCAGACGGGCCATTGGATGCTGCACCCTGGAAAAATCACCGTCTACCTTCACGAAACAATTGAGACAGCGGGGTTGCGGCGTGAAGACGTAGATGATTTGCGAGACCGCGTCCACGCAATCGTCTCCGCGCCGGTGGAAGAAGCCCTTGCGAAGCAGCCGAAGGCAGGCTAAGGAGTGGAACGCACGCTGGGCAGCGTATGTCCGGCTTGAAGCTCTTGCCAGGTGTAAACTACGCGGTAAATCACCGTCAGGGTCGAGAGCACGCCAATCACCCACAGTACAGGCCCCATGCGCTTAAACGCGCCTCCGAGAATCAGCAGCACCAGGCGTTCCGGGCGTTCCATAAATCCCACCTTGCAAGTGGGGATCAACGACTCCGCGCGCGCCCGCGCATAGCTGACCATGAAAGAGCTCGCCATCGCCATCGCGGCAAGCACCAGATAGAACGATCGGCCGATGACGGCGTAATAGACCACCAGGCCCATGTAGAGCGCGAGGTCCGAGTAGCGATCGAGCGTCGAATCGTAGAACGCGCCGAAGGCGGTCACCCGTCCCACGCGCCGCGCCACTTGGCCATCGGCCATATCGAGGAACCCTGCGAGGAAAAGTACGGCCGCCGCCATTCGGAACTCACCCATGGCGAACAGCACGGCTGCCCAACCGTTCACCGCCATTCCGAGAAAAGTGAGGATGTTGGGCGTGATGCCCGTGGCCGCAAGGCCGCTCACCACGCGGCGCAATAGCCAGCTTGCTCCATCGCCGATCCACTGTGTGATGGGTTTTCCCAATCGCGTTCTCCGCGGCTCGAAAATCATACGACACACGCTGCCCCGCCTCAAGCCTGCTCTTGCTCGATAACCGCGCCGGGAAAAGGAAAGCGCTATCGGCCCCGATCAGGTTCCGCTAACATGCACCCGAATCGCGCGGGAAGCTGAGGCCCGAGCTCGATACGAGCACGAACTCGCTCAACGCGGTCTTCTCAAAACCGGCGATGCGCCGGCGGTACGAGGTGTGGTTTCTGAGGTTCGGCTTGGCCGACGGCAGCGGCGCGTTGTGGTTTCGGTATCTCCTGATGAATGCCGGCCGCGGTTGTCCTGGCAATCCACGCGGACAACCCGCGCAAATCTGGGCCACGTGGTTCCCGCGGAACGCAAAGCCTGAAACCCTCATTCAGGGATTCTCTCGGGAGCGGCTGGCGCACAGCAAACCGGCTGCGATTCCCTTCTATTTCGAGAGCGCCGATAACTGAATTGGCGAAGATTTCTGCGCAGGCCAACTCAAGAGCGAAGGCCACGATCTGCGCTGGAATCTGCGTTACCGATCTACGTTCGGCGCAACCTTGAGCGATAAAGGATGGATCGGTTTTTCGCGGACTCCGCACTCGAACGCAATTTTTTCCGGGGAAATCATTTTCGATGGGCGCGAGTTTCGCAACGAGCCGCTGGGCTACGGCTTGCAGGGTCACAATTGCGGCTATCGTCACCGCAATCTCTGGACGTGGACGCACTGCATATTCCCCGCGGCAGAGAATGGGGCTCCCTCCAGCTTCGAAGCGCTCGAGTATGAAATCCCCTTCGGGTTGCGCTTTCGCAGGGCGCTGATCTGGTACGACGGCGCCGTTCACATCTTCCGAAAATTTCGGGTGGCTTTGCGCGATCGCGCGAGCCTGCAGTGGAAGTTCACAGGTATCGACCCGCGCGATCGTTCGCGCATCGAAGTCGCGATTGACGGCAGCGGACCTTCGCTTCATCGCTTGCCATACCTGAAGACCGATTGCTCATCCACATTCGAGGTTTCGAATAACAGCCTCGCTCGCGCGAGCCTCGCCTTCACCCGCTCGGACCGATTGGTCCGTGAATTTTCCACCGAGGGAGGCGCGGTTCTCGAAATGGCCGGCGAATGAACGCACCACGAGCGAAGAGCGTTCTGCGCCACTCAAACCCTGGCTGGCAGCTTCAGGCCCGCAGGAAATCTGCCTTCCAGTTTCGAATCATCTTCTTGATTGTCTTGCGGCTGGTCAAATTCTCGCTTAAAACCCGGCGAGCCAGCTCGGGCAGCTCTTCGTCGCTCGCGAAGCGCAGCGCGACGAGTTGATCGACCGTGAACTCGCCAACCCGCGGCCGGATATCGGGCGAAAGCAGCTCCATGAGCCGCAGCCTCATTTCCAGGCGAATGACCCTGTCCTGTACCTTGAGCGCGAAAATGCGCGCGTAGAAGGACAGCAGGAGAAAGGCGACTGCCAACAAAAGGGAGATCACGGATTCCGCCGAGAAGGTACGCACCACACGGTAGAGCGACCAAATCAAATTGACCGCAAAGATTCCGAGAACCACATAGTGGAAGCCCGGCACCAAACGCACGTGATTGTCATAATTTTGTGTCATCGAATTGGCTCCGCAAATGAAAATGTAGGGTCGATGTCCACCGGTATATCCTTGGCTTTCTCGAGGGCTGCTGCGAGTGCCGCCGGCATCACCGCGTACTTCTGAAACCACGCCTCCACGCGGGCGCGATCGCCGGTAGCTTCCATCTCGAGGAGTCCGTGGGCAAGCGCCGCGAGCGCGTCCGTCATCCGGGCGACGTCGATCCCGTACCGCCCGGCAGCCGCATCCCAGCGAATCGCATTCTGCTCCGCCAGGTAATTGAACTCCATCATCTGAGCCCGGCCGTGCGCCTCCGCAATTCCAAAGCGAACACTGCGGAAAATGCCGGCCACATAAGAAACGTAAAACTCCTCCAGGCGATTCTTCGGCAGTCCGCCGTGATCCACCAGCCACTTCAGACCGAACATTCCAACGACATCGGCCTTGGCTTCCTCGAGACCCGAATACGCTGGCCCAATGGCCTCCCGAATGTCTTTCCGTCCCGCCGACGTGCGAGCGTAGGTCGGGCCCAGTCCATGGGAGATCTCGTGCATCATCACGTCCGTCAAATAGCCGTTAGCCGTTGCGCGGGCAGCTTGGTCGGCGCCGATCAACAAACGCGCAACCGGCAAAATGACGTAATTCACCCGCGCGTCCATGAAGTTCTTGAAGAATATCTCCTTCGAGCCCACTTCCTGGTGTATGCGCGGGTCGTTGGGCAGATTATCGGCCACCGCCTGATACCCATGGTTCAAATCGCCGGCCCTGAACGGGGCGTCCATCACTTCCATGGGCATCGGGTGCCCCCGCTTCGAGGGCAGATCTTCTGCCGGAAGGGGCAGCGCCTCTTGAAGATCGGAAATATATTTCTGGAATTCCGCCAGCTTTCGGCTTTCCTCTTCATTCCGAATCAGCACGGCCGCGCCGTAGGATGCTTTCACGCCGAGCAGCCCGTCCAAATAAACCTCATAGGGAGCGAAAATCACGTCAAACTTCGGATTTTCAAGTTTTACCCACGCGACGTCGCTCGGGTAGTAGTCGTCCGTGAGAAGGGCGCTGGCGCGCAACCGGAGGAAGTTTGCAAAAGCTGGGTCCTCGCTGAGCGCGGCGGCTTCACGCAAATATCGAGCTGCCGGCTCGAGGAATTGGCGGTAATGTTCGTGATACGGCACCCCGGCAAGTTCGCTGTCCCGCCGAATGACCACTGTGTAAGGGCTGTAGATCTCGTCTTTTTTTTCTGGATGTTTTTTGACGTATTCTTCGATTTCCTGTCGCGTAAGGTCAGGTGGATAAAAACCACCTCCGGGCGGAAACGGTCCCGTGCCGACGATGGGCTTGTTGTCGTCAATCAAGTCGAAACGGCTGGCATTGATGAAGAGAAGGCGGCGCAATCGTTTGTCGGTGGGATCTTGGCTCGCGGCAAGCGAGCGATAAAGCGAAAGCGCCTGCGGATCGCTCTGCCGCCAAAAGATATCTTCCAGCTCGCGCGACGCCTCCACCAAGTTTTGGATCATTTGGCGTTCGCGGGCGCTCAAGCCGGCGGTGCTCAAGGGCATTTTGACGGAGCGGTATCTCGACAGGCGCTGCGCCACGTCCGGAGCTACGACAAGGTCTCTTGTTGCGTGCGCCGAGCGCGCCCTTGGCGCCGCTTGAGCGGAAGCGCCCGAATGGAGCGCTGGCGACCCCGAGAGCGCTGGCAGAAAAAACAAGAACGATAAACAACCTACGAAGAGGATTCGTCGCATGGCGGCGAGATTTTATCAGAGCGGCGCCCAATGCTGCCCGGAATTCGCAAACGTTGGCCGCGCGACAACCTTCATTTCCGCTCCTTGTTTCTTACGCCAAAGCAAGCCATCTAGGCCATGGCAAATTCCGGTCCTTCGACGCAAACTAAATGCCTGAGGCGCCGAAACCTTCCCTCACCGGCAGTCCCAGGAGGAATCAGATGGCTGCGTCTGCCCCACCGGTCAACCCGCCGAAAGTGATTCCTACGGCGGAAATCATCGCGGCAGTCGTGCGAGCGGCACCCCAGTTGAGCGATCTGATCTTCTCTCCCGGCCGCGTCCCGCAGGCGGAAGTACATGGCCAGCTGGTCGAAGTAAGGATTCCCGAGGTGGGAGCCTTGCAACCCGATATGACGGCCCGTATCGCCTCGGACCTGATCGGTCGCAACCAGCAAGCCGCTGAGAAGTTGCGCGACCAGGGCACCTGTGACATTTCCTACAGTCTGCCGACCCTGGCTCGCTTCCGTGTCAACGTCTTCATGCAGCGAGGGACTTGCGCCGTTGTGATGCGCGTCATCCCCAACACCATTCCCAATTTCGACACCCTGAAGCTGCCACCTCAGCTTGCGGAAACCGTCGAGCTACGCAACGGTATTGTGCTTATCACCGGGCCCACCGGCTCCGGCAAATCGTCCACGATGGCTGCCATCATCAACAGGATCAATAACGAGAAGGCTTATCACATCGTCACGATTGAAGACCCGATCGAGTTCCTTCACAGGCACAAGAAATCCACGATTCATCAGCGCGAAGTGTACAGCGACACCCCCAGCTTCGCCCTCGCCCTCCGCGCCGCCCTCCGGCAGGCGCCCAAAGTGATCCTGGTCGGGGAAATGCGCGACCGGGAAACGATTGAAATCGCGCTGGAGGCGGCGGAAACTGGACACCTGGTTCTCTCCACGCTGCATACCATCGATGCGTCTAAAACAGTCGAGCGCATCGTCGGCGTCTTTCCCCTCAACGAACAGCTTGTCATCCGCATTCGTCTCGCAAAAGCGTTCCGCTACATCATTTCGCAGCGCCTGGTGCCGCGCAAGGACGGCAGCGGACGGGTGGCCGTCCTCGAAATCCTGAAATCCACCATGCGCACGCGGGAGTACGTCGAAAAAGGCGAGCAGGAAGGAAAAACGCTCCTCGATGCCATGCGCGACGGCTCCACTGAAGGCATGCAGCATTTCGATGGCGAACTGGAGAAGCTCGCCCGGGCAGGCGTGATTGAGATCCAAACCGCTTTGTCCTTTGCCACGAACGCAAACAACCTGAGCTTGGAGTTCGCCGATCTACTCGATGATGCGTTCCCGCGTGCCCAAGAGAAGCATGAAAAGCAGGCCAGCGAAACGGAGCTTGAGATCGAACGCTAGCGTCCTCCTATCGGATACGGGACAAATTCGCTTCAAATGGTTGGGGGACACTAGTGCGCAGGCGCGGCTTGCATAGCAGATCCCGACATCTCTGAAACTGCTGCAGGGCGAGGTAAATTGCCCCACGGCCAAAGACGCGATTGGGGCTTTTTCTCTTCTCCAACCTGCGGCCGCTGGATCACTCCGGAATCGACCGTTGCCCCGGTCCGCGAAACGGCTTGGAAATACAACTCATCGCCGGCGATCTCGACCAGCAGAAACGACCGGTCCTGGTCGAAACCGGCCGCTTTAAAGTCGGTGCTCCTCAAATTCCCGGCACGCAACTCGCCCGCGGCCCCCTCGGTAAAATAATAGATTCCATGTTGCGGCTTGACCCGCTCGTAGACGTGATCGTGGCCGGCAAACACCACCTGGACGCCGTATTTGACGAAGAGCGGTTCCAGTAACTCGCGCAACTCCAGCGAGGAGCCGTGCAAAACCCCGGATGAGTATAGGGGGTGATGAAAATAGGCGATCTTCCACCTGTCGTTCGCGCCCTTCAGCTCGCCCTCCAACCAGGAAAGCTCGGCCGGGCTCATGTAATTGCTGTCGAGCACGAAAAAGCGGACGTTCCCCTTCTTGAATGTGTAATAGCGCTGGCCATTCATGTTGAGCGGTTTATACAAGACCTCGCTGGATTCGTCGTGATTTCCCAACGCCGCGTAGAACTTCACCCCGGCATCGAGGAGAGGCTTGTAAGGGATGTCAAATTTTCTTTCGAAATCCTTCGGGCTTTTACTCCCGTAAATGTTGTCGCCGAGCATGATCACAAAATCGAACGGGAATTTCTGATGGAATTCCATCATGCGCTCGGCGACTTCATATTGCGGCTTTTGGCCCGTTCCCATGTCTCCGATCGCAGCGAAGCGGACCGAATTTTCTTTAAGGGGAAGGGCGCGCTGCTGGGGAGCCACCGGCAGGGCCGAGACAAGAGTCACCAGGACTAGGAGCAAGCGTCGCATCTGCGTCCCGATCGGGAAACCTAAGGAATAGCCTCGTGAATGAAATCGAGAATCACTCTGGTTCTGACGTCCTCTAAGACCAAATCGCGTCCGACGATTCCGTATTGCACTTCCCGGGGCAATTGCGGAAGCTGCATCAGCAGCGTCGGCGGAATCGTCGTCAGCGGAGTCGTTTCGGGATAAATCTCATTGACGCGCAGGGCCATCTCCACGGGCTCCCCCTGGCGAATGGTCCGGCGCAGTTTTCGCCCTTGTTTTCCTTTGAATTCCTGGCGCATCACTTTACGGAACTCCTCCGCTATTTCGTCGCCAAAAATATCTCCCCGCTTGGCGTCTCTTCGCGCATCGATGATCTTTCGTGCGAGATCTTTCTCGTGTTCGACGATCTTCTCGGATTGGTCTGTGGGCTTTAGCCCTGGCATGGAATCCTCAAGCCCCTTGCGTATTTTGACGTAGTCCGCCACACGCTTTGAGAAATCGGCAAACGCGCGCGCTTGGTCGTTCACGGGCGGACCTTGCTCGATGCGGCTTGCTCGTCCTACGAACCCGACGCTAAGAGACGCTGCGACGAGCGCGCAGAAAAGCGACGCTCGCGACTTGGGCGGCCAGCTCATCGATTCTCAGTCCGTGTCGTGCACCGGCTTGGCTTCGTCAACCACTTCTTTCCTGTAGGGGAATCACGCGGTGGCGTCGGCGCTGGCGCGAATCTGCTGCCAGCGGCGCGGCCGGCGTTTCGTATCGAGGACCTTCTTGCGCAGGCGAAGCGACTTCGGTGTGACCTCGACGTATTCGTCGTCGGCGATGAACTCGATCGCAGTTTCCAAAGTCAGCACGCGGTGAGGCACCAGGCGAATGGCTTCGTCCGCGCTGGACGCCCGCATGTTGGTCTGCTTCTTTTCCTTAGTGACGTTGACGTCCATATCGGCTTCACGCGCGTTTTCGCCCACGATCATGCCTTCGTAGACCTCTGTGCCCGGGCCGACAAACAGCTCGCCGCGCTCCTGCAGGTTCCACAGTGCGAAGGCCGTGGTGTCGCCGGCCCGGTCCGCCACGAGCGCGCCGGTGCTGCGCGAAGCGAGTTCGCCCACATAGTCCGTCCAGCCGTCAAAGAGAGAATGCAGCAATGCCGTGCCGCGCGTATCGGTCAGGAGTTGGCCGCGCAAGCCGATCAATCCGCGCGAAGCGATGCGAAACTCCATGCGCACGCGTCCCGAGCCGTGATTCACCATCTTCATCAGCTCGCCGCGCCGGCTGCCCAGCGTTTCCATCACGATGCCGATGAAAGACTCGGGGCAATCGACGACGAGCTGTTCCAGCGGCTCCACCTGGCGCCCATTCTCGGTGCGCACCACGATTTCAGGCTTGCCGACCATCACTTCGTAGCCTTCGCGGCGCATGGTTTCAATCAAAATCGCGAGTTGGAGCTCCCCGCGCCCGAGCACCCGAAATGCGTCGGTCGTGCCCGAATCCTCCACGCGGATCGATACGTTGGTCAGCAGCTCTTTTTGCAGGCGATCGCGAAGGTCGCGCGACGTCACCAGATTGCCCTCGCGGCCTGCGAGCGGCGACGTGTTCACCGTAAAGATCATCGCCAGCGTGGGCTCATCGATGATCAGCGGCTCGCACGGCGCGGGATTCTCGAGGTCTGTGATCGTCTCACCGATTTGAATGCCTTCGACACCGGCAATCGCCACGATGTCGCCGCAGCTCGCCTCGTCGGCATCATCCCGCTCGAGCCCGCGAAACGTGAATAGCTTGGTAATGAGCGTGGGGACGATCTGGCCGGAGAGCTTGGCGATGCCTGCTTGCGCGCCGCGGCGGAGCGTGCCGTTGAAGACGCGGCCGATCGCAATGCGTCCGAGAAAATCGCTGTAATCGAGGTTGGTCACCTGGATCTGCAACGCGCCGGCAGCGTCACCGGAGGGCGCAGGAATCCCTGAAACGATCGTCTCGAAAAGCGGCTGGAGATTCGTCGAGGCATCGTTCAACGCCCGATGCGCTACGCCGGTTCTCGCATTCGTGTAGAGCACCGAGAAATCGAGCTGATCTTCCATCGCGTCAAGATCGATGAAGAGGTCGTAAATTTCGTCGAGAACCTCTGCGGTGCGGGCGTCGCTGCGGTCGATCTTATTGAGCACGACGATCGGAGGCAGATGGGCTTGCAATGCTTTTTGAAGCACGTAGCGCGTCTGCGGCAGCGGGCCTTCGCTGGCGTCAACGAGCAGCAGCACGCCGTCGACCATGCGCAGCGCGCGCTCGACCTCGCCCCCGAAGTCGCTGTGGCCAGGCGTATCCACAATGTTTATTTTTGTGTCGTGGTAGAAGACGGCGGTGTTCTTGGACAGGATGGTGATACCGCGCTCGCGCTCGAGGTCGTTCGAGTCCATCACACGCTCGACCAGGGCCTGATTTGCACGGAAAATGCCGCTCTGGCGCAGCATGGCGTCTACCAGCGTCGTCTTGCCGTGGTCCACGTGAGCGATAATCGCGATGTTGCGGATGGGCGGCGTCACGTCTGTTTCATTCTCCTTCGCCCTTCATTCAGTGATCGTCCTCGGGACGCCCGGCCGAGCCCGCGGAAGCTTCGAAACGCTCAACCCCCCAATAGCGCTGATGGGTCACGACTCCGCAGCAGAGCGACATTCCCGCAAACGAAAGGGGCTGCAAGCGCGACCTTGCAGCCCCCTTTGCAAAAGTCCTTTTCGACTACAAGAGCAACAAACGCACGTCTACTTTATCATGAAGCTGGCTCATTCGTTCTCCTGCGCGAAATCGGCCTGTTTACCTGTCGTTAACGACGATACAGCTCCCTGAAGCGCCACCAGAGGATTTGGTGCCCGGGGTGGGGGTCGAACCCACACGTCCCGTTAGGGACAGGGGATTTTAAGTCCCCCGCGTATGCCATTCCGCCACCCGGGCGCTTGACTGCAAACCTATCCTATCAAAAGTCTTACTGCAACATGGGCACCACGACTGCTGGCTGC
The DNA here is from genome assembly GCA_963781005.1 of uncultured Acidobacteriota bacterium. Taxonomy (GTDB): domain Bacteria; phylum Acidobacteriota; class Terriglobia; order Acidiferrales; family UBA7541; genus CAWADX01. Next base: position 448,686 of record CAWADX010000001.1, read on the forward strand.
TCGAAGGCTTTGGTGTCGGTAGAACAGACGCAGGAGAAACGGCGGAAGGCTAAAAGCGGCAGATGCCCGAATTGCGGCCGACAGATGAGGGAAGTGCACTGTGACACGTCAGAAGCCATCGCGAGCAATGGATACCCAGAGGATCGATGTGCGGGCCAAGAAGGACGCGCGGGGCCCGCAAATCAGCTCCAACGAAATTTTGGCAAGTAAGTCGGCCAACTAAGAGAAGAAGGGCTCCTGGCAGATCTTGCCACAATCGTCTTGCAGGAAAGACCGCAGAGGCGGGAAGCGCGAAGACGCGGGAGCTCCAGAGAAGGGACGTAAGCCAAACAGCGAGACTGCCCCCGGGCAGTCGGGATGACCGGGAAAACGAGATAGCTCGTTCCAACGCGGAGCGGTGGGATGTAAACTTGCGGACATGCGGATTTCGAAATGGAACCGCGCTGGAAGAAATTTAACGGGAGATGCCTGAAATGGCAAACAGCATTCCTCTTGCGCAGCCAATAAACGCTCAGATGGCCGAGCGAGCTTCCGCGGACACACCGTCAATTCCCTGGTACATCTGGTGCTGTGTGATGTCGGTGATTTCGGCTGTGGTCGGCAGCGCCTGGGACATTTCCTGGCACGAGAGCATTGGGCGTGATTCGTTTTGGACGCCGGCGCACATGCTGATTTATTTGTCGGGCGTGCTGGCGGGGATTTCGTGCGGGTATTTGATTCTTTCGACCACTTTCCAGAAAAACTCGTCGTTGCACGGTGTTTCCATTTCGATGTGGGGATTTCGGGGGCCGCTGGGCGCGTTCATCTGCGTATGGGGCAGCGTGGCGATGGTCTCTTCGGCGCCGTTCGATAATTGGTGGCACAACTCTTACGGGCTGGACGTAAAGATCCTGAGCCCGCCGCACGTGATGCTCGCACTGGGGATGATCGGCATCCGGTTCGGCACGCTGGTGATGGTTCTCGCCGAGATGAATCGCGCGCAAGGGCTGTATCGAGCTAGGCTCGAGCGCGTGCTGTTCTTCGCGGCCGTCCTTCTTCTGGGGATGACGGTGGGGATCGCACAGGAGTTCACCAACCGCGTCTTCATGCATGGCTCGAGGTTTTATCTGGTGATCATGATTGTAACGCCTATCTGGATGGCCATGGTGGCGTCGGTTTCAAAGAATCACTGGGCCGCGACGATCGTGACGGCGATGTATACGGCGATTCACTTTGCGTTTATCTGGATCCTGCCGCTCGTTCCGGCTGAGCCGAAGCTCGGGCCCGTGTATCAGAATGTGACGCACCTGATTCCGCCGGATTTTCCGCTGCTGCTGATTGTTCCTGCAATTGTGTTCGATCTGGTGCGGCAGCGTATCGGCACATGGGGCCGGTGGGCGCGGGCCGCGACGCTTGGAGCAGCGTTCCTTGTGAGCTTCATTGCCGTGCAGTGGCCCTTCGCTGATTTTTTGATGTCGGCCGCATCGCGCAACAGATTTTTCGTGACTACCAACTATCCTTACTTTATTCCGCCCACCTCTGCGTGGGTGCGGAATGTCTTTGTGGCTACCGAGCACAGTTTCGGCGAGTTCTGGGTCCGGATGGCGATTGCGCTCGGGGCGGCAGTCTTGATGACGCGCATCGGGCTGGCCTGGGGCGAATGGATGCGGCGGATTCGACGATGAAAATTGAATTCAAATCGCGCCCACTGGCCATCGTGTTTTTTTTATTGGTTGCTCCGCTATCGCTGGGCGCCCATGTGGGTAGCCCTGATGTGTATTACGAGGGCGACGCGGGACCGTACCACCTTTTTGTGACCGTTCGCATGCCGCAAGTGATTCCGGGAGTCGCGGAGATTCAGGTGCGATGCGAGTTGGGTGATGTTCGCGCGATTCAAATCGTCCCATTGCGGCTGACGGGACCGGGTTCGAACCTTCCGCCCACTCCTGATCTGGCGCAGGCGTCGAAAGACGATCCACAATTTTTCACCGGCAGTCTATGGCTGATGGAGTCTGGCGCGCTGCAAGTGCGCATCATGGCGGATGGAACCAAAGGCAAAGGGGAATTCTCGGTCCCGGTGGCATCTTTCGCGCAACGTACGTTCCCCATGGAGAGACCCTTAGCTGTGCTTTTGATCTTCCTTATGTTGTTGCTAGCCATAGGAGTGATTTCGATCGCCGGTGCCGGCGCGCGGGAAGCCAGCCTGGAACGGGGCGAGATTCCGCGGCCGCCGAACGTACGCCGATCCAGGATCGTGATGGTGGTGACGGTAGTGATTGTGTTGGGCCTTCTTTATCTGGGGAAGTCGTGGTGGGGGCTCGAGGACAGCGAATATGAGAGGCGCGTCAATTTCTACAAGCCTCCTACGGCGGAAACGACGCTTGGAAACGGGAACAGGCTGGTGATTCGAGCCAGGGGCCAGGACCCTCGCTGGTCGGACAGAATCAATATGGGAGGAGTGATCCCGGACCACAACCATTTGATGCACCTCTTCCTGATCGCTCTGCCCGGAATGGACCGCATGTGGCATCTTCATCCGGAACGTCTTCAGGGGGGCGCGTTTGCTGACGATTTGCCCGCGATGCCGGCCGGCCATTATCAGGTTTTCGCCGATGTCGTGGATGAGCGCGGTTTCCCGTGGACGCTCGTCGGAACTGTTGAGCTCCCGCAAGTTAGCGGCAAGCCTCTAGCGGGTGATGACTCCTCTTGGTCCGGCGCGCCGCTTGTGACGACGCAGGAAAATTCCACCATTTCCCAACTCCCCGACGGCGGTCGAATGGTCTGGCAACGAGCTAGCGGCCCGCTGAAATCGCAGGTTGCGATGGATTTCAAGTTCAGCGTGCAGGATAAAGACGGCAAGCCCGTGCAAGACATGGAGCCTTATATGGGTATGGCGGGCCACGCGGAGTTCGTGCGCTCCGACTTCAGCGTCTTCGCGCACGTCCATCCGGCGGGATCGGTTCCCATGGCGTCCCTCGAGCTGGCGCAAGCCGGTCTCATGAGCGATTCACCCTCGGTGCCAGGCGGAATGGCGATGGCGGCGCCCACCCCATCTGGGCCATTGGCGGCGGAGGTCAGGTTCCCTTATGGTTTCCCGCAGCCCGGGGACTATCGAATCTTCGTGCAAGTCAAACGCGCCGGGAAGGTCGAAACGGGAGTGTTTGACGCGCGCGTTGAGTGAATTAACTTGGGGCAGCTGCTTTAAACGGCTCAGAACCGGGATACGCGAGGCGAGTTTCCGATAAGACCTCATGCGCCTTCGGCGATTGGCACACGAGGTTCTCATGCCGAACCTATTCCGACTACTCGTAGTCCTTCTGGTTTCTGCCGGACGTACTCCACAGCTCGATTTTGATGCCCAGCAATGGCGAGGGATTCCGAAATCCGGCGAGGGATGCCGGGAACGTCAGGTGCCGGGTGTGTCCCGGCACCTGATGCGCCTGGCTTCTGGATGCGAGCAGGCTAACCCAAGACCGCTGCATCCTTGCGACTCCTAAAGGCCTAGGCTTAGTGGCCTGGGGGGCACTTGCAAACGCCCGCGCCGCTGCCGAGTTCCTTAAGGACGGTGCAATCCTCTGCGAGGTCGGCCTGTTCGCCTGCGCCGAGCACCGCAGCTTGGGATTCACCTTCCGTAATCGGATTCACCGTGCCCACCTTGTTCTGAATGTGGGTGGCCCATGCCCGCAGCGTTTCCTCTGGAGTGATCTGGGTCGGATCGCACGGGTTAATGCGGTGTGACGACACGATCTTGATCACGCCCGTGTGGAGCAGGGTGCCCAGCAACGGGCTGGCGGTCAGATTGTTGTTGACGGACAGGGTCAGCAGCGCGTTGGAACTGACGAAGCAACTGCAGCACTCCGACAACTCCTGGTTGGCGTCGAAAACGTAGATATTCGCGCAAAGGTCGTTTCCAAGTCCACCGATGTCCGGGCCGGTACCTGGCACGGTCAAGGTGCCCGGGTTGATGACCCGAACGGTGGCGTCCGGAGCGCCCGACGTATTCGCGTTGGCATAATAATCGACGGTGTACACATCTGTGGTCTGAGCCATGGCGACTTGAGAACCGGCCACCAGCGCTACAGCCATTACAACTACGACAAACGCTAGCTTTTTGCAGACGTTCGCTTCCATTGGTTTTGCTCCTCTTGGGATACCGGCTGCGGAGGGCCCGGCTCTGTTAGATTTCTACCAGAGTCGGCTCCCCGATTGCTATCGCCCCAAGGGCTTAATCCCTCTAGACTAGCCAAAGGATGTAGCCCGTTCGGCTAATCCTTTTGGGTGAGGCCCAAGAAGCGTACAAACAAGGGCGATGAATGAAGTTACCTGCCGGCGGACACATTTCGAGCCGGCAACGCTGGCCACCTTCGCGCGCTTCGCGATCTTCTTCGGAGGGGCCTCGGCCCGCCCGAGTGGATGCCTCAAACGCGGCGAAACCCAAAATACTCGAACGTTTATCGGCAATCGTTCCGGTAAAATGATTGCTCCGGCGAAATAAGCGTCACAATCGGGGCATGACCAACAGGAATGGAATGCTGCGGGTGATGAAGTTCGGCGGCACGTCCGTCGGTGATGCGGAGGCCATCTCGCGCACCGCGAAAATCGTCGCCGCGGGCGTCGGCCAAGGCCCGGTTGTGGTGGTCGTTTCAGCGATGAGCGGAGTCACCAACCGCCTCATCGAGGCCGCTCACCGCTGCGCAGCTGGCCACCAGGCGGAAAACTCCGAACTCTCGACCGCCCTGCGAAAACAACACCAAGCGGCCCTTCACGCCATCATCAACGACCCGGCGCGCCGTACTCAGATCGCGGCTGGGATGGAAGAGGTCATCAGCGAAGCGGAACGTCTGTGCCAGGGCACTGCGCTGCTCGGTGAGCTGACGCCGCGAACCCTGGACGCGATTTCAAGCGTCGGCGAACGCCTGTCGGCTCCGCTGGTGGCCGGAGCGCTGTGCGAGCTCGGCGTGCGCAGCGTCCCCGTCGAAGCTACCGAGCTGATCGTGACGAGCCATCACCACGGCGGCGCCGAGCCCCTCATGGACAAGACGCGCGAGCGGTGTCAAGCCCGCCTGCGACCCCTGATTGGCGATGGAATTGTTCCCGTCGTCACTGGATTCATCGGCGCGGCCGCCGATGGCGCCTTGATGACCCTTGGCCGAGGCGGCTCGGATTATTCAGCCACAATTTTGGGCGCCGCGCTTGGCGCAGAAGAAACGATCATCTGGACGGACGTGGATGGCGTAATGACCGCTGACCCCCGGCTCGTGCCCGAAGCGCGCACCCTCGACGAGATTTCTTACATTGAGGCGGCCGAGCTCGCCTACTTCGGCGCCAAGGTGCTCCATCCGAATACCCTGCGGCCTCTGACGGAAACAGGAGTCCCGGTGTGGATTCGCAATAGCTTTGCCCCCGAAAAACGAGGCACGAAGATCACCCCGCACGGCCGGGCGTCCGGCGGCGGCGTGAAAGCCCTCACCGCGATTCGCGACGTGGTTCTGATTACCGTCGGCGGGCCGGGCATCGTGGGAATCCCGGACGTGGTCGCGAGAACCTTCTCCGCGACGGCCGCCGTGCGCGTAAACGTGCTTCTCATCTCCCAGTCCTCTTCGCAAAGCGACATCTGTTTCATCATTCACGCGGTCGATGCCGAGCGCGCGGTGGCGGCGCTGCGGCAAACTTTTGCGCTCGATCTTGCGGACCAGAACGTGGAACACATCACCGTGAACCCGAACATCGCGATTGTGGCTGCGGTCGGAGAAAACATGCACGGCACGCCCGGAATCGCCGGCCGCACGTTCAGCGCGCTGGGGCGCGAGAACGTCAACATCATTGCCATCGCCCAAGGATCCTCCGAGTACAATATCTCCTTCGTTGTCGAGGTGGATGCAATGAAGAAGGCCGTGGCCGCAGTTCACCGGGAGTTCCACCTCGAATCGCCCGCCGGTCGCTGAAGGACGGAGTGTCTGCCATCGGCTGAGACCGCAGAATGGCCCAAGTGAACACGAACGCGGCCGCTCAACGCTGCATCGAGCCGGCCTGCGGCGCGAGTTACTCCCTGCGCGAACGGCTCTACGTGTGCCCGCGCTGCGGCGGGTTGCTCGAAATCGTAAAGCCGCCTGAGAGCATCGGCGACTCTGAAACCCTTCGGACGTCCTGGAAGGCGCGCCTCTCTTCGCCGGATTCGCGCGATCGCAGCGGCGTGTGGCGCTACCGGGAACTCCTGCCGTTTGCCGAGGACGCCCCTATCGTGACCCTGGCGGAGGGCAATTCGCCCCTCTACGACGCGCCCCGCTCGGCTCGCTATTGTGGCCTCCCGGCACTCCGGCTCAAACATCAGGGATGCAATCCCACCGGGTCTTTCAAGGACACCGGGATGACGACAGTCGTTACGCAAGCCCTCGTTTTGGGCGCGCGCACGGTGGTCTGCGCCAGCACGGGAAACACCGCAGCCAGTCTTGGCGCATACGCTGCTCGCGCGCAGTTGCAGTGCGCTATCGTCGTGCCGGCCGGACAAATCACTTCTGCGAAGCTGGCCCAGGCGATGGATTACGGCGCCACCGTCTTCGAAATCGAGGGGAACTTCGACGATGCCATGCGCTTGATTCAGCAACTCGCCGAAGACGAATCCATTTACTTGGTCAATTCCATCAATCCGTTTCGCATTGAGGGTCAGAAGACCTCTGCTGCCGAACTTCTGCAGCAAAGCGGCTGGCGCGTTCCGGACCACGTGGTGGTGCCCGGTGGAAACATGGGAAACAGCTCGGCGCTCGGAAAAGGGTTCCGGGAGTTGCTGGATCTCGGGCTGGTGGATCGTCTGCCGAAGCTCTCGATCGTACAGGCGCAAGGAGCCGCGCCCTTGGCTCGCCTCTTCGCGGACTTGGGTGCGAAGGAATCGGCGGACGGCGCTTTCCCTGACGCCGCATTGATACCCATCGAACATCCCCAAACGCTCGCGACGGCCATCAAGATCGGTTCGCCGGTGTCGTGGAAAAAGTCGCTGCGCGCGGTGCTCGAAATGCACGGCCGGATCTTGACCGTAAGCGAACAGGAGATCGCCGACGCCAAAGCCGTCATCGGTCGCGACGGAGTAGGCTGCGAACCGGCCTCGGCCACGAGCGTGGCAGGCATCAAGCGCTTGGTCGCGCAGGGCCGGATCAAGACCGGGGACGACGTCGTAGCGGTGCTCACCGGCCATGTGCTGAAAGACCCGGAATATGTCATTCAATATCATCGCGGGACCCTTCCGGCGCGCCCCGGGGAGTCAGGCCCCGCCGACAACGAGGATCGATTGGCGGGCAACTTCGCGAATCCGCCCGTCCGCGTGAAGGCCACAAAAAGCGCCATCCTCGAGCATCTCAAGCGCGCCGGGAAGGAAACCGGCTCGCGTCTCACAAGGTTGGATTAGGAATCCGAGAAGAGATTTTTCCGTGAGCGAAAAATCAAAACCCCTTCCCGCTCTCAGGCGTTCGGTAGAAGTACGCGTGCCTGCTTCGACGGCGAATCTCGGCGCGGGCTTCGATTCCTTCGGGCTCGCCTTGGAGTTGTACTTGACGGTCCGGGCCTCCGTCGCGCTGGAGTCTGCTCAGCCCTGCCGGATACGAAGTTCCGGAGAGGGCCCTGGTTCCCTGATCCCGCGTGCGGTCGATCGGAACTTGATCTTTCGAGCCATGAGCCATGCCGCAAAAAGCGAAGGCGTCGAGCTGCCGCCCGTGCGTCTCGCTGTCAGAAGCGAGATTCCTCTCTCGAGCGGGTTGGGCAGCAGCGCGTCAGCCATCATCGCCGGCATCAGCCTTTGCTCTCTCGTCACCGAGCGCCCTATTCCGGACGAGGTAGTCCTCCGGTATGCAACGGCCTTGGAAGGCCATGCGGATAATGCTGCGGCGTCGCTCTATGGAGGCTTTGTCGTCACCTGCAGCCGCGAGGATGGCAGCGTGCTTGCTATCAAGAAACGCTGGCCGCCGGAGATTCGAGTCATCATCGTCACGCCTCACGTCGCGCTGGAAACGGCCCACGCGCGGGCTATACTGCCCATCACCGTCGGCCGCGGGGACGCGGTGCACAATCTTCAGCGCGCGGCCTTGTTCGTAGCCGCGCTCGAGGAAGGCCACTACGATCTCTTGTGGGAGGCTACGCAGGACCGCCTGCATCAGGGGCATCGTGGGCGGCTCGTGCCGGGGCTCGGCGACGCCTTGGCGACGCCGCGCCTTCCGGGACTTCTTGGCATTGCCCTCAGCGGTTCCGGTCCGAGCGTGATCGCTTTAGCGCGCGATTCGCTCGAGCAAATCGGCAATGCGATCGCCGCAAATTTCCGACGGCATGGAATCGAGACGACTGTGCGATATCTCAAAGTCAGTCAAGAAGGCCGGCAAACGAAGGAACGCGGCAGCGGGATGCTCCGGCGAGGGCGAAAGTGAATGGTAGTGAATGAGCGGTCGCCGTAGCGGGGGAGTATTCGAGATCAGCTCGTCTTCAGCGGGGACCGATGATCAGTTCGCGGCCGCGAGTCTTCTTACGGCTTTCGACCGATCCCTTCAGAGGCGCACCGCCCACCTGCAGGAGCAGGTGACGCAGCTTGTTGCGCTCATCGAGGTCGATTTCAACCACCTCAAAGGTTCTCGCCTGTGTATTCGAATCCCGCACCACTGCCTTTGCCCGCACTCCACGTGAACCCAGCCGCAAAGCGATAATGGTCCCGGGATGAAGAGGCTGTTCGCAAACGGCTACGCCTCCCCCGAGGTTTATGTCTGCGATCTCGAGCTTGCAGTTGTCGCGCAGGTTGGTCGAGGTGGCGGAGATGGGCCGCTCCAGGCGGAGCCGCGGGTAGCGGCGTTGGCGAATACAAGACGACGCGGCGTCGACATCCAGGGGCTCGAGCGCCAGGTCAAAGGGATCAATCCCGCTCCGCGGCATGAATCGCTTGATCCATTCGGGATCGATCTTCGCCTCCGCCTGAGCGGCCGCGATCCGTAACTCGCCTGCATACGCCCAGCGCCAGAGCTGCTTTGTTTCGAGAATTTGGCGCAGCAAGCCATCCCCTGCCGACGCACGCAGGCGTCCCAGGGCCTCGATGGCCTTCAACTGTAGATACGAGCTGCAGTCCTCAGGAAGATCGCCCTCCGCCAGTCGCAGCAGCCGAGGGATACCAGAATCTTCGCCCGAGATGCCGATTTCATCCGTGGCGAGTGAACGAATCATGGGGTCCAGCGAATCGAAAATGGCCAGAAGCAACCGGCCGCGTTCGGGAGCGCCGCTCGAGGCCAATTGCCGCACTGCGCGGTCGTGGCTGCAGCGCTGCCACTGCGTCAACCGCTGCGGCAGCAGCGTTTCGACCATGCCGGGGTCCAAATAACTCAGCAAGCCCAGTGTCTCGACGGCGTCAACCGCCGAACCGGAAGTCAGGTTTTCCCGCAGGTGTTCCAGGGCTTCCGGCCCGAGCAGGTGCATCATCTCCAGCACGCGCTGGCTTTCCTCGCGGAAGCTGCAACGGCTGAACCGGCTGGTCAACAAATCCGCGGCGGGACGTGGAACTCGGCGCAGAAGGCGAGCCAGGTCATCGGGAATGGACTCGGCGCGTACGGCCTCTTCGATGAACTCGGGCAACCGGTTCACGATGGACACGTGGGTGCGCAGGCTCTTTCCCACGCCGGGCCGCTCTGTTTCCACGTAATCCACCATCTCAATCGCGCGCTGCATCGCCGCGTAATTCCGATGTTGCGATGCTTCCTGAGAAAGCCGGACAAAGGCCGCACTGATCACGCTTTGTAACCCGGGGTCCTGCTCCTGGCTAAGGCACACACCGACTTCGCGGAGTGTGTCCATGAGCAGCCGCTCGTCGGTGGCGGCATAAAGGTCTGCCAGATCGGCGAGACCCGTGGCCGTCGTGCGGCGTGCGCCCGCATTCGCGTTGTTGATGCAGGAAGTGTAATTGCGCAGGACCCTCTTGGCCTCTTCCGTCTCTTTGCGTTCGACGTGGTCCTCAACGAACTCCCGGACGTTCTGCGGCGGGATGCACCAGGCGTCGGCTGATTCGAGGACTTTCCTTTTGTCCTCCAGCGGCACCTCCGTCCAGAATTCCTGCGCCAGTAGATCGGTATAGTGCTGCACGGTGATGCCGGCGCGCGCCATCGTCTCTTCGTGAGATCCGAGGATTTTGTGCAGTGCCTCGACCTCTTTGCTCATACGCTCGAGCATTTGCCCCACAGCATTGACCTGAATGTCGCCCCTCTCGTAGCGGTCCAGTGCGATGCGAATGGCCAGGTTCTCGGCCAGTTTCAGGAGCATGGGCTGGTCGGGGCCGTCCGCCGGGGCTTGTTCCGCCAGGGCTGCGAGGGCTCGGCGGAGGACTGACTGCGCACTCGCCGGCATGGTTGAGACCCCCGCCTGAAAGCTGCTGGGCTCGACCTCGGCCTCCGAGCTTCGGCTGGCCCGTGCGAGCTGGGAGATCATCTGCATGATCCCGCCAAATTCCTCTTCCTCCATGTCGAACATCCGGGCGTCAAAGAGCAAAGTTTTTGGTCCGGCCCGTTTAAACCCGGCCGGCACCTCGGCGTCTCCTCCCTTTGAGTCTACCGGCACGAACGTCCCTGAGCTTCCTTCACCTCCGCCGGCGTGGCCGGACGCGCCTGTTCCCGCATTCCAGTCGCCACCGAACGAGCCGCCACCCTGGCTATTCCCCGGACCGCCTCCGTGGGACCCGCCCGAAGCGCGCGCCCCTTCGGACGCGGTAAGGAGCTGCAACAGCTTTTTGGGGTCGCTCAGCCACTCCAGGCTCTTCTGCACATCGATGCCCAGTGACTGCGCTGCCAGTTGCGCGGCGATCGTGGTGCGGGCGACGGAGGAGTCCGCCGGCACGAAACAAACCTCGTTGACGCGGATGCCGCATTCGTCGTCGAGTGCTGCCTTTAACTGCTCCGCTAGGGACGCAGGCTTCGCGCCTCCCCGCGAAGGAAAGGCGCGCGCAAACCGGGCCAGGCCGTCCTTCGTCATGCGCGGGGAGAAATGGATACTGGCGATGCCGGCGGAAGAAAGCAGTTGCGCGAAACTTCTCTCGGCTGCGAAGGATTCGAGAGCCACTCCGTCTAGCAGCAGTTGGCTTCCCGAAGCGGCGAGCAGAAGACCGGTCTCGCCACCCTCACCCAGGGCAGACTGAAGTTCGCTCCAGGTGGTGTCAAATGCCTTGGAGGTGCGCGGGTGGCCAAAGTCGTACATGCGCGCAAACTTCAACAAAATGTTGAGGCTGTGGACAAAGGCTCGGGCGGAGGCAGTCTTCGCATCAACTGTTGGCACTTGTATTTGAGTCACGGTCAGGTGTCCCTTTTTGGAGGCTAACCTGTGGCCTGGCTTCGGACAATGGTACGCGGAGGTGCTTTTTCCCTAAGAGCCAATACTCTTTGGCTTCGGTCCGCACGGCAGAGTCGGACGCGCGCCGCGCTCTGGACGTGCTTTTCGCTGTGGGAGAGCCGCCCAAGGGTGAAACTTGTTTCCCGGTGCATGTGACGCCATTCTGAGGCCGCACTTAGTGGGAAGGGTTCCGAGCTATCGACTCATAACCTGCACGAATATGTTTTCAAACTTCTGCACGTCCACCTGCATTTGGACACTCGCCGGATGAAGCTGTGGGGGTGGCGTCAAATGGCCCATCCATTTCTCACGATCCACCGGGCGGGGACCGCTGTAGGGCAGGAAGAATGTCGGAATGTCGCTCGGCTTCTTCCAAATCAAGGTGTTACCGTACATGGGTCCATGTTCGATATCCACGTCAAGATACATCACCTCCGACTTCTTGATTACCGATGGATCGATGATCGATGCCACCAGCAACTCGTCCCACATCATTGACCAGATCGTTGCCCCGGACGGCGGTTGCGTTTCAAGATATATCTGATTTACATGCTTGGCCAGCGGTCCGCCGGCTTCGACGACTCGCCGCATCAAGCGCTCGCTAGACCACACCTGCGCTCCCACCTCGTATGGGCTGACGACGATTTCACTCCACGGCTCGCGCAGCACGATCGCCGCGGCCTCGGGGTCCCACCACCAATTGAACGACGGCCTTCCGGAGTTACTTCCTCCCATAATGTAGATGGCCTTGGTCAGCGGTACAATCCCCGGATCCATACGCACGGCGAGTGCCACGTTCGTCAGCGGACCCCCACAGTACAAAACCACTTGCCCCGGATTGGCACGAATGGTGTCGATGATGAAATCGGGTGCGCGACCCGGCCTGGGCTTGATCTTCGGAAATCCACCGGGCGGCATCCATGTCTCGCTCGGTTTTGGCGCGTCCGGATTGAAGGAGCCGTGCCATCCGACATAGGATCCGTACATTGCCTCACGCAGCTCCTGCTCCCGTTGGGTATTAAGCAGGGGTTGTTCCGCACCTTTGATAACCGGTACATCCAGTCGACCAGCTTGTTCGACGGCCCAGAGAGCAAACGCGGTTGATGGTTCGACCCACTGATCACCGCTTACGGTTGTGATTCCTAGCAAATCAATCTGCGGTGCACGCAGCAACATGAGCAGGGACAACAAATTAGTTCCCTGTGGGCCGGCGCTGTCCTGATCGGCGATGACTTTGATCTTCCCCTGCTGGGCCTCTGCCAACGGACACACAAGGATGGATATTAGAAAGGCGGTAAGTATCGCTAGTCGTCTCATAAAGACTTGCACCTTTCCAAATGCAGGGCTTCGTCACAAGCGCCGGGATGCTGTGCCTGTCGGAGGGAGGAATACTACATGAGGGGCGGGTTCGCGTCCACGCCCGGAGCTATTCTGCGGCGTCTTCTCGCTCTTCCGTGTCCGGAGCGTCGGCCAAGCTTGCCTCTTCGGGCGAAGACACGGGGGAGTCCATAACGGCCTCGGGATGAGCCGCCTCCACCGAGGAGCCTTCCAGCGAAAGCGCGGAAGCAACCGGCGCTGGGGAAGGGTCGGTGGCAGCGATCGCCGCGGCGGGCGCAGCCGTTGCTAGCGCTTCCTTCCGCGCCAGCAGTGCCGAAACAATCAGATCGACGACGAGCTTCGCATGGGTGCCGTCGGGATCGCGCTCGGGATTGTATGCGGTGACTTCAAAAGCTGCCAGGTGCGGTTGACGCGCAAAGATTTCGAGAGCCTGCCGGGCTTCCTCGAGCCGAAGGCCGCCCGCCGCAGGGACGTTCGTGGCGTGGAAATCCTCACTCGCAACCACATCCACATCGAAATGCAAGACGAACTCGTGGCTCGCGCCGTGCATTCGGTCGACTGCTTCCTGGGCCGCCGCGGCTGCTCCCATACGTTGCACGTCCGTTGCCAGGTAGCGGCGGATGGGCGAGCGCTGAAGGAACTCTTCCTCGGCCGGATCGAGTCGGTTCACGCCGAACAGCACAATATCCGGCTCGCGCACCAGGGGCGAGTCGCCCCAGACGCGCACCAACTCGGCGGCACCGCGGCCGGTCAGGTGCGCGACGACCATGCCATCCAAGCACCCCGAAGGCGTGGTTGCGGGTGTATTCAAATCGGCGTCGCGGTCAAGGTAGGCAACGCTGACGCTGCGGTAATAGCGGCGGAGTCCCGCAACCGTTGCCAGCGCAATGCTGCAATCCCCGCCGAGGATGAGCGGCAAGGCGCCGGACTTGACGGCGGCTTCCACACGCGGTTTGAGGGCTTCGAGCGCCGCGAGCACGGGGCGGAGGTTTCTGGCGCGAGGGCTTTCCTCGTCGGGCTGGTAAAGCTGCGCCGGGTCGTCACCCATATCGGTAACGTCGTAACCGGCCTCGCGCAATCGCTCCAGCAATCCCGCCGCCCGCAACGCCGCCGGGGCGCGTTCGTGGCCCTGCGCCAAGCCGGCGGCACTCGTCGGCGCGCCCAAAACAGCAATCTTATTCGGTTGGCGGACAATCCGAACCGCCACAAAAGCACCTCTTGAGATGGTATCGGCTGGGAGAGGGCGTCCGACTTACCTGCCGGCCGTTCCTCGGCGCACGGCCAATTCTGGCGGCAGGGTGAATCGCACGTCTTCCCGAATCAGATCGAGGTCGCGCTGATCGGTGAATCCCAGGCCTGCAAGGCGCTGGCTCACTTGCTCCACCAGAATCTCCGGAGCCGAAGCGCCCGCCGTAAGCCCCAGCCGCTTCACGCCTTCGAGCCACGACGACTCGATGTCGTTGGCATCCTCGATCAGCCGCGCGGCTACCCCGGCTCGTTGCGCGACCTCCACCAGGCGATTCGAATTCGAGCTGTTCGCCGAGCCGACTACGAAGATCAGCTCCACTTCCCGCGCCAAGGCTTCCACCGCCTCCTGGCGATTTTGTGTCGCATAGCAAATGTCGTCCGATGCCGGCCCGGCAATCGAAGGGAAACGATGGCGCAACCGAGCGACGATTTCCTGCGTGTCGTAAAGCGAAAGCGTGGTCTGCGTCAGGAAAGCCAGCCGCTCGGGGTCGGGCACACGGAGCTCGTCCACTTCCTCGACGGTGCCCACCACGATCGTTCGCTCCGGAGCCTCACCTGACGTGCCCACAATTTCCTGATGATCGCGGTGGCCAATCAAGATGAGCGTGCGACCTTCGCGCGCAAACTTCAAAGCCTCCAGGTGGACTTTCGTTACGAGCGGGCAGGTGGCGTCAATCACACGGAGCCGGCGTCCCTGCGCTTCGTCACGCACCCAGGGCGGCACTCCATGGGCGCTGAAGACCAGTACCGCGCCCTCGGGGACTTCCGTGATCGATTCCACAAAAATAGCCCCGCGGCGGCGCAGTTGCTCTACGACGTAGCGGTTGTGAACGATCTCGTGGTGAACGTAGACTGGTGCGCCATAAGCTTCGAGCGCCAGCTCGACGATGTCAACCGCCCGCACGACCCCAGCACAAAAGCCGCGCGGGCGAACCCGAACCAGCACTTTTCGCCCGTTCTCCCGGCCCTCAATCTGCGTCAAGCTCAAATAACTCTCCGCCAAAACCTAAAGTCTACACGAAGCCGTTCGTTCCCGCCACCGCGTTTCCCCGCTTCGAAACACGGGCAAGCTGGACCGCCGCACTTCGCCAGCAACGTAGGGACAAACAGGCGCGGGAGCAAACAGATAGGGCTTAACCGAGCTCCGCCGAGGCACGGCTCGCTGGGGGACACTTTTCACAAGCTAAAGCGTTCCCAGCGGCCTTTGCGCCGAGTTTCTTGCGTACCGACGTACCGGTACCGCATTAGAACCAGTCTGCGGCTGGGAAAAGTCCTCAGGCTGCCAACCCGAATCCTTCGTGTCCTTTAGCAAGTGCCCTGCAAGCGCCCCACTAATTCTAGCGTCTCTTACGGGTCTTTTGAGCCTCGCTGACGCCACCGCATGGAACCGCTGCTCCATTTCGTCCCGCGCGAGTGCACGGCAAAATTCCCAATGCTTAAGCTGCCGGAAGAGGGCCGACGGCGAAGGTGGTGTTCGATGAGACTACGATGCTTGAGCGCCTTGCTCGCGGCCGTCATATGTCTGGTGCCTCAGCCCGTCAAAGCGCAGCAGGTTGATTCGCGACAGAGTCCGATCTGCGACTGCGGCGACATCTGCAAGAAGACCATGGCAAAGTGTATGGTCGATCGCTGCAATGGGAAGAAACCGGCGGCAAAGTCCAGTCAGCGGCACGAAGAGAAACTCGCGAAGAACAGCGACCAACCCCGCATCGTCGCTGTGAAATAGCTGGCTCGCGAGAAAGGGCCCGCGGCGCGGAATCGGCTCGGTGCCCGACGCTGTCGGCCCGCGTTCTCGACGCGCTGCGCAGTGCCGTTCCAACGATTCAGAGCAAATCCTTCTTGCGCCCGCCAGGGCTGCTGGCCCCCCGTCTCACGCAATCATTATCCCGTTCCAACTGGATCGGCATTAGTTCACTTGGAAGGTAGCATCGCGCGAGATCATCCTCTCCATGCGGGTGTCGCGCGCGTGTAACTCCAGCCGATATTCACCCGGTGGCAGCTTGTCTACGGGCAATCGAAAGGCGATGGGAATAATCGGATTGCCGGCCTGCGCGAGAGTGTTCACCACGGCCGTGCCGGAGGTGTAGACCTCTTTTTGCGTTTTGCGATCGTAGATGTTAAAGATCACGCCCACGTCCGGGGGACTGGAATCCAGTAGCTTGGGGTCGTACACCTCAAAATAAAATCCGACGGTTTCTGTTGTCTTAAACTGGTAGGTGGCCTTGGGAATCAGTTGCACGTCTTTCGTCATCATCGGAGTGCGCCCTTCCATCAGGGCGGCGTCCAAGTCGACCGCTTGGGATACGGGACGCAGGTCGTCGCTCAGGGCCACGCTGCTCAGGCCGAACTGCTTGCCGTCATAAGCATCGATCTCGAGCGGCATGTCGTACTTTGCGATGCCTTCTCCTCCGGTGCTCATCACGATTTCCAGCTTGTATTTACCGGGAGCGACATCAAACGCGTGCCGATATTTGAACGGCTGCTTCGTTAACTCCTTCATTCCATCTTTCTCGAGTTCGAGCTTCACCGTGTCGCTGAACCGCGCTCCCACGGCGCCGTCCGGAAGGTACGCGATCCCCAGAACATTGACGTCACAATGGAACTGCCCTTTTTCCTTTTCAAACTTCAGCGAATTTGCAGGAAGCTCCGCGGCCAGATTCACCCGCGCGATGTTCGGAGCCGCATAGAAATAGGGCGCTTGAAAAGAGAGGGAGACATTGCCGGGCTGAGAGCTCGTAGCCTGGGCCTCGAGCGCCTTGCCCTCGGGCTGTCCCGCGAGCGGATCTGGTCCCTTCAAGTCGCAATATCCACTTCGGGCTCGAACCTGCGTGCTACCCCGCTCCACTTTTACGCGAATGGTGTGGCAGCTTCCCGCCACCAACTTGTGAGGCGGAGCGTATCCGAGCAGATAGTATTCATCCAGATCCCGGGCCATCTTCTCAAGGCCGGCAAGAAGGTCATTCGTATTCAAAATGGTAAAGCCGCCGGTACCCGAGGCTAGCTCGTAAAGAACCTGTTGGTTCCCGGCGATGTTGTCCGGAAGCGTCGGCAGGATCGTAGCCGGATTGAAGGCGGGATAGCCGGGAGGATTGACACTAGGGCTGCCGACCATGCCGCCGCGGCTCCCTCCTCCTCCACTCGCGCCCCCACCACTCGTTCCCCCGCCGCTACGTCCTCCTCCACCTGTTCCACCACCGGTGCCACCGCCGGTTCCGCCACCGCTGCCACCACGGCCACCGCCGGTTCCGCCACCGGTGCCACCACCAGTTCCGCCACCACCTCCATGACCACCGCCCCCGCCGCCACCGCTACCGCCGCGCTGCCGCCAAGCAACCGGCTCGCCTACCCATGAGTTCAGCAGTGCAATCGGACTCGGGCGAGAACCACCCTCATCGGAGTAAGTCAGGGAAGCGTACAAGAATGCAGGCTGCCCAGCTTGGGGATTGTGGACGCCGGGGAGCAAAAGCGAATGCGGCGCAACAAGGCCTCGGACATCCAGGGGGTAGACGGCTACGTTCGCCTTGTTGCACGTATCAATCGTGGCCATCGCCTCGGATTCGCTTTCGGTAGTGAGCGCAAAGCCGGAGGTAAACAAGATCACGCTCTTGCGGCCCGGAATGGCTCCGAGATTCTTCGCCAAGTTGCGGAGAGCCAGGAGCATCGTGCGCGCCGCGAAATCCGATTCCGCATTGCCCAACGTCGGGAGACCCGAAGGAACGTCTAGCGGCTGCTGCTCGGTATGATTGCTGGCCACCGACGACGGCTTCGCTTTCGAGACCACCTGCTGCAGTCTCTCCATGTTGGCGGTAAAGTTCTGTGTAATGTGGAGCGCGCCGGTGAATTCCGCTACGGCGATCAGTCGATCGTTCGAGGCCATCTTCTCGATGAATTGCGACGCCGCTTTCCGCGCCCGCATTTGATCGCCGGTTTCCATGCTCGAATTGTCAAAAAACAGAACGAGATAGCGGCGCCGGGCAGAAGCGTCGGGGGCGTTCGCCGTCGTGGCCGTCAAGAAACTCGTCACCGGTTGTTCTTTGCCGTCTTCATAGACCCGAAAGTCCTTGGTCTCCAGGTCCCGGACGTAATTGCCTTTCTTATCGGTGACGACAACGTCCACCGCGACCAGGTTCGATTCGTTGCGAAGCACTCTCCCGGAGGTTGCCGGCGCCGGATTCGGTGGAGGAGCCGCAGGCTGTTGCGCCGCAAGAGGCGCGACGCTGAAAAACCCCAAAGCAGCAAACAGCACAGCCAACAACCTCAGACGAAGTCCTCGAAGCGAAAGCACCATAAGCCACCTTCCTCAGTATGGTATTTCAACAGTTTGGTTGAGCGTGGAAGTCAGGCTCCCTTCGCCCTCCCGGACAACGGAACGCACCACGTAAGTGCCCAACTGCACGTCGAAATTGTTCTTGAAATTGATCCCGGAGCGCATCAATTCGGAGAGGGTGGCATCGCGCAAATGCATGTCCACTCTCTTCTCCTGGCCGTTGAGGTAGTTTCCATTACGGTCAAAGAGAGCCGTAATCACCACCAGATTGTCCACGCTGCGGCCATTTTCCTTGCGGAAACGAAGCGACCGGGCATCCACGCGCGTCAATACCGATAGTTTCGCTTCGAGCGCGCTGGGCTTGAAGAACTGCGTGTGCACGTCCACGCCGAGCTCGTTCAGCTCGTCGTTTGAGAAAACCGCTTCCTCAATTTCGCGGCTGGCTTCCTCATTCGCATCCGATAGCCCCTTACGCGCGTAATACCCTCGGCGGGCCTGAACCCTCCATTTCTCCGAGCGGAGCAGTTTCACGTTCAGCTGGTGAAAGCGTCCATCGACCTTGACGCTCGCCGGCGAAAAACCGAGGACGTAGTACGTCTCAGGAAGCGACCCGACGATCCGGAATCCCGCATCGAGGTCGTTGCTATTCTCGAAAAGCGTTCCTCCGGTCGCGGAAGTGAGGTCCCTCATCACGTCGACATCCCGCTCCTTGCTGTTAATACGCATCATGCTCTTGCGGCCGGTGATGCCCGCGCTCAGCGCGGAGACGAACGGGGTCTGGCTGGCGTCCGCGATGTCGGGCACGTAGAGGCCCCGCTCGTCGAGTGCGTCGATGACCACGCCGGCGCTCAATGAGCGCTCAATGATCTCGTAAACGTCCGTTTGCTGGTCGAGCGCAAAGAAGCCCGGAGAGACCATCACGATCGAGCGCAGCCCCGGAAGAATCTTCATCCGCTGCACCAGTTGCCGCAGGCCCCGTAGCGAGTACTCCGCCTGAAAATTGCCGTCTTGCAATGTTCTGGCGGCTTCATTCTCGGCTTCATTTTGGGCTTGCGGCAGAAGTCTCTGATCGTTGTTGAAAATACACTGCAAGGCCTGCCAAGTGACCGCTTCCAGAGCCATGGGGTCGTGTTGCTCTACAATCAGGTAAGCCTCGTAATGCTCGACCCGCAGGCAATCGTTCACGCGTGTGAACCCCACTGGGTGCGGTCGAAGCTCGAACAGTGCCGCGTGGAGCTTGGCCCGGTCGTCGGTAAAATCCACTACCCCTTGGCCGGAGGACGTGAAGATTCCCGCACGGTCCGCGGATTGGAGGTTGGCTTTGAGGTAGCGGTCGGCGGCATCACGACTCCTCATGAGGTCGCTAGCTTCACCATGGATATCATCGAAATAAAGCGCCAGATAACGCTGCGGCAGGATGGCGGGCGACTCATTGGTCCCGCCGGACGC
Source organism: uncultured Acidobacteriota bacterium (assembly GCA_963781005.1). Lineage (GTDB taxonomy): Bacteria > Acidobacteriota > Terriglobia > Acidiferrales > UBA7541 > CAWADX01. The sequence continues at coordinate 468,301 of CAWADX010000001.1, forward strand.
TGCTTGCGTCTTTTCAGTCGATTGCGTATCGCCGGCCGTCGGCTTCCGCGAAGGAACCTCCACGGAAAAATAGCTGATCGCTTGGGGCTTGCCGGAGTCGACGAGCGCGAAGTCCTCTTTGCGAAGATCGCCGACTGGGCGGCCCTGGGAATCCTTCACCACAACTCTCACCAGGACCATGTCCCGCTTGGACTTCAGCGTGAAGGAGGGAGCCGTCTCGTGGGTAGCGAGCTCAGGCTGCTGTGTGGATTGCGCCGTTGCGAGTGGGATGGCCCAGAAAGCGCACACCAGCACGGCCAGAAAGATCTTCGGGCAGGCCGCGAATGCTGAATAACTGCTTTCATCGCGGAGCGAGGCGCCCATGTTGTACCACCGGCAAAGAGTTGCTCTTTGCCGCCTTCTTTTCCAAGTCTCGCCGAAAATATAACGCGGTATGAAACGACGCGCTCGTAGTATCCGTCCGGCACGCTCGCGAAGTCAAACGTTAGTTCGTGTCGCAGGGTGGCAGTGGCGAACGCGCCGATGTTCTCTCAGTTTGCGCGGGCAAGGGAGGTCCAAAGCGGGCGGGCAGGGCGGCGCCACTTTTATCTTTAAAACGCGTACAGTTTTGTTGCGATTAGAAATCGCGATCATCTTTAGTTTCAATTACTTACGCGTTCGCGTCTCTCGTTGGTGTTTCGATTAGAAATGCCTGGAAATGAGGCTTCCCTTCGCGTGCGCTCAGGACAAGTTTTTCGCTTGCGCTCAGTGGTATCCTCTCGATCCGTACTTCACGGGGGAAAGCCGATGTTGCTCTCAGCGCAGGTGGCTGTGGTGACCGGAGCGGGACGCGGGATCGGCCGGGCGATTGCGCGACGGTTTGCAGCGGAAGGCGCGTCGGTACTGGTCACGTCGCGGACGGCGGCAGAGGCCGACTCCGTAGCCAAGGAGATTCAAGCCCAGGGTGGGAAGGCCGCGTACCTGGCCGCGGACGTGGGCCGGGAGGCGGATTGTGAACGGATAGTGCGCGCGGCGCGGGAAGTTTTGGGCCCCATCGACATTCTGGTGAATAATGCCGGGATCTTCGGGCCGGTGAAGCCCGTGGAGGAAGTCCAACCCGCCGAATGGGATGAGGTTCTGGCCACGAACCTCCGCGGACCCTTTCTGCTTTGCCGGCTGGTGTTGCCGGAAATGTATAAGCGAGGCTCGGGGAACATCCTCAATATCGTGAGCATTGCGGCGAAGGCAGCGTTCCAGTGGAACAGCCCGTATGCCGCGTCGAAGGCGGGACTTGTGGGACTAACCCGCTCGCTCGCGGCGGAAGCGGCGCGAAAAGGGGTGCGCGTGAATGCGCTCAGTCCCGGACCCGTCTCGGAAACAAAGATGTCGCAGGACTTAGGCCGCGCCTTGGCGGAGCGCACCGGGACGAAGCAGGAGAAAGTCTTGCAGCAGTTCGTGCAAGGGATCCTTCAAGGGAGACCTCAAACGGCGGAGGAAATCGCCTCGGCGGCAGTGTTTTTGGTTTCGAATCAGGCGAGCGCGATTACGGGCCAGGCGCTGAACGTGGATGGCGGAATGGCTTTTTACTGAAGCTATTTGAAGATAAGGATTACCCGGGCTAAGGATTGCTGTCAGCGCCGCTCGGGCCCATCCGTGGCGTAAAGGATTTGGCCCACTCGAAACCGCGCCGGCCCAAGTGCCCAGCGAGACTCAGAACTGTTCCAGCGATTGCTTCGAGCGCGCGGAAAGCGCGGTGCGCTACCGGCGCTAGAAAACGGGTGCGCTTTTCCGTCCAGACGAAGAGTCGTTCGCCGGCCACTCCCACCAGATAGGCAACCGCTCCGAACACCAGGAGGGCGGCGAAAAACAGCCCGAACAAAAGTTCGGCCGCCAACATCTCCCGGACGAAATAGATCTGGAGCGCCACCCAGCAGGCCAGCGCCCACCACATCCATTTCTTGATGCGAACCTTGCTCATACTTTTTTCGATCCCCACTAGATTGGATGCAACTACGTGACCAAAAGCTGCAACTGCGGAAGTCGTTGCAACGGCGAAGCCTGCGTCCGGGAAGCGAAATGCCGGGCGCGGGAAAAACGGTAAAGCTTTTCCCATATCAGCAGGGCGTTAATGAAATTTGAGAATTCCCTGCATAGGGTCTTCCCTGTATAAATTAGCGAGGCCCGTTCGGAGTTTTCCCGAAAGGGACCGCATTCTTTCTCTGCATCACGTAAGGAGTAGGGAGCCGTGACCACGCGTCAACACAAGGTTCACACTCAACTCGGCCGAGCCGCAGTCCAGATCTTTGCCGCCAATGATCGCATGAACCAGATTCTTATCGAACATCTTGACCCTACCGCCTGGAGAGCCAAACCGCCCGGCAAGGTCCGTACCATTGCCGCGATCTTCACGCACATGCACAATGTCCGCTCCAAGTGGGTCAGGCTTACAGCTCCGCACCTGAAGGTTCCACGACAGCTCAACCGCGCGCACTGCACGCCGCAGCAGGCCCGCGCGGGATTGGCGGAGAGCGCCGCTCGCTGCGCGGAGATGCTCGCTGAAGCGCTCGGCGGTTGTGGGGGCCGCGTCGAGAAGTTTCGCAGAGACGGCTGGGCTCCGCCTTGGCCGGTTGGCCTGGAAATGCTGTGCTACATGCTTTCTCACGAAGCCCACCATCGCGGGCAGGTGTGTATGCTCGCGCATCAGCTCGGATTCCCGTTGCCGAACGAGGTGGCGTACGGGATCTGGAATTGGGAAAAGCTGTGGAAAGAGTGCGGGTCGCCTGGCGGCCCCGGCTACGACTCTTAAGGAATCGCTCAAGGGCACTGGCCGCTGACGCATGCGACGCGGAGCAGATACAATCGGAGTCTCTGGAAAATCGCTGTCGACGAATTGAGGGGCATGATGGAACACAACTTGCAGCACACAATATCGCTTCTCACTCGCACCCCCGCTGCTCTCAATGCGCTTCTGCGTGATCTACCGGAAACGTGGACGTTCCGAAATGAAGGTGAAAACACTTGGAGCGCGTTCGATGTCGTCGGCCATCTGATTCACGGCGAACGCACTGATTGGATGCCGCGGGCGAGGATGGTGCTGCAATTTGGCGAGACTCGGACGTTTGAGTCCTTCGATCGTTGGGGACACGTACGAGAGAGTCAAGGGAAGTCGCTGGGGCAGTTACTGGATGAATTTGCCCGTTTGCGGTCAGAAAACCTGGGCGAACTGCGTGCATTGAATCTGCGGCAAGAGGACCTCGAGCTGCGTGGACGACATCCTGCCCTCGGAGCAGTTACTCTGTCAGAGCTGCTGGCGACCTGGGCAGCTCATGACTTAACTCATCTGCACCAAATCTCAAGGGTTATGGCCCACCAATACCGGGAGGGCGTGGGTCCGTGGAGCGCATACCTTGGGGTGTTGCAGTGCTCCGGCCACAGCTCTCCTTAATGAACTCGCCAGATATGCGGTTTCGCGTTCTACGAATCTACGACCATAACAACACTAAGACGGCCATCGATTTCCTAAAAGGAGTTCGTGAGCATTTTCCGTTCGCCATCCAAAAGATCCAGACGGATAACGACTCTTCGTTCGGACCACAGTTCACCTGGCATCTTTCGGATCTCAGCATTTCCCACCGCCATATCCCTCCCGGATGTCCTGAGGTGAACGGCAAGGTAGAGCGGAGCCACAAGACGGACTCAGAGGAGTTCTACCGAGGAAAGCACTTTCGGCACAGGAAAGATCTGGCTCGAAAACTGAAGCGATGGGAAGCAGAATACAACGAGGATCGACCGCATCTCGCACTCAAGGGAAAGACGCCCGCGGAACGAGTTCGCGAACTCGTTCCGCCGTCAAAACCTGCAAAGGAACTCTCTTGACTAATACACGTCTCGTCTTTTCTCGAATTTCTTGAGACCAGTGAACCGCGGATTGGATTCAAAAAAATCTCCAAACCCTAAAACATCTGATATCAGGAGACCGGCGCGCTGTCGAGCATTTCGGATGCGAGATCCCACCGTCATCAACGAATTGGCATGTCGGGTTGTGTCCCGACCCGTTCCCGCCTTTCCCTCACGGCGGAGCGCAGCATCATCGCCGCGGTATAGAGCACAACTATCACGACGAGCCAACGGACGGCACTGAGCGGCAGGGATTTCACGAGGAACGCCGCGAGCAATATGGCCGGGATGCCGCCGAAGGCAAGGCCGAGGGCCGCATTCAACTGGTAGCGCCGTTCACGAATGAATCGAACGCTGCCCGCCGGCATGAGGAAAGCGCAAGAACCCATCATGATCGGAAACGCGGCTCTTGGACTCATGCCGAGCAGGCTGACGAGGATCATGCAGGGAGCGTAGAGGCCGATTCCCAACGTCATGAGCGCTCCGAACACAAAATTTCCCGCCGTTCCCACGATGAGTCTGCCGCCGGTTAAAGCCTCGCCGTCGCCGCCGATCGGCAAGAGACCTACCTGGGAAGCCAGCATCAAGAGGGCGGCCGCAATCAACGACAGGCCCAAACCAATTCGAATTTTTTGCTGCGGCCACCGCGCAACGACGCCCGCGCCGAACCACGCGCCTGCCACCGAGGCTGCGATCAGGCACGCGAGCGTGACACCGTCAACGCGAACGATCGAAATGAAAATAAAAGCTTCGACGACGGTGGGCAGCGTGTGTCCTACGTTCAGCGTTCCCGGTATCAAACCATCCGGGACGATATTCATGAGCTTGAACATCGAACTCGTGGTGGCAAACGACCCGATGCCCAGCGCGTCGAAAAAATTCGTGACGAAGCCGACAAACAGTTGAATCAGCGTCGCCTTGCTACCCACATGACCGGCGACACCGGCTGTGATGCTTCGCGTCTTCCGCACCGCTAAAGACCACACAATCAGAAAGCCGACCGTAAAGACGCCGAGCGCAACAAGAAGAGCCGTTTTCATAGCGGTTCAGATTATCAGTCCGACGTAAGCCAAATCGATCCCTGCAAGAGTCCTGGGCCTTGACACGCGCGCTTTCAGAGATGACAGCGCGGAGTTTACCCTGACCGAAGCCGAAGGGCCAGAATGACATCGGCTGCCGCATGGGTCACCCGTCAAATCAAGGGCCTCCCAAAGTTTGGCTAACGCCGTTCCAACTACTCAGGGCAACCTCCTGGCGCGCTGCGAGGGTTGCCGGGAAACTTGTCCCAGGCAATTCCGATCCCGATCAAGTTGGAACGGCACGAGTTCCTACCCGATCGGCTTGGCCGGCGAATCACCCAAAATGATTAGCCCGATTGACTAGCCCCTTTGGGTAATTGTTTCTCGCCTCCGCGTGTACTAACGTGGCAATCACAAGATTCCTGTGCGGAGACGGAATCGGCCAGGCTCTCGGGGATTAACAAACACGGATCTGACTGATACGGCCGGCGCACCTGCCCGGAGGATCGCAATGTCGCACTTTGAACGCGCGTCAGTGCTCGTGGCGTTGCTTGCTTTGTTCCTGCTTGGGGCGGGTCCGGCACGGGCTGCCGACATCCTCTATGCGGCCACTGGTTCCGGCGGTGTGAATGGTGAACTATATATCCTGAACCCGGCGGACGGCTCGGTGATCACCGACGTAGGGCCGCTGGTGGACTCCAGCACGAATCCTTACGGGCTTAGCGGCCTGGCCTTTGACCCTTCTACGGGTGTGCTGTACGGATCGACCGCCAACATCTCTCCCACGGCGCCCGGACACCTTGTGATTGTCAACCCAGCCACGGCGCTGGTGACCGACGTGGGGAGTTTTGGGTTGACGAGCAGTACGTTCGCCGACATCACGTTTGATCCCACAACCGGAACGCTCTACGGCTCGCATTCGAGGGGTGATCACTGGCTCTACACGATCAATTTGGCGACGGGAGCCGCCACGGAGGTGGGCACGGGTTCCGTCACCAATCGTTTCGGGTTAGGCCTGGCCGCCGATGCAGGTGGCACTATTTGGGGCACACCGGACGGCTGCGTCGAACTGGACACCTTTTCCAAGACCACCGGAGTAGCTACATTTGTCGCAGCACTATCCGGTTGCCCGTTCGGCGTCCCGGACGGCGCCATCAACTCACTGGCGTTTGACAGTACGGGAACGCTTTTCGGGATCAATATTCACACTGGGAGTAGCCCCGCGCCTACCCATCTCGTCATCATCAATACCACGACGGGCGTGGTGACGGATCAGGGCGCGAGCGTAAATAACTTGGACGCCCTGGCCTTCCAACCCAGCAGTCCGGTGGTGCTGGTGGATTATTTTGCCAACGCCAATACTCCCGGAGCGCCCGACGCTACGGTGCGGATCATCAATCCCGGAACGACGGATGATCCCGCCTCCAACGGAACGGAGGCAGAGGACCTTTGCGCGTTGATCTATGTGTTCGATGCCAACCAGGAGATGTCGGAATGCTGCGGCTGCTATATCAGTGCCAACGGACTGCTGACGCTTTCGGTGAACAAGAGCCTGACTTCAAACCCGTCGCAGGGGACGAAGCTGCATACGGGAGTGATCAAGGTCGTTTCATCTACGCAGACAAAGGTCAATATTGGCTGCGACCCCACTGTGATTGGTCCGATGCCCAGCCTGCGTGCCTGGGCCACGCACATCCAGAACAAGGTGGGAACGGCGTACCCAGTGACCGAAGGCGAATCGCAGGCCGCGGTCTTGGGAGCAGGGGAACAGGCAGACCTTGCAGAGGATTGCCTGGTCCTTGAGGAACTGGGCAGCGGCGCAGGCGTTTGCAGCTGCCCGCCAGGCCACAACTAGTACCCTAACCGTAGGATCGAAGCGCGAGAGCAACTCTCTTCGAAGATTGCGCCAGGCACCGAAGCACGACTCGGTGCCTGGCGCTTTCCATTTCCGTGCCCACCGCGGAATCGAGAGCTGGCCGCTCCTCCCTGATCGGCCTGACCGCCAAATCACCCCAAGGACTAGCCGAATGGGCTAGCCCAATTGACTAGCCCAATTGACTAGCCCAATTGACTAGCCCATCCAGGGAATACCAATGCCAAACGCTCTGGAGTAAGAATTGAGTAACACGCCCGGCGCAGCCGGCCGGCAGCCTGAACAACATAAGGAGAACGTCTATGCTTTCCACAATCAAGAGATTGGCGCTGTGCACGACCGCGCTGGCGACCCTCGCCTTGGCGTTTTCGGGCGCGGCTTGGGGCCAGGCCCCGGACGCTGTTTTCGCGATGACCTATTACTCGTATGCGCATACCGCCGGTGCCCCGGATGGCACGCTGCGGCTCTCCAACGACGGGAACCTGAGCGATGCGTCTCCCGCCGGAGACCTCTGCGCGTCGATCTATGTTTTTGACGAAGCCGAGGAAATGGTGGAGTGCTGTAGCTGCAGGGTGACCCCGAACGGCTATCTGGCACTCTCGGTGAACACGAACTTGACTGGCAACACGCTGCAGGGCGAAAAAGAGACCCGGGGAGTGGTCAAAGTGGTTTCGTCGCTGCCGACCGCCGGTGGCTGCGATCCCACGACCATTGGCCCGAACACCAACAATGCCGTGATAGGAATCCGCGGGTGGATGACTCACGTCCAGAAAGCAGGTTCGGGTTTCCAATTCACAGAGGAGGAGTTGCTCGATTCGGTCCTCAGTAATGCCGAACAAGCTGACCTCGCGGAGGATTGCCAGGTGGCCATCGAGCTGGGCAGCGGCGCGGGCGTGTGCTCCTGCACAGACGCGGGCAGGTAGCTGAGGTTCGCGGAGACCGCTGGGCGGACGATTCGCGCGGGGGTCTTGGCGGGGTGAATTTCTGTGGAGCCGGATGGACGACGGAATCTGCAATTCTTCATGCAGGGGAACCGCTATGACTTGCAATTGGGCGTCAACACCTCATACTCCATCCGGCAGTAGAGTATGGATTGCTGGCTCAGATTGACAATTTTCAAGGAGGAGAACGCACATGACCATGAGTCAACTGTTTCTGCGCGGTATCGTTGTAGGTTTCTTTCTTTGCCTGGCCGGGTCGCTGGCCTTCGGCGCGTCCAACCGAACCTTTGTCAAAACAACTGGTGCGGACTCGGGCACCTGCGACACTACTGCCACCCCATGTAAGACGTTTAGCTTCGCATTGGGCCAAACCAGTGCCGGTGGCGAGATCGACGCCTTGGACTCGGGAGACTTTGCACCGGTGACGATCGGTCAGTCGGTCTCCATCGTAGCCCAGGGCGTGGTCGCTGGAATTCAAGCGCCCGGGTCAGTCGCAATCGATGTAACTGGTTCGAACGTTGTGGTGGTTCTGCGCGGACTCACCCTCGACGGTGTTAACGGGGGCTTGGGCTTCGGCATACTTTTTGAGGGCAGCGGAGTGCTTCACGTCGAGAGCTGTACGATACACAACTTTGGCAATGGGATATTGGTTGTACCGACTACGTCCAGCCACGTATTCATCAAGGATACGATCGTGCGAAACAGCGTTGGTTCGGGAATTGCGTTCCTTCCCGTAGCCACTGTTACAGCGTCTCTCGATAACGTAAGGACCGAGAACAATGGGAGGAGCGGGGTACGGGCAGTCGATACTAGTTCGGACATCTCGGTGCGGAATAGTGTGTCAGCCGGGAACGCGGAATCGGGATTCTCTGCCGACGCAAGCAGCGGACACGTGGTAATAAATATCGAAAGCTCTATCGCGTCTGGCAACAGTCTGGATGGGATCGAAGCCAGCAACGCAAATTCCACAATCAACATGAGCAATGTGACGGTGGTCAACAACTCCACCGGCTTGTTGGCAACGAGTGGCGCGCATATCGTCTCGTTCGGGAACAGCAAGATAGCGGATAACCGGACGAATGGGACCCCCACGCTGACGATTGCTCAGAAGTAGGGAGCCGACTCGAACGACCCCATCCCTGGAGCCCACGGCGCAGCTCGGCACGCATAAGGCGATGCTGCGCGCAAACGAAGGAAAGCGAGCCAAAGTACCAGCAGCACGCTGCTCGGCAACTTAGGACCCATAGTTCCCTCAAATCACACCTCGGATTAGCCCCCTCGGCTAATCCATTTCGCATAGCCGGTTGGACTAGCCCTGCTGGGTAGTTGCTTTCCATTTTCGTAACCAGTGAATAGACCAAGCGCCTCTGAAAGTTTAACTAGTTCCTGCCCGATCGGCCTGACCGGCAAATCACCCAAAAGGATTAGTCCGATCGGAGTAGTCACTTCGAGTACTCCTTTTGGACTAGCCGGTTGGACTAAGCACTCTGGGCGATTGTAATGCCAGGGGCAATTGCGGCAGAGTTCAAACAAGGCAGGGCCTCCGCAGCCGACCATATCTGAGAAAGGAAAAGGGAGAAACCATGTTTTCCACAATCAAGAAGGTTGCACTGTGTACGGCAGCGGTGGCTGTGTTCGCTTTGGCATTTTCGAGCGGGGCGAAGGCTCAGGACCAGAACTTTGCCCTCGGCTACTACTCGAATGCCAATACGCCCGGCGCTCCGGACGGCACATTGCGACTGGTTAACGACGGGAACGCAGGCGACGCGTCTCCAGCGGGAGACGTCTGTGCGTCGATCTACGTGTTTGACAACAACGAGGAGCTGCAGGAGTGCTGCAGTTGCAAAATCACCCCGAACGGCTATCTCGCACTGGGCGTCAATTCCCTGACTGCCAACTCCCTGACCGGCAGGACCCTCACGCGCGGCGTGATCAAGGTCGTTTCGTCAGACACCACGAACGTCCGCGCTTGCGATCCGACCCGCGAAGACCCCATGGCCGGAATCCGCGGGTGGCTCACGCACGTCGAGAAGGTCGGAACAGCATTTCAGGTCAGCGTCGAGGATCTGAAAGACTCGACCTTCGGTGACGCTGAGGTAGCGGACCTTACGGAGGACTGCCAAGTTGCTATTGAGCTAGGCAGCGGCCAAGGCGTCTGCTCTTGTAAGGATGTCGGCCGGTAACTGACACTGTAGGAACGCGGCGGCGGCCAAAGGGCAGCGCTACTGCCCGCCGGGCTACTAACCGGATCCGCAGGGTCTAACGCACTACAGGGATTGCGCCAGGCACCGAAGCGCAACTCGGTGCCTGGCGCTTTCCGTTTTCGTACCGAGTGAAAACAGACTCCGGGAATGGCTGACGGTGTTGACACTGAAATGAGTCTATTTCTGGGCCATGGCCGAGGACCAGAAAGACCCCTGCCAGCGACATGGCTACCTCCCGGATGATGTGAGACCACAATTTCGGTAAGCCTTGGGCGCTCAATTCCCTGTGACCTCAACTTCTTTCCTCACCCTTTCGGATTAGCCCCGGAGGATTCATCCTCTTGGGTTAGTCGGAAGGATTAATCCCTTTGGGGAATTGAAACGGGCGTTGCTTTCCGGTAAACATGGTGCAACACCGGGCCCACCAGCCCGTTGAAACCTTAGAGGAGAAACTCCATGAACCTGTTCAAGACGTTTTTTGCAGTTGTGGTGGTGGCCCTGGCGCTCGGAGCCGGCTCACAGGCGGCGAGTGCTGCGGCGGACCCCATATTTGATGTTTTCTTCGTCGATTACTTTGTCAACGCGAATACGACGGGCGCTCCCGACGGCACCATTCGCATCATCCACCCCGGGGAAACTACCGTTGAACCGGCAGACATCGAAGCGGCGGACGCTTGCGCGATGATCTACGTTTTCGATACCAACCAGGAGATGTCGGAGTGCTGCGGCTGCTTTGTCAGCGCCAACGCGCTTCTGCAACTCTCGGTCAACACCAACCTGGCCGGCAATCCGCTGTTGGGCAAGAAGCTCACTGCGGGCGTGATCAAGGTCGTTTCGGAAGTCGTCTCGACCCCGCCAAAAGGGTGCGATCCGACGATTGCCGGTTTCGTCGTCAATCCGAATTTCAAGAACAACACGCTGGAAACGCTGCGTGGTTGGGCCACTCACATTGAGAAGGTAGGCACAGCCTACCAGGTCAGCGTGGGCGAATCTCAGGCCGTAGGGCTGGGATTGGGCGAAGCGACAGACCTCGCCGAGGACTGCACGGTCCTTAAGGAACTCGGCAGCGGCGCCGGCGTTTGCACCTGCCCGCCAGGCCACTAGTCAGAAGCGTAGCGCCAGACCGCAGGAGGCTCTCCTTCACAGGATTGCGCCAGGCACCGAAGTTGGACTCGGTGCCTGGCGCTTTTCGTTTCCGAAAAGCAGCAAGCCCCCTCCCCCCGCACTTTCCTAGACCGGCTCGTTTGGCTCAAGTCAGGTTCACCGTGAAGTCTGCGCGCCCATCAGGATGAGCTTGGCCGAAGTCCTTAACGACCAGTCCCTTGCGGCCTCACTCAGTCTGGATTAGCCCAGGCGGCTAATCCCTCTAAAGTAGCCGGGGGGACTAATCCCTCTGGTTAATTGACACAGGTGACGGCTCCGGCTAAACAATATGTCACACGCCCGGCCCGGCCCGGTGAGCCCTGGAGGAGAGAATTCGATGAATCGAACATTTACCTTTTTCAAGACTGCGTTCGCGGTGGCAGCGGTGGTCTTTGTACTTGCGGCCAACTCCCAGGTTGCCCGGGCGCAATCGTGCGTCAAGCCGCCCCCGAACATGGTGGCATGGTATCCGGGGGACGACAACGCGGAGGATATTACCCCCTTCCAGAATGATGGCACGCTGCAGGGTGGCGCGACATTTGCCCCCGGCGAGGTGAAAGACGCTTTTAGCCTGAATGGAACAAGCGCTTACGTGTCGGCGCCAGACGCCCCCCAAATCAATTTTGGGACGGGGGATCTGTCCATCGATGCTTGGGTTAACACCGCGGGCCCTAAGACCTCTACCGACTACCAAGCCATCGTTGATAAGCGAGTCCAGAATCCCCCCGGAACCTACCATGGATACGAGCTCTTCCTCGATAACAACGGTTTCCTGGGCTTCCAACTGGCCGACGGAACAGCTGTGAACTACGTTTCGACGACGCTGCCTGTCGCGGACGGGTCCTTTCATCATGTCGCGGCTACCCTTGATCGCACCAATAACCTCCTGAATCTATATGTTGACGGCGCGCTCACGGGGGGGTCGCCGTTCAACACGTCGGCTCAGACCGGCACCGTCAACAATAACGGCGAGCTTCGAATTGGAAGAAATTCCGCCAACACCGGGGCCGATTTCTTTTTCAACGGACTGATTGATGAGGTGGAACTCTTCAATCGTGCCCTCAGTGGAACCGAAGTGGCGTCGATCTTCACCGCCGGCAGCGCAGGCAAGTGCAAGCCGGGCCCTGTTTACACCGTCGATTACTTCGCGAACGCGAACACCCTAACCGCTCCCGACGGCACGGTGCGGATCATCAACCCGGGAGAGACGGATAGTGGAACGCCACCGGTTGCAGAAGACCTGTGCGCATTGATCTACGTCTTCGATGCCAACCAGCAGCTCTCGGAATGCTGCGGCTGCCCGCTCACTGCGAACGCTCTGCTCACGCTTTCAGTCAACACCAACCTGACGGCGAATCCGCTGCTGGGAACGAAGCTGAAGACGGGGGTGATCAAGATCGTTTCTTCCACCTCGTGTGACCCGACCACAACGGTTGCCACGCCGACGCTTCGCGCCTGGGCTACGCACATCCAGAACAAAGTGGGCGCGGCCTTCCCCGTGACCGAAGGCGAATCGCAGGCGGCGCGGCTCGGCAAGGGAGAGCAGGCCGACCTGGCAGAGGATTGCACCGTCCTCAAGGAGCTCGGCAGCGGAGCGGGCGTCTGCAAGTGCCCGCCGGGCCACTAGTACCCTAACCGCAGGGTCGAAGCGCGAGAGCAAGTCTCCTTCACGGATTGCGCCAGGCACCGAAGCTAGACTCGGTGCTTGGCGCTTTCCGTTTCCGTAGCCACTGTCAATCAAGCTGCTGGCCGTTCCTCCCGATCGGCGTTGACCCGCAAATCGCCGAAAGGATTAGCCCGCTCGGCTAATCCATTTCGCGTAGCCGGTTTGACTAGCCCTTTTGATTAATTGCGACGCCGAGGCTGTTGGGATATATCAGGATGAAAGAACTCCGGCCCAGCAACCGGAACCCCTGGAGGAGAACCTCGATGGACCAAAAAATGCCGTTCTCGCAGAGCGGGCGCCTCATTTTCAAACTTTGCATGGCCCTAGCTGTTATCGTGGCCTTTGTTGTGGCATTTCCCGTTGCTTCTCGCGCACAGTGTCAAGAACCCAACGGAGGACCCGTCCACGTACAAATCTTCTCGGGGTTCGTTGAAAACGCAGGGGGAGAACCCTACTCGGGGCCCGTGGGGGCCTGCGACGTACCCGACGTGATGTTCGCAGCTGACAATGCCTACAACTGGCACCCATTCTCACAGGGGAGCTTCGGCGCCGACATAACCGGGACGCTGAAGGTCGCCTCGAGTGGTACGTACACGTTCACCTTGAACTCGGACGATGGGAGCCAGCTATTTATCGATGGCTCGCTGGTCGTCGACGACGGCGCAGGATCCGGAGGACACGCGCCGACCGTTGTGTCCAACAGTACTTTCCTTACGGCCGGTTTCCATTCCTTTGAGGTGCAGTTTTACGAGTGTTGTGGCGGCACGAGCGGCGTTGATCTTACCTTGCCGACAGGCGTGACGTACGCTTTCACCACCGACGTTTTTGCCGTCGATTACTTCGCCAATGCGAATACGGTCGGCGCTCAAGACGCCACCGTTCGGGTGATCAACCCGGGCACGGGCACCGTAGCGGGTACCGGGCCGGACTCCGGGGGAACTGGAAACGACCTTTGCGCGTTGATTTACGTTTTTGACGCCAACCAGCAGTTGTCGGAGTGCTGCGGGTGCTTTATCAGTTCCAATGCGCTGCTCACGCTTTCAGTCAACACAAACCTGACGGCGAATCCGCTGCTGGGAACGAAGCTCAAGACGGGGGTGATCAAGATTCTCGGGTCAAGCGTCACAAAACCTTGCGACCCCACTTCGATCAATCCCGTGCCAGCGCTGCGGGCCTGGGCTACGCACATCCAGAACAAAGTGGGCACGGCATTCCCGCCGACCGAAGGTGAATCACAGGCGGCTACTCTCAGCATTGGTGAAGCTAACGACCTCGGTGAGGATTGCACGGTGCTTCAGGAACTCGGCAGCGGCGCGGGCGTCTGCAAGTGCCCGCCGGGCCACTAGTACCCTAACCGCAGGGTCGAAGCGCGAGAGCAAGTCTCTTTCACGGATTGCGCCAGGCACCGAAGCTAGACTCGGTGCTTGGCGCTTTCCGTTTCCTACCCACTTAGCTCGCTGCCCGCTTTTTGCTCTTATTTGCGCGCCAGAAAAAGAAAATCACAACAGAGGTCGAAATCAGCAGCAGCCCGACGATGACCGCCAATACGACGGGGTGTCCGTGTTGCGCGATGAACGCGATGATTCGCCGTCCATAAAGCGCCGCGAGGTAGGCGAGGATCATGTATCTAGCGATTCGGCCGAGAGTGAGGGCGGCCAGGAATTTTCTTACCGGATATTGCATGGCGCCCGCGGCAAATAGAAATGGAACCATGGGCATGGGCGGCGGGAGCAAAGCAGGGATGGCGATGGCGCCGAACCCCCATCGCCCGAAGATCTCGTAAACTCTATCCACTTGCGGGCGCGAGAACCTGCGTTCGAGCGTTTCCTTCCCTCCTTTGCGAGCCAGCCGGTATGTGACAAAGCCTCCGATCACCGAACCTGCCGTGGCCATTAAGGCGTAGTAGAGCCACAACTCCTTCTGGCGCGCAGACAAAATAATCGTCAGCGCATCCATGCTGCCCGGAACCGGAATGATGGAGCTGTCCACGAGCCCGAGGAAAATCAGGCCCAAGCCGCCGAGGTGGACGAGCCAGCGCCGCAGGCTTCGCGCTGCGGTCGGCGCCAACGCCGCTATAAGCTGACGGGCGATCATCTTTTCTCGAAACCCGCATGCATTTTCGCATGCAGGACACGCCAATTCTAAAGGGTTTTCGTGTTGGCACGCGCGGCGAACCGCTTACTCCTCCGACACGCGGGATCACCCAAAAGGATTAGCCCAATTGGATGACTCATTTCGAGTAATCCTTTTGGGCTAGCTGGTTGGACTAAGCACTCTGGGCGATTGTAAGGCAGGGGGCAATTGCGGCACAGTTAAGACAAGCTCGGGCCTCCGCAGCGGGCATATCTGAAAAAGAAAAGAAGGGGAACCATGCTTTCCACAATCAAGAAAGTTGCCCTGTGTGCGACCGCAGTGGCCGCTCTCGCTTTGGCATTTTCGAGCGGGGCCCGGGCTCAGGACATTAATTATGCACTCGGCTACTACTCGAATGCGAATACGACCGGTGCTCCGGACGGCACATTGCGATTGGTAAACGATGGGAATGACGAGACTCAGAACGGAGACCTCTGTGCGTCGATCTACGTGTTTGACGACCAGGAGGAGATGCAGGAGTGCTGCAGTTGCAGGATCACGCCTAACGGCTATCTCGCACTAGGGGTCAATTCCAACCTGACTGCCAACACCATTACCGGCAGGACGCTCGCGAGAGGTGTGATCGCGGTCATTTCGTCTGGCCTGCAAAGCAACAAGCGCGGCTGCGATCCGACGATCCATGACCTCGACCACGGAATTCGCGGGTGGCTCACGCACATCGAGAAGGTCGGAACGGGATTTCAGGTCAGCGTCGAGGATCTGAAAGATTCGAGCCACGGTGGTGGCCCTTCCGATGTAGAAGTGGACCTTGCGGAAGACTGCAAGGTTGCCATCGAGCTGGGCAGCGGCCAAGGTACGTGCTCCTGCGGAGATGCAGGCAGGTAATTCGGACTGCCGGAACTAGGCACCGGCGCAGATGGAGAGCAGACGGGAGTAAGAATTGAGCAACACTTGCCCGGCCCAGCCGGCCAGCCTCTGAAGGAGAGACTCGCATGAATCGAACAATGGGCTTGTTCCGTAAGCTAGCGTTTGAGGTGGTGGTAATGGCTCTAATGCTGGCGGCTGGATCTCAGGTGGCCCGAGCGCAGATCATCGTCGCCTGCGGAAAAGCGGGCTGCGACGATGTTTATACGGTCGATTATTATGCGAACGCGAACACCCCAGGGGCACCCGACGCCACGGTTGAGATCATCAACCCCGGAACGACCGACGCCCTGTCTCGTGTGGTAACGGAAGCAGAGGACCTTTGCGCGTTGATCTATGTGTTCGATGCCAACCAGGAGATGTCGGAGTGCTGCGGCTGCTACGTCAGTGCCAACGCGCTGCTGACACTCTCAGTGAACAACAACCTGACCGCGAACCCGCTGCTCGGGACGAAGTTGCATACGGGAGTCATCAAGATCGTTTCGGCCTTGCCGGAGTTGCTAACCGCCGGCTGCAACCCCACCTTCGCCATTCCGGCGCCAACAATGCGCGCCTGGGCGACTCACATCCAGAACAAAGTGGGCACGGCTTACCCGATTACCGAAGGCGAATCGCAGGAGGCGCACCCGGGCAGTGGCGAGCTCGCCGATCTGCAAGAGGATTGCAAGGTTCTGGAAGAACTCGGCAGCGGCGCAGGCCGATGCACTTGCCCCCCAGGCGCACACTAGCAATCATTTCAGCAATAAGAAGTAGGCCCTAAAAGCGTAGCAGGGATCGCGGTGATTGTGACGCGCCGACCCTGGTTGTTCAGCTGGGCCGTTCAGGTGGAAACTTCCAGGGATTTCATGACCGCGTCGAGGACACCATTCAGGAAGGCGCCAGACTCGGCGGAGGAAAAAAGGTTTGCGAGTTCGACGGCCTCATCCAGGACAACTTTAGCGGGAGCCGTACCGGCGCGCAGTTCATAAATCGCAAGCCGAAGGATGCTGCGATCGACGGCGGCCATGCGTTCCAAGCGCCAATTCTGGGAAAACTCTTTGGCGAGCCGATCGCTTTCGTCCGCGCGCGCCACGGCCCCTTCGAACAGCTCGTTGGCGAAGCGCCGGGTAGACTCGGCGGCCCGCGCCGTTTTCCAGAAAGTGTGCTCGATCTTCGCAGGTTTCTCCCGGCCGACATCCCACTGAAAGAGCATCTGCAAGGCCAGTTCGCGAGATTTTCGCCGCAGGGACATTTTAGCGGCGGCCGCGCGCCGCTGGCGCGAGCTTGCGGGTAAGGTTGGCCATTTCAATGGCGGTGAGCCCGGCTTCGAAGCCTTTGTTTCCACTCTTGAGGCCGGCACGGTCAATGGCCTGCTCGAGAGTGTCGCAGGTGAGGACGCAGAAGGCCATGGGCACGCCCGTATCCATCTGAGCGAGCTGGATGCCGCGGGCCACTTCGGTGGAGACGTATTCGAAGTGCGAAGTTTCGCCGCGCAGAACGCAGCCGATGCAGATCAGCGCATCGTGCTTCCCCGCCTCACCCAACTTTTTGGCAGCGACTGGAATTTCGAAGGAGCCCGGGACGCGCACGACGTCAATATCCTTCGATTCGGCGCCAGCGCGCTCGAGCGAATCGAGCGCCCCGGTGAGCAGGCGTTCGGTGATGAAACTATTGAAGCGACTGACGACAATTCCGAAGCGAAGGCCGGCCGCGTTCAACTGGCCGCGAATTTGATTCGGTACGGGCTTTTCGTCCATCTTCGCTCTCAGCGGCCCTTGAACAGCGGCGCGCGCTTCTCAAGAAACGCGCGGGTGCCTTCGCGCATATCTTCGGTGGCACAACACAGGGCGAACAGCGTCGCCTCCAGGAACAATCCTTCTTCCTGCGGCATCTCCATGCCGTGCTCGACCGATTCGATTGCGTATTTCACGGCCAGCGGCGCGTTCACGATAATTTTTCGCGCAATCATTTCTGCTGCGGGGAGAAGGTCCGCCGGCTCGACCACACGATTCACGAGACCGACGCGCAGCGCCTCCTCGGCCGAAATGATCTCCGCGGTCAGGATCAGTTCGTGAGCCACTCCCTTGCCGCAGAGCCGCGCCAGGCGTTGCGAAGCGCCGTAACCGGGAATGATCCCGAGCTTTACTTCGGGCTGGCCCAGGCGCGCCGTCTTGCTGGCGACGCGAATGGTGCAGGCCAGGGCAAGCTCGCAGCCGCCACCGAGGGCGAAGCCGTTAATCGCGGCAATCGAGGGCTTGCCCAGCGTCTCCAGGCGGTGGAAGATTTTCTGGCCGAAAAGCGAGAAGTCTTTGCCATCCACCGGCGTGCGCTGCGCCAATTCATTGATATCCGCGCCGGCGACAAAGGCTTTTTCGCCCGCGCCCGTGAGGATCAAGGCCCGCACGTCCCGCTCGTCCCTCACGCGATGGAGGCAATCGCCCAGCTCTTCGACCGTTTGACGGTTGAGCGCATTCAGCACCTTGGGGCGATTGAAGGTAATGCGGGCGATTTGATCTTTCGTCTCGTAGAGGATGTTCTCGTAGCTCATGAGGACGCTGCTCCCGTGTTGTCCCTTGATTGCCGCCGCTCCCGCTCCTCTTGTTGCGCGAACTTCCGGGTCCGCCCTTCAGGTCAACCGGATCGGCTTCGGTTTGGCTGGGTCGGCGTAGTCATAAAAGCCGCGCCCCGCTTTCCGGCCGTTCCAGCCGGCCAGCACCATGCGCTTCAGCAGGGGCGGCGGGGCGAAACGCCTCTCTTTGAATTCGTCGAACATCACGTTGGCAATGTAGTAGGTGGTGTCGAGACCGACGAAATCGAGGAGCGTGAGCGGCCCCATGGGATGGCCGCAGCCGACCTTCATCGAGTTGTCGAGATCCTCAATCGAAGCCACTCCCTCTTCGAGCGCGCGAATGGCGTCGAGCAGATACGGAACCAACAAGCGGTTGACGATGAAGCCGGGGCGATCGGTGGTGCGGACGGGAATTTTTCCAAGGCCCACCGCGAAACTCACAATTTCTTCAAATACTCTCGGCTCGGTCGAGATGGTGCGGATCACTTCCACGAGCTTCATGACCGGAACAGGGTTGAAGAAATGGAGGCCGAGGAAGCGATCGGGGCGCTGGGTCGAAACCGCCATCTCGGTAATCGAAATCGAGGAAGTATTGCTCGCGAAGATCGTGGCTTTGGGGCAGAGCTTGTCGAGCGCTCCAAAGAGCTCTTTTTTGGCCGACAATTGTTCGACGATCGCTTCGATGACGAGATCGCAGCCGCGCAAGTCCTCAAGATTCGTCGTCCCACGCAAGCGCCCGCGGACTTGGTCGCGTTCCGCCGCGCTGATAGAGTTTTTCTCGACCAGCCGGTGCAGATTTTTTTCGATCGACTTCAGCCCCTTGTCCACCAAGTCGGCTGAAACCTCGCGCACGGTTACCTGACAGCCTGCCTGGGCCACGACTTGAGCGATTCCCGAGCCCATCAGCCCGCAGCCCACCACCCCCACTTTCTCAATCGGCATTCCGTGTTCCTCCGAAAAGGCGCGTCAGATTATGACAGGGATTCCACGAACATGGGGGTTCCTTGGCTCACGAATTCGGAGCAGCGAGCGCGAGAACCGTATCGCCGCCGTGATGGCGCGCTTCGTCCAAGCCGAATTCGGCACGGTTGATCCACTCGGTCACGCGGTCTTCGCTTTCATCTCCGGGCCGTTGCGACACTTCGGCGACCACGGCGCTCAGGGTGACGCGCGGCTGCGTCCAGGGGGGCGGAACGGCGGCGGCGCTCTGCCGCCACTTTTCCGCGAGGGCTCGAGCACTTTCAAGAGGAGTCGCGGGCAGGATCAGAGCGATGGACCACGCGGTGTACTTCACCGCAAGATCGCTCTGGCGGACCGAGCCTTCAAGCGCCCGGGCGACCTCCTTGAGGTACTGGTCGAGCGAGGATTCACCAAATTGGCGCAAGAGTTCGGGCCCGCGGTCCACCTGCACAATGACGAGCGAGAGGGGCGTGTTCTGCAATTTGGCGCGCCTGGTTTCGGCGAGCAGGCAATCGAGGTAGGCGCCGCGGCTCAGCAGCCCGGTCTTTTCGTCGGCCACCGCGAGGGTGCGGATGAGGGAGCGCAGCTTGGTGTGGTTTACGCAAAAGAGGAGCTGGTCTCCGATCGACTGGAGGAAGAAATTTTCGTTCGACTTCCATTTGCGTCCCGCGTCCGCGCCGACGAAGAGAAGCCCGGCATGTGTTTGCGTTTCCTTGTCCGTGAGCTGCACGCCCAAAACGGTCTGCAACCCCAGCTTGCGCAACGCCGGCACGGCGTTGGCCCGCAGCTCGATGCCTCCGAGCGAATCCGGAAGGGCAATGGCCAGGTGTTTCAGCACATTGGCGATGTCGCCTGCGCCGGAGGGTCCGGCCGGGGCGACACCGGCCGAAAACTCCGCCGACGGTTGCGAAGGGTCTCCCGCGGGGCCAACCGTTACGATGCACCGCGTCACTTCGAGATACTTTCCGATTCCTTCGACGGCGGCCGCCAGGACCTCCTGCGGGGTCGTCTGGCGATACATCAGCCGAGTGATCTCAGCAATGGCAGCCAAGTCGCGATGGGTTTCGGCCGGATTGTACGGCCCCGTGACAGCCGGCGCTGTTGTTTCCGCCTGCGGGACGCTCTTCGGTTTGGGTGGCATTCCCTTAGGCCACCAGTTCGCTCGATCGTAAAGGGCGCGCAAGCGGTCGTTGTTTTGCTCCTCGCCGGGGAACACCTCGGCGATTCGCTCGAGACGTTCGACGGCTTTGGCCTGGAGCGAATACTGAAGAAAGATCTCGACCTGGACCATCAGGTCGTCCAGAGCCTGGAGGGTGCGCTCTTTTTCGGTGACGGGTATGGGTTCACCGCCGCCCGAGTCTTGAGGCCGCACAAAGGCTGTGGCTGCCTTGGCCGCCCTGGCCATCACGCCACGCAGGAAAAGCGGATCGACTTTGCCTTCCAGGCGCGCGATGCGCTCATGGTTGCGATAGTCGTAGGGATCAATATCCACGAGGCGATCGAGCGCATCGCAAGATCCCGCCAGGTTCCCCGCCTCCAGCCGAAGGTCGAACAACCGGACCAGCGCGTCGAAATACTTTGCTTCCCGGTTCAACTCCTCGTACACGCGGGCGGAAAACTCCGCCAGGGGCAGCGAGGCGGTATGGGCTTGCCATAGGCGGTCCAACTGAGTAGCGAACTCACCATCGCGCCGCAGGCCGAACATCCACTCCTTAACGCGGGCTAACAGAGCAACGGCTTTCTCATCTTGGTCGACTTTGAAGTATAAGGAAGCGAGCTCGAACAGTTTCCCGAAGCCATCCGGCTTCTGCTGGTAATACGCTTCGAGGACCTCGCGGGCACGGTTGAGCTGCCCGGTGCGGAGCAAGGACTCGCCCAAGACAGCCAGAAATGGGGTATCGGTGTGATTCGGCCAGAAGGGCTCGAGGAGTGAAATGGCGCTCGAGGCGTCGCCCGTGCGCAAGCGCGCTTCGGCGTAAAGCAGCGCCGCGGTCCGGTCGCTGCTATTCAGCTCGTGGGCGCGCCCGAAGAGCTTTAGGGCCTGATCCAGATCGCCCGCCGCCAGGCAGAGTTGCCCGGCGCGCAAGCAACCGTGTGAAGCCACCTCCGACTCGCCCAGATTTTCGGCGAGCGCCGCTACGTGCAAGTGGCGCTCGGCATTTTCAGGATCAAGCTGGGCAATTTTTTTAAGGCAGAGCAGCGCATCCTCGGCCTGTCGTTGCTCGTGAAACCGGGCAGAAGCAGCGGTGTAGATTTCAATCGCTTCGCTGACTTTGTTCTGCTTCTGTAACAGCAGGGCGTAGCGCAACAGCCGGTCGGGCGGCTGCGGAGGGGTTTTCAAAAAACGCGTGAAGAGCGCGGATGCCTTCGCGACATCGCCCGCGTCCACGAGGCGGTCAAATTGGATGCCGTGGTAGTAGGCGGCGCGGCCGGGCTCATTCAGCCGCGTGTATATGTCCGCGAGCGACTGCAGGGCTTCCGTATGCGTGGGAGCCGCTTCGAGCACGCTCTGATACTCGGTGACAGCTTCCCGGAGTTTGTTCTTCTCCAGGTAGCGTTTCCCCCGATCGAGATGTTTGGTTACGTCGGTGGCCATGAATCTTCGCGAACGGGTCGCTCGGAACCAACACTATATAACGCGTCGGGCTCAAAATGGAACGGACGCGCGGGACAGGGTTTCCGGCGCGGCAGCAAGGCAGGTTGCGTGGAATCGAACCGACCTATTGCGGATGGCGCAGGCCCGCGGCAGCGCCGGCTCAGGCACTAGATGGGCGGCTTGCGTCCGGCAGGTGGCGGATCTGTTCGCGCATCCCCCGCAACGAAAGCCCGCTGCGGAGGATGGCAACAAAGCCCAAGAAAAGGAAGGGCAGCGTGAGGGCGACGAAAACGAATATGGAGAATCCTGCCGCTTGGGTCTTGTCCACCTGGAACACGCTCAGCCCCAGAACGCAAAACAATTGATAAGAGCCCACATTGGCCGGGGCATTGGGCAGCGATACACCCAGGTTGATCACAAACAACACCACCACAGCTGCGAGAAAGTGCAAATTGAGTCCGTAGGAGCGCATCATGGCCCACAGCGCCAGAACTTGAAAGCAGGGCATCAACAGCGAAGTCAGGATGGCTGGATAAAAACTCGGGGAAGTGCCCATGGCGTGAAGCCCTACCAAAGCCCTCATCATCCTACTGGGAATGCGCTTGGGCGGAGTCACCACATCAGGGTTGGTGTCGAGCTTGAATTCGAGATAAAGAATTGCGACCAGCATGAGCGCGACCAGGGCCAGGGCGACGATGCCGAGGGTGTTCGCGGCTCTCTTGAATCGATCCGGTAGGGGCACGAACATTGATACGACGCCAAGGGCTGCGACGGCTTCCACAAGGTCGATCAGGCGCTCGACGCCGACCGAGCCCAGCACGCGACCGAAGCTGATTCCTTCGCTGTCCGCGAGCAGGTAGCTGCGCAGCACTTCGCCCGGACGCAGCGGGAAAACTAAATTGGCAAAGAGGCCAGCGTAGACGGCGCGCACGGAATGAGTGAGCCGCACCCTCCCAAACGGCTTGAGCAGAAGTTTCCAGCGAACCCCCTGTATGCCATAGCTGATGACGTCGAAGAGCATGCCCAGCGCCACCCATTTCCAATCAACGTTCGAAAGATCGTGGAGCACCTGGGCAGGGCGGATGTCGTGCAGCACCCAGATGAGACAAACGATCGCCACTCCATAGCCGATCAGGAGCATGACTCGCGAAGTGCGATGGTTGGAATCTGCTGCGGCGGTCAAGCGGATTTCTTCCTCCACCGGTTCAGGAACGCTGGTTGGGGCCACCACGCCCGCTACAGCCTACGATAGGTGCGCGAACGAGGCAATCCACAAGCTCAGCCATCCAGCCGTCGTTTCGGAATCGGCAGAGCCTACCCGGCCGGGATAGCTGGCCGGAGCCGCGAATCTGTGTCACACTCGCTAATTTGAGGAGCGCGGCTTTCGATGGGCAGACCGGCCGGGGAGAAGCGGCCGTTACTCAACAACGCCAGCGCAGACTTTGAATGGACCCCAGGCTCATCCGCAACTTCTGTATCATCGCCCATATCGATCACGGCAAATCCACGCTGGCCGATCGCCTGCTGGAATTGACGGGGGCCCTGAGCCAGCGCGAGATGACGGACCAAGTGCTGGACTCGATGGACCTGGAGCGCGAGCGCGGCATCACCATCAAGGCCAAGAGTATCCGGCTGCATTATGCCGCGGCCGACGGCCAAGAATACCGCCTGAACCTGATCGACACGCCGGGCCACGTGGATTTTTCCTACGAAGTTTCGCGGGCGCTTTCCGCAGGCGAAGGGGCCTTGCTGGTGGTGGACGCGAGCCAAGGTGTGGAAGCCCAGACGGTGGCGAATGCGTTTCTCGCGTCGCGACACAACCTCACAGTGGTCCCCGTGATCAACAAGATCGATCTGCCCGCGGCGCGCCCCGATCACGTCAAAGAACAAATTGAAAACGTGCTGGCCATTCCCGCCGGCGATGCTTTGCTCATCAGCGCGAAAAGCGGCCAGGGAGTTGCGGAGGTTCTGGAAGCGATTGTAGCGCGGGTGCCGCCGCCCACCGGCTCGGCCGACGCGCCCCTGCGAGCGCTGATCTTCGATTCCTGGTTCGATTCCTACCGCGGGACCGTGATTCTGGTTCGCGTGATGGAAGGGCGGATCGTGCCGCACATGAAAATCCGGCTGTGCGCGAACGACCAGGTGTACGAGGTGGAAGACCTGGGCGTGCTCACGCCCAAGCCGATAGCGCTCTCCGAGCTAGCCGCGGGAGACGTCGGCTTCGTCATTGCCAACATCAAGCGCGTGGCCGAGGCGCGCGTGGGCGATACCGTAATCGAGGCGGACCGCCCGGCCGCGCCGTTGCCCGGCTTCGAAGCCATCAAGCCCATGGTTTTCGCCGGGCTCTATCCCGTGGCGTCGAGCGATTACGAACTGCTGCGCGATGCGCTTGCGAAGCTTCAGCTCAACGACGCCGCTTTTTTCTACGAGCCGGAAAACTCCGTGGCCCTGGGTTTCGGGTTCCGGTGCGGTTTTCTGGGCCTTTTGCACATGGAAATCGTGCAGGAGCGGCTGGAACGCGAATTCGGAATCGACTTGATTACCACGGCGCCGAGCGTGCGTTACCGCATCACGAACACGTCCGGCGCAGTGATGGAGGTGGACAATCCCACGAAGTTTCCGCCGCCCAGCGAGATCGCCAAGATCGAAGAGCCCATTCTGATGGCGACGATCATTACCTCCGAGGAATCCGTGGGGAACATCTTGCAGCTCTGCGACGAAAAGCGGGGGGTGCAAAAGAATTTTGAATACCTTTCTCCGACACGGGTGATGCTGACGTACGAAATGCCGCTCAATGAAATCGTGCTCGACTTCTACGACCGGCTCAAGAGCGCGTCGCGAGGCTACGCTTCACTCGATTATCGCCTGGAAGGATATCGCGATTCGGATCTCGTGAAACTGGACCTGCTCGTGGGGGGCGAACCAGTGGACGCTTTGACGCTGATCTGCCATCGCGAACATGCCTACGAGCTGGGCCGGGAGCTGGTGACCCGACTGCGCAAGCTCATTCCCCGCCAAATGTTCGAAGTGCCCATCCAGGCGGCGATCGGCAGCCGGGTGATCGCGCGGGAGACGATCAGCGCGATTCGCAAAAACGTCCTGGCAAAATGCTACGGGGGAGACATCACGCGCAAGCGCAAGCTGCTCGAAAAGCAAAAAGAGGGAAAGAAGCGGATGAAACGCGTGGGACGCGTCGATATCCCGCAGGAAGCCTTCCTGGCCGTCCTCAAGGTTACCAGCACAACCGAGTGAGATGCCCCGCGCGGCCGGCTCATGCCGCGGTAAGCAGGATCGGCTCGCCGCGTGTGATTACGACTGTGTGCTCGAAGTGAGCCGCAAGGCTGCCATCAGCTGTAAGCACCGTCCAGCCGTCCGGTTGAAGCCGACCGACGCTGCTGCCGGCAGAAATGATCGGTTCGATGGTGATGACCAAGCCTTCGGTCAACCGTTCGAGGGCTCGCGAGTCGGCATAATTCGGAACGGAAGGCGGTTCGTGGATCGTCCGGCCAATGCCGTGGCCCCCGAGCTCGGGAATCACGCGAAACCCGCTGCGCCGGACCTCACGCTCGATCGCGCGTCCGATAGCGTTGACGCGGTTGCCCGTGCGCGCCATGCGCAACCCTTCCGCAAAAGCGTTTTCCGCACACCGTGCCAGCTTGCGTCCAGCGCTCGAAGCAGGCGGCACATTCACGCTGACTGCAGCATCGGCATGGAAACCGTCCTTCTCTGCCGTCAGATCCAGCTTCACAAGATCGCCGGGTTGAATGACGCGCTCCCCCGGAATCCCGTGCACGACCTCGTCATTCACGCTGATGCAGACAGAACCGGGGAATCCGTACACCATCGGCGGAGAAGAGCGGGCACCAAACTCCGCCAGCTTTCGAGCGCCCAAGCGATCCAGTTCGGCGGTAGTCACGCCCGGGCGCACGCTGCTCCGCAAGAATTGCAACGTTCGAGCAACAATGCGGCCGATTGCTTGCAGCTTTTCGAGTTCGGCCGGCGTTTCAATTGACATGGCTCCCTCGTTTTGGCGTTAGCGTTCCCTTGCAGTATGTTTCGCCGGCGTCCCAAGGCGCCAGCTATAAATTCTTTTTCTTGCGCACTGCGGCCTGGAGTTCGCCGCGAGCAAGCCGCACGGCAATCTCATCACCGAGCGCGACCTGGTCCACCGAGCGCAACACGTTGCCGGACGCATCGTAGGCGATGGCGTAGCCACGTTCGAGCAACAGGAAGGGACTGCGCTCCTGAAGCCTGAGGGCGGCGAGCTCGAGCCGGCGACGCTTGGCGACGAGCACGCGGTCCGCACGCGAATGCAGCTCCGCGGAGCGCTGCTCGAATCGCCGGCGAAGGGCGGCCACGCGGGCGCGCAAGTCAAGCGAAGCGATGCGCACCTGAGCCAACGTGAATCTGCGGCGCTTCCGATCTACGACCCGCTCGAGGGCCGCGCGCAGCCCGGCTGTGCGACGCTCGAGGCGCAAACGGACCGCCTCCGCACGACGGTGCAAGTCAAAGGATGCAACGCGAGCCTGCGCCCGCGTCAGCCGGTGGCGCACCTGCTGGAGCCGGCCGCGCAAGCCTCCCGTAAGCTCCGAGGAAAGCGCGTCCAGATGCTGGCGCCGGCGACGAATCAGCGTCTCGATCCGGCGAAATCCGCGGTGGGTTTCGAGATCGCGGACGCGATGGCGCCAGTGGAGCAGCAGATAGCGCGTACGCTGGATCAAGTAGTTCTGATACTCGGCGATGTGCCTTTCGAATTCCTGGCGCGTGCGCACCACGATCTCGGCGGCCGCCGAGGGCGTCGGCGCGCGCACGTCGGCCACAAAATCGGCAATCGTAAAATCCGCCTCGTGTCCGATGCCTGCAATCACCGGGATTTCCGATTCCGCGATTGCCCGAGCCACGATCTCTTCGTTGAAGGCCCACAGATCCTCGAGCGAGCCGCCGCCGCGGGCCAGGATCAGCACATCCACGAGCTTCCACCGACCGAAGTAGCGCATGGCTTCGACAATCTCGAGCGCAGCGCCTTCGCCTTGCACCTTCACCGGGTAGACGAGGACCTGCAGGTTGGGAAAGCGGCGTTGCAGCACGCGCAGTATGTCGCGGATGGCTGCGCCTTTGGGCGAAGTCACAATGCCGATCCGGCGCGGGAGCACCGGCAGAGGCTTTTTTCGCAGCGAATCGAAAAGGCCTTCCGCTTCGAGGCGCTTCTTCAATTGTTCGAACGCCAATTGCAAGGCGCCCAGACCCACCGGCTCGATGTGCGTGACGTACATCTGATACTCGCCACGAAGCTCGTACACGCTGACCATGCCACGCACGGTGATGTGCAGCCCGTCTTCGGGACGAAACTTCAGCAGGCGCGCCTGATCGCGAAAACAGATGCAGCGCATCTGCGCCTTGGCATCCTTGAGCGTGAAATAAAGATGCCCGGATTGCGCCACATGCAGATTCGAGACCTCGCCCTCGACCCAGATATCCTGGAATTCGCTTTCGAGCAGATCGCGGATGCGCAGCGTCAGCTCGCTGACTTTCCAGACCTGGCGGCGCGGTGCGAGATTGAACGAAAACTGACTCATCGCTGGTTTATCGCCGAAAAAGCGCAATCAGCCAAAACAACAGCGTGAGCGCGGCACTGACGACGATGCAAGTGACGATCGGAAAATAGAACGTGGTGTGCCGACCTGTATAAAAGATGTCGCCCGGCAGACGTCCCAGGCGAAACGGCAGCCTTCCACCTAACAAAAGCAACGCTCCCACCGCCGCCAGTACGACGCCGAAGATGAGCAAGGTCTTTCCGAGTTCGCGCAATGGTTCCATCCTGTGAATTCTAACCTAAGAATGAAGATCGATAGGCAGCCGCGAAGAAAGGCGGACGCACGATCGAGACAGCTCAGCCAATTAAATCGCGCCCCGCGAAGAAGTAGGCAATTTCGAAGGCGGCGGTTTGCGGGGCATCCGAGCCGTGGGTGCAATTGTTCTGAATGCTTGTGCCGAGGTCTTTGCGAATCGTGCCGGAAGCGGCTTTGGCGGGGTCGGTGGCGCCCATGGTATCGCGCCATCTGGCGATGGCGTTTTCCGCTTCGAGGGCCATCACGAACACCTTGCCCGAGCTCATGAAGTCGACCAGCTCGCCGAAGAAGCCTTTTCCCTTGTGCACCGCATAAAACCCTTCGGCTTCCGCTCTCGTCAACCGCAAGGACTTGATGGCGACGATTTGAAAGCCCGCTCGATGAATTCGCGCGAGAATGTCGCCAACTAATCCGCGCGAGACAGCGTCCGGCTTGACGATTGCCAAGGTTCGTTCAACGGCCATTTGCGCCTTTCTCCGAAATTTTTCGTGCTGCTCTGCCTTTTTGCTTCACTATCTGGCCGGCACCTTTCCGATCGCGGCAGCCAGTGTGTGCCCGATTTCGGCCGGACTCTTCACGCAATGGATGCCGGCCGCCTCCATCGCGGCATATTTGTCTTTCGCCGTTCCCTGGCCGCCGCTGATGATGGCGCCCGCATGACCCATCCGGCGTCCCGGCGGGGCTGTTTGCCCGGCGATAAAGCCCACGACCGGTTTTCGTACGCTCACCTTGATGAACATGGCGGCTATTTCCTCGGCGTTGCCGCCAATTTCGCCAATCATCACGATGGCGTTCGTTTCGGGGTCGTCGTTGAACAGGCGAATGGCGTCGAGAAAGCTTGTGCCAATGATGGGGTCGCCGCCGATGCCGATGCACGTGGATTGCCCAATTCCGAGGCGCGTGAGCTGATCCACCGCTTCATAGGTGAGCGTGCCGCTGCGACTGACCACTCCCACATGACCTTGCTTGTGAATCCGGCCCGGCATAATCCCGATCTTGCATTGCCCCGGCGAGATGATTCCCGGACAATTTGGTCCGATGAGCCGCGTCGCTGAGTTCTTCAGAGCTGCCGCCACGCGCACCATATCCAAAGTCGGAATGCCTTCCGTGATGCAAACGACGAGGGGGAGCCGAGCGTCAGCGGCCTCGAGGATCGCGTCGGCCGCGTACGGCGGCGGAACGAAAATAACCGAGGCGTCGGCATTGCTCTCCCGCACTGCGTGTGCCGCAGTATTGTACACAGGAACGCCGAGGTGCTTCGTCCCGCCTTTGCCGGGGGTAACACCTGCCACGACCTTCGTACCGTATTCCAGCATCTGCTGAGCATGGAAGCTGCCTTCGCGGCCGGTGAGGCCCTGGACAATGACGCGCGTGTCTCGATCGATTAGGATGGTCATGGAAATGAGGCAGAAGCGCGGGCCATGCTTTCCCTTGCTTCCTGTGCCTCCCGTGCCTCCTCTGCTTCGTTCATGGGTCTCCTGCCAGGCGCACAACCTTCTCCGCTCCGTCCTTCATCCCGTCGGCGACCAGGAAGTTCAGGCCGGACTTTTCGAGGATTTCCTTTCCTTGCTCGACGTTCGTTCCTTCGAGGCGGATGACCACCGGGACTTTCATTTGGAGCTCGCGCGCGGCGTTCACCACTCCCGTAGCCAGCACGTCGCAGCGCAAGATGCCGCCGAAGATGTTCACGAAGACGGCGCGCACGTTCGGGTCGCTTATCAGGATTTTGAAAGCGCTCTTCACCTGCTCGGCCGATGCACCGCCGCCGACGTCGAGGAAGTTCGCGGGGTTGCCGCCGGCCAGTTTGATGATGTCCATCGTGGCCATGGCCAGGCCGGCGCCGTTCACCATGCAGGCGACGTTGCCGTCGAGTTGAATGTAGTTGAGGTTGTACTTCGAGGCCTCCACTTCGAGCGGAGTTTCTTCCTCCAAGTCGCGCAGCTCGCGGAGTTCCGGATGCCGCGCAAGGGCGTTGTCATCGAGATTCATTTTGGCGTCGAGCGCCACCAGACGGCCGTCGCCGGTCACAACGCAGGGATTGATCTCGACGAGCGAAGCGTCCGTTTCGATGAACGCGCGATAGAGCGATTGAAAGAAAGGCAATGCTGCGGCTGCGAGTTCGGGCGAAAGTCCCAGGCCAAACGCCAGCTTTCGCACTTGATAGGGCTGGAGTCCCAGCGCCGGCGGAATTGTCTCGCGCAGGATCGCTTCGGGATTTTCGCGCGCCACTTCCTCGATCTCCATTCCGCCGGCCGCGCTGGCCATGAACACGGGCGCTGCCGCAGCACGATCGACGAGGATGCTGAGGTACAGCTCCCGCTTGATGTCGAGCCCCTCTTCGATCAGCAGCCGGTGAACGACGCGGCCCTCGGCGCCCGTCTGCGGCGTGATCAACTTCATCCCCAGCATTTGCGCGGCAATCTCCGCCGCTTGCTCGGCCGAGCGGGCCAGCTTCACGCCGCCGGCCTTGCCCCTTCCTCCGGCGTGGATTTGCGCTTTCACCACGACGACGGGCGTGCCCAGCCGCTCGGCGGCAGCGCGCGCATCTTCTTTTCTGAAGATCGCTTCTCCGCGCGGGGTGGGGACACCGTACTTTGCAAGGATGGATTTCGCCTGATACTCGTGAATCTTCATCGGCCGTTCAATGGTGCTAGAATTCGCGTACGCTCAAAGGCAGCCAGTTTACTCGGAAGCCGCAGAGCGGGCAAGGCGAACCCGATTCTGCGAGTTTTGTCGCTCAATGATTACCGGGGCAGTGGGAAAAATCGCATCGGGAGAGGACCTCACGCGCGCCGAAGCCGAAGCCGCGATGGAGCAGATCCTCTCCGGGCGTTCGAATGACGAGCAGATCGCCGGTTTCCTGAGCGCGTTACGCGTCAAAGGCGAAACGGTGGACGAACTCGTCGGCTTCGCCACGGTCATGCGGCGCCACGCAGCGCCCGTCTTCCAAGGCGGACGGAAGGATAGCGAAATCCTTGTAGACACCTGCGGCACGGGCGGCGATGCTTCGGGCACGTTCAACGTTTCGACGGCTGCGGCCTTCGTCGTTGCCGGGGCGGGCGTGCGCGTCGCAAAGCACGGCAACCGCTCCATCAGCTCTCGCTGCGGCTCTGCGGATGTGCTCGAAACGCTGGGCGTGGATCTTGCACTTTCGCCGCAACGGGTTGGCGAAGCCATCCAGGCGGTTGGTATCGGCTTTCTATTCGCTCCCGCGATGCATTCGGCCATGAAGCACGCCATGGCGGCGCGACGGCAACTCGGCGGCCGGACGGTCTTCAACCTGCTTGGACCCTTGACGAACCCGGCAGGGGCTTCGGCGCAGGTGGTTGGGGTCTTCGATCCAAGTTTCACCGAGTTGCTGGCGGAAGCGCTGGGCGAACTGGGGGTGCGCCGCGCGTTCGTCGTTTACGGCGCGGAAGGGCTTGACGAGATTTCGCTGGCCGGCGAAACGCAAGTCGCCGAGCTGCGCGACGGCGCGGTGCGGAGTTATACCGTAGTGCCCGAGGATTTCGGCTTGAGGCGCGCGCCTCTTGAGGCCATCGCCGGCGGCGACGCTTCGCACAACTCAGAGATCATCCTGCGCGTGCTCGAAGGGGAGTTTGGACCGCACCGCGAAGTGGTCCAGGCCAACGCTGCCGCGGCCCTGGTCGCCGCCGGCCGCGCCACGGATTTCCTCGATGGCGTGCGCTTGGCTGCCGAGTCCCTCGATTCCGGTGCCGCCCGCGCCAAGCTCGATCAACTGATTGCCTTCACCAAGGCGCGGAATTGACCCGGCCGTTTCCTGCCGAGATTTCCGAGAGTTCGGAAGGGTGTGGCAAGACTACAGAGCCAGAAAATTTCGCAGGAGGCGCATCCCGACCTCGGTGAGAACTGATTCGGGGTGAAACTGGACGCCTTCGACTTGGAATTTGCGGTGGCGCAGTCCCATGATCGTCCCATCGTCGGTTTCGGCGGAAATTTCAAGCTCCCGCGGCAGGGACTTTCGCTCGACGATGAGCGAGTGATAGCGCGTTGCGGTGAAGCGCTGAGGGAGCTTCCGGAAGATCGTTTTGCCGTCGTGCTGAATTTCACTCGTCTTGCCATGCATGATTTTGGGGGCGCGAATTACGCGACCGCCGAAAGCGTCGCCGATGGCTTGATGCCCCAGGCAAACGCCGAGGATGGGAATCTTTCCCGCGAAGCGCTGCACCAGCGGAACGCTGATGCCGGCTTCCCGAGGGGTACAGGGGCCGGGTGAAATGACGATGCGATCGGGCGCCGTTTCCTCGATTTCATCGAGCGAGATCCGGTCGTTGCGCTTCACTACCACCTTCTCGCCCATCTCGCCCAGATACTGAGCCAAGTTGTAGGTAAACGAGTCGTAATTGTCGAGCAACAGAATCATTTTAGCGATCCATTGCGATGCTTTGTCTATCCGCCGTATTTATCCGTGCCGTTTTCCGTCCTTAATTATTTTGCGCCTTTGTGCGCCACTTCGAGTGCCGCCACGACCGCCCGCGCCTTGTTGACGGTTTCCTGATACTCGCGTTCGGGGACGGAATCCGCCACTACGCCGCCGCCAGCCTGGATATAGACGCGACCGTCCTTGGCCACGAGCGTGCGTAGCGCGATACAGGAATCCAGGTTACCCGAAAAATCGAGATACAAAATGGCTCCGGCATAGATTCCACGCCGGGTGGGCTCGAGTTCGTCAATGATTTCCATGGCGCGCACCTTGGGCGCCCCGGAAAGCGTGCCGGCGGGAAAACAAGCGAGCAGCGCCTCGAAACAATCCACGTCGTCGCGGAGGCGGCCGCGGAGGTTCGAAACCAGGTGCATGACGTGCGAGTAGCGCTCGACGTACATCAGTCTCTCGACGCGCACCGAGCCATATTCGCACACCCGGCCCAAGTCGTTTCGCCCGAGGTCCACGAGCATGATGTGCTCAGCGCGTTCTTTCGGGTCGGCCAGAAGCTGGGCTTCGAGTACGCGGTCTTCCTCTTCGTCGCGACCCCGCGGCAATGTTCCGGCAATCGGGCGGTAGGAGGCATCGCGTCCCTGAATCTTCACGAGCATCTCAGGCGAGCTGCCCACCACCGATACATCGCCCAGCCGCAGGTAATACATATAGGGAGAAGGGTTGATCACGCGCAGCGCGCGATAGATTTCAAAAGGCTCGGCGTTGGTTCGCGCCGAGAAGCGCTGGCTGGGAACGATCTGAAAGGCGTCTCCAGCGCGGATGTAGGCCTTGGCCTTACGCACGGCGGCGAGGTACTGAGGCTTGGAAAAGTTCGAAACGATTCGCAACCGGCCGCCGCGCCGGGCCGCTCGTCGCGGCGGCAGAGGTCGCTCGAGGGCGCGCCGGGTCCGGCGAATCTCTTTGACAGCGGCATGGTATTTTGCGCGGAGGCTCCCCTCGCTTTCGGTGAATACGTTGCGCACGATCCAGACGCGATGCTGCACGTGATCGAAGGCTACGAGTCCCAAATAAAACATCAACACTGCGTCGTCGAGGCCCAGATCGTCGCGCCCGCTCGCGGGGATGCTTTCGATCAGCCGCACCATGTCATAGGCGAAGTAACCGATCGCTCCCGCTACGAGCGGTGGCAGGCCGGGCACGCGCACCGGGCGGTAGCGCCGGGTGAGCTGGCGCAACAGCGCCACTGGATCCTCCTGGAATTCGTAACGGTTGCCGCCCGCCTCGACCGTGCAGGCACGGCCGCGGGAACGGAACACCTCGGCGGGATTGGCGCCGACGAACGTGTAGCGCGCGATGTTCTCGCCGCCCTCCACGCTTTCGAGAAGGAAGGCATACCGGGCCCGGCGCGCCACGCGCAAGTAAGCGCCGACGGGCGTCAGCAGATCCGCTGTAAACGTCTCGTAGACCGGCACAAGATTTCCTTGGCGCGCCAGGCGGCAAAACGTCCGATAATCCGGTTGAATCATTCGATTCCTCGCGCGCGTTCTTCCCGCCGTAACACTCGAAGCGCCGCGCGCCGCATGATCTCGACCGGAGCGCGCTCGCCCGTCCAGATTTCCCATTGTGCCGTTCCCTGGGAGACGAACATTTCAAACCCGGATACCGTTTCGATGCCGCGACGCACGGCAAGTTGCAACAGCTGCGTTGCTCGCGGCCGGTAAATAAGGTCAAACACGATACGACAATTCAGCTCGTGTGCCGCGAGGGGCGAGCGGCCCGCGCGCGGGTGCATCCCGATGGGGGTGGCATTTACGATGGCGTCAAAGAATTCGCGCCGCAAGTGCGGCCGCGGAATGGCGTGGCCGCGCACGGCTCGAGCAAGCGCCTCGGCTCTCGATGCGCGCCTGGCGCACACGCAGACCGCCGAACCGGCCTGCGCCAGCGCGAAGGCCACGGCTCGGGCTGCGCCTCCAGCGCCGAACAGCAATACGCGGCTCCCAAGGAGCGGCATCCTGCGCTCGAGCGCCCTCAGCACTCCGACATAATCCGTATTGTATCCGACGAGCTTTCCTCCCGCGCGGACGACCACCGTGTTTACCGCGCCGATCGCCGCGGCGAGCGGATCGCACCCGTCGAGATAGTCTACGATGCGTTCCTTGTGCGGCAGAGTCACGCTGAATCCGGCAATGCCGAGCGGCCCGACGGCTTGGAGAAAATCGCGCAATGCGCTCACCCGAAAGGGCAGGTATACGGCGTCGATGCGCCGGGCCTGGAAGCCCGCATTCTGGAGCTGGGGTGAAAGCGAATGTTGGATGGGGTCGCCGATCACTCCATAGACGCGCGTCCGGCGGCTGAGCTGGTCGGCGCGATAGAGGTGCTTCATATCGTCGAGGGGCACCTGGCCGGGTGCAGTGGAATTTTCCACCGGGGCGTAGGCGAGCGCGCTGCCTTGACGCAGGGCTAGCACACGTCCCGCCAATCCGATTTCCCCCATGGGCACAACGGCGACGCTCCGCCGGCGCCACGCCAACGCCAGAAGCCGTTGCGCATCCTCGAGTGAATGCGCGAGTGTGGCGACTTTATGCGCATGTCCACCGAGGCGCTCGAGCCGAGCCAGCGTCGTCCCCAGTCGCTTCGGGGTCCGGCGAAAATCGTGAAACGATACGAGGCAGCGAGCCGGGGCCAACAATTTCCACAAGGCGCCGGGGCGCAATCGTTCGACCGTTTCGATTTCGACATCCGCCCAGGCGCAAAACTGGGCGGCAAGTTTCAGGAGCGCGAGCTGCGCCGCCATGCTGCCGGAAAAGCGCCCGCCAAATTTTCGGGGACGGCAGGTGGCGATCAGGGTCGCGCTTCGGCTGTGGGGCAAATGGCTGCGCAGCCAACCGAGGAACTTGAGCGTCTCCCGTTCGCTGGACAGCCAGTCCAACCGGAGCTCGACCGTGCTCGTGTAGCGGAGCGCCTGCCGATACTGCTGCGCCATGCCGGGGGCATCTCGAGCGGCGACAACTCCACAAATTCTATCGGGTGCAAACAAGGACTGCCTCTCGGCTCCTTTTTCGCAACGCAAGGGGTCTTAGGGCTTCTATCATGCGGTAGCAAAAGTGTAAAGCATGTGCATTCTATGCCTTGACGCTCAGAAGACCGTCTGTTACGGTCGGATTCAGTGGCGCCCAGCGCGTCTTTGCAGGCGTCAGAGGTAACCAAGGAGCGAACCACATGCGGGGAAGAATTGTCATTCTGGCTTTGATTCTTTCGCTGAGCGCAGCGGTGACCCGAGCCCAGGTCGAAACGCCCAAGCCGCAAAACATTTATTGCTCGGGAATGGTCACGAACGAATCAATTCCGCGAGACACGTTGATCGTTTCCGGCGAAGAGTCAAACTACAAGCTTACGTTCTCAGAAGAAGACTACGTTTACGTCAATAAAGGTTCAAGCCAGGGCGTGAAAGTCGGTGACAAATTCCAGGTGGTGCGTCCGGCGACGTACGACGGTGGAATCTCGTGGTTCACCGGGCAGGCGTCGCTGACGCACAAGATGGGAACGGTCTGGGAAGACGAAGGCCGCCTTCGCGTGGTCGTGGCCCAGCCTGATGTTGCCATCGCCCAGGTGGAACGTTCGTGCGGCTACCTGCAGCGGGGCGACGTCGTGCTGCCGTTCACCGAGCGCCCTACCCCCCCGCTGAAATCGGAGAATAACTTTGACCGGTTCGCGCCTCCGAGCGGAAACAAAAAGGCCATGCTGGTTACGGGCAAAGACTTTCAGTTGGCGTACAGCACGAATGATATTGCCTACGTCAACCTGGGGAGCAGTCAGGGCGTCAAAGTCGGCGACTATTTCCGAATCTTTCGTTATCAGGACACCCGGCACGAAACAGCCTATCAAACAGACCGGATGAGCTTCGATGTTTACCAATTCGGTAGCGCGCCTCGCCGCTATGACTCGCAGAACGTGCCGCGGGAGATCGAGGGCGAAGGAATCGTCCTTCGGGTTACGCCCGATTCCTCGACCGTACTTATCACTTACAGCCTTCGCGCGATTTATTCGGGAGATTATGCCGAAATCGAATAGCGCCGCCAGCTAACCCGCTCGCTTCCGTTGTCCGAGGCCGAATTCGGAAAATACTTCGGCGGTGAACGCTTCGATTCGTGTGGCAGGATCGCGCCAGGCATCGCGCTCCAAGCCGGCTTTCACGCAAGCCTCTTCCAGAAATTTTTCCCGCGCCCAGCTGTGTTCCAGGGCGACTTGCGGCAGCAGAATGCCCCGCCGGCTGCCACGCGTCACCACGAGCCCATGCGTGCCTGGTTCGATCTGTTCGAGCGAGGCGGGCAGCAGGGGAGAGAGAACCGAGATTTCGATTTCGAGCTCCGAAATTTCATTCGCCGGCACCGGTTCGAAGCGCGGATCATCGAGCGCGGCCGCCGCGGCACACTTCGCCACGACTTCTGCGAGCGGACCAGGCGTCTCCACGCGTCCTACACACCCGCGCAGCCGGCCCCGCCTCCAGAGCGTGACGAAGGCTCCGCAAGTCTGGTTCATGAAACCTTCGGGGATCGCTACGTCGAGGGCGCGGTGGTTTTCCACCGCGAAGTGGAGCGACCGCCGCGCCAGTTCCAACAGGGCGCGGCGCTCTTCGCTAAGGAGTGGGCACATCTTGCGGCTTTTTTCCCTGCTCCAGAACGACCACCGCCCGTCGCCGCTTCTTCAGTCGGTCGTCCACTTGGTTCCAGAACACCAGGAAGTAATGCACCGCCGAAGCCACTGCGCTCAGAACGACAAGCCACAGGAGCGCTGTGCCTAAGGGCTTCCACGCTGCATGGATGCCGCCAAAAATCACGACGCTGCCGGCCAGAACCTGGAGCACCATTTTGGTCTTGCCCAACGGCGTTGCCGGGATGACCAGTCCGTCCGCCAAGGCGATATTGCGCAGCCCCGTGACGATGAACTCCCGCCCGACGATGATTACTACCATCCATGCCCGCACCAGGTTCATTTCCACCAGGGAAATGAAGGCCGCCGATATCAGCAGCTTGTCGGCAATGGGATCGAGCAGGATTCCCAGCGTGGTGACTTCTCCGCGCTTGCGCGCGAAATAACCGTCGGCAGCATCCGTCGCCGCCGCTACCAGCAGAATCAGCACGCCCCAGACTTCGAAGTGGATCGGCAAACCCCCGATTTCCCAATTGGGCTGCCGGGTTAACAAGACGACAACGAGCAGGGGAACGAAGAAAATCCTTAGGATCGTCAGGCTGTTTGGCAGATTCATGTCGCTCTCGGCTAACGTCAGCCCCTGGCCGTTACGGCCCAGACGCGAGCGAGACTGACCCAACTATAGTCCCGCCCCACAGCAGAGTCAATGTAGCGTATCGCGCTTCGCTTACATCTTAAGCCGAGGGGATCGTCGCGCCATTCAAGATATGACCCGACTCGATAAGCAAGCCGACCAAGCCGAGGTTGGTATCGCGTTCGCGCATCCTGCACCCCACTTCTGGCATATCAATTTCCCACCCGGCGATGGGAAGCCGTTGGATTGAAGCAATCGAACGCAGGGCGCAACAGATGCTTCAGTACCCAGGGGAGCGTGCGAGGTTCTCCCGCCCGAAACAAGCGCGCCAGGAGCCGGTCAAAAGCAACTTGTCGTCGCAAACGCTGTAGGTCCACGCCTTCTTTCTTGGCGATATCCTGAAGCCTATCTTCCAGAGCCCTTCGAAAAGCCGCTGTCTCGTAGCTCCTCGACTTCGTCACGCAGCTACCTGCTGAAAAAGGACCCGGCCTTGCTTGTTGCCCCGGAGATGTCTCTTGGCCTCCGCGATTTCGCTTCTCCGAATCAGCCCCCGCCGTAGCCCTTCACGCAGCGCTTGTCGAAGTGTGGCAAGCGGCACCTCTCCACCCGCGAGCAGGTCAAGAATTGTTCGCATTGGCCTTGTTACCCGCACTCCATGAGCAACTCCGATGTCGCTCTGAGGGAGATCAGCGAAATGCAGGACAAGCACGCGGGGAATTTCACTGTTTCGCCGAAAACTTGTCGGTACAGTCATGTGGAGTTTGGCCGGCATCACATCCGACAGGTCATGAAGGCTCAGAGCGGTTTGATGGCTGTAGACCCCGTGGACGGCCTCCGCCCGATTTCTGGACCAAAGCGACCAAAGCATCAGGTCAGGGCGCTCACCTCGC
This sequence comes from uncultured Acidobacteriota bacterium, assembly GCA_963781005.1. GTDB lineage: Bacteria > Acidobacteriota > Terriglobia > Acidiferrales > UBA7541 > CAWADX01. Next base: position 506,567 of record CAWADX010000001.1, read on the forward strand.
GGAAAGCTCGCCAGCCGATAGATTCCCCGATGTTCACGAATCCAGTTTCCCACCTGAACATGGTACGGATGGGTGTTCTCCGCGAACCCTATAGCTTTAGCCTGCTTCGTCGTGAAGAAACCCTGCTGGCCCTCAGCTATCTCGTAGAGCCGCTTGGCGGCCTCTTTGCGCCCATTTCGCATAGCACAATACTACAACTTATTTGAAGTATTGTGTAGAGGAAGACTCAAGGATTGCGAGAACACCTTGAGCGATCTTCTTGCGCGGGTTTTGGACCTAGGCGCGGTAAAGGAATTCCAGTTTGATTCCGCTCACCTCGATGATGTCGCCGGAGGAAAGCTTTGTGGGACGGACGATTCGATTCCCGTTGATGCGCGGGACGCGGTCGGCCGCGCCGATGTAATAGTCCTGGTTGCGACGATTGATCTGCGCCGCCGCTTTCGGAGAGAACCAGCCCCTCAACTTGATCGTGGCCAGCGGAGACTTGCCGATGACGGTGAGCCTGTCGGTGAGAACGTATTCGCGTTGGTCGGTCTTGCCGCGATGAACCACCACAGTGGCCACGCGAAGCCGGTCGGGAGCAACCTGCGTACTTTCGCCGGCAGCCGCGACTTGCTGGAGACACTCGCGGCGCGCCTTTGTACCCAGCATAACGGTCTCGTCGATCTTGGGGGGAGCTTTTTTCACTCCGGCCACGTCGGCGAGAGCCGGGACGACCTCTGTGGACCCGTCAACGACAATCGCGTGTTTGCCGATGAGGATGGAGTCGCCGGGTTTGAGGCCGACGATGCGTGTCCGCTGGCCATTGACAAACGTTCCGTTGAGGCTGCCGAGGTCTTCGATCGTTAGGCGCCCGGCATCCTGGAAAACGCGGGCGTGGTAGTGCGAGACCGCCGGGTTATCGATGACGATGCTGCTGTCAGGCGAACGGCCGATGCGGATCTCGCTTTCTCCGATGGGCACCTCTTTCAAAACGCTGTCCTCGAACATCAGGACCAACTTGCTCATTTCAACGACCCCCCTTGTAAGGAGACTGATTTTCGGAACCTTGAGTTAGCGGCCCAAGCGGGCGAATGAAGATTGCGAGCGAATCGCGAGCCGCAGCAGGATGACGGTGACGTTGTCTTCCCCTCCCGCTTCATTGGCCCGATCCACCAACCGCTCGGCCGCGTTGCGCGACGGGATACTCGAGCAGCGTCGCAGCAATCTCGTCATCCGTGACCATGCGCGTGATCTGTCCGAACACAGCAAGATGGCGATCGAGAGTCACCTTGGTAGAACTTAGGCTTCTACGCAGGGCAGGGTCAAGCGTGTCTGCATGGATGTTTCCACTCCGGGTACTTTCGGGCAGAGTCTTTTTCCTCAAGCAAATTCGGCCCTGACGGGTGATAAGAGACTGAGGATACCCCTTTAGCCATTGCACGATTGGAGCTGGCCCGCGAAGAGCTCCTTCCGCCACTGAGGCAGGGTGCTATGGTTGCACCAAGATGCCTGGCCAAGAAACTACGCGGTCCAAACGCTGGGTAAACGTCAGGCGCAGCGAACGGGTGCTCTTGCGCGTCCCAGTCTTGGTGCGTGTACCGGCGGAGAATGAGGGCTCCTGGTCCGAAGAGAGCCATACGCTGGTAGTGAATGCCCATGGCGCACTGATTGCCCTGGCGGTGAAGGTACAGCTCGGCCAAGAGCTTGTCCTAAAGAACCGGGTCAGCGGCGAACAGCAAGAATGCCGTGTGGTGCACGTGGGCGAGGAGCAGGAGGACAAGGCCGAGGTTGGTATCGCGTTCGCGCACCCTGCACCGCACTTCTGGCATGTCGATTTTCCGCCTGGCGATCGAAAGCCGTTGTTGGATTGAAGCAATCGAACGCAGGGCGCAACAGATGATCCTGGCTGGGCTAGGAAACCCCCTGGGCGCGCAGACCGGCAACTTTCTGCACTGTCCGCATCGCGCTTGGCGTGCCCAAACATTTCCCACGAGCCGGTCCTCGCCGCGGCCCGCGCATAGGTCAAAGTCGCGACAAGAAAAAAGCTGACAATATCCTCAGCCCTCGACTATTCTTACTGGCGGAGGTAAATACCATCATGGTCATTGGCGATCGTCTGCGCGAGGTTCGCGAACAAAAGAAATTCTCCCAAGGTGATATTGAGAAGCGCACGGGCCTGCTTCGTTGCTATATCTCACGCGTGGAGAATGGCCACACAGTTCCCGCGATCGAGACACTTGAGAAGATGGCCAATGCTCTCGAAATGCCTCTGTACCAACTGTTTTACGACGGTGAAAAACCGCCCGAATTACCCAAGCTCATCAAGCATCGGACTTCGAAGAAGATCGCCTGGGGTAGCTCTGGGAAGGATGCGCGGTTTCTCAACAGGCTACATCGAGCATTGAGCCGCGTGGATCAGAAGAATAGGCAGCTTCTGCTCCACATCGCGCAGAGGATGGTCCCTCGATAAAGCAAACCCGCCAGTAGGCCGTCAGGGGAGGCTTCCGCTGCGTGCTAGCGCGCGAGGGGCTTCCGTTCAGGTGCTGGTCCAAGGGATGCCTTACGAGAGGTGTCCGTTGCTTCCGATTGAAAAGTCCCAAGCCGCCGAGCGCCTCTTCGCTTGGCTCCACAACTTCCGCCGCCTCGTCAGCCGTTGAGAATATCACGAGGCCAACTTCCTGGGTATGCTCCAGCTCGGCTGCCTCGTCATCCTCCTGAGGCATTTATGAGGTAGCTTCCGGATGGCTTCTAGACGAGCTCTTCCAGCAAGGCCGGTAATTGCTTCAGGGTCCTAATCACGTGAGTCGGTCGGGCCTTGCTCACGATCAACGCGTCACTGGGCGCGTCATCCGGGCTGCGATAAGCTCGGCCGCACAGCCATACACATCTTATTCCGTAATCATGTGCGCCTCGGATGTCAGTGTTGAGCTGGTTGCCAACGAAAAGGACTTCCTCTTTTCTCAACTTACACTTTTTCAGCGCGTAGGAGAAAAACCTGCGATCTGGCTTCCTCGCCCCAGCATCCACGGAGGTGATGACCCACTTGAAATGGTCATCGATTCTGGCCCTTCTTAGCCAAAGCCGAATGTCATGCTCTCTGGCGACCTTCGTGTTTGCCCAAATGCCCATCCTAAACCCGATGTGAGACAAGATGTCGGGAAGACCTGCCATCAAGAAGACAGGGCGCGAGGCAAGCGGAATCTCCCCTCCTTTCAATTCGTTCATGATTGTGTGTCCGAAGTCAAACATCACTGCCTTGAGCATGTGTGGATTGTATTCCCTTGAAGGAACGGAGCGAAACGCCAGTCGCCGCGGCCACCAGCCTCTGCAACCGACAGCAGCGACATATGGGGCATTTGTTTGTTGCGGTTAGAGTTGCCACCTACAAAAACCATTTCTGAGATAGGTTGTAGCAAGCCCAATAATTTCGGATGCCTCGCTTTCAGTGCTTGTGGGCCGGACTGTTGGCTGAGGGCTGCTTGACGCCCTCCTTGGCAGCCTCTGGCGTGGGCGCCAAGCGGTTGAGGATCTCGCGGGCGGCGGGGACATTTTCCTCGTGCCACACTACCAGGCCTTTGTGGAGCGCAGCGCTAGAAGTCCAAGCTATCGAGCACAGGGTCGACCTCCACCCCGCTAACAACCGTGGAACTTGGGTTCGTTCCGTAATTTGTGCCCGGTGGTTCGGGAGCCGCAATGGGTGGAAGACCCACCGCTTTCGACGCCAAATCCGCAAGAGAAGTCTCGGGGCGCCGGAGGGACGTAGGGGCTGCGCCGCCATTCGGCTGTCCCAACTGGGTATCAGTTGGCTTCGTTTCGTAATCGGATGGCTGCGGACGGGGCGGCGAGGTCTGCTGGCGCGCAGCGGTTACACCCACTGGCGTTTCGACATCGATGAGCTCACACGGTGTGCCGCTGTCCTGCTTCTCAAGACCACTAGCCGGCGAAACAGCCGTGTCGACGGTCCCGGCGGCGGCACCGGCGTTGGCTTTACGCTTCTCTTGCAGACGCTCCAACTCGCGCATCGCTTGAAAGATTTGGCGGTTGATGGCAGCTTGGAATCGCAGGATGCGGTCGACGCCTTGCCAATGGAAGGCTTGGTGTTCCCCTACGGGTTTGGACTCATATGCCAAGAGGCGGGAGAAACGGATACACTCGGTAACGATTTTCTCGGTGAGGAGCCCTTCCATATAGCCCATAGGTTTGTAATACTCCCAGATGCCAGCAACCAAATCACTGTACGCCTGCCACAGCTTGTCACCCACCTCCCCAGCCGGAAGGGGCTGGCGCGCAAAAAAGCCGTGCTTCCGGGCGTTCTGCTTGCTTCGTTCCTTCCCTTCCGGTGTCTTCGGTCCCGTGGCGTGCTGGGCGTTGGCTCGGTTCGCTGCGAGCTTTTGCGGTGAGACCGACTTAGCCTGCCCGTTCTGGGTTTGCTCGGGCGGCGTCCCGGATGCCGGGCAGTTGAATTGCCCGGTAGAGCCGTTCGTTACAGGTTGCATTTCACTGCTGTCGTTCGTGTTGTCGTGGGACATGTGCCCACCTCCTATCAGGACAGCTTTGTCGTGTCCCGATACAAAAGAGGTCCATAGTCGAAAACTTTGTCTACTGTTGCTGTCGGAAGAACAGGATCACGGCCGACGACGGGCCCAATCCTTTTCTCCCAACGGACGATCGCTCACTTCGTATACGGCCCGCGGTCGGGTGATTTCACACGGTCGTGGTGGGCCCTTGGGTTGCGGGTGCCGGCAGCGGCGCCGACGCGGAAGCCGCCACAGCAGCCGCGCACTCCCTGCCGCGGCGGTTCCAGGGCCTCGAACCGTGTGGCTTTCTTGGCCGCGTGCAGGCCCACGCATTCCGTGGTGCAGTGATCCACCGCCACGAACGACGGCCTTCTCCGGACCCACTACGGAGTGCTAGAGCATTGGGCTCATAACCCGGAGGCCGTTGGTTCAAATCCAACCCCCGCAACCATCCGAAGACGCCAGTCGAGACACTGGCGTCTTGAGGCCAGATTTGAATCGGTCCCCAGTAGGTCCCAATCCCCCTCTGCGACGTAATGCCAGCCTTCACCTTCATTTGTTGGAGACATCCGTATCTCGTCCAAGTGTCGGTGTAGCTCAGCTTTGGCCAAGGGCGCATTTTCGTTGAGCAGGTTTCGCAGATTGAGAATACCTTCCTCCATAAGTCGTCTCACTTCCTCGACTCGGGCGTGCATTGAGTTTGGCGTGGCGGCGAGCAAACGGTCAGTTATGGCCGAGACTTCTCTTTCGCGGATGGAAATCTGTTCAAGCATAGACTTCGAATGGCCGTGCGCAGCAATCGCGTCCATGAAGTTTTGAATCTCGGCTTCCAGCTTATTCTTGCGTTGGCGCATCTGGACAAGCACGCCGGAGATGCTCTTCAACGATGAACTGAGTTGGTGGCCGAATTCAGCGATTGCGAGGTTAATCGCTTCCGGCTGGAGAAGCTCTGCCTGAAGATTCCCGAGGAGACGTTCTTCCAATTCATCTCGATGTATGTACAGGTCGTTTGTACACGTGCCCCGATTTACGCGATTAGAGCAGGCATACTTGGGATGGCGGTGAGTTCCTCCCCCGGTTGCAATCACCAAATTGCCTCCGCATTTCGAGCACTTCAGGAGACCGCTGAAAAGGTGCTGGTTAGTGAGCGAACGAGACAACAATCCCGACGGCCGATTACTCCTGCATTTATCAGCGAAGGATTTCAAGCGTTTCTGCACCTCGTCCCATAACTCCGCTGAGACAATCGCCAACTCAGGCCGCCTTTTCTTCGCCATGGGTCGCAAGTTTTCTCCGAACCCCGTTTCCGAATAGTTGTCGCGGTAGGCACGACCATCGCTGATTGCCCCCCCCCGCACAGATCCGTACAGGCGGATTCACGCATACGGCTCTTATCGTGGATGGGTGGCGGCGAAGCGGCATCGTACTGCTCTTTGGGCACCAGCTAGTTCGTTTGCACATCACGAAACAGTCCGGGTGGATTCAGCGAACAACGTCTAAGGAAATCCGCATCCGCGAGCTGCCCTTCTCTCCATTGCCGGATGCTTAAATCGAAGACGTCTCGAACTTTATCTCGGCGCAAAATCAAGCGATTCTTGGATGGGGCACGCGGGATTTCTGTGGCAGGTTCTCCCGTCCCTCTGTTCACAAATTCGGCTTGAGAGGAGGGTCCTGGGCGGTGGCGGGGCGGTCCTCGAGCGTGGCACGGAAGACGCCCGTCTGGTCCGTGTAGAAATTGAGAAAGCGGAAATTCCCGGCGCGCGCCACGAGCGTGTAGCTCTTTATGCGGCCGTCGACGCCCGGATTTCCGGACGTGTACTGCAACGTATAGTGAACCGACTGCGCCGCCTGCGCTGCTTGCCGCGCACGATCACCGAGAGCTTCCAATGCGCGCGGGTAACTTCCCTCGGAGGCTTCGTAGACCCCGAGTTCCTCTTGCAGCGCGGCGAGAGCCTCGCGGGCACGCAACTCCGCCGCGGGCTTCGATCCTGCCATGCGCCACGGCACGGCGAACCACGCGATCGCCCACAGAATCGTGAGTATGGCGCTCCACAGCAAAGCAGTACTCAGGAAGCTCGGTTTTTTCGGCTGAGCGAATTCCGTGCCCGCAGGCGCCGTCAAGTCTGCGCCGCAGCAGGGACAGAGCTTGCTCGCCTGATTGATGACTTGCTCGCATTCCGGGCAGGTGTACATTTGGCCGCAATCTTAGCAGGTTCACCCGCGATCGCGGCGAGTGTTGGGTCGTAGGGGCACGGCATGCTATTGGGTGTTAAACAGCGTTACACCGTGTATCAGAACTTTTAAGTCTCCTAAACGGTCCACCGGTTGAACCCCACAAATAACCGCTTGCAGCTGCTTCTTGTAGGCAAGTCTGTCTCCAATGGAACTCAAATGTCAGTTGCTGGCATGAGCCGGCAGACCAAGGCGAGGAGAGATCTTCGCATCTATATGTCGTGCTGGCGTCTCGGAACATCTGCAGGCGCAAGGTTTGAGATTGGACTGTGAGTCCGCCGCTACCGCCTCAAGCCATCAGTGCTTATCGTCGAGGAGACGTGCCATGACATCTGGGTCCGCAGTTGGCAGCTTGCATACGTAGTTTTCGCAAACATACGCTGTGGCACGATCCTTTATTCGATGGGCTCCCGCTACAAACGGCAACCAGCGGACCAGTTGTTTTTGTCCGGTACCACCATCGGCGAGAAGAAGAATTTTGTTTGGGAGAAACCTGGTGTTAACCTGGCGCAACAATTCATGGGTATCCTGGGAGGCGGGATCACCGGCGATGAGAATCTGTTTGGTTTGCGCGAGCCGAAAATCGAGAGCGGAGGCAAGCGCAGGTACCGCGTCGGGATCAGACTGAAGACGAGCAGCGAAAGCGGAGATCGTTTTTTGGGCTCTATCGCGCCACTCGGCGCGGTCCGTGAATTGCGCGAGGCGCAGAAGATTCATGGCGGCAGTCGAATTGGGTGAGGGTTCGGCACCGTCGTAGGCTTCACGAGTGCGGCTCAGAAGCGAAGGATCAGAGGAGTCAGCGTCGAAATAGCCGCCTTCTTTGGCATCTCCGAATAGCCGGTCCTGCCCTTCTTGCAGTGAGACGGCCCAGGTCAGCCAATGGACATCGAAGCCAGCCTGATAAAGATCTAAAAGGCCACTGATGAGGTCGGTGCAGTCGTCAAGAAATCCGCCCACGCTAGGACCACCCGCGCGATAACTGCGCCACAGCTTGCCTGTCCTCGAATCATAGAGATGTGCTTCTACAAACTTTGCCGTGACTTGCGCGCGTTCCAGATAACGCGGTTCATCGAAAGCCTGGCTGGCGAGCGAGAGAGCGGAGATCATCATGCCATTCCAGGCTGTGACGATTTTATCGTCGATAGGCAGCTGCGGGCGGCGAGAGCGTGCTTCCAACAAAGCCTTCCGTCTGGCAGTCAGCTCCTCATCGGTTTGTTCAACGGTTAGGTTGAATTTCTTCGCAGTTTCCTCCGTCGAGTGAGCTTCATACAGAACGTTCTTACCGTTCAGTTCGCCGCGAACGTCTTGTTGCGCGGGAACATTGCCGTCTGATTCCACTCCATAGGCATAATCGAATACTGCGGCATCTTTCTTACTCAGGATGATCTCGATTTCTTTCGCGGTCCACACGTAGAATGCCCCCTCACTGGTTTCAGGCTTCCCGGGGCTGACTCGGCTATCCGCGTCCTCTGCAGAGGCAAAGCCGCCGCGAGGCTGCTGCATCTCGCGCAGCGTGAAATCGAGAATGTTTCGCGCGGCGTCCGCATAGAAGCGTTGGCGAGTGATCTGATAGGCCTCTGTATAAACAATGGCAAGTTGCGCCTGGTCGTAGAGCATTTTCTCGAAATGAGGAACGAGCCAGGTTGCACCCGTGGAATAGCGGTGAAAACCGCCGCCGAGCTGGTCGTGGATGCCGCCGCGCTCCATTGCGCGGAGCGTGTTCAGCGTCATATCGAGGGCCTCGTGCTGACCGGTGCGAACGTAATAGCGAAGCAAGAAACACAGCGCGACCGGCCTCGGAAATTTCGGTGCTCCCCCGAACCCGCTGTTCGCGGCGTCGTAGGTCGCGGCAACCTGTTTGAAGGTCTGGTCTAAGATGCCGGGTTGCAAATCGCCTGTCACCGGAGGTTGCCGGCTGACGATTTGGATGAGTTGTTGGGCGGCGCGTTCAGCGGTTTGCGTGATCGAATCGGGTTGTTTATTCCATGCCTCGGCGACCTGTTGGAGGAGGGATTTGAGCTGGTCAGGAGTAAAGTAGGTGCCGCCGAAAAAGGGCATGCGCTCGGGGGTGAGCAGCACATTTAGAGGCCAGCCGGCGCTGCTGGTCGTGGCTTCGACATAGGCGATGTACAAGCGGTCGATGTCGGGACGTTCCTCCCGGTCGACCTTGACCGAAACGAAATACCGATTCAGGATGACGGCGACGTTGGGGTCGGAATACGATTCCCGCTCCATGACGTGGCACCAATGACACGTGAAGTAGCCGATGGAAAGAAAGATCGGCTTGTTCTCCTTGCGGGCCTTTTCAAAGGCTTGGTTGCCCCACGGATACCAATCGACCGGATTGTGGGCATGCAAGAGAAGGTAGGGACTCTTCGCGTGAATTAGCCGGTTGGTGTAGCGGTATTGTCGTGTTCCCGCGCGAGGCCGAGGAGACTCACCACTATTGGATTGAGTGGAGCCGTTAGCGGCAGCACGAGGCTGTTCGCCAGCGTTAACCGCGGCCGCGAACGCAAGGAGCAGTGTGCCTGCAACGAAGCATGATTTCATTCTTCCGCCGAAGTAAGAAGACCTTCACACGTCGACGTGTTTAGAGATCCCGCGTACCGCTGAGGAGAAGATCAAAAGCGCGCCCGAGTAAAAAGCCATCCATTCTCCGGAAATGCCGCGGAAGACTAAAGCCATGATTTGGTCCGGCTGCAACCCCTCCCGATGGCCAATTCGGTTCACAAACACAATAAAATTGAAAATGGCATAGCCAATGAGAAAATACGTCATCCACTTCATCCATTTCGGGCAGGCACGAAAAGCAGCCCTCCAGAAATTCTCACCTTTCGAACTAAAAAGCAGGACAACCGCAAAGGCTGCTCCCATACCGGACGCGACAGCCCCGAATTGCAATAAAAATGCAAAGTAGCCGAAAGGAGGCCTTCTGCCAAATAGTCCGAGGATATGCACAAGGACACTGCAGATGAGTCCCACGGACGAGAATTCAAGAAACCTGCCCAGGAAAAAGCTCATATGGGCTTATATAGCGCCGATTCAAAGCCAATTCAACTTTTCTTTCAAAAGACTCCCAAGGAGTTACAAATTCGATGTTGATCCGCTCGATTGTCTGGGTTGCTTGGGTACATCTCGAAAGGATTCGGGTGGGTCGAGGGAGCAGCGTTCCAGGAAGAGTTTGTCGGAGAGGGTGCCGTCGTGCCAGCGACGAATGTCCGCCAAGGTCGCGGCGGCAACGCCTCCCTTGGCGCCAAGAAAAACGACAACAACGCCCGAAATCGCCTGGTCCGAATGGGTGGCCTCACGGTATCCATCGGTGAAGACGTGTTTCGCAAAATCGAGCTGGCTCTGCCCGAGCGTAGCCGCAGGAAGCTCGCGCGCAGGATTGGCGAAAACAAACAGAGCGGGCTTGCCTTTCAATGGCATCCACTCGCCGACGAAGGGTTTGATTTCCTCACTCGGAGTTGAAAAGTTTAGGACCGCCATGTCGCCGGAATCGTCCACTTCGTTGGGCCGCTGTAGTTGAGAAACACGCAGCCAACCCTCGCCGGTATTTTCCAATCGCACGTGCACCCAACCTTCGTGCGCGTCAATGATTTCGAATTCGTCTTCGGGGTCGGCGCGAAAAAGAACTTTCGATGACTCATCCGCCTGTTGAAAGAGAGGAGTCCGGGCGCCCTTCACGGTCGCCAGGTTCGAGAGGAATTTTTGCGACTTCGAGTTAGCCTCGAGTCCGGAAGTCTGCTGCCGCAATCTGCGGACGTTCTGTTCGGTGGCCTGGCGCTGGGCCTGGGCCGCTGCAATTTGACTTGCGAGAGTTGCCGCGTCTGTCCCGGTGCTTGTCGCTGCGGAGGTTCCCGGAGTCGTAAGAATTTCGCTGGAGTTGCCCGCTACGCCCGTTTGCGGGCCATTGGCCGCGCCCGGCGAAGGCCCTAGGCTTGCACCACCGGACATCAGCGGAGCCGTCGGGCCCGCGCTGGGAGTCTGCCGGGATCTTCCCTTCTCAAGATATATGCTCAGGCGATCGAGCAGGTCCTCTTCCAGGCGCCCATTGGAGGGGACCACCACGTACTGGGAATGGTCAGGAGTTGCATCGGCATACCACGCCGTAATTTTCGCAGCGATTTGTACAACCGTTTGTGCCGGGCCCTCTGCTCTCAATTCGATTCGAAACTGAAAATGTGGATTTTCAAGGTGATCTAGGGTGCTGGCATTCGCGTTGACGAACCCGTCGAGCACTGGAAGGCGAGAGGTAGCATACGCCTGCATAGCCTGCAAACCCTTTTCTACCTCCATTTGCGAGTGGTTATAGACTCGCTCAACGGGTTGAACAGTTTGCTGGGTATGACCTTTCGGCGCTAGGGCAAGCAAAACGAGGCCAAACAGAAACACATTCATCCTTCGCCAAGGGCGCCCATCGGATATCGTGTGACGTTGACGCTGGATCATTGCAGGGGCACCAGATACACGAAATAAATCCAGCCCTCTTCCCCTTTCGGGGTTCGAATGCGGTACCAATATTTCGTGGTCGTGAGGACGGTGACTATTTCTCCCTTGTCGAGAGTCAGAATCGTGGAGGAATGATCGTAGGGAGAAGTCTTCAGCGGGACCCCTGTGGATTTCACTCGCCCTTGGGTATTAAATTCGAGCTGCTTGACTCGCTCCTCCAGCTCTTGTTCGGAGGCCTTTGCTTCGGCCAGCCGTGCCAGTTCCTCCGCAAGCGTGTTTTGAAGCCCCGCAGTCGCCTGGTCCGCGCCTCTTGTTTGAGGAACCTGATGGCTGGCGTGTACAGGAGGATCGAGGGCCTTCATTTGAGTTAGGATCTCGGCGTTTTCGGCGGTTTCCACGCTGCCGTCAGAGAAGTACCGGGTGCGCAACCCGTCCCCGATGAAAACAGCGTCAATGCGGAGGCGCGCGCGTTCAGGGGAAATGCTCTCGATAAAGTAGCGCACAGTGATTGTGCCCACATCGCTGCTTCCAGGAAAGTTGGCTGGGGAGAGGACTTCGGTTTTGACCTTGTAAAACACGCGTCCCGATCGAGGCGAATCGGTAAACGCATTGGATGAGGTCGCTGCATCGGCGTCATTGATCGCGGTGTCTTTTGCGTAGATATGCGTCCCACGAATCACGGTATCATTCGCGACTTTCTGTACTACGGAGACCAGCTTGTCGGGCGCAACCTGCAAATCGACGAAGAAACCAACTGAGGTCTTTCGGCGCGGGTCGTGGAATATCTGAGCGGGAGCCGCGCTGGCAAGAACAAATACGAGAGCCAGCCCGAACGACATCTGGCGGGAACGCTTTAGAAAAGAGAGGCCCGAGGACATCGTATCCGGAAGCCAAAGCCAAGATGCAAACGGACACGAACGTATACCAGAACTCCCACAGTGTCAATGCGGTGTACCTCGTCCATGCTTCTCGATGAACGTCAAGAGTGTTATAAAAGGTGCCTGTGGAGTGGGTGTCTTGGACTGGGGTAGCGAATGGAGCTGGGACTGATATTTCTGACAGGCTTGTTCTTAAGCCTCCACTGCGTGGGGATGTGCGGCGGGTTTGTCGCGCTGATATCCGTGGCGCCCTCGCTGTCATCGAGCATCGCGACGGCCGGGTCAGGCTCGGCAGCGGTGGCGGGTTCTTCCTGGCGGCGAGTGGTGCTGCCGCAGCAGCTTGTGTTCAATGCGGGGCGAATCGCGAGCTACACGCTGCTCGGCGCGATGGCCGGAGCGCTCGGATCGTTCACGAGCCTGCTTTCAAACACCGGAAGAATTCAAGCGCTGCTGATGGTGGGAGCGGGAATACTGATGATTTGCACAGGGCTCGCGCTTGCCGGGCTGATGAAGCACTGGTCACCGTTTAAAGCGAAGGTGGCGACGCCGCAGCCGTGGCTTGCGCGCGGATTCGAACACGTCACGCGTCTGCCGAGGTCGATGCGAGCGCTGCCCTTGGGAGCACTGCTGGGATTTCTCCCCTGTGGGCTGATTTATGCAATGTTGGCCAAAGCAGCAGCGTCCGGGTCGGCGGCGTGGGGCGCGCTGGTGATGCTGGCATTCGGGTTCGGGACGGTGCCGGCGCTGCTGCTGGTGGCATTCTTTGCGGACCTATTTTCGATGAAGCTGCGGGACAAACTGGTGCGCGTCAGTGGAGTGCTGCTCGCGGTGCTGGGTGCGATCACGCTGTACCGCGGGTTTTACTGGCTGGCGCACCCGATGCAGAATCCTGCGGTGCATGACATGATGCACCATTTCTAGATGCTGAAGGCCAGGAGCCGGAGACTCGATGTTACCGGCAAAGATTTGCGCGCATTGCGGGCTGGCGCTTCGCGGAGCGCCCACCGTGGCGCAAATGGGGGGCGAGGAAAGGCAGTTTTGCTGCTCCGGCTGTGCGTTTGTGTACCAACTCGCAGGCGGGGGTCAGGAGGGCGATAGCTCGGAATCCTGGTTCCTCGTCCTGCTCGCACTCGGCGCGGTTCTCTCCGGCTTCATCATGAGTTTCGCGTGGGTTCTGTATCTGTACCCGGACTTGCCCACCCATCTCCGCGACCAAATCCAATACATCCTGCTGGTGCTCACGACGCCCGTAGTTCTGGGGCTCGGCTATCCTTATCTCAAGCTTGCCGTGCAGGAGATGCGGCGCGGGCGTCTGAGTATGGCGACCCTGATCACGGTCGGCACACTGACGGCATACGTCTACTCGGCAAGGGAGACTTTCCGGCACGGTCACGACGTGTATTTCGATACGGCTTCGATGGTCATCATCCTTGTCACGCTCGGCAAATATCTCCAGGCCCGCGCGCGGGCGCGCATGGCGCAGGCGATGCGTACGCTGGCGAATGAGACCCCGGCCCAGGCCCGGCGCTTGCGCGGGGAGAATGCCGATCAAGGCGAAGACCTGGTGCCCCTGGACCTAGTGCGCGTCGGAGACCGGCTGCGTGCGCTACCCGCAGAGAGGATCGCAGTCGACGGGAAAATCCTTGAAGGGCGTACGACGCTCGATGAGTCCATTCTCACAGGCGAATCGCTGCCGGTGATGCGCGGACCAGGCGATACGGTGCTGCAAGGGACGGTCAACTTCGATGGAACGATCATTTATGAAGCAGTGAAAGTGGGCGAAGGCACGCTCCAGGCACAGATTGAGCGGATGTGCGCCGAAGCAATCGGGGCGCGAATGCCGCTGCAAGCGCTGGTGGATCGCGTGTCGGCATGGTTCGTAGGCGTGGTGATGGTATTTGCTTTTGGCGTGGCCGCGTACTACAGCGTTCTGCAGCATGAGCCGTTACACGGATTCCTGAATGCGCTGGCGGTACTGGTGGTGGCCTGCCCGTGCGCGCTGGGAATCGCGACGCCGATGGCCACATTCGTGGGTCTGCAACGAGCCGCGAAGGAAGGCGTGCTGATCCGTGTGCCGGAAAACCTCGAGCGAATGTCAAAGGTCAATACGATCGTATTCGATAAGACCGGCACGCTGACGGAAGGAAAGCTGAGCGTGCTCGATGTGATAGCAAGCGCGGACGCCGGACTGAATCGAAACGCGCTGCTGCGAATTGCGGCGTCGCTTGAAAGCAATTCGGAACATCACCTGGGCCGCGCGATTGTGAAGGAGTTTCAGGCGCAAGGTGGTGAGCTCCTGGCCGTAAAGGATTTCCAGAACCATCCGGGCGAAGGAATTGAGGGCCGCGTGCCAGCTCCAGTCGCCGCTGGCGTGCAGGCTGTCGAGCAAGTCTGTATCGTTCATCTGGGGACCGCGGCGAGTTTGCTGAAGAGAGGAATGTCCAAGCCGGCAGACCTCGAGAGGTCGTTGCCTGAGGCGGGGCTCGAGAGCCGCGTCTATTTAGGTTGGGATGGCGCAATTCGCGGGGTGATTTGTTTGCAGGACCATCTGCGGCCGGGCGCAATGAGTGTGATGAAGCAGTGCCGAGCCCAGAAACTGGAAGTGCATCTGTTGTCCGGGGACCGAAGTGCCACTACGCAACAGGTGGCGGCCGAACTCGGCATCGAGCACTGGGCCGCTGAGCGGCTTCCCCGGCAGAAAGTGGAATACGTTGAGGCGCTGCAGCGCGAGGGCCGCAAGGTGGCAATGGTGGGAGACGGTGTGAACGATGCGCCTGCGCTGGCCAAGGCGGACGTCGGTATCGCGCATCAGATCGGCACGGACCTAAGCAAAGAAGCGGCGGACGTTCACATCCTGGCAGGTGATATCACGTTGGTGCCATGGGTGCTTTCGCTTTCGAAGAAAACATTCCGCCGCATTCAGGAGAATCTCTTCTGGGCGTTTCTCTACAACGTGATCGCTATCGGATTAGCGGCGATGGGATGGCTGCGGCCCGTGATGGCGGCAGCCGCCATGCTCGTCAGCAGCTTTATGGTGGTGGGGAATTCGTTGCGGCTGGAGAAAGTACGGGGGCGTCGCGGAAAGGCCGCACCGCGCGGCGCGTCGGCCGCCGATTTCCTTCGTCCGGCAGCAGAAAAAACCGAGGCCAGCACAGCGTAGGGAGAAGGCACGATCGACCCAGACCACACAAGATGCTCGGTCCACAAACCGGACCGGTCGCTACAGCACCATTGCATGTGAAATGCCATCCGATTAACAGCGGCGAAGATTGGGGCAGCGCCGACCCGTAAATTCTTTCACGCGCAGCAGCGCTGCTAAATAATTAGAACCCGGCCCTTCATCAATTTGGAGTAATAGAAGTAATTTCCGCGCAAGCCGAAGATGACGGCGTACGCGAGCACCGAAATGCCAAATGTGAAAAGTATAGCCAAAACATAAATTACGACGACCTCCCGAAGTCCTTTAGTGAAAGCCCAGATCGGACCCAGAAAACAGGCCGCCCAGTTCCATTTTCCTTTGTACTGTTCGTTTGAGTCTCGTATCTTTTGAAATTCGCTTTGATAATACTCAGAAAGGTCTGAGGTGATTCCACTTGCCCTTGGTTTTGGCTGTGGAACTACTGAGGTTGCCGCCCCGCAAGAAGGACAAACCGGATCTGCGTCTCCCAGAGGAGCCCCGCACAAATTGCAATTCATCATCGCCACCTCCACTCCTGCGCGATTGCAATCGCCGCGATTTGCAAATCACGGGCTATACTTATGTACCGAACATCCTCTCTATGGACCAGGGTTCCGGGTTTGAAATCCAAAGCAGATCGCATGGTACAACAACTCGCATTCTTTGCGCCGTTCTGCCACAATTCCCATGCAGTTACCTCTCGGTTCTTGCTAGCGGGGCCTGACGGCGAAGGCCGATACTTGCCGGTTCTGTTTCAACCTCGTTCGGACGAACTCGCACAAGGAAAATCAAATCTCCTGGCAGATCATCACGTGGATCGCTCATCGCTCGCCCCTTGAACGCTGCTTGCTTCCGCCGGTGTCCTTCGATTACTTCCTCAACGACTCGGGAGGCTACGATCTACGTGATCCCTATCGAGCCAGCCGCTCGCCGCGTTGACACCTTTCAACGCTTGGTTCTACCATTGCGCGGGTCGACACACTCCCCCAATGCGACGCATCCTCTTTCTGAGCACGGCTTCCTGGGCCTCGACGTTGGTCCTCCTCAGCTCATCTTTGACCGCGCTGAACGCATCTGCTCAAAAAGACTTAGGGCCTCGCGGCTATGTAAGCGATTTCGCCGAGGTATTGAACTCGTCGACCAAGGATCAGCTGACGGCTCTCTGTGCGGAGGTTGACCAAAAGGCTCACGCGCAGATCGCCATCAGTACGGTGAAATCGCTCGATGGCCGCTCGATTGAAGACTTCTCAATCGATCTTGCGACGCAGCGCGGTATGGGTCCCGAACAAGCTGAGCGCGGTGTCCTCATACTGCTTGCGGTAGAGGATCGGCAGTACCGGTTCGAAGTCGGCCACAGTCTCGAGCCGATCCTCCCAGACGGCAAAACCGGCAGTTTCGGGCGCGAAGCCGTGCCTTATCTGCGGCAAGCGAATTATGACGCTGCGCTGTTACTGATGTCTTGGCGTGTCGCCGATGTCATCGCGCAGGACCGTGGGATTACGCTCACGACGCCCCAGCCTGTGCCTCCGCCCCGCAGACTGGTATCAGAGCAGGAAGAGAAGGACTACATGAGGGCAGCCCTCGTGTTGGGCGCACTTTGCTTGCTGTTTCTGGTCTATGCCGCAGTCAGGCGTGCGTCGGGAGCGGGCTTGCGCAACTAACACCATGGTAGTGGCCGGTGGGTTGGACACTGGATTGGCGACGAAATGAGCGGCGGTGGCTAGGGTTTTGGAGGCTGCTGAGGATTTGGTGAGTTAGTGTTCTGTCCCTCAAGGGTTGCCGTAGATCGACCTTAATCACGAGCAGCGCTCAACCGGAAAGAAGCGATGAGCAGCCCCAAGATTAAGAAGACACGAGCGCCCGGAAAATCGTTCGAGCCAGATACGGGGCGGACAAGGCCGATGCCCAAGAAGGGCATGTAAAACCGTGGAAACCATGAGACGGCCACCACTCTTCGATGCTGGGTGGATTCGTTGATGCTAGTGGCCTTTTACTCGGGCGCACCCCTAGTTTCCAAGCACGTCAGAATGAGCGTTAGACGGAAAACCACAGTCCTGGTCGTTGCGGTCCTCGCTGCGGTCCTCGGCGGCTACTTCTATTTCCATCGCGTGCCGAGACTCGCTGAAAGGGATTTCATCCTTCTTGCCGATTTCACGAACACCACCGGCGACGCAATCTTCGACGGCACGCTACGCCAGGGCCTCACCACGAAACTTGAGGAATCGACGTTCCTGAATATTGTCTCTGACCAGGAAATCACGGAGACGCTGCGCCTCATGGGCCAGCCTGCTCATCTGCGGCTCAATCAGGAGCTGGCGAGGCAGGTTTGCGAGCACACGGGAAGCGTAGCGATAATTGATGGTTCGATTGCAAGTTTGGAAGACGAGTATGTGGTCGGCCTCAACGCCGTGAATTGCAAGACGGGCGAGACTCTGGCGCAGGAACAGGTTACGTCTGAGGATAAGGAACACGTCCTCGCGGCGCTCGGGAAGGCCTCGACAGGAATCCGCGCTAAACTCGGCGAATCGCATGCGTTGCTTTCACAATTTGATACACCGCTCGTGGAAGCCACGACGTCGTCGCTCGAAGCCCTTCGGGCCTACAGCCTGGGCATGAAAGCATTCAATAACGCAGATCTTGAAGCTGCTCTTCCATTCCTCCAGCGCGCCATCAATCTCGATTCCAATTTCGCCATGGCATATGCTGCCCTCGGAACCGGCTACTACAACCTCCGCGAACCCAAGCTCGCGGCGGATAACCTGAAGAAAGCCTATGAGCTTCGAGATCGGGTAAGCGAACGCAAAAAGTTCGACATTTCTTGTCAGTACTATGGATTCGTCACCGGCGATCTGAACAAGGCCGCTAAGGCCTACAAGCTGTGGGCGCAGACCTACCTGCGAGATTCAAGACCGCGCAACAACCTAAGCGTACTCTACAGGCAACTCGGCCAATTTGACAAAAGCCTCGCAGAAGCAAGCGAGGCGGTCCAGGTCGAACCGAGCAGGGGCGTGAATTATGTAAACCTCTTTGATGCTTATCTCGCTTTGAATCGCCTGGACGAAGCTCGGGCCACTGTCGAGCAGGCGCAAGTGAAGAAACTCGATTCTCCTCCCTTGCACTTGGGCCTCTATGCCCTCGCATTTCTGCAAAGCAACGCGGCCGGTATGGCTCACGAGGTTGCTTGGGGGATGGAAAAACCTGGAGTGGAAGATGAGATTATTTATTTCGAAGCAGATTCGGCCGCTTACGCGGGACAGCTTGCGAAAGCCAACACATTGACCCAACGGGCTATGGCCTCTCCAAGAAGTGCGGAAGAAAAGGACACGGCGGCGAGGCACGATACGGGAACGGCGCTGCGCGAGGCCCTCTTTGGAAATGCGGCCGAAGCGCGCAAGGCAGCAACCACGGTTTTGCGATTTTCCGCAGATCGGGATGTCGAGGCCGGGGGGGCAATTGCGTTAGCCCTTGCCGGAGATACGCTGGAAGCGCAAAGGCTCGCTGGCGACCTGGCAAAGCGCTTCCCGGAGGATACATTGGTGCAGTTCAACTATCTGCCGGCCATTCGCGCTTCCGTCTCCCTCGTTGAGAATGCTGCCTCGAAAGCCATTGAGGAACTCCAGGTGGCTTCTCCTTACGAACTCGGAACTCTCCCTGCTGAACTGTCTCTCATGCCTGTTTACATTCGGGCACAGTCGTATCTGGCAGCGCATGATGGCAGGGCCGCAACGGCCGAATTCCAGAAGATACTCGACCATCGTGGCGTCGTTGTGACCGACGCGATCGGCGCGCTGGCGCATCTCGGCCTCGGCCGAGCCTACGCGCTCGAAGGCGACAACGCCAGGGCACGCACCGCCTATCAAGATTTCTTCACGCTATGGAAAGACGCTGACCCCGACATCCCCATCTTGCGCGAAGCCAAATCCGAATTCTCCAAGCTGCAATAACTCAGGATTGTCCAAAATCCATGCGGTTTCGAGGCATTCATTCCAATAGCTCTTGCGTGTTGGCCGTGGAAACTGCGTTGTCGTGGTTTCCATTCCCAAGGATGCTGCGCAGTTTGTTCGAATAACTCCCGTGCCCAACGGACCTGACCCAAACTCGCGGCCGCCCAGGCCTGCCAGTTGTCGGTCGGGCTGCGTTTCCAAGTGAGAGCAACCTACACGGTTGTTAGAGGCGAGAACCGGGGACAATCACCGGAAGCACTCGATGGACAGGCCCGGTCCCCCAAGATTCCCTGCCCAACAACCTTTGGGAGCGTATCAGGTCAAACCTCGAAATCGACGAGGTGTTCCGCCGGGGATCGTAGAAGATTTATGCGGAAACAGAGGGGGAGAACACGAGCCAATATAACCGGAAGGCAGCCGATAAGCGTCAGGCGAAACGGTCCCGGGGCATCTCATAATCACAGCCATGACTCAGGCATGTTTCCAGAAGGCGAAAAGATACCATATCCCCCAAATCGCCAGTGCGACGTATACGATGATCAACCACCCGTTTACTTTACCAACCCGCTCCTGAATCCCGGAATACTCATAAGTGTGAATCTCATGTTCGTGGTCATTGTCCTTCTTCATGTCGGTCACCTTTTTTCGCGCCTCCGAGGCCAATCATGTCAATCTAAAGCAACCGCTAACGAACAAAGCAACCGGCGCGGGAGCAATCCGCGTAATCCCCCGCCGATTCTATGCGACACACAAGTAATAGATGGCTGCCGCTACCAGGATCGCGTACACAGCGAGCTGCCAGGGAAAACGCGCCTGATCATACGAAGCGCCGGTCGGCAGCCGGAGTTCTTCCCTGGGATAGTTCATACGTTCACCAAGTCGCGACTGAACTGCGAATCGTCTCTTGTTTCATTGTTGAGCATGATGAATTTTGGCTTTTCAGGGTCACGATATTGGCCGTGGCGGACAAGAAGCAAAAACATGCAACATCCGTTGAGCGCGAAGCCAAGCCCGGCTAAAAAGGTCCAGAATAGAATATCAGTGTCCATTAGTGCCTCCTCCCTGCTGCTTGGCAAGGATCAGATAGGTGTCGGGCGGCCCGAAGGACATCACATAGTGAACGAGATCCCACCGCTGATCCGGATTGAGGAAATCCGCGTATGAGGGCATGGGAGTTCCGTCCATGCCCGTGCTGAACGCTTTATACAGATCCTGCGGCGCCGGCCCGCTCTTCATATCAGTACCTCCGTGCGTGAAGTTGCGCGCAGCGATGGGATTTCCCCAATTGTCGCGCAAACTGGAGGCAGAAGGACCATTGCCCGTGCCGTCCACTCCATGGCACTCGGCGCACTTCATTTGCTCATAGGCAATCTTGCCGCGGGCCACTGCTTCAGGCGTGTTGGGCGGTTCCGGCGGAATGACGATGACATCGCCGGGTGTCTCGTCCTTGAACCGGTCGGAAAACGTCTTGATGTACTGGATCACGAACCATCGGTCCTCCTCGGTCAATTCATGCCAAGAAGGCATAGCGGTGCCCCGAATGCCCATCGTAATCGTGCGGTAGAGATCGCTGTCGGTGGGAATAGAGCCGGATGGCGTCGAACGCAGTTTGAAGATGCCGTCTTTGAAGATGCGCGGCTTGGTGGTCAGGAAGACGGCGGCAGGACCCTTCCCATCGCCCGTATCGCCATGGCATCCAACGCACCGACGCAAAAAGACTTTCCTGCCTTCCTGCACTCCGTCCTCGATGCCAGCCGGCATGAACGGGATGGACGACCCCGAGGAGACATAGAGGAAATTCTTACGCCAAGGGCCCAGATTCGTGCCGAGTTTCTGGATGTAAGCCACAAGTGCAACGCCGTCGTCAGTCGGAATCGGCCTGCCGTTCGCGTCTACACCGTTATACAGCCAAGGAAACCGAGGCATGATCGAGTCGGGTACAACCATGCGGGGATTGAAATGATGGGCGTAGTGCCAATCGTCAGCGACCCTTCCGCCTTCACGCGTTAGGTCCGGTCCGATGCGGCGAGTCCCGAACATGTGCGGGACATCGTACGCATATTCGCCCTCTTGCGAAACGGGCCCCCAACGGCGATCCTCGCCGGTCACCGGGCGGACATACTGGGAGTGGCAATACCAGCAGCCTTCCCGGATGTACACTTTACGGCCCCTGGCTTCGAGTCTGGTGTAAGGCTGCGCCGGGACCACCTTTCCGTCCATCGTGACCACGGTGGTTGCGTGTACGCGTCCGAGCCAAGGCAGCAACCCCATAACGAAGACTGCGGCCCCCATGAACACAATGGCCATACCCATAATGATCGTGTCAATGCGTTTGTTGTACATATCAATCCGCCGCCGCTGGCGCGAATGCCTTCTCACGCTCCATTTCCGGAAGCGGAGAAGGTTCCACGGCCGTCATAAACATGTTGATCATGAAAAGGAAAATACCAATGTCCATGCCCACTCCGGAGAGCGTCCGGACGAACCAGTAGGGCTTCATGGCTACGACGGTGTCGACGAAGTCCACTGAATCCAGCCACATCGTCCCCTGGGTCAGCCCCATCAGAGTGAGCACGCCGGCCATCACGCTGAAGCTGACAACGATGAGCCAGAAGTGCCAGCTGGCCAAAGTCTTGCTCCACAGAGCGTGGCCAGTGACGCGAGGCCAGACGTAGTACACGCCCGCCATCGTCCAGATGACGAATGTCCCGAAAATCGTGAGGTGTGAATGGGAAATTACGAAATCGGTGAAGTGGGTGAGCTGTTGCATGCCTCGCAAGGCTTCGGTGGAGCCCTGGAAGCAGCCGAGGAAGTAGTAGATGGCACCCGCGATGCAGAACTTAGCAACAAAACTTTCCTGCAAGGACTTCCAGTTGCCCATCATGGTCCCGAAGAAGTTCTGAGTGACCGTCCATACCGGGATAATCAGCATCATTGAGGTGACAATCGCGATCGTCTGGGTCCAGTTGGGAATCGGGCTGTAGAGATAGTGGTGTATGCCGACGAACGGGTAGAAGAGAGCGATGGACCAGAAGCCGACGAGCGAGAGCTTGTGGCTGTAAAGGGGATTCTTCGTCGCCAGAGGGAGAAAGAAGTAAATTAGCGAGAGGCCCGCCGGGGTGATCCACAGACCTACGATGTAATGGATGTAGAGCCCGTGGAGGGCCGCATTGTTAACGCCCGGGACCCAGTACGGAAGTAGGATGTTCCCCAAGGGGAAATTGATCGCCGTCCAGACCATCGCACCGGCTATGTAATAGAGAGAAACGTACAGCAGTTTCTCTTTCCGTTGCACGATGGTGGCGATGACCATGTAGGTCAAGACTATGAAGGCGATGATCAACGGGACGTCCGCCCAGAGCGCGTAATCGCCGGCTTCGATGCCCTTTTGATAGCCCGCCATGAGCGAATACGAGCCCAGGAGGATGCCGATATTCCAGAGCCACAGGCACCAGTACCCCATCTTCTCGCCCACCATGCGGATGCCGGTGAGCTTGGGAACCATATAAAAGACGAGGCCGAAGAAGGTGGTGGAGAACGCCCCGAAGATCACGCCGTTGACATGCATCGGCCGGATCCGGCCCCAAGTGAGCCAGGATGTCCCGCCCAGCCAGTCTGGGTAGTTGAATTTGATGGAGACGACCACCCCGACGAGCGGGAAGATCATCGTCCAGATAATTCCCCAGAACAACCATTGCTTGACGAGCTTTGCATTTACGATCGGTTCGCTTTCTGCGTACGCTTGTGAAGCCGCCATCGCCTCCCCCCCTTTCACGGTCGGCAAATTCACCGGCCTGCGAGCGCAATCAGATTGGGTTGCTACTTCTCGGCAATCTGGAAATCGACGCTCACGTTGCCCTTCGCGGGCACGGTGACGCTCTTGTCCCACGTCAGGCCCTCAGCAAAGATTGGGCGAGTCACTGTCTGGTGTGAGTCGACGTCCACCATCGATTCTTGCCGAGCGATGTGCCAGCTTTCATGCCAGGCTTCGATCGTATAGGTACCGGGCGGAACGTCCGTGAGCTTGAAATTGCCATGCTCATCCGTAATGGCGTAGTAAGGATTGTCAACAGCCATGACTACGGAGTTCATCCAGACATGACCCGCATCGCATTTCAGATCCGTTTCTCCATCGCGTTGAAAAGGCCTCTTGACGGGATGGTTCGCAATCGGAAAAGGAATGTTATAAAGCTGAACGCCTGTCATATGAATGTTGTGAAGGATCGGGTCGCTACTCACCATCGTCAGGTCATCTCCTTTTGGAACCAGCATGATGTGGGGGATGTAGCGGCAGTTCTTCTGATCGAGCGAGCGCCTCGCCACAGGCAAATCCATGGCTTTGCCCTTGGAGATGCCCTTCAAGTAAACCACTGTGTTTTCGACGGCACCATCGGGCGCGATGATGATGCGCTCAAGATCGCGAGTCTTTTGCCCTTGTGGCGCGCATACGTCGGGATTCTTCGTAATCGGCAAGACGACCGGCTGCGGCTTTGTGCCCGTCCACTTCACGTTCCCTGTTATTGTTCCGCCGTCGCTGACGGTAATTACCTGATATTGCGCGAGGACTGTGGAAGCCATGGCTAGGCTGGATAGAAACAGGACTGCCGGAATCATTATTTTCACAGTGCCCTGCATTGCTTTACCTCCCGGTTGGATTAGGAACTAAGCTTAGCGAATAGTTTCATTCGCCCTTTTGCTCCTTGGGTTTGGCGTTCTCTTTCGGAGTATGCGGCGCGTGATAATTCAGCTGCAGTGTCCGCAAGTAGTGAACTAGATCCCAGGCTTGGTTCGCGTCCAAGTAATCCGACCATGAAGGCATCGGCGTGCCGTCCAAGCCGGTCATGAAGATGCGGTACAGATCCTCGTCCGTCGTACCGCACTTGAAGCGAGAGCCATCCACAAAGTCGTAAGGTTTGATCGGGTTTCCGAGATTGTCCCGTAGCGAGGCTGCGGAAGGTCCGTCGCCAATGCCGGTTGTCCCGTGGCATTCGACGCACTTCAGCGTCGTCTGATAGAGGATTTTGCCGCGTGCTACACTTTCTGCCGTACTCGGAGTTTCCGGTGGAATTACGATCGGCTTGTCCGGCTTTTCGTCTTTGAAACGCTGCGAGAACGTCTTTACATACGCGACCAAGTCAACTCGTTGCTGAGGCGTGAGGCCCTTCCACGGTGGCATGAATGTTGTATCGATACCGCGACCGATCGTGTCGAAGAGATCGCTATCGAGTGGCAAGCTGCCCGTCGGCGTGGAACGGCACTTAAAAATGCCCAGGACAAAGTTGCGCGGCAATGGATCGCCTAACCAGCCCGTGACGTAGGGCGCGTTCTCACCTTTGGCGTCGCCATTGGGGCCATGGCAACCGACGCAATAGCGCCGATACAATTGCTTGCCTACGTTGGCACGACCCGTCAAGTTGCCGACATGGGTGTCCAAGTCCTGAGCGAAGCAGAGACCCGGCAGTGCAAAAGCCAAGAAGACAGCTCCGAGTATCAATTTTCGAGCGCCACTCTTTCGTAGGACCATGCGCACCTACCTGCTTTTAGAAGTCAAAGTCAAATCCCATTGCGTAGCTGCTGCTCCTGGTGTCGTGGTTCCCGAAGCTCGGGGATATACCCGATCCGTTGATGATGGTGGCTCCGCGGGCTCGATTGAATGAGTATTCTTGGAACCAAGCGAGACCCGCACGGCTAAACATGATTGGATACCAACGGTAGCCAAATGTTACAGCGTCCAGGTTTCCCAAATTTCCGGCAAGAGTCGGGTTGCCCTGCTGGGCCATACGAACTAACTCAAAGCGACTCGTGAAGATGAGCTGTGGCGAAGGCTGGTAGTCAACGTCAACAAAACCCGAGTTCCAACTTGCGGACCTCGCGCCCACCGGCAAACCGCTGGCATTATTGTCCGCTGTGGCGTTGGCAAGAAACTTGTTCTCATAGCCGTGGAGGTACACTGCATTGATGATCCACCGATTCGACATAAAGACGCTGTACATACCGGCCCGGTAGAAAGGTTCATTACCCGTTCCCGTCCCTGCTATAGCCGCGCCTCCGCTTGTCTGGAAAAACGTCGGAGACTGGCCGAAGTATGCGTAAGCTCCGATCCTTTCCAGTCCGTGGGTCCCAAGATTGAATGCCTGACTAAAATTTCCATAAAAATCCACCGTCTTGCCGGCGGGAAGGCCCACGGCGCCGTCGTCACTAGCCACCACGGCAAACGAATAACGCCGATAGCTGTTTGCGCTGTGTCCCAGTAACTCGACGCCCATTTGGTTATCGCCGATTCCGCCGAATACGTTCGAGTCGCCGAAAGGCTTGAAATGGTAGCTGTAATAAAGGCCGCCCTCGGTGGATAGCTGCAAGAATCGCTTTTCGGATACGGGCGTATCCAATTCAAATCGTCCAAACTTGAAGTTAAGCCAGCTCGTATTCAACAAATTGTCGAACCGGACAAAAGCAGACTCGAAGTGGAACTGTCCAGCAGAATTGGAAGACGGGAGTACGATGAACGATATGTTTTTGTAAAGAGTTCCGCCAAACCACATGTCCATTCCGGACAGGTCGAATCCAGCCGTCGTAATTGTTCCCGCCGCTGTGGTAGTGGCGTCCCCAGGCGTAGCGTCAACGGCCTGGTGGTCTGAGCTCTCTCGATGCCACTGCGGAGTTATGCGAATCGTCGCCGGAAAATATGAGGCATCCCGCGTGATGGGAGAGTCGCGATCATTCCCAAGCTGATACCCGTTGTCCCGGAAAACCTGCCCGAAGTTGTTGAGCATCGGCCACGCCGTGTGACAAGCCGAGCATGGTAAGCCGTACTTGCGAGCGAAAGCGGGAATAGCATTCACGTGATGGATGGGAACCCCGTCCGCTGATTGGCTCGTGCTGATGAGGGCCGCGAAAATCAAGCCGCCCAAGACGATGGCAAGCGCCCCAAGACTAGAAAAAGACACGGCGATTTTCTTCGAAATCTCCAGCTTCATTTAATCCCTCCTGGTCGGATCCGCGTGCAGGTCTAGGGGGAGAGCCAACAGCCGAGGCATTCGAGGCCCGTTCGCTGATACGTCTGCGCCAAAGAGCCCTATATCGTTCGGCCCCATCTTCTTGCGGGGCATTTAGCATTCCAGAGGTACCTTGTCAACAGAAAAGTGACAAAAAAAGACAAATACAACTCCGCGACGGAATTGCCAGAGCCTCCCCACTGCGAAGGCCGATCAAGACTGAGCGCCCCACGCCCGCAAACCACTTTCACTCGCGATGGGACGAACAGTGACTGCGACCCTTCGGTTGGGGAAAGAGGAGCCACTTCTCGTCCGATGGGCCCAGGTCGCCGAGTGGGTTCGTTCCCGTGGACGGTCACAGATCGTGCGGAATGATTGCTGCCTCGGGCGGCGGCGCGGTAAGATCAGAGGGTGAATTTTGAGTGGGATCCGGGCAAAGCTAGGCAAAACCGCCGGAAGCACCGGGTTTCATTCCAAGAAGCCGCAACCATATTTGGTGATCCTTTGGCGATAACGTATCCCGACCCGGATCATTCCACATCGGAACAGCGTTTTATCACGGTTGGAATGTCGAGCGCCGGTCGGGTTTTGATCGTCGCCCATGTAGACCGCAACGAGAACCTCAGGATTATTAGCGCCCGTAAGACAACGCAGCGCGAGCGAAAACATTATGAAGAAAAGAACTGAGAAACGAGAAGCGCGAGACGAACTGCGTCGAGAGTACGACCTATCTAAATTGAAAGGCGGCGTCCGCGGCAAGTACGTCGCGCGCTATCGAGGAGGGACGAATCTCGTACTCCTCTCACCGGATGTCGCTGAGTATTTCCCTGACGAACAATCCGTCAATACGGCCTTGCGCACCTTGATTCGCGTGGCGAAGCGGCCTCTCCGCCGCGCGCACTGAGCGCGCCTCATTTTGGCGCTTTGAGCGATTAGGTGTTCCATTGTCCAGAGCAGCGCTCATGCAATCCTTCCTGCCGGTTCTATATGTAATCGCGTTTCACCAGTGAATCGTTCCACATGAAGCCTCCACTCTGCTCGAAATTGTAGCCGTGGACAAGGGCGAGCGAGGCAGGGTGCACGGACGACTGTTTTAGCCCGGGATTGTTTGGACACTGAATTGAGTGTATTCATGCCGCTGCTCCGAGTGCAAGGAGCTGCCAGCGAGCCAGGGCTGGTGTGAGGTAGCCCAGGCGCTGGATGATCCAGCGCTGGTTGGGCCGCGCGGTGACGATCGTGCCGGTGTGGGGATTCTCCGCCCTCGGGAGCGTGCGCGATGGCGCCAGCAACTGAGTTTCCCTCATCAGCCGTAGCACCCGCGCCTTCGACGTGCGCACCTGCTGGAAGCGCAGCCGGGCCCACACTTCGCGATGGCCCTCGCCGTAAAACGGCGAGGCCGCCAACACCGCGCGGATCTTCTCTAGCAGTGCGGCATCGCTCCACGCGGTCTTCGGTCCCCGCCGTTGAAGCACGCGCAACGGCTGCCCCGCAAGCCTGCGCTGATAGTAGAAGCTGAAAGGCGCCATCTCCCATTCGCGGGTCACATGCACCATGGAATGGAGGTGGTGAAACAATGAGGTAAGACCGGGGGGGCTGCCATCGGCTGCTAGCAGCGTCCCCAGGTGTTTATGAATCTCAGCCTAGGACGGCTTAATTTGACGGAGCCTCAGGAAATACCTTCCCAAGAATCCTCCCGTTCACAGCCAACGCCGCAGACATCTCAAATTCGTCGGTGAAGGGAACGAACGCCAAAAAATCGGAAAGCCGAAGATAGGCGGTCACGGTGTAACCGTTCGCACCCATCGCCTCGATGAAATCCGAAGGTCCTTGCGGCATTACTGTCGTTGCAGTATTGCCAACCGAGGATAAGAACCCTTCCACGAAACTGTGTGCAGTTTCAAGGAAATATGGTTCTTTGTACTGTGTCTTGCGGACAATCTCCGCAAAGTTTTTACAGAAAAAAACCGCGATTTGCTCCATGCAATTTTCTCCTTGACCCTAATTTTCTTGCTCATTCATTTCGGGGATAGACCCCGCATTTTTATAATACTGTGCGAACTCATTTTTAAGACGGGTGTTTAGCCCCGTGGTCGTGCCGGTTACGGATGCCGGCGGCAGCGCCCGCCTGGAAGCCACCGCAGTAGTCGCGCACTCCCTGCCGCAGCGGTTCCAGGGCCTCGAACCGCGTGGCTTTCTTGGCAGCTCTCTTCGTGGGTTGGCCTATGCCCCGGGGACAATGAAAGCGCGGGAGTGAACTACAGCCACCGGTCTCCCAAGGGCAACCGCCATATGCGGCGCATTCTCAACCAGGCGGCCAACGCCGCAGTAAAGGCCAAAGGAAGTATCTTCGAGATTGTCTATCGTCGCACGGTACTGCGTCTGGGGCATCAACAGACGATCGGAGCAGTTGCCCATCGGCAGGGTCGTTTGATTTGGAAGATTTTGCACCAAGGAGTCCGTTACGAAGAACGGGGGCCGGCCGTGAATCTCAAGTCCAGGCAAAGGCGCACTACAAGAATGATCCGAGAACTGCGAAGCCTCGGTTATCGGATCGAACCAGTGAATTCCCAACATGTCGGTCCAGCAGGAGGGCGATGATTTTCGACCCTGTGTGGAGGGATGCTTGGCGGGGAGAACGAGAAGAGGTGCACACGCTCAGGACAGATTAACCCTGCCCTTCCGTGACGGCCTGTCGAGAAGCTGGGGCGCGGGATTTAGTCCAGCTAGTTGGACTGCTGATTCTTACTTCTTTTCTTTCCCTTTCGTCCAGCGGGTTAAGACTGCTTTCCGCGCGATTTAGAACGGAGGCTCCATGTGTTACAAATTCTATGGCTTAATAAAATGGCGTCTCTTGTCACTCTTCTGGGCCCATTGCCAGGCGCTCGACACGATGTCCCGCAGTGATCGCGAAGGACTCCACTTGAGCACTTGCCGCGCTCGCGAGGCGTCGGCCACAAGAACGGGAGGGTCACCGGGCCGACGCGGACGCATCCGCTTCGGCAAAATAATGCTGGTGACCTCTTCGACCGCCGAAATAACCTCTTTGACGGAGTAGCCCTTGCCCGTGCCCAGGTTGAGAGCCGCAGATTCTCCGCCGGTCGCTAAGTACTCCAACGCCAAAACGTGCGCCTCGGCCAAGTCGCTGATGTGGACGTAATCCCGGACGCACGTGCCGTCGGGTGTGGGATAGTCTGTTCCGTAGACCTCTAAGTCGGGGCGGATGCCAGCGGCAGTCTGTAAGGCGCAAGGAATCAGGTGTGTTTCCGGTTCGTGCATTTCACCGATTTCGCCGCTTTCGTCGGCGCCGGCAGCATTGAAGTAGCGTAAGTTCACGTAACGCAGGCCATAAGCGTTGTCATAAGCCTCCAAAGCGTTTTCGAGAAAGAGTTTGGAAACACCGTAGGGATTCACCGGCTGTCTGGCGGTATCCTCAGTGATCGGAATTTTAGTGGGTACGCCATACACGGCACACGTGGACGAAAATACGAAGTGCCGCACCCCTGCATCCACCACCGCATTCAGAAAGGCTAAACCCGACTGCACATTGTTCTCAAAGTATTTTTGCGGATTCTGCACCGACTCACCGACGTAGGCGTGGGCTGCGAAGTGCAAAACCGCGTCGATATCGCGCAACGCGGGTGCCACAGTCTTAGAGTCACCAATGTTTCCTACCACCAAATCAAATCCATCGGCCAGGATCCGGCGGCCAGTCGAGAGATTGTCGTATACCAGAACGGTGTGCCCATGCCTCGCTAGTGCCCGCGCCGCATGGCTTCCGATATAGCCGGCACCGCCTGTGACAAGGACGCGCATTTCGACCTTCCTGCGACTCTGACACTGCGAGCCGCAGAATAAGGCGATCATTCTCGCACGGGAGGGTCCGCATTTGTTATTGCTAGTGTTCGGGTTAGCAGTGCGGAGGGATTCCTAACGGACAGAATGAGCAGAGGTCCCCATGTTCAGAATAGACGAATGTCGAGCAACGGCCAGCGCCTGCTCCACGACCGGCTTGATCTGCGGAAAGCTGAGGCGCGGGACGTAGCCCATCTTAGTGGGATTGCTGATCTTTATTCTTTTCTTTCTCTTTCGCCCAGCGCGTTAAGACTGTTTTCTGAGCGATTTCTCGTCGTCGCTCGGGCATAAGTCTTGCAGGATACAATGCCACACGGCCGTGTCTGCCAGCGCGACTCCCAGAGATATTTCGCAGGTCAACCGCTAGCCCTTCCCCGACAATATTCAGTCTGCGGTCGGACCAGATTTTTGGGCCCAACTTGCCCGCGCCCCACGACCGCCCGTCGTTTGAACCTGCACCTTCGTACAACTTTTTTCTTTCCCCTCTCTGGTTTAAGCTGTCGTAAGGGAGTGGCGAATATAGTCAAAAAGAACCAAGCGCTCGCGAAAGTGCAGATAGACGGGTGTTGTACTTCTCAGGCCACGCTTGAATCTCGCTCCGAGGTAAACTTCTTGCGGTTCCGGGTATTCGCCGCAGTTTTATCATCTGTCGTGCTTGGGCTGATGTTGGCTGGCTGCACGGGCTCGACCGGCAGCTCGACGTCGTCAAGTCCCCAGGCCCCCTCGATCACGACGCAGCCGGCGAGCGAGGCAGTCACAACAGGGCAGACGGCCACGTTTACAGTAGCGGCAGCAGGTTCGCAGCCGTTGAGTTATCAGTGGCAGAAGAACGGTGCGGACATTAGGGGTGCCAGTTCCTCGAGCTATACCACGCCACCCACCACGGTCGCCGAGAACGGCTCGCAATTCCGGGTCGTCGTCAGCAATTCTGCGGGAAACGTGACCAGCAACACGGCCACGCTCACGATCGCTCCAGCCGCAACGGGGATTGACGTAGTGACCTACCACAACGACAACACGCGCAGCGGGCAAAACCTGAATGAGACCATTCTGACGCCCAATAACGTCAACGTGACGACCTTCGGCAAGGTCGGGTTTTTCTCCGTCGACGGCAAGGTCGACGCTCAGCCCCTTTATCTTTCGGCAGTCGGGGTCCTTGGCCAGGGCGTTCACAACGTCCTGTACGTCGCTACGGAGCACGACAGCGTCTATGCCTTCGATGCCGATGCGGGTACAGTACTGTGGCGAACCTCTTTGGACCCGGGAGAAACCACCAGCGACGACCGCGGCTGCTCGCAGGTGACACCGGAGGTTGGCATTACTGCCACCCCCATCATTGACCGGGCACGCGGGCCTCATGGCACGATCTATGCCGTCGCAATGTCCAAGAATGGCGCAGGCAACTACTTCCAGCGCCTTCACGCGCTCGACATCACCTCCGGTGCAGAGCTCCCCGGCAGCCCGACGAACGTTCAGGCATCCTTCCCAGGGACGGGCGACAACAGTTCCGGCGGCAATGTGATCTTTGATCCGAAACAGTACAAGGAGCGGCCAGGGCTGCTCCTAGTCAATGGAGTGGTGTACACCATTTGGTCATCGCATTGTGACATCCGCCCGTATACCGGATGGGTGATGGCCTTCGACGCTTCCACGCTCGCGCAAACCAGCGTGCTGAACCTGACGCCGAATGGCAGTGATGGCGCCATCTGGATGAGCGGTGCCGGACCTGCTGCCGATGCTGCCGGGAATATCTACTTCCTCGACGGCAACGGCAGCTTCGACACAACTCTCCTTGGCAACGGCTTTCCCAACGAAGGGGACTTCGGCAACTCCTTCGTCAAGCTCTCCACGTCCAATGGGCTTGCAGTCGCCGATTACTTTGCTCCGTTCAACACGGTTCAGGAGTCCAATGTCGACGAAGATCTTGGCTCTGGCGGTGCGCTGGTACTGCCGGACCTGATCGACGCTTCGGGCCGAGTTCGGCACCTGGCCATCGGAGCTGGAAAGGACATGAAGATCTACATCGTGGACCGGGAGTCGATGGGAGGATTCAACCCTGCCGCCAACAACATCTATCAGGAGATTGATGGAATCTTGGGAGGCCAGGTATTCTCTATGCCGGCTTACTTCAACAACACAATCTACTTTGGGGCGGTCGGGGACTCGATCAAGGCCTTTGCGATTTCGAGCGCCCGACTCGCCACCACGCCCACCGGGCAAACGAGCAATACGTTTGGTTATCCGGGTGCCACGCCCAGCATTTCCGCGAACGGCAGCTCAAACGCGGTCCTGTGGGCGGTCGAAAACGGCGCCACGGCCGTTTTGCACGCGTACGATGCCACTCAACTTTCCCACGAACTCTACAACAGCAACCAGGCAGCTTCTTCCCGGGACCAGTTTGGCCCCGGCAACAAGTTCATTACGCCTACAACCGTTAACGGCAAGGTCTACGTCGGCACCACGAATGGCGTCGCGGTCTTCGGACTCTTGCATTAGAGCACGAGACAAGCATTTTTCATGTGTCGCAGCCTGCCGATAGGTAAGCCCCAACGTCATCAGTGAACCAGAGCGCGCCGAAGATCCGCGAATGATTCGCCATTGCCATGAAATATTGGACTCACTTGCGCTTCACACGCTTACCTCTTAGGTGAGATGGCTCACCAGTATTCGTCTCCGTCCCCTCCCGGATAGATCGATCAAGAAGAAACTCAATCTCCCTATTTAGGGAGCGGTGCTCTCGCTCAGCGAGCTCGGCCAATTTTGCCTTGAGGTTCGCCGGTATCCGTATCAAGAGCCGAGCGCGCGGTTCAGTCATTGGGCAAGAAATTGTAGCAACAAAGATTCGCTTGACACGTTATGGTCAAAACGATATCATTATGATGTCATAGGCTATCAACATGCGATCCTGTCCCGCAGATTCCACCAGGAACCTATTACGTCAGAATCCCCGCTTGGTCAAGCAGCTTTATCCTGGTGTCCCCATCAAAAAGCCTCGCTGCCTTGCGCAAACTGACGCGGTTATTGCGACGCCCTGTCTGCGACGGCGAAATTCTCAACGGAGGCGAGTCATGACGAAAGCTGGAAAGACCAAATCTCACTTCCTGCAACGCACGTCATCAAGGAGGGGAAGGCCTCCTTTTCCCGCTGATCGTCGCACTACGGTCAGAGCCATCGCGAGAAAGACACTAGTTCAGTATCAGCTGAACAGGGCTTGCGCCCGGGCTGCCTGGGGAGGTCTTTCCAAGACAGCACTGCACTCCCTCAAGGAGCTAACCCAGCTATATGCCCTATCGGTGGAGGCGGGAGAGCTCCAGCTTCTGGAAGGCCGATGGTACGTGACCCATTCGGGGCTCTTAAGAATAGCTCAACGTAAGCAGTGCTCTGGAATCATCACCATTGTGCAAGCCCGCCTATCCGACCCCGGCACGAGTCGGTGGGTCTTCAAGGCCACCGTTTACAAATCTCGATTCGAGCGTCTCGACGTCTCGAACGTCCCTTTTACTTCTGCTTGCTGCGTACACTTCTTGTTCGCTGCGATTCCTCTGTCTCGCCGTTCGTCTCTTCTCGGGTACATCGATCAAGGAGAAACTCGATCTGTTTGTTCAGAGACCGATGCTCCCGTTCGGCAAGCTCGGTCAACTTTGCTTTGAGGCTGGCGGGGATGCGCAAGGGCAGTCGGACTCTCTGTTCGCTCATAAGGTTAGAGAGGTGCTAGCAGTAGAATGATTTTCTCCTTGACATTAGGCGCCAAAGTGAATCATTATGACGTCATAATGACTCCATAGATCAAGGGAGTGCTCCCGTGCCAAAAACAACCGAGGCTACCCTAGTACGTCAGAATCTCCGGCTAGTCAAGCAGCTTTATCCCGCACTGGCGCAAAGAGACCTTAGGCGCTTGAGCAACCTGACGCGAGCCCTTCGTCTTTCCATCTCGCAGGGCGAGATTTTGTGTATCGATGGAAGATGGTATGTGACGCACGCGGGTCTGCTCCAAATAGCTCTTCGCGCGCGATGCTTAGGAATCCGGACTGTTCTGCAAGAGCGATTGTCCGACCCCCTCGTGGGTCGGTGGGTTTTTAGGGCCACTGTTTACAAATCTCCAGGCTCGAGAGGCTTTGTCGGCTACGGTGACGCTGATCCCTCGAACGTTTCCCCACTGGTCCGCGGGGCCGAGATGCGTGTGGCCGAAACTCGCGCGGTCAACCGGGCCCTGCGAAAGGCCTATGGGATCGGCCTGTGCTCGGTCGAGGAGTTAGGTTGGTCCTCTGCCCCGGACCCACAGACTCGGAAAGAGCCTTCTGCGGCAGGACAGAGCGCTTCCAGCAATGGTCAGCCTCGATTGCGGGATCGGCTTTCGCTGCTTATCCGGCAGTATCAGCTCGATCCCACCCTGGTGAAGCGCTACGCCGCTGAGTTCTGTGGCACTGAGGCCCTGCGCGATGCCGGGCGCGACCTCGTTGAGTCGTTCATCAATCAACTGGCGGAGCGGGCTGCTAAGGACCGTGACGGATTGCTTTGCCATCTCAACAGCTACGCGCGAAGCGAAGAGGTGAAATCATGAGACGCCATGTCCCGGGACTCCATCAGGTAGCACCGAACGGAAACGACGCTCTTGAAGGAGTGTTCCTGGTTCGAGTGGATCGGGCCTTCTATCGCTGGCATCCGCATCGGCCTTTCTTCTCCCTCCGCTTTGCCGTTCTCGAACCGAAAGGGCACACCGGGCACAGCCTCTCGGGCCGCCTCTACTGCATGCCGAGGGCACTGTGGAGGCTCAACTGGTTCCTGCGGGACTTCGGCTATGACCCCGATCTTCTGGGGCGGGATGAAGTGGATGAGAAAGCACTGCTGGGCCTGCGCGGGATCATCCGCACGTCACGCACCTTGCTGAACGGTCGTTGCTTCTTGAACCTGGAGGCCTTCGCTCCGGCCGGGGAGTGGGAAGAAGTCTCGGCGGAGGCCGTCGGTGCGCCGAAGGGTCAGGAGGTCGGTGATGACCTATAGCTACACCCAGGTCAGCCAATTCCTGCGCTGCCCCCGTCTCTACCGTTATCGCTACCTCGATGGTTGGCGGGAAAGAGATACACGGGCGGCCATGGTCTTTGGCCGGTGCTTCGAGAAGGCCCTGCTCGCTTACTTCTGCCAGGAGGACAGCTCCGCAGCCCTATTCAAAGAATGGGGAGCTTATCGTGATGCTTCACTCGAGTATGGCAAAGGGGACTCATGGGACCGCCTAGTCCACCAGGGGGTCCGTCTACTCGAGAGACTGGCCCAAGAAGATCGCATCCGCATTCACCGGCCAAAGCAGAATCTGCAGGTGAAGCTAGTGCGATCCCTCCCGAACGGCAACGAGTTCATTGGCTATATCGATGCCCTCGGCGATCTGGATGGAAGTCATTGCGTCATCGACTGGAAAACGACTACAAGCAGATACACGGAAGAGCCGGAAGGCCTTCTCTCCTTGGATCCTCAGTTGATTTGCTACTCCTGGATCAGCGGCATTTCCGAAGTGGCTTTAGTTGTCTTCGTGCGCAAACAACTGCCCGAGATTCAATATCTGAAGACTTCGATCACCGAAGAGCAACGCCAAGAGTTCGGCCATTTGGTGGACGCAACCGTCGGTCAGATTGAAGCGGGCCACTTCCTGCCTCACAGTGGCATTCGCTTCCCACAGAATGGCTGCGTGAGCTGTGCCCATCTGGGGCTGTGCCTGGGGAACCAGCAACTCATCGATGCCAAGCTGATTCGCCGGCCTGGAGCGAGCGACCTTGATTGGCTTGACCAGCTTGAAGACTAACGGACAGGCGGTCATGGAGCCGAAGCTCAACCGGCGCCGGGCGCTGTTCGTGCTGACCAAGATCGAGGAAATCTTGGCTTGGGAGCAACGGACGGAGCGGGAGCGGGACACACGTTTTGTTGAATTGGGACACTACCTCTGCGAAGTTCGGGCAGGGCAGTACTGGAGACTCGACAACTTGAGCTCCTTCGATGAGTTCCTGGAAAGACGCTTCCCCGAGTCCAGGCGCAAAGCATACTACCTAATGGCCATCCATGAGCAGCTGCCGCGACAGATCCATCGGGACCTGAAGCAGGTCGGATGGACGAAGGCGACCGAGTTAGCCAAGGTAGCCCGCCGGGACGGGCAGAAGTTCGAAAGTGCAATCTGGTTGCACAAAGCCCGCTCCATGCAGACCGAGGAGTTCAAGCGGGAAGTAGACCGTCACCTGACGGGCCAGGAGACCGAGCCCTGGGAGATCATTTACTTCAAGTTGTATAAGAGCCAACTGCCTGTGGTCGAACAGGCCCTTGAAATTGCCGCCCTCATGTTGGGTACGGGCAGATCCCGCGGCTACTGTCTTGAGATGATCTGCGCCGATTTCCTGGCTGGCGCGAACCTGGATAACGGCGATCCTGGGGTACTGCTGTCTTCTTTGCGTCGTCTGTTCGGCCTTCTGCCCTTGCCCCTCCAGACGCAGTTTATGGAAGAAACGCGGATACCCTCATGAAGCGTCTACGCTCGAGACGACGGCGTCTCGACCACGAATCCTATCGAAAGCTCTGCCGACAGATT
This sequence comes from uncultured Acidobacteriota bacterium, assembly GCA_963781005.1. GTDB lineage: Bacteria > Acidobacteriota > Terriglobia > Acidiferrales > UBA7541 > CAWADX01. Next base: position 543,165 of record CAWADX010000001.1, read on the forward strand.
CTGGAGCGTGATGGATGGCGATGTCAGAACTGCGGGCGTCTCACGGATCTCCAGGTTCACCATCTGAAGCCGCGTAGCTTGCTGGGGAAAGATGCCGAACGGAATCTCATCACGCTTTGTGCTAGCTGTCACCAGTTAATCCATCTCCATAAGCGGCAACCCTTCTCACGAGGCGCACCCCGTGTCTTATGCTGACTGCGATGACCGACTGGCCCTAATTCTGAACCAGCCATTCAAGGGGGATTAGCCGTATTAAACAGGAATTACCGAGAGCACGAACAATTCTATCTCGATGCTGCCCACGATGCTGAGCTGGAGGGGTGGGAACTGGACCGGCTGGTGTATTGGTTTAAGCGTGGACTTTCGACGCTCTTGGAAGGTGGCGGGGCAACGAAGCAAGGGGACCGCTTTACTTGCGGTAGCGGCTGACGAGTTGCTGGAAGCGCGGGTCGGAACGCAGCGAGGCGAAATGGGGACTGGCGTCAATCGCCGCGAAATCGCGGAACCCTTGCTCCAAAGATAGCTGCATTTGGGCCAGGGCTTTCTCCCGCTCGCCCCGCGCCGCATAGATCGAACCTCCCCAGAAGGCAACGATGGCGGTGTTGCGCTGACGCTCTGACTGACGCAGCCAATAGGACAGCGCCTGGTCGTAGTCGCCCTTCGCCAGGTAAAGCTGCGCGAGGCCCAAGTCGGGTGTCTTGGACTGTGGGCTTAGTTTCCGGGCCTGCTCCATCGCCGCGACAGCCTCCTCATACCGTCCCTGGAGGTACAGCGCCCGACCCAGTTGGTAATACGAACTCATCGTTTGCAAACCCAAACGGATCGCTTCCCGCGCCGCCTTTTCTGCCCCTGCGGCGTCGGGGGGCTGCTGGTAGCCAAGCGCCCAGGAGGCGTTCAACCAGAAGAAAGCACCGTCCGGTTCGAGACGCGTCGCTTCCTGAAACTCCCCGGCCGCCCTGCGGTAGTCATAGCGGCTCGCGGCAACAAAGCCCAGCGCATTGTGAACGGCAGACATCTCCGGATCAATCGCGCGCGCGCGTTCGGCGAGCCGCTCGGCGCGGTCCAACCTTGCTGGATCCGACTCGATGTTGCGGTAGTACTGGGCCTCCACCCAGGAGAGCCCGGCCAGTGCGGGGACGTAATTCGGGTCGCGCGCCAGGGCCCCCTCGAACTCTTTGCGCGCCTGCCCGAGCTTTTCCGGCCGGTCAAATTCAGCCGTGAGTGCGCGGCCGCGCAGGTACGCGTCATAGGCCTCCACGTCTTGCGTGTAGCGTTTCTTCACCGCCTGCTGCTCCTGCGGAGTCAGCCGCAGATTCAATGCGTCAGCAATTTTCAGTGCCGTCTCTTCCTGCACCGAAAAAACATCCTTCAACTCCCGGTCGAAGTCGTCCGCCCAGACGTGAAATCCCGTCGAGCTGTCAATGAGCTGCGCGGTGATGCGCACGCGGTTCTCCGCTTTGCGGACGCTGCCTTCCAGAATGTAGCGGACACCCAGCTCTTTGCCGATTTGCTTCACGTCTTCCTGCGTGCCCTTGTAGCGCGCCACCGACGTTCGCGAGGCCACTTCCAAGTTCTGGATCTTCGAAAGCTTGGTGATGATTTCCTCGGTCGTGCCGTCGCTGAAATATTCGTTCTGCGGGTCGGCGCTCAGATTTTGGAACGGGAGCACGGCCACGGAAGGCTTCGTCGCGGGAGCGGTTGCCGGGGGCCCCGAATGCCCCCCGCGCCATCGCAGCGCGGCGTATCCGCCCGCCGCCACGAGCGCGACAGCAACAACAATTGCCAGTCCCACGCCCATCCGCGGCTTCCGAATCGCCGTGCCGGACGCGGCAGTCTCGTCCCTGGCCGAATCTCCCCGCAGCTTCCGCAGATCCGCGCCCAGGTCCGCAGCCGATTGATGGCGAAGGCCGGGGTCTTTCTGCAGCAGCTTGCTGATGATGCGCTCGAGCTCCGCGGGAAGCTGCGGGTTCAAACGCAGGGGCGATGCGGGCGGCCTGTGCAGAATGGCGTCGAACACGGCAACGGAACTGGCCCCCGAAAACGGCTGTGCCCCCGTCGCCATTTCATAGAGCACTACGCCGAAGGAAAAAAGGTCGCTGCGCGCGTCGAGCGGCTTCCCCAGGGCCTGTTCCGGCGACATGTAGGCCACTGTGCCGATGGCGCTGCCCGGGCTAGTCAGGTCCTCCTTGGGGGCTTGCGAGAGCGTAGGATTCTCGTCACCGCCCGCGCTGCCGGGAGACTCCGTGAGTTTGGCAAGGCCGAAGTCCAGAATCTTTGCCTGACCTCGAGTGGTCACAAAAATGTTCGCTGGCTTGATGTCGCGATGAATGATGCCTTTCGCGTGGGCCACTTGCAGCCCGTCCGCCACCTGAGCGCTGATGTCCAGCAGTTGGTCGAGTGGGAGCGGCGTGCCGCTGATCCGGTGCTTCAGCGTCTGCCCCTCGAGCAACTGCATGGCGATGAACCGCCGGCCGACGCCCTCGCCGATGTCGTAAATCGTGCAGATATTCGGATGGTCCAGCGAAGACGCGGCGCGCGCTTCGCGCTCGAAGCGCTCGAGCGCCTGCGCGTCGCGCGCCATCTCTTCCGGAAGGAATTTGAGGGCCACCTGGCGGCCCAGGCGCGTGTCCTCGGCGCGGTACACAACGCCCATGCCTCCACCGCCGAGCTTTTCCAGGATCCGGTAATGGCTGACGGACGTGCCGATCATGTTCCTCGTGGCGGGTCTTCGCCGGGTAGGTGAGTCAAACGGGTGACTGGTGAGCGGCGCACGGCGTGCATTGTATAGCTTGTGATTGCTGTCGCGCCACCGAGGGAAGGCACCCGTCTGAGAATTGGCGAGATCCTCGCGCCGGCTCGGAACTCTCCATCGCTCGAGCCTGGCCATCAAGGCAGGCGATAAGCGCGGCGGGTACCCATTGCAATCAGTTCAATGGTGCGAGGTGGCCGCTGGACCTGACCTTTCCATAACAAAGGAATGTACATTCGACCCCGAGCTCGCGTCATAACGAACCAGCTTCAATCCACATTCCGCACACCATTCCTCCACGGTCTGGCGAGGAATGAAATCCACCCGAGGCGATGCAAAGTAGTCGTGAAAGAGATTTTTCGCACCACTCCAACTCCTCCTCCCCTTCGATTTAACTTTGTGGACCAGATAATAAGGGACCATCGCGAACAAAGAGACTAACGGTCTCGCCCATTGGTGCCGGAGCCCTTGCCGGATGACCGCGCCCGGGTACCTGTAAAGGAATTCGTAGTGGCCCCCAGGCTTATATACGGCCAGATACATCCGGCCGCCGTTCCTAACGAGCCGGCAGCTTTCGGCGAAGGCGGCATGCGGATTTTGAGTGTGATGGACCACTCCATCGGAAATGATGAGGTCAGCTACTTTATCCCGAAATGGCAGATGGAGATTGTCTGCAACAACCCCGACCACACCATAGCGCCGGACCGCAATATTCACCGAAATTCGGCTCAGGTCCACGCCAACAGATCGAATCCCGCACTGCGCAAGGAAGCCCAGAACCCTCCCCGCGCCGCAACCAACATCCAGCGCCAGAGCGGACTGCGGCAGACTCTCGATCACTTCGACGAGCAGCGAAGAAATTACGGAGCGTATCTCCTGGCCGGTGTAGGATTCCACCCAGTCGAAAGGATGCTCGTCATAGAAGGTTGTTTTATTCATGTACTTCGTGGCGTTGCCGGACAATCTTGGCGTATTGACTCTCCATGAGCTCGACCTGTCGCTCCCAGCTGAGCGACAAAACGACATCCCGACAGCCAGACTTCAGCTCTTCGTAAAGCGGCTTGTTTCTAAAGATTTCCCCGAGCGCCTGCACCAGAGCTCGCAAATCCACGGGTATGACGATGCCTGCTCGCCCTTCAACGAGCGAGCTGATCCCGCACGTGTTCGAAAGAATGACCGGGACGTGGCAGGCCATCGCTTCTGCAGCTGCATTCGCGAAGTTCTCGTACTGCGAGGGCAAGACGAACACGTGGGCATCTGCTAGCGCCTCCTTCTTCTCGTCCCCGTACAAGGCACCGGGAAAGAGAACACGGTCTCGAACGCCACACTTCCGCGCGCCCTCTTCAAGGATTCGCTGATATCCGGGCTCTCCCTCCGGCCCGGCGATAACTAGATGTCCTTTCTCCGGCAGCGCCTGGGCGAACGCCTGAATCAGCAGGTCGGCTCCCTTGCGCGGGATGAGCCGCCCCAGAAAAATAACAAGGGGCTCGTCCAGTGCGATCCCCCGCTTCCTCCGAAAACTTCCCGGGGGTGGGAGTTCTGTGAACTCTTCCAGATCAATCCCGTTGTACCGGAGCAGAACTTTGTCAGCAGTCAGTCCATCTTCCAGAAGTTCGCGCTGCTCAAGTTCGGAAGTGGCGATGATCTGCGCCGCGTGTTCAACAAATGGCTTTCCGAATAAGCGATGCCAGATTCGCTTCAGCAAAAAGCCGCGGTCGATCGGGCGGAACATCCCCATGGGTTCGATCACGTAAGGAATCCCACGCCGGCGGCAGCCGCGCGCAACTCCCGGACCCATCAAATCATAGAGCCCGTAGAAGTGCACCAGGTCGAACGCGGCGAGCGATTCACGGCAAAAGCGCCGGAGGCCCATATTGAGGGTGAGCGCACGATGGTGCGCCTGGGTCCGAAGGTAGATTGCTTCGATTCCGTCTTGCTCAGATCTCCAGCCGAGGGGAGTCCGCTCCGTCGGTTCCAGTGGAGCGCCCGGCCCGCTGCCGAATCCCAAGTTGGGACTCAGGACCGTGACATTGTGACCTCGTCGGGCGAGCCCCTTAGCGAGTGCGCGCACTTTTGTCACTGGGCCACCCTTGTCCAGAAAGGGATAGTAGGCTGGGGTAACCTTGAGGATGCGCATGGACCAGTCTCAGCGCACTACGAGGCAAGGATTGGCAAAGATTTGTTGATGTACTTTCTCCACCACACATCAAATGCGAGAATCCCGAAGAGCTCGTAGGAATTGTCTCGCACCCCGCGTCGGTGCTGCCCGCGGAGCTGCTGGATAAAATCCCAATTCAAGATGCCATCGTTCCAGGACGAGCCGATGCCCTCACCCAAGCGATCTTTGAATGGACCCTGGGAGATGCGGCTCGCTTCGAAGTACTCGTCGAAGGTCTCACGGATCCAATGGGCCAGTGGCGCATTAAACCCACGCTTTGCGGCGTTCTTCGCAATGGGAGGAAAGAACTCGTCGAATGCTTCTTTGAGCAGTGCTTTCGTCTTTCCCCCGCGGATCTTGTAAGCAAACGGGATGTTGAGGCTCAGCTCGACGAAGCCGGGGTCAAGCAAAGGGACACGTACCTCCAGGGCCGTGGCCATGCTCATGCGGTCTGTGTATTCGAGGATATTGTCCACAAGAAATGTCTGTACATCCATCTGCAAGGTTCGATTATCCCATTCATGCAATCGGCTGCTATCAAAGGCGGATTGGAGAGCGCGTGAAGAAGGCTCCAAAGAATTCGGCGAATAGCCGCTCGAGTTCAGACGGAAAAGCTTGCTCTTCTTTTCTTCGTCCAGAAAGTAGGTCCATCTCGCGTACTGGGTGAAGAAATCCGCATCGAGCCCTTCAAAGAATTTTCTTCCTCGACGGAGGTACATGGAACGATACGAATCTGGAAAAAGACTCAGCGCGGCGCCTCCAAACCTTAAACATGGCCGCGGAATCCACCGTAACTTCCGGGCGAACCGGATAGCACGGTATCGAGGATACCCAGCGAAGAGCTCATCGCCACCAGCACCACACAGGGCCACCGTAATGTGTGCGCGCGCCTGCTTCGAGAGCAAGTGCATCAGGTAGGCGGTCGGATTCCCAAAGGGCTGATCGAAGTGATCCACTAAATTCAGGATTTCAGAAGGGTCCGTGGGTGGGACGGATAGTTCGCGATGATCCGTGTGCAGATGCTGGCTGACAGCCCGTGCTTTTTGGGCTTCGTTGTAAAAGGCGTACTCTTCGCCTTCGAAAATCACAGTATATGTTTGAACAGCGGCTTTGTGCTCCTTGGCAAGGCCGGCGACAATCGTCGAGTCCACGCCGCCGCTAAGAAAGATCCCGAGGGGCACATCGCTGATGAGCTGGTTTTTGACGGAGCCGGCCAGGCTCTCGCGGACTTGCCCCTTCAAGTCTTCATAGGAAGCGGATTCTATTTCCTTACGACGCTGAACCGCCCAGTAGCGCTCGAGGCAAAGGGCGTTGTCGGAAAGATTCAGAATCAGCCGGTGCGCGGGAGGCAGTTGGACGATGTCTTGAAAGACCGTTTTCGGCCCCGGAACGTAGAGATAGGTGAAGTAGTCGGAAACCGCTCCCCAATTCAAATGCGGCGTGCGAGGTAGGGCTGCGAGAACCGCTTTGATTTCGGAGCCGAAAATAAACTGATCGGGCTTCGAATAGTAAAAGAGGGGTTTAACGCCGATGGGGTCTCGGGCGAGCAGCAAGCGATTCTGACGAAGATCCAGGAGGGCGAAGGCGAAAATCCCGTTGAGCTGTTTCACGCTATCGGGGCCTACTTCTTCGTACAGATGGAGGATCACTTCAGCGTCGGTTCGAGATCGAAACCGGTGCCCCTGGATTTCCAATCGAGACCGGAGTTGCGTGAAGTTATAGATCTCGCCGTTGAAAACAAGCCAGAGCGTTTCATCTTCATTGCTCATCGGCTCGCGTCCGGCGGGAGAAAGATCGATGATGGCGAGGCGGTTGTGCGCGAGAGCGACCGTCTCCGACACTCGCGGCGGAGCGAACGTGCGGGTCTCGAGGCCATCCGGCCCACGGTGCCGGAGCGACTGAGCCATCCGCTCGATCTGGCGTTCAAGCTCTCCGACTTCGAGACTCCTGCTCGCGATTCCGGAGATGCCGCACATGGTTAGCTCAGCCAGCCCGAACCGTCATGGCTTTGACGATTAAATCCATGACGCGAACCGCTTCTCTCCCTTCTTCGGCGGAGACGGGAACCGCAGCGCCATCATCGATACTCTCGACAAATCCACGTACAAGCCGGTCGTGGGTGTTTTCAAACTGACGAGAAACGTAGCTCACTCCAGTACGCACCGGTCCGTTCAGGGCCTGCATTGCCTCGCTGAAGGCGGAAAAACCCAGTGTGAGGGGTTTCAGACTCGAGCGGCCGTGGCGCACTAGGCTTTGCGTTTCGAGGTCCAGCTTCAGATGGCCCCCACTCCCCCACAGATCCACCTGATTCGCCCAGCGATTCGTTGCGTAAGTCAAGGTGATGCTGCTCGTGGCTTTTTCGCCTGCCAGGTTGAGACGATAGTCTTCGTAAGGCGACCAGGGGAATTCCGGCAACAGCTTTTGCGCCTGCACGTGGACTTCGTGGATCGGATTGATGAAGGCCAGTGTCATGTAGACTACATGCGGTCCCGTCTCGCCGATCACACCTCCTGGAAGATTGTGCGCCCAGTGATCCGGTTTCGACGTGATGTAGTCCACCGGAGTCGAAAGGAAGATCCGCATACCACGGAATTCGCCGATCTCACCGCGCTGGGCCAGCTCCCGCGCTTTCAAAAACGACGGATAGAAGAGATCGGAGTGGGCCACGCAGACTTTGCGGCCGGACTGTTGTGCGGCCGCCAGGATCGCATCACACTCCTCGGTGCTTACAGCCATCGGTTTTTCGATCAAAACGTGCGCGCCGGCTTGCAGCGCTCGAATCGCCAGGTCCGCGTGAGTCCGGGGAGGAGAACAGATATCGATGATGTCGAGCTTCTCCTGTTCTTGCATCTGCTCCGCGTCGCCGTAGATCTTTGGTATGTCGAATGCGCGCGCCAACTCCTGCGCCTGCGTCCCGTTAACGTCGCACAGGGCAACCACCTGGGCCCTGTGCACAATTTTCTGCCAAGCAGGTAAATGCTTTTGCGTGGCGATGAAGCCGGAGCCGATGATGCCGACCTTGAGTCCGCTCAACTGCTAGTCCTCGATGAGGAGAGCTCTTGGGCTCGATGAGCCTTTAAGACCTTTTGCGAAATGGATCACCCACTGTGGCGCGTTGGTCGGCGAAGCACGACACGACCACAGGCGTCGGTTCGATTCCCCGCAAATTCAGTCTGCAAATTCCGGGAGGGCCCTGAGGAACCCCTCAAGAGACATATTTATACCATGGGGTGCGGTCTTCCTGGCCCCCAACAAATTCACGGGCGTGCGCAGAAAGACGAACAATCGTTTCTTGCAGATTTTCAGTGGCTCTAACCATGGTCTCTTGAAGTTCAAACACCCTCGAGCCGCGTCAAGACTTCCAGCAGCCTCGTCTGGAAATGCTCGAATCGAAAGTGGCTGAGCACACGCTCGCGCCCTTGCCAACCCATTGTCGTCCGGAGCGCGTCGTCAGCAAGGAGCGTCCTTAGAGCGTGAGTTAACTGTGGGATATTGCCGTGAGAAACCAGAAAACCAGTCACATTGTCCTCGACAATATCGCACGTGCCGCCTTGAGCTCCGGCCACCACTGGTTTCCCAAGCGCCATCGCTTCGAGAAACACCAGGCCAAAGCCTTCGCCGCCGCTCGGCAGCGCGAACACGTCCGACAGCGAATAACAAGTGACTAAATCCTTCTTCGAAAGATGCCTGAGGAATCGAACACGCTCCGAAACGCCGAGCCGGACCGTAAGTTCTTCGAGCCGCGAGCGGTCGTCTCCTTCGCCCACAGCGACGAGGTGCACGGAAGGAAAAGAACGCAGCAGGCCAGGCATGGACTCGATGAGCTGATCCAATCCCTTGTAGCGCTCGTTCGTTGCCCATCTCCCCACCGTCAAGATGACTCGACCCTTGGGAAACCCTTTGGGCGGCGCGCCCTTGTCGAGATTCCAACACAATTCCGCAAAATCAGGGTCAAGCGCCCACGGTAAGTGGCTTATTTTCACGTCTGGGATGCCTTGCATGGCTACCAATTTCCGCGCAGTGTCCGTGCTCGGCGCGAGCACCAGATCGGCGCGCTGAAGCGAGCGCCGTCGAAGAGCGGATAACGGAGTCCATACTTCTATGCCATGCGTCATCACCACCATCAGAAGTTTCGGCCAGATCGCTTTCATCGCGGCCGCCGGAACGGCCAAGTGAGGGTGGGCCGCGACGACGATTGTGGGCCTGCTCAACGCAAGTCGCAGGGCCGCAGCGCTGAAGCGCAGCTTGTCCCGGCCGAACCCGCGGAACGTGAAGCTCGAAGCGCCGCAGCACAATGAATGCTGACCCCGCGGGTCGTTCAAACTCAAAAACCGGTACCCGCAGCCACGCTCGTGGGCAATCGTCGCAAATACTGCCGCAGTTTGGCGCCCGGCGGCTTGGATGCCGCCCACCGACAGGAGATCGGGGAACAAGCCGACGATCATGGTTCATTCATGCGAATCATAGTGAGACGCGCCTCGGCGCTCGCGTGAACACGGCGCACCTCTCCCCTAGCGAGCCCCTCTTCCATGGCGCATCGCTTCCTGAAACAGTGCATTCATCGAGGCCGCGTTGCGCTCCCAGGTGAGCTGTTGTGCGGTGCGGGCGGCGTTCTCCCCAAGCCGCCGCCGCAAGCCAGCGTCTGTATAGAGACCCTCAATCAACTGTGCGAGCGCCGTTGCATCCGTGGGGTCTTCGAGAACCAGTCCGTCAACGTCATGTGTAATCAGCTCACTCACTCCGGCCTGCCGGCTGACAATCACGGGCAGCCCGCAGGCCATGGCCTCTGCCGGCGGCAGCCCGAAAGCGTCTTCGAGGGAGGGTCCCGCATAGGCGTCCGCAGCAGCATAATAAAATTCCACATCGGGCCGAAGGGGAAGGAAGGAGACGTACCCATCCAATCCAAGCCGGGAAATCTGCCCCTCGTAAGGAACACGCGAGTCTCGGCCCACCACGAGCACCCGGAGGTTTGGCCGGCGGAGGCGCGCGACCGCCTCGAGTAAGCAACTCAGCCCTTTGTTCGCCCAGTCATTTCCCACGAGCAGCACCGCAAAGCTTTCTTCCGTCAAATTCAGCTCCCGGCGTGCGGCGTCACGCAAAGGCTGGCGCTGCGCCGGCTGAAACTTTTCGAGGTCCACTCCGTTGTACACGAGACATAGATGGTTTCTTCGGTCGTAGAACCGACCCAGATCTGCGGCCACTTTGCGCGAGATCACCGCCAGCGGCAAATCATCGCGAGTGTAAACACTGCGCTCGAGCGCTTCAATAAGCCGGTAATAGAGCCGACGGTGGATAAGCTGCGGCCAGAAGCGCACTGGATTGCGCCGAAGTGTCAGTTCCTTCCGCACTCGCTCGTGGACTTTGGCGAAGACAACGTGAACCGCAATTACATCTGCGTCCAAACAATTGATTCCCGGAGAATAGGTCAGGTCATAGTCGATCTTGCGAAAGCGGCGATCCCGCCAGCGCCGGAAATGGTTGGCGCCGAACCACCCAATATAACCAAGGAGATGAGGGCCCGGAAGTCTGGGGATTCGGTGCCAGACAAACTTGTTTTGGTCCAGATTCTCGACGCGCATGCTGTAGATATGGATTTCGTAATGGTCTGCCAGCCTGTCCAATTGTTCGATGACGCAACGCTCGGTGCCGTGCTGCTTATCCAGGAAAGGCGAGACCACCGCGATCCGCGGCTTAGCGCCCATGGGTCGAGATTGCCGCCATCTCCGGCCGGCCGACAAGCGAAGGCAGGCGAAAGAGAATCCCCAGCAGCAGCCACAGATACGCGTTGTAGATGTAGTTCTGGAAGGCCGTGATTCCGTTGTAAGAAAAGGGAATCAATAGGATAAACACGAACCAGAAGATGACCATGCCTACCGGGAAATACACCGTCTGGCGCAGGCGTTCGACCACTCGCCAGCATGCAACAACGGTCGCAAGTGTCCACGCAACCCAGAGAAGGACTCCCAGGAACCCCATTTCTAGCATCAGATTTCCATAGCCGCTCTCGACGGCCCCTACGGAAGGATGCTCTCCGAGCAGTTTGTCCACATATTGAGCGCTCAAGGAAAAAGTTCCGGTGCCGTTGCCAAACGTCCAGTTCCGCCTGGAAAAGGCCTTGATGAATTCGTCGGTGGCGTAGTCCCGCCCGCGCCAAACAAGTTCGGAATAGGGGCTGCTGGGCGAGAGCGTTTCCGAGTAAAAGTCCAGCCGGGCTCCTAAGGCCTCCGGATATAGAAGCACAGCCAGCAAAATTCCTGTCGCGCCGAAGATAATCGACCGGCGCATGGCCCGAACCAGCCGCTGCCCCTTGCCCCAACGCCAGGGCGCACCCCAAAGAAAAGCGGCGAAAAGAATCACGACGCTGGCCCCGGTCACGACAAACGTAGTCCGCGAGCCGCTTAGGAGTACGGCCACTGTCAAAAGTCCCGTGGCAAGGTAATACACCTTCGGGGCGCGTCCCCGGCGCAACAGGGCGAAACCCACGGCGCCCAATGCCAGCAGCCACATCAGCAGCAGGAACCAGGCGAACCGGCCATCGCTGACGAACACCGAAGTGGGGCGAAATACCCTCCGATTTGTAATCGGGGAGGACCGCTCGAGAGTTCCAAGGTCACGCAGCTCCGGCGCCAGATCTGTCGGCGTCAGAAACGTAGGGCCTGTGATGGCCTGAATGATTCCGAGGCCGGCAATAACGGAAGCAAGCCACATGTTGAAGAGCATGAACCAATGGAGATCCTTCGAGTTGCGAATGAGAAGGTAACCTACGAAGATCAGCGGGAAATAGTAGAAGTACATCTTCATCCCCATGAAGCCGTAGAGGAGGTTGGGGGAATTGGGGTTGAAGACTTCCACACAGGCCAACCAGAAGAAGAGACTCAGCCACAGGAGGAAGGGCGGCCGAAAAAGTCGCTCGCGCCGGCGCCGGACCGACAGGAGAAAGGATACGAACACGACTCCGACCAGGACATCCTTCCCGAAGAAAAGGGCCGTGTTGTTGCCGAGATACTTTCGGAACAGATCCTCGAATAACATCCAGGCAAGGAACAGGTATAAGCCGAGTCGCCAATTTTGGATCGTGGCCACGGCCACCGCGCAGACCACAAGACCCAGGGCCGAGAAAATGAGGGAATGAGAATCTCCGGCGGCGATCCAGCCTCCCACCACCCAGGCCAACCACAGTCCGCCTGCTAACACGGCCGCGGAGACCCAGGCCTGCCTTCCAATGGCGGGCATGCGGAGCTCATTCAATGGAGCAACCCTCGATAAATCGCCACGTGTTGCTGGACCATGCTGCGTTCCCCAAAGATCTCTGAAGCGCGACGGGCGGCCCGGCCGCCCAAATCCGCTGCCAGCGAAGGGTCTTCCACGATTCTCTTCATGCAACTGGCCAGAGCGGCAGCGTCGCCTGGCAAGAAGGCCAGGCCAGTGTCTCCAGCGACCTCGGCCATGGGCCCGCCACTGGGAACGATAGCAAGCCGGCTTCGCCCCATCATTTCCGCGACTACCAGGCCAAATACTTCTCCGCCTTGCGATGGGAGCACAATTGCAAACGTGCCGGCAAGCATGTCCTCTAGCTGGTCCTCGGGGACAGAACCGCAAAACGTGACGCATTCCTCTACCTGTAATTCCCGCATGAGCTGCTCGAGTTTGCTGCGCTCCGGCCCGTCGCCGATGATTCTTATTCGAAACCGAACCCCAAGCTCCTTCAGGCGGTGCGCCGCGTGCAACAGAAGAGGCACTCCCTTGCTGCTAACCAGCCGCCCGAGGAAGACAAACGTAGGTGGCGAGCCATTGCAAAACCCAGCTACATCAGAAGTGGGGGCGCGAACGCCATGATAGACGGTCATCGTCTGCGGAAGCTGCAAGAGCTTGGCCAAGTAATTAGTGGGGGCTATGTTTGCCGATACGCGTTTGCAAAGGGCGCGGCGTGGAAAGGCGAGGAGCCACATCTTCAGGCTCCGCCATTTTCCTCCTCGGGCATTGCAGCGCAGACATTCCTGGTGCCGGCGGGCCATGAAATGGCCGGGGCAACTGGTCCCCTTAGGTTCATAAAAGAGCAATCCATTGGGACAAATTGCCTGGAAACCGTGGTGTTCGATCACGACAGGTTTCCGCAGGATCCATCCCGCGAGCAAGGGCGGGAAGGAAGGCCCGGCGAGATGGATAACATCAGCTCTGCGAATCAGACCGAGGAGGTTTCTCAGGCCGGGTTGGCGCACAACGCGAAAGGGCAAGACCGAGTCATCCATTCCGTCAGCCGGAGTTCTTGTCACGAGTGTCACTTGGATCGGTTCTTGCCCGCACACTTGCGACTCCCGGGCCAAGCCCCTTGCCAACGACATCGTTACCGTTTCCACTCCGCCGATCGCCGGCGCCCAAAAGTGGGAATACAATAGGATTTTCATATTCCGCGCCAACCACCCCACTCGAATACTGAAACTCTTGCCCTACTAATGAGCTAGGAGGTCGATCTGCCGTCCCGGAACCTCTCAACTTTGTCGTGAGATGCGAAGGTTGCCTCGCAGTGTCTCCTGGCGCGTTGGTCCGAAGCAGCCAGGATGTGGCTCGTCAGTAGCTCCTGATGCGCCGCGCAATACGGCCTCTTCCGCGCTTCATCCAGAGGGAGGGCTGAGACCCTCATGTTTGGACCTTGCATTTTAGGGCTAGGTTGCAGTGCCACCAGAGTCGAACGGCTGCCTGCGACGCATAGTTCGAATTCCCCATGACGATCCATTACCGCTTGACCCACCACACGGACATTCTCGCAGCCGTTGAGTTCGACGTTTTCACGCAGCAGCTTGAGGCTGGCTGGAAGTGGTTCAAAGGTGATCACCAGCCCGCTCAGCCCTGCGAGCCTAGAAAGCAACAGCGCATAGAAGCCGTGGTTGGAGCCGAGGTCCATTACTACTTGGCCGGTGCCCACGACACGCATCGGCGTATCCACGACCTCGCGTTCGTACATGCCATATAGGAAACTCCGGTCGCGACTCCACTCGACCCTCATACGATAGCCGTCGACTACCCCATGGCATCGAAGAAGGGGATACCGTTCCATGGAAAGATGGTTCAAGACTATGTGCACCGCGTGGGCTAGTCGCGTCGGGTGCGCCGGCGAGCCGAGTACGCTGTTGCGCACGCGATCGGAAAGCCGAGCCATGAGGTCCGCGATGAGTGATTGCAAAGATTATCTCTCCGCAGCGGAATCATTCCATGTTTCCGCCGCTGAATGGTCGCGTTTCAAGGCCCGCGCCTTTTCAAACGTTCCCACAAGAGCTTCGATGTTCTCTCGGTAGGACCAAGTCTCCATGCGCGCGCGAGCCGCCTTGCCCATCTCGTGTAACCGTTGGCGTGCCGGCAGGATTTCACGCAGAATGTCTGCCAGGGCGTCCACATTCCCGCACGGAGAGACGAAGCCGTTTACTCCATGTCTTACCAGGTCGTGACCAGCCCCTACGCGGTCGCTGACCGCAATAGCGCACCCGCACAACATCGCTTCATTCACCACCACTCCGAATGGCTCGTGCTCGGACGGCAAGACGAGGAGATCCGACGCCCGATAGACCGATGGCAAACCCGACTGGTTCACAAAACCGAGGAAACGGACTCGCTCCGCCACGCCCAGCCCACCCGCTTCAGCTTCGAGGTCCTTGCGGAGGGGGCCTTCGCCGGCAAAGACGAGAAAGGCTCCTCCGACGTTTGCTCTGGCGAACGCTCGCAGAACATCCTGTGGGCGCTTCCACGGTTGCAGTTTTGCGCAGAACAGCGCCACCGGCGCGTCGCTCGGGACTTGCCAGCCACGCCGTATCGCCTCACGGTCTACCAGGGCGGCCTGAGCGCGCCACCAATCGTTGTCGACAGCGAACGGAGCCATCACAACGCGCTTCTCCGGGATTCCCAGGCTTTCGATGTATTTCTTACCTGCGGCCGAGCTCACAATCGCCACGCTCGCCAAGCCGTAAACTCTGGGCAACAAGTATTTCTTCACGGCAATCTTCCAACGCCCGCCACTGCGCGGCTGAATGCTGGTAGCATCGGTGCCGAAAATTACGGGAATTCCGTGAACTTTTGCTGCAAGCAAGGCAATCCAGAAACTTGCATAGGCGTAACCAGCGAGGGCGACGACGGCGTCAAATCCTCCGTCCCGCACTATCTTCCAAAGCCCAGGGTTGATCAGACCCCAAAAGTGTTCAATCCTGGGTCGCAGAGATCGATTCGGCACGCGGACCCAGGGGTAGCCATCAAGCAGCGGGACGTCCCACTTCACTTCGACACCGAAACCGGGATCCAGCCCTTTCTCGGCTCCCTGAAGGCTGAGATAAGCCACCAGAATGTCAAGCTTCGGATGTCGCGCCATTTGCCGAAAGTGGGACGCCGCGTATTGCACGGGGTGAGAGCAGATCAGAAGGACTCGGTACCGTCCATTAGTCATGCTCGAGTACCGTTCGAAATTGCTGGGCGATGACTTCCCAGGAGAAGTAAGCGGTGTGGGCCCGCCGGCTGCGTTCATGCAATTTGCTCCAGAGCGTGTTGTCCGTCAGCACTCGGCCGAGAGCGCTGGCCAAGGCATCTTGATTGCCATGTGGCACCAATTGAGTGCCTGCTTCGCTGACAGGAAAGCTGCTAGCGCCGTCTCCGTAGCCGACGATGGGCAACCCGCACGCAACACCGGCAAGCGCGCTCCCGCGCCGCGAAGAGACTTCGCCCCGCACGAAGAGGAGCACGTCGGCGTCGGAAAGGGTACGAGTGACTTCCACGCGCAGACCCCGCTAAAGTTAGTTTTCCTCACCGAACCAGTTCTGCATAGAGATCCAAGTGTTCCTGTACCATACGTTTCTGCTGAAACAGTTTCAATGCTCGTCCCCGGGCCCGTTTGCAAAGTTCGCGAACGGTTTCCGGCTCGTCTATGACGCGTCGCAAACATTCAGCAAGTGCGAATGCATCACCGGGCGCGAACTTCAGACCCCCATCGCCCACGACTTCGCCCAAACCTCCGGTATCTGAAGCGATGACTGGGCGGCCCCGCATCATTTGCTCCATCGCCGCCATCCCCGCGGTTTCTTCCATGAGGGATGGCAGGACGACGGCGGACGTGCCCTCGAGCGCACGCTCGAGTGCCTCCTCTCGGAGAAAACCGGTAAAAGAGACGCGGCCTCGGAGGTCAACCGATTCTGCCAGATGTTCGAGGCGGGCGCGCTCCGGACCATCCCCAATGAACTTCAGGCAGAAAGCCATGTGGCTCGACCGCAAGAGCCGGGCGGCCTCCAGCAGCACGTGCGGCCCTCGCTCCTTCACAAGCCGTCCGACATAGGCGAAGCACGGATGATTCGAGCCTTCCACTCCGGCAGGCGGCGCTGAAGTCTTTGTGAACGGTTCGCGAATACCATAGTAAATCACGCGGGCCTTCGGAAGCTCCAGCCGTTTCAGCACGTGATGGCTGATAGGAGCGTTGACGCTTGCCGCGCGGCAGAGCCATCGTCGAGGAAATGTGAGCAGGAGCATCTGCAGGCTCTTCGCCCGGCCCACGGATGCTTCATTGCAGTGCAGGCATTCCAAATAGCGGCGCGCCAGAAAATGTCCCGGGCAGATTGTGCGGTTCGGATCGTAGAAAAGCAGGCCGTTCGGGCAAGCCGCTTGGTAGCCGTGCTGCTCGACCACGACCGGCCGGCGCATCGCCCACGCGAGAAAGAGGGGCAGAAGACACGGACCGGCGAGTTGCACGACGTCCGACTCAAGAAGCAAATCGACCAGGACCCTGAGTCGAGGCTGGCGAACAACGCGAAATGGCAGACGGGAGTCGTCATAACCTCCGGCGAGCGTGGGCGTAACTACCTTGACTTCCAGTGCTTCGCTGCCTTCCGCAGCAGGAATCCTTCGCGAAAGGCCCTCGGCGAGGAGCATTGCATACGTTTCGACACCGCCTATCTGCGGCGCAAAACTGTGCGTGTAGATGATCACTTTCACGAATGGTGTCCCGCCGCTTCAACAGGCTTTTGCTGTGAGGCTCGGTTGCCGCCACTACCTCAACACTTTGCTCCGAAGACTCCTCCGCCATTCATCACCGCGCCGTGTAGTCCCTCTGTTTCATGCGCACGCGATCCGGAACTTGAACCCTGAGGTTCACGAGTGATTGCAAAGGTGATCCCTCCGCAGCGGAATCATTCTATGTCTCCGCCGCTGAATGGCCGTGTTTCAAGGTTTGCGCCTCCCAAACGCTTTCACGAGGGCTCCCATATTCTCTCACATGCAGGAATAAAGTCTTAGAGGCGCTGCTTCCTCATGACGCCGACACCCTCAGGATTCGTGCAGAAGCTTCTGCGCCACGCCGGAAAGACGGAATTCCACAGAGCGTCGTCCGCGAGCAGCAGCCCCAGTCTCGAATGTGCGGATACGCGAGCTCAAATTCGTGCCACATGTGATCGTATGTGTGTAAATTGTCATGGACGAAGATATTTACCGGTGCGAGTCGCTCCCTGCTTCCCTGTGTTCGGCCCACCGCGCGAAAGCTGGATTGCTATCCCTCTGTTGCGGTCAAAAGTGCGTACTTAAACCCCTGTGCCTTTTCAATCGCTTCCACAAGAGCTTCGATGTTCTCTCGATAGGACCAAGTCTCCATGCGCGCGCGAGCTGCTTCTCCCATCTGGCGTAAATGTTGACGTGCCGGGAGGGTTTGGTGGAAGATCTTTGCGAGCGCCTCCACATCGCCACGGGGGAAAATGTATCCAGTCTCCCCATGATGCACCAGATCAAATCGCCCACGGATCTCGTCGCTCAAAACGACAGGACACTCACAGAGCATGGCTTCGCATACGACGACCGGGCAAGGGTCGTATTCTGAAGGGAGCACAAGGAGGTCGGAGGCCCGATAGACCGATGGCAAACCCAACTGGTTCACAAAACCGAGGAAACGGACTCGCTCCGCCACGCCCAGCCCACCCGCTTCAGCTTCGAGGTCCTTGCGGAGGGGGCCTTCGCCGGCAAAGACGAGAAAGGCTCCTCCGACGTTTGCTCTGGCGAACGCTCGCAGAACATCCTGTGGGCGCTTCCACGGTTGCAGTTTTGCGCAGAACAGCGCCACCGGCGCGTCGCTCGGGACTTGCCAGCCACGCCGTATCGCCTCACGGTCTACCAGGGCGGCCTGAGCGCGCCACCAATCGTTGTCGACAGCGAACGGAGTCATCACAACGCGCTTCTCCGGGATTCCCAGGCTTTCGATGTATTTCTTACCTGCGGCCGAGCTCACAATCGCCACGCTCGCCAAGCCGTAAACTCTGGGCAACAAGTATTTCTTCACGGCAATCTTCCAACGCCCGCCACTGCGCGGCTGAATGCTGGTAGCATCGGTGCCGAAAATTACGGGAATTCCGTGAACTTTTGCTGCAAGCAAGGCAATCCAGAAACTTGCATAGGCGTAACCAGCGAAGGCGACGACGGCGTCAAATCCTCCGTCCCGCACTATCTTCCAAAGCCCAGGGTTGATCAGACCCCAAAAGTGTTCAATCCTGGGTCGCAGAGATCGATTCGGCACGCGGACCCAGGGGTAGCCATCAAGCAGCGGGACGTCCCACTTCACTTCGACACCGAAACCGGGATCCAGCCCTTTCTCGGCTCCCTGAAGGCTGAGATAAGCCACCAGAATGTCAAGCTTCGGATGTCGCGCCATTTGCCGAAAGTGGGACGCCGCGTATTGCACGGGGTGAGAGCAGATCAGAAGGACTCGGTACCGTCCATTAGTCATGCTCGAGTACCGTTCGAAATTGCTGGGCGATGACTTCCCAGGAGAAGTAAGCGGTGTGGGCCCGCCGGCTGCGTTCATGCAATTTGCTCCAGAGCGTGTTGTCCGTCAGCACTCGGCCGAGAGCGCTGGCCAAGGCATCTTGATTGCCATGTGGCACCAATTGAGTGCCTGCTTCGCTGACAGGAAAGCTGCTAGCGCCGTCTCCGTAGCCGACGATGGGCAACCCGCACGCAACACCGGCAAGCGCGCTCCCGCGCCGCGAAGAGACTTCGCCCCGCACGAAGAGGAGCACGTCGGCGTCGGAAAGGGTACGAGTGACTTCCTCAGCTGGCAGTATTCCTCTGACGACGACCTCCAAGTCGCTTCCCTTGAAAACTCGTTCCAGGGGTTCCCTGGCATCTTCGGAGCCTCTCCCGAAAACAACGAGCCGCAGATCGCGCACTTGCTCCTTCACTTGCTTCACAGCATAGGCGATGTCGGCGATCTCGCGAGGTCCGCTTCCGCTGCCGGTAATGCCGAACACGGCCACGGTCTTGGGTCCGGACGCTTGTCGACCGTTGGTGGGCCCCGAGTCGACGGACTCAGGAATGTTCGCGCCGATCGGGATGAACGCAGCCTTAGCTCGTTGCGCGGACAGCCACGAAATCCTTTCCATCGGCTCGGTAAAAATGGCGCGCGTGGCCAAACGATATGCGGACTTCATCACCCATAGCTGGCATATACGTCGGATTCGTTCTCTGAGCCGCCTCCCGCTGTAGGCATTGGAATCGTGGAACACGATGACGCAACGGAGGCCACGTCGCTTCAGGAGCCAGACCACCGCCAGCGCCCCGAAAGGGAAGCCGCGCCGCGACCAGCTCAGCGCCGTGTATTGTAGCAGAACCCATTTCCGCTGCCAGGAGCAGCTGTCTCTCGAGAGCTGGGTCAGCGCGCTCCACCATCCGCGCTCCAGCCAGGGTACTTCCACCTGCTCGAGGCGCACGCCCTGCCTTTCGAGCGCGCGGCCGAGACACGAACAATAATCCCTGAGCGCATCCGTCGGGGAATCCCGCCGGCCCAAAAAACTAATCCATTCTTTTCTTTCGTTCATGGTTGAGCCGGCACGTGAAACTTGTCGGCGAGTCGGCGGGTAGCCGACGCCACTGACGGTTCAGAGATTGCCACCCCAGAAATCTCCGCTCAAGCCCAAATGATTTCGCTCGGTCAGGCGCCGACAAAGCGTTTCGACCCGCAGCTCGAGCTTTCACTCGAGCTTCGTCGGAACCCACTCGGATCCCCATTGTTCGATCATTCGTCGCAGACCTTCAATAATGCCGACTTTGGGCGCCCAATCCAGATGCTGCTGCGCCTTTCGTATGTCGCTGATGTACACGCGCTGGTCGCCGGGACGGAATTCGCCGTAGTCCACCGAAGGTAGTTTCCCTAGAAGTCTTGCCAGGGGTTCGCGCAGCTCCGCCCACACGGAAATTGTGTTGCCCGGCCCGCCGCCGACGTTGTACACCTCTCCGGCAGTGCACTCGGTCCGTGCGACAGTGAGCAACATCAGGTCGACGAGGTCATCCACATAGAGCAGGTCGCGCACCTGCTTGCCGTCGCCGTAGATAGTGAGATGGCCTCCCCGGAGCCCGGTCAAGGCAAAGTGCGCTACCCATCCTTGGTCTTCGTTTCCAAACTGGTGCGGCCCGTAGATGCACGACATCCTAAGGACGATGCTGGGCAGGCCATAGATGCGGTGATAGTCGTGCATGTACTGATCGGCCGTGCCTTTCGAGCAGCCGTACGGCGAGTGGAAATCGAGCGGGGAAGTTTCCGGCACGCCATACGGAAGATTTTCGAACTCGTAGCGGGAGGGGCGCTCAACAACTCGCAGGTGTTCGAGCCCACCGTACACTTTGTTGGTCGAGGTGTATAGCACGACCGGCATGGGCTTGTGCTGGCGCGCTACTTCGATAACGTTTAATGTTCCCTGTGCGTTAATCGAAAAATCGTCCCGCGGATTCACGACGGAAGTCGTCACCGCTACCTGCGCTGCCAGATGGAAAACTACGTTCGCACCCTGCATAGCCTTCTCGACGGCATTGAAGTCCCGAATATCGCCTTCGATGAAGTGCACTCGGTTGCGATACTGCCCCTTAAGCCAATCGAGATTCTGCCGTACTCCCGCACGGTGGAAGTTGTCGAACGAAATGACCTCGTGGCCTTCGCGCAAGAGCCGATGCGACAGATTTGTCCCGATGAAACCGATTCCCCCGGTGACCAGAGCTTGCAAGCTGTGTTTCTCCCTAGCTACCAGCTAGACTCGGCAAATCGTGGAATTCACCCGCCGTAGACCTTGCTGTGTAGATCTCGTCGACCATAGTCACCCCTCAGGAAGACCGGCTCATCAGTGGGACTCCCGCTGTCTCGCTGCGTCCGGTCGTCCCTCGCCCTGCCACTTCTTCCAGCAAACGCACAATACTCGGATAAAAACTCTCCCAGGCGTGGGTTGGGGCGATCTCCGCCCCCGCTTGACTCAAGCTCTGCCGCAGTGTTTCATCCGAAAGAAGGAGCGAAACCGCGCTTGCGAACGAATCTGGATCCTTCGCAATCAGAAGGTGCTCCCGGTGCACGCACCGCGTGCCCAGGCTGCCGAGCGGGGTCGCGACCACCGGAATCCCCATGCTGAGCATTTCGAGCAGCTTCAGGCGGACGCCTGTTCCGGAGATAACCGGCACCACGCCGACCGTCACGCCCTTCATCGCTTCCGAAATCTGCGGCTGGGGCACGGGGCCGCTGCGAACGATGCGGCGGTCGTCCGTTTGCAGCGGGAGTTGCCCCGAACCAGGGCCAATGATCCGGAACGTGGCGTCGGGATGCTCCTTCCAGACGATCGGGAGGACGCGGTTGGCGAACCAGATGACGGCATCGCTGTTGGCTCCCCAGGAAAGGTTACCGAAGAAACCGATGACCTTACCGCCCGGGTCGGCTGTTCGTCGGGGAAACCGCTTGATTTCGACGCCAATGGGAACAGTCTCTGGAGTTCGTGCCAGGTTGTACCGCGATACCAGGTCGTTTGCGTCCTCTCGATTCACACAGCAGACCATCGAGGCCGCATGGCACGTTTGCGCTTCAAATCGCCGGACGATCCACTCCGCCAGCAACCAGCGTGGATGAAGCAGGCCATAGCGCTTTCGTGTGTCCCGGGCGTCCACGGCCTGGACGGAATGTTTGAAGAGGATGATTGGGACTCTCGACGCTAGCAAGGGAGCGAATCCGGCCACGACGTTTTCCGTGAGGACCACCGCATCGTAAGAATGCCTTTGGATGCGCTCCAAAATGCGCCTCTCGACCCCGCGGGACATATAGACCAGCGAAGTCGCCGGAATGCCACGCGCGGCCGAAGCCGCCAGGCGAGAGAACCTCGCGGGAAGCGACCGCCCGACCGGCGTGTGGAGCACTTCAATCTGAAGATTGGGCAGCTCCGGCGTCTCCCGCTCAGGGCCGTTCGATTCCTCGATGGCAATGAGGTGGACCTCGTGTTTCTGGCAGGCGGCGTCCAGCCAGTGGAAGATCAAATTCCGCGAACCTGTATCCGGAGGATAAGGGAAGGGCGCAGCGATGAAGAGAATTATCATCGGGACTCGAGCGTTCCGAGATGATGATCTTTCTTCCTCAAGCCTCGCCAGGCACCGGGAGTCCACGCAACGAGGTGAGCGAAAACGAGCAGGAGATTCGCGGCGCTGATCACGATACGTGTCCAAGAATTACCCAAAGCGGCGCGTATCGCGCCGCCCACGCCGCGCCAGCCAAAGTTTTTTGCGCGGAAATAACCATCGTCGCGCGTCATCGCCCAGACGACACTGAAGCGGACACGGTCAATAGGATTCACCCAGCGCGCGGCGCGATGCTCCACCAGCGCCTTCGAATTGTTCAGGAGGTGGTAACCCCGGGAGACCAGCCTGACACACACATCGGTCTCTTCGCGCCAAGCGAGACATGCGGAGAAGGCAGCGTCGAAGCCGCCAACCTCCAGGAGAGCCTTGCGCCAAAACGCCATGTTGCCGCCAGGAATGTGATGCACTTCTGGATAGCCGGGAACCTCGGCATTTGAACCTGTCCATTGCATATCCCCGTTGGGCAGGACCTCCGAGCGTAAGGTCTTTTCAGGATAGGACGGAGAAACGCGGCCGCCCGAACCTGTGGCGCCGTTTTGGAGCAGCGTCGTCACATGTTGCGTCAACCAATCGAAAACAGCAAGCGCGTCGTCATCGATGTAGGCGACGATGTCTCCAGTGGACCGGGCCAGCCCTACATTGCGGGCAGTGGCCAAGCCGCTGTGGGGGATTCGGAAGTATCGGATGGCAACTGAGGAGGCCACCGCCAATTGTTTGACGACTGCCTCACCGTCCTGGGTCCCGTCCTCAACGACGATGACTTCGTAGCGATCCCGGGGGTAGTTCTGCACGCTGACGCTTTCCAGGCAGACTCGAAGCATCTCCGGACGCGCCCGCGTGGGGATCACCACGGAGACAAAAGGCCGATTCTGTCCTGTATCTTTCACAGCTCACATGCAGGCATCTGGGGCGATTCAGGATCGACTTTTTTTCGAAGACCCAGGCGATGACGGAGTGGGCGCGTGAGATTCAGAAATGCGAACCAGGGCGGAGTGTAGATGCGTGCTGCGAATCGCTTGGACTTCTCAACCCAGCGGTAGAAACTCGGTTTGATCTGTGTGGGAGAAACGAAGTGCGTCGCATCTGCAGCGCTGTAATGACGCCACCACCCGCCGACCATCTCAAAATTCCTTCTCGCTTCTTCTCCTTTCCACAAACCTTCTTTACCTTGCGGATGATGAGAGTAATCGTGGTTTTGATGGATGGCGAATACGGCGCGCGAGGCGTCCACAACGGGCGCCTTCAGGAAGCGGGCGTGCCAAATGAGGTAGTTATCCCAATAGCCGCGGCCGATGGCGAAGGGCCGGAGGTCCACGGCTAAGTCCTTGCTGAACGCAAAATAGTCAATCCACGGTGGGCGGCGCAGCTTGCCCGAACCAAGCGCGAGGGCCTTCAGACGCTCGGGCCATTCGGGCTCACTGAAATCCCGGGGCTCGCGGATGTCTACATCCCAGCGCTGACCGATCATGAGAAATCGCGGGCGCCAGCGATTCACCCGTTCGAGGGCCGTCATAAAGTCTTGCAACAAGATGATGTCGGCATTCACATAACAGAGCAGGTCGAACGTGGCGAGTTGGCGAGCCTTTTCAAACATGTCATTGAGCAGCGGGGCGCCGGATTGGGTGCGACCTACCTTCGGAACGTGACGTAGGCCCAGTTCGGCAGCAACCTGTTCCGCGCCATCCTCATCACCGAAAAGGAGAATCTCCGGTCGAGGATGCAAGAGCGTCCAGCTCTTCATGGCATTTCGCTGGATGACAGTGATATGGCCCTTAAAGGGCTTTGGCGTCGTGAATAGCGTCAGCATCGAGCCCCTTTGGAGGTGGGGTGGGAGAACCCACTACCGATTCCGAGGCTGAGATATCGTACTCCTTCGGTGCCGTCCAGGTGCTTCATCACGCGCCAGCAGTCAATCACAGCGCGGGGTGGGCTGTGATGCACCCACTCGCGGGCGGGGATTTCGGCAAATTCCTTCCATGGTGTCGCCACTACGACGGCTTCGCTCTGCTCGATGCACTCCTGCGCCGTCCGCGCGAAGCGCACTTTTCCGCTTAAGACTCGCGCGGAATTCCCGCTGCCGGTTGGATCGTAGGCGATCACCTTCGCGCCGCGTCCGGCGAGCTCCTGCGCAAGCAAGAAGCCCACTGCTTCCTCGACAACGTCTGTGTCTGGCTTGTAAGTCAGTCCCAGGACGCCCGCGGTGCCCCCTTTGCAATGCTGCTGGACAAGGTCCGCGAGCCACTGCACCTGCGAGCGGTTGAAGCGGTCGGTGGCCTGAGCCAAATCAGCTGGTGCATGCAGTTGCAGGGCGAGCGTAGCCAGCGCCTGATTATCTCGCGGAAAGCACGGCCCGCCGTAGCTGACCGCGCCTTTCAAGTACTTCGCGCCGATGCGTGTGTCCAGGCCGAGAGCGGAGGTAACGACGTCCACGTCCGCTTCCGGCAGCTTCTCGCAAATCCTTGCCAGCGTATTGGCAAAACTGATTTTCGTGGTCACGAATGTGTTGACGGCGAGTTTGGCAATCTCGGCGTTGACAAAGTTCATTCGCGCTACGGACGGCGTTTTCTCGCATACGTCTTTGTAAATCGCTTCTAGCATCGTCCCCGACCGGGGATCGGATTCCCCAATCAAGACGAAGTCCGGATTGAGGAAGTCGTGGATCACGCTGCCGAGCGCAATGAACTCGGGTCCGTAGCACAGGCCAAACTCAGAACCGGCGCGCTTGCCGCTGGCGTGTTCGAGTGTAGATCGCACCAGTCCCCCGGTCGTCCCCGGCATGACGGTGCTTGTGAGAACGACCAAGTGGAATTCGCGTGTCGATCGCAGTTCCTGGCCGATCGCTTCGCAGACAGGCAGCACATAACGAAGCGAGAATCCGCCGTCGGGCTCGCTGGGAGTGGCGACTACAATAAAAGTCGTCTCGCTTGCGCGCACGGCTTCCTCGATATCGCTGCCAGCAGTCAACCGGCCGTTGGATGCGTGGATCAATTCCTCAAGTCCCGGCTCGAAGATGGGCGCTTGGCCTTGGTTGATCGCCTCCACTTTGCGAGGGTCGGCGTCCACGCTAAACACGCGCATTCCCTTCGCTGCCAGGCAGGCTGCCAAAGGCGCCCCCAGTTTTCCCAAACCGACGACTGAAGCAGCTTTCATGATCGGTCCCCTTTTGACGTGTGCTTCGTATAAGTGACCTTCGATTGGATCCTTATGTTGCCACCGCAGTTAGACACATGTGCCAGCCGAAGTGGCGCTCCAGCCATCGAAAAAGGCCGAGAGGCATCCATCGAAAATAAAACACCTTTGCATAGCGGTAATGCGCGTAATCCCAGATTCGGTAAGGAAAGATGTGCTCCACCTGCGTTTCTGTTACCCGAAAGCCGTTACGTTCGCAGAGTTCCCGGCCCTCTCTCCGCGTGTACGTGTACGTGATCGGGCAGCCCGTTTGAGCTTCTGAGTGACGCGCGACCAGTTCCGGCAGCCGCCAGAACTGACCTTTGGCATACGTCATCAAGATCCAGAAGACCTTCCACGAGCGACGGTGATACACCATGATCTTGATGGTGCTCCCGGGGGCGACGTACTGACGCATCTGGTCAATCACGCGTTCCGGGTGGGGCGTATGATGAATGACCCCAAAGGAATAGATGAGATCGTAGGGTTCAGGAGGCACAAAACGCCTCAATTCTTCCGCGCTGCCTTGGTAGAAACGAATGCGGTCTTCGAAACCGTAAATATTGGCACGGACCCGGGCTAGCTCCAGCGATTTTTCGGAAAGATCGACGGCGGTCACGCAAGCCCCGTGGCGCGCGAAATTCATTGTATCGGTTCCGATCCCGCAACCAATCTCGAGCACTTTCTTGCCGCGCCAGCGCTCAAATTCCGCGAAACCAGGGATGTGTGGCTCGACGAAATATTTCCGGGCCTCGACCTCGTCGAAATACTCCTTCGTCCCAACGGGCTGCGGCGAATGCCGAATGTTGCACGGACGCCGGTCCCAGTATTCCTTCACCTGGTCAATTTGAGTTTCTGCGAAGCTCATGGCTCAAGCCGACTCCCGCAGGCCCGTGACGCGAAATCGCCGGAAAGAACATCTCCTTGTTTGAATTGTGTTGGGATGTTGCCAATAGAAAAACTGCTGTTCGAGATCAAGGGCTGTGACGTGAAATCCTCGGCGCGCCGCAGCCAGGCGCCTCCGTTTCCGAAGAACCATTCAACGTTGCTGTCACCCCACAGGTTCACCGGAGAGGCTCCGTTTACCCGAACGGCGTGCTTCCACCGTCGCGCCTGACGATGCAGCCAGGTCGGCAGATAAATTGGGATCGCAAGTTGGATGATTGGCATGTCTACCCCGAGACGCTGCTCATTTCCTATACGTCCATTTCAAATGCGCGTAGAAACGCTATCCCTCTTTGGCTGCTGCAGCCGGGAATTTCATTCGCGCGTCGTCTTTCGTGACTTGGAATTGATACGGAATATTCAAAATCCCGGACCATTGGTCGCTCGGATGAGTGACCGGTTCGGTGGCAACAAGCAGGTCAGGGACGCTTTCCCATACGTCTACTAAACCAGTCTCGTCATAGAGACTGACAAGCCAATGATACGCTCCCGGCCGCAAAGGCAAGGTTGGGAGCTCGTAGTCAAATCCATAGCAACCCGGCTCAAGCTCTAAATTGAATGCGGCCGTACCCCATAGGAGCTGCCCGTCGCTGCTGTACAATGCGATCCCATGCGTCGCCATCCGCAGGGCATCGTTGACCTGCAATGCGAATCGAAAGCTGACCGAGCCGAACGAAGAAAGTAAATTGGTTTGCTCTTCGCGTGGATGAAGGATTTCCCATCCTTGAAATCGGGCCTTGGTGCCTTTCCCAGCGGCACGGCCGGGAGCCTCCTTGCTGCTGCCTCGCATCGCCGTCTCATAAGCGCCTATGACCAAGCGGGTTGATCCAGCATTGCGAATTGTACCGGCATCAATCCAGATGACGCGCTCGCAGAGGCGGCGAATCTGATTCATCTGATGGCTGACGAAAACGATTGTACGACCGCTCTTCGAAACATCTTGCATTTTGCCGAGGCACTTTTTCTGAAAGTTTATGTCCCCCACAGCGAGGACCTCATCCACCAGCAAGATTTCTGGCTCGAGATGCGCGGCAACGGCAAACGCGAGCCGCATCT
This sequence comes from uncultured Acidobacteriota bacterium, assembly GCA_963781005.1. GTDB lineage: Bacteria > Acidobacteriota > Terriglobia > Acidiferrales > UBA7541 > CAWADX01. The sequence continues at coordinate 570,629 of CAWADX010000001.1, forward strand.
GCATTCCGCTGCTGTAATGCTTGAGCGCAGTGTCGAGGAACCGTTCGACTTCGGAAAAGGCGACAATCTCATTGAATCTCTGATCGATCTCCACCTTCTTCATTCCCAGGATTGCACCGCTAAGGTAGATGTTCTCTCGCCCGGTCAACTCAGGATGAAACCCGGTCCCGACTTCAAGCAGGCTCCCGACGCGGCCGCGGATTTCGGCATAACCTTCCGTCGGGCGCGTGATGCGTGAGAGGAGTTTGAGCAGAGTCGTTTTCCCGGCGCCGTTGCGGCCGATCAGGCCCACAACCTCGCCTTGCTCGATGTCAAACGAAACGTCGCGCAGAGCCCATATATGGTCGGGCGCAGTACGCTGGCCGCGCCGGAACGGGGCCGTGAAAGTTCGCGCCAGCACATCGCGCAATGCGATGTAGCGCTCGCGTTCGCCAACGCGGTAGCGCTTCCCCAGCTCCCGAACTTGAATGACAGCTTCACTCATTTTTTTAAACGACGTCGGCGACAGTTGTTTCCATTCTCTGAAAAAAAGCCACGCCGCTTAAAAGAACCACAAACACAACTCCCGCCGAAACAAGAATCAGATAGCCCGGCCGTTCCCCGCCGCCCACGAGTGACCAACGAAAACCTTCGATCACTCCGGCCATCGGATTCAGCCCGTAGAGCCAGCGCCATTTCGCCGGCACGAGCGAGCTCGGATAAGCGACCGGCGAAGCGAACAACCAGAATTGCACGAGGAACGGCAGGACGTAGCGCACATCCCGATAGATCGCGTTCAGCGCCGAAAGCCAGAGCCCCACGCCGAGCGCCGTCATCACTGCAAGCAGCAGGAACACCGGGGCCCACAGCGCCGCGGCCGTCGGTCGAATCCCGTAATAAATCATCATCGCGACGAACATCAGGAAGGACACGCCGAAATCCACGAGGCCGGACAGAACTGAGGAAAGCGGCAGAGCCAGCCGCGGGAAGTATACCTTGGTGATCAGGCGCTGGTTTTCAACTACGGTGTTGGTGGCGCTTTGCAGCGCCGCAGCGAAGTACATCCAGGGAAGCAAGGCGCTGTAGTAGAAGATGGGATAGGGAAGCCCTTCGGATGGAATATGCGCCAGCTTACCGAAGAAGAGGCTGAACACAATCACGGACAGGAGGGGTTGCAGGATGGCCCAGGCGGCACCGATAACTGTTTGCTTGTAGCGGATCTTGATATCGCGCCAGACGAAGAAATAGAGCAGCTCCCGGTATTTCCACACTTCGCCAAAAGGGATGTCCCACCATCCGCCGGGCGGAGTGATTCGAAGGAGCGGTTGTTCGACAATCGGAATCGCCTTCGCGCCACTCATCTTTGCGCCTGCTTCGCCTCCGGATTGCGAGTTTCAAGCTGTTTCGAGTCCTTGCCCTCGATGTGATTCATCAGGTCTCTTCGGTTGGCCATGTATTGTTTTACGCTGCCGAAGAGCTGCCCCGGCACCACTCGGAATTGGTTATAAACCATCTCCTCCCATGAAATCCGCCCGCGCTCAGAGATTAGATGCATGCCCCATTGAAAAATGAACCCCCAGTTCCATAAGATCAAGAGCGCTGTGACGCCCGCAGCACGTATGAAGGCTCCCCGCCGGTGCTTCCAGATCTTGCCGAAAGCATCGAATGTTTCGGCAAGGCCTAAAATGAATATGGGCGTCAGAGAGACGAAGAACCGGTTACCGAACGACGAAATACCGTCCCAATCAGGGTAACTGGCGATCAAGAAATAGAATGCCAGGGTCACGACGAGCAGAATTCCACCGAGCTCGCGATCGCGCCACAGAAGCACAAATAAGCCCGCCACTGCCAGGATCAAGATCGGCGTCCAACTGAAAAGGCCGTGGTCGCTGGAGAAGAGCACCGTTCCGAGAAGGGGAGAGGTCCAATGCCAGGCGCCTACATATTCGTAGCCCGTGCTGAACGGACTCCCGTAGATAATCCACCGCGTGATCAGCGTTGGCACAAAGGCAATGACCGCGGTGATGGCGAACATCAAATTCCCAAGAGAAAGACGCCCCCATTCAGATCGAGACTTCTGAGGTCCGCGCCAGGTGCGCCCGTAGTCAACAAGGGATTCGACGAGCGGCGCAAGCAGTAGAACGGCGTTGGGATAGTACACATCCATCATCAGGCCCGCGATCGCGCCCAGCAGGATCCATTGGCCTACGGTGCGCCGGCCACGCGTGCGATCCCAATACCAGAGAAAAAGAGCTACCGTGAATGCTGAATGGGCGTGCGACCAGGAGGGGTTGAAATACATATAGACTGGCAGCGAGCTTGCAAACCAGATCCCGAGCGTGGCGAGAAAAGCCCATCGCTCCTCGATGTACTTTCGTGCCAGACGGAAAGAGATCCAAAGTCCGAGGAAGCCGTAGAGAGCTGTCGCGAAACCCATCGCATAAATGTACGGCCGGGAAAACCCGTCAGCGGGAACATGCCCGTCCAGCCCGTCGTAGGCCCGCACCCCGAGATGTGTAGCTACTAGAAATGGCGCCCATAGGATCGAAGGCCCGACGGTGAAATGATTATCAAGGTGTCCGGTCGAAGTATATTGGTCCGGCCGCACTCGCCCGGTATCGTCTACGCGGTGTGCACTAAAGGTCTTGTTTGCGGCGCGCCAATCGTTTTCAAAATGTAGATTTCCCTGGATGAGCACGGAACGAGCGTAAGCGTAGTAGCCCACGCCATCCCCGCGGACCCACGGGTTCACCAGCAGCAGGGTGAAGAGGAAAAGAACCACCAAATACCGCTCGAAGCGGGATAGTTTTCGCCAGTATTTCTTCGGGATCATCTGCTCGTGTCGCAAAACTCGAGACGCGGTTTCCTGACCGCACTTCGTCGCCGGTTCAGAAGGCGCAGGCCTGAAGCTATTTCAGCGCGACGGCCAGGAGGCTTTGGCCGATCGGGGGCGGCCAAAGACGTTCCAACTTCGAGCACCATGGCACAACCCACCGATCGTAAAAACGAACATCCGCAGTCTCCAGAGTTTTCAACCGCAAGAGCTTCGCGGCAATGAACCAAGAGGCCACGCCCGGTAGGTTCACGTAGTGCAGTCGTTCCAACTGGAAACCGGCTCCTTGCAGTTTGCGGCGGAGGTCCTTCTTCGTGTATCGCCGCAAGTGACCAAAGGCTTCGTCCAGCGAACCGTAGAGGAGCGGAACGCTCGGAACAAACAAGAGCAGATTCCCGCGCGGGTTGAGGATGCGATGGATCATCTCCAGGTAGTCTTTGTCGTCCTCGACGTGTTCGAGGACGTTCACCAACACTACCGAATCGGCTGATAGGGAATTCGCGTGCTCTTCCAGGCTTCCCTGGATCAGGGCTACTCTCGCATTTCCCTCATAACGCCGCTCGAGGGTGGGATACAGGTTTGCGGCGGGCTCAAGAAGGGTAAGCTCGGAGTCCGGCGTCTCATTCAGTAGAAGACTCGAAAAGGTGCCGATGCCGGCCCCTATCTCAAGCACCCGTTTCCCCAAGAACGGAGTAAAGTGGGACAAAATCCAGCGGTGATAGTTCTTCGCCTTCGCCATGGAATCGAGTTCCGTCCCCGAGTAGGTGAACCGAGTTTCGACCGGCGGAGGAACGGTGCTCTTAGCGGGGCTCATTGTAGGTCAGGCAAGGCCCGGAAGTTTAAGCATATCGATAGGTTAAACTGCTAGCAAGCGGCTTGGTATCTGGGGTTCGAGGAGCCAGAGCTTGCATCAGGACGCAGTCGTGGTTGCCGCGCGCTGTAAGCCGGTGGCAACCGCCGTTCGCTCCGGCGCACCCACGAAAGCAGCCTCCCGCCTTCTTTGGAAATGGCTAACCACGCGCTCGATGATCTCCGCGAGCGGCGTGGCCGGCCGGAAACCCGTCAGCTTTTCCAGTCTTTCGAGCGAAGGGACACGCCGGGGCATGTCCTCGAAGCCGGGCTCGTAGGCTTGGTCGTACGGGACAAAGGTGATCGCGGAAGAACTGCGAGTCCGTTGCTTCACCAGGCGCGCCAGATCCTCGATGGTAATTTCTTGGTCGCTGCCAATGTTCACTACCTCGCCCACGGCACGGCCCGTCGAGACCAGCCGGATCATGGCCTCGACCGTGTCGCTGACATCGCAAAAGCAGCGCGATTGCTGCCCCGTGCCGAACACCGTGATGGGGATCCCCTCGAGCGCTTGATTCACGAAGTTCGGCAGCACCATGCCGTACCGCCCCGTCTGCCGGGGTCCCACAGTATTAAAGAGTCGGGCGATCATGATCGGCTGGCCTTTCTCCTTCCAGTAGGAGAGCGCCAGAAACTCGTCCAGCGCTTTCGAGGCAGCATAGCTCCAGCGACCTTTGACGGTGGGGCCGAGCACTAGGTCTGCGTCCTCCTGAAAAGGGAACTTGTCGCTTTTTCCGTAAACCTCCGACGTCGAGGCCAGAAAAACGAGCTTCTTTTTCTTGCAAGCAGCTTCAAGAACCAACTGTGTGCCATGAACATTGGTCTCGATGGTACGGACGGGGCTCTCGACAATTAACCGCACGCCCACCGCTGCGGCCAGATGGAAGACGACATCGGATTCGTCCACCAGTTCGGCAAGCTGGTGCCTGTTCTGAATTGAATCGAACACGTAGTGGAATCGCTCGTTCCCCTTCAGGTGGCGAATATTCTCCACGCTCCCGGTGGAGAGATCATCCAGAATAAACACCTCCTCGTCACGCGCCAGCAAAGTCTCGGCAAGATGAGAACCGATGAATCCAGCACCGCCCGTGATTAAAAAACGCAAGGTGGCCCCCTTAGGACGAAGATCCGGGAGCGTCCCCGGATCCGGACGTAAGATTTGAGTGCGTGCCCGCCTCTTCTCCGTAGCCGTAACCATAGGCGTAGGGATAATAGCGGTAAGAATAGTAGTAATCGGGCGCGCTTGAATCTACCGCGTTCAAAACGACGCCCAGCAAGCGACAATTGACACCCGTGAGCAGATCGCGGCAGCGGGTGAAAGCTTCTTTCGGAGTCTCCCCGCTCCTCACGATTAAAAGTACACCATCGGCCTGCGCCGACAGGATCACCGCATCGGTTGCCGCCATGATCGGCGGGGAATCAATGACGATGAACTTGAATTGCTCCCGCAACTCGGCGATCGCTTCGCGCATGCGATGGGAAGAGAGCAAGTCTGCTGGACTTGGCGGAACTGGCCCGGTCGGCACCACTGTGAGATTGCTGATGAAAGGATACGGGACCATGACTTCATCCAGGGAAGCGACCCCCGCCAGGTAAGAACTGAGTCCGTATTCCCTTCCGATGTCTAAACTAAGCGCCCTGCGAATGCCAGGCTTCCTCAGGTCTGAATCGAGCAAAAGTGTTCGATCACCCAATTGAGCCAGGGTGACAGCCAGGTTGACCGCCGCCGTGGTCTTGCCTTCTCTTGGCAGCGCGCTTGTCACCAAGATGACTTGGGGAGGATGCTCTGCCTGCGAGAGCAAGAGAGAAGTTCGCAGCGCCCGGAATGCCTCGGAGATCTGCGACTTGGGCTGGCTGTGTGCAATCAGTTCCACTCGGGTGTCGCCGGACCCATTCGGGCGGACAGCAGCGAGAGCGGCCATTCGGCCGTGGCCGTTCAAGCTCCCGAAGGCTGGCACGACGGCGAGGGAGGGAAGACCGGTTAGCGCCTCAATATCGTCGGGGGATTTGACGGTGTTGTCCAGATACTCGCGGAAAAAGGCCAGGCCTACGCCGCCAACCAGCCCTACGAGCAAAGCCAGAAGGATGTTTCGAGCTTTCTGCGGACGGGCAGGACTCGAAGGAGCCAGCGCCGGGTCCACGATCCGAATATTGCTCGAGCGCAGACCCGCCGTGATCCCTGCTTCTTTGAGCTTTTGCAGCAGGCTGTCGTAGAGCTGTTTATTCGATTCAGCATCGTGCTTGAGAATGTTGTACTGCACGAGCTTTTCGGCCATCCCATTCGATTCCGCCTTTTGTTTGTCTAGGGCGTTCTCCAGCAACTGCGCGCGGGCTTGAGCGTCGCGGTATTCGGTCTCCATACGGCCCAGAATCCCCTGCTTTTCGCGCGCGAGCGCCGCCTCCGATTCTTTTCTCTGGGCCTGTAGGCGGAGGACGCGAGGATAATTCGGTCCGAACTGATTCAGGGCGTCCGCATACTGCGCGTCGAGCTCGATTTTGCGTTTGGTGAGATCCTGGATCACTGTGTTATCGCGCACCGCCGGAACCGAATCCAGGCTGCCCGATTGAGCCATCTGGTAGTTAGCCTGCTTCTGCAATAGGTCGGTCTCTGACTCCGTCAGGGATTTGCTGACATCGCCCAACTTCTGGGTCGTGATGCTCTGCTTTTCGTCGAGGGTCCAAATCTGATTTTCGCGCTCGTATGCGATTCTTGCGTCCTCGGATTTCTCCATTTTGATGCGCAGCTCTTCTAGCTCCGAGGAAAGCCAGTTGGAAGCCTGACTGATGGCGTCATAACGGCTTCGGAAGTTCTGCTCAGTAAAGTTTTGAAGGTGGGTGTTCACCACCAGCGCCGCGAGTTGCGGATCCTCTGCTTCAAAAGCCACTTCGATCAAACGGCTGTTTGGCACACGTTTGACGCTGAGACGGCCGAGAAAGGCTCCCAGGATTGCGGGCCGCTGCTGGGGACCGGATCCGCTCGAAAGCTTCAGCGCATTGGGGCTGCCGCCGAATTCAGGATAGCGACCCAAGTCTAGCGATTTGACCGTTTGCAAAGCAAGGGTCTCGCTCTGAAGAATCTTCGCCTGCGTTTCAATGTAGTTGTCCATGTCCACATATTCGTCGTACGGAGTAGCCCCCTGGAACGGAAGCGAATTCTGGTTTTCGCGGTCCACCTCCACGCGGGCCGCGGCGACGTAGACAGGTTTCATTTTGAACGAAGCCATCGTGACGACAGTGACTACCGTGAGCAGGAAGGTGAGGATTAGCCATTGGTGTTTACGAAGGACGATGACGTAATCGAGCAGGTGCGTTTCTCGAGGCACATGCTCCCAGGGCGACACGGACGGTGCCGGACTCGCGGTGATGACTTCTACCGGCTTGCGGTCATGCAATGCTAGTTTGGTCGCTTCTTCCATAGCCGTCTAATGATGCAGGCCGCCCGGGCTGGGCGGTCGCTTACCTTCCTGCTCGTACGATAACCAAACCGGTGGTGACCCCAAGCGTGACCTCTCCGGCACGATGGAGCGCGCGCCTGCCGCTGCTGTCAGGAACAATGAGGATGTCGTTGGCATTCAAACGGACATCCTCACTCTTCCGCCCCATAATCTTCTTCAAGTGCACCGGAATCTCGTGGTTGATCCCGGTGACCGGATCTTTGCGCATGATCACGGCTTCATCCCCCTTTGCGGTGGAGGTCAGTCCGTGGGCCAAAGCAAGCGCTCGAACCGTCGTCATTGTGTCACCCATGTTTTGTAGGACGAAGCCTCCAGGTGATGTTACCGCGCCCACGACGTAGACGATTCCGGCTCGGGGGACGCTAATCACATCGCCTCCGTACACGGGGATGTTGAAGGCTGGGTCGCCCGAGTCGAGCAAGTCTTTCAAATTGATCGTGATTGTCTGCGTTGAGGCAGAAGGACTGTCGATCCCGCCTCCGGGAGCGTTGTTCCGAGGTTCATCCTTGGGCGGAATGGACCGGGTGATCAAGATCACACTCCCAGCATCATTCGAGATGCCGCCCGCCTGCGCCAAGATTTCGAGCAGCGTCGTCGGTCGGTAGACCTGAAAGACTGACGGTCGGTTCACGGCGCCGACGACCGAGACGGGCTGGCTGGTTCGCTCTTTAATGAACACCGAGACTTGTGGGTGAGAGACCAGCCCGTTTTCCAACAAAAGGTCCGCCAGCTTTTCTTCCAATTCGAACGGCGTGAGGCCCCCGGCGCGGATCTTCCCGGGGATGAGCGGAAGCGAGACCATACCAGTCTCAGTCACTCGAGCGTCCCGGGAGAGATCGGGGACATCGAAGACTTCAACATGGATCAGGTCCCCGGCGCCTATAGGGAGGTCGGTGACCTGCGGCCGAGCAGCATTGGCGAGCTGCTGAATCCTTTCGTTTGTCTGCTGTGGGGTTTCGAACTTTTCCTGGCAATACGCTACCTGAACGCCCCACACGGCTACGACAAAGGGGAGAACCCAGAGAAGCTTTGCCCTGATGCAGTCCAAAAGACCCCGGACTGTGTATGCCATCGAGAGAAATGACCCCGCAAAACTATGGACTAGAGGGTATCGGTATGTCAACCCTGGAATGGCTGTACCTCGACCGGCTTAAAGCCCACAGTACCAATAGGTTCAAAGTTCCTACGCTACCAAAGGACAGGCCTCGGGTGACCGGGCTCATCAAACCGTGGGCCGTGCCGCCTCAATCGCGGATGTGCGCTTCCTTCTCCGCAGGTCGCCATTACTCTCATCTTCGGCGAGAGGGGGCGAACTCGCCAGGTATGCGTTCAAGACAAAGAGGATGGCGTTCGATGGAATATGGAGATTGAAATCCACCAGACTGTGCAGCAGCAGGCCACCACAGGCAACGAGGGCGCCGGCATGGAAGGAGAGTGAAAAAGGGCTCTGGGTTGACTTGATCGCGGTCCAGGAACTCCTGAACAACAGAAAGAGGAAAGCGAGCCCGCACAGCGCTGCGGGCAAGCCGCCCTCGGCCAGGGCTTCGACGTAATCGTCGTGCGCGTGGTCGACGATTTTGCCGTCATAGAAGGAGGCGTACCGGGGATAAACTGCCACCAAAGTTCCCAAACCCGTGCCCATCCACGGGTGATCCTGGAAAATCCGCGCGGTATCGCGAAGCATCGTCGTCCGTCCACTGAGGGTAACTTCTCCGGAGTGCGGCTGAGAAAACCGTTCCGCGACGGTGCCGACCCCGACCCACGCGATCATGGCGCCGGCCGCCAGCAGAACTACTGCGGAAGTTCCCACGCGAACGTTTCCAGCGCGGTGCGTCCACATCACCAAAGCCAGCAGGCCGAGTTCAAAGACGAAGACGATGATTCCTCCGCGCGATCCGCAGGTGAAGAGTGCAGCTACGGGGACAACGGTAAGAAGACCTGCTAGCGGCGCTAGTTCCCGTCGTACTCCACGGAGCACGATCAGAGCCAAGCCCAGCGGCGCAACCAGCTCCACGAATCCCGCGAAGTGATTGCGATTCACATAAGGCCCGAAGGGCGTGCCTCCGGCGGTGAGCTCGCGAAACCAGTACAACTTTCCATTCCACGTGAAGTATTGAATCATCGCGAAAAGTCCCACGGCAAAACCGAGAGCGACCAGGAACCAGACGAGCCCACGGAGCTCCGCTTTGTCGCGAAACACCTGCGCGGCGAGGAAGAACAACAGGAAATAGGCAAGCACGCGAAGCAGTTCTGCTCGAGTCAGATAGGGATCGCTAGTCACACGCAGCGACAATTGCGCCAGGCCAAGGCCCAGAATTCCCAGGAACGGCCAATTGAGCGCGCTCCACCGCAGCTCCGCCCTCGGCTTCGTGCTCACGAGAATGCCCCACAAAAGAAACAGCGCGGCGGCCCCGATTTCGAGCGTAGATTCGGACCACACTTCCACGGCTCCATGGGCGAACACAGAGAAAGCCACCAGGAGACAGATGCCGAGTCGAACCGCGGTCATGGAGAAGGCTCGGGCGAATTGCCGGCTGTCTCACCCAGGACGAGTGTTTCTGTTATTTCGCACAAGATATGAGCCAGAACGATGTGGCACTCCTGAATCTGTGCTGTGTTACTCGAAGGTACGACGATAGCGATATCGGCGAGCTGCTCTAAAGGGCCTCCGTCGTTTCCCGTCAGCACAATCGTTGTGAGTCCGCGCTCTCGCGCAGCTCCCATTCCCTTGATCACATTCGGGGAGCGCCCGCTGGTGCTGATGCCTAGTGCGACATCGGCCGCGCGCCCTAGCGCATAGATTTGCCGGGCGAAGACATGCTCGAATCCATAGTCGTTACTAACCGCCGTCAAAATCGACGCGTCGGTCGTCAAGGCAATCGCTGGCAAAGGATCGCGGTCGCGCCCGAACCGGCACACAAACTCCGCAGCGATGTGCTGGGCGTCGGCCGCGCTTCCGCCATTTCCGAACAGGAACAGCTTTCCTCCGCTTTTAAAGGACCGTTCAATCGCCCTCGCCGCTTTGAGAGCAGAATCCATGCACGTGTCAATTAATCGCAGGCGTAGTTCGGCCCCCTCGCGAAGGATGCGAGCAATACGCTCTTTGGTCGGTTCGGCGGTCATCGTAAACTTCAGGTGTTACGCCTCCAACAGTCGACCGGCCCGCCGAAGCACGCCATGGATCACGCGGCGTGGCATCAAGCGGCCCTCCGCTTCGCGCTAGCGATAATACCCCACAGAAGAAACAGCGCGGCGGCCCCAATTTCGAGCGTCGACTCGGACCAGGCCTCGACGGCTCCGTGGGCGAACACGGAGAAACCCACAAGGACACATATGTCGAGCCGAACCGCGGTCATGGAGAGGCCGGCTCCGGATTCTGTGCTACAGGAGTCAGAGATACATCGTCTACCCAGACCGTTCCGCTGAGCTTGTTGTCAAAAAGGCGGCTGGGCAACCGGCGCAGTTGAATGACGAGCAGATGAGTTTGCGGCCCGCAGGTGACATCGGCCTCGAGTGCCGTCCACGGCTGCGAGCCGGTCAAGTCTGGGGTTTGCGCTTCGCCGCTGCCTCCGTGCTGCGGGTCAAAAACCCGAAAGCGCAGCCCGCTTTCCGTCGAAATGGAATCAGTCCGCAGATAGCCGCGGAAATGGTAGCGCGCATTCGGCTCGACCGGAACCAGTTCCCAAACATTCGAAAAGTCGAGATTCGTGCCTCCCCCAAAATCGATGCGTAGCGAGCGGTGGCCAGAATGAAACGTCGTTGTGTCAAACTCGGAAGTCCAGCCGTTCGGATCCTCTTCCCGCCAGTCGAAACCGCCGACGGCGAAGTCGTGTTCAAACCCACCGTTCCACACGAGCGAGTGGCTTGGCGGTTCGTCGAATGGCACGCCGGCCGCGACGAAGGCCTGGCGCCAGATTCGCTTGGCATCGTCGGTGCGCTCCTCCCGGTTCAGCTGATCCAAGAAAGGGAAAGTGCGCCGAAGCGAAAAGGGCTTGCCGAGTCCCAGCAAGCGATTCCAGATCTTCAGGGCGGCATCGATCTCCTGGTTGGATGCAAAGTAGTCGATCGCTTGGAAGTAGGCGTCTGGATTAGCCGGCAAGACTTCGTCCAGCAAGCGGTCTACGTCCTGGGTGGTTTGCCAGCTGCGGGAGACTGCTAGTGGGATGAGTCTCGGATCCAGCAGGAGGGCTCGATGGATTTCCGCGAAGCCCTGGGCGACTTGGCCCTGCCGAACGAGAAAATTTCCATAGTTCCATCCCACTTCGGCAGAGATGGGATAATTGGAGCGAGCCTTGTCGAACGCTGCGCGAGCCTGCGGGGCTTCGCCCATCGCTTCGTAGACGCCGGCGAGGTCCATCCAGAAGAGAGAAGACCCGGGCTCCGCTTGAATGGCTTTGCGGTCATACTCGAGGGCGAGGTTGAGATCGGCGGCTTCAAAATTCCACTGGCGGTAAGCACCCAGTCGATGCCAGTAGGACCCGTTCCCAGGCTCAGTCTCGGCCGCGCGCAACCAGTCGGCCGGATTGGCAGACTGACTGAGGTGGTCGGCCCGCAAGATTTTCCCGGCTTGCCAAAAAACCGACGCGGCTACCACCACCGACACAAAGAGCGCCCAAAAACGTTTTGGTGTGCTTCCAAGAGGGGAATCCACCCTGCGATAACCTGCAACGTTGATTGGAACGGCGCAGAGGAAGTCTCGCATTCCCCGTGCGTCAGACAGAGGACTTACCAGGGCACGTCCTGCGCGGTGCCCTGCGCACAATCGGTTCTATCTTCCCGATGGCTGGATCTGCACCAAGCCCGAACCGGAAAGGACATTCGCTCGGGCCAGCATGTTTGCAGAAGCAATTCCCGTTCGCACGTAAGATTTCTCGCAGTCGGCCGTCGATGGCCCGCGCATACTGCCTTCCATGTAGGCCAGTCCCGGACAGCGAGTGCAAGTCCCCACGTGATGGCAAGTCGAGCACACCGGCAGGTCGCGCGCACGAATCGAGCGCACTTCGTTTAGCTCTGGAGAATAACGCCAGATGTCCAAAAACTTGTTCCGCCGCACATTTCCGCTGGGAAGCGGAAATTGCACGCAAGGGTACACGTCGCCGTAAGGCGAAATGTAGCAAGCCGTGTGGCCGGCGCTGCACGGGTACCCATCCAGGATGTCTTCGTCGACGGCCGGCGGCGGCGCACAAAATTCCTCGGTGTTCCCGACCAGCTTGGGGTTGTGGAAGATGTTTTTCAACTCGCTCGCGGGGGCGCGCATCCGCAGAATGGAAGTATTGCCGTCCATCATGGGCGTGATGGTGGGATCAAGCGTGTAGCCCACACCCAGCTCGGCGGCCAGGGCGTGCACGCCGTCGCCATCCGCCATGTTTTGCCGCATCAGGACGTTGGCCAGGTTCACTTTTAATCCTTGCGACTTCAAGAAACGTATGGCCTGGAGCGTGCGTTTGTGCGAGCCGGGCAGCTTCGTGATGCCGTCATGCACCTCAGGCCGGTGCGAATACACACTGATCTGCACCTGCTCGATGCCTATGGCCCGCAGGCGCGCGGCTTCCTTTTCCTTGATCAGCACCGCATTCGTCTTCAGTTTCACATTGAAGAGCAATGAACGCGCGTATTCCAGGATCTCGAAACAGTCCCGCCGAAGCAGCGGTTCGCCACCGCTGATCACCAGGAGAAACACGCCGGCTTCCGCCATTTGGTCCAGCAGATCCTGAATCTCGGCGGTGGTCATTTCGCCCTTGTCGTCGTGGTCCAGGTAGCAGTGCTCGCAGCGCTCGTTGCAGCGGTAGGTGATGTCGAGATGCGCGGTCATGGGCACGCCCAAGGCCTGGGCCTTCTGATTCATTTCCGTCATGAGGCTCATGGCATCTCCGCTTGCCGCGCGGGGGCGCTCGAGAATGGCTGGTCGGAAACCAGCAGGATACCGTGCTGGGCCAGTTCTTCGACGAAGGTCTCGGCGTCTCGGTAAGCTTCGGCCGGGTCAACGTCAAATTCGGCGCAGACTTTTTGCTGCACGATCTCTAGTAGCGACGTTTGTCCGTTCGCTGCCTGCCAGATTACCGTAGCCGTCTCGTTCAGGTTGAAGAGGGTCGAATCGACCGCGGACATGACCATCATTTCGCCGCCCAGGGGCCGGGCCGCGATCTGGGTGCTTCGCGCGATATACTTCTCGCTCATTCGATCATCATCCAGACGCGCTCGTCGGGAGCGAAGGCCAGTCGATAAACGGGCACCCGCGAGACGAATTCAAATGCCGAATGAAACACCCGTTCCACCAATTCCTCATCCTGGGCGAAAAACAGAATGTTCCGAAGCAATGCACGAACCGCTTCTGGCGTCTTCACGGATTCGATGCGGTTCTCTGCGCCGTGGCTGAGGAGATAGACGGCGGCGACGGGCGCCGAAAGGTTTTCGCCGAGGCGCGCCAGTTCGCCGGCGAAAGGCGTGCCGTAGGCGCGATATCCTTGGCCCTCTGGGCGCACGTAAGATATTTCGTCTGTAAGCACCGCCACGCCCGCCGGAGCCAGGCTCGAAAGCGTCGTTTTCCCTGCGCCCGAAAGGCCGGCGAACAGGAACGCGCGCCCGTCCTTGATCGCGCTTGCGGCATGCAGCAGGAAGCCGCCCTCCCGCGCCATCAGCAGGGTGTGAACGATGCGCAGTGCGGAGTCGATCGAATAGGGATTCGCAGACTGGCGAATCCACCCGCGCCGCGACCGCCCGTCCCACTCGGCGCGGAAGTCCCCTCGCTGGAACGACCACTGGCCATCTTGCATGTCGACTTGGACTTCCTCGTCGCCCGCGATTTCGCCCGGTGGAACGAGAAAAATATCGAATTCGAATTCCGGCTGCACCCATTCGCGTACGAATCCCGCATAGCGCGCTTCCAGGAGCTGACAAAAGGTGGAATCCGCGGTGTGCAATCGGATTGGGATTTGGCCAATCTCGATGGTGAGATCGAAGCAGGCGGACGCTATTTGCTGAGCTGCGTCGGGATCGGTAAAACGAGTACCCGGTTGCATTAGCATCGCCCCGCCATTACCACATCTCTCGTGTCCATCGGCACTCTGAAATCCGGCATCCAGCGGCGACGGAGCCCGTGCAGGCGAAGGACAAACGCCGTGAACCACATCGAACGCCTCACGAGCCCGGCAACAATGCGACCGTAGGCGCTGGGTTTTCTTCCCGGAGCAAGTCGGAACGGGCCGCGGACGATGCTTGCCACTTGGCCAAGCAGTTCGGCCGCGGAAACAGGGGGATCGTTCTCGGCCAGCGTGTCCCCGCGGGTCAGCAACAAGATTCCCTCCCCATCAAGAATCTTTTCGACAACCCGGTGAGCGTACAAGCGGCCTTTGCGGGCGTACAGCACGATATCCCCTGGAGCGACGCGAACGATTTCCGTGCGGTGAACCGTCAAGATGTCGCCCGGATAGATCGAGGGCAGCATGCTACTGCCTAGGACTTGCAGGCGCAGCTCTCCAAAGGATCGAAGCACTTCCGAAGCCAAGCAGGTCTTAGCAGCCTGGCAAGCATGTGGCGTCCCGGCCATTTGCCTCGCTTCGGGCTAGGAAGCCTTCCGGTTGAACTTACAACTGGACGATGAGGGGATGACCTTGCCACACGCGAGCGCCATCGTTTCGAAGACGCGTTCGGATCGAAACGCCGGCTTCTGATAGACTTTCTTTGGTCGCGTCTGGTTAGCTGGCCCGGCGCTTCCCATCGTTGTGCGATTCATAGGTCCGTCGCTCATAGTAACCCCGATTGTGTCAGCTTCATGGCGCACCTGTGGAGGCCGCAGGATCCGCCGTTCCCCAATGTCGTGAAATAGATGCTGGAGGCCTGGGCTTGCGGGCTGTCGTTGTCAACGATGATTCCACTCGTGCCTTGAGAGGATGCGGCCGAAGCTCCCAGCGTGGGCGTTGTCGATGAACTGACATCGAAGTACTCGACGAGGGAGCTGGTGGTCAAGCCAAAGAATATCCGGTCAATCGAGTCACTCGTGTTCTTGAATTCCGTGAGTGGGGAACACTGTTCGCTAGCATGGCTGCTGAGAGTGATCGAGGTGGCGTCGACGGTGCTGTTCATGTTCCGGCTCGTATCGAAGCCGATACGATACAGAACCGGAAAATTGGTACCGTCTGTGGCTACGCCGCAGGCGTATAAGAACCACTCATCCGTGGTGCCGATCGAGTTGTTCGGTTCGTCAAAGTAGTCGTTGTTGAAGTCCCCGGCATGGATGTTGACGACGGCGTTATTCCCAATCGGAGCCACAGTGAACACCGAGAAATCCTCGCTAAACGCCTGCAACGCAACGGCGTTCGAACCATCATCGCCGGAGAAGGCATAGACGAACTCGTTGAAGGTATCCACGATTGGAGGGTCAGCGATTCCACCCCTGGCCGCGCCGTTGCCGACCGCAACCGGGGAATTCAGGAGCGAGACCCCATCAGATGAAAACCCATACAGGTTCCCGTCGCTGCTACCCACGTAGACGTTAGCGAAGCTCGGATCGAATACAGGGCCTGTCAGTCTGCCGGGTGTGCCGCCGTTCGATACGATGATCGGGAATGGCGATCCTGCTAGAGCGGGCGTGCCGTTAAACACGCCGGTAATCTTGTAGAGGTGGCCGTTATCGCTGCCCACATATGCTGTGTCCGTGCTGTAGTCGATGAACGGTGCGGACACCGTGTCGGAGTTGGCCCCGGTCAGTGTCAAGCTGGTCATCGTGGGCGCGACCGGGCTCGTTACCGTTCCCTGACCCGCAGTCCACGTCAGCACGTGGAATTGGGGTGGGCTGGCGCCATCCACGAAAGCCACCTTCTTGCCGTCCAGAGAGGTCGTGGGCGAAGTGGGATTCCTATGATTTCCGGTGTTGTACGCGAAGAGGACCGTGGGAGCGGCGCCGCAGATCCCCGTCGGTGAGCTTCCACTATACAAGTTATTGATGCCCACGAGATTAGCTTGCCCGCTGCTTCCTGCTACGTTGAGCGTGTACACGACGTAATCGTTCGTGCAGTCCGGCGTGAAGTTGGTGTTGAAAGTGAACTTCGCCGGAAACATGGTCGCGCCCTCGTTCCCGCCGCCTAGCGACACGCTCCAGTCACGGGGTATGGTGGGGGCGCTATTCCTGGTTGCGGCGTTCTGCCGGAGAGCCGTGAAATTGCGAGCATTCTGTGCGGCTCGAACTGATCGCATCCAACTGAAGAAGGCGCGCGGGTCCCGTTGAGTTGCCAGGAACGCTCGAGCTTTGTCGCCCTGCGTGTAGATCAGATGACGAGTGCTCCAGTCTTGGACCAGTCCTATGTGGCCGGTTGCGGCCGGGCTAGAGGTCCGGGGCGCTAACCGGGCAAACAGGGATTTGTTTCCCAGCAGAGGCAACGCCAACACCGCGACTAAGAGGAACGTACCATATACGGAACGGGAACGAAGCACGTTAATGCTCATCGGGTCCCCCTACGACTCAGTTTACAAACTGAGCGTCTTCGAATGAATGTGAATTCGCATTTCCTACAGCAGTCAAACAACTGTGCTTCCACGAAGGCAAAATAATATAAAGCCCTCAAATCAAACATCTTCGTTTGAGCCGCGGCGTACGGCAAGCTCCCAAGTAATCCACCGCAGTAAAATCATACTACCAAGCTTTAAGTTGTCAACGAATTCGCTCGGAAACTTGAGGTTCTTTTCAAACGAGCGTCCGTCTCAGCGGCCGGGAATCTGGCCCCACACACTCCCCTCAGATTTCTCCTCCGGACTCGCCGGACCCTGTCAGGGTGCTACAGGTTCGGTAAGACCCTACAGGAGTCCTGCAAACGAAGCAAGGAGCCGCATTCCGGGCCCTCCTTCCGAATTACACTAAACGGGGGAGGCAATCACGCCCCCTGCTATGATTCGAAAGGGACGCCGCTGGTTGCGGCGTCTGCAAAGAAGCCTCCGTCCCAACGGGCAGTCCGGTTCAACGGGCGAGCTTGGCTTTCCGTTCTGCCGCACTCTGATTCGGTTGGATCTCGAACACCGTACAACTTCCAGCACGCTGTCCGTTACGGCCGAATACTGCCTCCACGTAGCCGACCCCCGCGTCGTGTTGAGGAGAATCAAAAACCACTACGGCAGAAAGATGAAATTGGCGAGCGACGCTGGGTGCGGCTTGCTGGTCGGATAGAGGGTCGATCGGCGTGCTGAGCTTTCCCTGCAATGACATCAGGGAACGCAAGATGGGAACCCCGTACCATTCCTGCCATATGCGTTCCGGAGCATACGATACGTAGCCGTCTACGAGCGCGTAGCGGCCGTGATCCAAAACCTGCATCCACATCCCTTTGATGCTATAGGGCCGATCCACAAGCGGAAACGTAAGCACTGTACCGCTTTGTATGCGTGCGGGCAACGTACAGCGTTGCCCCATCCCCGAAGCGGCTGGGGGCCAAGCCGGATCCACGGGTGAAGAGCTGGGAAACGGAACCGTCAAGGACTCAACGATCAACATCACACTCACCGCAGAGATTAAACAGGTTTTTTGCCATTTCCCCCCCAGTTTATTCAGCAAAAATGCGAGCCCCATCGAACCCAAAATCGAGAGACACAACATCGTCAAAACATGAAACCGCGCTGGTGCTGACACGAAACGCGCAAAACGAAAGTGGTAGAGCGCGGCGGCTGGTGCGGGAACGTCCAGGCTTTTGCCCAGAAAGCGCGCTCTAGGTCCCCAAGAGAGCACGTAGAAGAGCGCCGCTGCAAACATCGCTCGCATCGCCCAGCGTGGCTGCGTCTTTCGTCCCTTCCAAAATCCAACACATGCCAGGAGAAGTACGATCGGGCCAACGTACACGGTTCCTTCGAATCCACCTGTGAAGATCCTGGGATCAAGCGTTCGCGCGAATGAACCGAACAGCAGGTGGTTCCAGCTCGGCACTAAGAAACCGAGTGCATCAGCGGAGTACTGCTCCATGTGATCCAGCGGCCGGGGATTTGGCACGTTGGCCGGATTTCCCAAGAGCATGATCAGCAGAGGAGTGAGACCTGCCAGGAAAGTTGCGGATGCCAGGCAAAAAGGCATCCAAACTCTCTCGAACAATCGCGCGCCCTCAGATACGAATTCGGTCACGAGGGCGACCGCAGTGAACATCAGACAAAAGACCGTGTAGTTGAAATGAGCGAAAGCGGTCAGAAGCAAAGCTAGACCAGCGATTACCCCGTCCTTCCATGACGGCCTCTCTTCCCCCAGGAGTTTGTCGAGCGCAAGAACGTACAAGGGCAGCGGGAAAGCAGTAACGAGACTCAGGTGTCCCAAAGCATGGGCGAGCATGAAAGCGCTGAAGCCAAAAGCAATTCCTCCGATCAGGGCCGCTGCTTCATTGCCGCAAATCTTGAGGCAAAGCAGGCGTGCGACGAAGGCAGTTAGCGCCAACTGGAGAATGAGGGACAAATTGTAAGCGATGACGGGCCCCACGGTAAGGCTGAGGGGTAGCGCAAGAATCCCAGCCAAAGGGTCCATCGTGCTCCAGAGCAAGTTTACGTGGCTCGGATAGAAAATCAGATCCGTGTAGAAAGGATTTTGGCCCTTCGCGATTGCGTGTGCAAAATGCCAAAGGAACCAAGCATGTTGATAGTTGTCCCCCGGATACCCCAGCAGACCGGAGCTTGGAGAAATGGACGCGGGGAGAGTGAAGATCACCGCCAAAATCAGACAGATAACGAAGGCTACGAGATGATTTCGCATCAGGCGTCACTTTTTCACAACATCTGCTCGGCGATATCCAGACCGACGGCTGTAACCTTCGCGGATGTCCCTCCAGTCCGGTCGAGCTTACCAGCAAACCGCATCCGAATCTCCCGCACGAGTCCATTCGACCAGGCCCGTCCTTCTCACGGAAGGCATTGACACCGACCTCGGCCCGCGCTAATTTCTCACGTCAAGTCCAGTGCGTTTCGAGAGGTGAAGCATGAACAGAAAGCTTGCTGTGATTTGTCCCATGTTCCTGTTGGTTCTTCTGGCTCTCGGAGCGGGCCGGGCGCAGAAAAGCGCACCGCAGCCTGCTGTGCCGGATTTTGAAGTGGAGGGCATTGGATTCACCGAATGCCAGTGTACGGCGTACGCCTGCCCCTGCCGGTCGAACGGCCATCCCACACACGGGGCATGCGACGCGGCGGATTTCGCTTACATCAGGCATGGCCATTACGGCGATGTGAGCCTCGACGGGCTAAAGGCGGCCGTGATCGGTGACCTGATCGATATGGATTCCGAGCACGTCGGCGCGACGATCTACTTCGACGACAAAACCACGCCGGCCCAGCGCGAGGCTTTCATCGACATGTTTAAGTTCATGTTTCAGTGGTCGCCGCCGAAAGTGAACGCGGTCAAGATCGTGCCAATCGACTTCCGGGAATCGGCTGACAAGACTGAGTACACCCTGAACATCCCGGGCATCTTGGAAGAAAAGGCAGTCATGAAGCGGGATGACTCGGGCAAGCCCGCGAACACGCTCCCGGCCATGGACGAATGGGGGAACACCATCCACTACGTGGATAACGTCGTCTTCAAGTATCACGACAAGGAGCTCGGACAGTCTTGGGACCTCTCTGGCCACCAAGGCAACGTGAAGTACTTCCACACAACCAAAAAGATGTACGACGCTAAAGAAATGCTGATGCAGCATGGCGACATGTCCGGGACATGGACAGCGGAGCAGAAGGAGATCATCAAGAAGGCTGGAATGAAGGCTGAATAACGGCAGTTGCGAAGCCCCGGCCCGCTAGGAATTTCGCCTCAGATCGCAAGTGCTGAAGAAGCATTCGGCTTCGGGCGACTGAGGCGCCCTACGATCGGCGTCTTAACTATGGCCGCCGACCGTTGCTGGCGGCTCGGATTCACGCGTCCCAAAGCCGATGTCCATCGGCATGTCTTTCGGAAATACGACGTCGTGCCCGTGAGTCAGGAAGTGAGAATAGACAGAAAGGCCCGCTCCGTACGCCCCGAGTCCGACAGCGAAAGGCCGCGAACGAGCTAAGAAGCCGAGCAGTGCGCCCTCCAGGCGGTAGCCCGAGGCGCCCGCCGCCGTCCGCTCTCCGACATCCTGCATTTCATGGTCACCCTCTGCTGAAGCAGTCGTGGCTGCTAGCGCAACCGAGATCTATACTCGTTTATGTTCGGAGACCAAGATGGAAATTCCAGTCAACTCACGTTCCAGCCAAGCAGCCGCGAGTCCCTCCGTCGAACCGGGAGGAAAGAACGGCAAGAGTGCCCGCGTGCGGATGGCCGCACCTCGAGCTGACTGGTAGTGGGAAAGGGCAGTGAACATCCCTGAGTTTTTGCGGAGGCAGGAATTTGGAACGCTGGCTGTTACAACTGTGCCAAAGGTAGCTCTTCTTTTTGGCCCTTCATCCTGTAGAGTCCGCGATCCGCCACCCGCAGCAGGCTTTCGATCGTCTCGCCATCCTCCGGATAGGCGGCGACTCCGGCGCTGACGGAAAGAGCCGGAACCTTGCGATCATCCGCCAGGCGGTGGCAGATCCGCCGCGCGACTATGCCAGCTTCCGCTGCCCTCGTCTCCGGCAGGACAATTGCGAACTCGTCACCGCCGCACCGTGCAGCGGTATCCATGACCCGGCAGGAGTAGCGGAGAATATCCGCCAGGCGGCAGAGTGCCTCATTGCCTGCCAAATGGCCATACGTGTCGTTGATCTTTTTCATTCCGTTCAAATCCAACACGAGCACTGCAAAGGCTCGTCCGGTGCGATCGGAACGCTGGCTCTCTGCTTCGAGAGCTTCTGCGAGCCGGCGGTAATTCGCCAGGCCGGTGAGCGCATCGGTCTCCGCCAGGTGGCGAAAATGATCCTCAGATGCGCGCTGTTCGGTGACGTCCTCGGTGATGATCTCGCAACCGCTCGCCCCTCCTCGCTCACCATGCACTTCACGGCCGCTGAGCCGGACCTTCATCGGTGTTCCGTCCTTTCGCCTCCATTCGACTTCCATGCGATCGACCCGTCCTGTCTGGCGATAGGGCTCAAACAATTGCGCCCGCTCGGTGGGATCCCGGATGATGTCCGTCGCAAGGTTCACAGCCATGAGTTCACTTTCTGACCCATAGCCGAGCATCGCCACCAGCGCCTGGTTGACGGCCAGAAACCTCCCGTCTACGTCGAATTGGCAGATTCCGAAGCTGGGGTTTTCCACGAGAGCGCGGTAATGCGCCTCCGAGTGTCGCAGTTGTTTCTCTGCTCGATCGCGTTCTTCGCGCAAAAGTTTTCCATCGAGCGCTCGACGAACAGCCCCTGACAGGTAGGCAATGCGATCCATTTCAATGTAATCGGCCGCGCCGTTTTCGTCGATCTCCACCAACGCTTTTCGTCGCATCGTGTCGGTGACGAAGATGAAGGGAATCTGTCTTTCCGTCTGGTGCAGGAGTTCGAGCGCCTGGGGTCCTTGCCAGTTGGGACTGGGGTATTCGGCGACAACTAGATCGTAGCGGTGCGACCGCAGCCGTTCGGCAAACTGCTCGAGAGTTAGAACCACATCTGCAGTGACCCCAAATTGTGCACTCCTGAGCTCCTGCACACAGTGCTCTACATCCGCTGCATCTCGATGAACGAAAAGGATGCGCAGAGGCCGGCGTGCGTGTGCTGCGCTTCGCGCGCCAGCGCCTCGTTGACTCCGCTTGGTTTCGCTTTGTGCTAC
This sequence comes from uncultured Acidobacteriota bacterium, assembly GCA_963781005.1. Classification (GTDB taxonomy): domain Bacteria; phylum Acidobacteriota; class Terriglobia; order Acidiferrales; family UBA7541; genus CAWADX01. The sequence continues at coordinate 592,413 of CAWADX010000001.1, forward strand.
TGCGCTAGACATCGAAAGTCACCGGCAAATCACCATGAGCGCCAGCAATCTCTTTGGCCGACGTATGGGTGCCTGGAAATCCCCCTTGAGAAGCCTAAGGGACACGCCAAAGGGCAACTGTTCAATATGGTACAGTGTGCCAATACGACACTAGGTGGCACGGCTGAGGTGTGTTGAATCGGGTCATGCCGAGAGTCGTTGGGTGAAGGGCTCGGTCCGCTGGCCAACCGGCACTAGTCGAAGAATCGGAAGCGCAGGATCGCAAACAGCGTGACAACACCGTCGCGCCAGGTGATTTTTTTTCCTTCTTCGTACGATCTTCCGGCGTAGGAGATCGGTACTTCGTAGATGCGCCAGCGGCCTTTCGCGATTTTGGCGGTGAATTCCGGTTCAAAACCGAAGCGATTGGACTTGATCTCAATCTTCTCCAGCACTTCACGGCGGCACACTTTGTAGCAGGTTTCGATATCGGTAATTTTTAGGTTCGTGAGCATGTCGGAAAGAAGGGTCAGAAACTTGTTGCCGACGTAATGCCAGAAGAAATGGACGCGCTGCGGACCGCCGAGAAAGCGCGAGCCATAGACCACGTCCGCGCGGCCGTCCAGGATCGGTTCGAGAAGTTTCGGGTAGTCGCGCGGGTCATATTCGAGGTCGGCATCCTGGACCAGGAGGATGTCGCCCGTGGCCGAGTGGAACCCGCGACGCAGCGCCGCGCTCTTGCCCTGATTTTTCTCCTGAAAGAGAAACCGAATACTGCCCAGGTGCAGCCGTGCGCGTCCGCCCAAAATCTCCGCTTCCCGCTGTCCCGCCATTTGACGTTTCTGCAGATCGAGGAGCAACTGCCGCGTGCCGTCGGTCGAGGCATCTTCGACGACGATGATTTCCTCGACCAGCCCCACTCCCTGCACGCGCCGCAGGATTTCTTCGATGGTCGCGCGCTCGTTGTAGGCGGCGATGACAACCGAAAGAGTCATCTTGGTGGAGGCCTGGGCGGAGGGCGCAGATCCTTCATTCTGAGTTTCCACGTGCTTTCGAAGTGATTCTGTGGCCGTCATGACGAGTCCGAAGATAACACGGGACACAGTCAGAAAGAACACCAACTGTGCCGGTTCCGCGCCCGCTCGGGCGTACGTGAAACAAGCATCAAACCTAGTCTTGCGCCCCGGAGCTTCCCCCGCAACTCCGGAGTGCTTCTAGGCAACCCATCCAAGCTCGAGACTCCCGCGTCGGAAATTCCGTTGGCCGAAGCGTCGCGAGGATCCTCCGCTTACCGCGAGCTTGTGAGCACGCGAGCTGTGAAGTACAGTTTGAAGCCTCGCACCAGCGGGGAATGATGAAAGTTCCCTATTTCGACTTGAAAGCAGAATACGCAGCGCTCCGCGACGAGATCTTGCCCGCGCTCGATCGCGTCTGCCGCAGTGCCTCTTTCATCCTGGGCGAAGAAGTGGAGCAGTTCGAGCGGGAATTTGCGGAATTTTGCGAAGTGAAGCATTGCGTGGCGCTGAACTCGGGCACCAGCGCTTTGCATCTGGCGTTGCTGGCAGTGGGCGCACAGCCGGACGACGAGGTGATTACCTCGCCCAACACGTTTATCGCTACGGCGGAGGCCATCTCTTACGTCGGCGCGAAGCCTGTCTTCGTAGACATCGACCCTGCCACCGCCAACCTGGACCCAAACCTAATCGAACGCAGCATTACTTCCTGTACGAAGGCCATCATTCCGGTACATCTATATGGGCGGCCGGCGCCGATGGAGGCGATCGAGGAAATCGCGCAGCGACGGGGTCTCGCCGTCATCGAGGATGCGTGCCAAGCGCACGGGGCACGCTACCGCGGCCGGCGAGCCGGGAGTCTGGGCCGCGCGGCCGCATTCAGCTTCTATCCGACGAAAAATCTGGGCGCCTACGGAGAGGGAGGTGCGCTTGTGACCTCCGACGATCGGATTGCACAGTTTGCCCGCATGGCGCGCACGCACGGGCAAACGGCTCGGTACGCCCACAAGTTTATCGGCTACAACTACCGGATGGATGGCTTGCAGGCAGCCGTTCTGCGCGTGAAGCTGAAGCACTTTCCCGCGGCAATGGCAAAACGTCAGGAACTCGCGCGCGAATATCGCCGCCGGCTAACTCAGGCACGCGTGGAATTGCCGGAAGACGATCCGCGCGACGAGTGCGCCTATCTCCAGTTTGTGGTTTACGCCTGTCAGCGCGATGCCGTTCGCGCGCAACTCGAGGCTCGCGGAATCGAGACCTCCGTTCATTACCCTCGCCCTCTTCATCTGCAGCCGGCCTACGCGACGCTGGGATATCCGCCGGGCACGATTCCGCACGCAGAGCGAGCTTGCGAACGCGTGCTGAGCGTACCGTTTTACCCCGCCCTCACTTTGGAACAGGTCGCGTACGTTGCGGGCGCGCTCGCGGAAATCGTCGGAACGAAGTAGCGGCAGGAGTTCGCGCGCGTCGTGCGCTCAGGCTCCTTGGGGCCTAGGTTCCATCGAAGCTGGTCGAGGTTGGGAAGGAGTGTAAGGGGTCTCTTCGTGCGACGGGCCCGTAGCGTCGAGCACGCTTGCCCGTACCCGATCGGCCAATGCGCCGAAGACCTCCGAACACGATTTGCGCACAGCCTGCTCGGCGGCTTTCGAGAGCGACCCGATCACGTCGTTACCGCATTCGTTGAGCTTGCCCACCGAGCTGACGATCCAGGAATCGCATGCGGCGCGCACACGCTCCCGGTATTGCTCCAGGGATTCCCCGTTGAGGCGTTCGAGGCTGGTCTGCCATTCCCGCTCGTACGCGCTGATTTGCGCCCGAAACGATTCCATTGCAGCGGCGAGCTGATTTGCGAGCGCTTCCTGTGCTTCGCCCATGCCGTCCCGGATCCATTCCGCGAGGCGTGTCTCGAAGTGCTCGAGGGACTTTGCCGCGCCGCTCTCGAGATCCCTGCGAACCTCGCCGAAGGCATTCTGGAGTTGCCCGGTTTGCTCCTCGAGAACCCCGCGGCTGGCCGCGGCGAATTCGCCGGTCGATTCCTCGGAGATGCGATGAAGGACTTCCCCAAATCTCGCTGCAGCAGATTGCGCCGCCACCTCAACCTGCCCGCATGTCTTTCCCAGAACTTCGTTGCCGGCCCCTTCGAGCGAACCCCGCGCTTGCTGGATGTAGGCATTTCGCTGGGCGTCAAGCTGCGCCGCAAGCTGCTGCGAGATTTCACCGGCAATTCCTTCGAGGCTCTGGCGCGCTTTCCCGAGGGCCTCGTCGAGGAGCGATTCGGCGCTGGCCTTGGCCTGCTGTTGGTGCCAGTCGGAGGCTTTGACCAAGGTATCGAAAGTGGTGTGAGTCACGCGGACGCCGCTCGCCTCAATTTCCTCGCTCCACTTGGTCAGGGCCGCTCTTCTTGCTTCCTCAAACTCATTGCGGAGTTGGTCTCGCGTCCCGACCATCTGTGACTCCGTCTCGCGCAGGCTGCTCTCCGATGCCTGACGCAGGCGCTCGCGATACAGGCGAAGCGTTTCCTCCGATTGTGCTTCGCGCGCGTCGAGCTGATGAAGCGCCTCCTGAGCACGTTCCAGTTGAGGCGCAAGTTTGCTTTCGGCGTCCGCGATCGAGCGAGCCGCAAATTGCTGCTGCATGGATTCCAGCGTTGAGCCGAGCCGCTCGGGCAGGCCATCCGCAAGGGACTCAGCTCGGCGAGTCAACTCCGCAGCCTCGGAGGTCAGGATCGTCTCGAGACGCCGGTGGAGCTCGTTGACGGTGTCCTGGCTGGCAGCTTCGAGCTGCGCGGAATACTCGGACATTCGGTTGGCGGCCTGCTCGATGTCCGCAAGCGAGGCTCGCGCTCGCGTTACTTCCTTGTCGAGCGAAGCCTGCACGTCTGCAAGCGCTTGGCGGGCTTCGGCCGTCGTTCGAGACAATGGCTCGCCCAGCTCCGCCAGCCGGGCTGTAATTTGCTGCTCGGCCGTTTCCACCGCGTTTTGCGAACACTCGGCCAGCCGGCGGACGAGGTGTTGCCCAGCGCTATCGAGCGAGGATTGCAGTAGCTCACTCCATTGGGCTCGAGCCACTTCCATTTCCGCTTCCCGCTTTTCACGCCAGGCGGAAATCTCCCGGTCGCCGGCCAAAGTGGCTTCTTCTACGATGTGCTTCCGTTGCTGCTGGCCGGCAGCCGTGGCCGCATCCATTTCAGCGCGAGACTTCTCGAAATACGCGCGCGCCTCCTGGGCGGCGCTCTCAATTCCGGAGCGGAGCACCTCGCCTCTGAGTTCCGCCTTTGAGAGCGACTCGTGCGCCCTGTCCAGACTGGTCTCGAGCTCGCTCATCACGCTCGAGCGAACCTGCTGCTGCATTCCGCTCCATTGCGCCGCTGCTTGCGCAAACAGCTTCTCGCTCGCACGCGCATACTCGCGTTCGAAGTCACCTTTCCACTGCTCGTAGAATGCTTTCGCACTGGCCTGATGTTCTCGGTCAAGCTTCTCGGCGGCGCCGCGGATTTCCTCGCTCGCGCGTAAGAGGGCCGCTCCAACCACTTGTTCTGCTTGTCGCTCCATCTGGAGGCGAAGTTCGCGCAGCAGCGGACTGGGCTCCATCGCTATTGCTGGTGATGCCTTGGTGGCGGCCCAGGTGGTCATGGAAGCCTCGGTCAACGTCCGTTCCAAATAGCTTTCCAAGGTGGTCTGCTTTTCGGCCGTCCCCGGATCCAAACCAACGTTTCTCGTCCCCCGCGACCCCTGCATCATCGCGACCGCGCTTTCCTGTCTCGAGGCACCGCGATTCCCTGTTTGCGACGGACTCCGCCAGTCGTCGGGTGGGGCGGGGATTCTCCAGAAGTTGCCAGGGTTTTCGAACTCGACACCGATCTGGAAGGGCTCACGCACCGTTCGGGGCCGTTGAATCCATGCAACGCGCGCGCGCATGCAGGGCCGTTCCGCTTCGTCTTCTCGCTGCGGGAGTTCCAGCGTCAGCCAGGTATTCTTCGGCAGATGGTGTTTCGAAGCATACTTGCAACCATGAGAATTGAGAATCAATGTCGAGGAGGGTTCCTCGAAGGGTTGTCCGAGAAGGTCAACGCCCCGCACCGTCAACGGGACGGCCTGCGCAATCCGCGTGCTGCGACGTTTCTCTTCTCCTGGGTAATTCGCCGGCGCTTGCACCATCAACAGCCCTCCGGCCTGTGGGCCAGAGCATAACACTGGTGCGGCTGCGGGTCGAGGAGTTCGCGAGAGCTTCCGAGCAGAATCGGTTCTGCAGGCTCGCTGGGAGCGGCGGCCTAACAATCGGGAAGCGGACCGCCGGGGCCAAACGAACGGAGCGCTAGCCCTTCTTTTTCTTTTTCGTGCTGCCCTCCCTGGTTGTTTCTCCTTGCGAATAGCTGGCCAGAGCTTCGAGCATTTGCTTCGCTTCGCCGGCGTGAGGTCCGGTCGGCGCCAAATCCAGGTATGTCTTGTAGGCCTCAACAGTGCCGGGAGGAATTATGTAGATCATCTTGTCGCCTTCCTGCTTCGTATCGATGTTTCCGGCCAGCGCGCCGCCGAGAAGAAACCAGGCGTCGGCATCCTTCGGGTTCAATTCAGTTGCTTTCCGAAGAGGCTCGACGGCTTCCTTCATTTTACCGGCGTTACTGAGCACAATGCCGACGTTTTTCCAACAGGTGGCTGTGCTCGCACCGCTAGCACCGGCATTGGCTGTCTCGAGTTCCCCCGCCTTTTGACAGTACGGTCCAGCCTCAGAGATCTTGCCCGCCCTGGCAAGATTGGTAGCCACTGAGATGTAGTAGGCGGGCTGGGGCTTCAGTTCGATTGCCTTCTGAAACGCGTTTGCGGCCTCTTCATTCCGGCCCGCTGCCTCGTAAGCTACGCCGAGGTTTGCCCAGACGAGGGCGTGGTTGGTGACATCTTTAACCTGGGTGGCCTGCTCGGCCTGGGTGAATTCAGTGATGGCGGTTTGGTAGTCCGCCTTCAGCTTATCCTGGATGGGGGCGCGCTGGTCCGCCGGAGTGGACGACAACTGCGTGCGGAGAGTCTTGGCGTCCGTCATCGCCGCGACGCCCGCTTCGAAATGCGCCTTCAATCCCTCGAACTTCTGCGTTTCTTCTTCCCGTTTTTTCTCCTCTTCCGGGTGCGCGGCGGCCTGCTGGGCCGCGATCTCCTTGAGGTTAATGTTCAGGGTGTTCGCTTCGCCATCCTTCACGGGGAACTGGGTCGTGAAGTTCAGCTTATCCTTCTCATTCTTCAAGGTGATGGTGTAGACGGCGGTGCGCAAGCCCACTTGAATGAACTTGCCGTTCTTGTCCGTATTCGTCTTGTAGACCTGCCCGGTTTCAGGGTTCTTGATCTCGACAGATACATCGGGGTAGGGCTTGCCTTCGAGGTTCAGCACCTGGCCATTGAGCTGGCCAGTTGCCTGCGCTGCAGCCATGGCCGCAAACAACAATATCAGCGCCATCGTTTGCCAGGCGTGAGTGGGTCGCTTCATGATGGCTCTCTCCTTCCTCATAATATCTCTTGATGCAGCCGGCTATTATCGCGCAACCGGCGTCCGATAAGCGATAGGATCCGGAAATCCTGCTTCGGCGAAGGCCTCGAGCCTCAGGCGGCAACTGTCGCAGACGCCGCACGCTTGGTCTTCCGATTGATAGCATGACCACGTGCGCTCGAGCGGCGCGCGCAACTCGATGCCGCGGCGGACGATTTCACGCTTCTTCATTCCAATCACGGGAGTGACAATCTCAATGCGCGTCTCGGGCCGCGTCCCCACTCGTACCAGCTCCGAGAACGCTCGATAATACTCGGGACGGCAGTCGGGGTAACCTGAGCTATCCTCAGCAACCGCACCGATGAAAATTGCCGCGGCGCCGATGACTTCAGCCCAGCTCACCGCCGCCGCCAGGAAATGGGCATTGCGAAAGGGGACGTAAGTGATCGGGACGCCGGCCCCAGGCAGGGAATGGTTTTCGGGGACAGCGATGCGGCTATCGGTGAGCGCCGAGCCGCCGATTTGCGAAAGCGAATCGAGGCGCACAACCAGCCGCTCGCGAACCCCGAAATAATCCGCGATCTGATCGAAGGCGCGCCGCTCGCGTTCCTCCGTGCGCTGCCCGTAGCTTGCGTGCAGGAGCGCGAGGCGATGCGTCTGGTTTGCGATTGCGGCAGTCACGCACGAATCCATCCCACCACTCAGCAAGACTACGCCTCTGGATTTCTGGGTCATCGGTGACTCTCAAACCCCTTGCATCGCCGGCTCCCAGATGAACTTGTGCAATTGCAGGCCCAGCCGCACGGGCAGGGCGTCAGCGAGGATCCATTCCGCCAATTGGCGAGCCGGACAAAAACACAAGGCAATCCGCGTAGGTGCCTTCTCCCTGGATAGATTTGGAAATCTCTGTGACTACCATAACGGAAAGGCGCGCTGCCTAGCGATCTGCTTGCGGACGCCGTCGTCGCAGGTAAACCACCGCCCCGGTCGCCAAGGCGAGCTCTACGAGAGCTAAAGGGATGGCTGCTCGAAGGCCCCAGCCGAACGCTGTCCAGTAGAACGACACGACCAAGGCCGGTATCCCAATAATGAGGAAGGCTCGATTCATGAACTCGCCGGCTTCTCCTAAGGCCGGTAGGTGGCCGCAGTCGTATCGGTCTCCCAAACCGTGATACTTGTGATGCCTGCGCCGTTGGGCTCTTCGCGCAGTTGCTTCGCCGTCTCCTCGTAGATGTGCCGCGCGATATTTTCCGCCGAGGGGTTCACGACGTCAAACGGCGAAAAGTCGTTCAAGAATCTGTGGTCGAGCGAACGAATTACCTCCTGGATCACTTTTTTCAGATGGACGAAGTCATAGAGCATCCCCACGGAATCGAGCTGCTGTCCCGAGAGAGTCACCCGCACGCGGTAGTTGTGGCCATGGATGTTTTCGCACTTGCCTTTGTATCCGCGCAAGGCGTGTCCGGCGGCGAATGTCTCATCAACGCTGATTTCGAACATTGTTTTCGGTGTGAAGCGCGCCGTCTGAGGTCAACAGCGGGCCGCTCAGGTCTTGTCAGGTTTTCCCATGAATCGCGCGACTTCCCCCGGGTCCCGCGTGATTGTATACGCAGGAAGCGACTCCAGGAAAAGTCTACCATACTGCATCCGGTGGATGCGGTTATCGAGGATGGCGAGCACGCCCCGGTCGCACCGCGAGCGGATTAGCCGCCCAAAACCTTGCTTCAAAGCCAAGACCGCTTCGGGGACCTGATACTCGGCGAAGGCGTTTCGGCCATCCTCTTGGAGTGCCCGCACCCGCGCCGCAACGATTGGGTCGGTGGGCACGGCAAAGGGCAGCCGGTCGATAATGACGCAGGAAAGCTGCTCGCCGGGCACGTCCACGCCCTGCCAGAAGCTGGCGGTGGCCATGAGCACGGCCTCCGGCGTCGAACGAAATCGCTCGAGTAGGACGGAGCGCGGCGCCGTCCCCTGCAGCAGCAGGGGGAAATGGACGATGCGGGAGACTCGCGCGTGCACCTCCTTCATCTGGGCGTAGCTGGTAAAAAGACAAAATGCGCGGCCGCGCGTGATCTCGAGAATCCGCGCGATCTCTTCGGCCGCTTGCGCGGGAAAGGCGGCGTCGCGCACGTCCGGGAGAGCGTGAGGGATATAAAGCAGCGCCTGGCTGCCGAAATCGAATTCCTGGGGCAGCACTTTTTCTCTTACCGTCACCAGACCCAACCGCTGCTTCAGGAAATCGAAGCGGCCGCCCACCGCCAGGGTCGCTGAGGTCAGCAGAACCGTGTCGAACTGCTCGAAGAGTTTTTCGCGCAGGATCTGGCTGACGTCGATGGGAGTGGCCGCCAGAAAAACCCCTTTTCCGCGGCGCTCGAACCAATAGACGTAGTTCTTTTCGTGGCTCTCGAGCAGGAAGCCCAACTCGCGCCGAAGTTCGGCCGCGCGACGCGCGATCCCCAGGACTTCTTCAGGCTTCGAAGGCAGCGCTGCAATCTCCGCCTCGAGACGCTCGAGCGCGCCCGACAGCCCCTGGTATGCTTCGCGGTTGCGTTCGAGGAACGCAGCCCGCTCGACCTGCTCGAATGGGAAACGCCCTTCGCGCTCGGCGAAGGTTTCGAAAAAGCTCCGGGCGCGTTCGCGCAGTTGCGCCACCCGCTTCAGCAGCGGCGCAGCACCCAGGTGCAAGAGGCGCAGGACGTGCTCGGTATCGCGCGCCAGCTCTTCGAAGCGATAGCTCGATACCTGGCGGCCGAAGTAGTCGCTCGCGACATCCTCGATCTCGTGCGCTTCGTCGAAAACGATGGCGGAATATTCCGGAAGGACGGACCCGAAATCATCCTGCCGGAGAGCGAGGTCCGCGAAGAAGAGATGATGATTGACGATGATGAGGTCGGCTTCCTGCGCGCGCTGATGCATCCAGGTGAGGAAGCAGCGCTGAAACTCCGGGCACTTCTGGCCAGTGCAGGTCTCGCGGCGCGCGTCGAGACGGTTCCACAGATCGGCGTCGTCCGGCAGGAAGTCGAGCTCGGAGCGGTCACCCGTCTCGGTGAGTTTTTCCCAATCGCGGATCTGCGCGAACCAGTCGATTTCATCGATGCCCTTCAGCATCGGCTGGCCTTCCATCAGGTGAACCTTCTGCCGGCAGAGGAAATTGCCGCGTCCCTTCATCACCGCCACTTTCAAGTCGGGAGCAAAGTGTTTCTGGAGGAAGGGCACATCCTTCCTGTAGAGCTGCTCCTGGAGTGCCTTCGTGGCCGTCGAGATCACCACGCGCCGTCCGCTGCGGATGGCAGGGATCAGATAAGCGAGTGTTTTCCCCGTGCCGGTGCCAGCCTCGATCAGGGCATGCTGGCGGGTCTGGAAGGCTTCTTCGGCCATCTCGGCCATCTCGAGTTGCGACGCGCGGAACTCATACGTCGGATGACTTTTTTCCAGCATTCCGCCGCGGCCGAAGATGTCGGCCATGGTGATGGTCGCTGGCTTTTCTCCGGTGGCTCGCCTAGCCATGGAATATGCGCGTACGCGGACTGAGTTTGCGCAGCCAGCTAAAATAGCACAGCCTTCACTCCGATGAACCATCGGGGCCTGTGGTACCGTATGCGTTCGCTCCGGTGCGAAATTGATGATGAACGGCAAGCAGCCATCGATCGTCATTGTGGGCAGGCCGAACGTCGGCAAATCGACGCTCTTCAACCGCCTCACCGGCACACGACGCTCGATCGTAACCAACGAGCCCGGAATCACCCGTGACCGGATTTATGGTTCAGCCTCGTGGCGCGGGCGGCCCTTTGAAGTGGTGGACACGGGCGGAATCATTCCTGACGAAAAGGCGGGGATTCCCGCGGAGATCTTCCGGCAGGCGAAAATGGCTATCGACGGCGCCGCCAGGGTGGTGTTGGTGGTGGACGCGCGAACCGGTCCTGTGCCGCTTGACGCCGAGCTCGCGCAGCTTCTGCGCCGCGCGGGCAAGCCGCCGGTGATTGCCGCGAACAAGGTGGACACGCCACAGCACATGGCCATGGCAGCGGCCTTCTACGAACTGGGCGACGAAGTGTTTCCCGTTTCGGCCGAACACGGCTTGGGCGTGGATGACCTTCTTGATTCGTTGACGGCGGATTTTGCCGCCGGTGAGGCGCTGGAGACTGAACCCGGCGTGAATGTGGCCATCATTGGCCGCCCCAACGTAGGAAAATCCACGCTACTCAATCGCTTGGTAGGTTCCGAACGCGCCATCGTTTCACCCGAGCCGGGAACGACGCGGGATGCAGTGGATACGGTTATCGAGCGGGCGGGAAAGACGTACCGGTTCCTCGATACGGCCGGAATCCGCCGCAAAGGAAAAACGAAGCTCGTTGCCGAAAAATTGAGCGTGGTGATGGCGCGGCGTCAGCTCGAGCGGGCGGACGTGGCTTTGCTCGTCGTCGATGCCTCGCTGGGCGTGACCACCCATGACGCCACGATCTCAGGCTACGCTCGGCTGTCGGGCCGCTCGATCATCGTCGTGATGAACAAATGGGACCTGGCCATCGAAGCCTTCCGAAAAAAAAGGGCCGGCGAGAGAAAGCAGCGGAAGCGCGGTTCGGATACGAGCGATCTAATCGCCGAATACGAGAAGATCGTGCGGGCCAAGTTGAAGGCGCTCGACTACGCACCGGTTGTTTTTCTTTCAGCCTTCACCGGCGAGCACGCGGCGAAACTTTTTCCGCTGATCGATCAAGTGGTGGAGGCGCGCCGGCGGCGAATTTCCACGGGGGAGCTGAACCGTTGGCTGGCCGAAGTAGACCTCGATCGTGGCACTTCGCCCGCCGGACGCAGGATCAAGATCTATTACATCACTCAGGCAGGGATTGCGCCGCCGACGTTTGTGCTGTTCACAAATCAGACGCGCCGGCTGCATTTCGGCTACGAACGCTTTCTCGAAAATCAACTCCGCTTGAGATTTAACTTCACGGGCACACCTATCCGCTTTCTTCAGCGACTCAAGAAACGGTGAAGCAGGTTTTCGCCCTCTTCGGGCGGCGCACGCGGGTGCTCGTGCACCCGGGGCGAGGGTTGACATGGAGCGAAATCGGACTACGATACGCAAGAGCCATGATGGGTCGAGCCGAGGTCGCGCCTTCGGTCCCGGACAAGCCGTTCTTCCGGATCGGCGAGGTGAGCCGGCTCACCGCTACCAAGGCCTTCGTCCTGCGCTACTGGGAAACGGAGTTCCCCATGCTCCAGCCGGTGAAGAGCCCTAAGGGACATCGGCTCTACCGCCGCCAGGACATTGAGACCGTTTTCGAGATCAAGCGCCTGCTTTACGACGAAGGATTCACGATTGCTGGTGCGCGCCGGCATCTCGGCGGGCAAGACGGGGGCGGGAATGGCCGCCGCGCGACTGAAGAGCGGCCCGCGGCAAGCGTCGGCGCCCGTTCCGAAGCGCTTTCACGCGCTCAGCGCAAACTCCTTCTCGATCTGCACGAAGAGCTCCTGGCGATCTTGACCCTCCTTGAAGGCAAGTGATACGCTGGTTTGACTGCAGTCGGGACGTGGCGCAGCCTGGTAGCGCGCACGCTTGGGGTGCGTGAGGTCGCTGGTTCGAATCCAGTCGTCCCGACCATTCCCCTCCAAGTTCGGGAATAAGCAGCCCATCCGGGGCCGCCGGTCAGGTGTCAACACCTATGCCGCACATTCTGGTGACAAATGATGATGGCATTCACGCGCCGGGTTTGCGGGCTCTGGCGAGCGCGCTGGCCGATGGCGGCACGGTAAGCGTGGTGGCGCCGAGCCACGAGCGTAGCGCAGCGGCTCAGTCTCTAACCCTGCGCCAGCCGATTTACTGCGAGCAAATTGCCGAGCGCGAATGGGCGGTCGAGGGTACGCCCGCGGACGCCATGATCCTGGCCTTCCATACGCTGCTCGCCGAGAAGCCGGATCTGGTTGTTTCCGGGATCAACCGCGGCGGGAACATGGGGGAAAACGTCTACTATTCAGGGACCGTCGGGGCGGCCATGGAGGCGGCCATCAACGGCGTCCCGTCGTTTGCCCTCTCGGTTGCCTATCGCGGCAGGGATTTCGATTACGAGCCCGCAGCGCTCTTCGCGCGGCACCTGGCGCCACTCATCCTAAAGGAAAGCCTACCGGCCGGGGTTTTGCTGAACGTCAATGTGCCCCAGCCCTGGTCGGGCCAGGTCCGTTTTACGCGCCAATCATCGAAGATCACACGAAACCTGCTGAAGCCTGGAGAAGATCCGCGCGGCCGGAAATACTACTGGCTCCACGAGCAGGAACTCAAGGAAGGAGTCGAAGCGGACACCGACTACGCCGCCATTCATGCGGGCGCAATCTCCATCACGCCGCTCGTGCTGGACCACACTCACACACCTTCGCTCAATCACCTTTCCCACTGGGCAAAAATCCTCGAAACCGCGACGCGCCGCTAGCCCTGCTTCCGACAGCCATTTTGGGGGTTGGCGACGTGGTACGAAGAGACGTATCCGGGTTCGTTTCGGCGAGCGAGCGGCGTTTTGGACCTAACACGGCCGCTTCTTGCCGTATAGTCCCATAAAGGCAATGTTTTCAGTACCGACCCGGTCCAGTACGGCAGTGCTAGTCATCCTGGACCCTTGCTCTATTGGTGCTGGTCGCTTGTCCCCTTAGTCTATGCAACGGAGACATGGGAGCCATGCAAACAAACCTCGATGAGTTGTTGAAGGCACGGGCGGAAATTGATGCGCAGCTCCGCCAACACAAAGACACTTTAACGGTACTCTTCACTGACGTTGTCGGTTCCACCAGCTACTACGAGCGCTTCGGCGATACCGAAGGACTGGCTATGGTCCATCGGCACGCGGAGCTTGCTTCTGAAGTGGTGGGCGAATTCAACGGCAGCGTGATCAAGACGATCGGCGATTCGGTGATGGCTGAATTTGCCGACCCAGTGTGGGCCGTGCGCGCGGCTGTGGAAATTGAGCTGCGGCAACTGCGTTTTAACCTCGCGGTTACGGAAGCCCAGCGCCTCCAGGTGCGCATTGGCGTCCATAAGGGCCTCGGGTTTCGCAAGGGCACAGACATTTTCGGCGACGTGGTCAATGTGGCCGCGCGCATTACCAAACGCAGCGGACCCGCGCAGATTCTCGTCTCCCAGGCTGTTCAGGACGCCATCCTGCACGACAGTCAACTGACCAGCCACTGGCAGAGCAAGATCACGCTCGATGGCCGAGCCGAAAAGGAAGACGTCTTCGAGGTGATTTGGACCGATGCCGCAAGCTACCGCGAAATCCGCCAGGGGGCGACGGGCCTTGCGAATCTCCCTTCCCGTTACGAAATGTTAGGCCAAGTCGGCACCGGCGGGGCGGGCATCGTCTATCGGGTTCGAGATCTCGAGACAGGGGAGATCATCGCGCTAAAAATATTGAAGCCCGAGATTGCTTCCGACCCGACCGTTCAGGAAAGTTTCAAGAACGAGTTGTGCCTGGCACGCAAGATTACCCACAAGAACGTGTGCCGAATCCACGAGTTCACTCGCTCGAACGGGACGGTCTACACTTCGATGGAATTCGTCGAGGGCGAGACCCTGCTGTCCCTGCTGAATCGCTCGGGGGCCTTGCCCCTATCCAGGGCGCTCGAGATTGCGCGACAGATCTGCGCCGGGCTGAGCGAAGCCCACGCGCAAGGAATCGTGCACTGCGACCTTAAACCGGCGAACCTGATGGTGGATCGCACCGGCATCGTCAAGATTATGGATTTCGGCGTCGCTCGCCTGGCTCAGGCAGGCGGGAAGCTTACCGGCACGATTGTTGGCACGCCCGCGTACATGGCTCCTGAGCAGGCGGGGTCCAAGCCGGTGGATGGCCGAACGGATATTTATGCCCTGGGCCTGGTCATCTATGAAATGGTGACAGGCACCCCCGCGTTCGATGGGGATACACCCGTGGCCATCGCCCTAAAGCAAATTCGAGAGACGCCCAAGCGTCCTCGGAAGCTCGTCTCATCCTTGCCGGCACGGATCGAATCGGCCATTATGAAATGCTTGGAGAAAGATCCCGCCGATCGCTTCCAATCCGTAGACGCGCTCGCGGCCGCGCTGCAGGAAGAAGCTGCGGCTTCGGCGATTTCGCGGAGCAGCGTGGAGCTGGCGCGATTGCGCCAATCTGCAAGTTCCCTCTGCACGACCCTCCGGGACCGTGTGGATGCGCTCAGACCTTCACTGCAGCTCTTGCGCGAGAAGTTGCTGGCGGCGAGAAAAATCAATATCGAGCCCAAGGTGGCGCTCCCGGCGGCGCTCTTGCTCGGCGCGCTGGTTGCCTTCACCGCGGGGGGAAGCTGGATTCGATCCGCAAATGGCTCGGCGCGCGCCAAGGCGGCCATCCCTATGATTGCGCAAGGCGCGTCAGCTCCCGAAACGAGAGGCTCGACGCCGGCCCCCACCGCCGACTCCATCAGACTGAATGTCACTCCCAATTCGGAAATGGGCGGTTCGGCACAGAGAAGTACGGTTCCCGTTGATTTCAACTCAAGACAGGATTCCACGTTTGATTCAGGATTCAAGCTGCAGGCTGAGGGCTCGACTGAGAAGAAAGCAGCCGCGGCCCGCGCCAAGCTCCTTGAGCCGCGTAAGCCGGCGATCGCTCGACTTGCGGAAAAACAAGGTTCCTCCAATTCCGCTCTTTCGCAGTCGCGCCCGCAGGAGCTTGGACCCAAACAATTCACGTTGCCGCAATCCACCGGGAATTCGCTGGCTGCGCCAGCGAGCAGTCAACCCGGAACGGCGGGGCATTCCGCGAATGCCGCTTCCGCAGCGGCGCGCTCGCACGATCCCGGTGCTTCACCTTCAGACAAATCGCTTCCCTCCAAGAAAGCCGAAGTAAAGCCGGACTCGCCCGAGCCGGTATATCTCGAAGTCGGCACATTCAAGGACGCAGCCTGGGCAGATAATGCAGTCGAGAAGCTTGTCCAGCTAGGTTTCCCTGCCATGAGCGTGCACAAGGGTCATCTATGGGTGAAGTCCTACCACGTTCAGGTAGGACCTTATGCCGACGAGAAAAAGATGGAAGCGGTGGAGAAACGGTTGGAGTCTCAAGGGTTCAAGCCCCACGTCGTAAAGTAAGATTCGAGGCCCGGTCCGAGAATCCGCCTTCGCCAGCCATTCGATTTCATTTCACCCTTGCTTTCATTATTGAACGTACGGCCCATTCTTGATAGCATCCCCGCGCTTCGTATTCAAAGATACAGCCATGCCAACGGAAAAGCAGCTTACCGTCTTGCTTGAAAATGTTCCGGGAACACTGGCACGCCTTGCGGAGGTCCTTCGCAAGGCGAAAGTAAACATCTTGGCTCTGGAGGTTCCCTTCTCGGGAGTGGAAGGCTGGATCCAGCTCGTTGTGGACAACCCGGGCAAGGCCAAGAAAGCTTTTGATAGCGCGGACCTTCCCTACAAAGTCGGGGAAGTACTCCTCGTCGAGCTGCCGAATGTCCCCGGAGCGCTCGGGGACTTCGCCGCAAGGCTGTCGGCCAAAGGCATCAACATTATTTCCGCTTATCAGACGGCCGTGAGGGGCGCCAAGAAGGCGAGCGTTGTCTTCGCGGTCTCCGACCTGAAAAAGGCCGGCCGCCTTCGCTAGGATCTGTCTTTCCACCCAACGATCCGGCGCGCGGCTCGGAAGCGTCAAAGCGCTCGAGCCCCAGGCACGCCCGCCTGCGGAAATGTGCCCACGGGAACGACCTGACTGGCCAACCGCGGCACGGCGGTAATTGACCATTTGCCGTCAGGCAGAGCCGGTAACTCGGGCGGGACGATCTCTAACCAAGGCAAAAATGCAAAACGAACTCCCCCAATAGGTGGTCTTTTTGGAGACGGCCTAAAGCGTACCAAAGAGCAGCGGGTAGCGGCGGCACCCGCATCCACGCAGCGCTTAGCTCGATTCCTCGGACGCCTTATCTGGTTACTGCTACGTCGTGAGGCAGCAAGAGATCAGATGAGCGAACATCGTGCGAACGTCCGCGTCGGTATAGGAAGCGGGAAGCCGCGCAGGCTTTGCAAGCAATTGATCGCGCAGCATGCCCTCCATGGCCCCCATTAGTGTGGAGCGAACAGCCTGTGGGTGAAGCTCTGGCCGGAGCTCGCCGCTCGTCGCCATTTCCTTCAGGATGCCGTCCAGCATCTTGACGAAGTCGAGGAAACCGGGAACCAGCACGACCATGTGCCCATCGCCCCGGATCCGCCGGCCTTCGAGAAGAAACAGTGTCCGGAGATCTTTGTCCCTCTCCATGAAGGTGAGGACCATGTCGCTCAGGATTTTCAGCTTTTCCTTGGGCGCAGCTATCCTCTCGATGGCGAGAGAGATTGCCGGGTTAATCTGCTCCCAAGCGGATTCGAAGATCGCCTCAAGAAGGCCCTGTTTGTTTGTAAAGTGTTTGATGAGCTGAGACTGGCTGGTGCCCGCCAGGCGGCAGATTTCCGCTGTGGACGTGGACTCATATCCGCGCACAGCAAATAGACCCTTAGCCGCGTCGCGCATGCGGTCGCGGCTTGAAGTAAGGACCGCTGTTTTGTATGTCTTCGCATTCATAGTTGCCCTCCGGCACTGCGAAGCGACTGAGCCGAGAAGCACTGATACTGGCCTTTCTAACACCTGCCATATCGCTTCGAGTGTTCGGTGCCTCCTGCTGATTTCGGGCTTCTTAGAGCCCCATCGTAGTACCCCTCAAAAAAAGTACTTGACACCGTAGAATAAGTCAAGCACTATCTCGCGCCGTGGTCATACTACTTTTAAAAGCTGCGCCACTACTAGAACAACATAATGATACTACGCATAAGCAGTGGAAGACTGTAGGCAGTCATTCCGATTGTTCAGCAGGGATAGACGTTCATCGGTGCCGCCGGATCGCAGGGTTACACCCATGGGAGGACTGAAATGGCTACCCCAGTGATGCAGTTTCATGGATTCCGCGGCGAAATCGCCGAAGAAACCGACACTTGCTCCAAGCGCAGTTTCTATCGCTACTACATCGTTTCCGAGAGAGAGAACCGCTGTCTGTTCGACGGAGCGGCAGGTGACATGGATGAAGCACTGCAAACGATTTCAGCCCACCTCCGCCTGCTCACACTGGCAGGCGGTGTGAGCTGCGCAACTTAGAACGTTAAAACAAAAAAGGAGACGAAGATGAAAAAGCTACTGGTAGGGATCCTGGCGGCGGGAGTGCTGTGCTTTCTTGCCGCGCCGGCATCAGCGCAGTGCCCAGCTGCGGGCAACGCCCAGGCCGGTTGTAACGAAATCATTACCGTCAATCCGGGCCTGGGCATCACCATCACCGCAGGCGCGGCCACGACCCCCATCGATTTCGGTTCAGTGTCGACCCCCTTAGGGGATGACGTCATGGTCGGGGTCATAAACAATTCCGGCGTGTCGATCGCCTCGCTGACCCTGAACAGCACCACCGACATCTTTGGGTTCGACGGGGACGGAGCCTGCTCGGGTAACTTCCCGGCGCCCAACGCGGGTGGTACCCCAGCTGCGTGCACGGGGTTTACGAACGAGTATTTCATGCCGGGTATTACCGATAGCAACGTCAACGGGACACAAACGAGCGGGAAGATCAACTTTACGGGAAACCTGGCTAACGGGGCTCAAACCTGGATCTCGCTAGAGAATTTTGGGACCGTCACGGGCCAAGGCAACACGCCGCAGGTGACGCCGGAACCGGGCACGCTGGGCTTGGTCGGCTCGAGCCTGCTCGGAGTGGCTGGCATTTTGCGTCGTCGGTTACTGCCTTCCGGCAAGTAACACCATGGGGGAATCGGGTCGCGACTCTCGCTCCCCGGTCCCGCTGACGTGAAGGCAACGCCTCGGCGCAGCGCACACAGGTTCAAGACGCGCCGACTCTTGCGTGAGATCTGAGCTTCACCCGAGAGGGGTCGGCTCTCGTACGGTGTTCCGCACCATGGAATTCGAAATCGGAAGGGCTGGATCAAGCCGAAGAGGCAAGGAGGAATAGGCAATGAAAATGCTACTCAGGTTGGTGTTCTTGTTGGTAGGTACACTGCTCGTTGGCATCGCTCCCCTCGCTGCTCAGAACAGCGTTGATGTCCTGGATGGGGGGCCGCAGCCGGCGGATGCGCCCATGAAGGCGATCTGGTCCACGACATCGAACGCGAACCCGACGCCGATGGATATCACCTCGCCGATTGTGGCGCACTTCGTCTTCGCCTCCGGTGGTGGGACGCTGCCCACCGATTTTCCATTGGCAACGTCGGGGAACATCTGCCTGACCGATGTCAATCAAACTCCCGCGCCCACGTTGTTCTCCCAAGTGGAGGCCAACTGCAAGGCGGCGGGTGGCATTGCCCTACTGCTCATGAACGCTGGGACAACCACCTCTCCGGGGACCATCCCTGTGTATTCCATGAGCGGGGCGGACGGGACGTTTCTCGAAAATACGGTTGGGTCCAATGGGACGACCATGCTCTCCAACTACCGGATTCGAATCAATGTGGCTGTCGCCCCTACCAACGCAACTGGCCAGCACAACTGTCCGATCAGTCAGGCCACCGCGGCGTTCGTTGGTGCTGGCACCGCGAACTTCACCCCCAATGAGAGTTTGTGTATCCCCGGGACCGGTGGCGAGCCCAGCATGCGCGTGGACTCGCAGGGCACGATCTACGTCGAGTCCATCCGCGGCGTCCCGGGGGGACTTGACCTATGGCGCTGGTATCAACCTACAGACGGCGCGCCGAACGCTGACGGAACCCTGCCGTTCAAGTACGAAGGTCAGCCTGATGGCTGCGGCATCACCCCCGCTGTAAGCGGGGCCTGCAGTACGGCCGGGGTGGCGCCAGGAGGAGGCGATGGGGATCTCGCCTTTAACGCGCCGGACCCAGCGAACATGGACGTTCCAAATCTGGCCGTGGTGAGCCTCTCCGCAGTGGAAGTTACAGCCTCCCATTCCACAGACCGCGGGGATACCTTCCCTATGATAAACGCGGCCGCGGCCCACATTGCCGTCGACGATCGCCAGTGGATAGATGGCTTCGACGATCCTACGCACGTTTACTTGGAATACCACGACTTTGTAACGACGTCCCAAATCTTTGTGCAACGCTCGAGCGATGAAGGCGAGAACTATACAGACGCGCAAGGTTCTGCAATTGACCCTGCGACGGAACCGGCCCTCGGTCCGGTTCAAACCGGCAACGTCGCCGGCCAGATCAAGGTGGACCGCAGCAGTTGCGGAAGCCGCGGCAACCTTTATCAGATCATCGTGGGCCCCGACAACGTGACGGACAATGCGAACGGCCTCATCAACGCTACCTATGTTGGCGTGGCCTCGGATGTGAGTCTCACGTTACCTGCCTATACGTTCACAGACTACAAGGTCTTCAGTTGCGGGGCGGGTTTGAAGTGTCCTTCTGGGCTCGGCCTCCGCAATTTGTTCCCCGCGCTGGCGGTGGACAAATTCGGTTACTTGTACGCCGTCTGGTCGGACGGCGCCACCATCTATTACTCGTTCTCGACAACTCACGGGGTAAGCTGGTCTCCGGCCGTCGCGGTAAATCAGGGCGTGACCGTTGGGATGTCGAACATGTTCCCCTGGATCGCGGCCGATGCCAATGGCCATGTGGGCATCGCCTGGTATGGTGCCGATCACGCCGGCGATTCGAACACGGTCCCGCTAACTACAAAGTGGAAAGTCTATGTTGCGGAGACCGCCACTGGCCACGGTGCCGTGCCGGCTTTCACGCAGAGCGTCGCCAGCGACCACGTCATCCACACCGGGACGATTTCAACCCAGGGTTTTAGCCCGACGTCAACAGCGGACCGGTCGCTTCTCGACTTTTTCCAGATTGACATCGACCCGACGAATCATCTCATCAACATTGCCTATGATGATGACCATGCGTCGCCGGGCTCGGCTGTTCCGGTCTTCACGCGGCAAAAGACCGCAACCCCGAGCATCGTCACCGCCGGACCCTGTGCAGGCAACTAGAGATAGAGCCCTCCGGCAGCAGACGGGCCGGAGGGCTCTTAAGTAGGTTCACGGAGGCAACTCGAAATCGACCGACCGCAAGTGAAATCACCCACTTGCCAGGGAGAATCAAATGAACGTGAGGAAACGCTGGGTCAGTTTAGCCGGCTCGTGCCTGCTGCTTGCACTGAGCGCGGTTTCAGCGAAAGCGCAAGGGGGCATCGGATTCCTCCCCAGCAGCTCCCAGAACGTGACGTTCATGGCAACGAGCGGCACCTCGATGAACATCGCTCTAGGAAGCTGCTCAGC
The DNA here is from genome assembly GCA_963781005.1 of uncultured Acidobacteriota bacterium. Lineage (GTDB taxonomy): Bacteria > Acidobacteriota > Terriglobia > Acidiferrales > UBA7541 > CAWADX01. The sequence continues at coordinate 613,136 of CAWADX010000001.1, forward strand.
GAGCTACACAGGCACGTGCACGCTTTCAGGATCTGCAGCCTCTGCGGGTGACACCGGGACCTACATCTTCTCCACCACCACAGGTGCCAACCCGATCACCTTGATGAATACGGGAGGAACTGTTTTTCCGGCTCACGAGAACGGGGCCACCATCACCTTCACCTATACGGGGTCGGACGGCGACAAGCTCACCGGAACGTTCGTGTTGAACGATGCCGCCAACGGCTCGAGCAATCCGCATCTCGATGGGTTCATCGCGACGGGCTACACCGTATCCGGTGATTCGGCCTTTACGTCGCAGTTCTCGACGAGCACGCTAGCCATCGACGTGCTTCTTGGTTCGCTTAACTGCTCTCCCAGCCTGAGTCCTTGCACCATGGAAAATCTTTTCTCGAACCCCGGTACTACAGGCTCGGCGCCGGTTTCCTCCGGCGAGATAACCAATACTCCCGAGCCAGGGTCGATGTTCTTATTTGGGTCAGGTGTGCTGGTGCTCGGCACGTTTTTACGGCGTCAACTCCACGCCTAGCAACCGGCTGAGCAATCGAAGAGCATGCAAATAAAAGGCGAAGCGAAGTATCAACCAGGGCGGCGGCGCTGATTGTTGCGCGGTGACCATGAGCCCGGCAGCCGTTGAAGTATTCAACTTCCCCCTGAGACGTGCGTTTGGAGGATGAACCCAACGTCGGGATTAACGTGGCAGGGTCCGTCTCAGAGGTGCAGCCAGCGCATTCTTGTACGCGCGCCCGTTTCGGTCTGCGGATTCTTGGGCTACAAGGTACCGTTCGATGAAGAAACTGAAACCCTGGTCGTCAATGCACACGGGGCGCTGGTCTTGCTGGCAACAGCAGTGACCGATAGCCAAAAGCTAGTTCTAAAACACCTGCAGACCCGCAAAAGTCAAGAATGCATTGTAGCCTACCTAGGCCCGGCACAGGGCGGCAAGGGCCAGGTGGGCCTGAAGTTCACAGACCCCAATCCGAACTTCTGGGGTCTTGCCTCCCCGCCGGAGGACTGGAAACCAAGTCACCCCGGCGGCCTCAGTGGTAATTCTCTCTAGTCATAGTCGCGCCTCGCACGAAGGCACAGAGGTTTCGAGCTTTGTGCCCGTTGCGCCTACGTACGGCCCTCTTGATAGCATCCCCGTGCTTCGTATTCAAAGGTGGAAGTCCTTTCCCTTCTGTAGCCCGTCGCTATTGAAGCGAAGGAGCCGCGGCTTCCCTGCTTTCGCTCGAGGCTAGCAACGCGAAAGGCAGGCGCAGGAATACTTCGCGCAGTAGTAACAGCCTTTTCCCCTTAACTCGATGTGCGGCCAGAGTCTCACCTGTATGAATGTTTACCCAATGATCCGGCGCCCGGCTCGGAAGCGTCAAAGCGCTCGAGCCCCAGGCACGCTCGCCTGTCGGAAACGTGCCCGCAGGAACGAGCTGAGTGGACAGACGCGGCACGGCGGTAATTGACCATTTGCCGTTCGCGCCTCGCACGAAGGCACAGAGGTTTCGGGCTTTTGCACCCGTTGCTCCTAGCGGAATGTAGGCGCCCTTCAGAAAGATCCCCTCGTGCGCGCGGCGAAAGTGGAGGGCCTTCATAATCAGGTACAGCTTGATGCGGCCGTCCTGCCAATTGCTCAGCAGCCGTTCGAGAAGTGCCAAACGATCGTTGGACTCTTCGGCATTCAAGTCCTCCAGCATCTTCACCCGGCTTCTAAAATCAACAGGACGTCGGTTGTCCGGGTCGGTGAGCCTGAAATCCCAGATTTCATTTCCCTGATAGAAATCCGGTAGGCCCGGGGAAGTGATCTTCAGCAAGACCTGGGAGAGCGCGTTCAACGCGCCGTAGAAGGCGATCCGATTCTGGAGCCGCGTAAAATCCTGCAAGAAGCGACTGCCGAGGGAAGAGTCCAGTATTGCGGAGATAAAGCGGCGAAGGGCGCTTTCATATTCCTCGTTTGGGGAGAGCCAGTTTGTAGACTCTCTCGCTTCCCTCGCAGCCTTGATCATGAACGCTTCGAGCCGATCTCTCAGCCCCGGTTCTTCTTCCTTGAGCAGCGGCCATACCCCAAGCATGGTTTGATAGAGGAGCACTTCTTCGTTCGGCGACGGCGCCCCCCTTCCCCCAATTGTCTGCTTCTTGGCCTTATTCCATCGCGACCAACGTTCGAGGCACTCCTTCCAGTCCTGCGGCAGCTCTGAAAGGACGTTGATGCGGGCGCGGATATCTTCGCTGCGTTTTGTGTCGTGGGTCGAGGTGGCGTTCATCGTGTGGGGCCATTGTTCGAACCTCGCTTGGTTAAACTCGTGGAAGGCCTTGGCGCCGAGGACGAGCTTCTCGCGCAGCGGACCGCTGCCCACCTCATTCAGGGAAATAAGGCTGTTGTGAACGAAGAACGTGGAGTCCTCGAGCCCTTTGGCCATCACCGCGCCCGAAAATTGTTGCCACCGCATCACGAAGTCCAACCATTCCTGTTCTCGTTCCGCTGAAGAGAAACTACGATCCGGAAGAAAGGCGCCGCGAAGGAAGGCAAATGCCGCATCACTGACCTGGCTTGCCGGCGATTGGCGCCGCGCCATCTCAATCGCCTGCTCGAGGTAGGCGCGATCCCTTGGCGGTACCGCGCCGCCTCGAATATAAGTTCTGTAGATAGGCAGGCCAGCCGTCACGCCTTGCAGGGCTTGAATGAGTTCGGTCATCGGCAAGTCACGCGCCCTCCGGTCTCGCACGGCGAGCACTGCGAGCCGTTGGCCGAGCGCTTGGACCTGGCCCTGGAAGAGCTCTTCCATTACTTGTTTCTTCCGGCCATAACACACCTCGGAAAAGGGCGCGGAACGGCCGGTGAAATCTCTGTACGCTTTCTCCAGTGCCTTGTAGCCCGGCGGGTCCACAAAGAGGGCGTTCGCCGCGTTCACAAAATCGTAGCCGGTGGTGCCGGCCACCGGCCACTCGGCGGGGAGAGATTCGCTTCCACAGAGGATTTTCTCGACGCTCGTGTAATAACCTTCGGGGTTTGCCCCCGGCGTCGGGCTCGAGTTGACGGAGCTTTGGAGACGCTGCAGGTAATCGAACGGATCGTGGAGTCCATCGACATGATCGACGCGCAGCCCGGTAACCTTGCCCCGCTCCATCAGTCGGAAGATAGGGCCATGCCTTGCTTGAAATACCTCCGGCTCTTCCACGCGCAGCCCTATCAGATCGTTGATATCAAAAAATCGCCGATAATTGATCTCCCAAGCGGCCGTCCGCCAATGAGCGAGACGATACGCTTGCTCGGAAAGCAGCGCGTCGAGGCGGTCAAACGACTCCGGAACTCCTTTCGTGCCGCCAAAGACTCGCAGGGTTTCATCGAGGCTGTTCCGGACTCGCTCTTCTTTCTGGTAGAGCTGCCACAATCCTTGCTTGATCTCGTTCGCCGCTTTCTTGCGCGCCTCGATCAGTTCGACGTCAAAATTCGTTCGGGCGGGAAGAGATTCGATCCTTTCGAGGAGTGCCTGCCCAGGTCCCAGGACGTCGTCGTTCGAACCAGATTCGCGTAGGGCATCGAGGCAGGCTTTCAACACCGGTTGATAGGTTTTGGGATCGACAGGAAACCTCAGGTCTCCGTACCGGAAGAAGAAACCATTTTCGTCGAGCCGCAGGACGATTTCTTGATTTTCGAGAACGTTGCCGTATAGATCGGCCAGCACGGGAAGAACCACCCGATTTTCCCGGAGCCAAGGAGCCTTGACGTGTCGCGGCTGCCAATCGATATCGAAGAAAGCCCGATACCGTGAATTGACGCCGTTCTCGAGAACATCCATCCACCAAGGGTTTTCTGCACTGGCAACCATGTGGTTGGGGACGATGTCGAGCAACAGCCCCATCTCGTAGTGCTGCAGTTTTTGCGCCAGGCTGTCGAATTCTTCTTCGGTTCCGAGATCGGAGTTGATGCGCCACGGGTCCGCAACGTCATACCCGTGCGAGCTTCCTCGGCGCGCTTTGAAGCGGGGCGACGCGTATAGGTGGGATATTCCGAGCTGCTGGAGGTAGGGAACCAGGGCCTCCGCGTCCGCAAAACGGAAATTCAAATTGAACTGGACGCGATAAGTAGCATCCGGAATCCGCATCGCCGTTTATTCCACGCGGACCGCGAGTTTTTGGCCGAGCGAACGAAACGTACTGACCCACTGTTCGGCGTTTTCATCGAGTTTTCCGGATGTCTCGGTCATTGGAGGGTAAAACGACTTCAAGACTTCATAGAAAATGTTCTGAATTTCCCACAGTTGCACTTTAAATGGCATGGTTTGAGCGAGGCCCACGGCCGCATCGAGAGACTGAAGGAGAGCAAGATCAGTCGGCTGCTCCCGGAATTGGTCGGCCAATCTTTCGAGCTTTCGCCGCAGCGTAAATTCCAGCGTGGTGGCGTCCAGGTAAACCTTAGCCTTCTTGGCTTCTTCCACTAGGCCCTTGACGACGTCCGGGTTCCAGTCGTCGGCCTGGATTGCCCGCCGGATATCCGCGTTGAGCGTGAACTCAGAGGCGATTTGAAAGGCCCGCACCGGCGGCATGCCCAGAGAGGCCAGGAAATGCATCAGGGGAGCTCGATTTTGGTAGACGTCCCGGTAAGCGGCTTCCGCTTCGGTCAGGGCGGAATCCAGGATCAATCGCAGAATCTTGCGCTGTTCATCTCGAAAGAGCAACTTGAGCGAGTAGGTACCGCTTCCAAATTCTCGGTCGAGAACCCGGATCAGTTCCGGGAAATCTCCCTGCTCGAAGGCCTTGATAATTTCAGCCGAGGTGGCTTGATAGACCTGTTCCCCTCCGAATTCCCGAACCCCTCCGGTGATGGTGTGATCCCCCAAATAAGCGAAGCCGAAAGTGACCTGCGCGGATTCCCAGGTGATGTCGGAGGAGATTTTGCTCCGACCCATGACTAGCTTGGTCTTGCCCGATGTGAGCGTCTGCTGGTCCTCCTGCTCTAGCGAGTAACAATAGATATGAGATTGGGATTCGTAGTTCTCGAAAAGCGAGCTTAGCCCGTAATGCGCGCCCACACGAAGCAGGTCGAGCGCCGCCGGTTTAACGAATTGCTCGTAGACCTGGCGCCCGTCTCCGTGTTCCGGAACGCTTCCTTGGGCTTTCGCGAGTCGATCGACGAACTGAGATTCCACGCGATCGCCCAGCCGCAGAACTTCTGCCAGTTGGACGGCCCGGCCGGCGTATTGAATAGCCTGGACGGTTTCGAGGCCCGACAGTTCGTCGAAAAACCAGCCGCAGCTTGTATACATCAGCATGGCATGACGCTGTAGCTCCAGAAGCTTCAGAGCCCGGATATTTTCTTCCTCGTTGAAATCGCGGGTGCCGTGCTGATGGAAGAACTTCTGGACGTTTTCCGGCGAGCGATTCAAGATCACCTGAATGTAATCATCCCGAGCCGCCCAGGGGTCTTTGAAAAGCGCGCCCGCTTGCGCTTCGTAAGCCGGCGCGAGAGTGTCGCGCAGCCAGTCCAGGGCCTCACGAAGCGGTGCGCGCCACTCCTGGTGCCAGCCCAGATGCGTTCCGGAGTTGCACCCGCAGTTACTGCGCCAGCGCTCGACCCCGTGCGAGCAACTCCAGGAACTATTTTCAAAAATCTGTGCTTCGTGAGTGGCAGGATGCTTTTCCAAGAATTCGCCGTAGATCGCCAGCTTGGCCTGCTGGCCGGACTCGATGGTACGCAAAGCGTACGCCAGCGCCATGTCTCCGAATGCGTGGTGATGGCCGTACGTCTCGCCGTCGCTTGCAATGTGAACCAGCTGAGGCCCCGTGCGAGAATCCGAAAAAGCGCCCAGCAGCCGGTTGGCGAAGTCCTCTCCTCTCTCAAGCAATTTTTCGAACGCAACGGCTTGAGAAACAGGGCCATCGTAAAAAAAGACGTTGATGCTGTTTCCCGACGGGAGACGCACCTTATAAGCCATCGAGGGATCGATGCGCGCCTCGGAAACGTCACGCCAGGCTCGGCCGCCCAGCGGCCGCACGCGCTTGGCGGTATAAGGCGAGAGAATCGTGAAGGAAATTCCGTGACGCGCCAGCGCCTCCAGGGTCTCCAGATCGACGGCGGCCTCCGGCAGCCACATGCCCTCAGGGGCGCGGCTGAAACGATGCTCGAAATCTCGAATGCCCCAGAGCACCTGCGTGGATTTGTCGCGGGAATTGGCCAGCGGCAGGATCATGTGGTTGTAAGCTTGCGCCAGCGCTGCGCCGTGCCCGGAAAATCCCTGTTTGCTTTCCTGGTCGGCTGTCAGGATCGCTTGATAAGTCTTGGGAGCCTTTTCCTGTAACCAGGACAACAGCGTGGGCCCGAAGTCAAAGCTGATTTTGCTGTAATTGTTCACGATTTCGGTGATGCGGCCTTCTCCATCGAGAATGCGACACAGCGCATTGGGCGCGTAACATTCCGCGGAAACACGCTCGTTCCAGTCGTGATAAGGGTACGCTGAGTCCTGCACCTCGATTGCTTCGAGCCAGGGGTTTTCCCGTGGCGGCTGATAAAAGTGCGCGTGAATGCAGAGGTAGCGTTCCATGCGACTCGATTTCCTCAGCCCGCCCGATAGAGGCTGAAAGACTTGGGCTGGGCCGTGAAGCTCGCCGGCGACGATGAACCCAGATGGTCGGGGGCCGAGCTGCCGGCGCCGGCCCATCGCTCGTCGCAGGATTCTATTACCTTATTCCAAGATCCAGGCGGCGCCGGATAAGAAAGCACCGCCGGGCTGTCCCCAAGATTGAACGCGGTAAAAATGTGGTCCTCGCCGCACCACCGCTGGATGAAGAACGCATGCTCTCGCTCGAACACCGTCACGGTGATATCGCATTTGCTTAGATTTGCCAGGGCCGGCAAGGAGCGCCTCAAGCGCAGTATCTCCTTATAGAATTCCAGCAGAGCCTTGCTTTGGCCTTCATTCCGTTTTTGCCAATGGAGCTTCGAGCGCAAATAGGTTGCTTCGTCCTGGGGATCGGGCAGTGCGCCCTGCCAATGGAAAGCTGAGAATTCTTCCTTGCGTCCTTTCCGCACGCTCTCAATGAGGGCGGGATCCGAATGATTGATGAAATATTGGAACGGTGCCGGTTCTGCGTATTCTTCCCCCATGAACAAGAGCGGCAAAAAGGGTGAGAAGATTACCAGACCCGCAGCAAGTTTCACAGCTTCCAAGGAAACAAGCTGATGCAATCTTTCGCCGAGCATCCGGTTCCCCACCTGATCGTGGTTTTGCGCGAAGACAACGAATCGTTGGGCGGGCACATCCTTCGCAGAGTTGCCGTGCCTTCGCTGGCGATAAACGGAGTACTGGCCGGAGTAAACGAAACCTTCGGTGAAAGCTTTTCCCAGTTGCGCAATCCTGCCGAAATCGGCGTAATATCCGTCTCGCTCGCCGGTCAATGCGGCGTGAACGGCATGATGGAAATCGTCGTTCCACTGTGCATCCAGGCCCATTCCGCCCGACTCCGCCGGCCGGATGATGCGAGCGTCATTCCGATCGCTTTCCGCGATCACGTGGGTCTTTCGTCCCAGGCGCGTCGCCTCTTCGTGAACGGCACTTCTTAGCTCCTCGAGAAAGGGCAACGCGGAAGCGTCTACCATGGCATGAATGGCATCGAGTCGCAGGGCGTCTATATGGAATTCCGAGATCCAGTAGAGAGCGTTCTCGATGAAGAATCGACGCACTTCGTCGCTAGCGGTGCCATCGAAATTGATGGCCTCTCCCCACACCGTGCGATACCGATCGGTAAAATACGGTCCAAAATCCGCCAGATAATTTCCTTCGGGACCCAGATGGTTATATACGACATCGAGGGCCACTGCTAGTCCGGCTGAATGGCAGGCGTTGACGAGCCGCTTCAACCCCTCGGGCCCTCCGTAGGAATCCTGCACCGCGAAAGGGTAAACGCCGTCGTATCCCCAATTGCGGGTGCCGGGAAACTGTGCCACGGGCATGAGTTCGATCGCAGTGATTCCCAAGTCTTTCAACTCATGAAGACGCGGGACGATGGCGTCAAACGTTCCCTCCGGCGTGAAGGTTCCCACGTGGATTTCGTAAAAGATCATTTGTTCGAGTGAGAGGCCAGCCCAGGCTGCATCGCCCCAGTCAAAGCTCCTCAGCGCTTTCACTTGCGAAGGCCCATGTACGCCTCGGGGTTGATAGCGCGATGCGGGGTCAGGCCGTTTTTTCTTTTCGTCCAGCAGGTAAAAGTACAAGGCATCAAGAGGAATGCCTTCCACTTCGGCACAGAAGTAGCCGCGGTCCTGCCGCGTCAGGGAAATTGTCTTGTGCGACGGCGTGTCGATTTGAACCTTCACTGTCTTTGCGAACGGGGCCCACACGAGAAACCGGCAACGGTCCTCGCTCAAGAAATTGGCGCCTAGACTGGGTTCCCACGGCGTGGGATTCATTGGGTTCCCCGGCATCGTGACGTAGGCAGTTTAGCTGAGGAATGGCCGGGGCGAGAGAATTTGAGAACGCGTTGAAGCAGCGCAGGTTTCTGAGGTCTTCTTCTCGTGTTTGACGACTGGTGCCGTTCCAACTTCTTGAGCCAAATGGTGGGCAGGCTCGATGAACTACTCTTACGTTTTGCAGAGCGAGAGAAGACGGGCCGAGGAGGGCGCTAGCTCGTAGAGCGCCTTGCTTCCTGGCTCTCCGAAACTCGGAGCAATTAGTTGGAGCGGCACTAGAGTGGAGCGCTCGCGTTGTTCGGAGCGCTGCCGTCCGTCGTGAAGGTGATCGCGCCGACCGGGTCAGCGTAGAAACCGCGCTGGCCGGTTGAACCGACTACCTGCGGCAAGGCCCTCATCTGCCAGTTGGCAAAGCCCGGGCTCGTGCAACCGTCTGGCTTCGTCGAGTTCGCTGTGCCGGGGATATAAACGAAATTGTAACCGCTCTTGGTCGCGTTGTTCCCTGAGCCATTGTTGGAGAGAACGCTGTCAATTAAAAGCGCTTCGTCGCAGCTCGCAACCGTATCTCCCGCTTTCCCACCCAGCGCGCCCAGGGTCGGCGCAAAGCCGTTGCCATACGAGGAAGCGTAGGTAATCGAAGCAGTGGAAACTGCGCGAAGCGAGTACACTGCGGACGCCTCATTGGCCTGTATCTTCGAACGCAATAGGTTGGGAATGGCGATCGCGGCGATAATCAGAATGATCGCCACGACGATCAGCAATTCAATCAACGAAAAGCCCTTCTGTGTCGTTTTCATCTGAGACAACTCCTTCGAGCGCTCGCTTACGGGTGCCCCGCGCCGGATACCTGCTGTTTGGAATTCACCTTTGTTGCTCGAGAATGCAGTCCCATTCATCGAACTTCTCCTTCCGGGGGAGGCCGGAGCCAAGGTAGCCATTTTAGTCCAGCTTGTTCCCCGTTGCTATTCCCCGGATGGGTTAGCCCGGCGGGGCTAATCCTTTCGGGTGATTTGCCGTTCAAGGCCGATCGGGAGCGGCTGATCGGCTGCCAAAGCCGCCAACTCGTGGCGCAGGCGAAGGTGGGCATAGAGGCAAATGCTGGCTGGAAGAGCGCCGCAGCAGTGCTGGCACGGAGATCAGGTGGTTCGAGCGTCGCACGGGGTTTACTGCCGCGCAACAGATGGCCGATTCTCACCGAACCGCGATAGGTCCTGAACTATGGTAGACGTAGATGCCTAAACGGGACACCAGAGACTCGCCACGGGAAGTGGGATGCAGGCGCAGCCAACGGGTGCTCCTGGACCTGCCCCTCATTATTCGCGGTGAATTGGAAGACCAGGGTGCGTTCCAAGAAGAGACGTTCACTCTCACTGTAAGCGCTCACGGTGTACTCGCGTTGCTGGCAACCAGAGTGGTACTGGGACAGAGCGTTGTGCTGATGAACCCCAAAAACTGGGATGAACGTGAGGGCAGAGTTGCCTATCTGGGATCACTCCATGCGGGCCTGGCCCAAGTAGGTATCGAATTCACTCGACCTGCACCTGAGTTTTGGCCGATCAGCGCTCCCCCGGCGGACTGGAACCCATCCTAATTGGGGGGCCGTGGTTGGCCTCTGCTTTCTGCGCCTGCACGTTGCGCTATACCCCTTCCCGCCGACCCTTATCCTCAGACTGCGAGGAAGCCGCCTTACAACCTTCTGCAACGCTGTCCCCACCACGGAGGACATGCGATAATTCGCTCATATGGCCAGACCGGAAGGACACGTCACGACGGGTTCGTCTCGAGGCGCCAAGCGGCGAGAACCCAGCGAGGCGGCTCGCTTTCGCGAGCTGGCTACGGAGCTTCCGAAGATCGGAAGGGACTTCTACCATCGCGGGTGGGTGCTCGGCACCAGCGGGAATTTCAGTGCACTCGTGAGTTCGCGTCCCTTGCGGCTGGCGATCACCGCGACAGGATTAGACAAGAGCACGCTGATACCCGCCCACGTTCTGGAAATCGACGAGGGGGCGCGAGTCGTCCGCGGCAAGGGCCAACCGTCGAACGAGTCCAGGATACATCTTGCAGTCGTGCGCGCTCGCGGGGCAGGCGCGGTCTTGCATACACATTCTCTCTGGAGCACTATTGTTTCTGAAGCGCTCTCGCCCGGTGGGGGTGTGAGCCTCGAAGGCTTCGAGATGCTCAAGGGGCTCGAAGGCGTTCGCACGCACGAGCATCGGGAGTGGCTGCCGATCCTGGAGAATTTCCAGGATACTGCTCGGATGGCGCAAGCGGTTGAGGCAACCCTGAAAGAGCATCCCACCGCGCACGGCTTTCTAATCAAGCGGCACGGCCTTTACACTTGGGGTCAGGACCTAGCGGAAGCCAAGCGCCACGTCGAGATTCTGGAGTTCTTGTTGGAGGTCTTGGGGCGTGTGCGCACCCGAGCGTGCTAGTGTCGTTCCAGCTATTCAGGGCAAATCCTTCGACGGAGGCACTAGGAGGCAAACGCAATGGCCGTCGTCAGAATTCCGGACGAAAATCGTTCGCTCACGGACCCGGCAGAGATTACCGGCTACCTGGCGGGCATGGGAATCGACTACGAACGCTGGGAACCGACTGCCCCGGTGGCTGCTGACGCGTCCGCCGACGAAATTCTCGCTGCCTATGCGCCACAAATCGAGCAACTCAAGGCGCGTGGCGGCTACGTCACCGCCGACGTGATTGACGTGAATCCGCAAACGCCGGGACTGGGCGCGATGCTCGCAAAGTTCAATGTCGAGCACTGGCACGACGAAGACGAAGTGCGTTACGTCGTCGCGGGCCGAGGACTGTTCCAGATTCACCCGCGTCAGGGCCCGGTCGCCGCGATTGAGGTGGAAGCGGGAGATTTGATTCGCGTGCCTCGGGGCACCTGGCACTGGTTTGAACTCTGCTCCGAACGCCGGATTCGCGCCATCCGCTTGTTCCAGAACCCGACCGGATGGACGCCTCACTACACTGGGAGCGGCGTCGACCGAAACTACGAACCCGTCTGCTTCGGCCCGGCTTACATTCCTCGCCGGCCGGCTCTGGGATAGTCTTGGCGGCAGCGCTCGACGGAACCCAAGTACGCGTCCTCCTGCTCGATATCGAAGGCACCACCACGCCACTTGATTTCGTCCACAAAACCCTGTTCCCCCATGCCCGTCGGCGGTTGCAGGACTTCCTTTTGCGCCATCGGTCAAATCCGAATATTCGCGCGGATATCGAGGCCTTGAGAAAACAACAGGAGGCCGACGCGGCGGAAAATCCGGAGTCACCACCCTGGACGGATGACTCTCCGGAAGCCGAACTCTCCTCGGCAGTAACGTACGGGCACTGGTTGATGGACCGCGATAGCAAGTGCTCGGCCCTGAAGTCCATCCAGGGCAAGATATGGCGGGAAGGCTACCAAAAGGGAGAATTGCACGGCGAAGGTTACCCCGATGTGCCTGCAGCTTTTGCTCGCTGGTCGCGGCAAGGGAAGGGCATTTGCATCTTTTCCTCGGGCAGCGTTCTTGCACAGAAGTTGCTCTTTGGCACTACCACTGCGGGAGACCTCACTCGATTCATCCGGGCGTATTTCGACACAACCACCGGCTCGAAGGCCGACGCGCAAAGCTACTCGCGAATCGCCGCGACACTCGCTTTCTCCCCGCAAGAGATTCTGTTTATTTCCGATGTTGTTCAGGAATTGGACGCGGCGCGCCACGCCGGAATGGAAACAGCGCTCTGCGTGCGCACAACGCTTCCCGAAGAAACCGAGGATAAACACAGGCTGATTCGTTCGTTCGATGAGGTGTTTCCCTGAGGATAGAGGCGCCTGAACTTATTTCCTTTTCGTTGCTTCCCGGAGAGAGCCGACAGATCAAGGGTCAGTATTACAGCGGCGATTTGAAGGGTGCGACGCCAACCGTCACGATTGACGGAGGGAATGCAGTCCCTTTCTCCCGTCAGACCGGCCCCGCCGTTCGGTAAAGGAGAGCCAAACCAATGATGCTTGTCGGCGATGTCGGTGCCACCAAGACTCTTCTAGCCCTCGTTTCAACGGAAGGTCAGCCCCTGACTCCTGTCTTGACCGAGAACTTCTCGAGCCAGAAGTATCGAAGCCTCGAGGCTCTCCTGCATGATTTCTTTCAGGGCGACGTAAAGCTAACGTGCGCCTGCTTTGGAGTGCCGGGGCCGGTAGTCAAAGGTTCTGCTGAAATCGTGAACCTCGACTGGACGATCGACGGGGTCAGTCTCGAGCGGGAGTTCCGAATTCCACGCGTTTTCTTGCTGAATGATCTAGAGGCGATGGCTCATGGGATTGCAGAACTCGGACAGGATAATTTTCTGGTGTTGAACAAAGGCCGCGTTTTTGAATCCGCCACTGCCGCCTTGATTGCGGCGGGGACAGGACTGGGGGAATCCGTGTTGTATTGGGATGGGAAGCATCGCGTGCCGATTCCCTGTGAGGCTGGACACGCGGATTTCGCTCCCCGAAATCCGCTGGAATTCCGGCTCCACGGATATTTGCAAGAGAGATTCGAATACGTGAGCTGGGAGCGAGTGCTTTCCGGGCCAGGACTGGTTAACGTTTACGGCTTTTTGAAAGATATCGGCCACGGCGTGGAAGAGGCTTGGGCGGCAGAAGAAATGAGAACGAGCGACCCATCCGGCGTGATAGCAGATGCAGCCCTGCAAGGCAGATCTCCTCTTTGCGAAAAGGCGCTGGACCTGTTTGTCTCGCTGTATGGCGCCGAGGCCGGCAACTTGGCCTTGCGAGCGGTGGCTGTGGGAGGAGTCTATCTGGGCGGCGGGATCGCACCCAAGATTCGCCAGAAACTGGCGGATGGCACGTTCATGAAAGAATTCGTGGCGAAAGACCGCATGACCAGATTGCTCTCTGACATCCCGGTCCGCGTGATCTTAGAGGAGAGGACTGGTTTACTTGGTGCTGCGCGCTTTGCCCGGAGCCGCCTCTCGAACGAGAAAACTAACCCGGACATTTACACTGCCGAGACTGGCACCGAATGATCGCTGCCGTCGGGTGGGTGGGTTCGTCTGTCGATTCTGATCTAGCAATCTTTGTGCCCGAGCAGGGGACGCAATGTCGAACATCGGGGAAGACCTTCCAAGCCGCCAGGACGTAACCCTAAAGCGTTCGCTCACGCTCTGGCACCTGATCATTTACGGCATCATTGTGATCCAGCCGACGGCGCCCATGCCTATTTTCGGCGTGGTCTCTGCCGAAGCTCACGGACACGTCGTCACGACCGTACTCATTGCCATGGTGGCGATGTTGTTCACGGCGATCAGTTATGGTCGCATGGCGCGCGCCTATCCCAGCGCCGGTTCGGCGTACACCTACGTGGGGCGGGAGATCCATCCGGCTCTGGGATATATCACGGGCTGGAGCATGGTAATGGATTACATCCTGAATCCTCTGATTTGCGCAATCTGGTGCAGCAAGGCGGCGGGGAACATCGCCCCAGAAGTTCCGTATATCGCCTGGGCGATCTTCTTCGCCGCTCTTTTCACCGTTCTGAATTTGCGCGGAGTTCGCACTTCGGCGCGGATCAACGACGCGCTCGCGGCTGCGATGGGCGTCGTCATCCTGGTCTTTTTGATCCATGCCGGCCGGTTTGTGCTGGGAATGCCGGCACATCCCGCTGGATTCTTCACCAAACCCTTCTACGATCCCGAGACGTTTTCCGCCTCAGCCCTCTTCACGGGGACATCGATTGCGGCTCTTACGTACATCGGATTCGACGGCGTCTCGACCCTGTCCGAAGAGGTAGAAAACCCGCGCCGCAACATCCTGTTGGCCACGGTTCTCGTCTGCTTGATTACGGGCGTACTGGCCTCGGTCGAGGTGTATGCCGCGCAGCTCGTCTGGCCGGCCAAAGAGGGGTTCCCGGATGTGGACACAGCCTATGCCTACGTGGCGGGGCGCGTGGGAGGGCAATTTCTGTTTCATCTGGTGAATTTCACCTTGCTGGTGGCAACCATCGGCTCCGGCATGGCTTCGCAACTCGGCGCCGCCCGACTGCTCTACGGTATGGGCCGGGATGACGCTATCCCCAAGTCATTCTTCGGACGGTTGGATCCAAAGCGCCGCATCCCTCGAAACAGCGTGATTTTCGTGGGTGCGGTCGCCTTGACCGGAGCGCTGCTGGTGGCGGTTCCGGTGCACGGGCATGGATTGTTCAGTTATCAGCTCGGCGCGGAGATGCTGAACTTTGGTGCGTTCATTGCCTTCATGGGCGTCAACGCAGCGTCTCTGGTCCGCTATTACATTCGAGCGGAAAAGAAGACCCTCTCGCAATTGATCCCGCCGTTATTGGGCTTCGCGATCTGCTTGTTCATCTGGCTGAATCTGCGATGGCAGGCCAAGCTTGCCGGCGGAGCCTGGATGCTCGCAGGCATCGTGTATGGATTCTTCAAGACGCACGGCTTTCGCAAGACACTCTCTTTTGATATCCCCCCGGAATAGGGTGGTGCCGAATGTGGAAGCGCTTGTTTTTGGACTCAAATGGATACGAGAAGCAGGCACTTCCGAAACTCCAGCGTAGGGAAGTTGCTAAAGTGGCGGGATGAAAGTGGTCGGGGCGAGAGGATTTGAATCTCCGACCCCCTGGTCCCGAAGATTGGCCGCACGAAGAATCAATGAGTTACGCACTGAGTGCTACCAACCGCCTCGAAGCGTCCCGGCGCGATACAGATTGAACGGCGTCAAACACTTGCGGCGGGAAGCGTAGCCGTGCGGGAACAGCAGGGAACCCACAGTAAGGCTTGGTGGTGGGCACAAAACTGGGCACAGTCCTGGGCGCGAGAATTGTCCGGGGCCAGGGAGGAGGTCCGCAGACGGCAGCTTGACCTCGCGCCGATTTTTTTTAGCCGCGCGCCAATTTCCTATGGGACGTACGATGTCACTTTCTCTCCGTGGCTTTTCCTGCGCAGCCCGATTTTTCTGTGGTGAGTTCGGCCCTTCTTCCCGTTGCGCCCGGTGAGTGCCTGTGGTACCGGTCGGGCCGACAATTTTGCGCAGGAGCCGAAAGCCCTCATGCGGTCTGTGCGACGGCTCTAGTTTCTATATCTATCCAAGCTGGGGACAATTCTAGCTGGGTGGGAAGGCGTCGTCGCTTGGCCCTCGCAGGGTATGAGTGCTTACGACCTAGCCGTTGCTCAAGCACTTCCGTTTCGAACAAGTCAGTAACTGCCTTCAGAATTTGAAGAGGGAACTTTGATGGTTGTTCCGCCTTTACCGTCCAATCTTTCAGCTCGTCAGCGAAGACTGTGCCGCGATATCGCTTGGCAACCTCACTTAGAGGATCAGTCCTAATCCCACGCGCCACCTGCATCAAGTCATTGTGAATTGACTCTGGAACAGCGGCAAGCAATGCTTTTCCAACGCTATCCAGGCCGGGGACGTCGGGAGGCACATCCCTCGTAGCAGAAAATACGACGTGAGTACGACCGGCGAAGGATACCGTGCCGATCAGACCAAGACCGACGGACGTGTCGCCGACTTTACACCTCAGCACCCGATACTCAACATTCAGCTTTGTTTGTTTCCGTGTGAGAGACATAAAATTCCTCCCAATCAATTCGTCAGGACGGGCGCCAGAGCAGGCTCAAGAAGCTGCCGCCGCCCGAGAAGACCGCGCTCGGCTGTTTCGGCTTGTGCCACCGAGAAATGTGGGCCAACGAGCCTACGGCAAATGTCCCCTATCTGAGCATCGTCCATTCCCCTGATTCGTTCGAGTACTTGGCGCGCCAAGAGCCTATCGAGGCAGCCGGCGACTTGTGACGGTTGCGCTACCGTCTGCACGGCTCTCCAGCCGTCGTTTTGCCAAGAACCGTTCCAGTCAAGCGTCCGTGCAAAATCCAGATACACAAGTTTACTTCGCGCGGGCGCCTGGGGATCATAACCGAATTGCACGTTGTGAGGGTGATCCCCACGGTCACCCTGACCAATCCAGGTATCCAGTACGAGCATGCCCGACGCGCTAGCCAAAACTGCTCTCAGCATGTCAGAGACAGGCGAATTCTGCCCGGTGGGCTGCGATACGGCAGCGGAAACGACACCCCACGCCCAGTACTGCGGGAATTCCTTCAGAGTTACACAAGCATAGGACGGGTAGCCTGCTGGCGGTGATGTGCGCTCCCATACTTGGGCCTGCTGGACTGGGCAACCAACCTCGAACGCCAGATCTGCAGCGATCTTCTCGTAGGCCGCTAGTGGCCAGTCCCAAGCGCACCTGCCGACGTTCCCGGGCTTGAGGTACGCGAGATATGGAAATCCCACAGCTTCGGTGAATTCTCCCCTGCATTCCCCTTGCGCGTTTCCAGTCTGGTCGGCAGCACGTTGCCATGCCAGTGCTGTGCGTGGGGTTGCCCGCCACTCTACACGCACGTTTTCTATCGAAGGCTGAGCTGCAGGGGGAGCACCCACGTTCTAAAGCCTGCCAAAGAATCCTCTTTGGACTCGCGGCCAATGGGTAGTCTAACCGTCGTGGCGGCCAAGGGCAAGAGTCACACTAGCGCGCTGTCTGCTATTCTGCTGTTCGACTTTCCAATCGTTCTGCTAGCCTAGGGCGCCGGCGCTCTACTCGACAATCAGAAAGTCGATTACGCGAATTTCAAATCTTTTTTCTAGGTTCTCAACGTCCCACCTACTATAGCCATCGACTCTTTTGGCCAGACCGGCCGGAATTATGTCCTCATGCGTCACGAGTGTGAAGTCAAGAGGCTCGCCCTTCTCGTCGTAGAAGATAACCAAGCACGTTATGTTCTTCACGGGGGCACTGATTTGGTTCTTTAACGTGAAAGAGAAAGAATGGCGGTCGCCCCATAGGAAGTTCGTTCCGATTACTCCCTCGGTGCTACGTCCGCCGAAGCTGTCCAGAGCCGACTTCCGGGATGAGAGTTTGGCCGTTGCCGAAAGAGCGATTCGAGGCTTTGTGCTGGCCATCAAGACCGCGAGATATGCCGATGGGATAGCAAAATTCAGATTTTGGCCCCCGCTGAAGGTGGCAGCGGCCACTCCGATAACCTTGCCTTCGGCGTTGAGCACAGGGCCACCGCTGCTCCCAGGCGAAATTGGGGCTGTGATTTGAAAGATAGAGTTGTCGCCCACCCTTCGGATACCACTAACAATTCCCTGCGAAAAGGTGCCTTCAAGCCCCAAGGGATTTCCTACTGCATATATCTCGTCGCCGACGCTGGTATCGGAGCTGTTACCCATCCCAACGGGCTTGCCTTCCGCAGTGGGTAGGCTCAAGAGTGCCAAGTCGTGTGTCTCGTCGATCCCCACACTCCCAGTGATTTCGTATTCCTTCTTCTGGTCAATCAGTTTCGCAAATCCCTTCGCCGCTCCTTCGATTACATGCAGGTTGGTGGCAACCACGTTTGAACCTACGAAAAAACCGCTTGCCTGAGCGATGGGCTGACCTTGGGAATCTTGCATGACTATCAGCACCACAGAGGGAAACGTCGATTGGGCCACTTGACGTGCAGTTTGTGACCAACCAGAAGGGCTCATCGCAAGCATACAGGCGAGGAGGAGGAAACTGGTCGCCATGCGATTCACGATCACCGGTTTTGGCGTGTTGGGCATCATGTGCGTTCGCCTCCATGAAGTAGGGACTCGTCAAGTGGCCTGATTCTCGCCCGTTCGATCATGGAGCGCAAGCCCGGCTGAAAAGTTGTAAACTGCGCGCATGGCAATCGAAGGACTGCGGAAGTATCAGCGACGGCACCCCAAGGGGTGCTACTTCCTCGAATTGCCGCCGGAGCGCCGGAAGATTGCATGGCTCTGGCTCGATAAATTTGTGTCCCGAGCGCGCGCACGAGGGAAGCCGATCACGCCACAGCACCTTGGGAGCATGGTGGCGCGGGCGACAAGCCTATCTGGAATGACGGCGGAACAGCGGAGCGCGTGTGGCCGCTCAATGCGCGCCAAGCTTGGCGGCTACGCGGTGCAGCGCCGGTACCGGGCGAGGGGCATAGATCCCACGCGCAAGGCGACCTGGGTGCGGCTCGCCAAGGGCTGTTACAGCGAGTCAGCGCGACGTTTTCTCAATGGTCAGAGCCGCGAGGAGTCGGAGCAGCCCGCTGCCCCGGTTGGATGCCACCAATCCCAGGTCCCTAATCCTCTGCGGCCGGGCGCCCCGCCGCTGACAGCCACGGTAGGACGCTCGACAGGAAACGTGCCTGGATTCTGGAGGCGCGCGAGGGTGGAGGTGGACCCAATCCCATAGGTGGAAAATTGGAACATCGAGGGTCACATTTCTGACCCCCGGCAGCGTTCTAAACTCACGAGCTATGCGGACCAGCGGGAGCAGAGCGAGCCGTGTGCGGTGCGTCGCATAGTTCGATCACTGCGCGGTCGTCAACCCTCGGCTTCTCAGAGCCTTACGCTGCCAGGTAGGACGCCCAATCGAACGCCTACCTGGAGTGTGGAGGCGTGCAAGAATCCCGCCTTTGACGACAGATCCTAACTGGACTTTGTACGTCCTCTTTCTGATTTCCACGCCGCTCAACCCCCGGTCATCAACCCTCGGCGTCTCAGAGTCTTACGCTGGCATCCGCGCAGGTCGGCGCATCCCGCACCCACGTCATTGAGGCAATGGAGTATGATGACTTTCATTCGGTTAGTTGCTCGGTATGATGCCGAAAAACTCAAGTCGCCTTTTGCGAGGCTAGCGATATGCGAATCTTTCTGCTCGGGGTCCTTCTAGGGTGTCTAGTTGCCTCTGTACTGTTCGCCGCGCCGCAATCCAACAAGCAGCGCGAAACAATCTGGCTAGGCTCGGAAGACCTAACATTAGGGATGTCTGAGGGGGCCGTCCTCACGAAGCTCGCCGAATCCTACAACCTGGAAAAAGGGGAGCCACCGCCGGGCTTGCGTGCGAAGGGCATCACGTCCATGTGGGTCGTGAATGCGAAGGTGAAAGGGGAGGATCACGGGGCCTTATTCTTCGCCTCTGGAAAACTCCATGCTGTTTCGAAAAATCTACCTGAGCGTGACGACGTTGAGTTCGCACGGCAACTATACTTTGCAATGCGCGACTTGGAACTCGAAGGTGACTCCCAATGTAGCATCAAGACGGACAACATGGAGGGACCAGATTTTGGGGATAAGACCGCAACCTTGCGATGTGGAAAGAAATCCCTTGTCATCCATGTGCAAAAGTTTAAGGCGCACGATGAGCATACCTTCCTAGACGAAGACCTAGAAGCTGGCTCGCTCTGAACCCTCTCGACTGGAGCCCCCTTTAGCCTGACCCTTGGCAACCCCGGCCCGGTTCTCGTTGCTTCGTTGGTCGAGGCCCAATTCATCCTGAAGTATTCGTGAGCTTGACTCGTGTGGTAGCCTCGAAATGGAAAAAGGCCCGATTCGCGGTCGGGCCTGCATCGGATGAAAGCTTTCGCTGCACGAACTTAGCATTGCAGGAGAGTCCGATGCAAGCAGCACCCCACCCTGAAAAGACAGTCGTTTATGACGACCCCGATTATGACTCTCAGGAGAGCGTCGTGGAGTTTCGTCTAACCTATGCGGGAGAATTGTGGCCCTCAACCAATAACAGTCCTCGTGCGCGCCACAAGCACGAGATTCGGAAAAAGTTCCATCCCCAACTTAGGCGACTATGGGAGACCACTCCAAATCTGGCAAACATGCGGGAGCGTCTCCCAACTGACATTGTCAGCGTCAATGATGCTCGTCCGAGAGGTACCAGGATCGATGCCTTGGTCAAAGAATTTGCGCGGATCAATTACCATTTTGTGCCTCTAGTGACCGAGGACCTGTCGTTGTGGTGCGGAGTCGACATTTTGTTCTTGCGGCCGAATCCTCCTGGTAAGGTGATCGAATCTGGCGACATCGACAACAGAATAAAAACTCTGTTCGACGCGCTCAAAATGCCCAAGCAGAGGCAGGAACTCGGGGGATATGATGTCCCGGGCGCGGATGAAGAACCATTTTTCTGTTTGCTAGAAGACGATTCGCTTGTGGCACGAGTAGCGGTGGAAACAGATACTTTATTGGAGCCCGTCGACGGAATCCCCGATAGGGCGGACGCGAGGTTGGTAATCACGGTCACGCTTCGACCGTCTACCTTGACCATTGGAAATCTAGGTTTTGTCTGACCATGTGTCGGAGTGACCGGAGTCTCTGCATATCTTCCTCGTTATCAGATTCATGCTGCTCCGCCCGTCTTGAAAACAGGACGGAGCGACCGGAGTGTTCACTCCGCTGACTCCGCCCGGCCTGAAAGGATGGCGGAGCGGCACCCTGGGCAATCTAAAGAACTTGACTGCAAACTCCGCTAACTCCGCCATTTCGCAGCTCCCTACGTTCCGCCTTCCCCTACCGGGCAGAGCTTTTCATACCGGCCCTTGCCTGTCTTCTTGAAAACGCCGAGAGCTACTCCGCGCTGAATCCAATCCAGTGTGGCTTGATCCGCCCGCTTGTACGCGCGCTTCGCCTCAGCGAACGTGAATTTCTGCGGCAGCTCGCGGTACGCGCTCTCTCGATCTTCGTTGAAGAAGAGTTCCGGCCCAACCAGGCAGCGGTAGCCAAGAGGCTGTTGATCGTCGTCGAAGTCTCGCGTCAGATAAAGCGGTGCGACCTCGCCGCGAACGCGGGTGAATCCCCGTAGTACCAGCGCCACGTTGCTTTTCTCTACCGCTCGTCCATAGACCTCAGCTATTGCCAGCCGCGCGTCGGCTGCGTTCACCAACGCGCTCGCCCCCCTGACCTGCTGAAACCACTGCGACAGATTGGCGTCCTCTAACGGCCCGATGGAATCCTCTGGGCGCGTGGATTCTTTCCGCAGATGATGAACGAAGAGTACAGATGTGCTCCGCTGCCCGGCGAGCAGTTTCCGGCAGTCCGACAGCAACCGGGTCGCTCGCTCATTCTTGGTCTCGACGCCGGGGTCGAACGAACTAAGGGAATCCACGATGGCGAGCTGCGGCCTGAGCTCACACATCAAATCCATAACCGTGCGGCCCTCTTGCCCGAAGTGCGGCGGCGCGCCGAACAGCGAGAAAAGCACGAGGTCAGGCTCCGATGGAGGCTTGGGCAGCCCGACGTATCGGCTGATCTGCTCAAGCATCTCCTGCGCGGCGTCTAGCCCGTTTTCGAGATCGACAAGCAGGACCGGCCCTCTCCGCGTACGTCGGCCCAGGAAGGGAAGGCCGCTTGCGACACATATCGCAGCCTGGTACATCAGCGGCGATTTTCCTAACCCTGACCTTCCAACGAGCACGGACACAGAGCGAGAGGGGATGAGTCCCGCAATGATCTGTTCCGTCGCACCTGCGCGCCGGACATGGTCGCGTAGGCTCTCGTAGCTGAACAGGCCCCACTTTCTTCGCAGCGCCTCGAAGTTGGAGCAGGCACCGCGCGTTTCGGGTTCTGCATCGTCAGCGACCCACCGTTGCAATTCTGCCGCGTTAAGAGGAGGCGTAGTCCAACCCGTGCGAGGCTGGAAGTCTTTCAGGATGTGGTTGAGGCAACCCGGTGTTAGGCCGGACAAGGCGGACAGGTCCTCCTCAGTCCAGGCTTGACTGGGTTCGCAACCCTCACTGGGCATGCCGGGCCTCTGGCTTTACCGTGAGGATGGCAAGTCTCTTGTCTCAACCGCGTGCGCGGCAAGATAGGCTTCGATGTCTGATTTTCTGTACCGCACGAGCTTGCCGACTTTCAGATATCGCGGGCCGCGTCGTTCACGTCGTGTACGCCGTAAATAGGGGATCGAGAAGCCGTACGTTTCTTGCACCTGCCGCTCGTTGAGAATCTCCGGGGTATTCACTTGGTCCTCCTTTGTGATGGTCTTTAGTGCTCATGCTTGACATCACTGTACCGAGCTGCTATTGTTATGGAAACAATGAGAAGTAATAACCACAACGAACCCATAACGACAATAAGAGGGCTTCCAGGTGCGGCCATTCCGGTTTTGGTGTCTGCTCCCGCCAGACAACGCGACGGGCGCAGTGTGTTCCCTTGTCCCAAGGTAGTGCACGGACGGGAAAGGTTGGTGCTCCAGCAGCGCGATGTCCGCATAGTTCCTGGCCAGTCCTTGGAACTGTTCATTGACCCGCGAAAACGGCAGGACTTTGAAAAGGAGTTTGGACCTGTGCCTGAGAAGGACCGAAAAGAGCTGCTATACCTTCTCGGTCTCGCGGGCGCCGTCTCTGAGTGCAAACAAGATCTCCAACGCGGGCTGAGCGCTTTGTTTGAGGCTGTGTGGGCGAGATCTGGGGGAGAGCCCGACCTTCACTTCCACTTGTACGCGGAGGCGCGCCAGACGCCTGCTTACGCTCTATGCAAGATTATGAATCGAGGAATTCAACAGTCTCAGTTCATCGTGTGGTGGGTCGAACGCGAGCGCAGACTAGCCCCGGGCCTGTATTGCGAGGACGTGTCGTCTGCTCTGTTTGCGTTGGCGCTAATTGGCCGGGGTAGACCGGGCTCGCTGTGCGTGTGCTTGCGCTGCGGCGCTCCATTTTTCGCTCGGAGGGGAAAGCAAGCCTACTGTTCACACCGATGCCAAACGGCTGCGGCAATGATGCGGTATCGAGCTAACAAAAAGCAGCGCGAAAAAGTGTCAGCCAAGGCGTCCAGGCGCAAGAAGCGGGTGGAAACCAAGCGGAGGAAGCCATGATCTACAAACGCGGCAAGGTTTACTGGTACAAGTTCATGTGGCAGGGAAGACCTGTGCGAGAGTCCACGAAGCAGGGCAACGACAAGATTGCCCGGCAGATGGAATCCGCGCATCGTACTTCTCTGGCGAAGGGTGAGGTAGGTATTCGAGAGAGGATCCAAGCGCCCACGCTGGCCGCTTTCATTGATTCGCGCTTCGAGCCTTGGGCGAAGTCCACGTTTGAGAAGACATCGCCGAAGACCTGGTTTGATTATTATCGGGTCGGCCTACGGAACATCAAAGCTTACAAGCTTCTAGCAGGTGCCAAACTGGACGAAATCAGCGGCGAATCTGTAGCTGATTTTGCGGCGCATCGCCAGGCGCAAGGTTTGCAGGTGAGCACAGTCAACAGTTCGCTCCAAGTGCTCCGTCGTGTTCTCCGCATGGCGGCTGAATGGGGCGCTTTGAACGCTGCGCCCAAAATCAGGATGCTTCCTGGCGAGCGGCATCGAGAGAGGGTTGTCGGTCCTTCCGAAGAGGCTAAATACCTCGCCGCTTCTCCAGATCCCCTTGTCTCTGTTGCCGCCGTACTCGTTGATACCGGCTTGCGCCCGGAAGAGTGCTTCCGTCTGCAATGGGAGTCAATTACGTGGCTCAATGGACGGTACGGCACGCTGCTTGTGACGCACGGCAAGACAGCGGCTGCCCGCCGCGTGCTTCCAATGACGCCGCGAGTTAGGAGCATCCTACAAGCCCGCTGGGAGAGCGCTGGGAAGCCCGCAGATGGCTGGGTATGGCCTGCGCCCACGCGTAGCGGCCACATGGAATCTTCCAGCCTTAAGAAGCAGCACGGCAAGGCTCTGCGACTGAGCGGGGTTCGGCCCTTCGTGCTCTACTCCCTCCGGCACACGTTCCTAACCCGGCTGGGTGAGTCTGGTTGCGACGCGTGGACACTTGCGCGAATCGCGGGGCACAGCTCAATCGCCATGTCCACTCGCTATGTGCATCCTTCCGAAGATGCCGTTCTCTCTGCCATGTCTCGGCTCGGTGGGCACAATTCTGGGCACAGTGACACGAAAGTGGAATTGCGAGAGAACCGCCCACCGCTGCTAGCGAATTGATCTCACGGGAGATGAATGGTCGGGGCGAGAGGATTTGAACCTCCGACCCCCTGGTCCCGAACCAGGTGCTCTACCAGGCTGAGCCACGCCCCGACCGAGGGCGCTCGAACGCGTGCTGCGGTCCGAGCGGGAGTCCTCAGAGTAACACAGGCCCCGGCGACCGGGCTAGCAGTGCCCGCCCGCTTGAACCTTTCCCTTGATCCGAATCTACTCGTTCGGGACTTACTCGATGAAGATAGCCTCTTCGACGGGCGACCAAGTGGTTTGTGACAAGTCGACGAATGCTTCGAGATCGTTCGTAGCCCGTTCCCCTTCCGGCGTGGCCCATGCTTCCTCCATAGCCTGCCAGTTATCGAAGTAGAGCTCGACGACACCATGCCAACCCGGGGGTTTCCGGTTCGGGCTCGAGAGCGTGTAGTTTTGAATGTATCGGCGCAATCCAGGGATTTTTCGAGCCATGGGGCCATGAACGTCTCTAAGGTATTCTCGAAATTGCTCGACGCTAAGATCCGTCTTCTTGTAAAGAACGACGACGAATTTAATCATGTTGTGTGCCTGCGTCTTGCGGCAAGGTGCGCGTTTACTCTGAGCTTTCGTGAAATACGGCTGGCGCGGTGGGGGGGCCAGCAGCGCACGAGTATAATACGAGCCGTCCGGAAATTCCGTGGCCATCGCCAAGAGTGCATTGAAGAAAATCGACGCGTACCGCTGGCTCGTGCCGCGCCAGCTCAAGGCGGGCATGCGCACCGATGCGTTGATCTACGCCGACGAGGGCCTGCTCGAACAAATCCTGGGAGATCTTTCGATCGAGCAAGCCATGAACGTGGCGTTTCTGCCGGGGATTGTGGGCCGGTCACTGGCGATGCCGGACATCCACCAGGGCTACGGCTTTCCGATTGGCGGCGTAGCGGCGACGGATTCGCGCACCGGAGTGGTTTCGCCGGGCGGGGTGGGCTTCGACATCAACTGCGGGGTGCGGCTGCTCGCGAGCACGGTCGAACGCGACGAGGTGACGCCAAAACTGCGCGAGTTGGTCAACCAGCTCTTTCGCGACGTCCCGTCGGGGACGGGCTCGAAGGGCACTGTGCCGTGCAGCTTCGCGGAGTTGAATGCCGTGCTCGAGCGCGGCGCTGCTTGGGCGGTCGAGCGCGGATACGGGGAAGCGGCCGACGTGGAGTTCTGCGAGGAGTCGGGGGAGATGAAAGGCGCCGACGCGAGTAAAGTCTCCGATCGCGCCAAGGAGCGCGGGCGAACGCAGATCGGCACACTTGGAAGCGGGAACCATTTTCTCGAAGTGCAGTACGTCGAGAAAATCTTCGAGCCGGAAATTGCCGAGCGCTTCGGGCTGCGCGCCAACCAGGTGGTCGTGCTAATCCATTGCGGATCGCGTGGCCTGGGTCATCAAGTCTGCACCGACTCCCTGAAAGTAATGAACGAAGCGATGAAGCGCTATTCCATCTCGCTGCCCGATCGCCAGCTTGCCTGCGTGCCGCTGCGGTCGCCCGAAGCGAAAGACTATCTTGCCGCCATGGCGGCATCGGCGAACTTTGCTTGGGCCAACCGCCAGGCTATAACGCATTTCACGCGAGGCGCGTTCCGGAAAGTTCTGGGCGAGGGCGTACAACTCCGCGTGGTTTACGACGTGGCCCACAACATTGCGAAGCGCGAGCGGCACACGATCGGCGGCGAGGAGCGCGAAGTGCTCGTGCATCGCAAAGGCGCGACGCGCTCGTTTCCCGCCGGCTCAACGGAGCTTCCGCACGCTTACCAGGAAGTCGGCCAGCCTGTGCTGATCCCCAGTTCAATGGGCACGGCAAGCTATGTGCTAGTCGGGACCGATCGCGCGATGGCCGAAACATTCGGCACTGTGTGCCACGGAGCCGGCCGTGTGATGTCCCGCACGGCGGCGAAGAAAGGCCGGGACGCGCGTACTGAGACGAAAAAGCTCGAGGATCAGGGCATCATCCTGCGCGCGGCAACCCGCGACGGCATTCTGGAAGAAATTCCCGACGCGTATAAGGACATCGACGCCGTGGTGAGCGTCGTGCACGACGCCGGCCTGGCCCGCAAAGTCGCGCGGTTGCGGCCGATGGGTGTCGTCAAGGGCTAGGATGGCTTCCCGGTGGACGATTCAGCGAGACGGATCAAACGCGCTTCCGTGATGGACGCAATGCCGCGCACGGGTCCCAGAATTGCTTCGCTAACTTCGCCGTCGAGCCGGACGAGCGCCACCGCCTCCGCGCCGCGCGTGGGCTGGCGCCGCCCCAGGGCGAAGGTAGCGATATTCACGCCTTGATTTCCTAGAACCGTCCCAATTTGGCCGATCACCCCGGGGACATCGCGATTGCGTGTCAGGAGCAGCGTTCCTTCGAGCGGGGCTTCCAGATCGATTCCGTCGAAGCGAAGGATGCGGGGCGAACCATCGTGGAGCACAGTGCCTTCGACCGTGAGTTGGCGTTCGCCATCTGCAGTGCCGACCTCGAGCGCATTCGGAAAGCCGCGCTGGCGCCGGCCGCTGGTTTCTTCGACGAGGAGCCCGCGCTCAGCCGCGACCGCGCTCGCGTTTACTAGATTCACCTTTTCCGCGAGCACGCTATTTAGAGCGCCGACCAGAACGGCGCTGCGAAGCACATTCGTGCCCAGCTCGGCCGTTTCGCCCACGTATCGGATTCGAATACACCCCGCGGTCCCGATGCCTCTGGACGGAGCCGCCTGGGCGACAAATGAACCCAGGCGCTCGGCCAACTGAAGGTAGGGGCGCAGCCGCCGATACTGCTCCGTCGAAAACGTCGGAAGATTGACGGCATTGCGAAGAACGCCCTCGGCCAGAAAATCGCGCACTTGCTGGGCGATGAGCGTGCCCACTTCTTCTTGCGCTTCCGCTGTGGAGCCCGCAACGTGCGGCGTGAGGACCACGTTGGGCAGACCCAGCAGAGGCGAATTCCGCGGCGGCTCCTCTGCGAACGCGTCCACCGCGGCTCCGGCAAGTCGGCCGGAGCGCAGCGCTTCTGCGAGAGCCGCTTCGTCCACAAGCTCACCGCGGGCGCAATTGATAAGTCGCGCGCCGCGCTTCATCTGCGCAATGCTTTGCGCGTTGATCATTTTTTCCGTGGCGGGGCTTAGCGAGGTGTGAAGCGAGACGAAATCCGAATGTGCCAGTAGCTCATCGAGCGGCACCATGGTAGCGTCCACCTCGCGAGCGACGGCCGCGCTGACGTAAGGATCGTGAGCCAGCACGTTCATTTCAAGCGCCCGCGCCCGTCGCGTCACCTCGATGCCCACGCGTCCCAGGCCCACCAAACCCAGCGTTTTGCCGCGCAACTCTGTTCCCATGGCACCCGACTTTTCCCAGCGTCCCGCGTGGACGGCCGAGTTGAGCTGCGGCACGGAACGAGCGAGCGAGAGGAGCAGCGCGAGCGTGTGTTCGGCCACGCTCACGGCGTTCCCGCCCGGTGTGTTCATCACCAGGACGCCGCGTCGCGTAGCTTCCTCGACGTCGATGTTGTCCACGCCGACGCCGGCACGGCCCACGACGCGCACGCGCGGCGCGCCTTCCAGCAACTCAGGCGTCACTCGTGTGGCGCTGCGCACGATCAGGGCATCGGCGTCAGCCAGCTCGGCGCCCAGCGATGCCGCCGGGGGCGAAACCACTTGCCAGCCCGTTTCCCGGAGAAGCGTGAGGCCGCGTTCGCTGATCTTGTCAGCCACTACAATCTTCACGTCGTCGAGCCTAGCGGGCGTACGCAGCCGTGTCAAATGCAGTGGCGTGCGGCGTGTGCTATTCTGGCGTCACGAGGCGATGAAACTTTATGGGGTTGGTCGAGCGCATTCAGAAGGAATTGACCGCGGCGATGAAGGAAAAGGACGAGCTTCGCCTGAGCACCCTGCGGATGGTGAAATCGGCGCTGAAGAACAAGGAGATCGAGAAGATACGCCCGCTCGAGGAGGCCGAGGCGCTGGCTGTGCTGCAAACCCTCGTGAAGCAGCGGCGCGAATCGATTGAACAGTTTACTAAAGGCGGCCGGATGGATCTCGCCGAGAAGGAGACGAAGGAAATCGGCATCATCGAAGGCTATCTGCCTGCTGCCCCTTCTGACGCAGAAATGATTCAAGCCATCGACGCTGCTATCGCCGAAACCGGAGCCAATTCGCCGAAACAGATGGGCGCTGTCATCAAGAGTGCTAAGGCGCGTCTCGAAGGCAAGACAGTGGACGGAAAAGCCCTGAGCGACCGCGTACGCGAGCGCCTGTCAGGCCCGAGCTGACAACGACTGCAAATCAGAACGTCCGTTGTTTTAGTTTCGGACCTGTTCTCTGATCGGGTCTCTCAAGAATCGTAACAAATGAATGCCCCGAAGTTGATGGCTCAACCGGCGTGACCCTGCCCGAGACCATTCCCGCCAAATACACCGAGGAAGAAGCCGAATACCTGAACCTGCGGCCGCTCGTGCGGCAGACCTTCCGCATCGACGAGTTGCTGGATATGGTGCTCGGCGTAACTGGGAAGGATGTGGCTCGTATCCAGCAGATCCTGCGTGCGGGAACGGTGGTCTTTCACTCCTATCGCTATTGGTGGCAAGGATTCGAAGCCGGCGCCGATGAGCTGCGCGACATCCTGAAGAATTTTCCGGACCCGGATCCATCCCGGCCTTTTCGCGCCGAGGCTTGCAATGCCGTGCTCCTGGAATTTACCGGAGTGCCTCAGCGTCGCCCAATGGAACTCGGGCGTGACGCCGTCAGCCGAAAACGCTTCCTGCGGTCACGCAGCTTCTGGGATTGCCTGATGGAGCTTGCCCGGGCCCATACGGTCGCATATCTCGACTACTCGTATGCGTTGCACGCGGACCTTTACGGGCTCGAGATGGCTCCCTCGCTCCGAGAGACCCTGGAACGAGAAGCAGAGAAGTTTGCGCCGCGAGATTTGCGAGTCCGGCTTAGGGTCTTGCCGGCAATCACAAGAATCGTTTTCGTCTGCCCGAGGCAACAGTGAGCGAATCGAGCGAACCCGCCAGCGCCTTCGACGCGGTCCACGCCAGCGCCGCAGCCAAGGCGACGAAACGGCTAATTGGACTTGGGATGATCGGCCTGCTGCAACACTGCTTGTAGTTCATCGTTCGCTCTCATCAGCGTGAAGTAGTTCCGCACCGCCGGGTAGTACCTCACAGGAATCACGAAACCGTCGACCGCTTCCCGCCGCTGGATACGTAAGACGCCGGTTTCTTGCCGGAGGCTCATTTGGTAGACCATGACGCCCGTGGGCGGGGTTTGCTGGGGAGTCGGTAGGGATTCGATGCGATACCCGTGCGGCAGCTTGATCTTGAGGTCGTCCATCTTCTGGTAAGGGTAATGGAAATACACGGCGTAGGTGCGGTCGGGGCGCTGGAACGGCGACTTCTGGCTAAGATCGAAAATTCCAACGGGCAGACGGATGCGGTGACCCCCAACGACGCCCATTCCTGGGATGCGCACCATTCCTTCCGCGTGCAGCGATTCCTCCGAACCTTCCCAGCCGGTGATGTTGGTCAGCTCAAAACTGGAGCCAGCCGGCAGCCATCCCTTGACTTCGTCTGTGATGGACTTCTTGCGTCCGGTCTCATCGTCGTCGCGGATGTCTTCCCGCCATGCAATCGCCCTTTGTCCGCGGAAATTGACTTCGAGCTTGCCCACCAGCGTCCCTTCGTCATCCAGGCTCAGGTCGGCCCGGCGGTCGAGGACGGCGTCAGCGCTGCGCGGCGCCACCGTGGTCACAAGCATGCCGCCTTGTTTGGTTAGCCGTATTCCTTGCACGCCCGTCTTGTACCAGGGAAGAAGGCCATACGGGCAAAATTTGCAAGCGGGATCGAGGTAGAGGTCTTGTCCGTTCATGTGCACGAGAACCACGTCCGCGCGCAACTGCCGTGCGTCCTGCAACTCCGGATGGAAGAAACCTTCGTTCCGCGGCGCAACCTGCACCTCATCCGCCTCAAAACCGGCCTCGCGCGCCAAGGCCAGGAACAAACAATCGATGTCTCTGCCGCTTCCAACACCACGCTGGATCACGTCTTCGACGCTGTCATTAGTTTTCAGATTTTGCCGTTTTTCCTCCTTCTGCGTTTTATCGTTTTCGTAGTCGAGATTGCGGACCTGCTGGGCGCGGGCGTACAGCTTGCGCAATTTGGCTTCGGGGCTATCGCTGGGACCCGTGGTTTGCGCTACGACTTGCTGGATGGCCTCGCGCTTGTTCGTAAACCGGTCGACTTGCTCGTTCTGTTCTTTGCCGGTGCGTTTCCAGAAATCCTGCGGCGATTCCTGCGCGTGCTCGGAATAAAAAAACTCGATGCGGCTCTTCAGCTCCACCGCGGGTGGCATGTACGCTTCTTCTTCGAAAGCGGGGATATTCTCCAGCTCCAGGCGGAGGCTGCCGTCCTTCTGTTTTTGTGGAACTTGGTTCGGCGCCAAACCGAAAGTCCGGTAAAAGGATGCCGGAGCGGTCGCGCCCTGGTACGGGTAGTTGGTGAACCGCACGCGCCGCGTGAAAAGGCCTTCCTGGACCGTCCACTGAGTAGGGTAAAGCCTTTGCGGGTCGTACTGCATTCGGTATTTGTATTCGATAATGCAGCCCGGTTGGACGTCGGGCAGGCTGAACGTTTTGGCCAAAACCTTTAACCCGCTCGCTTTCTCGATCAATTTTTCAGACGTCTTGCCTTTGAAATTCGCAACGCTGCCGTTGGCCCGCACCGTGCGTGCCCGAATATCCTTGACGTCAGAGGCGCCCTGGACGAACGGAATCTCGATGTCGCCGTACTTCTTCCCTTCTTCGGTGAAAATCTTTATGCGCTGGTAGTCCGTTTCGTAGAATTCCGCGTCATTGGTCGTGACCTCGCGGTACAAGATGATGGCGGGCGCGCCGGGACTGGCCGGATTGTCCTTCATCGCCAGCTCTTCCTGGGAGATGGGCGGCCATTCATCTTCGGCCGGCGTTGTGCGTACCAAGGGTAGAACCAGCACGAACAGAACGGCGCAAATCGCAAGGAAGAGGCGCGGTGCTCGATTCATGAATGAAACCTCGCAATCAATGGCAGGGAGTGGGGTCAACACGATCCTTGGGACACCCGTCCACGTAAATTACCTCAACGCCTCCAGAGTCGAGCTACAGATAGTGAATTGTAGTCCACGCTATCCCCCGACGGTCAATGGCTCTGGCACGAGATCCGCTCCCACAGCAGAAGATCTGGTCGAGGCTCTGGCCTCCCGCATCGCCTGAATGTGCCTTGTCCGGATTCGCGTCTAGTGCTAACTTGCCCCCTTTGTGAGCCGGCCAATTTGGACGGCCATGCGGAGGTGGATCTTGGCGACCAAGGCCTGGAGTTCGACGGCGCCCCCCTGCGAGTTTCATCCGTATGTGGATTCCGAAACAGGGCTCAAGGAATTCAGCCTGAGGGCGGTGATCCTGGGCGCTTTGTTCGGAATCCTCTTTGGCGCGGTCTCGGTCTATGTCGGCCTGCGGGCCGGGCTCACTGTTTCCGCATCGATCCCCATCGCCGTGCTTTCCATCAGCATTCTTCGCGCCTTCGGGCGGTCCACGATCCTCGAGAACAACATCGTGCAGACCACCGGCTCGGCGGGCGAATCGGTGGCCGCCGGAGTGATTTTCACGATCCCGGCGCTAATCTTCCTCGGCTACTCGCTGAATACGGAGTATTGGCGCATCTTTTTTCTCGCGTTGATCGGAGGCTGGCTCGGGGTCCTCTTCATGATTCCCCTGCGGCGCCAGCTCATCGTCAAAGAGCATGGCAACTTGACGTTTCCGGAGGGCACGGCCTGCGCCGACGTTCTTGTCGCCGGCGAGCGCGGCGGGTCTTTCGCCGGACGCGTTTTCTGGGGCCTTGGGCTGGGCGGCGTGTACACCTTCATGATGAACACGATGGCGGTGTGGCCTGGGCAGCCTGAGTACCAGCCCCAGTGGCTGCCCGGCGCGTCGTTCCGCACTGCAATCACCTCGGAATATTTGGGCGTGGGCTATATCATCGGGCCCCGCGTCGCAGGACTCTTATTTGCCGGCGGCATCTTCTCTTGGCTCGTGTTCATGCCGGCCATCAAGTTTTTCGGTTCGCTTTCGCCCGGCACCGCGCTCTACCCGAGCACCGTGCCGATTCCACAGATGACGCCGGACCAGCTATGGTCCAGCTATATCCGTCCCATGGGAGCGGGCGCCGTCGCGGCATCCGGACTCATCACACTGTGCAAGACGCTCCCCACGATTTTCGCCGCGCTTGCCGCAGGCCTTAAAGATGTCCGCGCCCGGCGCGCCGGCGCGGCCTCCGGAGAGAGCCGCATCGACCACGATCTTTCGACGAACGTTGTCGTGTTCGGCTCGCTCCTGATCGTGGTGATGATGTGGGCACTGCTCACGTTCAAGCCGATTCCAGGAGCCTACACGGGTCTTGGGTCGAATTTGGTCGCTGCCCTTTTCGTTGTGGTTTTCGGGTTCCTGTTCGTCACGGTGGCGTCAAGGATCAGCGGGTTGATCGGCAACTCGTCCAACCCGGTAAGCGGTATGACGATTGCGACTCTAATGGCCACCTGCGCGATGTTTCTCGTCGCCGGCTGGACCGGGGGCAAGTACGCCGTGTTGGCGCTGACCATCGGTGGCGTCGTGTGTATCGCTTCGGCAATCGCCGGCGCCACTTCACAGGACCTTAAGACGGGTTACCTGGTGGGGGCGACGCCGGTCTGGCAGCAGATCTCCCTCGTGATCGGCGTAGCAGTCTCTTCGCTGGCCATTGGCGGCACGTTGATCTTAATGAACATCGGGTTGGCGCAGTACAAACCCGTCCAGATTCCGCTCGACCTCCAACAATTGCCCATCGGCGTCAAGGTCGAAGATGCGCACTACACCTATGAGAAAAAGATGTACGTGATGGTGAACGCCCTGGGCTCTCAGCAGGTGCCTGATGGCAAGTACCTATATGATTCCGGGACGGGACGCATTGAAATCCAGCGAGTAGACGGCATCGGCAGCGACAAAGCGGCGGCGCCCCAGGCGCGCCTGATGGCCACTGTAATCAACGGCATCTTGAACCGGAGGCTGCCGTGGCGGCTCGTCTTGTTGGGAGTGTTCCTGGTCATCGCGGTTGAATTGCTGGGAATCCGATCGCTGCCCTTCGCGGTGGGCTCCTATCTTTCGATCGCCACCACGATGGCCATGTTCGCCGGAGGCGTGGTTCGCTGGTTGGTCGAACTGGGGCAAAAGAAGAAGAGCGAGTCCGAAAGCGAAGTCAGTCCGGGTTCGCTTTATTCGAGCGGGCTGATCGCGGCCGGGGGTGTGTTCGGCCTTTTGGCAATTATCATCAATGTCCTGCAGGACCCGGAAATCGGCACGCGCATCCCGCGCTGGCTTTCTTTCCTTCACCTGCCGATTCGCGCCGATCTGTTTGCCTTCGGGCCAAAATTTATGCCGCGCCTGAGCCAGGCCCCTATGCTGGGCGTGGTGATGTTTGTTCTCCTGGCTCTTTCGCTCTTCCTGTTCGCACGCAAGAAACTGAATTGAGCCCTACAGATACCCAAACCGCGCGATGATATCCCTTACGGTACATTTTAGACGGCGCGATACGCAGGCTTTCTTTTGCAGGAATTTAATCGTATAGTGCCTTCCCGCGCACCTGAAACCCAATGGCTTCAAGTCCCACCACGCCGGAATCTACGAAAAGCTCTGCCCGCCCGGTGGTTCAAGTCCTTGTGGCCACAACGGCCATGCTCAGCTTCATCTCTTTCTGGCGCGCCGCCGCGATCGTCCTCAATGACTTAGCTTCCTCGGCTTACTACGCCGGTGGAGAAGCGGAAGCGTTCATCGGCAAGACCGCCCCATGGTTCATCCTCGCGATCATGTTGTTCTCCTACTGCGTACGATCCATTTATGTCGAAAGCTGCGCCATGTTCGTGCGGGGCGGTGTGTACCGTGTCGTGAAGGAGGCGATGGGAGGCACGCTGGCCAAGCTCTCCGTCTCCGCGCTGATGTTCGATTACGTTTTGACGGGTCCGATCAGCGGCGTTTCGGCGGGCCAATACCTCGCAGGCGTTTTGAACGAAGTCTCTAGGTATCTTCACTTCAACCACAGCTTCAACGTGGACAGCACTGCTGCGGCGTTCGCCATCGCGGTCACGCTGTACTTCTGGTGGCAGAACGTGAAAGGCATCCCCGAGTCCAGCGAGAAGGCGCTGCGCATCATGCAGCTCACTACCGTGATGGTGGTGATGCTGATTGGGTGGTGTGGATACACCCTCTGGGTGCGTGGAGGGCATCTGCCTCCGTGGCCAGTGCCGCGAAACATGCAGTTGGGCAAGAACGCGATGGGCTGGCTTTACGGTGTCCCGCTAGGGCGCCTGATAACGCTGGTCGCGGTCTTCGTCGGGTTGGGTCATTCCGTACTGGCGATGAGCGGTGAGGAATCGCTCGCCCAGGTATACCGCGAGATCGAGCATCCCAAGCTCCCCAACCTGAAAAAGGCTGGCTTCGTGATTTTCATCTACAGTCTGTTATTCACCTCGCTGGTCTCCTTCTTTGCGGTGATGATTATCCCGGATAGCGAGCGTCCGAGCTTTTACCAGAACCTGATCGGCGGACTGTCCATGCACCTCACCGGTGGATTTGGAGTTCGGCTGGCCTTCCACATATTCGTCGTGGTTGTCGGTACTCTGATACTTTCCGGCGCAGTGAATACGGCCATCGTAGGGTCGAACGGGGTTCTGAGCCGCGTTTCGGAGGACGGTGTATTAACGGACTGGTTTCGGCAGCCGCACAAGCGATTTGGCACCTCGCACCGAATTATCAATCTGGTGGTCGCGTGCCAGATCATCACGATCCTGATCAGCCGCGGCGACGTCACGTTCCTTGCAAACCTGTACGCCTTCGGCGTGATCTGGAGTTTCACGCTCAAAGGCGTAGCGGTATTGGTGCTCCGCTACACCCATCCTCAGGACCGTGAATATAAGGTTCCACTGAACGTCAGGATCGCCGGCACGGAAATTCCTCTGGGGCTCGGGCTGATCACGCTGGTGCTCCTGGGGATCGCCGTGGTGAATCTTTTTACCAAGCCGGACGCTACCATTTCCGGCATCATTTTTTCGGCCATTCTGTTCACTGTGTTCGAAATCTCGGAAAGGCAAATCCATAAACGGCGCGGCACCACGCACTTTGACCTTGACCAGTTCAATTTAGCGAAGGAATCGGACCTCTCGCCGCAGAGCGTCGGCTGCCGGCCCGGCAATATCCTCGTTCCTGTGAGCAACTATTATGCGCTCTATCATTTGAGCGAGGTTTTGAGACGCGTGAAGACGCGGGATCAGGACGTTGTCGTCATCCACATCCGCTTGCTGCGCCGCTCCGCGTCGGGCGAACACGACCTTACGCCCGAGCAGCTCTTCAGCACCATCGAGCAGTTGCTTTTCACCAAGGTCCTGGCGATGGCGGAAAAGGAAGGCAAGCCGGTGCGACTGGCAATCGCTGCTGCAAATGACCTTTGGGAAGGAATCCTGCGCTCTGCTGCGAATCTTCAATCGAGCACGATCGTTCTCGGCAGTTCCTCGAAAATGCCCATCGACGAGGAAGCGCTCCTGGTTGGCCAAGCCTGGGAACGCCTACCTGAGCCGCGCCCCACGGCGACGCTCGAGATTTTCACCCCGACGGGACAGGAGAAAGTTATTTACCTGGGCCCGCACGCTCCTCGCTTGACTCCCAAGGAGATCGATCTCCTGCACAAGGTCTGGCTGGAGCTCAGCGACAAACTGGGCAGCCAAGACCTGCATCATCACGATATCGTGCATTTTGCCCTCGCGGAGGTGGAGCGCGAAATCGCCGAGGGCCAGGGTGATGCTGTGCTCGAAAGGCTACGGCAACATCTTCAGAACATCAAGGACCACCGGGCCGACGTCTAGTGCCGTTCCAACTTGATCGAAATAGGGATTGCCTGAGACAGCCTGCCGGCAGCCCTGGCAGGGCGCCAGAAGGATTTTCTCTGAATGGTTGGGACGGCACTAGCCGGCCTGATCAGCATCGTGCTGGGACTCAGGGTACGCGCGCGGCAAAAAAAATAGCGCTCGCAAGGCCCCGGAGCGCCAGCACGCTGCCGGCGATTCCCAGCAGCGGTGCTACGTAGGCGAAGGGCACCCAAGCAATTGCGAGCACCAGCAGTCCGACGAGGATGAGCGAGCCGCCGCGCGCCTTGGCGTGCCATCGCGGCGCGCTTCGGTCCGGCCGCGCCCAGGCACGCGTCCCCCAATAGATCAACACAATTCCCACGCCGATCCACGCCAAGGACCGCTGGGGCACTGCGTAGCGTCCCGAGACGGCGAGCAGGATGAGCAGCGCGCCCAGCAGGACGAAAACCATTTCGTTCAACAGGCGGAAGAGGTTCGCCGGGGTTGGCATCGCAGGCAACCTGCGCGCGGCATTATCGCTGATGCCGTAGCTCGAATCAAACTCCCCCGCGTGGGGGATGGACGGCAGGAATAGCAATGTTAGAATGGTGCGTTTTCGGTTTGCATCGCGGTGTCCCTGGGATGAATCCAATCACGAGGAGAGTGGCGTGCACGAAGTGGTGATCATCGGCAGCGGTTGCGCGGGTCTGACGGCAGCCATCTACGCCGCGCGCGCGAATCTGAAGCCCCTTGTGCTCGATGGCTACGAGCCGGGCGGGCAGCTCGGCCTGACTACTATGGTCGAAAATTATCCCGGTTTCCCGGAGGGCATTCTGGGGCCGGCCCTGATCGCGAACATGCGGAAGCAGGCGCAGCGGTTCGGCGCCGAATTCAAGTCCGGCGCTGTTTCCAGTGTCGAGCTCGGCAAACGCCCGTTCAAGATTATCGCCGGTAAGGAGACGTACGAGTGCCAGACCTTGATTGTGGCGGCGGGGGCGTCGGCGCGCCTGTTGGGCCTTGAATCCGAGCGCAACCTGATCGGGTACGGCGTATCCACCTGCGCCACTTGCGACGGCTCCTTCTTTCGCGACAAGGAAATCGCCGTCGTCGGCGGCGGCGACACGGCGATGGAAGAATCCACTTTCCTGACGAAGTTCGCCAAGCGAGTCAATATTCTGCACCGCCGCAACGAATTCCGGGCGTCGAAGATCATGCTCGATCGTGCCCGCGCCAATGAACGGATCCGCTTCATCACTCCCGTCGTTGTCGAAGGCGTGCTCGACCCGGCGAAGAGAGCCGTCGAAGGGTTGAATCTCCGCAATGTCGAAACGAATGCACTGTCGGTGCTTCCGGTCGCAGGCCTGTTCATCGGCATTGGCCATGAGCCCAATACAAAGATTTTCCGCGGGCAACTGGAGATGGATGAGGCGGGCTACATCGTTACGAAGGACGGCAGCAAGACAAGCATTGAAGGTGTTTTCGCGGCCGGCGATGTGCAGGATCACCGCTACCGCCAGGCCGTCACGGCCGCCGGTTCCGGCTGTATGGCGGCGATGGACGCAGAGAAGTTTCTCGAGAGCCACAAACACTAAGGGCTAGCGCCTTGCTTTCCACCACGGCATAATCGCGCCGCATGCCAATTCCGTCACTCTTTCTCGAATCCAGGAACCCTGCCTGAATGTTGCGCGCTCTGCTGCTCCGGCTTTCTGAAAGCCAGCGCCTGGCCCAATGGGTGATGCGCAACGCGGCGAGCCGCCGCCTGGCGCAGCGCTTTGTGGCCGGGAAAAGTTTGGAAGAAGCGGTAGCGGCAGCGCGCGTCCTGAACCGGGCGGGACGCATGGTCAGCCTGGACTATCTGGGCGAAAGTGTGGCCAGCGAAGCGGAGGCGCGGCGCGCCGCCGAGACGTATCGCTCCATTTTTGATCGCATTGCCGCGGAAAGACTTGACGCCAACGTCTCGCTGAAGCTGACCCAGCTCGGACTCGACATGAACGCCTCGCTCTGCGAGGAGCTGCTCGAAAACATTGTTGCGCTCGCCGAGCGCTATGGCAATTTTGTCCGTATTGACATGGAAGGCTCGGCCTACACGCAGCGCACGATTGATCTGTGCAAGCGCATGCGAGCCAAAAGCCCGGCCGTGGGCACCGTCCTGCAATCCTATCTTTACCGCAGCGAGCAGGACGCCAACGATCTGATTCGTATCGGTTGTCGCATTCGGTTATGCAAGGGCGCTTACCAGGAGCCTCCGGAGGTGGCTTTCCCCAAAAAGGCCGATGTGGATGCGAACTACGTCAAGCTGATGAAGTTGCTGTTGCCGAGCGGCATCTACCACGGCATCGCCACTCACGATCCCCGAATGATCGCCGCCACAGAGGAATTCGTTGCGAGCAACGGCATCGCGCGAGACCAATTCGAGTTTCAGATGCTCTATGGGATCCGCACCGACCTGCAGGACAAACTGAATCACCAAGGCTATCGACTCCGCGTGTACGTCCCTTTCGGGCAGGACTGGTTTCCCTATTTCATGCGGCGCCTCGCCGAGCGCCCCGCGAACTTGATGTTCTTCCTGCGCAATCTGTTTCGCTAGGCTTTGCGGCAGACGGTGACGCCGTCTCGGAGTGGAATGATCACGGGGAAGAGTTCTCGCGAAGAATAAGTCATGTGATTGAAACGCTGGATGGCACGGGTGTTGGCATCTTTCGCGCGGCGCGCCACTCGGCCGGACCACAGAGTGTTGTCGGTAATCAACAGACCTCCCCGGCGCAGGCGCGGCAAGGATTTCCGAAGTGCGCTTGGATACTGATGCTTGTTCACATCGATGAAGATCAAATCGAATTGCCCTGCCACGCGGTCGATCAACTTCACGGCATCTCCCACCATGATCTGGACGGAGTTCGAGACGCCGGCCCGTCGGAAGTAGTCTTTCGCCCGGCGCGCGTTCTCGGGATCGCCTTCGGTGTAATAAATCTCGGCGCCGGGTCCGGCGGCGCGCGCCAGCCAGATGATGGAATAGCCGATCGCCGACCCCATTTCGAAAATGCGTTTGGCGCCGGAGATCTTCGTCAGCAGATACAGCAGCCGGCCAACTGCAGGACCGATGATGGGAACGTTCCGCTGTTTAGCGTACCGCTCCATTTCTGACAGCACTGTATCGCGCTTCGGTAGAATGCCGTAGATGTAAGTTTCGACCGACCTTGCCGTGATTCCCCCTGCCACGCGGCCTCCTTGGATGGTCGCTACCCTTTTAACTTCCCCCAGAATACTAGGTTATTGAATCGCCCGGCTTCAAGTCGTGAATTTCGAGACCCAAGACATCTTGCGTGAGTTCGCGCAGCGCTTGTGGCGTGCCGGTAAGGGCCGGAAACGTGCCGTAGTGCATCGGGACGACGTAGCGGACGTTGAGCAATCGAATGGCGAGAGCCGCTTCGCGTGGACCCATGGTGTAAAGATCGCCGATGGGCAAGAGCGCCAGCTCCGGCGCATAAAGCTCTGCGATAATTTTCATGTCGCCGAACACCGTGGTGTCGCCCGCGTGATAGAGCGTCAACCCTCCCGGCAGGCGAACGATATAGCCGCAGGGCTCGCCACCGTACGCCATGTGACCGGCATCCTTAATGCTGTTCGAATGGATGGCGTGGACCATGGTCGCTTCGATCTCCCCGGCCTTCTGCGTTCCGCCTTTGCTCATGGGCATCGTGTTTTCGACGCCCTTCGACTCGAGCCAAACGGCGGTTTCATAGATTGCGATCACTTGTGGCTTGAACTGCTTGGCGAGCCCCACGGCGTCGGCGAAATGATCGGAGTGGCCGTGGCTAATTAGCATCGCGTCGATGCGATCGAATTTTTTCAGCGACTCGGGGCACTTCGGATTGGTCTCGACCCACGGATCGATCAGGATGACCTTCCCGGAAGGGGTCGTAATCTTGAACGTGCTGTGACCCAGCCAAGTGAGTTTGTTTCCTCGCATGCGTAGCATGATTTAGGAAGCCTCCTCGAGGATGAAATTCTATTTGGAAACCCGGGCGGCGCGGCATTCGCGCCCGTATGAAACAAGGGCCGCGGGCTGAGATGAAAAGGTGCAACAAATTTGGGCGTTGCAACTCATCGGCCGCCACATGTTAGCCGGTCGCCGGGCGCGTTACAACGGGCGCCCCGGTAGTTGACGTCGCGGATCGTCCGAGCTGTTTCTCAATGCTTCCAGGCAGGCTTGTGCCGCACAACCTTTTGATGGTATAAAAAATTAGTTGGGCTTCATATCGAGAGCAACGATAGAGGTAGGCTGAGGGGTTCACCCAAGGAGACATCGCTTTATGGCTTATGTGATCGCTGAACCTTGCATTGGGACGAAGGACACTGCTTGCGTTGACGTCTGCCCCGTGGATTGCATTCACCCGCGCAAGGATGAGCCGGAATTTGAAGCCGAAAAGCAGCTCTACATCCACCCCGAGGAATGCATCGATTGCGGGGCCTGCGTGCCGGTTTGTCCGGTGACCGCGATTTTCGCCCTGGAAGACCTTCCGGAAAAGTGGGCCAGTTTCACGCCGGTAAACGCCGACTGGTACAAGAGCAAGAAGGCGTAAAACAGTGCCCTGACTAGCTTTAGGCGCCCTTGAGGGCGATCGTGCGGCGGGTTCCACGGCCCGCCGCATTTGCTTTCTTGACGCTAAATTTCCGAGTGGCTAGGCCATCCATTTAGCAGTGGCCTCTATGTCGCAGCGCTCTTTTTGATTTGGGGGAGTTGTTCCGCGCCCGGGTCTCTTCCATCCCTCAATGCTTCCGCCCATCCCCGGGCGGAATCGCGAAGAGATTCGACATCGATGCCGCGATAATTCTTGGGGCACTCCATGAGTTTCAGAATACCGGACTGAAGCAGAGATCGCGCTCCTCGCGAATTTCCGCGGTGGTAATGGTGAAATGCAGCGGCCACCTGAATGATTCCTTGCAAGAAAGTTTTCTCCGGCTGTGGCGCGGCGAGCCAGATCTCCTCCCAGGTTTCATGGGCTTCGAAGAAATGGCGGGAATTAAACTGCGTGATGCCCCGCTCGAATTTGTCCTGCGTGCCGTCGTCTTGCATCAAGTTGACACACGAAATCGCGCGATACCCTTTCTTTCCGCGCACAATCGTAGCAAACTGAGCCGTTTTGCCAACCACTGTGGAGATACGCATCGAACTTCCGGGCGTAAAGCTGGGCGTCGTGGAAGCGGACAATGCCCGTGTAGCTCCCGCGGATGCCTCGCTTGCCGCGGAAATGGACCAGGTGTGTGAACGGCTGCGCCGCGAGTTCACGGTCGAAAGTGTGATGGAGCTTGAATCGGTTCGGGCGGTGCGCACGATGTTTCGTTCCTGGGGACTGGACCCTGCTCGTTATCGGCCTTCCTCGGAGGCGTTGTTGCGGCGCGTCGTGCAAGGCAAAGGGCTCTACCGCATTTCGAATGTCGTCGATGCCGCGAACTTGGGCTCGGTTGAAACTGGTTGGCCGTACGGAAGCTACGATCGGACGGCGATCCTGCCGCCGGTTTCTTTTCGCGCCGGCGCCACCGGTGAGACGTACGAAGGCATCGGGAAGCACACCTGGCATCTCGCCGACCGGCCCGTGCTTGCCGATTCCGGCGGACCCTTCGGTAGTCCGATCAGCGATTCGACGCGCACGATGGTCACCGAGGCTGCGCACGACCTTGTGACCGTGATTTACGCCCCCTCGAGCGCCTCCGAGGTGGCGCTGGAGCAAGCCACGTCGCGCCTAGCCGAACGGCTCACCCGAGCCGCGGGAGCGACCGCAACGCAAACTGCGATTCTGGCGTAGCTTTTTCGCACCCGGGTTGTGCGCCAGTCGGGAATTCCATCCCACTCAGGTGATGAGACAGGCTGAGATCGGCGGTAGCCAACCTTGTGCCTGGAATTCCTTAGCGGGAGCGGACGAGTCGCGCTATCCTAACTCTTTCAGGGGTCGTCAGTGCCGAAATTCCACTTGGTTTTTCTGATTCATTCGCACCAGCCCGTCGGCAACTTCGACGATGTTTTGGAGCGGGCGTACGAACACTCCTACTCGTCCTTCGTCGAACTCCTCGAACGACATCCATCCGTCCGCATGGGACTGCATTACTCGGGACCGCTGCTCCAGTGGTTCGACCGTAAGCACCCGGAGTTCTTGCGCCGGCTGCGCGTGCTCGTGGAGCGCGATCAAGTGGAGCTCGCCACCGGGGGCTACTTCGAGCCTATCTTGATTTCTATCCCTCCCGAAGACCGACAAGAGCAGATCCGTCGTTTATCGGAGTATCTGGAGAAGCATTTTGGCCGCCGCCCGCGCGGCGCGTGGTTGACCGAACGCGTCTGGGAGCCGGAGCTGGCTTCGACGCTCGCGCGCGCCGGAGTTGAGTACACGCTGGTTGACGACAATCACTTCCTCGGTGCGGGCCTCGAGCTCGGCCAGCTTTACGGCGATTATCTGGCGGAGGATCAGGGCGCGACCGTGCGCGTGATTCCCGGCCTGAAAGCGCTTCGCTACTTGGTCCCGTACCGCAACCCGGCAGAGACGATCGAGTTTCTGCGGGCCCTCGCCAGCGAGCATCCCGAAGGCATGGCCGCCATGGGCGACGATTGCGAAAAGTTCGGCGTCTGGCCGAAGTCCTACGAGCATTGCTACGTCGATGGCTGGGTCGAGCGTTTTTTTGCGGCGCTCGAGGCGAATTCCGACTGGCTGGCGACGGCCACTCCCGCGCAGGCCCTCGCGGCGCGAGTCCCGCTCGGCCGCGCTTATCTGCCTGCCACTTCCTACACGGAGATGACGGAGTGGGCCCTGCCGGCTGAGGCGCAGCAGCGATTCCATAACCTGATGGGGGAGTTTTCTTCGCGACCCGACGTTCTGGCGTTTCTTCGCGGCGGCATCTGGCGAAATTTCCTGTCGAAATATTCGGAAGCGAACCTGCTGCACAAAAAGATGCTGCACGTCTCGACAAAGGTGCAGCGTCTTGCCCGTAAACAGCGGCGCGGCGAAGCCTTTGAGCGCAAGTGCGAAGAAGCGGAGACGTCGCTGCTGAGCGCCCAGTGCAACGACGCGTATTGGCACGGCGTCTTCGGAGGACTGTACTCGCCACACCTGCGCACAGCACTCTGGCGCGCGCTCGTGCGTGCCGAATCGCTTGCCGATTCCGCCGAGCACAAGCAGGCGCATTATGCCGCAGTCTCGAAGTTGGACTTCGATGCCGATGGACGAGAAGAAATCTATCTCACGTCCAATCGCTACGCCGCACTGATCGCGCCCGCAGACGGAGGCACGATTTCATTGCTCGATTTCCGGCCGAGCGAGGTAACCCTGATCAATTCGCTCACGCGGCGGCGCGAGGCCTATCATACGAAGGTGTATGGCCTAAGCGGAGGGCAGGGCTCAGACGCAGTTTCGATCCACGATCAGACGCGCGCGAAAGAGGCGGGGCTCGAACGTTGGCTTCGTTACGATCGCTGGCAAAGACATGCCTTCCGCCTGCTCCTGTTTTCGCCGGGAAAAACGCAGGAAGATTACGAGACCCTGCGTCTCGATGAGGATGCTTCCCTGGCCGGCGGTTCCTATCGCGTTCTCGAAGCAGAAGCAACGA
The DNA here is from genome assembly GCA_963781005.1 of uncultured Acidobacteriota bacterium. Taxonomy (GTDB): domain Bacteria; phylum Acidobacteriota; class Terriglobia; order Acidiferrales; family UBA7541; genus CAWADX01. The sequence goes on from CAWADX010000001.1 coordinate 656,779, forward strand.
GGGTTTCGCTCGCGTCCGACGAGGTCCAGTCTCCTGGCGCGTCGAAGCAAGTAGCGGGCAGCGGCTGGCGTGCCGAGAAAACATTCTCCCTTTCGCCGGCCGGAAGGGGATTCGAGATCCGCTGCGATTTCACCTTGTCTCACTCGCAAAGCGCGGCGCCGCCCATGCAAGTGGGCCTCGAAGTTGTGTTGAACCTTCTTGCCCCGGACGTTCCGGACCGCTATTTCGAGTCGGCCGGGCAACGACACCCCTTGCGCTGGTCTGCGGCCGTCCCCGCTTCCGAGTTGCGTGTCGTGGACCATTGGCAGAAAGTCGGCGTCACGCTTCAAGCGCCCAGGGCCGCCCATTTTTGGATCGCTCCGATTGAAACAGTCTCCGAATCTGAGGATGGATTCGAAAGGGTCTACCAGGGTTCACAAATATTGACGGTTTGGCCCGCAGAAGTCTCGGCGGGTACAGCTTGGACAGGTCAACTTACCCTGAGAGTTGATCGTTCCGGATAGCGCAAGGGTTGCCGAGCAATCGGGGCTCTGTTAGAGTCGCGGCGTCGGAGGTAGGCGATGGCGGTTTCGAAAGAGCTGCTGGACATTCTGGTCTGCCCGAAGTGCAAGACGCCTGTGAAGCTCACTGCCGACGCGCAAGGACTGAAATGCTCGGCCTGCCGGCGAGTCTTCCCGATTCGAGATGACATCCCAGTCATGCTGTTGGACGAAGCGCGCATTGATTCGGAGTAATCCAGCGTCCCTTTTGGCGCCGCTCTCTGTGACAGTCCCGGTGTCTCCCCAGCCCGCAGGTTTTTGCCTGGGGGATTCTCGCAGGACTTCGGCGAGGAAGCTCCCCGAGTCTGGAGTCCCGGCGTTTAGGCGAGCATACCAATGCTTGCCGCAGGAGGCGCGTGCCTCATGACATTGCTGGAGGGAAAGTACGCCGCATGATGATCTCCCGAGCACGCCTGGGGCGATTGGCGAAATCGCTGCGCGGCCGGCGCATGGCCGTGCTCGGCGATTGGATGCTCGACCGGTACATCTGGGGCACTGCCAACCGGTTATCGCCCGAAGCGGCCGTCCCCGTAGTGGATTTTGTGAAGGAGAGCGAATGCCTGGGCGGCGCCGGCAACGTCGCCGCCAACCTGGCCGCGCTCGGCGCCCGCGTTTCCGCGTTTGGCGTAACCGGAGACGACGACCCAGCGAAGCTATTACGCGCGTGCGTGCGCGCCCTCGCCCTTTCGGACAAAGGGTTGGTTGTCGACGGATCGCGTCCTACCACGGTGAAGACCCGCATCATTGCGCGTCACCAGCAAGTGGTGCGCGTCGACAGGGAAACGCGCGTGCCGCTGAGCGTGGAGATGGAACGGCAGGTAATCCGTCGCGTTCTCGCTGCGCTCGAAGCAATCGATGCGATCGTCATTTCGGACTACGACAAGGGTGTGATCACGGACGCCGTGGCAGAGCGCGTTCTGAGTGCGTGCCAGAAGCGTGGCGTGCCGGCGCTCGTGAAGCCGAAGTGGTCGCGCCTGCCTACCTACCGTGGGGCGACTGCAATCGTCTGCAATCGCGGCGAGGCCGGCTTCCTGGTCACGCGCGCGCTTGATGACGATGAATCGGTGGGAGAAGCCGGGCGCGCCTTACTCGCCCATTTCGGGTGCCCGGCGGTGGTCATAACGCGTGGAGAACAAGGCATGAGTGTCTTCGAGCAGGAAGCGCCACGAGGATTCCACATCACCGCCATCAGCCGGGAGCAGCCTTTGGGACAGACCGGGAACGAACAGAAGCCCGCGGGGCGGCAGGTGTTCGACGTCACCGGAGCCGGCGACACCGTGCTGGCCACTTTTGCCTTGGCCGTCGCGGCGGGAGCGTCAATGCGCGAAGCGGCGATTCTCGGAAATGCAGCGGCGGGAGTGGTCGTCGGAAAGCTGGGAACTGCGACGCTCGACCCCAAGGAACTTCTGGCAGCTCTGCGCGAGCTCCCTTAAAGCCCTTACGGCGGGTAGCTCATGGATTGGTCTTTGAATTCCACCCAGATTTTCACTTCCTTGGTCTTATTCTGTTTGGTCGCATCGTCATCGGCGGGAAACGGCTGATACGGGCTCACGGCAACCACAACGACGACGCCCGAAGCGCCCTTGAGGCGTTCGGTGGCCACGAGACGGAAGCTCTTCACCGGACCGTAGTAGCCATTCGGGCCCCAGTCATCGAGGAAATCATTGTAGGAATAGCTCGGTTGAGGTTTCCAGATGTGATAGGCCTGTTCCATCTGGCCGGCGCTGAGAGTGGTTAGGAATTCCGCCACCGTCCTTTTTTCGGTGTGAAAGCGCAACAGGTGCCAGACTCCGAAGGTGACCAAAAGGAGGAAAGTGATGACCGTGATGATGTATCGGCGGAGCCTCGAATGCGGATGTTCTTCGCTCGAATCGAGCAAACCCAAGGTTGCCTCTTTCTTAGATCTGGCGCTTGAAAAGCGCGATGCGCGCCGAGATCGTGATGAGGGAAAACAACATCAAAACTAGCACGTACCGCTAGACGCCTTCAATGCCGCTGTTTTTCGTAACGCCGCTGATCTTCACGCGCCTCATGCCAAAGCTAGCTTTCGAGCGCGCCGGCCGCGCCCGGGGGCAACTCGATCGAGTATTTCGTCCTTGCTTTTTCGCGGTGCTGCTCGAAGGCCAGTTCGATCAGCCGATCGATTAACGCCGTGTAGGAAAGGCCGCTCGCTTCCCACATCTTGGGGTACATGCTGATGGCCGTGAAGCCGGGGATCGTGTTCAGCTCGTTGACGTAGATCTTCTCCGTCTTGCGCTCGAGGAAAAAGTCCACGCGGGCCATTCCCGCTCCCTCGATCGCTTGGAAGGCCCGCACCGCGTAGTCCTGAAACTGTTTGACCTGTGGTCGGTTGAGCTTTGCCGGGATGACGAGTCGCGTGCCCGCTTCGAGATACTTCGCCGTATAGTCGTAGAACTCGCGATGGGGCAGGATTTCGCCGGGCGCCGATGCCTCCGGGTTTTCGTTGCCCAGCACGGAGACTTCGATCTCGCGCCCGGTGATCGCGCGCTCGACAATAATCTTCTGCGCGAACTCAGCCGCCAGATCCATCGCCGCCGGAAGCCCGGCGGCATTGTGTACGCGGGTCATGCCCACGGATGAGCCGAGCGTCGCCGGCTTCACGAACACAGGGAACTTAAATTTTTTCTTGAGGGCGATTAGGACTTTGGCGGGCTTACTTTCCCATTCCGACCGCCGGACGGAAGCGTAGTCCACGATGGGGAGTCGCGCCTGGCGGAACAGCCGTTTCTGAACATCCTTGTCCATGCCGACCGCCGAGGCCAGCACTCCGGCGCCGACGTAGGGCAACCCAGCCAGTTCGAGCAGCCCCTGCACGGTGCCGTCTTCGCCGAACGTGCCGTGGAGCACAGGGAACACTACGTCCACGCGCACGCTCGGATGCGTCGCGCTCGGTGTGAGCGGCACCAGCGAGGCCGCGCTTGGGTCCGGCGGCAGCACGACGCGCTCCCCATTCTTCAGAACCTCCGGCAGCATTTTTTGCACGCCGCTGCCCACGAGCCATCGGCCGTCTTTGGTGATCCCAATGGGCACCGCCTCGTATTTCTCCGGGTCCAGGGCCCGGATCACCGAAGCCGCTGAAGCCAGCGAGACTTCATGCTCGCCGGAGCGCCCGCCGAACAGCACGCCCACCCGCAATCGTTTTTGTGAGCTCATTCAGAGAATTTTCTTGCCGAGGCCGGAGAGCACGAGCTCAACGCCCAGTGTGGCGGTCTTATTGTGGAGGTCGATGACGGGATTGATCTCTACCAGCTCGAGCGAGACCATGGCTTTGCTGTCGGCGGCCATCTCCAGTGCCAGATGCGCTTCCCGGTAGGTAGCGCCGCCGCGGACGGGCGTACCGACGCCTGGCGCATCGCTGGGATCCACAAAATCCATGTCCAGGCTCACGGCGATGCCCGTAGTGTCGTCGGTGGTAAAGCGCAAGGCCTCCGACATCACATCGCGCATTCCGCGCTCATCGATATCGCGCATCGTGAAGACGTGCACGCCGGATTCCTTCACCAGCCGCTTCTCTTTCGAGTCCAGCTCGCGAATGCCGACCATCGCGACGTTGCGCGGCTCGACCATGGGCTTGAACCCGGCGAGCTCGGTGAGTTCCGGCGCCCCGTAGCCCATTACCGAAGCCAGCGGCATGCCGTGGACGTTGCCGGAAGGCGAAGTTTCCGGCGTGTTCATGTCGCCGTGCGCATCTAGCCAGAGGTATCCCACGCGCTTCGACTCTTTTTGAAAATGTGCGGCGACGCCCGCCATGGAACCGATGGCGGTCGAATGGTCGCCGCCCAGAACCAGAGGAAGCATTCCTTCGCTCAGGGTGCGCTGGACGATCTCGGCCAAGCCTTTGCAGGTCTCTGCGATCTCGTTCAGGTATTTGGCGTGCTTTTCACCGTAGTGCATTTCTTCCGGCTGTTTCACCTGAATATTGCCGATGTCCTCCACCTGGTGGCCAAGCTGCTTCAGGCGCGTCTGGAGTCCGGCGACGCGCAACGCGGATGGGCCCATGTCGACGCCGCGGCGGCTGGCGCCCAGGTCCATCGGCACGCCGATGATGCGGATTTTTCCCGGCATGTGGTGATTCCCCTCGCGTCCCCGGCGAGCGGGCTAGCGGGCGGAAGCTAAGGATAAACGCGGTAGAGCATCCGTGGAAAGGGGATGACCTCCCGAATGTGCTCCGTACCGCAAATCCAAGCGACCGTGCGCTCGAGGCCCAGACCGAAACCGGCGTGCGGCACGCTTCCATAGCGCCGCAGATCGAGATACCACTGGAACGCCTCTTCGGGCAAATGGCTCGCGCGAAGCCGTTCGACCAACGTCTCGTAGCTCGAGAGGCGCTCGCCCCCGCCGATGATTTCACCATACCCTTCGGGCGCAATCATGTCGAAGCTGAGCGAAAGCTCCGGCCGCGCTGGGTCGGTGGCCATATAGAAGGCCTTCATGGCCGCGGGATAGCGGTGAATGATAACGGGCCGGTCGAATTCCTTCGAAAGAATCGTTTCCTCATCGCCGCCGAAATCATCTCCCCACTTTGCCGGGTTGCCGTGCTTCTGGAGGATGTGGATGGCGTCGTCATAGCTGATCCGCGGGAAGGGCGGGGCGATTCTTTCGAGCTTTGCAATGTTGCGTTCGATTGTTTCGAGTTCGCGCTTCCGGTCTTTGACCACCGATTGAACGATGGCGCCGACGAGGCCCTCGCCCAGTTCCATCATGTCTTCGAGGTGGGCGTTGGCTGCTTCCGGCTCGAGCATCCAAAACTCGGTCAGATGCCGCCGCGTCTTTGACTTCTCAGCGCGGAACGTCGGCCCGAAACAATAGACCTTGCCCAGTGCCGCCGCGGTGGCCTCGACGTAAAGCTGGCCGGACTGCGTCAGGTAAGCCTTCTGGTCGTCAATGTAGTTGACTTCGAAGAGCGTCGTGGTGCCCTCGCAGGCCGCCGGCGTAAAGATGGGGGCATCCGTGAGCGTGTAGCCTTGACGATCCATGAAGTCGCGCGCGGCTCGGACGGCCTGCGCGCGGATGCGCAGAATAGACGCCTGGCGCGGCGTGCGGATCCACAGGTGGCGCCGGTCGAGCAGGAAATCCACTCCGTGCTCCTTGAGCTGGATGGGATACGGTGTGTCTTCCGAGACCCGGTGGAGCACTTCGACGTCCGTGACCTGAAGCTCGTAGCCTCCCGGAGCGCGCGGCTCGGCCCGCACCACGCCGGTCGCCACGACGCTCGATTCCTGCGTGAGTCCCTTCACAGCTTCAAAGGCAGCAGGATGTTCTTTCTGAGAAACCACGCCCTGGATTATGCCGGTGCCATCGCGAAGAATCGGAAAGAGCAACTTACCCGATTCGCGCAGGTTATAGAGCCACCCGCGAATAGCAACGCTCTGGCCCTGGTGTTGCCCGATATTTTCGATGGAAACAACCGAAGCCGATGCGTGCGCTTCCTGGTGCATGGATTCGCCTAGGCGCCTCCCGCGGAAACGCGCTTCGCCGCAATCGAGCTCTCCATCCTCTCGAAAACGGCGTTGGTCTGTTCGAGCGAAGGGGTGGAGCCGGACTGCTTGAGTTCGAGCACGAAAGGAACCCTCTGAGGCAAGGCGGCAAGGGCGGGCAGCAGGACATTCCATGCGATCGTGCCTTCGAAGGGCAGAAGGTGCTCGTCCGCCGAGCCGTGATTGTCGTGAAGGTGAGTGGTAGCGATGCGCTCGCGCATGATTTCGAAACTGCTTTCGACGCCCTCTTCCATGTGGGCGTGGCCTGAATCAAAGCACAGACGCAAATCGTGGAGGTGCGTTTCCCGAATAAAGCGACAAAGATTGGCGGGAGAGGCGAGCTCGCACGGAGTGTTTTCGAGCGCGATGGTCACCCCGCGGTGCTTGGCGAAAAGCATCAGATACTCGAGCGAATTGAACGCAGCGTCCATGCGGCGGGAGTCCATCTCCGCGCGGCCGTGGCCCAGGTGTTGCACCAGGAAGCGAAACGGGATGTGCTCTGCGACTTCCAGAGCGCGCTTCACTTCATCCATAGCATCGAGGCGCCGCACCCGCTCGGGGTCTGAGAGCGAGAGCGAAACGGCGCTTTCGCGTCCCGGCGCCAGGTCGCGCTCGGTGGGCGCGTGCAGGGAATGCAGTTGCAAGTGATGCTCCTGGAGCTGCTCGACAAGTTCCCTCACTGCCTGCGGCGTTCGATAGTTGAAATGTGACTGCACGCAAAAGACTTCGATGCTGGGGATGTGGGCGCGGGCGATTTCCGCAAGCAGATTGGAGTCGAGCGGTTGGTTGACAAACCGATAGGTTGAAAGAACGCGCTGCATCCCCAGCTATGGTCAATCGGAATCGCCTAGGCGTCAATAGCCGCGTCTCAGAAGAAAAGCCGGCGGCGCAGGCAGAAGTGCGGCCAGCGCTGACATCTCTAGTAACCCAAGGCGGCGCCTTCTCGGCGTGGGTCCGGCGCGCCCAGGCGATCGCCGGTCCGCGGATCGATTCCGATGGCTTCGACCTCGCCGATCCAGGTTCGTTCCTCCAGATGATAGCCGCGTTGCTCGAGCCCTTTGGCGACGGCGTCCGGAAAGGCTTTCTCGAGGAAGACCACGTCAGGGAGCCACTGCTGGTGAAAGCGCGGGGCGTTGATCGCTGCCTGTGCATCCATCCCGAGGCGCATCCAGTTGAGGATGCTCAACAGCGTGGCAGAAATGATGCGCGGGCCGCCGGCCGAGCCGGTAACGAAGCTCAGTTTGCCGTCGCGCAGCAGAATCGTGGGCATCATCGCGCTCAGAGGCCGCTTGCCCGGCGCGATGGTGTTGGCTTCGGACTGGAGCAGGCCGAACATGTTGGGCGCGCCAGGATGCGTCGTGAAATCGTCCATGACGTCGTTCAGCAGGAAACCGGTGGAAGACGTCACGCCGGAGCCAAAGCTGTCGTTGAGTGTGTAAGTGTTGGCCACGGCGTTCCCCGCTGCATCCACAACGGAAAAATGCGTGGTATGACCCTCGCGCTTGGTTTCACGGAGGGCGAAAGCGGCGGCCAAGTCGCGCCCTGACGCGCTGTCTTGCGTTCGAGCGCGATTGCCGCTCGAACTCCCCGCAGGCGTTGCCTGATCGAATGGAACCGGATTTCCGGCGCCCACTTCCCGGCTCGAAGATGCGCGCGCCGGATCGATCGTGGCGCGCAACTCCGCCGCGTAGCGCGGGTCGGTGAGGCCGCGCACAGGCACGTGCGCGAAGTCCGAATCGGCCAGGTACATGGCGCGATCGGCAAAGACGCGCCGCATCGTCTCCACCACCCAGTGGACGGAATTCGCATCGCCCCAGCCTTCGAGCGCAACCGGCGCCAGGATGTTGAGCGCCTCAATGGTGGCGATTCCTCCCGAGCTTGGTGGAGGAGAAGAAATAAGTTCCCAATCGCTCCCGCTCGTTTTGTAAGTTGCGCGGAGTGGTTCGCGAAATTTCGCTTTGTATCGCGCCAAGTCGTCGAGGGTGATCGGCCCGCCCATGCGCGCCATCTCATCGGCCAGGGTCACACCCGTTTGGCCGCGGTAGAACTCCGTGGCCCCGCGGTGCGCAATTCGCCGAAGTGTTCGAGCGAGCTCGGGTTGGCGCAGGATTTCGCCAGGCTGGTAGAGCGCGCCATCTTTCAGGAAAATGCGGCGGCTGGCGGAAAATCTCTCGAGCTTGGCCCGCGATTCGCGGAAGACCGCGGCCAAGCGCTCGCTCACCGGGAAACCCTCCTCGGCGAGACGAATCGCGGGAGCCATCACCTGAGTGAGCTTCATCGTTCCATACGTGCGCAGCGCCAACTCCATCCCGGCAACTGTGCCGGGCACTCCCACGGAGCGATAGCCAACCAGCGAACCTTCTGGCTCAGCCGAGCCGTCCGGGTGAACGTACATATTCCGCGAAGCACTTCCCGGCGCCTCCTCACGATAGTCCACGAAACGAACGCGCCCGTCCCCCATCCGCACGAGCATGAATCCGCCGCCGCCGATGTTTCCCGCCTGCGGCTCGACCACTGCAAGGGCAAACGCGACGGCTGCGGCCGCATCCACGGCATTACCGTGTTTTTTTAGGATTTCGATGCCGGCCTGGGAAGCGAGCGCATCATCGCTTGTGACCATAGCCCTCGCTGCGCGCACCGGCGCAGCAGGCCACACCGGTTGAGATACTTCACCGGCCTTCGTGTATTCGCGTGGCGGATTTTGTGCCTCCGCCGGAAGCAGCGTTAGCAGGAGTGACGCCAGGATCGCCCCACGGAGCGGCTGATTTCCATTTCGCATCGGACCATCCCGACTCTAAGCAACCGAGGTTGGCTCGTCAAGTAAGTAGCGGGTTCCGGAAATTCGCTGCGTATGAGTGCGGCCGTCATCCGAGACTCTTAGCTGAAGGAGTAAACTGCAGGTATGGCACAAAGCGAGCCCGGCAAGCCGGCAGACAAGAAGGGAAGCTGCGCGTTTTGCAGCATGCTGCGCTTGGAGAGCGAGAGCTACGGGGTATTCGAGGACGAAGTGTCCGCGGCGTTTTTGGATCACCGGCCTTTATTTCCGGGCCACTGCCTATTGATTCCGAAGAAGCACTACGAAACTTTGGCTGATTTGCCGCGCAGCGTCGTTACTCCGCTGTTCGTGAATGCCCAGCTTCTTGCTACGGCTGTGGAGCAGGCTATGGAGGCGGAAGGAACGTTCCTCGCTATCAACAATCGTGTGAGTCAAAGCGTGCCCCATTTCCACATTCATATTGTTCCGCGCCGAAGGAAAGATGGTCTCAGAGGATTTTTTTGGCCCCGACAGCCCTACAAGGACAAGGAAGCCATCGCTGCAGTGCAGGAGCGTCTTCGGCCAGTGATTTCTCAACTCGTTTCCGATCGCGCTTCTTCCGCCCGGACTTGAGCCGAGCATGAAGGGCGAAACCACGCCGGCGTGACCTGCACAATGAAATTGCGGGAGAGAACGCTAATTGCGGAAGGCTTTGGCGGCTTCGACGCAGGCGCGCAGCTTTCCGATCGCTTCGTCGACGGTACGAGTCTTCAATCCGCAGTCGGGGTCCACCCAGACGCGGTCCTTCGGCAGGATGGTCAGGGCTTGTTCCACGCGGCGACGCACAGCCTCAGCCTCCTCGATCCGGTGCGAGTGCACATCCACGACGCCGAAGCTGATGTCCTTCGTGAACGGGTAGCGCTGGAAAAGCTGCAGAAGATCGAGGTCGCTGTTCGACATCTCCAAATCGAAGTTGTCGACCGCCAGATCCAGCATGCCCGGGTAAATATATTCGAATGCGCCGTAGCAAGCGTGGGTGATGAAGTAGGCATTCAATCCCTGGGTGGTGGCCTGCATAGCCTCGATGGCAATGGGCAGCTCTTCGGGCCGGACGGACAGGGCCGGCTCATCAATCTGGATGATCTTGCAGCCGGCGGCGATGAGCGCTTCCACTTCCTGGCGGATCGCCCGGGCGAGCGCCATGGCCGTGGCTTTGCGATCCGGATAATGCTCGTTGAAGCTCCAGTCCATGATTGTATAGGCGCCGGTGAGCATGCCCTTGACGGGTTTTTGGGTGAGACTCTGGGCGTACTTCCACCAATCGACTGTAATCGGACCGGGCCACTCGATTGCGCCGGTGATGATGGGCTTGTGGTAGTAACGGTTGCCGTAGCTGCGCACCAGGCCGCCTTCGGTGAACCCGGGCATTTTTTCCGCGAAGTAGGCAACCATGTCGCCACGATACATTTCGCCATCCACCAGCACATCCACGCCTAGCTTTTCTTGCGTCTCGATCCAGAACTGGGTCGCTTTGCGCTCGAACTCCCCCAGCTCCTCGCGATTGATTTTTCCCTTGCTGAAGTCCGCGCGAGCTTTCGCCAGATAATCGGGTTTCGGGAAGCTGCCGACCGAGGTTGTGGGAAAAAGCGGCAGATCGAGTCCGAGTTCTGTGAGTTTCGTGCGGCTCATTGCTAGGCTCCTCGGCCCTCCAGGGCGGTGCGGACCTTACCGAGCAGCTCCAGTTTGGCGTAAGCGCGGTCCCGCGGCAAGTACTCGAGTCCGCAGGACGGACCCAGGAAAGCGCGTCCCCCCGCGATCTTTGGCAGGAGCCGTTCGATCTGACGGGCGATGGCCGCGGGATCTTCCAGGCGAGTGTTGCGGCCATCGATCAGGCCTAGGCCAAGGGGCTTGGGCGAACCGGCTGACGCCACTGTGTCTACCAACTTGGGGTTGTAAGTGAAATCGATGCCGACCGCATCCACGGGCAGTCCGACCAGCTTCTCGTAGAGCGGAGCACAATCGTGGAAATAGACATGAAGGGCGAGCGCGAACCGCCGGCCTGCATCAACCACTTTCTTCCGGACAGCGATGAGCGGTTGGAGCGCATTTTCCAAAACGGCCCAGTCGTGGGGGTATTTGACGATGGCTGGTTCATCCACCTGGACAAACTCCGCACCGGCATCGGCGAGCGCCGCGATTTCCGCGGCGAGCGCCTCGGCGTAGGCCATGGCTCGCCCTTCGAGTGCGCCGAAGGCTCCGTTGTCAGCGAGCGAAAATTTTGCCAGCGTGTATGGGCCCGTCAGAACGGGTTTGACCGCGAGTTTGCCCGCCTTCTGTGGCGGCGTGGGTAGATGGCCCAGGGCATTGCACGCAAAAGAATAGTCTTCCACCAGGAGCGCACCCTTGCGCGCCGGGCGGGCTGTGAGAACGGGCTGACGAAAGTAAAAGTTGGTGTCAAAAAACCGAAGCAGCCCCTTGATCTGCACGCCACCAAGTTTGCCCGCGATATGCGAGATCGGATCGTACCAGCGGATGAGCCCATCGGTGAGTAGGTCCACTCCGGCGCGGACCTGATCTGAAATCGCGCGGCGCGTCATTTCATTTTCGGCGTCGACGAGGTCCGCAGAGGTTCGCTCTCCACGGTCCGCGGCCGCGATGGTGCGGCGGAGCACTTGCAGGTCGGCGCCATCGCCGATGCGCGGATAGCTCCCCGTGTGCGTCAGAATCAGGCCCGGGGAAGCCGGAGCGGTCGTCATTTTTCCTCGGACAGAAATTCTGCTTTGACGCCTTGGGGCACAAGACCCACCGCGGCGCCCCGCGCAAGGAGTTCGTGGACGGCTTGCTGGCCCTCTTCGCCATACTTGAGCGTCCAGCGGTTCACATACATGCCCACAAACTTATCGGCGAGTTCCGGATCCATGTCTCGGGCGAATTGCATGGCGTAATTGAGCGCCGCCTCGCGGTGTTCGAGGGCATAGGAAACACTCTCGCGAATGATGCGGGCGATCTGGCGTCCCGCGTCGGCGCCGAGAGAGCGACGGATGGCATTGGCGCCCAAAGGTAGCGGCAGCTTCGTTGTTTCTTGCCACCACTGTCCGAGATCGATCACGCGATGCAGCCCGGCCTCTGGGTAGAGCAATTGTCCTTCGTGAATCAGCAAACCGGCTTCCACCTCGCCGGCTCGAACGGCATCCAGGATCTTGTCGAAGGGCTTCGTGACGGTTTCGACTCCAGGCTCAAACAACTTCAGCACAAGGTAGGACGTTGTCAGTGTGCCCGGCACCGCCACCTTCTTCCCAGCCAGTTCTTCCTTCTTGATGGGATGGGAAGATACGATGATGGGACCGTAACCTTCGCCGAAGCTCGCGCCGCAGTCGAGCAGGACGTATTTGTCCGCCAAGAAAGCGTACGCGTAAACGCTGATCGCCGTCACGTCGTAGAGTTCCTCACGCGCGGCCTGATTCAGGCTTTCGATATCGGCCAGAGTATGCGTGAACTTGAAGCCGGGCAGGCGCACCTTGCCGGTTGCGAGCGCGTAGAACATGAAGGCGTCGTCGCAATCCGGGGAATGCGCCAGCCGAATTTCGGAAGCCTTCGTTGTTGCTGCTCGAACTGCCAAGGGTTCACCCATTTTCTGCGCCGATGGCGAGACGACCACTCACCGCTCAGGGCCACGCAGGTGAAGGATGGAAGACAACTTCGCCCGTTGCGGTTTTGACCAGGAACTGGAGTGTTCGTCGAACGGCGGCTCGCGCCGTTCCGAGTGAAAAAGGTTACCACAGGCGTGGTGCGCGCACAATCGGCAGCCTGATCTCCGCTTTCAACTATGCACCGGGGTGCAGCGCCCTTTCAGCGCTCGACGGCGGGTTTTCTCGAGGACCACTAGTGCCGTTCCAACTTGATCGGGACAGGGATTGCCTGAGACAGCCTGCCAGCAGCCCTGGCAGGAACGGCACTAGCGGGCGAGGGATGCGGTCGTTACAGCGCGCTCACCAGGGATGCGAGCGCATGGTCGAAATCAGTCTGGCCATCGAGATAGGGTTGCCAGTAGCGCTCCAGAACGCGCTCATAGTCTTGCCAGCCCCGCGCGTAGAGCCCGTTGCGGTAAGCATAGGGCGTGTAGGCCGCCGGCCCACTCGGCGAACCCGATGCAGATCCGGCATCCCGTTTCCCGAGCGCGCGCTTGACGAACTCGCCGGTCGTGTAGAAAAGCAGCGCGTGCCACAGATCCCGCGGGATGGGGATATTGCGTGCCCGGCAGTCGCGGGCGATGCCGTCCTGCACCGCACGGGCAAGCGCGTGCGAGGCCTCATGGAAAAGGACTTCGAATCCCGCCAGTCCCTGGTTGCGCGCGTCCGTACTGGAAATCGAAATGTGAGTCGGTTCGAGACTCGTGTACGCGCCGAAGGGCCCGGCGTAAGAAACGACATCCACGTATATAGGCTCCTGAGGCCATTGCGCGTGATATACGGCGCTCAACTGCTCGGCAAGCGCTCCACCCATTTCTCGCACGAGTGGCGCTACCTCCGCAATCCAGGCGCGGTTCGTGCGGTCGTGTTCCGGCCACCACTGGGCGCGATAAACAGGCGCGGCCTGTTCGAGCACAGCTATCAGTTCCGGTTGCAGGCCGGCAGCGCAGCGCGGATTGTTCCTACCGGAGAGATCGGGGCAGGCCTCGAGCTCGGCCAGGCGATTGTTGAGCAGGACCATATCGCCGTCGAAGAGCAGATCGCGGTTGGCCAGATGCTTGGCGTAGTAGTCGAGAGCCGCGGACCAGTCAGCCGACCCGGCAGCGCTGCCAGAGCCGACGGGCGCGGGTGACTCGGAAGCGCCCGGCGGCGCAGCGCCGCGGCTGATCGGTTCTTCGGCGCGGATCCGCGCTTGTTGATACAGAAAATGGTGCAGGTTGATCCAAAAGCCGCTATGAACTTCGAATACCGGGCGAGCGACCAAACGATTTTCCTGCGCGGGCGGAGCGGTACCGGAAGAACCGTGGCCCGGCTCAGGCATCTGCGCCAACGCCGCGCCTGGCAGAGACAGCGACGCGATTACAAGCGCCAGCGCAGAGCTCCGATGCGTCGGGGACCGCAGCAAGTTAGGCATCGTGGTCGAATGGATGTTAGTCCGTTTTGACCGGCTACTGCACCGTCGTCTTGGGCGTCGCGGAAAGCGGCGAAGCATGATGGACGACCATGCGCCAGGCTCCATCGCGAAGAACGAAGATGTTTGTAGCCTGCACGAGTGCTTCGTCAAAACCGGTCGCGAACGCGCTGGTGACATGCTCGGTGCAAGCCACCCAGGCGACGTCGCCTTGCACGCACACCCAGACCGAACTCAGGGCCACCTTCATCCGCTGGGTGTTGGAGAAAATACCCCTCCAGCTCTCACGTACTTCGTCCCAGCCCAATAGAAGGTCCCAGCCCGGGTGGACGCATTCGATCCATTCCTCGTGGAGCCAGATTTCTTCCATCTGCGCGAGGTCCATCGCTTGAAACGCGGCGTAGAAGCGTCCGTTAGCCGCCCTTACCCCCTGCTCGGGAGCGTCGATCTGTGGTGCAGCTTGCGCTGGCATTCTGGAAACCGAGACTTTGAAGTTCGACAATCGCTCAGCTAAATACAGAAACCCGAAGAATAAACCAAACGGCTTGACACAGGGAGCTACGCTTTCTTTCGTGCAAGCTCGAGACCTCGCACCGCCGTCACGACTAAGGCAATCTTGATAACTTCGCCGGGGAGAAATGGGATGAATCCGGCGGAAAGTACGCCACTCCAGCTCGCGTGCATCCAGGCAGCGAGCCAGGCGCAACCGCCCGTGAAAATCAGGAATTCTCCGGAAAGCAGCGCGCCCGTCAATCGCAATACCGAATTCCCGGCGCCGCGCTCTGCCAGCCATCCGATCGCAAAAGCGGCTGCCGGATAGACCAGCAAGTAGCCTGCCGTCGGTCCGAAGAATCGCGCCGCGCCGGGCAAGCCGAACGGTTGAAATACAGGCAATCCGGCTGCGCCTTCAAGCAAGTAAAGCGTTAGCGTCAGCGCCCCGCGCCGTGAGCCGAGCAGAACACCGACCAGCATCACTCCAAACGTTTGGCCGGTGATCGGCACGGGCGTCCAGGGCAAGGGCAGGGCGATCCAGGCGCAAAGGACCATCAGCACGTTGGCGGCGGCCATCCGCGCCACGTCCCCAAGGTATCCTTCGGCCGGAATCAGCCGGTCGGCTAGAACTCTCGTCTCGAGCCTTGAATTCGCCATCGGAATCTCCCGGGGCTCGCCTGGGCCTGAAAGTGATTTCTTCCGGTAAGTCTCCGCGGCATTATACCCAAGCCGGCTCACGGCGCGAAGCCTTTGCATGGCACAAGGCTCGGAGCTGCTAGGAACGAAGCGGGCCGGCGCATCATTACAGTTCCGAGGAAATGCCATAACAGAAATCCTGTATGCCGTCCCGAACTCGCCATGGCCGCTGCGGGGGTCAGTTGTTCCGGTCGAAGGAAATAAGGGCGTCCGCGGCGGTGGCGACAGCGCCTTGTTTGTCAGCGCCGTGAAGCTTGCCATCGGCATCAAGGAAAAAAGAGCGCTGCCCTGTCTTGCCATATTCGATGGGCGAGGCAGCCAGCTCGAAGCCGGGCTCGGCGCCCTCCGTTCTGGGTAGAATCCGATAGCGATAGCCATAGCCGGCGCGGCTGCCCGCGGCAAGCTCGGCGTTAATCAGGCCCGCGGCGTCGGGCGAGCGTCCTTCCTTCGGAGCTGGCCCGAGTTGTTCTAGCGACTCCGGCAGATTCCCGAAAGCGCGGCGATACGTACCGATGGCTTCCGCCAGAGCCCTCAGCGTCTTCACTGCGGCATCTTCGCGAGCGGCAAGGTCTTGCTGTGTCCATTGCTTCGAGAGTTCGGGGACATTGAACAGCAGCAGACCCACCGAGAGCACTCTCCAGCCCCCACCTTCGCGCACCATACCGAACTCGGTGGCGCGGCTGCCTACGACTTCGACAGGAATAAATGCCAGGTTTTCGTGGACGCGCGCGGAGCCCAAGCGGTACTCAACCGTGATGTCCGGCACGGTGCATCGCAGGACGGTGTGGTTTTGCGCGTCGCTCGAGATGAGCGCTCGGCCAGGATCATCCAGCAGGGAAATACGTTTCAGCAGCGCCAGTCGTTGGCCCGCAGGCAGCGCGCGATAGGCGTCCGCATTCTCGACCGTCAGGTAGTTGGCGAACCCGGCCTCACTTTGTTTGCAAGCTGCCGTCAGAACGGAGGCGAGCGCTGCCGAAGGATCCACTTCATGACCCTCCTGCGCCCAGGCCTCGAGCGCGAGCACCGTGGCCAGCAAGAGTGCAGAGCGTGCAGATGTGGTTCGCAATTTCATCCGGCGTCCCACCGCCCCTTTCTAGGAGCCTGTGGGCTCAGGCGGTATTCGGAATCTCACGAAGAGTGGCGTTATGCCCCACGGGATCGATGTAATGAACTTGCGGGACAGAACACTAGGATTTCACCTCGGAAAGGATGGTTGCAAGGGCTTGGGTGAATTTCGAGCGCGGCAGCACTTCGCGACACCCAGCCTTTCGGGCTCGCTCCGCCAGGTCCACCTGGACGTGCGAAAGGAAAGCGATGAGTGGAATCCCTTCGGCGGCGGCCCGCACGCTCTCAATCGCTTCGAGCGGGCCCTGGCGTGCGTTCAGGTCCACGATGATGAGCTTTGGCGCCTGCTTCGCGACTTCGGAAACGAGCGCCGGGCCCGTTCCGACCGTCTGCAGATCGACGCCGAGATGTCGCGCCGTCTCCAACATTTTCGCCTGAAAAAAAAGATCGTCCACGAGCGCCAAGACCTGTGCCATCTACCCCGCCTCCCTGGAGGCCTCCAGCATACACCATCGCGCCGGTCCGAGCGTCGCCCCGGCCCTCGCGGCCTTTGTAAGCCGGAGGGGTTCGGCTATTATGGAGTGTCCGCAAGGACGCATTCGGATCATCAACTACCGCTCGCACGCGAGCGAAAATTCAGGAGGACTCATGGCGATTTCCGTCGGTTCGCCGGCGCCCGATTTTGTTCTGAAAGACCAGAGTCAAAAGGAAGTGAAGCTCAGCGACTTTCGCGGAAAAAAGAGCGTCGTGCTCGTTTTTTATCCTCTCGACTGGAGCCCGACGTGCACGAACGAGCACGCTTGCTTTGTGAATGATCTGAAAAAGTTCGAGCAACTCGATGCGCAGGTGCTCGGAATCTCCGTGGACAGCGCATGGTCACACAAAGCCTTCGCCGACAAGATGGGTATCCGCTATCCCTTGCTAGCCGATTTCCAGCCTCGGGGGGCTGTGGGCGAAAAATTTGGCGTTTATCTCAGCGACAAAGGCATCACGGGTCGCGCCATCGCGATCGTGGACCGCGATGGAAAAATCGCCTGGTTCAAGCAGTACGATATTCCGGTCGTCCCTGACCTGGTAGAAGTCTCGCAAGCACTCTCCCGAGTGAAAGCGGTTTCCGCCTCCTAAGAGTTCGCGCTCATTCGAAGAGCTCCTTAAGAAGGGTGGGGAGCGCTCGCGGGAATCAGTTCTGCGGAGGGGTCTTTGGCTTTTCCGCCTGGGGCGCAGAAGGAGGCTTTGGCGTTAGAGTGCGCAAATAATCCACGAGCTGCCATCTCTGTTCTTCGGTAAGCTGCTTCTCAAAGCCCGGCATCGGCCAGCGGCCCTGGCTGATCTTCCAAAAGGCTTCGCCGTCCGTCATTCCGTTCATCCTCTGGGCATCCGTGAAGTCGGGAGGCTTTACCCAATAGAGATGCGCTTCAAGCCCATCGCCCTTTCCCGTATCGCCGTGGCATTTCGCGCACTTATCCTGATACACGGCCCTGCCTGCCGCGATCGATTTGTCGTTCGCGGGCACAGGGTTTGTCAATTTCTTGGCTTCTTCAGGAGCGACCCAGCCGCTCTTCGCGTGCACCAGGGCCCAGCCTGCCGCGGCGAGGCATAGCATCAGAAACAAGGCGCCTGGCCGCGCGGACCTTCTCGCAGGCAATCTCTGAATCATTTCGCGACTATTCTTACATAGCAGGTTCAGGATTTCGCACCGAAGATACTGGCCGGCAAACAGACATTCATTTCTAGGATCGCGACGAGCGGGACGTTTCATCCGGGCGCGCCGACGCCAGCGCCGACGGCAGGACTTTGCTATAGTGGGTTGAACTGGCCCGCCGCCGCGGGGGAGGAAATGATGACAGAGGCGCCCAAACAGCAGCAGGTGCAGATCAAGGCCGACGAGAAGGAATTGCTCGGACAATATTCCAACCTCGTAATGATTCATCACAATGCCGAGGAGTTCACGCTGAACTTCATCTATGTCTTTCCCAGCGTTTCTCAAGGCAAACTGGTCGGCAGCATGATTGTGGGCCCTGCCCATGCGAAGCGCCTGATGCGCGCTCTCGAGGAGAACATCACCCGCTACGAAGCGCAGTTCGGACCCATCCCGGAAGGGCCGGGACCGGCTCCCGAACCCACCGTGGGCTTCGTGCAATAAGTATGCCGGGTTGGAGTCAGTTAGCACGCTAGTGCTGCTTTGAAATCCGCGGTTGTTCGGAGGTGACGCGTGGTCGGGTTCTTCCCAAGAAATGCTTCAAGTCCCGGGCAACCCTATTCGCCGCTTTGCACCTAAACAACGGAGGGTCGGGGAGGGTGCGTGCGGCGTTTGCTTCGGTCAAGCCTCTTGTGCTCGGCGGTCGCGTTCCTTTTCCTGGCGACCACTCTGCCCGCTCTAGCCCAGAATTACCCGGTTGATCCGAGGCGCCCCCCGCCACCGCCCGTCGCACCAGCTCCTCCTCCTTCTCAGCCACCTTCACCAAGCCCTGTCGTCGAAAGTTCTGCTCCGAGTGCGCGACCTGCCCGGCCCCCTGTAGCCGTGCCTAACACGGTGGTGATCCCAGCGGGTACGCGGATCGCCGTGGTTCTTGACACCCCACTCAGTACGCGCATTTCAAAGACCGGCCAATTGGTCACGTTTCGCAGCTCTGAATCCCTGCTCGTGGCGCAAGATTTGGCCATTCCGCCGGACACAGCGTTTACGGGAAAAGTCGTGGAGGCCCGTCGGCCAGGGGGTTTCGGCAGGACGGGCAGCTTGCGAGTAAAGGTAGAGCGCATCCAGCTTTTAAATGGGACTGGAGCCGACCTGACCGCGCGGCTTGATACTCAGGATGCCGACAAGCACGGCCGAATTTCTTCGGACAGCAGCCGAGCAGCCCAACTCTATAATTTGGCGATTTGGACGGCACAGGGCACGCTGATTGGCGCCCAAATAGGGGGCGGCAAAGGAGCTGCTACGGGAGCAGGAGCAGGAGCCGCCGTCGCGCTGCTCATTATGATGGCCAAACACGGGCGAGACGTTTATCTGGAGCCGGGCACGCCGTTCCTGGTGATTCTTGATCGTCCACTGTCGTTGCCGGGACAGGCAGTTCTGGCGGCGCAGCAGAGCGCTGGAGTTGCCCCTGTCGCGGCAAATCCGCCACCCAACCAGGCACCCACCGCAGAAGGGGCGAAAGCGCCGACCAATGCGCAGGCCTCTTCCGACGTTAGTCCCTCTGACCCCGCAAGCGATCCCAGCCGCCCGAAGTTAAAGCATCGTCCACAACCGCAGCCCTAAAAACACAACTGCAAAAACAATAGCGCCGGCAAGGGAACCCTGCCGGCGCTACCTGGAGCAGAGAGAAGGCGCGCCAGTCCCTGCATTCTCCGCTCCCTTCTGGGGACCCGACTAGAGCGCGGACGGGGCGCTTACCACCCAATTTCCGTCCGGCTCCAAAAACTCCAATCCCACCGCAAATCCGGCACCACGCACCGACTCACAATAGGCCACGCGCGCCAGCGACTTGAACCCTCCCGTTAGCGTCGAGATCCAAAGTTGGTCGTTGAGACTCCAGCGCCGCACGCTCAGAACGCGGGCGCCGCGAGAGCTGACGTTCTCTGTGAAAGTCGTTTCCACGCCAGGCAAGTGAACATGGCCTGAGATCTGAACGCCCACCTCCATAGGAATACGTGTCTCGACTCGCGGGGTCGAAAAATGATCCGTCGTACCTCCGTTCCGACTCATTCCCTGCCCCTTTCTGGTTTTTCCTTGGGGTCTACAGGCAGGCTGCGACCCGAGTGAGCTGTAATTTTCTATCGCCCCTTGCCTTCATGCTATAGAGAGCGATGTCTGCTGCGTTCAAGAGCCTTTCGATCGTGGCGCCATCTCGCGGGTACACCGCCACACCCGCGCTCACGGAAATGGGAGGGTCTTGCCCATCCTGGGTCAATCTTTCGCAAATGCGCGAGGCTACCTGCGCGGCCGCTTCCTCGCCCGCCTCCGGCAAGACCACCGCGAACTCGTCCCCGCCGTAGCGCGCCGCAGTGTCCAGAACCCTCGAATGGGCGCGGAGGATGTGTGCAAGGCGTTTCAAAGCCCGGCTGCCGGTCAAATGCCCGTACCGATCGTTGATCTGCTTCAAGCCATCGAGGTCGAGCAGGACAACCGAGAAGGGTCGCCCGGTCCGGCGCGAACGCCGCAACTCCGTTTCCATCGCGTCCAGTAGCCGTCGGTAATTCGCAAGACCGGTAAGCCCGTCGCTCGCCGCAAGCTGAGTGACCTGGTCGAAGAGGCGGGCGTTATCAAATAGCGCCCCGCCCAACACAATCGCGTAGCTCACCACCTTCAAGAGGTGAGCGAGGGCAAACGTGGCGTCAAACACTTGGTGCGACTGGCTGATCGCCACATGGCAGGCAACGTTCAGCCCCGCCGCAATGCACAACGCGCGGTCGAGAGCCGAATGGACGCTTGCCAATCGCCGCCAATAACCGATCGTTGCCGCCAAGTAGATGGCGGCAGGCAACAGATCCCAAGGACGTGGCACCAGCGCGAATGGATGGATCTCCGGCGACGCAGGCACGGCAAAATAGGCGGCGCTGGTCCCGTATGCCACCACACCCACCACCAGCAGGGCCACGGCGATTTCGCGAGTTGGCTCGCGCGCCATGGGGATACGCTTCTCAACAGCGAGTGCGGCCAACAACAGCACTCCGAGTAACGTGCGACTCACCATCCACGCGAGCGGAACCACCTGTGTTGCTCCGAGAGTGAAGAGCGATCGGTAGGTGGCCAGGCTCGAACCGGTCTCGATCAACCCGGAAAGCACGAAGCCGAACGCCAGTATCAGGGAGATGCGATCTCGGGCGCCGCGAAACCGGATCAGAGCGTTGGCTGCGTAGGTGAAGGCGATCAGGCTGCCAGCCATCTCTAGGTAGCCGATCAACATTGGATCGGCCACATAGGATGTCTGGCGAAGCCTCCACATACACAGCACGAAGGCCACGCTCACCACTGCCCAGACGGCGGGCCAGCGCAGTCGCCGGGCGGCATACCTGTCGAATGCTTCGATCCGGTTCAAAACTACCCCCCTCAGACCGGCAAATCCCCAGGGCTGGAGTCCCTCTAGGGAGCAAATGGAAGGCCGTTCTAGTACTGAAAATTAGCCCATAACTAACTGATAAAAAACACGTTATTTTCTACAACGTGAGGACGCCAACCGGCCACGCCAACACCTACTATCGGCAGGGCAGAAACGTTACTGGTTGGGACGCCGGTTACCCAGTGGAATGCCTTGGCAAAGAGACGCCTCGGTGGCCTCGGGCACGCTCGCGAGGCCAAGGAGCGCCAGGGATCTATATTTTGGGTTTGGGAGGAGGCAGGTCGCGCGCCTCGACAATGCTTTGAAACCCGATTTTATTGTGGGTGCCGTCGCAGAAGGGTTTCGTTGCCGAATGACCGCAGCGGCAAAGGGAGACGGCGGTACGACCTGCCAGGCCGAACGCCTTTCCCTGCGGGTCCAGGATCTCAAAGTCCCCTTCGATGCGGAGCGGGCCGTTATCTGTAGGGACGATTTTTGTGCCTGCCATGCTTCCTCCAGATCTGGAAAATTGACCAGGCAAATTGACCGGGGAAATCTATTCAGTCATACCGGCGCCACGATGAAAACACATGGCGCATTCCTGTTCAACAAGTAGGTCCAAAGCCCGACAGTCTTCCCTTCAATACTTGGGCACGGAGGCGTCGACTTCGTCCGACCAGGCCAGAATTCCGCCCTTCAAGTTCCAGATTTTGCGGAAGCCCGCCCGTTGCAGAAACTCCACCGCCTCGGCCGAGCGCTTCCCGCTGCGGCAGTGAGCGACGATTTCCCGAGAGCTGTCGAGTTCGCTGACGCGCCGGGAAATGTCGCCCAGCGGAATCAAATACCCTTTGAGGTTGCAAATTTGATATTCGTGCGGCTCGCGCACGTCGAGGATAAACACATCGTCGCCGCGGTCGAGCCGCGCCTTGAGCTCGCGCGGAGTGATTTCCGGAACCGTCGTCACCGGCTGCGGCGCTTCTTCGCCGCGGATGCCGCAGAATTCGGCGTAGTCGATCAATTTCGTAATCGTCCTCTTCTCGCCGCACAGCGGGCATTCCGGATTCTTCCTTAGCTTCAACTGGCGGAATCGCATCTCGAGAGCATCGAACAAAAGCAGCCGGCCTATGAGCGGCTGGCCCTTGCCCAGGATCAGCTTGAGCGTTTCCATCGCCTGGATTGAGCCGATGATTCCCGGGAGCACGCCCAGGACACCGCCTTCGGCGCACGATGGAACTAGTCCGGGCGGGGGCGGTTCAGGATAGAGGCAACGATAGCAGGGTCCACCCGGATAGCCGAACACGGTCACCTGGCCTTCGAAGCGAAAAATCGAACCATACACGTTGATCTTACCCAACAGCAAGCAAGCGTCGTTCACCAGGTAGCGCGTAGGAAAATTGTCGGTGCCGTCCACGACGATGTCGTAGTCCTTCAGGATTTCCAGAGCGTTTTCGCTGGTCAGGCGCGCTTCGTGCCGCACGATTTCAATTTCCGGATTGAGGTTCGACAAGCGCTCGCTTGCAGCGTCGATTTTCGGCCGCCCCACATCGCTCGTGCCGAACGTCACTTGCCGCTGGAGGTTCGTAAAATCGACCGTATCGAAGTCCACGAGTCCCAGTTTTCCGACGCCTGCGGCCGCGAGATACAAACCGAGAGGCGCGCCCAATCCCCCAGTGCCCACCAGCAGGACTTTCGCTTGTTTCAGCTTGAGCTGGCCCTCCATGCCCACCTCGGGCATGATGAGGTGGCGGCTGTAACGAAGGATTTCCTCTTTCGAAAGGGCCGTCGGCTTCCTGTCGGCTCCTGCGCTAGGCGGTTTTTCAATCCGAGTATTGCTGGCCATCGTGAAATTCTCCTTCGGACTAGCGGCGGGCGGCGCCCCCGGCGATGGACGGCACGATGCTGATCGTATCGCCTTCGCGAATCGGGGTTTTGTCCTTTTGCAGGAAACGGATGTCCTCGTCATTGACGTAGACGTTCACAAAGCTCCGCAGCCGGCCGTCTTCGGCATAGAGGTGCTTGCGCAGTTCTTGAAACTGCGTCGTCAGCGCGTTAAGAGCCTCGCCCACTGTCCCCGCTTGCAGCTCGACGCTTTCTTGCTTGCCGGCGTACCCTCGCAAGGGCGTCGGGATCATCACTTTCACTGCCATGCTCTTTCCCTCCAATTCGCAGGCTCGTTCCTGCAAAGCAATCCGGCCCGGCGCTATGCCGGAGCGCGCGACGCCACTTCCAATTCTTCCGGCTCGTAGGATGAGCGATCGTCCCTAAGCCGCCACGATTTCATGTCGCCTGGCACGCGCGCCTCCACACTCAGGATAATATAGCTATACCACGGCCAGGCATGCTCCCGATCGTATTCGCTCGGACGCGCGGGCGCATCAGGATGAGAGTGATACCAGCCCAGCAACTCCATTCCCTGCGTTCCAGCGGCCTTTTCTGCCAGCCGCACATCCTGTGCCGTAATCGAGAAACGGTTGCGCGGCGAGTCATCTCGCCGGTTCGCCAGCGGCACCAGATCCAGCACTTCGCGGCCTTTTTCCGCGTCGTGACCCAGGAGCGCGCCGCAGCATTCATACGGGTACGCCTGCGTTCCGTGGGAGCGAATCCGGCCGGCCAATTCTTCACTGATCTTCAGCATCCGGTGGATTACCCCTCCTCCCAGAACCGTTCGCTCAAATATCGATCCCCGGAATCGGGAAACACGGTGACGATCACAGCAGGTTGCTTGGGTGGAAGGGAACGCGCCACCTCAACACAGCCGACGAGCGCTGCACCGGAGCTGATCCCCACGAGCAATCCTTCCTCCCGCGCAAGGCGCCGCACCATGGCATAAGCATCTTCCGTCCGCACCGTCAGATCGGCATCCGCCAGGGTCGGGTCGTAAATCTTAGGGACGATGGCGGTGGCCATGTGCTTCAAGCCCTCGAGGCCGTGGAAGGCCGAATCGGGTTGGATGCTCACGGCGCAGATCGCTGGATTCAGTTCTTTCAGCCGGCGCGAAGTGCCCATAAAGGTTCCGCTGGTGCCGAGTCCCGCAACGAAGTGCGTCAGCTTCCCATGCGTCTGCGCCCAGATTTCAGGAGCTGTCGTGTCGTAGTGCGCGCCCCAGTTCGCTGGGTTGCCGTACTGATCGGGGTAAAAATATTTTTCCGAGCCGGCGGCGTAAAGTTCTCGCACGCGCCGAATGGCGCCGTCCGAGCCTTCATCGCCCGGCGTGATTACCAGTTCCGCGCCATAGGCTTTCAGCGTTCGCTTGCGTTCCGACGAAGCGCTCGCGGGCAGGCACAGCTTCACCGGATAGCCCTTCGCCGCGCCGATCATGGCATAGGCGATACCTGTATTTCCGCTGGTGGCATCGAGAATCGTCTTTCCGGGGTGCAAGTGGCCGGAACGTTCCCCTTCACGGATCATCGACAACGCCGCACGGTCTTTCACAGATCCGCCGGGATTAAACCATTCTGCCTTCGCGTAAAACTCGATGTTGGGGAATTCCGTCCCGATTCGTTCGAGCCGCAGTAAGGGAGTCTTGCCGACACGATCGAGAAGAGTATCGCCCAAGCGCCCAGCGATATCCTGCAACAAACCGGACAGAGCTGTTTTCTTGATAACCCTCACAGATGCCTCTGAGAGCCTCTCGGACGCACGCTCGCGAGCCGCCCTTGGACCAATTCTCCTCTGAATAGATGCGCAGAGGAGTCTTATGTATTCCACTTCTCCAGTTGAGTTTAGCAGATACATAGCAGGAATGGTAGGGAACGGAAGTTCCACAAGTTCAATTGGTTACGAGCGTTGGCCGAAGTGAACGGACAATATGCGACTCTTTTAGTCGCATTTGCCGAAACCGCCGGCGGGCGCGGCCCAATTTCGTAGTTTTTTGGACTTTACACCCTAACCCCGAGTCCTTAATCTTCAGGGTATGTGGTACGTGAACGAGCGGTTTGAACCGCCACAGGTAGAAGGGCTCTCGACCGCTGGCTTCTTGGTGCGCAGTTCTGGAGGCGTGGTTCGGATCGAAAAGTACGGCTGCGGGGCCGAGCTGCGAAAGACACCCGACGGCCGTTATCAGATGACGGAGTTGCCCGCGATTATGGTGCGCGGACAATTCTCGCAACTCTGGGATGCCGGCTACCAGAAGTTTCTGCTCGCACACGACGGTAACAAAGTCCCGGTCAAGGTCGAACAGCTCTCCAGCCTTCGCAAATTTAATGAAGAGCTGCGCACGGCGCTGGGCGTACCCACGTATTACAACGAGGCGCTCGGGTCCACGTGCCACCTCACCGTATACGACCGCGTCAAAGGTCGCCCGGGCGATGTGCCCGACGAGACCGTTGGCGCAAAAACCTCATCGAGCGAATAGAGTTCTCTGTCCTCTCTGCCGTCCTCCCTCGCCCAAAAATCCGCTTTCACGTCACTTTTTCGCAGCCTCAAGCTGCCGGCGAAACTGCGGAATGTCCACGCGATGTTTCGCCACTTTGCGGGAGGCGAGAAAAATGACGGGGACATCCTCCCGATAGCGTTCGCGCAATTCAGGGTCTTCATCGATATTCACGACGCGCAAAAGCGCGCCGAATTCGCGGAGTAGGGGAGCGATCGCCTCCTTGGCCTCCTCGCAGAGATGGCATTCCGGACGCGAATAAAGGGTGACGTCGAGAGGTCCGGCAATCGCCAGGCGGCCTTCCTCGGTCCGCTTATAGAAATCGCCGCCGTCGCCTGACTGCAGCCAGCCTTTTCTCACAAGTTCGGCCACCGCGTCGAGGACAGCCTCGCGGTTCGCGGGCGCATTGCCCCCGACAAACTCAAAGAGTGTGTGCAGGTCGAGCGAATCGCGCTCGAGCTCATCGTAGGTAGCAAGGATGCGCTGCGGTAGTGGATCCATGTCTCCCTCGTGCATTTCTCCGGGCGGCCGCCCGAAGAATTACGGATTGATTTTGTAAAATTTCTGGAACGCGCCCATAGCTGGATAAAACGCCCGGGAGCGAAGCAGCTCCAGAATCTGGCGGATGTGACCCAGGTCGTGGAAGGCCCACTCGTTCATCAGTTGGCCGACCGTGATGGCGCCCAGAACGGCGTGATGTCCCGTGCGCGCGGCCATGTCCGCAGGAATGTAACGCAGCCGGGAGAGGCTTCGGTCGCGCTCGTGGCAAAACTGCTTCAAGTGCTCCCGCGGTTTCCCGGTCGAGTAGCGGCCGGCGGCGTAGGCCGCATTTTGGTCGTACGCTTCCAGTAAGGGGGATTCCTGCTGCACCATCTTCTCGACACGATCGCGAAACGCGGCTATTTCGGCCTCGGCCATGTGGGCCAACACTTCGCTGATGGACCAGCGCTCCATCGAAGGCTTCCAATTCATTTGTTCTTCGGTGGCGTTCGCGACGATTTTCTCGATAATGATGGGCGTCTGCTCGAGTACGGAAAGGCCGGGCAGGACTTCGGAGCCCGCTGCGGAAGTCATTTGTACCCCCGACGAGTTGACCAACGCCTTCTTTATACCTCAGCCGGGCTTCCCTTGTCGAAACCGCTTTGGCCATCCGTCCACGACCGTAAATCAGCGTTCGCGTCACCGCAATCTGATAACATTGGCGCGTCTTCGCTGGAGAATGCGGTGGGGCGGAGGTCTCCAGGCTAAGGCCACCCGTGGCGCGCGTTACACACGAACAGGCATATCCGGGCATCCGCTTTTCGCCGCGCAGCCGAAACTGGTGGGCATGGTTGAAGGGAGTGCCGGCGGAATGCGAGCATCTCGAAGACCAGGGGTCGTGGATGGCCACGCTGATTCCCGACACGCTCTATGTGCGAGGCAAGCCTCGGAAGAAACGGCAATTCGTGCGCCCGGAGGTTTCCCTGTGTCGCGCTTGTCTTGTCGGCGTCCTGGTGAAGGAGTTGGCAGGTTATGGCGGCCGAGTTGTGGTCTTTGAGCCCGATCCGCAACTCTTCAGCCAGTATTTCTTTGTGGCGGTACCTGATTTCGAAGCGGCCGGTCTCCTGCCCGAGGTTGCTGAGGCAATCGGCCGGCGCTTGGAGAAAATATCGAGCCGGTGCGAGGAATGCTCGCGGCCGGCCTCCTGGCTGTGGCTTTCAAAAAACGAGGTGGCGAGCCTTGATGAAGTCGCCGCTATCAACCTGGCCCAGGGTGCCGAACTTTGCGCCGAACACGGCGCTCGCAAATTTTGTGGCGCGCTTGAAGCAATTGCCGAAGCCAATCTTTTCTACATAAATGTGCCGTACGGTGAGACGGGCGCCTACGTCTGGATCTGAACATGCAACTTCGCGAAGCGATCGAAAAATATCTTCAAGTGGCGGGCGGCTACGGCAAACCTGTGCCCCTCTCCGCCTTCGGTCTTTCGCAAGAAGACACCGCGCGGCTCTTCAGCGTCCTGGATGAGGATTACCATATCAGCCGTTTTTTTCACTTTCGTATGGACGCCGGGGAAAGCTATCTGATCAACGGCTTCCCTCAGACCCATATTTCCATCGACGCTGAGGTCCAATCCATCTTGTAAACTGCTGCGCCTACGCCGCAGCCTCTGGACGAAGATGTTTTGGCCTGCGTTGGACTGGTTTCGGCCGGATTTATTCCGCACCCTGCGGTGCCAAGCTTCTGATGCGCCCTATTCGATGTGATTTCCCGTAGTACGTCCGTACCATTCCCACCCTTACTTTCGTCAGCGGATACTGGCGGCCACTTAGTTGTCGTGTGAGGGAAAAGATGAATAGTCCCAGCCTCCTCGCGCTTTTATCCCTGGATCCGTATGGAGTGAGTTTGGGCTCGCTCGTGGCTTTTGTGGGCGTCACCTGCTTACTGGCGCTCGCGGTTGGAGGCGTCGGACTGCAGCAATGGAAGCGTTCCGCCGGCCTGGCAGCTGAATACGTCCCGCCTCTTCCCGCCATGCCTCTCCTCTCCGTGGGGCAAAGAAGCGGCCCGGTGGTAAGGCTCGTGGACATCCGAACCCTGTGTCTCAGCGATGTGGAGTCGTGGACGGCGGGCGGCGACGATGCCGCTGCTGAGCCGGCGCGCCTGAGCGACATAGTGCCTTCCCTGGAAGCGATTCCCCTACCGGTACCGGTGCAAGAGGCCTTGCAGGCCAAGCCGGCACGCGCGTCCGCTGCGGCCGCTGGGTCACATGTTGTCCGAGTCGTGCCAGCGGCCCACAGGGGCACCTCATTTCGGCCTGCGCCGGAAGTATTGACCGTAGCGCCCGTATCGGCGTCGCCGGATTCAAGAGCATCCTTGGGAACGTCAACCGCGGAAGCTTCCGTGGGCATGCCTTGGGCGGAAACAATTGAGTCGTTTGTCCCGACGGAGCTTCATTTTGACGGTTCCGACTCTCGCGCTCCGGTACTTACGCCAGAGGAAGTCAAGCGACTCGTAGATGAGGCCTTCCCCACACTGACGATGGAAGAAGCAGCAATAGGGGTGGCGAAGAGCGCCGTCGCCAGGTGCCAGGGTGGATCTGCTTCAAACTCTGCACCGGTGCAAGTTTGCCCGTCGCAGACGATGGACGCGTTTTCGCAATCACTACGCACCGGAGTCCCCATCCCGACAGTTCTTGGAGCTGGGTACCCCCGCTCGCAGCGCCTACGTATCAACGTCCCGGTCGTGGTTCGCGGCCCCTTCTCCCGCGAGGAGCCGCTCGAAGAACATACCTTCACCGAGACGATCTTGCCCCAGGGTGCAATCATCGGCCTTGGCGCCGGCGTGCAAATGAACGAGGATCTTATCCTGGCAAATTGTAAGACCGGGCAACAAATCGGCTGCCGTGTGGTGGGTTTGCTCGGGAGCCAGAATGGGAAGAGCAGCGTCGAACTTCAGTTTATTCAACCCGATCCGCAGTTCTGGCACGTTGGGTTCCCAGTGGCGAATTTGGGTGGAGGACAACGCGGGCGAGCCGAGAATCACAATGGTTCCGGAAAAACCGAAGAGCGGATACTGGAGCCCCTTCCCAACTAATGAGTCTTAGGCGCGGCGCACACCCGGCGGGAACACGGCCCAGCCAGGGCCACCGCTAGAACAAACCCCGGCTTTTCCCTAGTGGTGGCTGATGGCCACGCGCTGCAGGCGCCGGGCGAGTTGGTCACGCTCCTGGCCAAGCTCCGCGGGCAGGCGTTTGCCGAATCGGTCGAAGAATTTCCCCACGGCTTCCAGTTCCTCGCTCCAATCAATAGGATCCACCCTCAGTAGGTCATCGATCGTGTTTGCGGAAATTCTCAAGCCTTCGAGGGTGAGCGAATCGGGGGTGGGCACGTGTCCGATGGGTGTTTCTACGGCTTCGGCCTTGCCTTCGATGCGTTCGAGCATCCATTTCAGCACCCGCACATTCTCGCCGTAGCCCGGCCACAAGAATTTTCCTTGGGCGTCCTTGCGGAACCAGTTCACGTGAAAAATCTTCGGCAGGTGAGGTACGCGCCGACCCATCTCCAACCAGTGACGGAAGTAATCGGCCATGTTGTAGCCGCAGAAGGGAAGCATGGCCATGGGATCGCGCCGACTGACGCCGACCGCTCCGGTTGCCGCCGCTGTCGTTTCGGAAGCCATCATCGCGCCTACGAAGACCCCGTGCTGCCAATCGCGCGCTTCATAAACGAGTGGCGCCACCCGGGACCGCCTCCCACCGAAGATGAATGCGGAGATCGGCACGCCCTGGGGATCCTCCCAGTATTTCGAAATGCACGGAGCCTGCTCCGCGGGGACGGTATAACGCGAATTGGGATGCGCTGCGGGACCTTTGTCCGGCGACCACGGTTCCCCTTTCCAGTTCAAAAGGCCTTCCGGCGGCGTAGACCCGATGCCTTCCCACCACGGCTCCTTCTTGGGAGTGAGAGCGACATTGGTGAACAGAGAATTGCGGTGTATGGCCGCCATCACGTTGGGATTCGTCTGCTGGCTGGTGCCGGGTGCGACGCCGAAGAACCCCGCCTCCGGATTGACGGCGTGCAAATAGCCGTCCGTCCCGACGTGCAGCCAGGCGATGTCGTCGCCG
The DNA here is from genome assembly GCA_963781005.1 of uncultured Acidobacteriota bacterium. GTDB lineage: Bacteria > Acidobacteriota > Terriglobia > Acidiferrales > UBA7541 > CAWADX01. Next base: position 686,935 of record CAWADX010000001.1, read on the forward strand.
ACGGTCCAGACGCGGTAGCCCTGGTCTACCAGAGCGGAAACCATCATCGCGAGGTTGGTTTTCCCGCACGCGCTCGGAAACGCTGCGGCCATGTACGTCACTTTGCCGGACGGGTCTTCGAGTCCCAGAATCAGCATGTGTTCGGCCATCCAGCCCTGCTCCCGCGCCATCCAGCTTGCGATCCGCAGCGCGAAGCATTTCTTGCCGAGCAGGGCGTTGCCGCCGTAGCCGGAGCCGACGCTCCAGATCAGCTTTTCTTCGGGAAAGTGCAGAACGAATCGTCGTTTTGGATCCAAGTCGCCGAGGGAATGAAGGCCGGGGACAAAATCGGCCGAGCTTCCCAACTGGTCGAGCGCCACTTTACCCATCCGCGACATGATACGCATGCTGGCCACTACATACGGGCTATCGGTGACTTCGACGCCGATTTTGCGGTACGGAGATGCGGCCGGCCCCAGGATGTAGGGCACAACGTACATCGTGCGTCCGCTCATGGCGCCTTCGAATAAGGGTGCCACTTTCTGCTTGGCTTCTTCGGGCGCCATCCAGTTATTTGTGGGTCCGGCGTCCTCTCGAGCTCGCGTGCAGATGAAAGTGACGTTCTCTGTGCGCGCCACATCGCTCGGGTTGCTGCGGTGCAGGTAGCAATTGGGATACGTCTGGGAATCGAGGTCCAGGAGGGTCGAGTCCTCGAGCATCCGCTCGACCAGGGCGTCGTGCTCCTTCTCGGAGCCGTCACACCACGTGAACTTGGCCGGCTTGGTTAGGCGCGCGGTCTCTTCAACCCAGTTTTCCAAGGGCGTGGACACAGAACCTCCCGGAGAATCGACGCCGGGAACCTCACCCGGTTGTCGGCCGCGCGGGTGCGGCGTGGCGTCTTATCTAGAGGACGCGGCGCACAATCAAAAAAGTCTAGGCCACGCCTCCTCGAAATGCAAGGACGGTCGCTGCCAGGCCGGCTTACGTCGTAGTCGGGGTGTGCTCCGCGTCGGGCGCCAGTATTCCGTACATCTCGAGGTCGAGGAACTCTCCCCACTTCAACACATGAGCGCGCAAGCTGCCTTCGTGGCGCATGCCGATTTTTCTCAAGACTCTTGCCGACGCAGGATTGTTCGCGAAGTGGCTGGCGAAGATGCGGTGCAGCCCCAGAGTCCCGAGCCCATATTTCACCACCGCCCGGGCTGCCTCCGTGGCATAGCCCTTTCCCCAGTAAGGCACCCCGACCCAGTAGCCGAGTTCGGCGCGACGATGGTCAGGCTCGATCCGCAGTCCCACCCCGCCGCACAACGTGTCACGCTCACGCAGGACGATGCCCAGGCGCAAACCGCTGCCGCTCGATAGGGCCTCCTCCGTGCTGGCAATGAAGTCCCGAGCGTCGGACTCGGTGTAAGGATGCGGAATCCGCAGCGTGGTCGCCGCCACCTCGCGGGCGCCGATAAGTGGCATGAGCGCTGGAATATCCGAGAGCGCGTGAACGCGCAGCGTCAGCCGCTCAGTTTGCAACGGGGTGAAGACCATCTTTCTTCAAGCCAATCTTGGCTCTTGCAGAGCACCATCGTATCCCACACAATAGCCTTAACACTAATATAACGGGAACAGTTGAGTCTGCCGCCAAAAGGCGATCACCAGAGTAGATCGCTGGCGCATGCGACGCTGCGCCTGGCCAGCGTGGTGGCTCAGCTGCCCAAACATCGTCGGGTAATCGCTCCCGGAAACAGCCGGAGGTAGAAGTGGTCCGGACGCACGCTGGCTTTGCGCCAGTCGAGTTCGCCGCCCGCAAGTTCGCCCCGGACGCGGTGCTATACTCGATTGATGTACGCCCGCAAGCTGCAAATCGACGTAGTGACCCCTGGGGAGCGACGCCCGTGCCCGCTCGAGTGGCTCGATAGCTTCTGCATGCGGAACTTTACCGGCTCGGCTGAGTTTGATGACACGCTTCCCATCGCTGAGGGGCGGCTCGAGGCCAGCCTTCGGGTGGATCCTGAACGCCTGGCCGCGGCGCTCGGCGAATGGCTCACCAAGCGTGGTAAAGGAAACGGCCAGTCGGTCAAAATAGAAATCCGGCCGCTTTGAGGTTGGCGCGCTCTTCCGCCGCTGGCAATACTTCCCGGAAAACGTTCGTAGCGAGGAAAACCCTGGAACCCTTCCCGCTTATTCCAGGGCGTGGGATGGTAGGCCGGTTGGCGCTGCCCAGACGCGCGCCAGCGCGGCCTTGATCTGCGGCATCGCCGCGCGCGCGGCGTATTCACCTGCGGCCACGAGTTCCGGCGTGTGTTCAAATCCGTCCCAAAGCACATGATGGACGTCCGGCTCCAAGATCACGTCGGCTGCTTGTCTCCAGTGCTGATCTCCACTGCCTTGAATGATCGAGAACGATCGCCCGATCACTTCGATCGTGTTCCTGGGCCGTTCGGTCAGCAGGCCCGGTTCCAAGTGAACGGCGATTACGATTTCGGCGCCCATGGCTCGGGCGGCCATCGTGGGTACTTGTTCGGTCAGGAATCCGTCCACCAGAAAACAGCCCCGGTATTCGATCGGCAGAAACAAACCCGGGTAGGCGCACGAAGCTCGCAGTGGCGTGGTCATTTCTCCGTCGGTAAAGTAGACGGACTTGCCGCCCATCAGATCCGTGGCCACGATGCTGAGCGGAATTTTCAGCTCTTCGAAGGTATTGGCCTTCGTGAACTTGCGGAGAAAGTTCTCCAGGCGATCGTTGGAAGCCATTCCCATACGAGAAAGCGTCCAACGACCGAAATCTTGGAATCGCGTCGCGCTGCCCTGCCGCTCCATCTCATCCAGGGAAGATCCGCTGGCGTAGGCTGCGCCGATGAGCGCGCCTACGCTGGTCCCGGCGATACAGTCGATGGGTATGCGGTTTTTTTCGAGGACTCGCAGAATGCCGATATGCGCGATACCGCGCGCGAAGCCGCCGCCCAGCGCTACGGCCACCTTCCGCCTCTGCTCGAGCGGGCCATAGGCGAAGGAGCGAAGCCCCGTCACCGCGTCACCGATTCGTTTGAGAAACGGACCCATGCCCAAGCCTCCGCTGATTATGACACTGTAGCGCATGCAAAGGATGCACCGTCTTTTCCGTTGACCCTTACTTATCGCTTCTGTAACCTCCTCGATTGTTTCGACGAGCGCTCAAATGAAGAGACGCATTGAGAAGGCAGCGGTTCTCGGGGCCGGGACCATGGGGGCGCGCATCGCCGCCCACCTCGCCAACGCCGGAGTGCCCTGTTTCCTGCTCGACATAGTTCCCGCCGAGCTGACCCCGGACGAGACGCGCCGTGGCCTGGCGTTGGATAACCCCGAGGTGCGCAACCGGATTGTGCGCGCCGGTCTCGAGGCCGCCAAGAAATCGCGTCCGGCTGCGTTTTTCTCGCCAGAAGTCGCGCGCCTGGTTACTCCGGGCAACTTCGAAGATAATCTTTCCTGGTGCGCTCAAGCGGACTGGATCATCGAGGCAGTTGCCGAAGATCTTGAGATCAAGCGAAAGTTGCTCGCTCGCCTCGAGCAGCACCGCAAGCCCGGCGCCATCGTCACCACCAACACTTCCGGTCTGCCGATTCGCCTCATCGCGGAAGGCCGCTCCGAGGACTTCCAGCAGCACTGGGCCGGCACGCACTTCTTCAATCCGCCGCGCTATATGAAGCTTGTCGAGCTGATACCCGGGCCCAAAACGCGCCCCGAAGTGCTTGGCACGCTCGACGAATTCTGCGACCTCCGGCTGGGGAAAGGCGTGGTCCTGGCGAAGGACACCCCGAATTTCATCGCCAATCGCATCGGCACATTTTCAATGCTCAACGCTCTGCGGCAAATGGTCGCGCTGGGCATGACCATCGAGGAAGTGGACGCCTGCACCGGGCCCGCCGTGGGTTGGCCGAAGTCGGCGACATTTCGCACGGCGGATGTCGTCGGGCTCGACGTGCTCGCGCACGTGGTCCGCAACATCTATCAGAACGCCACCGACGATGAATCGCGCGAGATTTACAAGGTGCCGCCGCTCATCGAAGAGATGATGAAGCGCGGCTGGCTCGGGGACAAGTCCGGTCAGGGATTCTACAAGCGGGTAAAGAGCGGAGGAGACAGCGAAGTCCTGACCCTCGATTGGCAAAAGCTCGAGTATCGGCCGCGCCAGAAGGCCAAGTTTGGATCGATCGAGGCGGGCAAGGCCATCGAGGATACCCGCGAGCGCTTGCGCGCGCTCGTGGGTCCCGCCATCGCAGGCAAGGATGGCGACAAGGCCGCGAAGTTCCTCTGGACCTCCCTCTCGGAGATGTGTTTGTACGCTGCGCGCCGGGTGCCGGAAATCTCCGACCGCGTTGTGGACGTCGATCGGGCGATGCGCTGGGGGTTCGCCTGGGAACTCGGGCCATTCGAAATTTGGGATACCGTCGGCGTCGAGCCGATGGCGAAAGCGCTCGAGCGCGAAGGGAAAGCGCTGCCGCCGCTCGTCACGAAGCTGCTTTCTTCAGGCAAGAAATCGTTCTACCTGGGCGCGCAGGGCGGCCTGAGCTACTTCGATCTAGGCTCGACGAGCTACCAAACGGTCGAGGAGCCTGCGGGATTGATCCTGTTGAAATCGCTCGAGGAGCGCTCCAAGGTCGTCCGGAAAAATTCGGGAGCCAGCCTGATTGACCTGGGCGACGGCGTGGTTTGCTGTGAATTCCACTCCAAGATGAACGCCATTGGCGGCGACATTGTGGCCATGCTGCAGGCCGGCTTGAAGACTCTCGAAACCGATTTCGATGCCATGGTCGTCGCCAACCAGGCGACGAATTTCTCCGTCGGCGCCAATCTGATGTTGCTCTTCATCAGCGCCCAGGAAGAGGAATGGGACGACGTCCACATGGCCGTGCGCCAGTTCCAGAATATCAATATGGCTCTCAAATACGCGCCGCGCCCGGTGGTGGCTGCGCCGCAGGGAATGGCGCTCGGTGGCGGATGCGAAATCAGCCTGCACGCCGCCCGCACCCACGCCGCGGCGGAGCTTTATATTGGGTTGGTGGAAACCGGCGTCGGCCTGATTCCCGGGGGCGGCGGAGTGAAGGAAATGCTCGTCCGCGCGAATGAGAAGGCCGCGGGCGCCGAGGATCTGGATTTATTCCACGCACTCAAGCCGGTATTCGAGAATATTGCCATGGCCAAAGTTTCTACGAGTGCTGAGGAAGCGCGGTCTCTCGGTTACCTGCGCCCTGCCGATTTGATTGCCATGAATCGCGATCGCCTGGTCGCCGATGCGAAACAGACCGCGCTTGCCATGGCGCGCGCGGGTTATCATCCGCCGGCGCCGGCGCAAATCCGCGTCCTCGGCGAGGAGTTCCTGGCCGGCGCGAAGTTGGCCATCCACATGCTCCTTCGCGGCGAATACATCACCGAATACGACGCCCTCGTGGGCCGCAAGCTGGCGAATGTTTTGGCGGGCGGCCCGCTTTCGGCGCCACAGACTGTCGGCGAGCAGTACATTCTCGATCTCGAGCGCGAAGCCTTCGTGAGTCTGTGCGGCGAACGCAAGACCCAGGAGCGCATCGCCCACACCTTGAAGACCGGCAAACCCCTCCGCAACTAGCGTTTTGTGTGTCAGCGTTTTCCTGGCGCCTATGCTGTCCTTGACACCACGGAAACCTGCCGATAGCATCCCGCATCTATTCTGGGAGTTAGAAACCGGTCGCTGGAAGCTGGACAGAAGTACACAGAAACCGTGAGGGGTGTGGGATGCAGTCTGGCATCGTCCGTAGGTTTGTTTCTCTGCTTGTTCTAACTGCGTTGGTAGCTATCTGTCATGCGTATTTGTGGCCGGTTCGTCAGGCTCAAGCGGATGAGCCTCGTTATTTCGCCATCCAGCACGCCCGGATCGTCCCGGTCTCGGGGCCGGTGATTGAAGATGGCACGGTGGTGGTCTCTAAAGGATTGATCGCGGCGGTCGGCACGGATGTGCCCGTACCGCCGGAAGCTTGGGTGATTGACGGTAAGGGCTTGACGGTTTATCCAGGGCTGATTGACGCCGGCACCGACTTGGGACTCCCAAAGCCAGAAGGTCCCGGCGGAGGTCCAGCGGGCAGCGGGGGCGGAGCACAGGCGCCCCGGCAGATTGCCATGGGACCGGAGGATCGTCCCGGAACGACCCCGTGGTTGAACCCGGCCGACGAATTGAAGCCGGACGACAAGCGCATACAAACGTGGCGTAACGCTGGCTTTACTTCGGCGCTCGTCTTGCCGAAGGGCGGCATCTTCCCGGGCCAAGGTTCTGTAATCAATCTGGCCGGAGACCGAGCGAGCACGATGGTGGTAAAAGCCCCGGCCGCCCTCGATCTATCGTTCCAACCAATCGGTGGATTTTTTAGTTTTCCAGGCTCAGTAATGGGCGTGGTGGCGTATGTGCGGCAAGTGTTTATTGACGCCAGGTGGCACGCGGAAGCGGAGCGAATCTACGAGGCGCATATAAATGGACTCGAGCGGCCACCATACGATCGCACCGAACGCGTAGTGGGTGCTGCGGTGCGCGATCGGGAGCTGGTCCTCGTTCCGGCAAACAACGAGATCCAAATCCGTCGCGCCCTCCGGCTTGTGCAGGAATGGGAACTCCACGCGACGCTCTATGGCGGCCAGCAGGGCTACGCGATGTCGGACGCCATCGCGGCTCAGAAACTGCCCGTGCTCGTCAGCCTGAAGTGGCCCGAAAAAGACAAGGACGCCGACCCGGAAGGCGAAGTGACGCTGCGCGAATTGCGCTTCCGGGACCGCGCCCCTTCGACCCCTGCGGCGTTTGCAAAAGCGGGAGTCAAATTCGCCTTTTATTCAGAGGGACTTCCGGGGCCACCGGACATCATGAAGAACGCGAGAAAGGCCATCGCGGCTGGGCTCGCGCCCGATGCGGCTTTGCGCGCCTTCACTCTCGATGCGGCGGAAATCCTGGGAGTGGGTGAACTTCTTGGCAGCGTCCAGCCTGGCAAAATCGCCAACCTCGTCGTGACCGACGGCGATATTTTCAACGAAAAGACAAAAGTAAAATTGGTTTTCGTCGATGGAAGACGATTCGAAGTTCACGAGGAAGAAAAGCCGAAAGATAAGGATAAAGAGGACAAGAAACCGGAACGGGGCGCCACGGCAAAATCGGGCGCCCGCTCGGGAGGAATCCGATGAAACTCCCGCGCATGCTTCTCGTTCTGACTGTGTCGCTCATCCCCGCCGCCGTTCTGGGGCAGGGCTCGAGCACGACCGTCATCAAGAACGCCACCATCTTGACGGTCACCCACGGCACGATCGAGCGCGGTTCGATCCTGATCCGCGACGGCAAAATCGCGGCCGTCGGCCCGGACGTCAGCGCCCCGCCCGGGGCCACTGTGATTGACGCCACCGGCCAATTTGTGATGCCGGGAATTGTCGATTGCCACTCGCACATCGCCATTGACGGGCAGGTGAATGAAGGCTCGATCGCGATCTCCTCGATGGTGAACATCGCGGACGTGCTCAATCCCGAAGACCCGAATATTTACCGCGACCTTGCCGGCGGCGTCACCGCAGCGAATATTCTTCACGGCAGCGCCAACCCTATCGGCGGCCAGACCGTCGTCATCAAGCTGCGCTGGGGAAAACCCGCGAGCGAGCTGCCGTTTGAAGGCGCCCTGCCCGGAATCAAGTTTGCGCTGGGCGAAAATCCCAAGCGGACGAATTTTCGGCCCCCGCCCGGCATCCCTCCGCGTTATCCAGCCACGCGCCTGGGCGTCGAGGAAGTGATTCGCGAAGGATTCACCGAAGCCAAGGAATATAAGAAGCAATGGGACGAATACGACCGCCGGAAGGCGGCGGGCGAACAGAATTTGATTCCCCCACGGCGCGACCTCAAGCTCGAGCCGCTGGTGGAAGTACTCGAAGGCAAACGCTACGTGCACGCGCACTGCTATCGCGCCGATGAAATCGTGATGTTGATTCGCGTCGCGCAGGAGTTCGGCTTCAAGGTTCGAACGTTCCAACACGTGCTCGAGGGCTACAAGGTGGCGGACGAAATTGCGGCCAGCGGCGCGGGCGGATCCACATTCTCGGACTGGTGGGCCTACAAGATGGAAGCCTACGATGCGATTCCGTATAACGCCGCGCTGATGGCCGAGCGGGGAGTCGTGGTCTCCATCAACTCTGACGACGCCGAGGAGGCGCGCCATCTGAACCAGGAGGCGGCCAAGGCCATGAAGTACGGCGGCCTTTCGGAGACGGAGGCGCTGAAGCTCGTCACCTTGAATCCCGCCATCCAGCTCGGAGTCGATAGCCGCGTGGGGTCGATTGACGTCGGGAAGGATGCGGATCTGGTCATTTACGACCATCATCCGCTCAGCGTTTATGCCGTGGCGCAGAAGACCCTGATTGATGGCCGAGTCTATTTCGATCGGCAGCGCGACATCGCCCAGCGCGCCGACCTCGAAAAGGAAAAGCAGGCGCTTCTCGAAAAGGAAAAGAAGGCTGCCGAAGCTGAGAAAAAGGAAGGGAAAAAAGAAGAAAAGAAACCCGCAGAAAAGAAAAGGCCGCCGAAAGCGAGCGCCGCGCGTGAAGGGGAGGAGCGATGACGATGAGATTTCGATTGCCGCTCTTGCTTCTTCCCCTCGTCTTGCTTTGCGCCGCGCCGGCATGGACCCAATCGGAGTCCGCGGTATATGCGATCCAAGGCGCGAAGATTTACACGCTAGCCGGCCCTCCGATTGAGAACGGCACGGTAATCATCCGCGATGGAAAGATCGCAGCCGTGGGCGCGAATGTCAGCGTTCCATCCGACGCGCAGTTGGTCGATGCCAAGGGTCTCGCCGTGTACCCTGGCCTTTTTGATCCCATCACGCAGGTGGGTCTGAGTGAAATCGATGCGGTATCGGCAACCGTGGATGTCACCGAGTTGGGCGAATTCAATCCGGAGCTGGTTGCCGCCACCGCTGTCCACCCGGCCAGCGCGCATATTCCTGTCACCAGGGCCGCCGGCATCACGCACGTTGTCACGGTTCCGGGTGGCGGCACTCTCGCCGGCCACGCATCGGCAATGAATCTGGCGGGCTGGACTTTTGACGAGATGCAGATCCGCCGCTCCGTGGCCATGGTCCTGAACTGGCCCACCATTGAAACCCGTTCCTTTGACTTCTCGACCTTCAACTTCAATCAGCGGCCGTACAAGGAAGTCAGGGAGGAGTACGACAAGAAGATAAACGAGCTGTCCGACCTCCTCGGCCGCGCGCGCCATTACGCACAAGCCCAGGAAAAGGGATCGACGGAAAATTTTGCCCGCGACCTCAAGCTGGAAGCCCTCGCCCCTGTGGTCCAGGGCAAGCTGCCGGTGCTCGTCGTTGCCGGAAAAGCGCGCGACATCCGCAATGCCGTGGAGTTCTGTGGGAAGCAGAACCTGAAGATGATCCTCGCCGGCGGCGATGAAGCCTGGCGGGTGAAGGATCTTCTCAAAGAAAAGAAGGTACCCGTCATTCTCGGTCCAACGGCGCGCCTGCCGGATGAAGAAGACGATCCGTACGACCGGCCGATGACGCAGCCGGCCGAGCTCTTTGCGGCGGGCATTCCCATTGCGTTCGCTAGTTTCGATACGGCGTTCTCACGCCGGCTCGCGCAACAGGCGGGCAACGCCGTGGCGTACGGGCTGGCCTACGACGAAGCGCTCAAAGCCGTAACGCTCAACGCGGCGCAGATGCTGGGGCTCGCGGACCAGTTGGGAACAGTCGAGCCGGGCAAGCAAGCGAACCTGATTGTTACGGATGGCGATCCGCTCGAAATCCGCACCCAGTTGCGCTATCTCTTCATTAAGGGCCGGCTCACCAGCACCGACAACAAACACAAGCAGCTCTACCAGGAATATCGCAAGCGGCCCAATGCGTCACAGTAAGCAAAATAATGTCCGAGATGTCCGTGACGTGCATCGCCCTGGTAGACTTCACCCCAAGGACCGGGTTCGTCCGTTTGCTTTTTCGCCCGCACTGGCGTCCAATAGTTAGTAGCTCGCAGAGGTGCCGCAGATTTTGGAAGGTGAGATATGAGAGAAGCTGTGATTGTGAGTTCGGTGCGTACAGCCGTGGGGAAGGCCTTCAAGGGCGCTCTGCGTGCCACGCGCCCAGACGACCTTGCAGCGATCGCCATCGGCAAGGCGGTCGCGGACGTTCCCGGCCTCGATCCCAAGGAAATCGAAGACGTGATCCTGGGCTGTGCCATGCCCGAGGCGGAACAGGGAATGAACGTGGCGCGCACGGCCTCCCTGCGCGCTGGGTTGCCGGTCGAAGCTTCGGCCATGACCATCAACCGCTTCTGCTCTTCGGGCCTGCAGGCCATCGCCATCGCTGCCGAACGGATCGTCGCCGGGCGCGCCGACGTCGTTGTCGCCGGTGGCACTGAATCGATGAGCTTGGTCCCTATGGGCGGCAACAAAATCTCGCCCAACCCCTGGCTCATGGACCATTACCCGGATTCCTATCTCGGCATGGGCCTGACGGCCGAGAATCTCGCTCGAAAATACGGCATCACTCGTGAGCAGGCCGACCAGTTTTCTCTCGCCAGCCACCAGAAGGCCCTTGCCGCTATCGCCGCGGGGAAGTTCAAGGACGAAGTCGTCCCGGTCGACGTGTGCTACACGGCGATGAACAATGGCCGGCCCAAGACCACGAAGACGGTGTTCGATACCGACGAAGGCCCGCGCTCCGAAACGTCGCTCGAAGCACTGGCGAAACTCAAGCCGGCGTTCCACGCCCGTGGCTCCGTAACCGCGGGAAACAGTTCGCAGATGAGCGATGGCGCCGCCGCCGCGGTCGTGATGAGCGACGAGCGCGCCCGCGCCATTGGCGCGAAGCCGCTTGCGCGCTTCCTCGCTTTCGCAACGGCGGGCTGCGCCCCGGAAGAAATGGGTGTCGGGCCGGTGTTCGCCATCCCTAAGGCTCTCAAGCAGGCAGGACTGACACTAGATCAAATCGATGTCATCGAGCTGAATGAGGCCTTCGCCGTGCAGGCCCTCTCCGTCATCAGGCTTGCCGGCCTCGACCTCGCGCGCGTGAATCCCAATGGTGGTGCGATCGCGCTCGGCCACCCGCTCGGCTGTACGGGCGCGAAACTCACTGCCACGATTCTGCGAGAGCTCGCGCGCCGCAACGCTCGCTACGGCCTCGTCACCATGTGCGTCGGCGGCGGCATGGGCGCCGCCGGCATCCTCGAGCGCCTCTCCTGATCCTTCAGCTTCCGTGCTCCGCCACGCGTGACGTCGGGAAGAGTTTTTCCAGGGCCGCGGACCAGCGCTGCTCGAAGCCATCCACTTCACTCTGCGGCAGCCCGTACGCCGATAGCCACAAGCCCACCTCGTGATGGCCGCCCGAGCCTTCAATGCTCAGCCACAGGAGCGCCTCATTCAGATTTTCAACCTTCAGGCAGAAGCCGCGCGGCGGAGCGATGAATTCCACGCGTCCCATCAGGGTTTCCTCGGTCGAGGCCCGCAAGCCGAAGGGCTCGCCTGCCTTCAGTCCGACCAAGCTGGCGTCGCGGAAGAGGCCGTCCGATGCCAGCAGTCGCTCGTAGGCTATCTCGCGCGGCATCTCGATCTTGATTCGCGGCCAGGCCACGCGGCGCGGCGTGCCTCGATGCCGCTCGAGGTAATGACGCAGGTTGGTGAGCATGAAGGTCCAGCCGTAGTTCGTCGAATCGAAGTACTCGTTTTCCCATTCCGCGCCCTCGGCAAATCCGGAATTCACTAATCGCAGCAAGGTCTTTCCTCCGCGATCCTCGAGCGTCCAGTCCACGATCGCCGCGGGGGCGCTGGCTCCGTCGAGCGCGGCCGCCTCCGCCGATCCTGGCGCTCTCTCCCCCTGTTGAAGATGTCGATTGGGCTCCCACACCGCAATCGGCGCCTCTGCTTCGCAGCCGGGTCCCCACGAAAGCCAGATCGAGCCTCCCGCCCCGGGTTTCACCCGCGCTTCCAGCGGAAACCATCGCTCGAGCTCTTCCGCATTGGTCAGCGCCGTCCATACCGCTTCCACCGGCGCGTCAATCTCAATCTCTTTTTCGATGGTTTTCGTGGAGGGCTGTTGCTTTGGCTGTGCTTTCGGTTCGGGTTTTGTCATGGTTTCCTCCCCGTAGCGGCGGCGTCCCCGCCACAAATACGGGGGCGCTCAAGACGGAAATCCCGGTTTAGAGTTTGTTCCGGTCCTGGTATTCGGGCGGAACGTCGTCCTCGGGAACTTCGGATGTGGTCACTTCGCCCTGATCCGGGTCTTTGGCATTTTCGACGCCGCTAACGGCTTCCGCTTCGAAGCCTTGACCTTCTTCCGCCAGCTCTTCAACGCTCTCGGAATCGACGTCTTCCTTGCGAGACAGTGCCTGGGTGTCGCCGGATTGCCCGCCGGATGCCGAGCCCAAACCGCGACGGTCCCTGATCGCAATGGGGTTTGTGATTTCTTGCTTGGCTCGAGCGTCGCTTTTCTTCCGGCGGATCGGTTTCTTTTTGGCCGCAGGCTTTTTCTTCCCTGCAGGCTTCTTCTTGAGGGTTGGTCTTTTCCCGCCGGCGATTTTCTTCTTGCGCGCTGGTTTTCGCTTGGCCATGCGGAAAGTCTATCAAACGCACTTCGCCGGAACAACATGTCCCGCGGCGCGCGCTAACGCGGCGCTTCTAATTCTTAATGCAGCCTCATCCCAGCCATCGAGGATTTCGATAAGTCCCGTCGAAGTTGTGCGTCGTCTTATAGAGCTCGTATTTTCCGCCCTGCGCAGCCTCGGTGGTCTTCGCCAGAAGAGCTTCGATTTCGTTTGACTCCATGACTCGGAAACTCCGTGCCGCGTTCAGCGCCTGTTCGAGTATCTGCATCGAGTCGCATCCGGTGATCACAACGCTGGTCGGCAGACTCATCGCGTAATGCAGGCATTCGAGGGGAGTCACCGTCTTGCTTTCGAGAATAATGCGATCGCCCATCGGCTTCATCCCGAGCACGCCGAGTTCGTTCTTCACGAGCACCGGCAAGACTTTCTTTTCGAAGCTGTCGTAGTGGGCGTCCATCACATTCAGCGGCATCTGAACCGTGTCGAAGAGAAATTGATGCTTCGCGGCTGTGTCGAGCATCTTCAAATGTATGTCGGGACTCTTGTGTCCGGTGAACCCGATGTAGCGAATTTTTCCCGCTTTCTTTGCCTCGAGTGCCGCTTCCATGGCGCCGCCGATTGCGAAAACACGGTCCGGATCGTTCATGCGGATAATTTCGTGAAACTGTAAAAGATCGATGTGATCGGTCTCGATCCTGCGAAGCGATTCTTCGATCTGCTGCGCGGCGGTTTTCTTGTCGCGCCCGTCGATCTTGGTCATCAGGAACGCTCGTTGACGATAGCCGTCGCGCAGCGCCTTGCCCATGCGGACTTCGCTTTGTCCTTCGTTGTAATCCCAGCAGTTATCGAGAAAATTGATTCCGTTGTCGATTCCCGCGCGGATGATGCGAATACTCTCTGAATCCTGGAGTTCCGGCTTGCCCAGGTGAAAGCCGCCCAGGCCTACCGCGGAAACCCTTTCCCCTGTGCGGCCGAGCGCCCTGCGCGGGACTTCTCCCTTTGGTTCCGCTCCACCGGGGTACGGCGGAAAGCTCGCCAGGATCGACGCGCCGGCAGTGATTTCCAAGAATCGCCTGCGAGTGACCCCTGAGTTGTGGACCCACTCGGTTCCCGGCTGATTCTCGCGTCCGACTCCTACCTCATCCTTGGCACTTCCACCGCTCATCACGTTTGAAGTCTCCCTTGCGCTTTCCTTGCTGTTTTCTATCCCGCGGCCTTTTGCTTGGACGCGGACGGTAAACCGTCGCGCTTTTCCATTTGTAGAATAACGGCGGAGAAGTCTTGTTCGTTCCCCTCCTCTGATTGCTTTGCATTCGCCTCGAAAGCCGCCTCTGCCGCGGGCATTTGCGCCCCAACTGCAGCCGCAAGACGGAGAATCAGCCCGAAATCCTTGTTCATAAGCCGCAGCGGAAATTGAGGGCTATAGTCGCTATTCTTCGCTCGCGGAAACTTTCCCACGTGCGCCGGTGCGACCACTGCAGTCTGCGACAAGACGTCGAGCAACCGATTGCGGTCGAGGCCTGCCTTCTCACCGAGCGCAACCGCCTCGGCAATCGCCTGCATTCCGATTCCCAGCAGCGTGTTCGCAACAAGCTTCATCGTCGCTCCGGAGCCGCTCGGACCCAGATAAAAATACTTTTGCGCGATCGCGCGGAAGATCGACTCGGCGGCGTCGAAGCATGCCTGTTCACCGCCGCCGAACAGAGTCAGCGCTCCCTGTTCGGCGGCTGGCGTACTCCCCGATATAGTCACATCGAGGACCTCGACGCCTCGCTCAGAACCGAGCCTCGAGAGTTGCTGCGAGGTCTCCGGATAGACCGTGCTCATGTCGATCGCGACTGAGCCGGAAGGCGCATTCGCCATTGCGCCGTCCGGTCCGCTATAAACGCTTAGGACAGCTTCATCGCTCGAAAGGCACGTCAATACAACGTCGGAACGGGAAGCAAGCTCCGCAATGCTTCCCGCCACTGCGCCGCCATAACGAATTAGCTTGTCTGCCTTGGTGCGGTCCCGGTCGTAGACCATCAGCTTGAAGCCGGACTCAAGCAAACGCTGTGCAATCGGCCGGCCCATGTAGCCGATCCCGATAAATCCCAGCTTATTTTTTTCCGACGTGATTGGATTCATGTTGAATTGCGCCTCGCCGAATGCTGTATTCTGGCTGGCAATATACAGTCAAGAGCCTCGGCATGCAATGCTCTCGCAGGTTCTTGAGTGCAGAGACTTCTCAGGCATGATGACGGAAGGACCAGTGGTAGCAGCGACCGCCGCCAAGCCTACCCCATCGAATCGTTGCGCCCCCTGAGCCTTGGCCCGTTTCCATGGCGCGCATGCTTCCGACGCCGCCCGCGAAACGATTTGCTCACGGCCGTGCTTCCCAGTAAGATAAACTGCTTCGTGGCTGCTTTGGGGATCGCGAGAGAACTATGTCCGGACCGACCGCTTGGTATTTCGCATATGGCAGCAATATGAGCCGCGCTCAGATGCTCTCGCGCGCCGGCGAAATCTTTGAGGACCAACCGGCGAAGCTCGAAAATTACGAGCTGCTTTTCAACAAGAAGGCGCGTGGCGGTTCAGCGACCGCCAATATTCGCCCGGCGCCGGGTCAGACGGTCGAGGGTGTGCTTTACAAAATTCCGGAAGCGGCCTTCCGCAACCTCGATCGCTTCGAAGGTGTTCCGGAACACTATCGCCGGATCGAAGTGAAGGTCACCGGCGGCCTCGAAAGCAAGGTCGCGGCCCAGGCCTACATCGCATCGAGAGGCGATAGCGGCCTTCAACCGGCTCCCCATTATCTGAAAGTCATTCTCGAGGGCGCGAAAGAGCACGGGCTGCCGGCCGAATATATCGAAAAGATCAAGGCGGTTGCGCAAGCAGGTTAGGCGGTGATCGCGGCGGCGCGGCAGGCGATCCGCCGAAAGCGAGGAAGACCATGGCAACGACCACTGTTTCTCAAAATCTCGCGCGCGGAGGCGCTTTCCTCGTTTCCCCTTGTCGCGCCGAAGACGTCTTCACGCCCGCGGACCTGAACGACGACCAGCGGCTCATCGGCCAGACGGCCGAAGAGTTTGTCCAGAAGGAAGTTGTGCCGCTCGCGAGCGAACTCGAACAGCACAAAGCAGGACTGATGCCTTCGCTGCTGAAGAAAGCGGGCGAGCTCGGTCTTCTCGGGGGTGGGATCCCGGAGGCCTATGGCGGCGCGGGCTTGGACAAAGTTTCGGTCACGGTGCTGGCCGAGAAACTTGCCGCCTACGGGTCGTTCGCCGTTTCTCACGGAGCCCACGCCGGCATCGGCACCGTCCCCATCGTGTACTTCGGCACCGAGGAGCAGAAGAAGAAATATCTTCCGAAAATCGCGACCGGCGAGCTGATGTCCTGTTATTGCCTCTCCGAGCCGCAGGCCGGCTCGGATGCCCTTGCGGCGCGCGCGCGCGCCGACCTTTCTTCCGATGGCCGGCACTGGACCCTGAACGGCCAGAAGATGTGGATCACCAACGGCGGCTTTGCCGACGTCTACGTCGTTTTCGCGAAAGTGGATGGCGACAAGTTTTCTTGCTTCATCGTCGAGCGCGGCTATCCGGGATTTTCGGTGGGCGCGGAAGAAAAGAAAATGGGCATCAAGGGCAGCTCCACCGTGCCCATCTTCTTTGAGAATTGCCGCGTCCCCAAGGAGAACCTGCTGCATGACGTCGGTCGCGGCCACATCGTCGCCTTCAACACCCTCAACGTCGGCCGCTTCAGCTTGGGGGCTTACTGCCTCGGCGGCGCGAAGAAGGTCCTGGAAAGCTCCTCCAAGTATTCCAAGGAGCGCACCGCCTTCGGCAAGCAGCTCCGTGAATTCGGGCTGATTCAGGCCAAGCTCGCGGAAATGGCCATTCGCATTTACGCCGTTGAATCCATGATCTATCGCTCGGCCGGAATGATTGAAGCAGCCGTTTCCGCCTCGGAGTCCGAAACCGACAAGACCAAGCAAGCCATGCAGGTCCTCGAGGAATATGCCATCGAAAGCTCCATCGCGAAAGTGGTGGGCAGCGAGACCCTCGATTTCGTCGTGGACGAAGGGGTGCAAATCTTCGGCGGCTACGGCTTCCACGAAGACTATCCGGTGGCCCGGGCCTATCGCGATAGTCGCATCAACCGCATCTTCGAAGGCACCAACGAAATCAACCGCATGCTCATCATCCAGATGCTGATGAAGCGCGCCATGGCGGGCATTCTGCCCCTGATCCCTGCCGCCACCAAGCTGGCGGACGAGGTAATGGCCGGCCCCCAATCCGAAGAGTCCTCGGACGGACCCTTCGCCCAGGAAGAGCGTTCCGTTGCGCAGGCCAAGAAGATTTTCCTTTTGGCCGCGGGCGCGGCCGTCCAGCGATTCCGCGAAAAGCTGGCGGATGAGCAGGAAATTGTCGGAGCGCTTTCGAACGTCGTCATGGAGGTGTACGCCATGGAATCGTCGCTGGTCCGCGCGCAGAAAGCGGCGCAATCGCGCGGCCAGGGCGTCGGAGCGGTGATGGCGGACGCCGCTCGCGCTTTCATCTATGGTGCCGCGGAGCGGGTGGAGAGGGAGGCGCGTACGGCCCTCGCCGCGATCGCCGAGGGCGATACCCTGCGCACGCAGCTCGCCGTTCTTCGGCGCTTCGCGAAGCGTGAATCTCTGGACGTGATCGCGGTGCGCCGCCGCGTGGCTGCCGCCGTGCTCGCCAACGACCGCTACCCGTTCGAGGGTCGCTGAAGCGCCGCGCCAAATTGCCGTCTGCCTCGCTGGCCACAGCCTGGATTCGTCCCCTCGCTGCTCCTTACCTCCGCGGCTACAAGCCTCTGGCGGAACGCTCCGGAAGTCTTCGCGGGTATTGGTTTTTCCATCCGGAATTTAAGCTCGGGGGCAAGCGTAAAACGAAAGCCTCCGCTCCGCCACGCTCCACCGAGGCTGCCGGATTCTTCGTCGGCTATCTGGTGAGTTCCTCGGGCTATGAATTTCTCGAGCCGTTGCCTCCTGAGTGCCTGGTTTTTGCCTTCGTTCACCCGCCCGCAGGAGCTTTGCGTCATCACCTGGTTGTCCAGGCGGACAGCCTCGTCAGAAAAACATTCGCGTACATCCGCTGGTTGACCCATCGTCCGCCCCGATTCGTCTTCGCGGAGGAGCAAAGCGCGGCGATGGTGCGGCACTGTTCCATGCGCGACTGCCGGCCCGCCGGCCGCCGGCATTTTTCACGCAATTTTTTCATCGAGACGCTTGCGTGGCTCGTTCGCAGCGGCTTGGTCCGGAAACTGTTGGAGGAACCTGTTGTGAGCAAGCGGTAGAGAATCAATCCCGCAACGCCCGGGCCGGATCGATCCGCGTCGCGCGCCAGGCGGGCAAAAAACACGCTGCCAATGAGACGATCGTCATCACCACGAATGCCGACCCGAACGTCAGCGGGTCGCGCGGGCTGACCTTGTATAGGAGGCTCCCGAGTAGCCGCGTCAATCCAAGTGCCACCGCCGCACCAAGTGCCACGCCGCCGGCCGTCAACGCCAGGCCGCGCGACATCACGAGGCGCAACAGATTGGATGCGTGCGCGCCGAGCGCCATCCGTATCCCCATCTCGCGCGTGCTCTGCGACACCGCGTAGGACATCACGCCATACAATCCGATGGCAGCGAGCAGCAGCGCCAATCCGCCTAAGGTTCCAACCAAAGTTACCGCCACCTGCTGCGGCGATGTCGAGCGATCCACCTGTTCCTGTAGAGTGATCACCTCGTAGAGCGCCAGGTCCGGGTCCAACGCGTGCACCTCGCGGGCTAGCGCCTTCGCCATCGTCTCCGGGCTCAGCCGGGTTCGGATATACAAGCCCGCCCCAATTGAGAAATTCTGGCGCCGAGGCACGTAGAAAAAGGGTTTCGGTGTCTCCCGAACGCTCTGGTATTTGGAATCCTTCGCCACACCGAC
Source organism: uncultured Acidobacteriota bacterium (assembly GCA_963781005.1). GTDB lineage: Bacteria > Acidobacteriota > Terriglobia > Acidiferrales > UBA7541 > CAWADX01. Next base: position 705,416 of record CAWADX010000001.1, read on the forward strand.
CACCTGCATCCATCGGCCCTTCACCTGAACGCGCTCGCCAATCGGATTCCTGCCGCGCCAATACTGCGCCGCCATCGTTTCATTCACGACGGCCGCCAGAGCAGCCTTTTCGTCGTCTGCGCGGGTGAATTCGCGGCCGGACACCAGGGGGATACCCATCGTCGCGAGATAGTCCGGCCCCACTTCGTTGTACTGCACGGTGGGCTGCTCGTCAGGCCGCGGCTGATAGCCGTCTACGGCAATCACCGTCGAAGAAAAACTTCCATAGCCCAGCGGCGTGCTTCGCGCGAATGCTGCCGACTCGACGCCGGGCAGCGCCTTGACGCGATCCATCAGCTCGTCCTGAAAACTCTGGGCGCGCTGCGCGTCGTATCCCGCCGACACCAAATTGACGGCGGTGAACAGCACTCCGTGCGTCGAAAAGCCCGGACTGGTAGTCCTGATTCTCTGCAGGCTCTGCATCAGCAGCCCCGCTCCGACCAGCAAAACGAAACTCAGCGACACCTGCACCAGAACCAAACTCGAGCGGAACCACGCTCTTCCACGGCCCCCGACAACACCTGCCGAATCGGATTTCAGCGCGGCGGAAAGATCGATGTTGCTGGCCTGAATCGCCGGAACCAGCCCGAACAGCAGCGTCGAGAACAGGCAAACGCCCGCGCTCAGCGCCAGCACGCGCCAATCGATTTCTCCCGGCAGATGCATGGCCACCCCTCCCCGCGCTGGGAAGAGCAGCACCAGCGCGTGGCGGCACCAGTGCGCCACCAGGAGTCCGCCGGCTGCGCCAAACGCGGACAGGATCAAGCCTTCCGTGAAGAGCTGCTTCAACAACCGGCCGCGACCCGCGCCGAGCGCCAGCCGCACCGTCATCTCATGCCGCCGCCCGAACGACCTCACCAGCAGCAGATTGCCAACATTTGCGCACGCGATGAGCAGGACAAAAACCACCACCGCGAGCATGATCTCGAGCGTGGGCAGCAGAGTGCCCGCATTATTGAACGGCGTTTGCCATAGCGGCCACAGCTGGACGTTGCGGCCGCGGTTCGTGGCCGGATAATCGGCTTCCAATCGTTTCGCCACCCCCGAGATCTCCTCCTGCGCCTGCACGGGAGTCACGCCGGGCTTGAGTCGCACGTAAGCTTCAATCCACCGCGCGCCGCGGTCCTCCAGTTTGTAGCCGCCCGCTTCGAATATTTCCTCCATCGACGCGGGGACCCAGAACTGCATAGCCCAGCCCACGAAGGTCCCATAAAATCCCTCCGGGGCAACCCCCACAATCGTGTGCATCACACCATTGAGCCGCTGCGTTTTCCCGACGATTTCAGGATCGCCCTTGAATCGTCCTTTCCATAGCTGGTAACTGATCACCGTCACGGGATGGGCGTTACGCCCCGAGTCTTCGCCCGGCTCGAATCCGCGCCCAAGAATCGGATGGACCCCGATGGCGTCAAAATAATTCGCTGATACGATGCTCCCTACCGTGACCTCGGCCCGGTCGCCGATGCTGAGCGTGGTCCCCATGATCTTGTTCACGATAAATGAATCAATCAGCGTGCAGCCCCTCTGCAAATCGAGGAGATCCGGCCAGGAAATGGCGGTCGGCCCAGATTCGCCGCGCGCCGTTCCGGTAAGGGCGAGCAGCCGCTCTTGGTGGGTTACTGCCGGGTACGGACGGAATAAGATCCCTTCGATCCAACTGAACACAGCGGCATTGGCGCCGATGCCTAGAGTCAGGCACAGGATCGCCAGAATGGAAAAACCCGGACTGCGCCGGAGCATCCGGAAGCCGTAGCGCAAATCCTGGGCCAGCGTTTCCACCAGGTGAACGCCGCGCGCTTCCCTGCACTCCTCCTTCGTGCGATCGATTCCGCCGAACTCCATGCGCGCTCGCCGCATCGCTTCGGGGCGAGCCACGCCCTTGCGGACCAAATCCTCGGCGTACGCCTCGATGTGAAAACGGAGTTCCGCATCCATTTCGCTCTCCATACGAGAGCGCCGCAGGATTGCCCGCAACCACGAACGAAGGCGAGTCCAGAGAGTCATACTTCCTCCGGGATCGTGCCCAGGATTCCCGCGATCACGTCCGCCATGCTGTTCCACTTTTCGGCTTCTGTTTGTAATCTGCGTTTTCCTGCCGCAGTCAGGTGATAATACTTGGCCTTGCGCCTGTTTTCCGACTCACCCCATTCACTGCTGATCCAACCTTGATGTTCCAGACGGTAGAGTGCGGGATACAGAGAGCCTTGTTGAATCTCCAGGCGATCGTTCGAAATCTGCTGGATGCGCAGCAGAATGCCGTAGCCGTGTAACGGGCCGAGGGAAACGGCCTTGAGGATCAGCATGTCGAGAGTGCCTTGCAGAAGGTCGAGCTGTTTCTCCATGGAAGCGGCCTCTCCTAGATGCCCTAGGAGTATAATCCTCGTCTCCTAGACCGTCAAGGAGAAACCCGCCAGGAGGGCGCCACCTCAAACAGCGCCTTGCTGGGTGCCGCTTTTGCTCTGAATAGTTGGAACGGGCCCTAGTGGCCCGGCGGGCACTTGCAGACGCCCGCCCCGCTGCCGAGTTCCTCGAGAACCTTGCAATCCTCTGCCAGGTCGGCCTGTTCACCGGTGCCGAGAGTCGCCGTCTGCGATTCGCCTTCGGTCACGGGGAATGCTGTGCCCACTTGATTCTGGATGTGCGTAGCCCAGGCGCGCAGGGCGGGGATCGCGGTGATCGTCGTTGGGTCGCACGGGAATGCGGGTGCCGAGGAGACGATCTTGATCACTCCCGTATGCAACTTCGTCCCCAGCAGCGGCTTTGCCGTCAGGTTGTTGTTCACCGAGACGGTCATCAGGGCGTTGCCAGTGACGAAGCAGCCACAGCACTCCGACATCTCCTGGTTGGCGTCGAACACGTAGATCAATGCGCAAAGGTCCTCTGCTTCCGTTCCGCTGGAGGCGGGATCATCCGTTGTTCCGGGATTGACGATGCGCACCGTGGCGTCGGGCGCGCCTGGGGTGTTCGCATTGGCAAAGTAGTCGACAAAATAAACGTCGACCGTCGCGACACCGCTCGCCCTGACGACTGGAGAGCCGGCAAGCGCTAGAGCTGTCACCACTACTACAAGCGCTAGCTTGCTGAACGACTTAGTCGTTCCATCCATGTGAGTCTCTCCTTCTAGCTCTCCTCACTTCCGCTACCAGTGGGCCGGCGGCCACTTGCAAACGCCCGCGCCGCCGCCAAGTTCATCACGCCAGCAGCACTGACGCGCGGTCAAAGTTCGACATTGCGATCCTCCGGGCAAGTGCGCCGGCCGTACAAGCCCCCCTTCGTTGCCTTTGCAGCGCCGGGCTCGAGCCCGGCATCTTCGCTCTCGGCCGATTCCGTCTCCGCTCGGGGCTCTTGTGATTGCCACGTTAGTACACGCGACGGCGAGAGCGCAATTATCAAAAGGGGCTAGCCCATCGGGCTAGCCCGTTCGGCTAATCCCCTTGGGTAGTTTCCTCTGTAGCGCTGCGCTTCACTGGTCGGGGCGACAGCAAGCTCCGATCTAATCGGAGGCCAACGGCATGGGCTTCGTACGAAAATGGAAAGCGCCAGGCACCGAGTCTAGCTTCGGTGCCTGGCGCAATCTGCGAAGGAGAGCCCAGCCCTAAGGCCCTACGTCTCTGACTAGTGGCCTCCCGGGCAGTTGCAGACGCCTGCGCCGCTGCCGAGTTCCCTAAGGACCGTGCAGTCCTCGGCGAGGTCCGCCAGTTCCGCGTCGCTGGGGTGCGTCAACTGGGATTCACCGGTGCTCACGGCGTACGCCGTCCCCACCTTGTCAAGATGGGTCGCCCACGCACGAAGCCCTCGCTCTGCGGTGTTCGTTGACAACGTAGTTGGGTCGCACGGGAACGCGATTTGAGCCGAAACGATCTCGATCAGGCCCGCATGGAGCTTGGTGCCCAGCAGCGGGTTCGAGAGCAGGTTGTTGGTTAAGGACAGGATCAGCAGCCCGTTCGCAGAGACAGGGCAGCCACAACACTCTGATAGCTCCTGTCTGGTGTCGAAGATATAGACCATCGCGCAAAGGTCGTCCCCATCGTTCGTGGCGGTAATGGTACTTTCGCCGGGGTTGGCGATGCGAATGGAGGCATCAGGCGCTCCAGCCGTATTGGCGTTCTGGAAGAAATCAATGTTGCCAATATCGTCCTTATTGGGGAACTGAGCCCGGGCGTTCGGTGATCCAACGCTCAGCGCCAGGACCGCTACAACAACGACAAATACCGTTTTCAGCAGATTCATCTGAGTCTCTCCTTGAAGGATTCAGAGGGCTGGTTGGCCCAATGTTGCACCATAGTTGCCGGAAATCTCGCCCGTTTCAATTACCCAAAAGGGTTAATTCATCCGGCTACTCCAGAACGACTAGCCGCCTGGGCTAATCCGAAAGGGTGAGGAAAGAAGTTGATGTCACAGGGAATTGAGCGCCCAAGGCTTACCGGAGATGCAGTCTTACATCCGGGAGGTGGCCAGATATTTACAGACGAGGGAGCTTGGTTAGTTGGAACGGCACTAATGGCCCGCAGGGCAGTTGCATGTGCCCGCCCCGCTGCCGAGTTCCTTAAGGACGGTGCAGTCCTCTGCCAGGTCGGTCGCTTCGCCCATGCCGAGCGTCGCAAGTTGGGATTCACCCTCAGTGATTGGATACGCCGTGCCCACCCTGTTCTGGATGTGCGTGGCCCAAGCCCGCAGCGTCGGCGTCGGATTAATGAAGGTGGGGTCGCAGCCACGGGCCTGCTGCGTGGACGAAACAATTTTGATCACTCCCGTATGCAGCTTCGTCCCCAGCAGCGGGTTCGCCGTCAGATTGTTGTTCACCGAGAGTGTCAGCAGCGCGTTGGCACTCACGTAGCACCCGCAGCATTCCGACAACTCCTGGTTGGCATCAAACACGTAGATCAACGCGCACAGATCCTCCGCTTCCGTCCCCACATGGCTGGGGTCATCGGTCGTTCCGGGGTTGATGATCCGCACCGTGGCGTCGGGCGCGCCTAGGGTGTTCGCATTAGCGTAGTAGTCGACAGAATAAACGTCCACCTCCGGTCCATGGTCCGCCCTAACCACCTGAGAGCCGGCAAGTGCCAGAGCCAAAACCACACCTGCGAACGCTATCTTGCCGCACACGCCAACTGTTCGATCCATTGAGTCTCTCCTTTTAGGTGGCTGCACTTCCGCTACTCGTGCCGTTCCAACTATTCACAGCAAATCCTTCTGGCGCCCCGCCAGGGCTGCCGGGCAGGCTGGCTCAGGCAATCCCCTATCCCGATCGAGTTGGAACGGCACTAATGGCCTGCCGGGCACTTGCAAACGCCCGCGCTGCTGCCCAATTCCTGAAGCACGGTACAGTCTTCGAATAGGTCGGTTCGTTCTCCTTGACCAAGCACGGCCGCTTGCGATTCACCCTCGGTGATCGGAAACGCTGCTCCCACCTTGTTCTGGATGTGGGTGGCCCAGGCACGCAGCGTTGCAAAAACTATTTCCCCTGTGGGGTCGCAAGCGAAAGAGGCCGGGATGCCCGAAACGATCTTGATTACGCCCGTATTGAGCGGCGTTCCCAGCAGCGGGTTCGAGGTCAAGTTCTTGTTGACGGAGAGTGTGAGTTCGGCGTTCGCGCTCACAAGGCACCCGCAGCACTCCGACATCTCCTGGTTGGCGTCGAAGACGTAGATCAACGCGCAAAGCGAGGGCTCTCCAATTGGCCCGGCGCATGTGAACATCCTAGGCGACCCAGGGTTGATGACACGCACCGTGGCGTCGGGAGCGCCTGCGGTGTTGGCGTTCGCGAAGTAATCAACGGTGTAGACGTCGCTGACCTGCGCGCGGGCAACCTGTGACCCCGCTCCCAGCGCCAGGGCCGCCACCGCAACTACAAGTAAGAGTTTCAGGGTTGTCGCTGTTCCACTCATTGTCGTCTCTCCTTCTACACTTCTGCTACTAATGGCCTGCCGGGCACTTGCAAACGCCCGCGCCGCTGCCGAGTTCCTCCAGAACCTTGCAATCCTCTGCCAAATCAGCCTGTTCGCCGAGGCCGAGCGCAGCAGATTGCGATTCTCCCTCGGTCGCAGGGAATGCCACGCCTACTTTGTTCTGGACGTGCGTGGCCCAGGCGCGTAGGGCGGGGATCGGGATGATCGTCGTTGGGTCGCACGACGGTCCAGGTGCCGAGGAGACGATCTTGATCACTCCCGTGTGCAGCTTCGTGCCCAGCAATGGATTCGCGGTCAGGTTGTTATTCACCGAAAGAGTGGCCAGGGCGTTGGCACTGAGCGAGCAGCCGCAGCATTCGGAAAGCTGCTGGTTGGCATCGAACACGTAGATCAGAGCGCACAGGGGCGCCGCTTCCTTCCCGTTCGAGGTGGGATCATCCGATGTTCCGGGATCGACGATGCGCACCGTGGCGTCGGGCGCGCCCGTTGTATTGGCATTGGCAAAATAATCCACCAGCACCGCCCCCGCCTCTTGAACAAACGATACGTCGTCGAGGTTCAGGTATTCAGGGTCATTCCGCCCTCCGAACTTGATCGTGTCGGACCCTGTCCCGATTAGGCCAGAGAAGCTGAACTGCGTGTAACCGAAGGCGCTCAGATTACTCATGTCGGTCAAAACGGTCCCGTTATAGCTGACCTGGAATTCGTTTGGAGTCTGCCCGTCACTCTTGAGCCAGAACGTGAGGATGTAGTTCTTGCCGGGCGTGTCCGTTATCGTTTGACTGACGAAACCGAGGTGGTTTACCTCACCCAAACAGGCGCTATACGTCCCGCTGTTGGGGCCATACACGCCGGGGACGCTCGAGTCGCAGTCAGAGGCAACGAAGGTATCGGCGCCCGTCGCAGTCCAATCGGTGAAGTCACCCGTCTCGAAGCCGCAGTTTTGGACGAGGTTGCCCGGAATCGCATCGCAAATGCTTGGCCGGTCGACACCCTTAGCCCCGCCAGCAGTCCCAGGCTTCTTAGCTTGACCCCCTGCCGGAACCGCCCCCAGCAGCAACAAAGCAAGCAACGCCAATAGCGCTGACCCGCGTTCAAAGTTCGCCATTGCGATCCTCCGGGCAGGTGCCGGCCGTATCAGCCAGATCTGTGTTTGTTAATCCACCGAGAGCCTGGCCGATTCCGTCTGCGCACGACCCTCTTGTGCCTGCCACCTTAGTACGCGCGGAGATCAGAAACAATTCCCTAAAGGGGCTAGCCCAGCGGGCTAATCCTTTTGGGTGATATGGCAGCCAGGTTAATCAGGACGAGCGGCCAGCAGCTTGATTGACAGTGGCTACGAAAATAGAAAGCGCCAGGCACCGAGTCTAGCTTCGGTGCCTGGCGCAATCCGTGAAGGAGAGTCTCCTGCGGTCTGGCCTTACGCTTCTGACTAGTGGCCTGCCGGGCAGCTGCAGGTGCCGGCGCCGGTACCCAGTTCCATTAGAACGGTGCAGTCTTCGGGAAGGTCACTGTTTTCGCCGTCGCCGAACACGGCAGCTTGGGATTCACCCTCGGTGATCGGATTGGTTGTTCCAACCTTGTTCTGAATGTGCGTGGCCCAGGCCCGCAGCGTGGGCCCGAAAAACTCTAAAACGCCCGCGTCAGTGCCTCTTGGATCGCACGGTCCGCCGCCCACCGGTAGGGAGGTCGCGACGATCTTGATCACTCCGGTGTGGAGCTTGGCGCCGAGAAGCGGATTCGCGGTAAGGTTATTGTTGACGGAGAGCGTCAGCAGTTGGTTAGGGGTAAGTTTGCAGCTGCAGCACTCCGACAGCTCCTGGTTGGCATCGAAAACGAAGATCTGCGCGCACGCAGCCTCCGCTTCCGTCCCGGGATGGTTGGGGTCATCGGTTTTCCCGGGGTTGATGATCCGCACCGTGGCGTCGGGTGCACCTGCCGTATTCGCATTGGCGTAATAATCGACGGTGTAAACGTCAGATTCAGGGTCTCCTGGCTTGAACGGACCGCCGAATTGCGTCTGGCCCGAGGCCGCCTGCCAACCGGCGCCGAGCGCCAGGGCGACGACAGCCACAAACAACGTTTTGAACGGGTTCATTTGAGTCTCTCCTTCAAGGATTCATAGGGCTGGTTGGCCCAGTATTGCACCATGTTTACCGGAAAGCGGGAAGCCGGTCAATTCTCCAAAGGGGCTAATCAATCCGGCTACTCTAAAAGGATTAACCCCCTGGACTAATCCGAAAGGGTGAGGAAAGAAGTTGATGTCACAGGGAATTGAGCGCCCAAGGCTTACCGAAGCAGTCCTACATCCGCGAGGCGGCCAGATATTTGAAGACGAGGAAGCTTGCTTAGTCGGAACGGCACTAATGCCCTGCCGGGCAAGTGCACATGCCCGCTCCGCTGCCGAGTTCCCCGAGAACCTTGCAGTCCTCTGCCAAATCGGCCTGCTCTCCGCTGCCGAACCCCGCAGTTTGCGATTCACCCTCGGTAGAGGGGAATGCCGTGCCCACTCTGTTCTGGACGTGCGTGGCCCAAGCCCGCAGTGTGGGAGTCGCGCTAATCGCAGTGGGGTCGCAGCCAAAAACGACCTTTGTCTCCGTAGACGAGACGATCTTGATCACTCCCGTATGCAGCTTCGTCCCCAGCAACGGGTTTGCCGTCAGGTTGTTGTTGACCGAAAGAGTCAGCAGTCCGTTGGCACTTACGTAGCAACCACAGCATTCCGACATCTCCTGGTTGGCATCGAACACATAGATCAACGCGCACAGGTCCTCTGCTTCCTTCCCGTTGGAGGCGGGATCATCCGTTGTTCCAGGATTGACGATGCGCACGGAAGCGTCGGGAGCGCCAAATGTATTGGCGTTGGCGAAATAATCCACCAGCAACACGCGGCTGATGCCCAATTGGAAGGCCAGGGCGTCCAAGTTATCCACGCTCGGGCCTTGATCCGTCACCACGCCCGTCGTGGTATTGATGGTGACGAGATGGGTATGTGACACGCCCCCCCGATCGGCGTCGATCCCGAAAAGCGTTCCCGTGCTGTCAAACGCCAATGAGTTGATAGCGCCGCTGCGGACAATCGGGCAACTGGACAGGGTGGCAACCGGTACAGGTACTCCAGTGGTCTTGGAAAAAGTGTCCAGTGGGCCGGGGCAGCCGTTCGGTGTGCCCCAAATAGTACCACCTGCATCAGCGGCCAGTCCTCCTCCCTTAACCGGCCTGGTACCCGTACCCACCTTCGTGGCGGCTCCGGTCGTCAAACTGATCGTGTAGAGCCAGCCATCACCACCATTCGAATCCTGGCCATAGAGCGTCCCGGTTGTGGGATCAAACGTGATGTCGGCGAATGTACTGCTCGTCAACCCAAAGCTCCCCACGTCGGTCACCAGCGCCGTAGCTGGGTTGACAATCACCAGGTGTCCGGGCGCTGTGGGAGAGAGGTTGGCGGTCGATCCGTACAGCACACCCGTAGACGGGTCAAAGGCCAGGCCGCTAAACCCGTAAGGATTGCTGCTGGAGTCCATCAGCGGCCCCACGTCGGTAATCACCGAGCCGTTCGCCGGATTCAGGATATACAGTTCACCATTCACGCCGTTGGAACCGGTGGCCGCATAGAGGGTTTCGGCAGCCCGTGCCCGAACCGCCCCGAGCAAGAACAAAGCAAGCAACACCGCCAGCACTGACGCGCGTTCAAAGTGCGACATTGTGATCCTCCAAGGCAGGTGCGCCCGGTGTCTCCGCACGACCCTCTTGTGCCTCCCACGTTAGTACGCGCGGAGATCAGAAACAATTCCCCAAAGGGGCTAGCCCATCGGGCTAATCCTTTCGGGTGATTTGGCGGTCAGGCCGCTTGATTGTCCAGTGGGTACGGAAATGGAAAGCGCCAGGCACCGAGTCTAGCTTCGGTGCCTGGCGCAATCCGTGAAGGAGAGTCTCCTGCGATCTACGTCTCTGACTAGTGGCCTGCCGGGCAGTTGCAGACGCCCGCGCCGCTGCCGAGTTCCTTAAGGACGGTGCAGTCCTCCGTCAAGTCGGCGTATTCCCCAGCGCCGAGCACTGCCGCTTGCGATTCACCCTCGGTGAGCGGGAAGGTCGTGCCTACCCTGTTCTGAATGTGCGTAGCCCAGGCCCGCAGCGTCTCCACAGTGCCAAAACGATCGGTAGGGTCGCACGGAATCCCGCTAGAGTCACCCGGATGGTCAGCCGCAACGATCTTGATCACGCCGGTCTTCAACTTCGCACCCAGCAGCGGGTTCGAGGTCAAGTTGGTGTTGACGGAAAGCGTGAGCAGGGCGTTGGGCGTAACATTACAGCTGCAACATTCCGACAACTCCTGGTTGGCATCAAAGACGTAGATCGACGCGCAAACGTCCTCTATGCCGTCCGCATTCGGATCGTCGTTATCGCCGTCAGCATATACTCCCGGGCTAATGATCCGCACCGTGGCATCAGGTGCGCCCGCAGTGTTCGCATTCGCAAAGTAGTCCACGGTGTAAACATCGGTGCACGGACCCGGGAAGGCGCAGAAGCCGGTCCCTTGCGCTCGGGCGGCCTGCGAGCCGGCCGTGAGCGCCAAGGCCACCACCACAACTATAAACAACGTTTTGAACAGATTCATTTGAGTCTCTCCTCAAGGATTCAGAGGGCTGGTCGGCCCAGTGTTGCATCATGTTTACCGGAAAGCGGGCAACCGTCAATTCTCTAAAAGGATTAATCAATCCGACTACTCCGAAAGGACTAGTCGCCCGGACTAATCCGAAAGGGTGAGGAAAGAAGTTGAGGTCACAGGGAATTGAGCGCCCAAGGCTTACCGAAATTGTGGTCTCACATCATCCGGGGGGTAGCCATGTCGCTGGCAGGGGTCTTTCTGGTCCTCAACCACGGCCGAGAATAGACTTAGTTCAAGAGTCTCCAAGAAATTTGGGACAACGCAATTAGATCTTCGAGAAGCCTGATTTCGCTGGCTACGGAAATGAAAAGCGCCAGGCACCGACTCAAGCTTCGGTGCCTGGCGCAATCTGCGTGATGCGATTAGACCCTGCGGATCGGGCGAGCGGCCTGGTGGGCAGTTGCGCTGCCCTTTGGCCGCTGCCGCGTTCCTACAGTGTCAGTTACCGGCCGATATCCTTACAGGAGCACGTACCTTGGCCGCTGCCTAGCTCGATGAGAACGCCGCAGTCTTCCGCTAGATCTTGGACCTCGGCGCCACCGAGGGTCGAATCTTTCAGATCCTCCACGCTGACCTGAAATGCCGTTCCGACCTTCTCGATGTGCGTCAGCCACCCGCGGATTCCGGGGTCAACGCTAGCGACCGTCGGATTGCAGGGTAATACTGACGAAACGACCTTGATCACACCCCGCGTGAGTTTCCTGCCGGTAAGCGGGTTCGAAGTCAGGTTGGAATTAACGCCTAGTGCGAGATAGCCGTTAGGAGTGACCGTGCAACCGCAGCACTCCTGCAGCTCCTCGTTGTTGTCAAAAACGTAGATCGACGCGCAGAGGTCTCCTGCTGGAGACGCGTCGCTTATGAACCCGTCGTTAACCAGTCGCAATGTGCCATCCGGAGCGCCGGCCGTATTGGCATTCGAGTAGTAGCCGAGGGCATACGGAACGTCCTGCGCCCGAGCCCCGCTCGAAAATGCCAAAGCGAAAGCGGCCACTGCAGCCGTACACAGTGCAACCTTCTTGATTGTGGAAAACATGTTCTCTCTCCTTTTCTCTTCTCTTTTTTTGGATATGCCGGCTGCGGAGGCCCTGGCTTGTTTGAACTCTGCCGCAATGGCCCCTGCATTACAATCGCCCGGAATGCTTAGTCCAAACAGCTAGCCCAAAAGGATTAGCCCGATTGGCTAGCCCATTTGGGGAATAGCAATGGGGAGCAGACGGGAGTAAGAATTGAGCAACACTCCCGGCCCAGCCAAGCCGGTAACCCAGAAGAAGGAGAGACTCAAGTGAATCCGTTCAAAACGTTGTTTCTCGTTGTGATCGCCGCCTTGGCGCTCGGAGCCGGCTCTCAAGTCGCCTGGGCGCAGGCGCCCTGCGGATCTGGAGCGACGCCACCGTGCACCGATGCTTACACCGTCGATTACTTCGCGAATGCCAATACCTCGGGCGCTCCCGATGCCACGGTGCGGGTGATCAACCCCGGGACTAGCGACGTAGTAATCGCGTCTCCCACGCAAAAAGCAGGCTCAACGGGCGGCGGCGGGGAAGACCTGTGCGCGCTGATCTACGTGTTCGATGCCAACCAGGAGTTGTCGGAGTGCTGCGGCTGCTACATAAGCGCTAACGGACTGCTGACCTTCTCGGTCAACAACAACCTGACCGCGAACCCGCTGCTGGGCACGAAGCTGCATACGGGAGTGATCAAGATCGTCTCATCTACCGAGACAGCGATCGATCAGGGTACCGGCTGCGACCCCACCATCATTATTTCAAAGGAAACGCTGCGCGCTTGGGCCACCCACATTCAGAACAGGGTGGGAACAACGTTCCCGGTAACCGAAGGTGAATCGCAAGCTGCGACCCTCGGCCTGGGCGAAGCGACCGACCTCGCAGAGGACTGCACCGTCCTTAAGGAACTCGGCAGCGGCGCGGGCACCTGCACCTGCCCGCCAGGCATCCACTAGTAGCGGAAGTGTAGGCGCTGCACGGCAAGGAAGCTCTCCTTCACAGATTGCGCCAGGCACCGACGTTAGATTCGGTGTTTGGCGCTTTCCATTTCGGTAACCCTTGGGCGCTCAACTCCCTGTGACGTCAACCCCTTTCCTCACCCCTTCGGGATTAGCCCAGGCGGCTAATCCATTGGAAGTAGCCGGATTGAGTAGCCCTTCTAGATAATTGCAATCGGTGCGGGCTTTCTGGTAACAAACACGGTCCAAAACCGGCCCGGCCGCCGGCGAATCCCTTAAGGAGAGACTCAAATGAATTCGTTCAAAACGTTGCTTGTAGCTCTCATGGCCGTGGCTCTCGGCGCCGGTTGGCAGGCGGCCTCAGGCCAGACGCAATTCGGCGGTCCGTTCAAGCCAGGAGACCCTGAATCTGACGTTTACACCGTCGATTACTTCGCCAATGCGAATACGGCAACCGCTCCCGACGCCACGGTGCGTGTCATCAACCCCGGGACAACCAGTGCCTCGGCCACGGAAGCGGAGGACCTGTGCGCGCTGATCTTCGTTTTCGATGCCAACCAGGAGCTGTCGGAGTGCTGCGGCTGCTTCGTCAGTGCCAACGCGGAGCTCACTCTCTCAGTCAACAACAACCTGACCGCGAGCCCGCTGCTAGGCGTCAAGCTCCACACCGGAGTGATCAAGATCGTCTCGACTACCCTACCGGTGGGCGGCGGAGTTTGCGATCCAAGAGGCACTGACGCGGGCGTTCTAGAGTTCATCGTGCCCACGCTGCGCGCTTGGGCCACCCACATTCAGAACAAGGTTGGAACAACCTATCCGGTCACCGAGGGTGAATCGCAAGCTGCCGTGTTCAGCAACGGCGAAAACGTTGACCTTGCCGAAGACTGCGCGGTTCTGAGGGAACTTGGCAGCGGCAGCCAGGGCGTTTGCAACTGCCCGCCGGGCCACTAGCCGGAAGCGTAGCACCGAACCGCAGGAGACTCTCCTTCGAAGATTGCGAGCAATCAACGACCAGCCCCCTGCAAGCCCCACCAACCCGTCATTTCGTCGCCCCTGCCTTTGTAGCGCCGGGCTTCAGCCTGGCATCTTTCGCGCGGGGATAGGAGACACCAGATGGGAATCGACGCATTCGCGGCGAGCGGCAGGATCATGCTAGCATTCGTCACGTAAACCTCCCATTACTAAGGCTGGGATCCTGACCGGCTAATGACAGAACTGAATCTGAATCCTAATCAAGCACCTGTCAGCGTCGAGCCGAGAATTGAAGGAAAACCGCGCTCTAGAGGAAAACGCACGACGGTTGCTTTGTTGTTGAGTCTCCTCATTCCGGGGCTGGGGCAACTCTATAATCGCCAGCCTCGAAAAGGCCTTTGGATGGCGCTTACGATTCCATTGCTGAACTTCCTCGCCGGAGAGACTCGAATTCTTCTGTCCTTCTTGGGCCTCGTCACTTTCGGCATAATCTCCACGGGATGGAGACTCTTCATCGTTGGCGATGCTGCTCATGTTGCTTGGACGGCTAAGAAAACCGAAGCTCCGTTCCGAAATCCCCGTATCGCTGTTTCCGTCATCGCGGGGATCATCCTTCTCGCTCCCTTCCTTCTGACTCCCGAACACTTCCTGCACAGGTATACGTACCTCAGGGCCTTTATAACTCACTCCGATTCGATGTGTCCGACGGTTTGCCAGGGCGAACGACTGATAGCCGATATGGACGCCTTCAAAACGAAGGCTCCGCAGCGCGGCGACGTGATCATTTTGCAATACCAATCACCCGAGCAGACCTGGACGAAACGCATCATCGGAGTGGGCGGAGACACAGTCGAACCCGGCCCCAAAGGAACGATCCTGGTGAACGGAAAGACCCTACGCACGCCGGAGATCTGCGGAAAACCCATCCCGCAGGGAAATACAGAGGAAGAGCCGTTGAGCTTCGCTTCGGTAAGAGTCCCTGAAGGTTCTTTCTTCGTGGTGGGAGACAACCTCGATCGCAGCTTCGACAGCCGCATTCCCGAATTTGGCTTCGTCACTCTCGACCGGGTGCGGGGCAAAGCGCTCTTCCTCTACTGGTCCCGAGGGCGGTCCCGTATAGGTTGTCCGGTTCGTTAGCGAGACGCGATGTCAGAAACCGCCTAAGCCAGCGCGTCCTTCACCACCACGTACGTGTGGCACTTGCCATACCCCGAGGCGAAGGCATGGGCCTTGTTCTAGCCCTGGAGGGGCGGCAGAAAATAGCCCAGGGTGAAACCCTGGGACTGCAATCGCCGGTCCCACCTCGATCGTATCGACTCTTTTTCCATTCGCGCTGTTTCACCCGCGCGACCTGTCCGCTTTGTTTGCATCCACGGCGTACAATCGCTGCACGCAGGACAACCTCAGGGTGACCGCCACGGCACAGGACCGCCGGGTGCCCCATACGCCGGTCTTGCAAGTGAGGATTTTGTATGACAGCTCCGACCCGGTCGGGGCGACAGACTCTTTCTTCGTGGTGGGAGACAACCTCGATCACAGCTTCGACAGCCGCATTCCCGGATTTGGCTTCGTTACTCCCGTAGCCTGACCATGTTGACGGCCGGGACCAATCCGAGTCCCCACTGAAAATGATGAACTGGTCGCAAAGGTCGCGGAATGCATCGTCGACCATGAAGACCGCGATATTCACATCGGTTCGTTTCTCCTCCTGGGATGCTATACCACTTATCCCCGGTTGAAGTGCATGTTGAAACTCCACACTTTGCCCTCTTCCTTTTGAATCTGCCCAGCACGATATCCACCAACGGGGTCGTCGACAGCGCCTTCAGATAAAGTTCCTGATTGGGCCTAGTCGGACCATCTATTAGGGCGCTGAAGTAGCGGATGATCTGGATGTCATCGTGAGGCCGAAGTAGCTTGCAGTAGCGCTCAAAATTGAGTCACTTCAGCGCGGGCGTGTCGCGGAGAGCACCGTAATACAGGTTAAGACCATCAATGTAGAGGATTGTCCTGCGCTTTGCAGGAGGCCGGGAAGCCATAAAAGAGAAGAAGTAATGGGCAATCACTTAGATTGCCCGAACCGGGCTGTTAAGACCCGGGGAGTCGTCAAAAGGATTCTAACACGGATACGCTTTCAGCGTAACCCCTTGTGTGTGCATTCGGTGTTAGTGACAGCAAATTTCCCGCCGTGAATTTCTACCGTTGCGGGTTGTAAAACCGATTTACATGTGCTCCGGTTTCCGGTGCCCCTAGACACGATTCACCGTCCACCATCCCCCAGCCCTCGTGTGAAAACGTTGTGGATTCGCGCAAACCCGCAGCGGTCGCGCGCCAGAAAAAAGTCCACAGGCGCAACCCCTTGCAACCTCCTTGCTTTCTGCTACTGTCGAATTATGGGCCGTTTGCAGGCGCAGAAGGCAGCGAGCTCAAAGCGAACGCGCGCGGGCAAATTGGCACCGCTCCTGGAGGTTTCCGTGCCACGCATTTTCTCTCTCCTCGTTCCGTTCTTTGCACTTGTGGGTGTCGCGTCGGCGCAGAAGCCCCCCCTCCTGGGTGAAAAGGACGTTGCCGCCCTCGCGCAGGAACTTTCCGGCGAAGTCGCCAAGCGCAACCTAGAAGGCGTCGCCCGCTTTCATCGCCAGCGCGGCTCGCAGGGCTTTCACTCCGCTGCTGAACTCGTCGCCGAACGCGCCCGCGCCTATGGTTTGAGCGACGTCACGATTCTGCAATTCCCCGCTGATGGAAAGATTGTCTATGGCACGCAGCGTTCGCGTCCCGCCTGGGATGCTGATTTCGCCGAGCTGTGGGAACTCCGCAAGGACGAAAATGGATGGAAGCCGGGTACGCTCGTGGCCAGTTACGAAGCGATTCCCGTCACGCTCGCCGAAGACAGTGAATCGGCCGAGGTAACCGCCGATCTCGTGGACGTCGGCAGCGGCGCGTCGGAAGCGGATTACGCCGGCAAAGACCTTCGAGGCAAGATCGTTCTCGCCGCCGCGCAACCCGGCGCGGCGCAGGATTTGGCGGTGGGGAAATTCGGGGCGGCGGGAATCGTGAGCTACGCGCAGAACCAGGCTACCGCGTGGTCGGGCGAGAACGAGAATCTGATTCGTTGGGGACACTTGGAGACATTTTCGGCGAACAAGACGTTTGCATTCATGGTTTCGCTGAAGACCGCGCGGGCCCTGCGCGAACGGCTGGCTCATGACAAAGAAATTCAGCTTCACGCCACGGTGAAGGCTGGGCAGCATCCCGGCGACTACGAAGTCGTCACCGCCACCATTCCGGGCGCCGATCCGAAACTCAAAGACGAAGAGATCGCCTTCAGTTGCCACCTGGATCATCAGCGGCCCGGCGCGAACGACAACGCCAGCGGATGCGTGACGATTCTGGAGGTTGCCCGGACCCTCCAGAAACTGATCCAGGATGGAAGACTCGCCCGTCCGCCGCGGACCATCCGTTTCATTTGGCCGCCCGAAGTGGAAGGCACCATGGCCCTGCTGAACGGCAAACCCGAGTTCGCCCGGCGCATCAAGGCGGTCGTGCACATGGACATGGTCGGTGGCGGGCCCGCGACGAAGGCCGTGTTTCACGTCACTCGCGGCCCGATGAGCTTGCCGTCGTTTGTCCACGATGTGGCCTGGGTGTTCGCCGAATTCGTGAACGAGGAGTCGTACAAATTTGCCGCCACCGGCCACGCCGAATTTCCGTTCACCGCGCCTGAGGGTGGCAAGGAGCCGCTGCAGGCCGTTTTCAGTGCGTACACCATGGGGAGCGATCACGACGTTTATCAGGACTCTTCGTTCAAGATTCCCGCGATCTATCTCAATGACTGGCCCGACCGCTACATCCACACGAATTTTGATACGGCGGCGAATATCGATCCCACGAAGCTGAAGAGAGCGGCGTTTATTGGCGCGGCGAGCGGCTATTTTCTGGCCGGGCTATCACCCGAGACGGCGGTGAAATTCGGGCCCGAAGCTGCCGCCCAACAACCGGTGTTTATGAGTCAGATTCTGCAGCGCGCTGCTCAGCTACCCGAGAGCGAGGCAAGCAACCTGCTTCGCCGGCAGTTGAACTATATGCTGCTAGTGGCGCATTCATTGGACGAATTTCTTGGGCGGAGTGTCCCGGCTGTCATAAGCGTGCCGGGCGTGGTTCTGCCTCGTGATCGCTTGCAAACCCTGTTGGGCCCGGAAACGCCCGCGTCGGGAGACGGTTTGCTGAAGTTTGCGCGGAAAGTCTCACTGAAAGGCCCCTTGGCGGTATTCGGGTATGACTATTTTGCGGACAAGGCCAACACGGCGGGAGTGGCGGCCCCGAAGCTCCTGGGTTATGAGGGATTGTGGGGATCGGGAGAAGAGTACGCGTATGAGGTCCTGAATTTTCTGGACGGCAAGCGGAATGCCCAGGCAATTCGCGACGCGGTGTCGGCAGAGTACGGGCCGGTGCCGCTGGAGATGGTGGTTGAGTACCTGAGGGCCTTGGAGCGAATTGAGGTAGTGGAAGGCGTGAAGTAGGAGAGATGAAAATTTGCGCAAACCCGTAGGGTCGCCGCCAGAAAAATGTTTACAGGCGCAACCACTTGCAATCTGTTAACTCCGTGGTAACGTCGAAGTATGGGCCTATTTCAGCCAACGACGCCACTTCTGCCCGCTTTCCCGCGGGCCTGCCTCGCCGATCCCTGCCGGCCTGCCCCGCTGGTCCTGAGCCACGTCGAAGGGCTTACCCTGAACGGAGCCGAGGGGCCTGCCCCGAGCGGAGCCTCGGCGAGCGCAGCCTATGTGACCTTCGAACTATCTCCCCAGCCCGCAGGCTCCCGCCTGCGGGAAGAGAGCACGCCAAGGACTAGCTCCGCTCAGCCCGAGCGCACTCTTAGAGCCGACAAGAACAAGTCCGCTAGGGCAACTAGAGACGCAGGGGCAAGGAAATTTGCCCTTTCCAACCCCAACTCGCTTGAGCCTGCCTCGCCGATCGCTGGCGGGCCTACTCGCCAGTATCGTGGTGAGAGGGACGTTTTTACAGACACTGAAAACAAACCTCTTACGCCCATTTCTAATCGCAACACGAACGAGAGACGCAAACTCACAACTCCCTCAAAATCAACAATATCCAAATTTCTAATCGCAACAAGAATGCATGTTTCTGAAGAAAAAGCGAAAAGCGAAGAAACAGCGAACCTCTTAAAGGCGTTAAGAACAGATGTTCCGGGAATGCACTTTGCTGATGATCGGAAAACCCAAACCGCACGCGAACCGTCGCGAGCGGCGGCCCGTTCCGCCAACCATGTGTCGGTTGAACGCGCAACGGGCCGTGTGCTAGCATCCCGACTCTCTAACGGGGCGCCCGTTCGGCACGGGTTGGAAAGCCTTCCTTCCTCAGCGAGGTGAACGATGAAAGCCTATGCGACGGAGATGATTAGAAACGTGGGCATTGTAGGCCACGGCGACACCGGAAAGACGCAACTGGTGTCGTCGTTGCTCTTCACCGCGGGGATGACGCCGCGTCTGGGCAAGGTCACCGACGGTTCCACCGTCACCGACTGGGACGAAGAAGAAATTGCGCGCAAGATCTCCATTCAGACCGGTCTCGCTTACGTCGAATGGGCGCCGGGCGGCCAGAGCGAAAAACTCAAAATCAATCTTCTGGATACGCCGGGCTACAGCACGTTCGTCAACGACACGAAGGCCGCGCTGATCGCCGCCGATGCGGCGTTGATTTTGGTGGATGCCACGGCGGGCGTGCAGGTGGTCACCGAGAAAGTCTGGGACTTCTGCGCCGAGTACGATATTCCCCGCGCCTTCGTGATCAACTGGATGGATCGCGAGCTTGCCAGTTTCGAGCGCGCCCTTACCTCCATCCAGGAATCGTTCGGGCGCGGCGCCGTGCCCGTCCAGCTTCCCATCGGCCAGGAGAAAAGCTTCAAAGGCGTCGTGGATTTGATCGCCATGAAGGCCGAAATCTACCAGCCCGATGGGAACGGCAAAGCCAAGGTCGAGGAGATTCCCTCCGACCTGGCCGATGCCGCGAAAGAGGCCCACGAGAGGCTGGTCGAGCTGGTGGCGGAAGGCGACGACGAGTTGATGCAGGAATTCTTTGATAAGGGCACGCTGCCCGTGGAAGACTTGAGGAAAGGGCTGCGCGATGCGTTTCTTTCGAAGCGCCTTCATCCCGTGCTGCTCACTTCCGCCCTGCACAATATGGGCAGCGAGTCGCTCCTGAACTTCCTGGTGGAGATTTTCCCTTCGCCGGCGGCGCGCGGAAAAACGTCGGGCCACACGCAGCCGGATCGCAAGGGGGAAACGGCCGAACGCAAGCTGGCCGCGAGCGAGCCCCTCTCGCTCTTTGTCTTCAAGACCCTGTCCGACCCGTTCGCCGGCCGCATCAGCTACTTCAAAGTGCTTTCGGGCGTCCTTCACAACGATGCCGCCATCGCCAACTTCAACCGTTCGAACCCGGAAAGATTCCAGCACGTCCAGGTGATGCAGGGGAAGACGGCCACGGCCGTCGCGGAGCTCCATGCCGGCGATCTCGGCGCCGTCGCCAAGCTGAAAGACACCCTGACGGGCGATACCCTCGGCGACAAGTCATCGCCCATCTTTTATCCCCCTGCGCGCATCCCCGAACCTTCCATCACCTTTGCCATCGAGCCGAAGACCCGGGCCGACGAAGATCGCATCGGCCAGGCCATCCACAAGATTCTGGAAGAGGACCCCGCCTTGCGCTTTGGACGCGACCCGCAAACCAAGGAGTTTTTGCTTTCGGGCGCCGGACAGCAGCACATCGAAGTCGTCGTGGCCAAGCTGCGCAAGCGCCACCACGTGGAAATGACGCTCAAGCCGCCCAAGGTTCCCTATCGCGAGACGATTCGCGGCAAGGCCGACGCCGAAGGCAAGCACAAGAAGCAGACCGGCGGCCACGGCCAGTTCGGTGTGGCGCGCGTCAAACTGGAGCCGCTCCCGCGCGGCAGCGGCTTCGAATTCGTCGACGACATTTTCGGCGGCGCGATCCCCAAGAACTGGATTCCCTCGGTCGAAAGGGGCATCCGCGAGGCCGCCGACCGCGGTTTTCTGGCGGGTTTTCCCGTCGTCGATTTCAGGGCCAGCCTTTACGACGGCAAGTACCACGATGTCGATTCCTCGGACATCGCCTTCAAGATTGCCGGGGCGCTGGCTTTCAAGGAAGGGATGAAGCAGGCCCGCCCGGCCCTGCTCGAGCCCATCATGAACGTCGAAGTCTACGCCCCGGACCAGTATTCGGGCGACCTGATGGGCAACTTGAGCTCGCGGCGCGGCCGGATCAGCGGAAGCGAAGCGCGCGGCTCGAACGTCATCGTGAAAGCGCAAGTGCCGCTGGCCGAAATGCTGAGCTACGCGAACGACCTGATCTCCATGACCCAGGGCCGCGGCAGCTATACCATGGAATTCTCCCATTACGATTTCGTTCCGAGCGAAATCGCCGAAAAGGTGATCGCCGCACACAAGCCTCACCACGAAGGCGAACCGGTGGAAGAGGAGGCCTAACCAATTTGGCCCTTGCGAAAAGCGCGCGCGCGGGCGCATTCTGCCTCCCATCATGAAAAAACCGATCCGCAAATGGGCGGATGCAACCGCCGCCATCCATGCAGGAGAGGAAAGGCACGGCATGGGAGGGCCGGTGGCCACTTCGATCGTGCGCACCTCGACCTTCACTTTCTCCTCCACTGCCGAGATGAAGCGCTGGGCCGAGGGCAAGAGCTCGGCCTACATCTACACGCGCTACGGCAATCCCACTCTGGCCGCGGCGGAAGCCAAGATTGCGGCGCTCGAGGGCGGCGAAGCCGCCATCGTGACCGCGTCGGGCATGGCCGCGATTTCGAGCTCGCTCCTGGCCGTGCTGCGCTCCGGCGACGAGCTGATCGCCACTCGCCAGCTTTACGGCGGCAGCTACCGGCTCATGCGCGATACCTTTCCGCGGCTGGGAATCCGCGTCCACCACGTGGAAGCGGACCTCGAGGGCGTCGAAAAGCTGGTGACGCCGAACACCCGCGCGCTTTACGTCGAATCGCCCACCAACCCGACGCTGCGGCTGGTGGACCTGCGGCGCGCCATCGCGCTCGCGCGACGCTTCCGCATGGTCTCGCTCATCGACAACACCTTCGCCACGCCCATCCTGCAGAAGCCACTCGAGCTGGGCTTTGACATCGTGGTGCACAGCGCCACGAAGTACCTGGGTGGGCATTCCGACCTGATTGCAGGGGCCGCCGTGGGAAAGCGTGAGTGGATCGGTCTCGTGCGGCAAAGCGTGATTACTTTCGGCGGCTCGATGGATCCCGGAGCGGCTTATTTGCTGATCCGCGGGATCAAGACGCTCGAGACGCGCGTGCATCGGCAATGCGAGAACGCCCTGGCCGTAGCTCGGTTCCTGTCGCGGCACCCCAAGGTCGCCCGCGTCCACTACCCGGGCCTGCCGGCCCATCCCGATCACCGGCTGGCGCGCAAGCAGATGCGGGGCTATGGGGCCATGCTGGCGTTCGACCTCAAAGGCGGCCTTTCCGCGGCGCGCCGCTTCTGCGACCGCGTGCGGGTGTTCCTCTTGGCCGCGAGTCTGGGCGGGGTTGAATCCCTGGTCGTCCTTCCGATCTACACCTCGCATTACCACATGTCGCGGGAGGAACTCCGCCGCGTCGGCGTCGGGCCAGGCACCGTGCGCGTGACGCTAGGTCTCGAAGATCCCAAAGACCTGATCGAAGACCTGCGCCAAGCTCTCGCCTAGCGACGTTCCAACTTGATCGGGATAGGGATTGCCTGAGGCAGCCAGCCAGCAGCCCTGGCGGGGCGTCAGAAGCATTTGCTCTGAATAGTTGGGACGCCACTAGCAGTTTTTGTCCTCTTCCTGTAAACCCGGCAAAGCCTTATTTGGTTGACCCGTCGAGACTTGCGACGTAATATTTTTCTCGTGCCGCAAGCGGGGGAATCGCCAAGCTGTAAGAGTTCGGGCTTACAACCGGTGAAGGCCGAATCCCATCCTGCCGATCGATCCCTGGAACGATGAAGGCAAGGTCACATCTCCTCTTCGCGGCATTCGCGATGGCCGCTGTCCTGGCCGGCTGCCAACAAACCGCCAAGAATCCCGTCGTCGTTCGCCCCAGCGTTCCCGTGCCCGTCGTGACCGTAGACCGCGCCCAGCGTCTCCCGCTGCCGCCTCCACGGCCGCCGCGCCCCTACATCATCACACAACCCCGCCCTGCCGTGGATCTGCTGATCGAGAAGGTGGAGGCTGATTACGAGGCGGGCAAGCGAGACTACCACGCCGGCAATTTGCCAAACGCCCGCCAGGACTTCGATCGGGCCGTGGATTTGATACTTACAAGCGGACTCGAAGTCCAGACGGATCGGCGGCTGCGCGACCTTTTCGACCGGATTGTGGATACCGTTCACTCCTACGAACTCGAGGTGGCCACCGAAACCGAAGGTGAAGAGGAACCGGAGGCGGGTGAGCCTGCGCCCATCGAAGAAATCGCCGAGCTCGAACTGCCCGCCGGCGATCCGCGTCTGGCCAAGAAAGCCGAGGCGGAGATCATTGCCGTTCCCCACGATTTGCCCCTCACCGTAAACGAATCCGTTCTGTCCTACTTGAGCTTCTTCGAAACGCCGCGAGGCCGCGCCATCGTCGAGACCGGCTTGCGACGTGCTGGCCGCTACCACGACATGATCCGGCGCGTGTTCAAACAAGAAGGAGTCCCCCAGGATTTGATTTATCTGGCCCAGGCCGAAAGCGCCTTCAAACCCATGGCGGTTTCCCGCGCCGGCGCGCGTGGCATCTGGCAATTCATGCCGTTTCGCGGCCAGGAATATGGCCTGGATCGGACCCGCTGGATCGACCAGCGAAACGATCCGGAAAAAGCCACGCATGCTGCGGCGCATCACCTCCGCGACCTCTATCAAATGTTCGGCGATTGGTATCTGGTGATGGCGGCTTACAATTCCGGCCCCTTGAACGTGGCCCGAGCGATCGAACGCACCGGTTACGCTGATTTTTGGGAACTCCAAAAGCGGAATGCATTGCCGACGCAGACAAGGAATTACGTCCCCATTATTCTGGCGATGACGCTGATAGCCAAGGATGCGGCCCATTGGGGAATTCACGTCGAGCCGGACAAGCCGCCTCGGGTGGAAGCGGTGAAGCCGGGTCATCCCATCGATCTGGGCTTGGTGGCCGATGCCACGGACACCGAGCCCGATGAGATTCACACGCTGAACCCCGAACTGGTCCGCTCGGTCACACCCGACGATCCCCGTTTTGAACTGCGCGTGCCCGAAGGAACTTCCGGAAAACTGCGCGCGGCCATCGCCGCCATCCCGCCAAGCAAGTGGACGAGCTGGCGGCTGCATCGCGTCGAAGCCGGCGAAACCGTTTCGAGCGTTGCGCGGCGCTATCGCCTTTCCCCGGTCTCCGTGGCACAGGCAAACGAGATGGTGGTCAGCGACCCGCTCTCGGTGGGATCGAAGATCGCCATTCCGGTTGCTCCGCGGCCGATGGGCCGGCTGGTCCGATATCGCGTGCGGTCGGGTGACACCCTCGAAGGGATCGCCGCCCGTTTCGACGTGACCGTGGAAGACCTCAAGCGATGGAACAAAATTAGCGGAAGCCGCGCGCCCCGAGGCGCCAGCTTGCGGATCTATGCCGGCGGCGAATCCGCCCGCTCGGCGCGCAGTGTCAAGAACGGGGCCCAGCGCACGAACGAGACTCGGTCGAAGCAAGGTCCGCCAGAACCATCGGGCGAGGTCGTGCACTACCGCGTCAAGCCGGGTGAAACGCTCTTCTCGATTGCGCAGGTTTACAAGACCACGGTCGCTTCCCTGCGTCAAGCCAACCCTTTCCTTGACGGCCGACCCCTTGAGGCCGGGGATTTGCTGACCATCGAGGCACGGCGTTAGGGTTTCGACGTCCCTGTCTTCACGGCGAAGTTTAGTTCTGTAAAATCAGTAGATTGTGGGTGATTCCGAAGGCACCTCCGCGGCTTCAGAAGTGTGCTTCTGTTGTGCACCTGAAACTTCCAGCCGTTTTACGGTGCTTGCGCCTTGACAAAGCTGTGACGTTGCGTTTATAAGCCCGGGGGTTGGGAACGCGCCCGCCAAGTTGTTTACTTCAGGGAGGAACGAATGTTTTACGCCAAATTCAAAGACGACGACAACGACGAGCTTCCCCGTTACGGCGAAGAGGAGGAGGGCGAAGGAGAGCGCCCGGACCTCGTGGTAGAGGAGGCGGAGGAGCTGATCATTGAAGAGCCCCCGTCTGAGGCACCTGCGAGCCGGCCGGCAAAGCGAGCCCCCGCGCGTCGAAAGTCCAAGCCAGCACGAAAGGCCAAGCGAGCACGAAGGGCCAAGGCGAAGAAATCCCGCCCGAAGAAAAAAGGCGGACGGAAGGCCAAGGCCAGGCGTAAGGCTGGATCCAAGAGAAAGGCCCGACGGCGGAAGCGCTAGAACCTTCGCGCGCAGCCTGCAAGGGGATCAGGCCCGGGTGTGCAACCGGGCCTTCTCTTTTTTGAGCTTCGTCTCGAAGGGAAGAATTTCCCTGGGGACTCAGATCTCGCTCGATACGTAGGCCACACGGCCGGCGAGCAGATCGGCGTAGTTCTGACCCTCTGCTAGTGGCAAGATTTCGACCGGCGTCTCGCGGTCGTAGGGACGAAGGACCAGGCAGTTTGCCGCGAGTTCCACGTATCGAACGGTCGAGCCGTCGGGTTTGCGCACCGCGTAGAAGCTTCGCTCGTTCCTGTGGTAGGGCCGCAACGCTTGGGAGTGACGATCGAGGAGCAAGACGGCTCCCGGCCCGATGCGCGTCGACAGGCCTGCCGCCTCCCTGGGATCGAGGCGAATGAGCACGAATCTCGTCCACGCTTTTCGCGCTGGCGTGGCGATATCCGGCCGCAGGCGGTCGAGAATCGCCCGCTTGATTTTGTAGAGCTCCAGAACCTCGTCGTTAACCACCACCTCGCTTGCCACGGCAGTGGCGGCCCCGACCAGCGGCACCTCCGCGTATTCGGTATCGCTTCCCGCGGGAACCTCCGCGAAACGCGCCAGGTCGTGGGGGTTCAGCAGGTCGTAGAACCCGAGCCCGATGGCCTTGAGCATCCGGTCGAGCGCGCTGAGCTTCAAGCCGCGCTTGCGATTCAAGAAATTCGAGATGTGAGCCTGGGTAAAACCCGTCCGGCGCGCCAGCTCCATGCCGGTCAAGTCGCCCGCCTCAATCCGTTTGCGGACCTCGCGGCGAAGGTTTTCCTGAAGGGCTACAAAACTCACTGCGGAATTATATATCAACTAGCTAAGGCCGCGAAGACGAGTAATTCAGACCAGGGCCGCGGCATGGCTGCGTCGGCGAACACCGGGCGCCGGTTCGGCGCCCTTATCGAGCATTCCCGAATGGGCGAAGACGGCCGGGCCGTTAGCCGGGACGATTATTTCCCATTTTGATAATCTTTCCCTTGCTGCGGCTCAAAGCGGTGGCTAGCATACGCGTCGATGCCGCTGGCCATTGAACATATCCGGCGGATGCGCGGTGGCGCGCAGTCGCATCTGCTGCGCTGCGCGGATGAAAAGTACTACGTCGTAAAATTTCAAAACAACCCGCAGCACATTCGCATCCTGGCGAACGAATTGCTAGGAACGAGGCTGGCGGCCCGGCTCGGGCTTCCGACGGCTCCCCCGGCCGTGGTGGAGGTTTCGCCCGAGCTCATTGCCTTGACTGAGGACCTGGTAATGCAACTGGGGCGTGGCCGAACGCCGTGCGTCGCCGGGTTGCAATTCGGCTCCCCGTATCCGGGGAACCCGGCCCAGGTCGTGGTCCACGATTTCCTCCCCGACCAGCAGCTCCGGGAAGTCGAAAACCTGGGCGACTTCGCGGGCATGCTGGTGCTCGACAAATGGACGTGCAATACGAACGGGCGCCAGGTGGTTTTCTTCCGAGCGATCGGGCTGCCAGGGGCTCATGATCGATCAGGGATTTTGTTTCAACGCCGGCGAGTGGAATTTTCCCGATGCTCCGCTGCGCGGTCTTTACGCGCGAAACTGCGTCTATGAATTCGTGTGGGGGATGGAATCGTTCGAACCCTGGCTCGAGAGGCTCGAGCGCCAACTCACCGAAGCCGTGCTCGACGACATCGCGAAGGAGATTCCGCCGGAGTGGTACAATTTCGAGACCGACGCGCTCTATCGGATGCTCGAGCAACTCTACCGCCGCCGCGCGCGGGTGCGGCAGCTTTTGCTGGACGCCAAGAAGTCTTATCGACAGCCTTTTCCGAACTGGACGTGAACCATGCCGAATGAAGAACGAACGCCATTCACTTACCGGGTGCTGCGTTACACGCCGAATCTGGTGCGCGACGAGTGGGTCAACATCGGAATCCTGCTCGAGGACCGCGGCCGGAACCGCGTGCGGGCGCGCCTGATTGAAGACGATTCCGAAATCGGCCGCGTGCGAAAGCTGCACCCGCATGCCGACGAGGACCTGCTGCGGAGCCTGCCCGGCGATTTCGAGGTCCAACTGGCCGCGGCCAGCGGCGAAAGCGCTGCCTATCTGCAAAGGTTGGAGCAGACGCTTTCGAACCTCATTCAGCTCAGCCCGCAGAAGGGCGTGCTCGCGGAGGACTTCGATGCCGAGCTCGACCGGCTCTATAGCGAACAGGTGGCCCTGCCCCACTACCGCGAACGAGCTGGCCTCTTCGCGTCCACCCGCGCCTTCATCCGGCAGAAGGTCAACGACGTCTTTCGCCGGCATCGCATCCTGAACAAGATGGAGAGAGCCGTTCGAGTGCAGGAATTCACGCAACCGGGCGATCCACTGCGTCTCGATTACGCCTACCGGGCGAACGGAACGCGCGGCTACCTTCACGCGCTGGCCCTGGCCCGCGACCCGGCCCAGACCAAGGTGCTGGCCTATACGGCTGAATGCATTCGCGCGCGACAGCCGAATTCGGAATTCGCCGCCATCACCGAGGTCGCGCCCCAGCCGGAAAACACGCGTCACCAATTTGTCGCTGGATTACTGCGGGAACAGAGAATCGAAATCGTGCCCCTGCCGGAGATCGAAGCCTTTGCCAACCGCCTGCGCCCGCGCTTGAACTGAGCGCTGGTTGCGCCCTCGTCTGCATTGGCGAGGCAGGCTCTAGAGAACCGCCTCCGTCCAGCTTTCCAGCAGCGATTTCACTTTGCCCATGAACTGGTGAGCGACGGCCCCATCCACAACGCGATGGTCGTAACTCAGCGTGAGATAGACCATCGAGCGGATGGCGATGGCATCGTGGATTACCACCGGCCGCTTCTGGATGGCGCCGAGACCCAGGATGGCCACGTTCGGCTGGTTGATGACCGGCAGGCCCATCAAGCCGCCGAAGACGCCCGGGTTGGTGATGGAGAAAGTGCTCTCGGCCACTTCTTCCGGCTTGAGCTTCTTCGTGCGCGCGCGCTCCGCTAGATCGTTGATGGCGCGCGCCAGGCCCAGGAAATTCTTTTCTTCGGCGTTCTTGATGACCGGCACGATCAGGCCCCAATCGAGCGCCACGGCGATCCCGATGTTGCATTCACGGTGCAGGACCACATTGGTTCCATCCACGGAAGAGTTCACCGTGGGAAAGGCCCGCAGGGCCTCGACGCAGGCGCGAACGAAGAAGGGCATGAACGTCAGCTTCGTCCCGGTGGACTTCTCGAATTCGGCCTTGGACCGCGCGCGGAGCTCGGCCACCGCCGTCAAATCCGCTTCGTCAATCGAATAGACGTGCGGCGAAACCCGCTTCGATGCCACCATGTGCTCGGCGATCTTCTGCCGCATGACCGACATGGGCTGCACCTCGTAGTGGCCGAAATACATGCGCTCGCGAGGCACCGCCGTCTCCAGTCGCACTGCGGCGCCTGCGGGAGGCATCGGCGGAGGGGCTGCAGCGCCGGCGGCCGGGGCTGCGCCCGCCGTCGGGGCCTTCGCGGCGGCGCCCTCGGTTCCCGATTCGATCGCGGCCAAAATGTCTCGCTTGCTAATGCGGCCGCCCGCTCCACTGCCGGGCACGTGAGTGAGGTCGATCGAGTGCTCCCGGGCCAAACGCCTCACGAGCGGTGAACTCCGAATCTTTCCGTCATGCTTCGATGGCGCGCCAGCGGCCGGTGCGGCGGCTTGGGGTGCGGTGGAGGGCGCCAGCTTGGCGCCTCCGGCCGGCATTTCGGCTTTCCTAGCGGTTTCGGCCCGCTGGGCGGCCTCTGCATCCGTTTCTTTCGCAGAGGGGGCTCCATCCGCCTGGGCGGAGGCCGCAGGGGGTTCGGCTTCTGCCTTCTTCGCGCCTTTGGGGGCAGGCGTGGGCGCCCCGGGCGGCATTTCGCTCTTTCTCTCTGCGCCGGTCGCCTGAACGGCATCCTTTTTTGTTGGTGCCGGCGCTGCCACGGCCGCGCCGGCGGCGTCAATCACCGCGACGATCGTCTGAATAGGCACGGTCTGGCCTTCGTTGACCTTGATCTCCTTGAGAACGCCGGCTGCAGGAGAAGGGATCTCCGCATCCACCTTGTCGGTCGAGATCTCAAAGAGCGGCTCGTCGCGATCGACTTTTTCACCGGCCTTCTTCAGCCACTTGGTAATCGTGCCTTCGAAAATGCTTTCCCCCATCTGGGGCATAATCACGTCAACAGACATGGCTCTTTCCTCCGAAGAAATCAGTATCTTGCCAGCTCCCGCGCGCCCGAGGCGATATCGTTCACGTTGGGCAGAAATCGCTCCTCGAGCGGCGGTGAAAACGGCACGGGCGTATCCTTGCCGGTGACGCGCAGGATGGGCCCATCGAGATCCTCGAATGCTTCCTCGCAGACGATCGCCGAAATTTCGCCGGCGATGCCGCCGGTGCGCGTGTCTTCATGAACGATCAAAAGTTTATTGGTCTTCCTCACCGACTGCAAAATCGTCTCGCGGTCGAGGGGTAGGAGCGTGCGCAGATCGATGACTTCCACGTCGATTCCTTCTTTCTCGAGCAGCGCCGCGGCTTCGAGCGATGCATGCAACATGGCGGCATAGGAAATGAGCGTCAGGTCCCGGCCCTCGCGCCGCACGATCGCCTTTCCGAGCGGCACCGTGTAGTCACCGGCGGGAATTTCCCCCTTGATGCGCCGATAGAGAAATTTGTGCTCGAAAAAAAGCACCGGGTTGTTGTCGCGGATCGCGGACTTGAGCAGGCCCTTGGCATCGTAGGCCGTCGCCGGGTAGACCACCTTCAGACCCGGGGTGTGGACGAAATACATCTCCGGATTGGCCGAATGGAATGGCCCGCCGTGCACGCCGCCGCCCGAAGGCCCGCGCAGAACCATGGGCACCGGAGCGCCCCAGCGGTAATGGGACTTGGCGACGAAGTTCGTCACCTGGTTAAAGCAGCAGGCGATGAAGTCGATGAACTGCATCTCCGCCACCGGACGCAGGCCCAGGTAGCTCATGCCCACGGCCGCACCGACGATGGCCGTCTCGCTGATGGGCGTATCGATCACGCGCTCCCAGCCGAATTTCTCGAGCAGACCTTCGGTCACCTTGAAGGCGCCGCCGTACACGCCGATGTCTTCGCCGAGCGCGACAACGCTCGGGTCGCGCTCCATCTCCTCAAAGAGCGCCTGGCGAATGGCTTCGAGCATGGTGACCTCAGGCATGGTCAGCGCCTTCCCCTGCCGCGCGCCAGCACCTTGGCGGCCTTGGATTTCGCAGCGGGCTTCGCCGGGGACTTCGCCGCCGGCTTCGCGGCCCGGGCGCCATTGCCGGAGCTCGATGCCGCCTCCTGCTTCCGCGGCGCCGCCGGCTGCGCTTCGGGCGCGGCCTGCTCAAGCCCGCCGAAGTTCCGAACTTCCCAGCGTGCCGCGACATTCGATTTCGGCGGCGTCACCTCCGCTTTCGAGCGCTTCCAGTCCGCCGCGATCGCGTGGCACCCGTCGCAATACACTCCCTGCTCCGCCAGCTCCGGGGGCGGCAAAGGCGACTCCTCGGCGAACTTCTGGTCTTCATCCAGTTCGCGTTCGATGCGCGCATCGATTTGGGTTTTCGTGCGTTCGTCCCAGAGGCCATTTTCCGCGAGGTATTTTTCGTACCGGGCGATGGGATCGCGCGCCTTCCAGTATTCGAACATGGGCTTGGGAACGTACTCGGCGGGGTCGTGCTGCGCATGACCCCTCATCCGCATCGTCTTGACCTCGATCAGCACGGGACCGCGGCCCGACCGGCAACGTTCGACGGCTTCTTTCGCCGTCTGATACACGGCGACGGCGTCGTTGCCGTCGACGATGCTGCTGGCGATGCCGTAGGCGCGGGCGCGCTCGGCCAGGTCGCGCACCGGCACCTGCTTCGCTACCGGCGTTGAGTAAGCCCACTGGTT
Source organism: uncultured Acidobacteriota bacterium (assembly GCA_963781005.1). Taxonomy (GTDB): domain Bacteria; phylum Acidobacteriota; class Terriglobia; order Acidiferrales; family UBA7541; genus CAWADX01. Next base: position 736,336 of record CAWADX010000001.1, read on the forward strand.
ATTTTCCACCACGCACACGAGCGCCGCCCGCTGGACCGCGGCGAAGTTCATCCCTTCGTGGAACGCGCCGGTGGACGTGCCGCCGTCGCCGATCCAGGTCATGGCCACGATTTTTTGTCCCAAGTAGCGCCCGGCCATGGCCACGCCGGTCATCACCGGAATCAAATCGCCCAGCATGGAGATGGGCGAAACCGTGTGGCGGACCTTCAGGTCGCCGAAGTGGCTGGTGCCGTCCTTGCCCATGGTGGGGGCGGCCACGCGGGCCATGTGCTGCGTGAAGATGTCCCGCGGACGAAAACCCTTCACGAGCAGCGCGCCGATGTTCCGGATCATCGGGGCGAGCCAATCCTGCGGCTCGAGCGCGTAGGCGGTCCCAACCGACGTGGCCTCTTGACCGAGGCTCGAATACAGCCCGCCCACGATTTTGTTCTGCCGGAACAACCGCACCATCCGCTCCTCGAGCGATCGGTTGAGCCGCATATAGTAATAAAGCTCGAGGTGCTGTTCCCGCGTGAGCCGATAGTTCATGCCCGGCTCCCAATTCCGCCCACCATCGCTGTTACTGTCTCTCGTTCGGCGAGGCCGCCGGAGCGAACCGCGCTCGTGGCCTCGTGCGCCCCGAGACTCTCTTCGAGCTCCTCGGTCGAGACGTCGCTCATCTCGAAGCTAAATACCTCCGCAAAGTGCGAAACGATCCGCGGCGCAGCCTCTTCGCGGCTCACGCTGCGTCCCAGAAGTTTTTCGAGCGAGGTGGCGCGCTTGTCCGGGATGCCGCAGGGCACGATCCAATCGAAATAGCGCAAGTCCGTGGAAAGGTTATAAGCGAAGCCGTGGGAGGTTACCCAGCGGCTCAGGTGCACGCCAATGGCGGCAAGCTTTTCCGGCCCTGCGGGTGTATCCACCCAGACGCCGGTGAGCCCGGATTTGCGTCCCGCTGCGATGCCGAATTCCGCCGTCGCTCGGATCATGGCTTCTTCGAGCTGGCGAACGTACCAGGCAACGTCGCGGCGAATCGACGCCAGATCCAGGATGGGATAGCCGACGAGCTGGCCAGGGCCGTGATAGGTGATGTCGCCGCCCCGATCGGTGGAGTGAAATTCAACGCCCCTCTCGAGCAGCAGGGGTTCCGAAACGCGCAGGTGCTCGCGCTTGCCGTTGCGCCCGAGCGTGATTACGTGGGGATGCTCGCACAGCAGGAGGACGTCCGGCACCGCGCCGGCTTTGCGCGCAGCCACAACGCGCTGCTGCAGTTCGCAGGCCCGCGCGTACGGTGCGAGATTCAAATCAACCACCCAGCACGTTTTATTCGCTTGCGACATTAACCTCCGCGCGACCTCCGCGCCGGCTCTGTCTTTGCAGTTAGGCGTTAATGGTCAGCCCGCGCACCGCGTTGAACGCATCCCCCATGGCTTCCCAGAGGGTCGGATGGGCGTGGATGGTGGCCATCATGTCGTCGACGGTGGCTTCGAGGCTGATTGCCGCCACCGCCTCGGAGATGATCTCCGTTGTGAGCGGCCCGATCGCGTGCACCCCGAGCACCTCGCCATATTTTTCCTCGGCCACCACTTTGACGAAACCATCGTGATGTCCCAGGATCGACGCCTTGGCATTGGCCAGGAACGGGAATTTTCCGGTTTTCACCGCATAGCCCGCCTCGCGCGCCTGTTTCTCCGTCAGCCCGATCGAACCGATCTGCGGCTCGCAATACGTCGCATTGGGGCAGCGGCGCCGGTCGAACGGCTGCATCGATTTTCCCGCCATCGTGCCCACGGCGATGATGCCTTCCATCGAAGCCGCGTGAGCGAGCTGCGGCAGGCCCGCGACGATGTCGCCGATGGCGTAAAGCCGCGGCTCCGCCGTCTCCAGATGCTCTCCCGCATGGACGAAACCCCGTTCGACCTTCGCTCGCGTCTTCTCCAGGCCGAGCTTTTCCGTCAGCGGCCGGCGTCCCACCGCCATCAGGACCTTCTCGGCCGCGAGCGTCTGCGTTTTTCCGCTCTTGTCTTTGAAAACTACCGACGCGCCCTTGGCGTCCTTCTTCACCGATTCGACGCGCGCCTCGGTCTCGATCTTGATCCCCTTTTTCCGGAAGGCCTTCTCCAGCTCCGCGGAAATTTCTTCGTCTTCGAGCGGCACGGCGTGCGGCAGCATTTCGAGCAGCGTCACTTCGGCGCCGAACGAACGGAAGATGGAAGCGAATTCGACTCCGACGGCGCCGGCGCCCACAATAATCAGGGATTTTGGAATCTGCGGCAGCGCGAGGATTTCGCGGTTCGCGAGAACCGTCTTACCGTCGATTTCAACGCCGGGCAGCGACCGCGCCTCCGAGCCCGTCGCGAGCATCGTGAAGTTCGTCTCAACCTCGGTCGTCTTCCCGTCTTTCTCGACGTTCACGCGTCCCGGCCCGGCGATGCTTCCCCATCCCGTGAGCGTCTCCACCTTGTGCTTCTTGAAGAGAAACTCGATGCCCTTGGCATGTTTCTTGACGATCTTATCCTTCCGCCCCTGCATCGCGGTCCAGTCCACTTTCACGTCTTTCACTTCGAAGCCGAACTCCTGGGCGCTCTTGAACAGGTCGTAGATTTCGGCGTGATGGAGCATCACCTTCGCCGGGATGCAGCCGACGTGCAGGCAGGTCCCCCCGAGAAACCCGTCTTTTTCGATGACGATCGTCTTCAGGCCCCATTGGGCGGCGCGAATCGCCGCCACGTACCCTCCAGGACCGCTGCCGATGATGGCGAGATCGCATTTGGCCAAACGCGCCCTCCTTGCCGGGCTTGCGGCCCGCCGGCGTTCGGGGTGGATGGAAGCAGTCGGTTGCGCGGACTTCGCAGGCGCGACAGGTTCGACCCGCGCGAATTCTTGATTCTATCAGCCGTCCAACCACGCCGCAACTCAAGCCGCGGCTTGGATTCGCTACAGCGACTTCGATCAGACTCCGCCCTTCATTGAAGAGTTCACCTTCGAGCGGAGTCGTTAGGCTGCCAAACGCGCCCTCCTTGCCGGGCATGCGGCCCGGCGGCGTTCGGGATGGATGGAAGCAGTCGGTTGCGCGGACTCCGCAGACGCCGCTGCGTCGGGCGGACGGCTCACGCAGTCTCCTTTTGAAAGTCGAGGACGAGGAGGGTAATGTCGTCCTCCTGCGCGCGGGCGGAGTTGTAGCCGGAAAAAACGGCGATGCTCTCGAGAAGGGTGTCAGCGAAACGCGCGGCAGGAATATCGCGATGAGTTTCCAGAAATTCTTTGCAGCGTGACTTGCCGAATTCTTCCTGAGCGGCGTTCTTGGCTTCGAAGAGGCCGTCCGTGTAGAGCAGACAGCGGTCTCCGGGGCCAACGCGGATTTCCACAGAAGAGTAGGCCGCTTCGGGAAACATGCCCAACATCAGGCCGTTCTCTTCGATTTCCCGGACGTTACCGGCGGAGCGCGAAGCCAGCATGAGCGGCGGGTGGCCTGCGCCGGAGTAGTGCAGCAGGCTCTTCTCTAGGTCCACAAAGAGATAAGCGGCGGTGACGAAGTGCTCTTCGAACTTGCCGCAGAGAGAGCGGTTCAAGCCGGTGAGAACGCGCGCGGGATCGTGGGCGTGAGCCGCTTGGCCCGCGAAAGCGACCTTGAGCATCGAGGCGATCAGCGCGGCGGGCACGCCGTGTCCAGCGACGTCGGCGACCAGAATGCCGACGCGCTTTTCATCGACGCAAAGGAAATCGTAGAAATCGCCGGCGACGGGCTCATGGGGACGTAGCGCGCGGCAATTTCGAGTCCTGCAAGCGTGGGGACGCTTTGCGGAAGCGTAGAAGACTGAATCCGGCGGGCGATTTCCAACTCCTGGTTGATAGCGAGGAGTCGTTCTTCGTTCGCGAAAGTCCGGTACGCGGCGACGTATCCGAGACACGCGATGAAAACCAGAACACCAACAAACTCCACGTTGCGCCCAGGCAAGATCCCAAGACCCACGAGATTTGCGTGCACGATGAACAAAACCAAAACGATAAAACCCGCGATGAAGACGCGGGTTTCGTGGGTTAAACGTTTGCGCGGCCCGGGAGTCCGTTTACTGGCGACCAAGAACAGCCCGGTGGCCGCGAGCGTGCCGAAGATCACGATGCTATTCGCGAGGCCGAGTTTGGCCAGGCTGACTCCAAGCGCGGCGGCGAGGATTCCGAAAACGGCGAAGACCGTTTGTGCGGCGAGAAGCCAGCGAAGGAACTTTCTGAGGCGTTCGCCGACGACTTGGTAAAGGAAGAGGAAGAAGGGAAGAATGATGGTACACGTGATGACCCAACTGACGTAGCTCCAAAACTTTGGCGACTCGTCGAAGAGAGAGCGAAAGGACGGGCGAAAAGCCAACAGCCTGACGGCATAGAGAATGGACAACAGGCCCAAGTAAATCAGCGTCAGGTCGCGCGTCCTGCGACGAAAGCAGAAAAGAGCGATTGCGGCGAGAGCGATAGACAGAAGAGCGACGGCGGCCGCAATGTTGGCGAGCTCCCAGCGCTGGTCCGAGCGAGAGAGAGAAACCACGGCTTGAGCCAAGAGAAGCGCGGTTGTGTTCGACACATCCGGCATGTGGGATTGAATTGTAGCCAAGTCACGACTCGAAGCACCAGCGGCTCCAAGCATGGTGCGTTCGAGCGTCGAAGGGGATTCGCGCAGCGGATCAGAACCGATTACAACTTCCCCCAGAAGGCGAACGCCACGGCGCCGACCAGAAACAGGAACGAGACACCATGATTCCATTTGATGCTTTCACCGAGATACCACCACGCGAAGACGGCGAACACGCAAAGCGTGATCACCTCCTGGATGATTTTCAATTGAAACGCCGTGAATTCGGCATAGCCGATGCGATTCGCGGGGACTTGAAAACAGTATTCGGCGAACGCGATCAGCCAGCTCACCACGATTACGGCGAGGAGCGGAGCCTTGCGGTATTTCAGGTGACCGTACCAGGCGATGGTCATGAAGATGTTCGAACAAATAAGCAGCAGGATGGTTTTCATGGCTCTCGAATCCTATCACGGGCGCACTGCCCCACGTTTTGGCGAAGCTTGCTTGGAACCGCGCGGGCCATTCGCTTATGATTCCCACCGGACGATCACTCGCGCGTCGCTCGTTATTGCAATGAATACTCTTTCGTCAAACGGGCGCAGTCATCCAATGTGGTGTCTGTAATGGCGTCAGATTAGGATGCAAAAGAAGTGTCTTGACAGGAGCGAAATATGGTGTCAGAAGTAGGACATCGTGAGCAACTGCCTGTCCACCCTTACGTTGCCAACGGTCTGTCTGATTCGCTCGGAGGGATAAATCATGCCAGTATCAGTAGCACAACGCCCTGAGAAAGTGAGGACCACGATACGTCTACCACGAGCGCTTTATGACGAAGCGAGGCGCTTCGTTGACAAGGGCGCGGTTTCTGCCGAAACCCTAAATGATTTCCTTGTCGCTGCCGTTCTCGCCTATGTAAAGCTCTTGAAGCGGAAGCAAATTGATGCGGCCTTCGCTGGAATGGCCGAGGACACGGACTATCAAAATGAATCTCGGCTAATATCGGAGGAATTCAGTCAAAGCGACTGGGAAGCCTTTGAAAACGCGGAAAGAGAGTTGTAGCGGTGCTCAAACGCGGGGACGTATATATGGCGAAGCTCGACCCAGCCCAGGGCTCTGAACAGGGCGGAGAACGTCCTGTCGTCGTGATGAGTCGGGACGCGATCAACCAGAGCAGCCCCGTCGTGATTGTTGTGCCGGTTACGGACGCGGCTAACAAGAAGAGAATCTACCCTAGTCAGGTCGTCTTGAAAGCGGGGGACGGCGGCTTGAAGATTGATTCAGTCGCCCTCGGAGAGCAGGTGAGGGCAATCAACGTGACCAGACTGTCTACACGTCTTGGGCATCTTACTCCGCACAGCATCGTTGCGATTGGTGGCGCACTAAAAGCCGCCCTCGATCTCTAGCTGAATTTAGGTCTTCTTCTTTTTGCTTCTTTTCCAGCGGGCTTTACCAGGAGGTGACCCTTTGGCGTCTGACGAGGGCTGGCCGGATACTCCCACGCCGGAGCCGGGCGGAATGCGTGCCGGGCGAACCCCGTCCCTGGCGGAGAGGATTCTTCTGGGGCCGAACGGCGTTCGCGCCGGGTGGCGCCTTCTGGTCTTCGTATTCCTGTTTCTGGCAGTCGCCCAGATAGTCGGGATCGCGGCCAGGCATCTGCCGGCCGTGAACGCGGTACTTCGTTCCGGATTTGCAGGGCAATTGTGGCCGTCATTTTTGTTCGTCGCCGAAACCCTGATGTTGATCCCGGTGCTCGTGGCGAGCGGAGTGATGGGAATCGTCGAGAGACGCTCGTTCGGGGATTACGGTCTGCCGGCACGAGGCGCTCTCGGCCCGCTCTTCTGGCAAGGCTTGGCATGGGGCCTGGCTGAAGTCACTTTGCTCATCCTGGGAATTTGGGCCCTCGGCGGCTTTTCTTTCGGCGGGCTGGCACTTCGCGGCGAGAGCCTCCTCAAATACGGCGCGTTGTGGGCGGCGGGATTCGCGCTCGTCGGGGTCTATGAAGAATTCGTCTTCCGCGGTTACGCGCAGTTCACGTTGGCTTCCGGAATCGGCTTCTGGCCGGCCGCCACTGCGCTTTCGACGGCTTTCGGCGCCGTCCACCTCCGCAATCCGGGCGAAGGCTGGGTAGGTGCGCTCGGCGTATTTGCGATCGGAATGTTTTTCTGCTTCACGCTGCGACGGACGGGCCATCTATGGTTCGCCATCGGCATGCATGCGAGCTTCGACTGGGGCGAGACGTTTCTCTATTCCGTTCCCAACAGCGGGGTCACCGCCACGGGCCACCTGCTGAATTCTTCCTTGCACGGCCCGGCTTGGCTGACCGGCGGGACGGTGGGGCCGGAAGGCAGTGTGGTGTGCTTCGCGATCATCGGAGTGCTCTTCGTGGCATTCCATGCCTTGTATCCGTCCCGGCGCAAAGAGTCCACCGATTCCGCCCTTCCGTCGTGATGCCGGTCGGGCCAACTGCGTTTTCAACAGAGATCGTTAGTGCCGTACGAGCACTTCGTTGACTCGACTGCTCGCGGATGTGATAATTTCGGCTCTTGCTCGGAGCCCGAGCCGGTCGTGTTCAATCGGCTTCTTCACAACGGCCGGGAAATGCCCCGGGGGGAGGGCTGCCGCGACGTTCCAGCGCTCGATAGATGGAGATTCTCCGCCAACTCGCTGAGTTGTTTCTCCAAGCTGTGCCCACCGTCGTTATCGTTTTTCTTTTTTATTTGTTTCTTCGCTTCAACTTCTTTCAGCCAATCGAGCGCGCCATGGCCGAGCGGCACGCTCGCATTGAGGGCGCTCGAGCCAAGGCCGCGGCCGCACAGGCAACTGCCAAAGAGAAGCAGGAGGCGCACCGCGAGGCGTTGAAGAAAGCCCGGACCGAAATCTATGCGGAGCAAGAAGCGGCTCGCCAGGCCGTCCTGGACGAGCGGGCGAAACTCCTGCGCGAGAGGCGCAACCAGGCCCGCGAGGAGATCCACGCGGCCAAAGAGCGAATCGCGGCCGACTTCGCTGCAGCGCGAGCCGAATTGGAAAAGCAGAGCCCGGCGCTCGGGAGCGAGATCGTCCATGCGATTCTCGAGCGGCGGCCCACGCCGCTCGGGAGCGAGCCTCGATGACCCGGGCGTGGGGGGCGCTGTGGCGGCCGGCAAGTCTCTCCGCGCTGGCTTTCTTCCTTCTTGCCACGGCGGCGCCGGCATTCGCCCAGGAGGAAGTCTCACCCGCGGATACGACCATCGGCTGGGTCTTTCGCTGGTTGAACTTCGCCCTCGTCTTCGGCGGTATCGCTTACCTCCTGGCGAAGGTTGGGCGGCCGCTCTTCCGCGGCCGCGCCGAAGCTGTCGCGAACGCCATCGCCGAAGCGACGCGGGTGCGCGAAGAAGCGGAAGCGCGGCTTCGCGAGGCGGAAGCGAAGCTCGCGGGCCTCGCGCGAGAAATCGCCACACTGCGGGAAGAAGCGCGGCGCGAGGGGGTGGCCGAGGCGGACCGCATTCGCGCGCTGGCGCGATACGAAGCCGAAAAAATCGCACGCGCAGCGCAATTGGAAATCCAGGCGGCGGAGCGCGCCGCCCGCATGGAGTTGAAGGCCGCGGGGGCACGCCTCGCCATCGACCGCGCGGAATCGCTTCTGCGCCGCGAAATCACGCCCCAGGCTGAATCGGCCCTCTTCCGCGGCTTCGTGCACGACCTCGAGAGGAGCGCAAATTGAAAGCCCTGGCGCAGCGCTATGCGGCCGCTCTCGCCGACGTAGCCTTCGAGCGTGAGAGCGCCGAAAGCGTCAAACAGGAGCTGGCCGGATTCATGGAAGCTTTCAGGATGTCCTCGGACCTGCGGAACTTCCTCGCGAGCCCGGCGGTCCCCAAGGCGGCGAAGCAGAAGGTCCTCGAAAGTCTGGGAACGCCGTTGGGGCTGAGCCCCGCCGTGCAAAACTTTCTGTTCGTGATTGTGGATTATCGGCGGACGGACCTGCTCGAAGAAATCGACCGCGCTTTTGAAGCCGAACTCCATTTGCGACTGGGTATCGCCGACGCCCATGTGACTTCGGCGCGCGAGTTGACGCCGCAGCAAAGGAACGAGCTGACGCAGGCGCTCGAAAAGGTTACCGGCAAGAAAATCGAGGCGAGCTACGGCCTCGATGCCGAGCTGATCGGCGGGGCCAGGGTGCGCATCGGCTCGACGATTTACGACGCCTCGGTACGCGAACAATTGAACCGCCTGCGCGCGATTCTCGAAGCCGAATAGGAGCTGGAATGGCGAACATCCGAGCTGACGAAATTACCAAGATCATCCGCGAACAGATCGGGAACTACCAGCAGACGGTGGCGGTGGACGAAGTCGGCTCCGTGATCTCGGTGGGCGACGGCATCGCGCGCATCCATGGCTTGGACAAATGCATGGCCGGCGAAATGCTGACCTTCCCCCACGACGTCTTCGGCATCGCCTTGAACCTGGAAGAAGACCAGGTGGGCGCGGTGCTGCTCGGCGAATATGCCGAAATCATGGAAGGCGACACGGTCAAACGCACGAACAAGATCATGTCCGTGCCGGTGGGCGATGCGCTGATCGGCCGCGTGGTGAACCCGCTGGGCCAGCCGCTCGACGGCAAGGGCCCGATCGCCACCGACCAGCGAAATCCGCTCGAGCGCCTGGCCCCCGGCGTGATCGATCGCCAGCCGGTTCGCGAGCCGCTGCAGACCGGTATCAAAGCGATTGACTCGATGATCCCCATCGGCCGCGGCCAGCGCGAATTGATCATCGGAGACCGCCAGACCGGCAAGACCGCGATCATCCTGGATACGATTCTGAACCAGCGCGGCCAGGACATGGTGTGCATCTACTGCGCGATCGGCCAGAAACGCTCGACCGTGGCGCAGGTGGTGAAGGTCCTCACGGACTACGGCGCGATGGACCACAGCATCGTCGTCGTCGCCTCCGCCACCGAACCCGCCACCATGCAATACATCGCCCCGTACGCCGCCTGCTCCATGGGCGAATTTTTCCGCGACGCGAAGCGCCACGCCGTCTGCTTTTACGACGACCTCTCGAAGCACGCCCAGGCCTATCGCGAGATCTCGCTGCTGTTGCGCCGCCCGCCGGGACGCGAAGCCTTTCCCGGAGACGTTTTCTTTCTCCACTCGCGTTTGCTCGAGCGCGCCGCAAAAATGAACGACGAGTTCGGCGGCGGCTCGCTCACCGCTCTGCCCGTGATCGAAACGCAGGCGGGCGACATTTCCGCGTACATCCCGACGAACGTCATCTCCATCACCGACGGGCAGATTTATCTCGAAGCCGACCTCTTCAATATCGGCATCCGTCCCGCCGTGAACGTGGGCCTTTCGGTGAGCCGCGTGGGCGGCAACGCGCAAATCAAAGCGATGCGGCAGGTGGCCGGCACGCTGCGGCTGGAGCTGGCGCAGTATCGCGACCTCGCCGCCTTCGCCCAGTTCGGTTCCGAGCAGCTCGACAAGGCCACTCGGGCGCAGCTCGCTCGCGGCCAACGCCTCACCGAGATTCTGAAGCAGGACCAATTTCAACCCTTGCCGGTAGAAAAGCAGGTGCTGATCATTTTCGCCGGCGCGAACCGCTACCTCGACAGCCTGGACGTGGCGGATTGCGGCCGGTTCGAGCGCGAACTCTATTCGTTCATGGAAACGAACTACAGCGGCGCGATGAAGACGCTGAGGGAAAAGAAGGCCTTCGACGACGCCCTGCGGTCGGAAGTCGGCAAGGCGCTCGATGAGTTCAAGGAGCGATTCGCCCCAGCGGCGCCCGAAACTTCGCCGGCGGAGGCGAAAACAAGCGCGGCTGATTAGGAGAGATTCGCAAGGGCCGAAGCCTTCTCGGCTCCGGCGCTTTCGAGGGCTCGACACATAAGATGCCGACACTGCTGGATTATCGCCGCCGGGTGCGCTCGGTAAAGAACACGCAGCAAATCACGCGGGCGATGAAATTCGTAGCCGCCGCGAAGCTTCGGCGGGCCCAGGAAGCCGTGTTTGCTGCGCGGCCTTACGCCCGTGAAATTTTGCGGGTGATGCGCTCGGCCGTCGCCCGCATTGAAAATCCAGCGCACCCTTTGCTCGAACGCCGGCCGGAAGAGCGCGTTCTCGCACTCGTCCTTACCGGCGACCGCACGCTGTGCGGGGCCTTCAACACCAACGTCATTCGACGCGCCATGGAATTCTTTCGGGAGAATTCCCAGCGCAAGCTCGAGTTGATTGCGGTGGGCCGGAAGGGCCGCGACAGTCTCCGTAAGCGAGGCTGGGAGTTCGCGGCCGAATACGTGAACGTTTCGGACCGCGTCGAGCTCGGGAAGGCGAAGGAAATAGCGGACCGCGTCGCCGAGCTTTACGCCAAGCGCGAAGTGGACGCGGTGTACGTGATCTACAACGAATTCAAAAGCGTCATGGTGCAGCGGCTTCAGGTGGAGAGAATCCTGCCCATCGATCCCGAGGTCTTCGCGCCGCCGAAGGACGACAAGATTTTGGCCGAAGCCCGCGCCCGCGGCGAATCGCTGCCGGTGGAGCCAGCGGCCGAGGGCACAACGCTACTGGTGGATTACATCTACGAGCAGCCGCCCGCGGAGATTTTGAACGGCCTTCTGCCGCGCTACCTCGAAGCCCAGATCTTCCGCGTCCTGCTCGAATCGGCTGCGGCCGAGCACGCCGCGCGCATGACCGCCATGGAGTCGGCCACCAATAACGCGGCCGACCTGATCGATTCACTCACGCTTCAGATGAATAAGATTCGTCAGGCCGGCATTACCAAGGAACTGATCGAGATTGTGAGCGGCGCCCAGTGGGTGGCCTGAGGCGCCATTCGATTCGCCGCCAGGGAGAGTGCTGATGGAAACGAAAGACGCAAAGCTGGGACACATCGTGCAGGTGATCGGCCCGGTGGTGGACGTACAGTTCGAGGAAGGCCACCTGCCACAAATTTATCACGCCGTGCGCATCACCAGCGAGGGTTTCCAAACGCCCGAGCCGCTCGACATCATCGTGGAGGTCGAGCAGCACCTGGGCGAAGGGCGCGTGCGCTGCGTGGCGATGATGCCGACGGAGGGCCTGGTGCGCGGGATGAAAGCGATCGACGCCGGCGCGCCCATCTCCGTACCTGTGGGCCGCGCGACGCTGGGCCGCGTGCTGAACGTGTTGGGCGAGCCGGTGGATAAGCTTGGCCCGGTGAAAACCGACAAGCGCTATCCCATTCATCGCCCCGCGCCTCTACTGGAAGATCAATCCACGACACTCGAAATGTTCGAGACCGGCATTAAAGTGGTGGACCTGATCGAGCCGTATCTGAAAGGCGGAAAAATCGGCTTGTTCGGCGGCGCCGGCGTGGGAAAGACAGTCATCATCATGGAGTTGATTCACAACGTGGCCCTGAAGCACGGCGGGGTCTCCGTGTTCGCCGGCGTCGGCGAGCGCACTCGCGAGGGCAACGAGCTGTGGATCGAGATGCAGGAATCGGGGGTCGTCGTTGCGGGCAACTCCGAAAAATCCCGCGCCGCGCTCGTCTACGGCCAAATGACCGAGCCACCCGGAGCCCGGCTGCGCGTGGGACTCACCGGGCTCACCGTGGCCGAATACTTCCGCGACGAAGAGGGCCTCGACGTGTTGCTGTTCATCGACAACATCTTCCGGTTCGTTCAAGCAGGCTCGGAAGTGTCCGCCCTTCTCGGCCGCATGCCGTCGGCGGTGGGATACCAGCCCAACCTGAATACGGAAATCGGCGAGCTCCAGGAGCGGATCACTTCGACGAAGCGCGGCTCGATCACGTCCGTGCAGGCCATCTACGTGCCGGCCGACGACTACACCGATCCGGCGCCGGCGGCCACTTTCACGCATCTGGACGCCACCACGAACCTGAGCCGGCAAATCGTCGAGCGCGGCATCTATCCGGCGGTGGACCCCCTGGCGAGTTATTCGCGCATCCTCGATCCCCGCATCGTCGGCCAAGAGCATTACAACATCGCCCGCGCGGTGAAATCCGTCCTGCAGCGCTACAAGGATCTGCAGGACATCATCGCCATCCTCGGAATCGAGGAACTTTCCGACGAAGACAAACAAGCCGTAGCCCGGGCGAGAAAAATCGAGAAGTTTCTCTCCCAGCCCATGTTCGTGGCGCACCAATTCACGGGTCTCGAAGGCAAATACGTCAAGATCGAAGATACGATCCGCGGCTTCCAGGAAATCGTCGAAGGAAAACACGACGAAGTGCCGGAGCAGGCTTTCTACATGGTCGGGACGATCGAAGAGGTGCTGGAAAAGGCGGAAAGGATGGCGGCTGCGGCCTGAACTCCGCGGAACCACGCGATGCTCCCGGAATCAATCGAACTCGAGGTCGTGACGCCGGCGCGGCGCCTGCTGCACGAGACCGTGCAAGCGGTGGAAATGCCGGGAAAAGAAGGCTACCTAGGCATCCTGCCGGGACACGCCCCGCTGATTACGGCGCTGGGTATCGGGCACCTCAGCTACCGCAAGGACGCGGCAACGTACTATCTCGTGGTCATCCATGGTTACGCGGAAGTCCTCCCGGATCGCGTGATTGTCCTGGCCGATATCGCCGAGCGGGCGGAGGAAATTGACGTGGAACGCGCCCGTGCGGCGCGCGACCGTGCCCGCGAAAGGATCGGGAAGGCGAGCCCCGACCTCGATTGGGACCGCGTCATTTTCGCTCTCGACCGCGCCGAAGCCCGGCTGGAGGTAGCGGCGAAAGTGGGCGTAACGACCGCCGCGGCTCGGCATGCAGCACCCTAACCGCTTCGTCAATTCAATCGCGACGTTCTTGAATCCGAGCCGGCAGACCCCTCATCGAACCGGCGTGGGGCAAAAAGAGAGAGAAGGATGACTGAGATCACGATGTATACCACCGGCTGGTGCAGCGATTGCTATCGAGCCAAGCAATTCTTGAACGAGCGCGGCATCCCCTTTCGCGAAGTGAACATCGACGAATCCCCGGATGCGGAGGACTTGGTGCTGCGCGTCAACAACGGCCGGCGCAAAGTACCCACTCTCGAAGTGGACGGCCATTATTTCGCGTGCAGCCCATTCGATCCCTATCAGCTCGCCGACGAATTGAAGATCCCGCTCAACCAGTAGCGCGTCCGAACCACCCAATCCCGCGAGTCATCACACCACCCACTTGGAGATCGGGTGTCAGCGCGACCAGGTCGGCGTCCGCGCCGGGGGCAATGACCCCTTTCTTTCCTGCCAGGCCAAGCCTCCGCGCCGGGTGAAGCGTCGCCATTTGCACGGCCTCGCGCAGCGGCACTCCCAGGCCGACCATATGGCGCAGCGCCCGGTCGAGCGTAAGCGCGCTGCCGGCCAGGCGGCCCTCACTATTGCGGCAAACGCCGCCTGCCACACTCACCTCCATTGTGCCGAGGCGATAGGTTCCATCGGGCATTCCGGTCGCGGCCGTTCCATCGCTCGCGAGCAACACCCGCTCCGTTCCCTTGAGCGCCAACAGGAGTCGAATCGCCGGACCGTCCACGTGGACGCCGTCGGCGATAAGCTCAACCGTGACCCTGGGATCCATGAGAACGGCGCCCAGTACGCCCGTTTCACGATGTGAAAAGGGCCGCATGGCGTTGAACACGTGGGCTACGTGCCGCGCGCCCCGCTCGATGGCCGCGCACGCCTGCTCGTAGGTGGCATCGGTGTGTCCCAGGGACACCAGCAAACCCTGCGCGCGAGCCCATTCGAGCAGGTCCAGCGCTCCGGGAAGCTCCGGCGCCAGGGTCAGGATGCGCGCGCAGCCGCCGGCGGCTTCGAGAAATTCCTCGAGCAGCGGAATGGACGGCGCCGCGATCGCGTCCGCGGGATGAACGCCGCGCCGCGCGAGGCTGATAAACGGCCCCTCGAGATGAATGCCCAGAACCTCCGCGGCCGGCTTCGTTGGCGTGTCCCGATTGCCGCCACTCCCGATGAACCGGGCGATTCCGCTGAGGCTGCGGCAGGTGACGTCGGGCGGAGCGGTGACCGTCGTCGCGACGAGCGAGGTCGTGCCGTGCCCCGCCACCATGGTCGCCACCGCGGCGAGCGCTTCGTCGGAGGCTTCCATCACGTCATGCCCTCCGGCGCCGTGGATGTGCACGTCTACGAAGCCCGGCACAATCGTCATTCCGGGAACGATGACCTCGCTCGAGCCGGCCGGCACCCGCACTTCGTCCCGGTGGCCTACTTGGGTGATCTCTCCATCCTCGATTACAACGACGGCCGCACCCGCAATTTCTTCGTGCGGGGTCAGAACCCGATCGGCGTAAATGGCCAGCGAAGGCACGGTGCGCGCAACATCCTACTCGAACTCGTTTGAAAAAGCACAACGGACGCTTTGTTTCAGTTAGCCATTTCGTTACAATTCCTGCGGGGTTCTTACGGAGGATTCGGGATGGCAAACGAAAAAAGATTCATGGCCTGGAAGCACCACCATCGAAAACGCAAAGCCGCCAAAGCCAAAGTGAAACTCTACGAGCAGGGGAAAATCCCCCACGACAAGCTTCCTGCCCTGGCACGGACGTTCTTGGCCCGCAAGCTGCGCTTTCTTACCAAAGCGGAATAGATGCGCTAGAAAGACTGCCAAACAAGAATAAAAAAGGGAGGGCGTCTGTCAGCGCCCTCCCTTTTTCGCGGGGTCTGGCCCCAAAAGGAGTAAATGATTTATTATTCGCCGGACCCCTGCTGCGCTTGCTGCTGACCCGCCTTCGGCACGCTCAAGTAACCGACGATGTGATCTTTCCCGACCTGGTTGACCACGAATTCGAGCGGCTGCCGAACTCCCTTACTGTAGAAGTAAATCGGTTCGTCAACGGAGCGATTCCTCTTCTCGAAGCGCTTGTCGTTCATGTAAAGGGCCACGCTGAACAGGTTCTTATTGACGTTCGTTCCGCGTAGCTCCACCGTCAGCTCTCCGACCTTCTGGCGGGTGCCCTTGCGATCGATCGTGAACTCATAGTAATCGCGCTCGCCCAACCGTCGAAGCTGGTCGATTTCATCATGGTTGCGCGCGATCAGCGTGCCGAGTTCCCCGCGAGCCATTTGAAGATTGTTCTTCGTCGCATCGAGGTCGGTCTTCACGCCGTTCACGTCCGTGCCTAGTTTGTTGACGTCATCCGTGCTCGCCTTCGTCGCGAGCTCGGTGTTGACGTTGCTTTGTACATCCGCCAGTTCCTTGGCGGCCTCTTCCTTGGCCTCCTTGGCCTGGTTGCGCGCGCGGGCGAGTTCGCCTTGCGTCAGCTTCAGCCGGGAGGTAATCACGTTCAGGTCGCCTTGCATCTGGGTGTTGGTCTCTTCCGCTTGCGCCAGTCGCTGCCCCAATACGTCGGCGCTTTGCTTCAATTGCTGCGTCTGGTTCGCCAAGGACTGATCGAGAGACTTCGACCGCGTCGAAGCGCTCCACCCCAGCCCTAGAGCCACCAGCGAAACGACGGCCAAAATCCCGACGGCCACACCGATCCAGCGCGGCGTTTCGATGCGTTCATTTTCGTAGTGCTCGTTTACTTCGGTCATCCTCAGTCTCCTTTAGATTCGCCCCTGCTAGCAGTGGTAGAAGCATGCCAAGCGCCAAACGCTTCCGTGGTGCGCACCTCGTGGGAACTGTATAGAAATAAAGGATATAGAACATGGTTTTGGCCGGATGGCTTTAGGGAGCTAAGTGCTAGAACCTGCAATCTTTACGCGATTCTGTCCTTTTCTGCCAGGGGACCCAAACGCGCTCCAAACCTGTTTTCTAGCGCGTAATGGTCATGTTTCGCAGGGCCGCGATACGCTCTTCGAGCGGCGGGTGCGTGCTGAACCATTTCGTGAAAAACTGCCCCGCACTGAGCGGCGCCACGATGAAAAGCGAAGATGTGGAGGGTGGGACGTCCATCGGAATCTTTTTGTTATACGCACCCAGCTTTTCGAGGGCCCGGATCAGGCCGTACGGATGGCCGACCATGCGCGCGCCGGAAGCGTCCGCTTCGAACTCCCGCTGGCGGGAAATTCCCAGTTGGAGAACGAGCGCGGCGAGCGGCGCCACGATGATCATCAAGAGTGCCGCAAAGCCGCCGCCCCCGCGTTCGTTGTCACGCGAGCCGCCCCAGCCGCCAAAGATCATGCTCCAGCGGGCCATGGTGGCAATCCAGGTGACAGCGCCGGCGAGGGTAGCGGCGATGGAAGACGTGAGAATGTCGTAGTTGCGGACGTGAGACAGCTCGTGGGCGATGACACCTTCCATCTCATCGTCGTCCATGGCCTGCATCAGCCCCTCGGTGACGGCAACGGAGGCGTGCTTGGGGTTGCGCCCCGTCGCGAAAGCGTTGGGCGCCGGTTGCGGAATCATGTAGAGCTTGGGCATCGGCAAATTGGCCTTGCCGCACAGTCTTTCCATGACGGCATAAAGCCGCGGGGCCTGCTCGCGGCTGACCGGCTTGGCCCCGCTCGAAGCGAGCGCGATCTTGTCGGAGAAGAAGTACGCCGTGCCGTTCATGACCACGGCAAGAATCAGCGCAAACGTCATCCCGCGTTGACCCGCGAGGGCCTGACCGCCGAATAGAAGCAGCAGCGTGAGGCCTGTGAGAAGGAGCGTCGTTTTCAGTGCTCTCATGTTTTCCTCGTTTCTTCCTCAGTCTAGGGCGCGCCGGCAAGGGCGTCAACCCACCTGGCGCCTTCCAAATTAGGCAACGACGGCCTTGGCGGCTTCCCGCTTGAATTTCATTTCGCCCGTTCGGGCATCCGCATCCACCACCACTACATCGCCGGGGAGCACTTCCCCGTCGAGGAGGCGCATGGCAAGCGGGTCCTGGATCAGGCGCTGGATGGCCCGGCGGAGCGGGCGCGCGCCGTAAGCCGGGTCGTACCCTTCACGCAGGATCAGCTCGCGCGCGGCGGCCGTCAGGCGCAGCGTGAGATGCTTTTCGGCCAGGCGCTTCGATACCTGCGCGATTTGCAAGTCCACGATGCTCTCGAGCTGTTCCTTGCCGAGCGGGTTGAACACCACTATATCGTCCACGCGATTCAGGAATTCGGGGCGGAAAGCGGCGCGCAGCGCTTCGAAGGCCTGTTCGCGGGCACGCGCCGGATCGCTGGAAGCCAGTTCGAAAAGCGCTGAGGAGCCGACGTTGCTCGTCATGACGATCACCGTGTTGCGGAAATCGACGGTCCGGCCCTTCCCGTCGGTGAGCCGCCCGTCTTCCAGAATCTGCAATAGGATGTTGAAGACATCGGGATGGGCCTTTTCGATTTCGTCGAGCAGGACGACGGCATACGGCCGGCGGCGAATCTGCTCGGTCAATTGCCCGCCTTCTTCGTAGCCCACATAACCTGGAGGCGCTCCGATCATGCGCGCCACCGAGTGCTTTTCCATGTACTCGGACATATCGAGCCGCACCAGGGCGTGCTCGTCGTCGAAAAGGAATTCGGCAAGCGCCCGCGCCAGCTCTGTTTTGCCCACGCCGGTGGGTCCGAGAAAGATGAACGAGCCGATGGGCCGCTTCGGGTCGCCGAGACCCGCGCGACTGCGGCGGATCGCGTTCGAAACACGAACCAGGGCGTCGTCCTGTCCCACCACTCGTTGGCGCAGCCTATCTTCCATGCGCACCAGTTTTTCCACCTCGCCCTCGAGCAGCCGCCCCGCCGGGATGCCCGTCCACTTGCTGACGATGCGGGCGATGTCTTCCTCGCCCACCTCTTCCTTCAGCATCGGCCGGCCCTTCTGCAACGTGGCCAGATGCTGTTGTGCTTTGTCGAGCTCCCGCGCGGCGGCGGTCAGCTTGCCGTAGCGGATTTCGGCGACGCGCGCGAGATCCCCCGCGCGTTCGTAGCGCTGCTCTTCCACTCTAAGCCGCTCGATTTCTTCCTTCAGCTTGCGGATGCGCCCGATGGCTTCCTTCTCCGTCTGCCATTGCGCCTTCAGGGCGCTCGATTTCTCGCGGAGTCCGGAAAGTTCCTTCTCGATCTGCTCGACCCGCTCGCGTGAATGGGCGTCGGATTCCTTGCGGAGGGCCTGGCGTTCGATCTCCAGTTGCAGGATGCGCCGCTCGATCTCGTCGATCTCCGTGGGCATCGAATCGATTTCTATGCGCAGGCTGGCGGCTGCCTCATCGATCAAGTCAATGGCTTTGTCAGGGAGGAAGCGGTCGGCAATGTAACGCTGCGAAAGCGTGGCGGCGGCCAGGATGGCCGCATCCTTGATGCGCACGCCGTGGTGCACTTCGTAGCGCTCCTTCAGGCCGCGCAGGATGGCGATCGTGTCCTCGACCGATGGCTCGCCGACCAGCACCGGCTGAAACCGTCGCTCGAGCGCTGGGTCCTTCTCGATGTGCTTCCGATACTCGTTGAGCGTGGTGGCGCCGATGGCGCGCAGCTCGCCGCGCGCGAGCGCCGGCTTGAGCATGTTCGAGGCGTCCATGGCGCCCTCGGCCGCGCCGGCGCCCACGAGCGTATGCAGTTCGTCGATGAACAGGATGATTTGGCCTTCCGCCTCGCCGATCTCCTTGAGCACGGCTTTCAGCCGGTCTTCGAACTCGCCCCGATACTTTGTTCCCGCAACCATCGCGGCCAAGTCCAGCGCCACGATGCGCTTCGACTTCAACACCTCGGGGACGTCGCCGGACGCGATGCGCTGTGCCAAGCCTTCGACGATGGCCGTCTTGCCGACGCCCGGCTCGCCGATCAGCACCGGGTTGTTCTTGGTACGCCGGGAGAGAATCTGCATCACGCGGCGGATTTCCTCGTCGCGTCCGATGACGGGATCGAGCTTGCCGCGCCGCGCGAGTTCGGTGATGTCGCGCGCATACTGCTCGAGCGCTCGGTAGGTGGATTCCGGGGTGGGACTCGTCACACGATGCGTGCCACGCAAGCTGACCAGAGCCTGCAAAATCGCATCATGACTGGCGCCGTGCTTCGCCAACAGCTCGCCGGCCGCGTCGCGCTCAGCCCCCGCAATCGCCAGCAGCATGTGCTCGGTCGAAACGTACTCATCTTTGAAGCGGTCAGCTTCTTCGAAGGCCTTCGTTAATATCTCGTTGGTTGCCGGGCTCAGATACTGCTGCGCCACTCCCGTAACCCTGGGAAGACGCTGGATCTGGCGCTCAAGCTCCTGTGCCAGAGCTTCCGGCGATACCCCGAGCTTTGCCAGCAGCGGCGGCACCACTCCGTCGCCCTGGGCCACCAGCGCTGCCAGCAGGTGTACCGGCTCGATTTGCTGTTGCCCGGCCCGCGCCCCGATTTCCTGCGCAGACTGCAGCGCCTCCTGGGCCTTCACCGTTAATTTGTCGTATCGCAGCATGGATTTTTGCCGAGTTCTTTCCCCTCACGTCGAGAGACACAAAGAGGCCGGCTCGGCCGCCGGCCCGCTTGCGGAAAGCTTACTTCTGATTGTCGACGCCGATCTTGATCTGCTTCGGTTTCGCTTCCGCCCTCTTTGGCATTTGGACGGTCAGCACGCCGTTGCGGTAATCGCCCCGAATGGCCTCCGCGTTCACCGTATTCGGCAGAGCAAAGCTCCGGCTGAAGGAACCGTAGGCCCGCTCCACGCGCAGGTAGTTTTCTTCAGATACCTTCTTCTCGAACTGACGCTCGCCCCGGATCGTCAGCATGTTGTTCTCAACCCGAATGTCCAGGTTCTTTTCGTCGATGTCGGGAAGATCGGCCGTCAACACCAATTCGTTCTCCGTCTCGTAAATGTCCACTGCGGGAGCCCAGGTGGTCATATTCGACTCGTCGGTGCGGCCGCGGAAGGAATCCTCCAGCAGCCGGTTCATCTGCTCCTGAAAAGTCGCCAGGCCTCGATAGGGATGCCAGCGGGTAATGGTGGTCATGTTTATCCTCCTATACTTAGATTTTATTACAGCACTATAATAAAATATGCGTGTCATATTGTCAAGTATTTTCTAAAGCCCTTGCCTGCATCCGCCTGGCTATATTATAGCTCTTATTGTCAAACACTTAAGATAGTGCGTTTCTGGCATTGTCAGCAGGATTGGGTGATCGCGAGCCTGGGATTGGCGCTCCACCACCGCCACCGTCCGGCGGGCGTCTACAGCCGCCTCGGCTACAATCGACAGGAAAAGGCTCTCGTGGAGATGGTAAGAACACGAGCAGGTCACCAGGTATCCTCCGGGGCGTAGGATCTTCAGCGCGCGAAGGTTGATCTCCTTGTAGCCTCGCTCCGCGGCCGGCACGCTGTCGCGATTCTTGGCAAAGGCGGGAGGGTCAAGAATTACCATGTCGAAGCTGCGGCCGCTCTGATCGTATTCCTTCAGCACGTCGAACGCGTTGGCCTCACGAAAGGTGACGTTGCCGATCTGGTTGAGCCCCTGGTTGCGCTTGCCCAGCTCCACAGCGGACGGCGCCAGATCCACGGCCTCGACGTGACTCGAAGCCTTGGCAACCGTGAGCGCAAACCCACCCGCGTACGCGAAGCAGTCCAGCACTTCGCCCTGGGCGTAGCGCAGGGCGGCCCGTTGATTTTCGCGTTGATCGAGAAAGCTGCCCGTCTTCTGGCCTTTCAACAAATCGAAGGCAAATCGAACGCCGTTCACGTGGCCGTGGACCTCCTCCGGCACCTCACCGTGCAGCACTCCGACGCGCCGCTCCAATCCTTCGAGCAGGCGCACCTTGGGATCGTTGCGCTCCACGATTGCGCGGGGAGAGAAAATGTCCAGAAGCAGCGGCAGCAATTCTGGCTTGAGCCGCTCCGTCCCCTGGCAAAGGGTTTGAATCACCAGGAAGTCGCCGTAGCGATCCACGACGAGGCCGGGCAGCAGGTCGGCTTCGCCGTAAACGAGTCGATAAGCTTCCGTGTCCTCCACGACTCGCTCGCGGTGCGCCACAGCAGCGCGGATGCGTCCGGCCAGGAACTCGCGATCGACCGGAACATCCGCGCGAGTTACCAGGCGCAGGGTGATCTGCGAGCGATCGCTATAAAAGGCCCGGCCTAGATAGCCCCCGCGCTCGTCCGACACACGCACCACGTCCCCGGGCCCTGCCTGTGCCTCGCGCAGGTCGCTGCGATAGATCCACAAATGTCCCGCCTGCAGACGTTCCGCGCCGCGCCGGCTGATGACTGCCTTGCCTTCAGGCAAACGCGTACCCTCCAGAACAGATTGGGAGTCTGATTCGTTACAATGGCCGCTCCGGCGCCCGTGCGAACCGGTTACAGCCCCGAAGCATCTGGGAAAGCGCAGGAAACCAGACAGGGGCGAGAGGCTCTCATAGCACAGTCTACTCGATCGTTCCACTTACTTTTTGCAATCTCTCGGGAGGCGGCCTTGCGCCCTCGCGAAGGAACAGCCGATCGTGAAGCTTTCTGATTTCGATTACGAGCTGCCCCGGGATCGGATCGCGCAGTGGCCGCTCGAAGAGCGCGATGCTTCCCGCATGCTCCTCCTCGACCGCTTGACGGGAGACATCGAAGACCGGGAATTTCGCGAACTGCCCGAAGTCATTCGCGGCGACGAACTGATCGTGCTGAACAACGCCCGAGTCTTGCCCGTGCGCCTGCTGGGTTTTCGCGCCGGCGTTCGCTCCGAGCGGCCCGGCAAGGCCGGTGCGGCTCGTCGCGAGTTCCTGAAGGCGCCCATTGAAGTCTTGCTGATACGCGAAAGGGAGCCTCTCGTCTGGGAAGCCCTCGTCCGGCCCGGACGCAAGGTCCGGATCGGCGAGAAAATTCTTTTTGGTGACGGTGAGTTAGCTGCGGACGTGGAAGGGCGCGGCGAATACGGCCTGCGGCGTCTGCGCTTTTCCACCTCCGAAAATTTTCACGACTCGCTCGAGCGCCTGGGCCGCATTCCCTTGCCGCCTTATATCAAGCGGCCTGACGCTCCCCTGGACCGCGAGCGTTACCAGACCATCTACGCCCGGTGCAACGGCGCAGCAGCCGCGCCGACCGCGGGGTTGCACTTTACGTCCGCGATTCTGGACCGGCTGCGCGCTCGCGGCGCGGAGATTTGCGAAATCACACTCCGCGTTGGCCTCGGCACGTTCGAGCCGATTCGCGCCGAACGCCTGGAAGATCACCGCATGCACGCCGAGCCCTATGAGATTGATCCCGCCACAGCAGCGGCCGTTGAGAGGGCGCGTGCGGAACGCCGTCCCATCCTGGCCGTGGGCACAACCGTCGTGCGCGCCCTCGAAGATGCCGCCGGACGATGCGTTGCGCGAACGCGCGCCGGCCAGGCGGCCTCGCCCCTGATTGAACCCGGGCCGGCGGAAGCGGAAATCTTCCTGTATCCCGGCAAAGAGTTTCGCGTGGTGGACCAACTGTTGACCAATTTTCATTTGCCCCGCTCGAGCCTGCTCGCGCTCGTAGCGGCCTTTGCGGGCCGCGAGCGAACTTTGCGTGCCTATCGCCACGCAATCGAGAAGGGATATCGCTTCTACAGCTACGGTGATTGCATGCTCATCCGGGGCGCGCCTGCCGTGGGGCTGGCAGATGCGGGCTAGGACTCCTCACCCGCGTCTTTGTCGTCGCGCCCTTATGCTTGCACACTCGCCCACTACCCGGCCCCTCCTTCCGTGCAAGTCGGCCCTTGTTCGTCTATAATCCGCATCCTGCCGTCAGGGGAGATTCACAGGAATGCGCCTTCTCGTCCTGAGCGATATTCACGCGAACATGACCGCGCTCGAAAGTTCGCTCCAGGCAGCCGAGGGCCGTTGGGAGCGCGTGATCTGCCTGGGCGACCTGGTGGGCTACGGCCCTGACCCTAACGAGGTGGTGGAGCGCGTTCGCGCGCTCGAGGCCGTGACCATTCGCGGGAACCATGACAAGGCCGGCTGCGGCCTGGAAGACGCGGACGACTTTAACCCGGTGGCCCGCAGCGCTGCCCTTTGGACGCGCCAGCAGCTTCGTCCGGAAAACCTCGAGTATCTGAAGAATCTCCCGACGGGGCCCCTCCAAGTCGACGGCATCGCTCTCGTGCACGGCGCCGTTCACGATGAGGATGAATATGTCTTCGCGCCGGCTCAGGCCCTCGACGGGCTGCTCGGGTCGCCCGCAGCGGTCACCTTCTTCGGCCACACCCATATCCAGGGAGGCTTCGCCCTTCGGGATAACAAGATTCAGGCGTTGCGATGTCACCCCAAAGAGGGCGACAGCTTCGCAACTCTTAAGCTCGAAACAGGGACGCAGTATCTGCTCAACCCCGGCTCGGTGGGACAACCGCGGGATGGCGATGCGCGGGCCGGGTTCGCCATTGCCGACGTGGAGCACGCGACCATCGAATTTTGGCGAGTGCCTTATGCCATCGAAGCCGTTCAGCAACGGATGACGAAGGCGGGGCTGCCCGATGCACTGATTCTGCGTCTCGCTTTTGGTCGCTGATACGAACGGATGCATGCAATGGACAGCGGCGGCTTGCGCATCCGCCGGCCGACGCTCTCGTAGCCCTCGATGAGGTCGCTGTGGAGATGGAAGAGAAAAAAAGCTTTCCCTGGCCGCTTGCCGCGGGAGTAATTGTGGTGCTGCTCCTGCTCGCCGGCGTGTACGTGCTGACGCAGCATACGGGGCGCCTGCAGGCGGTTGTCGAGGAGCGCTTGCCCTTCGGCGCGAGCGAGCAGGCTTATGTTCAGCACATCCACTTTCTCGGTCTGAAATTGTCCCAGGCTTCGAATTTCCTGAATCAAGAATTCACCTACGTCACCGGCACGATCTCGAATGACGGAGACCGCACCCTTCGGCAAGTGGAAGTGACGCTGGAGTTCCGCGACCCTTTCAATCAAGTCGTGCTGCGCGAGACTCGCCGGGTGATTGATAGCCACGCACAACCTTTGGGCGGCGGCGAGCGCCGCGATTTTACAATCGCCCTGGAACGCCTGCCGGCCCAGTGGAACCAGCAGTTTCCTTCGATTCGGGTCACGGGCCTGCAGCTCGAATAAAGGCGGACCCAAACCTGCGCGCTCGTTTCGGCCTGAAATCCAATGGACGATTGGAACGATCTCGAGCACGCCCTCGCTGGACTCCTCACTGCCGGCAACATCGAGGTGCATGAAGATGGCGAGTGGCTGGCGGAACTCGCCGGCCTGCATTGCGAGCTGCGCCGAGACGGCAAGCACCGCATCATCCACTTCTGGTCTGAAGACCGAAACCTCGTCCGGCGGATCCTCCGCGTGTCTCAGTGCACCCCGGAGCGCGTGACCCTCGAGATCCAGCGCTTCGGCCGCGCGAAGCCCGGCCGGCTCGAGATTCTTCGCGCCGATGCGCCGCGGCCCGCTCGCCGCGTCAGCCGCGAAAAGTTCCGCGCGCGGTTTCGCCGCATGCTCGCGGAGCAGTTCCCCGATGGAAAGGTAGCGTCGCTCACCACCGCTCCCGATCTCGAACATTCCTTCTCCGGCGTTTACTCGCGAGGGCTGCTTGTCGAGCGCGGAAAGGTGTGGGCTGTGTTGGGCGTTTCGGGCGCGGAAGATGCTTCGGCCGTGGATGGAGCGCTGACCTTCGGCCTTTTGTGGCTCGATAGCGCGCGCGAGTCAGCAGGGGTGCGGGGTCAGGGACGCGCCGTGCAAGGACTGCGGCTGTTTCTCCCCTCCGGTTCGAGCCGGGTGAGTCTCCAACGCCTCGCGGCGCTTGCCCCTTCGGCCCACGTGGAAGTTTATGAATCGAGCGACGCGACGTGGGGCATGGAGCGGCGCGAAGCTGCCAGCCCCGAGAACATCGAGGGTTGGCTCACGCCGCGGCGCGAGGTGGAAAGCACGCTCCGAGCCGCGGGTGACGCCATCGAAAAAATTCGCGCCCTCGCCCCCGACGCCATCGACGCCGTCGTGTCGCCGCGGACGCGCGAAGTCGAGTTGCGGTTCCGCGGCCTCGAGTTCGCGCGCTGGCGCGAAGGCCGCATCATTTTCGGGACGGAGGGAGACGTGCAGGAGCTCGCCGGCTCGAATGGGCCGGCCCTCGAAGAAATCGTGCGCGAACTGGCGCGGGTTCGCAATTCTCAGGGCCCCAGCGCAAACCCCCCTTTACCGCGCTCGGCCCGAGCGCTGGCTCGAAACCTTGGTGCAGGCTGAACCCGCTCGAATCGATGCGCGACTCGACCCGCGCCGCTTCTATTCCCAGGTTCCGGCAATGTCGGCGGGGGATCGCGGCGTAATTGATTTGCTCGGCGTCACGCGAGAGGGGCGCCTGGTGATTGTCGAACTGAAGGCGAGCGAAGATATCCACCTCCCGCTGCAGGCTGTGGACTATTGGCTGCGCGTTCGGCGGCACCAGCGCGCGGGGGATTTTCCGCGCTACGGCTATTTCAGCGATGTCCAGCTCGATTCGAGGCCCCCGCTCCTCTGGCTGGTCGCGCCGGGGCTGCGGTTTCACCCCTCGACGGAGATTCTGCTGCGCTATCTTTCGCCTGACATCGAAGTGTCGCGGATCGGCCTCAATGAGGATTGGCGTGGCGGCCCGAGCGTTGTATTCCGTATGTAGCCGGGATTCTAGAGAGTTTGCGTGGGGTGCTCGTGAGCCGAACTGGAAAATGAAGCGCGACGACGGCTCCCAGAAAAAAAGGAAGGGAAGCAGCCTGCGGAGCAGGACCGCTTCCCGGGGTGTGTCCAGAAGTGTCTTGATTATTTAGATGAGAAAACGGCGCAAAGGTTGCAACGCCGCGCGATCAATAGAAGAGGTACTTGCGCCACTTCTCGTCCTTGTGGCCGATCAGGCGCATCAACTGCCGCGACGTATGCAGCGTGAACGGCCGCGGGCGTCGCGCTAGTTCCAAACCGGCTTCTTCCGGAGTGCGGTCCCCCTTCTGGTTATTGCAGTCGTAACAGCAGGCCACCAGGTTTTCCCAGGTCGAGCGCCCCCCGCGCGACCGCGGCATCACGTGATCGAGCGTGAGCTCCGAGGCCGGCAATGTTTCCCCGCAGAACTGGCACATATTGCGGTCGCGCAACAGAATGTTCTTGCGCGAAAGCGCTCGGCTCTGCTGCGGGATATGCCGGTAGGTCAGCAAGCGGATCACAGAGGGAACCTTCAGAGCCGCGGAAGATGAATGGACTTCCGAGACGTGGTTTTCCTCGGCTTGCGCCACACCTTTAAGCATGAGGACAAGGGCCCGCCGCACCGCCGTCACATTGATGGGCTCAAACGTGGCATTCAACACCAGCACGGGCGATTGCATCAGGGAAGGCCGGCTCGGTGAAGCCGGAGACGCCGTCACTTCCCTGGCCGCCTGTCCGATGGCAATCTTCGGCCTGGGTCGCAACCCGTTCTTGAGCCTTTCGTCCATCAGCTCCTTCGTCCGGCGCTGCCGGCGCCCAAATCCTAGTCTTTAGACGGCCCGCGCTACCACTCGTTTGGATGCATTCCAAGGTGGCAACGTTCCGTACAACTGTAACCGCCCGAAACCCTCTACGGTTTGCTTTTGACTGGCCCGGGGCGTGACCCGCTCGACACCACCCGCGCCACCGTCAACCCGCATACGCTCGAAGCGCCGGCACTCCGCAGCGCCCGCGCGCAGGCATCGAGTGTGGCTCCCGTCGTAAATACATCATCTACCAGCAATATACGGAGGTTGTCAACCAGTGCCGTCGGTGGGGTCGCGTAGGCGCCACGGACGCATTCCCAGCGCTCCCGCCGCGAAAGGACGTGCTTGTCCGGCCGCGGCCGAACGCGTACCAGCACTTTAGCGTCCAGCCGTAGGCCCAGGCGCTTCGCCAGGGGGCGCGCAATCAAGACCGCCTGGTTATACCCCCGCTCGCGCTGCCGCAACGGGTGGAGCGGCACGGGCACCACCACGTCCGCAGCCATCTTCTCCGCGTTCGCCACGAAAACCTCCGCCAACCGAGCGGCGAACCAATCGCCCAGACGCGTCACCGCCTCGTACTTCAGCAGCGTGATGGCGCCGCTCATCGCGTCGTTGTACGCGCCGAAGCCACGCACTACATCGAAGGTATAAACGCCACGCCGGCAGAGTGCGCATAGCGGCGTAGCGCCCAAAGCCACCGCCGCGGATACCAGCGGCCGCCCGCACTTCTCGCACACGGGATCAGGGAGAGCGGCCAGACTCGAAAGGCAGCCTCGACAAATAGGGATGGAGCTTGCCGTCAGGAGCGGAGCTTCACAGATGCGGCACGGGGCCGGGAAAAGTACGCTGACCAGCGCGTCGAGAGCATTTCCAAAATTCACAAAAGCGTTGTTAACCGACGGGTACTCCAAAACGCTACCGCAATCCCCACGGATTGGGAAGGGGCTCCCGGAGCTCAGAAGTCCGAGTGGGGGAACGCTGAGAGAGGGCGATCGTTCGGGCAGAGCCTAGAGGGTTCCCTGCTCCTGTTTTTCCTGGCAGGGGAGGCAGTAACGCGTCCAGGGAACCGCTTCGAGCCGCTTTTGCTGCAGCTCTTCGTGGCACTGCATGCATTCGCCGAACGTGTTCTCTCGGATGCGAGCGAGCGCGGAATCTACCAACTGGAGCAAGGAACGGTCCGTATGGGTTTGACCGAAGAGGAACTCCTTGGTATACGAATTGGCGGCTTTGTCGGCCAGATCTACGGTGGGATCTTCGTCGGCTTCGCGACCTTCTTGCTCGGTCCGCGCGATGGCCCTCACCAGCTCCTCCCGCCGCGTCATCAACTTCTTCTTGTAGTATTCTTGCCGCTTCTTATCCATGGTATGGGTCCCCAGATGAGCTTGATGCCTCATTCAAAATCCCCGATTGTACCGATATGCATCGAGATTGTCAACAAAAGAGCCGCTTGATGAAGCATCAAAACACACCGCCTAAGGAATTTTGAGGACAGATCTAGAGCAATTGCCTCCACCGATCCTCTCGGCTTACCGACTATCCCACGACCGGGCGGACACGATCTACCTGGGCTTCCCTATCGAGGGCGAGCCGTGGTAGCGTCCTAATTTGGCACCGCATCGAAAGTTGTTTTGGCTGCCGCACATCCCGGGCAGTGTCCCTTCTAAGAGGAGACCCCGATGCCTGCGTTTCCTGGAGTCGATTTCATCGACTTCGATTCCCTGCTGAGCGACGAAGAAAAGCTGGCGCGTCAGACGGCGCGGCAATTTGTGGACGATCGAGTGGTCCCCATCATCGAGGAGCACAACCGCGAAGGGCGCTTTCCCATGCAGCTCGTTCCGCAGATGGCGGAGCTGGGGTTTTTCGGGGCGAACCTCAAGGGCTACGGCTGCGCGGAAATGTCCAACGTGGAATACGGCGTGGTGACGCAGGAATTGGAACGGGGCGATTCCGGCCTGCGCAGCTTCGTCTCCGTGCAATCGGCGCTCGTGATGTACCCGATCCACGCGTTCGGCTCCGACGCCCAGAAGGAGAAATGGCTGCCGCGGCTGCAACAGGGCAAGGCCATCGGGTGTTTCGGGCTCACCGAGCCGCAGTTCGGCTCGAATCCGGGCGGCATGCTCACGCGCGCCGTGCGCAAGAACGATTGCTACGTCCTCAACGGCGAAAAGATGTGGATTACCAGCGGCTCCATCGCCGATATCGCCGTCATTTGGGCCAAGTGCGAGGACGACCAGATTCGCGGTTTCCTGGTGGAGAAAGGAGCGCCCGGTTTCAAAGCCTGGGACGTCCACGGGAAATGGTCGCTGCGCGCTTCGGTGACGTCGGGACTGGCCATGACCGATTGCCGAATCCCCGCTGAAAATCTTTTGCCCAAGGTCGAAGGTCTGAAAGGACCGCTTGCGTGCCTCAACCAGGCCCGCTACGGAATCGGTTGGGGCGGGATCGGCGCCGCAATGGCGTGCTACGAGACGGCGCTCAGCTATGCGAAGCAGCGCAAACAGTTCCACAACCGCCCCATCGCTTCGCACCAGCTCGTCCAGGAAAAACTCGTGTGGATGATTACGGAAATCACCAAAGCGCAATTGCTGGCGCTGCAGGTGGGCCGCTTGAAGGACCAGGGCCGCGTCCATCCCACGCACATTTCCATGCTGAAGATGAACAACGTCTCGATGGCGCTTGAAACGGCGCGAAAAGCGCGGGACATCTTGGGCGCCAATGGCATCGTGGACGACTACTGCATCATGCGCCACATGAACAATCTCGAATCCGTCTACACCTACGAAGGAACGCACGACATCCACAAGCTGATCATCGGCGAGCGTATCACCGGCATCGCCGCATTCGAATGAGCGCGGCATGAAACCTTCTCGAATTGCGCGCCTCGCCCTGTTGTGCGCGGCATCCTTGGCTGCAATCCTCCCGGTTGGCAGCGCGGAAAAACAGACGAGCAAACCTAAAATCCGCGCGATCACGGCTTTCGTTCGCGTCACCCGGTCCCATTTTCAGGAACAGATTCGAGAGACGCTGGCCTTCTTGCGCCAAGCCAAGGCTGCCTGCGAGAAAGCCGGATACGAGGTGCAGACGATCCGAATCACCACGCAGCCTTTTCCGGACTACACCCGCGATTTGGCCCCCGACGAAGCGATCGCTTTTTTCAAGGACTATAATGCGCTCGCCGTGAAGGAAGGCTTCGACGCCGCCATCGGCCCGGCCATGACGTCGGACGCCGACGACGCGGCCCAAGCCGACCGGTTGGCAAAAATCATCGCCGCCGCAACGACTCTCGAAGGCAGCGTAATCATCGCGGGGGAAGATGGCGTTCACTGGAAGTCCCTGCACGCTGCCGCCGGCGTGATCAAATACTTGTCCGAGCACACGGCACACAGCCAGGGGAACTTCAATTTTGCGGCCACCGCCAAAGTTCCCTCCGGAACGCCTTTTTACCCGGCGTCCTACCACACCGGACCCGGGCACCAATTTGTCATCGGATTGCAATCGGCCAACGTCGTGGCCGAAGCCCTTTCCTCGACGCACGATCCCGCCGCGGCCGAGCAAGCCCTCGCACAATCGCTCGGCGCGCACGCGCGAGCGATCGAATCGGCCGGCCGAGCGATCGCAAAGAATACGGGTTGGGACTACGAAGGACTCGATCTATCGCCAGCACCGTTAAAAGATGTCTCCATCGGCGCCGCCATCGAAGGTTTCACCGGCGCGCGAATAGGGTCGAGCGGCACGTTGACGGCAGCCGCGCTGATCACGCGGGCGCTGCGCTCGATTCCGGTAACCCGCGCGGGCTATTCAGGTCTCATGCTTCCGATACTCGAGGACTCCGTTCTTTCCCGCCGATGGAGTGAAGGAGCGCTGACGGTGGATTCCTTGCTGGCATACTCCGCGGTCTGCGGGACCGGGCTCGACGTGGTTCCTCTCCCCGACGACATCACTCAGGAGCAGCTCGAGCGCATCCTCGGCGATGTGGCCAGCCTAGCCGTCAAGCTGAACAAGCCTCTTTCCGCCCGGCTCCTGCCCGTCGCAGGAAAGAAGGCCGGAGATCGCACGGAATTCGATGACCCGTTCCTCGTGAACGCAACCCTTCAGCCGCTGCCGTGACCGCTTCAAGGACATCACAAACGCAGGGAAATTGATTATGATAGGCGCGCCCAGTGTTGCGGGCACGCATCGCGTCCGCCCAAAGGATCGCCGGGAGCAAACATGGAAACCAAACTCAGCCTGCAATTTCTGCGCGTGGTGGAAAGAGCGGCCATTGCCGCAGCGCGCACCATGGGACTCGGCGATCGTCATCGAGCCGACGAGGTTTCCGTCGAGGCCATGCGTCGAGAGATGGACACGGTCGATATGGACGGCACCATCGTGATCGGCGAAGGCGAACGCGATGAAGCCCCCATGCTTTTCATCGGCGAAAAAGTCGGCGCGGCTGCCCGGGACAAGAACGACGGCCATCCGGCCGTGGACATTGCCGTCGATCCACTCGAGGGAACGAACCTCTGCGCCACGGGGGCTCCCAACGCCATCACGGTGCTGGCGGCAAGCGAGAAAGGTGGCTTGCTGCACGCTCCGGATCTATACATGGAAAAGATTGTTGTGGGTCCGTCGTGCAAAGGCGCAGTCGAACTGGACGCGTCGGTGGAGCACAATCTAAAAGCGATTGCGCGGCGCCTGGACCGTGATGTCGAGGATCTCGTCGTGGTCGTGCTGGACCGCCCCCGCCATGAAGAATTGATCAACGAGATCCGCAAGACCGGCGCCCGCATCCGATTAATCGGCGATGGCGATCTTTCCGCCGGCATTACGGCCGCCGTCCTCGGTGCAGGCGTCCATGCGGTGATGGGGACGGGCGGCGCTCCCGAAGGCGTCCTGACGGCCGCAGCCCTGCGCTGCCTCAATGGGCAAATCCTGGCCCGGCTCGTGGTCTCGAAGCCCGAGCACCACGAGCGCGTGGCTCAAATGGGCATCAAGGATCCCAAGCGTGTCTACGACACGGAAGAGCTGGCGCCGGGCAAGAAAATCATCTTCGCCTGCACCGGAGTCACGGATGGCAACCTGCTGCGCGGCGTGCGCTTTTTCGGCGACGGGATTCGCACGCAGTCGCTCATCCTGACGCTGGAAGAAAGGCGGGTTCGCTTCATCGATACCGTGCATTTGGAAAAGCGCCCGGATGTGAAGGTCCGCTTCGCCTAGGGGCTGAACCCGTCTCGTTATTTTGACGTGTCTCGCAAGGGGGTGAATATGTCCACAACTCCAAATCCTCCTGCCCCTCCGGCCAGGAAGAACGCGCTCTGGTGGATCTTGGGGATCGCGATCGCCGGCTGCGCGGCCCTTGTGCTCGCCGGCTTCGTCCTCACCGCCTTTATCGCTCGGCAAGTGCACGTCCGTGAGGCTGGCAAGAAGGTCGAAATCGAAACCCCCGTGGGAAGCGTCCGAGTAAGCACAGGTGGGGGCCGCGAAACGGGTCTGCCCGTCTACCCGGGCTCAGTTATGTCCGAGAGCCGCGGAGCCAACGTGGAGTTCTCAGAGCCCGACCAGCACCTCGGCGTCGCTGCCGAGCACTACCGCTCCACCGACCCGCTTGAAAAGGTCGAAGGCTGGTATCGCGAGCGCTTGGGCTCGGAATTCCGCCTGGAGCAGTCAGAGGACGGTAAGCGATTTCCACACGGGGGCGCTATCCTCCCCGGGCATCGCGATGTCGCCTTCGTAAATGATCGGGGAGATAGCGGCGTTCGAGTTGTAGCCCTCAAGAGGGCAGGCGACGCCACCGAAATCGACTTGGTTCGCGTCGGCAAACAGGAAGCGCAGTAAGCAGCCCCGGCTACGACACTAGCTACGAATCCAATGGGAAGAGCGGTGGCGCCCTGAAAAAATTGCGGACACCACCGGAAGAACCGCGAAACCGCTCTAACCGCAGCGGCACCCGCGGCACGATCTCATAGCAGGGCGTTCAGCGATGGATGACAACGCCGGGCGGGCTATGTCGCCGCGGCACCCCGTGAGGCAACCGCTCGGGTTGTGGCAGAGGCCGCAGGGCGCCATCGCTGCTCACGTGGTCGCTGATGGCCTGCAGGCGTTTGAGAATCGACTGCCACTGTGTCCAGTCAAGCTGCCGGAGATACGGCCGAAGACCCTGAATGAATGGGTCTTCCAGGACCGTTTCGCCGTTCGTTTCGGGGACAAAGAAACGGTTCAGTCCCACGCCCAGTGCTTCAGCGATCTTTTCGAGTGTGCCGAGGCTTGGGGTCATCTGCCCGCTCTCGATACGCGAGAGATAAGAGCGGGAGACTCGAGAGCGAGCTTGGAGCTGGCTTTGCGTCATGCCGCGGGATTCACGCAACTGCCGGATGCGCTGGCCGATGTTTTCCACCGTCTCACGGTTGGGCCAGTTCTCGAACAGTTGGCGGTCGTCTCCCGGCAGGTCCTGCGGCGCTGGGGTAGGAATGACGAACGTCACCCTGGGCGGCAGCAGACGCAGACAACGACGGCAGTTTCCCGTGCGCGTCCGATACTGAACGAGTCCGCAAACACTACAACGGATGACTTCTCGATCGAGATCCATATTCGTTTCGTTGCTGCTGCTTCTCTCTGCCACCGGGCGCCTCACAGGCTCTCCCGGCGTTGCGGAACGGAGGACGACAATTCGGAGGAAGGCAGGAAACTGGCGCGCGCGGGACATTGTCCACAGGGCGACAATTTGTGTCAAGTATTTTCTGCGGATCGACAAAAGTTGTCGAACGCGCCGTTTTAGGGCGGACGCCTTCGCACCGAGCCCGTCGCAGAGCAACAGCAGTGAGCCCGCCCCGAGGCGGCGCATTTGGACGGCCTGGCGCGGTCTGCTACATTCTTCCTTCTGCCGAGGAGGCAACGATGCCGAGTCGCGAAGACGCTTGGAAGCTACTGTGCGAATACACGCAAAGTGAAAACCTGCGCAAGCATGCGCTCGCGGTGGAGGCCTGCGTGCGAGCCTATGCCCGCAAGCAGGGTGCGGATGAGGAGCTATGGGGCCTGGCCGCGCTGCTGCACGATTTCGACTACGAACGCTGGCCCAACGCCGAACATCACACCACCCAGGAGCATCCCTATGAAGGCTCGAAGATCCTTCGCGAGCGGGGCTACCCCGAGGAACTGATCCACGCGATTTTGGCGCACGCCGATTACTCGGGAGTCCCGCGGGTCTCGGCGCTCGACCATACGTTATTCGCCTGCGATGAGCTGGCGGGATTTCTGACGGCCTGCGCGTTGGTCAAGCCGACCAAGTGCATCCACGAAGTCGAGACCGCATCGGTGAAGAAAAAACTGAAGGACAAAGCGTTCGCACGCGGCGTCAACCGCGAAGATGTGAGGAAGGGCGCGGAAGAGCTCGGCGTACCCCTCGACGAGCACATCGCTTTCTGCATCGAAGCCATGCGCGGCGTCGCCGAACAAATCGGCTTAGCCTGACCCGGCGGGGTGCTGTAGAGCCGGCCCCTTGCCTGGCGCTGTCTTCTAAAGTGCGGTAGTCGATGGGAGCTCGAGGAGCCAGGCGTCGAGAATTTCCAACTGGTCCTTTGGCGGATCGAGGAATACAACGCCCATGCCGATTCGCTCGTCCACGTAGATAATCTTTCCCTTCGTCACGAAAGTGCCTTGATCGCGGGAAATGCGCACGTTGAGCAAGGTGGCCACCGGAAGTGCGTTCAGGGTGTCCACGTAACATCCTTGGCGGCTGATTTCCGTGATCCTCCCGGAAAGGCGCATGGCACTCGCAGAGTCTGTGAGCTCCGTCGTGGCGATGAACGTGTACCGCGGCACCATGCGTCGCTGACTGTACGGCGTGGCCGGATCGCCTGGCGAACCGGGAGAGTTTCCCAAGGTCGTAGACCCCCCGATAAAGCTTGATAAAGCTTTGCACAATCGCCGGGCCGGCCGCCAGGATCGCCGCTCTGCGTGATGCGAAAAGAGAAACCCGAACGAGTCTAGTCCCGTTCCAACTAACTCAAAAAGTTGGAACGGCCCTAGTCGTTTCCGGAGGCGTAGCGGCGGAAGAAGGAGTCGGAGTGCCACCGCGGACGCTCGGGGGCGTTGGAGACGGCGATGACGAGCTGGCGCACGATCTCTTCGTACAGAGCGGCAGCGCCGAGATCGACGGGCTGGTTGATGTCGTCGGAGGGCGCGTGGTAGCGGTTGGTGAGCCAGTCTTTGAAGATTTTTCCTTCGGGCGAGCCGGGCGCGTAGAAGACGCTCATGATGACCGAGGGAATGCCGTGGCGAATGAAGTTGTACTGATCGGCGCGGACGAAGAGATTGCGGAGCGGCTCGGGATCGGGGACCGGTTTCACGCCGAAGGATTTCGCGACGCGGGACGCGCGGTCGCCTAAATCAGAATCGTCGATCCCTTCGATCTCGAGAATTTTCAACGGAACGATCGGCAGGAACATGTCCACATTGATGTCCGCGACGATGGATTTGGGATCGACGGTGGGGTGAGCGGCGAAGTATTTTGAGCCCAGCAGGCCTTTTTCTTCCGCAGTGAAAAAGACAAACAGAATGGAGCGCCGGAGTTTTTCGGGATGACTCTTCAACTCGGCGGCCATGTCCATCAGGAGCGCGCAGCCGGACCCGTCGTCCATGGCGCCGTTGTAGATGCGGTCGCCGTTGATCGGCTCGCCGATGCCGATGTGGTCGATGTGCGCGGAGAGCGCCACGTATTCGTTCTTCAATTGGGGATCGGTGCCGGGAAGAATTGCGACGACGTTGGCGGATTCGAGCTTGGTTTTCTGGACGCTGGCGCGGGCCTTCAGCGAAAAAGCCAGCGGGAAGTGCGGGAGCGGCTTGCGGCCCTTCGCGAGAGCTGCGAGTTCGGCGAACGTGTGGCCGGAGCCGGCGAAGAGTTTCTCGGCGTTGGCCGGATTGAACGTCAAGAAAGTTTTCAGGCCCTCGGATTCGTTGAACTCGGGATAGTCGAGGTCCATCGAGGGATGCGCCCGGTTGAGAGAGATACGCGCCCAGGGGAGATCCATACCGGCGGGGTTAAAAATGGCGACAATGCCGATCGCCCCGGCGGCCCGAAGGGCTTTCCAGCGTTCCCCGATGGTCTGGTAGTGAGCCGCGAGCGCATTCTCGATTTCAGTGGGGGAGCCGGTGATGTAGACGACGATTTTGCCTTTTAGATCGAGACCGGCAAGGTCGTCATAGTTTCGCTCCGGAATTTTTAGACCATTGCCGATAAACACGAGAGGCGCGGTGATCTCTTCCGGGGCCAGGTCGACCCGGGTATTGAAGAAAGCGTCGTCGCCTTGGGTAAGCGGTTCGGCTTTGCCGTCGCGGATGAGGGCGGCGGAAGAATTTTTCTCGTCGATCGTGCGCTGAACGAATTGGATGGGTTGGTAGAAGCCGTGGGTGCCTGCAGGCGTAAGACCTGCCTTGGTGAGCTGATCGACCGCATAAGCTTGGGATTTGCGCAGACCTTCGCTGCCCGTTTCGCGGCCTTCCATCTTGTCGTCCGCGAGCACTCTGACGTAGGACCACCAGGAGGCGCCGTCAAAATGTTTGGCGGTGGGTTGCTGGGCGCGAGCGGCGATCGAAAAGCATAGAATTGCGGAGAAGATGAAGATAAAGAGTGTGCGACGCAATGGAGGAAACCTCCGAGTCAACGTGAAGACCGAGAGGATAGCAAGGAAGGGCGACGGGGAGAAGGAAAATCCCGCCTTTTCATTGGGAAGCCGCGGGCCAGCCTAGATGCTGCATCACTCACTTGACGAAGTGGGTTCGCCTCTGTATTGTCGAGGATAGCAGGCCGCCGGGTTCTGCCTTGGACGGAATTCCGTGAGGAGAGCTGCCGTGTCTTTTTGCCGCTTGGTTACTGTCTCTTTATTCAGTGTAGTGATTGTCCTCGGCGTGGCTGCTTATCGCTCGACGACGGTCAGCGCGGGCCAAGGATTCCAGCCGGTCTCGCCCGAAGAACTGAAGATGACCAGCGAGCCGCAGGCGCCGGGAGCCCCGGCGATTATCCTTTACCGCCAGGTATACCGTGACGACAACAGCGAGACATCCCACGAAGACGATTACATCCGGATCAAGATTCTGACGGAAGAGGGGCGGAAGTACGCGGACGTAGAAATCCCGTTTTTCAAGGAAGCTGAAAGCGTTGCAAATATCAAGGCGCGCACCATAAGGCCCGACGGCTCAATCGTCAATTTCGATGGAAAGGTCTTCGATAAGTCCATCTTCAAGGCGAGGGGGCTGAAGTATTTGGCGAAAACCTTCACCCTCCCCGACGTGCAGGTCGGCAGCATCATCGAGTACTACTACACCCTCGACTTGAGGGAGCATTACATTTACGATTCGCACTGGATCCTTAGCGAGGAGCTGTTCACAAGAGGCGCCAAATTTTCTCTGAAACCGTACGAGAGCAAATACAGGGTTGTAAGTGTCTCGTGGACCTGGCAGGGTTTGCCGCCAGGGACGGCCGAACCAAAGGAGGGTCCTGACCACATTGTCCGGCTGGAAGCAAAGAACATTCCCGCCTTCCAGACGGAGGACTTTATGCCCCCGGAAAACGAGCTGAAGTCGCGTGTGGACTTTACCTACATTGAAGACTTCCTCGAGCGAGACGCGGGCAAGTTCTGGAAGAAAACCGGGAAGGAATTGAACACGCAATTGGAAGCCACTGTGGGGAAGCCCAAGGCCATGGAGCAGGCTGTCGCCCAAATCGTTTCGCCGAATGACTCGCCGGAAGTAAAACTACAAAAGATCTATGCACGCGTGCAGCAGCTCCGCAACACCTCTTACGAGGTGCGGAAAACAGAGCAGGAAGAGAAGCGTGAAAAGGAAAAGGCTGCCGGCAGCGTTGAGGACGTGTGGAAACGGGGCTACGGGGATGGTGTCGAGCTTACCTGGCTCTATCTCGCTCTTGTCCGCGCTGCGGGATTCGAAGCCTACGGCGTGTGGGGCTCGGACCGGAGCAATTACTTTTTCAGCCCCCAGCGGATGGACCGCAGCAGGTTGAACGCAAACGTCGTCCTGGTCAAGCTCAACGGCAAGGATATCTATTGTGATCCGGGAGCGGCGTTCACGCCGTTTGGATTGCTGCCCTGGCCGGAAACGGGGGTCCAGGGATTGCAGCTTGATAAGGACGGCGGGACCTGGATCCGCACGGTCCTTCCGGAGAGCTCGGTGTCTCAGACCGATCGCAAAGCGAACTTGAAGCTGTCGGACACCGGTGAACTGGAAGGAAAGCTCACGGTCACGTTCACGGGCCTGCAAGCCCTGCGACGGCGGGTCGAACAGCGAAACGCAGACGAAGTGGATCGCAAGAAATTCCTCGAGGACGAGGTGAAGGGATCCATTCCGGCTGGGATCGAGGTGGAACTGACGAACAAGCCGGATTGGAGCAGCTCGGCGCCGCCTTTGGTGGCGGAATTCGATCTGAAAGTTCCTGGCTGGGCGTCCGGAGCGGGGCGGCGTGCACTCGTCCCCGTCGGGCTCTTCAGTGCGACGGAAAAGCACCTGTTCGATCATGCGGAGCGCGTCCACGCGATCTATTTTGACTTTCCGTTCGAGGAACTCGATGACGTTTCCATTGAGCTCCCCCTGGGCTGGCAGGTGACCAACCTGCCGCCGGCACAGAACCAGGAAGGCCACGTTGTCACCTACACTTTGAAAATGGAGTCTGGCAAGGGCACGCTGCATGTAACTCGGAAGTTAAGCGTCGATTTTTTGCTATTGGAGACGAAGTACTATACCGCGCTGCGGAACTTCTTCCAGGTGGTGCGGGCGGGCGATGAGGAACAGATTGTCTTGCAACCGGGTACGGCGACCTCGAGCAATTAATCGGCAAATCGCGTCGGTTCTCTTTGGGGTTGTCGCGTGCATTTTGGCATACGCCCCGCCGGCCGCGGCGGGTGGTGACGCGCCCCAGTGGATGCACGCGCTGGTCAACGCGCCACTGCCGGCATATGACGAAAAAACGGACGCGGTGCTCCTCTATTCGGACGAAACCGTTACAGTGCTGTCGGTGGACAAGGTCAGGACGGTGGTCCGCGAGGCGTACAAGATTCTGCGGCCGAACGGCCGTGGATACGGCACCGTCGGAGTTCCCTTCGATTCCCACCAGAAAATCACCGGTATGCGCGGCTGGTGCATCCCTGCGCAGGGGAAAGATTACGAGGTGAAGGACAAGGAGGCCGTGGAAGAGTCTCTGCCGA
Organism: uncultured Acidobacteriota bacterium; assembly: GCA_963781005.1. GTDB lineage: Bacteria > Acidobacteriota > Terriglobia > Acidiferrales > UBA7541 > CAWADX01. The sequence goes on from CAWADX010000001.1 coordinate 775,271, forward strand.
TGATCCCGGGGAGCGAGTTGATCCTCGATGTGAAAGAAAAGCTCCTTCGGATACCGGCGCCCGTTCCGGGGAACATTGTGGGCTACGAATTCGAAATGGAAGAGCAGCCCCTCGTTTTGCAAGACATCTGGGATTTCCAAGAGGAGATCCCCGTGCGGGAAAGCCGTTATTCCCTGCAGCTCCCTCCCGGCTGGGAATACAAGGCCTCATGGCTCAACTATCCGGAAGTCAAACCAACGCAGGCCGGAAGCGGTCAGTGGCTGTGGGTCGTCAATGATCTGAAAGCGATCCGGAAAGAACACGAGATGCCGCCGATGGCGGGAGTGAAAGGACAGATGATCGTGTCCTTCTTTCCGCCGGGGGGCCCAGGGGCGCATGGATTCACAAACTGGCAGGGGATGGGAAACTGGTACCTAAACCTGAGGAGGGGGAGGCTCGATGCCTCAGCGGAGATCAAGCAGAGAGTGGCCGCGCTGACGGCTTCGGCAGCTACGCCAGTCGGCAAGATGAGGGCTCTCGCGCAGTTCCTTCAGCAGGACATTCGCTACGTCGGGATCGAGCTGGGCATCGGCGGTTGGCAGCCGCATCCGGCGGCGGATGTGTTCATGCACCGCTACGGAGACTGCAAGGACAAAGAGACGCTGATGGGTTCGATGCTGCGTGAGATTGGCGTGGACTCTTACTATGTGGCGATCAATACGACGCGGGGATCCGTTACGCCCGAAACGCCCGCTCATCGGGGGTTTAACCACGCGATTATTGCCATTAAGTTGCCGGCAGGCGTCACGGACCCATCCCTGATAGCCACAATCCAGCATCCCACGCTGGGAAAACTTTTGTTCTTCGACCCGACGAACGAATCGATTCCATTTGGCCAGATCGGAGGATACCTGCAGGCCAATTACGGTTTGCTGGTGACGCCGGACGGCGGCGAACTGGTTGAGCTACCGCAGCAGCCCTCAACGACGAACAGCATCGAGCGTACAGCCAAGCTCACTCTGGACGCCACCGGCAAGTTGCAGGGCGAGGTCAGGGAGGTGCGCGTGGGGGATCGAGCCTGGGAAGAACGCGAGGCGCTCCGCGCCGCAACGAAAGACGCCGACAAGATCAAGCCGATCGAGCGACTGCTTGCCGACTCGCTATCCGTTTTTCATATCACCAAGGCTAGCGTGGTCAATCTCCAGCAGAATGACCAGCCTTTCGGTTTCAACTACTCATTCGAGGCTGAGAATTATGCAAAGAATGTGGGCAATTTGCTCCTGGTAAGGCCACGGGTGATTGGAAGTAAGTCCAGCGGATTATTGGAGACAAAGGAACCGCGGAAGTTTCCCATCGAATTCGAGGGACCGGCACGGGACACGGACAAGTTTACGATTACCCTGCCACCCGGCTACGAAGTGGATGACTTGCCCCCGCCCGTCGATGCGGACTACAGCTTCGCAAGTTATCACTCCAAGACGGAAGCAAACGGAAATGTGATTGGCTACACGCGCACGTTTGAAGTGAAAGAGCTAAGCGTCCCCGTAAGCAAGGCTGCGGACCTCAAGAAATTCTATCGGATTATCGCCAGCGATGAGCGGAACACGGCTGTTCTGAAGCCTTCGAAGTAGCGGCTATCCCGCGGCGTTTCCCGGCAATTCAACGGTAGCAAAGTGCTTGTCGTGGTCCTGTGCGCCGAAATGATAGACTGCAGGTCAGACCGTGGGGCGCCGAACTCGCTTTCGCACGCTGGCACGAATGTCCTTCCTGGCGTCTCTGGCTGGACTGGCTGGCAGCGTCGTCTGCGCGCAGGAGCCGCCGGCTTCTCCCCAGCAGTCGCCCGCAGCGCCTGCGCCTCTGCCGCCCTACGAAGCCGTGAAGAACCCGGCGGCGCCGTGCTTTCAGCCGCCGCCGATGGTGCGGATTGAAGATTACGACGGGCCGTTCAAGAAGGTCGTGGGCACTTTCGCCCGGCCGTTGGAACGCAAGGCGGTGCACCCACCGCACTACAAGCCCGGCGACAAATTGTGCACTCTCAACCTGAAAGATAAATTCGTTCTGTTCGTCCAGGATTCGTTTGACCCCGTCACGTTTCTCTCCACCGGTTTCAACGCGGGGCTTGACCAAGCGCAAAACACGGACCCCAGCTATGAACAGGGGGCTGAGGGGTATGCCAACCGCTTTGCCGCCGAATTCGCCGGTCAGGCCTCATCCAGATTCTTCAGCGACTTCGCGTATCCCTCGATATTCTCCGAGGACCCGCGCTACTACCGCCTGGCCCATGGCAGCACCCGGAGACGCTTGCTCCACGCGGTGGATCACGCGGTCGTGGCTCACAGCGACCATGGCAACCGCATGTTCAATTTTTCCGAATGGCTGGGGACGACGAGCTCGGTTGTGCTCAGCAACACCTATCACCCGGACAACCAACGCGGCGTCGCCTCAGCGGCGGAGCGGGTGAGCTACAGCGTCCTTCAAGACATGGGTTTCGACATACTTCGCGAATTCTGGCCGGAGATTTCCCGCAAATTCAAGCTGCCCTTCCGCGGTGAATCCGAACCGGCGAACCACGACGCGAATCCTGCCACCAAGTAAGCCCTCGCTTGCCTTTCGCTTCCACGTCCCGGCCCATGCGAGAACGGAAGTTCGTTTGATGTCTTCCGACTTGGGCAAACTACCTTGATTATCGCTTCCGCGAAGATGGAACACTTGTGAGAATCAACGAAGAATTAACGGGAACATCCAGTACGCCCTTGGGCCCCGTTGGCTCGAAGGACCGAAGCTGCGGCGGCCACGGCAGCGAGAAGCCACGTGCGGCTACACCGGGTAATGTGATGGGCAGCTTTCCTCGGCTCTGAACCTCACCGAAAACAGCCTTTACGGCGCTGATTTCAGAAGTCGATGCCATTGCATAGGTACACATGTAGGTTTGAATCTGCGGGAAGCTTTCGATGAGGTAGGGGCTTCCGAGAGCAATGACCGCAATTTTCTCTGGGGAAGTTGTAAGTAGCTCCTTCAGCAATCGGCCGCTCGGACCAAGCAGCCCGAACGATTGCACGCTTTTTCCGTCAACGAGTACTTGGCGTGCTGCCTGATGGACGACGTATGCGGCCACGACGACCTTTTCGGCCTCGCTGACGGCGTTCAGCACTTCAAGAGCCGCACCACTCGAAGAATGACGGTCGTAATGAAGAACAGTCGCGTCCGGGCGCCGGGACTTCAAGGCTTTTTCGAATTCGCGTCCGTTCGTGTCTTCCAAGGCTTCGGCGAGCAGGATCACAACCAACCGATGCCCCGCCTGGAGGGCGCTCCCGGACGACGCCTCGGATCCCTCGAGCGGGAGCACCCGGGCGTTGTCGCGCACCAGGGTGATGGATTCGTCGGCAATCTGCTGGGCGAAATCTAGGTCTTCAGGCCTGCTCGTGAGCGTTAAAACGCGATCGAGATCCACCAGACGCGAATGGTTCAACCCAACTGCCGCTTTCATCTGCAGGATCTTGCGGACCGATTCATCAATGCGTGATTCGGGAATCTCGCCGGTCCTCACCGCTTCGACGATGGCATGAAAGGCGCCGTCCAGATCGGTGGGCAGCATGATCACGTCACTTCCAGCCTTCACAGCGTCGAGGGCGGCCCGTGCTGTCGGGCTGCCCTTTTGCGGATCGTAAAGTTTGGTTAATCCGCGCATCTCCAAGGCATCGGTGAGGATGACCCCCTTGAATCCGAGCTGGTCTTTCAGAATCCCGTTCACCACCTTCGAAGAGACCGTGGCGATTTTGTCCGGGTCCGGCTCGAGCGCGGGCACTCTGGCATGCGCCAGAAGAATGGAATCCACCCCGGCATCAATCGCCCTCTGGAAAGGGGGAAACTCGACCTTTTGCAGATGGTTCCAGTCTCCATTGACCGATGCCACCGCACGATGTGAGTCGATGGAAGTATCTCCATTCCCGGGGAAGTGCTTGGCGGTGACCAGCAGCCCATTTTCGTGCGCACCTCGGATGAAGGCTGCCACCAAAGCTCCGACCTGTTCGGGGTCTTCCCCGAAGGATCGAGTATTGATCACGGGGTTGGCGGGATTGCTATTCACGTCGGCAACGGGAGCGAGAGCCCACTGGACACCGACCGCACGGGCCTCCCGCGCAGTCACGGCGCCAAAACGCTCCACCTTATCTGCATTGCCCACGGCTCCGAACGCCATGAGCCAAGGAAACGAAGGCACATCACTTAGACGCGAAGCGGCTCCGCGCTCGAGATCGGCGGCGAGGAGCAATGGCAGCTTGGAATCGCTCTGCAATTGATTCGCAACTCGGGCGGCGTCCAGCGGCGAGCTCTTCAAAGGGCCCGCCCTGTCGAAGTGCACGGCAAAGAGGACGGATCCGATGTGGTACTTCTGCAGCTCATCGCGGACCTGCTTGTACTCGCTACTGTCGAATCCCTTGTAGTCGGCGAAGTAGCGGACCTGCAACATTTGTCCCACTTTCTCTTCAAGCGAGAGTCCTTTCAGCGTCTGTTCCGCCCATTGGCGGCCTTCTTTGGTGAGTCTGACGGATTCGGGCTTATCTTGCTTGGCGGGCGCTTGGGCGAAGCAAAAACACGACAACGCGGCAACGGCTAAGATCGTTCGCAGTGGAGTTGGCACGCGCAAATCGGTTTGTCGGCTCTGCTGAACGATCTCGATTCTGCTCGAATCGATCAATTGGATTGCTGAATCCGCCTCAAGATCCGCCACGCGCGATGCTGAACCCGGCGAGGGTACTCAACTGGATTGTATTCACCGCGAGGACCGGGGATGATCGCCGCCAGATAGGCTGCCTGCTCGAGGGTAAGCGAAGAGGCTGAACTGTTGAAGTAATGCTGGGCGGCAGCTTCGGCTCCGTAAACGCCATCGCCCCATTCGATCACGTTCAGATAAATCTCCAGAATTCTCTTCTTACCGAGGACTCTTTCCATCTCCACCGCTACGATAATTTCCTGGACCTTCCGTAGGGGGTTCTTGGATGAAGATAGAAAAAGGTTCTTGGCCAATTGCTGGTCGATCGTAGAGCCGCCTCGCAACAAGCGTCGCTGCCTCCAATCCTCTTTCAGCGCTTCCCACATTGCTCTGCGATCCACCCCCCAGTGCTCCCAGAAGTCCGGATCCTCTCCGGCAATCACAGCGCTCAACAGATGGGGAGAAATACGCTCGGACGAAATCCAGACCATCCGCTTTTGGAACACCTTCCCCTGCGCCGCCGCTTCCCGGCTGCGTTTCTCGATGAAAGCTGTTGTGTCAGGATTCTGCTGTTTCAGGCGTACGACCCGAAGCAGGATGACTCCCTCGTAGACGCCGATGCCCACCAAACAAATCGCAAGACCAAAGACAACTTTGCGACGCAGACCTCTTCGAGGATGAGCGGAAGGCTTCGGGACTGCGGAGATCGCGCACAACCTTGTTCTCCATTCTCCCCGCGCCGCTGAAGGCTCACCCGTCCGTCTGCGGGACCTGCGGCACGCCATTCGGCAGCCCGGCCGTTCGTTCATCATAGCGAAGCGCCGCACGGAGAAGCTAATGAAGCGGGAGCGCTGCGGTCGAAAATGACACCAGTGCCGCTGTCCTGGAGGGCTGACCGGCCTGGCAGCCGGCCGTATCTCACCCTTTTGGATTAGCCCGGGCGGCTAATCCTTTTGGAGTAGTCGGATAGACTAATCCTTTTAGGGAATTGCAAAGGTGCCTGCTTTCCTGCAAACATGGTCCAAACTGGACGAAGCTCGCTGCCCTTGAAGGGGATACTCACATGAACCTGTTCAAAACGTTGTTTGTACTTATGGTCGTGGCCCTGATCCTAGGAGCCGGCTCACAGCTCGCCCGGGCGACGCAGAATCCCCCATGCAGTAACGGTTGCAACGATGTTTATTCCGTTGATTACTTCGCCAATGCGAATACCGCCGGCGCGCCCGATGCCACGGTTCGGATCACCAACCCAGGAATCCACTCTGAGAAAGACATCCTTGACGAATGCGCCATGGTCTTCGTTTTCGATGCCAATCAAGAAATGTCGGAGTGCTGCGGGTGCTTTGTGAGTGGGAACGGCCTGCTGACGCTCTCCGTCAACAAAGACCTGACTGCGAACCCCCTGCTCGGTGCGAAGCTGAAGACGGGCGTGATCAAGATCGTCTCGGCGGAGCCTATACAGCCGTGCGATCCGACTGACATCGACCACGACGACTTCGACACCCCTGATCTGCCAAACAACGCCCCGGAACCCGCGATGCGGGTCTGGGCCACCCACATCCAGAACAAGGTGGGAGCAGCGTTTCCGATCACCGAGGGTGAATCGCAAGCGGCGGTGCTCGGCGCCGGCGAACTGGCAGACCTGGCCGAAGACTGCAAGGTTCTTCTAGAACTCGGCAGCGGCGCGGGCCAATGCAACTGCCCGCCGGGCCACTAGTTCGCCCAGGGTAAACTCCGCGAAGAATCTGCTTTTCCCGCCCTTCCGAAGGACGGGCCATCCCTAAAATCTTCAGGCGCTCACTCGGGTGCTGTGGAAGGGTCGGCCGCCCCGCCGGGTAATCTAGGATTCGCCTCTGCGAACAAGTTTCAGTCGCTTGTCCGGTAACCCAACTAATTAGGCATGTGGAACGGAATCAGAGAACGCAATTGCTAGCCCTTAGAGACCCGTCATTTGCTCCAACTTTTCCGGGTACCGGGCGCCCTCCACCTTGATCTTTGAGGCGGCGCTTTCGATTTCGCGCAAGTCGTCTGGCGTGAGCTCGACCGCAACCGATCCGATGTTCTCATCCAGGCGCGCCAACTTCGTTGTGCCGGGGATCGGAACAATCCACTGCTTCTGCGCAAGCAGCCAAGCGAGCGCGATCTGAGCAGGGGTCGCCTTCTTCCGTTGTGCGATCTTGCCAAGCAGGTCCACCAGGGCCTGATTCGCTTTCATCGCTTCCGGTGTAAAGCGAGGGAGAGTGCTGCGGAAATCTGAGCTGCCGAGCTTCGTGTTCTCGTCCATCTTTCCTGTAAGGAATCCCCTACCCAACGGGCTGTAGGGAACGAAGCCGATCCTGAGTTCCTCGAGTGTCGGCAGCACTTCCGCCTCAGGGCCTCGCGTCCACAGCGAGTATTCGCTCTGGACGGCAGTGATGGGCTGGACGGCATGTGCACGACGAATCGTCTTTGCTCCTGCTTCTGAAAGTCCGAAGTGCTTTACCTTGCCTTGCTGAATGAGATCCTTCACCGCTCCCGCCACAGCTTCGATTGGCACGTCCGGGTCAACGCGGTGTTGATAGAACAAATCAATGGCATCAATCTTGAGTCGCTTGAGCGAGGCCTCGGCGACCTGCTTGATGCGCTCAGGGCGACTATTTAGGCCCTGCCAACCCGGACTCCCATCGGGATTGAGGTTGAACCCGAACTTGGTTGCAATCACCACTTGATCGCGCAGGGGAGAGAGCGCTTCGCCGACGAGCTCCTCGTTCGCAAACGGCCCATATACCTCAGCCGTATCAAAGAACGTGATACCCCGATCCACGGCTGTCCGCAGAAGGGCAATCATCTCCTTTTTGTCGTGAACCACACCGTACGAGAAACTCATGCCCATGCAGCCGAGGCCAAGAGCAGAGACTTCCAAATTGCTTTTTCCAAGTTTGCGCTTTTGCATTGTTTCTCCTTCGGGGTACTTCGCTCACTTCGTCCGGTTATGCGAACACAAAACAAGCCCTCAGTCGGTTTGCGATAGAGGGCCTATCTTGTTTCGCCGCGCCGCTGCGACATGGTCGTGCATGACCGTCTGGCGCGTCGGCTCCATTTGCGTGTTAGCCGCTTTGTTGCAGATCTTCCTTGGACCGAGAGTGTCCCCGATTCACACCACGTGCATGTGATCCTCTCGAATGTCACTTGCGTTTGAGTCCATCGCGCCAGGCAATCACTTCTAGTTCGACCCGGACAGCGTCCTCTACGGGCACCACGGGTCGTGCCTGGAATTCAAAAGCAGGCAACATCGAGCAGAACTTGTGAATGGTCAACGGATCGTCGCACTCCACCAACATGTGCCCACCCCACTCGCCCACTCGCACAACGAACACCTCGATCTTGAAATTGGCGGGCGCCTTCCATTGAGTGAAAACCTCCAGTATCCGCTTCTGGGTATTCTCGTATTCCATAGGCGAGCCTTGCGCGCGTTCGAACCAACTGATCATGTACTTCATCCGCATCCTCCTCATCGATTGCGTTGAAATCTTCGCAACGATTGCTGTGTGGACGGCCTAACTCTTGTTTAGGCTGAGCTGGATAAAATCGGCCCTGGTCAGCCTATCCCGAAACCCTCCACCCCTACCGGTGCCCTAGCTTACTCGATCAGAAAGCACATAGGTCCTGCATTACGGCGTACCCGGAAACAATCCCCTTGGCCGGGTAACGCGCTATCCGTAGAACTGTCCTTGGCCGGTTCGAGATTTCCTTGGCGGGCGCCCGATGCTTTCGCGGCACACTAGAACCGCACGGGCAGCGCCTCCGGTCCACGTAGAACTGGACTTGTCCGCCAGCGCAAAGATTCTACGGGCACGGCAAGCTGCAAGTCTGGCAACCGGCGTAACAGCGTTTTGATAGCGATTTGGCCTTCCAATCGCGCCAGCGGTGCACCCAGACAGAAGTGCGCGCCCTGTCCAAAGGCGAGGTGGCGGTTGTTTTCGCGAGTAATGTCCAGCCGGTCGGGATGATCGAACTGGCTTGAGTCGCGATTCGCCGAAGCGACTACCGCCAGCACCAGCGCGCCCCGCGGAATCGTCACACCCCCAATAGTGACGTCCTCGCGAGCGTACCGCGGCGTTGCGGTTTCCAGTGGGTTGGTGTAACGCAGGAGCTCCTCGACCGCTGACTGGATCAGCAAGGGGTCGGCGCGGAGCTGTTTCAATTGGTCGGAATGCTGCAACAGCGCCAGGGTCCCCGAAGAAATCAAGTTCACCGTGGTCTCGTGGCCGGCGATCAGTAGCAGGACCGCCATCGCCATTAGTTCATCTTCGCTGAGGCGATCGCCTGCTTCCTCGACCTGCACCAGCGCGCTTAGCAGGCCTTCCTGGGGCGTGGTCCGCAGCTGGTGAAGCAGCCGGCGAAGATAACGCATGAAGGCCCAGAGGGCCGGAATTGCGCGCAGCATGTTGAACGATGTAGGCGTTCTGAGAGTGGCCTTCGACCAACGATGAAAGCGATCGCGATCCCGGCTGGGAATTCCTAACAATTCCAGAATCACCGTAAGGGGCAGAGGCAGGGCGTACGCGCGTACCAGGTCCATCGAGCCCCTGGATTGCACTGCATTGATCAGCTGCTCGGCAACCTCCTGAATCCGCTCCTCCAGCCGTTCGACCATAGTGGGGGTGAATGCCTTATGAACTAATGTGCGCAGGCGGGCGTGGTCGGGTTCGTCCAGATCGAGCATATTGCGTTCCAGCGGCTTCGCAAAACTCGGCAGCCACGGCTTCTTCGAGGCATGCAGTCTGCTCTTGGCAAAACGACTGTCTTTGAGAACTGTGACTACATCTTCGTAGCACGTGACCAGCCAAGCTTCGCGAACACCGGGGAGGATCGGGAGAGTGACCCTGCAAACAGGCTGTTCCGCGCGCAGCCGGGCATAGAACGGATACGGATCGGCTTTGAACTCTCGGCTGAGCAGATTGAAAGATGAACAGTCGAACTGAGTCGTATTCGCGAACTTGGTGCGTTGCATGACCGGGTGCTCTGGGTTGGCCCAATCATATCAGCTGCGGCTTAAGAAAGGAGCGCCAACTAGGAGCGCTTTTGCATGGCAGGCATACACAGTACCTCAATACGAGCCGGTCCCTCCGAGCAGGAACAAAGGTACCCCCGCCGACAAGGACTCTGTATGGTTCTCACACTCGGGAGGTTTTGCTTCACGCGACGATTGAGTCGGTTATCGACGATCCTTCCCGGCTCTCCCTGCATTTTTCGTTAGATGCCAAGCGTCACACCAGGAGCATAGATAGGCACGAAGTTCCTTCGGCGCATTGGCGGTTGCGATCTGGTGTGCGGCTGTCGCCAGAGCTTCGCCTTCGCTTGCGTACTTCCGCTTCCCGCTGACCGGACATTTTGATTCGTTGTCGACCACGAGCCCTTCCGGAGATTCTTCTTTGCCGTGATCTCGTCATTCGCCTTTTAGGACTTTTTCATTCTATGCGAGGAACCCCAATCACCTGCTATTAAAAGCCAATCAGGCAAGAATCGAAGGGACGGGCCGGGCATCGCGGCGTCTGTCGCGGATTGTTGGCAACGTTCTAAATTGAACTGTATTGCTTCGGTCTCCATGTCATCATGGATGTTCGATGAAGAAGAAAGCCAAGAAAGAATTCGATGAAGCGACGCGTGCCGCCGTCAAGAAAGAAATGGCGAAGCCGCGCATGGCAAAGTCCGCACGCGCAGGGGAAATAAATCTAGCCGCTGCGCGAGCTTGAGCCGTCACACCCTCTTCACAAGCCACACGATCACCAGGATGATTACGATCGTGCCGAGTATTCCGTAGCCGAACATTGTCGCCTCCTGTTGGTAGCCATCTCCCAATCCGTCTTCATGAGCTTCTCCGACCTACTGCCGGCGACGAGGTTCAGGTATCTCCTCGACGGCTAAAATCATTTCCTTGCAGATATTCTCGTCCCGCCGACCGATGCGGATGCGCACCGCAGCATCCGATTCACCCTTAATAGTACAGTGCAATTCCGTCTGCAACTTTTGGGTCCGTGCGCTGGCGACGCGCAAGACCACCGGTGTGTCGTACCAAGATGAGTAGGCCCCTGGCAACCTATCTGGGCCCATTACGTTTTGCACTAAATGAGACACTGAAAGCCTCCATAGCTTCTTCAAACTGGCACAGTCTAGGCTTGTTCGAGCGGTCGCGTCTGTTCACTGTAGAACACCATCGCGCACATCCATGGCATCGCACGCGGTTATGCGTGGGTGCCCGACGTGCCGGTTTCGCACGTGGCGGGACGTAACTTGGCTCTCGTCAGGCTCACCGATTCGGCACGCCCAATTCCATCTCTTTAGATGAGTGCCCCTGATGCGCTAGAATGCACCTGCTTTCCTCTCTTTGCACGAATACAGGTAGGATTCGACCAGAAGGCCCCGGCGGGCTGCGCCGGGGGTAAGCGCAACGAAGCGGAGAGGATGAGTCTGTTATGAGCAGGCCACCATCACTCATGCCCCACCTGACGTATCGCCCCGAGAATACGCAAGCTGAAAAACAGCAAAGTGACGACCGGTTTCGCCTGCTCGTCTCGGAGGTAAAGGACTACGCCATTCTCATGCTCGATCCCCAAGGGCACGTGGTTAGCTGGAACGCCGGGGCTGAGCGCATCAAGGGTTATCGTGCCGAGGAAATTCTCGGCCAGCACTTTTCTCGCTTCTACCTGGCGGAAGACCTGGAGCAAGGCAAGCCGGAATACGAGCTGAAGGTCGCGACGGAGGAGGGGCGGTTCGAAGATGAAGGCTGGCGTGTGCGAAAGGACGGCTCCCAATTCTGGGCCAATGTGGTGATCACGGCGTTGCGCGATGAGACGGGACAATTGCTTGGCTTCGGGAAAGTTCCCGCGACATAACCGAGCGCAAACGGGCAGAAGAGGCGTTGCGGGAAAGTGAGGAGCGGATTCGCTTGCTCGTATCGGAGGTAAAGGGTTACGCCATTCTCATACTCGATCCCCAAGGGCACGTGGCTAGCTGGAACGCCGGGGCCGAGCGCATCAAGGGTTATCGTGCCGAGGAGATTCTCGGCCAGCACTTTTCTCGCTTCTACCCGGCGGAAGACGTGGAGCAAGGCAAACCGGACTACGAACTGAAGGTCGCGACGGAGGAGGGGCGGTTCGAAGATGAATGTTTGCCGAAGTGAACGGACTCTTCCCTCGATTCTGGTCCATGGTGATCACGGCATTACGCGATCAGGCAGGACAATTGCGTGGTTTCGGGAAAGTTACCCGAGACATGACCGAACGCAAACGGACAGAAGAGGAGATCCTTTTTCAAAACGCTCAACTCGAAGCAGCCAACAAAGAAATGGAAACTTTCTGCTATTCGGTTTCACACGATCTGCGAGCACCCCTGCGCGGCATCGACGGTTTCAGTTCGGCCCTTCTGGAGGATTACGGAGAGAAACTGGAAGGAGCTGGGAAAGAATATCTCAGCCGTGTGCGTGCCGCCGCCAAGCGCATGGGGCAGCTTATTGACGACCTCTTGAGCCTTTCACGAGTCAAGCGTGTCGAAATGCGAATGGAGGAAGTTGACTTGAGCGCCCTCGCCAAGGAGATCGCCGCAGAGCTGCATAGACAGTGTCCCGATCGCAAGGTGAGCTTCTCCATCGCAGAAGGTCTAATGGCGAAGTGCGACGCGCATCTGATCCGAGTCGCGTTGGAGAATCTGTTGGGCAATGCTTGGAAATTTACTTCCAAGCACCCCAACGCAATGATCCAGTTTGGAGCCCTTGAACGAGATGGGCAACAGGAGTATTTTGTCTCCGACAACGGCGCAGGATTCGATTCGACTTTTGCGGACAAGCTATTCAAGGCCTTCCAGCGTCTACATACGCCGGACGAGTTCGAAGGGAGCGGCATCGGGCTGGTCAGTGTCCAGGGGATCGTTGACAGGCATGGCGGTCGCATCTGGGCTCAGGGCACCGTGGGCAAGGGAGCTACTTTCTACTTCACGCTCTCACAAGATCGGAGACCAAGATGAAGGAAGCAACTATACTGCTGGTGGAAGACAATGCTGACGATCGGGATATAACACTCCGGGCCCTGGAGAAGAATAATATCGCCACCAAAGTCGTGATTGCGCCAGACGGCCAACAAGCTTTGGATTACATGTATTGTGAGGGCGCTCATGTGGGGCGCGATCCAAGGGCACTCCCCTCAGTAATCCTGCTGGATGTGAATTTGCCGAAGATCGACGGTCTGGAAGTTTTGCGTCGGCTGCGCGCCAAAAACGGCACCAAGTTTGTGCCTATCGTCATTCTGACCACTTCGGACGAACAGAAAGACATCATCCAGGGTTACAAACTCGGCTGTAACAGCTATGTCCGCAAACCCATCGACTTTGGTCAGTTCAGGGAAGCCGTTCGAGGCGGCCCTTACTGCCCGCCGTCCTTGAAGATACTGCGTCATCGAGAGGACTGCATAGGATCATCACCTACCTTCCCGAGAAGCATTTCGAAGTATTCTTACGTGATCATCCAGTCGCTGCACTTGTCATGTTTTCGCAGTCCCGCGCGCAGGGAATCAAGAATGTTTTTTGGCAGCCGAATGAGCTGCAGCAGGGATCGGTTGCTTTTATCACGGTGGAACTTGAGCGGGTCCCGCTTCGGGTGACGGCTAAGTGGATTGGAAAGGATCTGGCATTCTTCAAGTCAGACAATCCGAAGATCTGGTCTGCCCTGGCGGGCGCGGACCTGGAGACGCAGCTGGAACGTACGATTTAACCCTCACGGCAGTGCTGCCTGGAGGAAGGGTCGTACACTCGTTGAAGAAGGTGGACATCAGTGCGGCCAACTTCCGGAGCGGCCCGGTAGAGGTGACGGAAAACTTCGTCGAGCCGGATGCGGCAAGCAAAAAGCAAATTGCGGCGGAACAGGCGCTGAAGAACCGGGCATTTTCGCATCTCATAGCCGCGCCGCAGTGGTCGGGCGATTTTGTGACGCCGGTACAGGCCAAGCCGACGAACTCGTTTGGGATGACCCACATCTTCAACGAGGAGTGAGCAGTACCCATCGGGGCGAAGACTTCCCGGTAAACGAGGGGGCGCCGGTTGTGGTGTCTAACTCGGGGACGGTAGTACTGGCGAAGGAATTATTCTACGAGGGCAACACGAAATGTGACGGACCGTCTTGCTATCGCGTCAATCCGGGGAAGGCGGACATGGAGGGTGAGCGCGGATCGGACGGGACGCGACGGGCCGCTCGCATATGGGGGTCAGTGAATGGCGCGTATCTGGACCCATAAGCTGCTGGCGTTGACTCTACCGAAGCTAAACCTGAAAGCATCGGCGCGACCGCGAGCCGCATGCGAGAATTCGGCTCTGCTAAAATAATGCGAGATAATAACAAAATGAGTTGAAGGAAAAGTCGATCGCTACACCAGAGGCCGGGAATGAGGTTCCACTAAAGTCGGCTGAAGGGCTTTGAACTCCTTACAATCGCAGAGCACTGCCGGGGGCAAAGCCGTCGCCTGTTCAATCGGAGACTTCAGCCCGTTGCAATACACTTTGCCTTGCGTGTCCCGCTTGTGCTCCGATTCAGGATGGTGACATTCACAGTATTGTTCGCTCATGGCGAGGACTATAGCACGTCACGGCCAATACCAAACGCTTACCCCAAGAGCGAAGGCCTTGTGTCATTCTGCCCTTCGTCCGCCGCGGCGGACTCAGGATAAACTCCTTGGGTGTCATCCCGAACCCGGTCGCGTTGTTTGCGAACGGGGGTGAGGGATCTGCTTTTCTTAGGCGGCCCAGGTGCCGCGCTCCTCGCGCCGTCGGCAAACGGCGCGCGGTCTCGCACCCTCCTCATGAAAGAGTACGGGCACGGCACGCCGTACCCCGCAAGTTGAGAGCCCCGACCGGGTCGGGGCGAAGAATCTGCTTTTTGCCGCCCTTGCGACGGCCCACCCCCAAACTCTTCAGGCGCTCACTCGGGTGACGTGGAAGGGTCGCCCGCCGGGTAATCTAGGATTCGCCTCTACGAACGGGGTTCAGTCATTTGTCCGGTAACCCGACCAACCGCCGCTGACCCCTGAATGGCGCACGAGTGTGCGAGAGTTAAACCCGGTAGGAGCGGCAGAAAGCTGCGATCTGATCGGAGACGAGATAACACCGCGAACCCTCGCCGCAGCGCGCAGGCTCCCGCCTGCGGGATCTCCGGGAGCGCGCGGTGCTGCGAAACCCTGACCCGGTCGGGGCCGGCGCCCGCCGGGTAAACTAGGATTCGCCTCTGCGAAGGACTTAGCAAACCGACCAGCAACAGATAGGCCGAGCATGTATCTGGCTGTGATAGTCTACCGCCAGTCCGAGGGAATTTTGTGTGGTGCAAGGAGCTTGCGTATGTCCGAAGAGTTCATTCGCCAGTCCGTCATTGATGAAGAGCATCTTAAACTCCTCTCTCTCGGGTACATGATTTCAGCTGCTACCACTGCTTTCTTCTCACTGTTCGGTTTGATGTATATGGTGATCGGCATCATGATGAGCGCAGTCATTCCTCACAAACCCGAAGTAGCCGCCCAGCCAGGCCAAGAGTTCCCGGCTTCCGTTGGTTGGATTTTCGCCGGGATAGGACTGGCGGTTTTCCTCGTTATGATCATCTTGGCTGCCGCCAAACTTCGAGCCGCCTTCTGCATCAAGAACCGAAAGTCGCGAACATTCTGTATGGTTATAGCTGGTATCAGTTGCCTTGAAATTCCGTATGGCACCGTCCTCGGGGCCCTCTCGTTCATAGTTCTCGGGCGAGATTCGGTTGCCCGCTCGTTCAACTCAAGCGTTGCTCCCGAATCGGTCGCTTGACCCAGAGTTCGGGGACCAGCCCAGAGTCTGTGCCACACTCCCTCCGGCGGGTACCCGGCTAATCGCGACTCAGCATATGTCCGTGATATAAACTCTCGGCTTGGTCCAGTGACTACGATTTTGCAACCTATCATGACCCTTGCTCGTGGCTGACAGGAACTTCCGGAAGGAAACCGATGCCCCTAATACTTCGCCCAATTCTAAGAAACGCAACATTTTGGGTGCTTTGCCAAGTGCTTTCGACCGTCCCGTACGCGCCACTGGCTGCAACCACAAGAGAAGACGTTTCGGCTAGGCAAACCGCCAGAGCGATTCCTGAATCGGCCGCGAGGCTGCAATCACAACTTGAGGCGATACTTAAGACCTCAAAGGAGGGTGATTCAAAGCGGTTTGAAGAACTGATCAGTGATCTTCAAATTCCCGAGAGCGCGAATTGGTTCGCGGCCACATTCGGAGAAGAAGTAGGCCAAAATCTTGCTGCGACGTATAAGAGTTCCTGGAAAGATTATGAAGACAATATCAGGAACATATTCCGAGATAGCGGAACCGCGAAACACACCCACGTATTTGTGAAGGAGTTTTCGACCTCATCACCCGCTCCCAATGATCCTTTTATTCAGTCGATTCTTCGGAGCGCCAAAGGTCCCCTTGTGCTCTACACGGCGGGCGCAGGAAAGGATCGCGAAACCGACTCGCTTCCGGGCGCCTACATCTTCGCGCAAGGAGCTTTTCGTGTGGTGAATTGGCGAACGTTTTACGACCTTCCGAAGGTGAAGCCGATGCGAATTCGAATGGGAGGTCAAGTCGCGCCCCAGCTCATTCACCGCGTCGATCCGATTTCCCCATCCGACGCTCTCCAACAGCAAGTTCACGGTACGGTGGTGCTTCATGTCGTTATCGATCTTGACGGAAATGTCGCGCAGCTCGAGCCGGTAAGCGGACCGCCAGAACTCATCGATGCTGCTGTGGAGGCAGCCCGCCAATGGCGCTATAAGCCAACGATTCTCAATGGCGATCCTGTGGAAGTAGATACGACCATCAGGATTGCGTTTGGAGAAGGTAACGGCGCGGTTTATCGAAAAACAGTAGTTCTCGAAATGTCGTGGAAACGCGGCGACGACCACTACGGTCCGAATTTCATTTATCTGGAGTCGGCTTGTCTCAGCAACCCAGAGCCTGGCTGTTTTTGCTCCCATGATTTCAAAATAACCACGTCCAAGGAATTTGCGGACTACGTTGAGTCCTTTGGAAGCAATAGAGTGCCGGTGAAATATCATGTCGACTACGACCGCAATCACCAGGTGGTTGGAGCCACTTTGGAAAGTGTCGGTGAGTGGTCAGAGGAGCGATTTCATATTAATGAGAGGTCGTTAAGTACGGGATTTCGAATGTTCCTGCCCGCTATCGACTCAACCGTTGGCGAGAAGAGCAGCTGGATAAGGGCGCCAGAATCAGCTACGGAGATTTGGTTGAACAATATGTCAAGTTAAATCAGTGGGAGGGCAGCTTTCCTCAAGCTGCTTCGGGCAGATATATCAATTTTGTCTCTGATTTTTTGGCTGGGGAAAAGAACTCAACCAGGGAACAGGCCGTGAACGCCTGGCGACAATTGAAGAAGTTGGACGTTCCCAAAAACTATCGAGCTTGGAAGAAATATCGCCAACCGAAGACCAATACAGATTAGAAATGTAGTGCTTCTGCGTGGCGCTCGAACCTCAGGGCTTCTGCATCAGGTCCGCGCCCTTACACTGCGGGTCAGGTTGGCTCGACGCTGACAGCATTGTGAATGAATCCCGGCCCTCTCGGATCTCGAAGAAAGTAGGCGCGCCCCGATCCTGGTCAAGCTCCACTTGGAACCGCTTCGGGTCACCCAAACATCCGCGCGTTGCGCCGTAGCGGAAGCTCGGCCAATTCTTGGCCTTTGGGTCTCTCAACCCTGCAATCCTTGTGTGCTCTTCCTTCAGACTGCCCGCAATCTCCGTCGCAGTCCAATCGGTTGCCTCGCTCCATTCTGCCTGTAACCATTCATCCACAAAATCACGCGCATTCTTAGCCACTGGCTGCACACGATGCACCTTGTCCCCCACCAGTCGATAGCGGTAGATGCCAGTCCGCGTCATGACATCAATGTCTAGACTCCCTTTTTCCAGGCGAAGCTCAAAGCCATCCGATTCAGCCTTCAACACCGGCTCGCTATCTCGCACGTAGCCAGCATGATTGTGAAACAGCACGTGCTGCGGCACACTCCCATGAGCGGGCCGGATCACATCCACATCGAATCCGCTCCATCGCGAGGTGCACCATGGCTTGCCATGCGCGACTGCGATCACCCACCTACCCAGCGCTCCATGGGGTATCACTACATATTCGAAGAAATCCCCGAACGCGCCTGATATCTCGTTGTAATCACCGCTCTGCCAGCGCAACACCTGCCGCCATTTCTCATTCTGCCGTTCATACACCAGGAGCATCGTATCCACACCACAGTTCAGGCCGAAACTGACTTCCACCCCAATCGATTGCGGCTCGCTTTCAGGCCTTCCCACCACAAGCTGCAAACGGGCCCCATAAACCTGATCCACTACTTCTGAGATCGACTGAGACGTAATTTGCGTAGTGGGCTCCGGCTTGTTCGCACCCAACATGCCTGCCAGAGTGCTCTCGAATTTCTTCACATCCACCGCGCTTTCTCGCTCGCATTGCATGTACGCATCTACAGTTGCAGCCAGAGCGTCTTTCAACGCGCGAATCCGCTCCTGTGTCGCAGGTAAAACGCTCGTGTCCATGCCTCCCACCTTCACGGTCAGTAATTGCTCCTGAACCATCTTCACCCGTGCAGGCATCTGCTGTAGCTTATCGCGCCAACAGCTCCCCTCGGCCCGCAGCGGCGCAATCACCGCCAGAAACAAGTATCCGGATACCGCAAACCAGCGCATCATCGGGCCCAGTATACTGCCATGAGCCTTACTGATCTGGGTACATAATACGCTCCTCGGAAGCTAGCTTCGGCTGCCATTACCTCTGGACCCAAAACCATTGCCTTTCGCGCGAATTAGAAAAATTGCACTGATTCGCCCCGCCCTGCGAGCCACCGGACGCGGCGGATAGAAGGAGACTCATCGCCCGCGAAAAAAGTTTACAGGCGCAACCACTTGCAATCCGATTACCTCATGGTAATGTCGAAGTATGGGCTTATTTCAGCCAAGCAGCTTGGTTCTGCCCGTTTACCCCGAGGAAAGCCGGGGGGCCATCGGCGACGCGCGTCCGCCTAGCACAGAATCTGCCGCGGCGGACAAACCGGTACTCCCAGGGACAGTAAAAGCAAGCCTCCTAAGGCCCCAAAAGCAAGCTCCGGGGTCCAGGACAATGCCAGGCCTGCCCGTTTATCCTGAGCGCAGCCGAAGGGCCAGCCCTGCTGGCCCTGAGCCACGTCGAAGGGCTTGCCCCGCTGGCCCTGTTCACCCCGCTTGTCCTCACGCGAAGCGAAGGAACTGCAGCCCAGGAGCTTGCCCCGAGCGTGATTCAGGAGAGCCCCATCGAGGGGAGCGGCACCGTGGGGCCAGCACTCTGGCGGGGCCTGCCTTGACCTTCGAACTATCTCCCCAGCCCGCAGGCTCCCGCCTGCGGGAAGAGAGCACGCCAAGGACTGGTTCCGCTCAGCCCGAGCGTACTCTTAGAGCCGACAAGAACAAGTCCGTTAGGGCAGCTAGAGAGGTAGGGGCGAGGAAATTTGCCCTTTCTAATCCCAACACCTTTGAGCTTGCCCGCCACCTTTTTTGGCGGGCCTGGCCGCCCTCTCTCTGGCGGGAGCCTGCCTCGCCGATCTTTGGCGGGCCTGGCCGCCCTCTCTCTGGCAGGAGCCTGTCTCGCCGATCTCTGGCGGGAGACACTTCTACAGGCAATGAAAACAAGCCTCTTACAGCCATTTCTAATCGCAACACCAACGAGAGACGTAAACTCGCAACTCTCTCAGAACCAACAACATCCAATTTTCTAATCGCAACAAAAACGCACTTTTCTGAAGAAAAAGCGAAAAGCGAAGAAAAAACAAACCCCGTAACCGGAGGTGCATCGTGAAGCGCGTCCTATTGGCAACAACGCTCTGCGCGCTGCTCGCCGCAGTTGCCGCAGCTCAACAAACCGATGCCGACAAGCCAGCCACGAAGGAAGACGTCGAAAAATACTTTCAGGTAATGCATTCCAGCGAGATGATGACGAAAATGATCGACGCCATGACCCAGCCGGTGCATCAGATGCTCCACGAGCAGTACGTAAAGGACAAAGACAAGCTCCCTCCCGACTTTGAAGAGCGGATGAATAAGATAATCGACGACTACCAGAAGGACCTTCCTTTTGATGAGATGCTGCAGGCGATGGTGCCTGCATATCAGAAGCACTTGACCAAGGGTGACGTCGATGCCCTGGTAGCATTCTATTCCTCGCCGACCGGTCAAAAACTAATACGAGAAATGCCGGCAATGACAGCAGAAGCTATGCAGGCCCTCATGCCGCTCCTGCAACAGAGAATCGGAGTGATGTCCCAGCGCATGCAGGAGGAGGTCGCACAGATGATGAAGGATTCCAAGACAGCCCCTGGCGAGAAATCACAAGGCCCACCAAACTGAGGAACCACAACTGGATCGCACGAGCTGTATGGCCGAGCGACGTGCCGACCCCGAACGTGGATGCTTATGCTAGAATCGCGAAAAATGAAACGAGCGGGAGAAATTCTGGCGCCTCTCATGCGCCGTCTGACGGCGCGCGACGCCCCTTTGCCCTGGCTTGAGGGCGCCTGGAAGTCCATTGTTGGCAGCCGGCTTGCCGCTCACACGCGGCCGGTAAAACTCTCGAACGGCATCCTTGAAATCTCCGCCGACTCGCTCGAGTGGAAAAATCAGCTCAAGGACATGGTTGATGAGTTTCCCCGCAGGATCAATGTTGCCTGGAGCGGGAGGCTCGTCGTAAAGGCGCTGATCGTCCCCGACGCTGGGCTCGAAGCCGGCGCGGAGGCCGAGCGCAACCCCTTCGTTCGTCGCCGAGGCGTTGCGTTTCCGCGCCGCCGCGGCGGGAGTCCACCCAGATGAAGCTCAGCCGCGAAGACGTCCTTCGAGTAGCCGAACTGGCGCACTTGGCGCTCACCGAATCGGAGCTCGGTACCTATCGGGAGCAGCTCGAGGAAATCCTCACCTACATCGAAAAACTCAAAGAAATTGACGTTTCGCAAGTCGAGCCCATGGCCCAGGTGCTTTATGCAGGCGGTCAGTCGAGCAATCCGTCGCTGCGAGAGGACGAGCTTCGCCCCTGTGACGTGGCTGAAGCGGTACTCGACGGCGCGGCCGATAGCCGCAAACCCTATTTCCGCGTCCCCAAGGTGATCGAGCGATGAACGGTAACGGCCATTGGTCCATCGCGTCGGTGCGCTCGGCGCTCGAGAAAAAGAAGATTTCCGCCCGGGAGCTTACGGCCGAGTTTTACGCCCGGATCGAGCAGCGCAATCCGGAGCTGAACGCCTTTCTGGCCCTTTGCCCGGAGCGCGCCTTCGCCCAAGCGGACCGCATCGATAAAGGAGTCGCGAGCGGCCGTCCCCTGCCGCCGCTCGCCGGAATTCCCCTGGGAATCAAGGATGTACTCAGCACGCGTGGCGTGCGCAGCACGTGCGGCTCGCGGATCCTCGAGAACTACGTGCCGCCGTACGATTGCACGGCGATCGAGCGATTGGAACGCGCCGGGGCCGTTGTCCTGGGCAAGACAAACTGCGACGAATTCGCGATGGGCAGCTCGAATGAGAACTCCGCCTACGGGCCCGTACGCAACCCCGTGGCGCTCGACCGCGTCCCTGGGGGCTCGAGCGGCGGCTCGGCGGCGGCAGTCGCCGCAGGCCTGGCGGTCGCCTCGCTCGGCACGGATACGGGTGGCTCCGTCCGCCAACCCGGCGCGTGCTGCGGCATTCCGGCGATGATGCCCACCTACGGGCGCGTGTCGCGGTACGGCTTGATCGCTTTCGCCTCTTCGCTCGACCGCATTGGGCCCTTCGCTCGCTCCGTCCGCGACGCTGCGGCGATTCTCGGGATCATCGCGGGTCGCGATGAGAACGATTCCACGTCCGCGCCTGCCCCGGTGCCGGACTACTCCGCGGAAATCGAAAAGCCGGTCGCCGGGCTCAGGATCGGCGTCCCGGTGGAATATTTCGGCGAGGGCATGGATCCGGAGGTCCGGCAAAAGGTGGAAGGGGGAATCAAGCTACTCGAAGGCTTGGGGTGCAAACGAGTGGAGTTGCGCATGCCCCACACTGACTACGCCATCGCCACTTACTACATCATTGCTACGGCGGAGGCCAGCTCGAATCTAGCGCGGTACGACGGGGTGCGCTACGGCCCGCGCGCCAACGCCGCTACGCTGATTGAAATGTACCGGCAGACTCGCGGTCGCGGCTTCGGGCCGGAAGTGAAGCGCCGGATCATGCTGGGCACCTACGCCCTCTCGGCCGGCTACTACGACGCATATTACCTGCGCGCGCAGAAGGTGCGTGCGCTTATCGCGCGCGATTTTACCGAAGCATTTACGAAGGCCGATGCGATCGTCACGCCCACATCACCGACGCCGGCCTTTCGGCTGGGAGAGCGCACCGCGGACCCCCTCCAGATGTATCTCGCTGATATATATACAGTTACAGGTTCACTGGCGGGCGTCCCGGCCATTTCCATCCCCTGCGGGAAGACCGCTGCCGGCCTGCCCGTGGGATTGCAAGTCCTGGGCTCGCACTTCAGCGAGGGCAGAGTCCTGCAATTAGCGAACGCGTTCGAGCAGGCGGGCGGGTTCGACCTCTGAGCGACCCGAATGGTCGAGATAGGACCAATCCTTCAAAAGCTGAAAGCCGCTCGGGTGGCTCTGCTCGCGACTGCCCAAGCTGTGCCCTGCGACCGCTGGCGCGAGTCGCCGCGGCCGGGCGCCTGGTCGGCGGGCGAAGTGATTGCCCACGTCACAATGGTTGAAGGGCGCGTGATGCAGGGCGCCGAGAAAATCGCGAGCATGCCTGCGGTTGTAGTTCCCGTCTGGCAGCGAATTCACCTACCGGTACAACTGGCCGCCTGGCGCGGGTTCCGCGTCAAGAGCCCTGTTCCGCTGGACCCGAAGCTGTTGGACGACAAGGAGAACATGCTGGAAAGATTGACTGGTCTGCGGAAGCTGACGCTCGATTTCATCGAAAGCAATCGCGGCCGCGACCTGCGTCCCTACCGCTTCAAGCATCCTTTCTTCGGCAGCCTAGACCTGTACGATTGGATGAGGATGATCGCTTACCACGAGTCACGTCACACGAAGCAAATCCACGAAATTGTAGAAAGTTTCCAACGATAGGAAAACGATAGGAAATTGTTTGCACATCCGCCCTTCCCTTTGCGAAGCCTCGTCAGCCTGAAGCGACCGCACCCCATTGTTTCCCCAAGTCTTTCGGCATTTCCACGATTTTCGCGCCCACTAGTAGTAAGGAAGTTTGCGGTGAATAGAACGGAAGGACTATTGCAGGGAATTTTGTGCAGCCGCTACCATGGTTGTCGCATCCTAAGTGATTAGGAGAGTCAGACGGTGGCCACGATCCGCTCTAGCCAGAAGCTCTTTACCGAAGAAGAAGTCTCCGGGTTAACGGGCATTTGTCTGGAGCATCTCCGGAACGTGGCGCGAAGCAAGCGTTTGGGATTCCTCTCTCGGGCGGCCGAGGCAGCCGGCGCCGAGGCGGAAAAGTGGCTGTTCACTAATTCGGATTTGATGGTACTCGCCGTTCTCCATCCCCGCTGCTCCCACTAACAGTTTCCTGCACATCGTTTTGCCGCCGGGGTTGTGGTCTCTCGCCGACCGAGCTATTCTCGTCCCCATGGGCGTTCTACGACCAAACCCTCCACCCAACGAGGGCATCCAAGGTGGAAGGCAAAGTCACGCAGGCAAGAAGAGAAAGATGAGGGAATTAGCTCGAGCACGCTGGGTGAAAGCTTCGCAGTTCGTCGTGGTCGCCGTGTCGATGGCGTTGGCCTGCGGCCTTTGGGCGCAGGGGACGCAAACGGCACAACCGGGGACGGAAAGCGCTCAGCCCGTTGAGGCTCGCCCGAAAAAACTGATCCTGAAGAACGGCACCTACCAGGTCGTGACCAACTATCAGATCCAAGGCGATCGGGTGCGTTACTACAGCAAAGACCGCTCTCAGTGGGAAGAAATCCCCACGTCGCTTGTGGACTGGGACGCCACTCGCAAGGGGGAGGCCGCGGACGCTCAGAAGAATCAGGAAGTCTTGGCGAAGATTCGCGCGGCGGAGGCAGCGGAGAAGGCGGAGCCCATTGACGTGGACGCAAGCATTGAGGTCGCCCAAGGCGTGTTTCTGCCCCCAGGAGAAGGACTGTACGTGGTGGACGGCCGGTCGGTCTTGCAGCTTCAGCAGTCAGAAGCAGGGTCAAAACGTGACAAAGGCCGCATCTTGAAACAGGTACTGGTGCCGATTCCCATTGTCCCATCGCGACAAAATGTGGAAATCCCCGGCCGGCAGGCCAAGTTCCGCATCACCAATTCCCAGCCGGAGTTTTACATCCGGACGGCGGACGCCCGGGAGCCCCAAATGGAGCTCATCCGCCCTGAGGCGCATGGCGATGCCAGGCGGGTCGAATCTTTAGACGTCCTTTTCAAACAGCAAGCGGCAAAACGCAACACGCTACCCCTCCAGCGGTGGCGGGTTGCCAGTGGAGTCTATCGTCTGACGCTCGGACAGCCACTCCAACCCGGAGAATACGTTCTCGCGGAAATCGTTCCGGACGAAGGAATGAACCTCTTCTTGTGGGACTTTGGGGTGGATACAACCGCTGCCAAGGCGAGCGGCAAGCCGAACTAGATCCCAATTACCGCTTTGCGCCCACCGGCTCAAGAACTTCCGCAAGGACCGCGGCCAGTTCCGACACCTGGAACGGCTTTTGCACGACGCGAGTGCCCTTCTGCCGGAAGGATTCGAACACTTCGGAATCGAGCAACTCACCCGTCATGACGAGGTAGCGCTGGCTGGAGGAGCCGGCGCGCGATTGGAGATGCTTAAGAAGGTCCTGGCCGTTGGAGCCGGGCAGGTGGTAGTCGCATAGGACTGCATCGTAGGAGCGCGTGGCGATGCGCGCGAGCGCTTCTTCCGCGTTGGCCACGCAGTCAACCGCCATTCCGCGTGCGGAAAGACCCAACTGCACGAGTTCGCGGATGGCCTCTTCGTCGTCCACTACCAGCACGGAGTGTCCACGCAGCGAAGCCGCCGCCGAGTCCGAAGTGGATCTGCCGGGCGAAGCTTCCGGCGTGCTCGAGGCTGGAACCGGCAGGATGACGCGGAACAACGAGCCGCCGCCCGGAGCATCCTGAAACTCGACTGAGCCGCCATGCTCCTTGGCGATAGCCAGGCAAATGGTCAAGCCGAGGCCCGTGCCCCCGCCAGGACGCTTGGTTGTGAAGAAAGGATCAAAGATGCGGGCCAGAATCTCAGGACGAATGCCGGGCCCGTCGTCCTCGAACGCCACCGCCACGTTCCCCTCGTCGCGCTCGAACCGGATGCGGATTACACCGTGGTCGCGGACTTCGTGGATGGCCTGTTCGGCGTTCACCACCAGGTTCAGGAAAACCTGATGGAGCTGATTCGGATCCCCCTCGATGACCGGCAAGTCGGGTTCGGAGCGAACTTCGACGGCGATCTGATTCTTGCGGAGCGAATGCTCTTGGAGCTGGAGGACCCGCTGGACCAGATCGTCGAGCCGGATCCGGGCGCGGCTCGGTGCTGACGGCCTGGAGAACGCGAGCAGACTCTGGACGATATGAGCGGCCCGACGGGCTTGCTGGTTCACGAGCTCGATCTGCCGCCGGCTGGGGTCGTCGGTGGCGCGTTCCCGCAATAGATCGCTTACGCCCAGAATCGCCGTGAGGGGGTTATTCAGCTCGTGGGCCACTCCGGCAATCATCTGTCCCATGGCGGCGAGCTTCTCGGTTTGCATCAACTGCTGTTCGAGTTTCTTCGTCTCGGTGACGTCCCTGGCGGAGGCGACTACCCCGGTGATTCTCCCATCCGCATCGTACAGCGGGGCGGCAGTGGCGCGGAGGATACGCCAGCTTTCGTTCTTGTCGCGGGCACGGTACTCCACCTGCCCACCCGTGACCGTGCCGGAGATCAAGTCCTGAACCAACGCCGACAACGCAGGCTGGTCTTCGGGATCCGCGCGTTCTCCGACAAACCGGCCCACCAGCTCTTCCGGCAGGTAACCTGAAATCTCCTGAATGCGGGCGCTGACGAACGTATAGCGCCCTTCCGTGTCCAGAACGACGATGATGTCGGGGAAACAATCGATCAGACGGCGGACAAACTCCTGCTCCCGATGTAGCCTCTTTTCGATTTCGAGGCGATGCGTCATGTCCACGAGTGCGCCCTGATAGCGCACGACGCGGCCTTCGTTGTCGCGCATGGCGGAACATGAATCGAGACACTGGATGGGGGAGCCATCCTTCCGCAGCAGCGTGACTTGCCGGTCCTGTAGCACTCCTTTTTTCTCGATCTCTTTCATCCATTGCACGCGCCCCGCTGGGTCAGGGTAAAGTTTGCAAGCATCGATGCCGAGTAATTCTCCCTTGTTCTCATATCCCAGCATGCGGACGAATGCCGGGTTCACATCCAGCAGGGCTCCCTCCGGTGTCGAGAAATAAACGCCTTCCTGGAGGGCCTCGAAGAGCTGGGTGAAACGCGCTTCGGCCTCGCGCTGCGACGTGACGTCTCGCGCAAGGCCGCTAATCCCGGAGACTTCCCCTTCGTGAACGACCGCGTGAAACATACAGTCGAAAAACCGCAGCTCCCCGGTTTTCTTCAAGCGCACCGTAAGAACACCCGCCCAGAAGCGCTTCTCCACAAACCAAGCGAGCCCCCGGTTGGCTTGCTCGCGGGTCGGTTCGGTCAGAAATTCGTCCAAGGAATGACGGACAATTTCGGAAAAGGGCTTGCCCACAATTTCGGAGAAGCGGCGGTTCACCACGTGGATGGTGCCATCAAGATGCAGAGTAAATACGGCGTGGTCGAGACTGTCGATCAATTCGCGATATCCATGCTGAGACCGAGCGAGCACGTCCAGAAGGTGCTCGACCTGTTTCTCGCTCGGGGGAGCGGCAGCGTGTTCTTGAAAGCCTCGGATGAAACCGCGAAGTTCGGCGATCTCGCGCCTCCAATTCCACACATAGAGGCCGAAGAGCATGAGTAAGACCACGATTCCGATGGGCACGGCCTGGAGATGCTGCGAAACGGTTCGGAGCGAACCCCAAGCAAAAAACGCGAAGCCTCCCGCCAAGACCAGAAGGAGAATCAGGCTATAACGCCACAGTTGGTTTTCTTTGCGCTCGAGCTGCTCCCATTGCGAGGACGGACCAGTGCGCTTGGGCAGTTTAGAGGACACGAGAGTCTGTCTCCAGTTTCGGTTTATCCACCGGCGCTCGAACGATTTTATCGGCCCAGTCAGATATTAGAGGCAGGACTTCCTGGCAGGCAAATACAAAGCAGCGCGTGGTTTACAAGTCTCTAACACCGCGGGATGCGAGCGGCCAAGGCGTCCAGGTTGTTTGGCCAAGCCCCGAAAAAAAACCGGCGGCAAGCAAGTGAAGCTTGCCGCCGGGTCTCTCCCGCCGTAGGCGGGAAGGCGGACGGACCCGCTCAGCTCTCGGCAACCGCGTCGGTATCCTTGCGCAGGAAATCGAGCGCGGCGGCTTCCTCGGGCGTCAGTTCCGGCTCTACAACGGCCGGTTCTTCCTTCGGCAGCTCGGTAAGGAGCTGGATATTGCGGTAGCGCTCGAGCCCCGTGCCGGCGGGGATCAGGCGGCCCATAATAACGTTTTCTTTGAGACCCCGCAGGTAGTCCACTTTGCCGGAGATGGCGGCTTCCGTGAGCACCCGAGTCGTCTCCTGAAAGCTGGCGGCAGAGATGAAGGAGTCTGTCGAAAGCGAAGCCTTCGTAATCCCGAGCAGCAGCGGCCGGCCCGTGGCCGGACGGCTTCCCTCGCGGATCACGCGGTCGTTTTCTTCCCGGAAGCGGAACTTGTCCACTTGCTCTTCCAGCAAGAAGCCCGTGTCGCCGACGTCTTCCACCTTAACCCAGCGCATCATCTGCCGAACGATGGTCTCAATGTGCTTGTCATTGATATTGACACCCTGGAGGCGGTAGACCTCCTGGATCGAATTCACCAGGTAGGCCTGAGTGTACTTCTCGCCCAGCACCGCCAGGAGGTCGTGGGGGTTCAGTGGACCGTCAATCAACGGTTCGCCGGCGCGCACGTGTTCCCCTTCCTGGACGTTGATGTGGACGCCGCGCGAAATGGAGTATTCCTTGACCGTGCGTCCGTCTTCGCTCTCGACGTAAATCTTGCGCTGGCCCTTCGCAATTTCGCCGTACTTGACGACGCCATCGATCTCGCTGATGACGGCGGGATCTTTCGGCTTGCGAGTTTCGAAGA
Source organism: uncultured Acidobacteriota bacterium (assembly GCA_963781005.1). Classification (GTDB taxonomy): domain Bacteria; phylum Acidobacteriota; class Terriglobia; order Acidiferrales; family UBA7541; genus CAWADX01. The sequence goes on from CAWADX010000001.1 coordinate 803,265, forward strand.
GCTCGACCACGCGCGGTAGACCGCCGGTGATGTCCTTCGTCTTGGTAGTCTCACGCGGGATTTTCGCGAGCACGTCACCCGGCTGCACTTCATCGCCGTCAGCCACCATCAAGTGGGCGCGCGAAGGCATCAGGTACTTTTTCCGCGTGCGCCCCGCGGAGTCCCGCATGAGGATCGTCGGCTGATGCTTCTCATCTCCCGGCGGCAGCGTCACCACAAGCTGCGAGAGGCCGGTGACTTCGTCCACCTGCTCTTCGATAGTGATACCCGGTTGCAGGTCTTTGAACTGCACCGTGCCGCCCGCCTCGGTCAGAATGGAGAAGGTGTACGGATCCCATTCCACCATGGTCTGCCCAACGGTAATCGGCTGGCCATCCTCGACGCGAAGGCGCGCGCCATAAACGACGTGGTAGCGCTCCTTCTCACGGCCCTTTTCATCCACCACCGCGATCAAGCCGGAGCGGTTCATGGAGATCAGCGTCTTGCCGCGGCCTTCGACCACTTTCAGATCGATGAACCGGACGAAACCGTTGTTCTTGGCTTCGACCTTCGATTGCTCGGTGACGCGAGTTGCGGTCCCGCCGATGTGGAAGGTCCGCATGGTGAGCTGCGTTCCGGGCTCGCCGATGGACTGGGCTCCAATCACTCCGACAGCCTCACCGAGTTCCACCATGCGCCCGGTGGCCAGGTTGCGGCCGTAGCAGCGAGCGCAAACGCCGCGCCGGGATTCGCAGGTCAACACCGAACGGATTTTCACCCGCTCGATGCCGGCGGCCTGGATGGCATTGGCGAGCTCCTCGGTGATTTCCTGGTTGATCTCCACGATCACGTTTCCTTCGTAATCCTTGATCTTTTCGAGGGAGACGCGGCCTACAACGCGGTCGCGCAGCGGCTCGACTTCCACGCCGGCCTCGATGATAGGTTCGACGTAGATTCCGTCCGCCGTGCCGCAATCGATCTCGTTAATGATCACGTCCTGGGCGACGTCCACAAGGCGCCGGGTCAAGTAGCCCGAGTCCGCGGTCTTGAGCGCCGTATCCGCCAAACCTTTGCGCGCTCCGTGCGTCGAGATGAAGTACTGCAGCACCGTCAGGCCTTCGCGGAAGTTTGAGGTGATGGGAGTCTCGATGACCTCGCCCGACGGCTTGGCCATCAATCCGCGCATCCCGCTCAACTGGCGGATCTGCTGCTTCGAACCGCGGGCGCCGGAGTCCGCCATGACGTAAATCGGATTGATCACTCCCTGCTTATCCTGTTCCTCGAGAGCCTTGAACATTTCGTCGGCCACTTTTTCGGTGACGTCGCTCCAGATGGCGATGACTTTGTTGTAACGCTCGCCGTTGGTGATGGCGCCATCGAGATATTGCTGCTGAACCTTCACGACCTCTTTTTCGGCGGTCTCCACCAAGCGATTCTTGTCGCCCGGGATCAGCATGTCATCGATGCCAATGGAAATGCCCGCTTTGGTGGCGTAGAGGAAACCCAGTTCCTTTAATTGATCGAGCAGGCTCACGGTGCGCTCGAGACCGAAACGCAAATAGCAATACTGCACGAGTTGCTGCGTGCCCTTCTTCTTCAGCAGGCCGTTGATAAAGGGCATCTCCGTCGGCAGGTGGTCGTTGAAAATCACCCGTCCGACGGTTGTGTGCAGGAACTGGCGATTGAGCTGTATGGGCTCGGCGTGCGGCACGTCCTGGTCATCATAGGCAGTGGTGAGGTCGACCACTTCGCCGGTGTAGCGCAACCGGATCGGCGTCAGCAGTTGGACGTCCCCCGATTCGAGCGCCAGGATGACTTCCTCGACCGAGCCAAAGGCGCGGCCTTCCCCCTTGGCGCCCGGCTTGGACTTGGTGAGGTAGTAGATCCCGAGCACCATATCCTGCGTGGGCACGGCGAGCGGCATGCCGTTCGCGGGCGAAAGGATGTTGTGCGAGCTGAGCATGAGCACGGACGCTTCCACCTGTGCTTCCGGCGAAAGTGGGATGTGCACGGCCATCTGGTCACCGTCGAAGTCCGCATTGAACGCGGTGCACACCAGGGGGTGGATGCGGATCGCCTTGCCTTCCACCAGCACAGGCTCAAAAGCCTGGATGCCAAGACGGTGCAGGGTTGGGGCGCGATTGAGCAGCACCGGGTGCTCGCGAATCACATCTTCCAGGATGTCCCAGACGGTTGCTTCCTGCTGCTCGACCAGTTCCTTGGCTTGCTTGATCGTGGTGCAGTGCCCGGCGGCCTCGAGGCGATGGTAGATGAACGGCTTGAACAGCTCGAGCGCCATCTTCTTCGGCAGGCCGCACTGGTGCAGCTTGAGCTCCGGCCCAACGACGATTACCGAGCGGCCGGAGTAGTCCACGCGCTTGCCAAGCAAGTTCTGGCGGAAGCGGCCCTGTTTGCCCTTGAGTGTGTCTGAAAGCGACTTGAGCGGGCGGTTGTTCGTCCCACGAAGGACCCGACCCCGCCGGCCATTGTCGAAAAGGGCGTCGACGGCTTCCTGCAGCATGCGCTTCTCATTGCGAACGATCACATCGGGAGCGTGCAGCTCCATAAGCTTTTTCAAGCGGTTGTTGCGATTGATGACGCGGCGATAAAGATCGTTCAAGTCCGAGGTGGCAAAGCGGCCGCCATCGAGCGGCACCAAGGGCCGCAGCTCCGGAGGCAGCACCGGGATGACGTCCAGGATCATCCACTCGGGCTTATTCCCGCTCTTCCGAAAAGCTTCCAGCACCTTCAGCCGCTTGGCGTACTTGATGCGCTTCTGCAGGCTGGGGTCCAGCTTCATCTTCTCGCGCAGCTCTTCGCTCAACTTCTCCACATCCACCCGGCGGAGAATCTCCTTAATAGCTTCCGCACCCATGCCGGCGCGGAATTTTCCGGCGTATTCCTTCTGCAACTCGCGGTACTTTTCTTCGGGCAGCAGCTCCTTTTCCTTGATGCCAGGCACCTCGCCCGGATCGACACAGACGAAGGCCTCGAAGTAGAGAATGTGCTCGAGGTCGCGCATGGAGATATCGAGCAGATAGCCGATGCGGCTGGGCAAGCCCTTGAAGAACCAGACGTGGGAACAGGGCGAGGCCAATTCGATGTGACCCAGACGCTCGCGGCGCACCTTGCTGAGGGTAACTTCAACGCCGCACTTGTCGCAGATGACGCCGCGATGCTTCATGCGCTTGTATTTGCCGCACAAGCATTCCCAGTCCGTTACGGGGCCGAAAATCTTGGCGCAGAACAAGCCATCGCGCTCCGGCTTGAAAGTGCGGTAGTTGATGGTTTCCGGCTTGGTCACCTCGCCGTGGGACCAGGACCGTATTTTTTCCGGGCTCGCCAGGCTGATGCGAATCGAATCAAAATCAGCAATCTGACTGGCGCGATCGTACGGGCTCGAACGATACAAGGGCAGACCCTCCCGTCCCGGCCTTACCGGGACTTAGCTCAAAAAACCGTTCGTCGCTCCCTTCCCGCGTTCAGGGAAGCGAGCTACTCAGCCAATTTCTCCAACTGCGGCTTCTGCCGCTTCATCAATTCAACGTCCAGGCAGAGCGACTGCAGCTCGCGCACCAGAACGTTGAACGATTCGGGCACGCCCGGCTCGATTCCAGGCTCGCCCTTTACAATGGCCTCGTAAATCTTGGCGCGGCCGTAAACGTCGTCGGACTTCGCGGTGAGCAATTCCTGCAGGATGTGCGCGGCGCCATAGGCCTCGAGCGCCCACACTTCCATTTCTCCGAAGCGTTGTCCGCCGAATTGCGCCTTGCCTCCCAGGGGCTGCTGGGTAATCAGCGAGTAAGGGCCGATAGAGCGCGCGTGGATCTTGTCGTCCACCAGGTGCGACAGCTTCAGCATGTAGATGTAACCGACCGTGACCTCCTGCGCGAACGGCTCGCCCGTCATTCCGTCGTACAGCGTGATCTTGCCCGAGGTCGGCAGGCTGGCCGCCTCGAGCAAGTGGCGGATCTCATTCTCGCGCGCGCCGTCGAAAACCGGCGTGGCCACGGGAATGCCTTCGCGGAAGTTCCGCGCCAGATCGAGGACCGCATCGTCGTCGAGCTCGGCGATCGACTTCCACACCGGGGTGGGACCAAAGGCGTCCTTGAACCACTTGCGCACGGCCTCGGCCCGCTCGCCATCCTCCAGCAGCTTCGCGACTTGATGGCCCAGCTCCTTCGAAGCCCAGCCGAGGTGGGTCTCGAGAATCTGGCCCACGTTCATGCGCGAAGGAACGCCCAGCGGGTTGAGCACGATCTCCACCGGCGTGCCGTCCGGCATGTAGGGCATGTCTTCATGCGGAACGATGCGCGCGATGACGCCTTTGTTGCCGTGGCGTCCGGCCATTTTGTCGCCCACGGAAAGCTTGCGCTTCATGGCGATATAGACCTTTACCAGCTTGATGACGCCGGGCGGCAGCTCATCGCCCTTCTTGAGCTTGCCGATGCGCTCATCGGTGATCTTGCGGAGCACATCGATCTGCCGCGAAGTCATCTCCTCGATCTCATCGATCTTCTCGATGAGCAGCGGGTCCTTGTCGGAAAGGCGCAAGCGCTTGAGATTGCGCGTCGAGATCTTTTCGAGGATGTCGCGCGTCAACGCGGTGCCTTTCGTAAGCAGGCGCTTGTTGGTTCGCTCGTCGTGAAGGTCGGCAACTAGCTTCTGGTCGCCCAGAAGATCGGTAAGCCGCTTCAGCCGCTCATCGGTGAGAATACGGATCTCGTCGGCCAGATTCTTCTCCAGCTTGGCCACCTGCGTGGCCTCGATGGCCTTGTGCCGCTCATCCTTCTCGGCGCCTTTGCGGCAGAAGATCTTGACGTCCACGATGGTGCCTTCGATGCCGGGGGGACAGTAGAGCGAGGCGTCGCGCACGTCTCCGGCTTTCTCGCCGAAGATGGCGCGCAACAGCTTTTCTTCCGGCGTCAGCGTGGTTTCGCCCTTGGGCGTGACCTTCCCCACCAGGATGTCGCCGGGTTTCACCGTGGCGCCGATGCGGATGACGCCGCTTTCATCGAGGTTGCGGAGGAAGCCTTCGTTGATGTTGGGAATGTCGCGAGTGATTTCCTCCGGTCCCAGCTTCGTATCCCGCGCTTCGATCTCGTATTCCTCAATGTGGATCGAGGTGTAGTAATCCTCCTTGACCAGTTTCTCGCTCACCAGGATGGCATCTTCGAAGTTGTAGCCGCGCCACGGCAGGAAGGCCACCAGGACGTTGCGGCCCAGCGCCAGCTCGCCGCGATCCGTGCAGGGTCCGTCGGCCAGCACCTGTCCCTGTTTGACGCGGTCGCCCGCCCGCACCAGCGGTTTCTGGCTGATACAGGTGTTCTGGTTCGAGCGCTTGAATTTGGTGAGGAGGTAGATGTCCGAGCCCACTTCGCGGCTCAGGACACCGGATTGGTCGGACTCAACGCGCACGATGATGCGCTCGGAGTCCACCTGGTCCACAATGCCGTCGCGCCGGCAGCCGACTACCGCTCCGGAATCGCGCGCGGTGACACGCTCCATGCCGGTGCCGACGAGCGGGGCTTCCCCGCGAATCAGGGGCACGGCCTGGCGTTGCATGTTCGAGCCCATCAGGGCGCGGTTGGCGTCGTCGTTCTCGAGGAAGGGGATCAGGCTCGCGGCGACTGATACGAGCTGCTTCGGCGAGACGTCAATGTAGTCCACTTCGTCGCGCGATTTCAGCACGAAGTTGCCCGCCTGGCGGCAGTTGACGAGTTCGGTAATGATACGCCCGCGGTCGTCCAGCGAAGCGTTGGCCTGGGCGACGACGTAGCGATCTTCTTCCCACGCCGAAAGATAGAAGCAGTAGGGTTCCACGGTTACGCGACGGCGTTTCAGGTCTTCGTTGGCCGTGTCCACCTTCTCTTTCTCCACAATCTCGCCGGGCTTGAACTCGCTGTCGCCGGCGTTGACGGTCAGCACGTAGTCGATCACCCGGCCCGCCTTCACCTTGCGGTAGGGGGACTCGATGAACCCGAATTCGTTGATCCTGGCATAGCAGGAAAGCGAGCTGATGAGTCCGATATTCGGACCTTCCGGGGTCTCGATAGGGCAGATGCGACCGTAGTGGGTGGGATGGACGTCGCGCACCTCGAACCCGGCACGCTCGCGCGAAAGGCCTCCCGGTCCGAGCGCCGAAAGACGCCGCTTGTGGGTAATCTCGCTCAGCGGGTTGGTCTGATCCATGAACTGGCTGAGCTGCGAGCTGCCGAAAAATTCGCGGATGGCGGCCATCACCGGCTTTGCGTTCACAAGGTCATGCGGCATGGCCGTGGACATTTCCTGATACACGGACATCTTTTCCTTGATGGCGCGCTCCATGCGCACCAGGCCGATGCGAAATTGGTTTTCGAGCAACTCGCCCACCGCGCGGACGCGCCGGTTGCCCAAGTGGTCGATATCGTCCACCGTGCCGACGTTCTTGCGCAGCTTGAGGAGATACTTGATGGCGGCGACGAAGTCAGCCGGATCGAGGGTGCGCTTATCGAGCTGCGTTTCCAGCCCCAGCTTGATATTGAACTTCAGCCGGCCCACCTTGCTGAAATCGTACTTGCGTGGGTCGAAGAACATTCCGTTGAAGAGCGCCGTGGCCGTTTCGAGCGTCGGCGGATCGCCGGGGCGAAGCTTGCGATAGATTTCAATCAGGGCTTCGCGTGGCGTTCGGATCGCGTCCTTTTCCAGCGTGCGGGTCACGATGACGCCGACGTCATCGCGGTCCGGATAGCAAATATCCACTTCGGTGATGCCGGCTTCAGCCAGCGTGGTCCACATCTCCGGCGTGAGCGGCTTATTGGCTTCCATCAGCACTTCGCCGGTCTGGCGGTTCACCAGCTCGCTGACGGTTACCGCGCCTTCGAGATCCGCTACCGACACTTCCACTTGCGTGACGCGCGCCTTCGCGAGCTCTTTATAAACGGCGTCGGTGATGCGCTTGTGCGCTCCGAGGATCACCTCGTCCGAACGCGGATGCTTGATCTCTTTCGAGAGCTTCAGGTCGATCAGTCCTTCGGAGACATTCCAGAAAAGCTGGCGATCGCGCAGGGAAATGCGCTCGACCTGGTAGAAGGTGCGCAGGATTTCTTCGTTCGACTTCATTCCCAGTGCGCGCAGAAAGATCGAACCGAGGAACTTGCGCTTACGATCGATGCGCACGTAAAGAATGTTCTTCGTGTCGTATTCGAATTCGACCCACGAGCCGCGATAGGGAATGATTTTCCCGAGGAAATACGAGCGGTTGTTGGCCGTTTCGTAAAACACACCGGGGGAGCGATGGAGCTGGCTGACAATGACGCGCTCGGTGCCGTTGATGACGAACGTGCCATTCTCGGTCATCAGGGGAATGTCGCCGAAGAAAACTTCCTGCTCCTTGATGTCCCGGATGGTCTTGGCGCCGGTGTCGGGGTCCTTATCGTAAATGGTGAGGCGGATGGTGACCTTGAGAGGCGCCGAATAGGTCATGCCGCGTTCCTGGCACTCGTTGACGTCGTATTTCAACTGCAAGGTGACCGGGTCGCCGCACTTATTGCAGAAGGTCGGGGTGTTGCGATTGAACGTGCCGCACTTCGCGCAGAGCACATCGCCGGTGCGATAAGGATTCGTCACCACCGACGCGCCGCAATTCCGGCAGGTGGCGCGCAGATGGTGCAGGCCGCGCAGGTGGCCGCACTTGCATTCCCAGTTGCCGATCGCGTAGTCCACAAAATCGAGCTGCGACAGTCCGCGGAAATCCTGGATGGGGAACACCGAGGTGAAGACGGACTGCAAACCAGTGTCTTCGCGCTCGCTCGGGAGCTGGTCCATCTGCAGGAATCGCTGGTAAGACTTCTTCTGTACATCGATCAGGTTGGGAATCTGGACGGTGGTCTTGATCTTGGCGAAGTCCAGGCGTTCCCGTTCCCGAGTCGGACGGTTTCCATTCCGCATGCTGGTTTACCTCATCCCTTTTGGGCTGGGCCGGACGCAAGGGTGATGACAACACCAGCCCTTGGCGTCCGGGAAGGACGCGTTGCTAGATTGAAGATCCCGATGGAGCACGCGCGTAGCTAAATTCCTCTGCGCCAATGCACCGCGAATTTGCGGGAGGGCGCCACTACTTGACGTCGACCTTGGCTCCGGCGTCTTCGAATTTTTTCTTGATCGTGGCGGCTTCGTCCTTGTTGACGCCCTCTTTCACCGTCTTGGGCGCGCCATCCACCAGATCCTTGGCTTCTTTGAGCCCAAGGCTGGTGACTTCGCGGACCGCTTTGATCACGTTGATCTTGTTGGCGCCGACTTCGGTGAGAATGACGGCGAATTCCGTCTTTTCCTCCGCCACAGCCGCACCGCCCGCCGCCGCACCTCCCGCCATGACCATGGGAGCCGCCGCGGCAGCCGAGACGCCGAACGTTTCTTCCATTTTCTTCACGAGATCGGAGGCCTCGAGCAGCGTCAGGGCCTTGATCTCATCCAGGATTGCTTCTACCTTGTTCGCCATTGCAGTGCGTTTCCTCCTCGCTATTGAGAAACCGGTTCCTGTGCTTCCCCACCTTGAAACTTGTTGGCTTTGACCGCTTCGCTGACGACGACGGCCATGTTCCGCGGGATCGCCGCGAGCGCCGTCGCGACGCGTCGCGCCGGCGACTGCAACAGGAACATGATCTTGCCCACCAATTCTTCTTTGCTGGGCAACTGGGCCAGTTGCTGGATTTCGTCGATCGAGACGACGCGGCCTTCCACCCATCCCGCCTTGAATTTGAAGGCCGGAACGTCCTTGGCAACTTTTGTGAGCACCTTGGCAAGCGCCACCGGATCGGTGGTGGTGTAGGCAATTGAGTTCGTGCCTGAAAGCCCCTTCAGCAGGGGCTCGGCCGGTGTGCCGGTGCCGGCGCGCTCTGCGAGCGAATTCTTCACCACTTGGTAGTGGCCGCCCGCGGCCTGAACTGCGCGGCGCATCTTGGTATCTTGTTCGACTGTAATTCCTTGAAAGGTGGTCAGAATCACAGAAGAAACCTTGGCCAGCTCGGCCCGAAGGGCATCGGCGTGTGCTTGCTTGCTGTCCAAGTTCTTTTTCTTCATTTCCGACTCCTTCGTCCGCCGCCCTTACGCCGCGACCGCTGCATCCGCTTCGGCATGGTCGATGGGGATCCCGGGCCCCATGGTGGACGTCAAGGTAATCTTGTGGATGTATTTTCCCTTTGCGGCGGCGGGCTTGGCCTTCAGGACCGCGGCCAGCAGGGCTTGAGCGTTGCCGGCGAGATGCGTCGCCTCGAAACTGATCTTGCCGATCGGGGAATGGATGATTCCCGTCTTATCGAGACGAAACTCCACTTTACCGGCCTTGATTTCCTTCACCGCACGAGCCACTTCAAACGTCACCGTGCCCGTCTTCGGATTCGGCATCAGACCGCGCGGGCCCAGCACTTTGCCGAGGCGCCCGGCCGACTTCATCATGTCGGGCGTGGCGATGACGGCTTCGTAGTCCGTCCAACCTTCCTGGATTTTCTGGACCATATCCTCGCCGCCGACGAAATCGGCGCCCGCTTCCTGCGCTTCGCGCACCTTTTCGCCGCTGGCGATCACCAGCACGCGCTTCGATTTTCCCAAACCGTGCGGCAGGACAACCGTGCCGCGCACCATCTGGTCGGACTGCTTGGGGTCCACACCCAGATTCAGCACGAGCTCCACCGTTTCATCGAACTTTACAAAATGAGCCTTCTTCAGCACGCTCGCGGCCTCTTCGAGCTTGTAGGGTCGCGCCTCGACAAGCTTGCGAGCGCGATCGATATTTTTTCCGCCGGTTTCTTTGCGGCTCATGGTCTTCTCTCCTACCCTTCCACCTCGATACCCATGTTGCGCGCGGTCCCCATCACGGTGCGGACCGCGGATTCGAGACTGGCCGTGTTCAAGTCCGGCAGCTTCACCTTGGCAATCTCTTCCACCTGTTTGTGAGTCACCTTGGCGACTTTATTGCGGTTCGGCTCCGGCGAACCTTTTACGATGCCTGCGGCTCGCTTGAGCAACTCCGAGGCCGGCGGCGTCTTGGTGATAAAGGTGAAGGTGCGGTCGCTGTAAATCGTCACCAGCACCGGGATGATCATTCCCTCGGGCTCTTTGGCCGTCTTGGCGTTGAACTGTTTGCAAAAATCCATGATGTTCACGCCTTGCGGGCCGAGCGCGGTTCCCACGGGGGGAGCCGGCGTGGCTTTCGCGGCCGGCAATTGCAGCTTCACCTGGGCTTGCACTTTCTTGGCCATGGTTGCTCCCCGAGATGCAGAATCGGCCGGGCTAGGCTACTTTCTCCACCTGCGCAAAATCGAGTTCCACCGGCGTGGAACGCCCGAAGATGCTGACGCTGACCTTCAGCGTGCTGCGGTCCGAGTTCACCTCTTCCACCACGCCGGTAAAATTTTGAAATGGGCCATCCACAATGCGCACTTGCTCGTTGCGATCGAAAGAGAGCTTCGGCTTCGGCTTTTCCGCGGTGCTGCTGGCGCGGTTCAAGATGTTTTGCACTTCTTCTTCGCTCAGCGGCGTGGGGGTCTGGCCCGAACCCACGAAGCCGGTCACGCGCGGGGTGGAGCGAACCACGTGCCAGGTGTAATCGTCCATGTCCATTTCCACCAGCACGTAGCCGGGATAACACATTCGCGGCGAAATCACTTTTTTGCCGCCGCGCACTTCGACCACGGACTCGGTGGGAATGATCATCCGACCGATCTTATCTTCAAGCCCGAACGCCGCCACGCGGCCTTCCAAGCTTTCTTTCACCTTCTTCTCAAACCCCGAGTAGGTGTGAATGATGTACCACTGCTTGGCCATCTGCTTTCCTAGTGCTTGAAGAATTTCATCACTCCTTGGATCAAGTGCTCAATTCCGAAATCGACGACGAAAAAGAACACAGCAAAAAAAGCGACGGTGACGATGACCACGGTGGTGGTGGACCTTACATCCTCCCGCGAGGGCCAATTCACCTGCCTCATCTCCACGCGCACGTCGTGGAGGAACTGTCGAAACCGCCGCGGATACTCGACCAGCTTCTGAATCGGGCCGGGAACGGCGAACGGAGAACCGCCCTCGCCTTCCTGCCTCAATTTTGCCGCCTGAGCCATAGTCCCCTGGTTACCCGCGTCGATGGTCCCTGTATCAAGAACCGCATGCTTCGCAAGTCGTGCCCTGCCCCCCTCAGAACTGGCAGGGGAGGAGGGATTCGAACCCCCACATCCGGTTTTGGAGACCGGCGGTCTACCGTTGAACCTACTCCCCTACGGGCCGAACGGGAGGCGCAGCCGACCGTTTTGCGCCGCCACCTTCGCGATCACTTCACTTCTTTGTGAGCAGTGTGTTTGCGGCATGTATTGCAAAACTTCTGTGTCTCCATCCGTTCCGTATGCTTTTTGCGGTTCTTCATGGTCGTATAATTCCGGTTCTTGCACTCGTTGCACTGCAATGTGATGATCTCGCGCATGGATGCCTACTCGACGATTTCGCTGACGGCCCCGGCGCCGACGGTGTGGCCGCCTTCGCGGATGGCGAACCGCAAACCCTTCTCCAGCGCCACCGGCGTGATCAGCGATACTTCCATCGAGACGTTGTCCCCCGGCATCACCATCTCCACTCCCTGCGGCAACGCCACATCTCCCGTCACGTCCGTCGTCCGAAAATAAAACTGCGGCCGGTAGCCCGTGAAGAACGGCGTGTGCCGTCCCCCTTCTTCCTTCGTCAACACGTACGCTTCCGCCTTGAACTTCGTGTGCGGCGTGATCGAGCCCGGCTTGCACACCACCTGCCCTCGCTCCACTTCGTCCTTCTCCGTCCCTCGCAGCAACAATCCCACGTTGTCTCCCGCCATCGCTTCATCCAATAGCTTCCGGAACATCTCCACCCCCGTCACGATCCGCTTCATCGTCGGACGGAATCCCACAATCTCGATCTCTTCGCTGACCTTCACCTTCCCGCGTTCCACCCGCCCCGTCACCACCGTACCTCGCCCCGAAATCGAAAATATATCCTCGATCGGCATGGCAAACGGCTTGTCCACGTCTCGCGGCGGCAGCGGCACGTTCTTATCCACCGCCTCCATCAGCTCCAGGATTGTCTTCTCCCACTTCTCATCCCCCTCGAGCGCCTTCAGCGCCGAGCCCCGCACCACCGGCACCTGATCCCCCGGAAACTGATACGTCTTCAACAGGTCCCGCACCTCCAGCTCCACCAACTCCAATAGCTCCGGGTCTTCCACCATGTCGCACTTGTTCAGAAACACCACGATGTACGGCACTCCCACCTGCCGCGCCAGCAGGATGTGCTCCCGCGTCTGCGGCATCGGCCCATCGGTCGCCGCCACCACCAGAATCGCGCCGTCCATCTGCGCTGCACCCGTAATCATGTTCTTGATGTAGTCGGCGTGCCCCGGACAATCGATGTGCGCGTAGTGACGGTTCGCCGTCTCGTACTCCACGTGCGCCACCGCAATCGTGATCCCGCGCTCCCGCTCTTCCGGCGCGTTGTCAATCGAATCGAACGACCGGAAGGCCACCTTGGGATTGTGCTTCGACAGCACTCGCGTGATCGCTGCCGTCAGCGTCGTCTTGCCGTGGTCAATGTGTCCGATCGTCCCTACGTTTACGTGCGGCTTCGACCGCTCGAATTTCTCCTTCGCCATCTTTTGCTGTCCTCGCTTGAGAACGCCGGGACGCTGTCCTGTCCCCGCCGCGCCCGACCCACTAACTGGAGCGGGGGACGGGATTCGAACCCGCGACCATCGGCTTGGAAGGCCGAGACTCTACCACTGAGTTACCCCCGCCGCTTACCGCCCCATTCCTTCGGGGCTGGAGCCTGGGACCGGGATTGAACCGGTGACCTCGTCCTTACCAAGGACGCGCTCTACCAACTGAGCTACCCAGGCTTCGAGCCATCTCCGCTCCCCATATACCAACAGCGGGCTCGTCGAAACACGTCCTTTTCGATTCGAGACTGTGTTGTCCACCCGCCTTCGGGGTTGAGCGTTGAACGAGACGTTGGTGGACGGGGGAGGATTCGAACCTCCGTAGCCCGCAAGGAGCGGCAGATTTACAGTCTGCTGGTTTTAGCCACTCACCCACCCGTCCCGCACGCACATCTGGGATATCTAAATTGTCTACCCTAAGGGGAATTCTGAAAAACAGAAATGGACTCGCGTCCGAAGACACCAGCCCTCAGCTCTTTTGTCGTGAGGAACCCGTCCGCCTCAGTTCGGGAAACCCCCAAATTTGGTCAAACTCAGCTGGCGGAGGGATTTGAACCCCCGACCCTCTGATTACAAATCAGATGCTCTACCACTGAGCTACGCCAGCCCCGCTCGAACCCATAAAAATTATCACAGGGGCAATTAAATTGCAAGCGCCGTTGTCCAGCCGGCAACTATCATACCAACCGGCTGGGTTCGATGGGAAACAATCTTTTGAACCAAACTGCCAGTAACTCTATACTTGCAGCTTGCACCAGTTTGGGGGCATGAAACGCAGCATCATTATCCTAGTACTAGTAGCCGCAGTTGCGGCCGCCAGCCTCTGCCTCTACTCATATTGGACGCACCGCACGCCGGCTGGAACGCCTGGCACTCCGCCCAGCGTTCTAAGCCGGTTGCCGCAGGATGCCCCGGTCATCCTTTACTGCGACTTGGCAGCGCTGCGCCTCTCTGCCTTCTACGCGCAACTAACGGCCCTGGCACCGGCGCCAGGAATGGATCAGGAATACGCCGATTTCGTGCGTTCCACCGGCTTTGATTACACGCGAGATTTGGACCGGGCGGCGGTTGCCGCTTGGCCTAACCCGCAACCGCCCGGCCTGGTGGCTGTGGCAGAGGGCCGCTTCGATCGCGATAAGATCACACGCTATGCGTCGCGCTCCGGCACCGTATCGAAAAACGGTGGAATGGAGATCTACGAGGTTGCGACGGCGAATCCGCCAAGAAGGATCGTCTTCGCCTTCCTCGCCTCGAATCGCATCGCCATCGCAGAAGGAAAGGACCTCGCAACCGTCCTGCAAGCCGCGCGGGGCGCTCATTTCTACCCGGACATGTCCGCACGCATCGCTTCGGTGGCTGGTTCGCCCGTCTTCGGTGTTGCTCGCACAGACGATCTCCCCAAGGATCTTGCGCTCGAAGGTTTTCATTCCGATCAGCTGAATCGCCTGCTTCGCAGCGTCCGCGGGCTCACGCTCGCCGGGCAGCCCGAAGGCCAGCGCCTCAACGTTGCACTCGATGCCGACTGCGATTCAGCCACCAATGCGTTCCAGCTTTCGACGCTGCTTGATGCGCTTCGGTGGCTCGGACGCGCCGGTCTCGCCGACCCGAAGGCGCGAACCGGCTTACAACCCCAAGAAGCACAAGTCCTCGATTCCGTGCTCCGTGTAGCGCAAATTTCGCACGAGTCGAATCAGGTGAGGGTCAGGCTCGAACTCACGCCCGAGATGTTGGCCCCCGCCGCAAAAACCCAGCCATCCGGCCCCAAACATTAGTAGGTCCGCAAGCAGGCCCTCCAAAAATTTTACGGAAGGCACGAGTTAAAAGCAGCCTTGTGACACAACACCTTCCCTCTCACTTATCTGCGTGCTGCGACACCGGCAGGTGGCTCGAAAGCTCCCCGAGCTGCGGGACTTGGTTCACAACCAGCCAGTAAAAGCCCAGTTGCTGAACGGTTTGCCGGAATTGGTCGAAGTCCACCGGCTTCTGAATGTAACTGTTGACGCCCAATTGGTAAGTGTTAATGAGGTCTCTCTGTTCCTTGGAAGAGGTCAGCACGACTACCGGAATCAATTTGGTTCGCTCATTTCTCCGGACCGCTTGGAGAACCTCCAGACCGTCTACCTTGGGCAATTTCAAATCGAGCAGAACCAACTTAGGCGCCGAGGGGTTGCGGGCGCGGTAGGGTCCCCGGCAGAAAAGGAAGTCCAGGGCTTCCGCGCCGTCACGGGCGATGTGAATGGCATTCGCTAACTTATTTTGGCGGAGGGAGAGAACGGTCAATTCCGCGTCGAGAGGGTTGTCCTCAACTAGAAGAATCTCAATTGGATCGTCGGCCATCGCTTACCTCCATTGGTTCGTCTGTTCTCTCTGTTGTTTGTATCGTGGCTGGTTGCCCCAGGGTAAAAAAGAACGTCGCGCCCTTTTCCACCTCGGCCTCCGCCCAAATGCGTCCGCTGTGCTTTTGAATGATGCGTTGAACGGTGGCGAGCCCTACTCCTGTTCCTTCGAAATTCTCGGCGGGGTGAAGGCGTTGGAAAATGCCGAAGAGCTTGTGAGCATATTGTTGCTCGAAGCCCGCGCCGTTATCGCGAACAAAAATGACCGGTTCGTCGTCCATCATGATGTGGTCGACCTCGATAGCGGCACATGCCCGGCCCCGGGTGTACTTCACGGCGTTGGAAAGCAGGTTCACGAAGACCAGTTTCGTCAGCGCCGGATCGCAGTGCAGAGTGGGCAATTCTCCAAAACCCCAGTCGATTTGACGCCCTTCCCATTCCGGCTGAATGTCTCGGAGAGCCCCTTGCAACAGGGAATTCAGATCGGTAGGCTTGCGAACCAATTCCTGGCGCCCGATTCGGCCCATGTTCAACAAATCGTCAACCAGTTGACCCATATACTGCGCGCTATCCCGGACCAACTTCAAATAGCGCTGGGCGGCGGGATCCAATTGCAGGCCATATTCCTCCGCCACAATCTTGGAAAACCCGTCGATATGACGCAGGGGGGCACGAAGGTCGTGGGCCACGGAATAGGAGAAGGCCTCCAGCTCCTGATTCGAAGCGTTGAGCTGTGAGGTTCGGTCCTCCACACGCCGCTCCAACTCGTCGTGAGCGCGTTGCAGAGCTGCATCCCGCTGTTGAATTTGCGCCAACATCTCATTGAACGACTCGATCAAAGTAGCCAGCTCATCGCTGTTGCTAATCGTGGCTGTGCGAACCGAATAGTCTTTCTCGCGAGAAACGATCCTGGCCGTCTCCGCCAAACGCACAATCGGTTCAGCGATGGCTCGCTGGAACACGGAGGAAATCAGAAAGACCGCGAGCAGGGATGCCGTTAAGACCACGGCGAGGATGACCACGTATCGCTTGAGGCGGCTGCTCATCTCCTGCAAGTCGGATCGGATCACGACGATGCCCGTCGGCTTTCCTTCGAAGGCGATCTGACGAACCAGAACGAGTTGCCGATCCTTAAACCAGTGGAGCTCTGTTTGTCCCGTGGGAATGTCGAAGAGCGGGAGAAGCGGCCCCCTGCGGTCACGCCAATACCCGGCGAAGGGCCTCCCGTCCGGCATGTAGATCCCGGCGGAGACGACGTGGGGCGCGGCCTTGAGCGCTTCCAGGGTGCTCTCAGCCGAGGGCAGGTCATTGAACAGCAGCGCGGAGACGCTGTTAGACCCGATGATTTGGGCTTGAATCGAGAGGCTCTGCACCATGGTGTTTCGAAAAGTGATGATCTCGTGAGAGATAAAGGCCGTGCAGGCCAGCAGCAGCGCAGCAGCGCTCACGAGCATATTCATCCACGTCAACTTCTTAGTGATCGAATAGTCTCGAAGTCTGAGCATCGGCTGATCAGCCTCTAGGCCTGGGATCCCTTTTCACGCTAACCGCCAACTTGAGCAATTGGGAACTCAAAGTCAGGCCAGCGCGCTGTGCGGCGGTTAGGTTGACCTCAAAACGAATCTTGTTGTCTTCCAAGATGAAATGGATCATCCCCCCTCGGGAGACGAACTTGGGGATGTCACTTACCGTTAAAACGCTCGCGTCATCGAGCCCTGTCAGGATCTCTTTCAGTTTGTCGCCCTCCGAAGAACCGATGAAAAGGATTTGGCAATTGAGCGCCTCTTGGGGTCCGGAGATTCGCTTGGCCACAACCTTCCTACCGTCGATGGATTCTCCGGCAATGGTCGCGTCGAGAATTGGGCCGAAGGGGTCTTCACCGAGCACGCAGATGGTGAAGGGGTCGCCCGAGGCCGCCGTAGCTCTGGCAGGCCACTGGACGAACCTACCAAAGTTATAGAGATAGGCAGCTTTGACCTCATATTCCGTGTGCGCGGAAGCCTGCGCGCGCGCGTTCGGGACGCCAAGGAGCGCCCACGCCACGGTCAAAGCTGCGAGGGTAAGCAGACGAACGAGGTTAAGCAGACGGCCAGGATGACATCCAGGCCCATGGCCTAGCGAAGTGCGGCGACAGGGATTCATGCCATTGGGTGTCCTGAATGAGCCTCGCCTATTTCTCGCGCCATCGGAATGTGATTTTCCCGTACGCGCTACGCTTCACTTGGACGAGGGGGCCAGGATCACCGCCGAACTCCGGATGACGAGGTTGGATCAAATTTTGCCCGACGACGGAAAATTCCAGTTTCGGGGTGGGGCGCCAGCTAAACCGCGCATCCGCGGTCGCGTAGCTACCCACCTGTTGGGCCGGTAGGGCGCTGACATAACGAACGGTCTGGTCAAACTCGAGCTTTCGGGGCAGATTCAAGAAAGACTGGATCACCGCTTGGTGGTTCGGGCTTGACCCCTCCGTAGAAGCCACGGTGGTAGAGTCAATGCTTCCCGCCCTTCTTTTTAACTCCATCTTTAGGTAAGAGTAAGAACCCTGCAGACGCCACCAGGGCAGCGGCTTCCAGACCGGTGCTATTTCGATTCCGTATGTGTTTCCCAACAGCCCGTTGCCGAGAAGGAACGGAACAACGACATGCGGTGGTGGCGGCGAGGACTCCGAGAACGGTGCGCCGGCAGATTCAGCGCTCAGGAGATGATTGTAACTGTTATAGAAAGTCGCGACATCGAGATAGAAGGTGGGTTTCACAAGGCTCCGGTACCCGGCTTCGTAGCCGACCAGTTCTTCCGGGGAAAAGTTCCCGTTGCCGATGATGCGATAAAACGTGAGCGGATTAGTGACGAGTAAACCTGAAAGTTGGAGATCTTCCTCGACGCGGGACGGGGTTCGGACCGCCCGAGTTACTGCCGCCCATAGCGTTTGCCGCGGGGTGGGTGTCCACAAGAGACGCGCGCTTGGCTGCGTCTCGAGACCGGTATAGTTGTTGTGCTCAAACTTCGACCCAACCGTCAGCCAAAGGCGGTTCTTGAGTAGCTCGACTTCATCCTGGAGGAAGAAGCTGTAAAGCTTTTCCGTACGGTGCTCGGGCGTGAATACAACCGTCGGGATGACCGCGGTAGCATTGCCCGAACTGAGGCGGACCCCGAGTCCCCACAGGATATCCTGTCGCCGTGGCCGGATATGGTGCAGAAAATCGATATCAAAGGTGTCTCGGGATTCTGCGAAGTCTGCCTCTTGGCGGTTGGTTCGGTCGTAATAGGCTTTTAGCTGGATGTCCGAACCCTCACTGAAAACGCGCCGCCAGCGTCCGAGGAGGTTGCCTCCCGCAAGCTCGGCGTTCTGTTCCACGTTGGCCACAAAGGGCGGAGAGGAAGTTCCGATGGCAAACCGCTCTCCCGTATCACCGCTGTAGAGGTCGCCCTGAAGCGTGAACGTGTCGCGAGTTTGCGAATCCCAGTCTGCTCGGAATCCGGTTTGACCCATTCGCCAGTCATCGAAATTCCTCTGATCAGGATGGCCCTCGGGGCCTCGCGTGAAGGCCTTGCCGTACACGCGATAGTTAAAGTTGTTGCCGTTCCCCGCTCCATACCGGAACCCGACAAAGCCTTGGTCGACATTTCCACCGCCAGTTGAGAGGAGCGTTCCCTGGGTATGTTTGGCGTCCTTGGTGATGATGTTGATTACTCCGTTGACGGCATTGGCACCCCAGATGGTGCCGCCGGGTCCTCGGATGACTTCGATCCGATCGATGTCCTCAAGCAGTGTGTCCTGAACCTCCCAGTAAACGCCGGCAAAGAGTGGGGTGTACACGCTGCGGCCGTCGATCAGGACGAGCACGGACCTAGAAAGCCGGCTTCCGAACCCACGTACGCCAATGGACCACTTGTCGGAATCGATGCGAGCCACTTCAACCCCCGGTACGAGGCGGAGGGCCTCGGGGATGCTTGTGGCCCCGGACCGGCGAATGTCCTCTTGGGTGAGGACGTAGATCGCCGCCGGAGTTCGCGAGACTTTCGCCGGCTCTTTGGACGCCGTGGTGACCTCGAGGTTCCCTAACTCTTCGAGGCTCAGGTCCGCGAGGCGCTCCTTGGTCTTTCCTTTCTTGTTGCTTGCAGCATCGGGCGTGGGGTGGCTCTCGAAGTTGTAACCTTCCTGCTGCGCGGCCTCGGCCCGCCCCCCTGGAGTTAACCCAGCGATCAAAAGCAAGCTAATCGTAGTGCTCAAGGCCCTCGAGACCCATCCGGCCCTCAGGAACCGTCCGGAACGAATGGTTCCCCAAAGGAGGACGCAGACAAGATTCCTCAGCAGTGTGCTCGAACTAGTGGAAGTCCACGGACGGCGAGCGTGGCGGCTTGCACGCAGTGTGCTCCGCCTCCGCATGCTCTCCCAAGAGCTGACGATAGCCAACGAGGTGACCCCTAACGACGATGCTTCGATGTTACAAGGTGCGACCGGCACGGAGGACGGATCTTCTGATGGGTTTGCCAAAAGATTACTTACAGGAAATGCGATGGAAGTCGCGAGAGGCGGTACCTTGAAAACTGCTTTGGTCAGGACTGGAGCGCGATCGGCAGGCGACGTAACCGCTTTCCGGTGGCTGCAAACACAGCGTTGGCTACAGCCGGAGCGACGGGCGGCACGGGATGCTCACCGAAGCCACCCGGGCTCGAGTGGCTCGGAACGATGTGCGTTTCGATCGCCGGTATCTCATTCATGCGCACGACGCGAAAATCGCCATAGGTTCCTTGCTGCGCGCGCCCGTCTCGGAAATCAATCTTTCCATGAAGTGTGGCGCTGAGTCCCCATGTGATTCCACTTTCGACCTGGCCTTCGAGCCCGGCGGGGTTGATGGCCAGGCCGCAGTCGACTACGCACACGATGCGATGAACGCGCAGATCGCTAAGGTCGCGCGCGACGGAAACCTCGGCCACCTGCGCCATATAGCTGCCCGCGTGGTAGACGTTAACGGCCAGACCGCGGCCAAAGAGACGGCCCTTGGTGTTTCCGGGCGGTGTCCCCCAGCTCGTTTTGTCCCGCGCCACTTCGAGCACTCGGATCAGGCGGCTTCGATCGATGGCCTGCTCGCCGAGCGTTAGGATGTCGCCGGGTTGTAGCAGGTCAATTCGGAGCTGTAACGGGTCCTTCCCGAGGGCATTCGCCACTTCGTCCATGAACGACTCGCGCGCAAACACTCTCGAAGGATATTCAACCGCCCGCCACGCCCCGGTCGGCACCGGAGAGTCGACCGGCACGTAGTCCACTTTCAAGGCGGGGAATTTGTAGGGAGTGTCAAAAGCGCCCCAGGGTGATTCATCCTTCGCATATAGCTGAGGGTCTTTCTTTTCTTCCGCGGTGGGAAGTCCAAACATCGATAAATCCGAGCCAACAGACTTGTGCAGCCAAACGGTGAGGCGCCCGCCGGCGTCGAACCCTGCTCGAAGCTGCTCGACCGAGGCCGGGTGGAAGAAACCGTGCTTCATATCATCCGTCCGCATCCAAACAAGCTGTACCGGCTTCCCTACCGCTTTCGAGAGTTCGACCGCCTCATCGGCGTAATCGACGAACAGGCGCCGCCCGAAGCCACCTCCCAGCAGCGTCGTGTGGATCTTGACTGCCTCCGGCGGCAAGCCGAGCATCTTGATAACATTCGCGTGAGCGGTTTCAGGGGTTTGCGTGGGAATCCAGACCTCGCAAGAGTCGCTGCGCACATCCGCCGTGCAGTTCATGGTTTCGAGCGGGGCGTGGGCCTGGAACGGGAATTCGTAAACCGCCTCCAGCCGTCTTGCCGCGGCATCCAATGCTTTGCTCGGATCCCCTTCGAGCCGGATCGGGTAGCCCTCTTGGACAAAGGCTTCCTTCAGCGTCTCGATGAATCGGTCCGAGTCGAAGTTCGGCGCCGGTCCGGGATCCCACTTCACGCTAAGGGCGTCACGGCCCTTGAGCGCCGCCCAGGTGTTGTCGGCGACGACCGCGACGCCTGTCGAGATGCCGCTCCGGATCGGCACGACGTGCCGCACGCCCTCCACGGCAAGGGCTTTGCTTCGATCGAAGCTCACGACCTTGCCTTGCAGATACGGACACCGCTCCATCACGGCGACCAGCATTCCCGGAACACGCACGTCAAAACCGTAGACGGCGCGTCCGCGAACAATCGCCGGGCCATCGGCTCGCTTTAACGGCTTGCCGATCAGGCGGAAATCCTTGGGATCCTTCAGCGGCGGATTCGCAGGCAAGGGTTGTTGGGCTGCGCGAACGGCCAGTTCGCCGTACGTGAGCTTGTGTCCAGACGCCTCGTGGACCACGGTTCCACGCTCAGCGTGACAACTCGAGCGCTCAACACCCCAGGATTGCGCCGCGGCCGAAATCAACATCTCGCGCGCGGTCGCTCCAGCCCTGCGCAATGCGAGGAACGTGCCAGAACTGCTGCCGCTCCCGCTGGTGCGCAAGCGGATCCCTTTGAACCGTGCGCCGGGCATGGCCTGCTCAAGTTGGACCTGGGTCAACTCCACTTCCAATTCCTCGGCCAGCGCCGCGGGAAGATTGGTCCGAACACCCTGACCCATCTCGGAGCGCGTGACCCATAGCGTGATGGTGTCGTCCGGCGCGATGCGGATGTACGCGTTGGGTTCAAACGCGACGGGCGCGGCAGCCTCGAGGACTCCTGGGAGGCGGAACGCGATGGCCAGGCCCGCGCCCGCATAAGCGCCGTTTCGTAAGAACGACCGGCGGGTGACCTTCATGCGCCCATCCGCTCGCGCGCCGCGCGGTGGATTGCCCGGCGCATCCGCTGGTAGGTCCCGCAGCGGCAGACCGAATTCGACATCGCGGCGTCAATTTCGGCATCGGTGGGATTGGGATTCTTCTGAAGCAGTGCCGCGGCGGTCATGATCATGCCGGGCTGGCAGTAGCCGCACTGAGCTACGTCCTCTTCGATCCAGGCCCTTTGGCAAGGGTGGTCGCCGGTGGCGGAGAGTCCTTCAATGGTTGTGTAGCTCCTGCCGTCAGCCTCGGAGATCGGGATCTGGCAGGCTCGTACAGCCATTTCTCCCTGGTGGATGGTACACGCGCCGCACACGCCGACGCCGCATCCGTATTTCGCGCCGGTCATCTGCAGCAAATCGCGCAAGACCCAGAGCAAGGGCATGTCCGGCGGGGCCGTCACGCTGTGCTTCCGGCCATTGACCGTGAGGGTGAACATAGCCATGGCAAATTCTAACTCTGACCAAGGGGGACCGCCAAGACGTTGGTGGGATTTAGTCGCCGATACTGTTGCCGCGGAGGTAGCGCCAGGGGTTTACCGGTGTATTGTAGATCCGCACTTCGTAATGGACGTGCGCCCCTGTTGAACGGCCGCTACGCCCTTCGAAACCGATCACTTCTCCCCGCTTCACGTGGGTCCCAACCTGGGTGCTGAAGGCGGAAAGGTGTCCATACCAGGTAGAAACGCCAAAGCCATGGTCGACGACGACCAGCCGACCATACCCGGCGCGGACTTCTGCAGAGACAACGACGCCATCGGCGGCCGCGCGGACCTCATCTCCGTAACGCGAGGCGATATCCACGCCCTTATGGAACGCTCCCTCCCCGCTGAAGGGATCCATGCGCTCCCCAAATGTGCCCGTGATCGAACCCATCACCGGCCACAAGGAAGGGACGTAGCTTGCGGCAGCTAACCGCGACCCGGGAAGTAGATGCAGCCCCTGCCCGACAAGGGCGATGGCACTGGCATTCTTTTCCAGGAAGTTAAACTGGGCGAGTGATTGCTGAAAAGACGAATCCGGTTCGGCCGATTCATCAAAAGAGGCAAAGGGGCCCTGCCCGACCCGCGTGATGCCGTAAGTCATGGCCACTTCGCTCGCGAGAGACTGGAGCGAGGCGAGACGCTGGTTCGTGTCTCTGACCTCGGTTTGAAGCTGGCGGTATTGCTTCTTCAAGTTGTCTTGATCGCGGCGTAAGGCGTTATAGTTGGTGACCTTCCAAAGCATTCGCGAGTAGGAGCCAACGGCCGCGATTACCGTGATTCCACCGACAATCGCTAGAATCGTCAGAAGATGTACCAGAAGGAAGGGAATGCGCATCCGGCGGACACCACTCGAGTCGCTAGAAGCGATAAAGAACGTATAATATTTGCTCTTCATGAATCCCAAGTTCGCCCCTAGATGTTTTTGACGACGCGCTGAACCGCTGCCCCCGCCCCATGTGGTTTGCCTAAAGCGAATCGTTTGAACCGAGAGACCTGGTCCGAAACCCGGCGGATTTTAGGACTGAGCGCACACCCACGTCAACCCAAATCTTCCATTTTCTGTACCCGCCCCCCCCAGGCTCGCATCCCTCCCGTAGTCTCACTATAATCTCCGAGTGCATCACATCTAGTCACTTTCTAGGAAGCGGCACGCGAATTTGACACCTGGCCTGATGGACAGCGAGCAGAAACTGATCGAGCGCATCCGGAAGGCGCTCTCTCCTGGCAGGCGTGGAAGAGCAGCGGGAGGGCTGCGTCTCGGCATCGGCGATGATGCGGCGATACTCAGATCATCCCCCCGATGCGAATGGGTGGTGAGTTGCGACGCATTCCTCGAGGGCGTGCACTTCGTCGAGCACGCCCATTCGCCGGAGTCCATTGGCTACAAATCCCTTGCGCGCGCTACAAGCGACCTCGCAGCCATGGGTGCGGTGCCCCGCTATTTCTTCCTGAGTTTAGCGCTGCCGGCCAAGCGCACCGGCGCATGGCTCAATGCTTTTCTCGCGGGGATGGCACGCGCCGCGCGTGAGTTTCGAATCGCTCTTGCAGGGGGCGACACCGCGAGGCACCCCACCGTCGCCACCAGCATCACCGTCATCGGTGAAGCGGAAGTGGGCGGCGCCGTCACACGGACAGGGGCGAACCCCGGCGACCTTATCTACGTGAGCGGCCGGCTGGGCAGGGCGCAATTGGGTCTAGAGCTGATCCTGCGGGGTCTCTACCGCCAAGCGTCTCTTAAACCGGTCCTCGATGCGAACCGATATCCGAGGCTGCATCTCGAGCTCGGCCAATGGCTTGCGCGGCGGAAGGGTGCTTCCGCGATGATTGATTTAAGTGATGGCCTTTCGACTGACTTGGCCCGCCTCTGCGCCGCCAGCCGCGTGGGGGGCCGGATTTGGGCTGACCGTATTCCCGCTGTCGTGATTCCGCCGCGCGTTGCGAAACTCCGCGGGATGCGCGACATCAGCCCCCTCGCGCTGGCCCTCCACGGCGGGGAAGATTACGAACTCCTGTTTACGGTGCCTCCAGACAAGGCGAAACGGCTTTCCCGAGCGCCCCAGGGTCGGGACCTGACGCCCATTGGGCAGATCACCCAGGGAAGGCAGATTACACTCATCGGAACGGACGGACGCTCGCGACCACTGGTCGCGCGGGGATGGGACCATTTCCGCCCTCGGTCTCCGAAAGAGTAGCCGGAGGGCCCCGGACCCAGGGCCATCTGCGGACCCTACTGAGCCGTTGGTTCTTTGGGCGGTTCTTTGGGCGTGCCAGTGATCGTGTGAGGATCATCAGGCTTTGACGGGGGAGTGGGTTTAGGCGGTGCTGGCTTGGACGGCAAGGGCACGGACGTCAAACCCTGTTCGGCCGCGTCCGCTGGAGGCGCAGTATCGGGAGTGTCCACTTGGACGTGCCCGGCCAAAGCCGCTCTCTCAAGGGGCTCGACGTTCGGGAAATCCTCTACGGGCGCGCCCTGGGTAGCCATCTTCATGAATTCGATCCAAAGGGGCAGGGCCGCGCGGGCTCCCGTCTCCTTCTTCCCCAGCGATACGCGTTTATCGTCGTTGCCCACCCACACGCCTGCCGTAAGG
Source organism: uncultured Acidobacteriota bacterium (assembly GCA_963781005.1). Lineage (GTDB taxonomy): Bacteria > Acidobacteriota > Terriglobia > Acidiferrales > UBA7541 > CAWADX01. The sequence continues at coordinate 828,124 of CAWADX010000001.1, forward strand.
GACGGAGTAAAACCGATGTACCAGGCATCGGTGAAGTCGTTGGTCGTGCCGGTCTTGCCGGCAGAGGGCCGGCCAATTTCCTTGGCGCGAACTCCCGTGCCGAACTGCACGACTTCTTCCAGCATCGCGACCATGGTGCGCGCGACATCGGGGGAAACCACGTCGGTGACAGCAGGCTTGGCCTGTTCGAGCAGAGCCCCGTCATAAGTGGTGACGCGGCGAATCATGTGTGGCTCAATCCGGATGCCGTCATCGGGAAACACGGTGAACGCGGAAGTGTGCTCGAGCAGCGTTAAGTCGGCTGCCCCGAGGGCCAGCGGCAGATATGGCGGCAAAGCGCTCGAGATCCCGAACCGGCGGGCAACGTCAATCACGTTCTGAATTCCGACCTTGTCCGCCATGCGCACTGCCGGGACATTTCGTGAGTCGGCCAGCGCACGCCGCAGCGTGATCCGGCCCTCGAACTTATCGTCGTAATTGTGAGGGGAATAAGGCTGTCCGCCGCTGATATAGGTGACGGGTTCGTCGACGACCGTGTCGAACGGCGTGAAGCCCTTTTCAAGCGCGGCGGTATAGACATAGACCTTGAACGAACTGCCTGTCTGCCGCTTCGCCTGGATGGCCCGATTGAACTTTGATTCCTCGAAGCTGTAGCCTCCCACCATGGCCCGAATTTCGCCCGATGCGTTGTCAATTGCTACGAGCCCCGCCTGAGCCACGGGCTTCTGCTCCAGCTCAACCTTCGCTGCCCGGTCCGTAAGGTCCTTTATATAGAAGAGAGCCAGATCGCCTGTTTTCAGGAGCTGGTTCGTAGAGTGACGTCCCGTCCAGGCGAAATCAGGCGCAGAAAGTGTCGCGCGGTAGGGGCCTATTTTCACGGTCGCCGCTGTCGAATCCGCCGCCAACACCAGACCCGTGACGTAACTGCCTTTCTCAATCGGTCCGCGCCAATCCTCCGACTGGTAGCTTTCCAGGGCGCCCTGCTGCTGTTTCAGAATGTTGGGCAGATTACCGCGCCAGCCGTGGCGCCGGTCGTAAGCGTGAAGGCCGTCGCGAACCGCCTGATCGGCGGCCCGCTGCATCGCTACATTCAAGGTGGTGTCGACGCGAAGGCCCTGCTGGTGCACCGCCTCCGTGCCGTATGTTTCCTCCAGATACTGCCGGACCTCTTCCACGAAATACGGCGCCAGGTCATTCTTCCCTGAGAAAAAATGGAGCCCAAGGGGGACTTTGCTCGCGGCCTCCGCCTCGGCCTGGGTAATTTTTCGCTCCTGGGCCATCCGAGCCAGCACCAGGTTGCGTCGCGCGAGCGCCCGTTGCGGGTGCAGCATGGGGGAATAACTCGGCCCGCGGATAATCCCGGCAAGAAGCGCCGCCTCCGCCAGGGTCAACCGGGCAACCGGCTTGCCGAAATAGAATTCCGAGGCGGCCTCGAAACCGTAGTTGCCGTGGCCCAAATAGATCTGGTTGCAGTACATGGTGAGGATCTGCGGCTTGGTATAGTGCCGCTCGATCTGAATGGCCAGCAGGGTTTCCTGAATTTTTCGGCGAAAGCTTTTCTCCGGGCTTAGAAAGAGAACGCGAGCGAGCTGCATCGTTAAAGTGCTGGCGCCTTCCGCCTTCCGTTCTTGAACGATGTTGCGGATCGCGGCTTGCACCACGCGCGGGAAGTCCACTCCCCAGTGTTCTTCGAAATGCTGGTCTTCGGTGACCAGGATGGCGTCTTTCAACATGGTGGAAATCTGCTCGTACGTCAGAAGGATTCTACGCTGCAGGGCAAAACCGCCGATGGATTGACCATCATCGGCGTAAAGCTCGGTCACCACATCGGGCCGATAGTCCTCGAGCGCGCGGATTTCCGGAAGCTCACTCGAATAGACGAACAAAAGACCCGCCGCCGAGCCCAGCGCGATTGCGCACAGCAAAAGAAAAGTAAATACGACGCGACCGAAGAGATGGCTTCTCTCGAAAACGATGGGTCTCTTGATCGATCCGGCCACGGGCTTCTCATTCTATCGCACCGGTTGCCAGCGCGCGTGGGACCATCGTTAACTGATAGAGACCTTTCCGCGGCAATCGGCGGCGAAATCAGGCCCGGCGAATAATCCGGATGAGGTACAGAAGGACGATCGACCCGACCAGCGCCGCGATCAAGCGGCCAACCAACGTGAATGTGGCGAGCCCCAGCAGGTTGAAAAGGAAGCCGCCGACGAACGAGCCGATCACGCCGACAATCATGTCTACGGCGATGCCGAAGCCGCGGCCTTTGACGATTTGACCCGCCAGCCATCCCGCAATCAAGCCGATCAGAAGCAACCATATCAGTTCCATCAGTCCCATGATCTTCTCCTCGAATCTTTCATCGGCCCACCCCTTGCTTCGCAATCGTCGACCGCGGCGGATTCTACTCCAAGGGCATGCGAACTGCACCTGCGAGACTAAACGTGGCGCTGAAATTTGGCGGAAAAATCTAGCGGGAAGGGGCCGTCTTCTCGGCGACGAAGAGCATCTCGGCCGAAGTATCGGCGAGGGGCGAGCGGTCAAACTCGCCGAGTATTTCCAGGACCCGAAACCCACAGCGCGCGAGGAGGTGTTCGACTTCGTAGCGAAAGAAATAGCGAACTCGAAATGCGTGAACCAGCCGCTCCACGCGACCATCCGGGTGAGTGATGTAATAGATCAGCTCCACGTCATTCGCCTGAAGCGAGCGGTGGTACGCCGCAACCCGCTCCGCCAACCGCACTTTTCGGCCATCGGGCAGTCGTACTTCGGCATGCGCCTCCGATTCCTCGAGAAAGGCGGGATCGTGCATCCGCCGCGCGTCGGTGTGAAACAGGTCGAGAATAATCTTGCCACCGGGTTCGAGGTGGTCATGCGCCGCCCGCAGGCAGCCCATTTGTTCTTCGGTGGACTGGAGATGCTGGAACGGGCGGAACGGCACGATGATCAGGCGAAAAATTTCTTCGAGGTAGAAGCCGACCATATTGCCCTCGACCAGCCGGACGCGCTCGCGCGTCTGCGGCGGAAGCGCCTCGAGCTTCGACCGGCACTTCGCCAACATGTAAGGGGAAAGATCCAAACCACAGATACGATGGCCTGCCTCGGCGAGCGGCAGAAGGATTCTTCCCGTGCCGCAGCCCAGCTCCAGAATCGGTTCGCCCCCACGTCGGGCGTAGTCGAGATAAAAGTCGAGATCCGCGCGGCCTTTGACGAGAGGCAGAGAATCGTAATACTCCGCCACAAAAGCCTCGTAGATCGCGGGCGTGGCGGAACTCATTTCGGCGTCTCAGTGAGAATCGGAGAGGAAGGCGTCGGCTTCGATTTCAACAAGCATTTCCGGGTCAATCAAGCGGCTCACCTCGACCATGGTGCACGCGGGACGGATGCTGCCGAAAATTTCGCCGTGCGCGCGGCCGATTTTTTCCCAGTCCACGATGTTGGTCACAAACAGGCGCGTGCGCACAACGTCGGCAAGCCGCGCACCCGCCTTTCCGAGAGCGGATTCGATATTCTTCAGCGCTTGAATCGTCTGCGCATAGGGATCCCCAGGGCCTACGATCGCGCCGTCGGCATCGGTTGCGGTGGTGCCGGCCACATGAACGTACGGCCCGACGCGGACCGCTCGCGAGTAGCCCACAATCGGTTCCCAGGGCGCCCCGCTCGAAATGTTTTGCCGTTGCATAGCTTTCTCCTCCGCAGCGATGCGACGCTCAACGAGTATGCCACAGGATCGGAAAACCTTATCCGCAATCCAGAGCGGCGCCGGATCGTGCGGCTTGGGAACACGCATCTGGACTTCGCCGGATGAAGTTCGTAAGCTGTTAGGTCATCCCCACCGAGCAGAGGAAGAAGAAGCGATGCGGTGCAACAACGTTCTTGAGGCGTTCGGAAACACCCCCCTCATCCGGCTGAACCGACTGACGAAGGGCCTCGCAGCCGAGGTTTACGTCAAAGCCGATTACTTGAATCCAGGCGGCTCGGTGAAAGACCGCATCGGCGTCTCGATGATCGACGAAGCCGAGCGCAAGGGACTCCTCAAACCCGGCGGCACGATCATCGAGGGGACTTCCGGCAATACGGGAATGGGTCTTGCGCTGGTGGCCGCGGTGCGGGGCTACAAAGTGGTTTTCACCATTAACGACAAGCAGTCGCGCGAAAAAATCGACCTGCTGAAAGCGTTCGGCGCCGAAGTGATTGTTTGTCCCACGGCCGTCGAGCCGGAAGACCCTCGAAGCTACTATTCCGTGGCCAAGAAACTGGCGAAGGAAATTCCCAATTCGTTTTACCCGAACCAGTACGCAAACCCGATGAATCCCGAAGCACACTACCGCACCACGGGCCCCGAAATCTGGAAGGATACGGACGGCCGGATCACGCATTTTGTCTGCGGCCTGGGCACCGGCGGCACCATCAGCGGAACGGCCCGCTTCTTGAAAGAAAAAAATCCCCAGATCAAAACGATCGGAGTGGATCCGATCGGATCGCTCTACTTCGATTACGTGAAGACGGGCGAGATCGGCAAGGCGCGGACCTACGTGGTCGAGGGAATCGGAGAGGATTTTTTTCCGGCTACAATGGATTTCAAGGTGCTTGATGACGTGCTGCAGGTGACCGACGAGGAATGCTTCGTTTTGGCGCGGCGGCTCGCCAAACAAGAAGGGATCTTTACAGGGGGATCGGGCGGGGGCTGCGTTGCGGGAGCGCTGCGCGCGGCCAAGGATTGCAAGGAGGGCGACGTGATGGTGGCCTTCCTACCTGACTCCGGCACGCGCTATCTCAGCAAGATCTATAACGACGGTTGGATGCGCGAGCACGGCTACGCGGATGCGGCCGTGACGCTCACGGCTGCCGACATCGTCCGCGCAAAACAAAAAAACGGGAAACCTCGGGACTTGTTGATTGCGCGGCCCTACCAAACGGTTTTTCACGCCCTGCATACGATGCAGCAGCAGGATATTTCCCAATTGCCCGTCTTCGAAGACGCCACGCCGATCGGTACGATCTACGAGGACCAAATCCTGAACTTGGCCCTGGAGGGCAAGGATCTGCGCAAGCTCGTGATCCGCGAAGTGATGGGGCAGCCGCTCCCACAGGTTGCCAAGAATGCCCCCGTGGAACGCGTCACTCACCTGCTAAGCCATGAAGGCCCGGCCGTGTTCGTCGACATGGGTGACGGCCGCTTTGAAATCCTCACGAAGTTTGACTTGATTGGCACGATCGCCGGCCTCGTCGGGCAGATGCGCTGACGCAAGCCGCGAACCCCTCGATTCTTCCGGGATCGCTTCCGAACGCAACAGAGCACTCCGGCCGAATGCTATACTCGCAGCTTTGTTTCTGTGGGAGATCAAGCCGCTAGACCAACCAGGCAGATGAAAATCGAAGATTTCAACCAACGGCTGCGGGAGGCTGTCCTGGTGGCGGACGGCGCGATGGGCTCGATGCTCTACGAAATGCTGGGGCCGCAGCGCTGCCTGGATGAATTGAATGCGACGCAGCCCGAGGCGGTGTTCCGCGTTCACCAGTCCTATCTCGAAGCCGGCGCCCAAATCCTCGAGACCAATACCTTCGGCGCCAATCGGCACAAGCTTTCGCAACTCGGGCTCGCCGACCGAGTGGCGGAGTTCAACCACCGGGGCGTGAAACTGGCCCGCGAAGCACGCGAGGCAGCCACGCGTGAAGTCCTGATCGCCGGGTCCATCGGCCCGCCCGGCACCGCGAGGCAGGTGAAGCAACTTCCGCCGGATGAAATTCAAAGAGTTTTTCGCGAGCAGGCCATGGCGCTTGAAGAGCGCGGAGTAGATCTTTTCATCCTGGAAACTTTCTCCGACGTTGAAGAGCTGCTGGGAGCCATCGACGCCATTCGAGCTTTTTCGCGCCTGCCCATCGTCGCCGAACTTACCTATTCGGAAGAAGGCACCATGTTCGATGGAACGCGTCCACGGGACGCGTGGACGAAAGTCCAAGGGAGAGACGTGCAAGCAGTCGGCGCGAATTGCACCGTTGGGCCGCAACTCCTGCTGCCGATCCTCGAGGAGTTGGCCGGCGTCGCGGGCGTCCCGCTGAGCGCCATGCCCAATGCCGGCTTCCCCCAGCGCGTGGGCGACCGCATCGTTTACCCCAAGTCTTCGCCGGAATATTTCGCAACCTTCGCTCGCGAAGCTGCAGCGTACGGCGTTCGGATCGTCGGCGGCTGCTGCGGCACAACGCCGGAGCACATCCGCGCGATGGCGGAAGCGGCGAAAGACCTACAAGTAGCAAAGCGGGTAGGGGTAGCCCGTTCCGTCGACGTCGCGGTGACGGAAAAGCCCAAACGCATCGCGGTGAGGGAACCTGAAAGCACGCTTTGGAAAAAGATTCAGAAAAAGGAATTTGTCGTCTCCGTGGAAATCGATCCGCCGAAAGGGACGTCGCTCGATCGCGTTCTCGAACAGGTCGGAAAGGTGATGGCGTCAGGGCGGGTGGACGCCATCGACATCAACAGCGGCACGCTCGCGCGCATGGGCATGGACGCGCTCGTACTCGCGGGGGCGCTGGAGGCGCACGGATTTGAAACGGTGCCTCACCTGACCACGAGGGACGCCAACATCATCGGGCTCCAGGCCATGCTGCTCGGCGCATGGTCCGTGGGCGGCGTGCGAAATGTGCTGGCTATTACGGGCGATCCGCCATCACTCGGCGACCACCCGCAAACGAGCGGCGTCTACGAAGTGGATTCCATCGGGCTGGTGAAAGTGCTCACGCGGCTCAATCAAGGGACGGATTGGGCCGGCAAGAGCCTCGGCGGCGCTACCAATTTCACGATCGGGGTGGCGCTCAATCCGGTCGCCGACGACATCGAGGAGGAAATCCGGCGCTTCATGGCCAAGGTCGACGCGGGCGCGCATTTTGCCATGACGCAACCCATCTTCGATCCCGAGCAGTGGCGCTGCTTTCTAAAGAAGATCGGCGGGAAATCGCCCACGCCGGTGCTCGTCGGCTTGTGGCCGCTAACGAGCTATAAGCAGGCCGTGCGCTTGAACAACGAAGTTCCCGGCATCGTCATACCCAAAGCGACGCTGAAGGAGTTGGAAGCCGCGGGAACTGCCGCGCGCGATTGCGGCTTCGCATCGGCGCGGCGCATGCTGGAATGGGCCCGCACGGAACTGGCGGGCGCGTATTTGATCCCGCCCTTCAAACGCTACGAAGAGGTTCTCGAGGTCTTCTCTTAGCAACACACCACGTTTCTGATTTGGAGCCGGCGGATCGGGGAATCAGGCGGGCTGGCCCGAGCAAAAACGTCACCGAGAGGGTTTGCGCTCTTCCCCGCGATTTGTCGTCTCTCGTTGCGAAGCAATCCAAGCGTCCACTTGCTGTTCCAGGATATCGAGCGGCACGGCGCCGGCGCTGAGGACCGCGTTGTGGAAATCCCGAAGATCGAACTTATCACCGAGATCGCGGCTGGCTTTGGCGCGCAGTTCCCGGATCTTGAGTTGGCCCGCTTTGTAGGCTAAGGCTTGTCCGGGCCAGGCAATATAACGATCGATTTCGTTTGTGATGTCCAGTTCCTGTTTCGGCGTATTCTCCATGAAGAAATCGATCGCCCGCTGCCGATCCCACTTCATGAAATGCATGCCTGTATCGACCACGAGCCGAACCGCTCGCCACATGTCGTATGTAAGCTCGCCGAATTTTGAATACGGATCTTCGTAAAGGCCCATCTCCTCGCCCAGCGATTCGGCGTAAAGAGCCCAGCCTTCGACGAAGGCGGTGTAGCCGCCATAGCGACGGAACTTCGGTATCTCGCCCAGCTCCATGGCCAAAGCAATCTGCAAATGATGCCCTGGGACTGCTTCGTGCAACGCCAGAGCCATCATCTCCCACTTCGGCCGCATTTCCGGCTTGTACAGATTCACAAAAAACGTTCCCGCACGAGATCCGTCGGCGGCTGGGGGACGATAATACGCCGTGGTTTGCACCGGCGCCGACTCCGCCGGGATGGGCTCCACTCCGTACGGCATGCGAGGCAAGATCCGGAAAACCTTCACCAACCGCGGGTCGATGGTCTTCGCAATCACTTCATAACCTTCCTGCAAGTCTTTGGGGTCCTTGTAATAAAATTGCGGATCCGTCCTGAGGAACTTGAAAAAATCCTGCAGCGACCCTTTGAATCCTACCTGGTTCAGAATCTGCATCATTTCGCCGTGGATGCGGGCCACTTCCCGCAAGCCCGTTTCGTGAATTTGCTGGGGAGTCAGATCCGTGGTTGTCTCCCGGCGGACCAAAAACGCATAGAGCCGATCTCCGTGCGGCACCTGCCAGATTCCCACCGAGTCGAAGGACGCCGGCAGGTATACGTTGACAAAAAACTCCCGAAATTCGCGGAAGCCTGGAATGACGCCCGTCGCGATCGCTGCTTTTGCTTCCCCAGCGAGGCGCTCGCGATCGGGTGCCGCCATCGAAGTGGGGAAATGCTTGAACGGGAGATAGAATGGGCTTGATTCCGGCTCTTTCACAATCTGATTATCAATTTCAGGCGTCACTTTCTGCAGGATGACCTTGGGGAGCAACATCCGTTCGGCGATCCCCTGGCGCATGAGCGCCGTCGTCTGCTGCATGTAGCGCGGGAAGGATCGAAGCCGGGCGATCCAGTCCTCGTAGTCCTTCACCGATTCAAAACGCAGTGCATCCGCCAGCTCGTTAGCCGTCTGGATCCCGTCCATCTGGCTGACCGGCATCAGGTAGGTGTGAAACTGGAAGTCCTCGACCTCGAGCCCGTAATTTTTCTCGAATAGGTCGTAATTCAGCTGGTCGGCTCGGGCGAGCCGGCTGCGATCGATGTGCTGCAACTCCGCGAGCACGCCAAGGTCGTGATCATGCCTCTTGCGTATCGCTTCCAGACTCGCGTCCTGCCATCGGTCATTCCATCGGCGATCGCCCAGGCGGGATGCCCAAGTCGGATTCTGCTCCATCTGGTAATCCCACTCGGCGTCGAACAGCCGGTGCAAAGCCCCGCCCGCAGAATCCTGACTTGCGGCGGCTTCAGTTGGCTCTGAGCTGTGCATAGGGGAGCTTGTCTCCTGCGAATCCGACCGGCTCGCCCGTTCCTGCGCCCTCAAGGTACCAACCCCAGAGAACACGACAAGGGCGAACAGCGATAGAAACAATTTCAAAGCGACGCGCATGGAATATTCCCTCGACAGCACCCTGTCTGGTTGCGTGCAGATCGAAAACCTGGTCACTCCGAAAAGCCTGTCATCCGGCAGCAGATTGTAAAACAAACAACGGCGTTGGAAACAAGGAAAACGATTCCTGCCCGGTCAGCAGTACGGGGCGCGAAGAACAGCCGATCGGGTGCGACGCCACCCTCGAGCGGGTTCAGAAGAACCAAAATCGCTTCCGCCGGGGGGGAGCCTGCCTTCCCGCGGATTCGCCGTGAGGCTCGGCAGGTTCGGGAACATAGGGCAGCGGCCGGCCCTCGAAGGCTGCGAGTGGATTTTCAAGGAGAAGAGCGCGCGCCAGGGCCTCTCCTTTGCGTTTCGCGATCGTCTCGAGAGCCTCCTTCAGTCTTGGCGGCCGCGACGTGACATTGTGGGCGTCACTTGCGACGAAGTGGACGGCGTTCTGATCGAACCAGTGCTCTACGGCTTGCTGCGCCCTAGGCCCGAATCGCCCAAAGACTGACTGCGCCGTTACCTGTGTGTAGCAACCATGGCGCACCCAGCGAAGCAAACGATCTGGCTGGGAGCGGATCAGCGGATTCCGTTCCGGATGCGTGATGATCGGATGCAGCCCAGCAAGCTGAAGCTCGTGGAGCGTTTGATCCGCGGAGGGCGGAAGGGCGAAATCAGGAAATTCCACCAGCAAGTAATTTTTCTGATTCAAGGCGTAAAGCGAGGGGTTCTGGCGGATGTCCTGAAGGTTCTCGAAGCTCAAATGGAAGTCGCAACCTGTGGCCAAAAAGAGACGGTTTCCGACACGAGCCTGAATTTCATCTCGGCGTGCCTGTATCAATTCGGGAATGAAAGGATACATGCTGTTCGCATGAGGGGTGGCTACGACGTGAGTAATTCCATCAGCGATGGCCATTTCGGCCATCTCCAAGGACATCTCAATCGACTCAGGGCCGTCATCGAGTCCTGGAAGGATGTGACAATGAATGTCAACCATCGTAGTACCGAGAATACCCCGAGGCGCCAATGGGAACAATAACCGAGATTACTTCCTCCACCGAACGTTCACAACGTTCACGTTTCCTTTGGGTTGCTAAATCAGAAGGAGATGCACGGCCAGAAACTGGCTCCCCGGGAACTCCGTAAGCGTGAACTAGCCCGGGAATGGCCGATTTTCAGCAGTCCCGAAAAGACTAACTTATTGGGGCTTAAGGGGATAAGGGAGTTCGTTTTGCATTTTCGCCTTTGCGCTCCTACCAACCGAACTCGCATCCGACTTGTTAATCAGCTGCGGAGGACTGAGGCCGTGCCGGAAGGCAACCCTTCTGAGCGGGAGGTCGCGGGTCGGGGTTTCTTGTTTGGTTTGGCGGGCCACGTCGTCGGACGAAACTAACTAGGAGGTTTAGTCAACGGGCGTGGCCCGCACAACTTGGGGTCATCTATTAGTACTTATAGTCCTATTCGTAATATTGTCAAGAGAGTGACTGCCCCGGGGTTTCCAGAAGGAAGCTGAAGACTTGTCAGACCTGCTGGACCGACTGAACCCGACCATCGAGGAGTTGACTGCAGCCATCGAGCAGGAAGCGAAGAAACGGCCCGAGGTGTCGCGGCTGATGACACATCCTGGCGTGGGCCCTCTCACGGCCCTGGCCTACGTGCTGATCATCGGCACTCCGGAGCGGTTTCACTGCGGCAAGCAGATCGGCAGCTATGTAGGACTCATCCCTTCAGAGGACTCCAGTGCCGGTCGCCAACGATTGGGGCACATCAGCAAGCAAGGCAACACGCTGCTGCGCTTTTTGTTGGTGGAGGCCGCGCAAGCAGCGGTGCGTTACGATCCGGACTGGCGACGTCGGTACCTACACCTGGCGATGCGGCGAGAACGTCGCATTGCCAAAGTGGCTATGGCACGCAGGCTCGCTGTTCGCTTGTACTGGATGTGGCGCAACGGTTGGGAGTATTCGCAGTCGGTAGAGTTCGGTTCGTACGCGGGACAGCTCGTTACCGGACATGGCGTGAACTAGAGCGCCGTCCACATGATTGGGCATCCCGCTCCCTGCAAAGGGAGTTTGAAGTAGTAATCATGGTCAAAGTTTTGTGGCTTGTAAACTTCAGGAAGGAACTGCGCCAGTTGAAGGAACAGATTGCGATTGCGAAAGAAGATCTCGCCCTCATAAACGCCATGCTGGCCCCCCCGAGGAAGTCGTTCCCTTCCCAGCCCAGCAGGAAGCCGAAGCACGGAAGAAACGCCGCCGGGCCTAAATCCTAGGCGTTGCCGAGTTCTCCGGTACCAACTGCTTGAGACTAGCAGCGATTTGTTCCAGCACTCGCACAACCATGTTCAATTGTATCGTGATAGCTTGTAGCGATTCCTCCGTTGTGGATGCGCCTTGCATGGTTCGTTTCCTCCCTTTTTCTTTCGAACGGCTGGAACGGATTCTGCCATGCTCAAGTAACTAGGAGATATCGTCTAAAATAATTTACTCATAGAGTTCTTTTACCCTTTGCCCGAGCCTGAGTAGTACCGGAAAGATTGTTTGAACATATTTTCTGCCTATAAAGACCGACTAAGTACCGACGGGGAGTCCTCATCGTCCCTTTGAAAACCGGCTGGCTCCGTTGCGAGTAGCCTCTCAAGGCTTCGGAAGCTGTTTGGGTTTGGCGTCCCAGCTCCGCCGATTACTGGCACCACATCCTCCATAACGTAGTGGACGTTTTCCCAACTCCGTCAAGACGTACAGCTTGGTACTCTCGAAAGCAGATTCCATGACGCGACTAGGATTTGCGTGAGACTGCCCTCGCGTATCTTTTTTGACAAACCTCCCGTCCATGTCAGTTTCCCGTTCTTGTCTAATCACCCCACCGGTGCCTCAAATCACGGATTAAGTAGCAGAACAAATCGGCTTCAGACGAGTCGTCACGAGGCCTCTGGCCGTTGTCAGGTTCATGAAAATCTTGCAGTCACATGGCTTGTGCTATCCCGCCATTGTCGGGTCCAGATAGCTACTTTGCTCCCAGGTTGATCTCAATGTCTTTAGGGAAGGCCGGGGCGTCGGGGAGAACCACGTCCCTCTTAGACTCTTTCCCTTGATAGATGACGATCAAGCGATAGTGCCCCGCGGGCAAAACCCGAAAAAGATAGACGCCATTTTCGTCAGTCACGCTCGAGCGCGAAAGCTCGCGGAGGAGGACGGTCATTTTGGGAACAGGCATCTGTTGGTGGGAAGCACGGTCATAGATTGTCACTCGCCCGGAAATGTTGCGGATCGCTTTCAATGTGAACGCGATCTGGCCAGGGGCGGAAGCCTCCACAGTGGTTCGCTGTGTTTCCAATTCTGCGAGCGAATAGCCCGGCGGAACGGAATCTATATCAAGCTTCACTTCGTACTCACCGCGGTAGAGTCCCTCGACACGAAACTTACCCTCGGCATCGGTCTGCGCGCTGAAATGCTGGGGGCCCTTGGAAATGCTGATTTCCACACCGGGCAAGCCAATTCCCGCGTCGCTGCGGACGAATCCAAAAAGCCGAGCCGACGATAGGCCGACTCCGAAGTTGACCTCAGCGTCTGCATCGGATTGGACGCGGGATGCGGTCGTAAAAAAGAATGGACTCGTCGAATGGTAAACGAGTTCCACAGAATGCAAACCGTAAGAGACGCGCGAGAACACGTAATGACCGCTGTGGTCAGTGCGGATCCGCCGTGTGTCGTCCAGGACGACTTCTACGTCAGAGAGCAGCGGCCCGCCGGGGTGGTAAGTCCCGGTTGCTCCGTCGTCCGCGAAGACCACACCGCGGATGGTTCCCCACCGTCGTGAAATTATGAAATTGGGCGCGCTCCCAAATTGACGGCGAATGGAAATCTCGAACAACGGACTGGTCCGCCAACCAGGAGTCCCGGCAGTATTGCTACGGAGCAGCGATAAGGACGCAAAGAATTCATTCACATTCTTGAACTTCAACGAATAAGAGAGGGTCCCGATAGCCGTCTGATTCCCGCCCTGCAGGAGGTCGTTCCTGTCATATAGGAAGCTGAAATGAAACTGCTGACGAGAGGGAGTGCGGTTAGACCATGTTAGATCGGTGCCGGCCTGGAGGCGTACGGGACTAAGATTGATCTTTACGCCCTCGATGAAGCCTTGGTTCGCGAGCCCTGCGGTGTCCCTAAGCACAAGAGCGATCTGTTCTGGCGTGGTGGCGGAAATACCCAACTTGTCGAGAGCCTCCTGGAGACCGGGAATCCCGGCGAGAATAAAACCGATTGTCGGAGCCTGCGTTTGACGATCCACAAAGCCAGACAGGTGGAAACCGCTCCAATACGTGCCGAGGGTTGCCCGGAACTCGTCGGACCGCAGGAGAGCGCTGGAATTTCTGGAATACTGATACAGAAAGCTGCCTTGAAAATGAACCGAATAGAAGCTGACGCCCATGGGCAGGCCCAGAGCAGAAATAGCCGGGCCTAGAGGGAACTGCGTCTTGGAACTTCCATAATTGGCGCCTGAAACCAGGGACCAGCGCCGGAAGAGTTGAAATTGAAGGTTCAGATTCGCCACAACATTGGTCAGGTCCAGTGACGGCAGAGTGTAATGGTCGCCTATGAAACTCAGCGTTGAGGTGAGACGCGGCGTGAGATAACGAGTCCAGTCGACATTCGAATATAACCCATGAAGGCTGTTGAAGCTGAGCGAGGCAAATTGTATGGGCTCGTACCGCAGATCTGCGCTCAATTGATCGTGCGCACCGTAGAAGTGAAACCGCGCCGCTGCGCCCACGCCGTGACTGAAGCCGACCTCGGCTAGCAGCCCCAAGTTCTTTGCAGGCTCGTAGTCATAAACAAGGGACGCTACGGTGCCCCGTCGGCCGATATTTTCTGAGGCTCGGCGCCCGGGAAAAAAATAAAAATTGGGCATCAGCGAGGCATGATCACCGAGTGAAAAACGGTAGCCCACGCCGATGACGCCTTCCTTCAGCGACGGAAGAATGAAATTCTCGAAAGTTGTGAGTGAAGCATAGCCGACGTGAAAAAGGAAAGCGCCTTGGCGGAAGTGGAATCCACGGACAATCGAGCCGTCAACAGTGAGGGGTGAATTGGTCATGAACTGGTCCAGTAGAGTGAACTCGCGGTAGGAAGTCAGGATCTGGTAGAAAACCGAGCTAAGGCCGAACGTGCTCCGACCCGCGACCGGGGTAAAGAGAAACATGCCGCCCAAATGAAAACGTACCGATCGATCGCCCTCGCGGCGCATAAAGTCAATGATATTTTCCGATTGGGAAGGGCCCGAGGTGTAGCGAGATTCGTAACTGCCATTCTCGCTGGCGGCCGAAGCCGCCAATGGCTGAACAAATCCAGGGGGATAGGATGGGGGTGCTGGAAGCACGCGGACTTCGAAGGTCTTGGTGCCGTCATGCATAACTACTACGATATGCGCTGATCCAGGATTCTTACCCAAGATCGTCAGCGTTTCGTCCTGCGCCTTAGCCTCGGCGCAGAAATCATCCAGAGAGAAGGCCGCGAGCGCGCCAGGGGCAGGGACGCTAATCGTCTGCCGGTAGCCAACGGTAATCGACTGGGTTCTCGCGGTGGCTGGATACACCACGAACGCCAGGATGAAAACCCAACGCTTCATGGCACCGTAAAATCCCGTGTGTTTGTGATGACCTTTTCTTCATATTGAAAGGAAGCGAACACGCGGTAGCGTCCCGTTTTGAGCTCTGCGGGATATTCGGCCCGGAAGGGGAGCCGCTCGCCCGGGAGGAGTCGCTGTTCTTCGAAGGACGCCTTGCCCACCAGCGTTCCGGTTTCGTTCAATAGGGCCGCGATTCCACCGGCGATGACCGGTTCCGAGCCCGTATTGGTGAGCACCTGAGAGATACCGAGATTTGCTGTAGCAGATTGTGCGCTGACCGCGAGCGGCGAGCCTTCGATCTGAAAATTTTCAGAAACGGTAAAAGTAAACAGGGCTCCGACCGAAGCTGTCATCATCACGGGGCCGCCGCTCGAGACTTTGTTCAATCCCCGAAAGAGAGCTACTGCCGCGCGCAACGATGTTTCCGGCGGCACAGTGAAGGTGACCCCGACCGAGGCCGATTGCCCCGGTTTGACAACTACTTGCTTTTGCGAGAATACGGCTGTGGCAGCAATGCTGCGGGCGGTTTCGCCCGCCGGGACGAAGACTCTCTTGCCGGCTCGGACTACTACGTCTTGCGCTACCATTTCAAACATAAACTCCCGCCGCGTCTGATTGATGAGTGTCAGCATCTGCGTGTAACTCTGGCTGAACTTGCACCGCACCATTACGATCGCAGGGGCCAGGGAAACAGAACTGCGCGCGGGCGGTACAGCCGAAGCTCGCTGTGACGGCTGAAACACTTGCGGGTTGGCAGGCGAGGATTGACTCGGAGAGGTTCGGCTCTCACCCTCGGCGAGAGGTTGGACTTCCGCCGCTGAGAGAACGTGACCGGCAGCCAACAAGCCCAGAGCAATGCCGCAGGAAATCCATTTTCGAAAGTCGTTCACGGATAAGCAAATCATTTGCGTTGGCCTCTCAATTGGGCGTGACGATCACACCGATCGAATCCAAGAGCTGCCCCGCAGGCATCGAAATCGGTACTGCAATTTTCAGTACGTGCTCGGTGATGGCGCCATAGGACACTTGCCTCCCAATGATCCCGGGCGTCATCGAAAGCCGGACGCCATCCACCCAGACGGCCCGTAAGGGGTTAGGACTTAGAAGGAACGCGCTGACGGTTGCCGTGCCTGCGCGGTGGCCATTTGCGAGGCCGATGCGCATACCGAACCTGGTAGACACGATGAACGAGTCTTTTTGGCGCTGAATCTGCGCGCCGTTTACATCAACTCGTGGAAAGTACGAGAAGCTGCCCAGATTGAGTAGGCCCTGATCCGATCCGAGACTATGGACAGGTGAGCCGTTGGGTGCGGTCAGGAATGTTATCGAAGTGCTTTCCCGGTCCGGCTGCGCTTGGGAGGGAATCGCGGTTGCACGCACCGTGTGTGACGGTGGCCGCTGCCCCCAGGCAACACAAACGCTTATTCCCAACAGAAACCAGATGAAGACGATGCGTTTCATGTGCGACCGGACTTTGCCATTCACCCTGCTCGATGCAAGGGGTTAGCGCTGGTTGAGGTTAGTTTGCTGTAGCGACGAAGTTGATCGAATTCGAAATGACAGTAGCTCCCGCACTAAACGGGATCGTTAGATACAGCGTGTGCATCACGTTGCTACCGTAAACGCCCGTGACGGTAAGCGAAGTTGCAGCAGCAGGAACAATGGTGAGTGGGAAGGTGTCGATCATCCACGTGTTCACTGAATCTGCCGTTTGCACTTCAGCCGTCAAAGCGTAATTCGCGCTCGTGACATTCGACTTGACGACAGAGACATCGAATGGCGTGCTCACCGTGAAGCTGGTTGCACCGATCGTCTCGGTTACCTTTGGAGGTGGACTAATGAACTGGGAGACATTGCCGAAACCCAATGTGGCAACGTTGGTTCCCGAGCCTGTCAGCGCAACGCCGTTCGTGTCTGTAACGAATGTAAGACTGATCGAACTCTGAACTGTAGCCGTGACCGTGAGGGTTCCTGAACTCGTCTGCCCCTGCGCCGAGGCCAAGCTTGGCATCAAGAATAAACCGGCGAGCAATCCTGCGAACAAAATGGCTCTGTTCTTCATATTGATTTTTCCTTTGAGATAATCTCATCTCGGATCGTTGGATAGTCCAACGGGTCAGCCATGCCGAGTCGAAGGGAATTGCCCTTCAGGCCTAAAGGCACTACAAAGTGCTTCTGGCAGAATTTCATGGGAAGAAGGGAGTCAAGTTCCGGTGCGATCTCAGGCAGTTCCGCGCCTAGACACTCGAGCTGCAATCCCTGCGCGATGGCAGCCGACACGGCGTTTTCGTCGGCCAGCCCCAGGTCGCTGCAGCTGATTAAGAAAAGGACAAACCAACAGATCAATAGAGTCTTCCACGTTGCGTTAGTCACTTTTTCCATCTAACTAATGATACCTATCGTCCGTGGACACATAAACGGCGAGGTCCTCAATATGACGCGCAAGGGTCGGCCTCTGCTTGCCGATCCATTCATGACAGGGGCTTGATCAGCTTGCTTCATGCGATCTCGTGAGATTGGAGCCATTTGAACTCGAGCCAGATTCAAGGAGCCGGCCACGCTTTCACCGTGTTGGCTCCTGTAAACTGGTTAGAACTAACTTACTGTACCCTATCGGAATCACACCAGAAGATTATGTTCAATATTGTACATCTACCATAACTATTGTTAACTCCTACGATACAGACTCTATTCGTTTATATCCTGGACATCTTTAAGCTGGCGGACCATCTAGTTTCACTCATGCATCGTGAGGATGAGGACCTCGGTATTCGGAGCCGCTTCCCGAATATTGTCACGGACCATTAAAGGAGATTTCAATGTCTGACAATCAACACCTAGAGGACCTCTTGGTCGCCACGGTCAAACATTTGAAGGCACTCCACGCGACCCTTTCGGCTGTTATGGTCGACGTATCTGCGCTGCGACAGACCACCTTGGTTGAGCCGGAGGATGTGAGTCGTTACAAGGAAAAAATACAGAAGGGAACTGAAATAGCCAAGCCTCTAGTTAACGCCGCGATGCGATCCTATGACGACATGATTCAGCGAATTGCAGGCTCCGAGGACCGCAGTATTATGAACTGAAAGAAATACAGGGGTACATTAAGATTTCTTGCGGTTTTTCTTCTTCTGCGCCATCTCCTCAGCAACCACCAAAAGAAGTTCCCTGTCGTCTACTTGCATCCGACACAGGAGTTGCCTCAACTTACGCAAGAAGCGTGCATCTTTTCCGAAACTTCCCCATAAAGCGTCTTCGGATGCCACTCGACGGGCTGGCGTAGAAGGTTGGGGTGGCTCGTCACCATCATAGAGTAGTTGATAGAGCCGCATCTCGAGCGCGCGCGCCAGCTTTTCCAGAGTCTCGATAGCGGGAACGGTGTGGCCATTTTCCACGCGAGAAATGTAGCAGCGCAGGAGGCCCGTGCGCTTCTCGAGTTCTCCTTGCGACAGCTTCAACTGTTCGCGAGCCGACCGTAGGCGCTCACCAATTATCATAGCTACTATCCCGGCCAGAACACGCGCCTTCGCGCGATGTGCTCTGGTCCCTTCGCAAATCCCCGCACGCTCGGTACAATACCCCCTCGACCATGGATTCAGTTTGTGGATGGCATTGGAGAAAAGCGACTGGTCGGGAGCCGCGAAGAGGTCCAGCTCGGTTAACCTGTCCGAGGACACAACGGATCTTGGTGCGGTTCCGGCGCCTTGCGCGCGTTCGGCTCGCTGGTACTCGTGCCTGGTCAGTTTGCAAACGACGGCGTCCAGCGCAAGCCGAACGAGTAAGTGCGGTTGTAGTATTCGCGCTGGCTTGGATATTTTTCGCTGCCGAAATAAAACCCGAAAACCTCATTCGTCAGATTGAGAAAGGAGGCAACCGCCTGGAAATCGTGCGCATGAGGTAAGCGGTAGTTCACCTGCGCGTCCACCTGTGTGTGCGGGTAAAGGTACTGGTCTCCAAGTGGTCCCTTTGGATCGACGAGGTCCTCAAACTGGTAGACAAAGATATAGGCGTCGTTATGCGTGAGTCCCAGCCGCGCGGAAATTGGGCCTTTATCGTACGTGGTGTCAAAATTCCAGTTGTTTGGGGCTTGCCGCAGAAGCGCAGGATGGTCGCTCCGGCTGAAGCCCACTGGGAAGCTAGCCCGTGACGTCGTATAGCTGTAGTTCGCCGACACCCCCATACCATTCAAGAGACCCGGAAGGAATGTCAGGTGCTGCTGCCAGGCCATCTCAATGCCGGTGAGATGCGCCTTCGGACCGTTAATCGGCTGAGTCACTTGGTCCCCGGCAAACGGCCCGGTGGTGGGAATCGTGCCCACGGTATAGATGGGGTCGCTTAAGGCCTTGTAGAACCAGCCGGCCTGTATTATGCCGACCGGCTTCAAGTACCGTTCGAACAAAAGATCGAAATTGTTCGCATGCGTCGGCTTCAAGTTTTGGTTGCCGGTCTTAACTGTCGTTAACCCCCCGAGGCCAGACTGATCGATTGTCGCAGAGGGCGGTAGGTCCGAAAAGTTGGGGCGGGCGATTCCCCTGCCATAAGCCGCCCGAATATCCATATTCCCCCCCAGCGAGTACTGGAATTGCACGCTGGGCAGGACATCGGTGTAGAACTGTTGGCCTGGCACCAGGGTGTCCGAAAGGAATTTTCCGTTTGGATCAAAGTTCGCTTGTGTCCCGACGAACGAAGCTCTCGTCGACTCAAAACGCAGGCCTCCCTGCAGGCGAACGCGTCCCAGGGTGATCGTATTCATCACGTATCCGGCATAAACGCGTTCGGAAATGTCGAAGTTATTCGAGTCCGCGGTGTGGTGCTCCCGGTCAACCTCAGGGGAGAACATGCCCCGATTACCGTTGAAGAACGCGAGGACCTTATTCCAATCTGTGGTCGGGCCGATTTTGTAGGCCCCGAAGTAGTAGTTCGGATTCGTGAAGGCTCCCAGGAACTGGCTCATGTCGGCAGTGCCGTTAAAGCTGTAAAACAGCTCACTGTCGCGCTGGGTTTTCTGCGCATCCCTAACTTTGAAGCCCGCCTCGATGACGCCCAATCGCGT
Organism: uncultured Acidobacteriota bacterium; assembly: GCA_963781005.1. Classification (GTDB taxonomy): domain Bacteria; phylum Acidobacteriota; class Terriglobia; order Acidiferrales; family UBA7541; genus CAWADX01. The sequence goes on from CAWADX010000001.1 coordinate 847,951, forward strand.
GCCGGCGCTGTACCCATGGGCCAGTGAAATCGCTCCGGTGAAATCGCGTTCGGAAGTGGGCTTGTTGTTAAACCAAACTTCGGAAAGGGTGTAATTGGTGGGATCGAAAATGTTTGGCCCGGCCAGCGGCTGGAACTCGGGCGTGCGGGGATTGCTCGTATCAATCCCGTATGTCACACCTGGTACCACAATTGAACCGTCCGCAGCCAGGACTGGAGCGGGTCCGTGAAAGCGAGCTCTAGGGAAGCCCCCCGTATAGCGAGCCTGGCCACCAGACACTTCGTAGGAGAATAAATTGGACCCTATAGCGTGTTGCGCGCCAGCACTGATGTTGAAAATCTGCTGCCACGGATTGCGATATACATGATCGAAGCCGATACTACCGTCTGCGTTCGTGAGGGTTGGCGTCTTAAAAGTGCCAACCGCGGGCGAATAAATCCAGTCCTGTCCGGCATCCTTAAATTGCGAAAATAAGCCTCGGAGGTAGAGAAGTGACGCCGCACCAAATTTATAGTCGATGCTGGTGGCATAGCCGAAGCGCCTCCGGTCGTACCAGAATTCGCGCAGGTCCGTGCCGTTAGGACCGGCGTACTGACCGCTCGACGGGTTGCTGGGTCCGTTAGGAAAGAGAGGGCTGATGGTCGGTGCGGGTTCGATGTCTTCGATGCCTCGCCCGTTCCAATCATAGCTGCCGCTAAACATCACGCCCAAACGCTTTCCCCGGCCGAAACGCTTGCCTGCGGTCACACCAAACTGGTCGAGGTGCCGGCCTCCAGCGATGGGTGTGTAGCCGCCCATACCGATCACTGTAACGTAAGGCTGGTCGGTGGCCTTCTTGGTCACCAGGTTGACCGATCCTCCGATCGCATCGCCTTCTTGATTGGCAGAGAGCGTTTTGTTTATCTCGACGGAATCGATCAAGTCCGCGGGAATGGCGTCCAGCTTCACGTTGCGCACGGCCTCCGGTGACGGTACGTGCACGCCGTCAATGGTCACGTTGCTGAGGCGAGGCTCGGTGCCGCGAATCTGGACGTACTTTCCTTCGCCTTCATCGCGCTCGAGCGACACGCTGGGCAGCCGGCCGACGGCATCCGCTATATTGGTATTTGGCAGGCTGGTGATGACTTCGGCGGGCAGCACCTGCACGATATTGTCGGCGGTGCGTTCACGATTGAGCGCTCCGACCTCCCCGCGTTCACGTTCCCCGCGAACGATTACCCGCTCACTCGCGCTCTCGATCTGGAGCACAGCCTCCAGGTTGGATACCTCTCCCGAAGAGAGAGTCACTTCCTTCGAAAACGGCGCGAATCCCATATACAAGACCGCGAGCGTATACTTACCGGGCGCCATGTCGGAAATCATGAATTGACCCTGGTCGTCCGACACGACGGTGTGCCCCGTCGGCTCCAGAACAACGCGTGCGCCCATCAGGGCACCTCGATTCGCATCCAGCACGCGGCCGGTGATCGTGCCCTTGTGCTCCTGTGCCGCGATGGGAATCAGCCAAAACCCGTTGAAGATAAACGTCCCCAGAAATAGGGAGTACAGAGACTTTCGCATAACCGTATCCTCCAGTGTGTTCACGTACCGTCAGGCAGCGACTCGCAGGTCAAGGCACACAACTCTCGGCTGAGTTATCTCTTCGATCTCGTACCTGCCAAAAAGCGCGGCATCAAAACGGAAATTGGAAGAATCGTTTACCACGCCGCCGCCAGCATCCAATTGTTCGACAGCCAAACACGCAGATCCGGGATCGCAGAGGAAGAGAGCCGCTTGGGCCACATTTGTTGAGCAGCTCCGGAAGATCCACGGACTGATCTCGATCGCGGAGTGACGAACATCGGATTCATCCGCTTCCAAGAGCTAGAGCACTTTCCCCGTCAAAGCCACAGGTAAATAGCGTTCAAGTAAATCACTCAATTCCTCCCCCCGAATCGGCTTTGTAATGTAGTCATCCATTCCGGCCTCAACACAGCGTTCTTTGTCCCCCGCCATCGCGTGAGCGGTCATTGCGATGACGGGCAAATGATTCCCAGACGTTTTCTCTTTCTCCCGAATCGCGGCTGCAGCTTCGAAGCCGTCCATTTCCGGCATCTGAACGTCCATAAAGACGAGGTTGAAGGAGTGTTTCTCCAGAGCCGCTAATGCGTCTTTGCCGTTTCCAGCCACTGTCACCGAGTGCCCGCGCTTCTCCAGCAACCGGACCGCGAGCACTTGGTTTATAGCGTTGTCTTCCACCAGCAGGATGTTCAGGTGATCGCTTGCCTCGCGGAGAGAATGTCGCGTGACCAGGACTGGCGCAGCTTCCTTGATTGGCCTCGTACCCAACGCGGTCAAAATGGCGTCCAGCAGTTCTCCTTGCCGGATAGGCTTGGTCAGATAGGCGGCGACACCTAACTCACGGCAGCGCCGCGCGTCCCCGCGCTGGCCGGCGGAACTTAACATCATTATTGTCGCGGTCTTCCAATCTGGGTTTCTCTTAACACACTCAACCATCGCGAATCCGTCCATTTCAGGCATTTGAGCGTCGACAAGAATGAGGGGAAAATCTCTTCCTAGACCTTGGGCCTCTGTCAAGACGGTTATCGCCTTTGCCCCACTGTCAACTGTTGTAGGGTTGGTGTGCCAGTTGGTGAGCATCTTCAACAAAATTTGCCGGTTGGTCGCGTTGTCGTCTACGACCAACACGCGCATGTCATGCAAAGTCTTGGGATCCCTGGGCACAGTGATTCTTGCCGGTGCCTCCTGTAACCTAAAATGAGCAGTGAAATGAAAGCGGCTGCCCATGCCCAGCTCGCTTTCCACCCAAATTCGTCCGCGCATGAATCCCACCAGCCGGGCCGAAATCGTCAGACCCAATCCCGTGCCGCCATAAGTACGGCTCATGGATCCGTCAGCCTGTGTAAAAGCTTCAAAGATCGCAGTTTGCTTTTCGGCGGGAATTCCGATACCCGTATCTACGATTGTAAAATGGAGTTCAATGTCGTCATTCGTCCGCGAATCTGCCTGGACGTGAACAACCACTTCGCCCTTCTCCGTGAACTTGATGGCGTTGCCGACCAAATTCACAATGACTTGTCTCAACCGTCCCGGATCTCCCACGAGTGCGTCCGGAACGTCGGGCTGAACGTCATAAGCAAGTTCCAGCCCCTTCTGATGTGCGCGGAGACTTAGCGCTTTCATCGTGTCGCCAATGGTGTCTCCAAGATTGAAGTCAATCGCTTCGATCTCCAGTTTGCCCGCTTCCATCTTGGAATAATCCAGGATGTCATTGATGAGGGAAAGCAAGGAATCGGCAGACAACTTCGCCATGTTCAGGTATTCGCGTTGTTCGGAGTCTAGTTCCGTATCGAGAACCAATTCCGTCATTCCCATGATTCCGTTCATTGGCGTACGGATTTCGTGGCTCATGTTGGCAAGGAACTCGCTCTTGGACCGGCTGGCAGCTTCTGCCGCTTCCTTCGCTTGCTGCATCGCTTCTTCCGCGCGCTTCCGGGCGGAAATGTCCTGGTAGATGACCAAGGAACCAACTACTTTGGCACTCACGACCAGGACCACGGTGTGAAGTTCCACATCCACGAAACTTCGGTCTTTCCGCCGACGGCGTGTCACCAAGTTGACGGCTTTATCGCTGCGTGCCTGAAGGGAAATGGTGCGGGCTTCCAATAACAAATCACCGTCGGCAAGCAGTACATCCACTGGTTGCCCAATCACTTCCTGGCGGGTGTACTGAAAGAGGTGTTCAAATGCAGGATTGCACAATTGCACTTTCTGCTCAGAATCCAACACCATGATGGCGAGTGGGCTATTTTCGATGACGGCATTGAGATACGCGGTCCGCTCTTCGACCCTTTTCTCGAGATCATCGTGCGCCTTCTGTATAGCGACATCCCGCTGTTGGATGCGGTCGAGCATGCTGTTGAACTGGTCAAACAGAACCCCGATTTCGTCCTGGCTTCTCTTTACCGCGCGAATAGAATAGTTTTCATGTACGGAGACTGACGATGCTGTCTCTGCCAACTCCCGGATCGGCCCCGAAATCACGCGTTGCAACCGGTAAGACAACATGAATGCAACTGCCAGCGAACCCAGTAATACGACGAAATCAATCACCACGAACCGAAGTAATCGGTCATTCAGGTCTACCAGGTCTGCCTCAATGTAAATCGCGCCGATGCGATTACCATGCAGGACGATGTTCTGGAACAAGACCATATGCCGTGCGACAACCGCGCTTCCTTCTTCTTGGGCTGGAGGAGGACAGAAACCGGCTTCGGTCGGGTCCCGCCTGTACTCCGCGAAGACTTTGCCATCGGAGCCGTAAATGCAGGCATTGACGACGTGCTGTCTGGCCTGTAGCGCGCTCAGGATCTCCCGTGCCGATCTCGAATCGTGGAAGGTAAGCGCGGCAGCGCTGTTCGACCCGATCATTTTCGCAGAGGCAATCAGATCTGCTGTTTTCGCAAGGAGGAAAGTGGTCCGATCATAGATAGTGAACGCCGCGGACGCCACGAACAATGCCACGCCGCAGGCGACTATAACAATGCCTTGAAGCTTATGGCGGATGGACATGTCTCGGTACGAACGCATCTTAGGGCCCCTTCGGACGACCTTGATCGTGGACGATTCTGGCCAGCGCAAGCAGTCTGGAATCGACAGTCAGGCGAGCCCTTTGAACTGCATCCACGTTGACTGCGAAACGCAGTTGCTTATTTTCAAGAAAGAATTGAATCCCGCCGCGGTGCTCCGCAAAGTCCCCGCCCTCCCCCACCACGAGCGCACTCGCCCCCTCTAGGCTGTTTAATACTTCGGGCAAATGCTTATCTTCTCTGTCACTAACGAAAACAAGCTGGCACGCTTTCAAATCCGGCAGTTTATTGGTCCGTTGGACCACAAGTCGTCGATTATTGAGTGTCTGCCCCGCGATGACCTCATCGAGAGCGCTGCCAAAAGGGTCGTATCTAAACACGCAGACAGTGATTGAACTTGTTTCACTCTGAAAAGCCTCCGGGGGCCATTCGACGAATTTTACAAAGTTGTAGAGAAACGCCGCTTTGGCTTGATACTCGACCGACGGATTGAGTTTGACTTGTGCCCCGATTGGAATTGCGTCGGCCACCGCGATGAGAAGCGCGAGAGTCATGGCGCAGAGCTGCACGTGACAGTGCGCAGCCCGCAGTGATCGAATCCCCCGTCCCCTCTGTCGCAAACTGCCTCGCAATCGGTTCGAATGATTCAAAGTCATTTACTCTACGATCATAGTTAACCGAGTGTCCTCGACGACACGATCTCTTTCCATTTTCTCCGCCTAGGTCTTCGAGTGTTCGCCGAACCCCTTGGCGAGCTCTCCGATGACCCCGCTGATGTATTCGAACTGGCTGCGGCAATAGTTATCCAGCTCGCCGGCAAATCGTCGCGAGATGTCCGTCGCTTTTTCTTGCATGCGACGCGACATCAATTCGAGCGCTTGCTGGAGCACACTGTCCAGCTTCTGCTTGGCCTGTTCCTCGCGAGCTCCGAAGTCCGTGTTGAAGTGCCCCAGGGAATCGGTTACGACCGCGGTGCAATTGCGCTCAAAATCTCCCACCAGCGTCGCCAAGCGGTCGCGGGACGCTTGCTCGAACTGCGCGACCAGTTGCTCGCTCAGTTCGTGCATTCGGTTCCCGGATTCCACCACGGCTTGCTGGATTTTCTTCTCGGAGTCCTCGCGGCACTTGGTCAAATTCGTCAATCCCTGCTGTGCGCTTTGCAGCACCGGGTTGACCTTTTCCTGTAGCTGACTGACAAACCGGGCCAGCAAATCTCGCCAGGAGGCCTCGAGCGCCCGCTGATGCTTCTCCTGCGCGGCGGTCACCAGAGTTTGCGCCGTTTGGTTCAAATCGGCGAGCCGCTTGTCCAGAAGGCTGCCGGCTTTCTCCAGGTCTTGCTCGATCTTCTTGGTCCACTGCTTGTGGGCTGCCTCAGCGAGAGCCTGGTGGGTGGCGTCGATGCGTTCAAGCGCCCCTCGGAACCACTGGTCGGAATTCGCGGATGCCAGCTCCGCAAGGGTCTTGCTCGCATCTTCCCGAAGCTGCGCGCGCAACTCATCCAGAAGCTGGTTGGTGCCGTCGCTGACTGCCACTTTGGCAGCTTCTGAAACGGTCCGTTCGAACTGCTCAAGAAAATCGCTTACAAGGCGTGAGATCGGTTGTGGCTGGGGGCCGGTCGCCACGGCCTCGCGAGGCCGGGGGCGCTTTTGAGGTTCTTCCCTCGTCGTGGGAACTACGAGGGTCGGGGCCAGCGTGGAAACAGTTGGGAACTTGGTGGAGCTCACAAGGGGTCTGGGCCCTGGATCCGGAAACGCAAACCAATCCTCGGGCGGGAGAGCAATGCCCCAGACGTTACCGGGAACATCGAGTTCAACCGCCACTTGAAAAGGCTGCCCGGAGTTGGATAGCCGCTGAATCCATTTCACGTGCCCTCGCACCGAACGGGGCGCCTTCTCATTTTCCGGAGTGGGGACTTCCAGGATTACCCGCGCCTGCTGGATGACTTCGTACTTGGACTCGTATTTGCATCCGTGACAGCTCACGGTGATCGTAGAGACCTTCTCGTGATACGGCCCGCGCCACGCATCGGCCCCCATGACGGTCAAAGGGATCACCTGATCGACGCGTGTACTGCGACGCCGGGGACGAACCGGAACTCTCAACGGTACGTACTGAGCCATAGTTGAGTCCCCTGACGCTGGCACGACACGCGCAACTTCAGTCCTATCGATCGACAATTCGCCCTGCTTCGCCACTGCTTTTCATCTGCCGCCGGGCCCAGGCGAGCATGGCCAAGTGGTCAGCCGTGCCAGTCTTTTCCCGCAGGTCGCGCAGCAGTCGGTCGAGCGACCTCGGGGATATCCGGAGTTCGGTGCGGACTTGCCTGGCGCACTTTCCAGCGGCGAAGGCGCGCATCACTATCGCTTCTTCGCCGGTGAACGTCGGGCTCGGCCGGGGAGCTGAATTCAGTGCCGTGGTTGGACCAGCCCTGGAAACACTCACAGCACGCTGGTCGGGATTGTTCTCCCTCGGTTTGCACTTCATGTCTGCCTTTCCGGTTTGGCTACTATCAGCTCCGACGCGATCTGAGGAAGAAGGGAAGGATCCCAGGAAGCGCCCCGATACCTGCTTCTAAAAAGATCGTTCGTACTCAGTGCCAAACTGCCTTTGCTCCAGCAGGGTCGGCGCTGTGTACTCTGGCTTTCATCGCGTACAATGCCACGTCCGCTGTGGACAAGAGGGTTTCGATTCCTTCGCCATCATCCGGATAGACGGCACAGCCTACGCTGACGGATAGCTTCGGTTCCCTCCCGTCATTCGCACACTTCTGGCAGATGCGCTGGGCCACCACGTTGGCCGATTCGGCCCCTGTCTCCGGCAGGACAAGCGCAAACTCGTCTCCGCCGAAACGAGCTGGAGTATCGATGTCCCGGCAAGAGATAGACAAAATGTCGGCCAGTCGGCGAAGCGCTTGACTGCCAGTCAGATGGCCGTAGTGGTCATTGATGTGCTTCAACCTGTCCAGGTCAAATAACAACAGGGCGAACTCTCGTCCCGTCCGCTTGGACCGCCGGATCTCGCCGTCGAGCACATCTACAAGATGGCGGTAGTTAGCCAGACCTGTCAGAGGATCCTTGGCGGCCAGCTGACGCAAATGATCTTCCAACTCGCGCTGTTTGGTGACGTCCTCGACGATGATCTCGTAACCGTCCATCTCGTCCTCCTCGTCTTTGACTTCCCGTCCGCTGAGACGGACCTTCAGGGCCGTCCCGTCCTTCCGTTTCCAGTCAAGGTCCACGGGATCGAAATGCACATCCTCGCTGCCATGCCCCAGCAAGTGCGCCCGCTTGGTAGGATCCCAAAGGACGTCGCGTGTTAGGTTCACTTCCAGGAGTTCCTCTCTGGATGCATAGCCAAGCATCGTGACCAGCGCCCCATTGACATCCAGAAACTTGCCCTCCACGTTGCAGCGGCAGATCCCGTAGGCTAGGTTTCCTACTAAGGCCCGGTAATGGGCCTCCGAATGTCGCAGCTTTTTCTCCGCTTGATCGCGCTCTTCCCGAAGATTCTTTTCATCGATAGCTCGCCGAATGGCCACGGGAAGGTGACCAATGTGAGCCATTTCAACACAATCGGCGACGCCCATCGTGATGAGCTCCGCGACAGCTTCCGGTTGCATGGGGCTGGTTACGAAGATAAGGGGGACCTGTTTCTGCGTCTGATGCAGGTGCTCCAGTGCCCACATTCCTATCCAGTTGGGCGTGGGGTGCTCGGCCAGAACCACGTCATAATATTTTGAGGCTAGGCGTTCGGCAAACTGCTCGGTAGTTAGAACTACATCTGCGCTGACTTTGAACTGCCCCGTCTCGATCTCTCGTACGCAGTGCTCTACGTCCCTAGCGTCTCTATAAAGAAAGAGGGCGCGCAAGGGTCGGCCTCTACTTGCCAATCCATTCCTGACAGGGGCTTGATCAGCTTGCTTGATGCGATCTCGTGAGATTGAAGCCATTTGAAGTCGAGCCAGATTCAAGGAGCCAGCTCCCCTTCCCAAGGACTGGCTCCCGGAAACTGGTTACCTCCAACACTCTGTACCGTATCTAAACTTAACTATATTCTTATGTTCAATATTGTACAGTATACGTAAAATGTGTTAACTCATACGATACATAATCTATTGGCTTACTACGTCCACGAATTCAGCAAGACTGCCCAAGCCGTCCTGCGGAAACAACTAATCGCCGAATCCATGACGCAATTAAGCGCTTAGACGCGCAGAATAAAACTTCGTAAAAGGGGGGGGGATGGCAGCCGAAAAGCCCATCTAGGAAAAGCGGATGTCTCCAGCCCTCCCGTAGGAGTCCCCAAGAAGTTGCGACAAAGAGGGAATCGCCCGACACAGTACGCTCAGAAACCGACAATTCGCGCGACTGTGGTCTGGCACCTATTTCGCCGTCCTGAACCTGGCAACAGATTGCTTGGTCTCATTTCTGGTTAAGCTGGTCTATGAGTTGTTTTGCCTTTGCATCTTCCTCGGCGCCGACCCTCCATAGAGCCCGAACCATGTCCCAGCGATTGTACCACCTCCGGTCGTAAGGCTGGGCAGGCCCGGCCCCGTCAGAGAAGGCTTTCACTTCTTCTTCAACGGGGACATCAAGGGTTGTGAATAGATTTTTGACCGGCTCGTACTCGTCTTGATAGAGCGTTGATTCCCAGATATCTTCGGACACATGTTTGTCCCCGAAGAATTCTGTAGCAATCTTGTAGGGTTCTAAGGCTTTGACCAGGTGGGCGTAGATTTGCTCAACGATTGCTTGATCGCCCGTAGGAAACTTTGGAGTCGTCTGTTTGGCGCTTCGCTCCAAGTCACCCACCTTAATCAAGGCATCTGCAAGTCTCTGTGAGTACTCTTGCTTCGTGACCCCGACAGAAACCACGATGTCCATCTTGTGAATGACGGATTGTACCCGCTGTAACTCGGCCACGCCTTCCTTGCGGCGTTGAGAGTCGCTGCAGCTGATTAAGAAAAGGACAAGCCAAACGATCAATAGAGTCTTCCACGTTGCGTTAGTCACTTTTCCATCTACCTAGTGATACCTATAGTCCGTGGGCATATAAACGGCGAGGCCCCCAATATGGTACGCAAGGGTCGGCCTCTACTTGCCGATCGGTTCCTCACAGGGGCTTGATCAGCTTGCTTGATGCGATCTTGTGAGATTGAAGCCATTTGAACTCGAGCCAGATTCAAGGAGCCGGCCACGCTTCCACCGTGTTGGCTCCCGGAAACTGGTTATAACCAACTTACTGTACTCTATCGGAAATACACTACAGGCTTATGTTCAATATTGTACGCCTCCCATAAAAATGTTAACTCCTACGATACAGACTCTATTCGTTCGTATCCTGGGTATCTTTCGCTGGCGGACCATCTTGCCGGCGAGCTGGATAACTATTGCCGTAGCCAGTTCGAATACATCAGTGGGGTCATCGGAGCGCTCGCAAAAGGATTCGGTGACCACTCCAAGACTTAGTCGGAGAGAATGGAAAACTGGGATGTCCCAAGCATCAATCAGCTTCGGTTTTGATGCCTCGGTACCCGTTGCCGAACTGCACGATGGTTTTTTAGACCCACCCGGAGGGCTCCGTGGCGATTTTGAGCACTGTTCCGACGCCCCAGACCCCAACTCGTTCGAAATCCTCTGCCAGCCGAGGCCGCGCACGCATAGAGAGGCAATCCTAGAGGCATGAAGGACTTTCCGAAGCCATCCGAGCCTTGCCCTTGGCGCGCTCAACCGATCAGTCCCTGTGCTTCCGTCGGCGTCTCGGTCCACATTTCCAATTGATGCACTAAAGTAACTCTTAAGAACCTGTACCGAAGTGAACAGTCACTCTAAGGTTCATCCAAATAGGCTTGGGGGAGAAAGAATGATTGCGAGATTGTCGCTCTTTCGATGGCTGCAGGAGATGGAATATGTCGAAGAAGACGGCTGCCAACGATTTGGTTGGGCCAATGCGACGCAGCACGTGCATTAGCCAGGCCATCCAACTCAAAGTGACGGGCGTCGATTCCTATCGCGGCCCTTATTGCGAACAGGCTGCCGACACGATCAGTTGCCACGGGATAATTCCATTGTGCGAACAGGGAAATCCTTTAGAACCCTTCGTGCAAGGCTGCCTCGAGTCCATGGGCGTTTCGCTGCTCATGGACTGGGATATATTAATTTTCCTGTATCACCACGGAGTGATCCTTTCCAGCGCCGACCAGATTGCTCGCCTTGTGGGTTGTGAAAGCACAAGAATTGGTAATGCGCTCGACAGCTTGGAATCCCGAAGGCTAATAGAATCCTCTCGCCCCTCGAGGGGAGTGCGTTTCTACAAGGTCGTAGTCTCCTCGGGCGGTTCGCGTCAGAGCTGCTTTCAACAACTCCTGAGTTTGACGGGAAATCGTGCTGGGAGGCTGATGTTGGCCAAGATACTGAAGCCAGACACGCCGGAAGCAGTTCCGGGAGTGCGATCCGTACATCTATCCTGAAGGGAAGTGCCAAATGGCCGAAAGCAGTTTGATCCAGACTGGCATCAAGGGCCTCGATGAAATCTTAATGGGCGGGATTCCGCGGGGGAATGTCATCTTGCTGCAGGGTGTGACCGGAAGCGGAAAGACCCTGATGGGCATTGAATCCATTTACCGTGGAATCACCCAATTTAACGAGCCCGGCCTAATCGTGGTTTTTGAAACGAGCCCGGGCAAACTCATTCGGGACACTGCCAAATTCGGCTGGAATTTGGATGAACTGCAGCGAGAGAAGAAACTGCAAATCATCTTCACGAGTCCACAGGTGTTCGATCAGGAACTGCGGTCGGCGGATAGTCTGCTGCTCGAGGCGGCGACCGAGATCGGCGCCCAGCGCATTTTCATAGATGGTGTTGGTATGCTAGATCAGATCTCTACTGGTGGAAGTCCCGAGCCCGTGTTGTACCGTGACCTGTTGCATCAATTGATCGAAACATTGAGCCGAGAGAATTTGACGGCCCTACTCTCGCACGAGCTCGGCAACCACTCCAAGTCAGTCGCAATGGTGGAGGCGGCTGATTTCCTCGCTGATACGGTGATCCAATTGAACCGCGACCGCCACAGCCGGCGCAGCCGTCGCAGCATCGAGATCCTGAAAAGCCGAGGCCAGGACTACGAGAGTGGGGAACACTCCCTCCGGATTACTGAGGGTAAGGGTTTGGAGGTGTTCCGCCGCGTTCAGGCCCCATTTCGCCATAATTTAGTGCAGCCCACGTCCGGCACCAAGCGGTCCGTCATCGGGGTGGAAGCGTTGGACAGTCTGATCGGCGGCGGCATTTTCGATGGGTCCACCACAATGGTCGTTGGGGTTTCGGGCGTGGGAAAGACCGTACTTGGCACGCAGTTACTGCGGGAAGGAGCGCTGAAACAAAAAAAACGCGGCTTAATGGTCTCCTTAGATGAGCACCCGGCGCAAATCGTCCGTAATGCTCACACCCTCGGGCTAAACCTGCAAGAACAGATCGACGCAAGTACGATCCGGATACTGTTCGAGAGCCCGCAAGAGCTAGACATCGATGCCCATTACGCCCAAATCGTTGAGCTTGTCGAGGAACATGACATACAACGGATGGTGATCGATGGCATGACGAGTTACAGCACCGCCATCGGGGATATGGGAGTGTACCGCGACTTCTTCCACGCCCTGGTGGCCTATAGCAAACACCGTTTGATGACGACTTTCTTCAATTATGAGAATCCGGAGTTCCTCGGGATCTCGTCCTACATGCCGGATTTCCCCGTCAGCTCCATCGTGGATAACCTCATTCTGTTGAGCCTCGTGGAAATCAACAGCACAATTCACCGCTGCATTTCAGTGGTCAAGGCGCGCGGGAGTGAACATTCATTTGATACTCGCGAGTTTGTGATCGGCCAAGGCGGAATCAGCCTTATACCCCAGGAAAAGAACCCCATATTCCCATTGCCGTTGCAGAACTACTCCAGTCTCTTGAGCCGGGCCCCCACGCGGTTCTCCGCCCCTGGGAGAATAAACGGCGTTGCCGCCTCTCTGGAGAAAAAATGACCTCACCAGAGTCCCTGCTACCGGTCGACCTAAACGAGCCTTTGTCCCTGATGGAGGACGTATCCTTCAATCAGGCTAGCGCTTTGCCGGATGACTTTGACGTTGTGGAACTGTCGCATGAGCTGCGGGCCGATTTGCTTGATGTCAAAGCGTGGGGTCCAATGCTGGAGACGTATGGCCGCGCAATGAAAGTGGCGGTGGCACTAACCGATACTGAAGGAAACTTGTTGGGAAGATGCCACAATCCGCAGCCGATCTGGACCCGCGTTCACAGTGCAATAGTGGGGAGAGGGACCGGGTGTCCCTTCTGCCTAAGTCCGGTTTTGCCTTGCACGGCCGTTGCGGATGCGTTGCGAACCGGCCTCCCCACGATGGTACGCGACCAAGCAGCCCTTACGCACGTGGCAGTTCCGCTCTCATTGGGCAATCATCGTCTAGGGGCCATTATTGCTGGGCAAGTGTCCGACCAATATCCCGAGTCACTATTGTTGCAGCGAGCTGCCAAGAAATTCGGAGTTTCGGCGCAGCTGCTTTGGCACCTGTCGAGCAAGCAGCGTCCTGTAAGCCGCGCCGCCTTGCAGGCGTCCGGGGATTTGCTGCATGCGCTAGGTAAGGCGTTTCTCCGGCAACGCTATGGTGCAATCCTCGAGACCCGCGTGGCGCAGATGAACCTTCGGTTTCGATTGTTGGTCGAGGGCGTGAAGGACTACGCGCTTTTTACCACCGATCTCGCCGGACGCGTGACCAGTTGGAATGGCGGAGCGGAGCGTCTGTTGGGTTATACGAACGCCGAGATCGTGGGCCAGGAATTTCGTTGCATCTTCACCTCCGAAGATATTCAGAACGGCACGCCCGAGCAACAGTTGCAAGAGGCTTCGCTGGCAGGCCGCGCCGAAGATGAGGGTTGGCGCGTCCGTCAGAACCGGACGCAGTTCTGGGCCGAAGTCATCATCACAGCAGAGGCAGGCCCTCTTCCGGGTTTTGCCATCATCCTGCAAGACGTGACCGAGAGGAGGAGGGCCGCGACCGAACTGGAAAATACTCGGCAAGAACGCACGCGCATGCAAGAAAAGTTTCTGTCTCACGTCTCGCATGAACTGCGCACTCCCCTGACGGCGATCTACTTTTTCACCACCAATCTACTGGACGGCGTGCTTGGTGATGTCACCGCCGAACAGCGCGAGCACCTGGAGTTCCTGCTGCACAACGTCAAACAACTCAAGAATATGGTCAGCGACCTCCTGGACGTGACTCGCCTCGAAACCCGTAAACTCACTGTTGAGCCCCAGCAAGCATCTGTATCAAGGCTGATTGCCGAAGTCCTCGGCACGTGTCACGCGAATGCGGCCGCGAAGAATATCAGCTTGCGCGCCGACGTTTCACCGTCTCTTCCGTCTGCCTGGGCCGATCCCGCCCGTGTGCGGCAAATTCTTATCAACCTGATTGATAACGCAATCAAGTTCACGCCCCGAGATGGAACCGTCACCGTCCAAGGACGGGTCTGCGCGGAAGACAACAGCTTTCTGTGTTTGTCGGTTGTCGATACAGGATGTGGAATCAGCCCGGAAGACTGCCGGATCGTTTTTGACCGTTTGGCCCAGGTAAAAAGCGCCAGCGAGGCTAGCCGTGACGGTCTGGGCTTGGGACTGTTCATTTCAAGAGAGCTGGTCTCGCAACAGGGCGGTCGAATCTGGGTGGAAAGCCGGCTCGGACACGGCAGCGCTTTTCACTTTACCTTGCCGGTCTTCTCGCTGGCCAAACTATGTATCCCTGTCCTAACCCCGACAAATTTGGGAGCAGGCTACCTGTCGCTCATTGCCGTTGACGTGGCCACGGTCGATGAAACCAGTTTGACGGAAATTCTGTCGGGGATACGGAAGGTTCTGGGGCGTTGTTTTCTTGCAGGCCGGGATGTGCTTTTGCCTCAGATGCATGCCACAGAAGCGGCGGAGTCCTTTTTCATCGTCGCGTGCGCCGATCAAGGCGGCGCTGCTGCCATCACCGGGCGAATTCGCGGAGAGTTACAAGACTTCGACACCGGTTCGAACCTGACGTCGACAATCTCCGTTACGACGTTGCGACTTCCCGCCGAACGCCAATCTTGGCAGAAAGAGATAGCCGACGTCACCGCACGAATCGGACGATTGGTTGAAGCACACGTGCACGCGAAGGAGAAAGTCTAATGAGTGGTAAAAAAATCCTGATCATCGACGACGATGAGCATCTTGTAGTGGGGCTGGCGGCCAAATTGAAAGCCAGTGGCTATACCGTATTCTCCGCTATGGACGCCGTTAGTGCCATAGCGGTGGCGCGGCAGGAGGCGCCGGACCTGGTCCTCCTCGATCTGGGACTGCCGGGAGGTGACGGCTTCCTAATAATGGAACGAATGAAAGCCCTAACCGATCTGGTGACGACTCCCGTTATCGTGCTCAGTGCCAGAGATCCGGCTGTCAACAAAGAGCGTGCTCTGGCAGCCGGGGCAGTGGCGTTCTTCCACAAGCCTCCCAATAATCAAGAATTCCTGAGCGCCATTCGGCGCGCCCTGGGAGAAACCAAGGCACTGCCGCTATTCCTTGAGACCTGAATTGAGCGCATTTCGGGGAATCCTCACCGTGCTTGCGTGCGAAGATCACTGCCTTCGAGGATGAGGTCGTACATCTCGCCGAAGTGCGTAGCACTTTAACCGCAGCTTTCTGGCTGCCGATATCGAGAGAGATAAACGAGTCGATGGAAACCTTCGTGGAACAGGTGACTGCTGGAATTCAAGATCGCATCACCACCATATGCTTACAAAGGAGCGTCTAGACGTGAGCCAAAAGACAATTCTGATTGTGGATGACGATCCCGATGTGCGACTGGGCCTCCACGTACGCCTCAAGGCAAACCATTACGACGTTATTTTTGCAGCGGATGGAATGGCGAGTATCGCGGAAGCACGGAAACACATGCCGGACCTGATTATCCTGGATCTCGGCTTACCGGCCGGTGATGGCTTCAGCGTCATGGAGCGGTTGAAAGCAAACGACAGTCTGTCTTTGATCCCGGTGATTGTCGTGTCCGCGCGCGACCGCAACGCAAATATGGACCGTGCGCTCAAGGCAGGCGCGAAGGCTTTCCTACAAAAGCCCGTGGATAATGCCCAGCTCTTGTCGGTGATTCGCAAAGTCCTGGGCGAAAAGGACCACACGCCCGCGGTGGTGCATGATTTGGGGGACGTGTAAGAAGATTGTGATTTCTACGGCACGTTGGGATCCTTCACTTCGATCAGGATGGTACTGTCGAACTGCACGATTGATGCTGCAACTGCCGCCGTGGGACGCTGTTTCAAAGGGATCCCAATACGGGCGACACCGCTCTGCCTTCAATGCTGACACGAAGCGGGGGCTGATTACGCTCGACAAGGAGGGCCCCATGGGCGCCTCAATGGCCGGCTCGTACGACTATCGTCTCGTAGCTCTATCTGTCTTCATTGCCATGATGGCTTCCTATGCCGCTCTAGATTTTGCGGGAAGAGTAACTTCTGCGAGAGGTGGCGTCCGCTACCTGTGGTTGAGCGGCGGTGCAATCGCCATGGGCATCGGCATCTGGTCCATGCACTACGTCGGGATGCTCGCCTTTCGCTTGCCAGTTCCCGTACTGTACGACTGGCCGACGGTACTGCTTTCTCTCTTGGCTGCGATTTTCGCTTCTGCCGTTGCATTATTTGTCGTCAGCCGGGAGAGAATGGGATCGTCGCGGGCTTTGGCCGGCAGCATCTTTATGGGTGGCGGCATAGTAAGCATGCATTATACGGGCATGGCGGCGATGAGGCTGCCTGCGATGTGCCGCTATTCTCCTGCAATCGTTGCGCTTTCGGTGGTTCTCGCGTTCGTGATTTCCCTGTCCGCTCTATGGCTGACGTTTCATTTTCGCGGAGAGACTACCTCTTGGGCCTGGCGGAAAATCATCAGTGCATTGGTGATGGGTGCCGCCATCCCGGTCATGCATTACACCGGCATGGCCGCAGCCAGTTTTAAGCCTACCGCCTTGGTCCACGGGGGTCTATCGCATACTTTAAGCATCTCTTCCCTGGGCATCGCCAGCGTTATCGTGGTCACTTTTATGGTTCTCGGGCTCAGCCTTCTGACATCGCTGGTAGACCGACGATTCTCCACTAAGGCTTTGGAACTCGAGGCCAGTGAGAGGTGCTACCATCAGATTCTTGAAGCAGCCCTTGATGCATACGTTGGAATGGACTCAAGCGGGCTCATCACGGATTGGAACGCACAGGCGGAAACTACCTTCGGATGGCTTCCGAGGCGACGGGACAAATGCTCTCTCAAATGATCATTCCTGACCGCTATCGTGATGCACACGAACGAGGTCTCCGGCACTTTCTTGTCTCGGGAGAGGGCCCAGTGCTGAATAAGAGGATTGAGATAACTGCGTTGCATCGAGACGGCCACGAGTTCCCCGTAGAACTGACGATCTCTGCCATAAGTGGAGTTGGTACACGCCGCTTTGCTGCATTTGTGCGCGACATCACTAAGCGCAAGCGGTCCGAGCAAGACCTGCGGGAAAGCAGCGAGATGGTCAGGCTTCTTCTTGATTCGACTGCCGAAGCGATTTACGGTATTGACATGCAGGGAAATTGTACGCTTTGCAATCACGCGTGTGTGAAATTGCTCGGCTATCGGGAAGCCGCCGACCTGTTGGGCAAGAATATGCACGAGGTGATGCACTATATGCGGGCGGATGGCACACCTTACCCGGTAGAGGAGTGCCAGATTTATCAGGCCTTCCGTCATGGGAAGGGCAGTCATGTCCATGACGAGGTCGTCTGGCGGAGCGATGGAACTAATTTCCCGACCGAGTATTGGTCCTATCCGATCTTCCGAGGCGACCAGGTGATCGGTGCCGTTGTAACTTTCGTAGACATTACAGAGCGCAGACAAGCCGAAGTAGCACTTCTCGCCGCCAAGGAAGCTGCCGAGCAATCGAACCGGGCCAAAGGCGAGTTCCTCGCGACGATGAGCCATGAAATCCGCACGCCTATGAACGGCATCCTCGGTATGACCGAGCTGGTCCTGGATACTGATCTTACTGTTGAGCAACGCGAGAACCTGGGGCTCGTTCAACTGTCCGCTGAGTCCTTGCTGTCCATCATCAACGACATCCTGGATTTCTCGAAGATTGAAGCTGGAAGACTGACACTGGAGTCGATTCCTTTTGATCTGCGCGAGAGTCTGGACGAAACGATGAAGGCTCTGAGCTTTAGGGCGCACCAGAAAGGACTGGAACTGATCTATGAGGTGCAACCGGAGGTTCCGGAGGCGCTGCTTGGCGATCCGGGGCGGGTGCGTCAGATTCTGACCAATCTAATAGGAAACGCGATTAAATTCACGGAGCGTGGCGAAATCGTCGTCAGCGTCCAGGAGCAATCCCAGCAGGGCGCGGATGACACATTTCTGCGCCTTGCCGTACGAGACACAGGCATCGGCATTTCCAGCGACAAGCAAGAGAAGATCTTTGAAGCGTTTTCTCAAGCAGATGGCTCGATGGCTCGTAAGTACGGGGGCACTGGCTTGGGGCTAACGATCTGCGCCAGACTCGTCGAGATGATGGGCGGGCGCATCTGGGTGGAGAGTCAGGCTGGGCAAGGCAGCACATTTTTTTTCACCGTGCACCTAGCTCTCCAGAGCGCACCCTCAACGCATCCCGCTCCCGTTCATCGAGGACAGTTGCTCGATTTGCGCGTTCTGATTGTGGACGACAACTTCACGAATCGCAGAGTCCTGGGAGGGATGCTGGACCGGTGGGGGATGAAGTCCACCTCCGTGGAAGGTGGCCGGGCAGCTCTGCAGGCACTTGAGATCGCTAAGGACGCGGGTCATCCATTTCCTCTGATTCTCCTCGATGGACACATGCCAGGGATGGACGGCTTCGCGCTCGCGGAGCAAATAAAAAGGGATCCGGATTGGGTGGGAGCCACGATCATGATGCTGACATCGGCGGGGCGTGTGGGCGATTCCGCGCGTTGTCGAGCGCTAGGGATTTCGGCTTACCTTGTTAAGCCCGTCCGACAGGGCGAATTGCTGGAAGCGATATGTCAGATTCTGAATAAAGCACCGCAGGAGCGCGTTCCGTTGGTGACGCGGCATTTGTTGCGCGAGGCGAAGAGTCGGTTGCGGGTGCTATTGGCAGAGGACAATGCCGTCAATCAAACTCTTGTGATCCGCGTGCTCGAGAAGAGAGGCCATAGCGTGTCCATTGCAGGCGACGGTCGCGCAGCACTGGCTGCGCTCGAGAAGGAATACTTTGACGTCGTACTGATGGACGTTCAGATGCCCGAGATGGATGGTTTCGAGGCTACCGCAGCGATTCGAGCGAAAGAAGAATCAACGGGCCGGCACATTCCGATCATCGCGATGACCGCCCATGCCTTGAAAGGGGATCAGGAGCGGTGCCTCTCTGCGGGTATGGACGGCTATGTTTCAAAGCCGATCCGGACAAACGAGTTGTTCGTTATGATTGAAAGCGTGGTTGGTAAGTATAGCGAAAACGGTTCGCGTGACATCGCGGAGAATTTCAACAAAGTTTTGACCCCAAGCAAGCTAACGCTCCAGCCGAAGTGAAGGCAAGCCTTTGGAAAGGCCGCAAGGAAGCGGAGATTCTGCTCATGTCGAACGCTTACAGCGCGAGGGTGGAAGGTTCGGGTCTCCCAGTCAGCGTCCCAGTGGCACCGTTA
Organism: uncultured Acidobacteriota bacterium; assembly: GCA_963781005.1. GTDB lineage: Bacteria > Acidobacteriota > Terriglobia > Acidiferrales > UBA7541 > CAWADX01. The sequence continues at coordinate 867,297 of CAWADX010000001.1, forward strand.
CCGCGAGGCGAAGGCTATGTCGAAAGTGCTGCCGTTTGTTATTGAAAGTCCGCTCCAGGTGAAGATCCGACCAGTCAAGCGTATTTAACTGGAGATGGGCGGACACCGGGGAACCGGGCCCTACCGGCCCTTCAGGGCTGCCCAAAAACCCTCATCAAGTGTGGTCCAGAAGTGTTTGATTTTGACGTGGCCGAAATCCGCAAGATTCACTGCCCAGAAACACAAGTTTTTCCAAACGCTTCATTGCCCCTTTTCAAACAAATCGAATCTTGTAAACCAAACCCTGCATCGCGGTTGGCGATAATGAGCCTTGTCCTGAGTTCTTTCTAGATAGTGGGACCGAAGCGTTGCACCGTGTGTAGTCTTATAAAATAATTACAACCAAGATCGGTCAGGGTTCTAATTCGTTCTATTACTAGAAAGCTCCACCTCCTGGCAGTCCCAGATCGAGGAGGACCAGGTCTGGCGCCTCCTGCCGCGCCAATAATTGTACACTTTTCAATTTATGTTAACTCTTACGGTACAGTATATTGAACGGCAATACTGAGAGTCCTGATGTGATTTTCATGATTCTGCTACTATTAGTATTAAGCGGTGAAGTTATGAAAGGAATCGCGAGTTCAAACAAATCCAAAATAAAACTCAGACAAAAGCACGCTTTCAATGTCCAAGCCTTTCTCGGTTCGGCCGGCGTGGCGAGAAGAGTTGTGGAGTATCGAAGATCGCAGAAGATCTACTCTCAAGGCGATCCCGCTACGAGTGTGATGTACATTCAAAAAGGCGGTGTAAGGCTCTCCGTTGTCAATGAGGTCGGCAAGGAGGCAGTCGTGGCGATACTGGGACCCACCGACTTCTTTGGTGAGGGGTGCCTGACGGGGCAGACGATTTGTATGGCAACGGCCACCGCGATTGCGCCCACGACTGCACTCGTCATTGAAAAGAACGAGATGGTTCACCTGCTCCATGAGGAACATGCGCTCTCCGACCATTTCATCTCTTACATGCTTGGACGGAACATCCGTATCGAGGCGGATTTGATCGACCAGCTTTTCAACTCCAGCGAGAAACGGCTGGCGCGCACTCTGTTGCTGCTCGCGCGCTATGGTAAGCAAGCCGAGCCTCAAAAGATGCTTCCCAAAGTATCGCAGGAGATGCTGGCAGAAATGATTGGCACCACGCGCTCTCGGGTAAATTTCTTCATGAATAAATTCAGGAAACTGGGCTTCATTCAATATAATGGCGGACTTCAGGTCAACAATTCTCTCCTAAGTGTCGTCCTTCACGACTAGCACCCTTCCTTAAGGGTAGCAGTAAACCGTGAGATTCTTGCGTTTCAGGTCGATATCTTCCCAGCGCAACCCCATGCTTCACCCACACGCAAGCCAGTTCCCACAAGCAACAACAGGAAAACCGCCTTTCTATAACTGATTCCAGCGCATCGGTTGCGCTGAGCCAAAAGCTGACTCGGGTGGGTACGACCCTTTCCTCTATTCGCCTCTATTTGAAACTGCCCGAGATGATTTGCCACAGGCCCAAGGCGAACAGGAAGCCGGCGAACACGCGACGCATCCGCCGCGACGAAAGACGCTCCGCCATGTGGCCGCCCAGAATGCCGCCCAGAAAAACGCCAGGGATCAGAAGTAAACCCACTTTCACGTCCACCTGATGCGCGCGGTAATACGCGAGAAACGCCAGAAAGCCGCTGGGTGGCACCAGGGCGACCAAGCTCGTGCCCTGTGCCTTATGCTGCTCGAATCCAAAAAGCAGCACCAGCAGCGGAATCAACAGCACTCCGCCGCCGATTCCGAAAAGCCCGGCGAAGATGCCTACACAGGTGGAGGCGAGAAAGATCGCTGCGAGGCGCGCGCCGGAGTCGCTCATCCCTTTTGACTCCCGCGCAGGGATCCCGTCTGCCGCCACAGCAGGATCGCAGCGAAGATCACGAACAGACCAAATAGCGGATGCAAAATGCGCGAAGGGATGGCAACCGCCACGATGCCGCCGAAGTAGCCGCCCGCCAGGAATCCCGCGGCCGCGACGAAGCCGGCCGGAAGATCGACGTCACCGCTCTTCCAATACGCGTATAGAGCGCCCAGGCCCAGCGGCGGCAAGAGAAGAAACAAAGAGGTGCCCTGGGCCATGTGCTGATCCATCCCAAGCAGATAGACCAGGGCGGGGACGACGACGATGCCCCCGCCGACACCCATCAAACCCACCAAAACCCCGACTGCCAACCCGAGGAGAAGAATTAGGGCGATTTGCACGCGTGTTTTTTTTCTACCCAAAAAACCCGTGCCATGGTCCCGCAAATCTTCGGGCGGGGCAACGCCCATTTGCATTTCTCGAAAGCAGATTACCCAGGCGCCTTTGTAGGAGCAGTGGTTCTTGTTATAGTCATCGAGACATGCGTGCGTGCACGGAAGAAACCGAAGGAAACAGGAGAACGATGGGAGCGGATCGCAAGCCGGAATTCTTTGCGGGAAAGAATCTGAAAGTCGGTGTCATCGGATGCGGCTATGTGGGACTGCCGCTGGCGTTGCGGTTTGCCGACGTCGGCCATTGCAGCCTGGGATTTGACACAGACCCGACCAAGGTGGGGAAGCTCAACGCCGGTCAATCCTACATCCAGCACATTCCTGCCGAGAAGATTCGTCAGGGCCTGAACTGCGGGCACTTTGGCGCGACTACGGACTTCGCCCGGCTCCGCGACATGGATGCCGCCCTGATCTGCGTGCCGACGCCACTCGATGAGCGGCGCGAACCCGACCTGAGTTACGTCGAACAAACGGCACACTCCATCGCGCCACATCTTCAACCACATCAATTGATCGTTCTCGAAAGCACTACGTACCCCGGAACCACCGAAGAGTTGGTGCTGCCGATCCTGACCGAGGCCGGGCTCCGCTGCCCGATTGCCAGCGCTCCGGACGCTGAAAACATCGCCACCGACTTCTACCTCGCTTTCTCTCCCGAGCGTGAGGACCCGGGCAACAAACAGTTCGGCCTGGCGCAAATCCCGAAGGTGGTCGGCGGAATCAATCCGCCCAGCGGCCGTGCCGCCGCCGCCCTGTATTCACAAATCGTATCGCGCGTTGTCTCGGTGAACTCGACGCGCTCAGCCGAAATGGTGAAGCTGCTCGAAAACATTTTCCGCTGCGTGAATATCGCGCTCGTGAACGAACTAAAACTCCTTTGCCTGCGAATGGGCCTGGACATCTGGGAGGTAATCGATAGCGCCGCCACCAAGCCGTTCGGGTACATGCCTTTCTACCCGGGCCCCGGATTGGGGGGACACTGTATCCCCGTGGACCCGTTCTATCTTTCCTGGAAGGCGCGGGAATACGACTTCGCCACGAGGTTTATCGAATTGGCCGGCGAGGTCAATACCGCCATGCCCTATCACGTCGTGGAATCCCTGGCCATGGCGCTCAATGACCGCCAGAAGAGCGTCAAGGGTGCGCGCATACTGCTGCTCGGGGTCGCCTATAAGAAGGACGTGGACGACCTTCGCGAATCGCCGTCGCTCAAGCTGATGGAGCTGCTGACGAAACGCGGCGCGCGGCTCGATTACAACGACCCTTACTTCCCTGCACTGCACAAAATGCGCCATTACGACTATTCGGCCATGCGTTCGGTGGAACTGACGCCGGCAGCCCTCGCCTCGTACGATTGCGTCTTAATCTCCACCGACCATTCCTCCTACGATTACGACGCCATCGTCAAGTCCTCGCAGCTCGTCGTCGACACGCGCAACGCCACGCGCCGCGTCACTAGCCATCGCGAAAAAATCGTCCTCTGTTGACGATCGCTCGCCTAAATCCATTTCTCCACCACCGCGACGGCCCTTTGCACTCGGACCGATAGCTTTCTTCCCGCTTCCTCGGAGCGGCGCCCCCCCGTTTTCCGCCGTGTTTACTGAATGAAGTGGGTTTAGCGAGAGCCGGATTGCCCTGGAGGGGCGCCGAAGCTATTGTTATCCCATGCCCGAAACACTCAGGTCGAAAGGCTTGAGCATTGAGAAAAGCCGGCGCCGCAGCATGCGGGTCCTTCTCTCTGTTACCGTGCTCGTTCAAGGCACTTCGCAAGAAGAGCAGAATTTCGAGGAAGAAACCAGCACCCTGGTCGTCAACGCCCATGGCGCCCTCATCTCGCTGGCCGCTCCCGTCGCGCCAGGACAGCTCTTGATGATCACCAACACAACCACCAAGGAGTCGCTCCCCTGCAGCGTCGTCTACGTCGGAAATATAGAGGGAGGAAAGGCGCAGATCGGCGTGGAGTTCGTGAATCCCTCGGCGGAATTCTGGAGGATCAGTTTCCCGCCCGAGGACTGGGACACCTCGCCAAGCTAAACCCCCGCGGCAGGTCGAGTTATTCCCCAGCGCCGGTCAGTTCCACTCGCAGAATTCCAAACGGCAGGTCGGCTTCCACCAGCACGGGAGTGCGTGCCGCATCGAGCGCCAGCCAGAGGGCAAAGTGCGTTTGCGCGATTTCGCGGCCGTGTTGGTAGAGGCGAATGTCGATCTTCGATGCGGCATAGCTGCCCGCCGCGACGGCCAGTCGCTCGCGAGGCGCTTGCAGCCGCGCGCTCATCTCATAGAGTTCTCGGCCGTCGTACACGGGCACGCGGACTTCTGGGACGTGCTGCCAATCAACTTCTCGAAGTGAGTAAAAAGCCCCGACGGGATCGCGTGTCCCCGGCGGCACCACCACGCTCGGGCCATTGCCTCGCGCCGGGGTGCCCGAAGCGGTTAGCAGGAAAACGGAATCGAGGCGCTTTCCCAGCTCGCGCAGATACATTTCATACTGATGACTCGCAAGCGTTTGAGCATCCGTGTAGGAATCGAACTGATCGTCAATCACAAAGAGCGAGCGTACCGGACTGATCGTGTGGGCCAGGGCCTGCAAGTGCCACGTGTCCCAACCGTAGAGATTGCGTCGCTCCGCTACCGCCAGACGCACCGACGCGGCGCTCGAGAAGTTCGCCCAGCCGACACGATAATCGAGCTTCTCGCCCACCTTGAAGGGCGGCGTCAACTTCGGGTCCCTCGAATCACCCGCTTCCGTTGGAGGCTTTGAGGGGCCTCGTACCGCGCGTTTCGCCTGTGCGCCGGCAGGCCCCTGCAGGCCGAATGGCGACGAGGCCAGAACCAGCAACCCGGCAACTGCCGCACCGATCACGCGAATTTGCCTGCGAGCACTCATGGTCTTCGTTTAGAAACCGAAATGCATCGAAGCGTTGCCAGCGGAGAAAAGCCTGCGGATTCCTTTCTTGCCCGCTCCGCTGGGGCGGGCTATATTCAAGCGTACGCGAAAAAGCAGTTCTCAGGGCATCAGTTCCCGAGCGTGTGACGCATCTTGGAAACCTCCGCTCGGGACGTCTCCTTCCCGGAGGGTACCCCAAATGCGCTACCTGGTCACGGGCGGTGCCGGATTCATCGGCTCGAATATCGTGGACGAACTGATCCGGCGCGGCCATTCCGTGGCGGTTCTCGACGACCTGTCAGCGGGAAAAGAGGAGAACCTCGCCGAGGCCAAAGGCAAGATTGATTTCATCCACGGAAGCGTCTGCGACCTCGAAGCCGTAGAGAGAACCTGCCGCGGCGCCGATTATGTGCTGCACTTGGCCGCGCGGACGTCGGTGCCTCGTTCGGTCATAGATCCACTGGAAACGAATCGCGTCAATATTGACGGCACGCTGAACGTCCTCGTGGCTTCGCGCGACGCGAAAGTGAAACGCGTCGTCTTTGCGGCATCCTCGTCGGCGTATGGTGAGACTCCCACGCTGCCCAAAGTCGAAACCATGCCGCCCTCGCCCATTTCCCCCTACGGTGTCTCAAAGCTCGTCGGCGAACTCTACGCCCAGGTGTTCGGGCGGGTCTATGGGCTCGAAAATGTTTCGCTGCGTTATTTCAACGTCTTCGGGCCGCGTCAGGACCCCACCTCGCAGTACTCGGGAGTGCTTTCCCGGTTCATCTTCGCGCTGCTCGACGGCACCCAACCCGTCGTCTTCGGCGACGGCAAACAATCCCGCGACTTCACTTACATCGACAATGTCGTGGATGCATCTCTCCGCGCCTGCGAGGCGCCGGCGGCTTCGGGGATGGTTTTCAACGTCGGCACGGGCGCGCGGATCACTCTCAACGAAACCCTCGGTTTACTCGAGAAAATTTGCGGCAAGCCGGCGCGCGCGAAATACGACCCGCCGCGACCCGGCGATATCTTGCACTCGCAGGCCGACGTGGATCTCGCCCGGAAAGTTCTGGGCTACGAGCCGCGCGTCGATTTCGAAACAGGATTGCGCCGCACCTGGGAGTGGTACCGCAAGACCTGCGCGAAGGAACACGCACGCATCTCCTGAAGCGCCGCGCGGCAGGTCTGCCTCAAGTCTTCGGCTTTGGGACGGAGTTCAGGTGAGCGGAAAGCTCGATGAGGCTATCCACCATCAGGTCGGGTGAGAATTCAGCCAACCGCATGCTGCCAAGTCCGTAGGTCACGCCGCAAGCCCACGTCCCAGCGTTCCGCGCCGTCAGCATGTCCACTTCGGAATCGCCGACGAGCATCGTTTCCTGCGGCGTAGCTCCGAGGTCGCGCAGCAGAGCGGCCACGCCCATCGGATCGGGCTTCTTGCGCTCGAAGCTGTTGCCCCCATAGACGAACCGGAAGTAACGCGAAAGATCGAGGCCGTTGAGGATGGCGCGGCTGAAGCGCACCGGCTTATTCGTCAGCACCGCCATGGAATGATTCGCGAGCAGTTCGAGGCCTTCCCCCACGCCCGGATAGGGGACGGTGTTATCCAGCATGTGGAGCCGATAGAATTCGAGGAAAAAGCTGAGCGCACCCTCGGCTTGAGCTTCGGTGGTGCCTTCTCCGAGCGCGCGCCGGATGAGCGTCGGGGCGCCGTTGCCCACGTAGCTGTAGATCCGGTCGTGTTCGAGCGGTGCGCGGCCCGTGTGTTCCAGTGCCGCGTTCACGGCCAATGCCAGATCCAGCTTCGAATCAATCAGCGTGCCGTCAAGGTCGAAGATCAACGCCCGCACGCCCGCAAATTTCTCTGCCATCTTCTCGGCGCCTCGCACGAACTCTCAATTCTAGTTGGCAGACTTCCGTTTGTCATCCTGCGCCGTTGAGAGCCCCGCCGAAACGGCAAGTCGCTCGCGTCTGTTTTGTCCGGAGCGTTGGTGCAGACGGCTCGCGCTGCTAGAATAATGGGCTTCGATCGCGCTCGATCTGTCATCCGGGGATCCGATGGCTCAAATCTTTCCTTTTGCCGCCTATCGCTATAACCAAAACCTTGTGGCGCTGGAAGACGTCCTGACGCAGCCCTATGACAAGATAACCCCGGCCATGCAGGAAGGGTATTACGCCGCGAGCCCGTACAACCTGATTGCCGTCGAAAAGGGCCGAACGCTTCCGGACGATGCTCCGGGGAACAACGTCTATACGCGAGCCGCGCAGAAGCTCGAAGAATGGATCGGCGCAAAGGTTCTGGTGCAAGACGCGGCGCCTGGGGTCTACGTTTATTCGCAAGAATTTGCGCCGCCGGGCAGCGCCGCCCATCGCGTTCGGCAGGGATTTATCGCACTTGGCAGACTGGAAGATTACGAGGCGGGAATTGTTTTTCCCCACGAGAGGACGCTTTCAGCGCCCAAAGCGGACCGCCTCGAGCTATTGCGACACACTCGCGCTCAAACGGGGCAGCTCTTCATGCTGTATGACGATCCATCAGGACGCATGGAGAGATTGCTGGAACACGCTTCCCAAGAGCCGGCGCCGGTGCAAATGTGCGACGAATACGGCGTAGCGCATCGTCTGTGGCCGGTGGCTGATTCGACTCTGGTACAGGGCTTTGTCGCGGGCATGGCCGATAAGAAGCTGATCATCGCCGACGGTCACCATCGTTATGAAACCGCTCTCACCTACCGCAATGAATGCCGCGCGCAGGCGGGCTCGAAGCACCCCGACGCGCCGTATGAGAAGGCAATGATGACGTTCATCAACACACGCTCCAGGGGCTTGACCATCCTGCCGACTCACCGCGTCATTCGGAATTTGCCGGGCTTCGATCTGGAACAATTCCGCCAGGCTCTCGCCCCCTATTTCGATTGGTACGCCTATCCGTTTGCAAGCCCCGAAGAGCGTGCCGCCAGTTACGCCGAGTTCCGCGAGGACCTCGAAGGCCGTTCCCGCGAACGCCGGACGATCGGCGTCTACGCGGGCGGGGGCGCGTTTTATCTCTTCCTGCTGGGCCGGCAGCCGGACCTTGAACGCTGGCTGCCGGATCTTTCTCCCGCGCAGCGCCAGCTTGACGTCGTGCTGCTGCATCGCCTCATGCTCGAAAGAGGATTGCGGATCACCGCGGAAGCGGTGGCGGCGGAAAAGCACATCGGCTACGAAAGGGAGATGGATGCAGCCGTTGCTGCCGTGGACCGGGGCGAGGCCCAGCTTGCCTGCCTGTTGAATCCGGTTCGGGTTCAGCAAGTCACGGAGATCGCCCTCAGCAGCGATGTCTTGCCGCAAAAATCCACGGATTTCTACCCGAAGCTGCTGAGCGGTCTTACGATCTACCGGTTCGAGGAGTAGGCTGGGATCCGGGTGGGCGTGGGGCAGCCAGCCGGAGGCGCTGCCTATTTTGCGAAGCTCTGAGTAGCGGCAGCCTCGCTGTCGAAGACGTCGAAGACCGTCATCAGCTTGGTCACCTGAAGCACTTCCTTAAACTTTGTTCCCAGGTTCGCTAGCTTGAGCGTGGCGCCTTGCGAACGGGCGCTGTGAAAAGTCGCCACCAGCGTGCCGAGCCCGGCGCTGTCGATGTAGGTGACGTTCGCCATATTCAACACGATCTTCTTCTTGTTTGCCGCCAGCAGGCTCTTCACCCGCTCCCGGAACGAGTTGCTCTCCTCTCCCAGCACAATGCGCCCTTCGATGTCCAAGATCGTGATCCCGTTCACTTCCCGGTCCGTCATTCTCAGTGCCACGTTTTAGCCTCCTGGACTACGCAATCCTTGGGAAACTTCCCGGCTCGAATCGCTTTCGCCGGTCGCCGGCCCGGCGAATGTTGCCGCCATTGCTTAGTAATAATCCGAACAGGACATGTAGTATCCGCACGAAGGGCAAACGAGTCTGCAGCGCCGCGCCTTCAATTGCTCCGAGCAACAGGGACAATACGTGGAAGCATCTTCCATGCGCGGTTCAGCGGCACGGTGTTCCTCGTTCGTTTTGGGGTGGTCCACCTGGGTCATCCTTCGGCCAAAGGTTTATAGCACAACCCTCCGCCACGGGAAAGCAAATGAAGGACGATAGGCCGGTTCTGACTGACCCCTAGGTTAGACACCGCCCCGAAGTCCCCAGTTCCGCGTGAAAACCGGCCGCAGTTGGCATAGAATGGTTGCAACCGGAGATGCTTGGCAGGCATCTCAAGGGTAGCGGGAGGGCCCCATGAAGAAAGGCTTCCGGTTTGTCGTAGGTGCAGCGGTTCTCGCCGTGGCGTGTGGTGGTGCGCAGGCTCAACGCGCGTTTCACCACATCAATTCAGGTTCTGTAGCCTCGACGCCCCATGCGCCCCAAGTGGTGCGCCTTTCTCCCAGCCGGCACAACCAAATCACGGGCGGAGTTACGACTACCACTTTCGGTGGCACTGCCTCTTCGTTTGACAACTTCTTTGGCGGCGGCTCCGCCATGACCGTCCAACAGCTCCTAAACCCCGCCCCAGGATTCGGTTTCGACTACACCCATCTTGCAGCCGTCAACCAGAATCTGGACGTTCGCGCGTTGATTGACCCCGTCACTCAGTTGCGGCTGAGGCAAGCGGAAAGGCTCGCGCGCGAAACGCCCTTTATTTCGCCGATATTCTTCCCGGCATTCGACTCCGGAGAGCCGGTCGTTCTGGAGCAGCCCCAGCAGCAGCCTCCGCAAGTGATCATCGTGCAGCAGCCCGTAGCCATCCAGCCGGCCCCGCAGGCTGATGCAGAAGAGCGAGCCCTTGCCGCGCCTCAGGCGCCGCTCCCCGACGCCGGTGAGTTCATCCTGGTAATGCGCAGCGGTAGCCAGATTTCCGCCATCGCCTTTACACAACAGGACAACCGTATTGTGTACATTACGCGCCAGGGCGTTCGTCGCGCCGTACCTCTGGATCAACTCGACACCGCCGCGACCGTGCGCATCAACGAAGAGCGCGGCACACCGCTTCAGTTTCCGCTTTAGTCTCGCAGCCAAAAAATTTCAGTTAGGCCGGCTCGGGCGTGTTCCTACTTGGATTCTTGCCGGAAGGGCTCCGGCATTACATAACCGGAGTCCGAAGGCAGACCGGCGCGCTCGAACTGAATCGTGGTGTGAGTGATGTGGAATTCCCTCGCCAGGTATTCCCGGACGTGCGCCAAAATCTTTTCACTTTCCTCCATGTGCATATCGGGGATGCGGATGTGGCAGGAAAGCGCTTGCAGGTTCGTGCCGATCGTCCAGATATGGATGTCGTGGATTTCCCGCACGCCCTCAATGCATAACAGGGCGCGCGCCACTTCTTTGAGCCGGACGTGGCGCGGCAGTCCTTCCAGCAGGATGTGGGTGCTCTCCTGCAGGATGGTGTAACTCGTCCACAACACCAACGCCCCGATGGCCACGCCGACGCCTGGATCCACCCAACTGGTGCCCCACCAGCGAATGGCCAGCGCGCCGGCAAAAATCGCGATGTTCGAAAGGGCGTCGCCGGCGGTGTGGACCAAAATGCTGCGAAGGTTCAAGTCGCGCCGGCCGCGCACAAGCCCCATCGTAATTCCACCATTCACCACGAGCGCTGCCAGAGCAACCCACAGCATCACTCCTGTCCGCACCTCTACCGGGTGCTGCAAGCGCTCGTAGGATTGAAACAGGATGTACAACGCCACCAGACCCGTCAGCAACGCATTGACAAATGCGGCCAGAATTCCGGCGCGGTGGTAGCCATAGGTTTTTTCCGGCGTCGGAGGTCGTTCCGCCAGGCGCGCCGCGAGCCACGAAATCACCAGCGTCGGCACATCGGTCAGATTATGCACGGCGTCGCTCACGAGCGAGATCGAGTGGCCCAAATAGCCGGCAACAATTTCACCGGCCACCAGCGCCAGCGTCGCGAGCACGGCAAGCAAAAGCATGCCGCTCATTTGCCCATGCAGTTCGTGGCGGTGGCTGTGGCCTGGCAGGCCCTCTTGATGGACGTGAACGTGCATCACTTAGATTCTACCTGGAGTGGCCTTCACGCTGACAACCTTTGCACTGTTGCGCCGCACGTTTCCGCGGTGGAGACCTACAGGTTCACAGAAACAAGGCGAACAGCCGGACAGCCGGGGTTTTCTATATTTGCAGGATCATGCCGCCGCCACCAAGCTTTTCCAGCACGCGATAGTGCGAAATCGTCGTGCCCACCATGGGGAATAACCCGCCTTTCAACACATCTTAGGCTGCGACCCACTGCAAGCCAACGAGCGCTGCGCCCACCGCCATTCACAAGCTCGTACCTTTGCCCGCAAAGATAATTGACTTCGCGCGGGGCCCCCACCTACCATGAGGGTGGGCTTCCTTCCACAACGGTTTGGGGGTGTGATTTCGAAGTGCGTCGGCCGCACCAAGAGAACCGCAGCGATGTCGGATAGCGTTGCCAAGTTGACTTTCTGGGGAGTGCGCGGTTCCACTCCGACGCCCGACCGAAACACGTGGCGCTACGGTGGAAACACACCCTGCCTGGAGTTCGAATCGCCCAGCGGTACGCGCATTATCCTGGACTGCGGTACGGGACTGCGGTCGCTCGGAAATCAGTGGGGAACGGAGGGCGACGATCCGATCGAAGCGCACGTCCTGGTCACGCACTACCATTGGGATCACATCCAGGGCATCCCATTCTTTACACCCTTTTACTCGCCCCAGAACAAATTCCATTTCTATAGCTTTCAGTCAACAGCCCTGGGCCGCGACAGTCTCCGCCAGGTGCTGGAAGCGCAACTCGCCCGGCCCTACTTCCCGGTCGACGTAAGCATCATGAAGGCCCCGCGCGATTTTCAGGAGATTTCCGGCGGGGACCAGTTCGAAATCGAAGGCACCCGCATCAGTGCGTGCTGGCTGAATCACCCTCAGGGCTGTCTCGGCTACCGCCTCGACACCCCGTTTGGCTCGATCGCCTACGCAACCGATAACGAGCCTGGAAACCCGGAACTCGATGACAACCTGCGCCAGCTCGCCTCAGGCGCCCAAGTCTTCATCCAGGATGCGCAATACTCGCCCGAATTCCTCGCCACCAGCCGTCGGGGATGGGGCCATTCCACCTGGCTCGAAGGAGTGAAAGTGGCCCGGGAAGCCAAAGCGCAGAACCTGGTGCTCTTCCACCACGACCCCGATTCGTCCGACCGAACGGTGGATGGATACCTGCAGGCCGCGCGGCAGGAGTTCCGCTCCTCCTGGGCCGCCACCGAAGGCATGATGCTTACGCTTGGTGAAAAAGGCCTGGACGTTACCCTGCGGGAAACGAGGATCGGCCAACGGCGTCCGGTCGAGTTTGATGTGACGGTGACGGGTTCCTCCGCAGACGGCCGCCCGTTCGAGGAAAAGGCGACCCTGCGCGATCTAAGCCTGCAGGGCGCCTTCCTCGTTATGTGCCACCGGCCTCTGCTCCAGTCGGACCTGACCCTGGTCATCGAAGCGCACACCAAAGGAAATCAGTCGAGCGTCCTCACACTGCAGGGCACGGTCATTCGTAGCGAGCCCAGCATGGATAAGAAACACACCGGCGTGGGTATCGTCTTCATCGAAGACCCCGAGACGACCCGGGCTTCCGACTAGAAGACTCTCTCCTAGAAACCCAGAGAGCTTGTTTTTTGTGTGTTGATCTTACTTTGCGGGTTGGGGCTTGAATCCTTTAGACTCCAACTGTTTTTCCACAGCTTCCATCTGCTTTGAGTCGGTGTAAGGACCTACTTGAACGTGATATGACTTCACCCAAAGATCGCCCTTGAGCACGCTCTGAACCCACGCTGCGCCTTTGACCGCAGGGAAGCCTAGCTGGACAAGTTTCTCCACTGTATTATCTGCCCACGCTCCGTCTTTGTATGTACCGACCTCGAGATACAGGCGCGCGGAAGAATCCGATGTTGCTGCGCCCTCTTTCGAATCGACAGCTTTGTCTGCGGGTGCAGTGGCCGGCTCGTTCGCAGGGGTTTGCGCCGTCACCTCAGTGGTTGTGGACTCCTGCGGGGGCTCGGGGGAAACCGGAGCATTCGGGGGTTCCGAGTCGAAATCGACAGGAGACTCGATACCCTGTGTGAAGCTGATTTCCGGAGCAGGGGTAACGTTCAGAGTGGCCGAATCATCCGTGATGGAAGCGGGCACCGACGCTTTGGGTTCGTCGGCTTGAGCGCTTTCCATTGTCGCCGGTACGGGGGTCTTTGCGCGGGCCGAACCGTTGGCGGAGCGAATCGAGCTTTCTCCCGCCGGGGAAGGAACAAGGGCGCCTGACGGAAGTGGCGCTGGCGGTGTTACCCTGGGATCGACACGGCCTGGCAGACTCGCGTAGATCGAACCGGCGGATTGGCGCAACCTCGCGAACACGCCGCCCCTCGAAGGCGCGGAAGCTGTCGAGGATTCTCTCTCAAGGACCGCGACGAGCTCGTCTACGGACTGAAAACGATCGGCGGGATCCTTCTCCAAGCATTTCATGATGGCCGATTCGATCCGTGCCGGCAGCGACGGCACGAGCTTCCCAGGACGCTTGGGGGTCTCCCGAATCTGCTTGAAGACCACCGCCGCCGGCGTCTCAGCGTCGAAGGTGGGCCTGCCGGTCACCATCTCGTACAGGACCAGGCCCAGGGCGTAAACATCGGTTCGGCCATCCACCGGCTTGGATGCAGCCTGTTCGGGAGCCATATACGCGGGTGTGCCAACAATCGTGTCGGTCGCCTTCCCGCCCGCCTGAGCCAGGCGAGCGACACCGAAGTCCATAATCTTGACGATCCCGGTTTGGTCTACCATCACGTTTCCGGGCTTCAAATCGCAATGCACGATCCCTTGCGAGTGGGCTTCGCTCAGCCCGGCACCAATCTGTCGAGCAATTTCGAGCGCTCTGGGCAGGGGCAACGCTCCCGAGCGATCCAGCAACGACAGCAGGCTCTCGCCTTCGATGAACTCCATCGACATGTAGATCGTGCCATTGCATCGGCTGAACTCGTGGATCCGGCAAACGTTCTTGTGGGTAATTTTGCGGGCCAGGCACAACTCGTTCTTGAAGCTTTCCTGAATGGCAGGGTCCGACGCAAGTTCGGGCTTCAATACTTTCAGCCCGATGACCTCATCCGTCTCAAGGTCTCGAGCACGGTAGACGATACCCGTTCCCCCAGCGCCAAGCTCACCCAGGATTTCGTAACGTGACGGGAAATTCGCGGTGCCGCTCACTTTTCGCAGGAGTTCGCGGTAGCTGGCAGCATCGGTCCAGATCACCTCGAAGACGTCTTCCTCTTGGGCCTGGCCGTCGAGACTGATCTTGCTCAGCCACTGGCACTTCAGTCCGCTCTCTCCCTGGATGGCGTCACGAACGGGCCAGGAGATGAGGATCTGTGCTGGTCCGCTGCATTTCGCAATGCGGGCGGCAAGATTCGCTACTTCTGCGAGCGCCGCTCGGGCCTGGGCGATTAGCTCATGGTGCGTTTTCACGCCGCCCGCGCCATTGCGAACACCGGTGCCGCAGTGGATTCCGATTCGCAACTGCATGCGTTGGGCTTCCGGGAGCATGCCATTCAGAACGAGTTGCCGGTGCTGAATTTCCACCGCTGCGCGCGCCGCCCGGGCCGGATCGGAAAACTCGGCCTTCACCGAAACGCCGATGGTGTTGACGGCGCTGCACTGATATTCGCGCGCAACCTCGGAGGCTAGTTCGGAGTGGCGATGGATCATGGCCACCCCTTCCTTATCGCCGAAGCGCTCGAAGTAGCTGGTCGAATCGACTATATTGGCGGATAGTACTGTCACGGTGTTCTTGTGCTGACGGCGCTGTGCCTTGTTCTCCGCCTGCACTTTAAACGGCCTGTCGAGAGTGCTTTGCATGACCTCTATCTCCGTCCGCAGCCTAGAATGACGGATGCGGCCGCGTTTTCCAATAGACCGGAGAGCTAGAGTTGCTAGAACTCAAGTCCTATCGCTAGGGTAACCAGCTAGGCTCTTGAAGGGACTCCTGTTAGGCGAGACGCGGTCCAGGCACAGATACCCGTGCGGTACCATGCCCCGTCGCAGGGTCTCTCCACACTTCCGCCCTCCGCGCACCGGACCAGGTGTGCGTACTGCGGTCGTCGCAACGCAATACCGTGGAAAGCACCAGGACCCCACAACTATTTTGGCTGCTCGGAGGCGCTCCCGGCTCGTACCCCCGGGGTCTGAGTACCAGATACTCTTTCTGAACACGGTTCGCAGCTACCATAGCCTGATTCCCCCGCGACGTTTATTCTGGGGGGACCAATGGGAGCAATCGAAGACACCGCCACGGGCGCCCGAAACTGGCGTGGTGACCGGCGGCTGGAGTGTCAAGGTTTTGAAAACGTTTGTCAGGTCGGGAACTCATGAACACGAGGCGAATCACGTGAGTCACGCCAAAGAGGGTTTACGGAATTGCGAGGAATCGGCAGCCGTGCAGCGAGATTCAGGTGTGCGCGTCGACATCGGAGCGCGCAGCGATACGGGTCGCGTGCGCGAAGGCAACGAAGACCGCTTCAAGCTCATACCCGAACGGAATCTCTTCGTTCTCTCCGATGGGATGGGCGGACAGGCCAGCGGCGAAGTGGCAAGCTATATGGCCGTGGAAGCCGTAGCGGCGCACTTTCACGACGCGGAGTTGGACCCGTCGCTGCCTTTGGTAGGGCCGCCGGTTGCCGGCCTGTCCGAAAAGACCAATCGCCTGGCCAGCGCCGTGCGCCTTGCCAACCACGTCATTTATGGGTCCGCTCAAGAGAACCCGGAGCGACGCGGCATGGGCGCCACCATCGTCGCCGTGCAATTCGACGATCTGCGCATGAGCCTAGTGCATGTTGGCGATAGTCGCGTCTACTGTCTTCGTTCCGGAGAGATCGAGCAGCTCACTCAGGATCATTCGCTCGTCGCGGAACAGGTGCGCCACGGGATGCTCAGCGAATACGAAGCGGAGAAGAGCGCAATGCAGAGCGTGCTCCTGCGCGCCCTGGGAATGGAGCCGGAAACCCCGGTAGATGCGGATGAGCGCCTGCTGATCGATGGCGACGCCATCTTGCTGTGTTCGGACGGACTCACGCGCATGGTTACGGATGACGAGATTGCTGCGACGCTGCTCGAGTATCCCGTCGCGCAAGACGCGGCCGAGCAGTTGGTGGATCGGGCCAATGAAGCGGGAGGGGAAGACAACGTCACCGTCATCGTGCTGCGGCTCGCGATTCGCTCGCAATCTTCATTCGCCCGGTTGGGCCGCTGGCTCAAGGGTTCCGAAAATCAGTCTCCTTACAAGGGGGGTCGTTGAAATGCGTAAATTGCTCCTGATGTTCGAGGACAGCGTTTTGAAAGAGGTGCCCATCGGAGAAAGCGAGATCCGCATCGGCCGTTCGCCTGACAGCGGCATCGTCATCGATAACCCGGCGGTCTCGCACTACCACGCCCGCGTTTTCCAGGATGCCGGGCGCCTGACGATCGAAGACCTCGGCAGCCTCAACGGAACGTTCGTCAATGGCCAGCGGGCACGCACCGTAGGCCTCAAGCCCGGCGACGCCATCCTCATCGGCAAACACACGATTCTCGTTGACGGGCCCAGAGAGGTCGTCCCGGCTCTTGCCGACGTGGCCGGGGTGAAAAAAGCTCCCCCCAAAATCAACGAGACCGTTATGCTGGATACAAAGGCGCGCCGCGAGTTTCTCCAGCAAGTCGCGGCCGCCGGCGAAAGTACGCAGGTTGCTCCCGACCGGCTTCGCGTGGCCACTGTGGTGGTTCATCGCGGCAAGACCGACCAACGCGAATACGTTCTCACCGACAGGCTTACCGTTATCGGCAAGTCTCCGATGGCCACGATCAAGTTGACGGGCTGGTTCTCTCCGAAAGCGGCGGCGCAGATCAATCGCCGCAACCAGGACTATTACATCGGCGCGGCCGACCGCGTCCCGCGCATCAACGGGAATCGAATCGTCCGTCCCACAAAGCTTTCCTCCGGTGACATCATCGAGGTGAGCGGAATCAAACTGGAATTCCT
Organism: uncultured Acidobacteriota bacterium; assembly: GCA_963781005.1. Lineage (GTDB taxonomy): Bacteria > Acidobacteriota > Terriglobia > Acidiferrales > UBA7541 > CAWADX01. Next base: position 884,503 of record CAWADX010000001.1, read on the forward strand.
TTACCGCGATTAGCTCCAAAACCCGCACAAGAAGAACCCTCGCTCGCTCCGAGACCCCGCCCGCACCGGGCGGCCGGCCCCTATGCTGGTTGCCGTCGCCACGCCGCGTATGCCCCCGTTCCCTCGAAGCGCCTCCATTCAAGTAGCTCCGTTCATTCCGATGAATCCCTTCCCGCAGGTGTGGTCTCTCCGATTGAATGTCCGCCGGATAGCTCCTGAGAGAGCCGCCGGCGAATCTCTGCTACCATCACGCCGTCTGGAATCAGCACAAGTCATTGGCAGGTGGGGGAAACGACGATGGATGAGTGGAAAACTCTTGAAGCGCGCCTGATCGATGCGCTCGAACTGCCGCGCCGGCCGGTCGCTGTCGCATTCTGTGATGCGCCGCCCACCGGCCTCGCCAAATTCACCGGGAGCGAGCCTTCCGGCTGTAGTTTCTGGAGACTCGCGGCCGAAGGCCGCGTCTTCTACACCGTGCCCGCCGACCACTATAATTGCGCGGTAGGCAGCTATACCCACCACATCGCCCTTCCGCCCGAGCGCGCCCAGGAAACAGACGCGACGCTGGCCTTCATGACCGGCATCGGCTACATCCGCAAGGAAGAGCTAGCGGGAATTCCGACCTTGCCAAAGACGCCGGCCGCGATCGTGTATGCGCCCCTGGGTGATACGCCGGTCTCGCCGGACGTCGTCTTGTTCGCAGGGCGTCCGGGGAAGCTAATGCTCCTTCACGAGGCCGCGCTCCGTGCCGGTGCGCTCGCTCCGTCGCCTGTGATGGGCCGGCCGACCTGCATGTCCATTCCAGCGACGATGTCAGGCAACGGCATGGCGCTCAGCCTCGGATGCATCGGCAACCGTGTGTATACGAGCGTCGGTGAAGATGAGCTCTTTGTCGTCATCCCCGCCAAAGACCTCCCACATGTCACCGACGCGCTCGACACTGTGGCCTCCGCCAATGCGCAGCTTGCCGCATACCACAAGGATCGCCGCGCGAATCTCACCTCCGAGTAAACAACTCCGGTGAGCCCCATATTCAGCCGACGGTGAGCATCACCGTAACTCGACCGGTTAGAGCAGCGGACTCAACCTCTTGGAATTGGTTCGGCGTTCGGGGCGCGCGACCCGATTAAGCTGCGGGCAGGTGCTTGTCAACTTCCGCGAGAGGGAGCTCCACCCAGAGCAGCTTCAGCATCACGCCATAACCTTCCTGGTACACGAGCGTAAAGACATGGGAGCAGCGTTCACAGAGCCAATAATGCTTTACGTTGTGGCCAGTGGGTGGATCGTTCGTTGGAGTGTCCGCGCTCGCAGGTTCCTGATCGCGACGAAATCGGAAGAACTTGCCGCCCCCAAGCCAATGAAAAGGGATCGGACAAGCCGGGTTTGCGCACTTGGGCTGAAGGCTCTGATACAAAGGGGTTCCTCTCATCGCGTCGCCGCTGGGGGGCGGCTGTTTGCTGCCATCGCGAGGAATGGCTTTCCGCTCATCTTCCAACCGCTCAATAGTGGCCCGCAGCCATTTTCCAACTTTTTCCTCGATTTCGTGTTGATCCCCGTACCGATAGAGGTAATCCAACGTCTCTCCCGATGCATTGAATGGAATGTGGCGGCAGGGGATTTTCTCGGAACGGCGCTCGGGTGGCACCAGTTGCGTCAAGACGCAATCGCTGCATGGGCCGGGATTTTCTTTGCAATCGTAGTTCATGCAGGTGGGAGAATCTTCGAAAATGAATTGAGGTCTCCACGGCTCCCGTGGCGAACGCCCGTATCCGCCCTTCTCCAAGAATTCGAGCTCAAATTTCAGGACGTCCAACACGTCGCGTTCATCTCTCTGCATTTTGCACCTCCCAACTTGCAGTCTGGACCCTCATCCCAAGAGGCGCTGTGATGGTGGTCACGCCCGAACGTGATACCAGTCACATCCGCTCAAGGCGAGTCCGGTCTAAGGTGTTAGCCGAGAGGTGGCCCATGAAAACCGCCGCAACCGACGCGCGAATCTCACTGAAAAACGTCCTTTTCCTTACCGATTTCTCCGAACCATCAGAAGCCGCGCTACCATTCGTTGCAGCCATTGCACGCGAGTATGGCGCGAAGGTCCATGCGCTACATGTTCTAATTCCGACTCCGCCGCCGTACGTGTACGCGACACCTGAATTGACCGTTGCGGCAATCGAGGCGCAAGAGGAGGGCGCCCAAGCGGAAATGGCGCGAGTCGCAACGCAGCTTGCGGGATTGTCGCACGAAACGATGATCGAGCGCGGAGTCGAGGTGTGGCCCACACTGCAGCGGGCGATGAAGAACTGCAGCGCGGACCTCATTATCCTCGGCACGCATGGACGTACCGGCGCGAAGAAATTTCTGCTGGGCTCCGTGGCCGAAGAGATCTTCAGGCGTTCGAGTGTGCCAGTACTGACGATCGGCCCGCACGTGCAGGCCGGCGTCCGTGGCGACGCGCAGTTTCGTCGCGTCCTTTTTGCAACGGATTTCACGCCCGAGTCGCTGGCCGCTGCTCCCTACGCCATCTCCCTGGCGCAAGAGAATCAAGCGCGCCTTCTTCTTCTGCACGTCGTCCGGGATCACGAGCAGCGGAAGGAGGAAGCGCTTGGCGACTTCTCCGTCGCCGACATCATGCATAAGCTCAACGAACTCGTTCCGAATGAGGCGGAGCTCTGGTGCCATCCGGAAACAGTCGTAGAATTTGGCGACACGGCCGAACGAATTTTGGAAGCGGCAAAGGAACGTGGCGCGGGCTTGATCGTTCTCGGAGTGCGCGGCGCCGCCGGACATCTCGGAGCAGCCACCCACCTCGAGCGGAGCACGGCACACAAGGTCGTTGCGCACGCCGCGTGCCCTGTCCTTACCGTGCGCGGCTAAAAGGATCGCCGCCTGGGTGATGCGGTTAGGTTCCTTTCAGAAAGGAGGGGTCATGAGGACGGCCGGACTCGCCATGACGGGCGGTTCCTCGATGGCAGAGAAACACCATGACTTCTCCCTTTACGCGAACAGAACTGTGAGAGGTGACTTATGGAAAAGGTGGTTGCGGGAACATCGGTCTCACTAAGAAACATCTTGTTCAGCACGGATTTCTCCCGTCAATCGAATTCGGCTTTGGCCTTTGCGTTAGCGATTGCACAAAAGTACGGTTCGACCCTGTATGCTGCTCACATCGTGCCCCTTTCGTTTGGACTGCCTGCATCCGTACGCGAAGCCTTGCAGGCGATGGGAGCTCAAGCTGATAAAGAGGCCAGAGAAGGCATGGCGGACCTCAATGCGCAATTGCGCGGCATTCCACACGAGATGCTGACCCGAACGGGCGATATCTGGACTGAATTGTCCGAAATCGTCCGTGCGAAAGGAATCGAGTTAATTGTGATCGGGACGCGCGGCCGTACCGGAGTTGGCAAGCTTCTGATGGGATCCGTCGCTGAGAGAATCTTTCGAACGGCGCCCTGCCCTGTGCTGACGGTGGGGCCGTCGGTTTCCGGGGAACCCGATAGCATCGTGGATTTGCACGAGATCCTCTTCGCAACGGATTTCAGCGCCGAATCCCTGGCCGCTCTGCCCTATGCGATTTCGCTAGCGCAAGAAGACAACGCGCGGCTTTACGTATTGCACGTGGCCGGGAATCCATCCGAACGGGCGGCAGAAGCGCTGTTAAAAAGCAGGCTGCGTAACTTGGTATCCCCGGACGTAAACCTGTCTTGCGAGCCAAAGGTTCTCGTTGAGTACGGACCTCCGGCGCAAAAGATTCTGGAAATCGCGGAGGAGCTGGCGACGGATTTGATCGTGCTCGGTGTGAAACGTACGCCGGTGCATTTCGAGGCGTCCACGCACATTCCCTTGGCTACGGCCTATAAGGTCGTGAGCCAAGCGATTTGTCCAGTGCTTACAGTTCGAAGGTAGCCGCTAAGCCGGACGGGGAGACGCACATGAGCGTTTCAGTGGAGAGGAAGACGGGCAAAGCAGAGTCTCGACGGCGAAAGATGGTTTGCAATATTTGTGGCAAATCCTCTGAAGACAGGATCTGTGCTAGATGTGTGGATAGAATTCGCGCGGAAGCCGTGGCGCGGAAAAAACGGGAAGATAAAGGAGAAGAGTGAGGATGGGCGAACGGCCCCGTTGCGGCCCACGTACAATTTCACTTTTGAGAAGATGCACGCGAGAATTCATCCGATCGGCGGTCCGTGCCGTACTTGGGCTAGAATCTCTGGCCGTGCCGCGCCGAACGATCTTGTATTTTGGTTCTGCGGTGGTCTTCTGTGCAGCTCTGGCTGTCTTTTGGGGCGTGGCGGCCGATTCGGTTCTCTCTGATTTCCGCGTGCCGGCCGTTCAAGCTACGTCGCCGTCTGGCAGCCAGAAGCAGAGTTCTCCGCGCCTTCGCGTCGCAGAAGGCCAATACGATATCTTCCAGAAGGAAAATTAGGGCGGCTTCGGGCCTTTTCTTCCAGCGGTCTACAATTTTCGTGAATCGTGGACGCTCTGGCGGCTGCCGGATGGCAGCTTCCAAGTAGACGGAGAGCGGGAATATGAGTCTCCCAAGGATGAATTCCATCACAACCGGTTTTCCGTTCACCTCTCCTCCGAATTTCGCGCTCTCGGAGTGACGGAGTTTCGGACCTTACGCTGGAGACGTAATTCAGGGCCGCTCAGTTGTGATTTTCTGCCTGCCGAACTTATCTGCACGTCGGGGGAGAAGGATTCAAGTCAACGCATTCGCTTGGACATGCCCATGAAAGACGCGTACGGCTTCCTTTGGCCGATCTCTGCATTTTCCATGAGCAGCATCACTCGCTCTGTGGATCGGGATCCGGGTAGAACGACCCCGGTGCAGTTGGTGATGGTGGATGAGCCCACGAGAGAACTTCCAGTGGATGCATCGGTTCTGAATGGCTATCTGAAATACCTCGGCCACGACAAAATGATTCTCGCAGGACGCAAGTGGAACGCCAATAAGTTTGAGCTGAAGGTGCCTCTTTATAGTCCCTTCCTGATCTGGACCTCGCCCGAAGGGCTCCTTCTCGGGTTTGCTGTCGAGAGCGAGACCGAAAACAAAACCCTAGGCAAAGAAGGAATGAATCTCGTTCGTTTTCAACAGTGGACGGAGTTCTAAAGCACTCTCGTGTTGCCGCCTTGGCGCGTCAAGTGAGCGTAGAGGGCTCTCTTTACAGGCTCGATCACGATGAGGAATCCAGCTACTATCGCCACCAGGAAGCCGAAATACGCCGCCGGCGGTATAACAAATTGAAACCACTTGCCGATGGGTAAGAACGGTAGCGCCACCGTGAGCGCCGAGGTGCCGATAGCCAAAGTGGTGACGAGGATATGCGGACGGCTGGCGAATACATGACGATGTGTGCGGACGGCAAAGATCATCAAGATCTGCGTGACGAGAGACTCGATGAACCACCCCGTGCGGAACAAAGCCACTTGGGCATGCAAGATGAAAATCAGCACTCCGAAGGTAATGAGGTCGAATAGGGTGCTAACCGGCGCTACGGTCAACATGAAGCGCTCGATGAATCGAATGTCCCAATGTACCGGGCGCGCGATGGCCTCGTCGTCCACCCGGTCAACCGGTAGGCCCGTTTGGGCAAAGTCGTACAACAGGTTCGTCAGGAGTACCTGGATTGGGAGCAAAGGGAGAAACGGCAAAAATAGACCGGCGAGCGCCATGGTTACGATGTTTCCGAAATTGGCGCTGCTGGCCATCAGGATGTACTTGTCGACGTTGATAACCGTGCGGCGGCCCTCGAGGACGCCTTCGTGCAGAACCGCGAGATCCTTGTCCAGCAAGACGATCTCGGCGGCGGCCTTGGCGACATCCGCGGCGCTATCGACCGAGATGCCGACATCCGCCGAATGAAGCGCTGGGGCGTCGTTGATACCGTCACCGAGGAAGCCGACCGTTTGGCCCTTTCGCTTCAAGGCCAGCAGCACGCGGAGCTTTTGCTGTGGCGTAACACGGCAGAAAAGGTTCACGCGCGGCAGGCGGCCAATTAACGCCTCATCGCTCATCAAGGACAACTCATCGCCGGTCACGACGTTGAGCTCCGGAAAGCCCAATTCCCCACAGACGTGGCACGCCACACGCTCGTTATCGCCGGTGAGAACCTTGATCCCCACCCCGGCGTCAGCCAACGATCGGACTGCACTCGCCGAAGAGGCCTTGGGAGGATCGCGGAACACGGCGAAGCCGGCGAACACCAATTCGACTTCATCCGTCACCGCAGCGGTCTTGTGGTCCGGCGCGACCGACCGGGTGGCAATGGCCAGGGCCCGGAAGCCATCGGCACTGAGCTGTTGAAAGCGGGTGTCTAGGTCGCCGCGCAATTCGGCTGTCAGAGGTTGTCGGGCGCCATCCGCCTGTTCGACACCAGTCGAGAGGCGCAAAATCTTTTCTGGCGCACCTTTGACGATCAGCAGCCGCTGACCCTCCTTTTCAAGCAACACCGATACGCGGCGGCGCTGGAAGTCGAATGGGACTTCGTCGAGCTTGCGCCAGCCTGCTACATCGACATGGCCCCCCTCAAGGATCGCTTTGTCGAGCGCGCTCTTCAGACTGGTTTCAAAATAGCTGTTCAAGTAGGCAAGCTCCAACACGCGACCGCTCTCGTTGCCACCGGCGTCTATGTGGCGCATCAACTCGATGCGCGCCTCGGTGAGCGTGCCCGTTTTGTCCGTACACAACACATCCATCGCACCCAGGTTATGGATGGCCGCGAGATGCTTCACGATCACCCGCTGGCGCGCAAGCCGGACCGCCCCGTGCGCCAACGTCACCGTGAGGATCATCGGCAGCATCTCCGGCGTCAAGCCGACTGCTAATGCCAGCGCAAACAGCAAGGACTCGAGCCACGGGCGGTGGAACATCATGCTCTCGCTTAGCACGAAGATCATCAGCAACACCGTGATCCAAAGGATCAGGTTGCTGAACTGCCTCAGCCCCCTCTCAAACGCAGCCGGTGGCGGCTTCGCGATCAGGGTATCCGCAAGCTGACCCAGAACGGTTGCTCGGCCGGTGCGGCAGACCAGCAAGATTGCGGTGCCGCTCATCACCGACGTTCCAGCAAACGCGGCGTTGACCGCGTCGTTCAGCTCCGACAGGGGCATGACCGGATCGGTCGCATGCTTTTCGACGGGATAGGGCTCACCGGTCAACAGCGCCTGATTGACAAAGAAGTCGCAGGCCGCAAGCAGGCGCCCGTCCGCCGGCACGAGGTCACCCCCGCAAAGCTGGACCACGTCGCCGGGTACGAGTTCGCTGACGAGGAGTATCGTTTCCCGACCGTCGCGGATCGCTCGCGCGTGCAGCGCCACCTGTTTTTGCAAGGCATCGATTGCGCTCTGGGCCCGCAACTCCTGGACGAAGTCCATCACCACGCTGAGCGCCACGATCGTGACCACGATGACGAAGCTCGCGACGTCTCCGGTGGCCGCCGAGATGGCACTCGCGACGAGCAGGATCATGACCAGCGGATTGCGGAAGCGCCCGAGAAACCGCACCCATGCAGACCGGTGCTTGTCCGCGGTCATGTCGTTCGGTCCGTAACGGACCAATCGGCGCTCTGCCTCTTGCGATACGAGTCCCGCAGGCCTCGTGTCGAGTTCGGCGATGAGCTCCGCCGCCGGCCGATTCCAAAATGATGTTTCGCTCAACGGTTCCATTGGGCTTCGCCGTGCTTGCTCAGCAGTTTCCAAAATTTAGTCAGTTTCTCTTGAAAAGCGTTAGGACTTCCACCACAGGGCGGCAACGATGAGGGCGAGGAGACGTCAGGCCGACTTCTGCGCTAAAATCGAATCGATGAGCACGTGAAATGTCTCCGCGTGAGTTTATTGCATTACCTCAAATGCGGTGCGGCCCCTACTCAGAACGCAAAGCTTCAATGGGGTCGAGATATGCAGCTTTCCGGGCAGGGTAGTATCCAAAGCTGATCCCCACCAAAGCGGAGAAGAAGACCGCCAGCACAACCGCGCCCACGCTCACGACCGTGTTCCAGCTCGCCAAGCGCGAAGTGATGGCGGATGCGGCGATCCCCAATATGATCCCGGCACAGCCGCCCGCAATCGAGAGCGCTACCGCTTCGACCAGAAATTGGGTAAGGATATCGCGTGTCTTTGCTCCAACGGCTTGCCGAAGGCCAATTTCCCGGGTCCGCTCCCGAACAGAGACCAGCATGATGTTCATGATGCCAATGCCGCCTACGATCAGAGAAACCGAAGCCACGGCCGCGAGCATGATGGACATGATGTGCGACGATGCTTCTTGAGCGGCGAAGATCTCTTCCATGTTGCGGATCGAGAAGTCGTCATCTTCGGATGGCGCCAGATGGTGGCGCTGCCGGAGGAGGGCTTTCGCTTCGTCCTGGGCTGCCTGAATCTGGTTCCCGCTTTTCGCCTGCATCACGATCGAATCGACAGCATCGGCATTGGCCGATTTGATGCCAATCACCTTGCGTTTTGCAGTGGAAATCGGTAGGAGGATGACGTCATCCTGATCTTGTCCCGTCGGCGACTGGCCTTTCGGCTCGAGGACGCCTACCACAGTGAAGGGCACGTTCTTGATGCGAATCGATTGGCCGACCGGATCGATGTCGCCGAACAAACTGGTCACCACGGTCCTGCCCAGCAACGCGACCTTGTTGGCTGAATCCACATCTTGTTGGGAAAAGGGAGAGCCCTCGGCCACTGAAAGGTCGCGTACTGCGAGAAAACCGGGCGTAACGCCAAAAATGATGGTCGCCCAGTTGTTGTTCTCGTAAACGATTTGCGCCCCGCCTCGCACCACGGGCACAGCCAGTGCGATGTCGGGACACTGTGCGGGAAGCTCGTGCGCATCGGATTCCGATAGCGTTACCGCATTGCCCGTTCCCATGCGCAAGCCGGAACTCGTGAGACTGCCTGGCAGAACGATGATGGTGTTGCTCCCGATGCTTGCGATCTGCTGCTGAATGCGCTGTTTTGCCCCCGAACCGATAGCCGCTGTTGCGATCACCGCAGCAACCCCTATAACGATTCCCAGCATCGTGAGCGCGGAGCGGAGCTTATTCACCTGCAACGCTCGCAATGCGATGCGCATCGACGACACCAGGTGCTTCATTGCGACACCTCGGCGGGTACATAAGAGCCCGCCGCTTCCGCGCCATCTGGGTGAGAAATCTGTTTTCGGCTCTCGTCGACGATCCGTCCATCCCGGAATGTAATGATTCTGCTCGCGAATCTAGCCACTTCATCGGAATGCGTTACCACGATGATGGTGATGCCATGAGTCCGATTGAGCTGCTGAAAAATTCCCATGATTTCGGCGCTCGTATGCGAATCCAGTTGGCCGGTGGGTTCGTCGGCAAGCAGAATTTCCGGTTCGTTGATCAGCGCGCGCGCGATCGCTATCCGCTGCTGCTGTCCTCCAGAGAGCTGAGTCGGCAGGCTATCCTCTCTTCCCGCCAGGCCCACTAGGGCTAGCACTTGTCTGGCACGCTCGTCTGCATTTATTTCTCGACCGGCCGAATACAACAGCGGTAACTGCACATTCTCCATGGCGCTCATGCGTGGGAGGAGATTGAAATTCTGGAACACAAAGCCGATCTTCTGGTTCCGTATTTCGGCAAGTTGGTCGCGATCGAGTCCTTCCACCGGGACTCCGTCGAGCCAATAGCGGCCTGAGGTGGGCCGGTCCAAACAACCGAGGAGATTCATCAATGTTGATTTACCGGACCCGGATGCTCCCATGATGGCTACAAACGAACCGCGATCAATCGTGAGCGTGACACCCTGCAACGCATTCACAGTCACTTCGCCAAGCGAGTAGGTCTTCGTCAGGCTATTGGTTTCGATTAGCGCTGGCATGTGCTCCTCACATCCTGGGAGCCATGGGCACCGAACTGGTCGATGAACCGCTCGGCGCGCTCCCGCTCGTCGTCGCTCTCACCACAACCTGTGCGCCAGGCTGGAGCTGACTCGAAGTCACAGCCGTGTACTTGCCGTCTGAGAGTCCAAACCTGACGGGCACGGCCTTGAGCTTTCCTCCTGTAAGCACGTAAACCTGCTGTTTGTCTGCTTGTACTGCCAGCAGCCCGGTTTTCTTCAGTACGGCCGCAGAGGGCCGGAAGCGCAGGACAGAGTTCGGCACCTTCAGCGTGTCATCGAGTTTTGCAGCCAAAATCGTAACGTTGGCGGTCATCCCGGGAAACAGCTTCAGATCGGTATTATCGACCGTAATCACGACATCATAGGTGACCACGTTCTGAGTGATGATGGGCGCCTTCCGGATGTCGGCGACGACACCCTGGAAAGTGGTGTCGGGATAAGAATCTACGATGAAGGTAGCCTTCTGACCGTTGGCAACGTTCCCGACATCGGACTCGTCCACATTGGTGTCTACCTGCATCTTGGTCAGATCCTGCGCGATCTCAAAAATCGTTGGCGGGTTGAGCGTCGAAGCCACCGTTTGGCCGACATCCATTCGGCGGGCAACGACTGTGCCGTCGACCGGCGCCATAATCCGCGTGTGGTCAAGATTAATCTGTGCCTGCTGCAGAGCAGCTTGCGTCTGGCGCTCCTGAGCCTGTGCGGTTGCCAATTGGCTCTGCGCCACTTGGACCGAGGCTTGCGCCGACTGTATGTTTTGTTTCGCGGCATCGATCTGAGCCTCATCCGCCGTCACTTGCGCCTGGGAAGCGTCGTAGTTTGCCTTGGCCGTATCGTAATCCTGCTGCGCCATGATTTGCTCGCGGAGTAGCATCTCCGCTCTTCCCCACTGAGCCTTGGCATTGGTTTCATTCGCGAGGTCCTTTGCGGCAATTGCCTCGGCATCCCTTTCGCTTGCGATCGCTGCACTCAAGTCTGATTTGGCCTTTTCGAGCTGCGCTTGTGCTGTGATGGTAGCCGAATGTGCGGAACGAAACGTCGCGTTGGCCTGATCCACTTGTGCTTGAAAGATCTCAGGGTCTATCAGTGCGACGAGCTGCCCTTTTTTGACCTTGCTGTTCCAGTCCGCATAAAGAGCCTTGATGTTTCCGGAGACCTGGCTGCTCACTAGCACGTCAACGACGGCGTTCAGATTGCCAGTCGCTGTGACCCTTGCCTGTATCGAGCCCCGCTCAACCGGCACGGTTTCGTATGTAATGGCGTTCTGCAGATGTGCCCGCCAAAACGCACCGCCCACAGCCAGTGCCAGAGTCAGTCCGGCCGCGACTCCCCACCTGAGCCACTTCGATCGAGGGGTTTTCGCAGGGTGTGGCGCAGTGACGATGCTTGGCCCCATCGGAACGGGTTCGATCTTCGGTGCTGTCGCCATGTTTCACCTTCCTGAACACCCTTATCCTGAGCCCCACCGGACGCGTCGAGCCGTGTTCGGGGTCACTGATTTGCGCCCGTGCTCCCATGCCGGAGCGTGTAGGAGCTGAGGACGCGCATGTAGTTGCCACGCTCCAAAGCAGTCGGGTCGGAAACCGATTGCTGACTCATACTCCCGCGCATTTGGCGAATCGATTCATATTCGTGCTCCTGCATCCAGCGCGTCAGTTCTTCAAGTACAAATGCTGCGTGCTCGATTCCATTCTGTAGTAGCGCGGAGGTCATCATCGCGACATGTGCTCCGGCCATCATGGATTTCAGCACGTCGGGAGCGCTGTGCACGCCGCCGGTGATGGCCAGGTCGGCGCGAACATGTCCGAAGAGAATTGCGACCCAGTGTAGCCGCAACAGCAACTCCTGGGAATGGCTCAGCGTAAGGCTTGGCACGATTTCCAGGGATTCAATGTCGAAGTCGGGCTGGTAGAAACGGTTGAAAAGGACCAGGCCGTTGGCGCCGGCTTCGTCCAATCGTTGGCCCATGTTCGCCATAGCGCTGAAAAAGTGTGAGAGCTTCACAGCAACCGGGATGCGAACGCCCGCTTTTACCTGGGCAACTAAGTCGCAATAATTCTGCTCCACCTTCGCGCTGCTAAGATGCGGGTCGGTGACAATCGCATAGATGTTCAGTTCGATCGCATCAGCTCCGGCCTCTTCCATTAACCGTGCATAGCGAATCCATCCGCCGGGAGACACCCCGTTCAAGCTGGCGATCACAGGAATCGACACGCTGTGCTTGGCCTGGCGGATGAGCTCAAGGTACGCGTCGGGGCCGAGGTTGTACGTGGTCAAATTCGGAAAATAGTTCAGTGATTCCGGAAAGCTGTCGGCCCCGCGTGAAAGGTCGGAGTCGATAGCCTGACTCTCCAGGTCGAGCTGTTCTTCAAAAAGCGAGGGGAGCACTACCGCGGCCACGCCGCTATCCTCGAGGTGGCGAATGTTTTCGACCGAGTCGCACAAGGGAGAGGCCGATGCCACGATCGGAGATTTCAATTCGAGACCGAGATATGTCGTCGAGATGTCGATCATTCTTCCTCCCCTGCTGGCAGCCTCTGCTCTACGGAAGATTCGGGTTCGGAAGGCGCGACGCTGGCCGTTTCGACGCGGCCGGGCATCGCGGCGCGGTTCGAATAGACATGCCACTGGCGCTCGACATCGTCCTGAGCGAGGCGAAGGAGCTCGCGCGCAGTTTCAGGATTGCTTCGTGCCAGCATCGAATAGCGGGCCTCTTGATAGGCATATTGTTTCAGCGGAATGCTGGGCGCCTTGGAATCGAGCTGGAATGGATTCTTCCCCTTGAGGCGCAGCGCCGGGTTATAACGCATCAGCGGCCAATAACCGGAGAGCACGGCAGCTTTTTGCTGCTCCATGCCGAAGGCCATATCGTAACCATGCGCGATGCAATGACTGTAAGCGATGATCAACGAAGGTCCGCCGAAGGTCTCCGCTTCGAGAAACGCCTTCACCGTGTGTGTGTCGCCGCCGCCCATAGCCACGCGCGCAACGTACACAGATCCGTAGCTGATGGCCTCCATCGCGAGGTCTTTCTTTACGGCGTGCTTTCCCCCGCTTGCGAATTTCGCGACCGCGGCACGCGGTGTTGCTTTGGACATTTGCCCGCCCGTGTTCGAGTAAACCTCCGTATCCAGCACGAGAACGTTGACGTTCATCCCTGACCCCAGGACGTGGTCCAGGCCGCCCGCGCCGATGTCGTACGCCCAGCCATCGCCGCCGACGAGCCATATGCTCTTACGCACGAGCGCATCGGCCACTACCATCAGATTCCGCGCCTCGAGAGAATCGAGCGAAGCGATTTTTCGCCTCAGCTCCGTGACACGCTCACGTTGTGCTGCGATGCCCGCCTCGTTGGATTGCTGGGCGGTGAGCAGTGCCTGCACCAACGTGTCACCGAGAACCGAAGCGAGGCGCGCGACCAGGATTCTGGCGTAGTCTGCCTGCTTGTCCACAGCCAACCGCATGCCCAGCCCGAATTCAGCGTTGTCCTCAAAGAGCGAGTTGGACCAACTGGGGCCCCGTCCCTGCGTATTGCTGGTGTATGGAGTCGTGGGGAGATTGCCGCCGTAGATGGACGAACAGCCGGTCGCATTCGCGATCAACAGGCGGTCTCCGAACAATTGCGTAAGCAGTTTGATGTAGGGCGTCTCACCGCACCCGGCGCATGCCCCTGAAAACTCGAAGAGCGGCTCGAGGAGCTGCACGTCCTTCACCTGACTGTGCGAAAGGCGGTCCCGATCGAAGGCCGGGAGTCCGAAGAAGAACTCCCAATTTGCGCTCTTCCCCTCACGAAGCGGCGCTTGCGGCTCCATGTTGATGGCTTTGTGTTTCACCTCGCTTTTGCTCTTCGCCGGGCAGACCTCCACGCAAAGGCGGCATCCGGTGCAGTCTTCCGGAGAAACCTGAAGCGTGTAGCGCAGGCTTTCGAATTCACGCCAGCGCGGTTTTGCGGATTTGAACTTCGGCGGAGCGTTGCCGAGGAACGACGAGTCATAGACCTTTGCCCGAATGACGGCGTGCGGGCAGACGAGCACGCACTTGCCGCACTGGATACACAGTTCCTCGTCCCAGACGGGAATCTCCTGCGCGATATTGCGTTTTTCCCACATCGCAGTGCCTGTAGGAAAAGTCCCGTCGAAAGGCATTGCACTCACGGGCAAAGAGTCGCCACGACCGGCGATAATTGCACCGAGGACGTCGCGAACGAACGCCGGAGCCTGCTGTGGCGTCGGAGGCAGGACGTCAAACCCACTGGTCACCTGTGAAGGGACGGGAACCGGGTGCAGATGAGCCAGTGCTTGATCGACCGCAGCAAAATTTTTCTCGATGACCGCTCCACCGCGCTTTCCGTACGTCTCGCGAATTGTTTTCTTGATGGCTTCGATCGCTTGCTCGCGAGGCAGGACTCCGCTTATGGCGAAAAAGCAAGTCTGCATGATGGTATTGATGCGGTTGCCCATGCCTGCTTCGCGCGCCACCTTATAACCATCGATGACATGGAACTTTAGATGTTTCTCGATGATCGTTTCCTGCACTTTGCGCGGCAGATGATCCCAGACATCCTCTGGTCCGAAGGGAGCGTTCAGAAGAAACGTGGCGCCAGGTTCTGCCGGCGAGAGTACATCGACGCGCTCCAGAAAAGAGAATTGGTGACAGGCGACAAAGTTCGCGCGGGTGATGAGGTATGTAGAGCGAATCGGGTCCGGTCCAAAGCGCAAATGCGAAACTGTGACCGAGCCTGCTTTCTTCGAATCGTACACGAAGTATCCCTGCGCATGGTTAGGCGTGCGCTCACCGATGATCTTGATGGAGTTCTTGTTGGCCCCGACAGTCCCGTCCGAGCCGAGGCCGAAGAAGATGGCCCGTACGGTGTGAGGGTTCTCGGTGGAGAACTCTGGATCGTAAGAGAGACTCGAGTGGGTAACATCGTCGTGAATACCCACGGTGAAGTGGTTCTTCGGAGATTCGGTGTAGAGCTCCTCGAAAACCGCTTTCACCATCGCCGGGGTGAACTCCTTTGACGAGAGACCGTAGCGCCCGCCGATGATGCGAGGCAAAGTGCGGCCCGGAGTGTTCGAGGCCATCGCCTCGCTGAGCGTGCTCACGACATCAAGGTATAACGGCTCGCCCGAGCTACCGGGTTCCTTCGTGCGATCGAGAACCGCGAGCGCACGCACCGTCTTCGGCAGGGTGGATAAGAACGCTTCGGCGGCGAAGGGGCGGTACAGCCGTACCTTGAGAAGCCCGACCTTTTCACCGCTCGCGACCATCTGCTCGACAGCCTCCTCGGCGGCACCGGCGCTTGAGCCCATCAACACGACTACTCGCTCCGCATCCGGTGAACCCACATAGTCAAAGAGATGATAGGGCCTGCCTGTTCGGCGAGCGAAGCGGTCCATGACGTCTTGCACAATTTCCGGACAGGCACGGTAAAAGGGATTGCTGGCTTCACGCATCTGGAAGAAGACGTCGGGGTTTTGCGCGGTTCCGCGAAGAACCGGACGGTCGGGGGTAAGCGCACGATTCCGATGTTCACGAACGAATCTTTCATCGATGAGAGTGCGAAGATCGTCATCCGAGAGGAGATGGATCTTGTTCAATTCGTGGGACGTTCGAAAGCCATCAAAAAAATGGAGGAAGGGGATTCGGGACTCGAACGAAGCGGCCTGGGCAACCAACGCAAAATCTCCGGCCTCCTGAACGGAATGCGAGGAGAGCATGCCGAAACCGGTGGCGCGGGCCGCCATGACATCACTGTGATCGCCGAAGATGGAGAGCGCATGCGTGGCGATGGAGCGGGCCGCCACATGAATCACCGTGGGCGTCAACTCGCCCGCGATCTTAAACATGTTGGGGATCATCAAAAGAAGGCCCTGGGAAGAGGTAAACGTCGTCCCCAACGCACCTGCCTGCAGTGCACCGTGCAACGCGCCGGCCGCACCGCCCTCGCTTTGCATCTCCACTACCGTCGGAACCGTCCCGAAAATGTTACTGCGGCCTTCTTCCTTCCATTGATCAGTCCATTCGCCCATAGCGGAAGAAGGCGTGATGGGATAGATCGCAATTACCTCGTTAAGGCGATAGGCCACCGAGGCAGCGGCTTCGTTCCCATCCAGAATTTTCATGGTGGTTTTCATCCCATCTCCCTACCGCTGGTCATCACGATCTATTGTCGGCTAGTGTTGGAATTCGAACGGTGACGAATATCACAAGTAGATGTGACGCACGTCACGAAGACATCTCGAAGTGGATACGTTTGGGAGAAAAGAATGCGCCGAATGGACATCCTGGGTACGCGTGACGGCTGACACGTCGAACCGTGTTCGGGGTCACTGATTTGCCCTACTGCAAGGCTTAAAAGGGAGGCGAACGAGGATAGAGACCAATGATGGGAGTGAGCAGAAAAAGCCGGCGGGAACGAACAAAACCGACCAGGCATCGTGCTCCACCCCTCCCAGTATCCACTCGGATCGGAACGGGGTATGACCTCCAGGGAGTCTCGTATCCTCCTTTCGGCGGCGATTGGGCACCAAGCATTCGTGAAGCGCCCAGGGTTGCGACGCACCGGCCCTTCAGGGCCGGAAAGGCTGAGGCCCCAATCGCCGCCTCCGATTTTTTAAGACGTAGATATCGCATCGAGGATGAAAAGTTAAAAAAAGGAGGTGTGTGATGAAAAATCTTGTTTTGCGTGACACTTTGTTTGAGGATCTCTTGGATGTCCGTCGTGAATTCGATAAGATCTTCAATCGTTTCCTGACAGCGAAGCCCTGGGGTAAAGAAGAAGTTGCTCCGTGGATGTCGGGGAACTTTGCGCCGGCGGTTGAGTCCTACGTGGACAAAGAAGGGAAGAAGTACTTCTGCCGCTTCTACCTGCCGGGGATCGAACCGAAGGAAGTCTCGATCCATGTTCAAGGGAATCTGTTGACCATCAAGGGTGAGCGGAAATTCACCCGCACGAGCAAAGAGCTGGAACTCCTGCATGAGGAATTCGTCTACGGGACGTTCGAGAGGACCTTGGAGCTGCCCGAGGGCGTAAGCACCGAGAAGATGTATGCCGAGTTCGTGAACGGCGTGCTTGAGATCACGGCGCCCGTTGCCGCTGTGGCGCTGCCGCGTAAAGTCGAAATCAAGACCGTGCCGACAATGGGCAAGCAGATTGCTGCTTGAGGTGCGGTTCTTTCAGAGGGCCCGGAGCATTTTCACCCCGGGCCCTCTTTCTCTTCCAGCGTGCTTTTCGGGCGGCTCTCACAGTTCGCAAGTGGCCAGATCGGAACGTTTACTCGTAGCGGAAGGGCGGCCGGAGAGGAGATCGTTCATGGGGATAGGCGCTTCGGACCGCTTACAAAAGGGCTGCCGCGCTCGTAGAAGCGAAGGGTGCGGTCAACTTCTCGAGTTAGTCCGATGCGGACGCTCATGCCGATGCCGCGGGTAGGTTGCGTTGCCGCGCCGAGCCAGAGCGGGCCATCGGCGCAAAGGTCCACACCATCGAATCGCTTGTTGATCTGCATCGCCTCCGCGAGCCGACCCGGGCCTCTCGCGATGTCAAGCAGCCGCGACGTCCTGCGGCGACGTGCCATCAACGCGATACCGTCCAGGGGCTCGAGCGCGCGCACGAGGACGGCGGCGCCGACTCCTGCCGGCTCGCTCGTGACGTTGAGCATAAACGACGAGCCGTAAGTGAAATAGACGTAGGCGCGTCCACGCCCGAGGAAGACCGAGCGATTGCCCGGCGTGAGTCCGCGAAAGGCGTGTCCGGCTGCGTCTCCCGGGGGATACGCTTCCGTCTCGACGATGCGCCCGGTGAGCCTGCCGCGGGCGAGATCGTGCACCAATATTTTTCCAATGAGATAGCGCGCCAGCTCGATGGTGTCGCTGGGCAATTCTGCGCGACGAAGGCGGCGGATGCGGCGCCTAGGCATGATCCGAGCAGGCGCCTCGGCCCGGGACGGCGTTGCGCGCGCGTCAGCCACGGCGGGGCCGCGAACTATTCGTGGCGGAGCGCCTGCATCGGATCGACGCGCATCGCGCGACGCGAGGGCACATAGCACGCGAGCAATGCCACAGTGACGAGCATGATCGAGACGGCTGCATACGTAAGCGGGTCCGTCGATTTTACGCCCACCAGGAAATTTCCCACAAGACGTGCGATGGCGGACGCCGCAACCAAACCCACAACCACGCCGATGCCTACAATCAACAATCCCTGCCCGAAAATCAGTTTCAAGATGTCCGCCGGCTGCGCGCCAAGCGCTACGCGAATGCCGATTTCATGCGTGCGCTGGCTCGCGGTGTAGGAAATCACACCGTACACGCCGACAATCGCGAGGATCAAGCCCAAAGCTCCCAGCGCCCCGGTCATGGCGGCACCCAATTGAAAACGCAGGAAGCCATTTGCGGTATAGAGCCCTTGCGTCATAGTTTGCACGTCGAAAACGGGCAGATCCGGGGCGAGAGCGGCGATCTCTTTTTGCACCGCGGCGATCATCCCTTCCGGGGCCGCAGCCGTGCGGACCTGAAGCGTTGCGATCGACGAGAAATTCTGGGCCAAGGGAACGTAAAAATACTCCGGGATCTTGCGCCCTCGGGTAACGCTGTCGTGGGCCACGCCTACCACCTGAACGGAGTGCTTGGTATCGCTGGCCATCTTGAACTGCCGGCCGATGGGATCCTGATGCGGCCAGAAACGCTCGGCCATCGTTTGGTTCACGATGGCCACATACTGGGCCTTCTGATCGTCAGCGTCGGTGAAGGTGCGGCCACTGACCATGGGGACGCGCAGCGTCTTGAAATAATCAGTGGATACCGTATTGAAAAGGACGCTCGGGGGCGGCTGGCCCGGCGGAGGCTGGTATCCCTCGATCTGGAGCGTGTCACCATTGGCGTAATAGCCCAGGGGAACCGAAAAAGCCAAACTAGCCGACTGGACGCCCGGCAGGGCACGGAGGCGCTGCAAGAGCTCCTTGTAGAACGCGCGCGCCTGCAATTCGTTGTAGCCGATTTCATTCGGGTCCATGGTCACATTCAGGACGTTCGCGGGATCGAAACCCAGATTCATGCGCTGGGCTTGCTGCAGGCTGCGGGTAAAAAGCGCCGCAACGATCAGCAGCATCAGCGATCCGCCCACCTGAACCACGACGAGGGCGCTGCGGAGACGGTTACGCCCCGAAGAAACGCTGCGCCCGCCTTGGTGCAAGGTCTCGCTCAGACTCCTGCGTGAAGCGCGCAGCGCCGGAACGATTCCAACAACGATGCCGGTGAAGAGCGCGGCGGCAAAAGCGTAGCCGAATACACGCCAATCGAAACCAAATTCAAGCCGGACGGGAAGCTGCGTCTTCAAGTTGATCGAGGAGACGAGGCCGCTGGCCCACATTCCGAGCAGGATTCCCGCGGCGCCGCCGAGGATGCCAAGGAGGAGGCTTTCCGTAAGCAATTGGCGGATCAGCCGGCTGCGAGCGGCGCCCAGCGCCGCGCGGATGGCCATTTCGCGCTGACGCACGGTGGCGCGGACGAGCAGGATGTTCGCAACGTTCACGCAGGCGAGGACGAGCACCAGTGCCGCAAGAACCAGGAAGAGGGCGGAAATTTTGGGCAAAGGATTGTCGCGGCTTGGCTCGGGCCTCGAGAGGCGCTCCGAAAACACACCGAGCGCCAAGCCCTTATCACTTTCGGGATACTGCTGAGAAAGGCGCTGGGCGACGACATTCAGCGCCGCCTGCGCCTGCTGGAGGCTCACTCCCGGCTTCAAACGCGCGACCACGTTGAGATTCCGCGAGTTGCGATTGGTCATGAAGTCGCTTGGGTACGCCTCGATCGACAGCATGCCGAACGGCAGGTAGCCCTGAGCCTCGAGCAGTGAATGCATGCCGCGAAACCCTTTTGGCGCGACTCCGATAATCGTGACCGGTTGGCCGTCAATCAAAGCTTTTTGGCCGACGACGTTGGCGTCCGCTCCGAACCGCGTTTGCCAGTACGAGTAGCTAAGGACAAGCACGGGATCGGCGCCCGGCGTTTTCCCCTCGGAGGGCAAAGTGAAGCGGCCGAGAAACGGCGTTAGACCCAGCGTCTGGAAATAATTGCCGGTGACGTAGTTGGTCAAGATCCGGTCGGGCTTGCCGTTTACGCTGAGGCCGTCCAAGCCGAATTGGTAGCCCATCATCTCAGAGAAAACATTGGAGGTTTGATTGCGAATGTCGTCGAAGTCGGCGACGGAGAACTCCGTCTGCAATTCTTTGCTGTTCTGTTCGAGGGTCAGGACTGTGAGCTGATACGGGGCACGTACGGGCAGGGGCCGAAGCAAGAACGAGTCCACCATGCTGAATATGGCCGTGTTTGCGCCAATGCCAAGCGCCAGCGTGAGGACGGCGATGGTCGTGAACAGGGGCGACTTCATGAGCATCCGGATGCCGTAACGCAGGTCCTGTAAGATTGTGTCCATGGTCTCCTCAGTTTGAACCTGTACGACAGGGGCAAATCGAGGCCCGTCCGGCACCGACGAAATCTATTGGAAAATCAGGTGTTACATTGCATCTGCCGCTGAGTGTGCCTCGTGAGTGTCCGCTCGCGAGACGGGCCCATTGCGGAAACGCACACGTGGGCCGCGCGTGCCGCAGTTTCTCCCTTTCTTCGCTTTTCGCTTTTTCTTCAGAAAAGTGCATTTTTGTTGCGATTAGAAATTTGGATGTTATTGGTTCTGGGAGAGTTGCGGTGTTACGTCTCTCGTTCGTGTTGCGATTAGAAATGGCCGTAAGAGGTTTGTTTTCGTTGCCTCGAAATTGTCTCCCGCCATGGGTTTGCTGCATCGAGCGTGAGGATGCCAGGCTGAAGCCTGGCGCTACAAAGGCAGGCCCACCCCAGTGCTGGCGGTTTTTAGTGCCCCCAAGGAGTACCCATAGGGTCCCCCAGGCTGGAGCCTGGGGGCTGGGCACCGCTCCGTGCTCTGCTTCACCACTCCTCGGCTTGCTCGCCTGCAGATGCGCCACGCTACGCCCGATCCGCCAAACGGAGGCGGACGGGCCATCCACAATGCTGGCCCTTCGACCCCGCTCAGGGTAAACGGGCAGGGTCCGCGTGGCGAAAAGCCGTCCGGAAGGCAGAGGACGGGCTCCGCTCTCCTGGGCGAGGTACACGCTGAGGTCGCCGCGTCGAACAGGCCGTTTGGCTAGATTCCGAGCCATTCTTCGACATTACCATGAAGTAATCAGATTGCAAGTGGTTGCGCCTGTAAAATTATCTTGACGCAGAGGAGGAGAGATGTAGAGGAGGGTGAGGAGGGTGAGGAAGTAAAGGAGCAGAGGAGCGAAAGAAGAGATTGATGGCCGCGGACCGTCGAACGCCTGACTTTTTTGGTGTGGGAGGCTTGAGGTGGATTGGCGGCGGTGCGGTTGAAAGGAGTGCCATGGAGGAAGAATTCCGCCGGATTTTCTTCAGGCGCGCCTCTGGTGAGCCGAACGAAAATACTTCCGTCTCAGTTTCCGAAAGCATTTCTATGCGTAATGCGCGAGGTGGTCCGTGGCGGAGCCGCTCTTTATTGCAAATGTGGCTGGGTTGATTTCAGCGACTCAAGGAATTCGCTTGACGAGATCACGGTGGTTTGACGCGGAAAGACCTTATCGACGGATCTCGAGAGGATGAAGGAGACGATAAACGCCACGGCGTCTAGGTCATTTGCGCATCGGTCAGGCGATACCTATTTCCTGGTTCAGAAAACCGACAAGAAATTTCCACGCCAGGTAATATGCCGCCATTCCGATTGGTATCATCGGCAGGGCATATTGCCATTGAATGCCGAACACATCGAGTGCACGGGCCAAGGCGATCCCGCCCGGAAACAAGAGCAGGGGTAGAAGCGCCCCGTGAAGTCCCAGAGAGAGTCGCACACGAGATCGCACAGCGAGATACAACATGTTCCAGAATCCCCAAACATTCGGCACGACGGCC
The DNA here is from genome assembly GCA_963781005.1 of uncultured Acidobacteriota bacterium. GTDB lineage: Bacteria > Acidobacteriota > Terriglobia > Acidiferrales > UBA7541 > CAWADX01. The sequence continues at coordinate 906,304 of CAWADX010000001.1, forward strand.
ATCGGGAAAATCAGCGCGCGCTCAAGCGGCCGCGCCGGCATCTCGACGATGAATTGACTCGGCACCTCAAAATAGAAGTGAAAGCATGCATAGACGGTCATAATCACGAGCAGAAGAAGCGTAGGTACGACAATACCGGCCATGTAAGCGCGCAAATAGGGATGTGTCCTCATGGTGCCCTCCTTCATAGGTGAAATGCGATCAGCAAAAGCGCCTTGGGAAAAACCAGCAGAGCGATTATGACGGCAACAGCCACCCCAGTGTCGAGCCACGACCAGGCAGGTGACGCTTCGATACGACTCACGACCTGTGGCCACAGATCCCGGGAGGGGCCCGGCCGGTCCGCCGGCGCGAGCGCGGAACGCAATAAATCCTTAAGGGGTTCGTCAGTCATGGCTGAATGCCCAACTGGGCCAACTCCTTTCGCAGGGCACGAATGGCACGGAATGTGCGTGACTTAACGGTGCCGACAGGTAGATGGAGAGCATCCGCGATTTCCGCATAGGGGAGCCCCTCTACGAGCGCAAGTGTGGCGACAATCTGAAGTTTGGGTGGCAACTTACGGAACGCGCGGATGACGGATTCGCTCAGGCCATGAGCCATGGTCGCGGGTGCTGCGATCTGGTCATGGATTGTCACCCAGCCGGCCCGCGAGCGCATGGCCCTGAGATGGTCGAGCGCAACATTTGTGGTTATCCGTCGCATCCATGCACCAAAGCTCCGCGAGGCGTCAAACTGGGCGCGCCCGCGATAGGCCCGCCAGAATGCATCGACAAGGACATCTTCGGCGATGCCGACATCTCTGACAATCCGCATGGCCCACTGATAAACCTCGGCGTGGTACTGCCTGTACAAAGATTCGAAGGCGTCCAGGTCGCCCTGCACGAACCGCGTAAGAAGCTGGACACCTGGTTCGTCCGTCATCGGCCTCTACCCTGTCTTACTCGGCCTGTCGTCAGAAGGTTCCGTAGGCAAGGTAGCGCGTCTGGCAACAAACGACTACCTACTAGGGCAGAGGAGGACGGAAGAACGAAAGGAGGTAGAGGAGGCGGAGGAAGCAGAGGAGGCAGAGGAAGTAAAGGAGGGTAAGGAGGAAAGAACGGATTGATGGCCGCGGACCGTCGAACGCCTGACTTTTTTCTTGCGCGAGGATTGGCGCACGCGCACAGAACCTACGTCTACCGCTTGAACTGCCTTCTCACGGCCAGGAGGAACAGTGCGCCCAACGTGGACGTGAGCAGCACCTCCAGGAGCGCCAGCAGGTGTCCCCAGGGGTAAGTCGGTTTGTACGTCAGGTCTTTCTAGAAGGCGGCCACATAGAGCGTACGTGTGGATTGTAATGCTGGGAGCACCGGAGATGCCAGCACGAGACGAATGGGAAATTCCGAACCACGCTACTTTAGCGGCGGCCACTCCTGGCATTCCGAAACATTGACCGGCGAGGTTAGGGGAGGGCCCGAACTGAAGCGAATCACCGCGTCCGAGGTCGAACAGAAGCTCCTTCCGCCGGCGTTGCTTGTGACGGGAGTGCCAACCACGACGAATTCTTTGCATAGGTGTTGCTCGCACACGGCTGTAACGCTGAAGCGGAATCCGGACTTCGTACACCACGTGCCCGCGGTGCAGCTCGCATTTCCCAACGTAGCGTCGATGATACTTGCGTGGTCGGCTGATCCGGCGTTTGTTCCACGGGGATTTGGCCCGAGCGTGGCCAAATCGGGCGCATAGCCTCTCTGTGGATAAGTAGTCACATACGTAATCTGGGCGACGTCGACCGTGCGTATCATACCGACTGCGCTCGCTTCATTGGCAGCGATCTTTGACCGCAGCAGGTTGGGAATAGCGATTGCCGCCACCACCAAAACCGCACCAACGTCCACGGCGGTGCTCTTACTGGCTTCGCGAATTGCCGTTTCCTCGCCATAAGCGCAGGTCACCGCCGGCGCGCTTTCTCCGGCCAACTGTGTAAGAGATTCGGCCATCTCTGGCGCTACCTGCCGCAGATTCAGCGCTACCAGTGCGATCGGGTCCTCGTATAACAATGCGGAAGCGCCCGATGGGTGGCCTGGCGGCAGTGACGCCAGAAACTTCTTGGACTTCCCCAACGATTCACCGGTCCTACGCAGTCGAACTGCCTCCGCGACCGTTTCATGGCTCGAAGCTAGGATCAAATACCCCTCCACAAATCCATAGCTGATTTCGAAGGGGGTCTTCGAGTAAGGAAGACGAACAGTGTAGTAGGTGACTCCGCCATCATCGAACGGCTCCGCCGCCAAATGCGCTGCTGACAGCAACGTATTCAACGTTTGCCGTAAACGGTTGGGATCGTTGACCCGGAGTATTGCCTTCCATACGGGCTTCGGTGGAGTGACATCGTCCAGCTCTACTGCGATTTCTCCTCCGAGCTGGCCGAGCACGTCGTCCTTGAGACTGAGTTTCAATGCCTGTTCGAATTGCGCAAGCGCCTCGAATGCGCCGGAATTCGAGCTGCCGGCGATCTCTCTGACGTCTTCAAATATCTGTGCCGGGTTTGTGAGTGCCACGGCGCCCACCAGCATCGCCTTGGGAGAGACAAAATCCAGGCTGCCCAGTTGCGCCGGCTTCGCCAACCAGGATGCCGCTCCATGCCGCGGGCCGGTGAAGCTCAGTTCCATTTCGCTGACTGCTTGGCCGGCTACCCGCTTGTGCTGCCAAACCAAGTACTTCATGTCGGCAAATCCGCTGCGCTCGAAGGCCATCTGGTTCTGCTTAGTGCCGGGTGGGACTTGGTTCAGGATCTTGTGCAGATCAGCGGCTGCTAAAATCGTCACACCACCTTCATACGCCTGTACGACCCGCTGTCCAAATGGAGTAGAGACAAACTCCCGGCTACCGCGATCCAGCCGGGCACTAAAGCTGCGCAGTGCGGCCAAATCGAGCGCTACGACGACAAAGTCAGGGCGCACCAGCACCACCGGTTCCCGCGCCGGGCGGTCCTCTGCAGTGGCGAGTTCCTGCGGGTCCAATACGCGCACAGCCGGCTTCGATTTGTCTGCAAGTTCATTCAACGTCTGCTCAAGTAGCTTTTTCAGACCTGGCTTCCGGATTTCCGCAACAATCAGTAGGCTGGGATCCCGGCCTTTCGTTGCACCCGACACCACAATCTCATCTCCCAGGTATTGGGAGAGTTGATAAAGCTTCTCCAAAGAATCCTCCACCTTAGGCCCGGCCGTGGCGAGGTCGCCGTGCTGCCACCAATCGCGGAATACCGAGCTCTCCTGGAGCTCCTGTCGCAAAATCTTCAGCGCCTGATGCGCGACCTCGCCATAGTTGGGAAACGCGGCATAGGACATCGTCGATTCCGGCAGCAGCGGCAATAGGCAGCTTTCGCCGCGCGCCGACGGAAACTGGACGCGGTGCTGAAGCCTGTCGGCCAACCGACCGAACTCAGCCAGCAAGCCGGGATACTTGTTCAGATCCTGAAACGATGGCACGTCCGATGGTTGGCCTACCGGCGCGGCCTGGGCAGCACAAGCTGACGAAACGAGAAAGATCACGGCGATGACACCTACGCACTTGATCAAATAACGGCGTCGTTGCCGGCGAGTTGGCGCGTATCCCATCCGCTTTTGCCCCCAGGGTGGAAAGACTGAGGATAGACTGCTGGGCCCGTTTCCGTTACCAAAACACTATCGACGGTTAGCATCATGTTACTTAAGTGATGACACATTCGCGAAGGCAATCCACTTGGGCGTATAAAGCGCTTTTCAGAAACGGGAGGTTCAGCGCGGCCGAACCGTGTGGACTTTTTTCTCGCGCGAGGATTGAGGCACGCGGACAGAAAACCTGGCTCTACCTCGCCGCGTCGCGCTCGGCGCCGTGTTCGCCTTGTCCCTGCTGCGCCATGGCGCAGGAGTTTAGCACTCGACGAGTTCGATCCGACAGTCCGCACAGCTAGCTTTCCGTCTCGGTTTACGATAAGCCGACTACACGGCCAGGTGACCCCGACCTCGGAGGAGGGCCGCAGGCTGGGATCGTTTCCGGGTCGGCGACGATTCGCCCGGAATCGCCGTACTCACTGCGGGACGGGAACTTCCCAGATCCCCGTTTCTAGATAGCTTCCGAGTTGCCGACCACCCGGAAGTTGGCTGGGCCACTCGATACAAGCGCGTTTATCGTCACGAATCGGGATTAAATCCGAAGCAAAACTCATCGAATGCGCCGCGATTGACTTGCCTCTTGACGCAGTCTAACATCCGTCTCAAATAAGGGCTTTCCGGCATGATCGGGCAAAACATCTCGCACTACCGCGTTGTTGAAAAGCTCGGGGGCGGCGGGATGGGTGTCGTCTACAAAGCTGAGGACACCAAGCTCCACCGCTTCGTTGCCTTGAAGTTCCTTCCTGACGGGTTCGTGCCAGACTCACAAGCTCTGAGCCGCTTCGACCGTGAGGGACAGGCTGCTTCTGCCCTGAACCATCCCAATATTTGCACAATCCACGAAATCGGCGAACACAACGGTCAGCCCTTTATCGCGATGGAGTTTCTCGACGGGCAGACCCTGAAGCACCGGATTGCAGGGCGTCCGCTCGAAACCGAGGAACTTCTTTCTCTGGCAATCGAGATTACCGATGCACTCGACGCCGCCCACTTCGAAGGGATAGTCCACCGCGACATCAAGCCCGCGAACATTTTTGTCACCAAGCGCGGCCACGCCAAGATTCTCGATTTCGGGCTGGCGAAGGTGGCCCTCACGAGGAGTTCTTCGAGCCAAATTGCATCGGCTAACACCGTGACGGTTGACGAGCAGCACTTGACCAGCCCCGGCTCTATGCTCGGCACCGTTGCCTACATGTCGCCGGAGCAGGTCAAAGGGAAGGAACTGGATGCTCGAACCGACCTCTTTTCCTTCGGTGCCGCGCTGTATGAAATGGCGACGGGCACATTGCCGTTTCGTGGCGAAACATCCGCGCTGATCTTCAAAGCAATACTGGACAGTGCTCCGCTGGCTCCGGTGCGCCTGAACCCGGACCTGCCATCAGAACTGGAGCGGATTATCGATAAGGCTCTGGAGAAAGACCGAAATCTGCGTTACCAGAGCGCAGCGGAGATGAAAGCCGATCTGCAACGGCTGAAGCGCGACACAGAAACGGGCCGCGCAGGAGTTGCGGGTTCTGGGAAATTGCCAGTGGCGCAGGAAGGCGATCCTGCGGCAGCGGCGCAAGCTGCCCCAGCATCGGGTTCCGGGCCCCGCGTGACAGCCTCGGCGTCCTCTGGCGCGGTGAAGGTGGCTGAAGTTCCCCCTGCTGGCAAGAACCTGCGGAAGGTTCCGATTCTGGCTGGCGTCGCGGTTGTTGCGGCACTGATTGTGGGCGGGCTCTACTATCGTTCGAGTCAAGACAAGCGCTTGACCGAGAAGGACACTGTTGTCCTCGCTGATTTCGCCAATTCGACTGGCGACCCTGTATTCGACGACACGCTGAAGACCGCACTCACCGTTTCTCTGCGACAATCGCCTTTCCTGAATGTGCTGTCCGAGAATCAAGTCGCATCGACGCTGCAAATGATGACTCGTCCGGCTAACACCAAACTCACGCCGGAAGTCGCCCGCGAGCTTTGCCAGCGGGCGGGCAGCAAGGCCTACCTTGCGGAAGCCATAGGCAGTTTGGGCGGTGAATATATCCTGAAACTAAAGGCGGTGAACTGCCGAAGCGGAGACACGCTGGCCCAGGAGCAGGTGACGGCGGCGTCCAAGGACAAGGTGCTGGACGCGCTGGGTGACGCAGCAATCAAGCTTCGCAGCGAACTGGGCGAATCACTGGCAACGGTGCAGAGGTTTGACGTTCCCCTCGAACAGGCCACCACGTCTTGTCTCGAAGCTCTGCAGGCGTACAGTCTTGGACAAAAAGCGGCTCGGGAGAACGGCGCCGCTCAATCCCTGCCGTACGGTCAGCGTGCTATCGAGCTTGATCCGAATTTTGCGATGGGCTACGAGGCAGTGGGCATTCACTACTACAACCTCGCCGAGCCAGCGCGAGCCAGCGAGTACCTGGCCAAAGCCTTCCAGTTACGGGAACATGCCAGCCAACGGGAACGGCTGAAGATCACCGCCAGCTACTATTCGTCTGTCAGTGGAGAACTTGACAAAGCAGCCCAGACGTATCAGGAGACGATTGCGAGCTACCCGCGGGAAATCGCGGCGTATAACAATCTCGGCATAATCTTCGCCGAACAGGGACAGTATGAAAAAGCCTCGGAGGTCACGAGGCAAGGCATACGCCTTGCACCGGATCAGGTGACCTTGCACGAGAACCTCACCGGTTACCTCCTTGCCTTGCAGCATTTCGACGAGGCGCGGCAGATCATCCACGAAGGGCAGGCGCGAAAGCCGGATAACTACATTTTCCCCGCGGCGCTCTATGCTCTTGCTTTCCTCGCCTCAGATTCCAAGGCAATGACGGACCAGCAACAGTGGTTTGCAGGCAGACCGGAATACGAGAACTTCGGGCTAGCGCTCGCTTCCGACACCGAGGCATTTGTCGGTCATCTGAGCAAGGCGCAAGAACTGACGAAGCGGGCTGTGGATTCCGCCATCCAGGCTGACAGAAAGGAAACGGGGGCAACATGGCAAGCGATCGCGGGCCAGCGCGAAGCCGCTTACGGCATTGCCGCTGAAGCCCGACCATTAGCTGCAGAGGCTCTGAAACTCGCTCCGGCGAGTCAGGGGGTCGAAGTCGAAGCGGCCCTCGCGTTCGCGCTGGCAGACGATGCGGCGCGAGCCGAATCCTTGGCTCGGGATTTAAGGAAACGCTTTCCACTGGACACACAGATGCAGTCTCTTTGGCTACCAGCGATTCAGGCGCAATTGGAACTGAATAACAACAATCCGGCTTCGGCCTTGAAAACCCTGGAAGTTGCTCTCCCGACTCTTGAGTTTGGAGCAATCGGGTTTGCGGCCAATGCCTCTGGTTCTTGTCTCTATCCAACGTACCTTCGAGGCCAGGCGTATCTGGCAGCGGGACAGGGCAGGGCCGCAGCTACCGAGTTTCAGAAGATTCTCGATCACAGCGGCATCGTCTGGAACTGCTGGACAGGAGCGTTGGTGCATCTGGGCAAGGCGCGTGCGAATGCTCTAGAATCAAGAGCCGCGCAGGGGGCCGATGCCGACGCCGCCCGCGTACGGGCGGTTGCTGATTACAAAGAATTTCTCGCACTTTGGAAAGACGCCGACCCGGACATTCCCCTCCTGAAGCAAGCCAAAGCCGAGTACGCGAAGCTGCAGTAACCGGGTGCGCCTGGCAGAAAAGGGCACAGTCATCTCGCCAGATTTGGATTGGTCCCTCAAAGTCGGCTTGTAGGAAGTGATCTCTGCGCCTGCCGCCAATTCTGGGAGGATTACGGGGCACTCGGAAGCGATCCACTTGGGCGTAGAACGCGCTTTTCGGAAACGGGAGGATCAGCATGACCGAACCGTGTGGAGAATGCTGACGCAGAGGAGGGAAGAAGCAAAGCAGATGCTTCGCTCCCGACCGGGTCGGGGGCTCGAGCGTGACAGCGGCGGAGAAGAGCGGACAGCTCGCGCGGGTGAAACAGCGCGAATGGAAGAAGCATCGAGTCGATACGATCGAGGCGGCACCCTCAATTGCCGCCCCAGGGTTTACACGTGGGCTATTTTCTGCCGCCCCGACCGGGGCGGGGCTCTCGTACAGCAGGATGGAGGGGGGAGAGGAAGTAAAGGACGAGAAGCAGATGCTTCGCTTCGCTCGAGCGTGACAGCGGGCGAAGAAGAGGAGGCCCACCCTTGCTGGACTGCGCAAGGATGGGGCACCCGCAAAGGAAGGAATGCCGGCGAGACGCCGGCGCTACGGAAAAGCGGCGTGTGGCGCACAAGCGGACGGAGGAGGTAGAGGAAGGTGAGGAAGGAAGGACTACGGATCGATGGCTGCGCGCCGTCGAACGCCTGACAAAGCGCGAGACTGAAAGCGAAGAGCCCACCCTTGCTGGACTGCGCAAGGATGGGGCACCCGCAAACGAAGCCTGCATCACCCCGCCTTCTGGTGGGCCAAAGGAAAATGTTTCCGTCTCAGTTTCCGTTAAGCTGAGTGACCGCCTACCTCCGAGGAGGGGACGCAAGCGCTGGATCGTTTCAGAGTCACCGACGATCCGCCCGGAATCGCCGTACTCACTGCGGGACAGGAACTTCCCAGATCCCCGTTTCTGGATGGTTTCCGTGAGTGTTGCCGACCATCCGGAAGTTGGGCGACCGCTCTACACTACGCCGTTTTGCGCGTTCTATCCCTGACGGTTGTGTCAGGCGGCGATATCGACGATGCCGGGGATGCGGGATATTACTGTATCGACTTCGACACGGAGATGGGCCGGCTATCGGCTTGTCTTCGTCCGCATCCGCTCGTAGCGTAGCGCGACCGATCCATTCGAGTAGGACTTGCACTCTGTCAACTTGAAGTCGCGCTGCGGGAACTTGCCCGGGAAGCCGGGGATGCCATCGCCTAAAAGAACGGGACCAAGACCGATGAAGAGTTCGTCCACCAAATCCTCTTGCAGGAAACTGCGGCACAACTGGCCCCCGCCGCCGAGGTAGATGTCTTTCCCTTTGCGGCGTTTTAGCTTTCTCACGAAGGCTGTCAGAGATCCGCTCACCACTTCGAATCCGTCGCGTTTGCCCGGCTTCCATCGGCGAGAGACGACGTAGGTGGCCATGCCTGGCGTCTCGGGTATCTCCCCACTTTTGCGCATTTCCGCCGTGGCCGCCGCCGTCTTGCGGCCCATGATGGTGGTGTCGATCTTGGCGAAGAAGTCTGCCATCAGCGCTTCGCCTTCTTTGTCTATCACCAGATAGTCCATGGCGCCGTTCCGTCGCGCAATATAGCCGTCGAGGCTGATTCCGAATCCCAGGATGACTTTCCGTGGCATGCGGCGATTGTAGATGGACCGTTTAGTTACCGTCAAGTTGAGCCAGTCATTACTGCGTCCGACGTGAGGATAGCGCGCAATGACGGCGAAAGGTCGCGACAAGTCGCGCAGCTTTTACCCATGCTAAGCGAAGCGTGAAGATGATTGCGCCCGAGTGACGGCGCATCCGGAAACTTTCCGTTGCGAGCGCCTGAGAGCGCCGCAGCACGCTTAATTGTCCAGAAGTCCGCTTCGGGGAAGTTGCAAACTTCAGTGACGCTTGCGACTGATTCTGGTCGGATTACGGCGTACTCGGAGGCAGTCCACTTGGGCGTATGACGCGCTATTCGGAAATGGGAGGTTCAGCGTGGAGGGAGAGGAAGCAGAGGAGGGAAGAAGCAAAGCAGATGCTTCGCTCCCGACCGGGTCGGGGGCTCGAGCATGGCAGCGGCGGAGAAGAGCGGACAGCTCGCGCGGGTGAAACAGCGCGAATGGAGGCATGCATCGAGTCGATACGATTGAGGCGGCACTCTCAATTGCAGTCCCAGGGTTTACACGCCTGGGCTATTTTCTGCCGCCCCGACTGGGGCGGGGCTCTCGTACAGCAGGATGGAGGGGGGAGAGGAAGTAAAGGACGAGAAGCAGATGCTTCGCTTCGCTCGAGCGTGACAGCGGGCGAAGAAGAGGAGGCAAAGATCCCACCCTTGCTGGACTGCGCAAGGATGGGGCACCCGCAAACGAAGCCTGGGCCACCCCGCCCCGCCTAAAAAGCAGATCCCTCACCCCCGTTCGCAAACAACGCGACCGGGTTCGGGATGACACCAAAGGCGGGAAGCAGAGGAGGTTTAGGAGGGAAGAACGGATCGATGGCTGCGCGCCGTCGAACGCCTGACGAAGAGCGAGACTGAAAGCGAAGATCCCACCCTTGCTGGACTGCGCGAAGATGGGGCACCCGCAAACGAAGTCTGGGCCACCCCGCCGGTGGGGTTGAAACCAAGTGACGCCGGCCTCGGAGGAGGGACAGTAAGCGCTGGGATCGCTTCAGAGTCGCCGACGATCCGCCCGGAATCGCCGTACTCACTGCGGGACAGGACCTTCCCAGATCCCCGTTTCTGGATAACTTCCGGTTTGCCGACCATACGCCCGGGATCATAGCCGCCGCGAACGGCACTTTTGTCAGGCTACGGGATCACGACCAGCCTGTAGGCGTGTGCGTCGCGTTCCCAGGCATCCTCGATCTCGGCGAGCGGAACACGCTCGGTCTCGATGCGCAGTGTGCCGCGGGCTACGCTGTTCATCACTTGTTGGAACGCGTCGGTGAGTATGTCCCAAGAGGGCATGCCTCCGGTTCCTAGAATCGTCAGCGCCGTGCTTCGCAGGACTGCCGCGGGCAGAGTGATTGTAGATCCAGCGCTCTCGCCCACTTCCACCAGTCGAGTCTCCGATTCCCCAATCGCAAATTCTTTTCCGGTGATGGCTTTCAGCAGGGCTTCGGTCGGGCGGCCCCATAGATAGTCGATGATCACGTCGAAACGCTTTTCGCCGGCCTCGCGGCGGAAGGCTGCGATCAATTCTTCATCGGGTTTGTCGAGGCGAATCGTCGAGTCGGCGCCAAGCTCGTGGAGTGTGCTCAACACGTGTTCGTTGCGTCCTGCCGCAACGACGCGTCCCGCGCCCAAGATTTTGGCGATCTGTACCGCCAGCTTGCCCGTGACTCCGGTGGCGCCGAGGATCAGGACGGTTTCGCCAGCGGCGAGGTTCGCACTGTGCTTGAGAGACAGCCAGGCCGACACACCGGGATTGGGAATGGCCGCGGCAGTGACATCGTCCAGTTCTTCAGGGACCGAAAAACATTGAACTCGCCGAACCACAGTGCGCTCGGCCATCGCGCCGTACGGTCGCCGCGCTCCGCCGAAGAACACTCGCGTGCCGTCTTCGAGCCGCCCCACGCCATCCATGCCGCAAACGACAGGAAATTCGCGCGGGCTGGCGTAGTGCGTTCCGGCCGCCATCTGTTTGTCCACAGGCTTCAGCGCAGCCGCGGAAACATTTATGAGCACCTCACCTTCGCCCGGAGTTGGATCGGGAAATTCCTCAAAGCGCGGCGGTTTGCCGAGAGCATGCAGCACGGCGGCATGCATCAGTCGCCTCCTTTCAGATGTTCACCTCGGTTCGCTAGGCAATTGATGAAACCGAGTTGATGGTGACAAATGCCCTTCGCAGAGGCAAGACCAATTGCGTCCAATGAGTGAGCCTCGGTCCGACTTGAGAACTCGCCTAAACCGGAGATGCGCTCCGCTTTGTTACCTTGGCGATTGTGTCCGGATCATGGGCTACCCGGAAGATATTGCGGGCCCGAAGTCCCGTTGTGGGAAGTTGGAAGCTCCATTGATGCTTGGCCGATTGTGCCCCGATGACGCGCTTTTCGGAAACGGGAGGTTCAGCATGACCGAACCGTGTGGAGAATGCTGACGCAGAGGAGGTAAAGGAGGCAGAGGAAGCGACGGCGGGTTCGCGAATTTCACGCAACGCTGAAGCGTTGCTTCCCTCGCATGAATGCGAGGGCTCCCACCCAGATAGCTTCCGAGTTCCGACCACCCGGAAGTTGGCTGGGCCACTCAATACAAGCGCGTTTACCGGTACCGATCCGGTGGAACTTCCTACAACCGGACTTCGCGGGCAGTGAGACGTGGCGTTCTTGTTAACTCAGCTGTTTAAGTTGCTTCGTGAGGACTCCAGTAAATAGAAGCGGTCCCCAGCAAGGTTCAGTTCACCTCTTCGATCACACTTTGGCGTATAGTATTCAAAAGTGCGGGATAATCGCGTTCTAGGGCGTCCGCCTGACGCAGGACCGTCTTGCCTGCGAGACAAGTAGGTGGCAGATAATGGGGTGGATAACGAGCACAATCGCTCTCCTAGCGTTAGGCATCGGTACTCTTTTTGTGGCTTGGCGGGGCCATATCTCGGGCGAACTCGTTGTGGTACGTTTCTTTCGGACATACCGGCCTAACCGACAAGACAATCCTCTCGGATTTTACTTCTATCTCGGCGTCCTCATCGTGGCGGGCACGCTTTGGATTGTCTGGGGAATCTTTATATTCATGGGCCTGCTAAGGCCGCTTCCCTGGCGCTGAGACTACGCAACTTAGATCGAATGTGTCCTTCCATCGGTTGGTGAGGGAAGATTCGACTTCGTTATCGAGATTAAGAGAGCGGGCGCTCACTTGCCCTTCAGCATGATTCCCCCATCGGGCCGCTCAATTCTCAGACACGAATCGGAGTCCGCAACGCTGGTTATACGCGCGAAACAAGCCAGAAGCACTGCTCTAAAATAAAGTCCGGATAAGTCCCGAGAAGCGGGGTTCTCGGAATGTAGCCGGGACGCCAGCGGCCCGGTATATTGAGCTCTTCGCCACCAACAAGTGACGCCATCACGTGGCCCTGCTCATTCGGACGGTAGAATGCTCTTGTGAAATCTATCTCTTGGCGGGTGCAGTTGGGATTAGTTGCCTTGGGGTATGCCACGGTTTTAGCGATTGCGGCGACCTTACTCTATGTGCGGCACATCCAGGAACTCAAATATCCCGCTGAGGCATCTGGTGGCATGTGGGCTGCTGGCGACGCAATGCTCTGGGTCTTCATCGCCTGTCTCTTCACTATCCCCAGTGTTTTTCTCGTATGGGTCATCGCAAGGTTTGAGTCCTTTTATAAAACCTATTCGCAACTTCTCTTAGGTCTCAGCCTAAGTGCACCTGTTAGTCTGAGTGTGCTCACTCTCAGCAACAGCTATCTCGCGCAGAGCGTCGGCTTTCTCTGTTTGTACAGGCTCCTCTGGTCGCCTCTCATTCTCTTGGGAATCGGCGTGAGTCGGTTGGCGGCTCGATTTGATCGAGCCAAGAGGCTGGTCTCGTATGCTCTTCTCATCGAGGGGCTGACACTTGCAATTGCTGTTGCGCTGCTCATCTATACATGGGGCGGACCCAAAAACCGTTGACGAAAGGGGTCCGTCAGAATACGCAGAAGTAGTTCTCCTGCTTTCTTCCAAATGCATAATGCAAGTTTTCCGTCGCCTGGGCTGGATTCCGCCTGAGAAACGGGGTTGTGGGAAGCGAAAGATGAGGTCCTGGGCGAGTTGTCGGCAACTCCGAGTCGCGCCCTAGCGGCCATGCATTTTCAGGCGGTGCCCGGCCCTGCAACAAGGGCGTCCCAAGAGCGGACAAACGCGGCCGACTGGCTGGCCGAAATTGTTGCTAACACCAATTCCATCATCATGTTGGAGATCCCTTAAGGTAGGCACAAGACGTGCATTCGATGGAGGCTGCCGACGGACGGAGGTGTGTTGCTGACACTCTGGAACGACTTGCGATATGGAATCCGGATCCTGGCCAAGAACCCCGGGTTCACGCTCGTGGCTGTGCTGACGCTGGCCCTCGGGATCGGCGCCAACGCCGCCATCTTCAGCGTGGTGAATGCAGTGTTGCTCGATCCGCTCCCCTACAAGAATGACGGGCAACTGATCAACCTCACGCAAACGAACGTGGAAACGAAAGTGACCGGCATCTTTGTGTCGCTCACGAAGCTCTCGGCACTTCGCGAAGAATCCCGAACTCTCGATGGCCTTGCTGCTTACTATCCAATAGCCCCAACCGTTACCGGCAATGGCGAGCCGGAGATAATTTCTGGTTCGAGAGTGACGGCGAATTTCTTTCATACGCTGGGTGTGGCGCCGGCGCTAGGCCGCGATTTCGCTCTGGAGGAGGAAGTTCCCGGCGGTGGGGAAGTTGCGATCGTCACCGATGGATTCTGGCACAACCGCTTTGGCGGCGATTCCGGCCTGCTGGGACGCTCGATTACGCTGGATGGCAAAAGCGTGACCGTTGTCGGCATCTTGCCTGCTGATTTCCGTTTCCCTTTCATATTTCCAGAAAATCAAGTCTATATGCCTCGTGTCTCGGATCCGCCCCAGCTTACCGAGGCGCAAGTCCATTCCGGGGCCGCGTATCTGGGGGTCATTGGCCGGTTACGCGATGGCCAGACCCTCGCCCAGGCGCAGACCGAGATTGAGGGAATTAACGAACGCTATCGCCAGCAGTTCGCCAGTTTCGCCGACGCTAGCCGCTTCGTTCTCTCCGCAACCTCGCTTGCAGACAGCCTGCTGGGGACTCTCAAGATCTCCCTGTTCGTGCTGATGGCGGCGGTAGGCTTCGTTCTTCTGATCGCCTGCGCCAACGTCGCAGGCCTGTTGCTCGCACGCGCCAAAGCACGCGAAAAGGAAATTGCGATTCGGAAAGCGCTCGGCGCCTCAGGGATGCGGCTCATCCGTCAGTTCGTGAGCGAGAGTCTGTTGCTCTCGTTTGTCGGCGGCACGCTGGGTGTCGTGCTCTGCTATTGGCTTATGCCGCTGCTGAGATTCATAACGCCGGGAACGATCCCGCGCCTCGAACAGACGACTGTGAATGGCACGGTGCTCCTGTTCTCACTGGGCCTGTGTTGTCTGACGACTTTCGTGTTCGGCCTAGTGCCAACGCTGCAAGGATTTAATCGAAACCTGCACGACATCCTGAAGGAAGGAGGCCGTGGAACCTCGCCGGGAACCATCCGGAAACGATTCCGCAAGCTGATCGTGGCTGCCGAAGTGGCCGCCGCACTGATCCTGATGACGGGCGCCGGCCTGCTGATCCGCAGTTTTGTTCTTCTGCTGCACGTCGATCCTGGATTCCAGTCGAAGAACGTGATGACCTTTCCGATTGCCCTTCCGCTCAATCGTTATGACAAGCCGGCGCAGGCGGAGTTCTATCGCCTGCTTCAAGAAAAAGTAAAGGTTGTCCCCGGTGTGGAATCGGCTTCGTTGACGAATTATCTCCCGCTCTCGGGTGCCGCACGCTTCGTATATTTCTGCCCCGAAGGTCACGTATGCCAGGGAGTGGGCAAGGACCCGCTGATCGCACAGCGTCAAGTGACGCCGGATTACTTTGAGACCATCCGCACGCCATTGCTGCGCGGACGCGTGTTCAGCGCGTTTGACACGGCCAATGGCCTGCCGGTGGCCATCGTCAGCAAATCCACGGCCGACCGTTATTGGCCGGATCAAAATCCGGTCGGGAAGCACGTGGCCAACCCTCGGGACAATATTCAGCGAGAAGTCGTGGGCGTCGTGGCCACCGTGAAGTTCAATTCCCTGAGCGCGCCAAATTTTGAAGAGCTATACCTGCCGCTGGCGCAGAATCCGTGGCCGACGATGACCTTGCTGGTTCGTTCGCAACTGGCCCCGCAGGCGGTGGTCACCGCCGTCCGCCAGAAGATCGCGGAGCTGGACCCGAACCTGGCCATCACGGGCATCCTGAGTCTCGACGCAGTGGTGGCGTCGTCGGTGGCTCAACCCAGGCTAACCATGCAGCTTGCCGGTGTCCTCGCGGCGCTAGCGCTACTACTGTCCGCGGTGGGCATCTATGGGGTGATGGCTTACGCGGTCGTGCAGCGGTCACGTGAGATGGGCATTCGTATGGCGATCGGCGCTCAGCCGCGCGACATTATGAAGCTGGTCTTGGGCGACGGGCTAAAGCTTGCACTGGCCGGTGTTACCGCCGGCGTGATCGCTTCACTCTTTCTCACGCGTTTGCTGGCGACCCTGCTCTTTGGCGTGGGCGTCATCGATCCGTTGACGCTTGCGAGCGTAATCTTTCTCCTAGTGGGAACCACGCTGCTCGCGTGTTATGTCCCCGCGAGGCGCGGAATGCGAGTCGATCCCATCCTCGTGCTCCGCGAGGAATAGCGCAAGAGTCTCTCCGCGCGCCGAGTGAAATAGGTCCGCACCGGGCCCGCCTCGAACATTCCTCCGCGGCCGGGCATCCGCCTCCGCGGACGAAGCTAGGGCGCTCTTCACCGAGTGCAAATTCAACACCGGCCTCTCCGATTCCCTGTTCACAAAGGAGTCGCTTGACGAGCGCTGGGCCCAGGTCGGCAAGAAGAAAAAAAAGAAGGCTGAGCGACCTGCGAGCGCCCAACCGCAAACATAACCGATCCGTTTTGGTTTTCGTCCATCCTCGGTTCTGCTGAAGTTCAGGTAGTAGATCAGTTTTCGATTAACGCAGCGTTAACCGGCACGTGGATTATTTCCGAGTGGCCCGTAATCCGTCCGGAATCGGTGCGAAGCGCGGAAATCACTTCCTACAAGCCGACAAGGCAGGAAGTAATTCCCTATGGCGCCGTTCATGGCCCTCGCTCCGTGAAGGGCGCCGTGGTATCTTGGCCGGGAAAAGATCATGTTCATTTCAGAACCCAAGTCTGACAGCCCGAATACTCTCCGGAAGGGCCACGACCAACCTGCGGCAACTTCGGTACATGGCTGGCGGTATCACCACGTGGGTATACCGACTGACGTTCCGCGTCCCGGCGAATATTATCTTGAGCAGTTTAAGATGTACGTCTCTGCGTTTGAGACGAGTCCATGTGGCATTCAATGGGTGCGCTTCGAGCCCGATAGCCCAGTGCACGCCTTGATTAAGTCCGTCCCTCACATAGCGTTTGAAGTGGACGACCTTCAGGCCGCGATGGAGGGAAAGGAGATTCTCACTGCCCCGAATTCGCCTTCGGAAGGCGTTATGGTGGCGATGATCCTCGATAGCGGCGCGCCAGTTGAACTCCTCGAATTTCGGCGTGATCTTAGTAGCGGACCAACGCGTTGAGACTGTCGAACGCGATTGTGTTTAACGGTTGACATCCACTTTTCCGATTAGCGCGGTGGTCTCAATGGGTCGACGCAACACTCTGCTCGAACCCACCTTGCATTGAAAACAAAGGCTAAATTCGCTCGCTAGGTTAGATCAGCCGGAACGCTACCCCTGGCTAGGTTTTGACCGAGTACAGCCAAACAGATCGGTTCTCCAGGGGAAGTATTGTCGGATCAACTGATTAGATGGTGTTGCATCGACCGGTTGAGCTGGCAGCGTTAATCAGGAGTTACGCCATTACTTCCGGTTGGCCGACCACCCGGAAGTTGGCTGGGCCACTCAATACAAGGGCGTTTGTCGTTACCGATCCGGTGAAACTTCCTACAAGCCGACTTGTGTCCCGGAATAACTTCCGGTTTGCCCGTCAAGTGCCCGGGATGCAAGACGGCTCGTCCAGAACCGGAAGATATTGCGCCGGCGGGACAATCCTGCATCTGGAGTTGTTGAGCAGCGACATCGCTGCAGTGTGTCTTGCACATGTTAAACTTCAGCCGGTTTTTCGATTCGTTCTGGAGCGGCTATGAGCGAAGACGACGGCCAAACAAAAGACCGCAATCCCAACCCTGCGTCAACGGAAAGTTCAATCACTCCTTCCGTAACCCCGGATCTCATGACGACCATCGCCAGCTCGCCATCCGAGCTGACTGGCGGAACGGCAACTCTAGAACCCAAATTCATCGGTCCATACAAACTTCTACGCCGGCTCGGCGAGGGGGGGATGGGACAGGTCTGGCTCGCCGAACAGACCGCGCCCGTGCAGCGCCAGGTTGCTCTCAAGCTAATCAGAGTCGGCCGGTACGACGACGAACTCTTGCTGCGCTTCCGCTCCGAACGGCAATCGCTCGCCATGATGGATCATCCCGCCATCGCCAAGGTCTTCGACGCCGGAGCGACGCCCGATGGCCAGCCCTATTTCGTGATGGAGCACGTGCCCGGCGCGCCGATCACGAAATACTGCGACGAGAAGCGCCTCACGATCAGGCAGCGCCTGGAACTCTTTTTCCGAGTTTGCGAAGGGGTACAGCACACGCATCAGAAAGCCATCATCCACCGCGATCTAAAGCCGGCGAACATTCTGGTCACGGAAGTCGATGGCAAGCCGATGCCGCGGATCATCGACTTTGGATTGGCCAAAGCCATTGGGCCGCAGATCAGTGATGAAACCATGATGACGCGCGCCGGCGACTGGGTCGGGACGCCGGGATACATGAGTCCGGAGCAGGCCGATGGCAACGCCGACATTGACACACGAACGGATGTGTACTCGCTAGGCGTGGTCCTTTACGTTCTGCTCACTGGCGACCAGCCGTTCGATGTGAGCCAATGGAAGAAGCAGCCGTTTTATGAAGTAATGCGGCAACTGCGCGAAATTGATCCGCTCAAGCCCAGCACGAAGATCCGCAAACAGGACGCAGTTACGTTGGCCAAACTGGCTCACGAGCGCCAAAATGAGCCGCGGATGTTGGTTAGACAGGTAAGCGGAGACCTCGATTGCATCGTTCTGAAGGCGCTCGAAAAGGACCGCAACCGGCGCTATGCGACGCCTCTGGAATTGGCCGCCGACGTCAATCGCTATCTGCGGAATGCGCCCGTTTCTGCACATCCGACCGGCATCGCTTATCGCACACGCAAATATGTCCGGCGTCATCGTGTGGGCGTCTCAGTTGCCGCAGCGGGACTGGTGTTGCTGATCGGCTTTGCCGTAGCTCAAGCGATTGAGCTGCGCAAGATTCGGCAACAACGAGACCGTGCAGACCGCATCACGCATTTTATGACCGGCATCTTTAAGGTGCCAAATCCAAGCGAGGCGCGCGGAAACACCGTCACCGCCCGCGAAATTCTCGACAGGGCCTCGCAACAAATCGGTAACAACCTGAATAAGGACCCGGAGCTCCAGGCGCAGTTGATGGAAACCATGGCGCAAACGTATACAGGGCTGGGCTTGTATGGCCGCTCGCAAGATTTGACAGAACACGCGCTGGCAATTCAAAGCTCAATGTTTGGAGAACGAAACCGGGAAACACTGGCGAGCGAAAGTTATCTGGCCCAGATCCTGCGGGCTCAAGGGCATTTGCCCGAGGCGGAAAAGTTGTTGCAAAACACAATTGAGGCCCAGCGCCAGATTCTCGGCCCCAATGATCCCGACACTTTGGCGTCCATGGATCGCCTCGGTTATGTTTATGCCAATGAAGCACGTCACGCCGACGCTGAAAACTTGTTCCGCCAAACACTGAACGCAGAGCGCAAAGTACTTGGCCCAGACGATCCTCAAACCCTGAGCACTTTGAACGAGCTGGCAGAAATTCTGACGCCGCAGGGGCGGTATGCGGAAGCAGATCAGATTTATGGCGAACTGATCGCAGCGCAGAAGCGAAATTTCGGGCTGGACCATCCCGCGACCCTGCTTTCGATGTCACACGCGGCTGAGAATCTGGAGGAGGAGGGTCGCTTCCCGGAAGCTGAAAAGCTGTATTCCGACGTGATTGCCGCTCAGCGTCGCGTACTAGGGCCGGAACATCCCCAAACTCTTAGGGCGATGACGATGCTTGCTCTCACCATGGTGAAGGAAGGCCGTTACTCCGAAGCGGACAAACTCCAGAGTCAAGTTATCGAGATCAAGGCCCGCGTGCTAGGTCCAACCCATACCTCCACGTTGCAGAGCATGGAGATGGAAGCGTTGGGCCTCAGCCGCGAGGGACATTATGCCGATTCAGAGAAAATGTTTCGCGGCGTGATCGAGACAGCGGAGAAAACCAGTCAGCCGGCCACAGTGGCCGAGGCTTGGTACAACTTTGCCTGCGCTGAGGCTGCAAGAGGTCGGCCGGACGAAGCATTCGCCGATCTGAACCACGCCATCGAAAACGGCCTCATCTCACCGGGAGAACTTTCAGCTGATCCTGAATTGAAGTCCCTCCACCGCGACCCACGATTCGACGCCTTAGTCGCAAAGGCACGCGCAACCAACAGCGCGAGGAAAAAGTAGGAAGTAAGAGGGCGCTCGTTCCATTTTTCGCCAGCAAGGTAGGATCATTGGCAACTCCTCCCACTTGTCCTGTGCGGATTGTCGGCAAACAGGAGGTTATCCAGAAACGGGTTTCGAGGAAGTTGGCCGGATTGGTAGCGAGAAGTCGGCTTATCGTCAGCCACTCAATACAAGCGCGTTTATCGGGACTTGACCACCAGGGTAGGATTGGCTTATGAACGAGATCATCCGCGATCCTCAAGACCAGTCGGCCTCACTGCCGTGTTGCGTTTTGGCGAACCACGCGAGTAAGATGCGTCGCGCTGATTGCGGATGACGAGCACGGTCTCGTGCAGAATAACCCGCTTGGCGCGCTGGCTTACAGGCCTGAAATGGAAACCGAGTACAGGGATGCACGCAATATGGGAAATTGCAAATGACTATCAATGCTTCGACAGCACTCATTACAGGAGGAACGAGCGGTATTGGTCGGGCGACAGCGAATAAACTGGCCCAGCTTGGCATCCATGTCTTGGTCGTAGGCCGAAATGTGGAGCGCGGCGAGAAGGCGGTTGCCGAAATTCGCGGGTCAGGAGGTAAAGCGGATTTTATTTCGTCCGACCTTCGAGACGCGTCGAGCACGCGCGAAGTGGCGAAAAGAGCAATCGAGCTCGGAAACGGCCACATCGATATTCTGATCAACAATGCGGGAATCTTCCCGTTCGGGCCGACGAATAAAACGACGGAGGAAGAGTTTGACAGGGTATATTCGCTCAACGTCAAGGCGCCGTACTTCCTTGTCGCGGAACTAGCTCCCCTGATGGCGAGGAGAGGCAAAGGGACAATCGTCAATGTATCCACCATGGTTGCCGATTACGGAGTGTCCGGCATGAGTCTCTATGGCTCGAGCAAGGCAGCGATCAATCTACTGACCAAATCGTGGGCGGCTGAATATGGCCACAGCGGTGTCCGCGTCAATGCGGTGAGCCCTGGACCTACGCGCACGGAGGGCACTGACGCAATGGGAGAGGGCCTGGAGCAACTAGCCGCCCAGGCGCCAGCGGGGCGTCCAGCTACCGCGGACGAAATTGCCGAGGCCATTGTCTTCCTAGCGACGGATCGTTCTAGTTTCATTTACGGCGCAAAACTCGCCGTCGACGGTGGGCGTACCGCGATTTGATATGCACGTGGTGATTACATAGGTCCTTGTAAGTCGGCTTCTCACCAGCGATTGTCGGTCACCGCTGGCGCGCTTATCGGGAGCAATCTGGCAAGCCTGAGGCATTACTTCCGGTTAGCCCCTCAACCGGCTACCGCCCAGATTTTCTTTAAAAACATAGTTGGGTTATTACGGCTCAATGCCTTCGGCACCACGGGTCTCCCTAGACGGGCCGGCTTTCAATGATGGCCACGCCCGCCGCCCGAATCACCTGCACCATCGAAAAGCCAGCTTCCTGAAGGAGGGACCGAAACTCCGATTCGGTTCGCTCTCGGCCGCTGGTCAAGACCATCATCAACATGTCCATCAGCGCGCTTGTGGGATCAGTGGACCGCGTCAACACCGCTTCGACGAGCAACAGCGTACCATCCGGGTGGATCGCACGCCGGCAGTTTTTCAGGATCATCAAAGCGGCCTCGTCGTTCCAGTCATGGATAATGCCCTTCAACATGTACGCGTCTGCTCCTCCGGGAACTCCTTTGAAGAAATCTCCGCCAATGATTTCGCACCGCTGGCTTATCGGCTCCTGCCGCAAGGCGGACGCGCCGACGACTACGGAGGGCAGATCGTGCAGAACACCGCGCAGGCGAGGGTTCGCCGAGAGGATTCCGGCGAGAAGCAAGCCATGGCCTCCGCCCACATCAACGATTCGTTCAAGCTTGGAGAAATCGTACGCACCGACGATGGCAGCAACGTAGGCCGGCGAGGAACTCATCGCAGCGTTGAATACAGCGGCGTCCTCCGAATGCCCGGCCAGGTAATCGAAAAATGGGGCGCCGTATACGCGTTCGAACGCCGGTTGCCCGGTCCGAACCGTCTCCTCTAGCGCGCCGGACGGTTTCCAGACAAAATGCGCGCCCAGCATCAAGACGAAGGGTCGGATCGATTCCGGATGATCGCTTCGGAGCGTGTCGCTCAACGGGGTTTGTCGATACCGGCCCGTCGTGTCCTCGGCGAAGATCCCGAGGCTCGTGAGCGCCCGCAATAACCGGCTCAGCGACGAGCCATGCGTATGTGTGGCTTCTGCCAGTTCCCTGATGCTCTTGGGGCCGCCGGCGACGAGATCGGCAAGGGCGAACTTGGCGGCAACATGGATGGCCTGCACCGCCATTGCTCCTGGCCACAGGATCTGGATCATCTGTATCGATGGGGGGACAGGTTGTGCTTGCGGTTCTTGGTTGCTCATTTGTCCCTCTTAAGCATGTTGCCTTGGATACCCGACTATTCTTTTTAGATATGGAACGCCTCCTCCCAACGAGAGCCAGACCGCGCAAGCGCTCAACGACGCGAAGGCCGCTAGTGTTGAAAAACGGCCAGAACACTCCTTCACGAATAAATCCTAGGCCGTCTGTGGCCATTGACCGTCACTTGTCCGGTTACCCGACTAACCAGGATTTAGAATCGACCGAGACGGCGGTTGCAGTAAACTCATCTACGCCGGAGCTATTCCCGTCACATCCAGAAGTACCCCGATTGCGATGGCGATTGCCAAGAAAGCGGCGAACCCGGCAAAACCCCAGCCTAGCGCTTTCCACCCGCTAGAAGGCACGACGTCAGGGTGCGTGGCTTCCCATTGTCTGAATTCCTGATCTTGGATTTTGGGAAAGACAAAATACCAAACGCCTTCCAGGCCGAGCCCGATGAGGCGACCTGGGGCACGTGGGATCAGAATCAGTATGGTTGCCACTGCTGTCGCGCCTAGTACAGTGATCCACAAGACTCTCTTTGCCTTCTGCGAATAACCCATACGCCGCAAGCTAATAACAGAAACGAGTGCGCCCGCTAGGATACTGAAGAAGAAACCGATTGTTCCGGCTGCTTGGGGCCGAAACGGCGGCTTCGGCATTTCCTGCGGGAGTGGCGGTCCTAGTGTGTACGGGTCTGTTCCTGGCCCGACGGTATTGGAAGGTATGGTGCACCCCCGCGTTGCAGCGGGAAGCTAACACAGGGACACTCGAACCTCAAATCTCTTAGTGATCGAAAGCGGTTGACGGTGTTCGTTCCCAGCCCCCCCCTAAACGCGGTGATCGGAAACTAGATCCCAATGTCCGGTTACCCGACTTACCAGGACTTAGCCGTGTGATCCGACGATAAATTCAGAGTCGCCGACGATCCGTCCGGAATCGCCGTATTCACTCGGGGACAGGAATTTCCTAGATCCCCGTTTCTGGACCGTGAGGGGCTGATGTCCGGTAATGCGACCGGAATAAGTTTCGGTGACGAGCGAGATTGGAAGGGGGAAAGTATTTGAAAATCGGTTGGAGAAGCGCCAGGTCTAGGTTTTGAGATTTTGCCGCAGTCGTCGGAACGGACCTGCTCTTATACACTCGGCCGGATGATTGCATTCTGATAGCGGGTGCCATATGTTATCGGTCGACCGGGACATCCAAAAAGGAAATTGGGGTTTAGTGGTATCGCATGTTCAACGTTTCGGTCGCGACGCTGATGCAACATCTGCTCTTCTTGTTTCTCCTGGTCGTTGCTCCTATTTGGGATTTGTACGCCACCCCGAAGTTGAAGCGTAATCCCAGTTCCGAACGGAAGATTCGCTACTATAAGACGCTTTGCACCTGGCTCTGGATTGCCAGTGCGCTCGCAGTTGTTGCCATTGGCTTCCGCCCGCTGTTCACCATCGGCCCTTCGCCCGGTGAAATCTCCTGGCTATTACTGCACCCTTGGGTTCGCTACCTGGTAGAAGCGCTGATCGCGATCTTTGTTATTATTTCTGTGGTGCTTCCGGTCGGCACCGTGATCTGGAAGAAGCTGACGAAGCGGCCACTCAAGTATTCCTCTGCCGCCCTAAAATCGTTCAGCTACTTCTTCCCCGCAACCTGGACCGAGCGCCGCTGGTGGGTGTTCGTCTGCATCACAGCGGGAGTTTGCGAAGAAACTCTCTTCCGCGGCTTCATGCTGCACTACTTACACGTTTTTCCCTGGACGCTGAATCTTACGCTGGCGCTGCTGATTTCCTCAGTGATCTTCGGATTTAACCATGTCTATCAGGGTGCCGGCGGAGTCGCGGGGACTGCGATCGTCGGCTTTCTTTTTGGCCTATTGTTTCTGCTGACCGGAAATCTTCTGCTTCCGATTATCTTCCATGGCGTGATGGATCTGCGCATGCTGGCCATATTGCGGCCTCCGGCTGATACACCATCCTAAAAATCAACGATTCAGTCTTGAATCCTGATCTTTCGGCGCGGACTTCGTAGATAGCGACGCCGAAGTTTCTATGGCAAAACCTGGGCAGTTTGAACCGGCAGTTTTGCGGCTTCCCATCCCAGGATGCCGCCGGCGATTTCACCGACGGAATCAAATCCGCCGCGTTGCAACAAGCTCGCAGCGATGGACGACCGGTAGCCGCCCGCGCAATAGACCAGCAAGGGACGGTCCTTCGGCAGCTTTTCCAGATTTTCCGTCAGATGATTGAGCGGGATGCCTAAACTTCCTGCGATGTACTTCCGATCGCGCTCGCGCGGCGCGCGAACGTCAATGGCCAGCGGCGGCTGAGGCGATGACAAAAGTTCGGCGGCGAGCTGTGCGCTGAGGCGCTCGGTGAAGGCGATCAGTTCCGGCCGCGATTCCAGGGTGTGCAATCCACCCTTCAAATATCCGGCCACGTGATCGAACCCGATGCGCCCGAGGCGAACCGCCGATTCGTTCTCCCGGCCAGGATCCGCGATGATTACAATCGGATGCTTTCGATCGAGCACGGTTCCAGCCCACGTTGCGTACTGGCCGACGAGGCCGATGTTGATGCTGCCCACCAGATGCGCCGAAGCAAATTCGGCTGCATCACGCGTATCGAGGATCTGGGCGCCAGCCGCCTGCAATTCAAGCACGCGGTCGAGCGTCAGCGGGTTCATCTCGCGCGCCAGCGCTTGGTCCAGTGTAGGCCGCTCTTGGCTGTTCAGCACGGCGTCATAGATGAAGTAAGCCGGAGCTTCCGGTTGATCGGCTGTCACCACCTGAATGAATGCTTCTTTGCTCATGGGCTGCAGTGCGTAGTTCGATCGCCGCTGCTCCCCCAGGGTGGATACCGTCTCCTTGCTGAGCGCCTTCCCGCAGAGCGAACCCGCACCGTGAGCCGGATACACCAGGCTTTGGTCCGGCAGCGCCAATAGCTTCGTGTGCACCGAATCGAAAAGCATGCTGCCAAGTTCGGCGGCCGACCATCCCAGCGCCGCGCGCAGATCGGGGCGCCCTACGTCGCCGATGAACAAAGTGTCCCCGGTGAGTACGGCATGCGGTTGCGTATCGCCGGCGTTCAGGTCGTAAACGACGATGGAGATCGATTCCGGAGTGTGGCCCGGCGTCTCCAAGACCTTCAGGCGTACGCGTCCGAATTCGAGAATGTCGCCATCGCGGAGAGGAGTAAAGGCATACGCCGCTTTAGCCGCAGCGCCCAGATAGATTCTTGCGCCCACGCGATCACGCAGCTCCAAATGCCCGGCGACAAAATCGGCGTGGAAGTGCGTCAGGAATACGTGCTTGATCTTGAGCGCGTGCTCGGCGGCAAACGCAATGTATTGGTCCGTGTCCCGTTGCGGGTCAATGACGGCTGCCGTGCCTGTCTCCTCGTCTCCAATCATGTAGGAAGCGTGTGCCAGGCACGGCAGATAGAACTGCTTGAGGATCACTGCGCACCACCCTCGCTTGCAGACTGCTACCTCGGCTGCGGAACAATCCGCAGGTATGGCCGGGGGGCCTTCCAGCCGCCAGGATACTTTTGTTTGGCTTCTTCCTCCGACACCGTCGGGAGGATGATCACATCGTCGCCCTGTTTCCAGTTCACCGGCGTGGCTACTTTATGCTTGGCCGTGAGTTGCATCGAATCGACGACTCGCAGCACTTCGTCGAAGTTGCGGCCGGTGCTCATCGGGTAGCTGAGCATCAGCTTGATCTTCTTGTCGGGACCGATCACGAACACGGTACGCACGGTGGCGTTCGTGGCCGGGGTGCGGCCTTCGGAAGTCTCGCCGGCGTCCGCCGGCAGCATGTCATAAAGCTTGGCCACCTTCAGTTCCGGGTCGCCGATCATCGGGTATTTCACCTTGTGCCCCTGCGTCTCTTCGATGTCTACGGCCCACTTACTGTGACTGCTTACCGGGTCAACGCTCAGCCCGATGATCTTGCAATTGCGCTTCTCAAATTCCGGCTGCAGCCCGGCCATGTAACCCAGTTCCGTGGTGCACACCGGGGTAAAGTCCTTGGGGTGCGAAAACAAGATGGCCCAGCCGTTGCCGATCCATTCGTGGAAGTTGATCGTCCCCTGCGAAGTTTCGGCGGTGAAATTGGGAGCTTCGTCGTTTATGCGCAACATGAACTGCCCTCCTGAGGCGGGGCTATTATACATAGATCGACCGCAGCCGATTTACTGGAGATACGATCTGCGTTGTCACCTTTGGGATTCCTGCCGCATCCCGGCGTAATCAGAAGCAATCCACTTGGGCGTCTAATGCGGCTTTCGGACGGAAGGTTCAGCGTGCCTGAACCGGGTGGACTTTTTTCTTGTGGGAGGATTGGGGTGAAGTGGATTGGCAGCGGCGCGATTGAGTGGAGTGCCATGGAGGAAGAATTCCGCCGGATTTTCTTCAGGCGCGCCTCTGGTGAGCCGAAAGAAAATGTTTCCGTCTCAGTTTCCGTTATGCAAGCGGAGCGCCTCGAATCATTTCGCCGCCCCCTGGGATACAATGCCGACCGTGAATGTTGCCAGTGCGATGGCCGACGATGCGGGCTAAGACTGCGCCACCAATCGTCGCTCCGAGGAGGGCTCACCTGGGAGAAGAAGCTGAAACCATGTAGCTCTTTAGGAAGGCGTTAGACATGACAAAAGCGGATATCTACCAGTTCATCGCAAAACAGAAACTGGGAGTGCTGGCGACCCTTTCTTCCAGTGGCAGCCCGCAGTCGGCCCTCGTGGGAATCGCCGTGACTCCCGAACTCGAGATCATCTTCGATACCGTCAAGAGTTCGCGCAAGTTTCAGAATCTGATGTCGAATTCCGGTTGTTCGTTCGTGGTTGGGTGGACAGGCGAAATCACGGTGCAGTACGAGGGCGAAGCGCACCAACCCGAGGGAGCCGCGCTTGCGCACTACCAGGAAGTGTATTTCGCCCGATGGCCAGAATGCCGCAGCCACCTGAGCTGGTCCGGCATCACGTATTTCGTGGTCCGGCCGAGGTGGATTCGCTACAGCGACTTCGATCAGAATCCGCCCTTCATTGAAGAGTTCACCTTCGAGCCAAGTCGCCGGCACTAGTTCGCAAGGGACCCGGTCGCAACCTTCGTATGACTCAGAACGTGACAGACCAAGCGAGCGCCGGCAACGGCTCGGCAAGCCCTTCCGGCCGCGCCAAAAGGAATGTTGCGAGCATTGTGCTCGTCATCGCCATAGCCCTCGCGCTCGAGATCTATTTCTGGCGGACGCTTGCGATCGACTCCTTGACGCCGCTGCGCGCGATTGGGCTCGCTCTCGCACTTTCAGGTTTTGTTCTCTGGGGGATCGCCAGAATTCAATTGGGTAAGTCATTTGCCGTCCGAGCGAAGGCGCAGACGCTTGTCACGCGCGGAATCTATTCGAAGATCCGGAATCCCATCTACGTGTTTGGAACCGTCTGCATCGCCGGTGTCCTGCTTTCGCTTGGCCAGGAGAAGTGGCTCTTGATCCTCGTCCTTCTCATCCCGATGCAGCTGGTGCGTGCAAGGAAGGAAGCGCGGGTACTCGAAGAAAAGTTTGGCGACGAGTATCGCGACTACCGCCGGAGTACCTGGTTCTGACCGCTCGTTCCGTATCAGCTACTTCGTCAGCTTGATGATTGTTCCCGAGTGGTGCGTACTCGCAAGCAAATCCACGTGGGCGTATGACGTGGTTTTCGGGAACGGGAGGGTCAGCGTGGCCGAACCGTGTGGACTTTATATCTTGCGCGAGGATTTGGGTGGAGCGGCTGCGGTGCGGTTGGAGCCAGGCGACGCGACCTCGGAGCAGGGGCCGCAAGCGCTGGGATCGTTTCCGAGAGGGCAACAACACGTCCGGAACCGGCTCGAGCGCCGGGTCGCGCTTTGCGATCGCGGGAAATGTGTTTGCGTCGAGGGGGTTGTGAGCACGACGGAGACACGGAGGAACCGAAGAACAGACGACCTCCGCATCTCCGCGACGCTAGCGCTACTTGGGAAGCGAGTAAGTGCCGGTGCAGGTCCAGGTCGTGGACCCGTCGGCAGCTCCCGTTCCGGTGCAACCGCCGCTGCCCTTGATCCCCTTGAACTTTCCGGTTCCGCCGGTGGCCTGCCACTTGTCCGTAACAGACTGCATCTGGCCGTTCTGGAGGGTGGCGGTAGTCTGGTAATTGAAGTTGATATTGTCTCCGTTAGCCATGGTCTCGACGAAAACGCCGTGGCCGCTGGATTTATTGCCTTTGACTTCGGCGAACTCCGTGCCGGTGCCTTCTTTCTCTTTCACGCCCGCGATTTCGCCCTTGGTGGAAGTGCACTTGACCTGGTCGATCGAATAGGCGTGGTTTGGCTGATCTCCGACCTCAATGCTATTCCCCATGGCCGGTTTTCCGCATGCCCATCCGTTCGCCACCTTACCCTGCGCCAGGGCTCCCGTGGCGCACAGGGACACCAAACCCAGGATCAATAATGGCTTGCGCATTCTTTCCTCCTCTTCAGAAGCTGACAGCCGGCACGCACTATACGCTTGCCCGTAGGTCTTGGCGAGGCCTTTTCTCAGCGGAGTCGGGCTGATGCCCTCCTCAAAAGAAACCTGCCCCAACAAATAGTGAGAGGCGGGGGAGACAAAAGAAAAATGTTTCCGTCTCAGTTTTCCGTTCAGCCAATTACACGGCCAAGTGACCCCCGACCCGGAGGAGGGGCCGCAAGCGCCGGGATCGTTTCCGAGTCGGCGACTAATCGGGAGTTACCCCGTATCTTCCACTAATGGCGCCGCTACGGCCTTCTTCGCTCGCGTCGTGGTGATCACCACCACGCTGATTAGAACAAACAGAGTGCCCAGAATCGTTCGTAGGCCCAGCGCTTCGCCGCCCAGGAAATATCCAACCAGCACGGCCACCACCGGATTCACGTACGCGTAGGTGCCGACCTTTGTCGGGGATTCATGATGAATCAGCCACACGTAGGCGGTAAACCCGATGATGGAGCCGGCGACAATCAGGTAGAGCAACGAGAGCCACGCTTCGCGTGAGACGGCCGTCGGGTGAAAATTGCGGAACTCGCCGAGCGCGGCCGCCGTGAGAGCCAGAAACACTCCGCCGGCGAGCATCTGCGCTCCCGAACTCATGACTTTGGAAGGCGGCAGGGGCAGCTTGCGCGTAAGCGACGACGCTACCGACCAGCTCATCGACGCAACGATCAGCGCCACGGCGCCCAGCCGATCGATCGGCGCCCCGCCGAGGTTCAACGAGCGGCTCACCAGCACTGCCACTCCGCCAAGGCCGATCAAGAGGGCCAAGGCCAAGCGAACGGTGAGCCTTTGCGTTCGCAGGAAAATAATTTCGGACAGCGCCATAAACGCCGGGATCGTGGCCAGCATGACCGCGGCAAGGCCCGAAGGCACGCGCTGTTCGGCCCAGAACAACAGTCCGTAGTCGACGGCGAAGATCAAGATCGCGAGTACGGATACGGACGCCCATTGGCGCCCGCTCGGAGATCGCTCGCCCCGCGCGATCGACCAGCCATAAAGAACGAGTCCCGCAACCAAGAAACGCATCGCCGCTAGAAGGAACGGCGGAACTTCGCGAACGCCAACACGGATGGCGAGAAATGTGGATCCCCACACGAAATAGATAATCGCGAAGGCCAACAGCGTCTTCCACGCCGGGCGATGGGTAGTGGTTTCCATGGCAGATCCCCACCGACAATCTACCAATTCGCTCGCCTGATTGCTCAAACCTTCCGGATCACGGCGTGTCTCTTAAACAGGCCACTTTGTCCGCATGACGCGCAGACGGGAGATGTGAATTTTCGAGCTTCCGGTTACGCGGCGATCGGGCCAGAATGGCGCCGATGGCGAATTCACTGTTCCTTAATTCACGCAGATGCATAACCCGGTCAGCGCCGTTTCTTGCTTTCGCTGAATCTAAGACGTTACGATTGAAGAATTCCTTGAAAGGATTGTCCACCGCCAAGACGCCAATAAACTCATATCGAGGGGACGGATAGAGGAACAAAATGGCATTCATTTCCGTGACGCGTTTGCGGGTTCGGTCTTTTGGCTATCTCCTGCAGTTCGTATGGGGGACATTGAAGTCCGCGCGCCAGGCGGAGCGCAGCTCTGGTTTTCTCGGCGGTAGACTGTTGCGCAATGCGAAGAACACCTTTTGGACCATTACGGCTTGGAAAAATGAGACGGCGATGAATGTATATCGTACCGGTGGCGCACATCGCAGCGTCATGCCCAAGTTGCTCAACTGGTGCGACGAGGCCGCCGTCGTGCATTGGAACCAGGAATCCTCAGAGCTTCCCTCTTGGCAAGAGGCACATCAACGCATGGTGAAGGAAGGGAAACCGTCTAAGGTCAATTATCCCTCGCCCGCTCAGGCGTCCAATCACATTCCAATGCCGGAACCGAGTCGCATCGAACGAACACTTACACCCGCGCTCAAGGTCTAAGAGCAGCGTCGAGGAATCAGAAACTATCTTAGCGCCTTGCGTCTCCGACTCTGACGGCGGCATGGTCCGCCTTGTCACGTCGGCGATTGACAGCGTACTCGGACACCACCGCATTGTGGAAGAGTCGGCGACGATACGCCCGGAACGCGGCCCCTGAATTGATGCAGGACAGCTTCCGGCAAGTGTCCCAGTCTCAAATCTTCTGCGCGAGGGTAACACTGGTCGGATGCTTGGGAATGGCTACGGTTTGCGCTCCGCGCCGACTATCGCGACGGAAATCACGCACTTCTCCGAGGACCGGTTGTGCCACGCGTGGCGAGTTCCGTTCTGAATCACGCAATCACCCGCCTTGAGAAGGACCTCAGCTCCGTCGTCCAATTCGAGATACACTTCGCCAGAGACAATTACGTCGAAGTCTACCGTGTCAGTAGTGTGCATACCGGGATGATCCGGTTCCAAGACGTCAATCATCCCCGGCAATTTGTGCTGAATTTCTTCGAGAGCAGACGCGGTGCTGATCCGATCGACTCTCGTCGTCGTATCAGGCGGTATAGTGAAGAACCCGAAGCGGAAACCACTCTTTGGTGGAAAATAGCGAAGCTGCGGCGGTGGCGTCCCGTCCGACGGAAGTTCAGGGATGGAATCGCTTCCCCAGATGCGATGAAACTCGTATCCCGGGAATAGAGCGAGGCACACAGGCTTAATGGGCGTGTTGCGCATTATAAGCGACTTACCGGATTCGCTCTGCCCGGTCACGACGCAGTAAATGTCCATAAAGACTCCTAAAGGCCGCATCCGAGGAAGCGGCGTATGGCGGAGGGGGGCTATCGTGGCTCCTGCAGACCGCGCTCAAGAGGCGTAGAAGTATTTATAACGAGATCGTCGTTCAGCACCCAGAGTGGGATTCCGCAGCGATTGCAAACCCAGGGAGCGGCGCCACCGCCCGGCCCGCGAGACCCCGCGACAGCTTGACGCGAACGGGCGGCTACGCCTAAGCGCGCCGCCCGCTCGAGCCAGTATGATTACTTCCTAGGTTCGAGGATAATTTCCCGGGCCAGCCGCGTGCCCATCACTTCGCGGATCTGAGACCGTTCTTTATACCCCTGCATGACTTTTTCATCACCGCCGAACATACGTTGCAACATCGCGTCGGCCTTGGCCTCGTTCGATTCCAGCGAGGCCAGATCTCTGTACTCGACCATCAGCATCAGATTCCAGTCATTAGGCGAGTGGCTCTCCGTCCCAATGACCTTGTAGGACAGAATGATCCCTTCCGCCTTCAGGGCTTCTTGTTCTTTTTTCCAATCGCCGGCGAGGTACTTGTCGTAGGCAGACCCCATCCCCGGTTGCACTCGGATGAAGGAGAGCTCCCAGACCGACCCGTCGTGGACCGGACGGCTCATCTGAGCGTAGGCAGCCGCGCCCAGTAACAACAGAGACACCGCGAGGCAAATTCCGAGGGTGCGTTCCATTTTCATAGACTTACCTTTCCTCTGAGATCCCCATTTGGATCGGAATCTCCGATTTCAAGATTTCGGCCGATCAGGTATACACCCTGCTCCGCTCGTCGGCAATAGTCTTTCGATGTTCTGCCATTCGCCGGGTTTCATCTCAGGCCTTACGGCGAAATGCGGTTGCCACATGTACGAGATGCCATCTGAGCAACACTCATTTGAGCCGAAGGCGATTTTGATTCCCCGATGTTGATGGGTGTACAATGCGCGAGCTCGTAGTTCTCGAACCACCCCTGTTGTCGCTGCCTGCGCAGAGCAGCGACGCGGAGGCAATCATGACGACGCGTGGTACAGGGTCCCTCTTTCTCTTTATTTTTGCAGTTCTGGTGTGTGGCGGCACCGCAGCCGCGCAAGGCAGCGCCATGACCATGGTAAGTGGCGCGCCCGACGGTTCGACGGCGCAGACTCGCACTTACTACATCGCCGCTGACGAGGTAACGTGGGACTACGTCCCCGGAGGCATGGACGGCATCACCGGCAAGCCGTTCAGGGCAGTCGGCTTATTTATGGGCGGTCCGGGCCCAGGTGCGAAGCCGGTCGAGAAGCCGGTCCCCACGTCTTACGTAAAAGCGTTGTACCGCGAGTACACGGACAATACATTCCTGACGCTGAAGCCCCGGCCCGCAGAGTGGGAGCATCTGGGCTTCCTTGGCCCGGTCATTCGGGCTGAAGTGGGAGACACGATTCAAGTCATCTTCCGCAACAATGGCCACAAACCCTATTCCATCCATCCGCATGGCGTCTTCTACAATAAGGACTCCGAGGGAGCGCCGTACGATGACGGAACCTCGGGCGCCGACAAGGCTGACGACGCCGTGCCTCCGGGCGGCACGCACCAGTACACATGGCAAGTGCCAGAGCGGGCCGGTCCGGGGCCCGGCGACGTCAACTCAGTGATGTGGATGTATCACTCACATACCGACGAGTACCGTGATGCCAACACCGGGCTGCTCGGCCCCATGATCATCACGGCGCGCGGGCAATCGAAGCCGGACGGCTCGCCGAAGGGTGTCGACCGGGAGTTTGTGCTTTGGTTTGCGCAGGTTCACGAAGAGGATAGCTGGTACGTGGAGCGTAACCTGCCGACGATCGAGAAGGATCCAGCGATCCCGGCGCCGCTCACAAGAACGAGCACGACCGTTGCGTACCCGCACTTTGTGAAGTTTTCGATTAACGGCTTTGCCCACGGCAGCATGCCACTGCGCGCGCTCACTATGCGCAAAGGCGAACACGTCCGTTGGTACCTTTTCAGCGGAATCAACGATTTTGACTTCCACACGCCGCATTGGCACGGAAATACGGTGGTCATCAATCAAATGCGCACAGACGTCACCTCCATGGCGCCGATGCAGATGGTGACCGCCGACATGGTGCCAGATGATGCCGGGATATGGCTTCTTCACTGCCACGTCTCCTTCCATAACGCGGAGGGCATGACCGTTCGCTATGCCGTCGCGCCCTGACAGGTAGCGGCGGCGAGTTTCGGAAAACCAGCATCTGCGGACGTCTCAAATAGCCCCTTCTTGAAATTTCGTGCGAGCTGGATTGGCTGCGGTGCGCCAACTGAGCGACGCCCATTTGGCATGAAGTCGCCAGTTGATTCGGCCGATCCGAACGAGATGCTATCGATGTTCCCCGGACTCACTGGTGCGAAAGGGATTGCTGGTGAATTTTCCAATCTGCGAATACTGTTCACAATCGCACATAAATTCCCATACGAAGTCTGCTATTCATTTATCCGTGACAACGACACTCCACTACGATCAAAAGCAGGGTCTTTAAGACCGCGATGACTCGTCGACGCCAGAGATCTTTTCACCCAGCAGTCTTTCTGACAAAAATGGGCGCGAAGAGCATTAGCGTCCTATTCCGTGAGGGGCAGGCCATCTGTTCACAGGGCGACGCCAGCAAGGAAGTGTTCTACATCGAGAAAGGGCATGTGAAACTCAAAGTCAAGTCGAAGCGGGGTAAGGAGACGATCCTCGCGATTCTGCATCGTGGAGACTACCTGGGCGCCGGATGCATGGCGGGTCAAGCGTTCCGCACGGAGACCGCTATCGCACTTACACGATGTACGATCCTGGTGATCGAAAAGAAGGAGATGATGCGCGCTCTCCACAATGGCCATGAGTTCTCAGATCATTTCATCGCCGGCTTGCTTGCAAGGAACATCCGGATTGAAGAGGACCTCATCGACCAACACTTAAGCTCCTGTGAGGAACGGTTGGCTCGCGCACTGTTGCTGGTCGCCCGCTACGACAAGATACGCAGGCCAAGCGCGGTCATCCCGAAGATCAATCATGGAACACTCGGGGGATTGATTGGGGCAACCCGAAGCCGCGTCTGTTACTTTATGAATAAGTTCAAGAAGCTCGGGTACATCGAGTATGGGGAGGGATTGCGAGTTCACAGTTCTTCGCTTAGCGGGGTTTTGCAACACACGACGTTCCCCGATCTGCGCGCTTCTCGACCGGCCTGAACCCTTGGGCGCACCACACCGAACTACAAACTAAACTGCCCCGCGTTGCGTGAGCTTTTGCGGAACGAGTAGCGGCTGTAGGCCCTGTCGTTCGGCAGGCCTTCACACTCGGTGTTCAATCTGGGACACTTGAAGTGTCACCTTCCTGGCCGTGGGACACCGCCGCCCACCTTTTTAGCATGTGGCAGCCTCCAGCCACTGTTCTGATTTGCACATGGATAGGCTTATAATGCGGCCATGCGCAAGCTGGTATGGATTGAGACCCAGAACCGTCAGGGCTTCGGTTGCTCCGAGTGTAACTGGGTGTTTAATCCTTCTGGTGGGCTCGCCGGCGAATCACTGGATGAAATGAAGCGGAAGTACGAAGCCCAGCGTGACAAAGAGTTTGCCGCTCACGTTTGTGCCAAGCACCCCAGAGCTAAGAGTCCAAAGTCCGAATAGGCCGCGGCCGCCATTACGGACAGGGCGCGAACGGCTATTCCAGGCGTAGCGCTTTCCTCAGGCCCTATCCGATGCGGGTGTGCTGTATGAGACATAAATCAACCGGCTCTAGTTGCATAGTTACAGCTGCCGCGGTTCCGAGCGGACATTCTGAATGGAGGACTACAACATGCACCGTGCACATCGTTACATCGCTTCGCTATTCCTGGCCGCCGCCCTTGCGGCGCCAGTGTCAATTATGGCCGTCCCCGTACCTCAACAGGACCACGCTCAGAACCGGGTCTACGATAAAGACCACAAGGATTATCACAACTGGGATGACAACGAAAATCGCGCCTGGGGGCAGTACCTTACGGAAAACCACAAGAAGTCTCACGAGTTCTCGAAGGCGAACAAGAGGGAGCAGTCGCAATACTGGAATTGGCGCCACGCTCATCCAGATAAGAACTAGCAGAGTCACCACATCGAACGAGGAAACATAGGACGGCGAAGAGTACGTCCCGTCCGTAACGTAACGGACGGGACGTCGGAGTGGCGCCACTCCGTTAGCCGAATTATTGCCGGCTTACCTCGCGCAATCGGCCGGTCAGATAGCTCGGCGAGACTGCGCTCGCCAAATTCTTGGGCATTTTCGTTCCCCGCTTCGGTGACGCCATCGGTATAGAGCAGCAATGTGTCGCCAGGCGAGAGCCAAACCTCTCCCACCGAGCAGTCCCAGTCTTCTTCGAAACCGAGCACGGTGGCGGTGGACTCGAGACGGCCAATTGTGCCGTCCGGATGCATGAGAAGAGCCGACGGATGGCCGCAATTCACGTACATCGATCGCCCCCAATCTTCGGCACGCCCGTTGGACGCAATTGTCGCGTAGGCAGCTAACCGGGATGTTCGCCTGGCAATGAGCGGCGCGATGTGCAGCGCCTAAGCCAGGAATTTCGCGAGCGGCTCCCAATAGTTTTCGTTCCACCCGTGGAGGAGGTTTTGCCCATCGCCGTCGGGGAAACCTCTGTGGTCAAGAACGAGTTTGGTCCCGGAGCCGCTGTCCGCGAGCTCGAACTTCACAATCGAGTAGACGCCCGGTTTCCAGTAGACCGGACGCCAGGCCTGGACAATTCGTTCGTTGGGCACTAGCTCGATATGCCTCCCCACGATAATGCCGCCGAACGTCGAGAAGGCGCCGCCCACTTCAGGACTGATTTGCGCGGGTGGGGCTCCCGGGGGCATGCGCGTCTTCATGGCGTCACTGAGCTGCACGACGTGGTCGAACTGTTTGGCGTCAGTGAGCGCTTCGTAGACGCGCTTGCGGCTCGCTTTGAAAACGACTTCTTGATGAATGGATTCCGCCGTACGAGAAATCTCCTCTTCCGTTCCCGCCCAAGCCTCCGTTGAGCCCAGGGCGAGTCCACTGAATGCGATCGCAACACCGACGATCGCTTGCCGCCGCGTGGGCCCATGGGCCAGCTCGCTCGGATTCTTTCCTTCGCTCATCATTGCCCTCCCAGATTTTCAGCGTTCCAGCGTCGCTGCATGAAAGCACCGCGTTACAATATGATCAAGATAATATTTTCCTGGGCAGGCGAACAGCGTTCGAGGCATACTTCAACGCCGTCACGAAAGAGGAGATCCTATGCCTTACCCCGCCGGTCATCGCGCGGCAGTCAAGAGAAACATCATCGATAGCGCACGGAGGCTATTCAATCGGCATGGCTTTGACAACGTCTCTCTCAACCAGATCATGGCGGGTGCGGGGCTGACGCACGGTGGATTCTACAGCTATTTCAAAAGCAAGAGCGATCTGTACGCCGAGGTATTAGGGTGCTTCTTCACCGACCCGAAGTGGAAAAGCTGCTGGAAAGGCGTGCATGTGGATCTGTCATCAACCGACGTGGGGCCGCAAGTCGTCCGCGCTTATCTCTCTCGTCAGCATTTCGAGGACGTCGAGAACTCATGCCCAATGACCGCACTGCCGACCGACGTCGCGCGCAGCGGCAAAACTGCAAAGCGTGCCTTCGAGACCGTGTTCAAAGCCATGGTTAGCGTCTTGGAGCGGAGCTCGATCGAGAATGGCCAGCCCCGCCGCGCCATCGCACAGGCCATCGCCGCCTTGTGTGTTGGAGGCATGGTCGTGGCCCGGGCCGTGGTCGACCGCACGGTTGCGGATGAATTGCGCGACGCATGCATGGGCGTCGCGCTCGAGCTTGGGGGCTGGGACAAAAAGAAAGGATTGAAAAACGGGGATTCCAAGCGATCCGGACGGCTCCGCGTGGCAACGACCTCATGAATGGGCTGGCGCAACGATTCCGAGGAGAGATGCTGCGCTCGATTCAAGCGAACGGGCTAGCTCTGGTCGAGACTCGCTTCCATCGCGGCACTATTGTGCCGAGGCACCGCCACAATCACGCCTACATCTCATTCCTGTTCGCAGGCTCGTATATCGAGCGATTGCCTTTCCTGGAACGCTGTTGCTCGGCTGCTACGGTCATTTGGCATCCCCCGGGCGAAGCACACGAAGATCGTTTCGTCAGCGACGGTCATATCCTGAACCTCGCATTCAAGCCTGAATGGCTGGAAGATTTGCCGCCCGATGCAACGCTCCCCGATACAGCCCGTTCGTGGGAGGGCGGTTTAGCGTACCGCTTCGGTCTGGAGCTTTACCGCAGCTTGAATCGAGACGCGCAAATTTCGCATGAATCTGTTGTCAATCTCATTTCCCTCTGCGCCTCCGACGCGCAAACTCATGTGAAGAGCGCATGGCTGGACCGGGTTCTGGACTGGATGAACGACGAGTACTGCTGCACCCTGACGCTAACTCAGGCCTCAGAACTGGCCGGCGTTCATCCGGTCCACGTCGCCCGAAGCTTTCGACGCATGCTCGGCTGCACGTTTCGTGAGTATCTCGCCCTGATTCGCGTCCGTAGAGCCACCGATTTGCTGAAGGGTTGTTCAACCAACATCACTGAGATTGCCCTTGCGTGCGGCTTCAGCGATCACGCCCACTTCACCCGAACATTCAAAGGCGTTACCGGCCTCACGCCGACCGCGTACCGAACACGGACAGGTTAAGCGCATTCAAGACAGTTGGTAGCCCTCACTGCTTTAATAAATGCATGCCCCGCTTCGTCAACGGCATTCTTTGCTTAGCTTTGCTCAGCTTCATGCCTTGTTCTGCGTGTCATGGCTCCTGGGCGCAACAGCAACGTCAATCCGTCACGAACTGGCAGCTGAAGCCTTCGCTCAAGTACGACGCCCTCTGCCTGCTCAATGTGCTGAGTGGCGATCCCTACTATCTCGAATACTATAAAGCGGAATACGAGCACTTCCACCCGCTCTTCACTCTCGAGGAGCAGGCAGCGTTTGGACAGTTGAAGCATGTCATCAAGGACCATGGCGGAGGCATCGTCTCCGCGAAGCTTGCTTTGTATTATTCTGCCGTCACTGATGAAACGCTTCCGGAGATGATCGGCACCGCTCATGACAGCTCAAAACTAAAGGCTGCATTGCAGAAGACGCCCTACTGGAGCGATGAGGATTGGAAATTCTACGAGGAAGCTCGACCCTCGCTTGAAACGGCCCTAAGAGCGCTGAATCGGGTCGGCTTCCCCGACTATTGGGAGCGGTCGGCTCGACCGAGGATAGAAAAGCGCATCGCGGAGCTTTCCCAGGACCTACCAAAGTACGATATCGTGCCAGCAATCGAACGAACTCTGGGTTTCCCGCTGCCTTCCCACACGATTACGGTGTATTTGCTGGCCTATTCAGAGCCCCACGGCATCCGCATTACCGGGCTGCGCTTTCTCACCCACGAGTCCTACCCATTCAAAATCGTGCTCCACAATGCAATCCACGAACCGATGCATCCACCCTACAACGGACACGATCCAGCGATTATGGAGGCTATCGACCTGCTCGGACGTGATCCCCTGATTACCGACAAAGTGAAGCATCATAACCCCTCCTTTGGATACAACACGACCGCCGGCTACGTCGAAGAAGACTCCGTACAGGCGCTAGAGGAGATCATCAGCGAGGAGTTCGGAGTGGGGCGCGATGCCAGAAAATATTGGCGGGAGCAAGACGATGGGATACATGTGCTGGCGGCGGCAATATACGTTGACTACAAAGCAGCCCTCAAGCAGGCGCCGCAACCGTATTCCAAGTGGTTCACTGGCGCCGTTGCCGAAGGAAAACTCCGAGGATCGAATCTGCAAAGAACCATTGACGTTTTCTTCTCGGATGTCCATACGAAGTAGTCGCTGCTGGCGGCCGTTGGCGCGAATTGCGCAGCTACCTCTTCAAGCAAAGATCCGGGCAAAGCTCAACCTCAAACGAAAAATACTTCCGATGGCGCATTTCGCTGAAGAAGCCGTGCTGGAAGAATCATCTACGAGAGGCGTTGACGGAGGTCCGCTCTGTCGGGTTGCCCGATTGAGCCCGGGTCACGGTGTACGTCTTCATTCCACAAGTACATTTTCGATCCGACGGTCAGGGATAAACCACATGATCGCAACGAGAACGTACAGTGCAACGGCAATCCATGAGTTCACAAAGGACAGTAGAACGGCAATAACGTAGAGCACCAATGAGGCTATGCCCTTGTAGTCTTTACCCAGGGCAATGGCCAACGCGGAATTTTTACCGTGGTGGGCAACCAACGTCCGAGAGAGGATGAAGTATGCGAAGCCAGCCATCAGCATCACCAAGCCATAAAGCGCGACCGGCATAGCAGCAAAGTGATTTTCGCCCATCCAGCGCGTAGCGAACGGTATCAGCGACAACCAGAACAGCAAGTGGAGGTTGGCCCAAAGGATGCGACCGTTGACCGTCCGAACGGCATGCATCATGTGATGGTGATTGTTCCAGTAAATGCCAACAAAAACGAAACTCAGCACATAACTCAGAAATACGGGGATCACCGGGCCCAAGGCGACCAACTCCGATCCATGAGGTACCTTCAATTCAAGGACCATGATGGTGATAATGATGGCAATCACTCCATCGCTGAATGCCTCCAATCGCCCCTTGCCCATTCACACTTCTCCTTCACCGGAACACATGCCAACCACCCGGCGAGTTGCGACGTGGATAGTTTTTGATTATAAGGCCACTTACGATTTGAGCCCAAAGTGCATTCGAGCACAGAGATAGGAACCATCACTCGTAGCGCAAAGCCACCATGGGATCGACGCGCATCGCTCGCCGCGCCGGAATGAAGCATGCCAACAGCGCGACGCCCGTCAGCAGAATGGCGACGCCTGCGAACGTGATTGGATCGGTTGCGCCCACCCCGTAAATCAATTTGGCAAGTAGCCGCGTCAATCCGAGCGCGGCGGCGAGTCCGGCACCGACCCCCATGAGGGTGATCCGCACGCCTTTTCCCAACACCATGAGCAAGATGTCCTCGCTGGACGCACCGAGCGCCATGCGGACGCCGATCTCGTGGGTGCGCTGGGCTGCCAGATAAGAAATCACACCATAAATTCCAATCGCCGAAAGCGCCAGGGCGAGGGCGGAGAACACGCTGAGGAGAATCATCGCCAGCCGCTGCTTGGCAATCGAGCGGGCAACGATTTCCTCCATCGGCTTGGGCTCGTAGACGACCGCGCTGCTATCGACCCTTTCGGCGACCTGGCGAATCGAGCTCACGACGCCGGTAGGCGACCCCGCGGTGCGCGCGACATACCCGCTGCCGTTCGCCAGCAGCGGCCAGAACCTATCCGGTACCTGCCAGATCGGTAGATAAAGCTGCACCTGCAGATTCTGGTGCTCCCTGGAACCGAGGCCCCAGTGCTCCACGTGGCCCACGACACCAACAATTTCCGGCTGAATATCAAGCAGCCCCAGGTTGAGATGTTTGCCGATGGGGTCTTGGTCAGGAAAGTACTTGCGAGCGAAGGTGGCGTCTATCAACGCGACAACAGGGGCGCGTTCGGTGTCCTGCTCGTTGAAAAGGCGGCCGCGCTCGATGGGAATGCGCATGGCCCGGTAGTAATCTGGAGTCACGAGATAAAACAGCGCGAACGGCATGTCACTTTCATTCGCCGGCTTCGGCCGGCCTTCCAGCCAAAAAGGCAGCTCGGAATCATTGGTCATCGGAAGCGAGCCGGCCAGCATTGCGGCCGCTTCGACGCGGGGCACGCCTTCCAGTAGCCGCATGCTCTCGCGGTACTTCGCGCGAAGTTGGTCCGCAGTCACGGTGGGAGCGGAAGTGAAGGAGAGGCTGAACGTGAGCACGTTGCGCGGGTCGAAACCCGGGTTGATACTCCAGAGTGCAGCGAGGCTGCGGATCATCAGTCCCGCGCCGATGAGCAAGACCAAGGCCATCGCCATCTCCACGGCAACCAATACGCTCTGCGTGCGATGACGTGCACCGCTCGATCCCCGGCCCCCTTCCTTGAGCGTATCGTGCAAATCGGGCCGCGACGCCTTGAGCGCAGGGACAAGACCGAAGACGATGCCCGTAAGAAGAGAAACGCCGATTGTGAACAGCAGTACATGAATATCCAGCGCGATCTCCTCTGCGCGCGGCAGGGTCTTCGGCAGAGCGGCAAGAATGGCTCGCGTGCCCCACTTGGCAACGATCAGACCGATGCCGCCCCCGGCGATGCCGAGCATGACGCTTTCGGTGAGTAGCTGGCGAATCACTCGCGCCGGGGTTGCCCCGAGCGCCGAGCGTATGGCGAATTCGCGCGCGCGGCCGGTGGAGCGCGCCAGCAGCAGGTTGGCCACATTTGCACACGCGATCAACAGCACGAAGCCGACCGCGCCCAGCAGCACGAACAGGATTCCACGCACATCGCCCACGACGTCGGTCTTGAGCGGGAC
The DNA here is from genome assembly GCA_963781005.1 of uncultured Acidobacteriota bacterium. Taxonomy (GTDB): domain Bacteria; phylum Acidobacteriota; class Terriglobia; order Acidiferrales; family UBA7541; genus CAWADX01. Next base: position 947,985 of record CAWADX010000001.1, read on the forward strand.
CAGCACGATGCCAGTGCCCTTGTCGGCGTCGGGATAGGCCACAGCGAGGTTTTGGGCGATCCTGTCCATATCGGCGCGGGCCTGTTCGATCGTGACGCCGGGTTTGAGCCGCCCGATCGAGTTCATGCCCATGCTGATCCGACGGTCGCGAAACGTCGGGTCGGTCCACTGGCCGATCGGCACGTATACATCCGTGGGGCTGAACACGGGTAGACGCCCGACGGCAACTCCGACAATCAAGTAGGCCTTGCCATTGAGCGTGATGCTCATCCCCACAACGTCAGGCGACGATCCAAATTTGCGCTTCCAAAGCCCGTCGCCGATCACAACCACAGGACCAGCGCCAGCCTGGTCTTCTTCGGGACGAAATGTGCGGCCCACGATAGGCTTGATGCCGAGCGTCGAAAAAAAATCCAAGGAAATCATGTGACCGTGTAACCGCTCGGGCTCTCCGACGCCAGTCAGATTGAATTCGTCCGACCGGAAGCCACTGAGACCGGAGAATGAATGGTTATCCCTGTGCCAATCGAGGAAATTCGGATACGAGATCGAACTTTCCCCGAACGCCGGCGTCCTCGAGTAAACAGCCAAGAGTTGGTCGGCATTCGGGAACGGCAGCGGATTCAGCAGCACACCGTTGACAACGGAAAAAAGCGCGGTGTTCGCGCCGATCCCCAGCGCCAGCGTCAGGATAGCGATCGCTGCGAACCCGGGATTCTTCGACAATGCCCGCACTCCATATCGGACGTCTTGCCAGAAACTCGCCATCGGACACCCCCATCACGAACGTGTTCGCAGGTTTAGCGATTCCGTCGGAAGATACGGCGCTCAGGTGTTTTTTGTTCCCCAGAGCGAGGTTACTACGAGTGGGATCCGGGAACTCGCTACCGCGTCTTTCTCACGCGGATTGTCACGACGGAAGGCCAGTCACAGTGCTCGCGGCAGCCAGCACCTGATACGGCGGCAGAATCGTCCGGGCAGTCTCAAGAGCGCTAACTAACGCTCGATTCCGATCGATCGGGAGGGGCAGGCGGATTGATCAGCGTGAATAGCTCGTCCTTGATGCTGCGATATTTTTCGTAAGCGACGGCTTCCGCCGTTCGTTGTTTAAGCAGGTTGTGATACGAACTCCAACTGAATGGGTCTCTGGCTTCGGCCAAGAGCACGCTGAGTTGCTCCGCTTCATGGGAATAATCGCTAAAAGCCCGATCCATTCTCGTGAGTAATATTTTGCGGTTGCCCAGTTCGTCCATGGGAGGTTCTCCGTGGGTAATACGATTGGGGGAGCTTCAAATTGCCGGCGAGTATATCCAATCGAAAGGCACGATTTGACGAAGCCTCATCTTAGATGCCTTGCCGTGCCAACCGCAACCAGGCTGGTCACAGGAAATTTCCTCGTTTGCAAACATTTCCTTGGCCTCGACCTCCGACAGCGATGGTTTGGAACACTTACGCCGCACACTGATATTGTGGCGACCTTTCGGGCATTCAAAAACGACTTGATAGGCTTTGCTCATACTCCATTCTAGGCGCAATCAGCGTATGGAGCGGCTCTTTTGCTCGTGCAGTGTCTTGCCGGTCATAGGCAATCATGGAGCGTGGGAGTGGGACCGCGCGGCTGGAGGAAGCGTGAACGCAAGATAGACTGAACCGGACGGAACCCTTCGTCGGAGTCAGTTCAACGAATGGGCGCGACGGAGCGCGCTACTTCTGTTTGGGGGGGTATTTCTCCAAGGACTTTTTGACCATGTCGTCCAGTTTGCCTTCGATTTTGGTGGCGTCACTTTTGTGCTCGCTGGCGATGGCGCGCCAGACCAGGGAACGAGTGGTGGGGTCGCGCAGATCGATGACCAAAGTGCCCTCGGTGTACGGCACCCTGACGACGCGCGTGCCCCAGCCGCGCCATCCGGCAGGGTAAGTCTCGATTTCCGTTCTGGGGGCCGCCCCGAGATGATACGTTACGTTGAGATCGGATGGCCCGGACACCATCGTCAGACCCCGGGCCGTCAGATAGCGTTCGATGTCGGCTTCGATACGCTTTTTGACCAGTTCGCTGTTCAGAGCAGGATTGGCGCTGTTCAACTCGCCGCGACGGATGGCGAAGGTCTTGTACTTGCTAAAATCGACGGCCTGGTCGAATTCGACGGTGACTTTCTGCGCAAACGCGACATGAGCGGCCAGCAAGCTTAGGATGAGCACTCCCATCCCTTGCAACATCAGGCGGTGGAACAGTTCTCGTTTGCCTACTTGGTTGAGGGCTTCCGACATACACCACCTCCAGCGCAGCGGCAGGTAGTGTATCAAGACTGCGAGATGTCAATGCGGTGTTAATTCTGTTTCGCTGGAACCGGCGAGGGGCCCCGTGCCGAATCCGTGCTACCGGTGCGCTTGTGCAGGTATAGCAATCTATCAGCCCCTTCTACCAGATCCTGGGGGCGGTCGCCTTCCACGTATTCCTTCCATCCGGCCGAGAAGGTGACGGGAATCGTTTGCCCTTGCCAGGTCACTTCCGAAGGGCCGAGGCGTTGAAGCACGTGCTGGAGCTGTGCAAGCTGACAATCCGGCAGCAACACCATGAACTCGTCACCACCCATGCGAACAGCCAAGTCCGAGCCTCGGATCGCGCTGCTCATACGCTCGGCAAACTCCCTCAGCACCAGATCACCGGCCGCATGGCCGTAGCGGTCATTGATCTGCTTGAACTGGTTCAGGTCCAGCATCAGCACCGTGAGGGGGCTTTTATTGCGCTGCGCGCGCGAGACCTCGCTAGCCAGGCGCGGTTCACCGAACCGCCGGTTATAAAGGCCGGTGAGCGGGTCAAAAATAGCCAACCTGCGGAAGGTCTCCGCTCGGGCGTGTTTCTCCGCCAACTCGTCGCACAAACGTTTAATGCGGATCTGTTGGTAGAGGGAATACACGTTGAAGAGCAGCACCAGGCCGATCATGCCGCGGACTGCCTGACTCAGATTGAAATGGTAGGAAGGATCCGTGTCATTGAGAAGAGTCGGAACAGAGAACGATACGACCGCCCCAGCCAACACCAAGATCACGACAACGGTATTGGACCAGGTCCACCAGTTGCGTCGCTGAATCTTCCGAAGATCCGCCTGGAGTTCCTCGGAAGTTACGGCTAGCCGCTCGCTATCGACGGCGTCTTGCCAATCGTCCATAGTGGTCGGTGCTTCAGCCAACTTAACCTCCTGCAAGTGCGCGATCGACTCAGTTCGGGGCGAACCTTTCGCGCTCTTCTAAGCGTGAGATCGCCCCACGAACCTGCCATTCCAGCGAAACCCTTCTGCTTGGTGGCCCCTCATCACAATTCGTACATCGTTGCCCAGCAGGGTCAAGGCGCTGACCCAGGAAGCCTAGACACCGGCCAATTCCAGCGGTCTGGCAGAAAGCAGGTTCCGAACAATTTCCTCCAACTCATGGGCACTTCCCGCATGCTCCGGATAGTTGAGAACTCGCAAATCGAAAGCAAACCGGCCAGTAACGCCGGCCGTATCCTGGAGTCCTTCTTCCAACCGGCGGGCATAGTCGTTCGCGCGGGCAGTGTCCATGCCCGGCATCACGATGCCGAAATGTCCCGATTGCAACTGAAAGATCGAGTCCTCCGCTCTCAACCTGCGTGACATCGCTTTGGCCGCGTCGCCAAAAGCAGCCAGGGTCTCGTTCCGATCGGACGTGCTGCGGGAGGGCTTCAACGCAACCACTATCACCGACAGCGTCTCGTCCGAGCTGACCGCCCGGCGAAATTGCATGGTTAGGCTGTCCTGAAAGTGGCTGAGGTCCGGCAAGGTCTGTAATAGGTCAGCGCTGGCTTGCCGCCGCACCTCGACCTGTCGCTGCAGCTCGCCGAGGAGTTGCTCCCTCAATTTTCGGATCGTCCGCTGGCGCTCCAGGAAGTAGCCTACAAGAAGAACGGAGAGAATGCAGAAGCCGAAGAAGGCCACACGTAGCTCGCGCTTGCCTGCAAAATCGTCGTGGGAAAACACCACAGGGTACATCAGGAGCACCATGCCACCGGCCATGATGAGGAACGCCACGGAGACCAGGAGGGACAACTGGCGTTCACGACGATCGATGTCTACCGACTGGGTCTGATCCGAAATCTGCACGCTCTTGGCTCCCGCCGTGCATCAGGCACGGGACCTGCCTGTGCCGCTTTGGCACAGTCAGGCGTCTGTAAATTGTCAGGCCATCAGGACTGAAGTTCAATTGCGGCCATAAGAAGTGAGGCCAAGGGGTTAATGGCTGTCAGGTGAGGTGTCCCTCGGGCTCCGCGGGGGAGTTCGGTGCGTCTCTTCCACTCTCGACTTTCAGCGGTTTGAAAGAGGCGAGATACCCTTTGTGCCAAACAGCCTGGAATCGGCTGCTGCCAATGGAAGGATCGCCCAGCCTGACCGAGCGTTCCGCCGCCTGAGCGCGTCACCGGTTCGGCTTCGGGGGCGGATCGTTTCCCTTAGGCTTGGGCTCCTTGGGCGGGACGGGTTGGCTCGCGTGCCGCTCCTGCCAGGCTTTCTGTTTGGCGGCTTCCTCCTCCTGCTCCTTGGGGCTCTTCGGCTGAACGGGGGGAGCCGGTTTGGCCAACTGCCGAGGGGGCGCCGCAGTGGCGCGCAAGCGTTCTTCTTCCTCACGTGCAAGCGGCTGTCCAGACCTCTGGGCAAGCATTGGTTGCTTCTGCGTAAACGGGACCGGCGGAGGCGGCGGAGTTCTCTTTGTGACCACGGGGCGGTCCACGACTCGCGCAGGAGGCTGGACGGGAGCCGGAGGACGCGCGCCGGCGCCCAAGGCGCTGGCCTTCACCGGAGCGACGGGCGCGACTGGCGCCACCGGAGCCGCGGCGATTTGCCGGGCGTCGACTTTGACGACGTTCTTCGCTACCGGTCGTGCGTTGAGAAAGGTTTCGCGTGAAACGGCGGTGACTGCTCCGGGCTGTTGCCGGTTCACGTAGGTGACGCGAGTCACGTTGGTGTTGTTATAGACGTTGACGATCGTCGTCTTGTCGACGACCGTGTTGGTGATGTTGACGTTCCTCACGTAAGTCCGACTGGTCCGATAGGCCGGGACGTAGACCTCGCGCGGACCGAGCGGGAACCACGCGACTCCTTCCCCCACGCCCAATGAAAGTGACCAGCGGGAACCGCCCACGAACGCCACCAGGGCGGGCGCGTATACGGGCCGCGCCACGACCGGGCCCGGCAACCACACCCACTGCTCCTCGACGAAGGCCCATCGGCCGTAGTGGAACGGCGCGAAGCCCCATGGCTGATCATCTACCCAGGTCCATCCCCACGGCGAAACCCAAACCCAGTGGCCGAAGCGATAGGGCGCCCAAGCAACGGGAACTCCCGCGGGAATCCAGACGTTGCCATAGCTCGGGACAACTCGCCATCTGCCGTAGTTATCGAGATCTTCGTAGCCAGTCATATCCTGCGATATGTAGCGGACTGAGACGCTATCTTCGTGGCGGTCGCGCTCGAGCGCCCACTCATCGAAATCGCCCGCCGGAGGAACGTCCTCAATCTCGTAAGCGAGAACGTCGTTTCCGACGAAGACGGCCTGCTGGCCAGCGATGACATTGTAAGAGCGACCACCGCCGGTGACTTCTCCGTGGCCTGCGCGCACGACGACAATCGTCTTGTCTGCGTTCGGCTGGACGTCAATGCGGTAGTCGCCCGGACGGAGGAGCGAGAAGGCGAGATTGGGCGTGTCCACCTCGAAACTGTCGTCCGGATCCAGGCGGCGCAGGCGAACGATCATCGAGCCCTGCGTGAGCCGAATCTGGACCGCATCATCGGAGAGAGCGAGAAACGACATGGCGGTATTTTGGTTCAAGCGGATCGCAGTCGAGCCGATGTGTAGCTCGGTGCGGCCATCCCTATCCGCCCAAACTTCATCGCCTGTGGTGAGCGGGCGATTCAAAACGGCCGTGACCAAATCGTCCTCGCCCTCGGGCTGGAACAAGACTGAGCCACGGATAAAATTAACGCGCGCCACGCGCCCGGGCGGGTCCGCCTGCGCCTTGGCGATAGGGCAGAAGCCAGAAAGAATGAGAGCGAGCGCCAGAAGTGCCGGTACGGTGTATCGAACGGGTCTCATGATGTTCCTCCCCACAATTCGCATGTAGTGTAGCCTTCCCCTTGCATCCTACCGCTGGCTGCGAGAACTTTCTGTTCCAATGGCCCCTTGGACCGGACGCATATACAACCCTGCCGGCAGTGATAAGTTTCGGGGCGAAAAATCTGCAAGTACCGAGCATGAAGCCCGAGGAGATGGCTCAATCCTCAAGCGCGGCAGTCCCGAACATGGAACTGCCACCCAGCGATGTGTAGAAGCTGTAGAAGGCCAGCGCGGCCAGCGCCAGAATTCCGGCAAACCCGATCCCCGCATACCACGCGGAAACCTGGGTCGTGAGCGGAAAATTTGAGAGGAACTCTTGAAAAAAAATTGAAGCGATTAAAACCAGCACACCGAAGCGGACAAGGAGAAAAACCTCCAGACTATAGGCAATCAAGCCAGTGACTGCGTGCACTGCGGGCGATGCACTTGGGAGCGCTTGGAACAGCGTAAACAGGAGAACGAGTACGCCTGCTGCAGCCCACTCTTTCCTCAACAATACCCGGAGAAGGAACAAGACAAAAAGGAGCGCAAGCCCGCCGCCGATGGTGAAGGGCAAACTGCCCGCTACATTGGAAACAATCGCACGTGCCCCGAGGAACTGGCTGGTCGGACCAGTATACGGTTGACTCGGTGGAGAGCCGAGCCAGGCAGGGACAAACCAGCCGGCTCTGCCAAGAACGATCTCGGTGACCGCCAGCAGACAACCCACGAGCACATCACGTCCTACCAGCGGATCCCGCAAGCCTCCCGCCAACAACCGGCTCCAGGAAACCAACGTTGCGGGCCAGCGGCGACGCACGTACGGTTCCAGCGCGATGTAGAGCACCCAAACGAATCCTGAAAAGAATACGGCCCCACTGAGAAATGTGGTGAAGAGCGCCAGTTCCCAAAAGCCCGGGACGTGATTCGCCCCAAAGACCCAGGACACAGTCAAGGCCCCAAAAACAAAATAGGCCAAGCGAGAAGCGCCCCGCCGATCGCCCCGGCCCAGGCGGAGGTTCCGCCGGGCGAGCATCGCAGCACCCACCAGCAGCGAAAGCGACAAAACGATGACACCCACCAGAAATACCCGTTCGCCGGCGGTCGGCTGGTACGGCTCCATGCGTTCGGGACGTGTCCAAGGGCCAATCAACTCGAAGTAGACGGGCTTACCCCGGTACGCGGCTGCCTCAATCCGCATGGGTACGTTGGGACGATCGGGCAGCGCTCCCGTCCACGCGGCGCGCGTGTCGCTGTAAACAGGAGGCGTCCAGGTGGGTTGAGCCGGCGCCCACTTGGATGGGTCGAGCCCGGCAGCGGAGAACAACGGGGCCCAGTCAGGCGGTGGCGCCGCATCGGCGGCGTGCTCCACCTGGGGAGGGACAACAACGAATTGGGTCAACCGACCACGCGGATTGAGGCGCAACAAAGTCATCCCGGAAACGTCGAGTGGGGGGTCGTCGGTCCACACGACGCCGGGGCCGGGCGCCGGGGAAAAAAAAGTAATGGACCCCAGCGGCCGCGGGCTGCTGCGATACCAGAAAACAAACGCCCCGGTCTCCAGGTTATCCCAGCGCGTTTTCGATTTGTCGTGCTCTCGGATGTACCGAAGGTATTCGTCGCCCTCATAGAACCCAAGGGCTGTATCCACCGCGGGCTCGGAGTAGCCGACGCTTTGCAGGATTTGCCGTGCACGCTCGGCAAGGGCTTCCGGCGGTTTTTCGAGCGGGACGCGGCGGTAGAGCTTCGCCTGCGCGCTCAGCAGAACCGCCGCGAAAATTCCCACCAGCACGCCCGCCAGGCACACCCAGGCCACCGCCGGCCGCAGGCCCTCCGCTTCCCCGGATGCCGCGACCATTTCCGGCGAGGGAGTTTCGCCCGCGGCGAGTGCCGCGGCCAACGGATCGCCGCCCGGGAGCGCAGCAGCAACCTGCAGCGCCGAAGCTGGGCGCTTCCCAGGATCTTTTTCCAGGCAGCGCAGGATCACGCGCTCGACAAGCGGATCGATGTCCTTCACCAGCAGCGAGGGTTTCGTCGGAGAGGAGTGTTCATGCGCGCGGCGCAGATCGGCGAGTGTGGCGGCCTCGAAAGCGCGCTTGCCGGTGAACACTTCATAGAGCACCAGGCCTAGCGCGTAGATGTCGCTTTCGACGGAGGCGTCTTTGCCTGCCAGTTGCTCGGGCGCCATGTAGGCAGGCGTGCCGGCGGCAGATTCCTCCGCCTTGAAACTGCCGGCCACGCCGGCAAGGCCGAAATCGGTGATGCGCACCTTGCCGCGGCCGTCAATCATCACGTTGGCGGGCTTCAGGTCGCGGTGAATCACGCCGTGTTCATGCGCGGCGGCGAGCCCCGCGCAGACCTGCCGCGCGATTTCGAGGGCTTTGCCGGAAGGCAGATGTCCGATGCGTCGCAGGAGAGTGGCCAGGTCTTCGCCATCCACGTATTCCATGGTGAGGAACGGGAGACCGTCGGCTTCACCGATATCGAAGACGCGGCAGACGTTGGGGTGGGAAACCTGCCGCGCAATGCGGACTTCGCGGTGGAAGCGCGCCATTGCGGCGCCATCCTGCGCGATGGATTCCGGCAGGAATTTCAGCGCCACCGTTTGGCTGAGCTTGAGGTCCTCCGCGCGATAGACTTCTCCCATGCCGCCGCGTCCGGCCATGGCCACGATGCGGTAGCGGTCCTCGAGGATTGTCCCGGGGACGAACCGCGCGCCATCGAAGGAGTCGGAGGAAGAGGAAATCCTGCCACTGGGAGAGGAGTCCCGCTTGCGCGGAGAATCGCCCGGTGAACCAATGTTGCGCGGAGTAGCTTCAAGCCCCAGCGTGGGCGTGGAGCCGAAATCCACCGCGCTGCCGCAGGAAGGGCAGAAGCGGGTCCCCGGGGAAACCTCCTTGGTGCAGGCCGGGCAGACCATCGTCGGCGGAAGTGTACCACGTTGATGTTGCGCGAAAGCGTAGAGGGTCCAGAACCCTCACGCCAGTTTCAACTGCGCCGGGCCAAAAACTGAAGCTTCTTTCCGAAATACCTCAGAACCACTCTTTTTTTCTCGGGCACGCGCGCGGTAGGGCAGGCGTGAAAGCCTTTTAAGGCATGGGCGCATCTAACAGGCGGTGACCAGGAAGCTAATTCCAGCGCGAACCGGCCAGCTCTTGCGCTCCTCCGTTGAGGCGAGCCTTCGCCACGCCTATCGTCACGTCCAGGTGGACCCTGAAAAGTACCTGCGCCACTTGCGCCGCGCGCATCGGCTTCCCATTCAGGCTTGGGAGGACGTGTTTCACCTCGGCCCGGAAATTCTGAGTCCGCACGCCGACAGGATCATCCGGGCTTCGGCAAGGGCAGCGGCGCTCGAAGGCATGGGCCTCGGTTTGGGCGGATGGCTCACCGTCGTCCCAGACATGGGGATTCTATCGGGCATCACGATCCGCCTGCTGCAGAAGCTCAGCCTTCTTTATGGGTTTGAGTATGCCACGGACGATGAAGTGGTGGAGCTATGGATCGCGGCGGCGAGCGCGGCTGGTTTGGACGTCGGCCGGGAATTCATCGAAAAGCAGGCGATCGAGCGGCTGGTGCCTCGCATCATGGACCGCATTGCCGTGAAGGTTAGCGCCGAGGTGGCGGAGAAATGGTCGGGAAGGCTCATCCCGCTCTTGAGTGCCGGCGCCGGCGGAACTCTGAATTACTATTTCGTTCGGACTTGGGGCCGGCGCGCCCGGAAGCACTTTGCGGAACGCCATCGCTCCGTGCGCGCCCAGCGGCTCTCGCACGCGCCAATCCCGTTCCCCACATTGCTCCCCGGCCATAGGGCTTAGCGGTGTAACCTCGAGCATCCCTGCGGACGATTCCCCGACTAGAACTCGAAGAGCGGAACGGCAAAGGTGCGCCGCTTCCAGCGCACCTCCCCATTCGATCGGTAGCCAGCGCGTTTCTTAACGCCCGGAGGATGCTCCCTTGGCCTGATCGGCGCGAACCACCGGCACATCCACGAGATGCTCGGCGACGAACCAAACCTGAAGCTCGTTCGTGCGAATCACCTGGCTGATGAGCAAATCGTTTGTACCCGCATCGCCGACTTTGTCCGCTTGCTCGGCCATCGTGCGCGCTTCCTTCAAGAGGAATTCGTGCGCCTCGAGAAGACGCGAGATTTGCACGGGCACCTCCTCGCGACCGCGCGGAGGACGAGGAATGATGGTTGTTTCCGCGACATCCGCTGCCATCGCGATGCTGATGCCGCCCAGAAGCTGAATCCGCTCCGCGATGGCATCCACCAGCTCGGCCTGTTCACCATAGTGCTTATCGAAGAGCAGATGGAGCTGATAAAAAGTAGGGCCCGCCACCTGCCAATGATGTTTCTTGTAAAGATCGCGGAGGGTGATTGTGTCCGCCAAGACCTGATTCAAATTTGCGGCGCTCGCCGCACAGGCTCTCTCGTCCAGAGCGATCGGCAGCTTGGCAATTTTTCCGTAAGGCTGAATTTCCCGGGCATGCTGGTGCAGAAGCGGTCTTGCTCGCTCGGTTCCGGCCTCCAATTGGCTTGCCTTTATTTCTTTTGCCATCTTTCAAGTCTCCTTTTCTGTCAGTCGATTTCGAAAAGGGCCCATGCGCGGATTTTGGCATCACTCGGTAATTGTCCGCCGAGCCCGTGAGTGTGAGGTGCGAACTCCCCCCAAGTTTAATTCTATTTGCCGATCAGAGGGTAGGAATGCCCTCCAAGAAAGCTGGACCCTATTATGCGGGCGGATCCTTTTGACGCGTGGCTTTGACGCCGGTCAAAATAGCAAGGCCCGCGAGCACCACCGCACCCACTACAATCCAGTGGGCCGCCACGTGCAAAATGACGGCGCCGTAAATCAGCCCAGCAATTACAATCAGAAACCCAACAACGTAAAGCGCGAATGACATGGCATTTCCTTTCGGCCGAGTTGCCGACGCTTTCGCCCGGTGTTCCCCAAGAAAGCGGGCGAACGGAAGAAGGCCGGCTCCGTCTCCTGACATTTCGCCCCGTGCCGCATATTAGATGCAGCAAAGACAGATAACAGTCCTCTTTTGAACAGCGATGGATCTGACGGACCGAGTGCGTGAGAGGCTGATTTGGTAGTCGTACCGGAAATCGAACCCGTCATAGCGGCTCGGCGTGCTGTGACCCATCATTTGGGTTCCAGCCGTTGCGACGCTTCTTTTTTTCCACGACGGTACTTTCGTACCATGGCCCGGCGGCGCCTACGCGGGGAACAATGTACCTATTCTAAACGGGCGGGTGAGCCCCGGGAACAGCGGGCTGACACTCGAACGATGGGGATTTCGACAAGAGAAACGATCAAGCCAGCAGGCGACCCGACTGACCAGACGCTTTCTCCGGAGCGGGCTCTTGCCGGGGATTTGCAGCCGCCTCAGCGGACCCCACGAATCTGTCTCGAAGTTCCCATTATTGTCCGCGGAACTCAGGGTCCCACGCCAGCTGAAGGTCCGACGGGGAACCCCGAGGCATTTCACGAAGAAACTCTCACAGTCATCGTCTTCTCGAACGGGGCCGTTGTAAGGCTCTCTGCCAGAGTCACCGCGGGCCAGACCGTCGTCGTCACAAATCAGAAGACGAGTCAAGAACTGGCCTGTAGGGTTGTGAGTGTGCGCACTTATCGCGACGTGAAGGGTTACGCGGAATTGGAGTTTACGCACGATGCCCCGAGCTTCTGGGGCTTCAACTTCCCGCCCAAAAGCCAAGATGTTCCGCTTGCAGCTTCGTGGACGACGTCTACACTGCCCGACACGAAAACCACGGGACGACCGATTGCTTCTGAGACGAACACACCTGCGCCGCGGAGCGGACACTTCGCCCCGGTCCCAATCTATCAATCGGGCGACGCACTTGGCGGCGCCAGCTTGCCCCCGAAGACGGCAACTCCAGCTGCAGCAGCGGAGCCGGGCGCGTCGGGAACATCGAAAGGCGAAAAGAACGCAGAAGTTCAGCAGGCCCCAGCGCCTCTTGGGGCCGACGCTATCACATCGATGTGGGCTGCGACCGTTTCTGAAGGGTTACTTCGCACTGAGGTTCCATCCCGAGCAACGAATCCAACGGCAAGACCTGATGCGCCATCTGTGTGGCCTCATCGAAGTACGGAAGAGGTCGTTGCTTCGGAGCCTGGCAATGTTATCGCTCCAGCGGTGGGCGAGACGGGAGCGGCCGAAATCACTCCCCCTTTGATCGACTGGGAATCGTCCGAACGTGTCAGACCGTCAAGGACTCCAGTCCAGGCGCCTTCTGCGGCCGAACGAGTTGCCAGCCCCTCGCTGTTCGATCATCACGCAATGGCGGGAGATGCGCACCCACAACCGAATCGCCGTGCATTGATCTTGGCCGGCGCCTGCGCCTTGATTGTGGTGATCGTAGCAGCAGCCACGATGCTCCTTCGGCGCGAGCCCGCAACGAAATCCCCACCGGCTGCCGTCGCACCCCCGGCAACTTCGGAGGTTTCCGCGCCGCTGGTGACGGCCGCACCGGCGCCTGAGGCGCCCGTTGCAGCGGCAGCAACCCTGCCCGTCGCCAATCCTAATGGCACAGCCCAGCCGGCTGAACCCGTACAAGCGTCAGACGCTGGCGCAACGGTTTCGCGGAGCGCAGAGAAACAATCATCCGCGGCAGAGGGGGGCCGTACCGTGCTGCCCCCGGCTATCCTGGCCGCTCCTACCGCGAAGCGCGAAAACGTTTCCGTGCAACCACCGCCTGAAATTCCTGGTGGAATTGCCAACGAGCTGGCAGCAAATCCATCAACCGGACTCACCGGCGGAATTATAGGGCCTCCCGACCGTCCTGAGCCTGCTGCGCCGCCGTTTCCGCCCACAAGGGCTTCCGCCACTCCTCTCCGTGCTGGAACGCAGTTTAACCAGGCGCGCCTGATTTCCTCCGTACTCCCCACTTATCCGCCCGCGGCCAAACACGAGGAGGGGGATGTGGTCATTGATGCGGTCATCGACACGACGGGAAATGTGACCAGTATGAAGGTCGTCTCAGGCCCGCTGCCCCTGCGCCCGGCAGCAATCGACGCTCTGCGACAATGGAAATACGAACCCGCGACGGTGGGCGAACAGCCCCTGCCACAACGCTTGCAGGTCACCATTAAGTTTCGAGTCCACTAGAAACATCCTGTGGGTTATCGGATGAAGTAAACCCTCGTCTAAAAACGGGTATGCAAGTTCTACGAAAGCTTCCACACAAAAAAAGCCCGGAGCAAGTTTGTCCGCCAACGCAGGAGGACCGAGACTGCGCCTTAGCGATGCAAACGGACGCGAGCGAGTATACTTGGCCCGAAGTGTGCCGAGCGGCGAGCCAGTCCCCAAGAAACAAGCCCGTTGAAATATCACTAGCTGGCAGTTGGTAGCGGTACCGGGAATCGAACCCGGGTTTCCAGATTGAGAATCTGGCGTCCTAGCCCCTAGACGATACCGCCATTTCGATTACTTACGTGATTCTAACAAACCAGTCTGCAGCATGGTAGGAGAAGTGTGTCTGACTTCCTCGGGTGTAAGAACGTCTTCAGGTTTGAGAGGGGCACTCACAGGTTCGAGAAAGTATTGAGAGAACGAGGCTCATCAGAATCCCACTGCTGTCTTTTGGAGGAGATTTAGGCTTCTATCAGCTTTTGGAGTGCGCCTTTGTCGATAATCACCAGGGTCGAGCCGTGAACTTCCACGAGGCGCTGGCGCTTGAAACTGGCAAACACACGCGTCACAGTTTCTCGTGAAGAACCAATCATCTCCGCGATTTCTTCGTGCGTCAGCGTCAGTTTCGCTCGAATCTGCCCGGTCTTCGGCTCCTTCTCCGGAGTGAGGTTGAGCAAGAATCGTGCCACTTTTTCTGCAGCAGATGCCGAGAGGCCGAGGTTCCGCACCTCTTGGTACGTCGTATGACAGATATTGCTTAATATCTCGGCAATCTTAAGGGCTGCGTCACCATGAGCCCGCAGAAAATTCAGGAATGGTTCACGCGATAGGAAATTAGCTTGAATTGGTTCCAGGGCTTCCGCCGTCGCTTCATATGGTTTTCCCGAAATGGTACCCGGCAGGCCGACTACCTCTCCCGGCTCCGCAATGCGAAGAATCAATGCCTTCCCATCGGCGGAACTTGCCGTGAGCTTTACCCGGCCGCTGCAAATGACAAACACGCCGCGAGGCGCCTGCCCCTCAACGAAGAGGATTGCGCCTCTGGGATAAGTCGCGGAAGACGAGATTGCGTCCAATCCCGCGAGCGCGTCCGGCGGAAGGTCGCAAAAGACGCGATCCCTGTGCACAGGGCACGTGAGGCAGCTCTCGCTAACCTGCAAACCGTAAGGTGTTTTCATCGCGTTGGACGGCCGTGTTATACGACCTTTCTTTCTTGGCACAACCCATAGCTCATAAGCCATTTTGTTGCCTCCGGTAAACCTTCTTTTGCCCGGCTTCCTCTCCTTCCATCTTTAAACCCATCGGCCAAACTTGCCTGTGACAGCCCTCACACCAGAGGGTGACCCACGTCACCGCGCCCTTGGGGCACACAGGCAGAAACTGCAACAGGCAGGGGGTGCTTATGCCCGCAGATGATCGAAAGCTTGTAGACGTTCTGAAATTCGAGCTGAATTTCCTGGAGAGGGGCGGATACGGCAGATCGCCCCTTGGGCCGTGGCGGGCTCACTTGGTCTTCGAAGATTCACCCACTTGCATGAATTACGACTCCAAACGAAATCCGAGACCCTGCAGCGAGTGCGTGCTAATGCAGTTGGTCCCGCCGGAGGCACGCGATGAAAGAATCCCGTGCCGTCATATTCCGCTCACACCGGATGGAGAGACACTGGATTCTATCTATCGCTATGGCACGCAACGGGAGATCGAGGAAGCAGTCGGGTCCTGGCTGCGGGCGACGATCCAGAGTCTCGAGATAGAACGAGCACCCGAGGTTGCGGGCTCTACAGCCTTGGCTCGCGGCACGGCTTCCTAGAATTCCTTTAGATTGAGTGTTTTGTGATGCCACCTACCATAATCGGCAGATCGTCGGTTCAATTCCGGCCCTCGGCTCCAGTCTTCCTGCCCCGCCCGGTGTCTTTCCCGATGGAGTGCTCAACGCCGACAATATTATCCACAGTCCAATCAGGGAGAGTGCACGGCGAACCGAGGGGAAAGGGGACATGAGAATCGCCAGAGACGTAACGCAGCTCATCGGGCGCACTCCGTTGGTCGCTCTGAACAAAATAACCCAAGGCTGCGAGGCGACCGTCGTCGCGAAACTCGAGAGCTTCAATCCGTGCAGCAGCGTAAAGGATCGGATCGGGGTGAGCATGATCGAGTCGGCCGAGGAGGGCGGAAGGATCCGGCCGGGAAAGACGATTCTCATCGAGCCGACGAGCGGCAATACCGGGATCGCCCTCGCCTTTGCCGCCGCCGTCAAGGGCTACCGATTGATTCTGGTAATGCCCGACACGATGAGCCTCGAAAGGCGCGTGCTACTCCGGGCGTTCGGGGCGGAAGTGGTTCTGACTCCCGGCGCAAAAGGGATGCCGGGCGCGATGAGCAAAGCCGAACAGATTTTGTCGGAGACGCCCGATGGTCTTATCCTGCAGCAATTTTCTAATCCGGCGAATCCGCAAATCCACCGAGCAACGACGGGTCCGGAAATCTGGGAAGACACGGACGGCAAAGCCGATATTCTTGTTTCCGGTGTCGGCACCGGCGGGACGATCACCGGGGTCTGCGAATACATCAAACCAAGAAAGCCGAAATTCAAGGCGGTGGCCGTCGAGCCCGCCGAGAGTCATGTGCTGTCGGGAGGCTCACCCAACCCGCACATGATCCAGGGAATCGGCGCTGGTTTTGTGCCGGAAATTCTGCGAACCGATTTAATCGATGAGATTATTCAGGTTTCGAACGCGGATGCGGTTACGATGGCCCGGCGGCTGGCGCGCGAAGAAGGACTGCTGATGGGCATTTCATCCGGAGCGGCCGTCGAAGCGGCGTTACAGGTCGCGCGGAGAATTGAGAACGCCGGCAAGCTGATCGTCGTGCTCCTGCCCGATTTTGGCGAACGCTACCTGAGCAGCGTCCTGTTTGAGAACCTACGAAACGAAGCGCTGCGGATGGAAACGGTCGCGGTTTGATCCATGGCCGGATTTCTCAATTCGATACGGGAGGACATCCGCGCGGTACTGGACCGCGATCCCGCGTCCAGGTCGTGGATGGAAGTTTTCCTGTGTTACCCGGGCTTGCATGCCGTCTGGGTGCACCGGATCAACCATTGGCTCTGGAAACATCATCTGCATTTACTCGCTCGGTTTCTCTCGAACGTGTCGCGCACAATTACCGGCGTCGAGATCCATCCGGGAGCACAGATCGGAAGCCGACTTTTCATCGATCACGGCATGGGAGTGGTCATCGGAGAGACGGCCGTCGTGGGCGATGACGTGACGATGTTTCACGGGTCGACGCTAGGAGGTACCGGCACGGAAAAAGGGAAGCGGCATCCGACCATCGGGAATGGCGTGCTGATCGGTGCGGGCGCGAAGATCCTTGGAAACATTACGATCGGAATCGATTCACGAGTTGGAGCTAATAGCGTTGTGTTGCACGATGTGCCGGAGGGCTGCACTGTGGCGGGCATCCCCGCGCGCCTCCTTCACCGCCACGGAGCGGACCCTGCGATACGCGAGCAAAAGAATTCCGTCGAGGTGATCTCGAGTTTTGAAGATCCGGCTTAAATTCCCGTAGAAGCACTTCAGGCCTCTCAATCAGAGACAGTTTGTGTCCGTAAGGATTCCGATTGCTCGGGACGAGCAGTGCAGGGGCTACTGCCGAACGTAAATAGTGCTTGGGACGCTCGGTTCAACCAAATAGGCCGGGAATACCAATTAGACCAACTCTTTGTGGATCCAACTTCACTTTGAAAAAGTTCTCGGCCCGGCAACCTGCGCCGGGCCGAGTGTTTACGCCAACCTCCAATTTCAAACAAACTGCTGAGTTCTTCACGGCTCGATGGCACTTTGCGTACTTTCGCCGGCGGCCGCGACTTGCTGGAGAAACTCGCGGCGCGCCTTTGTATCCAGCCTAACGGTCTCGTTGATTTTGGGGGGGGCTTTTTTCACTCCGGCCAGGTCGGCAAGAGCCGGGACGACCTCTCTGGGCTCGTCAACGAGAATCGTGTGTTTGCCGATGAGAATGGCGTCGCCGGGCTTGAGGCCGACGGTGCGTGCCCGGTGGCCATTCACAAACGTTCCGTTGGGGATGCGACCGCCTACTGCTGCGGCGGGTAGAGCGTAAGGTATAGGTACGCATCCGCCGCTTCCTCCTCGCTCAAGTAGTGAAACACCGGCATCCTGCCCCTGTAGGAGTCTCTATAGGACGATGGCGGCGTGCCCATGATGACGGGCGCGCCGTTCGTTACTTTTCGGATGAACTCGGGCAAGCTCGTCCGCGTTGTGAGAGTACTGAGCGGCGGGATCGCCCCCTCCAAGAGTTCCTGCGGATCGGGGTTCGGACCTGCTGCGCTGTGGCAGATGTGACAGGTGGATTTTACGATGTGCTCACCCACGCGGTAGGGCGATTCCTTTACCGCTGCTCGATTCCTTTCTGCTCCTGGGATGTCAGAAAGCTGTTCCAGATAAGCGACAATCGAGCGAATCTCTGCCTCGTTTAACTGAGGCGGCGGCATGTTCTGACCCCCCTTGTGGAGCCGTTCCATCAAGAGAACCTTGGCCTGCTTTGCGAGCGCTGCTGCATCCGCCCCACTCAACTCCTGACCGGTCTTCTTCGTTCGCGCCATGATGAGGGCGACAGAAGTCGCCCGCACAGGGTTGATGACGGAGTTGATTTCCGGCGGAGCGCCGTTGCCCGACTCCCCGTGGCATCCCTGGCAATTCAGGCGGTACAGATCCGAACCATGGAGGGTTACGATTTGCGTAGCGAAGCCGGGCGATAGCTTCGGTTGCGAGCGAGGGGACTCTTCTCCCGGCACGGGCGGAGGGGGCCCCAAATCCCACGTCTTACCCATACTTGTCTCATCGAACCGCCTTTGGAGATGGCTGAGCCAGCTTTCGCCTTCCACGGCCGTAACCGAAACATCTTTAGTCCCAACCGTCTGACCCTGCAACGATGATGCCAGTATCAAAATCACCAGGAGGCTTTTCAGATGCAGACGCTTCTTTTTCACTGGTTCTCCGCGCGGGACGCTCGTCATTCGACGAGCTCTAAGTCGAGATTGATCCGCACACCGTTTACGAGCACAACACTCTGGTTAATCAAATCTTGGCTGGCGATTTCATCTTCGACGAAAGATCGAATGGACCTCAGAGGGCAAATGAATTCAACCGCTTCGGAAGAATCCTTTTCGTTGCCCAGGCGATTGAGGATGGAAAAATCGAGCGCATCCACTAGGAGGTCAGCCGGAAGCCTCGGCACAAGCGCCTTAAGCTGCGGCGCAAGGAAGAGGTCAAAGCTCTGCGCGGCGCGTCTGTAAATCGAACTCGTACCCTTCTCGAATGCCAGCGGATTTCGAAGTGTCAGTTGCAATACCAATTGCTTGCGATAAACGGCCAACGACGGTGGCGCATAATCCACGAGATGGAATTTTGCGCCATCTTCTTTCAGGAGCGCGTCCAGTTGCGACTGAAACTGCGCCTGCAGTCGCTCCGCATGGGCTGGCGACGCATCCGTATTAGGATCGGCCGCCGGGGCCGCCGCGCTGACGATGCCAGCGCCCTTTTCCGCCGGCGCGGCGTGTGAAGGGCTCGACGAGGCGCTTGGCGCGAGACGAGAATTCGCAATGGATAGCCGCGTGGCCCCACCAGCCGCAGAGGCAGGGGACGTTGTCGACCCGGCCTCCCAGGAACCGCGTTTCCCGAGGGCCTCCAGGCTCAGCGCATCTTTCTGCCCCAGCGCGAGCCCAAAAAGTTTGCCGTCCAAGTAACTTTCCGAGCGATTGAGAATTGCTTGTTGTTGCTCGTTTCCCGATTCACTCAGAAATGCGAAGGCGTCGGCGCGATCGAGCACCACCGCGAGGATTTCCCTGCCCTCAAAATCGGAATTGTTGCGTGCAGCACGGACGTGATACGCAATTTCGAAGCCGATGCCATCGCACCCCACGTCAGGGGGAATCTCATGCACGATGAGGCGAAGGATCGGAACAATGACTTCCTGAAAAGTTCGACTGGCACGCTCGTTCTGCGTGAGCTCCTCCGAATTGAAGGCCACTGTGTAGAACCCCGACGTTTTCAATAGCATTCGATCCTGAAAATAGACGAACTCAAGCCCGCGCGAATCCAATGAGGCCTGGCGGGAGGGATCCACGCCTACATAACGAGTCAAAATGAAAGGAAGCGGAAATTGTGTCTCGCCGATCGCGTGTTGCAGCGATCGAAGCTGGGGAAGGTACTTTTGTTCGGCGGCCCTTAATGCTGGATTCGCGATTTCGGCGGGACTCACTTGAGCGAGCGCGGAACTGGCCGCCAAGAGAACGATGGCAAAATCGAGAAGAACGTTCGCAAAGGCAAATGTCCGGTTTTCGTAATTCATTGACTTACGTCTGCAAAAATCGGACTGGAGGCCGGTCGGGGGGCCCGACCGGCCTCGAGGCGCGGGAAATTCGACTCCCGGCAGTCCAGGTCCGCCAGTTTCCTGCGAGCTTCCACGCTCTGCCCCCCGCTCCGGTCCGCTACTTCTTCACGGTCAGTTCGACGTTTGCAGGGCCGCTCCCCACGGTTACCGACTGCGTGGTCACCTTGCCGTCTTCGCTCCAGGTCTTCAAAGTGTAGGTCCCCGGAGGAACGTTCTTGATCTCAAACGATCCATCCGCGTCCGTAACAGCAAAGTACGGTGTAGAAACGATCACAACGTAGCCGGACATTTCCGGATGGACGTTGCAGAGAAGCGCGGCAGCGCCGGGATCGTTGAACTGGAACGACTTTTTCTCGCCCTTGGGCCAGGTCCCGAGATTGTGCGCCAGCTTCTTGTTGCCGCTGATGGACGGCCAATATACGTTATGAGCGACGGTGTCACTATTCAGAAAATCCACCGTCGCACCGCGCAACACCACCGTCACGCGCGGCGCGAAAGTCATCCTGCGCTGGTCGATCACCACGTGCTCCGCGGGCGGGTCGAATTTCTTCCCAGGGACCGCGTCCACATAGACGGCGATGTTCCCCGCAGAACGCATTCCGGGGGCCGATACCTTTCCTTGGATGTCGCCGCCCCGACTCGCTGCGGTGAACCCCAGACACATACATAGGATTACTGCTGTTCTCATGAAAGCGCTCTTCATTTTTCCTCCGATGGATTATGAGGGCGCGCCAAAACGAGCGTGGCCTCACGGTCGCTCAATTAGAATACATAATCAAAGCCTGTCAAGAAGCCGTTGCCGCGAAACACTTCCGTTGAATTGGGCACAGGTCTCTCCCACCGTCGCTGATACTCGAACGCGAGTTTGATGTTGGCTCGAACCAACAACTGAACGCCCGGGCTGAAGCGACTCCGGGTGTCCCTCACGGCTACTCCGTTGACCACGTCGGCCGGAGAATTGACGAAGTCGTAGCGCATGATCGGAATCAGCCAGGGGTAGAGCCAGTATTCCGCCTCGGCAAAACCGCCTGTGAACGTGACTGGGGTGGCGCTCACAAAGGCCGTGCCCCCGGCATTCGGAACCTGATTTGTGTCATGTCCATACATGCCCAATCCCCAGAGCTCGAAGTGACGGTACTTGAAGCGGACGTCCCCGCCTGCACGGTAGAATGGCTCGCGGATCGTCGGAAGCCCCGAAAAGAGCGAGCCGTCCATATTCAGCGCATTGCGCCCGTAGTAGTAGAAAGCGCCTAAACGTACCGATGTGTGATCCCGTGGTCCCGTCGGACCGGCCGCCTGCACTCCTTTACGGACTTCAGGGTCGCGCTCCAGATTGAATTTCTGAGAAACGCGAACGTAGATGTCCTTCGAATTGCGCATTGCCGGGCTGTTGTTCGAGCCATCCACGACGGCGAGTGACCATGAAAAATTTCCGTCGTTCGGATAGCCGCCGATTTCAATCCCGCGTTGGGGGATCCCGAAAACGAACGGGTTATTTGTTGTGGTTGGACGCCCTCCGATGATCGGAGCGATGCTGGCCTGGCTGAATACGTCGTACTGCGTCAGATTGATTGTACGGGCCTGGGTGAACGGCAAGTCCAGCTCAAACTGCCCCATGCGCAAATTCAATGTGTCTTTTGGCAAGCCTATGTAGTGACTCAGGTCATTCACCTTCAAATAGCCGTCGCCCAGGCCGGCCGCGGAATTCGCGCCGCCAGCGGATATGTCGTTGTCAATCCAAAAGGAAAGCGTGGGTCCGAAACTTCCGGCGGCAATGATTGTAAAAGTGTTGGGTGCGAAAAGATCGGTCCGGGGCAGGAATCCCAGTGAGATAGGCTGCCTGCTGTTGAAGTTCGCGAACCCCGAGTAGCGGAAGGCAATCGGCACGCTTCCGGGCATTTCACCGGGGTAGATCGCTTCCGGGAACGCTTCCTTCTGCGCTTTCGCGCCCAGCAGAACCGGGGGGTCTTTCACGAACGTGTCGTCGTCCTTGGGGAACTTGAAACCGTTCTTTTTGAACGCCTCGCCGAAATCATTTAGTTCAGGATAGTTGCTATGGCACGTGCTACAAGAAGTTTGGTACTTGCGCGAAAACGCGGGGATCGCGTTCGCGGGAGGGGAAGACCAGGGCAACAGAAAGATAACAGACCCCACCGCAAGGGCTACAGCCAGAGAACCAATCGTCGCACGACGACTAAAACTCATATCCACCCCCAGTAAGGCCCGCAACGGCGGGCACTTTATAGTTCGCTGCACGAAGCCCTGTCCGGAATTTCCTTGTCGACGCACGTGCCACTGCTTCCGAAGCGCCGCCGAATGCCTGCTCCGGGCTAGATCACGGCCCCAATTGCTGCAGAAGCCCAAACAACTCTGTGATGCCTGTCACAAAACAACGCGTCCGGCGTCACGTGTCTTTTGGAAGGGGGATTTAGGCGTCTATCAGCTTTTGGAGTCCTCCTTTGTCGATAATCACCAGGGTCGAGCCGTGAACTTCCACGAGGCGCTGGCGCTTGAAACTGGCAAACACACGCGTCACAGTTTCTCGTGAAGAACCAATCATCTCCGCGATTTCTTCGTGCGTCAGCGTCAGTTTCGCTCGAATCTGCCCGGTCTTCGGCTCCTTCTCCGGAGTGAGGTTGAGCAAGAATCGTGCCACTTTTTCTGCAGCAGATGCCGAGAGGCCGAGGTTCCGCACCTCTTGGTACGTCGTATGACAGATATTGCTTAATATCTCGGCAATCTTAAGGGCTGCGTCACCATGAGCCCGCAGAAAATTCAGGAATGGTTCACGCGATAGGAAATTAGCTTGAATTGGTTCCAGGGCTTCCGCCGTCGCTTCATATGGTTTTCCCGAAATGGTACCCGGCAGGCCGACTACCTCTCCCGGCTCCGCAATGCGAAGAATCAATGCCTTCCCATCGGCGGAACTTGCCGTGAGCTTTACCCGGCCGCTGCAAATGACAAACACGCCGCGAGGCGCCTGCCCCTCAACGAAGAGGATTGCGCCTCTGGGATAAGTCGCGGAAGACGAGATTGCGTCCAATCCCGCGAGCGCGTCCGGCGGAAGGTCGCAAAAGACGCGATCCCTGTGCACAGGGCACGTGAGACAGCTCTCGATGACCTGCAAACCGTAAGGTGTTTTCATCGCGTTGGACGGCCGTATTATACGACCTTTTTTTCTTGGCACAACGCGTAGCAGATAAACCATGTTCGCCTCACGGCTCGATGGCAACTTTTAGGACGCCATCGCGATGTCCAGCGAACAACTCGTACGCGTCGGTGATTTGGTCGAGCTTGAAGCGATGGGTGAGCAGGGGCGTCAAGTCCAGCCGCTTGTGAAGGACCATCTCCATCAAGCGCCGCATCCGCTCTTTTCCGCCTGGGCAAAGCGTCGTGACGATTTTGTGATCACCTAGACCCGCGGCAAACGGTTCGAGAGGCACAGACAGTTTCCCGGAATACACCCCGAGGCTGCTGAGCGTGCCCCCCGGTTTCAGAACCCGCAAGGCACTCTCAAACGTTTCCTGCGTGCCCAGGGCCTCGATGGCGACGTCTACTCCACGACCGCCAGTGAGCCGGCGAATCTCCGCCACTACGTCACACTCCTTGAAATTGAGCACAACTTCGGCGCCCATGCGTTTGGCCATCGCCGCGCGCACGGCATCGGATTCGACCCCGATAATGAAACTCGCGCCCTTCAGCCGCACTCCCGCAGTCGCACAAAGCCCAATCGGCCCCTGGGCAAAAACGACGGCGGTATCTCCGATTTTCAGGCCGGCGCTTTCGGCGGCGGAGATTCCCGTCGAAGCGATGTCGGCCAACAGAACCACCTGCTCGTCTGTGAGTTCATCGGGGATCTTAGCGAGGTTCGCTTGCGCGTTTGGCACCAGCAGGTACTCCGCCTGCGCACCGTGAATGGTGTTCCCGAATTTCCAGCCCCCAATCGGTCCGCCGCACTGGGACCAATGGCCGCTCAGGCAATCAGTGCACTGGCCGCACGGCGTTATGGCGCCGACCAGAACGCGCTCGCCTACTCGATAGCCTGAAACGCCCTCGCCCAGCTCGTGAATCACGCCGACAGGCTCGTGCCCAATCACCAGCCCTGGGCGGACTTCGTATTCGCCCTTCAGGATGTGTACGTCGGTTCCGCAAATCGTCGTGAGCGTGATGCGGATCACAGCTTCGCCAACGCCGGGCTTGGGAATCGGCACGCGTTCGATTGCAATCTGATTTGGCCCGCGAAACACAAGGGCCCGCATCGTATTGGTGAATGTCACGCTGGTTTCCACTTCTTGGACGACTGATTTCATGTCCCTCGCTCCTTAGGATCTTCCATTTGCCGGGTCAGCCACGAACCGTCAGGACCGGGCATCCGGCATGTGCCACCACTTTGTGCGCCGTGGTCCGCTCGAGGTGTGTGGCTGCTCCGAGATGTCCCGCGGCGCCGCGCACTCCGAGAACAATCAAGTCCGCCCCACGTCCCTTTGCCGTCCCCAAAATTCGCTCGGCTGGGTCGCCAAATTCCACGACCGTTTCCGGACGGCACCAGAGCTCCGCCTCATTCCGAACGAGGTCGTCGAGCTTATACATGATGTTGGCGACGGAAGACTCGCCGAGTGCCTCCTCCTTCCGCTGCTCGTGATCCCGTACGACGTGCAAGAGCAGGAGCCGGGCCTTATTCGCCTGCGCGAGCGAGACGGCATAGGGCGCGGCGGCCAGTGATTCGGGCGTGAAATCCGTGGCAAAAAGCACGCGATGAAATTTGGCGCCGTTATGGGCGCCGCTAGGCACCTGCGGGCCGATCGTCAGCACGGGCACGCTCGAACGCCTGAAGATCTCTTCGGCCACGGAGCCCAGGAGAAATTTTTGCGCACCGGTACGTCCATGCGTGCCGAGGACAATGAGGTCCGCGCTGCAGTTCTCCATCGCCTGCTCGAGTGTAGGCCAAACCGCGAAGCCTCGGACCACCATCGATTCGTGCGCCAACCCAGTGAGCTTCGCATCCACTCGTTCGATCTCCGACTGGGCAGTTTCTTCCTCGGCCTCCATCGCCACGAAGCAGACTTCGGGTCTGGAGTTCGAGTACGCTGCGGGCGTCAGGACATGCAAGGCATGAATGGTGGCGCCGTATTCCCGGGCCATCGCCACGGCAAAAGGCAGAGCTGCTTCGGACGGCTCAGAGAAATCGGTAAGGAAAAGGATGTTCTTCAGCGTTAGTCGTGTTCCAGGCCCGGCGGTTTTCATATGTGTATGACCTCCTGATTTCAAGGTTAGCAACTGCGTGCTTGCGGCGGTGTGACCCGGGTCACAATAGAACGTGACGGTCGTCACAGCCGGTCAGCCAGGTTCCACCGTAGTGTTAGTGTGAGGGAGGTGGCCCATGAAAGCAGCCATGAAAGCAGCGCAAGCAAAAACCAGGATCGCATTGAAAAACATTCTATTTGCGACCGATTTTTCAGCAGCGGCGAATGCTGCGGTACCGTTTGCGACTCAGATCGCCCGGCGTTACGGGGCGAAGGTGTACGGCGTACATGTGAACACATTCAACGACTACACAGCTATTGCACCCGACGCTTGGCCAGCGATGGCTGAGGCGGCGGAAAAGGAGGCCCAGGACGATGCCCAACTGCTGAATGAACAGCTCCGAGGCATCGACCACGAAGCAATCATCAGCAGGGGTAACGTTTGGGAAGCCATATCGACCCTTATCAAAGAGAAGGAGATTGACCTCATTGTACTCGGGACGCGCGGGCGGACGGGTATTGGAAAAGCGTTACTCGGTTCGATGGCCGAAGAAATTCTCCGGCAAGCGCCATGCCCAGTCCTGACAGCGGGTCCCCATGTTACGGCGACGCCGGAACACGTCTCGGAAGTGCGCGAAATTATCTACGCGACCGATCTGGCTGTGGACTTTCCGGCAGCCGCGCCCTATGCCATCTCGCTGGCACAGGAGAATGAGGCTCATCTGGTGCTTCTGCACGTCATCGAAGATCCGAAGACCGGGGAGCTGGTGCAGCCTCGAGATGTCACGGAAACCAAGTTGCGCAAGCTTCGCGAGCTGGTCCCAACCGAAGCTGAGCTCTGGTGCGAGCCGGCGTGCATCGTCGAGCAAGGCCGTGCGGCGGAGGAAATCCTGGCGGTTGCAGAACGGCAACACGCCGACCTGATCGTACTCGGAGCCCGGCCTACGAAGGGATTGCTGGGAGCAGGGACGCACCTGAACACCGGCATCGTCCACAAGGTCGTGTCGCAGGCGAAGTGCCCCGTCCTCACGGTTCGCGACTGAGGACGAATTGAGCGCACTATGACGCCGACGTCAGATGCGCAACCTACAAGCGGGGTTGAGGTCCAGCAACCGAGGCCGATCAAGCTTCATGGACCTCAACCCCGCCAAGCTTTGCAGTGGAATTGGTTCGGGTCTCTCTCGGTCGCAATCCTCACGGCTTCCGGAATTTTTCTTCACCTAACGCTGAGATACGTCTTCGATGCGCCCCGCGTGTGGTGGTTGGTTCCTTTGTATGCGGTGCTGGTCCTGGGCGGCGCTCCGCTCGTCTTTACTCTTTCCCGGAAACTTTTGGCGCGCGAATTCGGTTCCGACCTGCTGGCCGGCATCTCCATCGTGACGTCCGTGCTCCTCGGCGAATATCTGGTTGGATGCGTGGTGGTGCTGATGCTTTCAGGCGGTGAAGCACTTGAGCAATTTGCCAAGCGACGCGCCTCTTCTGTTTTGGATTCCCTGGCGAAGCGAATGCCACAAAATGCTCATCGGAAATCAGGAGACAATTTCGAGGATGTTTCGCTGAACGAACTCGCTGTTGGAGATCAGCTTGTCGTCTTACCGTATGAGATTTGCCCGGTGGACGGTGTTGTGTTGCAAGGTCACGGCAAGATGAACGAAGCCTATTTGACCGGGGAGCCGTTCGAGATCTCCAAGACGCCGGGGTCTGAAGTGCTTTCCGGATCCGTGAACGGAGAAGTCGTACTGACGATCCAGGCAGAGAAACTCCCCATCCATTCGCGGTATGCCCGAATCATGCAGGTGATGAAGGAATCCGAGCAACAGAAGCCGCACTTGCGCCGGTTGGGCGACAAATTGGGAGCGTGGTACACGCCGATTGCATTACTCCTTTCCATCACCGCCTGGATTGCGACGGGGGACCGGTACCGCTTTCTGGCGGTGCTCGTTGTGGCTACTCCCTGCCCGCTATTGATTGCGATCCCCGTAGCGGTGATCGGCGCGATTTCACTTTCGGCGCGACGCGGCATCATCATCAAGAACCCCGCCGTTCTGGAACAGATCGACTTATGCCACACGCTGATCTTCGACAAGACGGGGACGCTAACGTATGGACGACCTTCGCTGGAAGAGATTTTGTGCGCTCCCGGTTTCGAGAGGGTCGACGTGTTGCGGTTTGCGGCCAGCCTCGAGCGGTATTCGAAGCATCCACTCTCCGGCGCTATTCTGGATGCGGCGCGGCGCGAAAACGTGCCTCTCGAATCCGCCACTGAAATAAGCGAGCATGCCGGCGAAGGGTTGCGAGGAATTATTGGCGGACGTCGCGCGTGGATTACGGGACGACAAAAGGTGGCCGGGCAAGGAGTTGCGTTGCCGCCGGCAACGGCGGGCCTTGAATGCGCCGTCTTGCTCGACGATACTTTCGCGGCGCTGTTTCGTTTTCACGATGCGCCGCGCAAGGATACCCGGCTTTTTGTGGATCATCTCAAGCCGCACCACGCGGTTACCAGGGTGATGCTCGTGTCGGGCGATCGGGATGTCGAGGTGCGCTATCTGGCGGGGTTGGCAGGAATCAGGGAAGTTCACTCCGCAAAGAGCCCGGAGGAAAAAGTCGCGATTGTCCGCGCGGAGACGAGTCGCGGGAGGACGCTCTTTGTCGGAGATGGCATCAATGACGCGCCGGCGATGCAAGCGGCTACGGTAGGGGTGGCCTTCGGTTTGAGCGACGACATCACCTCGGAGGCTGCCGACGCGGTTATCCTGGAAGCATCCCTCGGGAAGATAGATGAACTCATCCATATCGGGCGACGCATGCGCTCGATCGCGCTCCAGAGTGCCGCCGGCGGGATGTCATTGAGCATCCTGGGGATGGCCGCGGCTGCTTTCGGGCTCTTGCCTCCTATCGGCGGAGTTGTCGCCCAGGAAATCATCGACCTGCTCGCAGTTATGAATGCAGTGCGCGTGGCTCTTCCGTTTAAGAAGCTCCGTGACTTTTGAATCGATTCGGCGTTCCGCTTTTACTGGCTGACATAGTGGCGAAATCCCAGCAGGAAGGGCAGACTAAGGCATGCTAGAGATGACTTCTGCCGCAGAAAGCGTGCGCCGACGGGCTTTGGACAGCTTTTTTTCTCCGGCTTCCGTGGCGGTGATCGGGGCCACCGACCGAGAAGGAAGTGTGGGACGCACGATCCTCGTGAACCTCCTGAACGGGTCGTTCAAGGGAAAGGTATACGCCGTAAATCCGAACCGCGCCGAGGTGCTGGGGGCTCGGAGCTTTCCTCAAATCGGGGCCATTCCGGAAAAGGTCGACCTCGCGGTGGTGGTCACGCCGGCGGCAACGGTGCCAGGACTGATCCGGGAATGCGTGGAGGTCGGGGCGCGGTCGGCGATTGTGATCACTGCCGGGTTCAAGGAGAGAGGACCCGAAGGAGCGGAGCTCGAGCGCCAGATTCAGGCGGAACTTCGCCGTGGCACCATGCGCCTCGTCGGACCGAACTGCCTGGGTGTGATGAACCCGCGGCTCGGCCTCAATGCCACCTTTGCTCGCGAACTGGCGAGACCCGGCAACGTGGCGTTTCTCAGCCAGAGTGGCGCGCTCTTGACGGCGATCCTCGATTGGAGTTCAGAGGAGGAGGTGGGATTCAGCGCCATTGTGTCGACCGGTTCCATGCTCGACGTCAGTTGGGGCGATTTGATTTCCTTTTTTGGCGAGGACTCACAGACCCAGAGCATTCTTCTGTACATGGAATCCATCGGCGACGCGCGCGCATTCCTCTCCGCGGCGCGCGAAGTGGCGCTCAGCAAACCCATCATCGTCATCAAAGCGGGCCGCTCCGAAGCGGCCGCCAAGGCCGCCACTTCTCATACCGGCGCTCTTACGGGCAGCGACGAGGTGTTTGACGCAGCCTTCCGACGGTGCGGTGTCCTTCGCGTTCAGAATATCTCGGACCTCTTTTACATGGCGGAGGTGTTCGGTAAACAGCCGCGCCCGCGCGGGCCGCGGCTGACGATCCTGACAAACGCAGGCGGGCCTGGGGTGTTGGCCACGGATGCGCTGATTGCCACCGGCGGTGAACTTGCTCCCCTGTCGAGCAAATCGGTAGAAGCCCTCAGTGAATTCCTGCCGTCACATTGGAGTCGTCACAATCCGATCGACATCCTAGGCGACGCCGATCCGGAACGCTATACCCGGGCGCTGGAAATCGCGATCGCGGATCCGAACAGCGATGGCTTGCTGGTGATCCTGGCGCCACAGGGGATGACGGATCCAGCGAGCGTAGCCGAGCGATTGAAACCCTATGCAAGCGGCAGCGGCAAGCCGGTGCTGGCCAGTTGGATGGGTGGGAAGGATGTGGCCGGGGGCGAGGCCATCCTCAACACTGCCGGCATTCCCACCTTTGCATATCCCGATACCGCCGCTCGCGCGTTCAATTACATGTGGCGGTACAGCTACAACATCCGCGGCCTTTACGAAACCCCATCGGTGGCCGACGAGCCGGAGGTGGGGGAGCCGATTCGCCACAAGGTGGAAGCGGTTTTGGAGCGAGCCAAGGCCGCGGGCCGCACCTTGCTGACAGAAGTAGAGTCGAAGGAGGTGCTGAGCCTCTACGGCATTCCGACCGTGCAGACGAGCGTGGCGCGAAACGTAGAAGAGGCCGTCCAACTCGCCGGCGCGATCGGCTTTCCCGTGGTGTTGAAGGTCCATTCGGAGACGATCACGCACAAAACCGACGTCGGAGGCGTGAAACTGAATCTTCCGGATAGCCAAGCTGTTCGGCAGGCGTATTGGGATATCGAGTCCTCGGTTGCGGCAAAGACCGGCCGCGAAAACTTTCTCGGAGTGACGGTGCAGCCGATGGTGCGCCCGGACGGATACGAACTCATCGTGGGAAGCAGTGTGGATTCTCAATTCGGGCCGGTAATTTTATTCGGTTCCGGCGGACAACTCGTCGAAGTGTATCGAGATCGCGCGCTGGCGCTTCCTCCGCTGAATACTACGTTGGCACAGCGGATGATGGAACAAACCAGAGTCTTTGCGGCGCTAAAGGGTGTGCGCGGACGCGCCGCTATAGATTTGAACGCGCTCGAACAGATCCTGGTGCGTTTCAGCAAGCTGGTCGTCGAACAGCCCCGAATCAAGGAAATGGAGATCAATCCGTTGCTTGCATCACCCGATCGTTTGGCGGCTCTGGATGCTCGGATCGTTCTTCACGGCGCTGAGATCGACGGCAAAGATCTTCTTCGGTCGGCCATCCGGCCATACCCAACACGATACGTTTCGTCCTGGACGATGAAAAACGGTGCGCCGATCCTTTTCCGCCCGATCCGACCCGAAGATGAACCTCTGATGGTGAGATTCCACGAGACTCTTTCGGAGCAAACGGTGTATCTCCGGTACTTTCACATGGAGCAACTGAGCGCACGGGTCGCGCACGAGCGTCTGATCCGGAAATGCTTTATCGATTACGACAAGGAAATGGCGCTCGTGGCCGATTATACGGACCCGCACACGGGCCAGCATGAAATCTTAGCGGTGGGGCGCCTCTCGAGAGAGAACGTCAGCACGGACGCAGAAGTGGCCGTCCTGGTCACCGACCGTCATCACCATCAGGGTCTTGGAACGGAATTGCTGGGGCGTTTGATCGAAGTGGCTCGCGGAGAGAAATACGATCGGATCATCGCCCTTATCTTGCCGGAAAACTACGGCATGTGCGCCCTCGCCGCCCATTTCCACTTTCAAGTCGAAAGAAGTTCGGATCCGAGCATGGTGGTAGCAATTTTGACGCTGTAGGTCCCGCTCCGAATTACTAACTGGCGCTTGCCATACCGCCAATCCTTGCGGACGCCAGTCGCCAACAGTCTCGGGCAATCGCCCAATCCTCCTGGGCGCGCACGATTAAGACACGGACGACTGAATCTGAGAGCGAGATCTCGCTATCCGGCGCCGACCTTGCATTATTTCCCGAATCAAGCTTGAGACCCAGATACCCGAAGTTGCTGCAAGCGGTCGCCCGAACCTCAGGTGAATTCTCTCCAATGCCGGCAGTAAAAACCAATGCATCGATTCCACCCAACACTGCAATCATCGCGCCGATGGAGGATTGCAAGCGGTGCACGAAGATCTCAAAAGCCAGCTTGGCTCGCGAATGGCCCGTTTTCATCAGGGCCACGATCTGGCGCATGTCACCCGAAACCCCGGAGATTCCGAGCAGACCCGATTTGGTATTCAGCAAATCGTCGAGTTGCTGCGGTGTAGCGCGCCCTTCTCGCATCAAGTAAGTGAGTATCCCGGGATCCACAGAACCCGAGCGCGTTCCCATCATGAGCCCTTCCAGTGGCGTGAAGCCCATCGTGGTATCCACACTTCGTCCGTCGCAGATTGCCGCGAGAGAACATCCATTCCCAAGATGGCAGGTCACGAGTTTCAGGGCCCGCAATTCCTTGCCGAGCAGTTGTGCGGTGCGTTCGGCGCAATATTGATGATTGATTCCGTGAAATCCATAGCGGCGAATGCCCTGAGCCAGCCATTCATACGGACCCGGATACACAGCCGCCGCTGGGGGCAATCGGCTGTGAAAACCGGTGTCGAACACGGCTACTTGCAAGACCGGACCAAATCGCTTCTCGATCACATCCATCTCTTCCAACTCAGCGCGGTTATGAAGGGGTGCGAAGGCGGACAGGCGCTCGATGGCGGCTTTCACCTGTGGTGTAATAACGGTTGCTTCTTCATATTCATGACCTCCATGCACGACACGGTGACCCACCACGTTGATCTCAGAGGGTCCCGAGACCACGGTGGTTTTTCCGCTCCACAACCGATCCAGCAGGTGCTCGATCGCAAGACGGCGCGACTCAACCTTGATGCTATCTCTCAGACTGGCGCCTTGCGAGTTCTCCACCTGAACTTCCACATGAACTTCGGCCTGCCCGTTGTCCCATTCGATCTTGCCTTCCCAGGCTGGCACGGGGGCATGATCCGGCAGGGAATCTCCCACATCGTAGAGGGAACACTTCTGACTGCTCGAACCCGAATTGAGGACGAGGATCTTCATATCTTTTTTAATGTCGTTCCCGATCAAGTTGGAACGGCACTAGCAGGACCATTTCCAATCGCGGATTTCGGGAAGATCGTCACCATGTTCGCAAATGTAGCTCCTGTGCTCGATGAGCTTATCGCGCAGGAAGTGCTTGAAATGCGCGCCAACGCGTTGCAACCGAGGCACGCGGTCGACCACGTCCCCGGCGAGATGAAATCGATCCAAATCGTTTAGTACGGTCATATCGAAGGGAGTGGTGGTGGTTCCTTCCTCCTTATATCCGCGGACGTGGAGGTTGTCGTGATTGGTGCGCCGATAAGTGAGGCGGTGGATCAGCCAGGGGTAGCCGTGATACGCAAAAATAATGGGCTTGTCGATTGTAAATATCGAATCAAACTCGAGGTCTGAAAGCCCGTGGGGATGTTCGGTGGAGGGCTGGATGGTCATCAAGTCAACCACATTGACGACCCGGATCTTGACGTCCGGGAAATGCCGGCGCAGCAGATCCACTGCCGCCAAGGTCTCGAGCGTCGGCACATCTCCCGCGCAAGCCATCACAACGTCCGGCTCAGTGTCTTGGTCGGTGCTGGCCCAGTCCCAGACCCCTATCCCATCCGTGCAGTGCTTGATGGCGGAGTCCATATCGAGCCACTGTGGCGCCGGCTGTTTTCCGGCAACGATGACGTTGATGTAGTTTCGGCTGCGGAGGCAGTGATTCGCCACCGAGAGCAGCGTATTGGCGTCCGGAGGCAGGTAGACGCGCACAATGTCCGCCTTCTTGTTGACAACGAGGTCGATGAAGCCGGGATCCTGGTGCGAGAAGCCGTTGTGGTCCTGGCGCCAGACGTGCGATGTGAGCAGGTAGTTCAATGAAGCAATCGGCCGGCGCCAGGGAATGTCTCGCGCAACCTTGAGCCACTTCGCGTGCTGATTGAACATGGAGTCCACAATGTGGATGAACGCTTCATAACAGGAGAAAAACCCGTGACGGCCGGTAAGCAGATAACCCTCAAGCCACCCCTGGCACATATGCTCGCTGAGCACTTCCATCACGCGGCCGTCTCTCGAGAGGTGCTCATCGGTGGGCAGAATCGGCTCCATAAAAACCTTGTCCGTAACCTCGTACAGTGCATCGAGCCGGTTCGAGGCCGTCTCATCGGGGCCGAATACTCGGAAATTTTTCGGATCGGCATTCAGCTTCATCACATCGCGCAGAAGATTTCCCAAGATCCGGGTCGCTTCGGCAACCTCGGCCCCCGGCTTCGACACCGTAACCGCATAGTTGCTGAAGTCGGGCATCACAAGATCCTTCAGCAACAACCCACCATTCGCGTGAGGATTGGCGCCCATCCTGCGCGTGCCACTCGGTGCGAGTTCGTTCAGTTCCGGAATCAGCTTGCCATTTTCATCGAACAGTTCTTCAGCCCGGTAGCCCTTCAGCCATTCTTCCAATATCTTTAAGTGGCCGGGGTGTGACACGAAATTCGCCACCGGCACCTGGTGCGCACGCCATGTGTTTTCGACCGGCTTTCCGTCCACTTGCTTTGGCCCGGTCCAGCCCTTCGGCGTACGCAAGATAATCATCGGCCACACGGCAAGGCTGGCAGTTCGCTTTGCGCGGGCGTCGGTCTGAATAGCGCGGATTTCCTCAAGCACCGTATCGAGCGTGTGCGCCATAAGCTGATGCATGGGCTCGGGCTCATGCCCTTCCACAAAGTGCGGCCTGTAGCCGTAGCCGGTGAAAAGCTGCGTCAACTCCGCATCACTCAGACGGCCGAGTATGGTTGGATTCGCGATTTTGTAGCCGTTCAGGTGCAGGATGGGAAGAACGGCCCCGTCGCGAACCGGATTCAGAAACTTGTTGGAATGCCAACTGCAAGCAAGTGGCCCCGTTTCGGCTTCACCGTCGCCGACCACGCAACAGACGAGCAGGTCCGGGTTGTCAAACGCTGCGCCGTAGGCGTGAGCGATGGAATAACCTAATTCGCCCCCTTCATGGATCGAGCCCGGCGTCTCCGGGGCGACATGGCTTGGGATGCCTCCGGGGAATGAGAACTGCTTGAACAGCTTCCTCATGCCTTCTTCGGTTTGCGCAATGTGAGGACAGAATTCGCTGTAGGTCCCTTCCAAATAGGTGTTCGCAACCAAACCCGGTCCTCCATGGCCAGGGCCCGTGATGTAGATGACATTCAAATCGTGCTTTTGGATCAGCCGATTGAAATGAACGTAGATGAAATTTAACCCCGGCGTGGTGCCCCAGTGCCCCAGCAGGCGCGGCTTGATGTGCTCGATCTTCAGCGGCTCGCGCAGCAGCGGATTGGCGTAGAGGTATATCTGCCCCGCCGAAAGGTAATTCGCAGCACGCCAGTAGGCATGCATCTTCCGTAGCTCCTCTCCGGAAAGAGACTCGCTCGATTCATAAGCCTTTGTCGAACCTGCGGACGCTCGGGAAGCCATAGGTTTACCCTCTCTCTATCGGATGCCGTTCCAACTATTCAGAGCAAATCCTCCTGGCGCCAGCTGGGGATCAGGAAAGAGTGTAGGGTAGAGCATTATAAGGTAGTTGTCTCCCCGCCTCTGGACCTGGGTAGTCAGATGGATTCTTGCCAGTTGGACCGCAACACCCTCATGCTTCAACTGCCATTCGTGGTCTTCCCGATCTTGTTTCTCCGCCCGTTTCGATATTCTTGTGCCAATCCATCCGTAGTACAAGACAGTCATATTTGTCCTGGGTTCGGGGCATCACGGCCACACTCCTTATTCTGTCGCATACCTTTTGAGAAGCCTGCCTGTAGGCAGTCCAGAAGTGATTAGCTGTTCCCGCCCGGCCAGTCTCATCATTTCGAGTTTTCAACCTTTTGCATTCGTCATCTGCCCCCACATAGCAGCGTTCAACCTCATCGTACAGCGCAGGTTCGAGGAACACAGCCCCTTCTGCGAGCTTTGGCACCCCGCAGGGCTGCTGGCAGGCAATTTGAGGCAAAACGCCTATCCCAATCGAGTTGGAACGGCACTACGGGCTCAGGGTTTCGCTCGGCCTGGGCGTCGCTGCCGGGAGAAAGTGCGCGAAGCGTCGCAGCGTGAAGAAGCGTTTTCGGCAGGGATCGCAGCGATAGGCGGAAAAGCCCAGAGCCCGCTCGAGCCAACGCAGCCTGCCTTCGTCCACCCGGGCGCGCGCGATGCGCTGCAAATCGAAGTTTCCGCATCGAGGGCAGTGAGCCATCCAGGCGTACGTAGCAGGTACAAGCCACGCATAAAAGCGTTTCTTGCAGGAAAGGCATCGCCACGGGCGCAAAGCGAAAAGGGTCATCCACAGATCGCGCCCGCCGTGTCGGCGCGAACGGCGGCACAAATCACCGCGGCAGCCAGGACAGATCATACCGCCTTCCCCCAAAGCCGCTTTAGTGGGACGAGAATACTTGAAATTCCGTTCGAGGACAATCGAGGCTGGAAAGCTCGCGCAGTGTAGAATGCCACCGAGGGAGGCTGCATGGCTGACTATACGGCGGCGCACGCGCGAGCCGGTATCGATGCGCGGTTGCCCAAGCTGGACACCTGGCCGAATCACTTTCCTGGGTACGAGATAACGATCCGATTTTCCGAGTACACGTCGGTATGCCCCAAGACGGGTTTGCCGGATTATGGCGCCATTACGATTCAATATCAGCCGAGCCGAACGTGCCTCGAGCTCAAGGCGCTGAAGATGTATCTGCTGGGCTACCGCAACCTGGGCATCTTCTACGAAAACGCGGTTAACCGTATCCTCCGGGACATTGTGGCGGCGACGCGACCCGTCTGGTGCCGCGTGACTGGAGAGTTCACTCCGCGAGGCGGCTTGACCACGACGGTCGAAGCCTGCTGGCCCCGCGCCCGGAGGAACCCTCCTGCAAGGCGGGGATAGACTTCTCCGCGCACCTCGGCGATAATCCCCGAATTCGAACGAGTCAGCACAACTGTATCCCGTAAGGAGGCTCGATGGGCACGACCCCAAACAACCCTTCACCGGCGGAACCCGAGGGCTATGAAACGTCTTCCGTGCCACGCTGGGTGATCCTGGCTTTCGTGGCGGCATTCGCGCTGGTCGGCTATCTCCTCTACGCGAACCATGAAACCAGGCAAGAAGTGAAAACGGATCTTGAAAACTCCACCAAGAAGGCCGACCTGCTTGCCGCGCAGCTCGACAAAGCGAATTCGAGCCTGGCCGACCTGAAGGGCGAATTGGAAGTGACGACCCAGAAACTCGGGCTCACTCAAGATGAACTGGCGCGCGCCCGCAGCCTGGCGCAAACCGTCCGCAAGGAACAGAAGACGAGCGACGAACAGCTCCGCGCGAGGATCGGGGAAGTGCAACAGGAAACCTCGAGCAAGATCGGCGAAGTCTCCACCGAATTGAGCGGGACGAAAGGCGACGTCGAGGCCGCGAAAAAGGATCTCGAAAGTACTAAAGGCCAGCTCCAACGCACCATCGGCGATTTGGGCGTCCAAAGCGGCTTGATCGCGCGCAACCACGAGGAAGTGGAAGAGCTCAAGCGGCTCGGGGAGCGCAATATTTACGAATTCGACGTCTCAAAAACGAAAGCGCCCCAGCGCGTCGGACCCATCATGGTGCAGCTACGAAAAACGGATCAGAAGCATTACCGCTATACCATGAATGTGATCGCCGACGACAAAAGCATCGAGAAAAGGGACAAGACGGTGGGCGAGCCGGTGCAGTTTTACGTTCACGGGGTTCGAGTGCCCTACGAGATCGTTGTATTCACTGTGACGAAGGACCACGCCTCGGGCTATCTGAGCACAGCCAAGGACGCACCTCCTGCCGCTTCGGCGAACCACTGAAAAACCGATGACGCACACCCACCGGACCACCGTGTGCCGCTTGGCGGCATGCGCCCTTTTCCTGAGCCTGCCCGCTTTTGCCTTTGCCCAGCAGATTTCCATCGAACGTCGCCTGCCTGCAGATACCTGGGCATGCGTTGTGTGGCACGGTACGGCTTCTCTGGGGTCCGCCGGGCAGTCGAATTCGCTTCTCCAACTCTGGGCTGATCCCGGGTTCGCTCCCTTGAGGCAGCTCTTGACCGGAGAGCTTTACCGCAGCGCCCGGCCGGATGCAGTCGCAAATCTGAGTCCGGAGGAGCTTACCCAATTGCTTTCGGTGTTCGAGAATCAGTTCGCTGCTGGGATCCTACCGGGCTCGCGCCAGGGAGCCGGGTCCGAACCAGAACTCGACTTCTCCGGCCGGAATCCTGCCAGCTATTTTCTGATTGTCGATGTGACGGGAAAGATCGAGAGCTTGACGAAGCTGGGCCTTGGCACGCTCCCACAGGGCACAAAGAACAGCACA
Organism: uncultured Acidobacteriota bacterium; assembly: GCA_963781005.1. GTDB lineage: Bacteria > Acidobacteriota > Terriglobia > Acidiferrales > UBA7541 > CAWADX01. Next base: position 985,276 of record CAWADX010000001.1, read on the forward strand.
ACCACCCACTACGCGTTCGGAACGACCACCATCGAGAAGTTCGCGGGAGCGCGTTCTACTTATTATCAAGCGTTCGCCGGGAATTACTACGTTCGGTCGGATCGCTCGGAGGTGGTGGAGGAGTTGGTGACGCGGTTTCGTTCACAGGAATTCCCCGCCACTTCTCTCGGAGAAACGCCGTTGTACCGGGAAGTCCGGAAGAAAGTAGGGGAGGGCGGAGCCCTGGAATTCTTCGTCCGCATGCCGGACCTCAGCAAGCTCCCGACCCCTCCGGACAAGACATTTGACTCAAACGCCATCGTGCGCGACCTCAACCTGGCGCAATTCCGCGCCTTCGGAGGGAATCTGCGGTTCGGCTCGGCGGAGACGCGAGTTCGGGTGGTGACGCTCGGGGATACTTCAGGCGGCATCCTCGGACTTCTGGGCCCCAACGGCCGCGAATTCGCCACCCTGCCTCTGGCGCTGCCGACCACGTCTTACAGCGCCTCTCGATTCGATCTCGCGGGTGCGTACCGGATGCTGCGAAAAGCGCTCGCCGATTCGTTGCCGCACGAGCAGGCTGCGAAGATCGATTTTTTTGAGGGTATGGCCCAGGTGACGCTGGGAATGCCGCCGGGAGACGCCCTGGGATTGTTCACCGGTGAGTTCGCCAGCGTGTCGCATGCTTCCGGCTCTCCTTTCGAAACAGTGTTTGCGGCAACGATTCAACAGCCGGAGAAAATGATTCAGGTGGTGCAATCGATACAATCCTTCCAATCGAAGCAGTCGGGATTGACTTGGGAAAAGGAAGCCGCGGGAGACACAACATATTTCAAACTTTCACGTCCCGGCGACGGCTCCCAGGCGGCGTCCACGGTGTTCTCCATGGCGCTGACCCCGCATATGCTTCTCGCGAGCGCGAGAGAGAGCCTCGTGCGTGAAGCGGTGGCACGGCTGGCGCCGGACGCGGGCAACGCACTGGCCTTGGATTCGCGATTTCTCCAAAGCCGCAAAGGGCTGCCCGAAGACCTCTCCAGCCTGAGCTATGCGGATCTGTCGCAAATCCAGTGGGACAAGGGCTTCGATCAAATCAACAAAGCCGTCGCGAGTCTGGTAAGCAGTTCGATGGACAACTCCGAAAGAAACCTTGCAGATAAGTTGCGGCATCTGGACACGGCCCTCTTCTCGCGCCATCTGCACACTGCGACCTCCGGTTCGTGGAAAGCTCCCGACGGCATTTACTTTGAATGGATTCTTCAGTAGCGCTACTTTCTGCTTCGGCGCTCTCTTCTTACTGTGGATGGCTTCCTCGAGACCGCTCGGATCCTCGGCGTTACCGCAGGAGCGGCAATCCGGATCGGTACCGGTCGCTCAGGAGCCGCTCAAGGCGCGCACCGAACTGGTGCGGGTGGACGTGAACGTCACGGACGCGCGCGGGAGCTTCGTCGGCGACCTCCGGCAGCGCAACTTCCGCATTCTCGATGACGGCGCGGAGCGGCCGATCACCTTTTTCGCCTCCACGGAAACTCCCGTTCAAGTGCTCGTACTGGTTGAAACGGGCCCGGCAGTTTACTTGATCCATCGCCAGCATCTCGAGGCAGCCTACGCACTGCTCGATAGCCTGGCGGCGAATGATCGCGCCGCCCTTGCCGTGTATTCCGATACGCCGCGCGTCCTGCTTCCCTTCACGGAGGATAAGAGCGCGCTTGCGAGCGCCCTGGTGCACCTGGAGTATGGCGTGGGAATGGGTCAGTTGAATCTTTTCGGAGCGCTCTCTGCGGTCCTGGACTGGCTCGCGCCGCTGCCAGGCAGAAAAGCCATGGTCCTGCTCAGCACGGGGCTTAACACGTCGGCCCCGAGCGCTTGGGACGTGCTGGCCGAAAAATTCCGTGTGAGTGAAGTCACCGTCTTCCCGGTTGCCCTAGGCGGCTCGCTGCGGAGCTTCGAAGCGAAAGACTCGAAAAAGCCAAGCCGAAAAAACTCGAAGCCCCCTGCTGCGGCGGAGCCGGACGCGGCCTCCGCAGAGAAATACAAACCATCCTTCGAGGAGGCCAACCGGGAGCTCGAAGCGCTCGGCCAAATCAGCGGGGGACGAGCGTACTTCCCGACGAGCCGAGATGATTTCGTCAGCATTTACCGTCAAATTGCCTCGGCGTTGCGGCACCAATACACCTTGGGCTTCGAACCGGCGCGGGACGGCCGATTCCACAAGGTGGAAGTGCAGGTGGTAGATGGAACCAGGCAGCCGACGACTGCGGCGACGCAATCGGGCTATCGCGTTTTCGCGCGTGAAGGCTATCTCGCGCCCACCCGATAAGCAAACCCCCGGATCCCGGGGACGAATGGCTAGCTAGGCGTAGTCCTTCAGGATGGCAGCCATTTCGCGCAGGCGCTGGTCGACCCGAGCAAAAACGGTGCCTTCTTCAAACTTGCCGGCAGCGTCGCGGCTGCCCGCGCGGACACCGGTGAGGACCTCAATGCCTTCTTCCACAGTAGCTACGGGGTAGATGTGGAATTTCCCTTGCGCTACTGCATCGATGACGGAGTCGTGCAGCATGAGGTCATCCACATTCTCGATGGGGATGAGGACGCCCTGCCGGCCGGTGAGTCCCTTGATGCGGCAGACGTCGTAGAAGCCCTCTATCTTCTGGTTGACGCCGCCAATCGGCTGGATGTCTCCCTGCTGATTGACCGAGCCGGTGACGGCGATTTCCTGCCGGATGGGCAGGCCTGAAAGGGCCGAGAGCAAAGCATGGATTTCCGTGGAGCTGGCGCTATCGCCATCCACGCCGGCGTAAGATTGCTCGAAGCAGATGCTGGCAGCAAGCGATAGCGGCTTATCCTGAGAGAAAATTCGGCGGAGGTAGCCGGCGATGATCTGCACACCCTTGTCATGCAGGCGACCGCTGAGGTTGGCCTCGCGCTCGATATTGATGATACCGGTCTTGCCCAATGCGACCGCGGCGGTGATGCGAGCGGGCTTGCCGAAGGCGTAGCCGCCGATTTCCAGCACGCTCAAGCCGTTCACCTGCCCCACGCGCTCGCCGGAAGTATCAATGAGGAGGAGCCCTTCCTCGATCATCTCGCGGATTTTCGTCTCAGTCAGATTGTGCCGCTCAACTTTGGCCTCGAGGGCCTTGCGAACGTGGGCGGCAGTCACCGGGCCGTGATCCTCGTGGCGAGCCACATAGGCGGCTTCGCGAGCGAGGTCCGCGAGATCGGTGAATCGAGTGGTCACCTTGCCGCGGCGCCCCGCCAGGCGAACGCCGTGTTCCATCAGAGCCGCCATGGCCGTACGGTCGAAGGCGAACAGGTTTTCGTCCTCCGAGAGCTTCCGCAGGCGGCCTCCGTAATTTCGGACGACCCCGTCGCCCCAGGGGGTCTCCTCGTCGAATTCCACGCGGACTTTGAAGATCTTCTTGAAATCGTCTTCGTACTCGTAGAGAAGCTCATACATCTGGCGGTCGCCGATCAAAATGATTTTCACGTTCACGTTGATCGGCTCCGGCTTCAGCGCGGCTGAACCGAATGGGAAGAAAACATCCACGGGCTGGATTTCCAGCTTGCCGTGATTCAGGGTGCGCTTCAGAGTGCGCCACACACCCGGCTCCGTGAGCGTATCGAGCGCGTACATGAGCAGATAGCCGCCATCGGCGCGCAGCAGCGATCCGCCGCGCAGGTCCATGAAATCGGAGCTCCACCCGCCGCGCGCATCGTAGCTGCGATGGACGGTGCCGAACAGGTTGGCGTAGGTGGGGACGGTTTCGAAGATCACCGGGCAAGTCTCGTGCTCGCCGTGGGCCAGCATCACGTTGACGCCGTAGACCCGGAACGGGTCGCGGTCCCCTCGTTCCATGCGCATGCCGCCTGCGCCGTCCGAAGGGGCCTGCTCGTCCTCGCCTTCGCGCTCCTTGAAAGGCTCGAGGTTGTCCAAGATGTGATGCCGGACCTCTTCCAGGTATTCGCCCACTTGGGGGTCCGGATATTTCTCTTTCAGCTCCTCGATGACGCCGTCGACGAGCACGGACGCCGCTTCCTGCTCGAGGTAGCTCATCTCGCTGGCGAGTTCGCGCGAAAGCGAAAGCGTCTTGCGATAAACGACGGTGAATTCCTGGCGGAATTGGTCGTACTTGCGCTCGATGGCTTCGGCAGCCGCTGCTTCGATTTTTCCGTCCTGGACGAGTTTCGGAACCTCTTCGATCGGGACCATTTGCCCTTCGAGGACGGGAAAAATCTCCGGCAGGGCCACCGCGCCCACCTGCATGCGGCCCAGGGCGAATTGGTCGCGTGCAATACGCCGGGTGAAGTCGTCCATCAGCTCTTTTTCACGCTGTGTGTAGCGCTCGACGATGCGCGCCTTCTGCCGTTGAAACGGGTCGCCTTCGAAAACCTGCGGAATCCTGCGGCGCAAAAACTCGATCCCGGACTCCACTTCCTTCCGGAAGGCGGTGGCCTGGCCGCGGGCCAGCGTCAAGAGACGCGGACGGTCAGGGCTCTTGAAGTTGTTGACGTAGCAGCGGTCCGGCGCGGGCTCCGTGCGCACGTTCATCTCTTCGATCATGCGCACGATCATGCCGCCGCGGCTGGCTCCCGAAAGGCCACAGACAAAAATGTTGTAACCGTGCGCGCTGAGTTCGACGCCCATGCGCAGCGCTCGAATGGCCCGCTCCTGTCCAATCTCCGCTTCCACGGGTTCCGCTTCGGCGGTGGTTTGCCAAGGGATTCGAGCGGGGTCGCACTGCCAGCGCAGCTTTTCCGGCGCCAAGCCGGTGGGTAAAGGTGCAGTTAGTACGCTCATGGCCTTCTCTGAAGCGGCTTACTCTAGCACGGCACCGCTCTTCCCCCCAATCCGTTTGCCTCCGGCGTGGCTAGATGGTGACGTTCGCCGGGTGTAGAGATCGAGCACGCTCGCCGCCGTGGCCACTACAATCGGCCCCAGCACGACTCCCAGCAACCCAAAAACGCCGAGTCCCCCCAGCACGCTGATGAAGACGACCAGCCCGTTGAGCTGCGCGCGCCCACTGATCAGCCACGGGCGCACGATGTTGTCGACCACACCGACGACGCCGGCGCAAAACAGCAGGACAAAGATGCCGCTCCCCACCCGCCCTTGAACCATCAAGAGAATTGCCGCCGGAGCCCAGACGATCGAGGATCCCACGAGCGGCAGGAGCGAACAAAAAGCCATCACGACTCCCCAGAAAACGGCCGCACCAATCCCCACGACCGCAAAGGCGATCCCTCCCACCAGGCCGTGGACCGCAGCCGCCACCAGGCTCGACGTCACGCTGGCGTAAATCAAATCGCGAGCTTCGTGCAGGATCCGGTCCCGCGGCTCTTTTTCAAACGGCAGCGAATCTCGCACCATGGCCAGCACGCTTTCGCCGTCGCGAAACAAATAGAACATGGCGAGAAGCAGGACGGCCAGATCAAACAGGAATCGCGCGATATTGCGCAGCACGGTTCCCAACTCCCCTGCCAACAGAGCGGCAACGCGCTCGGTGGCCTGGCGGATCAGCGCCACGAGATCGGCGGGGCTCTGGCCCGGCACGTGGTTCTGCACCCACTCCCAGGCATGATCGATCCAAGCGAACTGCCCGCTCGCGATTGCTTGCTGGGCGCTCTGGGCTGCGCTAATTCCCTGGCGCACAAATTCCGTCATCACCAGGAGCGCCGGCACAATCAATATCAGTGTCACTGCCAAGGTGCTTGTGAGGGCGGCCCGCGTCCTGCCCCAACGCAAGCGGAGGCGGTCATGAAATGGATAGAAGACGACGACCAACACCGCCGCCCAACCAAGCGGCACGAGAAAAGGCTCGAAGATGAGGTAAGAGAGATACGCGAGCACCGCGACCACTCCGTAGAAGAGTGCGGCGCCCAGCCGTCTCTCTGCCGTCAGTTCCGCTGTCAATGGACCTCCATCGGCGCGGCCCGGGAACGAATTCCCATGCTGCGCCGCCCCAGCACGTGCCGGCTACCCAGACTCATAGTGAGAATGGCCGATTTTGTCAACTCCACTCCGCGCCGCGTCCCAGCGTGTGAGTGCTATAATTTGCGCAGAGGATTCAGGCATTTCCATGCCCGACCCCACCGCGTGCAAACATGCGCGAACCAAGCTCATTGCGCAAGATGAGTACGAGAAATACGTCGAGTGCCTCGACTGCGGCGCCATCTTGGAAGCGGGTGAGTTGCAGGAAACCTCAGGTTTCGATGAGTCTCTTTCGGACGCGTGAGCTTCAGGAACCGCTCTTCCGCGATGAAGTTGAAAGACGCCGAGGACGGCTGCTCCTAGTGCCGTTCCAACTATTCAGAGCAAATCCTGCTGGCGCCCCGCCAGGGCTGCTAGCAGGCTGTCTCAGGCAATCGCTATCCCGATCAAGTTGGAACGGCACTAGAGAACGCCGAGCTTCTCGGCGAGGCGAACCACGTCGGCGTGGGAAACGTCGTAGAGGGCGTGCTCGTCCTCTTGCTCGAGGCGCTCTCGAAGGTATTCTGCGGCGATGAAGCTGGCCTCACGGTCGGTGAAGTTGCGGCCGTGATGATTGCGGAATTCCACAAACCCCGTGTGCGCCAGCCCCAGGACAACACCGCGTCCGTCCACGAAGAACTTGCAGTCGATCGTGTCGCTGTGGCGCGTGGCGATGCCGTTCCAGAGATGTGAGAACCGGCAGCGGTAAATGCAGTCGGTGACTTTCGAGCGGACATCAAACGCGCCGATGAAATCGCTCATCGCCCCGACGTTGGGGATTGTCTCGACCGGCTCTTTCACCATGCCCCCGAGCCTGACCTTCTCGACTCGCCTATTTCCGATTTCCGGCTACCACTGCTTCTGACCCGACGTAGCTGCGCACCGCCGCGCCGACGCCGGCGCCCGCAGGGACGTGGAAGCCCTGCTCCAGAAGCACTTTCTCGAGGGCAGCCAAAAAGAGAAGCACGCTATTGCGCTGGCACGAATATCCCATCAGGCCCACGCGCCACAGCTTGCCCTTCAGCGGACCGAAGCCTCCGGCAATCTCGATATTGAATTCGTCGAGCAATTGCTGGCGAGCTTTCGCGTCGTCGATTCCGGCGGGCACGTGAACCCCGGTAATGGTCACCATGCGATCGGCCGGATTCGGGACAAACAATTTCAGGTCCATGGCTTCCAGACCCGCCACCAGCGCCTGCTGATTCTGATGGTGGCGTTCCCAGCGGGCTTCGAGGCCCTCTTCCAGGACGATTCGCAAAGCCTCGCGCAGAGCAAAGATCAGCGAAATGGGCGCAGTATGATGATAGGTGCGCTCCTTCCCCCAATAATTCATGGTCGTCGTGAGATCGAAATACCAGCTCTGCACCTTGGTCTTACGCGCGCGCAGCACTTCCTCGACGCGGGCGTTGACGGTAATCGGGGCCAAGCCTGGCGGCGCGCTGAGGGCTTTCTGCGAGCCGCTGAAGCAGATGTCTATCGGCGTGCCGTCCACATCCACCGGCATCCCGGCAAGCGTAGAAACTGCGTCCACCACCAGCAGAGCGCCCAGGTCATCCGCCACTTTGCGGAAATCGGCGATGCGATGCGCCACCGTCGTCGAGCTTTCCCCGTGCGTGATGCCCACAAACTTGATTTTCTTCCCTTTGCCGGTCCGGCGAACATCTTCCGGATCGACGGGAGAGCCGTAGGGGGCGTCGATGCGTATCACCTTCGCCGGCGTGCGCTCCGCAATGATGGCCATGCGTTCGGAAAAAATGCCGTTCACGCAAACGATGCATTCATCTCCGGGTTCCAGAAGGTTGACGACAGCCGCTTCGATTCCACCCGAGCCCGAAGCGGAGATGGGAAACGTCGTCCGGTTCTGAGTCTTGAATACTTGCCGCAAAAGCACCTGCACGCCGCCCATCATTTCGGTGAACCATGGGTCGAGGTGACCCACCACAGGCGTCGAGAGTGCGCGATAAACACGCGGCTCCACGTTCGAGGGCCCGGGGGTAAGCATTAAGCGATAGGGCGGAAAAAGCTCCCCAATCATTTCATTGGACATGATCTTGTACCTCGCTGCTCAGCCTATTAGTGCCGTTCCAACCATTCAGAGCAAATTCCTTTGGCGGCCCCGCCAAGGCTGTTGCCGGGCTGTCCCAGATGATCCCTATCCCAATCAAGTTGGAACGGTACTAGTCTCCCTAAATCGAACGCGCCGGGTCAACCTCCAAAATGGACGGGATGGCTTTGCTCGATGCAGTCATGATTTCCGGAGGGCCGGCGGGGCGGACCACGGTCTGCCGCTTCCAGTGTGCCTTCGTTCTAGGATTCGCGCTGGACGGAGAGCTTTACCGACGCGGTGACTTCACGGTGCAGCTTGATCGGAACCTGATACTCGCCGATGAGCTTGATGGGATCGGCGAGCTCGATCTTGCGCTTGTCCACGTTATAGCCCTTAGCCGCGAGCGCCTCGGCCACGTCGGCAGAGGTCACCGAACCGAAGAGCTGATCGTTATCGCCGGCCTTGCGGGAGAGCGCGAGACTGACCGCGGAGAGCAACTCCGCCAGTTTCTGCGCGCTTTCTTTTTCAGTGGCTTCGCGCATGGCGAATGTGGCCCGCATGTGCTCCAACCGCTTCAAATTGCCCGGCGTTGCCGCCAGCGCAAGTTTGCGCGGAAGCAGGTAATTCCGCGCGTAGCCCTCGGCGACTTCGACCAACTGACCCCGCGATCCCAGCTTTTCGACGTCTTCCTGCAAGATAATCTGCATGCTCATGCCCTCAACTTGTCCGGACGCGTCCGGAACTCCGGAAATTTCCCGCCTGTCCTCTAGAGCTCGACGGCAAATGGCAGAAGCGCGATGTTCCGAGCTCGCTTGATCGCCACCGTCAACCAGCGTTGGTGGCGCGCGCAGGTGCCCGTCATGCGCCGCGGCAGGATCTTCCCGCGCTCCTGAACGAACGGCTGAAGCATCTCGGGTTTCTTGTAGTCGATGAGGTCGACACGGTCCACGCAAAACCGGCAGACCTTCTTCTTTCGCACGTACTGGCGCTTCCCGCGCTTGTGCGGGCCGCCTCCGCCGCCGGACGGTCTTGGGCCGCGCGAGGACGGTGCCTGCGGTGCATCTGCCATTGAAATCCTCCCTGATTTAGCTTGCGGCGGCCGCCTGCTCGCCTCCGGATGCCGGGGCAGTCTTGCGGGGACGGCGCGCTGCGCGCCGCTCGCGCCGCCGCATGAGTTTCTCCTGGCGTTTCAGCTCTTCGTCCAAACGCACGGTGAGGTACTTGATCACCACGTCGGATACTTTCAGCCGCCGCTCGAGCTCTTTGATCAGCTCGTTGTGGCTCGAGCGCACGGTCAAGTAAACGTAAAAGCCCTCGCGCAGCTTCTGCACGCGGTACGCCATTCGCCGCGTGCCCCACTTTTGCACCGTCTCGACCTTGGCGCCCTTTTCAGCGGTCGAGTGTTCGAGCGTCGAAATCAACTTGTCGATTTCCGGCTCCGGAGTGTCGGGCCGGCAGATGAAAATCAAATCGTAGAGTCGTTCTTCCATGTGTCCTCGATTCGCTCCTTCTGAAATCTCAATCCAAGACTTCCCCCGCCGGCGGCACCCGGCGGTTGTAACGAGACATGGCGCGGCTCGCGCCTTCCGCCAGAAGCAGCTCGACTGCCTCGGCCGCGTCTACAGTCATCTCCGCGGCAATTTCTTTCTGCTCCCGTCCCATCGGACACAAAAGGTAAGTCGCCAAGTCTCCCACCGGATGCTCCGGCTGCACGCCCATGCGCACGCGAACAAACCAATCGCTGCCCACAAGCGCAATCACCGACTTCAAACCGTTGTGGCCGCCGGCGCTGCCGTGTTCGCGAATCCGGACCATGCCCCACGGCAAGGCTACTTCATCGCTCAACACAATCATCTCGGCAGCGTCGCAATCGTACCGGTCGAGGAGCCCCCGAACGGCCCGGCCGCTCCCGTTCATGTGCGTCTGCGGCTTGGCCAGAATCACATCGTGCCCGGCAAGGTGCCCGAGTCCGATGGTTGCCTGCGACTCCGGCCGGGTGACCCGGATTCCCGCGCGTTCGGCCAGCCGATCGATGGCCAGGAAACCCATGTTATGCGGTGTCCAGGCATATTCCGCACCGGGGTTGCCCAGGCCCACGACCAATCGCATCCGCACTCCCATTCCCCTCGCCGTGTCCCCGTCGCCCGGACACGAATTCGAAGGTCCGGCCGCGCGGCGGAGCTACTTCTCCTTGCGCTCTTTCTTCTCGGCCTTCTCGGGCTTCTCGGTCTTCTCGCCTTCCGCGCCCTCTTCGCCTTCTTCCGCTTCTTTCTTGCCCCTCTTGATAACTTCCGGCTCGGTCGGCACAGCCTCGGTGACCGCGGCAGCTTCGGCGGGGGCCACTTCTTCTTCTTTCTTGAGAATCACGACGTGGGCGATAACGCGCTGGGGGTCGGTCAAGACGCGGACCTTCTCCTTATCAACCGGCAAGTCCGCAACGCGGAGCTGTTTGCCGATGGTCAACTCACTGACGTCCATCTTGAACTCTTCCGGGATGTCGCTGGGGAGGCATTCCACTTCCACTTCACGGGTCACCATCTCGAAGATGCCGCCCTGCAACTTGACGCCTTGGGGCTCGCCGAAGGTGTGCACCGGAACCCTTACTTTCATGCGCACGTCCATGGCGATGCGCAACAGATCCACATGTAACAGCGAACCGCTCACGGGGTCCACCTGCCAGTCCTTCACCATGGCCTTTTCCGCCTTGCCTCCGGCCATCTGCACGGTGAAGATCGTGTTGTGACCCGTTTCGGAGCGCAGAATGCGCCCCAGTTGCTTCGCATTGACAGTGAGGGAAATGGCATCGCGGCTTCCGCCGTAGAGCACTGCGGGGACGAGCCCGGTGCGGCGCGTGCGTCGTGCGGCATTTTTCCCGCGTTCCTCGCGCGGCGTGCCCTCGACAACGAATGCTTCCATAAGTCCTTCCTTCCGTTGCAACCTAGATGAAGAGTTCGCTGATAGACGTCTCTTCGTGAATGTTGCGGATGCCGCGCGCCAGGAGTTCGGCCACGCTGAGCACCTTGATTTTATCGAGTTTGCGCGCCTCTTCGTTGAGCGGCACCGAATCGGTCACTACCACTTCCTCGATCGGCGACGTCTCAAGCCGCTCGACCGCGGGTCCGGAGAGGATCGCGTGGGTGCAGCCGGCAAATACCCGGGTCGCACCGTTTTCGAGCAAGGCCTCGGCCGTTTTCACCAGCGTGCCGGCGGTGTCGATAATGTCGTCGATCACCAGCGCGGGACGGCCGTCCACCTCTCCGATCAGGTGCATGACCTCGCTCACGTTTACGTCGATTCGACGTTTGTCCACGATCGCCAGCGGCGCATCGATCTTCTTCGCAAAATAGCGCGCACGCTCGACCCCGCCGGCATCCGGCGAAACCACCGTCAGCGATCCCAGCGCCTTGTTCTGAAAATACTCAACCAGCACCGGCGAAGCAAACAAGTGATCCACCGGCACGTTGAAGTACCCTTGGATCTGGGGCGCATGGAGATCGAGCGTGAGGGCGCGGTTGGCGCCCGCGGTCTCGAGTAGATCCGCCACCAGCTTCGCCGAAATAGGCACCCGCGGCCGGTCTTTGCGATCCTGCCGCGCGTAAGCGTAATAGGGAATCACGGCAGTGACCCGCCAGGCCGAGGCACGCTTGAATGCGTCGATCATCAGCAGCAATTCCATCAGGTGAAAATCCACCGGATGGGAACAAGGCTGCACCACGAAGACGTCTGCGCCCCGCACGTTTTCGAGGATCTGGAAGCGGGTCTCGCCGTCGCTGAAGCGGCCGTGTTCGGCGCACCCACGCCGCACGCCCAGGTAGCGGCAAATCGCGTCGGTCAGAGCCGGATTCGCGCTGCCGCTGAAGATTTTAAATTTTTCGTCTTCCAACCGATCTTCCCCCGGGCGCGCCTAGCTCACCGCACGCCACCGGCGAGCCCGCGCGTACTCTTCCCTCTTCAGCGTGTCGACGACGAAGACCTGGTCCTTCGGAAACCCTAATGCGGCTCGGCGCGCCTGCGCTGGGCTCGGAAAGACTCCAAACACCGCCGACCCGCTACCCGCCAGCGCAGCTTCCGCAGCTCCTCGCTGGAGCAACCGGCCTTTGATCCTCGCAAGGCGCGAATGCCGCCGAAACACACTGGCCTCGAAATCATTCGAGACGCCTTGTCCCGGCGGGCCCCAGCACAGAGCGCAGAAACCCCAAATTTTATGGGGTGAAACGCGCTTTGTCAACCGCGAGTCGGTCCAGGCGAAGGCATCGCGGGTACTGACGGCGATATCATGAGGCGACACCACCACCACCGCGCGCCTTTTTTCGTCGGGCAGCGGGTAGATCTCGTCGCCCCGGTTGATTCCCAACGCGCGGCCCCCGAACAGAAAAAACGGCACGTCGGCTCCCAGACTCGCCGCGATCCCGAGTAGCCGCTCGAGTGGCACCTTGCGCCGCGTCAGCCGCAACAGCCCCACCAGGGCTGCCGCGGCGTCGCTCGAGCCGCCACCGAGGCCCCGCGCCACCGGGATGCGTTTCGTGAGCCGCGCGCGTACTCCCCCGCGCATCTTGAGCTCGTCCCGAAGCGCTTCCAGGGCGCGCCAAACCAGGTTTTGCGGGCCCCTTGGCAGGGTCGGCTCGTCGCTTTCGAGAAAGAGTCCAGGAGCCCTTACCGGCTCGAGTTCGAGCGTGTCGTGCAGCGAAATTGCCTGGAAGATCGTGCGGAGCTCGTGGTACCCGTCCTGCCGCCGCCCCAGGATGTGGAGGCAGAGATTCACTTTCGCGAATGCGGGCACACGGACAACCCCACGCATGGCGAAAGCTTACTGCGGTTTGGCGTCGGTTGTCGTGGACTTCTGCGCCAGACGGCGCTTCAAGGTCTTCAGCTTCTGGTCGAGTTGCGCCACCTGATCGGGTTCGTAATCAGCAGGAAGAATATGCTGCCATTCGATCTGGGCTTTTTCGTACAACTCGGCCGCTCGCTCGGTGCGCCCGAGCTTGGCATAAACGTCGCCGAGATGGCCCAGAATCGTCGGGTCGTGCGACGAGCGTTGTACGGCCTTCTGCAGATATTCTTCCGCTTCGGGCAGTTTGTTCTGCTTGAAATAGACCCAGCCGAGGCTATCGAGGTAGGCACCGTTTGAGGGCTCCTGCTGGACTGCGCGCTGGATCATCGCGGTGGCTTCCTCGAGCCGCACGCCTCGGTCCGCGAGCATGTAGCCGTAGTAGTTCAGCGCGGCTGCGCTCTGAGGGTCCGTCGCCAGCACTTTTTGGAATTGCTCCTCTGCTTCTTCGTACTTCTTCTGCCGCTCGTAGATGGCGCCGAGCATGAACTGCGCTGCTTCCTTGTCGGCGGGCTGATCTGCCATTTGCATAGCCGTCTTGGCGTCCTTCTCGGCCCCCTGATAACGACGGCCACGTTCCTCCACCTGCGCCAGATCCAAATAGATTTCCCGGTCGTCACCGGTGCCCTTCAGCAAACTGCGGAGGCTTTTCTCGGCGTCGTCCGTCTGGTTCTTTTCCGCCAGCAGCATGGCGTAGTTAGCGACCAGCTCGCGGTCGCCCGGGTCAGCGCTCATCGCCGTCTTGGCGATAGCAATGGCCTTGTCGAGATCCCGGCCGGCGCGATATGTGTCGATTAACAGGAGCTGGGCATGTTTCGCTTCTTGCGGCCCGAGCTTTCCCATCTCTTCAAAAGCGCGCTCTGCGGCGGAATAGTTTTCTGAGTCGCGATAGACGCGCCCGAGTTGCTCGTAGAGGATGGCGAGGGTATTGGGCTTCGCGCCGCTCGACTGCCCCTTCAGTCCCGCGATGGCGTCGGACAGAATGCGGACAGCATCCTCATAGCGTCCCTGGGCTTCGTAGAGCACGGCTTCGTTGTACAGGACTTCGAGATTGCCCGGAGTGAGTTGCTTCGCGTGCATCAGACTGTCTTCGGCAAGATCGAGCTTGTTCAAGTGCCGGTAGATTTGGGAGAGTCGCAGATAGTTCTCAGCCGATTCCGGCTCGAGCTCGGTGAGCCGCTTGTATTCCTGGGCCGCTTCGGCAAGCTTGTCTTGCGCAAGCAGCGCCTGGGCCAGACCATGGATGTGGCTGGCTTCATTCGGTTCGGCTGAGACGGCTTTGCGAAAGGCTTCTTCCGCTTTCGCGTAATTGCGGGTCTGCGTGTACCCATCGCCGAGGAGGTCCAAGACTCCCGTAGAGAGTGAACCTTGTTCGGCGTTCTCGAGGAGCGCGATGGCCTCCGACGCCCGGCCCTTGTCCAAAAGCAACTGGCTGAGCTGTTCGAGGGCCGGTTCGTCTTCCGGATCGCTTCGCAGAATGTCGCGCAATACCTCTTCGGCTTTATCGTGCTCGTTTTCGAAGCGATAGAGCCGAGCGAGCCACAATGCGGACTCCGTGTCCGATGGATCGATCCGTCGCACGGCCTGGAGCTCGTCAATGGCCAGCGCAATGGTTTCCTTCTGCGGCGTCGCCGCACTTAGTTCGCCCAGCGTGTGGACGTAGATGCGCGCCAGCAGTCGATGCGCTCCCACGTTGTCAGGGTCGCGCTTCAGCACAGATTTGGCTTCGAGCACGGCGTCGCGAATGCGCTGCGACTTGGCGTAGGTTTCCGCCAAGTGCTCGGTGATCTCCGGAGCGTTTGGATCAAGCTCGAGCGCCTTCTTGTAGAACTCAACGGCTTGAGCGGCGTATTCGGAATTGCCCGAAACCTCGTAAAGCTCCTCGTTCAGGTGGGCCATCGCGAAGTCGTAATAGGCTTCCGCGCGTTTCGCCGGATCCAGCTGAGAAAAGGGACCGCTACCGGGAGGCGATTGGGCGGGTGCCGGAGCCTGCGCGCGGTCTTGCGAATGGACCACCGCGCTCGGCACGCAAAACGCCAGGCTCAAAATCGCTGCTGACAAGTATGTTTTCATTTTTTCGCCTTCCATTATGGTCTACGCTCGGCGGGCCGTCAAAAGTATTCCCGGTTGGGTTTTCCCACTAAACTGATACCTCTCTAGGGATGCGTTGGACGCGGTATGGGGTGCTTGCAATGAAAGGAATTTCGGGCCGCGTTGAATGACGCGCGGTGCAAGGTTCAGTGGCGGAAATGGCGCACCCCGGTGAAGACCATGGCCATCCCCAACTTGTCGGCCGCTGCAATCACGTCAGCGTCGCGCACGGATCCCCCCGGCTGAATCACGGCGGTGGCCCCTGCTTTTCCCGCTTCCTCGACGCCGTCAGGAAACGGGAAAAACGCGTCGGAGGCCACGACGCTCCCCGCAAGCATCAAGCGCGCCTTCATGACGGCAATCTTCACCGAGTCTACGCGGCTCATCTGCCCGGCGCCAACCCCGAGGGTTTGTCCTTCGCGCGCGAAGACGATGGCGTTCGATTTCACGTGCTTGCACACCTTCCAGGCAAAGAGAAGGGCGCGGAGTTCGGCGTCGCTGGGCGCGCGCTCGGTCACCGCCTTGAGTTCCTTTTCGCTCAAGGCGTGCCGGTCCGGCTCCTGCACCAGCACTCCGCCGTGGATTCGTTTGATTTCGAGTTCCACCGGCGGCGCGACGGAGGGCATCTCGAGCAGCCGTAGATTTTTCTTGCCGGCGAGCTTTTCAATTGCGCCCGCCTCGTAGCCCGGCGCCACAAGGCATTCGATGAATAGCTTTGCCACTTGCTCCGCCGTGGGCGCATCGAACGGGCGGTTGAACGCCAGAACTCCGCCGAAAGCCGAAACTGGATCGCACTCGAGGGCCTTCAGGTACGCATCTTCCAGCCGATCCTGTTCCGCTGCGCCGCAGGGATTGTTGTGTTTGATGATGGCGGCCGCGGGTCGCGAAAATTCCTGAGCCAGCGCCCAGGCGGCATCGAGATCCACCAGATTGTTGTACGAAAGTTCCTTGCCCTGAAGCTGCTTTGACCTGGCAAGCCCGGTGGCAGGCCGGCCCGCGGGCGCGTACAGGCCCGCAAGCTGATGCGGGTTTTCGCCGTAGCGCATGATTTGGAGCCGCTCGAGCGCAAGGTACAGTCGCTCGGGCAAGACGGAAGCGTCGCTCAGGCCCCCGGCGGCGTCCGCTGCGAGCCGCTCGAGCTCGGTTGAGATCTCGCCGTCGTAGCGCGAGGTGAGGGCGAACGCCTTTCGCGCCAACCCGAGCCGGGTGGCGAGGCTCAGCTCGCCGTTCTCGGAGAGTTCGGCTGCCACGCCCGCGTAATCACCAGGATCGGTCACGACTGCCACGCTTTCGAAGTTTTTTGCGGCCGACCTCACCATCGCCGGCCCCCCGATATCAATGTTCTCGATCAGCTCTGCCGGTGTCACGTCCGGCTTGCGCGCCGTCGAGGAAAATGGATAAAGGTTCACCACCACGAGATCGATGGGACCGATGCCGTGCTCGGCCGCTTGCGTACGGTCGTCCGCGTTGCTGCGCCGATACAGGATGCCTCCGTGCACCTTGGGGTGAAGCGTCTTCACGCGCCCGCCCAGCATTTCGGGCCATCCCGTCAGCTCCGCCACATCTCGCACGGAGAGGCCCGCTTCGCGCAGCGTGCGCGCCGTCCCACCGGTCGAAACGATTTCGACCTTGCGCGTCGCCAGTTGCCTCGCGAATTCCACGAGGCCGGTCTTGTCGTAAACGCTGATGAGGGCCCGCTCGATTCCCACAGTTCCCTCCGAAATCAAAAAAGGATGAATAGTGTATGCGTCGCGCGAAAATTCTCAAAGGAGGAATTGGAGGCTGCTCGCCCGAGCAGCGAGGCTCTCTGACGGGAACGGTGGAAGACTTTGAATTCTTACTTGGTTGGGAACTGATTCGTTGCTAGCGCGCCGGAAGCGTGCGCGGCGCCGCTGCGGGGCTCAGCGAACAGCCGTTGCCTTTAGCTTTACGTGTCCGCCCTCCACGCTTACGCGATATTCCACCTGCTCGCAGGACTTAGTCTCTTTGAGCTCCTGGGTCTTTGTGCGGATAAACTGCTGGAAATTGTCGAACGAAGGCGCCTGACTCTTTTCGCCGGCCGCTTCCCGCGCCGCCAGCAGCTTCTTGTACAATTGCCGGATTTTTTCTGCTTCCTCCTGTGGGTCCGATAGCGTCATCGCGAACGGCCCCTGCACCTTGGCGCGCATGCGGGCGCGCTCGGCCTGGATGGCTTTCGCCGCCGCCCCGAAGTGGCGGTGTTCGATTGCTTCTTCTTTCTGTTGTAGTTTCTTTCGCCACATGTCCTGATACTTCGCGTAGGTGGAGGCAAGATTGGAGTAGCGGAATCGTTCCGGATAACTCATGGCGCTTGTGCGGTCGGAATGGCGCTTGATGAGCGATTCGACGCGCCACTGCGTTTCGAGCGGCGGGCGCCTGCGGCCGCCGCCAAAGAATTGCTCGAACTCGATTTTCAGTTCCCGAATACCTTTTTCGAGCGTGTTGAGGTCTTCTTCCGTTGTCGTTGCGCGTTGGCTTCGGACGACCGTCATGGGTTCGTGGAGGGCGGAAAACCATCGTAGGTTGGGGCTTTGCCGGCGTCAACCGCCGGGCCTCCGCTTCGTGCCGCAAGGGTACGCAGGGCCCACGGAGTTGATTCGCCTGCCGCCATTGTGCTGAAATGACTTCCACATGAAACGCCCCGCGGATTCCGCCGCCAACGATCCGGGCGCACTGCTTCGCCAGCTTCCCTCGGTGGACGAGCTGTTGAATCGCCCAGGTTGGGAGGAACTTTGCCGGCAAGCGGGCCGCGAGCTCGTGCTGGAGTTCACGCGCGGCGCCCTCCAGGAGCTTCGCGAGCGGCTGACCCAACCGGAAGGAACGATCTCGAGCGAGACGATCCGGGCCGCGGATCCAGCCGCGATCGAAGCTCGCGTGGCCGCGGCGGTCGCGAAGGCGCTCGAATATTCGCTCGAACCCGTGATCAATGCTACCGGCGTGATCCTGCACACGAACCTGGGCCGCGCGCCGCTGGCGTTCGCTGCGGTGGAGCGTCTCGCCCAGACGGCTACGCGCTATTCGAATCTCGAATACGACGTCCCGAGCGGCACCCGCGGTAAGCGTGACGTCCATACGGCCTGTTTGCTGGCGGAACTGGCAGGCGCCGAGGCAGCCATCGTCGTGAACAACAACGCCGCCGCCGTGTTCCTGGTGCTGAACACGCTGGCCAAAGGCGCCGAGGTGATCGTCTCTCGCGGCGAGCTGATCGAAATCGGCGACGGATTCCGCATCCCCGACATCATGGCCGAAAGTGGAGCGATCCTCCGGGAAGTGGGCACGACGAACCGCACACGCATCGGCGATTTTGAGGGCGCCATCAACGAGCGCACCCGCCTGCTCTTGCGCGTCCACCCTTCGAACTTTCGCATCGTCGGTTTTACCGCGCGGCCTTCGCTCGAAGAGATGGTTGAGCTCGGCCGCCGGTCCCGGTTGCCCGTCTTCGAAGATCTCGGCTCAGGGTGCGTGGCCGACCTCTCTCGCAGCGGCGTTTCGGAACCCATCGCGCGCGAAAGCCTTGCCGCGGGCGTCGCCCTGGTTTCTTTTAGCGGCGATAAACTGCTCGGCGGACCTCAGGCGGGGATCGTCGCGGGCAAGAAGGAGTTTGTCGAGCGCGTCCGCAAAAATCCGCTGTTTCGCGCCTTGCGTGTGGATAAACTGACGATCGCGGTTCTCGAACAGATCCTTGCGATCTACCGGCGCGGTGCGCTTGACGAAATCCCCGCTCTGAAGATGATTCGGATGCCGCTCGACGAAATCGAGGGCCGGGCAGCGCGGTTCGCTGAACGCTTGCGCCACGAGTTGCCCAAAGACGCGGCCGTCGAAATCTTGCCGGGTTTCTCCGTGATCGGGGGAGGCTCAACGCCCGACCAGAAACTTCGCACTCAGCTCATCGCCCTTACCACGCGACGGCGCTCCGCCGTGGAAATCGAGGCTCGTCTTCGCAAGCCTGAGAACGGGGCGCCGGTCATTGCAAGGATCGAAGAGGATCGCCTCGTCCTCGACCTCCGCACCGTCTTCCCGGATCAAGAATCAGCCCTCGTGGAAGCAGTCCTCGCAGCCTTCCGTTGACGTACCGATGGCGTCTCTCAGTGAATGCCGAAGTCTCGAATGATGACTGGGGTGTCCGCCGTCACGTGCGGAGAAATTGCGTGGAACGCCCAGAGATGCACCCAGGCGTTGCCCGTCCGCAACGTCAGAAACGACTTCATGATTCCCGGCGGTACAAACGTCAGGAAGACGAAAATCACGGACAAAATCGAATGGGAGATGGAATCGTACACCGTCCAGTATTCGAATAGATGCAGCGCTGCGTAGCTGATCCCGCCGAGCAGCGTCGCCGCCGCCGCCGACCCCGTCAGCTTCCTGTAGCGCGGCATCAAAATCGCGTAGATGAAAACCATCACGGGCAGCCCGGTGCCCAGCAGATGCACGACGAAAGAGAGCGCCGCGCCTTCGAGAATCTGATGCCTGTGAAGTTTCAGGAGACTCCCGGCCGCCAGATCGAGTGCGGACCCCATTGCCAGAATCACCACGATGACCAGCGTGTCGTTGCGGACGTTTGCGGATTTCAGATTCAGCGCTTCCCGCGAATAGCCCCGCGCGCGAAATACGAGATACGGCACGACCGCGAACAATAGGAAGTTGTATAAAGCCCAAGTCCATACCTCCTGCGGCGATTGCACCCGCGTCGGGCCGAAGAGCGAGCCATTCAGATGCAGCCCGATTCCTTCTCCGAAAAACCTCCGCCCGACGATTTGGCCGGCCACCATCACCGCCGCGCCGTAGAGCCACAACAGCCACGTCTCGCGCCGCGCTATGGCGGATTCCGGTGCACGGCTCGCCAAGTCCGGGATCGCACGCCGCCGCGTTAGAAAGTACGTCATGCCCATCAGCAGGAAAAGCCATGCCATGGTGGCGATGGGCACGAGCACCTGCGCGCTCAGCGGTAGCTTCGCCAGCAGCGGCCGGTTCAGCGGCATCGTTCCGTGGCTCAGCGGAAAGATCGCGACGCTGCACACAACCCAGAGCCCCAGCGCAATCTGCACGCTCCGCTCTCGCAGCAGTTTTGTGAACCACGAGCCGCCTGTCCTCGCCATTCGCGAATTCTCCTTCCGCCCTATTCGGACCTTCGGAGAGCTTTAGAGATGATTGATGACGCTGGCGACGCATCCTGCGCCGAATCCGTTGTCGATGTTCACCACGCTGACGTTTGAGGCGCAACTGTTCAGCATGGCGAGCAGCGCAGTCAGGCCTCCAAAGCTGGCGCCATAGCCGGTGCTGGTGGGAACGGCGATAACCGGCACGCCGACCATCCCGCCCACGACGCTCGGCAGCGCTCCCTCCATTCCCGCGACGCAGATGATGACGCGAGCCTCAGCCAGTTTGCTCCGATGTTCGAGCAGACGATGCAGGCCGGCGACGCCGACGTCGTAAAGCCCTTCGACACGATTACCCATCATCTCAGCCGTCACCAGCGCTTCTTCGGCAACGGGAATATCGCTCGTGCCGGCGCTGACCACGACAATCGAACCCTTGCCGTCGATCACGCGATTCCGTCGCACGGCAATGGCGCCCGAGAGCGTATAGAACTTCGCCGCGCGCGTCACTTTGTGCACGCTTGCAAACGTCTTCGCATCCGCCCGCGTGACCAAGATGTTGTGCGACGCCTTTGCCCGTAACATTCCTCGAACGATCTGCGCCACCTGCTGCGGCCTCTTCCCGGACGCGAAAACAACCTCGGGATAACCCTGGCGCAGCGACCGATGATGGTCGATCTTTGCGAAGCCCAGATCTTCGAACGGCAGGCGCCGCAGCCGCTCGATCGCGCGCTCGGAGCTGAGTTGCCCCGCCCGGACCTCCGCGAGCAGCTTCCGAATGTCGCTCTCGTTCATCTTTCCTTCATCGCCGGCCTCGGATTCTAGCACTCCTCCGCCTTGACTTTGGCAAAAGCGGCTGCCTAGACTGGCCCATTGGCAAGACGGCGCGGGCCGCACAAAGAAATGAGTCGAAGCAGAATTCGCACCACGCTCGAGATGATCAAGTTCGAGCATTCCGTCTTCGCCCTGCCCTTTGCCCTGGTCGGGGCGCTGCTGGCGGCCCGGACGGGCGAAGCCACTTGGCCGAGCGCACGGCAACTCTTTTGGATCGTTGTGGCCATGGTGGGAGCGCGCTCGGCGGCGATGACCATGAACCGCATCGCCGATTTGCGCTACGACAGCCTGAACCCGCGGACGCAAAATCGCGCTCTCCCCACCGGCGCGCTTTCGCTCCAATTCGCCTGGGTCTTCACCCTGCTATCCGCCGCTGCGCTCGTCGTCGCGGCGTGGCAACTGAATCGGCTGGCGCTCGAGCTTTCGCCCGTCGCGCTCGCGGTGCTGTTTTTCTATTCTTATACGAAGCGGTTCACCACGTGGTCTCACCTGGTGCTGGGTTTTTGTCTGGGGATGTCGCCCGCCGCGGCCTGGATTGCCATTCGCGGCTCGCTCGATTCTCGGATGCTGATCCTGTGCGCTGCCGTGACTCTGTGGGTGGCCGGTTTCGACGTGCTGTACGCGTGCCAGGACGTTGACTTCGACAAACAAGCCGGCCTCTATTCGATTCCCAAGAAGTTCGGCCTTGCCGCGGCGCTTGCCGTCGCCCGGGCCATGCACGTCTTGATGATTGCACTGCTCGCCTGGCTGGCCTGGAGCTTTCATCTGCCCTGGCCGGCCTGGGCCGGGATCGGCGTCGTGGCGGCGCTGCTCGCCTACGAACATTCGCTCGTGAAGCCGAATGACTTGAGCAAAATCAATGCTGCATTCTTCACGGTGAACGGCTATATTAGCCTTTTGTTTCTGATTTTCTGGGGTGTGGCGCTAGCGTTGACCCATCCCTAGCGTATTCCGGTTGTGCTGCGTTGCATGGCGCCTGAATTCCAATTCGACGACGCGCGGCTTGAGCCGATCGCGCGGAAGGTATTGGCCGGCGAGCGACTGACGGCCGAAGACGGCCTCGCGCTCTACCAGTCGCACGACCTGCTCGGCATCGGCTGGCTCGCGAACTACGTCCGCGAGAAGCGCCACGGCAACGTCTGCTACTACAACGTCAACCGCCACATCAATCCCACCAACGTCTGCGTGGCCCATTGCCGGCTCTGCGCGTTCGGCCGCTCGCCCGATGCCGCGGGCTCCTACACGTTTGCGCTCGAAGAAATCTGGGACCGGGCGGCCCAAGGGGTTGCCGAAGGCGCCACGGAATTTCACATCGTCGGCGGCCTGCATCCCGATCTGCCCTATGAGTATTACCTCGACTTGATCCGCGGATTGAAGCAACGCTTCCCGCAAGTCCACCTCAAAGCTTTCACCATGGTCGAGGTGGGCTACTACTCGCGGATCTCAAAGCTTTCGATCCGCGATACGCTGCTGGCGATGAAGGATGCGGGAGTGGATTCGCTCCCGGGCGGCGGCGCCGAAATATTCAATCCACGCGTGCGCAAAGTGATTTGCGACCACAAGGTGAGCGGGCAGAGGTGGCTCGAAATCGCGCGCACGGCGCATGAAATCGGCTTGCCGTCGAACGCGACGATGCTCTACGGGCACATCGAAACGCCGGAGGAGCGCGTCGAACACATCTTGTTGCTCCGCGGATTGCAGGACCGCACCCACGGCTTCGTGGCCTTTATTCCCCTGGCCTTTCATCCGGAAAATACGGCGCTCGCGCATCTTCCCAAACCGACCGGCATCGACGACCTGAAAACGATTGCCATCTCGCGGTTGCTGCTCGACAATTTCGACCACATCAAAGCCTACTGGATCATGCTGACGCCGAGGATCGCTCAGGTGGCGCTGCGCTTCGGCGCCGACGACCTCGATGGCACTGTCATCGAAGAAAAGATTTACCACGATGCCGGCGCCACCACGCCTCAGCAGCTCGCGCGCTCGGACCTCGAACGGCTCATCCGCGCGGCCGGCCGCGTTCCCGTCGAACGCGATACCCTCTACCGGCCCGTCGACCGCTCGAAGATACCGCCGCCTGCGGGGGCTTCTCCCCGCCGCGACGATGGCTTCATCCCCGAAGCGACCCTCACGCTCAACGTTTAGGCGCTGGCCATTTCTCGACCGAAGGGCGCTTTTCACAAGCTAATCCCTACTTATCCCTACGACTCATGATAGATGTTGATTCGGCGCTTGCCGGCGCTTAGTGTTTTGTGGGAGGGACCAATTGGCGAAGCGACGACAGTTTGTCCTGGATGAAAAGGCGAATCGTTTGCTCGAAGAGCTGGCTGCGGATCGTGCGAGGAACCGGAGCCTTGTTGTCCGCGAAGCCATCCAGCTTTACGCCGCTCTGGAGTCTTCTCTCGAAAAGGTTGAAAGCGAGTCCGGATTCCAGCGCCTTATGGAGCGCTCGGCCGCGGACATCCGCGCCGGCCGCGTCTACACTCACGCCCAGGGGAAGGGCCGACTAAAAACCGCCCAAGGGAAGAAGTAGGGGCTCACGCGCGGCGCGCTCGCAACTGCTGCCACAACAGCAAGGCGTAGAACGGACCGTAGGTGAGCCAGAGCATCATCGGACGAAAGTGCCATTCGCCCAGCGTCTGGTAATCGATCAAGACCTCGTACGAAAGAAATTGCAGGATCGTAAGCAGTAGCCACGCCGGATTTGGAAAAAAGCACAGCAGCGGCACCATCCAGGTGAAGTACCACGAATAGGCGTTGGGCGAAAACATCAGGACGGCCCCAAAGATCAGATAAGCCGCGCGTGCCGGATCGAGGCGTCGCGCCGCCGCCCACAGCGCGAGCCCGGCTGCCACTCCCACACCCACCGCGGCGGCAAGGTCGGTTGAGCCGCTAAGCTTTGCGAGGATCGTGTAGAGGCTGGCATTATTGAACTGCCAGCGCGATTCATAATAGGCTATCGTGGCGGGCACCTGCGCGAGCGCTGAGCGGTAAGGCCACGCGCAGAGGAGCGCGAGCGCCCCGGCCAGGAGGGCGTTCACCCAGGCCCGCAATGTGCGCGGCCAGCCGGCGATGCGCAGCCACAGCGGGAACAGCAGAATTGGAAAGGATTTCAACAGCGCCGCGGCCGCCAGCAGCAACGTTGACACCGTGCGGCGCGACCGTATAATCACTAACGCGGCTACTACCGCCGCCACGGCAAGCGCGTCGCTATGTCCGCTGCCGGCAAATTCGACGATCACCAGTGGGTTCCACGCATAGATGGCGAGCTGGAAATTCCTCCCTCCGGTCGAGCGGAGCCACCAGGCCAGCAGGAACACGGTCAGTAGGTCCGCCGCAAAAAAGGGCAGCTTGAATGCGACGGAGCTCGGGAAAAAGCGGTACGTGACGCGGAAGATGAGTTCGGCGAGCGGCGGATAAATGCTGCGGATATCGTGGCCCGGCCCGTAGGGTTCGCCGGGCGGATGCAGCGGCGCCAGGCGCGGGTCATCCGGTCGCACCGCATAGGGATTCCAGCCGGACGCCTGGATCCGGCCGTCCCAGCGATACCGGTAGATGTCTTCAGAAAGTGTTGGCGTGAGCGGGAGAAGAGTCAGGCGAAACAGCAGCGCGCCCGCTAGAACCAACCAGAACGCCGCGCGGCTCTCGGCGGTGTGCTCGAAGCGGTAGACGCAGAGAAGGTAGACGATGCCGGCGAAAAGGCACGTGGCGATCGTTTCAACAACGTAGAGTTTCAGATCGCCGAGCCGGTACAGGGAATAGAAAAAGGCTTCCAGGACCACGAGGCCCACGAGGGCGGTGAGAATCTGAGCGGGCCGGGCGCGCTCGATGGTTCGCGCGCGGTTCAGCATGCGGAGATAACAGAACTTTGAGTTCGTTCAACAGCTTCGCGCTGATGGCGGCCCTGGCCGCAAACCCGTTCGCGAGATATTGGAACCGGTTGACGGATTCGACCTTCAAGGGCATCTACCAGTTGAATGCGTTTGACCTCGCGGTGATGGTGCCGTACTTCTTGGTGCTGGTGGTGCTGGCGGCGTACGGACTGCACCGCTACGTCCTCGTCTACAATTATTTCAAGTACCGTCATCATGCGCCCGGGCCCGCTCCCGAAATCACCGAGTGGCCCAAGGTTACCATACAGCTTCCCATCTTCAACGAGCGCTACGTGATCGAGCGGCTGGTGGAATCGGTGGCGCAGTTCGATTATCCGCGCGACAAAATGGAAATCCAGGTGCTCGACGATTCGAACGATGAGACGCAGGAAGTGGCGCTGGCCTGTGTCGAGCGCTACCAGGGACTCGGCCTGCCCATCACCTATCATCACCGCGCCAACCGCGAAGGCTACAAAGCCGGCGCACTCCAGGAAGGGATGCAGTCAGCCACCGGCGAATTCATCGCCATCTTCGACGCCGATTTCCTTCCGCCGGCGGACTTCCTCCGCCGCTTGCTCCCGTATCTCTGCGCTGACCCGAAGCTCGGCATGGTGCAGACGCGTTGGAGCTATGTGAACCGCCACTATTCGTCGCTGACCGAAGTCGAAGCCATCCTGCTCGACGGCCACTTCATCATCGAGCACTGCGCGCGCGCCCGCCGCGGCTCGTTCTTCAATTTCAACGGCACGGCCGGGATCTGGCGGCGCTCCGCCATCGAAGATGCCGGCGGCTGGGAGCACGACACACTCACCGAAGACACGGACCTTTCCTACCGCGCCCAGCTCCACGGCTGGCAGTTCCTCTATTTGCCGGAAATCGATTGTCCCTCGGAGCTGCCGGTGGAGATGAACGGCTTCAAAGCGCAGCAGGCACGCTGGGCCAAGGGTCTGATGCAAACCGCGAAGAAAATCCTGCCGCGCGTTTTCCGGGCCCCCCTCCCGGGACACGTCAAGGCCGAAGCCTTTTTCCATCTCACGGCCAACGTCAGCTACCCGCTGATGGTTTTCCTCTCGATTATTTTGCTGCCGGCGATGGTCGTGCGCTTCTATCAGGGCTGGTTCCAGGTGCTCGTGATCGACTTGCCGCTTTTCCTCGCTTCCACGTGCTCGATCTCGAGTTTCTATCTGACTTCGCAACGCGTGCTCTTCCCCCAGACGTGGAAGCGCGCCTTTCTCTATATGCCCTTCGTCATGGCCGTGGGCATCGGGCTTTCCGTACGGAACGCGATTGCCGTTCTCGAGGCAGTTTTCGGGGTGAAATCGGAATTCGCGCGCACTCCAAAATACAGCATCGAAGCGGGCGAGCGTGGCGCTTGGGTGAAAAAGAAGTATCGAAAGAGCGCCGGCTGGATGCCGTACGCCGAGGTTGCCCTGGGACTCTACTTTGCCGCCACGGTTTTCTACGCGATCGAGAACGAGAATTACGCTACGGTTCCCTTCCTGATTCTTTTCGTCTGGGGCTATCTCTATACCGGGCTGATGTCGCTCGGGCAGACCTACGTCGAGCGCTTCCGCTTTCGTATTCGCCCTGCCGAAGACCGCCCTGCTGCTGCCGGCGCCCCTGGCTTCTAAGTATCCTCGACCCGGAAGAGTTTTCAACCTCGCACAGCCCGGGGGGAATGCGCCACCGACTAATGAACGTGCGGGTGTTCCGGAGATGCAGGCTTCTCCGGATTATCGGGACTGATAAGCCGGTAGACGACGATGCGCGCGGACTTCAGCAGGCGCAACGGCGGCCGAATGTCGTAAGTTTCTTCGAGCGCGATGATCTCGTCGCGCGCCGTCGGCCAGGCATCGAGCGATACGGCGGGGTCGAGCGGCTGTCCGCAGATTTCTTTCCCCGTATCCAGTTGCCACAGCACCACCCGCATTTCGCGCTTTTTGCTGCCTCCGATGGCGCGCTTGAACGCGCTGTACTGGGCGAACTTCCCAATCCCGAGTTGCGCGTCTTCGCTGATACGGAGTTTCTGGAGCTCGCTGTGGGGAACTTCCGTCTCCGCTTCACGAATCTCTTTTCCGCGCTCGGCGTCCAGCCAGACGAGCTTGCTGCCCAGTAGGACCAGTTGTTTGCCCTCATTCGTCCAGTCGAAATCTTCCGCGCCGATTTTCTTTTCCCAGAGCAATTTACCTTTCGCCGTCTCGAACAGCGCCAGCCGCGCGTTCCCAGGCCATTTTCGCGGGCGTTCGAGCACGGCAAGCCGGCGGCCATCCGGCGAAATCCTCAATTCGGTCCACGCGTCGGCAGAAAGGAGGGGCAATTGCAAGCGCTGAGCCACCTCTCCCGTCTCCCCGTCGTAGAGCCGCACCTCCACGGGCCGCTTCACTCTTACATCCGCCAGGAACGATTCCGCCGGCCAGAATGAGACAGCGAGCTGCCTCCGGCTCCACGACATTCTTCCGGAATAGATTTGCGCCTCGCGGTCCGCGGGGATGGTGAAAATCTTGCGTGCGTTCAGGGTATCGAACACCCAAACGGCCCCGACGCTGTGGATGGCCAGCAACTCGCCGTCCGGCGAGAAGGCAGCCCCCAGAATCCGCCAAGTGATACCCGGCGGCAGCGCGGGAATCGGCTCATCGAAGCGCGTCGCCTCGCCTGAATCCCGATTGAGAAGCGTGAACTCAGCGCCCTGCGTAGTCTGCACGTACGTGAGGCGAAATTGGCCGTTGGCAGGCATCGCGAGCGCTGTGCCCGGCGTCACCTCTTCCCTCGAAACCACCTTGAGCGCCGAACACAAGGAAAGCGCCGTTTGCGGAACCCGCATCTCGCGATCCCGCACTTGATCCTGTGCATTCGCCTGATTCTGCGCAGAGGCTGGAGAGGGCACGAGAAGAATCGTGCCGGCCACTAGCAGCGCCGCCGGAAGCCTGAAGACCCGCTGGGAGAGCGATTGAGGACGCATGCCGAGCGTTTAGTTTGACCCATTCCGCTTCGCGTCGCTATAATTAACTTTTATTCTCGGCGATGACCGGAACGCCGGAAGCTGTCTGCGGTACAAGCCCAAAGCAGATTCAGGAGCGCTCGTATGGTGAAAGCAACACAGTTGCGCCCAGGCATGATCATTCGACATGAAGGCGACCTTTATTCTATTTTCAGCGTTGACCACCGCACTCCGGGCAACAAGCGCGCCGCCATGGCCACGCGGATGCGCAACCTGCGCACCGGTGCCATTACGGACTATCGATTCCGGGCGGAAGAATTTATCGAGCGCGCCGTCCTGGATCAGGTGGAGTTCGAATTCCTCTACAGCGACGGCGACGCCTACCACTTCATGAACCAGCAGACCTACGAGCAGATCGCGTTGGGCAAGGATATCCTCGGAGATTCGGCAGACTATCTCGTGGCCAACCTACCGGTGAAACTCGAGTTCTATGAGGGTAAGCCCATCGGCGTGGTCTTGCCGGATACGGTGGATCTCACGGTGGTCGATACCGAGCCCAGCATCCAGAAAGCCACCGCCAGTGCGGTGACGAAGGCGGCGAAGCTCGAAACGGGCCTGGTGATCAACGTCCCGCCGTTCGTGGGCAACGGCGACAAGGTCAAAGTGGATACTACCGAAGGCCGCTACATTCAGCGCGTGCAGTAGCAGGCGAGCCGCACTGAAATCGATTCACCGATGGAATCATCCCCGGGGCGGCCCCACTCCTCGGACTGTCTTCTCTCGGGGAGCGTCAGCCGGCCGCCTGCGACTTTGCTCCGAAGACGCGCGCGAAGATGGCATCCACCGACCGCAGCTGCCGCTTCAGGTCGAAGGCGCGATCGAGTGCAGCCGGATTCAAAAATTTCCGGATGTTCGAGTCGGCGGCGACACGTTCGCGGAAATTCGTTCCGGCCTCCCACGCGCCCATGGCATGCGCCTGCACCCATTTGTAAGCGTCTTCGCGCGGAGCGCCCTCCTCGATCAGGTCCTGCAGCAACTGCCCGGAAAAGATGAGGCCCTGCGTCGCTTCCAGGTTGCGCTGCATCCGTTCGGGAAATACCTTCATATTCGCGATGATCTCGGCCATGCGCGCGAGCATGTAGTCCACGAGGATCGTCGAATCCGGCAAGATGATGCGCTCGACGGAGCTGTGCGAGATGTCGCGCTCGTGCCACAGTGCAATGTTTTCCATCGCCGCGAGAGAGTTGGTCCGAACCACGCGCGCCAGCCCGCATACCTGCTCGGAGCTTACCGGGTTTCGCTTGTGCGGCATCGCCGAACTGCCCCGCTGCTCGCCGCCAAACGGCTCTTCGGCTTCGCGCACCTCGGTGCGCTGCAGATGGCGGATTTCGAGCGCAATGCGCTCGAGCGACGCCGCCAGGATGCCGAGTGTAGCGGCGTACTGCGCGTGGCGGTCGCGCTCGATTACTTGCGAAGAAATCGGCGCGGCTTCAAGCCCCAGCCTTTGGCAGATTTTCTTCTCTATCTCAGGGCCCAGATGCGCGCAAGTGCCCACCGAGCCGGAAATTTTTCCCACCGCCATCTGCTGCGCCGCTACCCGAAAACGTTCGAGGTCGCGGCGATTTTCGGCATACCAGTTGGCGATTTTCAGGCCGAAGGTGATGGGTTCGGCGTGCACCCCGTGGGTGCGACCCACCTGCGGCACGTCCTTGAACTCCCAGGCGCGCCGCTCGAGGATTTCGCCGAGGCGCTCGAGGCCGTGGTCGATCAGCCGCGAAGCGTCTCGCACCACCAGCGCCTGCGCCGTATCCACCACGTCGTTCGACGTCAAGCCGTAGTGCAGCCAACGCGCTGCCTCGGGGTCGCCGATGGATTCGCCCACCGCCATCGTGAAGGCGATCACATCGTGGCGCACGCGGGTTTCGTGTTCCTGGATGCGGGCGACGTCCACGCGCGCCCGCTCGCGTAGTTTTGCGGCAGCCTCGCGCGGCACCACCCCTGCTTCCGCCAGCGTTTCCGCAGCGGCCAGCTCCACCTCCAACCATTTCTGGAATTTGTTCTCCTCGCTCCAGACGCGACCCATTTCCGCGCGCGTATAACGTTGGATCAAGTCGGATTCCTCCCGCTCTTGCGCCGCCGGCGCTTGTCCAAGCGAGCGCTCCACGACGCTTTCAAACCGGCTGATTTCCTCGAAACGGTGGGGAACTTCCCTGGCCCATGATACCTGAATCGCGCGGAGCGGGGTGAAGGAATCGCTTTGGCGCAGTCTGCGCACACCTTGCAAACCGCGCCCGGGCGCGTCCTGTGGTAACGTGCTGCGCGACCGCTTGCGCGAGCGAGGCGGAGGAGGCTGCGATGCGTGCGATCGTGGTGCGGCGGTACGGGCCACCGGAAAATCTCGAGCTGCGCGAAGTGCCGGATCCCGTGCCGCAATCGGGCGACGCGCTGATTCGCGTCCACGCTATCGGCATCAACTTTGCCGATTTGCTGCAACGCATGGGTATTTACCCCGGCACTCCGAAGCCTCCTTTCGTGCCGGGCCTCGAGATTGCCGGCGTCATCGAGCGCGCCGGCCAATCCGCTGGCGACGCACTCAAGCCCGGCGACCGCGTTGTCGCATTCACGAAGTTCAACGCCTATGCGGAACTGGCCGCGACTCCGGCGCAGAATGTCTATCGGTTACCGGACGCCATGCCGTTCAGCGATGCCGCCGCCATCCCGGTGAATTACGTCACGGCGTATCATTCGATGTTCCACATGGGCCATCTCGAAGCCGGCGACAGAATCCTGGTCCACGGCGCTGCGGGTGGAGTGGGGATCGCCGCGGTGCAACTTGCGAAAGCCCGCGGCCTGATTCTTTTTGGCACCGCTGGCCCTTCGAAACAGGATTATCTGCGCAAGATTGGCGTTGACCATACGATCGATTACACCCGCGAGGATTTTACCGAAGTAGTGCGCCGCGTGGCGCCGGACGGAATTGAGATGGTGATGGACCCGATCGGAGGAAAATCGTTCGCGAAAAGTTATCGCTGCCTCGGACCAACGGGACGCCTCTTGGTGTACGGATTTTCAGCGGCGGCAGGCCCGGAGGGCAAACGCAGTCTGTGGCGCGGCGCGAAAGCGATGGCTCAGATGCCCCGCTTCAATCCGCTGAAATTGATCCGCGACAACGCCGCCGTCATCGGCGTACATCTGGGACGCTTGGGAGCTGGCGGCGAGATTTTGAGGAAGCAACTCGATGAGCTTTTCCAAATGTACGCCGCCGGCCAGATCAAGCCGGTCATCGGCAAAGCGTTTCCGCTCGCCGAAGCCGCTGCGGCGCACCGCTACATCCATAACCGCCAGAATATCGGCAAGGTCATCTTGACCCCCGCGGGGTCGACCTGACGCTCGCCGCCAAATAGGCGCGCTGCGCCGCGCTATTTCGGAGGTGCGGGCGGTTGCGGCTTGGCAAACTCAGAAGGGTCAAGATTCGTGTTGAGCTTCACTTCCTGCACCAGCGTTTCGCTGAACTTGTTTCCTTCTCGGTAGGCCACCACGTGAAACGGATATTCAATCCCCTGGACGTTGCGGAAATCGCTCCAGCGCTGTTCCACCTCCAAGGATCCCTGCTGCACCGCGGAGCGAAACCGCGCGCCCACAAGTCGATGCGTTGAGAGATCGAAATAGAGCTTCACCGCCTCGAACGGCGCCTTCCAGTCCACCGCCTCGACCTTCTGGCCTTCCACCTCTTCCTCACCGAGGAATTGCGCTTCAACCTTCCCGGCCAGCACTTGCTGATACAAGCCCAGGCCGCCGGTAAGAGCAATGGACCGCTGGAATTCGGTGTTGAACCGCTCAGGCGCATCGATCGTTCCCTGCGCCGAAGCCCACCAGCCGGATTTTCCATCGAATCCTTGCGCGCTCTGCCCCATCGGCGATTTGGTTTCAATGCGCACCCGATCGGGGTAGACGATCTCGACTTTCAGATCGAACGCGAGTTCCTGGCCCGGCGCGAATAGTTTGCCGCTGGCGGTGAATTCCAGGCTTTGGACCGGGCGGATCGCAGTCCCTCCGGCTGCCTGAGCCGCCGTTTTCAAAAGCTCGCTCCCGCGTTCGAGCGATTCGGGCGTAGCCGCCGGAACGGCCTCTTTCGGCCGCCGCAAATCCGGGCGCGCCAGTTCGATTTGATCCAAAGGAATTTCTTCCCACTTCGCGCCGGGAAAATCTTTCTTCAGAGCGTCTCGGAACTGGCTGACGTTCCCGACCAGCACCACGTCGAGGTCCGGGGCGTTGAAGTAACGCTGCGCCATCTCCTTTACCTGCGCCGGCGTCACCGCCAGAACCCTTTCTTGGTACGTTTCGTTGTAGTCGGCGGGCAGGCCGTATTCGGCCACGATCAGCACGCGGTCCGCCACCTGCTCGGCGGTCTCCGACTGGATCGGGTAGACGCCGGCCAGATAATCTTTCGCAAATTTCAATTCCACGGGCTCGACCTCGCCCGTTCCCATCTTCTCGATGAGATCCACCACCAGCTTGGCGGCCTCGACGGTGGCTTCGGTGCGCGTGAACGTGTCCGCCACGAATGCGCCGGCGTAGCGGTGACTCGCAAACGAGGAATTCGCCCCGTACGTGAGTCCCTTGTGAATGCGCACTTCGGTGTTCAGACGGCTGTTGTATCCTCCGCCGAAGATGCGGTTCGAAACGTAGAGCGGGATGTAGTCCGGACTGTTCCGCCGGATTCCGAGCCGCCCGATGCGAATCTGCGTCTGCACGGCATCGGGCTTGTCGATGACGACGATGCGCATTCCGCGGGCAGGCTCGGGCGCGGCGGGCTCGGGCGCGGCCACATCCTTCTTCGCCCAGCCGCCGAAATACTTTTCCGCGGCAGCGAAAGCTTCTTCAGGGCTGACGTCGCCCGCAAAAGCGAGTAGGGCTTGATTCGGCGCGTAATTTGCGTCGTGGAACCGCGCGATTGTATCGCGGTCAAGCTTGCGCGCAGATTCGGGCGTCCCTTCCTCCGGCAGCCCGTAGGGCGCAGTCCCGTAGACGATGCGCTCGAAGGCCGCCGAAGCCAGATAATTGGGATCCGCGTACGACGCCTCGAGGCCCGAAAGAAGTTGCTGCCGCTGTCGCTCGAGTTCCTCGCTCTTGAACGCCGGGTGGAGCACAACATCGGAGAGCAGATCCATTCCGAGGCCCAGGTCTTTCCTCACCACCGCCACGCTCGCGAACGTGGCGTCCCCGGCCGCGCCCGTGTTCAACGACCCCCCGACAAAATCAATGGCCTCGGCGATTTGCTGCGCGCTCCGCTTTTCCGTCCCTTGCGTCAGCAGGCTCGCCGTCATCGAGGCCACGCCCGGCATTCCTTCCGGGTCGCGGATCGTGCCGGCTGACATCAGCACCAGCCGGGCGGCTACGGCCGGGTCGCGGTGATCGCTGGCGACAAAAACGCGCAGGCCGTTCGGCAGCGTTCGCGTCGCTACTGTAGGAAAATGGAATGGTTTCGTCAGTCCGCCTGCCGGCATTTCCGGTACGAGCTTCACTCCCGGCGGCACAACCCCCGTCCCTTCCTTGGCTGCCTGACTTTGCTTGGCTGACTGCGATGGACTTGTCGGGTTGGCTGCCTGCGCGTAAGCCGCGGGAACGCCCGCAGCCGCAAGCCCAATCGGCACGCTGAAGAGAACGGCCCAGACCCTGCTTCTCAAACGAAGCTTCATCTCTGGCTCCCTTTACTTGGCCGCTTGCGGCGGCGCAATCAGCAGCACCGTGGCATGCTGTTTCACGAAATATTGCTGGCACGCGCGCTCGATGTCGGC
Organism: uncultured Acidobacteriota bacterium; assembly: GCA_963781005.1. Lineage (GTDB taxonomy): Bacteria > Acidobacteriota > Terriglobia > Acidiferrales > UBA7541 > CAWADX01. The sequence continues at coordinate 1,018,748 of CAWADX010000001.1, forward strand.
AGCGGTCACCTTCAGATACCGGTCCAGTTCCGTATTCACCAGGTCGGGATCCTTTCCGATCACGGCGGCGTCGCCGATGGCTTCGGCCTTGGCCTCATCGGTCTCCCGCCCCAGGATGAAGCGCGAAATCGTCTGATTCTTCGCCTTCTCAAGCTCCCGGGGATCGACGGGTTGCGTCTTGATCTGCTCTACGATTTCGTCCAGTTCCTTCTGCCCTTCGGCGGCCGTGTGGCCCTGGTTCATCACCGCCAGCACCCAGAAAAGGTTCGGGTCCTCGGTGAAGTTGCCGAAGCCGGCGGCCTCCACCGCGATTCGATCTTTGTATACGAGCTTTTGATAGAGCCGGCTGCTCTGCCCGTGAGACAGGATGTCTGCCGCGATATTGAGGGGATAAGAATCCGCAGCGAATGCCGCCGGCATTTTGTAGCCTTCCACCACCGCCGGCAGCGGCGTATTCGAGTAGGATTTTTCGACCGTGCGGACCTGCTCCTGGGGCGGCTCCGGCCTTTCCCGGCGCGGAATCGGCGCTGCCGACTGTGGAATGCCCTGGAAATATTTCTTCGCCCAGCGAACGGCTTCGAGAGAGTTGAAATCCCCGACGATCACGATGGTTGCGTTGTTCGGCTTGTAGTAGGTGTTGTGAAACTCGCGCACGTCCTGCAACGTGGCTTTGTTCAGGTCTTCGATGCTGCCGATGGGCGTGTGATGGTATCCGTGGACGGTGAAAGCGGCGGCGTAGAGATCTTCCTCCACAAGACCGTAAGGACGGTTGTCCACTCGGACTCGCCGCTCCTCCTCCACCACATTTCTTTCCGATTGGAAGTTCGCTTCGTCCACATTCAGGCTGCCCATGCGGTCCGCTTCGAGCCACAATACCCGTTCCAGGTAATTGCTGGGAAACGTCTCGTAGAACAGGGTAAAGTCAGTCGTCGTTTCGGCGTCGTCGAATCCGCCCACCGCCTCGATAATCCGGGAGTGCTCCTCCGCGCTAACGTTCGCAGAGCCTTTGAACATCAAATGCTCGAACAGGTGGGCAAAGCCGGTGTGGCCGGGCTGTTCGTCCCTCGAGCCCACGTGATACCACACCTCGAGGTGCACGATCGGCACGGAGTGCTCCTCGAGCACGATCACGCGCAGGCCGTTTTCGAGCGTATGGCTCTCAAGTTCGAGCTTCGGCGGGCGCGACGTCAAAATCCCGCCCTGCGGCCACGCCGGCAAAACCGGCCCCGCAACACACAAAAGTAAGACCATCATCCTCGACGCGCTTCTCATTTCCTGCGACCCCCAACCCTTGCGATATCCCCAGCGAAAAGCCTGGAGTGAGCCTGACAAAGCGTTCTATCGTAAGCGTGCCCTCCTATGGAGTCAAACGAAGGCACATCGGAGCCGGATCGCTCGGCTGCATCCGTTTGCCGATACGAAGTTAGACGACCGAAGCTTCAAACGGTTCCCAAGCAATGCTGCTCGCATCGGAAGGCCCACTTGGAAGGCCCACATTGACGATTGACGCGCGCCCAGGATGGCACATAGTATCGGCCGAATCCCCGGGGCGGTGGCTTTCGATGAGCATGGAACACGCTTATGCGGACGTAAACGGAGTCCGGCTCCACTACGCGGCGCAAGGGCAAGGCAAGCTGATTCTGTTTGCGCACGGGTTTCCCGAATTCTGGTATGCGTGGAAAGATCAGCTTGCTGAATTCGGCCGCGATCACCTGGCCGTGGCGCCTGACTTGCGCGGCTACAACCTTTCTTCGAAACCGGCGCGAACCGAATTGTACGAGATGCCTTGCCTGGTTGAAGACCTCCGCGGCCTAGCGGCGCACTTCCGTCAAACGAAATTCACTCTCGTCGGACACGACTGGGGCGGTGTGGTCGCCTGGGCCTTTGCGCTCGCGTATCCTGAGTGGCTCGACGGGCTCGTCATCATCAACGCGCCGCATCCAGCCATCTTCGAGCGCGAACTGCGGCACAATCCAGCGCAGCAGAGAGCCAGCCAGTACATCCAGGTGTTTCGCACTCCACTCGCTGAGCCGATGCTCTTGGCCAACAATTGCGAGTCTCTTGTTCGCACGGTTCTTGGCAGCGGCCTGCACGACGGCCAATTTACCGAAGAGGACCGCCAGGCCTACCTGGAAGCTTGGTCGCAGCCGGGTGCGATCACCGGCGGCTTGAACTACTATCGCGCCGCCCCTTTCGGGCGGCCGGCTGCAGATCCCTTGCCGCGCGCTGCGACGCTCCTGCCGGGCGCGACTTCATGGGTCGTGAAAGCTCCGACGCTTGTAATCTGGGGCGAGAAAGATTCCTACCTGCTTCCCGGCCTGCTCAATGGCCTCGAGGAATATGTGCCGCATCTGACGCTCAAAAGAATTCCGGACGCATCGCACTGGGTAATTCACGAGCGGCCCGCGGTCGTCAACGGATACATCCGCGATTTCCTGAATAGCCTTTCGTGATAAGGGGCCTCTCGTCCGCACGCTTCGATGGAGCGAGCGACTTGCTCGCAGGAGGTTTTCACAATTGAGTGATGCAGGTAACGCTCCGCAGATGAAGAAAGCCTATTGGGGCACGCTCGCGTTCACAGTCGTTTACCTGGCGGCAGCGGTAGCTTGTCTGCGCCAGTGGAATGGCTCCGATCCCTGGGTGCGGCTCGACGTTTTTTCCGGCACTTACCTGGTTCTTAGCATCTTCTGGACTGCGGCATCGATGGGGTTTCACCGCGTCGTCTTCCGTTCCAGGGAAATGATGCGCGAGGCGGCGGGAGTGAGCTACGATCCCGGTTTCGTGCGATGGATTGCCGTGCTCGCCCTCGGCGGCATCGCTGTGTTCCTCGACTACGCCCACTGGCGGCTGACCCCCGCGCTCGAAATTCCGGCACTGCAATGGCTCGGGCTGGCACTCTACTGCGTAGATGTTTTCTGGCTCCATTGGGTCGATACCTTTCTTTCGCGGCACTTCTCGGGCGGCCTGACCGCGCGGCGCGTCATGACCGAAGGCCCCTATCGCTTCGTGCGTCACCCGCGCTATACAGCGGTCCTCGCCTCGCATATCGCGTTCGCGCTGGTGTTTGCAAGCGTCTTGGCGTGGGGACTCTTTTTCGTCTGGCTCGTGTTGATCTTGCGTCGCATCCGCCGCGAAGAACGCCACCTGCGGGAAATCTTCGCTGCAGATTACGACGCCTACGCCGCTCACACCGCGCGACTCCTCCCCAGGGTTTTCTAGCCATCTTTTTTTAGATTATGCTCGAATGGGTCGGATGAACGCTCCTCGCAAAACGCAAGAGTCCACGCGGCATTACATCAAACCTGCCCTAAACTCTCGATTGGGCATCGTGGACCTGCTTCGCGCATCCAACACTTTTAGCCTCTTCAGCTCGGGAGGCTCAACCCTGGAGGTCACGATGAGATTTCGCGCAATTTTCCTGACGCTGGCCGCGATGCTTCTTGGATTGCTGGGCCTCCCGGGCGGCGCCCGCGCGCAGTTGCCTCCGTCGAAGAACGCGCCGAAAATTGGAGATAAGGCGCCGGACTTCACTCTGCCGGACTCCACCGGGAAGCGCGTGAAGCTTTCCTCGCTGCGCTTCGGCGAGCCGGAAATCACCGGCGCGACTGCGGAAATCCGCGGTTACTGGGTGCTGCTGATTTTTTATCGGGGTTATTGGTGACCCAATTGCAACTCCGAGTTACGGAGTTTCCAGGAGGATCTCGATAAATTCATCTCGCGGAATGTCCGCGTCGTTGCCATCAGCGTGGACCCGCCCGACGTCACCCAGAAGCTCCGTGAGAAGCAAGGTTACACGTTTCTCTTCCTCTCCGATCCCAACGCCGAAGTGATCCGCGCCTGGGACCTGCTCCACCCGCACGGCGGCATTGACCGAGCCGATATCGCCCGGCCCGCCGAATTTCTGATTGATCCGATCGGCGTAATCCGCTGGCGCAACCTCGCGGAAGACTACAAAGTGCGCGTCCACGCCGCGGCCGTTTTGAAAGTGCTGGATGACCTTCAAGTGGCCCCTGGCTCTTAGGTCGCTTGCGCGACGTGAACTGCCGGCGTAAACTTCAGACAAATGACGCGAATCACTTCGGCTCGCTGAAGAATCATGCGCCCGTTGGTTTCAGTTCTGCTCGTGGCGTTGATCTCGCTCGTCGCTTACCGGCTATTCCTCTCGAAAGCGGTGGGCCCGGACACGGGCGCGACCCCGCAACAAACCATTGATGCGGTGGGAGCGAAGAACGATCTTCTTTCGATTGCCCAAGCCGAGCGAGCGTATTTCCCCGAGCATGGCTCTTACGCTTCCTTCGATCAATTGGTGTCGAGCGGTGCGCTCAGCATGAAGCGATCTGGCCGCGCCGGTTATTCCTATTCCGTCGAAACCACGGCGACTGGATTCACCGTCAACGCGAAATGCACCGCTCCCACAAGCCAGCCTTGCACCTCCTATGCAGTCGATCAGGATATGGAAGTCCACGCGGTGCCCTAAGGGCTTTCCGAAAAAGACAAGCTCAAAAATTTAGCGCGCGAAGCGGTGCACCCCAGGGAACCGCGCTCCGCTCCCTGGGTCGAATCGCACGGAACATTATTGCTCCTCGCTGCGTAGTCTCCTTCAGAGCACGCGGAAACTCGAACAAGACTCCCGAGCGAATCGGCCCGGGAATTAGGAGAGAACATGGGAGACAATTTGATCGGTCTGGCCGCGGTCGTAATGGCCTTGGGGATTCCGTTGGCCGCGATTTATGCTTTTTACCGCGTCCGAAAACTGAAGAGCGAAGAGCGCCTGGCGGCCATCGGCAAGGGTTTGCCCGTCCCGCAGGAGTCGGATTTGCCGGCCCATGCGCGATCGCGCCGCGCGGGGATTTTGCTCGTCTCCGGGAGTATCGGCTATTCGCTCACATTCTGGTTGGTGGGCCGAGTCGAACCCAATGCCGTGGTGGCCGCCGCTTTCGGCTTGATCCCCTTCGCCATCGGGGTCGGCTACTTCATTGACGCGACGCTGCTTCGCCGGGAATTTCATCCCGCCGGCTGAGCCGTCGCGGCATTCGTCGCCGATGGCAGGGGTCGCTCCCGCCCGTGCCGTGTAGCGGTCCCTGCCTCGGCCGGCGCGCCTCGGCCACAAGTTCACGCACGGCCGAGCCTACGGAGCGCGTTTTTGGTCGGCCACGAGCACGCCCGCCTCGGCATAATCGGTCGGCGGCACGTCCACAAATGTGACCTGAATGTTCTCCCGCTTCGCTTTACCGTCTTCGATGAGCGCCTGCGTCACCCGCTCGGCCAGTTTGCGTTTCTGTTCCGGAGTGCGCCCAGCCACCCAAGTGATCTGCACGTGAGGCATCGTCCCTCCTAAAATTCGAGCCTCCATTCTGCATTAGTTGCCGTCGTTTCCTGAACACCGCCGGAAGGCTCGGCGCCGCCGCCTCGCCGTTACGGGTTCGATGCTCGGGAAATCGTGCTCGAATTGTCGCGAGTGGGAAGCCTAGCCGAGTGCAAGCTCAAGCCGGCGTAGAGGACTGCCGTGGCAGCTTCACTCCGCAATGCGGGCAATTTACCCAAGCTGGCTCGACCGGTTTTCCGCAATGTGGGCAGGTTGGCTTGAGCGCCGCGCCGCAGTGTGGGCAGAAAGTGAATTTTGCTGGAACCGCCATGCGGCAGGAAGGGCACGGAACCGGCAACGGATCGCGAAGAATGAAATACAGGATGATTCCGATCGCGTCCGGGATAAGGATCGCGAGCCACGTCCACAAAACGTAGCGCATCGCGCGGCGTTTGGCATCGCCGTAGACGTAGCCGATAAGCAAAATAAAAATGGCCACGAGCAGCATGGCGCAATAGGGGAGCGCAATCTTCCCGGAGAGCGGCCAGTCGCGGAACTCCGGGTCCTCGAACATGACGTACTTGAAAATAAGCGTCGCGAACGTGAAATAGACCCCAAATGCGAAATACCAGACGACGCGCGGGATGACGCGAAGTTCTTTACCAAACCGGCTCATACCGTCCTCCTCTCACGCCGCTGACGCAGTGCCAGCACTCCTGCCGCAACGCCACCGGTCAGCCACAAGAACCCGGTGTAAGCGGCGAGGTTAATCCAGGTTCGCCCGAAATTCGGCTCCAGCCAGCCCGGCAACCCTCCGCTCAGTAAACGCACCACCGGCCAGCTCGCCAGCATAAGCGTCCAGGCAAACAGGATCACGAATGCCAGCACGTTTCGATTCCAACGATGCTCTTCCTCCGCCGCGAGGCTGCGCTCGGCGAGGGCTCGCGTCCGCTCGACCAACGCAGCCGACGGCTGCGGGGTCGGCAGGTGCCGCAACCCGCCGGCCAAGAACTGAAAATCCTCGCGCTCCGCCGCGCATGCGGCACACGAGCCCACGTGCATCTCCACGCGGCGCTCCTCGCCCGGCTCCAACGCGCCGGCCACTGCCAACGCCAGAAGCTCTCGAATTTCGTCGTGCTCGCTCATCGCCAGTTCTCGCCGGGATAACGCGCCCGGAGGATTTCGCGCAGGCTCGCCAGGGCGCGCCGCAGCCGCGTCTTCACTGTCGAGAGCGGCTTCTCCAGTACTTCGGCAATCTCCTCGAGCTTCATTTCTTCCTCGAACCTCAGCGTCAGCACCTCGCGGTAGATCGCGGGCAGCTCGCCCAAGGCGGCGGCTAATCGCCCCGTACGCTCCCACGCCAATATGTTTTCAATCACGGGCGGGTCAGCCGAGGGCAGTTCGCTGAGCGCCGTCGCGCCGAATGGATCGCGACCGGAGGGCTCATCGAGACTTTCCGGCTGAATCCGCCGCAGGTGGTCGATCGCCAGGTTGCGCGCCACGGCGAACAGCCAAGCGTCGAAGCTGCGATGCGGATCGTACCGCCGAATCTTTTCTGCCACGCGAAGCCAAGTCTGCTGGAAGAGATCTTCGGCTGTGGCTCGCTCGCGCACCAGGCGCAGCAGGTAGCGGTAAAGCCGGTTCTGATAGCGGGCCAGGAGCGCGGAGAGTGCGTCTAGGTCTCCGCGTCGAAGCCGGGCTACCTCGCCTTCGAGACCCACCCACGCCTCCCACGCGATAGCTGCATGGCTCATCATAACTGCATACCTAGGGGATATACGGCTGGACTCGAGAAAAAGACTCATGTCCCCGACGTGAACGGGAAGGTCTTCGCGCGGGGCTGGGACGATGCGGCCTCGCCCGGCGCGGCTCAGGGAGACTCAGGCAGGCTGAGCCGTGTGCTAAAATGGATTTCGAATGCTACCTGTCGTCAAGCACCTCTTGGATTTACAAAGCGTGGATTTGCGGCTAGCGGCGATCCGCGCGCGCCTCGATTCTTATCCAAAGAAGCTTGCCCAGGTGGAATCAGCCCTCACGGCGGCTCGCGGCGAGGTCGAGAAATCCAAGGCGGCCCAAACCACCGCGCTCAAGGACCGCAAGAGATACGAGCTCGACGTCGAGCAGTGGAAGGAAAAGGCCCGCAAGTATCGAGATCAGATGTACGAAGTGAAGACCAACGACGCTTATAAGGCCCTTCAGCACGAAGTGCAAATGGCCGAGGCGGAAATGGCCAAAGCGGAAGATCGGCTGCTCGAGCAGATGGTGGCGAGCGAAGAATACGACCGCCGCATCAAGACCGCTGAGAAAACCCTCGCCGAGGTCACCGAAACGGCACATGCCGAGCGCGCCATGCTCGAAGCCGAGAAGGCCGGCGCGGAAAGGGACTTTGCGGCGCTGAACGCCGAGAGACAAAAGCTGGTAGCCGAAGTGCCGGAAGACTTGCTCGACCACTATCACCGCATCGCCCGCAAGCACAACGGCGTGGCCCTGGCCGAAATCCGCGACGAGACGTGTACCCAGTGCGGTGTGCGCGTTCGCCCGCACGTCTTCCAGGAATTGCGCCAAGGCGGCAACACGGAACTCTTCCACTGCGAGACGTGCACGCGCATCCTCTATTACATCGAGCCGCCCGCCGCGCCGCCGGCCGCCCCGCCTCCCCCGGCGCACTCTGCGATCGAATCCAGTGAAAGCTAGCCATCCGCTTTGCCCGGCGTCGTCCGCCGCTCACCCTCGCCAGCATCGGCAAGCCGCGCGAACTCGCGAAGGTTTCGTCCCGGCATGAAGCGCTCGAGCGCAAAACCCTTGCCCCCGAAAGCCGGAAAACTTTTCGCCGAGCCCCATCCGCCCGTGCCGCCTTCCGGCGTTTATCTCGCTCTCATTGACGGCGCAGCGCGCGGCAACCCCGGGCCCGCTTCCTACGGCGTGGTAATCCTCCAGCCCAACGGCGAAAAATTGGAAACCATCCAGAAGAAAATCGGGATCGGCACCAACAACGTCGCCGAATATTACGCCTTGATTTCAGCGCTCGATTTCACCCACGCGCACCACATCTCGAAGTTGCGCGTCCGCAGCGATTCCGAGCTTCTCGTGCGGCAAATGCAGGGACGCTACAAGGTGAAGAGCGCTGACTTGCGTCCTCTCTACGAGCGCGCGCTGAAACTCGCGCGCGGTCTCGAATATTTCGCCATCGAACACGTGCCCCGCGAATTGAACCGCGAAGCGGACGGCCTCGCCAATGCAGCCCTCGACGGGTGGTCGCTGGAAACACAGGAGACTCGAAAATCGAGAGTCGAAACTCGGGAAGCGAAATCGAGCGTGCAACGCGTCCGCGCCCGCTACGTCAAAGGTGTCCTCGTTCCCGCCCAGCCGCTCCGCCTCATCGAAAACGAAGAAGTGGAAATCGAAATCCACAAACCGGCCGAGTAATTCTCCCGCCTTCGGCGGGAAATCGAATCCTACTGCTTCAAAACGTAGGAGCGATACAGGGTGTCGCGTTGGGCGGGAATGTAGCCGGCGTCGGTGATGATGCGGCGCAGCTCGGCTTCGTTCGTACGGTTGCGCACCCCGGCGGCGTAGACCACGTTTTCTTCGATCAAAATGCTGCCCACATCGTCGGCGCCAAACTGCAACCCGACCTGGCAAATTTTGACTCCGGGCGTCAGCCAGCTCGATTGGATGTGGTCGATGTTATCGAGGTAAAGCCGGCTGATGGCCAAGGCCTTCAGGTAATCCACCGCCGTGGTTTCCGGCACCTTCTTTCCCAGCGGCGTATTTTCCGGCGCGAAAATCCACGGGATGAACGCGGTGAATCCGCCGGTATCTTCCTGCAAGCGGCGGAGGCGCTCGAAGTGGCGCACGCGGTGGCGATATTCCTCGCCGCAGCCGAACATCATGGTGGCGGTGGTGCGCAGGCCGAGCGCGTGCGCGGTGCGATGGACCGTCTCCCATTCGTCGGCGGTGCACTTCAGGCGGGAGATGCGAGCGCGGATTTCGTCGTCCAGAATTTCCGCGCCGCCGCCAGGAATCGAATCCAGGCCCGCGTCGCGCAGCCGCGCAATCGTATCGCGCACCGTGAGTCCTGAAACTTCGGCGATACAAATCACTTCCGGCGCCGAAAAGCAGTGCAGATGAAGCTGCGGGTAGCGCTGCTGGATCGAGCCGAGCATGTTTTCGTAGTACTCGATGCGCAGGTCGGGGTGCAGCCCGCCCTGCATCAGGATTCCGGTGCCGCCCAGCGCGAGCGTCTCATCGATTTTTTCGTAGATGGTCTCGAGCGAAAGGATGTAACCATCCTTCGCTCCCAGCGGCCGATAGAAAGCGCAAAACGAGCAATATTCGGTGCAGAAATTCGTGTAGTTGATGTTGCGGTCGATTTGATAGGTGGCCACGCGCGGGTCGTTCTTCTTCTTCCGCAACTGGTGCGCCGCCGCGCCGATCCCGATCAGATCGTCGGAGTTGAAAAGCTCCAGCGCTTCTTCGTTCGATATTCCCATAGGCTTTAGCGGCCTGCCTGCGCCCGGGCTTCCATGCGAGCGAATTCGAGCGGGCGCGCCCGCGAAATCAATCCTGCCGCCGCACATCGCTCGTAATACGATTCCAACCCGCGCAGATTTTCTTCATCCAGTGAATAGTCGATATTCTCGGTGAGGTAGACCTCTAGTGCCGTCGCCGGCATCTCGAGCTTGATCGACGCGGCGTCGGCGATATCTTCGATATGCTCAATCCCATACTGCTTGGACACCACAAAATCGGCGACGACTTCCGGCGTAACGGCTTCACGCCGCCCGGCCCAGATCGCCAGCACGCACGGCAGGCCGGTCATCTCCCGCCACTGGTAAGCCACGTCGTAGACGAACAACGTTTCGAAGCCTGGCACCGGCATGTCTTTCGGATCGCCCTGGCAACACTGCTCGCCGCTCGGCTGTTTTCCCGCGAGGTAGTCCATCTTCAGAGCTACGCGCAAGGCCGGATCGCCGATCAAGAGCGCCGCATCGGCTTCGGCGAGCATCGCGACAGCGTCCGGGGGCGCTTCCACGTATTCGGGCTCGATCCCCCAGTGGTCCTTGGCAAGCAAGCGTACCAGCGCCGCCGAGCTGCGCGAGCTCGCATCCAGAGCGATCCGCCGCGCGCGGTCGATCGGCTTCTTGGCCACCACCAGGATGCTCCGAACTTCCTTCTTCGCTGCGACGGACATGCCCGGGAGTGCCACCACGTTCTCCATCCGCTGGTATTCGATGGACGGAATGATGGCCACATCGGCTTGGCCCCGGCGCAGCGCCTCGGCGCACTGCGCAGGCGTCGTGAAGGAAAGGTCGTAGCGTCCCTCGAGCGGCCCTTCGGTGAAGCCCCAGACGAGCGGCGCCGTGTTCAGGTACTCGACAATCGAGATGCGCGGCTTAGTCACGTCTCCCTCATAACTCGAACCACGGAATATCTACTATAACATACGGATTCGGTGCGCTTCCCGAGTCCCCGCGATTGACTCCGACCCCAGCCTCAAGGAAATGCGAGAAGATAGGCTGAAGATATGGATTTTTGGCAAAGAAGCTCTATCACTAAGTCCATCCACTCAAACTCACCCGACGATCCTCAGTGGCGCCGGGTTTGTCGCCTCACTTGTTCCCCGGCTTACCCCGCATCTCCGCGAGCTTCGCCTGCTGCTCGGGAGTCAGTTTATTCTTTATGTGCACCAGCAGCGTTACCTGCGCCCGCTTAATCTCGCGCTCAATCGCCAACACTTTCTCCAGTTGCGCCAGCGCCTCTTGCTCTTCCACGCGCGGCTGCTTGACGAGCGAAACCAGCTTTTCCATTTCGTCTTGCAGCTTCCATTGCAACTCGGTGAACTTCAACTGCGCCTGGCGGATTTCCGTCTTGAGATAGGTTTTCTGCTCCTCGCTCAGTCCGATCGCCTCCTGGTGCTGGATCACGAGTTCCGGCGCAAAGAAGCTCTGCCCGATCGGATCTTGGTCGGGCTGTTGCCCGGGTTGTTGCCCGCGGGCCGCACCTGCCGCCAGAAACAGCAGTGCGCAAGCGCAGAGAACTCTAGCTTTCATTTTCATTCCTCCTCGTCCGTCTTAACGGGAACGTGCAGGTACGAGTCGCCGAGTCTCGGCGTTGTCACCAAAATCTCCCGCCCTGGAGTTTCCAGTAGTACGTCGCTTGGCGCTCGCCATTCCGCCAGCTTTTCGGCGGCGGCTAGTTCGGTCTCCGGCACGGCCCGTACCGCTCTCCGGTGCAACGTCAAACCAATCATCAGCGTCGCCACGGTCACCGCCATCGCTCCCGCCAGTCCCCATACTCGCCACGGCCGCCCGCGCTTCGCTTCGCTCGCAGCCTCCGCTGCGGCCAACAGCCGCGCACGAAATTCCGCCGGCGGTTCTGCCCCTTGCGCCACGAGTGGCAGTAGTGCGTCCAGCCGCTCCCGCCGCGCGCGCAGCGCCGCCAGCTCCTCCGCGCAGTTGGCGCACTTCAACACATGTTCTTCGAGACCGACCGCCGCTCGTCCCGTCAGGGCAGCCTCCACCAACTGGTCCTTCCATTTCGTGCAGTCATTCTTCATTTCATCGCTTCCAGTAGAAGCTTTCTCGCCGTGTGCAGCCTGGACCTCACCGTCCCAGCCGGAATCCCCAGTATCACGCCCACATCAGTCGCATCCATGTCTTCTACAATCGAGAGCTGCAGCACCCTCCGGAGTTTCTCCGGCAGGCCCTCAATCTCGTTCCGCAGTCGCTCCACCAATACGCGCTCCTCCGCGTCCCTCGTTCCGTCCACTGTCTCGCCCGTTCCGACCGCGTGCCACGCCGTCTCCCGTGTCAGTCGCCGCCGGAGCCCGCGCTGCCGGTTCAGCGCCAGACGAAAGGCGATCCGATTCACCCACGCCCGAAACTTTTCCGCCTCGCGCAGCGATGGGAACTTCTGGTAGGCACGCAGGAACGCTTCCTGCGCCACCTCCTCGGCGTCGGCCGAATTTCCGAGGATGCCATAGGCGATCTGAAAGACGCGCCGTTGATTTTCGGCCACGCGCGCGCCAAATCCTGCCTCGCGTTCATCGGCTTCCGTTCGCGCAATCAAAGCATCCACGCACGCACGCGACCGCCAGATTGCTCGGGCTCCTATGACTCCAGGCACCGCTGTTCGCTCCCCACTCAGCGGAATAGTACGCTCCAAACTGCTGACGCCGCCTGCCGTTTGTTGAGAACGCGAATCCTCGGTGAAGGGGGCGCGCATCCACGTCGTACGCCCCCGATTGCTCTCGATCGGGCCCAATCAGAACAGATAGAGCTGCTGGAATGCGGGAAGAATGGGCTGCAATTGCGCCGCGATCCCAACTGCTCCCAGCCGTTGCTGTTGCTCCGGGTCAAGGAGGTTCACAAATTTCGAGAGAAAATCCTGCTGCACCTGCGCAACTTGTTGCTGCAGCGTGTGGATTTGGATTACCACCATTCCCACATCGACCGGGTTACCGCCCGAATTGAGCAATGCTTCCAGTTGCTGCAACCGCTGCTGAATCCCCTGGAGCAGCGGGGCGACTGCGGCTTGCCGTGCCTGAAGGAGTTGTCCCAATTCCTGCACCTGATCGGGCCGAAGCTGCAGGAACTGAACGACGATTTGAATCGGCGACGGCGCCTCGCCGTTCCCCGCGATTGTCGTCGTCTGCATCTGCTCCAGCATCTTCCCGATGCTCAATTTCGAGAGATCGGGCACTGAAACCACCGGGCCGGATTTCGGGGTAGGGTTTTGCGCATGCAGCAGATTCGCGCTCCCGATCACCATGCTTAGCAGCGCAACTACGAAGCGTGCTTGTTTCATTTGTGGCGTCCTCCTGGGAAGGCGCGCATTCTCCGGCTTCACCTATCCAGACACCGCCGCCGGCCCTCTCGTTCAGACAAAGTCACTTTCTTTCAATGCCCGCTCTCGCGCTTTTCGTGAGAGCTACAAGCCGCCACGGAAGCGCATGCCACCTCTTAATCCCAGTTCTTTATTTCTAGCCGTTTTGCTTCGAGTCGCTTCTCGGGAAGGACCATCTCTCAGCGCGGGTTTGGTCGATTCTTGCCGGGAACAGTCGTCTACACAAGCGAAGGGGAGGCGAGCTAACGCTGGTCGGAGAGAGCCTTCTCTATCTTTGGCATCACGTCTACGACCGGGCCATTCCAAAAGACTGAAGCTGGATGTGCCTTCCACTGAGCGTGCGGGGCATAAAGGATCGCATCATCCCAGAAGAACCCCTCGTTCACACAACAGTCGGGCTTCGGCTGCCCAGGCATGTCCTTTTAGTCCAGAGTCAAGCCATCTGGAGACGGGCGGCGGCCCATACTTTTGCGGCACGCCTCGGTCCTTAGCGTATGTGGTTCTGCTTGACGCATGACGAAGTCGGATGATGTGCACCGCTGGACGAATCAATATTTGGCAATTGTCTTTTAAAGACCCACACGACGGAGCAGGTTTTGGAAGCGCAACTCTGCGCGAAGGGGATCAAAGGCCGGTTCGATAGCAATCTCTGTCATCGCCAGAGAGCGTTGCTCGTAAGCCTCTTCGAGGTAGTCCAACGCTTTTGTCTTCTCCCCAAGCTGCGCATATAGAATCGCCGCGCCAAAAGGCGAGCCCAACGCTTCGGGAGGATTGTCCGGCTGTTGCGTGAATTCAAGGAGTTTCTCCCAGTAGCCGCGCGAGCCGCCCGTAGTCCAGGCACGACGGAGATCGGCTTCCTTTTGCAGGGCTGACCTTTCGTCTTCGCCGGAAAGCAGCCGGGCTTTCGTGTCTTCAGCGATGGCGTCTTCAAATCTGCCCATGAAAGCATGGAGCTGCGCCAAGCGTTCGTGATCGATTGCGAATCCGGGGAACAGTTCGGCGCATTCGTGGAATTGCGCCAGCGCTTTGTCGTATTGCCGAGCCCAAATGTAGGTGCGGCCGAGGAAGGATTGGACGGGCGCGGAGAATGGATCGATGGCGATCGCTTTCTGCATTTCGTCGATGGCCTCCGCGTGACGGCCGAGCGGCGAGAGGTAGCTGTTGGAATAGAACAGGTGCGCATAGGCGTCATTGGGATTCAAATCGAGAGCTCGTAGATATTCACGTTCTGCACCCGGCCAGTCAAATTCGTAGTGCGCCTTGACAAAACCCAGGGTGGAGTGCCCGGCAGCGAGAGACGGATCCAAACGAATCGCACGCAGAGCAGCCTCCCTTGCTTTGGGCATGGATTCCATGGACGTCATCGCGCCGACGACGGAAGCCAAGCTGTAAGCGCGGGCGAGCGCCGCTTGGGCGGGAGCGTAGTTGGAATCAAGTGCAATGGCGTGCTGGAACTCGGCAATGGCCCGCTCCGCGCCAGGTTTCGTGCGCAGGGCCCAGAAGTGGAGTCCTTGAAGATAGGCTTCGTGAGCAGCGGTGTTGACTGGAGGCGCTTCCGTGAGGCGGGCGCGCACGGAAGGCGATAGGGTCAATTCGACCTTGCTGGAGATCGCGAACGCCAAGTCGCTCTGCAGTTTTAAGACATCGCTCTGGTCCCGATCGAAATCTGCCGCCCATAGATGCGTTTGGTCGCTGGCCTGGATGAGTTGAGCGGCAACGCGCACCCGATGCTCATGGCGCCGCACGCTCCCCTCGAGCAAGTAGTCGACGCCAAGCTCCCGAGCCACTTGTGCGGCTCCCTTTTGGGCGCCTTTGTACTGCATGGAGGATGTGCGCGCAATCACTCCCAGACGCTGCGGATCGAGGCTTCCGAGCTGCGTGATCATCTCTTCCGTCATTCCGTCCGCAAAATAATCCTCGCGGGGATCACCGCTCAGGTTCAAAAAAGGCAAGACCGCGAGCATGGCTCTTCTCGGGACCGTCTTGGGAGGCTTGGTCAAATGTGACCGAAGTATGAGTCCGGTACTTACAAGCGCCACGAGAGCGATGGCGGTCCAGACTGCCCACTTGAGGGACCGCCGCGGAAAGTGGGTACCGCCAGGCGGTTGTTTTGGAGGGACAAGGTTTTCCGGAAGGGAAGGCGAGATCAATGTGCTGACTTGCGCCGTGAATCGATAGCCTTTTCCGGAAACCGTGCGCAGAAAGCGAGGACATTCGGAATCGTCTTTCAGAGCTTGGCGGGCTTTTCGGACAGCAGTGTTAATACTGTTGTCGGCGTCGACAAAGACGCTTTTACCCCAGATTGCCTGGAGGATTTCCTCTCGGGTAACAAGACGGTGTCGGTTTTCGGCAAGCAAGAAGAGCAACTGGAGGGGAATACGCTCGAGTTTGACGAGATGGCCAGCGCGGCGCAGTTCAAAGGAACTTGGGTCGAGTTCGAAGTCTTCGAATTGGATGGTTTCCTGAGGCATGATGCATGTTCCGCTGAGCTGAGCAATTCTACGCGTTCGTGGTCGGGGCACAAAGCAACGATTTGCAGGAGTCAGAGGTGCGGGACGCGTCTTCCGAGGAAACCTATATAACCCACAGAAAAGCAAGCCCTTGGGGCTTCAGGGAATCTACACAAAAGCTTCAGTTCGCCTCTATTGCATCGGAACCACCTTGCATCGAATATGGCCTCTACCCCGGCACGACTGGCGGCAGTTCAAAATGGAGGCTTGCCATGAAATATTCGGTATTGAAGGCGACGGTTGCGGGCATATTTCTCTTGGGACTCCTGGGTCCTGGAGTCAGAGCGCAGGACAGCGCTGGAGTCAGCAGGCAGGGCAATGATGGATGTAGCAATTCCACGCTAAAGGGCGACTATGCCTTTACTGTCTCCGGGCAAGTCTTTTTGCCTGGTCCCAACAACACAACCCTCGTAGTACAACGCGAAGGAATCGCCATGACACATTTTGATGGAGTCATCAATCTGTCCCAAGTTGATTTTGTGTTGTCGAGTCCAAATGCGCCGCCGCCCCCGGGTGTTCCTCCTACGGATCCACTTACAGGGTTCCATACGGAAGAGAATGGAACGTACACCGTATATCCCGATTGCACGGGAACGTTCACAATTCAGGACCCGGACTTCGTGAACACCACCATTCCCGGCCCCATCATCACGGTGAAATTTGTGTTGAGTGACCGTGGACGGTCGATTCATGCCATCGTGACATCGCTCATTCCGCCTGGGGCGAAGGGACCAGTGCCGGCGCTGATTCACTCCGAGGGTCACAAGCTTGGCAGAATCGGTGAAGATCGGGATTAGCGATTGAGAGGCGGGCGGCTCAGACGTAAGGGCGGGCGGCCCATGCTTTTGCGGCACGCCTCGGTCCTTAGCGCATGTGGTTCTGCTTCACGCCTGACGAAGTCGGATGATGTGCAGTGGAAACTGCAATTGCGGGTTGCCGCACGCTTTGCGCCGTCCGCAAAGGTGCGCGGTCTTGCACCTTCCCTCAAAATCTTGAGTCGCTCACTCGAGGTTACTTCTTTATGTTCTCCGGTTTCTCCACGCCGCGATGGCACGTGTAACATGCAACTTTGGGCTGCCCGTCAAACAATTCCTGATTCACGTCGTCCACCACATGATTCATCGTGATGACGGTGCGCTTTGCCGGCTTGTCGTCCTTCTCCCATTTGCCCACCACGTGGCAGTGACCACAATCCACGCCGAGCACGACCGTGTACACGCTCATGATTTTCAGCAGCCGTGATGCGGGAACGCCTTTAAAGAATTGAATGTTGTGAAAGACTTCCCCGGCAGGTTTGTCCTTATTCTCGCCGAGATCCGCCATCACTCCGTCGATCGCTTCCTTGCGTTGCGCCGGCAAATCTTGCAGTCCGGTCATAATTTCCTGCAGTCCGGTCGTTGGCTTGGGATCTCCTCGATGGCACGTCCAGCAGGTGATCGGGTTGGGATTCGTTCCGCTGAAATATTTCTCATTCATGTGGTCCATCGTCGCGAACATATGCCTGCTTGTGACCTTGGCCGGCGGCTCCTTCTCCCAGGCGTCTGGATTGTGGCAGTACGTACATTTCACGCCGAGAAGGTCATCGAGCGTCGTCATCATGCCCGGCAAATGCGACGCCGGGCGACCCTTTAGAATTTCGATGTTTTTGAATACTTGCTCGGCAGGAAGCTTCTCTTTCCCAGGCGGAATTACGATCTGTTCGGCGTCGGCGCTTTGAGCGCCGCTTGTGGCCTGCCGCCTCGCACTGCCCGACGCCGACAACGGGCCAACCATCAGAGCGCCCGCCGAAACAAGCAAAACCATCATGAGCGAACCACGTTTCAGCCCGCAACGCATCATGTCGCGCCTCTGAATGTAACGATTTGAATTTCCGATTCCAACTTTAATCGCTCAAAACCATGCGGCCCGTTTCTTGTTTGCCCAGGGTTATACCACAACCATACCGCCGTCTTCCGCCACCTCAAACCCTGTCTCATGGGTCCGACCGAGCATTTCCGCGCTCATATGCGTGAGGACGACGCGTTTGGCGTCAATCTGAGGCAAATGCGCGGCCAGCGTTGCAAAATCAAGGTGGAACTTGACCCGCTTGTCAAAGAAGTACGCCTCCACGAGGAATAGATCCGCCCCGTGCGCGGCAAGCTGCAGGTTGTCGACCCATTCCGTATCACCCGA
Organism: uncultured Acidobacteriota bacterium; assembly: GCA_963781005.1. Lineage (GTDB taxonomy): Bacteria > Acidobacteriota > Terriglobia > Acidiferrales > UBA7541 > CAWADX01. The sequence goes on from CAWADX010000001.1 coordinate 1,036,583, forward strand.
GTAGCAAAGCACCTTGCTCTCCACTTCAATCCGAAGCGCAAAAGGCGGTGCGCCACTCGCGTGCCTCACAACGTATGGCGTTACCACGATACCCCGAACTTCCTGCGTCTTTTGTGGCTCGAGTTCAACGAGTTCGATGGCGAAGCGGCGCTCCACCTTGCTCGAGCCTGGGAAGAAGATTTCCATGGCCGCAAACAGCCGATCCCGCAAGCCCGGCGGTCCCGCGATGGTGAGCGGTGTAGTCCGGCGGCTCACGAGCTGGGAATCGAGAATGAAGAACGGAAGTCCACCGAAGTGATCTCCGTGCAAATGAGTGACAAAGATAGCGTGAATGCCGTTGGGATCGATTCCGAACTTTCGGATAGCGATGATGGAAGAGGCGCCACAATCAATTAGGAACGCTCCGGTTTGATGTTCCACGTGGAAGCAAGTGTTGAAGCGGCCACCGCTGCCGAACGCATCACCCGTACCAAGAAACCGTAGCTTCATCGGGGGCCATCCTACCTCAACGAATCGAGCCCGCGGTGAGCTCTCCGTGGCTCCACTCACTGCATATGGAAAACGAGGTTCGCCTGCGGTTCCGCTTGACCCATGACGAAGTAGGATGATAGCACTGCCGCGCGCGCAAACGACCGACGTCCCCAAGCCTGCCTTTTGACCCATGGGAAGATGGCTGATGCGGTTTACGTTTTGAGTGGGGTCGACTCGACTTCCGGATCCTGAGAGGTCTTCTGCCGCTGCGCGGCAAGGCGCGCCCGCAGCGTCCGATCGATGGAACGAGCCGCGTTCCGAGCAGGGATCATGGTCGTGACAATCAGGTCGGCGCCGCGGACGCAGTCCCCCGCCGCCCAAATCTCTTCGGTGCGGCTTGTGAGGCCTTCGTTCTCACAGCTGACCCAAATGGTGCCCCATTTGGTCGTTTTCAGATCTTCCGTATTCGCCGCGATTTCTTCATCCACGCTATAGCCGATGGCGATCACAGCCGTATCGCATTCGAGCACGAAGTTCGAACCCTCGATGGGAACGGGAGTGCGGCGGCCCTTGGCATCCGGGGCACCCAGTTTCATCCGGAGGCATTCGCACGCCTGAACATTCCCGTGCTCATCGCCGATGAACTTCACCGGCAGCGTCAGCCACTCAAATTTCACACCTTCTTCGACGGCGTTGATGCGTTCTTCCATTCGCCCCGGCATTTCCACCTCGCTGCGGCGATAAACGCACCAGACCTCACCTTGGGGGTCGAGCCGCCGGGCAGTGCGGACACAGTCCATGGCGGTGTCTCCCCCGCCGACCACGACGGTCCGACGTCCCGCGTGAGGTTTTCCGTGCATTTCGGCGGGAAGGAGGTCGTCCGGCAAGTTGCCACGGACCAGATACTCGGTGGCGTTGTACACATGCTTCAGTTCCTCGCCCGGAATCTTCATTCGATTGGTTTGGGAGGCGCCGTGGCCCAGAAATATCGCGTCGAACCCGTGCTTTCGGAGAAGATCGTCGGGAGTCACGCCTGAGCCAATGCGCACATTGCAGCGAAACTCAACTCCCAGCTCCTCGAGCCAGCGAATCTTCTCCCAGACGAGCTGTTTATTGAGCTTGAATCCCGGGATTCCGTAGATGAGCAAACCACCCGGGCGGGGCCAAGCCTCAAAAATGGTCACCCCATGGCCGCGCTTGACCAGCTCCTCGGCCACGGCCAGCCCCGCAGGCCCGGAACCCACCACCGCCACGCGCGTGCCCAGCGGAGGAGCAAGCTCGGGTTTCGGGTAGCCTCCCAGATGCTCCCGCGTGTAGTCCACGCAGAACCTTTCCAGCTTGCCGATGGCCAAAGGCAGGCTGTAACTGCCCACAACGCATGAGCCTTCACACTGCTTTTCTTGCGGGCAGAGCCGGCCGCAGACATCCGGCAGATTCGAGGTTTCCATGAATTTGAGCGCTGCGCCGCGGACGTCGCCTTGTTCGAGCAGCCAGAGCGCGCCGGGGATATCGTTGTGGGCGGGGCATCCCATCGTGCAGGGATGATGCTCGCATTGAAGACATCGGCTGGCTTCCAGGACCGCCTCGTGCAACGCCAAGGCGTAAGAGACCTCGTCAAAGTTCTCGAGACGCGCCCGTGGGTCCTGCTTGCGCGGCTTGATCGGGTCAGCGCGCAGCCTCAGCCGGCGGTTCATGGGCCTGGAATCTTGGCCAGGAATCTCCAGCCCGGCCTGCCCTGTCTCTGCGGCATCATCCAGCATTAGAGGAATCCGCTGAATTGTTGTTCTTCCTGAGCCACGTGATGGCGCAAGCGGTAGGTAAACCGTTTTCCCTCTGCCTTGATATGAAGCATGTTGTCGTGGATGCTCTCCCCGACCTCCAGGTCCTCAACCGCGCCGTTGAGTGCGGACAGCTGCACGAGTAGGTCAGCATGTTCCGCCTTCATCAGCCTGCAAAAATCCTCGAGTTCGGGACTCACCTGAGCTGCCTGCGGAAACATCGCTTCTTCTTCGCGCCGGAAATGCTGACGAAGCCAAGCCGCCAGGCAGTGGCCCTGCTGCTCCACTTGACTCGCGCCCACCAGATCGGTGAGAAGCCCCGAAGGACACTCCAACCTCGCCAGGCCCCGTTCCAGTTCGTCCAGCTCTTCGAGCAGGTTTACGTGTTCGCTGTGAATTCCGTTTGGCGCTACCATAAGCTCCTCCTTCGAAAAAGCTACATACGCCTGCGGTCCGCCGGGCGCCCTTGCGATATGGCGGCGCCTCGAGCAAAAAGGAAGCCGCGCCGAGGCCCGACCGTGCTCGGCGCTGCCTCAGCCACGAACGCTCTCTTTGTACCAGAACCCGCCCGGCGGGGATATGACGCCAGTCACAAGGGTCTGTGCTTCATGTCACACAGCACCATTTGCACGGGAGGCGATTGCCGGGACCTCAACTGCCGCCTAGCAGGCGCGAGCTATTCGGCTCTGCACTGCCCGGACGGCTTTGGGGTGTGGCCGGAGCAGCGGAGGACCGGTAGACGCGGGTATTTCGGAAACGCCGGGTCGGCGACCGAACGCTCACAAAGGTAGAACATCGAAGCTCGTGCTGATCGAACGCGCCGCGCATACAGGCAGTCGGCGCACAATCCAGCAAGGGAGCGGTCACTCGTCGCGTCGTCCTGCTCGGCCATGCAGGGAGGATACTGCAACTTGCTACGAGGCTCACCAACAACGACAGGAGTCTAGGCCCAGCCCTTCAAAGCCGGCGCCGCGTCTACGCGAGCCGGTAGGTTAGGCCTTGGCGGGCAGAACGTAGTAGAGGACTGCGAAATAATGACAGATACTTCCTGCCAAGACGAAGACGTGCCAGATGGCATGGTTGTAGGGAAGCTTGCGCCATGCGTAGAAGCCGACCCCAGCCGTGTACGACACCCCGCCCGCCAATAGCCAGAGGATTCCGCCGGTGGGAACCAAGGCCAGCAAGGGCTTGAGCGCAATCAAGGCGAGCCAGCCCATCGCGACATAGACCGTGGTTGACCCAATCGGGAAATGATCCACGTACCACACTTTAAAGAGAATGCCCAGCAGCGAGAGTCCCCACACCAACCCAAACAGGGTCCAGCCCCAACGCCTGCGCAGGTTGACGAGCGTGAAGGGCGTGTAGGTCCCTGCGATGAGCAAGTAGATGGCCGAGTGATCCAGGATCTTTAGGAAGCGCTTCAGGCGGAGCCAGCCTAGGCCGTGGTAGAGAGTCGAGGCAGCGTACAAGCAGACCAGCGTGCTGCCATGCACGCTGCAACTGACGATGTGCCAGACGCTGCCGCGCAAAATGGCAATCATAAGCAGTCCGACGAAGCCCGCCACACTCAGGGCCAGGCCGATGCCGTGGGTGACGCTGCTGGCAAGTTCTTCCGGCGGAATCCGTTGAGCCATGCTTTTCATCCGGGCTATCGTCACCTGTTTTTCCCGATGGTTGATCTTTGTTTCGTACTGCAGCCATTTTTACAACAAGGATGGCAGCCTGTTTTTCATCGCCGTTCGCCGGCAACGAACAAGTGTTTGGCGCGCATAAAGCCTGTAGCAGATCGAAAATCGGCTGAGGGTTCGGCGCACTCTGAGAGGACGCAGGACTCGTGTGCGAGGTCATAGTCCCTCCTGTCTAGCCACATTTCTGTTTCGGACTTCAATCAAACCGCATTGTACAACGGGTTGCTTCCTTCTTCCGTTTTAGCGCAAGCTGTCGGAGGAGCGGGAGCCGGGAAAATGGCGGCCTGCCTCGCCGGTCGCTGGCGGGTTTAATCACAACACGAACGAGAGTCGCAAGCCCGCAACTTATTGAAAAGAATTATGATATAGATTTCTAATCGCAACAAAAATGCACGCCGAGGCAACACATGAAGCGATCGCTCTCTCGCGACTCGATCCATGAGGTCACCGCGCCCCTCGAGAAGGCGCACGAGGCCTGGGCTCGGCATTACCCCGGCCCGAGCGGGCGGCGCCAGCCGGTGCACACCGTCTATGGAGGAGCGCACCTGTTCAAGGCCGACACAGGACGCCGGTTGGGAGCGCCAGCGCTCCAATCGCTCGACGAATTCGCTCCCGACTTCGTCACCTTCGCAAAAGCGATCGCGCTCCCGGGCGCGGAGGAGCTTCCGGATTCAGCCGATGCCGCGGCGCAGCTTGAAAAATACGTGACAGCCGATCCGGAAACTTTTCGCAAGGAAAGCAAAGCGGCGTGGCTTGCGCATACCATCTACCATCGCATGCGCGAAAAGCTCCATCGCGAGCCGGTGGAAGATTTCCGCATCGACTTCGAGGATGGTTACGGCAATCGCCCGGACGATGAGGAAGACGGCCATGCCGCGTCGGCGGCTCTCGAAGCCGCCGCCGGCATGGACTCTCGGGAATTGCCTCCGTTCATGGGCATCCGCATCAAGCCCTTTACCGAGGAGCTTCGGGAGCGCAGCATCCGCACGTTCGATATTTTTCTGAGCACGCTCGTCGAAAAAACCGGCGGCGAGTTGCCCGGCAATTTCGTCATCACGCTTCCCAAGGTGACCCTGCCGGAAGAAGTAACGGCGCTCGTCGATCTCCTCTCGCGCCTCGAGCCGCTGCTCGATCTAGCTCCCGGAACGCTGAGGATCGAGTTGATGATCGAGACCACGCAGGCCATCCTGAACGAGCGCGGCGAGTGCAACTTGCTTCCGCTCGTTGAGGCTGCCGAGGGCCGCTGCGTCGCCGCGCATTTTGGCACGTACGACTACACCGCCGGTTGTAACATCCCCGCCGCTCACCAGCACATGACTCACGCCGCCTGCGATTTCGCGCGTCACATGATGCAAGTGGCGCTCGCCGGCACCGGCATCTGGCTTTCTGATGGCGCCACGAACATCCTTCCCGTGGGGCCTCACTCCGCGAAAGGCGAGCATCCGCTTTCGCCCGCGCAAATTGCGGAAAATCGCCAGGCCGTGCACCACGCTTGGCGCCTGCATTACGCGCACATCCAGCACTCGCTCGAGAACGGTTTCTATCAGGGATGGGACCTCCATCCCGCCCAACTCCCCACGCGCTACGCCGCCGTCTATGCTTTCTTCCTTGAAAGTCTGGACGCCGCTGCCGAGCGCCTGCGGAATTTTGTCGAGAAGGCGGCTCAGGCCACGCTCGTGGGCGAAGTTTTCGACGACGCCGCTACCGGTCAGGGCTTGTTGAACTTTTTCTTGCGCGGCGTCAACTGCGGAGCCATCTCCGAATCCGAAGCCCTGCCGTTGACCGGCTTAACTCTGGCGGAGCTTCGCCTCGGCTCTTTTGTTAAAATCCTGAAGAGGCGTGCGGCGCCCGTGGAGCGGCGCTAGAACCGGGAGACCCAACACGATGAAGACAATCGCAAAAAAAGGAAGAATCGCAGGACGGCTCGTCCTGAGTTTATTGATCCTGGCGGCGCCCGCCGTTTTGAGTGCCGGCGAGAACCTTCGGATCAATCCCCGACTCGATTATTCGAGCGACAGTCAGGATGGCCCTTTGATCACCGGCGAGCGCATGGAAGATGGCGCCGTCTCGGGAAAGCCGAACTACATCATCTTCTACGGCGAGGGTTGATTCAACTCGAAGCGGCAGGCTCGCCGCACCGTTAATCTGTATCAGAAGTATCGAGGACGAGTGCAATTCGTCGTCGTGGACTTGGACCTCGAGCATCCGGCTGCGCAGCAAGAGCTGGTCAAGAAATACTACCGGGGAGCCATCCCTCACATCACCGTACTCGATCAAAGCGGAAAAGCCGTTTATAACGATGCCGGTGAAGTGGGAGAAGATCGGATTTCGAAGGTCCTGGACGACCTCTTAAAACAATGAGCGTTTACGATTGAAGTCTTTACCCGCGTCTCGCAACTTCGCCGGAGAAGAATTTCGCGGCGTTATTTTTGCCTCCTGAGCGTCGCTTCGATTAAGCCGTGCGGTTCCTCGACCGGCAGGAAAACCTCATTTTCGTTTTCGAGGCCGAAGGGCGAAAGATCCACAAGGTAGTAATGTTTGTTGGGAAGCGACAGCCGGACTTCTGCGATTGCATCGAAGCTCTTCAAGACGGCTTCACCCATCGCGAAAAGAGTGTGTTGAAGCGAGCTGCTCTTGTGATCGGCGAAAGTTTCGAGCATCGCCTGCCGCACGCCGTGCCAGGTGGGCCCGTAAGCGATGCCATCGCTCGAATAGAGCCAGCTTGCGCGGACCGCGGTGGAAAGAATTCGGTCCTCTGTTTCTTTTAGCGTCGTGTACGGGTCGCGAAGAAATCCCGCGAACGCGGACTGGCTGGTTTTCAGCACCACCAGGTCATCGATGCCGGCGCGAACCGAAACGGCTTCTCGCGTGGCCGTGACAGCGGCCGTGCGGTTTTCATTTCCTGCGCGAGTGAAGGCCCACGGGTGCGGTTTACCGCCCACCGGAATTCGCGTCCAGGAATGTTCGGCGAGCTCGATGAGCACCTTCGATACTTGCGGGTTGTACGTCAAGAAATGCTCCACCAGATGCAGGGCAAAATCCTCGATCGGCTCGGGGGGATATTCCTTGGCGAGCACGTAGACCGTGTTCTTCATCGTGTCGGTCGCGAGGATCTTTCGATTGTCTCCGGCCGTGTGCGCCGCCTCAAAATCGCCTTCAAACTGGATCGACACCGTGACGTCTTTGATCTCGTGGTGTTGTTCCCGCCGGCTCACCCGCAGAAGCCGCACGCGCGATTTGCCGTAATCGTTTTCGCAGAGGATCACAGCCATGGTTTCAGCTCCCGCGATAGGTGGAGTAACCGAACGGGCTCAGCAAGAGCGGGATATGGTAGTGCTGCCTCGCATCGGAAACTGAGAAGATTACCGAAATTTCGGGGTAGAGGCTCGGCACATTGCGCGAACCAAAGTATTTTCCGGTTTCAAACGTCAGGCGGTACGCGCCTTCCACAAAATCGCTCGGAGCCAGCAGCGAAGCAAGGCGCCCATCGCGATCGGTCGCGCCCCGGCCGATTTCCTTCCACCGCCCCGGCTGTGCTTCGATCGCAAGCACCACATTGACGCCGGCGGCAGGCCGGCCGATCGATGTATCGAGGACGTGCGTCGTGATCGGACTCATCGCTCGAGCAGTTTTTCCAATCGGAGTCGCGTGATGCGCCGCTGCTCTTCCGCCGCGACGCGGAGTTCGGTTTCCGGATCGTTCTCGAGCCGCCGGCGCAGAATCGAAAGCATCTCTTCGCCGCTTTTTCCAGCGGCGCAGACGATGAAAATATAACCGAATCTCTTCCCGTACGCATGATTGGCCTCGGCAAGCGCTGCGACGGTCGCTCGCGATGCCTTCCGCATGCCGGCCTGCTCCTTCGCCGACCAGCCTCGCGCCGAGGCGGACTGCTTCTCTTTCGACCGCTTGCCGCCGATGGGAGGATGGTTATGGAACGCCTCGAGCCAATCTTCACGCCCGAGATTCGAGCAAACTTTGTCGGCGGTCTCGAAAAGCTGCGCTGCGTTCTCGAACGGTCGCGCGGAGCCCATCCGGCGAGCCCATTCCCTCGAGCCGCAGCAATCGAGCAGCGCCGCCTCGGCTTGTTTTTCCGAAAGCGAATTCAGCCGTCGAAGCCCCTCGCTTACGTCGCCGCCGGGGACGGCCACTCCAAAAATCCGCAGGCGGCTCACGCCGCCATCCGGAAAGATGCTGAAGCGCACGTGGGTCGTCTGGCCCCCATCGCGAATCTCTCTTCCGAAAATGTGCCGCGAGTTCGCGCGCAGCTTCATGCGCGGCAGGATTTCCGTCCATTCAACCACCGCGGACCGCGGATCGAATGTCGTGGACGTGGATGTGGTGGTGCAGCAAGCCTCGACCGAGCAGCTTTCCGGAAAATTTCCTTTGAAATGCCCGGTGTCCACTTCGACCCGGCGAATCTTTCCGGCGACACCCAATTTCAGGATCACCCAATCGTGGCCGGGGCCGCGACGCCGTCGCGTTTCCCAGCCATCGCCCATGTTCCGGGCCCGCCCCGGCATCAACAGGTTCAGCGGGGAACTGAAAAATTCGTCGCTCGATGCGATCACGCAGCCGCCGGAAGCGACCGCGGCGAGATCCATTTCGCGCCCCGCGAGCACCCGACTCGGAACGACATCGCCGTGGACACGCAGGCGCGCCACGCCTCCGTCGGGATAAATATTGAGGCGGAGATGCGTGCAGCGCGGCGAGATTTCGATTGGAAACGAATTCTGAGTATCGCCTTTCAGTTGCGACTTTGGCAGCAGCTCGAACCATTCAGTCGTGGGGCTCATGAGTTGCTTCATGCCGGGCGAGCCTTGGACGGCGCAGGCTTCGATCGAGCCATATTCCGGGAAGTTTCCCTTGAAATAACCCGTATCGACGACGACTCCGCGCACGATGCCGGGCAAGCCGAGCCGGAGGATACACCAGTCGTGGCCCAGCTCCCGGCGCCGGCGCGTTTCCCAGCCGTCCATCCACTTCCCGCGTCTCGTGAATTTCCCTTCAACGAAAATCGGCGCAGCCGACTTCAGCAAATTTTCTTTGGGCGCAAAGAACTCGTCGTTGGCGACGAGCACGCGGCCCCCCAGCCTTTCCGACGCCAGGTCCACCAGCTTCGTGAAATCGTTCAACCCGTTCCTCGCCGGAGTGCTGCTCCAACAGGGCCGGAGGCAAAGTCGCCGCGGTCGTAAATCTTCCGGCCGCGCAAAAATGTGGCTTCCACCGTGCCCGCCAGCTCTTTCCCCGCGTAAGGCGTCAGCTTATGCCGATGATGCAACCTCGAAGCTTCGACGCGAAAGCGAGCTTCTGGATTCCAGATCACGAGGTCTGCATCATACCCCACGGCAATCGCGCCTTTGCGCTTTTCGAGGCCCGCCAATCGCGCCGGTGTGCCGCTCATCCACATCGCGAGTTTTTGGAATGAAAAGCCACGCGGCTGCGCCTCCGTCCAGACAGCCGGCAAGGCCAGTTGCAAGGACCCGATTCCGCCCCAGGCCTTCAGGAAATCTCCGGTGCCCGCGAGCTTCATTTCCGGGGGGCATGGGGAGTGGTCCGTAGCAATCAAATCGATCACACCTTCGCCGAGCGCGGCCCAGAGGAGTTCGCGGTTTTCGCGCTCGCGGATGGGAGGCGCGCATTTGAATTCAGTCGCGCCGTCGGCGATGTCCTCGGCCGAAAACGTGAGGTAATGCGGGCACGTCTCGACCGTCAGGGCGAGTCCCTCCGCCTTGGCGCGACGGAGAATGGGCAGCGCATCCGAAGAAGAGAGATGGACCACGTGAATTCGCGCGCCAAATTCACGGCTCAAAAGCGTAAGCATCTCGATGGCCTCGTTCTCTGCCGCGCGAGGCCGCGCCGCAAGCCACGTGGCGTGTCGCCGGGAGGAAGCGGTATCGAGAGTTCCCGCAGCCTTCTCGATCGGTCCCGGAAGCTCCGCATGAACCAAAAGAGTGGCGCCGAGAGTCGCCAGCTCCGGCAAAGCAGCGCGGAGATCGCCTTCGGTCACGTGGGGAAATTCATCCACGCCGGAAGGGACGAGAAAGCATTTGAACCCGAACACGCCGCCCTCCCAGAGCGGGCGTATTTCCGAAACATTTCCCGGAACCACTCCGCCCCAGAAACCTACGTCCACCCACAATTTTCCTTCGGCCGCAGCGAACTTGGCGCGAAGTCCGCTGGCGCTCGTGGTGGCGGGAATGCTGTTGAGTGGCATCTCGATGAGCGTGGTGACTCCGCCGGCGGCAGCGGCGCGCGTTGCCGCAGTGAATCCTTCCCAGTCGGCCCGCCCGGGCTCGTCGATGTGGACGTGGGAATCCACGAGCCCCGGCGCGATCACCGAATCGCGCGCGTCGAACACGGGACAACCTTCAGGAATTTCATCGTAAGCCGTGACGCCGGTGATGACGCCGCCGCGGATGTGAATCGCCGCCGGCCCGCATTCATCCGGCGCGTTGGGGGCAACAACACGCCGGCCGCGCACAACCTGTTCCGTCGCGTGTGCCGGATCCATCGAGTTCCTTGCAACCACTCCAATCCCGCGACTTCAGGACCGCCAGCCGCGATGGCCCGCTGCGCGAAGCCCGCTAAGAAACTTTCCGAGGAGGTTCTGCGCCACGCGGCGCCGGTAGCGCGCCGTCGAGCGCATGTCGTCGATCGGCGCGATTTCACGCGCCAATTCTTCCTGCGCCGCGCGAATCGTATCCTCATCGAGCGTGCGCCGGCGGAGAAAAGTTTCCGTCTTCGCGGCTCGCAGGACCGTGGGAGCGACGCTGCCAAGCGCGATACGGACGTCGCGGATCGCGTCACCCTCGAGCTCGGCCGCGGCGGCGACGCACACTTTCGAAATGGCCTGCGCCCGGCGCGTCCCCACCTTGCGGTAATACTGCCGCCAACTCCTGATCGAGCGGCGCAGGCGAATTCCCCGAATTAATTCGTCCGGGCGAAGATCCATCGTCTTGTATCCGGTATGGAAGCCATCGTATCGAACCCAGCGCGCGCCGTTCGCCGAAACAAGCTCGAGCTCCGCATCGTAGACGAGCAGCGCGGGGGGCGAATCGGCTGCGGGGGAAGCGTTGGCAATGTTGCCGCCGAGCGTGCCGCGGTTCTGCGTGGCGATGCCGCCCGTTTCAAAGGCGGCATGGCAGAGAAGAGGGAATTCGCGGCGGAGCGTGGGATTTTGCTGCACCTCCGTGTACGTGGTGAGAGCGCCGAGGGTCACGTACTCGGGCGTTTCTTCGATGCCGCAGAGCTCGGGCAGCCGCCAGACGCTCAAGAAACGACGGTGCGCGAGCTTGCCCGCCTCGAGCAAGACCATCAAGTCGGTCCCACCGGCAAAGGGTTTCCGGACCCCGGGCTCGCGCGCCAACGTTTCGAGAACCGTTCCCAGATCGCGCGGCGCCGTCATCTCGTAGGCGGGAAGATACGACCTCATGATTTCGTCTCTATCATTTCGTAGGCCCGGACGACGGCTTCAAGGATCTTCGTATAGCCGGTGCAGCGACAGAGGTTCCCGGCGAGGCCGGCGCGAATGTCGGTGTCAGCGGGATTCGGGTTGCGTTCCAGCAGGTTGACGGCGGCGAGAATCATTCCCGGAGTGCAGATGCCGCATTGCGCGCCGCCGCAGGCGATGAAGGCTTGCTGCACGGCGTGGAGCCGTTCGCCGGTGGCCACGCCCTCGATGGTGCGAATTTTCGCGCCTTCGACTTGCAGAACGGGAACGAGACAACTGTTCGCCAGCTCACCATCGATTTCGACCGAGCAGGCGCCGCATTCGCCCTCGCCACATCCTTCTTTCGTGCCGGTGAGGCGCAGGTCTTCGCGCAGCACGTCGAGCAGGCGCGCCATCGGATAGACACGCAGGGTCGTCGCTTGGCCGTTGATCGTGCAGTTGACGCGGATTTTTCCGTCGGCATCAGACAAGCGCGCCCTCCAGCACCTCCATCAACACTTCCGGGATTACGGGAATGCGCGTGATGCTCGCGCCAGTGGCGTGTTCGATGGCGTTGACGATGGCAGGGGCTGCTCCGTCCATCGGCAACTCACCGATGCCTTTAGCGCCCGCAGGTCCGTAGGCGTAGGGGATTTCTTCGAAAAACACACGGATGGGCGGCACGTCCATCGACGTGGGCATGACGTAGTTCGTCATCTGACCGTTCACCATGCGGCCCTCTTGCCAGACGACATTTTCGTAGAGCGCGTAGCCGATTCCCTGCGCGACGCCACCTTCAATCTGGCCGGCTGCGAGAATGGGATGGATCACCTTGCCGACTTCCTGCACCGCGACGAAATCGTCCACGCGGATTTCGTAACTCGTAGTGTCCACAGAAATCTCCGCGACGTAGACGGCCCAGGCGTACGCGCCGTAAGCGTCGCCCTGATATTTCGCGTCGTCCCAGTGGAGGTCGGGCGGAGGCTGATACTGGCTGACAGATTTCAGCGGGCCGAGTTTTTCGACGTAGCGCCGGCAAGCCGCAGCAAAATCATCGGGCGTGTAACTCTCCTCAAGAAGACCGCCGGCGAGGAGAATTCGCTTCAATCCGATGCAGGCCGATTCCACCAGCTTGCCGACGATCATGCATGTGCGCGAAGCGACGGTGGGTCCGCTATTCGGGACGTTCGCGGTATCCGGTTGAGCGATTTCGATCCGGTCGTAGTCGAGGCGAAGCGTTTCCGCAGCGATCTGCGCGAAGATGGTGTTCGTGCCCTGGCCCATCTCCGTGCTGGCCGCCAAGACGCGCACGCGTCCGTCGGCAGCAGCCTCGACGCCGACGACGGAGGCGAGATAGTCTTCGCCGGAGCCGGTAAAACCGGCGCCGTGGAGAAACGAGGCAAAACCGATTCCCTTTTTCAACGAGCGCTCGGGATTCTCGTCGGCGAACCGTTTTCTCTTGGCGTGGTAATCGCTCAACTCGAACGCGCGGCCCATCAGCCGAGTCATGTCGACTTTTTCGCGCACCGTCTGGCCGACTGCCAGCGTCTGCCCTTCGTGGATGAAATTCCGGCGGCGAAGCTCATCCGGCTCGAGTCCGATCGCTTTGGCCGCCTGGTCGAGATGGCGTTCAAGCGCGAAAATGCTCTGCGGCGCGCCGAAGCCGCGGAAGGCGCCGTGGGGCGGGGCGTTGGTAGCAACGGCGCGACTGCGGATGCGAACGTTCGGGCAATTGTAGGGTCCGGCGGCGTGAATGGTGCCACGAGACAGCACGACGGGCGAAAGCGTCTCATACGCGCCGCCGTCGATCGTGAAATCGATATCCATCGCCAGTAATTTTCCTTCGCGTGTCAATGCGGTGCGGTGGCGCGTGCGCGAAGGATGCCGTTTCGTCGTGGCAACCATATCTTCTGCGCGGTCGTAAACGATCTTCACCGGTTTTCCCGATTTCCAGGCGAGCAGCGCGGCATGGGCTGCGATCATCGAGGGGTACTCCTCCTTGCCGCCGAAGCCGCCGCCGGTTTCCGTCTGGATGACGCGGATTTTTTCTTTCGGCAGGGCGAAGAGCGCCGCCAGGGCTTTGTGCACGTAATAGGGGCATTGCAACGAGCCCCAGACGGTAACGCCTTCCGCCGGATTCGCAATCGCGATCATGCCCTGAGGCTCGATATAGAGCTGTTCCTGGGAGCCGGTCGAGTATTCGCCCTCGACGATGAAATCGGCTCTCGCCCACACGGCATCGACGCCGCCCTTTTCCACCTGGATGGATTTGAAAATATTGTCGTCGCCCCAGATGATTTCCTTCTTCGCCAGCGAATCTTCGAGAGTGAAAACGGCGGGCAAGGGCTCGATCTCGAGTTGCACCGCGCGGCGCGCTTCTTCGAGAAGATATTTGTCCGCGTGAGCCAGCAAAACCACCGGCTCTTCCGGATGGTTCACAAAATCGGCAGCGAGGCACGGCTGGTCGTCAACGATGAGCGAAATGCAATTTTTGCCGCGAATATCGTGCGCGGTGACGATCGTGAACTCGTTCCAGGGGATGCGCGAGTCAAAATCAATTTTACGAATTCGCCCGCGCGCCGCGGGGCTGCGCACCGTCACACCGTGGAGCATTTCAGGAAACGTCAGGTCGTCTACATAGCGAGCGCGCCCGCTGACTTTCGCGCGCCCTTCCTTTCGGGGCACCGCTTGTCCAACGAGATGTTTCTCCATTCCTGGGGCCTCAATACTGAATCTTGTCCGACTTTTCTTCCCAGGCGCGGAACGCCGCCAGGGCTTCTTCGCGCATCAGCGGAATCGTCGGGATTCGCCGCCTCGAAGCCGGCTGCTTGATCTCGCTGTAGATGAGGGAATCATCGAAACCGATTTTGGCTGCGTCTTCAGCCGTATTTGCAAAATAGAGCTTCGCCGGGCGCGCCCAGTAGATCGCGCCGAGGCACATCGGGCAGGGCTCGCAGGACGTGTAGATTTCGCAGCCTGCCAGCTCGAATGATCCGAGAACCTTGCAAGCGGCGCGGATGGCGACGATCTCCGCGTGAGCGGTCGGGTCGTTCGTGGAAGTGACGCAATTGGTTCCTTCCGCAATGATCTGGCCGTCTTTAACAATCACGGCGGCGAAGGGTCCGCCCTTTCCCGATCGGACATTTTCAATCGAAAGCTCGATGGCCCGAGACATGAAACGATTCTTCACGACATTTCATCCGTGGCTTCGACGCTGATTCTATCGCGGAGGCCCATGGCGCGGCACGATTGTAGCCGGGTTTTCACCCCGGTATCTTCGATTATGAATGGGTAGCAGAGTGAAGCATAAGATGGCGGGCGGTGGAACAAAAGCTATTTCAGATCACCGGACATCGTGAGGAACACCGCGACGCTATCGGAGCTGTCGTACCCGCACGAAGCTCTCTTTGCATCCTAAGAAACCCCGCGAGGATGTCGTGAGGAAAATCGCGAATGTGAGGCGAGGGAGATGCCGGAACCAAGGTGGACCCTGGGAACCGATCACCGGATTGCCCGGCCCGGTGTTCGGCTGACACACAGGTAAATCCCAAAAGCGACCACTGGGAGAGGAACATGCCAATGGCCCGATCCCTGCTAAGTACTTCTGGCAGCATGGTCTACGTGGCGGTTTATACTCGGTACTTGGCGTGCGTACCTTTGCGCCGGAAGGCTATGCGGAGGTGAGAAGCGTGGACGCGCTTTGGAAGGACGTTTCCTACGGAATCCGGATGCTGGCGAAGAACCCGGGGGTCACGCTGGTAGCCGTTCTGACGC
Source organism: uncultured Acidobacteriota bacterium (assembly GCA_963781005.1). Classification (GTDB taxonomy): domain Bacteria; phylum Acidobacteriota; class Terriglobia; order Acidiferrales; family UBA7541; genus CAWADX01. Next base: position 1,051,723 of record CAWADX010000001.1, read on the forward strand.
TCGCGCTTGGGATCGGGGCGAATACCGCGCTTTTTAGCGTCGTAAACGGAGTGTTGCTGCGCCCGCTGCCGTATCCGCATCCGGAGCAACTCGTGACGCTGCGCGAAAGCAAGCCGAATTTCGCGATGGGCTCCATCTCGTATCCGAATTTCCTCGATTGGAAGAAAGACAATCGCACCTTTGCATCCATGGCGATCGTGCGGGGCAATCGGTCGTTCATCCTTACGGGCCTGGGTGAAGCGGAGCAAGTGAACGCGGCTTTTGTGAGCTCGGAGTTCTTCGAGCAGCTCGGCGTAAATCCTGTCCTTGGGCGCATGATTGCTCCGGGCGAAGACCGCATCGGAGCAGCGCCCACAGTGATGATCACCGCTGGGTTCTGGAAGCGCAAATTCGGGTCGGCGCCGGACGTTCTGGGAAAGAGCCTCACGCTGGACGGCAGAGATTACACGATCATCGGGGTGATTCCCGCAACTTTTGATCTCCTCGGGAGCCTGAGTTCACGAGAGGTGTACGTGCCGATCGGGCAGTGGAACAATCCGCTGCTGATGAACCGGGCTTCGGGGCTCGGCATTCACGGGATCGGGCGGCTGAAACCGGGCGTCAGCATCGAACAGGCGCGGGCGGACATGGAGAGTGTGACACGGAATCTGGCGGCGGCCTATCCGGATGCGGACAAAGGCATCGGGGCTGCCGTGATTCCGTTCCGAAAGTGGATGCTCGGAACTGTCCAGCCGTTCCTGGTCGTGCTGTTCGGAGCAGTGGGTTTTGTACTGCTAATCGCGTGCGTGAACGTCGCCAACCTTATGCTGGTGCGCTCGACCGGCCGGACGCGCGAGTTCGCCATTCGTGCCGCGCTCGGCGCAGGCCGAACGCGCGTGATTCGGCAACTTCTCACGGAAAGCGTCCTACTCGCCCTTGCCGGAGGCGGGCTCGGCTTGGTGCTGGCGGCATGGGGAACACGGGCGGCGCTGGGAGTGCTGCCGACCTCGTTGCCGCGCGCGGGAGAAATCGGGCTCGACGCCCGCGTCCTGATCTTCACCATGGCGAGTTCGTTGCTCGCGGGGATTCTGTTCGGCTTGGCGCCGGCCCTCAAGGCGTCGCAGCCCGACTTGCACGAAACGCTTAAGGAAGGCGGGCGCGGAGGGAGCGGAGCGCGTCATCGGGTGCAGGGTGCGCTGGTCGCGGCGGAGATATCGCTCGCGCTGGTCCTGCTGATCGGTGCTGGATTGATGATTCGCACGCTGGCAGCGCTCTGGAATGTGAATCCGGGCTTCGACGCGAACAAGGTTGTGACGTTCGGGCTTTCGCTTCCGCCATCTATGATGAATGCAAGCCCGGATGCTATTCGCGCCGCGCTCCGCGAAGTCCACTCCAAATTTCAATCCGCGCCGGGCGTGCAAGCGGTTTCGTTCTCCTGGGGCGCGGTTCCCCTAAGTGCGGACGACGAGTGGCTCTTCTGGATTGACGGCCAGCCTAAACCGGTAAGCGAGAACGACATGAATTGGGCGCTGGATTATGTAGTCGGATCCGACTACCTAAAAATCATGGGCATCCCGCTCGAGAGCGGCCGGTTCTTTACTGCGCAAGACGATGAGCGCGCGCCTCGCGTGGCCGTCGTTGACGACGTTCTAGCGAACAAATTTTTCGCGGGCCAAAACCCCATCGGCAAGCGCCTCCACCTAAGCAGCACCGGCCAAACCGTGGAGATCGTAGGTGTCGTGGGACACGTGAATCAGTGGGGCCTGGATGCCGACGAAAGAGAAGCGCTGCGGGCAGAGATGTACACGCCATTCATGCAACTGCCCGACAAGGCGATGGCACTATCTGCGTCCGGAGTGGGAGTGCTGGTGCGTTCGGATAAACCGGCGATGGTGTTCGAGTCCATCCGCCAGACGAACAACCAGATGAACAGTCAGCAGGTCGTCTACGGCGCTCAGACGATGAACGAAATCATTGCGAGCTCGCTCGGGACGCGGCGATTTTCGATGATTCTCCTCGGCGTGTTCGCGGCGCTGGCGCTGGTGCTTTCGAGTGTGGGCATCTACGGCGTCATTTCATATCTGATCGGCCAGCGGACGCACGAAATCGGGATTCGGATGGCGCTCGGGGCGCAGCGCAAGGATGTGTTGCGGCTCGTGCTGGTGGAGGGAACGCGGCTGGCGCTTGCGGGCGTCGGGATCGGAATCGTTGCGGCGCTCGCGTTGACTCGGCTGATGGCAAATCTGCTCTTCGGCGTCAGCGCGACCGATCCGCTGACGTTTGTCGGCGTGGCCCTGGTTTTGACGATTGTCGCGCTCGCAGCGTGTTACATCCCCGCGCGCCGCGCCATGCGAGTGGATCCGATCGTGGCCTTGCGCTACGAATGAACTCCTGGGAACCGTCGCTTAGAAGGGCGCGTACTTCCGGTTACGAAATGTCTCGCCGGGTGACCTGGCAGGTGCCGTTCCAACTATTCGGAGCAAGTCCTTCTGGCACCCCGCCAGCTGCCGGCAGGCTGTCTCAGGCAATCCCCATCCGAAGTTGGAACGGCACTGGCGGCGATTGTTTCTGTTCCCCCGTTGTTCTCGATGATACGATTCCGGGGTTTTGAGCTTCCCGCTCGCGGCGGCATCCGTACAAATGGATTTTATTCAGCGCCGGCACCCGCCACGCGAATTTGGTTAGGTCCATGAATGCGCCGAAAGAAGAAAGCATGAATTCGCGAATATGGCTGCGCGGCAGTCTCACGGTTCTATTTTTCTGCCTGGGTACGTGCATCGCGTCTGCGCAGCCGGCGGCCTCTCCGAGCGCACAGGCGTCTACGGCCGCGCCGTCGGTGATAACGATTCCCCCTGAGGCTCAGCCATCCGATCATTTCAACGCCGAAGCTGCTACCAATGCATATCTCGCGGAAATTCCCGCCGATGCTAAAACGCGATCCGATGCTTACTTCGAGGGCGGGTATTGGCTGATCCTGTGGGACTTTCTCTATGGGGTGGTCATAGCACTTTTGCTGCTGAACCTCCGCTGGTCGGCAGCCATGCGGAATCTTGCAGAACGCGTCACACGTTTCAAGCCGGTGCACACCTTCGTCTATTGGGCAGAGTACCTCGTAGTCACCTCAGTCTTGGGCTTCCCGCTTGCCGTCTACGAAGAATACTTCCGAGAGCATAAGTATGGACTTGCGACACAAACCTTCGGACCTTGGATGAACGACCAGTTCAAGGGCCTTCTTGTAGGTCTCGTGCTGGGCGGAATCCTCACCATCCTGCTCTTCGGAGTGGTCCGGCGCTTGCCGCGCACTTGGTGGATCTGGGGCGCGGTCGTGACCATTTTGTTTTTGGTGTTTTTCATCCTAATCACTCCCGTCTACGTGATCCCCATCTTCAACAAGGTGACGCCGCTGAACGACCCCAAAATTACGCAGCCCATATTGAGCATGGCGCGAGCGAACGGCATTCCGGCCAAGGATGTTTTCGAGATCGACGCTTCAAAACAGAGCACGCGTATGAGCGCTAACGTGAGCGGGTTCGGACATACCATGCGCATCACGCTGAATGACAATCTGCTGCGTCGCGCTTCGCCCGAAGAGATTCAGTCCGTAATGGGGCATGAAATGGGTCACTACGTGCTGAACCACGTCTATAAGAGCATCATGTTCTTTCTCATCGTGAGCGTGGTGGGGTTTGCCTTCTTGCGATGGACCCTCGAGGGGTCGCTCAAGCGATGGGGAGCGAAGTGGCAAATCACGGGGATCGGCGATACGGCCGTAGTTCCCCTCGTTGTTTTACTGGGTTCCATCTTTTTCTTTGTCCTCACTCCCGTTCTAAATACCTTTGGCCGCACGCAGGAGTACGAGGCCGATATGTACGGACTGAATGCCAGCCGCCAGCCGGATGGTTTCGCGCAGGCAGCCATCCATCTGGGGGAATACCGCAAGATGAACCCTGGACCCGTGGAAGAATGGATATTCTTCGACCATCCGAGCGGCCGCAATCGGATCTACGCAGCCATGCGGTGGAAGGCGGAAAACCTCAAGCTTTTCAGTACGCAACCCCGTCCGTGAGGTTGCGCCCAGCGTCGGTAATTGACGATGTAGTGTTTGGAGATCCGGTTACGGAACCGAGCGAGCTCGCTCATCTCCCCATTTCACCGGCAGCGGCTCGAAAGAGCGACGGCACATGGATCTTGCGATACCAGACGAAGAGTAAGGCCAAACCGATCAAGATGAGCGCCACACAGAGACCCGTCCAAATCCCCGGCGCTCCCCAGCCCCAGCGGAAGCAAAGCGAATATCCGAGCGGCAGTCCAACCAGCCAATAAAAACCCACATGGCAGATCATCGGGGAGCGAGTGTCGCCGGCGCCTCGCAGTGCGCCGGTGGCGACGGCCTGGAGACCGTCGAAGAGTTGAAAGAATGCCCCCACAGTCAGCAACGCCACTCCGGCTTTTATCACCGCCGGATTCGGCGTGTACAGTCTCACGATGGCGTGCGGGACCACGAGAAGGGCGACCGCCGCACAGAACATGAAGCCGGCGCCGAGCGAAAGGGCCGCCCAACCGGAGCGGTTCGCGGCAACAGGATCGCGGCGCCCCAGAGCCTGTCCGACCCGCACCGCGGCTGCGGAACCGATTCCGAGCGGCACCATGTAGGTGAAGCTCACGGTGTTGAGAGCCACCTGATGCGCCGCGAGCTGGATGGATCCCAATCGCGCGATCAGCGCTGTGGCCACGGCAAAAACCGTGACTTCGAGACCCAATTGCATCCCGGCAGGAAATCCCAGGTAGATCAAGCGCTGGATGCGCAGAAAGTGCGGCGAACGGCGCGCCTTGCGCAGCCCGGTCTTCTGCCGGTGATCGTAGTAAAGCATGTAGACCAGAAGCACCAGGGCCATGTAGATCCGCGAAATGCAGGTTGCCAAGCCCGACCCCACCGTGCCCATCGCCGGGGCTCCGAGATGGCCGTAAATTAGAAGCCAGTTCCCCCCCAAGTTGACGAGGTTCGCGGTGATCAGAGCAAACATCACCGGCTTCACGAGATTCATTCCCTGCAAGTAACGGCGAAATGCGGTGTAGAGCAAAAGGGGCAAGGTGCTCCAGTTGAGCACGTGGAGATACGGTATGGCCTGTTGCAGGATCAACGGATCGATCCCCAGGCGCCGCAAAAGGGGCGGCCACAGCAGCACAACACCCATCAGCAGGGGCGTGAGACCCAAGCTGAGGTAAAGAGCGTTCAAAAGGGAGTGATGACAGTCCGCGAGATCCTTCGCGCCGAACGCTTGCGAAACGAGCGTATCCAAACCGAGCAAGAGGCCGGTGCCGAAAATTCCGACTGCATAGAAGAGTATGCTGCCGAGGCTGACGCCACCGATGGCCACGGCGCTGTTGGGAAGGCGCCCCACCATCATGGTGTCCACCACACTCATACTCATCCAACCGATTTCGGCGAGGGCGAGCGGCCACGCGAGCCGCGCCATAAGCCTCACCTCGCGTCTATACCAGTGAAAGACCGAAGTCACCCGTCGCCGCCTTTCAAACCATCGTTGTCGCGTGCCTGGGTTCAAACCCGCCGCGCTGCCGAATTGGCATGCATGAGTATCATCGGCATCGCGGCATGCGAAAAGCAAAATCGTGCAGTCGATTGAGGCGCCGCTCCCCAAACTTGTCCGTAGGGTGGGCGTCACATCGGATTTTTGAGAGGGCCGAGGAAACGCCTCTGTCGGAGCCGGCGAGTCCGCTACAATGCAAATCGTGGAGAGCAACGGCGAGGCATCCGAGGTCAGCGCGGCCTTGCGATGGACGGCCAAACGGAACGTGCGCATTGCGTTGCTCGGTTTGCTCTTTGTAATGCTCGCGGGATTTTTGGTTGCTCCGATCTGGATTGTGGCCTGGCCGCCGCTCCTGGACTATCCGAACCATCTTGCGAGCGCGTTCGTTCTCGCGCAACTAAAGGATCCAGCGTACCATTTCAATCATTTCTTTCGCGCCGAATGGGGACTCTATCCCTATCTGGCGCAATATTTGATTCTCGTCGGTCTGGAGCAATTCATGTCCGTGGAACTCGCGGGCCGAATCCTCTTGAGTGTGTATCTGCTCGCGTTCCCGCTGGCGATGTGGTTCTTCCTGCGCCAGGCGAATCCGGGACAGGACTCGATGGCATTTTGGGGACTGCTCGCCGCTCACAATCTTTTTTTTCTTTATGGATTCTTGAATTTCTGCCTGAGTCTTCCCGCGTGCTTCCTGGCACTGGCGCTTTGGCTGCGCTACTTGGCGCGGCCGAATTTTGCACGATGGTGCCTCGTGCTGGCCGCGCTGGTGGCTCTTTATTTCACCCATTTGCTGGGTTTCGCGTTTGCGGGACTGATCGTCGCCGCGTATTGCATTTTTGCGCGCCGCACGCTGCGAGAAATCGCATTTTCCGCGCTGCTCTTCCTTCCCGGCGCGCTGTTCTATCTGCACTCCTCCCAAGCGGTGACGGCGCCGGGCAGCTACATCGAGTTCCAGAGCTTCGCGGAAAGAGCCGCATCGCTGGTGGACATCATGCACGGATACTCGACGCGGCTGGATATCGTGACGTTGCTGGCTTTCGCAGTCTATTTCGCGGCGTCGTGGTGGCGCAATCCGGAGTTCCGCTGGGATCGAAGCTGGCTGGGGGTTGCAGCGGTGCTATTCGCAGCTTATTGGGCGATGCCCTGGGCTTATGGCGACGGCTCGGAAATCAACATCCGCGTTCTGCCGGTCCTTTTTATCGTGCTTCTAGCGGCGGCCAGGACCGGACGCCGAGCGAAGCAACTGGCGGCGCTGGCGTTGCTACTCTTTGTGGTGCGCACGGCAAACCTGGCGCAACAGTTCCGCGCCGCGCAGCCCGCCCTGGCCAATTTGGCTCAATCGTTTGAAAGGATTCCAAAGAACGCGCGCGTCTTGCCCCTGGTCGAAAGCGACGAGGATCCGATCTGGCGACCCTTTAGCCATTTCTGGGGTTACGGGGTGATCGAACGCGGCTGGCTCTGCCCGTATCTGTTTCATTTGCCGCAAGTGATGCCGCTACAGGTGCGACGTGATCTCCAGGGTGCCGAAGGCTTCTGGGACCTGGCCTACGACAAGGAGCCGGACTGGGAAACCGTGCGCGAGAACTATGACTACGTGTGGGCCTACAATGTCGCGCGCTTTTCACCAGGACTCGAATCCATCGGCGAGCCGATCTACAGGAACGGAGATCTGGAGATTTATCGCCTGGGGAAAGGTTCGGGCAGTCGTCGGTGATGAGCTGTTTCTCCGAGGCAGCACTCGGCTAAAATGGCATTGGGGGGGAACTATGGAAAAGGTGAATCTGACGCAAAAGTTGGGCCTGTTTCAGGAGCTTTGGAAACCGAAGATTGTTGCGGAGCTGAACGGCCAGCACGTCAAGCTGGTGAAGCTGAAGGGCGAGTTCATGTGGCATCGTCACGACGCCGAGGATGAATTATTTCTCGTCGTGAAAGGACGGCTCTCGATCAAATTCCGCGATCGGGAAGTGCAGCTCAAAGAGGGTGAGTTCATTGTGGTTCCGGCCGGCATCGAGCACTTGCCGATCGCCGAAGAAGAAGCACATATCTTGCTGTTTGAGCCCAAGTCCACACTAAACACCGGCAACCTGAAGAATGAAAGAACGGTCGCCCAGCTCGAGAGCATCTGAAGCAATCAAGAGGTTCTCAGGAATCACTCGCCACCCATGCGCTCTGCGCGCGATTCGCGTTGAACCTCGATCGCCCGCCCCTACTGTGCAAGCCTGTCGATCTTGGCGGCCATGATGAAGTCGCTTTCAGTGAGACCGTTGACTTTGTGCGTCCAGAGGGTGATTTCCGCTTTACCCCAGGTGAAGAAAATGTCCGGGTGATGCCCCTGCTCTTCGGCAGTTCCGCCGACGCGGTTGACAAACGCCAGCGCCTGCCGAAAATCAGGGAACTTGAATTCCCGGCTGATGTGATGCCCGTCGACAACCCTCCATCCGGGCACTTGCTTATGCAACTCGTCGAGTTCCTTGCCTGCAAGAGGCGGCACGCCGCCTCGGCAAGGCGCACAGGTCTTCGTCGCTAGCTCGGCCATCGAGTCCTCCCTCCATCCCAGCGTCGTTCCTGGTTTTTCAAACGCCTCGATTGTAATCAATCCCCAGGCAAACAGGGAAATCCCGCTCCGCTAGTGCCGTTCCAACGTGCTCGCAAGTCGCCCATGCTGTCCGTGTAGAATTTCCCATCCCTCTCGCTCTGCAAGACGTAAGAGTAGTTCATCGAACCTGCCCGCCATTTGGCTCAAAAAGTTGGAACGGCACTGGGCGGCGCCGAGACATTTTGCTAGACTCTGGCGCGTCAATCGTTCTTTCATCTCAAAGCCCGGCCGAAAAGATGCCCGACGAACTACAGGAACTGCGCGAGAACGCCGAACACGGACGCGAGAGTCCTTCTCTGGCGCCGGTGACGATTACGATGGCGGTGTTGGCGGTTCTGGTGGCCGCAGTTTCGCTGTCGGGACATCGCGCCCACACCGAAGAGATCCTCCTGCAAACGAAGTCCTCGGACCAATGGGCTTACTACCAGGCCAAAAACATCCGCCGGCAAAACTACGAATTGTTCCTGGACGAGCTTTCCATTTTCAGCCTGAAAGATTCCGAGCAGACGAACAAGATCAGAGAAAAATACGCCCGCGAAGTGGAACGTTATGGCGAGGAACAGAAAGAAATCCAAGACGAAGCGCGCAAGCTGGAATCAGAAGTAGCGGTCATCCAGCGCAGGGCCAATCGGTTCGACCTGGGCGAAGTGGTGTTGGAAGCGGCCTTGGTGATCGTGTCGCTGACCCTGCTGACGCGCCGGAGGGTCTTCTGGATTTTCGGTTCGATCCTGGCCGTCTTGGGGATTGCTGTGGCTGCGACCGGCTTCTTGATTCGCTAGTGTTGGCAATTCCTATCTCGATCAAGTTGGAACGGCTCTAGCGCCTGTCCGAGGTGGCGACGCGGCGCGCAACATATTCGGCGACGTACGCCGAAAAGGCCTTCTCCAGCTTTTGAATCGTCGGCCCGGGCGCCAAGGGCATTCGGCGGCCGGCGATTTCGCCGACTGCCAGAACGTTGCGGTTCGTGGAAGAGATGAAAACCTCCTCGGCTGAATAGAGGTCTTCGGGGCGAAGCGTGCCTTCTTCCACCGGCACGCCGGCACCTTTTCCGATTTCGAGCAGAATCGCTCGCGTCACGCCTTCGAGACACCCGGAAGAGAGCGATGGCGTCAGGACGCGGCCCCCTTTAGCGCAGAAGATGTTCGCCGCAGTACATTCGGCTACTTCGCCTCGCTCGTTCAAGAGAACGGCTTCGTCATAGCCGTCGCGCTGCGCCTCAAAAAGGTTCCAGACGTTGTTCAACCAGGAGGTCACCTTGACGCCAGCGAGCGGCGAGGTGGCGTGGCGCCCATGCTCCCGCAGAGTGAGACGAGCGGGCTCGCGGTAAGAAGGCAAGCCAGCCGTAAAAAGAATCAGATCGGTCTCCGGCATTGGTTCTTCACTGCGCCAGAAGCCCACCCGATTGTAGATTGCGTAGATCCGCCCGGAACCTTCCTTGGCTTCATTTACGCGCGCCAGCTCGCGCAGTTGGTGGCGCACCTTTTCGGCCTCGAACGGGAAAGGGCAATGCGTGCGCTCCGCATCCTTCTCCAGGCGCTTCCAGTGGCGCTCGAAGGCAAAAGGTTCGCCTTCGGTGATGCGCACCGTAGTGAACAGCCCCCAGCCATTCAGCAAGCCGGCTTGGCCTGGAGAGAGGCGCACCCGCTCGATAGGCAAGATTTTGTCATTATGGTAGACGTGCCGGTGGATCATTCAGGGCCTCCGGGCGCAATTCGATCATTGTAACACTGGGGCACCTCGAGTAGGCCCGATCGCCGTCAAGGAATCCCTGTACTGCGATCTGCTCTGGAATCCTGGTTACATAGGGCGAATTCGGTCGGCGGGAACTTCTACTTCATTCACTCCCTTGAACGAAAAAAGGAGTTTCACAAGGAACGTCGGGGGACTTTCGGACGTCTGGTGGATGATATTCCCCACCGCGTCGGTGACGGCAGCATGGAACAACACGCCTTGTACCGTCAGGCCCGCCAGATTTACACGAACGGTCTGACCCTCGTTGAACATGCCGCCATTCTGCCGCCTGCGGAGTGAATTTGCAACGAGTGCAGCAAAAGCCCGGCCTCAGGCAATTTTTCAGCTATCCCAGCGCGTCAGCCTCGGGGTATCATGCGCGCCCGGCGGTCCGAAAGATGCGATCCGAGGCAGACGTGTTCCTACGACTAGGGCGAAAGATTGCGTTCGTGGCGGCACTGCTGTTTATCGCTGGTCTGCCGCTGATTCTGGCGGCTTGCTCGCGAGCTCCGAGCGCGCCGGCAGCAGGTCTAGAATCATTTTCGGCCGATCGGCTCCTTGCTCATATCCGCACGCTTTCTTCAGACCAATTCGAAGGCCGCGGCCCCGGCTCCAAAGGCGAGCAGCTCACAATTCAATACCTTCAGGACCAGTATCGCCAGATGGGGCTCGAGCCGGGAAACCCGGATGGCACTTACCTACAGGACGTGCCGCTGCTGGGCATCACTCCGGACCACAGCATGGCGCTCGTGTTTACAGGTCACGGCCGCACGATGACGGGCAAGTTTGAAAAGGACTTCGTAGCCTGGACGAAACGCGATGTGGACTCCATCACGCTCGACGGCGACCTGATATTCGTCGGGTACGGCGTTCAAGCCCCGGAGTACAAGTGGGACGATTTCAAAGGTGTCGACGTCAAAGACAAAGTCCTGGTAGTGCTGATCAACGATCCGCCCGTGCCGGACGAAACCATGTTCGGCGGCAAGGCGATGACCTACTACGGGCGTTGGACCTATAAGTTCGAGAAGGCCAGCGAGCTGGGCGCCGCAGGTTGCCTGATCGTCCATGAGACGGAGCCGGCCGGCTATCCCTGGGAAGTGGTGCGCAACAGTTGGAGCGGCGAGCAATTCGATCTGGTCTCACCGGATAAGAATATGGGACGCGTGGGCGTTGAGGGGTGGATCACTCGCGACCAAGCCGAGCAGCTCTTTCGCACGGCCGGAAAGGATTTTGAAGCGCTGAAGAAATCCGCGGTCAGCGCTGACTTTCATCCGGTGCCGCTGGGCATGAAGACTCATCTTGAGATCCACAATACGCTGCGGACGATCCAATCCCACAACGTCATCGCCAAGCGAACGGGAAGCGATCCGAAGCTGAAGGATCAAATCGTCGTCTATTCGGCCCACTGGGATCACTTTGGCATCGGTCCGGAAGTGAATGGCGACCACATCTATCACGGAGCGCTCGACAACGCCTCCGGCACGGCAGCCCTGCTCGAAATCGCGCGAGCCTTTCGAGAGCTGACCGTGGCGCCCCGCCGGACAATTCTCTTCCTCTCGGTGACGGCGGAAGAACAGGGTCTGCTGGGTTCGCGCTACTACGCCGAACATCCGCTCTACCCGCTCGCGCGAACTGCTGCAGCCATCAACATGGACGGCATGAACGTGTGGGGTCGCACGCGGGATATCGTTAGCGTTGGACTTGGTAAGTCCACGCTCGATGATACGGTTGAAGCCGTGGCCCGCGAGCAAGGCCGCACGGTCAAGCCCGACCCGGAACCCGAGAAGGGCTTCTTCTTTCGTTCCGACCACTTCAGTTTCGCCAAGCAGGGCGTTCCGGCTTTCGATCCGGATGCGGGCGTCGATTTCATCGGTAAACCCGACGGTTGGGGCATCCAGATGCGCAGGAAATACACGCAGGAGGACTATCACAAGCCTTCGGACGTCATTAAGGCGTACTGGGATTTGAGCGGAGCGGTGGAAGATAGCCGCCTCTATTTTTTGGTGGGCTATAAGGTGGCCAACGATTCAGCAACGCCAGAATGGAAGCCGAACGCCGAGTTCAAAGCCGCGCGGGAAAAGTCCTTGCGCGATGCCGGACTGGCCCCTCGATAGAGCTCCAGGCAAAGGCAAGGAATCTTCCTCAATTTTCAGCGGTGCGGCACAACAGGGTGAGCTGCGGATCGATCAGGATGTGCCTCGGCGCGATCGGAGTGGTGAATTGAAACCTTGTTTCCGGCCCAACCGTGACAACCGTGCCGAGGAGTGCAGGCTTGTTTCCCGGCCGTTGCGCGTAGAGCGGCACGGCGGCGATAAAGAATTTTGAGACGTCGCTTTGCCGCAGAATGCCCCGCACCACGAAATCCTTTCCAGCTGGATGCACGTGGAACTCCACTGCGTAGCGGGGTATGCCGACGTCGCGCACCCATTCATCGAAGAACCACTCCATCCTGCGATTTCCCTCGAGATCCATCGCCGGGGTCATCACGCGTTCGACGCCGCGCTCAAAATCTGCGGTGGAAAGCGAGCGGTAACGACGTTCGGAAAGAATCGTCTGGAGCATTCCCACAAAGCGCGCGTCCGGATTCTTGGCAGCAGGATCGCGCAGCATCATTCGCAACATGTGGATCACCCAGGCCCCTTTGCCGTAGATCACGGTGTCATAGGCGTCGGGCGACTTGGAGGAAGACAGCCGGAAGCCGAGGCTGAGCGGACCCGCTTCCTCCAAGGTTTCGTCGGTTCCCGGCTGCTTCGCGGTCAATTCTGAACGAAAGCGCTCCAGGAAATTGGCGAGCACGCGGCGTCCGGGCCTCTTGCTGTCGGCGTAAAGCAGCGCGAGATAGTTCGCCATGGCCTCGTCGATCCAGGCATCGCGATAACCGGCCGAGCCGACTACGTTGCCCCACCACTGGTGGGCTACCTCGTGGAAGGGCATCAGCTCTTGGATCATTTGACGGGCGGGCGGACTGACGCCGGCTCGCTGCTGGGCCTCAGGCGGCAAGAAAGCCAGCGTAGAAAGATAGAGGAGACCGGGCCAGCCCTGACCAAAGGACCCGGGAATCTGCGAAACTTCGAGATGGTCGAAGGGGAAGGGGCCGTTCAGTTTCTCCAAATATCGGATGGAATCCAGAATATCGCCGCCGAGGTGATCGAGCACGGCCCCCGGACTGGGCAGGGGTAGAGGCGCGTCCTGCACGATTTCCGCACGGCGCTCACTGAATCGGGGAAGGCCATCGCGCGGGAGGATTGGCGCGAGACTCGCGTCATTGTGACGCATTCGCGCGACGATGGAGTCCTCGAGTTGATGGTTTGCGTATAATCCAACTTCTGGGCTGCCGGCGCCCACCACCCGGGTGATGTACTCCCCGAGATTAAAGCCGGCAACGGCTTCCGGGATGGCCGACCGCCAATGTCCCACGCGTGTCTCGCCCTCCCGGCGCTCCTCCGTTTTCGTGCCCGTAGCAACCAGGGTGAGCCGCTTCGGCCATCGGAAAGACAGATCCATCGGCACAAAATGGTCCGGGCCACTGATGTGCGGATACCAACTCCCCCGGGCGCCGACGAAGTACACTCCGTTGCCCGCATCGCTGATGACGCTGCCGGCGTAAGAAAAATGCAACTCCAACTCCTGTCCTTGCCGAGCAGGTTCCCGCAAGACAACGTGGAGGGAGTCATTACCGCGCCGCGCAACTTCCTGGTGTTTGACTTCTTCATTTTGAAAAAAGACGAGCGGCCGGCCGTCGGTGTCCGAGGCTCCTTCAACTCGCAGGAAACGCGAGAGCTCGAGTCCGATCAAGCGCTCGCCGCCGCGCGCGACTCGAAGATGCACAGTAGCCTTTCCTTCAAGCGAGACGTCCGCTCCAATTGTGGTTTCAATGCCGTAGCTCGACGGGATAAACGGTTCCCGCGGAGGTTCCGGCGAGCTGGCCGGAGTAAAAGAAGCCCAAACGTCATAGAAGGTCTCTCCGTTGACCAGATGCGCTTGGCCCAGCAGAACCCGCTCTTCACGCTGGCTGTCCACCAGCACGTCAAACAGCCCGGAAACATCGCCTACCAGACCGGCGTAGAAGTAAGGTTGCGGGTCGGTCGAGAGCCAGTCCGCCATCACACGCAGGGAGTGCCAGGGGTTCAGATCCGCCACGGCCGCGCCCCAGCTTTCGCTGAATGCGGAATCGCTTGCAGGCTGCGCGTCTCCATCGCGAATCCGGCGTTCAATCTCGGCAGCCGTATCATCCGTGAAGCGCATATAGGCACGCGAGAACGCCTGGTCGAGCAGCGGCATTCCGAGAAATCGCGCCAGGGAACGCTTCTCCGCGGGATCGCGGGGCGTCGCAAGCACGCGCCCGCGCCCCGTGAAAACCGCGCCGGTCACCCGGCCATGGATCGGAGTGAGGAAGGCCAGCTTGCCCTCGGAAAACGCCAGGCTGACCCCTTCGCGACGCAGGTTCAAATCGTGAATGTAATAGACCCGGGCGGAATTAACGCGGAGGGCATTCAGCGCCTGGTAGAGTTCGCGAGGGTCGTCGCTAACGTTACTTGGCGGGCGCGCGTCCTGCGCCGTCGCACCAGTAGCCACCAAGCACAACCCCAACAAGGCGTGCGTGCCGCGCCACATGGATTCGACTGTAGCAATTTAGGACATCCGGCGGCAAGGCAGATGAGAAAGGCGTGCACGTGTTGATTAGAATTGGAGGGATGCGTCTCTCGGCTCTTTCCTCTCTCCTGCTGTTGATCGCGCTTCCCGCGTCGGCCGATACAATTGTGCTCAAAAACGGGCGGCGCATCGTCGCGTCGGGGGTCGCGGAGGAGGGAGACCGAGTCAGTTACGAGACGCCGGCGGGGCAATTGAGCCTGCCGCGCTCGATTGTGGCGCGTATCGAGCGCAACGATCTCGCTCCGGCTGCTGCCCCCCGGGATTCCGATCCCGGCGTGGCGCCGCCGCAACTCAACCCCGCCGAAGGTTATGCCAATGTCGCGGACGCAGCGGTGCGCAATGGCTCGATTGACTTCGGGTACCTGGAACGCCTGGATAGCGATGCGAGTCACGGCGCGGCAGCAGCCCTGGCGAAGGACGCCGCAGCCCACCATGCCGCCGCGCAGTCCCTACTCGCGCGCGGTGACTTCGATGGCGCCGCCGGGCAGTATCGCCAAGCGTTGATCTATGCCCCCGATCACTTGGGTTTGCTTCTGAATCTTGCCGTCCTTTATCTCCGCCAGAGCGAGTTCACCGCAGCGATGGATCCCCTCGAACGGGCCCGCCGTGTAGCTCCGGATTCACCGGACGTTGCCAAGCTGATGGGCTGGGCCTACTACGGCGCCAACAAGCTGGACCAAGCAGTCGAGGAATGGAAGCAAGCGCTTCGCCTGCGCCCCGAGCCGGACGTACAGCAGGCTCTCGAAAAGGCGGAGCGGGATCGCTCGGTCGAAAAAAGCTATCGCGAAGGCGAGTCCGCGCACTTCCTGCTGAGATACTCCGGGGCGGCCGCGCCGGACCTGGCGCGAGCGATGCTGCGCGAGCTTGAGGAGGACTATCGTTTCCTCGAATCCGGCCTCGATTATTCTCCGCCGGAACCCATCGGCGTGATCCTTTATACGGATCAATCCTTCATGGATATCACGCGAGCCCCGCAATGGGCAGGCGCGATAAATGACGGGCGCATCCGCGTACCCGTTCAAGGGCTCAGTTCAGTGACGCCGGAGCTGCGACGCGTTCTAACACACGAATTGACGCACAGCTTCATCACGCAGAAGACGCGCGGGCGATGTCCCACTTGGCTGCAAGAGGGCGTTGCCCAATGGATGGAAGGGCGCCGCAGCGGCGCTGCAGCCGCTATGCTCGTTCAAAATTACGAAAGACACTCCGCCGCATCGCTCGCAGCGCTCGAAGGCTTTTGGACGGGGCTTTCGAGCGACTCCGCGGCTTTCGCCTACGCCTGGTCGCTGGCAGCAGTCGAGTCCATCATCACGGCCGGAGGCATGGGCGACGTCGAAAGGCTGCTCGGCGCCGTCGCCAACGACCCCTCCACCGAGGCCGCGCTGCACGATGCACTCCGCGAGGATTACGCAGACCTCGAGCAGCAAGCTGCCGCATATCTTCGCCGCACGTATCTGCGCTAGAACGACCCGGCACACCCCGGCTTGGGAGCCTGCTGAGAGAGCCTGCCGGTATGTAAATCGCCGAAATTCACAACGTGGCGAGGAGTCCTGCGAGGAGAGCCGCGCGTTCGGGCAACGCACGAATGATGACGTTCTCGCCCGGGCTGTGCGCACCTTCCCCCACCCCGCCCAATCCGTCAAGTGTCGGAACGCCCAAGGCGGCGGTGAAACTCCCGTCCGAGCCTCCACCGGTAGAGGCCTCGCGGAGCGTGACGCCCATCGCCTTCGCGAGCGATTGAGCCTGGCCGAAGAGCGCCCGAACCGCAGCGGTGCGTTCGAGGGGCGGCCGGTCGATTCCGCCGTGCACTTTGAGCCGTGCCCCTTTGAGAATCGGCTGAAGAGAGCGCAGCTTGCGGTCGAGGAGCTTGGCATCGGCTGCGCGCGCGACACGCAAATCCAGCCGCGCGCGAGCTGTTTCAGGGACGACGTTGGGAAACGTGCCTCCTTCGATTACGTTCGCTTGAACCGTGATGCCCCGGCGCGGGTTGTTCCAGTGGAGGAGGCGCTCGATTTGGAGCGCGAGCTCGTGCACCGCATTGATTCCGTCCTCCGGATTGATTCCGGCGTGAGCCGCACGACCGATCACGATGAGTTCCGCTCCCCCCACGGCTTTGCGCTGCGTCTTGAGCCGCCCCTTCGGACCCAGCGATGGCTCCAGCACGAGGACCGCGTGGCTGCGCACCGCCTCGCGCTCGATGAGGCGCCGGGAGGCGCCGCTGCCAATTTCCTCGTCCGAGGTCCACAGAAAGACGATGCGCGCGCACGGAGCGAGGCGAGCCGAGCACAACGCGTCCACGGCAAAGAGCGCCAGCACAAGCCCGCTTTTCATGTCGAATGTTCCGGGGCCCCAAGCGCGGCCACGCGCGACGCGGAAGGGCATTCGCGCGAGCGTCCCGCGCGGGTACACCGTGTCCAGATGGCCGAGAATGAGAATTTGCCCGGCCGGCCGGCCGCGGCCGGACCATAGATCGGCGCGGATATGGTCGCCGCGCTTCGCTTGGCTGAGGAACGTGACACGCGCGCCCCGCTTTCGCCATTCCGCGCCTACGATTCGTCCGAGGCGATCGACGGCGGCTTTGTCGTCGCTTGGGGATTCGGCGCAGACCAATCGCCCCAGCAAGCGCACCATGGCGGATTCGCGCTGTCGCAAGAATCGCAGCAGGTGTTGCATAGGCAAGGCGCCGCGCGGCATAACGGCGCGTATGCTAGCAGGTGGCAATCCGTTTCAGCAACGAAGTTACCCCCTTCTCGCAGTTTCGTATAAAATGAATCGTTTTTTGCGCCACGGGAATTCCACACTGTCCAGCTTACTGAGGGCGACATGATCCTCGATGCGAACGAGGTTCAGAAGATTCTTCCCCACCGGTATCCCTTCCTGATGGTGGATGCAATTTTGGAAATGGAGCGCTTCAAACGGATCGTGGGCGTCAAGAACGTTACCATCAACGAATCATTCTTTGCCGGGCACTTTCCCGGGAAACCGGTGATGCCCGGCGTGCTGATCGTGGAATCCATGGCCCAGACGGGCGGGCTGCTGCTGCTTCAGGAAGTGCCGGACCGGGAAAAGAAGTTGCTGTATTTCGTGGCCATTGACGATGCGCGATTCCGCCGGCCGGTGGTGCCCGGCGAACAGCTCCGCGTTGAGGTGACGGTGATGAGCTGGCGGGGGAATTTCTGCAAGCTCGAGGGCAAGGCCACGGTGAATGGCGAGCTGGCCGCCGAAGCCACGCTCATGTGCAAGATGGTGGACCGCGACCCGTGAGCCTACCCGATGAGCGACATTGACGAGCGGGCGATCATCTCTCCACGGGCCCGCCTGGGCCACGGAGTGCGGATCGGAGCTTACGCAGTCGTTGGCGACGATGTGGACTTGGGCGAAGGCTGCGTGCTGGATCCTCACGCCATGGTGAGCGGGCCGACTCAGCTTGGCCGGGGCAACCACCTCTACTCGTTCTGCGCCGTCGGCGGCGACCCGCAGGACCTCACGTACGCGGGCGAGCCAGTCTCGCTAGAGGTGGGCGACGAAAACGAGATCCGGGAATTCGTCACGGTGAACCGCGGCACGGCGAAGGGTGGCGGGGTGACGCGAATCGGCAGTCACAACATGCTTATGGCCTATGCCCATGTGGCGCACGATTGCAGCGTCGGGAATCACACGATTCTGGTGAACGGTGCGACGCTGGCCGGCCACGTCACCGTGGAGGATTACGCGACGGTGGGGGCGTTCTGTCCTGTGCATCAGTTCTGCCGGATCGGCCGCTACTGTTACATCGCCGCACACACGGTGGTGACTCAGGACACACCGCCGTTCTCCAAGGTGGTGGCGCCGCGCGCGACCCGCTGCTATGGCGTGAACACGGTCGGCCTCGAGCGCAACGGCTTCGGCCCGGACCGCATCCGCCCGATCGAAGAGGCTTTCCGCTTGCTTCTCCGCTCCAAGCTGAACACCAGCCAGGCCCTGGAAAAAATGCGTGAAACTCTCGCGGCCTCAGAAGACGTCTCAGAATTGATCCGGTTTATCGAGTCAGCCGAGCGCGGTCTGACCAAGTAGGGGGCGCGGTGGCCACCCGGGAAACTTCAGCCGCCTCTGAACGCTGGGGACTTATCGCCGGCAACGGCCGCTTTCCGTTTCTTGTGCTGGAAGGGGCGCGAAGCCAGGGCATCGAAATGGCGGTGATCGCTATCCACGAAGAGGCTTCGCCGGAGCTCGAGCAGGTGGCGCCGCGTCTGCATTGGGTAAGCCTGGGCGAGCTCAGCCGCACGATTGCCCTCCTCCACCAGGAGGGCGTGAAGCGCGCCGTGATGGCCGGCCAGGTGAAGCACAACAAGATTTTCAGCTCGATTCGGCCGGACTGGAAGCTGGCCAAGCTACTAATGGCGCTCAAAACAAAAAATACCGATTCCCTGATCGGCGCAGTAGCTAAGGTACTCGAGGAGGAAGGAATCGAGCTGGTGGATTCGACGGCTTTTCTCGCTCCACTGGTGCCGGCGGTTGGAGTACTCACGCGCCGCGCTCCTGACGCCGCCGAAGACGCAGACATCGACTATGGGCGAGGCATCGCGCAGAAGATTGCCGGGCTCGATCTGGGGCAGACGGTGGTGGTAAGCGACCGCGCTTGCGTGGCCATCGAAGCCATGGAAGGGACGGATGAAACCATCGAGCGCGCCGCTCGCATCGCGGCCGGCAAGCGGCTGGTGGTCGTGAAGGTGAGCAAGCCGGGGCAGGATATGAGGTTCGACGTGCCTGTCGTGGGGTTGCACACCATCGAAATGATGAAACGTTCGAATGCTACGGCTCTGGCGCTGGACGCAGACCGCACGTTGCTGTTCGACCGCGGGCGCCTGATCGAGACAGCGGACAATTTCGGAATTGCCATCCAGGCTTTTCCCCCGATCGTAGGGGCAGGCACGGAAAAAATGGCGGCTCAGAAGGGGAAGCGTTGACCCAGAAGAAAATCCGCGTGGCGGTTGTGGGCGTCGGTGATTTCGGGCGCAACCACGTGCGGGTGTGGCGCGAGCTGGAAGGCGCCGAACTGGTCGGCGTCGTGGACGCGGATACCGAACGCGCCCGCCAAGTGGCCGCCGAGTTTGGCACGCAAGCGCTGACGGATCTTGAAGCCCTTTCGGGACGCGTGGACGCCGTCAGCCTGGCGGTGCCCACGGTGGAGCACGCGCGCATCGGTTGTCAGTTGCTCGAAAACGGAATGGACGTGCTCGTGGAAAAGCCCATGGCCGCTTCGCTCGCCGAGGCGGATCAACTGATCGCTGCGGCGCGCCCCGGCAGCTGCGTCCTCCAAGTGGGACATCTCGAGCGATTCAATCCGGCCGTCGCGGCCGTCGAAAAAATCATTTCGCGCCCGCTCTTTTTCGAAGGGCACCGGCTCGGGATATTTTCGCCGCGAAGCTTGGATATCGACGTCGTCTATGACGTGATGATTCATGACCTGGACATTCTGCTGGCGCTCGTGAACGCGGAGGTCACCGACCTCAAAGCCGTGGGCATCCCCGTGTTGACCGACAAGGTGGACATTGCGCATGCACGGCTCGAATTCGCTTCCGGAGCCGTTGCCAACCTTACCGCGAGCCGCGTTTCCACCGAGCGCGTGCGCAAGTTGCGCTTTTTTCAGGAGCACGAATACATTTCGCTCGACTACACCCGGCAGGACGCCCTGCGGGTGCGCGTACGTGCCGACGGCGGCCCCCAACCCCAAATCGATTTTGAGAAATTGCCGACTGCACCCGAGGAACCGCTGCGGGCCGAACTGCGCGCGTTCCTGGACGCCGTGCGCACTCGCAGCACCCCGCGCGTGGACGGCCCGGCCGGGCGGCGCGCGCTTGAACTAGCTGACCGCGTCATGGCGGGCATCCTCGAACACTCGCGCCGCGTCCAAGTAAGCGCACTCGCTCCCCAGGATGCTCGATGATCCCCCGGATACTAGTCCCCAAGGGCGTTCGCCCCATTGGCGAAGACTCTGCGGCTACGAAGCCCCATCGGGTTTCGTCGCTCCTCGACCAGCGAATTGTGGTGCCGCTGGGCCTCTCCAGCAAGCCGATTGATCCGAAGACGTCGATTCCACCCCATGTGCCCCTCGATGTATTGGCAGCGCGCCTTCTAATTCCACGCGACATGCCGGTAAAGCCGCTCGGCGAAGTTCCCAAGATCCCGGAGTACGTCCCGCTCACCGTCTTGGATTCACGCACGATCGTCCCGGCATTTGTGGAAGCGCCGACTCCCGAGGACATCCGTAGCTTCAAGCAACCCTCTACTCTGTCTTCCGAGCTTCTGGAAGTTGTCGAGCCGGACGTCATTACTACGGGCGAAGTGAACCTTCTCCTCCGACGTGCCGAGGAACGACCTTCGACTTGGCGCGGGGTTTCACGGACTGCATCGGTGGTCGTCCACTTTGGTCTGATCATCTTTGCCCTGTTCTTTTCGAAGCTTTTCCCCACACATGCGCCTACGCAAGAGCAAATGGATCTGGCGCGCCGGCAACTCAGTTTTGTCTATCTGCCTCCGTCGGTCAACGACGTCCCCAGAATCGCGCCGCAACCATCGCCACCGAGCTCGCATATTCGCGTGGACCCGCGGGTTTTGCGCGAAATGGCTCCGCCAGTTTCTGTGCCGCCGCCCGTGCCCGCCGGCCCGCCCAAGAAAGAGCTTGAACCCGCTCCCGAACTGCCCTCGGCGCCCGTTCCGCGGCAACCCGCCGAGTCGGCACCCCGTGTGCCGCGCCTTGAGAATGTGACTCCGCCCGCACCAAAACCTGGCTCGTTGAATTTGGCGTTGCCGAAGGTGTCCCCTGGACGCGCCATCGAGCAGGACCTTCGGGGGGCAATCCAGGGAGGGTCGCCCAACTCGGGCGGCTTTGCCGACCCGATTCCTCGAGTCCCCGGAGGCGCAGGAGGTGGCGGCGGAGGGCAAGGCGTTCTTGGCGGCGGCGTCGAGATTCTAACGCCCACCGAAGGCGTGGATTTCTCAAATTATCTTGCCCGGCTGCTGGCCGGGGTGAAGCGCAACTGGTACGCGGTTATTCCGGAATCGGCGCGGATGGGCGAAAAAGGGCGCGTGATTATTCAGTTCCGCATCACGCGCGATGGCACTGTGCCGTTTCCCGAGCCGAACCTCGTCAGAACATCCGGCAAAGAACCCCTCGACCGCGCCGCGATGTCCGCTATCCGCACGTCGACGCCGTTTGAACCACTCCCGCCGGCTTTTAGCGGGCCCTTTATCGAGCTGCGTTTCACGTTCCTGTATAATCTACCCATCGACTACCAGTGAGATTGAATCGACCGCAAGTCCTCGGGGTTTTGCTGCTGGCGTTGCTCGCGCTTGCAATTCTCCTTTTGCGCTACTGGAAATCTCTCGGATGAAGGGCGCTGCCCCGCTCGTGGCAATTCTAGGGCCGACGGCATCGGGCAAGTCGGCACTGGCACTCTGTCTTGCCGAGCGACTGGGCGGCGAAATCGTCGTCTGCGATTCAACCCAAGTCTACCGTCATTTCGACATCGGCACCGCCAAAGTCCCCGTCGCCGAACGGCGCGGTATTCCGCACCACATGATCGACCTCGTCGAGCCTGATGACGTCTTTACCGCAGGCGAATACCGCCGCCAGGCTGGCGCAGTCTTGGAAGACATGCAGCGGCGCGACAAGCTGCCCATCTTTACCGTCGGAACCGGTCTTTATCTGCGCGCCCTGCTGGACGGGCTGGCCGATGCCCCTACGTGCTCGGAAGAGCTGCGCGCCCACTTGCGCCAGCGGGCGGAAGCGAAGGGCCCCACTTACCTGCACCACATCCTGAAGCGTCTGGACGCTGGGGCCGCCGGCAGGATTGCTCCACGCGACGTCCACAAGGTCATTCGCGCCATTGAAATCTGTATCCTGGCGGGGAAACCGGTTAGTGAGGTTCACGCCGCGGGCCGAGCGGGCGGCCTGGCAGGGTACGTTGTCCACAAAGTCGGCCTCAACCCTCCCCGAGCGGAGCTATATGCTCGCATCGCCAAACGGGTTATTGACATGCTTGAAGCGGGCTGGCCCGATGAAGTACGGCAGCTATGCGCAAGGGGCATCCCCTCAAGTGCGAAGCCTTTCCAATTTATCGGCTATTCAGAATTATTGGGCAGCCCGGGGAGAGGCGACGTGCCTGAAGTCGCAGTGCACAGAATTCAGCAGGCCACGCGGCAGTACGCCAAACGCCAGCTCACATGGTTTCGAAAAGAGCCAGGCGTACAATGGTTCGCTGGATTTGGCGATTCCGATGGGCTTCAAAGCGATATTATTCAATATCTTGCGAATAATGGCATCCCCGCAGCCTCCATACCCAGCAGTAGGTAGACGAACCGACCGTTTTCGCGGTTGACATCTTCAATACTCAAGCGTATGTACGAAGTCGAAATGTCTAAGCAGGACTGGATTAACGCGGCAGTTGAGAACCTTGCGGCAGAGGGTCCCAGGGCTGTCTTAATTGAACCCCTGGGTCGGTCCTTGGGCCTCACAAAGGGCAGTTTCTATTGGCATTTCAAAGATCGGGAGGAATTGTTGGAGGCTGTGCTCAACGAGTGGGAGGGGCGCGAAAGCGAGCGACTTCGGGCGAACGCGAGTGCGCCTCCCGCCGAACGGCTTGTTCATCTGCTTGAGGTTGCAGCGGAGCCGGGTGCTTCGCGCCTCGAGACTGCGCTGTGCGACTGGGCGCGCCAGGATATGTCAGTTGCTGAGCGATTGAAGGCCATCGAGCGTCTGCGGATCAGCTTCCTGGCCCAGTTGCTGGCAGATCTGGGTTTTGCGGCCGTCTCGGCCGAGGAATGGGCAGAGACAGTTTACCTGGCTTTCCTCGGAGCGGTGGAGCGCTCGAGCCGTTTGGAGGGGAATCGCGCCACGCGCCAGGAAATCACTGACCGAATATCACGCCTGATTCTCGCGGCCGCCGTTGTGGAAGGTCAGCCGGCGGCCTCTTCGCAGAAATAACCGGAAGCGGTGCACAGGAGAGGCACGGCCGACTGCACGGGCGTATAATGTCCTAAAGATGCGACCAAGGGCGCTCCCGAATCTGCGGCGAAAAGATCTCAACGTTCTCTCAATGCCAACGGACGTTCACGCATGAAGACTCCACGAGCTTTGGATAATCGCGAGACTGTCCTCCTGGTCGGCGTGGGCCTGAAAAGGGCGCCGCGGCTGCCGGGGGCCGCGACCGGCCAGGCAGAACGCGAGTCGCTTGCCGAGCTCGAAGAGCTGGCACGCAGTGCGGGCGCTGCGGTCGCTGGAACTCTGTTTCAGATTCGTGAGACGCTCGACCCCGCCACTCTGGTAGGCCGAGGCAAGCTCGAAGAGATTCGGACCGAGGCGGAGATGCGTCACGCGCGCCTCGTAATCGTGGACCGCAATCTTACGCCGGTGCAACTGCGGAACATGGAGCGCGCGACGGAATGCCGCGTGATCGATCGGACGCAGCTGATCCTGGACATTTTCGCTCGACACGCGAGGACGCGGGAAGGCCAATTGCAAGTGGAGCTGGCGCAATTGAATTATCTCTTGCCGCGCCTGCCCGGCAAAGGCACCGAGCTTTCGCGCTTGGGCGCCGGTATCGGGACACGCGGACCCGGCGAACAGAAACTCGAGACCGACCGCCGCCGTATTCGCGATCGGGTCGGAAAGATTGAACAGGCTATTGAAGCCGTACGCCGGCAGCGGGCGACTCGCCGCCGGGCGCGCCAAGCAGTGCCGCTCGGCACCGCGGTCCTTGTAGGCTACACCAATGCGGGCAAATCGACGCTTTTTAACGCGCTTGCGCGCGCCACCGTGCTCACTTCGGCGAAGATGTTCGCCACGCTCGATCCAACGGTGCGCTCGATTCGACTGCCCTCCCGCCGAAAGATTTTACTGTCGGATACGGTCGGCTTTATCCGCGATCTGCCGCCGGACCTGATCGCGGCATTTCGGGCCACATTGGAAGAGGTTCAGGAGGCTGCGCTGATTCTTCAGGTGACCGACGTTTCGGACCCGCAGCGCACCGAGCGCGATGCCGATGTCGAAAAGGTGCTGAGCCAACTCGGGGTCCTGGACCGCCCGCGCCTACAGGTATTCAACAAGATCGACCGGTTGACGCCCGAGGAGGCCCGCGCGCTGGGCGGCGGCGACCCGCCAGCGAACGGGAACATTTGCGTTTCGGCACTGGCGGGCACGGGACTCGAAGAACTTCTCAAGCGCATGGACGTGGCGATGCCCGTGGACCCCATGGTTCACCTTCGATTGCGTCTGCCAGTCACCGATGGGCGAAACCTGGCGATGGTACACGCCTGCGGGCGCGTCTTGCGATCGCACGTGGAAAACGGCCATTTCTCGATTGAAGCCGAAGTTCCGCAATCGCTGGCCCGGCGCTTGGAGGAGTTCTCCTTCGAGTTTCCGCATTGATTCGCCGAGCGCGAGACGCGGGAACTTTTTGGAATCCCAGCGCGTACAACAGTCAGGAGCGATCGGAGGGGTCGTGAAATTCCTGCTTTGGTGCATTCTGCTGGTAATATGCTGGCCCGTAGCGCTGCTGGCGTTGATTCTTTACCCGCTGGTGTGGCTGCTGCTGCTGCCGTTCCGCATTTTAGGCATTGCGGTAGACGGAGTTCTCGAACTACTGCGGGCCATCTTCTTGCTGCCGGTTCAACTTCTGGTTCGGCCTGGCCGCGCTCGAGCAACGTAGTCCATCGCGCTTACCTAGGACTGCCATTCTGCCCCCACGGATAAATGGCGAATCCCGCAACCTCTTAAATTTCAGCGGGAAAGGGCTGTTGATAAGTTGTGGAAATTCTCATCTGGGGCACATCCCTGCCTCAAGTTGAGGGTGCTAGTTATCGACTTAGAACTTCAGGATTCTTCCATAAGGGATTGCGTATAAACAAGTTATCAAGGAATTACACTCGGGTTTTGCATCCGCTATTGTGTGTTTCTGTGTCCTAAACCAGGCATTCCAATTTGCACAGGCGTGCAGCATATTTTTTAGTTAGAACTGTATGGGTTAAGCCATTTAAGTGCGGCGATTAGCAAGGTACCGCGGGCTATAGTAAGCTTCGCCGGCGCCAACTTTGGAAACGAAGGATGACGTTTTCGCTCCCTAGCAAGTCCCTTGAGATGACAGGTGGGTCATCGGTGGCAAGTCGTCCGGAAATGCGTGTCCTGCTGCTTTGCGCGCGGACGCGACTCGATTCCGACACAGCCGAAGAGATCAGAGCCACGGTCCGCCACGGACTGGATTGGCCCTATCTCTTTGCGGCTGCTGACAAAGGCTATCTCACGCCCTTGCTTTTCTTCCACCTGAGTTCCGTCTCCACCGGCGTTCCGCAACCCTGGATCGAGCACCTCGCAGAAACGTTCCGCAAGAACAGCGTTCGGGCGCTCTACTTGACGACCGAGCTGTTTCGGATCCTCGATGGATTCGGCGCGAGCGGCATTCAAGTTGTTCCGTATAAAGGACCGGTACTGGCCGCCCAGGCGTACGGCGACGTGGCTTTGCGGCAGTTCGACGACCTGGACATCATCCTCCGCCAGCGCGATATGCCCAAGGCGCATAACGTCATGCGTTCGCTTGGTTATCGTGCACAGTTCCCCGAGAGCCTTGGGCGCGACACAGTCACGAGATTTCCCGGTGAATACGCGTTTCTCCATGAAGGAGGCCGAAGCCGCGTCGAGCTGCATACGAAATGCACGCTGCGACACTTTCCGACGCCCTTGAACTTCGACGAACTGGCGGAGCGCCTCGAGGTCGTTTCTCTCGCCGGCCGCACAGTCCAAACTTTTTCCGCAGAGGACGGGCTGTCCATCCTTTGCGTTCACGCCGGGAAGGACTTCTGGGAGCGATTGTCATGGGTCGTGGACATCGCCGAACTCGCGCAAATTCCTCGCGGGATCGACTGGGAACAAGCCAGGCTCGAGGCGCGGCGATTGGGGGCTGAGCGGATGATGAACCTGGGCCTTCTTTTAGCCTGCGACCTCCTGGGGATTGCTTTGCCGGAAGAAACCTTGAGGCGGGTGCAGGCGGACAGCGGCGCGAATTCGCTCGCCGTGCAGGTCCGCGATCGCCTGCTCGGCGAGCGAGCCCCGAAGACAGATTTGGTGCATCGAGCCTGGTTCCGCGTTTGCGCCGCGAGGAGCTTCCCAGCCGGGGTGCTGTATCTGTTGCGGCTCGCTGTCCCACCAGCGAAACGATAGTGTGACTCCGCAGAAGATTTCGACAAACAGGGATGCGTAGCCCGAGCGCTTGAGCGATTCGCGGCCCGCCAGCCAAATCTCCTACGGAATGCCGGATTGGACAAACTTCTACGTTTTGCCCTGTTCACCCCTTGCATGCAGCGGGAGAATGGTGAAGTTCTCAATACCGGGCGACAGTTTGTGATTGCCCGCGGGGGGTGGGATTCTACTGACAAAAGGTGGATGCGACAATGATGAATGACCCAGCCCAGAAAGACTCCGGGCCCAACGCAGCCGGAAGCGTGGAATACGCCAATCGTCGCGCTGTCCCAAGATATCCCTTCATCGCCGAAGCGGAACTGGTTGATGACACTTCGTCCGCACGAATGAACGTGCGCACATCGGAGTTGAGTCTGAAGGGTTGTTACCTGGACATGCTCAATCTGCTCCCGGAAGGGTCCACGGTCCACCTCCGAATCACGAAAGACACAGGGATCTTCGAATGCATAGGGAGAGTCATCTACATTCATCCCGGCCTGGGAATGGGTGTGTCCTTCACTGAAACGGCTCCCAAGGATAAGGCCGTTCTCGACGGTTGGCTCGCAGAGCTCTCCGGCTAGGGCCGGTTCAAATCGATTGCCGTGATCTTCGTTTCTTTCCGCGGTTTTTCGTCGCAACGCCGGGCTCCCCGATCCTTCCCTCTTGGGGTCGCTCCTCCAAAGGTACCGGCAAATCAAGCCTAGAATCCCGAGCGACGAGCCTGTAACATAGGCGCCCCAGGGGGGCCCGATGTCTTTCGTTCGCAAGGGAATTGTGGTTTGTGCATTCGTGCTGGCGAGCGCAATCGCCTGCCTGGCTCAGGAAATGCCCGAAGGGCGCCTGATGCGCTTTCCCGATATTTCGAAGGATCAAATTGTCTTCAGTTATGCGGGAGACCTCTGGCTGGTCCAGACCACCGGCGGGATTGCGCGGCGGATCACGACGCATCCAGGCCTCGAACTCTTCCCGAAATTTTCGCCGGACGGAAAGCATATCGCTTTCACCGGGCAGTACGACGGGAATTTCAACGTCTACGTGATTCCCAGCGAAGGCGGCGAAGCGAAGCAGCTCACTTTCCTCCCTGACATCGAGAGAATGCCGGAGCGGATGGGGCCGAACAACCAAGTCATTACCTGGCTCCCCGACGGCAAGCGTATTCTTTTTCTCTCCCGCCGGGATACTTTCAACACTTGGTTTGGGCGCCTCTTCAGCGTTCCGATCGAGGGTGGACTTCCGGAGCGCTTGCCGATCGACAAAGGCGGCCTGACCTCGTTTTCTCCGGATGGAAACCAGATTGCCTACAACCGGATTTTCCGCAACTTTCGGACGTGGAAACGCTACACGGGCGGAATGGCGCAGAAGATCGCCCTCTACGACTTCAAGACGAACCATTACGAGCAGATCGGAGACTATGAAGGCACCGACAGCTTCCCCATGTGGCACGGCGATACGATCTACTTCAATTCCGATCGCGGCTCCGAGCATCGCATGAATTTGTACGCGTACAGCCTGAAGACGAAGGAGATCCGTCAGCTCACGCATTTCACCGACTTCGATGTCAACTGGCCGAGTCTTGGCGCGGATTCAATCGTCTTCGAAAACGGCGGCTACCTGTATGTCTTGGACCTGGCGACGGAGCAGAATCACAAGGTGACCGTCTACCTACCGGGGGAGCAGGATCTCGTGCGGAAGCACTGGGTGAACACGAGCAAACTGGTGACGGCCTTCGACATCTCGCCTGAGGGCAAGCGCGCCGTATTCAGCGCGCGAGGCGATGTCTTCACCGTTCCGGCCAAAGAAGGGAGCACGCGAAATCTGACTCATACTCCGGGCATCCGCGAGAATTACGCCACGTGGTCTCCTGACGGCCACTGGATCGCGTACCTTTCGGACCGGTCCGGCGAAGATGAGCTGTACATCACTCCTCAGGACGGCATGGGGCCGGAGACCCGCGTCACAACAGACGGGCGGATGTTCCGCCTGCCGCCGATCTGGTCGCCGGACAGCAAGAAGCTGCTTTACGCCGATAAATCGTTGCGCCTCTTCTACGTCCCTATCGGCGAAAAGAAACCGGTAATGATCGACCAGGGCAAGTACGCGGACTTGACCGATTACTCGTGGTCGCCGGATAGCCAGTGGGTGGCTTATTCCAAAGTCGCGGAAAATACCAACGGCGTGATCTACCTTTATTCGCTCGCGAGCAAAAAGATCACGCCGGTGACAACGAGCTTCACCGGTAGCTTTAACCCCATCTTCGATCCGGACGGCAAGTACCTCTATTTTCTTTCTAACCGCGACTTCAACGAAGTGATCGGCGCTTACGACGAGGAGTTTTCCAATCCGAAAGCGACGCGCGTCTACGTTGTGACCCTGCGCGCGGACCTCCCCTCGCCGTTCGCTCCGCAGAGCGATGAAGAGACACCGAAGGCGCCGGAAGAAAAGAAACCGGAACTGCAAAACCCTGAGCTGAAGAATCCCAAGAGACCGAAACAGCTGACGCCACCACCGGGAGCGAAGGAGTCGAAGGAGACAACCCCGCAGGAAAAGAAGGGCGAAGAGACAAAAGAGAAGCCGGAACCTTTTCGGATTGACCTCGACGGAATCGACCAGCGCGTTACGGCTCTCCCCATTCCGCCCGGAGTCTTGGGAAGCCTTGGCTCCTCCAAGGGAAACGTCTTCTACTTGACGGCCCCGATTATCGGCCTATCCGGCCCTTTGCCCGGGGAAGAGCCGGCGGTTCACGTCTTCGACATGAAGGAACGGAAGGACAGCGTGCTCGTTTCGGGCGCCGACGGCTACGCTGTTTCTTTTGACGGTAAGAAACTGCTTTATTCCGCACCGAGCGGAGGACCGGACGGCGAGCACTCCTACGGGATTGTCGACGCTGCGCCGCCCTCCGCAGCGCCGCATAAACCCGGGGAAGGGGCGCTCAACTTGTCCGCCATGCGGGTCGAGGTGGACCCGCGCGCCGAATGGAAGCAGATTTTCTGGGAGGTATATCGCCAGGAGCGCGACTATTTCTTCGAAGCCTCCATGAATGGCATGGACTGGGCCGCCATTCGCGACAAATACGCGCAGTTGCTGCCCTACGTTGCGAACCGATACGACCTGACTTACGTGATGGGCGAGATGATTGGCGAGCTCTCGAACTCGCACACGTACGTGGGCGAGGGCGACTACCCCGACCTCAAGCCCGTGAACGCGGGCCTGCTGGGTGTGGATTTTGAAGCGGACACGGCGCGCGGGCTTTACCGCTTCAAGAAAATCTATCCAGGCGAAAACTGGGACTCCAATCTGCGCTCGCCGCTTACCGAACCGGGCGCCGCAGTGAAGGAAGGGGAGTATCTGCTCGCTGTGAACGGACGGCCGCTTCGCGCACCGCAAAACCCCTACGAGCCGTTCGTAAACACGTCAGGGGAAAACGTCACGCTGACCGTGAATTCCAAACCCAGCGAAGATGGAGCGCGCAAAGTCGTCGTAAAACCGATTCCCAGCGAATTTCATCTGCGCGAGCTGGATTGGATTGCGACGAACCGTCACAAGGTCGATCAAGCCAGCGGCGGCCGCGTCGGATACGTTTACCTGCCGGACATGGAACCCGACGGACTGAACGAGTTCGTCAAGCAATTCTTCCCGCAGATCCGCAAGGAAGGCCTGATCGTCGATGTGCGATATAACGGCGGCGGTTTTGTGGACGAAATCATCTTGGAACACCTACGGCGCGTGCTGTCCGGGATGGGCGCGGCGCGCAACTTTGAACCCGGCACGATACCGGCGATCGTCTTTTACGGCTCAATGGCCTGCATCACGAATGAGTACGCCGCCTCGGACGGGGATTTCTTCACCTACTTTTTCAAATACTACAAGCTCGGCCCGGTAATCGGGATGCGCACGTGGGGCGGCGTTCGCGGCATTCGCGGTTACATACGCCTCGTCGACGGCGGTTACATCACGCGGCCTGAGTTCTCGCTTTATGGACTCGACAGCCAGTGGCTTATCGAAAACAAAGGCGTCCAGCCGGACATCGTCATCGACAACACTCCGGACCAGGTGATGGCCGGCCACGATCCTCAGCTCGAAAAGGCCATCGAGATGGTCATGAAGGACCTCCAAGAGCACCCGAAGAAACTTCCGCCACGCCCGCCCGACCTCCCGGCCTACCCCAAGGGCCCGGGATTGTAGAACCTGAGATCGACCGCCCGGAGGCGGTTTTTGTAGGAAGCTGCTTGGCTCGAAGACGTGGGGCGGGGCCTAAACGCGGACTCTTTGATCGAGGGTTTCGCGCACTTTGCGCGCCAGATCGCGCGGGCTATAGGGTTTCTGCAGGAGGGGTAGATGTCGCCTCTGTACCTCGCCGAGCATGGCGGTGTCGGCGCTGTACCCGGTGGTGAACACGACGGGTACCGAAGGATTCTTTTCGCAGATGCGCGCGTAGGCTTCCGGTCCGCCTAGCTTGGGCAGAACGACATCGAATAGCAAGAGCGCAATGCCGTCCGGGTCTTGCTGGAATCTATGAACGGCTTCCTCTCCGTCTGTGGCGAGCAGAACGCGGTAGCCCAGGTGCTCGAGGGTCTCGCGCGCAAGCTCCCGGAGACCATCGTGATCCTCCGCGACCAGAATTGTTTCTTTGCCGCCACGAACGGGTTCCTGCACATCTGTGCCCGCCTCGCGATCGACGGCCGAAGCGCTCACGGGAAGATAAATGCGGAAGATGGAGCCGTGGCCGGGTTCGCTATAGACATGAACGAAACCGCCGTGTTGTTTGACGATCCCATACACGGTGGCCAAGCCGAGGCCGGTTCCTTTGCCAATCTCTTTTGTCGTAAAAAACGGCTCGAAGATGTGTTCGAGCGTCGCAGCATCCATCCCCGTGCCGGTGTCGGAGACGGTGAGCTTGGCAAATCGTCCCGGGCGCGCGTAAGGGACACTGCGACAACTTCCCTCATCTAACTCCTCCGTTGCGGTCTCAATCACGAGCCGCCCACCGTGCGGCATGGCGTCGCGAGCATTCAGACAGAGATTCATCAGCACCTGCTCGATTTGCGTCGGGTCGGCGTGCACGACGGCCGGGTCTATGGCCAACGTCGTCTTCAGTTCGATATCGCTGCCGATCACTTTTTCAAGAAGGCTGAGGACTTCGCCGATCGTCTGATTCAGGTCGATGTTACGCGGTTCGAGGATCTGGCGTCGCGCAAAGGCCAGTAATTGCCGGGTTAGAGCTGCCGCGCGGTTCGTCTGTAGTCGCACTTTCTCGAAATGGCTGTGCAGCCTGTCCTCGGGCCGGCTTTCTTCCAGGCCTAGCTCGGCCCAGCCCAGAATGGCGCCGATCATATTGTTGAAATCGTGGGCGATGCCGCCGGCCAATTGGCCGATGGCCTCGAATTTCTGCGCCTGTCGCAGTTGCTTTTCGAGCGCATGCCGCTCGGTCACATTTTCCACGATCACCTCAACCACGTCCGCCCCGCTAAACTTGTCCGGCACCCTCCGCCCGTTGAGTCGCACCCGGATGAACCGGCCGTCTTTGCATTTCCAATCGACTTCAGCGTCGACCCGGCTCGACTCGACAAAGCGCTTGAGCAGGCGATCTCGTTCGTTTGGAAATCGAAAGAGGTCGTGGATTGTCTCGACTCCCAGAAGCTCGGCCAGCGAATCGTAGCCGAGCATGGTCACGAATGCCGGGTTCACGTCGAGTAGCTCGCCTTCGATCGTGGCGCGGTAGATGCCGTACGTAGCGCTGTGGAACAAACCGCGATAGCGCGCCTCGCTCTGCTCCAGGAGTTGCCGCGACAGTTTGTGGCCGGTGACGTCGCGCGCGACTCCCAACATCCCGATAATCTCGTCCCGGTCATTGCGGAAAGGCACGGCGTGGGTGGAAAGCCAGCGGCTTGTTCCCTTCAACCCGACAGCCTCAAATTCCAAAGTGCCCTCGAGGCCCCGCGATATTTCGGCGAGAAGCGCACGAAAGCCTTCCCGGTGGTATTTTGCGATCCAGGTTTCAAGGTTCTTTCCAAGGACTTGCGCGAAATTGTCGGCCTCGATCATGGCCAAGCCGGCCGGATTCATTTCCAGCAGGCTTCCGTCGAGATCCGTAATGTGTACGCACTCCGGTTCGGCTTGAATAATTGCGCGCAGGCGATTCTCGCTGGCAGCGAGCTTTTCTTCTCCCCGCTTTCGCTCGCTGATGTCTCGCACGATTCCGGTAAAGATGTGTTTGCCGTCCTTGACGTACTCTCCGAACGAGACCTCGAGTGGAATCGTGTGGCCGCGCTTGTGCGTCCCCGGAAGTTCAACATTCTCCCACTTCAAGTGTTTCTGCTGGGTCTTGACGAATCGCTGGACGGCGGCCTGCTGGTAGTCTGGTATTAAGAGGGTGACTTCCTGGCC
This sequence comes from uncultured Acidobacteriota bacterium, assembly GCA_963781005.1. Lineage (GTDB taxonomy): Bacteria > Acidobacteriota > Terriglobia > Acidiferrales > UBA7541 > CAWADX01. The sequence continues at coordinate 1,084,826 of CAWADX010000001.1, forward strand.
GCGCATTTCCTCGGCCGCGTAACCGAAAATCTTCTGTGCGGCGGGGTTCACGAAGAGGATCCGGCTCTGCTCGTCGATCGTGATGATGGCATCCGTGGCCGTTTCGGCGACCACCCGATAGCTTTCCTCGCTCGCTCGCAGCGCGTCCTCGGCCCGCTTACGCTCCGTGACGTCTTGCGCTACCACCAGAGTCGCCGGCACACCAGCAAACTCCAGCTTGTGCGCTATGATCTGCACGTCGAGCACTCGACCATCCTTAGTGCGGTGCTTCCAGGTCCCGGAGAATCGCACGCTATCGATTTCATTCTCCACGAATCCCAGGAACCGCTCCGCTTCCTCAGGCGAGCGGATGTCGGTAACCTTCATCTCAAGGAATTCGTCGCGCGAATAGCCGTAATGCACCACCGCCGCCTCGTTTACTTCGGAGAAGCGCAACGTCTTGCGGTCGAATACCCACATGGGCAACGGATTATTGGCAAACATCAGCCGGAAGCTGGCTTCGCTTTCCCGCAAAGCCTGCTCGGCTCGGGAGCGTTCCTCCCGCAGGGTTCGTTCCTTCAGAGCCCGGCGGATCGCCACGGGGAGTTGCGGAAGTCGGTCCTTCAGTACGTAGTCGGATACGCCAAGCTTGATGCATTCAACCGCAGTCTGTTCGCCCAGCGTGCCTGTCACCAAAATCAACGGAATGTCGAGGCCGAGCTCCCTGAGACGTGACAATGCCTCAAGGCCTGTCCAGCCAGGAAGCCGATAATCGGCGAGAATGAGATCGTAGTCCTTGCCAAAGACGCGTTCGGTGAATTCTTCCGGCGTGCTGGCCACATCGATGCGAGCATCCAATCCGGCCTTTTCGATCTCGTGCCGGCAGAGCTCGATATCGTCCTGGACATGCTCGACGAGAAGTAGTTGTATTGTGCGGTTCGCCGCGTCCGGGTCAGTCGGCGCTCTTCGCATTGGACTCTGTACTACTCCTCAAGAACTCGCTTGAGATTCCGGTCGCGCGGCCACCACGCGTTCAAGGAGTCCTCGGTGCACTCCCAACAGCTCGGGGTTTCTCCATTTCCAGCCCCGCCCCCGAAGCACTCTCTTCATTTGGAACCGGACTAACGACCACTCGGTTGCGCCCTGAGGCTTTCGCCTCGTAGAGGGCTCGATCCGCCGCGCGCAACAACGCGCTCGCGGAATGGCCGTGCTGCGGAAATGCCGCAACACCGAGCGAGAGGGTCACCTCCCCAAGGGCCGAGCCTCCGTAGTGGATGTCAAAATGCGTCATCACCTCTCGAAGTAACTCGGCCCGCTGCCGGGCGACTTCCAGCGGCGCATCCGGAAGAACCAGCAAGAACTCCTCGCCGCCATACCGGCACGCAATGTCTTCGCGCCTCATTCGATTCTGCAGAAGCTCACCCAAGGCGCGCAGCACGGTGTCGCCCGCCTCGTGGCCGTGGGTGTCGTTGAAACTCTTGAATCTGTCCAGGTCCAGCAGGATCAGGCCGACCGAGCGCTGCTCTCGAAGGGCCCGGTGGAGCGCACGCTCCAAGGATTCTTCCATGTAGCGCCGATTGAACAGGCCGGTAAGGGGATCGCGGATGGACTGTATGCGCAGGGTTTCACGCAAGTTCAGGTTCGCTAGTGCCAGGGCCATGTGTTCGCCTGCCGTCGCAGCCAGCTGCATCTGGAATTCGGCGCGGCCAGTCCTTATCGGCGTCGCTTCCGGCGGGCTCGATTCGAGCGCGCGGATCAAATGAAGAATTCCGAGTGGCTCGCCCTGGGCCAGCATGGGCACGCACAAATAGCTAGCCGAGGGCGGTCCGCTGAAATGCCCGCACAGCAACCCCGTCTGTGGATTGTCCACCGCGTGCAGGCGTGCGCGCCGTAACGCCCAGCAGTCTTCTGGGGCGAACGAGGGATGGTCTGCTCCCGTGCTACCCCAGGCTGCGACTGTCTGGACCACATGGAGCGAAGCATCGAGCATGCAGAGCGCGCCCGATTCGGAGGGGAATATCTTTTGAGCGGACCTGAGGATGACCCCGTAGGCTTCCTCCGGGGTGTTGCAAGTTTGCAGCAAACCACCCATCTCGCTGAGTAGCGCGGTCTCATGCGTTCGCTTCTGGAACTCCTCTACCCAGATCGCGAGTTTCTCATTGGCCCCGCGCAATGCTTCCTCCGCGCGAGCGCGCTTACGCTGCATATTTTTCTCTTCCAAGGCCCGCTGCACGGCCAGGGGCAGTCGTGCCAAATTTCCCTTCAGTACAAAATCGGTGACGCCGAGCTTGATGCACTCAACTGCTTTTTCCTCACCCAGCGTTCCGGTCACCAGAATCAACGGTGTATCGACCCCGGCTTTCTGCATTTGCTCCAGGACATCCAAGCCGGTCCATTCGGGCAACCGATAATCAGTGAGAATCACGTCGTACGATTTTGCCCGGATACATTCGCTGAACTCCTCCAATTTTTGGACCATATTGATTTGCAGAGTAAATCCCGCCCGTTCCAGCTCCCGCGCGCAGAGTTCGACGTCATCAGTGCTGTGTTCCACGATCAGCACGCGCAGCGGATTGATCAAGTCGAGCGTCTTTCTCATGCGATTGCCACCCTACTTTGGCGCGAAGGCCCGCGTGGGCGCTGCGGCGTTGACCAACAGCCAGTAGAGCCCAAGCTGACGGACGGTCTCCCGAAACTTGCTGAAGTCCACCGGCTTCTGGATGTAGCTGTTCACTCCCAGGTGGTATCCGTTGACCATGTCCCTGTCTTCTTTCGATGACGTCAGAATGACCACCGGGATCGCTTTGGTGCGCGGGTCGCTCTTGACCGCGCGCAGCACTTCCAAACCGTCCACTTTGGGCAGCTTCAAATCCAGCAAGACCAGGCGCGGAGGGAAATCGAATGAGCGCTCTTCGAATTTGCCCCGGCAAAACAGGAAGTCGAGAGCCTCCTCTCCGTCCCTGACCACTTGAATTCGATTCGCCAACCTGTGTTCCCGAAGGGCGTGGAGCGTCAACTCCACGTCCGAATCGTTATCCTCTACCAGCAGGATCTCCACTTCTATCGTTGCGACCGGCATACCTCACCTCTCACGGGAGCTTGCTCGACTTCCGGACAAACGGAAGGGCTCAGCGTGAAATAGAACGTTGCGCCCTGCCCTGGTTGAGCCTCAACCCACGCGCGCCCTCCGTGCTTGTTCAAGATGCGCTGGACCGTCGCGAGACCAATACCAGTTCCTTCGAACTCTTCCTCGCGATGCAACCTTTGGAAGGCGCCAAACAGCTTGTCGGCGTACTTCATGTCAAATCCGACGCCATTGTCGCGGACGAAAAAGATGGGCACGCTCGCGTTTGATTTGGCGCCCACCTCGATCACTGCCGGCTTTCGAGTGCGCGTGAACTTGATGGCATTTGAAATCAAATTCTCGAAGACAAGTTTCATCAATCCCGCATCGCATTCAACGGCCGGCAAAGGCCGGATGCGCCATTCAACGTCACGTCCGGCAAATGTGGAAGACATCTGGTCCAAAGTCTCGCGGACGAGTCCATCCAGTTCCGTTTGCTGTGGAGTCAATTCTTGGCGTCCCAGGCGGGAGAGGTTCAGCAAGTCATCCATGAGACGCCCCATATGTCCGGCTGCCTGGGCGATTCGCCCGAGGTAGTGCTGGACATCGGGTTCGAGCCCGGACGCATAGTTTTCGAGTAGGATTTTGGAGAAGCCGTCCATATGGCGCAATGGAGCACGAAGATCGTGCGAAATGGAATAGGTGAAAGATTCGAGCTCCTTTCTGACGGCCGCCACTTCGGCGGCGCGCTCTTCCACCTGACGTGCCAGATCAGCATTGAGCGCTTCGATTTGCTCCTCGGCCAGCTTGCGATCGGTGACGTCATCGTTGACCTCTAGGATTGCGGACGGCTGCCCTTTTTCGTCGAGTCGTAGAGTCCATCGGCTCAAGGTGGTGATACGCCTTCCGTCACGCTGGCGACGGACTAGTTCGCCTTCCCAGCAGCCGTCGTGCCGAAGTTTCGCCTCGATCTCCTCGAGAGACTCCGGAAATTGCGTCTCGAGTAGGGTGTGGCTCAGTTTTCCGAGGGCTTCCTCTTTTCGCCAGCCATAGCACTGCTCCGCTCCCCGGTTCCAATACGTAATGGCACCGTTGAGGTCGCGTAGAAAAATTCCAACCTGGGCTAGGTCGAGGAGTTCCGCTTGTTCCCGGAACCGGGCTTCGCTCTCGCGCAGCGCCAGCACGGCGTTGTGGCGCTCACCCGGAGAAAAGAGACGCCTTAGGAGCTCCATCGCCACTCTCCTTCCGCAATCTGAAAGAGCGTCCCAGCGAAGAAGCGTCCATTTCACTCGTGGGAAGGAAGGGGTTCCCATCGCAGGCCTCCTCAGCGGGAGGCCAGTCGAAATCCCGGACCAACTTCTGCGTAAGGGCAGATTCCATTCTGTCTGAATCGGGTCTGCAATTCCCAGTGCGCTCGACGCGTGTCGCGTGAGAGTAACCACATGAGCCATCACGAGTTCAGGCGTAGAGAGGGCCGTGCAATGTTTCTAGCAAGCACCGGACGGCGAGAATTACTGCGGGGGGTGAGCAGCCAAATATTGAGCGAGCCCGGCTGAGAGTTGCTGCATGCCGGCCTGGACGTTTCGCTGCAGCGCCTCAACGATGGCAGGAACTGTTTTCGTGCCGACGGGCTCGTCGTGCGAATACTCCTGGGTCCAAACTGTCGCGCCCGTTTTTGGCTGGAACAATTCCAGTTCGATTGAAAAGCGAGCGGCGATTGCCGGGATGTCCACCTCTTCCAGCGCCGAAAGCCGCCCGCGAAGAATGTAGTCGCCACGGGAGTTGCTGTTCCGGCGCGACACCGACCGGTATTGCCCGGACACCCGAAGCGTGTGAACTAGCATATCTTCGATCATATCCGTGGGGGGCTCGACCCAGCGGTGGTACTCATAAGCGCCCATCTGCACCGGCCCGGTCTGATAAACGAGGCGGTCGTCGCGGTAAAGGTGGGGAGCCGCGATGTGGCCAACGAGTATGCTGACGGAATGGGGGTTCGCCGAGTTGACAGCGGACGTGGGAGGCTCGATGGCGTAGTACTTCACGGGGCGAGTTGCGCCGCATCCAACCAGCCCTCCGACCAGGAGGGTTGCCAGCATCCTCACAATCGTTTGACGCATCGGTGGTCCTCAGTCTCCGAAAAGCTACGGTTTCGGACTGCCGCCAGGCGCCCGCGCTGGCGGACTCGATGACCGTATCAGCGTATAGGGCCGGGCCTTGATCGTGTCCGTGAATTCCTTGAGGTTCTCGGTGATGTGGCGCAGGTTCTCGAGCATCTCATCGATGTTTTCCGAGTTGTAATTCAGCGAGCGGTCAAGCTGGTCGGTGAGCGTTGAGGCCGAGGTCAGCGTCTCGCGCATTTTGACGATCGCATCACGCAAGTCCGGGCGGTTCTCGACGAGCGTGGCATCTATGTGGCCGAGCGCCTCGTTCGTCTTTGCCGTGGTTTTCTTCAAATCGTCGAGCAGGGGAGCGAGCTTGGCACTTGCGTCGTCCATGCGTCCCAGCGTCGATTTAATCCTGGGCCGGTCCTCCTCGAGCATCCCCCGAATGTTGCCGACGCTGGCGGCCACGTTGGCCCGGTTTTGGTCGTTAATCATGTCATTGACTCGCGCAATCGTCACCTGCAGGTCCTTGGCGCGTGCGTTCAGATTCTTCAGAAGGTCCTCGGCAATAGGGCCGAGGGCATTCAGCCTTGCCGTTAGTTCATCGAGGCTGACGTACTCCGATGATGCGAGCACCGTGTCCTTCGGCGCGAGAGGCGCGCCCGTGCTACCGGGGACGATTTCGAGGAAGTTTTCTCCGAGCGCGCTCAGACTCGCAATTTTTGCACGGCTATCCGTCTTCACGGGCGCGGCCGGGCTCACGTGGAAGGTGATTTCCATCCGCGTAGGGTCCTGCGGGTCGGGGCGCACTTTTTCGACACGTCCCACCGGCGGCCCGCCAGCGTACCGCACCGTAGCGCCGGGCTCGATTCCCGCGGCGAACTTAAAATAGGTGCGGTACGGGATATCGCCGCGACCGAACGCGCCGGAGAGAGCAAAGACCGTGGCGAGCAGCAGGCCTGCGGCCACAATCACAAAGGTACCGACCATCGCCTGCTCGCGTTTTGTCTCCACCCCTTCACCTCACTTACGATCCCACTCGAGCGGCTTCGGAGGAATTTCATCGCCCGGGTTGCGGCAGTATAGCACGAGCCCTCGCATCCTTCGGCGGCCGAACACCTGCCATTGCTTGCGCCCGTGGTTCGCACCGGCGCGTTTCATCGCCGGATGGGACAGATTTCTCCGGTAAGCAGTTGCAAGTAGTCGAGCTCCTCGGTTACCTCGGGTTCGGGAACCCGGTCGAGAAATTGACGGACCCGGGGGTGCGTGCTGGATTTCAGTTCGTCCGTTGTTCCCATGGCAACGATATGGCCCTTGTCGATCAAGATCATCCGGTCGGCAATCAGGAAGGCGCTTGCCAGCTCGTGGGTTACGACCACGATGGTCATCCGAAAGGCCTTCTTCAGTTTCAAAATCAGCTTGTCGATTCCGGCCGCGATGATGGGATCGAGTCCCGCCGACGGCTCGTCAAAGAACAGAATCTGTGGATCCATGGCCAGGGCGCGAGCCACCGCCGCACGCTTCTTCATCCCGCCGCTCAACTGCGCCGGCATGTAGTTCTCGAATCCCGCGAGTCCCACCTGCTCGAGCTTCAACCGCACGACAATAGCAATCGTGGAAGGATCGAGCTGCGTGTGCTCGCGGAGAGGCAGGGCCACGTTCTCGCCCACGGTCATCGAACCGAATAGCGCGCCGCCCTGGAAAGACATGCCCATTATCTTTCGCAGCTCGTTGGTTTCCTGGGTTGAGATCGTGGCGAAATTCTTGCCGCCGATCCAAATTTCGCCGCTGCCCGGTTTTTCCAAACCGACGAGCGTGCGGAGCAGCGTGCTCTTGCCCGACCCGGAGCCCCCGAGAATGACCACGGTTTCTTGCGCGGGAATGTCAAAGGTGACCCCGTGCAAAATTTCCCTGTCGTCGTAACTCACGCGCAGGTCGCGGACCGAAATGACCGGCGCCTTGGTGTCAGCTTCGCTCATTTTTTCCTTAGGTGCGAGGGCCGGTGAAATAGAACAGGGTCGTGAAAACCAGATCTACGATGATCGTCAAGAAAATGGATTTCACCACCGCCGCTGTCGTCGAGCGCCCCACTTGCTCGGAGCCCAGGCCGGTGGAGAATCCCTCTTGGCAACCCACCGCCGTGATCACCAGGCCGAACATGACGCTCTTGATGAGGCCGGTGATGATGTCGCGCATTTGCAGTGCATCCAGCGTGGCCTGCAGGTAGGTGCCTACCGTAAAACCGGCGTTGGAGATGCCGAAGACGGAACCGCCGAGAATCCCCATAAAATCCGCCCAGGTGGTGAGGCATGGCATCATGAGCGCCATGGCCACGAATTTGGGCGCCACCAGGAAGCGGATGGGATCGAGCGCCATGGTCTCGAGCGCGTCCAGTTCCTCGCTCACTTTCATCGTGCCGATTTCCGCGGCGAACGCCGAACCGGAGCGCCCGATCACCACTACCGCGGTCATCAACGGCCCGAGCTCCCGCGTCATCGAAATCGCCACCGCACTTGCAACGAATTGCATCGCGCCGAACTTGCGCAACTCGTAGGCGCCTTGCAATGCGAGGATCACGCCGATGAAGAAGCTGATCAGGGAAATAATCGGCAAGGCTTCGACGCCCACGGCCATGGCCTGATGAACGGCCCGGCCGAGTTTCAACCGCTCGCCTCGCCAGGGCGCTATGAATACGGAGTGGGCCGCTTGGCCTGCGATTCGGGCGAGTGCGCCCACGTAGGCCAGCATGTCCACAGTGGCCCGGCCAATTGCTTCCGTCGCTGACATCGCTTATCTCCCGCACGCCCTGCCAAGCTTCCATTCCACGAAGGCGGGACGGGACTCTCCCATTGCGCCTACCCTCGGGGGCGCAACGCTTCTTCCTCGCTTTCGTGAACTTCGAAAACCTTGATCAGCCGCGTCAGCTCGAGCACCTCGCGGGCCGCCGGGCTCAGCCCGTACAACGCGAACCCGCTGTTCAATTCCCGCGACATTTTCAGCCCTTCGACCAGCGAGGCCACTCCCGCGCTGTCAATGTATTTCACGCTCTTCATGTTGACGATCACGCGCAGCGCGTGCTTGTCTTTCAGCAGGCCCAGCAGCACTTTGCGTATTTCCGGCGAGTTGTAAAGAGTGATGTCACCGGTGACGTCTACGATGGTGGAATCGCCGGATTGCCGCGTCGAAATTTCCATGTGTCTTTCCCTTCCTTCACCCTCGGGGTTGAAGGTGCGTGCCAGAGAATAACGGGGTGGCAGCCTCTTTTCAATACGGAGAATTATCCAGACAGGGTTGTAGCGGCTTCCCCCTCAGCCCATGATCCCCTGAGGGGACAATCGGATCAACTCTTGAGAGGTTGCAAACATCCGGATGCAGCGGCCGGTGCGGTTTGAGCCGTGGCCCGGCGTTTTGATGACGGATCGAGTAGCACGAGTCGTCTGCGGGCGCGGCGCACGAAAAAACGAAGAGCGGAGTCCGCTAGCTGCGGTGTTCGATGGGGATATAGCTGCGCTCGTCGGCGCCCAAATACACCTGACGTGGCCGGGCGATCTTCTGCTCCGGATCCAGCAGCATCTCTTCCCACTGAGCGATCCAGCCCGAAGTACGCGGGATGCCGAAGAGGACGGGGAACATGGTCACCGGGAAACCCATCGACTGATAAATCAGGCCCGTATAGAAATCCACGTTGGGGTAAAGGCGGCGCGAAACGAAGTAGTCGTCTTCCAGCGCGATACGCTCGCATTCGAGCGCAATGTCAATCAGCGGATTTCGCCCCATCACATCGAAGACTTCGTAAGCAACTCGCTTCACGATCTTGGCTCGCGGGTCGTAGTTCTTGTAGACGCGATGGCCGAAGCCCATCAGTTTCTTTTCACCGGCCTTCACGTTCTTGATGTATTCCGGCACGTGATTCACCGAGCCGATCTCGAGCAGCATTCGCAGGACCGCTTCGTTCGCGCCGCCGTGGAGCGGCCCGTAAAGAGCCGCCGTGGCCGCGGCAGTGGCTGAGTAGGGGTCGACGTGCGAGCTGCCGACACCCCGCATCGCGCTCGTGGAGCAGTTTTGCTCATGATCGGCATGGAGGATGAAAAGGATGTCGAGCGCGTGCTCGAGCGTGGGATTGGGACGGTATTTCAGCTCGGTCGTGCGGAACAGCATATTCAAAAAGTTGCCCGTATAGCTCAAATCGTTGTCCGGATACGCGTAGGGCATGCCCAGGCTATGGCGGTAAGCGAAAGCAGCCAGCGTGGGCATCTTGCCGATCAGCCGGTAGGTCTGCTTCAGGCGTGATTCCGGGTTGAAAATGTCCTTGGCATCCGGATAAAAAGTCGAAAGCGCGGCGACGGTCGAAATCAACATGCCCATCGGATGGGCGTCATAATGGAAACCATCCAGGAATTTCTTGATGCTCTCGTGTATGAACGTATGGTGCGTGACATGGTATGCCCACTCGTCGAGCTGCGAGCGGCTGGGTAGCTCCCCGTGGACGATCAGATAAGCGGTTTCGAGATAGCTGCTCTTTTCCGCCAGCTCTTCGATCGTGTAACCTCGGTAGCGGAGGATTCCTTTATCGCCATCGATGAAAGTGACGCGGCTCGTGCATGACGCGGTGTTCAAAAAGGCGGGATCGTAGGAGATCATGCCGAAGTCGGCGTCGTTTACCTTGATCTGGCGGAGGTCCATCGCACGGATTGTGTCGTGCTGAATCGGAATCTCATATTTCTTCCCGGTACGGTTGTCGATGATGGTCAACGTGTCGTGACGCGTTCCGCTGGCTTGTTCATTTGCGGCGACGGAAGTCTTGATGGGATTCATGCTTGCCTTCTTTCGACTCGCTACGGTCGGGACCGCTGCCGGCCGAACGGTTATCTAATTTACACCAATTTTCCAGAGAGGCGGGAGTGGTTTCGAATCGAACGCGAACTTCCTTCCCTCAACCCCGTACGTGGCCGTATGGAGATGCGCAGTCCCTCGAACCGAGTGCTTTTCGTGCCGGTGCGCGGCCGAAAAACGGCGGGCGTACCGGCGCCTACCCCTCACGGGTCTGTTGATGGATTTGGCGGGAGTCTTCCGACGCCGCTTCACCATGATCGGAGAGGAGTGCGGTCTCCACGCGATTACGCCCGAGCTCCTTGGCGCGATAGAGGGCGGCGTCCGAGGCGTGGATCAGCATTTTCTGGGTCGGCGCAACTACCCCATCGCTTGCGGCAACTCCCAAGGTGAGTGTGACGCGAATTTCACCCACCGCCGTCTGAATCGGGGAGGCTTCAATGCTCCGGCGGATCCGTTCCGCCAGAGCCGCGGTCTCCGCCAGATCCGAACCAGGTATGACAATCAAGAACTCCTCTCCGCCATAACGTCCGATGGAATCGTAGGCGCGCACTGCGGAGAGCATTCGCCGTGAGACTTCCTGCAAAACGGCGTCTCCGACCTGGTGGCCGTGGGCGTCGTTGATGCTCTTAAAGTGGTCCAGATCCGCAAGGCCTACGCCGACAGGGCGACGATCTCGGGCGCTGCGGACGAGTTCTCGACGCAGCGTGTCCAGAATGTGTCCGCGATTCGAAAGGCCGGTTAAAGCGTCGTGCGTGGCTTGGAATCGCAAGGCTTCGCGCGCCGCAATCAGCTCGTCCTCTAACTGGAGGATGCGCTGGCCCGCGCGGAGGCGAGCCTTCAGCTCTTGCGCATCGAAAGGTTTGGTCAAGTAGTCGTCGGCGCCTGCTTCCAGGGCTTCGAGCAGATCCTCTTTCTGGCTCTTACCCGTCAGCAGAACGATGTATACATAGGGCCGCCCGACGCGCTCGCGAACGCTGCGGCATATGTCCACGCCGGCAAGCTCCGGCATCATCCAATCGAGCAGGGCGAGCCGTGGCGCGTCGTTCGGTTCCAGGATTTTCCAAGCCTGGGCCCCGTCCGTGGCCACGACAACCTCGTATCCCCATTTTGATAGGAAAGCTTGAAGCACGTGGCGCGAGCCCGCGTCATCTTCGGCAACCAAAATCTTCATTGCGCGACTCCGCGGCGGAATTCCTCGAGCGCCGGGACCAGGCAATCCCATTCCCCTTCCAGTGCCTCGGGGAATCGATACCACAAGAACACGCGCCCCAAACGCCCCGGCGTACCGGTTGTGCCGAAGTCGGCATGCTCGTGGCCAACCTTAGACATTCGAGCGGACGGTGTCAGGGCGCCACCTTCCGAGCTAACTCGTCGAGCGCCAGTCGCAGCTGCTCGATTTCTTCTAGAAGCACCGCGAGAACACCCTCGGCGCGCTCCATATCTCCTGTGCGAGCGAGTGTCTCCAGGTCCCGGGCCGCGGCAAAGGCCGACTGAGCACCAAAGTTTCCTACCGCTCCCTTAAGGGAATGCGCCGCGCGCTCGAGCACGCGGCTGTCCCGGCGCGCCAGCGCTTCGCGCATCTCACCGAGGAGGAGCGGACACTCCTGACCGAAAATCGCAACCAGTTCCGCAAGAAGCTCTCGGTCTCCGCCGATGCGCTCAAGCGCGCGGTCGGGATCAAGGGCTCCTGCGGAGGACGGACGCCGGTTCTCGCTTCCAACGCCGTCCCTTGGATTCACCAAGTATTCGATTGTTTCTAGTAGCTCCTGGAACCGAACCGGCTTTGTGACGTAAGCGTCCATTCCGGCTCGAAGACACTTCTCACGATCGCCCAGCATAGCGTGAGCTGTCATGGCAATGATCGGCAGGCGTCTGCCCGATGGTTCTGGGAGCTCACGGATTGCGCGCGTGGCCTCGAGGCCATCCATCTCCGGCATCTGTACGTCCATCAAGACCGCGTCGAATCTCTGGCGGCCCACAGCTTCCAGCGCCTGCAGGCCATTTTCCACCACCACCACCTCGTATCCATGTTTTTCGAGAATGGCGATCGTCAATCGCCGGTTCACTGCGTTATCTTCGGCCAGCAATATTCGCACTTCCCGCTTCTGCTCTCGCAATGAATGCCGTGTCACCAGTGCTGGTTGCCTCGCTGGCGTTTGTGGCCTTGCGAGGGTCGTCAGGATTGCGTCGAGCAACTCGGATTGCTGCACGGGCTTGGTCAAATAGGCGGCAATACCCAGCTCTCGGCAGCGCTCCCCATCGCCGTATTCGCCGCGTGACCTCAGCATCACTAGCCTCATGGAAGAAGTCGAGGGATTCTGCCGGATTCGTTCCGCAAGAGCGAACCCATCCAGATCTGGCATCTGGACGTCCATCAGCAGCAGCCCGAAAGGACGGCCTTCGGCGACGGCCTGCTCCACTGCGGCCATTGCCGCGCGGCCGCTCGCGACTGTCTGGGGGCTCATTTTCCAGTGCCGCAGCATCTCCTCCAGAATTCGCCGGTTCGTGTGGTTGTCGTCCGCTACCAACACCCTTAGTCCGCGCAGCTCCGTGGGTTCGATTCTTTCCGCGCGCGCGGTGCCAGATTGCGACGCTCCCATTCGCGCCGTGAAATGGAACCGGCTGCCCGCCCCCGGCTCGCTCTCCACCCAAATACGTCCGCCCATCATCTCCACGAGCTGGCTCGTAATCGCGAGACCAAGCCCCGTTCCCCCGTACCGGCGCGTCGCTGAGCTATCGGCTTGCGTGAATGCCTCGAAAATAAGTCTTTGCTTGTCTCGAGGGATGCCGACGCCGGTGTCGGTCACCGTAAAGTGGAGGAGGACGTCGTCGCCGCTTTCCGCAGGAGTTGAATCTTCAGGCTCTTCCTCCACCTCCAATAAGACTTCGCCTCTCTCGGTGAACTTGATCGCATTTCCAACCAGGTTCACGATGATCTGCCTTAAACGCCCCGGATCGCCTAGGACCACTTCCGGCACGTGGGGGTGAGCGCGGAAGGCCAGCTCCAGCCCTTTCTGATGGGCCCGCAACGCCAGGGCTTTCATCGCGTCGCCAAGGCTATCGCGCAGGCGAAACTCGATGCGATGGAAATCCAGCTTGCCCGCTTCTATCTTCGAGAAATCAAGGATGTCATTGAGCAAGTTCAGCAGTGCGTCGCCGGATGATTTCACCAACGTCAAATACTCGCGCTGCTCTGCCGTCAGCGGTGTATCAAGAGCCAACTCCGTCATTCCGAGGATTCCGTTCATCGGCGTGCGGATCTCGTGACTCATGTTGGCAAGAAACTCGCTCTTGGCCAGGCTGGCTGCTTCTGCCGCCTCCTTGGCGCGCTGCAATTCCTCTTCGGCCCGTTTGCGTTCGGTGATATCAAACATCAATCCTTGGAGACTAACGGGACGACCCTGGTCGTCCTTGAGCACCATGGCTCCGTCCCGGAACCAGATGATTTCACCCGTCCGCGCGAACATCCGGTACTCTCGGTTGAAGGGTAGGCCGGTGCGCCGGCTCTCATCCTCTGCCGCTAGAGCACTCTCGCGGTCGTCCGGGTGCATTCGCTTGATCCACAGCCCCGGATCGGCCATCCATTCTTCGGGCGAGAAACCGAGAAGGGATTGGATGGGAGGACTGACGTAGCCCCATTCGCCCTCCGCTCCGAAACCTGCGATGTAGGTGATCGCTGGAAGTTGCTCTACCAGCGTGCGGAATTTAAATTCGGCCGCGCGAAGCTCGCGCGTCCGTTCGTCCACGCGCTTTTCCAGTTCTGCGCGGGCCTCCTGCAGAGCGGCCTCGCGCGCCTGAATCGCGCTGAGCATCTCGTTGAACCGGTCGAACAGGAAACCCGTTTCGTCCTGGCTCTTCTTTGTGGCCCGGATCGAATAGTCCTTCTCCACGGAAACGACGAACGCCGTGCGCGCCAGGTGCAGAATCGGCTCGGAGATCACGTGTTGAAGCTTGGACGACACGAGGAGCGCCACCAACCAGGACGCCAGCAGCACGCTCGCACCAATTCCCGCGAACCGCTCGAGTCGAGCGCGGCTCTCCGTGAGATCGGACTCGACGTAGACCGTGCCGACGAACTCCCTGCCTACGAAAATCCGCCGGAACAGCATGAGGCTGTGGGCTTCGAAGCGGCTGCCATCCGCCTCCGGAGGCGGCGACGTGAATTTGGTATCCGCGCCGGCGCGGCTGTATTCCGCGAACACCTTTCCCTCTTTGGTGTACACGCAGGCATGGACGATCCCTTCATGCGCGCCGAGCGCAGCGAGGACTTCGCGCGCCGAATCTGCATCTTTGGAGAGCAGCGTGGCGGATGCATTAGCCGCGGTGATTTCAGCGAGCGTGGACAGATTTTCCACCATTGCGCGCCGGAAAGTCACCCGGTCATATAGGGCAAATACGCAGCAGGCGAGCAGCACTGCCGCGCTACTTGTCAGCAGGACGATCCGTGTGACCTTCTGCCGGATCGACAGGTCTTTTAGCCGGCGCATCTCAGGCCCTCCGCCGAGGGTCGTGCCGCACGATGCGTGCTATTGCCGGCATAGTAGCGATCCTAGTGATTTCCCCGACGTCCGAATCAACAATTGACGTGCTCTGCGTGGCCCGCTCCCAGCGGAATTCAGAGTCGCCCTTGCGCAACCCGGAGATGAGGACTTATTGCAGAATGGCCAAAGCGGCGGGCAGTGTCAAGTTACAACGAGTTTGGAATGACCAACTTAGCACGCATTCGTCCGAAAGATCCCATCCAGAACCACGCTGTCACACAAGATTCATGTTTCTCTGACAGGATATTCACAGCCGCAGCCCATAATCCCACTCTCTCGAAAATGAACTGAGAGACCCTGGAACCCTTGCAGTTGAGATGGGTCCCACCTGGTAACCCCCTCAGGGGGCTGACGCCTCCCTCGGCGTTGGCCCCTTGATCCTCCCAGCCTCCCAGCCCGCCCACCCGCCCCTGCCTTGTGTAAGAGCTTCGGAACTTCCTAAAGAGGCGAAGTCACTCCGCGTTCCTCGTCTCACTCGATCGCTCGCCGTTCCGAGAGCAGCATAATCATATTGACATAACGATCCTGATCATCTATAAACGTTTACTTAAATGGCTTCGACGCCTCGGCTCCGACTGCTCAAGCCTCGCGATGCGGCTCAGATCTTGGGCATCAGCTTTCCTACGCTCAAGCAATGGATCTACAAACGAAAGCTGCGCACGATCAAGACTGCGGGCGGGCACCATCGCATCCCCGAATCGGAGCTGGACCGGTTTCTGCATCGCGTCACAGAACGCCGGCCGGTGGCCGGACGGCGAACAAATTTCCGCCGCATCAGCGGCCGCAACCAGCTCGTCGGCCGTGTCGTCGATGTGAAGGTCGGCGGTTTGATCGCTCAGGTAACGTTATCCATCGGCGGCCAACGCATCACCTCCATCATCACCGCTGACGCCGTCCGGGAGATGCGACTCAAACCTGGCCAAACGGCCGCGGCGCTCATCAAGTCTACGGAAGTCATGATCGTGCGTGTTTGATTCTGCAAACTCCACGAGAGGCAGACTCGGCGTGCCACTACCGCTATTTTCACGACGTATTTGTCCAGCCGCCTCGCTCCAAGCATACGGGCAGCAGTTTGACGTGATCTCCAAGTCTTAAGAGGAGCTCGAATGCGCTCTCAATTCTTGCGCTCGATCGTTGCACTATTGACGTTGCCATTTCTCTTCGCGCGCGCCGGCATCGCCGATCCGCCCGGTCAAAAGTCGATAAAGACAGATGTGACCGTTTCCGCAGCCATCAGCCTGAAAGACGCGCTGGAGGACATCAAAGGGCTGTATCGGGTCGAGAACCGAGACACAAACATCATCTACAATTTCGGTGCATCCGGGAGTCTTCAACAACAGATTGAACAAGGAGCTCCAGTTGATCTGTTCCTCTCGGCAGCGCCGAAACAGATGGATGCGCTCGAGGCGAGGGGCCTATTGCTGCCCGGCACACGGATCGACCTGGTCCGCAATCGAATTGTTTTGGTTGTCCCCAAAGACTCGCATTCCGTTTCCAGCTTTCAGGATTTGACGCGTTCCAACGTTAAGCGGATTGCTCTCGGCGAGCCCTCCAGTGTTCCGGTGGGCAAGTACGCTCAGGAAGTGCTCACATACTTCGGGATCTACGAACAAGTGAAACCGAAGGCTGTGCTGGGAAAGGACGTCAGGCAAGTCCTCACGTACGTGGAGACCGGCAATGTAGATGCCGGGATCGTCTATTTCACAGATGCCATTTCGTCGGCTCAGGTCAAGATCGTCGCTGAAGCCCCGCGCGGTTCACACTCGCCAGTCGTCTATCCCGTCGCGGTCTTGAAGGATTCTAAAGATCCAGAAGGCGCTCGGGACTTCGAAAAGTTCCTTGCGAGCCCCAAAGCCCGTGCCGTTTTCGAGAAGTACGGATTCGCGATTGCCCAATAGATCGTCTATATATAGGCCTCAACAGAGCGCGGGAATCGGGAAAACCTGCAGCGTGATCCGGCTAAATGCGAGTCAGGGCAGCGGATTCGTCTTCGGCGATGTCGAGGATGGTATCGAGGCGCACCATCTTCAATAACATCGTCACGCGTTTGGGAGGCGCAAAAAGGGTGCATTTCCCTCCGCTGTTCTTCAGTGTGGTGAAAGCTCGCACGAGGGCGCCGATGCCGGAACTATCGAGCTCGGTGACTCCAGCCAGGTTGACGGCGACGTGGTTTGACCCAGAATCGATAAGCTGTTGCACCTGCTCGCGAAACGCTTGCTCCGCTTCGCCGAGCTTGAGCGGGCCCTCTAGGTCGAGGATGGTGCCGTTACCCACCTTGCGAATGCCGATCTTCACGGATACCTCGAGCGGACGTGCCAAAGTAACTGAATCGACCCTTCCAATCAAGGGGCACGAAGATCTGGAAAGCTGTCCCCGACATCTTAAACACCGACGACTAAGCGCGAGCCGTCTCTTATAGCGGTAACTCGCCGCGAAACGCGACGCTAGGTTTGCGGGAGCGGGTCGCTTCGATCCTGCCGATCACGTAATGCTTCTCGCGCCGGCGCTTTAGTTGCGCCTCGACTCTGCGAATATGTCTCTGCGGCACCACCAAGATCATGCCGACGCCGAGATTGAAGGTCCGGAGCATCTCCGCCGGTTCGATTTTCCCCAGCCGCGCCAGGTAGCGGAAGATAGGCAGGACCGGCCAGGAGCCGAGCTCGACTACAGCCTGGACGCCGTGAGGCAAAGCGCGCGGCAGGTTCCCCGTAATTCCCCCTCCTGTGATGTGGGCCATGGCCGAAATCCAGCCGCGTGCCAAGGCGTTTTTCAGCATCGGCCAGTAACAGCGGTGAGGCTTCAAGAGTTCAGCGCCGATCTTGTTGCGCACTTCGGCCACGTAGCTATCGGGCTTGAGCCGCGCCACGTCGAAGATGAGCTTGCGCGCGAGCGAGTAACCGTTCGTGTGCAGCCCGCTCGAAGGAAGGGCCAGGAGCAGATCGCCGGGGCGCACGCGTTTCGCTTCGAGCCGGCGCCCCTGCTCCACTGCGCCGACGATGAACCCGGCGAGATCGTATTCCCCCGGGGCGTAGAGGCCGGGCATTTCGGCTGTTTCTCCGCCGATCAGGGCGCAACCAGCCTGCTTCGCGGCGCGACTCAAGCCTTGAACGATCTGCTCGACGACGCACGGATCCATCTTGCTCATCGCCAGGTAATCGAGGAAGAAGAGCGGCTCGGCGCCTTGAGTGAGAATGTCGTTGACGCAATGATTCAGGATGTCGATGCCGACCGTGGAATGGACTCCGGCGGCGCAAGCGACCTTCAGCTTCGTGCCCACGCCGTCGGCGCTCGCCACCAGCACCGGGTTGCGCCACCGCTTGCGGTCCAGTTGAAAAAGCGCGCCGAAGCCTCCTATGGGCGCTAAAACTCCGCGCGTGAACGTGCGCCCGGCCAAAGCGCGGATACGCTCCTTTGCTCGATCGGCGACTCCGATATCGACTCCAGCGTCGGCGTAGCGCATCGGAAGAAAATTCTTAAAGGCGAGTAATCGCGGGTCTAGAAGGTCCGGAACAGCCGCTTCCAGCGCACCTCGCTCGGGTGCACGACCACGCGGAGATAGGTGGCAAAGCGCTCGCCGAGATGACCCGGCTCCCAAACCTCTTCGCCCGCGTCGATGGACATGTAGATCACGAGCGGAGTGCCCACGATGTTCGCGCGGGGCACGAAGCCCCAGAAGCGGCTGTCGTAGGAATCATCGCGGTTATCCCCCATCATGAAGTATTTCCCGGCCGGCACAGTGATGGGGCCGTGGTTCTCGGCGGGGTTCGGCGGCCCATTGCGGTAGGGCTCATCGAGCGGCTTCCCGTTCACCCAGACGATCCCCTTGCGGATTTCCAGAACGTCTCCGGGGACGCCGATGCAGCGCTTGATGTAATCGGACGAAGAAGGAAACGGCGGACGGAAGACGATGATCTGCTGTCGCTTGGGGCTGCGCCACAGCGTCACATTCCAATTGGTGAAAGGCACGCCGGCGTCGTAGCCCAGGCGGCTCACGATCAGGTGATCGCCGATCAGCACTGTATTCTCCATCGAGCCGCTGGGGATGACGCGAGCCTGGACCAGGGTGCCTTCGATCAGCACGAACGCGAGGATCACCCACAACCAGGAGAGCGCTTCCCGCCGCGCACGCTCGCTGAGCGGCGCTTTTTTCCTTTCAGTTTTCGCTTTCACGCTGAGCCCCCACTTCCAGTTGCACCAAGTCGGTTGGGTAGACCCCCGTGTAACACGAGGTGCAGAACCCCCCGTCGGCGTCGCCGACGGCTGCGCGCAGGTTTTCGAGCGATAAATAGCCCAGAGAATCGGCGCCGAGGAATTGCCGGATCTCCTCGACCGAGTGCCGAGACGCGATCAGCTCCTCCCGCGTCGGCGTATCGATGCCGTAGTAGCACGGAGAGACGGTGGGCGGGCAACTGATGCGCACGTGGACTTCGATCGCGCCGGCCTCGCGCACCAGGCGCACGATTTTGCGGCTGGTGGTACCGCGCACAATCGAGTCGTCCACCAACACGACGCGGCGGCCTTCGAGCAGGCGGCGCACCGGGTTCAATTTCAGCTTGACGCCGAAATCGCGGATGGCCTGCACTGGCTCGATGAACGTGCGGCCGATGTAATGGCTGCGGATCAGAGCCATACGGAAAGGAATGCCGGATTCGCTGGCATAGCCGATCGCAGCCGGAACGCCGGAATCCGGCACCGGCACCACCAAATCGGCTTCCGCGGGATGTTCGCGCGCGAGCAGTTTGCCCAAACGCTCCCGGCTCTCGTTTACGGGACGGCCAAAAACGACGCTATCCGGCCGCGCGAAATAGACGTGTTCGAAAATGCAGTACTGGTGGGCCTTCTCGGGGCCGAAGTGGATGGATTCGACGCCCGAGCGCGAAATGCGGAGCAACTCGCCGGGCTCGATCTCGCGGATGTATTCCGCATCGATCAGGTCGAACGCGCAGGTCTCTGAGGCTACCACCCAGGCATCGCCCAGGCGCCCGAGGCTGAGCGGGCGGAAGCCACGCGGATCGCGGATGGCGTAGAATTCGTCGCGAGTGAGCAGCAGCAGCGAATACGCGCCTTCCACCTGGTTGAGTGCGTCGGCGATCGCTCCGAGCAAGCTGCGGGCCGTGCTGCGCGCCACGAGGTGAACGATCACCTCGGTATCGCTCGTGGTCTGGAAGATCGAGCCGCGGCGATCGAGCTTGCGGCGCCATTCGAGCGCGTTCGTCAGATTACCATTGTGCGCCAGGGCCAGCTTGCCCTTGTTGCAGTCAATCACCACCGGCTGGGCATTCGTCAGCGTCGTATCGCCCGCCGTGGAATAGCGGGTGTGACCGATGGCCGCCGCACCTGGCAGGCGTTCGATCACCGCAGGCAGGAAGATTTCCTGCACCAGCCCCATGCCCTTCGAAACGTGAAGCTCGGTTTCGTCGGTCGAGACAATCCCGGCTGACTCTTGCCCGCGGTGCTGCAGCGCGTAGAGTCCCAGGTAGGTCATTTTGGCGGCTTCCGGATGCCCGAAAATGCCAAAGACGCCGCACTCGTCGTGGAATTTGTCGTCGACGCGATCGAAACGCTTTTTCATGATTTCCCGACTGCCTCTTCGAGAGATCGGGCCCAAATCTCGCGCAGGGAAGCTACGTCTGCTGCTATCGCGGTGCGGCCGTTGTATTGGATGCGGAATTCGCCGCGCGTGACCTTGCCGGTTTGCTGCGTCCTCACCTTGTATTCTGCCGCAACCGCTGCGATGCGGGCAAGGGACGTTGCTCCGGCGGAAACGATGGCGCGCGCGCCGCGTTCGCCGAAGAGCGCAGCTTCCGCGGGAGCTGCGCCCTGGAGCGCAACCTCCGCCGAAAGAACGTCGCTTTCAAAGCAACACTCCCCTAGCGCGACCGCCAGCCCTCCATCGCTGATATCGTGGGCCGAAGCGATCAGCCCTCCACTCGCCAGCTCCGTCAGGCAATCGATGAGCCGCTTTTCCGCGCCGAGATCGATTGCGGGCGGAGCGCCCCCGACGATGTCCCGAACCGTCTTGGCGTATTCGGAGGAGGAAAACTCGCGGCGAAGATCTTCGTCTGCCATCGCGGATGCTCCGGCATCGAGCAGAACGATCGCGTCATCCTCGTGACGAAAAGCCAAGCCGAGCGTGCGCTCGACATCCTCGATGAGGCCCAGAATCCCCAACACGGGCGTTGGACAGATCGCGTTGCCCAGGGTCTCGTTGTAGAAACTGACGTTGCCTCCGGTAATGGGTATTTCGAAGGCGCGGCAGGCTTCTGCGATTCCTTCCACCGCCTCGCTGAATTGCCACATCACTTCCGGCCTTTCCGGGTTGCCGAAATTCAGGCAGTTCGTGGCGGCGATGGGGCGCGCGCCGGTGCAGGCAACGTTACGCGCCGCTTCGGCGACGGCATGCATCGCGCCGAGCCGCGGCGAAAGCCAGCACCACCGGCCGTTGCCGTCGGTGCTCAGTGCGAGCGCCTTCGATGTGCCTTTGACGCGCACGACGGCAGCGTCGCCCGCCCCGGGGCCTACGCGCGTATTCGTGCGCACCATGTGATCGTATTGCGTGAAGATCCAGCGCTTGGACGAAATCGACGGCGAGGCCAGCAGGCGCCGGAAGCCTGGCGTCAAGTCAGTAGATTCGCGAGCGAACTCGACGAGCCGCGTCGCTTCGCGCCCACCCTGCCGGGGTGCGAGCGGACGCTCGTACACCGGGCCTTCCTCCGCCAGCGGGTGAGCGGGAATTTCCGCGACGAGCCGGCCGCGGTCGAAAACGCGCAGCTTGCCGTCATTCCTGACGCGCCCGATTTCGACCGCGTCCAAGCCCCACTTGCGAAAAACACTCGAGACTTCGTCTTCGCGGCCGCGCTCGGCAACGAGTAACATCCGCTCCTGCGATTCACTCAGCATGATCTCGTATGGCGTCATGCCGCTCTCGCGCTGCGGCACGCGCGAAAGCTCGATCTCGATTCCGGTGCCGCCGCGCGAAGCCATCTCGCAGGTCGAACAGGTCAGTCCCGCGGCCCCCATGTCCTGGATGGCGACGACAGCGCCGGTGCGCATGGCCTCGAGGCACGCCTCGAGGAGAAGTTTTTCCATGAATGGATCGCCTACCTGCACGTTGGGCCGCTTTTGCTGCGATTCGGCGTTGAACTCAGCCGACGCCAGGAGCGAGGCTCCGTGGATGCCGTCACGCCCCGTCTTTGCGCCCGCGTAGATCACCGGATTACCGGCGCCGCGCGCGCGGGCTAAGAAAATTTCTTCCCGCTTGGCGATGCCGAGGGCGAGAACGTTGACGAGCGGGTTGTGCGCGTAGCACGGCTCGAACTGGACTTCGCCGCCCACCGTCGGGACGCCGAAACAATTCCCATAGAACGCGATTCCGCTGATGACGCCATCGAGGATCCGGCGGTTGCGAGCGATTTCCTCCGGGCTCAGACCGCTCTCCGGCGCGATCGGGCCGAAGCGGAGCGAGTCCAACACGGCGATGGGCCGGGCGCCCATCGTGAAGATGTCGCGCAAGATGCCGCCGACGCCGGTGGCCGCGCCCTGAAACGGTTCAACGAAACTCGGATGGTTGTGCGATTCAATCTTGAAAACTGCGACGAGGCCTTCGCCGATGTCTACCACGCCCGCGTTTTCGCCCGGCCCCTGCACTACCTGCGGACCGCGCGTGGGGAGGCGCTTCAGGTGCACCTTGCTCGATTTGTACGAGCAGTGCTCGCTCCACATCACGCTGAAAATCCCGAGCTCGGTCAGATTGGGGTCGCGCCCCAGGATTTTCCGGACCTGCGCGAATTCTTCCGCCGTAAGCCCGTGCTCGGCGGCGATTTCGGGCGTTATTTTGATTTCGGTTTGCAACATTGCATTCAAGCGGTTATCGCGACTTTTGAATCTCAGAACACGTCGCGCCGAGCGATGCAGCCGGCCGGACGTCGGGCTATTCGGCTCGGCTGAAGTTGTACACCACTTCCCACATCAAGCGCACGCCGTCCGTATAGGCCGCGACAGGGATGCGTTCGTCGTTCCCGTGAACGCGCTTGACATCTGCTTCCGGCAGCGCGAACGGCTCGAAGCCGTAGCTCACGATGCCGCGTTCGCGAAAGAAATGGGAGTCGGTGAACCCCGTATCGATCGCCGACGTCACGCCGACATCGGGATGAAGCTGTTTGACCGCATCCTCGATGGCTCCGTAGAGCGGCGTGGTGGTGGGCGAGACTGTGGGCGGAAAGTTCAGGACGACTTCGATCTTGAGGGAGTCGTCCTGAATGATGCGCTTCACTTCGGCGACCCACCGCTCGATCGTCCAGCCGGGGAGAAGGCGGCAATCAACGAGCGCGGACGCGTCCGGCGGGATGATGTTGATTTTCTTCGAGCCCTCGAGTCCGGTGATCGAAATCGTGTTCGTGAGCAGCGCTAGCACGTGTGGTCGCTGGGTCAGCTCTTCGTAGGCTCCCGGAGTTGCGACGAACGCGCGCAGATCAGCAAAGCGGCTGTGCCAGGGCTCGGGCTCGGACGCCGCTTGCCCGCGGAGCGCTGCCTCGATGGGTGGCGTCACCTCGAGCGGCGGGTGGTAGCGCCGGAGTTGGTCGAGTGCCGCCACAAGTTTGTTCACCGCTGAGTCTGGGATGGGCACGGAGCCGTGGCCCGACCGGCCCGTCGCCGTGATTTTCAGCCAGGCGGGTGTTTTCTCCGTGGGGCCGACGCCGTAGTAACGGGCCTTGCCGGAGGGGTCGGCCGGCGATCCGCCGCCTTCATTCAGGAGAAAACCTGAGCGGGCGATCCATTCGGGGTGATTCTTTGCAACCCAGCCCGCGCCAAAGCTGCCACCAGCCTCCTCGTCGGCGGTTCCGAGAAAGATGACGTCGCGTCGGAGCGGAACCACTTTTCGGTGGAGTTCGAGGAAGGCCATTAGCTCCGCGATGCCGACCGATTTCATATCGATCGAGCCGCGGCCCCAGATATAACCCTCGCGCCGCTCTCCCGAGAAGGGTTCCGCCGTCCAGAACTCGCGGCTCACCGGAACCACGTCCATGTGGTTGAGCAGGATCAGGGCAGGTTCAGCCCCTGATTTGCCTGCTTTCAGGCGTGCGACGATGTTCCCGCGGCCCGGTGCGGATTCTGCGGCTTCGTAAGGAATCCCTTCCGCATCGAAAATCTTCTTGAACCATGCGACTGCCCGGATCTCGTTGCCCGGCGGATTCGACGTGTCTACGCGGATGTAGTTTGAAAGTCGCTCGATGGCCTCGTCATTCACCTTGGGCCAGTCCAGCGCAAGTTCAGAGTGCGCATGTGGGCGTGCCGGTGGCCGCGCCGAAATAAACAGGGCCACGGCGCTCAGGCAGACGATTGCAGAGAACCACCGGGAGGCTCGTCGCATGACTGCTCGGAGGGGGACTATCACTGCGCTATGCGGGGACCACTGCTTGGCGAACCATGCTTTCGACCATGGAGCGAAAGATGACGAGGCCGTCGGCTGAACCTAATGGAGCTTCGACGGCGCGTTCGGGATGGGGCATCAGTCCCAGGACGTTACGCTCGCGGTTGCAGATTCCGGCAATCCCGGCGAGCGACCCGTTCGGGTTGGCTGATGGCTCTTCATATCCGTTCGTGCGGCCCTCCGGGGTGGTATAGCGGAAAACAATCTGGTCGTAGCGCTCGAGTTCTCGAAGCGTCGCGGCATCGCAGAAATAGTTTCCTTCCATGTGCGCGATGGGCATCTTCAGCACCTGGCCTGGGTGGGCAGCGCAGGTAAAAGGAGTCTCGGTGGTTTCGACTCGGAGGTGGACCTGGCGGCAGAGAAAGCGCAGCCCCCGGTTGCGCAGCATCGCGCCGGGAAGCAGCCCGGCCTCGAGCAGGATTTGAAAGCCGTTGCAGATGCCCAGCACGAGCCCGCCGCGGCGCGCGAAGCGCTCGACGGCTCGCATCACCGGTGAGAATCGCGCAATCGCCCCGGTGCGCAGATAGTCGCCGAAAGCGAAACCACCCGGAAGGATGATGGCGTCACAGCCGGCGATCTGTTCGGATCGATGCCAGAGGAAATCGACTGCCTGGTCCAGCACGGACGCGATCGCGTGATAGGCGTCGTCATCGCAGTTGGAGCCTGGAAAAACCACAACTCCAAATTTCATCGTGGCGATTCCCCGGATCGCATTCTAGCACATCACCGAAGAATCCTTGCCGGCCTGCAGAACAGGCGTCGAGTGCGCGCCGAAATGTCGCGCACGAAGGTCACGGCGCAAACGATGGGCGCTATCGGCGACGGGCCGGCTTTGCTTTTTTCTTTAGAGACGCGGCTCTGCGCGGAGGTTTGGAATGATTACCGCTGTGGGCATCGGAGGAAGGGCTTTTCAGTGCAGCCTGTTCTGGGAACGGGGCAGAAGCCTTGATCTGGGCGCGGCGCTCGGCAGCCCAGCCGGGTTTGTTAACCTGACGGCCGCGGCCGATGCCGAGCGAGTCCGCGGCGATGTCCTCAGTGATGGTCGAGCCGGCGGCGATGTAAGCGTCGTCACCTACTTTCACCGGTGCAACGAGGGCTGTATTACTCCCTACGAAGACGCGTTCGCCGATGGTTGTTCTGTTCTTGCGCACGCCGTCGTAGTTGCAGGTGATGGTGCCTGCGCCAACGTTGGTGCCGCGGCCGATGGAGGCGTCTCCGAGGTAGCTGAGGTGCATGGCTTTCACGCCTTCGCCCAGGACGCTCTTCTTTACTTCGACGAAGTTGCCCACCCGGGCTCCCGACTGGAGCTGGGCGCCGGCGCGCAGGTGCGCGAAGGGTCCCACCGAAACGTCGGGCCCGAGCCAGCTCGAGGTCACGACGCAGTGCTGGCGCACCTCGACGCGATCGGATAGCACGGCATCCTCTAGCACGCTGCCCGTGCGAACCAGGCAGCCCTGCCCAATCTGCGTTTTCCCGAGCAATTGGACGCAAGGTTCGATGACCGAGTCGCGCCCGACTTCAACTTCCGGATCTACCAGCACCGTCTCGGGCAAATAGATGGTCACGCCGGAATCCATCAGCTCGGCGGCCTTGCGCCGGCGGAAGATGCGGTCCACCTCCGCGAGCTCGGCACGCGTGTTGCAGCCGAGGATTTCGTGCGAGTCCGAGACGATTTTCGCCAGAACCTTTTGGCGTCTTCGGTTCAGCAAAGCGATGGCGTCCGTCAAATAGAGTTCGCGATGCACGTTTGTGGGGCGAAGTTCACCCAGGCACTCCCAAAGCCTCTCGAGAGTAAAGCAGTAAATGCTGGAATTGATCTCGCGGATGGCGCGCTGTTTTTCGTTGGCGGCTTTCTCTTCGACGATGGCGGCGACGCGGCCGTCTTTCTTGCGGAGGATGCGGCCGTAGCCGGTGGGGTCATCGAGCTTGGCCGTCAGCAGGGTCGCGCCGGCACGGCCGGCGCGGTGGTCGCGCGCAAGAGATAAAAGGGTTTCCGAACGAACGAGGGGCGCATCTCCGGGGACGACAATCGCGAACTTTGCGCGATTGCCGATGGTCTCGCGCGCCACGAGCATCGCGTGGCCCGTGCCCCCCTGCGGCTCCTGCAGCACCGTTTTCGCTCCCAGGGGCTCCACGACGCCTCGAACTTCTTCGGACTGGTGTCCGACGACGACAAATATCTCGGACGCGCCCAGCGGCAAGCAGGCGCGCACAACATGTTCGACAAGCGATCGCCCGCCCGCTCGATGCAGCACCTTCGCCCGCTCGGACTTGAGCCGCGTGCCTTTGCCGGCGGCGAGTACGACGACAACTGTGTCAGCAGAAGCCATGAATTCGATATTGTCGCCCCCCTGCCGGGGTTTGGCAATACGAGCGACCGATTGAGCAACAAGGCCAGTCCCGTGCGCACTGGCGAAGGGGATTTTTTGTTGTTTAAACGTAGAAAAAAATGGGCGACCGAAGCGGCCCGTCTTACGCGGGGGACGATAACTGCTCGGCGGGAGTGGGCGTGATCTCTGCGTGCGCTTCCTCTGTAGTCTCGGTCCACAGGGAACGCTCGGCCAGTAAGCGAGTGACAAGATGCGTGTGCAGCGCGTGCCCCGCTTTGTGCGCAACCACCAACGCTTTCAGCGGCCGGCCGACAAGAGCCAGGTCGCCGATCAGATCCAGGGCCTTGTGGCGCACGAATTCGTTGGGGAAGCGCAGCGGTCCATTCGTCACCGCCTCGTCATTCAACACGAGGGCGTTTTCAGGCGAGCCGCCGCGGATCAAACCCATGGCGCGCATCCCCACAAAGTCTTTGGTGAAGCCAAAGGTGCGCGCCGGGGCCAGCAGGCGGCTGAACGAGTCGCGGTTCACCGTCAGCTCCACTTGCTGGCAGCCCACCGCGGGGTGGGCGTAATCCACGAAGCATTGCACGCGGAATTCCTCGGCCGGATAAATACCGATGCGCCGATCGCCGTCCGAAATTTCCAGGGATCTCACCACACGCAGATAGCGTCGCGGGCGCCGTAATTTCCGGATCCCGGCCCGAGCCAGCATGTCGATAAATGGTTGGGAGGACCCGTCCAGAATGGGCACTTCGAGCGCGTCGATTTCGACGTATACGTTATCCACTTGGCAGGAGTAAAGGGCGGCGAGCAGGTGTTCCGTGGTCGAGATCAGCACCCCCTTTTTCATCAGGCTGGTGGCGTAGCTGACCCGCGCAACATTGGCGGCGTGCGCCTCGATTTCGAAATTATCGAGATCCGTGCGACGGAAGGTGATACCGGTGTTCGCCGGAGCGGGGACCAAACGAAGATGCGACCGAACCGCAGTGTGTAAACCAATGCCTTGGTTTTCTACCGGCCGCTCAATTGTGACCTGGCTCGCCACAGAAGTGGTCCATGTTAGCATTCGGAGGACCATAAGTCGCCCAAATTAACTCTTTAACATCAGTAAGTTATGGGCATGTTGGTAGCGCGCTCCCAGTTAGGCGTGGCAATTTTACAACAGTTTCGCGGATGCTCGTGTCGCGGCTGGCGTGCGGCGGAGGTTTGCGTGTTACGTCAGCACTCTAAGGCCTCTACTCAGGACACCAACCCTTTCATCATTTGTGAAAAGCTGGGGATGTCCATGGATTGGGGACCATCCGAGAGGGCGCGCTCGGGGCACGGATGAACTTCAATCAGAAGGCCATCGGCCCCGGTTGCCAATGCCGCGCGACTCATTGCCGGAATCAGGCTGCGGCGCCCCGTTCCGTGTGAAGGATCGACGATAACGGGCAAGTGAGACAGCTCCTTGACCAGCGCAACCGATGCGAGATCCAGCGTGTTGCGAGTTTCTGTTTCGAAGGTCTTGATGCCTCGCTCGCAAAGAACGACGTTCGGATTGCCCCCAGCAAGGAGGTATTCCGCCGCCAGCAGCCATTCTTTCACTGTCGCGGATGGTCCGCGCTTGAGGAGGATGGGGCGATTCGCCTTCGCCAGACGCCGCAGCAGGGGAAAATTCTGCATATTGCGCGCACCCACCTGAAGCATATCGGCTGCCTCAGAGATGGCATCCACGTCCTCCATGCTCATCGTTTCCGTCACAATCGGCAGACCCGTTTCTTCGCGAGCTTCCCTAAGCAAGTCGAGTGCCTCCGTCCCAAGGCCCTGGAAATCGTAAGGTGATGTTCGAGGTTTGTATGCGCCTCCTCGGAGCATGTCCGCACCGGCGGCGCGGACGGCGCGCGCGGTCTCCAGGATTTGTTCGCGCGATTCGACGGAGCATGGGCCGGCGATCACCACGGGACGTCCGCCGCCGATCCGGACGTTTCCTACAACAACCACCGTGGGTCCCTCCTTGAGTTGCCGGCTGACGAGCTTGAAGGGATGAGCGATAGGCACCATCGCTTCCACGCCCGGGGCTGCCTGCAGGGCCTCCAATTCGGCGCGTCTCCCGCTGCTGCCGACGGCGCCGATCACGGTGCGCTCCGCCCCGCGGATTACGTGTGCTTGATAGCCGCACTCTTTGATTCGTTCGATCACGTGCTGAATCTCCGCCTCGGTTGCATCGGGTCGCATGTTCACAATCATGGTCGGCCTCCCTTGCTGCAGAATTTGGTTCTTCCCCCCAAAAAAAACAAGCCAGCGGCTGTGTCCCCGTGAGGGAGCGGCTGGCTTAGGCTGAAATCGTATTGCTGTAAGAAACTAACCGGCTAGGATGTGACCGGCCAATACGCTTCGACCGTGCCGCCTCTCCCCGAAGGAGAAGCGGCCCGTAAAGAGGAACTCGTGCAGTTGAATCGACTGCATCACCGTATGTGTCTGAGGGTTCATGTCGCTGCCCGATGAGGAAGGAATTTACGAGGAACGTCGGTACTTGTCAAGCGGTTCTCCCTATAACAGGATGTGAATCAACCAGAGGGACGGCTTGTTTCAGTCGAGAACGGTGCGTAGAATGATCTTTCGAGGCGAATGATAATGGCTGCACCGTTTCACATTCTCGCGAATCTTTCGTCTCCGGCTGAACTGCCGCCGGCGGTGGGTCACCCGAGACCGCCGTGGCTGCGCGTGCGCTTTTTGGGCGGGCCCAATTATCAGGACCTGAAAAGCATCATGCGCACGCTCGATCTGCACACGGTGTGCGAGAGCGCTCGCTGCCCGAACATGGGCGAGTGCTGGGAACACCGCACGGCCACGTTCATGATCCTGGGAAATATCTGCACGCGCGCCTGCGGTTTCTGCGCCGTGCCTTCGGGCAAGCCTGCCGGCCCGCCCGATGAAGATGAGCCGGCTCGCGTCGCCGAAGCGGCCGAGAAGATGGGGCTGCGCTACGCCGTGGTGACTTCGGTGAACCGTGACGACCAAGCTGACGGCGGCGCCGCGATTTTTGCGCGCACCATCGGCGAAATCCGCCGGCGCGTTCCCGGCTGCAAGGTGGAGGTGCTGATCCCGGACTTCCGCGGCGTTTGGCCGGCGCTCGAAACAGTGGTGGAAGCGCGACCCGACGTGCTGAACCACAACATGGAAACGGTCCCGCGCCTCTACCGCCGCGTGCGGCGCGGCGCGGTGTATGAACGTTCCTTGGAGCTCCTGCGTCGCGCTCGCGAGTTGGCGCCGGGGATGCCCACAAAAACCGGAATGATGCTGGGTCTGGGCGAGACGCGCGGAGAAGTCTTGTCGGCGATGCAAGACATCGTCGCGCAGGGCGCTCACATTCTGACGCTGGGACAGTATTTGCAACCCACCCGGGAACACCTTCCCGTCGTGCGCTTTGTTCATCCGGATGAGTTCGCGGAGTACAAGCGGCTCGGTGAGCGCATGGGTTTCAAGCACGTTGAGGCCGGGCCGCTCGTGCGATCTTCGTACCACGCCTTCGAACAAGAAGAAGCTGCCCGCAGTTAAGCTTACACGCCGGCACAGCACAAACGTAATTTGCAGGGGACGCCCCCGGAGCGGTACCTGTGCGCCGATGGAGGCATGCCTTCGCGCAGAGAGAAGTTCAAGACCCTGGCTTGAGCCCGCCGACCAGCCATGCCGCGGTAACGTACATCACGAAGCATTCGAGCGCGAAGGGAAGAAACCCCAGATATCCCGGAGCGGGCATTTCGAAGATTTTCTTGCCCTGCCACATGGGAAAAATGTAGTGCCACTTTGCTGCGGCCCAAAAATTCCAGAACTCCCACAACCATCCACAAACCCAGCCGGAGACGACCAGCGAATAGATGTGACTGCGCCTGCCTTGGGCCAGCTCGCCCTCGAGCGATGGCAGATGCAGTCGGTGGTTCAATGGGTCGAGCAGCAGGATAAAACCGAGCCACACCAGCGAAAACAGGTATGCCGCGATGTGCCGGGGCGCGACGATCGGCAGCAAAAGGCATAGCGCGCCACAAACCATCATCACGCGCTCTGCTGCGGGCGAGAGAGATAGTCGCGGCGCGGGTGGGAACCACCCGAAAGCCTCGACCAGGTCCGCAGTCTCAAAGATTGCGGGAGTGATGGTGGCGAACGACCAGCCGTAGCCCAATATCGCCGCAAGCCAGCTCATCGGCACGCCAGCGTAGACCCAGTTGTCGAGGCGCAGGTTATAGGCTTCGAAAACAAGCCACAGGGGAATGGAAAGCAGGGCCGTCAGCCCGAGCTCGCGAGGTGAATTGCGTAGACGCGAACGGCCGGCAATCGCGAATACCGCGGCATCCGCGATCAGGATATAAGCGGTCCAGGCAATCGGCGTGAAGTAGGTCGCAACCGGCTCAATGCCTCGGAACGCCAGCCATTCGGCGCATGCAAGCGCGAACATCCCGAGCCAACCGTAGATCGGCAGCGGCCGCCGGCGATGGCGCAGAAATTCCGCCACTAACACAGTGATTGTGGCTGCGGTAATGCCGACGCCGAGCTTCACCATAAGAAATCCATGGTAGCGCAGTTGAGGGCACTTTTTAGCCAGGCACGCTACGCTTCTTTGCTATTCTTAGCGCGACACACGAATCGAAGTAGTCTGGTTCCGCGGTCGGCGGCAAGCTGTCCGCCCTCACCGTTTTGCTGGAGAAGAAATCTCGCCATGGGTGTGTCGAAACCGAATCCGGCAGGTTCAGCTTCGTCCAGCACGCTGGTCGAGCCTCAGATCGCTCGCATCCCCGAAGGTTGGTATCGAATGGGTTGCGAAACGGGGCAGGAGAACGAGCGGCCCGTGCACCGCGTCTGGGTGGATGCTTTCGAGATGGCAGCTTATCAGGTGACCAATGCCGATTACGCCTGCTTTCTTCTCTCGACGGGCTACCGCAAGCCCCTGAACTGGGACGACCCCGATTTCAATCATCCTGAACAGCCGGTCGTCGCCCCTTCGTGGTTGGACGCAGCCGCCTATTGCGCGTGGCTCAGTAACCAGACCGGCTGCCGGTATCGCCTGCCGACCGAAGCCGAATGGGAGCGGGCGGCGCGGGGCGGCATGGAAGACAAACTCTATCCCTGGGGAGACGAGCCGCCCGAAGAGCTGCCCGATTACGCGAAGCGCTGGAAGACGGGCCCCGAGCCGGTGAGACGCTACGCCGCGAACGCCTTCGGGCTTTACAACATCGGCGATAACGTGCACGAGTGGTGCGCCGACTGGTTCGGGTCCGACTACTACACCGCTTCGCCCGACCGAAACCCCCAAGGCCCTCCAAGCGGCAGTCGCCGCGCGTCGCGGGGAGGCTCCTGGAGGCATCACGTGAAAGTGGCGCGCTGCGCCGCTCGGTCCAGCATTCCTCCTGAATTCCAATATGCCGATTACGGATTTCGCGTCGCGCGCGATCTTACCACTTAGGCAGCGCTTCGCGAGGCGCCTGCGACGTGCTCCAGGGTTCGTAAGAAGCTGGAGGCAGCAAGAAGCGAGACTGGAAACGAAATAAGCAACCCCAGGCCCAGCAGGGCCGCTCCAGCAAGATTGAGCACCAGTAGCAACAGCAGGAAGCCGCAAACTTTCCACCACCGACGTTGGGTGAGCGCTCCGGCTTCACGGAGGGCTTCAAGCCCGGATATCCGCCTTGAGGCGATGACATACCCGAAAGGTGCGTAGCGCACGGCCAAGTAGACTCCGGGCACAACCAAAAGCACGAGGCCGCAGGTGACGGCGACGATGTACAGACAGAGGGCCAAAAGAAAGCTCGGGCCACACTCCAGCATGGCGGACAGAGACCTCAACGTGGGAACGAAGCCATCCACCACCTGTAGAGCGATGCCCTGAATTCCAACCATCAGGCCCGAGAACAAAAACAGGAACGCGAGGTGCAGCGCGACGTTAGGAATTACGCCCCACCGGTGAACTGCCGCCACCGCCAACTCCAAGCTCACCCACGCGCCGAAAAGAATGAGCACCGACGGGACGAAGACGCGCCAATAGGTTTTGAACGCCGCCCAGGCAATCCGGAAGTGAACTGTTATTGAGCCAGCCATTCCTTCGGAACCTCGCGCCGCCGAACACCTTACTATACGGAACAGCCTAGCTCGATAGCGACTGCCAGCCTCCGGGTCAAGCCACGGTTCACCGGCGCGAACCTGTGACATTTCAAGGCCCGGGGCATGGCGACCGTCAATGCGACGCGGCTTTCGTGCTATGCTCCGGAACTCTGTGGAAAGGGGATAGAAATGAATCGCGGTTTTCGGGTGGTCCTCTTTGCTTGGTTTGCTGCGTGCTGGGTGTGCTTTCCGGCGGTGGGCACGGCTTCGCCGAGCCAGCACAAACAAAAGGAAAAGACTCTGGATACGAACGTGGAGAACGCTGCGGCCAATTCGCTCCTGCCGGCTCAGCAGGTGATTGACACTGAGATCTCAGACATGCTGGGGGCTTGGCAGGCTGGCGATGTGGATAAGCTTCGGAGCTTCTACGCGGCCGATGTAACCGTGGTAAGCGGGGCCTACGAACCGCCCATCATCGGCTGGGCCAACTATCTGGCTGCGTATCAGCGGCAGCGCCAACGGCTCGGCGCCCTGCGACTCGATCGCCAGCACACAATCATCGTCGTCAAGGGAGATATGGCCTGGGTTGCTTACCAATGGGAATTCACTGCCGAGGTGGATCACAGGCCTACTTCTTCCCGAGGGCACACGACTCTGATTCTTGCACACCAGGGTGACCGCTGGCTCATCGTACACAACCACACTTCTGAGGTTTGTGAGCCGCCGCCCACGCCGGCGACGCAGCCGCCAGCCGCCAAGCCAGGCGTCTAAAAGCTCTTGAGCGCCTGCCAGAGCCAGACGCCAGTGACCACAAGGAGAAGGGCGCCCGAAAGTACGATCAGGGCAGTGATCGGTCGGCTGAGCCGGCCAATCCGAGCAACCAGGGCTTGTTGCTCCTTCGCCATGGCGTCTCCCGCGCCGTCCAGGAAGATTTGGTCGTCTTCGTGGTTCTCGAGCATGCCCCGGTAGATCAGGAGGCCAATCAAGACCGCCGTAACAACCGCCCAGGCAATCAGCAGATCCATGAGCAGCGGATTATCCACGGGTACCTCCAGGCCGGTCGGCTGGAACACTGACACTCCATCGCAACTATCCAGCCCGGACCCTTTTACTGGGCCGGGATTATAGCACTGCTGGGCGCCAGGAGATGTCAACCCGGCCGGCTTCGCAGGGCAGCTGTGGACTTGCCTCGTGCGGCTCGTTGATCGGACCGCGCTTGTATGAATCGGGATTCGCCGAGGTGAAAGGCGACGAGGGATTTAGTGCGCGAAGGCGCTCCAACCGGAAAACAAAAGGCGGCGTGAATTGGTGCGGGCGAAAGGAGTTGAACCTTCACGACCTTGCGGCCACCAGGTCCTGAACCTGGCGCGTCTGCCAGTTCCGCCACGCCCGCACGTGCCCCCATTCTATCGCACGGCGGGCGGAAAGTGAACGAAACACAAGGCGGCATAAAATAACGTGCCTGCCGGTTCGCATTCGCCTCTAGCTCGCATTCTTCCGAGCGAAATGGTAGACCATTTCCATGTCCTTGCCCTTCTGGCGCCAAGTCCAGTGTTCGACGATGTGGTCGTTGTCTTGAAATTCGATGACGAGCTTATGCTCGTGGCCGGTTTCCAGATTCGGCAGATTCCCCGCACCCTGAAATGAAAACACGAGCTTGGTGACATCGCCTGGCGCGGGTGTCGCGCGCATGCGCGGCTGGTTGTTGGTCGGGCAGTAGTGCAGGAGGGCGATGGAGTCGCCATCGATGCTATAAAGGGTCACCATCTCGTCCATGCCGGAAGCGGTGAGGGTTTCCATCACCGCGGTCTTGGAGGCGAGGAGCTTGAAGTTGGTTTTCACCGCGTCTCCATGCTCGTCTTTTCCTTCCCAATCGCCCACAAGACTTTGCAGCTTCTGAAACGCCGCGGTCGCACGACTCGCCGGAGCTGCGGAGACGCCGGCACCTATCGTCAGGGTCCCAATCAATAGAAAGAGGATTCGTTTCATGACGGTCGGTTCGCTCCTTTTCTTTCGGATGTGGATGAAGCGGCGTTCCCTTGTAAAAATCGCCACACTAGATTGCCTCCCTAAGGACCGGTGGGAACGTAGACCCTCGCCGGTGCTACAAGCTCAGCGTTGGGCACTTCCGTCTCCAGTTTGATCGACTGAAAGCCGGCTTTCTTCCCGGGCTTGGCGAGGAACGCAAGCAGGTATTGATGCTTGAGCTTGTCCGTCAAGTCCTCCAAGTAGGGCGCGAACGCGATCGGGGTTTGGAAGCCCTGGAAGTAAGCCTCGCCTCCAGTCTCATCGGCAAGCCGGGAGAGGTCATTCTGGCCCCAGCTAAACCTGAAGAAGCTGTGTCCAAAATGGCCCGCACCGGTCGCGTAAATCGTATAGATGATGATTTCCGCCCGTAGAGCCTTTTCAATCGCCGAATCCACATAGGGATCAGACGGTCCGCCGCCACCGAACCGGTCGATACCATCGGAGACCATCAGAACCTCACGACGCACCGCTTTTTCGGGCCAGCGTTTGATCAGGTCCACGAGTGAAAAATAAGGGCTGGCATTCGCGCCGGGCGCGCCAATGGGCATTCGAAGGGACTTGGCTGCCAGGGCGTGATCCGCGGTAAAGTTTTGAGCGATCTCTACCGTCCCATTTCGCATGTAGCCGACACCGATCACCGTAGTTGCGGGCTGCGCGTCGATGAATTTGCGAAGATCCTCCAGTTGTAAACCGAGGTTGCTCTCGGACCCGTCGTCAAGCAAGAGGAACAGCTCCAGGCCGGCATGGTCCCCCTGGAGGGGAACCCAGTCCTTTACCTGGTCGCGGTTCTTACCTTGATGCACCATCACATCCTCGCGATGAATCACTGGAATTTCCTTGCCGTGGCGGGCCTCCACGGTTACGACCACGTGCACCGGAACTCCAGTACCCGAAGGCTGCTGAGCCGATAATATTGGCGCGCTGATGGCTACTGCGGCCGCCAGAATGAGAACCGTTTTCAATGCGATGTAGCTGCGTTTCATTGGCTCGATTCCAATCGCCAGGATCATTCTCATCTCCTTTCCTCGGCAGGTTCAGGACGCTCCCTGCCAATTCGCGGACAGCGTGTACCCACCTTGGATGCGGAAGTCGCGATTCTAGCATTAAGGATACATGTTCGACGTTGGCACCTCGCTGGGCCACGCGTTTCACCATCAGCGTCCGTCATCCCCAGAACAATTGTTTTTGAGGCCTCCAAGAGATTTGTTTTTTCTTCGCTTTTCGCTTTTTCTTCAGAAAAGTGCAGTTTTGTTGCGATTAGAAATTTGGATGTTGTTGGTTCTGAGAGAGTTGTGAGTTTACGTCTCTCGTTCGTGTTGCGATTAGAAACGGCCGTAAGAGCTTTGTCTTCGTCGCCTCTAAGAGTGTCTCCCGACACAGTACTGGCCCTTCGGCTGCGCTCAGGATAAACGGGCAGGCCCGACGCAGTACTGGCCCCGGGGCGCCGCTCCCCTCGATGGGGCTCTCCTGGACCTCGCCCGGGGCAAGCCCTTCGACGTGGCTCAGGGCCAGCAGGGCTGGCGGGCAGGCTCGGGATTCTCTGAGTCCAGAGCATTTGCTTTTGTTCTCTTAAGAGTAACTCCGTGCTAGCCGAACCGGCCTCTCCCATGACAGGCAGAAGCAGCGTCGTTGGCTGAAATAAGCCCATACTTCGACGTTAGCATGGAGTTCGCAGATTGCAAGTGGTTGCGCCTGTAAACTTTTTTTCGCGGGCGCGTTGCGTTTGGCTTTCAGTGGAGGCAGACGAAGGGGAAAGTTCGCGCGGGTGAAACAGCGCGAATGGAAAAAGAGGAAGATCCCACGGTCAGAAAGGCACTGACCGTGGCTACCGACTGATTTCGTGAACTGAGCACTTGGAGATGTAGAACGGACCTGAAATATCAGCAAACGCTGGAGACAAAACCAAAAAACCCCACGATCAAAATCTAATTCAAAACCGAACTGAAACTGCGGCCACCCGCCGTAGATGTCCGATGCCGGTGTAACAACACCGACGACGAAGGCAACGGTAACTCTGACAACGGTGTTCGAATTGATCTACGATTGTCCTTGAAGAATTCGCAGGCAACTATGACTTCAAGGATATTTCCATGACCTTCAGCCTCAAAGCCATTTTTCAACGGGACGACCAATACGAAGGTGTCCGTAGGATCAATATTTACCTCTTGCGATTGGTCTTTATCTTAATGTTCTTCGTGCTGGGCAGGGACACTTGGACGCACATCCTCACCCACCAAGGACTATGGGAACCAATAGATGCCATGGCGTGGTGCGTCTGGACAGCGTTCGCGACTTTGGCGGGCTTAGGAATCATTCGTCCTTTGAAAATGCTACCGATCCTGCTGCTAGAGATATTCTACAAAGTCCTGTGGCTTATTATTGTGGCGTACCCACTCTGGTCAAAGGGCACGTTGGCGGGTTCACCGGCGGAAGGCACCACCTCGGCGTTCTTGTGGGTGATACTACCCATCGTTGCTGTACCGTGGAGGTATGTGTTTGTGAATTACGTTTACAAACCAAAGAAGTAGAACATGCTCCTTGAGCGGCGAGCTTTCAGGGGCCGGCACAGTCTCCAAATTTGGAAGCGGGTCACTTCCGGACTTGAGGGCGCTGTGCCGATGATCGTTGAGGGCGGCTGCGAACTCGCGCGGGTGAAACAGCGCGAATGGAAAAAGAGTCGATACGATCGAGGCGGCACGCGCAATGCAGTCCCAGGGTTTACACCCGGGGCTATTTTCTGCCGCCCCGACCGGGTCGGGGCTTAGAGCATGGTAGCCACGGTCACTGCTTCTCTGACCGTGGGCGCTTTCTCCGGCCACAAACCCACGGTCAACCAAAGTACGGATTGACTGTGGCTACCAGCTATCTTGGCCGCGTGGCCGTGGTGGTGAAGTTGTTTTCATGACGACGGCACATCGATGGAGTATATCCGAGGAATTATCCGCGGAGTACCGCGAGGGTGCCCCATGTTCGTCCCGCACGGGCGCACGTGGGGACTTTCGTCTACCGAATGCCGCAGAACCTCAAAGGCTACTATGGCAAAGGCGACCTGCACTTCATTACGTTCAGCTGTTACCGTCGGCTTGCCTTGCTGGGAACGGTGCGGGCTCGAAACGTTTTCGTGAAAGCGCTGGGCGAAGTTCGCAAGAAGTATGGATTCGCTCTGGTCGGCTATCTGGCGATGCCCGAGCACGTGCATTTGCTGATTGGGGAATCGAGGAAGGGGTCACCGACAACGGTGGTGCATAGTCTAAAGCTGCGCGAGTCAAAGAGGATGCGGCGAGGGAATCGGAAACAGAGGAAGATCCCACGGTCAGAAAGGCACTGACCGTGGCTACCGACTTCATTACAGTTTCTATCGCCCCGACCGGGTCGGGTGTCGCACCAGCCACGCGCCCGCCGAGAGGATCCCGCCACCGCAATCAAAATCTAATTCAAAACCGAACTGAAACTGCGGCTACCCGCCTGCCTAAGAAAAGCAGATCCCTCACCCTCGTTCGCAAACAACGCGACCGGGTTCGGGATGACACCCAAGGCCCGGTAAAACAGATTCCTCAAGCACCAAAAGGCGGCGGGCATGCGCTTTAGCGCCCGCATCGAGAAATCCCGGGGCTAAAGTCCATTTTAAGATCGGAACTCTCTTCCGCCGGACTAAAGTCCAGCTCCCCCCTGCTAAAGCAGCGGGCTCCCACCGAAGAAGCCCGAAGGTTCAGTCTGTTTCCTGAGTCACGATGTGGACATCGACGGCGGGCGAGACGCGCAAGAAGCGATGGACGGCCGACAGATAAAGGTATTTGCGCCAACCGTGGACGGCAGAGCGGCCGAAGATTACCTGGGTGATATGTTTTTCCCGGACGAACTGCGCGACCGTGTCCGCCACGCTTCTGCCTTGAAGCCGGACCACTTTCGCACCCAAGTTTTCGGCGAAACGAATATTGGCCTCGAGAGATTTTTGACTTGGCCCGATATGGTCGGGGACGCGATCGACGTACACCAGAAAAAGCTCGGCGTCCAGCCGGCGGGCCATGCGGGCGGCTCGGGCGATCAGGTACTGCGCGGTCGGGCTCGAGCTGATGCAGACGGCCAGCCGCTCGCGAACCGCCCAATTTTCGCGAATTTCTTCGGCGGCCATGTAGGTTTCAAGACTGCGGTCCACCTGTTCGGCGACCTGGCGAAGGGCCAGCTCGCGCAGCGCGATCAGGTTTCCCTGGCGGAAGAAGTTTTTCAGCGCCTGCTCCACTTTCTCAGTGATGTAGACATCGCCGCGGCGCATGCGATTTCGGAGCGCTTCGGGAGTGACGTCCACGAGGACGGTTTCGTCGGCGGTCTGGAGAACCCAGTCCGGAACGGTTTCGCGAACCGTGATGCCGGTGAAGGAGCGCACCGTGGGAGCGATGCTTTCAACGTGCTGGATGTTGACGGTCGATAGCACGTCGATTTTCTCCGCCAGAATCTCTTTGACGTCTTCGTAGCGCTTGCGATGCTTGCTTCCGGGGATATTGGTGTGGGCGAGCTCGTCCACAAGCACCACCGCAGGACGGCGCGCGACGATCGCGTCCACGTCCATTTCTTCGAAGAGCGTGCCTTTATATTCGATTTTGCGCCGCGGAATCGTTTCCAGTCGCGCCGCCAGCTCCCCAATCGCTTTGCGCCCGTGCGTCTCGACGACGCCGATCGCCACGTCCTCGCCGCGGCTGTGACGCCGAATTCCTTCGGCGAGCATGCTGTAGGTTTTGCCGACGCCGGGGGCGTAGCCCAGGAACAGTTTGAAGATGCCCCTGGTTTTTTCCGGCGGCGCGGCCACTTCCAGCCATTCTTCCGGCTTCTTCGGCATGACCGGCCTTCGAGCGAAACGACGCGGGCTGCGCTAGAATGGCGCGATGCTGGAAAAGCATCGCAATCGCCTGCTTGGTTTTGCGCTCGCCCTGGGCACCGTGCTCGGAATTACATTGTTGTATCGAAGAGTGATTCAAGTCAATCCGACCACCGTGGCTCTGTCCTTTCTTCTGGCGATCCTGGTGGTTTCGATGTTTTGGGAGATGACGGTGGCGGTATTCATGTCCATCGCCGCCATGCTCGCCTTCAACTACTATTTCCTGCCCCCGATCGGCACGTTCACGATCGCCGACCCGCAGAATTGGGTGGCGCTCTTCGCCTTCCTGGCGACTTCCGTGATCTCGAGCCACCTCTCGGCGCGGGTCCGAAAGGAGGCGCAGGAAGCGCATGGCCGGCGCCGTGAAATCGAGAAGCTCTACGCGCTTAGCCAGCGGCTTCTCGCAGAAGGGAACGTGATCCAGTTGTTGAACGCGATTCCCAACTACATCGTGGCGGACTTTGAGATGGGCGCGGCCGCTCTCTTTCTGGCGGACAAGCAGAAGTTCTATCGCTCGAGCCCGGGCGTGGCGCAACTGGATGAGGAGCAGATGAAGGATGTGATGATGCGCGAAGAGCCCACGATCGATTCCGGGCGGGGACAGAGCTTCATTGCGGTGCGCCTCGGAGTGCGCGCCATCGGCAGCCTCGGAATTTCCGGGCCGGCGCTTTCTCGCCAGACGCTGGAAGCGCTGGGGTCGTTGATCGCCATCGCCGTCGAAAGGGCGCGCGCGGTGGAACAGCTCGGCCGGACGGAAGCGGACCGCGCCGGGGAGCGGCTCAAATCCGCGTTATTGGATTCGATTACCCATGATTTCCGAACTCCGCTGACCTCGATCAAGGCAGCGGTCACCACCTTGCTGACGAACGAGAAGGTCGCCCAGGCGCAGAAGCACGAACTCCTCACCATCATCAATGAGGAATCCGACCGGCTCAACCGGCTGGTGGAAGAGGCAGCCGAGATGGCTCGCCTGGAGGCAGGGGAGTTTGAGCTGAAATTAGAGTCCCATCCCATCGAGGACGTGATTTCGGCGGCTCTGGAGCAGTGCAAAGGAGTTTTTGCCGATCGCACCGTGCGCGTTCAGGTTCCTCCGGGGTTGCCTCCGGTTCGCGTGGATCTCGAACGCGCGAAAGAGATTCTCTTGCGCTTGCTGGAGAACGCCGACCTCTACTCACCGAAGGATCAGCCCATCATAATCAGCGCGGAGACGAACGGGGATTTCGTGCTGACGAGTGTCGCCGACCGCGGCGCTGGAATCGAGGAATTGGAGCAGGGCCTGATCTTCGACAAATTCTATCGCGGCAAAGGCCAGCGTTACTTGATCCAGGGAACGGGGATGGGACTGCCGATCGCGAAAGCCATTGTGGAGGCCCACCGAGGGACGATCGGCGTGACGAGCCAATTGGGACATGGGTCGGTCTTCTCCTTCACCCTGCCGATCGATCGGAACGTCACCGGCCGCCGATGAATTCCGCAACCATCCTCGTGGTCGATGACGAGCCGCAAATCCGGCGGGTGATGCGCGCGAGCCTCGCCGGCCACGGGTATACCATCCTCGAAGCTCGAAGCGGCGAGGCCGCCCTGGAAATGGTTCGGGAAAAGCGCCCCGATCTGGTTCTCCTCGACGTGAACATGCCGGGAATGGACGGCCTGGAAACGTGCCGCGAGATCCGTCATGGATCGAGCGTGCCGATCATCATGCTCACCGTTCGCAGCGCCGAGCGGGATAAGGTGCTCGCACTGGACGCGGGCGCGGACGACTACGTCGTCAAACCGTTCGGCATTCAAGAATTGCTGGCGCGCATCCGAGCGGCACTGCGGCGCGTCCCGTCGGCGGAGAACGTGCCCCCACTAGCTTCGAAAGAGCTTAGCATCGACTTCGAAGGACGAGTGGTGACGGTGCGCGGCCGCGCCGTTCATTTGACTCCGAAAGAGTTCGAGTTGCTGCGTCAGCTCGTAGCCAGCCAGGGCAAGCCACTTTCACACCGGCGGCTGCTGCAGGCCGTCTGGGGTCCGGACTACGGCGATGAAGCGCCGTATTTGCGGGTGGTGATCAATCAGCTTCGGAAGAAGATCGAACCGGATCCCGCTCATCCGAAATACATTCTGACGGAGCCTTGGGTGGGATATAGATTTCAGCCGCCCCGCGACGCACGCTCGAAAGATTAGAGGGTCTTTGGAATCCTGCGGCGGGCGCCCACCGGAGGAGCGGGAATCGGGCGTCAGCGGATGGGATGAACTGAATCGAGTTCCAGGTTCAGCTCCAGCACATTGATTCTGGACTCGCCCAGGAAGCCGTACTGGCGCCCTTCGGTGTGTTTTTTCACCAGTGCGCGGAGTTCTGCCTCGCTCATGCCGCGTTCGCGAGCCACCCGAGGAACTTGAAAATCCGCCGCCGCCGGGGAGATGTGCGGATCGAGACCCGAGCCGGATGCAGTCACGAGATCGATCGGGATCGGCGCTTTTGGATTCTCCGCTTGCAGGCTCTGCACGCTCGCGGAAACTCGGTCGAGCAATGCTTTGTTGGTCGGGCCGAGATTGGAGCCGCCCGAAGCCCGGCTATCGTACCCGGCCGCGCCGGCGGCAGAAGGCCGCGAATGGAAATATCCCGGAGAGGTGAATGGCTGGCCGAGCAGGCGCGAGCCGACCGTCTTTCCGTCCCTCACGATCAATTCTCCATTCGCCTTTGCAGGGAACAGGAGTTGCGCCAGCCCCGTCACGACGAGCGGATAGATAATGCCAAGAAGAATGGTGGTCGCCAGCGTCATCCAGATCGAGATCAGAAGATTTTTTTTCACGTCGCGCCTCACGCCCAATGGAGCCAGGTGATGAATAGATCGATCAGCTTGATCCCGATGAACGGCGCGATAACGCCGCCCAGACCGTAGATCAACAAATTCCGACGCAGCAGCGCTTCCGCTCCCACGGGGCGGTAACGCACTCCCCGCAGCGCGAGCGGAACCAGCGCGATGATGATCAGCGCATTGAAGATGACCGCCGAGAGCACGGCCGACTGAGGAGTCCTCAGAGCCATGACGTTCAGGATATTGAGCTGCGGAAATGCACCCGCAAACATCGCCGGGATAATGGCGAAGTACTTCGCCACATCGTTGGCCACCGAAAAAGTGGTCAGGCTGCCGCGCGTGATCAGCAACTGCTTTCCGATTTCGACGATTTCGATGAGTTTGGTGGGGTTGGAGTCAAGGTCCACCATGTTGCCGGCTTCCTTCGCCGCCTGCGTGCCGGCATTCATGGCCACGCCCACGTCCGCTTGAGCGAGCGCCGGCGCGTCGTTCGTGCCGTCGCCGGTCATGGCAACGAGCTTTCCCTTCGCCTGCTCGCTGCGGATGAGCGCCAGCTTGTCTTCCGGCTTTGCCTGAGCCAGAAAATCGTCCACGCCTGCTTCGCGGGCGATGGCCGCGGCGGTGAGCGGGTTATCGCCGGTGATCATGACCGTGCGAATTCCCATCGCGCGCAATTGATCGAAGCGTTCGCGCATGCCGCCCTTCACAATGTCCTTCAAATAGATCGTGCCGAGTACGCGGCGATTCTCCGCGACGAGTAACGGCGTCCCGCCGGCATTCGCGATGGTCTTGACCATCTCTTCGACCTCTTGCGGAACCCGGTTGCCGTTCCTGGCGGCATACGCGGCAATCGCATCCGGAGCGCCTTTTCGAATTTCGCGACCGTCGAGATCCACACCGGACATCCGCGTCTGCGCCGAAAAAGGAATGAAGGTTGCCGCAGCCGAGGAAAGCTCCCGAGCGCGCAGCCCATACCTTTCCTTCGCGAGCACGACAATGGATCGGCCTTCCGGGGTCTCATCGGCGAGAGAGGCGAGCTGAGCTGCGTCGGCGAGATCCGCTTCCTTCACGCCCGGCCCGGGGATCAATTCCGTCGCCTGTCGATTGCCCAGCGTGATTGTGCCGGTCTTATCCAGAAGGAGCGTATCCACGTCCCCGGCGGCTTCAATGGCGCGGCCCGACATCGCCAGCACGTTCCTCTGCACCACCCGATCCATTCCCGCAATTCCGATGGCGGAGAGCAAGCCTCCGATCGTTGTGGGAATCAGGCACACCAACAGGGAAACGAGAACAAAGAGGGATTGCGGCGCCCCGGAGTAGATGGCCATCGGCTGGAGCGTGACCACGGCCAGGAGAAAGATAATCGTCAACCCCGCCAGAAGAATGTTGAGAGCGATTTCATTCGGCGTCTTTTGACGTTCCGCGCCCTCCACCAGCCTGATCATGCGGTCGAGAAACGTTTCTCCCGGATTCGACATGATCTTGACCTTGATCTCATCCGAAAGCACCCGCGTCCCGCCGGTCACCGCCGAGCGGTCTCCGCCGGATTCTCGAATCACCGGCGCGGATTCGCCCGTGATCGCCGATTCATCCACCGAAGCGATCCCTTCGACGACTTCTCCATCTCCCGGGATGAACTCACCCGCAGCCACCAGCACCAGATCGCCCGAGCGCAGGTTGGAACCCGGCACGCACTCCGTACAACCATCCGGCCGGAGCCGG
Source organism: uncultured Acidobacteriota bacterium (assembly GCA_963781005.1). Classification (GTDB taxonomy): domain Bacteria; phylum Acidobacteriota; class Terriglobia; order Acidiferrales; family UBA7541; genus CAWADX01. The sequence goes on from CAWADX010000001.1 coordinate 1,128,604, forward strand.
CGCGCCGTCGTCTCCGAGCGAGCCCTGCGCAAAGTATCGGCCTGAGCCTTCCCGCGCCCTTCCGCCATGGCTTCGGCAAAATTCGCAAACAGAACGGTGAACCAGAGCCACAGCGTGATCTGCAAGGCAAAGCCGAAGCCGGGTACGTGATGGGCGAGATTCCAGACGAGCTCGATGGTCGTCAGCGCCGCGCCTATTTCGACGACGAACATCACCGGGTTCTTCGTCAGCGTCCGCGGATTGAGCTTGCGAACCGAATCCCACAGGGCTCGTCCTACGATCCCGGACGTCCAAAGAGATTTTTCCCCTTCCTTGCTCATCGCGGCCTCAAAACATCTTTCCGGCGTACATCAACAGGTGCTCGAGAATCGGACCCAGACTGAGGGCCGGGAAGAAAGTAAGCGCGCTCACGATCAGAATCACCGAAATCAGCAGCACGGTGAACAGCGGCGTCGTCACCGGGAAGGTGCCGGCGGACTCGGGCACGAGTTTCTTGCGCGCCAGGTTCCCGGCGAGGGCCAACACTGGAATGATCATAAGAAATCGCCCGAACAACGTGTTGAAACCCAGAGAGACGTTGTACCAAAGCGTGTTCCCATTCAGCCCGGCGAACGCCGACCCGTTGTTGCCAGCCGTCGATGCATACGCGTACAGGATCTGCGCCAACCCGTGCGGCCCCGGATTCGAGATAGACGACGTTCCGAACTGTGCCACCACGGAGACGGCCGTAAAGACGAGAATCACGAGACAGAAAATCAGGACCGTCAACATGGCCATCTTCACGTCGTACGATTCGATCTTTTTGCCCAGGTACTCGGGGGTCCGACCCACCATCAGCCCGGCGATGAAAACTGCGAGAACGATGAAAACCACCATGCCGTAAAGCCCCGAGCCGACACCGCCGAACACCACCTCCCCGAGCATGATGTTGGTCAGCGGGACCAATCCCCCCAGCGGCGTGAACGAGTCGTGCACGCCATTGACCGCGCCACAGCTCGCGTCCGTGGTCGTCGTCGCGAAAAGCGCGGTCGACGCTATGCCGAAGCGGACTTCCTTACCTTCCATGTTGCCGCCCGGCTGTGCGGCACTGGTATGCTGGTCAATCCCGTGCAGAAGTGGATTGCCGCGAGACTCCATCGAGTACGCAACCGTGACGCCAACCAGGCACAGAATCGCCATCGCCGCCCACACGGCCCAACCGTGCCGCTGCGAACCCGTCATCCGTCCCAGTGTGTACGTGAGGCCCGACCCGAGCGACAGCATCATGACAATCTGCATGAAATCGGTCAGGGGAGTTGGATTCTCGTAGGGATGAGCGCTGTTGGCGTTGAAGAAGCCACCTCCGTTGGTGCCATAAATCTTGATGGCTTCCTGGGAAGCAACAGGCCCTTGTGCAATCACCTGGTCGGTGACGGTTTGGGTTGTCGTCTTGCCGTCGGCGCCGGTGGTCTGGACCGTCTGCGGATTCAGGAGCTTTGCGGTGTCGTAAGGCTTCAAATTTTGCACGACGCCCTGGGAAACGAATATCAGCGAGACCACCAAGCATACGGGGAGCAAGACCCACAGAATGCATCGCGTGAGGTCTACCCAGAAGTTCCCGATCGTCTCGGACTCCCGCCGCGCGATTCCGCGGATCACGGCGATAGCGATGGCGATCCCCACCGCTGCGGAGAGGAAATTGTGATAGGCAAGGCCCGCCATTTGCGTGAAATAGCTCATCGTCGATTCGCCAGCGTAGTTCTGCCAGTTCGTGTTGGTGGTGAACGACGCGGCGGTATTGAACGCCAGGGCGGGCTCCACGGCCGCCATATGCTGCGGATTCCATGGCAGCCACTGCTGCACCCGCTCGATCAAATACAGCAGCAGCATGGAAACGCCGCTGAAGAGAAGCATGGCGATCGTGTATTCCTTCCAGTCCATCTCGCGCTTCTCGTCGACATCCGTGACGCGGTAGAGCAGCCGTTCGATCGGCCGCAGCACCGGATCGAGAAACGTGCGCTCGCCCGAAAACACCCGCGCCATGAACACACCGAGCGGCTTGGTGACGGCGAGAAGCACCGCGAAAAACACTCCGATTTGCAGCCAACCGTTTGCCGTCATGGTCAAAACTTCTCCGGCCACAGCAGCGCCATCACCAGATAGCCGAAAACTAGAATGCAAACCGCAAGCAGAAGCGTATTAGCCAGCATGGTCGAAAGCCTCGCTACTTCAGCCGCTCGCAGGCATACACGTAAAGAAGCGATATCAGGAAAAACGCCGCGGTGCTCGCGATGAAAATGAAATCTCGCACGAACATATCCTTTGCACAGAGCTGCGACGGGCGCGCGCAAGCTCCCAGCGCTCGGCTTCTGCACGCCGCTAGTGCCGCTCCAACTATTCAGAGCAAGTCCTTCCGGCGCCGGCACTGGGGCGTTAAAACTTATAACTTGAGGGGTCTCATGGAGGAATAAGGGATTTATAAGGATTTCGTAAGGCGCACCTCAATGGTGGGGGCGGAATTGGTGGGCGCGGGTATTGAGAACTGGCGGGGGCAGGATGGATGCGAGGCGCCTTAGCAGGTCCTCGGTCGTGACTTCACCTGCCCCCTCAAGTCGCGGTTGGTGGAAAGTTTATTGGCCTGCCGCGCGGGGCATCGGACGGTCCGTCTTCGCATAGTCCGCACCGGCTTCGCTACTCGAAGCAACATCTTCCGCGCCGGTCGCTTGCATGATTTGCTTTGCCTTCTTTGTCCAGTCGGAGTCATCGCAGTGGACGGACAAGAGAATGCCGCCCTTTTGGACGCGGCCCTGATACCGCTTGGCCTCATATTCGGGAATGCCGAATCCGATGAGCGCGCCCGTGACGCCGCCGACTGCGCCACCCACTCCCACACCGGCTAGGGCGGCGACGATGGGTCCCGCGGCGATAAACGGCCCGAGTCCGGGAATCGCGAGCGCACCAATTCCTGCGAGCCAGCCGAGCGCGCCCCCGATTACCGCTCCGGAGCCTGCGCCGGTCGTCGCGCCTTCGGGAGCTTTCGTTGCTTTCTCGGTGCCGAGATCTTTTGTGCCGATGTTCTCCGGCAGCAGGACGGAAACGTCTGTGTTCCGAAATCCTGCATCTTTTAGGGCGCCGAGCGCATATTCGACGCTGGCCCGGTGCGGATAAATGCCGAAAACTGCGGTGTTTTTTCCTGCCATGTTCTTGTTCCTCCTTTGGTTTTGCCGGCTCCTCGTCGAAACTCGTCGCCGCAATCAAGCAAGATTCTTGGCGCGACCTGCCAGTCGCTGCCGAAGCTGGAGCCGTGCCCGGCGGAAGCGGCTCTTGACGGCGGTGGGAGATACCTTGAGCACCTTCGCCGTCTCTGAAGTGGAGCGTTGCTCGAGTGCGCGCAGGACGAATACGCGCTGAGACTGCGGCTGCAGGTCTGCGATTGCTTCCGCCAGGGTCTCTTGCAATTCCCTGCGGGCATAGATCTGGTCGGGATGCTCGTTTGGCTTGCTCACCTTCCGAACCAGGACTTCGGAGTCCCCGGCATCAACCATTTCGTCCAGAGAAACCTGCTTGCCGGACCTTCGGCTGCGCAGTTTCATCAAGGCTTCGTTCATGGCGATGCGCGTCACCCAGGTAGAGAAGCGAGACCGGCCTTCGAATCGATCCAGGTGAAGAAACGCCTTTAACATCGCCTCCTGCCGCGCATCCTCGGCGTCTTCCTGATTCCGCGTCATCCGAAGCAAGACTTGGAAAACGCTGCGCTCGCAGTGTTTCATCAGATCGGAGAATGCAGCAGCGCTTCCCGCCTTCGTCCGAGCCACCAGGGCAGCTTCATTCGCCGGCGAAAACCGGGATGATCCGGCCCATTGTCCATCCAACGGTCCGGGGTTATAAGCCGCAGCAGAAGTTGTCTGCACGTCGCACCTCACGAGTTCTGGCGGACAACACATGTGGGTTTCTCCGCCTTAGTTGGTGTAGCGATGTAATCACAGCCGTCATGTTCAAAAACCAACTCGACTGTAGGCTACGCGTCCAAAACAGTCCATCCAGCGCACCCTGTAACTTCGTCAGGAATTCGGTGTAAGCCGGAACCAGTGGCTCTGAGGTTCCCCCCGCAGGAGGCACTCGGTGGCTGGGGCCTTCCTGAGCTTTTCGCGGAATGCGGAGGGCGGAGGGGCCGTCGATCCGGTCGGCGCGGAATCTTATGACGGCCCCTTTTTGGCGAGTGGGGGTAGTGCGGGGGCTTGTACAACTGCAAGTCGCGGGGGCATCAGACCGGCCGCCGGCCCTGAATCACTCGGATCAGCACTACAACAATGGCCAGGACCAGCAGAAGGTGAATGAAGCCTCCCAATGTATACGACGTAACAATTCCCAGGAGCCAGAGGATCAACAGGATTACAAAGATAGTCCAAAGCACGTCGCGCTCCTCGTCGTGACATTCCTGTGTGCGAAGCCCGGGCTAGGCCTGCGGGCTCGCCCGCCTCGCTCAAGGCTTCACACAGAACTCCATCTCCGAGAACCAGTTTTCCGCAGTGAAGAAGTAATATGAGCCGGCGGCCAGTTTATAAATTGCGAAGCCCGACGCCGGGTCGCTCCGCGATGAAATAAGACTCTGGCCGCCGGAGCCGGAAAACTCCAGCAGCGCGGAAGCCTACGAGAGTTGTTCGAATGTGTCCATCCACGGCGCGCTGTAATCGGGAGGGGAATTCACTGTATGGTTCCGGTACTGGAGTGCAGGCCCCAAGCCGCCCCGGCTGGGTGGGGCGGGCTTGACGCAATGGTTTAAACGGCTGTGAACCTAGCCTCGACCGGCGTGACGCGCTCTCTCGTGTTTCTCTTCCGTGCCGGTGCTCAGCAGCGCTCGGACAAACTCATCCGCTTGCTTCTCTGCTTCTTCCTTGGCGATCCCGTAGCGCTCCTGGATTCTTCCCACGAGTTGCTGGCGCCGGCCATTAATGGTGTCGAGATCGTCGTCCGTCAATTTTCCCCACTTCTCCTTGATTTTCCCTTTGTATTGCTTCCACTTGCCTTCCACTTGATCCCAATTCATAGCTTGCCTCCTGGTGGAATTAGGGCTTCTGCCTCCCTCTAACTCGTCGCAGAAAGGCCCGGTGAGCGCCACGGCAAGGCCGAGGCCAGCCCTCCTTAAGCTAGCTGCATCCGAGGGGAAGAGGGAATACAAGGAACCCCTGAGATTGGTGGGAAAATCGCCCTACTCGTCGAGAAACTGGCGAAGCACATTCACTCGTCGTTTCTCGGCAGTTCGAGGCAAAGAAAAGAAAGGTTTATGCTCGTCGACATCTGCATAAGGTTTTGTGAACGGTTTCCCAAAGCTCACACCCCATGGGTCGGCCCGTGAAGCGCGCCTACATGAATGCCGCCGCAGAACTACTGACTTGCCTCGATTGTTCTCCTCAGCACACCAGTCCTAATGTTTCCGAGCCGAGGTGCTGAGATATGTCGAGAGCCATCGTAAATCGCCCGCCATCGCGCAAGTATGCCTGGGCGTGGGGCGCTGGCGCTCTCCTGATGATCTTGAGCGTGGTGAGCGACCCTGTGGACCTGCTGATCTTTTCCGCCCTCACAATAATGGTTGTGGGAGTGACGGCGTTCCTTGCCTATTTCTTGCTCGCGGCTGTCATGGGCGGCATTTCTGCGGTTGGCAAACACGCAATCGAGCTGGCCCCTCGCCGTCGCACCATCGTTACCTCCTTCGGGCCCATCAGCCGAAGGGCACTTTCGGAGTGAACGAACTTTCTCGAGAGGACGCAACGCGAAAGGAGACAACGTATGCCAGGAAGCAAACACCTGAAAGGCGTGGGCTCGAAGGAGCAGCGGCAGTACGAACATATTAAGGAAAGCGCCGAACGTTCCGGGCGCTATGGCAAGCGGGCCAAGGAGGTGGCCGCTCGAACGGTGATGAAGCAGCACAAGAAGAAGGGTCACAGCAAAGGAAGATAAACAACTCTCAACGATGAGCGCGAGCGCCGGGGCCGGCGTAGCCTGAACGGGGCCCGTTCCGAACTGCCGGGCGGAAGAAGCCGGGCGACGCTGGTGCAGCGGCGCCCGGCTCCGTTTTAAGACTCTCCGTCCTTAATGCGAGCTGTCCCGCTCGCCTTCGAGTCGCAAAGGCGAATCCAGTCTAAAGCGCAGCACCGTCTCCGCGGGCACCCTTACTTCCTTGCCCCGCGTCAGGACCTGTGCGACTCCACCGGTTACGCCTCCGGCGATAGCGCCGATCGCAGCGCCCTTTCCACCCCCTGCAATCGCGCCCAGTAGCGTCCCGAGAACTGCGCCGCCACCAACCATCTCCGCGGTCCGTTTATTTGTCCCGATTCCCTCTCGCCTGCCCGCGTCTTGCTCTACGTCGCTCGAGGTCACTCGATAGCGGCGCCCATCGACTGTGATGGAATCGAGATCCAGAGCCAGTTCGTCGCTCGTGGTGTTGCGAACGACCAATCGAGCATCGGAACCTCTGGGAATTACGATCTCACCCGCGCTGTCGGTTACGTCTCGATCGATGGTCGCCGTGTAGTAGGCCTGGGCGTCCCGGGCCGTTCTGGAATCGATGACTTCGTTCGTCCGCACAACCAGTTCAGTCCCACTCGGGACCAGCATCACATCGCGGCTGTTGCGAGGAGAATCCCGTCGTTGATAGTTGCCGTTGTCGTCGCCCGTGTTTTCGCGCGAGTGAAGGTTGTTGAACTCTATCTGCTGGACTTCGCGGACGGAATAGCGGTGTTGTTCGCCCCGGTCATCTCGAAAGGTGATGATGTCACTCGTGGCCGAAATCAGCTGGCCGGAGCGGCGTGTGCCGTCTCGGAGCATCAGAGTATCGGCCCAAGCATTTCCAGACAGGAGCGAAACGCTGAGCCCGATCGCAATTAGAATTTTTTTCACGGCTTTGCCTCCCTCAGTTCAATCTGTTTCGCAACCCGGAAACCCGGAAGAGAATGTAAGTCGGCTGCGAGTAGCAAACCATCCCTCTAAGCGTGTATATTCGGATGAGATTGTACTGTAGGTGCCCGACAATCTCTAAACCCTGTTGCTGGTGTCACTTCCGGCTACCGTCTTCCCTCGGCTCGACTACAGAATTCTGCCCATTGAGTTCGAGGCGTGAAGCGCGTAAAAGGGCAGGCGTGCGTCTGTGCGTTCGGAAGCGCGTCGCACGAACCCATTCTCAGGGCCACAGTGCGGCACGCATCATCACTTCCTGAAAAGGAGGCAACATGCTGAGTTGGGCGTTGGCATTTTTCGTTATCGCGATCATCGCGGCGATTTTCGGCTTCTTTGGTATCGCAGCCGCCGCCGCAGGCATTGCCAAACTATTGTTCTACATTTTCCTCGTTCTCTTCTTGGTTTCTCTGATCGCAGGATTGTTACGACGGGCCTGACGGGCAGGAAGATGTAAGATGGCGGGCACCTTCGGCGGAGCAAGCCGAACAAGGGAGGTCTTTCATGAAGACTGCGACGGTCATCGGGATCGTTTTGATCGTCCTGGGGATCATCTCACTGGCATATCAGGGCATCACTTACACGACCCACAAGAAGCAGGTGGACCTCGGCCCTATTCAGGTAACTACGGAACAACACAAGACGATCCCGCTGCCGCCGATCCTCGGTGGGTTGGCACTCGTGGGAGGCATCGTATTGCTGGCGGTGGGGAGCAAAGGAAGCTCCTAAAGCCGGGTTTTAGCGTAAGCTGTTCTAGCCTGACGATAAATCGTCGAGTCGAAGGAGGAGTGAGACATGCAACGCGCTTCCCGCATTTTCATTCCGCTGTTTCTGGGCGTCGCCATTGCCGCCCCCGCATCAATCCGTGCCGGCTCGTTTCCCGCGCCTCGGACCCCTCCCGCCACGCAAGAGCACGACCGGGACCACGACAGGGATAACCGCCGGTATGAAGACCGCGAGCATCACGACTATCACGACTGGAACGACCGCGAAGAGTGGGCCTACCGTCACTGGCTCGAAGAGCGCCGCGAACGCCAATATGTCGCATTCGAGCGCCTGCAGCGTGCGAAGCAGGCCGAATACTGGCGCTGGCGCCACGAACACTTGGAATACGAAGGCCCTCACCGCGTCTGGGACTGGAACGGTCACCGCTGGCTCGATTGGGACGATCGCGAAGACCGCGCCTACCATCGCTGGCTCGCCGAACGCCACGAGAGCGAAATCGAATACGAGCGTCTCGAACGCGCCCGCCAGCAGGAATACTGGCGCTGGCGCCGCGCTCACCGCGACTAATCCTCGCCGACGGGAAGTCTCTAGGGGCTTACTCGGCGATACCGGCCCAGCTTTTCGCTGACCATTTTCACGGCGAATCGGCTGCGCCTTAGTGCAGGCGAGTCGAGCGAGGGCCCTCGTAACCTTGCGCCGTGTAGTAAAGCACGCGGCTGAAGAATTGATCCATGATTCTCATCAGCTCGATTTGCTGGAACAATTCCAACGCGTGGTCCAGGAAAGCTTCTTGACTCAGAAACTTCAACAAGTGTTCTTTGACAATCGAGATCGCCCACACCAAATTACTGAGTCTTACGCCCTGGACGGCCCGGCGCGCCCCGATGGTGCTGTACCGAAACTCAATGTCCGCTTCGGTCTTCGTCAAGAGCCAAAGGCTCAAGTGGCTCAGGACCTCGTATACCTGATGCTCCAGCTCGTCGGGTGCCACGGTGCGCAGGTCGGCAGTGCGTTCATTCGACAAGAGTTTTTTCGTAATGCCGCGCGCAAGTCCCTCCGCGTGCTCCTCAATGAGGCCTACCAAACGCGTGGCGATCAATGGCGTTGCCGTCGTGACCATCTCTTTTCTCCCTTCTTTCAGCTCCCATTTAGCTAGATGCATCTCTAGAGACAATCGCTGCCTCGACGAGCGGGGCGAGAGCGCGGGCGCGCCAGCACCGGTATAATCTCCGCGATGCGCCCTGCAGCCATATCGGTCGCCCACTGGTTCCTCGGCCCGGAACCGGTCGGCAAGCCCGGACATCTATGGCCACGCTGGCTTTTCCTCCGCGCGTTGGGCCTCATCTACTTTTCCGCGTTCTACTCCTTGATCCGTCAGATCCGCGGCCTGATTGGATCGAATGGGATCCTCCCGGCAGACGAGTACCTACAGGCGGTGGGCCACTACGTAGGAGGTATCGAGAGGTATTGGTACGCCCCGACGCTGTTGTGGTTTGCCGCCGGAAATCGAGCGCTGGAGGCGATCTGCTGGGCGGGAATCGTCGCTTCACTTCTGCTCGTTTTCAACATCTGGCCGCGCCTCATGCTGTGCGTCTGCTTTGTCGCGTTTCTTTCGTTCGTCAGCGCCGCGCAGGATTTCTCCGGATACCAATCCGACGGCATGTTGCTCGCCGCGGGTTTCCTTGGTCTGTTCTTCGCGCCGCCCGGTCCGCGTCCGGGGCTCGGTCGGAGCCGGCCGCCGTCGCGGGCAAGCCTCTTCCTGCTGCAATGGCTGTGGTTTCTCATCTATTTCGAATCCGGCGTGGCCAAAATCCAGGGAGGAGATCCTCTGTGGCGCAATCTCAAAGCCATGGATGAGTACTATCAGAATGGCCCGCTGCCCACTTGGATCGGGTGGTATGTGCAGCATCTGCCGCACTGGTTCCATGCGGCCACCGTCGTGCTGACTCTGGCGGTGGAACTCGGGCTGGTATGGATGCTGTTTTTGCCGTGCCGTTTTCGAATCATTTGTTTTTTAATCGTCACACCTTTCGAGATCGGAATTATCCTCACGGCGAACTACACGTTCCTGAATTTCCTGGTTTTGTCTTTGGGTATTCTGTTGCTCGACGATCGGTTCCTGGCCGCCCTTGTCCCAGCTCGATGGAGACCGGGCAAGCGTGAAAGCGTTGAAACAGCCGGCTTGCGCGAACCGACCGGGGATGGCCGGCGCGCGCGTTGGAGCCAAATGGCCGCTCGGATTCGCATGGCGATCGCGGGAATCTGCCTGGGATGGATTTTCTACGCTACCACCGTACTGCTTCTCGAAATGGTTTGGCCCGGCGTGCCCCTTCCTCGATCGCCCGTGGTAGCTCTTGAGCCCTTTCGCATCGCCAACCGATATGGACTTTTTGGGGTCATGACCCGCAATCGTTATGAGATCGAATTTCAGGGGTCCGACGACGGCCGGACGTGGGTTCCCTATCCCTGCCGCTACAAGCCGCAAGACCCGCATCAGCCGCCGGGCATCTATGCCCCGTATCAACCTCGGCTCGATTGGAACCTTTGGTTCGCTTCTCTCGGAACCTGGCGCGAATATCCGATCGCGTTGCGCACGGAAGAGCGCCTGCTCGAAAATGATGCGGACGTGCTCGCGCTTTTTGCCGGGAATCCGTTTCCGGAAAAGCCGCCGCGCGAGGTGAGAGCCGTGCTCTGGCAGTATTGGTTTACGGATCTTCACACGAAGCGCACGCAAGGCCTTTGGTGGCGCCGCGAGTTGCTGGGTCTCTATGCCCCCGCACTGGAGCGCGAACCAAACGGAAAATTCGGCATTTTGGAGCTGCCTGGAGGTCTGCGCCAATTTCCTTAGCCGAACGGATCGGGCGCGGTTGTGGTCCCGCGGGTCCTGCCGGAAACAAGAAGGGAGGCGGCCCAGGTCTAACCGCCTCCCCGCCTGCTACCTCTTGGGGGTGTAATCCTCGGCGCCCGCGGAGGACGCGAGCGACGAGGGGGTCGAGCTATTCAACCTAAACCCGGCAGCCCGGAAAAAGTTGCTTGCAGCCGAGTTTTGTCAGAGCATCGCGCCTGGGTAGGAGCGTCTTGTGACCAAGCCTGAAAAAGCTATCCGTCCACCGGATTTGACCGCAGAGGATGTGCTCCAGCACCTGGCCCTAGCGCAGCATCCAGCCAGCATCCGCGAAATGGCGCACGCGCTGGGGTTGCGGCACCACGGCCGCCGAGCCTTGCCGAAGCTTCTCGCGAAGCTTCAGCGCCGAGGCGAGGTCGAAGAGGTTCGTGGCGGCCGCTATCGCCTGAGCGGTTCATCGGTGAAAGTCAAGCCGAGTCATTCTCGCCAGACGGCCGGCCAACCGAAAACAGCCGCTCCACCTTCCGCAACCCCCGCGGGAAAGCCGCGACGCGACCCGAATCTCATCACCGGGCGCCTCGTCGCCCATCGCGATGGCTACGGCTTCGTGGTCCCGGCGCAGCCGGTGCCGAATCTCGCGGGTGACCTCTTCATTGGGCGGGATCAGTTGGGAGATGCCATGCACGGCGATCGCGTGCTCGCGCGCATCGAGCGGCGCCGCCCGGACGACCGCGCGGAGGGCCGCGTCGTGGAAGTTCTCACGCGCGAACATCCCACCGTCGTCGGGCTTTTCCGTTACGGCTCGCGTGGCAATACGGTGCTTCCCTACGACACGCGCCTGCTCCAGGAAATCATCATTCCGCCGGGCGCCGAGCTCACCCCGGAATTGCGGCAGAAGCTGGGGATCGAGCCGGACGCGCACCCTCGAGCGAGCGGCCGACTGCGCCTGGCCGAGCTGGATGGCGCTGTGGTGAACGTCGAGTTGACGCGATTCCCAAAGGGCGGCGTGGCCCCGGCCGGCCGCGTGATCGAAATCCTCGGGCGTCCGGGAGAAATGGGCGTAGACGTTGAAATCATCATTCGCAAGCATCATCTCCCGCACGTTTTCCCGGACGAAGTTCTGGCCGCGGCTCGCGCCATTCCACAAGAGGTGACGCCGAACGACGTGCACGGACGGCGCGATTTCCGCCACCTGCCCATCGTCACGATCGACGGCGAGACGGCGCGCGATTTCGACGACGCGGTGTACGTGGCGCGGCGCGATGGCACCCGTTTCGAGTTGCAGGTTCACATTGCAGACGTGGCGCATTACCTCCGTCGTGGCTCGGAACTCGATGGGGAGGCTCGCCTCCGCGGCACCTCCGTCTATTTCCCGAACCGCGCGGTGCCCATGCTGCCCGAGGCGCTGTCGAACGGCATCTGTTCGCTCAATCCGGGGGTGGACCGTCTGGTGATGAGCGTGCTGATGGAATTCGACGGCGAAGGGAAAATGTTGGACGCCGAGTTCGCCCCGGGCGTCATCCGTTCGGCGGAGCGCATGACGTACACGAATGTGAACAAAGTGCTCGAGGGCGACGCGGAGGCGCGGCGCCGGTATGCGGCGCTCCAGGATGACTTCGAGCGGATGCGCGAACTGGCGATTCTCCTGACTGCCCGGCGGCGTAGCCGGGGGTCGATTGATTTCGATCTGCCCGAGCGCGTAATCGAGTTCGACGAACTGGGCCGCATGGTGAAGATCGTCCGCAGCGAGCGCAACATCGCCAACCGCATCATCGAAGAGTTCATGCTGGCGGCCAATGAAGCAGTGGCTCGCGCGCTCGAGCGACGCGGCCTAGGCTTTCTCCATCGCGTGCACGAGAAACCCGATCCGAAAAAGGTGCTGGAGTTCGAAGAACTGGCGCACGCGTTTGGTTACTCGCTGGGCGTCACGGACTTGGCGGAGCGGCGCATCGCCGTCCGCCACGGCCGCACGCCGCCGCCGGCGAAATCAGCACGCGCCGCCCGCGGCCGTATGCGGCCCATGGCCGTGACGCTGCCGGCCACGGATGAGATCGACATTCGCCCGCAGCACTACCAGGCTCTCACCGAAAAGATCGCCGGCAAGCCTGAAGAGCGCATCCTTTCCTACCTGATGCTCCGCTCGCTCCGCCAGGCCCGCTACTCCGCCGAGCCGCTGGGTCACTTCGCTCTCGCCGCGCTCGAATATACTCATTTCACTTCGCCGATCCGCCGCTATCCGGACCTCATCGTTCACCGCGTGCTGAAATGGGCGCTCGAGAATCCCACCGTGGCCGCCGCCGGTTCAGCCCGCGGCAAACCTGGCCGCAGCGAGGAGCAAAGGCCGACGCTCGGCCCCTACTCGCACGTTGAGCTGGAAGATATGGCCGAGGAAACTTCTGAAGCGGAGCGCCGCGCGGATGCCGCCGAGCGGGAGCTGATGGATTGGAAGACCGCCCAGTTTATGGAAAGTCATTTGGGCGAGGAGTATGACGCGCTGATCATCTCGGTTCAGAAGTTCGGGTTCTTCATCGAACTGCTGGAGATTTTCGTCGAGGGACTCGTTCCCATCGACCGCCTCGAGGAAGCAACCGACGAACGCTGCCTCTATCGCGAGCGCGACCGTGCCATCGTCTGCGGGTCTTTGGGCGGACCCAATCCGGGGGGCAGCCGAAGAGCCGCGGGCAAACCTAAAGGCGCGGTGTTTCGCCTTGGCGACCGCGTCCGCGTGCGAGCCGAACGGATCGACCCATTTCGCCACCGCGTCGAATTCGCTCTGATATCTCCGGCGCCTAAGTAATGCTTCCGGTGGCATCGGCGCGAAGTGTTTTGCGGCTCCTGCAGTTTGAGGTATCGTCTTCGTTCTCGAAGGAGGCGGCTCGATGGCCGTTCGTAAATGCCCTTATTGCTTGGCAGTGGTTCCTGCGACGCAGGTCGTTGCCCACTCGAACGACCTGACGTGCCCGGGATGCGGGCGCCCGCTTGAGGTTGCGCCGGTCAGCACCCATATCTCCGTTGTGGCCGGCCTCGCTGGGGCCGCAATCGTGTGGCATTTCTCAGCCGGATCGGAGGGAATGCTGGGATGGGTGCTCCCGATCGTCTATTCCTTCTTTGCGTTCAGTATCATCTCGCCTCTCATACTGATGCTCACTGCGGACCTGAGGTTGAAGTCCGTCGAGCCGCTTCCGGCGGCCACGGCCCCGAGCGCCGCAACTTCCCAGGGATCTCACCATTAGGAATTTCCCTCCGCTTCTCCCAACCGCAATGATTGTCCGTTCGTACTATTGACCCCTTCTCCCAGTAAGAGAAAATGGCTGTCTTATGGGACGCTATCGTTCACTCGTTGGTAAACACATCGAAGTGGATTACCGGGCCGGCGACATCTACCTGACGGCTACGGGAAAGTTGGCAGACGACTCGGGGAAGTCCATATTTCTCGAGGAGCATTTCTGCCAGCAGGGAAAAACGAAGATGCTGCGCTACGAAATCCCGTATCAATGCCTCGTGCGCCTGCGGGAGGACAGCCGGGCCTCTCTTCCGCGCCTGCCGAGCGAGGACCCTCTCCCGGTCAAGCCTTAGTCGGTTCCTTTCACGCTTTCATCTCAATATCAGGTATCCGTTGTCTTCAGGGATTCTCGTTCCCTGGCTGAACCATCGAAGCTATATTGGGAAGCCGATGGGAGGATTGCATGAAGCCAACTGTAGGGGTAATCGGATTGGGCCTGATGGGCAAGCCGATGGCGCAGAATCTGCTTGGGGCAGGATTTCCGCTCGTCGTTTGGAACCGTAGCAGCGGCAAAGACGAAAATTTGGTCCGCAAGGGCGCACGCCGGGGGAAGTCGCCGCGTGATGTGGCCGCCCAGGCGGATGTCCTGCTGACCATCGTCAGCGACCCGCCGGCCCTCGAGGAAATCCTGTGGGGAGCCAACGGAGCGCTCGATGGATTGCGGCCCGGGAGCACGCTCATCGATTCGAGCACCGTTTCGCCGGCGCTGGCTCGGCATGTTGCCGCAGCCTGCGGCGAGCGCGGAGTGGAGTTTTTGGACGCGCCGGTTACCGGCGGCACTTGGGGCGCAGAAAAGGGCGAGTTGGTATTCATGGTCGGGGGCAAGCGCGAGGTTTTGGAGCGCGTCGAACCGGTGTTAGCGGCGATGGGTAAGAAATTTTTCCATCTGGGTCCGAACGGCTCAGGCCAAGCCGTGAAGTTGGGGATGAATCTGATCCTGGCGCTCGAGGTGGATGCGCTCGCCGAAGCATTGGCGCTTGTGACTCGCGCCGGCGTGCCGGGCGAAAAACTCGTCGAGGTGCTGCAATCGAGCATGGCGCGCGCCGCCGTGCTCGACGTCAAAGCGCCGCTGATTCTCGGCGGCAACTTTGCGCCAAGTTTTCCGCTGCGCCTGATGCATAAGGACGTGGGGCTCGCGCTCGAGCTGGCAAAGCAAGTCGGCGTCGAGCTGCCGGCTGCCGCGGCCGCTTATGGCACCTACACCGCCGTCAAAAACAGTGCCAAGGAAGATGTGGATTACGCGGCGGTCGCCCGCTTTTGGCAGAGATAGAAGAAATGTTGCGCCAGGGCGCGGCCGCAGGAAACTGCGCCGGGAGTTACGGCAAAGCGGCCGGCGGGAAGAAGCCGAAAGGCAGGTCGCGGGAGGTCCGCAGGCCGGCGGGCGCAGCCAGGATTGCCGGCAGCACGTTGACGACCACCGCAGCCGTGGCGATATCACCGTGGGTGCCGCCGGGGATCGTCAAGCTGATATCCGGTTCCCCGCTCAGCTCGATTGTGTCGGAGGACTGTTTCGCGCCGGCGTACATGTCCAGTTGTAAGTAGATTTTTTCTTCGCCGCCGGAAATGCCGCGGGCGATCTGACGAACGCCCGCCACCTGGCCCGCTGAGATCGATAGTGTCTCGGTCGCGATGGTTCCCTCGGCGATCACGGGCTCGATTGTTTCGGAGAGGTCGTCGAGCGGGAATCCCAGGCCGTCCGCGATCATGGCGACGGATTCCGGCAGTCCGTGGTGCTTGATGAGTCCGGCGGCCACTTTCTCCCGAAATTCTTCCAGCGTCATTCCCGCGCCGATTTTCTTCTGCAACGGCACACGGCGTTTCGAAGCATCCACGATTCGGATGGCTTTCGCTCGATCTACCCGCTGCGAAACGCTCGCGAGCGTGAGCACCAACTTGTCCATCACGAATCCGGGATTCACCCCGGTGCCGACCAGGGCCACTCCCTCTTCCTTCGCTGCCGCGTCGAGCTTGGCAGATAGGTCCGGGTGCTTGCGGAACGGATAGGCCAGCTCTTCGCAGGTGGAGATGACGCAGCAGCCCGCCCCGAGGCAGGTAAGGAGCTGATCGGCAACCTCACTGAGATAAGAGGAAGTCGAGTGAAAGACGGCGTCCACAGGCCGTTCGAGAACTTGACCGGCGTCCGCCGAAATGGCCACTCCCCAGGGCGCATCGTCGGCCCCGGCCACTTCGCCGAGGTCGCGCCCTACCTTGGCGGGGTCCGTGTCGATGGCGCCGGCGATTTCGAGCGCGTGCTTCTGGCGCGCGAGCCGCAGAATCGAGACTCCAATGGGACCGACTCCATACTGCACTACCCGGATTTTCTTTCTCAATGTAAGCTCCGCGTTCGCGCTGCGAATCACTCAGACGCCTGCGAATATCATAAAGCTTGCCGCGGTTCAATCAGATTCGAGAGCCGGTCACTTGCCCACCGGCACCCAAGACCCCATAATTGTCGCCGCCCTTTCGTGACAACGCCGCCCCACTGCGCATGAACTCCCCGCCCGAAGCCGGCTCATCGCACCGCAAGCTCCTCCGAGCCGTTGTGCGATTCGGCGGCAGCATCCTGGTCCTCGCTTTACTGTTCCATTTTCTGCCGGTGGCGCAGCTAGGGAGGACGCTGAAGCGTCTTCCCGCGCATTTCTGGCTTTTAATCCTCGCGGGATATCTCGCTGGGCACGTCATTGGCGTGAACAAGTGGCGGTTGATGGTGAACCTAGCGGGGTCGGGCCTTAGTTTTGTGCAGGCGGTGCGATGTTACTTTGCCGGGTTGTTCAGCACGCTGTTCCTGCCTTCCATTATAGGAGGGGACTTGGTGCGGGTAGGCCTTGCGCTGCGTATGGGGCGAAGCAAGGCTGGGGTTCTGCTGGGGAGCGTGCTGGACCGCATACTCGACGTCGTGGCGCTCACGGCCCTCACCGCTTTCGGAGTGGGTGTTGTGCCGGGCACGCTCAGCCCGCAAAACCGGTGGGTGTTTTGGGTGCTGGGGGCAGCCGTCCTGTTTCTCGCTGCCGCTCTTGGGACCCTGCTGGCGCTGCTGCCGGCGCGACGATTTCCCTACCGAATGAGGCGCTGGTTCGTGATGTTGCGAAAGGCGGGCCGCTCGACTTCCCGCCGGCCGGAGTACGTCCTGCTGGCGTTGCTCCTCGCAGTTGCCGGGCAGAGCGGCTACGTGTGGCTCACGTCGCAAATCGCGGATGCCATCGGGCTGCATTTGACGCTCCGGACGTGGTTCTTCGCTTGGTCGCTCGCCAAGCTTTCCGCACTGCTGCCGGTGACGCAGGGAGGAATCGGAGTGCGAGAGGCGGCGCTCGCCGCGCTGCTGGTTCCCTTCGGCGCGCCCCCGGTACTGTCTGTAGCCGTCGGCCTCGCCTGGGAGGCCATTGTTATCTGCGGCGGCCTCATTGCCGGTCTGGTGTCATTCCTGGCGGGTCGGATTTTGCCGAAGCGCTAAGTGAATCCCCGCAACATTAATGAATTGCCGTCCCGTGCCTGATCTGCCCCTCCAGCTCCGCACGGCGCAACTTTTTGTTGCACCACGCGTTTAATTACGTAGGAGAAGCCTAAATGAAAACCCGAAAACGTTGGGCCATTGTGCTGGCTGCAGCGTTGCCGTTGTTCTTCGCTCGGGGAATTGGCGCGCAGAGCCCGGAACAAGGGCAGAATCACAACCACATGAGCGGAATGGATATGAGCCAGATGCGGCATGACGATGCGGAGCATCCGGACGCCGCGCGGGCTGCAACCGATTCGATGTCGAGCATGCACATGGACATGAGCCCGCATATGTACATGACCGCGCTTCGCCCCGAGAATCCGGACGATGAGAAGCGAGCGGCATCCGTTTTGGAAGTCCTGCGCGGCTCGATCGAAAAATACGCGGACTACTACGCCGCCATCGCGGACGGCTATCAGATTTATTTGCCCAACATTCCTCAGCCTCACTATCACTTCACGAACTGGCGCTACGCGTACGAGGCCGAATTCGCTTTCAATCCATCGCATCCCACTTCGCTGTTATACAAAAAGGTTTCGAACGGCTACGAGCTTGAAGGCGCGATGTATACCGCTCCGCGGAAGGATACGGAGGACCAGTTGAACGAGCGCGTGCCGCTAAGCGTGGCCCGCTGGCACAAACACGTCAACCTTTGCATGCCGCGGAAAGGACAATCGCAGGGGCAAACCGACTGGAAGAAATTCGGCTTTGGCGGCAGTATCTCCACCGAAGATGCCTGCGAAGCAGCCGGCGGGCGCTGGATGCCGCAGGTCTTCAACTGGATGGTTCACGTCTATCCGTACGAAACGAACCCCGAAAAAATCTGGGCCCACTGAGACGGGAATCCAACGTCAAGCACATCCGCGAAATCTTTAGCGCCCTTCTGGCATCCATTCTTACGCCAGATGCCATCCAGCGGTAATCCGCTGCCCTGCCGCGGAGGCCTCCCCGGGCAGCGACGCGCCCGCTTGGGCTTCTGGCCACAGGAAAATTGAAGGAGACGAAAACCATGAGAAGTGTCAAGCCGATTTCCGAGGGATATCACACCTGTACCGCCGCCAGTTCAATTTGAACGAGAACGAAACAGCAAAACAAGTTTTGAAATAGCTGCTGCTGGTAAGGGATCCGATCCGCTCCGGCTTGGACGGAGCGGATCGGAAGTGAAGCAGCGAACTTTGCGCTCGAATTACTTCTTAGCGTGCGCGTAATTCTGCGCGATTTGATCCCAGTTGACGACGTTCCACCACGCCTCGATGTATTCCGGCCGGCGGTTCTGATACTTCAGGTAGTAGGCGTGCTCCCAAACATCCAGCCCCATGACGGGCTTTCCCCCGGACATGACCGGGTTATCCTGGTTCGGGGTTGACTCGATCACCAGCTTGCCATTCAGATTGAAGAGCCAGGCCCAGCCGGAGCCGAAGCGCGTCGTCGCCGCCTGATTGAACTTCGTCTTAAAATCCGCAAACGAGCCGAAGGCGGACTTGATCGCTGCCGCCAGCTCGCCGCCTGGTTCGCCGCCTCCGCCCTTCTTCATGATCTTCCAGAAGAGGGAGTGGTTGGCATGGCCGCCGCCATTGTTCCGGACGGCCGTCCGAATATTTTCAGGGACTTTGTCCAAATCCGCCAGCAACTGTTCGACTGGGAGCTTCTGGAGATCGGGCAGGTTTTCCAGCGCCTTGTTCAGGTTGGTGACGTAAGCTCCGTGGTGCTTGTCGTGATGGATTTCCATTGTCTTCGCGTCAATATACGGTTCGAGTGCGTCGAATGCATAGGGCAGCGGCGGCACTTGATAAGCCGTGGCCTGCGCTGCTCCTTGACCTGTGGGTTGTGCCATCTCTTCCTCCTGATAATTTAGGGCTACTCCATAATAATATACCCGTGTCGCCAGGACGGCGGTCTGTCTTTTAAAAAACTCCGGCTCCCAGCGAGGAGAGGACATGCCAGCGATCAAGCATATTGAAAAGCACTTTACCGCGAGCGAGACGGTTCGGGACATCGTGATTGGGATGTCCGACGGTCTTACGGTTCCGTTTGCGCTGGCCGCGGGCCTCACCAGCGCGGTTGCAGCCACTGCCACCGGCCTCATCGTTACCGCCGGACTCGCGGAAATCGCCGCGGGTTCGATCGCCATGGGCCTGGGCGGCTATCTCGCCGCCAAAACGGACGCGGAGCACTACGCCTCCGAGCAGTTGCGCGAGGAACGCGAAACGGAGGAAATACCCGATCAGGAGGAAGAGGAAATCGCCAAGGTTTTTCGCGGCTACGGGCTCACGGAAGAGCAACTGGCGCCCGTCGTGGCGGCGATCAGCTCGGACAAGAAACAATGGGTGGATTTCATGATGCGCTTCGAGCTGGGACTGGAACCACCGGATCCCGCCCGCGCCGGCCGCAGCGCCGCGACCATCGCCGCTTCCTATGTCGCGGGAGGGCTCGTGCCGCTGACTCCTTACATGTTGCTGCATCAGGTCCAAACGGCGCTTTGGGTTTCGATCGGCGTGACGCTTCTGGCGCTGTTTGTCTTTGGCTATATCAAAGGGCGTTTTACGGGCCTCACACCCTGGCGCGGAGCGGTGCAAACGATCCTAGTGGGCGGGATTGCTGCCGCCGCGGCCTTCTTCATTGCTCGGTTGATCAGTTAGGTTCTTTTCTTGGGCAGTGCCCGCAGCTCTCGGGTCGCCTCGGAAGGGCGCCGCGGGAAGAGATTTTTACGGATCTCTCGCCTCTGCCTCACTGCAATCCTCCTGGATGCGCCCACGGATTGCGAGAGCCTAGATGGCGGCCCATGCGGCAACTCATTCTTACAAAGGCGCTTCCCGCTGTCAAAAGGCCCTCGGGAAGCATGAGCCCGAAATTACTTGCTCACTCAACGCAATCTCGCGCGTCTGCATCTAAGCTAGGGTGAACAAGGGAACTATGGCGCACACGCCCGGGAAACGCAGCCGTGAAGACCGATGTTCGACTGTCGGTGTTTCGATCTTATGACTCGCTGATTCCGTCGACCGACTGGAACGTCCTGCCGCGTTGTCTGAAAGAAAATCAGTCGGGGCTAATTGAGAGGCTCCGGCGTCCGGGCCGCTGCGAGGACCCAGGCGATGAAACATAGGGGACGG
This sequence comes from uncultured Acidobacteriota bacterium, assembly GCA_963781005.1. Lineage (GTDB taxonomy): Bacteria > Acidobacteriota > Terriglobia > Acidiferrales > UBA7541 > CAWADX01. Next base: position 1,148,991 of record CAWADX010000001.1, read on the forward strand.
GAGCGCTTCGAAGGGTCTCCTGATCCCGAGCATTCAAAAACCAAGGAGGAAAGCTATGCGTGGGAAATATGTGGAAGTTCGCCGGTGGGTCGCAGTCTTAACTGTGGCGCTGGCTCTGGTTGGTGGCACTCTACTAGCTGTGGGGACCGTGTCGTTGACGGGACGAAGGGCATTTGGCGCCAACGTCCCCGTTACCGTATCGCGCGACCCGAGTCCGGTCAACCTGGGCGCTTTCAGCAATGGCTTTGCGGCCGTGGTCAAGCCAGCCCTGCCGGCAGTGGTCAACATCTCTTCTTCTCGAATCGTTAAGAATAGAAACAACGCTTCCGAGTTTTTCAACGACCCGTTCTTCCGGCAGTTCTTCGGCGATCAATTCGGCCGGCGCTCCCAACCACGCTCCGAGCGCGAAAGGAGCCTTGGATCCGGCGTCATCGTGAATCCGGAAGGCTACATTCTTACCAACAACCACGTGGTGGAAGGCGCCTCGGACATCAAGGTGTATCTGAACAACCAGCGTGAATACACCGCGAAGCTGGTGGGCACAGACCCGAAGACGGATGTGGCCGTGCTGAAGATTGACGCGAGCGGCCTGCCCGCGGTCTCTCTCGGCGATTCTTCCAAGTTGCAAGTCGGAGATATCGTGTTCGCCATCGGCGATCCTTTCGGCGTTGGTGAAACGGTGACGATGGGAATCGTGAGCGCCACCGGGCGCGGCGGCCTCGGGATCGAACGCGGCGGGTACGAGGATTTTATCCAGACGGATGCTTCGATCAATCCCGGCAACTCCGGCGGGGCTCTAATTGACTTGCATGGGAACGTGATTGGGATCAATACGGCGATCCTCACCGGAGGCGGTGGCGGCAGCCAGGGTGTAGGCTTCGCCATCCCCATCAGCATGGCGCACAACGTGATGGAACAGATCGTCACTAACGGCAAAGTGGTTCGCGGATATCTGGGTGTGTACATTCAGAAAGTCACGCCAGAGCTGGCGCGGGCCTTCGGCCTCAGCCAAGGGGGAGGCGCGCTGGTAGGCGAAGTGACCCCCGACAGCCCCGCGGCCAAAGCCGGCCTTCAAAAGGGTGACGTCATCCTGGAAATGAACGGACAGCCGATCAATGACTCGAACGACTTGAGCAATCGCGTTTCGCAGTCGGCTCCCGGCACCGATGTTCGGCTAAAAACTTTCCGCGACGACAAGGCGCGTGACGTCAACGTAAAGCTGGGCGAGCTGCCGGAAAAGACGGAAGCGTCGGCGCAGGGCGAACAGGGAACAGCAACGGCCCTCGAGGGCGTTCAGGTGGAGAACCTGACGCCGGAAGTCGCGCGAGAGCTGGAGTTGTCACCGAGCACGCGCGGCGTCGTGGCCACATCCATCGATCCCGCAAGTGCGGCCGGGGAAGCCGGGCTTCAGCGCGGCGATGTAATTCAAGAAGTGAATCGCAAGCCGGTGCGTGACGTGTCGGGCTACGAGCAGGCGCTAGCTGGCGCGGGCAAACAGCCCGTGCTACTGCTCGTGAATCGTGGTGGAACAACGGTGTACCTCGTGGTCGAGCCGCATCAGTAGTTAGCGGCTCGGCTCGCAGCCGTTGGTATCCGGAGTCTGCAAGGGGCACGGACCGTCATTGGGCCGTGCCCTTTGCAGCTTCACTTCAACGTTTTGTCCAGAAAGCTGACCATGCGATGCCACGCATCGGCGGCTGCTTCCGGACGGTAGCCGGTTTTGTTGTTCGGGTTTTCAAAGGCGTGTCCGGCGCCATCGTAGATTTTGATGTCGGTGGTCTTGCCGGCGTCCTTCATGGCTTTCTCGAACGCGTGGACGGCCTCGGGCGTAATACCTCGATCCTCCGCCCCAAAATTTCCCAGGACCGGCGCGTTGATTTTCCGGATGTCGTCCGCATCCGTGGGCAGGGCGCCATAGTTCACCACGCAAGCTGCCAGCCTCGGTTCGTGGACTGCGAGCTGAAGCGAAAGTCCGCCGCCCATACACCATCCGACCGAGCCGATCTTGCTTTTGTCCACGTCCGATCGCGAGGCGAGGTAGTCGAACGCCGCTTTCATATCCCGGATGGCGCGATCCTGCGGCATGCCGCGCATCAATTCATGCGCCTCGTCGGGATTCGAAGTGCTCTTCCCGCGATACAGATCCACGACCAAGGCCACATAGCCTTGCGCTGCGAACTTCTCCGCTTGCTCCTTCATCCAATCGTTCAATCCCCAGAATTCGTGGATCACGATGATGGCCGGATGGCGGCCGGGCGAATCCGGCAGAGCCAGGTAGCCCGCGACAGTGTCGTCGCCGCTCTTGAAATGCACCTGTTCGGTCTTTGTCGCACCTGCCGCAAGAACCACAGCGGAAAGCACCAGTGCCAGCACCGCAGCCGGACCGGAAAAGTTCACGGGATCACCTCCTTATATTTAAGGATGTGCATTGTAGCCTTGAGGAGTCGTGTTGGCTATCGAGGGTACAGTCTTGTTGCGATTAGAAATCGGAATTATATCCTGACTTTTTTCGGGCGATGAATCTCGTTCTATCCGCCGCGTCCGGTTTCTCCCGCATGGCCGAGGACTGTGCAGCAATCCCGTGGTAGCCCTTTTTGGCACGCGCGAACCGGTGAAACGATCGGCCTTTCAATCAGCGAGAAGTTTTCTGCTGAAAGGAAACCATTCCGACACGGTTCGGCGAGTTGATCCGAGAGGTACGCTAGCCCTCCCGTTGACTTGCCTAGGGGCTGCGCCTAATATGGTTCGCTCGAAGAGTGGAGACCTCCTCAGCTTAAGCGTGATTGGCCAGACCATCTCGCATTACCGCATCCTCGAAAAACTCGGTGGCGGCGGCATGGGCGTTGTTTATCGCGCCCGAGATACAGTCCTCGACCGCAACGTTGCCCTGAAGTTCCTGCCGCCGGATTCCACCAAAGACCGGCCGATGCTGGATCGTTTTTTGCGGGAAGCCCGCGCTGCCGCAGCGCTGAATCATCCGAACATTTGCACCATTCACGAGGTCGGTGAACAGGATGGACAGCCTTTCATCGTCATGGAGTGGATGGAAGGCGAGACCCTAAAGCACCTGATCGAAGGTAGGCCGCTCAAGATCAATCGTGTTCTGGAGTTGGCCGTTCAAATTGCCGACGCGCTCGATGCTGCGCACTCGCGAGGTATCACCCACCGCGACATCAAGCCTGCCAATATCTTTGTGACGAAAACGGGCCAAGCGAAGGTCCTCGACTTCGGTTTGGCCAAGCTGGCGCCGGCACGACGCCCGAACGTCGAGACGGTAGGTGTTTCGGCCCAGGTGACCGCCGCTTCCGACGACCGATTGACCAGCCCGGGGACGGCGCTTGGAACCATAGCCTACATGTCGCCGGAACAGGCCCGGGGTGAGGATCTGGATGCGCGCGCCGACCTGTTCTCATTCGGCGTGGTGATCTATGAGATGGCCACGGGCAAGCTGGCGTTTGAGGGCAACACGTCCGCCGTAATCTTCGACGGCATCCTGCACGGAACGCCGAAGTCGCCCATGCGTGTGAACCCCGAGGTGCCGGCCGAGCTCGAACGGATCATCGGCAAAGCCCTCGAAAAAGAGTCCGAGATGCGCTACCAGACCGCCGCGGAGATGAGGGGGGATCTGAAGCGACTGAAGCGCGATCGCGATTCGGGCGGCCAAGCAACGGCGTCGAGGGGCGGGACACCCGCTGCCGCCAGGGCGACGCCGGCCCAGGCGGGAAAATCCATCGCCGTGCTGTACTTCGAGAACCTGACCAACGCCAAAGAGGACGAGTACTTCCGTGACGGAATGACCGAGGACATCATCACCGAGCTGTCCAAGATAAAGGAATTGGGTGTGTTCCCGCGGGCAGCAGTTCTGCGTTATCGGGATCAGGCGGTCACGGGGCAACAGATCGGCCAGGAGCTGGATGCCAAGTATATGTTGACGGGAAGCATTCGGCGGGCCGGCAGCCGCTTGCGGATCACCGTGCAACTCGTGCAAACGCGTACGGGCCAATCCGTATGGGCAGAGCGGTATGACCGAGAGATGAAAGACGTCTTCGAGGTCCAGGACGAGATCGCGATCAGCATCGCTCAGGCGTTGCGCATCACTCTCTCGCCGCAAGAAGAGCACGAGATCGCTCGCAAGCCTACCCAGAACGCTCAGGCCTACGATTACTATCTGCGCGGGCTGCAGTTTTTCCACTGGGATCGTCGAAAGGGGTTCGAGTTCGCCCGGCAGATGTTCGCCCGCGCCATCGTCATTGACCCGGGCTACGTACGCGCCTACGCGGGTGTCGCCTATTGCTGCTCGCACCTGTACATGTACTGGGATACGACCAACGACAATTTGCAGGAAGCCGACGTGGCCAGCCTGAAGGCGGTCGAGCTGGATCCCGAATCGGCGGAGGCCCACGCCTCCCGGGGACTGGCGGTTTACTTGGCGAAAAGGTACGAGGAGGCTGAAAAAGAATTCCAGATCGCTATTCGGCTGGCCCCCAAGTTGTTTGAAGCGTATTACTTCTACGCGCGCACGCGTTTTCAGCAAGGGAAGATGGAGGAAGCGGTCAAGCTTTTTGAGCGCGCTTGTGAAGCGAAGCCGGAGGACTACCAGGCCCCGACATTGCTCGGCACGACGTATCGGGCACTTGGCCGCAATGCGGACGCCGCGGCCGCTTTTCGGCGGGGCGCTCAGTTGGCGGAAAAGCACATGGAACTCCACCCCGACGATGCGCGCGCCTTGTATTTGGGTGCGAACTGCTGGTGCCAGTTGGGCGAACGGGAGCGAGCTCTCGACTGGAGCAACCGGGCCTTGGCCATGGATCCCGAAGAGCCTACGATTCTTTACAATGTGGCCTGCATCTACGCCATCCTCGGACAGACGGAAGAGGCCTTGACCTCTTTGCAGAATGCGACGGGGCGCAGCCAGTGGTATCGGGGATGGGCGGCAAGGGATCCAGACTTTGATTCCTTGCGCGGCAATCCACGCTTCGAAGCCCTGATCAAGGAGCTGTGACGATTCCTGGCGTCCCCCCCTCAACCTTCCGCTGATCCAGAACGCTGTAGTTCTAACACACCAAGATGGCGTGAATGTCCCTCGGCGTTCCCAACAACTTAGCAGATTCTAGCGCCGGGCCCCTTTCGGCACATCCCATTTTGCTTGAGACTAGTTTGCGGATCGACAGATGGTCGTGCACCGGTGAATTTGGAGTTCTCTTAAAGAGGACCGACCTAATTGGCCGTCGATTCGATGAACCCAACTCTCCAGATATGCGGAGTTGCGGCAACCCCTGCCAATCGTATGCTACCCACTGGCGCGCCAGTGTCACGTGTATCCGGACGGAGAAGGGTGAGGAGGGAGAGGAGGTAAAGGAGGCAGAGGAGAATCGCTTAACAGCCGTGGAAACGGACGAAACGAGCGTAGAATGACTGCCGTTTTTGAAGTCACAAGGGAGATTCGGGATAATGCACACCGTGCTCCGAACCATCGCCGTCGTCTTGCTCCTGACTTCGACGATGTCCGCTCAAGACTTCTCCCGCACCGCCGCCGAACGTTTCGCCTCGCTCGCCCTCGATTGCGTTCACAAGGAATATCCCAACAAAATCGGGCACGTCCTCAACAGCGATGCCGACGTGGCGCCGCCGCGCCGGCTCACGCCCGCTTTTTATGGCTGCTACGACTGGCATTCGTCCGTGCACGGACATTGGCTGCTGGCGCGCCTGGCCCGCACCTTTCCCGACGCGCCCTTTACACCGAAGGCGATCGAAGCACTGCAGCAAAGCCTCACCCGCGCCAACCTGGAAGCAGAGGCGCGCTACCTCAATGGCGACGGTCGCGCCAGCTTCGAGCGCCCCTACGGCCTCGCCTGGCTGCTGCAACTCGGACAGGAACTGCGCGAGTGGGACCATCCCGCGGCGCGCGAGATGGCCGCCAACCTCCGACCGCTGGAAGAGGCCGCCGCCTCGCGCCTGAAGACCTGGCTGCCCAAGCTCTCGCACCCGGTGCGCTCCGGCGAGCACAGCCAGACCGCTTTTGCGCTCGGCCTGATCCTCGACGCCGCCCGCGGTTCCGGCAATCGCGAATTCGGCGTCCTCGCCGCCGATCGTGCACGCGAGTTTTATTTGAACGACAAGAATTGTCCGCTGTCCTACGAGCCTTCCGGCGAGGACTTTCTCTCTCCCTGTCTGGCCGAAGCTGACGTGATGCGCCGCGTCCTGCCGCCGGTCGAATTCGCCAACTGGCTGCGCGCTTTTCTTCCCGACATCCCGCCGAATGGAACCGCTGACTGGCTGAAGCCCGCCGTGGTCACTGACCCCAGCGACCCCAGGCTCGCGCATCTCGACGGCCTCAATCTCAGCCGCGCCTGGATGCTGGAGGGAATCGCCTCCGGCCTGCCCGCGAACGACCGCCGCCTGGCCTCGCTGCGCGCCGTCGCCGCCGTCCATCGCACCGCCGGCGTCGCTTCCGTCACCGGCGCGCACTACGAAGGCGGCCACTGGCTCGGCAGTTACGCCGTGTACCTGGTCACCGCGCGCGGGTTATCGAAATAGGAAGAGCACAAGGCTGTCATGCCTGATGAAGCCAGCATCGAAGTTTGAAGGCTGCAACGATCGTTCCAAATTAGGCGGCGGTGTTGGACGCCGTAGAGGGTGAGCCGCAGGGCGCCCCTTTCAATGGTTGGTGATCCGATACACGTTGGCCAACGTGCGGGGACAAGGAAAAATGAAAGCAAAAACCGCACCCTTGCAAGCTGCAAGGGATGCGGCACCAAACAAAGCTTCAGCGCATTAGGGCTTACAAGGGGAAAAGCCCCACACGCAAAACCGCGTATGGGGCACCCGGCTACAAGTACAAAAGTGGCCTACTGCTTATCCGCCACAAACTGCATGGTGGTTCCGTGTAGCTTGTCAGCGACTGCGAAGATCATGGTCTTACCGTCAGGAGAGACGGTCATGCGGGTGATGCTGATCACCTTCCCGTCGCGTTTATCCGTTTCTTCGATCATGCTCTTGCCGATGCGCGTCACGGAGACGCTGGAAGTGCCGGGATCACCTTTGTACGGCGCCTCCGTCCCATCCAGTTTCGCCGTATAGCTTTGTCCGGTTGGGGTGGTCATGGTCAAGCTATCACCTTCAACCTTGAAAGTGACCGTAAGCCCGTTATCCGACATGCTCTCCATCTTCGAGGTTCGCCAGGAGCCCGAAGTTGCGTGGGATCCAGCCGGACCCTTGGCCACTCGCGTCAGTTCTCCCTTGCCAGTGACCGGGTCGGCGTTGGTGGCACTACTGTCGGTGAATTCAAAGTGCGCCGTCTTACCGTCGGGCGAGACCGTCATGCTTGAAGTTGTGACGATTTTCCCGTCCTTCTTCTGGGTAATCGCCGCGGTGCGATCGTCCACAACCTTGACACTGATGGTATCGTAGTACGGATGCCCGGTGACCTGGTGGTCCTGGCCATCCGCTTTGACGTCAACAGGGGGAACGCAGGTCTTGCAGTGGTACATGCCGTCTTGCAACAGGTAAACGTCAGGCTTCTTCGGCATTTGAGACTTGCTGAGATCACCCTTCCACGTGCCGTCGAAAGTGCTTTGCGCCATTGCCAGAGCAGGCATCAGCAACGACACGAGCAATCCAAGCCACAGCAGCTTTTTCATCGCTTATCCTCCATCGGCCTACACTAAGGTTTTTATTGGGCCGTTCGAAACGACTGGGGAATATACAACCAACGCATCCCGCCTGCAATACTACCGTCCAATTTTCAGCGCAACGGCATCCATCCGTGGTGGAAGCCTCTGGCCCGGCTTATGGCAGCACTTCGTAATGCGCCATCATGCCGGCGGCCATGTGCTCGCTCACGTGACAATGGAACATCCACGTGCCAACCCTGTCCGGCACCATATCCGCCGTAATCATCTGCGCCGGCCCGAGGGAAACCACGTCGGTGGTCTGCCCGCCAGTTGTAACCACGTTGCCGTGCCAATGCGGCGTGTGAAAGTTGAAGCCGTCGCCGAGGGTGACCAAATACCAGCGAACGTGCTCCATCCTTTTCATGGTCATATTGGGCATGTTGCCGAACAGGTAGCCGTTCATGGACCATTTGATACTGGTATCCCCGAACCCATTCCCGGTGAGGAAATAATGTCCCTTGTCGTCCACGGGGATGATGTCGTCCGTTTTCACTCCCTTAGGATCCGTCGTGTAAGTTTCGATGTTATGGTCGAGATACCAGCTCTGGTTCTCGTTGTAAGCCATGAAAAGCGTGACAAATTCCCGATCCACATCTTTCGGTGTCCCGTCGGCACGCGCCATGCCGCGGCGCGTAATCACGATGACGCCGATCAGCCCCGAATTGACGTCTTTGGGCTCGTCCACATGTGAATGGTAGAGCCAGACCACTGAACTGGGGTCCGTGGGCTGCGGACCCGCACGGTCCGGCACTTCCCATACGTACGTGTGCGTCTTACCCGGAGTGACCACACCGGTCTCTTCCCAAGGCACACCGCCATAGGCGGTGCCCTCCGACGATTTGTCGTACGCCACCCCATGCGGATGCATGCTGAAAGGATGAGTGGCGTTGTTCTTAAAAACCACCTTGATGGTGTCCCCCACCTCGGCGCGCAGAACCGGGCCCAACGTGCCTAGATATTCCTCTTCCGGCCTGCGCTTCTTGAGCGTTCGAAAGGTGTCGTCGGTGTACTCGCGATAACAAGCTTTGAGAAGGCGCCTGCCGAGGCGGTGCGGGCCGCTCTCCGTAAACCCTTTGGCGTAACCTGCGAACGGCTTGCCCGTCATATGATCCATGCCATCGGGGGCGTAGTCCCATTCGACCTCATCCGCCGCAACATAGTAGAGACGAACATGCCCGCCGCCGGAATTTCGGCTCATCTCTTGCGCCGTGCTGAGCTTCAACGGTGCGATCATCAGGGCGGCGAGCGCGGCAACCATCGTGGTCTTCGTCACGGAACACCTCCAGAAGCGACAGAGTGGCGACATTATTTCCCCGAACACAGCTATTGGCAACAGCTTTTGTGGTGGGACCTAGGATGAGTGTGTCAGCGTTCCAGCCGGCGGTGGGTTGTTGAAGCCGGGCAACCGATGTCGGAGGTCACTTTTCACAGCATGTGGGGCCGCAACACGCACTCGCGAGGCCAGGTTTCCTGGCTCGCACGAAGGCGCTGATGAATTTTCCTTCAATTTGTTGGGCGATAGCCTCCACATCGATGCCCGCCGCACCGAGAAATTCCCGAGCGTCGTCAACGTTGTAAATCCGCGTGGCTTCAATTTCGATCGACTCGAAACCGGCGGCGGCGAGCTTTTCCTGGTACTCATTCTCGGAAAGGGCGCCGGCGACGCAGCCGACCCACAGTTCGACACTGCGGCGAATTTCTTGAGGGACTTCGCCGCGGACGACAACATCCGAGATCGCGAAACGCCCGCCCGGCTTCAAGACGCGGAACGCTTCCCGGAGGACTCGATCCTTGTCGCCGGAAAGATTGATCACGCAGTTCGAGACGATCACATCCACCGTGTTTTCGGGTAGCGGAATGTTCTCGATTTCGCCCTTCAGGAATTCCACGTTTGTAAGGCCCGACTTGCGCTTATTCTCCTTTGCCAGAGCGAGCATCTCGTCGGTCATATCAAGCCCGTAGGCTTTCCCAGTGGGACCGACGCGTCGCGCGGACAAAAGCACATCAATGCCCCCGCCCGAACCGAGGTCGAGAACCGTTTCACCCGGTTGCAGCTTCGCGAGAGCCGTTGGATTTCCGCAGCCCAAGGACGCGCGGAGCGCCGCTTCCGGCACCGCCGCTGCTTCTCCAGCCCCGTAGAGGTTCGAGGTGATCGGATCACACCCCTCGATGCTCGACGCGGAACTCGTTCCGCAGCATGCCGAGCCGACTCCCGCAGCCGCGCGCTTCGCCGCTTCGCCGTACTTTTCTTTCACAACTTCCTTGATATTCCCTGAATTCATCGAAGTCTCCTTCCTACTTTGAAATCGAGACAATTTCCTTTGGCGCAACGACGCGGTTACGCGTGCAACATTCGGCATACAAAAAGCCGAGAAGATCCTTGAGGGCGCCTGTATTGGCCCGATACCAGAGGTAGGTTCCCTCGCGGCGCACAACGACCAAGTCTTCGCTTTTGAGTTTGTCGAGATGATGTGAAAGCGTCGAACTCGGGATGTCGAGCTCTGACTGGATGTCGCCAACGACCAGTCCTTGGGGCTCCGCCGTAAGCAGGAGTTGCATGATTCGGAGCCGAGCCTCGGTTCCCATGGCTGAGAACATATCGGCGTAGCGGGCTACTTGAGATGTTTGCGCGCCTGACATACTTCCATGATACCGGAAATATAGAATATGTCAAGAGGGGCTTTGAGAGGGGTCCTATGGAGGAGTTGCGTGACCTGCTCGCGGGCTTCCTGATGCAAGTTCACGGAATCGCCGGCGGATTTGGTCGCGTACACGGCGGAATTCGGCCAGCCTTTCCTCCCACGTGCCCTTTGCTTCCGCCGGATCTGTGAAACTCCAGTGAAGCCGCTCGGCGTTTCCAGGAAAGAAAGGACAATTTTGTTTCGCACTATCGCAGACTGTGATCACGTAGTCGAAACTTTGTCCCGCGAACTCGGCCACCGATTTCGAGCGATGTCCGGATATGTCGATACCGACTTCGCGCATGACCTCTATCGCTTCAGGGCAGACCTGACGCGGTTTTGTGCCTGCACTCGAAACTTCAAACTGCTCACCGGACTCGTTTCGCAGCCAGCCCTCGGCCATCTGACTGCGCGCGGAATTTCCAGTGCACAGAATCAGGACCCGCTGCTTTTGCTTCTCGGTCAACTGGTCTCCTGACCGCTTGAGATAGCAGCTTCCTCGCTCCGCGCGAGCACTTTAGTAGCTACGCTGACGCCGCGCTTGGGGGATAGCCCATCCTTGCTTTCGCAAGAATGGGTACCCTGACAAGCTCTCCTGAACCGGCGCTGGAGAAATCACTAGAGCAGACTGATGGAGATGCGAAGGCCGGGATGATAACGGTCGTACATGTAATAGCCGCCATCGATGTAGTCAACGTAAACGTCATCCGTGTAGTACCAAGATGCGGGCCACGGGTCAATGAACCCGAATGAATAGCCGCCGTACTCGAAGCGCCGATTATCGTAGTCGCCTCGATTGACACGGAAGCTGTGGCCGCTGCCAAAACTGGCGCGGTAATGGTCGTCAGAAATGCGACCATGATCGGCACCACCGCGGTTTCCAGAGTCACGCTGTGACTGCTGGGCGCGCTGCTGCTGTTGCTGTTGTGCGGGCTGGGCCTGCTGTCCGCGCTGTTGCCGTTGTTGCTGCGCGGGCTGAGCCTGCTGTGCGTGCTGTTGCCGTTGCTGTTGTGCGGGCTGAGCCTGCTGTGCGTGCTGCTGCTGTTGCTGTTGTGCGGGCTTGGCCTGCTGCGCGTGCTGTTGCTGCTGTTGTTGTGCGGGCTTAGCCTGCTGTGCGTGCTGTTGCTGCTGTCTTGCAGGCTTGGCCTGCTGCGCGTGCTGTTGCTGCTGTTGTGCGGGCTTGGCCTGCTGTGCGTGTTGTTGCTGCTGTTTTGCAGGCTGGGCCTGCTGTGGCTTTTCCTGCTGCTGCTTTTGCTTTTCGTCCTGCTGTGCGTAGGCGGAAGCGGTGGTCCCAAGAAGCAAAAGCAGTGCTGCTGTACCGATTAAGAATCTCATGTGTGTTACCTCAATTTTAGATGCGCCGACAGTTTAGCGATTCGAGACTTAGTCGTCTGTACCGGATAGCACAGGCCCAAACTCTGCTCTAGGATGTAGCGCCTTCCGCGTTGGGGCCAGGCTACCCTGTTGACCTGCCTTGCATCCAACGGCGGGACGGTATTCATTGCGGGAAGTCTTCAGGTGACACAGCTGGTCGTGAGGGAAGGGAGTGACGCTTTGTTCCCAACGCGGCACGAATTGCGTTATCCCTTACGGCAAACTTACGGTAGGATGGTACGGAAGTTCTATTCGCCCCAGCCCGTGGTGCTAGTACTTTATATAGGCTAGGCAGTTGTGTCTGCCATTTGAGCCTGGCCCGGGAAGGTATCAGTGATATCCATGGTGAAAACCACGAAGCGCGCAGCTTTCACAATGCTCGAAGAAGGCAAGCCGCGCTGGCGATGCTTCAGTTCCGCTTTTGGTTTAGAGTTCGTTGTCTTGATGGTGCTGATCTGGCTGCCGGCCTTAATGCCTCAGAAGCTGGAAGTGGTCAGGCGGTACTGGATGACACCGATTGCGGCGCCGCCCGTGGTTCCATGGAAGCCACAGCCGAAACCGATCCCGGTGAAACAGCCGGTAGTGGCGCGAGTGGTGCCGAAGCCCGAAGAGTTGGTAGCGCCTCCGAAACCCAAGATCATCTCGCCAGTGTTCACTTCTCCGGTTGCGCGGCCGGCTACGGCGCGGCGGAACACCGCAGCCCCGGAAGCTCCGCAAGTGGCAGCAGCGCTGCCAGACGTTCATCCGCTCTCCGGAGGGAGTTCGGCCCTGCCGACTCTGAAGCGTCCGCGAGAGTCCGTGCAGACAGGAGGCTTTGGAGACCCGAACGGCTTGCCGGGCAATGGGCGCCCCGATAAAGCGGCCAACATCGCTCACGTGGGTTCGTACGATCTGCCTCCCGGACCAGGATACGGAAACGGCACCGGGGGATCGAAGGGGGCGCGCGGGGTGGTGGCGAGCACCGGTTTTGGCAATGGTGTCGCAGTGGGCGGCAATGGCGGAGGCGGAAGCGGCCGCGGCGCTGTAAAGCAAGGCGGATTCACGGACGAGCGCCCATCCACTGAGGCTCCCAAAGCGCACACGGCGCAGGCCGCGGCGAAAACACAGCCGGTCGTGCTTCTCTACAAGCCCAAACCGGCTTACACGCAAGAAGCGCGGCAAAAACGCATCGAGGGCGAAGTGCTGTTGCAGGTGGCCTTTTCGGCATCCGGCCAGGTGCAAGTGCTTCGCGTGATCCAAGGACTGGGGTATGGTTTGGATGAAGCCGCCGTAACCGCTGCCCAACAGATCCGCTTCCGGGCGGCGATCGAGGATGGTCAACCGGTAGATTCGACGGCGGTCGTGCACATCCTTTTCGAATTAGCATACTAGGGGGAAAGAGTCATGCGTATGTGGAAGAGGAGTACTGTCGTCGCAGCACTTGCCGTCTGCGTTCCGGGGTGGGCCGTAGCGCAGAGCGAGCCTTCCAGGCAGGAGGCCACGCAGAGTCAAAGTCAACCGTCGACTTTGAACCAAGTGTTGGATCGCGTGGCGCAGCGGGAACAGCAAGAAGTCAAGACGCTGCGTCAGTACAGTCCTTTGGTCGAGACTTACATCCAGGACATGCGTCCCGACAAGGAAATGGGCTTCGTGCCGGAAAGGGACCATTACTACCTGGGCGTGGCCGACCTGAGTAAGGGCGTTCTCGAGCACTCCATGGTCGACAAGAAGAACAAAGGCTTCAAAAGCAAGCTAAATATCTTCTCGGCCCTTACCAATAAATTCTCCTCAGGGTATATCCCCGAAGGGTTCGTGGAAATGATGTTCGTGGACCCGCAGGGCTTCACCCGCCAAAATTATCACTTCGATTACGTGCGCCGGGAATTCCTGGGCGAGGTGCGCTGCCTGGTGTTTGACGTTATGCCGCTGCCGCATTCCGGGAAGGGCCGCTTCAAGGGCCGCATCTGGGTGGAAGACCAGGACGACACGATCGTCCGGTTCAACGGCGTCTACGTTCCGGCCCAGACGATGTTCAGCATGAACCTGCACTTTGACAGTTGGCGAGTCAATAGCGCCCCCGGACTATGGCTTCCCGCGTACGTCTACAGCGAAGAAGCCGACGCGCGCGACGTTTGGTTTGGCCACGTCCGCTTCAAATCACAAACTCGGTTCTGGGGCTACAACATGAAGGGCGCGGGTCGGGAAGAGGAATTCAGCGACCTGAAGGTGGATTCGCCCAACGTGAAAGACCAGGCCGAGGCGGCGCAGGATCGATCGCCGCTCGAGGCGCAGCGGGAATGGCAGCACCAGGGCGAACTCAACGTAATCGATCGGCTGCAACGCGCCAGCCTGGTTGCTCCGGTCGGTGAAGTGGACAAGGTGCTGGACACGGTGGTGAACAACCTCGAAGTGACGAACAACGTCGACGTGCAGCCCGAAATCAAGTGCCGTGTCCTGCTCACCTCCACGCTCGAGGCCTTCACCGTTGGCCATACCATCGTGCTCAGCCGGGGCCTTCTGGATGTACTGCCCGATGAAGCCAGTCTAGCCGCAGTGCTGGCCCACGAGATGGGCCGCATCTTGACCGGCCAGCCGCTCGACGACAAATGGGCCTTCAACGATGCGACGATGGTTACGACCGTGGACACCTTCCACCATTTTTCCTTCCACGCGGATCCCCGCACCGACGACCAGGCGGGCACCCGAGCGGTCCAGTTGCTGAAACAGTCTCCCTACAAGGACAAACTCTCGGGCGCAGGCCTTTTCCTGCGGCAATTGGATGCGGAGCAGAAGCAACTTCCCGCCCTGATCAGCCCGCACCTGGGAAACAGGGTGGCCGTGGCATCCGAGCTTGAAAAGTCGGCGCCGGAACTCCAGCCGGCAAAACTGGATCAAATCGCTGCTTTGCCGCTGGGCGCGCGCATCAAGCTGAACCCGTGGAATAACCAGATTGAGCTGGTGAAGAGCAAGCCGGTGGCCCTGCTTTCCAAGCGAGAGAAGATGCCTTTCGAAGTTACTCCCTTTATGCCGTACCTGACGCGCTATGCACCTTCGGCCGCGACTCCGGCGGCGGCCGATCCTCCGACGAAGGAGGACGTAGCCAAGCAGGAACCACAGCACTAGTCCCGAACGGGTCTTTTCAGCCCGGCGCGCGCGTGTTGGACCACTCGCCGCCGGGCTTTTTCTTTTGAGCCGTCCTCCCGTCACAAGGAGCCGGCGGCGTTATCTAATCAGCCCTTTCTTGCCGTTCGCCATCTTCCGAGCGAGAGAGAGCTGGTAGCCACAGTCAATCCGTACTTTGGTTGACTGTGGGTTTGTGGCTCCTTCCCCTTCGGCATTCGGTAGACGAAAGTCCCCACCGTTCGGCCGGGTGGCCGATGCTTTCGCGGCACGCCCCTGTCATCACCGCATGCGGTTCTGCTTGACGCATGACGAAGTCGGATGATACCACTGCGGCAGTTGACGTTGAATTGAATGTGCCTTTGCCTCTGCAGTGGAAGCTGCAATTGCGGGTGCCGCGCTCTTTGCGCCGTCGGCAAAGGGTGCGCGGTTTTGGATCTTCCTCTTGAAGCACCGGCTCGAGCGTCGTTATGGGCAACGCCATCTGCATTTCATTACCTGCAGTTGCTACCGGCGTCGTCCCTTCCTGGGCACGGCGCGGAAGCGGGATGTGTTCTTGAAAATTCTCGATGAGGTACGGACGCGTTATCAGTTCTTGGTGGTTGGCTATGTGGTGATGCCCGAGCATATCCATCTCCTGATCTCGGAGCCGAAGATCGGCACGCCTTCCACGGTGATGCAAGTCTTGAAACAGCGCGTGTCGCAATTGCTGCGGCGGAAGACTCGACGGCGGCGGAGTCCGAATCAATTGGCGCTGTGGCAAGATGCGCTCGGGGAAGTGCCGCGAGGTTGCTGGCAGCGACGGTTTTATGATTTCAACGTCTGGAGCCGGAAGAAGAGGGTCGAGAAGCTGCAGTACATGCACATGAATCCTGAAGCGCGGCCTCGTGGTTGATCCGAAGTTGTGGCCGTGGAGCAGTCATCGATTCTATCAGTACGGGGATAAGAGTGTGTGCACGCCGGACCGGGAGAGGGCGCAGGGGTTCGAGGCGAGAAATTCAACACTGTCCCACCCCTTCAAAAATCGAAGGGATGGGCCACCCTCGAAATCTTGACGCGCTCACTCGGCGTGGAAGGACCGGCCACCCGCCGGTATTGGTGGTACGGTCGTCTGCGAGTTTGCGGAGCCTTGCGGAGCCGTCGAAGACTTTCTGGCGGGTGCGGTACTGGTTACAGCTGGTATTCTTAAGCTGATCGACAACCTTCACTACGCCAAAGGCGGCAGTGAACAGTCAAGCATCAGGGCCGCCGCCGCGGAGGTGGGCGTTGACCCGCATGAGCTCGGCGCGGCCATCGAAGCCTACAAAGAAGCAAATGGCATTCCGAACGACGCCACTCTAGGCTACAAAACGATTGTAGAAATCGCTAAGCAACTAAAGGCAGGCGACTGGTGGAGTGGAGTGAAAAAGTAAAATGGGCCTAACTTCGATGAAAGCAACGAACGAGGATCCAAGGACCTTCGCGGCTGGCGCTTCCATGCGTATCCAGGGGCTTGGCCTTGACATGGAGAATATAACCCGCGAGTTCGGCCTCAGCCCGTCCCACTCGCACAGGCAAGGCGAACACAACCAGTTAGGCGAGCCCTACAAGAAAGATATGTGGCTCCTGAAATCCCCGCTCGACGCCACCCAGCCTTTGGAGGCCCATCTGCGCTGGCTCGCCGAAGTGCTGCTGCCACGCAGACAGTACATTTCCCAGCTACGGGAAACGCACGACGTCGATATTTATTGCTACAAGACCTGTTATACAGAACAGGCGAGCCTAACGTTATCCAGTCAGGCCCTGAGGATTTTTACAGAACTGGACTTCAAGCTTGGAGTAAGTTTGATCTTCCTTCCGGATGGGACCGAGCGAACAGCCCTAGAATACGCAGAGGGAACAGTCACATGAGCTGGCTGGCGGGTGGCCGATGGGAATCACCAACAACCGAGACACCACCCGGACGCAGAATTTCACTTACGACACGTTGAACCGGATTGCCACCGCGAATACGCAGGCAACCACAGGCACGAACGCTTGGGGTCTGCAGTTCGGCTACGATATCTGGGCAAACTTGCTCTCGGCGACAGTGACGCAGGGGTCCGCGCCCATGCTGAGCCAAACGGCCGACGGAAACAATCGGATCGTCGGCTTTTGTTATGACGCGGTAGGGAATCTGCTGGCGCAGTCTGCGCCGCCGTGTCCTTCTCCGACTTACGCGTACAACGCGGAAAGCCAGATGACTTCGACTGCGGGGGTCACCTACAGCTACGATGGCGACGGCAAACGCGTGAAGAAATCCAGCGGGAAGCTCTACTGGTACGGGATGGGCAGCGATCCGCTCGACGAGACCGATGCGAGCGGAAACATCACCAACGAATACATTTTCTTCGGTGGGAAGCGCATTGCGAAGCGCGACGCGTCGGGGAACGTCGATTATTACTTTGCCGATCATCTCGGGACATCGCGCGTTGTCACCAACTCCTCCGGCACCATCCTCGATGACTCCGACTTCTATCCCTTCGGCGGCGAACGACCCGTCATCGGCCCCACCAGCGGCAACAACTACAAATTCACCGGCAAAGAACACGATTCCGAGTCCGGGTTGGATGACTTCGACGCGCGGTATTACTCGTCATCGATGGGTAGGTTTATGACGCCGGATTGGGCAGCGAGGCCCACGACTGTGCCGTACGCGGTCTTTGGCGACCCACAGTCGCTCAACCTTTACGGGTACGTTCGCAACGACCCTGTCAGTCGAGCGGACGCAGATGGTCACGATGCGGCGAGGCTTTGCAGTTGGGATGCAAGCGATGCGGTGAAGATGGCGCAGGGAAACGGGGAACGCGAGGAATACGAGGGTCCCACGTACGATCCAGGGCCGCAAGAGCCGAAGGAGCAGCAGCCGCAAGAGCAGCAAGAGCGCCAGGGCGGAGTGACCATAATTCAGAAGCGTGGACACGGCCGCCACAAGGGAGAACGACGCAGGACCGTGAAGCCAGATAAGCCACCCAAGGGCATTAGGACCAGTCGAAAGCATCCTGACCAATGGGAGGTCCAGAACCCACAGACCGGCAAATGGGTAGAAAAACCGAAAGGCTGGTCGCCCTATCCGATTACGAATTTCGAGATACAGAGGCAGCAGGAAGCTGCCCAATCTAAGGAGCAGTTCTGGAAGGTGATTTTGGTTTGCGATCTTATCCTCGGTGTGGTGGCAACCGGGGGAGCAACGGGTGGCGGAGCTGGAGCGGTTGTACTAGCTCCGGCGGTGCCGTAAGATGTGATCATTGTAACATGCCTTCTGTGGAGACTTTCTTATGGCTAAAGCGAGACCGTTTCGTAGCATGGCCGAAGAGATCAAAGCCGCCGAGCTGTACCAACGCGCGCATAAGGATTGGAGCCGAGGTCGGATGCGATCCGCCTTCCGATTGTTTCTTGCCGCTGCGAAAGCTGGCATGGTTCCTGCCTTTAGGACTGTCGGTCAGTTCTATGACTGTGGTGATGGTGTTAGGGCCAATGAGGACGCGGCTATTTACTGGTACAGGCGGGCGTACCGCGATGGGGACTATTCTGCGGCCAACAACATTGGATGTATCTGGCGTCACAGAAGGCAGCTGGGCCGTGCTCTGATGTGGCTTCATCGAGCTGTAAGGCTAGGGGATGACGACGCGAACCTGAATATCGCGAAGATTTACCTCGGCGACAAACGTTCTTTGAAAAAGGCGATTCCCTACTTAAAGAAGATCTACAGGTCAAGATATGTTACTGAAGGAACCAGGGAAGAGGCCAAACTCTTGCTTGGGCAGTTGAAGAACAGGGAGACGAAGCGCCCCTCTCGGACCCGCCGCTCAAGGGTGCCTGTGCCCGCCAGTGCTAGCGGATAGCTGGCGGTTATCGAAGAGCGCTCAAGGAGCGGCGCTGGCCCGCCGGGAGGAGTAGGGACACGTCACCCGCGAATGGGCGCTGCGCGATAACCTACGGTTAGCGCGCGCGAAGTTGTTGAGACCATAGGGCGGGTGGCCGCAGTTTCAGTTCGGTTTTGAATTAGTCTTTGATCGTGAGCGGTGCGAGACCCCGACCCGGTCGGGGGCCATGCTCGTCCCGCACCGGCGAACGTGGGGTTTTTCGGTTGTCTCCAGCGTTTGCTGATATTTCAGGTCCGTTCTACATCTCCAGGTTTTCAGTTCACGAAATCAATCCTCACCAGTGGTGTTCCCCTCCCCGAGTAAGACGAGTAGCTGCTCCACACCCAATTCTTCCATTCGCGCCGTTTCACCCGCGCGAACTCTCCGCTTCGTTCGCATCTACTGAAAGCCGTTCCCTACCCAATCCATCCACGAAAAAAGTTTACAGGCGCAACCACTTGCAATCTTCTAACTTTCTAGTAACGTAGAACTATGGGTAGAAATCCGCTGCACACGCAAAGGGAGCCCTTGGGGCCCGCTCCCCTCGACTGGGCCCCGGACAAGCTCGACAAGCGGGGAGAACTCCGCCGAAAGCCTTGGCCTGCTCGTCCCGAGCCTGGCACAGGGGAGCCAGGCCAAAGGACCAGCACTGTGGCCCCTTATCCCGGGCGCAGCCGAAACGCATCGATTCTGCCCCCCTCCCCCCGGGCCTGCCTCGCCGATCCCTGCCGGCCCGCCGCCCGTTTACCCCAAGCGCAGTCGAGGGGCTGGCACTGTGGCGGAGCCGACCCGCTTCCTCCGCTTGCCCCAAGCGGAGCCGAGGGGACTCTTAGAGGCAGTAAAAACGAGTCTCTTAAGAGAACAAAAGCAAGCTCGGTAGACCCACTGGAATCCCGGCCCTGGCCCGCTAGTGCCGTACCTTGCCTGCCCGCCAGTATTGTGGAGGGCCTGGCCTGCCCTCCTGTTGGGCGGGAGAGACGCAAATCTCGCGGAGCCCCAAAAGCGATTTTCTTCGGCGCTGTCAGGACTGGAGATAGCACGATTTCTAATCGCAACACAAACGAAAGACGTAACGCCGCAACTCACTCAGAACCAATAACATCCCAATTTCTAATCGCAACAAAAATGCACTTTTCTGAAGAAAAAGCGAAACGTGAATAAAAGGCGAAGATACTTGGAAGCGCCCAGAACAAGAATAGCACCACAAGAGCCACCGGCGATTAGGTTATGTAGAGCGCAGCGCCCTTCAGATTGGCAGGCGCAGGCGGGCTTCACAACCCGGGCCGTCGGGGCGGTTTTCCAGGCTGACGCTGCCGCCGTGGGCCTCGGCAATCTGGCGGCTCAAGACCAGGCCGATGCCGGAGCCTGCCGGCTTGGTGGTAAAGAAGGGAACGAAGAGGTTGGTGGGATTGGGAATGCCCGGCCCTTCGTCTCTGACCCACACCTCGACGTGGCTATCAGCCAGATTCCATCCGAGGCTTACGGCGCCGCCGGTTTCGAGGGCGGCGTCCACGGCGTTGTGAAGCAGGTTAATCAGAAGCTGCTCGAGCTGGTCCGGGTCCGCCTGAATTTTAACCTCCGGACCGGGAAAGAGCTGGACTTGCTTTCGGGGCTCCAAACCAACGACGCGGCGAACCCATGCGCTCACCTCGACCGGCTGCAGTTTGGGGGGAGGCAATCGCGCGAGGCGCGCATAGGCGTTCATAAATCGGCTCAAGCCGTCGGTGCGCGCGGCAATCACGGCAAGGCCCCTGCGCATGTCCTCTTCCCAGTCCGACGCGCGTTGGGGGCGGCCCAGCATGCTGCCCAGGTTTTCGGCCACAGACTTGATCGGCGCCAGAGAATTGTTCAGCTCGTGTCCCAGGACGCGGATCAGGCGCTGCCAGGCTTGGCGTTCTTCTTCGCGCAGGGCGCGGCTCAGATCAGAAATCACGAGCAATTGGTGACGCAATCCGCCCTCGCGAAACATGCCGCGGCGTATTTCCCAACGTCCCGCCTTGCCGGGAAAGCCGATGGCCGCGATCGAAGGGCCCTCCATTTCGAGGCATTCCGAGAGTCCCAGCTCGCTCGCCGTTCGACCGAGCAGCCATTCAGCGGGGCGGTCCAGGAGGCGCTCGCCGGCGCGATTCACCAGGCGCAGGCGTCCCGAGCCATCGAACGCGAATACCGCGACATCAATTTCCTCCATCACCTTGCGGAGGAGCGCGGTGGCTTCAACGGCTCCCAGGCGCTGCGTGCGCAGGGTTTCCCCGAGGGCATTGACCTCGCGCAAGACTTCGCCCAGAGCGTCCTGGCGGTTGGCACCGCGCGCGCGGATGGAGAAATCACCTTCCCGCAACGCGGCGAGGAGATTCGAGAGCGTGCGCAGGGGAAAAACGACGCGGTTTTGCGCGGCGAATGCGAAGCCCAACCAAGCGCACACGATCGAGACGGTCAGCGTCCATTGAAGCTTCGAAGAGTAGTTGCCCGTCCAAAGGAGGAGGAAAGCGACCAGCGAGCCTGCGCCGCCCGCGGCAAGGGCCATGATCAGAATCCGGCGCTCGTAGTCCAGCGGTTTCACAAGCTGTATTTCTGCAAGCGGCGGTAGAGTGCGCTGCGGCTGAGACCCAGCGCCCTGCTGGCGTGGCTGACGTTGCCGCCATAGCGTGCCAGCGCCTTCTGAATCAACACTCGCTCCACTTCCTCGAGGCCCATTTCCTCGAGGCGGAAAGGGGCTTCGCGGACGGGCCGCAGGGCAAGGTCGCTCACGGCAACCTGGGAGCCCTGAGACAGTAAGACGCCGCGCTCAACCGCATGGTCGAGTTCGCGCACGTTGCCTGGCCAGGGGTGGTCGAGCAGCATCTGCATGGCCACAGGCTCGAAACCCTGGAGCTGCTTGCGGTAGCGCTGGGCAGACTGCCGGAGGAAATGCAGGGCGAGCAGAGGGATGTCCTCTTTACGTTCCCGCAGGGGCGGCAGGTGGATTTCGATGGTGTTCAACCGGAAAAGGAGGTCTTCGCGGAAGCGCCCGGCGGTCACTTCGGCGGCGACTTCAGCATTGGTGGCGGAGAGAATGCGCACGTCCACGCGCCGGGTGGTGGAGGAACCGACACGCTCGAGTTCGCCCGTTTCGAGCGCGCGCAAAAGCTTCGCCTGCAAGTTCAGGGGCACATTTGCGATTTCATCCAAGAAAAGCGTTCCTCCATCCGCCAGCTCGAATCGGCCGACGCGGTCCGCCTTCGCGTCGGTGAAAGCCCCTTTCACGTGCCCGAAGAGCTCGCTTTCGAAAACTCCTTCGGGAAGGCCGCCGGCGTTCACCGTTACGATGGGTCTGCCGGCCCGGGACGATAGCGAATGCAGCGTGCGCGCCACCACCTCTTTCCCCGTGCCGTGCTCGCCGGTGATGAGGACGTTTGCGTCGGAGGGTCCCACGCGGGCGATCAACTCCATCACCGGGCGCATGGCGGACGATTCAGCGATCAAGGTGGGCCGGCCGTCAGCGCGCAACAGCCGGTTTTCGGCTTCGAGGCGCTGGCTGCGGCGCAGGGCCCGCGCAAGCTCGATCTGCGTCTTCAAGATCGCCAGCAGGCGCGCATTTTCCCAGGGCTTCTGGACAAAATCCTTCGCGCCCCGGCGCATCGCTTCCACGGCAAGCTCCAGGCTGCCCCAGGCAGTCATCACCACCACGGGCAGGGTGCTGTCCAAAGTGCGGACTCGCGAGAGCAAATCCAAACCCTCCTCGCCAGACGTGGTGTCGCGGGCGTAATTGAGGTCAATGAGGACTGCGTCGAATTCGCGTGTTTCAATGGCTGCCAGAACGGCGCTCG
This sequence comes from uncultured Acidobacteriota bacterium, assembly GCA_963781005.1. Lineage (GTDB taxonomy): Bacteria > Acidobacteriota > Terriglobia > Acidiferrales > UBA7541 > CAWADX01. The sequence goes on from CAWADX010000001.1 coordinate 1,171,508, forward strand.
GCGATGCGACGGTGGCGGTTTCAAACCCTTCGCCTTTGAGGAGGAGTCGAAGGGCTTCGCGTACGTCCGGTTGGTCGTCAGCCACTAGCACGCGCACGGCGGCGGATTGCACTACCATCATGGCCTTCTCTCTTCACCGCATATTCTACCGCTGTCCAGCGGCAGCCCTTCGCTCTTCTTCCCGTGCCCCTGCCGTCCAGGCTCACTCATATCGCAGCGCCGCGATCGGATCGACCTTCGTGGCGCGCCGGGCAGGCACGTAGCAGGCCAGCAACGCGACTCCCGTCAGCAGCAGCACCACACTCAAAAGGGTGAGGGGATCGGTCGCCTTCACGCCGAACAATTCTGCTTCGAGCACGCGGGCCAAAAAGAAGGAAGCGACCAGGCCAATCGTCACGCCGAGGAGCGCCAGCCGCAGCCCCTCGCCGACCACCAGTTTGAGGACGTCACCGGGCCGAGCGCCCAGGGCCATACGAATGCCGATGTCGTGGGTGCGCTCGGCCACAGAATAGGAGATCACACCGTAAACTCCGATGGCGGAGAGAAGCAGGGCGAATGCCGCAAAGAAGCTCAGCACGATCATGTTGAGGTGCCGCGTGGAAACAGACTCGGCGAGAAACTGCTCCATGGTCTTGATTTCGGTAATGGGCTGATCGTTGTCCACGACGAGCAACTGCTGTCGCGCGGCGGAAACGATGGCCTGCGGATCGGACGACGTGTGGATCGCGAGCCGCATCACCCGCGTGGGATTCTGGATGTGGGAGAGGTAAATCTGCCCGAATTTTCTGTTTCCAAATTCCCACTCCTTCACGTCCCCTACGATTCCGACGATCGTAAACCAAGCGTCCGTCGCTTGCGGGCGCCACGGCGTTTTTGTGGGCGGGAAGCTCAGCCGAATGCGCCGGCCGATGGGATTTTCGTTGGGCCAGTAACGCTGCACGAGCGCTTCATTGATGAGGACAACGCCGGGCGCGCGCGCGCCATCGGCGTCGGTAAGATCACGCCCTTGCTTCAGTGGAATGCCCATCGTTCGGAAATAATCGGAGCCGATCACGCGGTAGTGGGCGTTGAATTTTTGTCCCGAAGGCGGTTCGGGACGTCCCTCAATGGAGAAGTTGCACAAATCCGTCCAGCCGCTCAGAGGGAGGAAATTGATCCCGCTGGCCGAATCCACTCCAGGCACGCGCCGAATGCGCTCCAGGGCCGCTTGATAAAACGTAGCAATCGCGGGGCCACTCGGGTAGCGGGACTCGGGCAGCGACAGCTGCATGGTCAAAACGTTTTGGGGCTGAAGGCCCAAATCCGTGGCGAGCAAATTGCGAAAGCTGCGGATCAGCAGACCCGCTCCGACGAGCAGGACGAGCGACAGCGCAACTTCTGAAACCAGGAGCGCACTGCGCATGCGACGGCTCCGACGGCCTCCAGTGGAGCCCCGTTCACCTTCTTTGAGGGTGTCGCTCAGGTCCGTCTTCAAAAACTGAAACGCCGGCACCAATCCAAAGACGATCCCTGCAAGAACCGAGACGCCCAGCGCAAACAGCAGCACGGGAAGGTTGAGTCCAATCCAATCTCGATGGGGTATTTCACCAAAGCCGCTCGAGGGCGGCACCAGAACAGGAAGAAGGCGAAGCATCCCAAAAGCCAACAGGACACCGACCGCGCCGCCGAGGGTCGCGAGCAAGGTGCTTTCGGTGAGCAATTGACGCACCAGGCGCAGGCGGCCCGCGCCCATCGCTACGCGGACGGCAATTTCTTTCTGCCGACCGGCGGCGCGAGCGAGCAGCAGATTCGCGACGTTCGAGCAGGCGATCAGCAGCACGAAACTGACGCAGGCAAAGAGGAGTTCCAGGGCCGGCGTAAACGTCGCAACAAAATCCTTCCGTAGCAACATGACGCGGGCGCCCACTCCCTTGTTTGTCTGTGGGTATTCTTGTTCCAGCCGCCGTGTGATCGCGTCCATCTCCGCCTGAGCTCCAGCCAGGGTGACGCCGGGTTTCAGGCGTCCGAATACATAGAGAGAAGGATTGTCCCGGCGGAGATCGCCTGGTTCAAAGGCGAGGGGCATCCAGAGATCGAACTGCCGCGTGGTGCCGAGAGTGAATCCGGCAGGAAGAACCCCAATGACGGTGAATGGTTTCTCGTCGATAGCAATCGTCTTTCCGATCAGATTCGGATCTCCACCGAAGCGCCGCTCCCAGAGGTTGTGGCTGATGATGACCTCCTGGTCGTGGCCGGGCTGATCTTCATCGGGAAGGAAGGTGCGCCCCAAGGCAGCCTGGGCGCCAAGGAGCTTGAAGAAATTCGAGGAGGCGCGCGCTCCCCAGACCTGCTCGGGGTCATTTTTTCCGGTCAGGTTGTAAAACCAGATACGCCAAGCAGACAATTCCTCAAAAACGTGGTTTTGATCTCTCCAGTCGAGAAAGTCCGGCGGCGGGGAAATGGCCCGGTCCAAGTCGCGGTTTTTGTCGGTCATCCACACCAACACAAGGCGATCGGGATGCGGGAAAGGAAGCGGATGCAGGACGACGGCATTCAGCACGCTAAAAATGGCGGTGTTGGCTCCGATGCCAAGCGCCAGCGTCAGCACGGCCACGACAGCGAATCCAGGATTCTTCACGAGCGTTCGAAATGCGTAGCGCAGGTCCCGCCAGAGCATGCCCATTGGTTGGCTCCCAAGTTAGAGTGGCGACTTCCTGCAGCAAACCCATGCCGTTTACCCTCATCGACTCTAACTTGTCAATTACTATCGTTCAATTTGCGCCTCAACGCACTTTCGTGCCATTTGCTATCTGCCATTTCAGCGTGCAGCGTTTCAGGCTTTGCTTGCTCTTGCTTCGCCTTCGACGATCCAGCCATCCGCCAGTTGGATAATCCGGTTTCCATACGCGGCCCAAGCGTCGTTGTGAGTGACTTGAATGATCGTCGTGCCCTCGTCGTTCAACTTTTTCATCAGGTCCATAATCATTTTTCCCTGGCTCGAATGCAGGCTTCCGGTGGGTTCGTCGGCGAGGAGGAGTTTGGGGTTTCCGATGACGGCGCGCGCCACAGCGACAAGCTGCTGCTGGCCTCCCGAAAGCTGATTTGGGTAGAGGCCCTTCTTGCCCACGATCTGGAACCGGTCGAGCACATCCGCAACGATGCCCTCACGCTCCGCCTTTTTAATATCGCGGTAGGAGAGGGGGAGGTCGAGATTTTCGGCAACAGTGAGGTTGTCGAGAAGATGGTATTGCTGAAAGACGAAGCCGATGTATCGCTTGTGCAGCTCGACGCGCCGGCGGTTGTCCAGCTTATGCACCGGATTATCGAGCAAGTGGTATTCACCCTTCCACGCGCCATCCAGCATTCCGACAATTCCCATGAGCGTGGATTTTCCCGCCCCGGACGGCCCCATGATGGTGACGAACTCGCCCTCGCGGATTTCCAGGTTGATCCGGCGAAGCACCCAGGTCTTTCCGGCGCCAGAATCGTAGGACTTCTCGACATCGGTCATCCGAATCACAATTCACGACTCCTTCTCCGCAGGTTTGGCCTAGCCCCTCGCTTCCAGCCCGAGCCTACCGCCTCACTCATATCTTAGCGCCACGATCGGATCCACCTGCATGGCTCGCCGCGCCGGGATGTAGGAAGCGAGCAGCGTGACCGCCACAACCAGGAGCGTCACGCCGACGAAAGTCATGGGGTCGCTCGCGGTGACGCCAAAGAGGAGGCTGTTCAGGGCTCGCGTGAGAGCGAATGCGACGGCGAGGCCCGAGATGACTCCCGTGAGCGCCAGCGTCATCCCCTGGCGCACGACCAGCCGAAGCACATCACTTTGTTGTGCGCCGAGCGCCATGCGGATACCGATTTCATGGGTTCGCTGCGTCACCGAATACGCCATGACGCCGTAGATGCCTACCATGGCGAGGAGCAGCGCCAGCGCGGCAAAGAGGGTGAGCAAGGCGGCGCCCATGCGAGGCGCCCACAGGCCCTGATTCAAGATCTCGTCGATTGTGAGAACGTTCGTCAGCGCCAGATTGCGATCAAGCCCCTGCACCTGGTTGCGGACGGTCCCCAAAACAGCTTCCGGCTTTCCAGCGGTGCGAACCTGGAGCGTCGCTACCGCCGAGTAGTTCTGGCGCAAGGGCAGATAAACGACGGGTTGGGGTTCTTCCCCAATCGCGTTGACGGCGGAATCGCGCACGACGCCCACAATCTGCCGCAGGTCTTTTTGCCCGAAAAACGTAAACCGCTTGCCGACGGCATCCTCGTTCGGCCAGAAATGGCGGGCCATCGCTTCGCTCACGACGGCGACCAGGAGTGTGTTCTCGCGATCGGAATCGCTGAGCCGGCGCCCGCGCAGCAGCGGAATGCGAAGCGTTTCGAAGTAGGTCGGCGAGATGGCGTCAATCGTGGTCAGCGTGCCCCGCTGCCCAGGCGTGTCCTGCTCGCCCTCCCGAAAGACGGTGCGCAGGAAGCCTCCCCCGAGCGGGGCATTGGCGGCTACGGTGGCTGCTTCCACGCCGGGGAGAGCCATGGCGTGCGCGATGGCTTCGTCGTAGAACTGCTGACCTTGCTCCGGCTTATAGTGTTGGGAGTCAAGATCGAAATTAAGGACGAAGAGCTTCTTCGATTCGAACCCCGGATCAATCCGCTGGGCATTCTGCATGCTCCGGATAAAAAGGCCCGCGCCGACCAAGGCCACGAGCGCCAAACCGATTTCCGTCACGACCAAGGCGCTGCGAAAGCGATTGCGGGCCCTTTCGACGGTTCCGCCGCGTCCGCCCACTTTGAGGGCTTCGTTCAGGTCAATTCGCGAAGCCTTGAAAGCGGGGAAAAGACCGAAGAGCAATCCTGTGAGCAACGACACCGCGAGCGTGAAAGAGAGCACGCGCACATCCAGCGAGAGGTCAATGGAATTCTGTTGCAAGAAAGACGGGCGGAACGACCACAGTACGTCGCGACCCCAGTAGGCAATCAGCAGACCGGCCACCCCGCCGAGCAGCGAGAGGAGGATGCTTTCGGTGAAGAGCTGGCGCATCAAGCGCCGCGGGCTGGCGCCGAGCGCGGCGCGAACGCTCATCTCGGTTTCACGGCGGGCGGCCTGCGAGAGCAAAAGGTTGGCCAGATTCGCGCAAGCGATCAAGAGAACCAATCCGACGACCGTCATCAGCAGGGTCCCGATAAGGACGAATTGACTGTGGTTATTAACTCCCACCGCGGCATCCGCGAGCGGCGATAGCGCCACGCTTCGGCCGTGGTTGTCTTTGGGGTATTCGCGTTCGAGCCGCTCGGCGATCGTCTGCATGGCCGCCTCGGCTTGCCGCTGACCTATACCGGGCTTCAGCCGGCCGAAAGAGACGCAAACCAGCGCCCGCCGCTCATCGAAGAACTGCTTTACGATGCCGGTCAAGGCTTGATCAGACATGCTCGTAGGAATCCAGGCGATGTCCGGCGGCAGAAATGCAACGGTGCTTCTGAAGTTTCGCGGCGCGACCCCGATCACCGTGTAAGACTGGGCGTTCAGCGTGATGTTCTTGCCGACGACATTGGGGTCCGAACCCAAATGCTTTGCCCAGAAACCGTAGCTGATGACGACCACAGGATTGCCACCGCGTTTGCGGTCTTCATCCGGAAAAAAGAAGCGGCCGAGCGCGGGCTGGACGCCCAGAACATCAAAATAGTTTGCGCTGACGAGCAAGCCGGTCACCTGCTTGGGGTCTCCCTGACCGCTTAACGTCAGAGGAGCAAAAGAAAAAGCTGAGAGCCCTGAAAACACATCGTTCTGATCGCGGAAGTCCTTATAATTTGGGAAAGACATACCTAACTTGGTTACGTTCGCTACCGTCACCTGGGTCTTTTTGTCCGTTGTGGAGACGTCCATCAATCGAGAAATATCCTTCACCGGCAGAGGGTTCAACAGGACGGCGTTGATGACCGTGAAGATGGTTGTGTTCGCGCCGATTCCGAGCGCCAGGGAAAGGACGGCGACCATCGTGAACCCGGGGCTTTTCACGAACATCCGCAATGCATAACGCAAGTCTTGCGATAGTGTCCCCATCATCGACCTCCTTCATCAAGACCAGGCCAGTCGCAAAGGAATAACAAATGCTCACTCATTGCCGCTCTATTCGACCGCGACGACAATCAGGGTTGCGTCGTCCTCGAGATCTCCGCGGCTGAAATCCGCCAGCGCACACAAGATTTTCTTCTGCAGCTCGATAGCGCTGAGGGCGCGGTTTTCCACGAGCAGCCGAAGGAGTTGCGGCTCGCCGAACTCCTCCCCGTCCGGATTTCTGGCTTCGGTGACGCCGTCGGTGAAAAGCAAGACGCGGTCGCCGGGGGTGAGCGTGACCTCTCCCTGCTCGTATCCCTGTTCCGGAAAAACGCCCAAAACGGCGCCCCCCTTCCGCAGCCGATCATGAAAACCAATCGAGTGAACGACGACCGGGGCGTTGTGGCCTGCATTCGCGTAGCACAATCGCCGCGCGCCGGCGTCCAGCACGCCATAGAAGAGGGTAATGAACCTGTCTTCAGCGATGTTCTGGTGGATGAACCGATTGACCCGGGAGCACAGCTCTCTTGGCGGCATCGCTGCGGAAGCGAGGCCTCGGACGGTGGCTTGCAGGTTGGACATCAGCAGGGCCGCCGGCAAGCCCTTGCCGGCAACGTCAGCGATGCAGAGCGCGAGCATATTTTCGCGCAACTTCAGCACGTCGAAATAATCGCCGCCCACAACGCGGGCCGGCTGCCACGCGCCTGAAATCTGGAAGCCCCGAATCTGCGGGATTTCCTTCGGCAGAAACCCTTGCTGAATCTTCCGCGCCTCTTCGATTTCCTGTTCCTGCTTGTGAAACTGCTGAGCCATCTCGCTGCGATGGAGCTTCTCTTCGGCTTCGAGCCGTTCCGCTTCGCGGCGAGCCCGGCCGCGTTCGATCTGAGTCTTCAGGATTTCGAGCAGCCGATCGTTCTCCCAGGGCTTCTGGACAAAATCTCCAACGCCCCGCTGCATCGTTTCGACCGCCAACCCGACCGTGCCCCATCCCGTCATTACGACGACGGGTAAGGCACCGTCCAGCGCTTTCAGCCGGCCCAGTAAATCGAGGCCCTCGCGTCCCGAGGTCGTGTCCCGGGCGTAGTTCAGGTCCATCAGAAGCAGATCGAACGACTGGGCTGCGAGCGCCTCCAAAATGGCAGCGGGCGAAGTGACCGTCTCCGTGTGGTAGCCATGCTGCTTCAGCAGTAAGCGGAGCGCTTCGAGGACGTCCAATTGATCGTCGGCAATCAGGACTCGCGGAATCACCGACTTCCCTTTTCCGATGGTTTCTTGCGCCAATTCTTCCATCCGTATTTGCCTCTTGCGAGCCGTCAAACGCTCGATCCCGCGGCCGACTACTCGTAACGCAGCGCGATCATCGGATCGACGAGCATGGCTCGTCGCGCCGGAATGTAGCAGGCCAGCAACGCGATCGCAGTCAGCAGCAAAGTAATGTCGAAGAACGTAGCCAAATCCGTGGCGGCTACGCCGAAGAGCAGGCTGGCGAGCAGCCGCGCCAGGAGAACGGAAATCGGCAAACCGATGGCCACACCAACGGCGGTTATGAAAACCCCACGCGTGAGAAGGAGCCGGAGAACGTCGCGCGGGCGCGCTCCGAGCGCCATCCTGACCCCGATCTCGTGCGTGCGCTCGGTGACCGCATACGCCATCACGCCGTAAACACCGACCGCAGCCAGAACCAGAGCGATGACGCCCGTCACGGTAAGCATGACGGCCACATAGGAAAGACCCAGAATCTGATTTCGGATGACTTTGTCGAGGGTGAAGATGTCGAAGATGGGTTGATCCGGATCGACGCCTGCAATCCGGCTGCGCACGGCCGCGATGAACGAAGTCGGATCCCCTTCCGTGCGAATGGTTACGTACGAGTAGGAGTGCGGTGCTTGCCGATACGGCAGATACAATGCCGGAAACTCCGCCCGATCCCATGGGTCATATTTGATCTCGCCAACGACGCCCACGACCGTGGCCCAGGGATTCTTCGAATCTTCCAGGCCTCTCTTCAGCTTCTTCCCCAGGGGGTTTTCGCCCGGCCAATAGCGGCGGGCAAGGTCCTCGCTGATGACTGCGACCGGCGTTGAGTCCGCCCCATCCCGATCGGTGAACTCGCGGCCACGGCGAAGTGGAATATTCATCAGCCGGAAGTAATCTGAACTAATACTCTCGAGATGGGTGGCGTGAAGCTCTCCCGGTTGCGCGGGTTTGCCTTCCACGGTGAAATCGTCGGTCAAACCGCCATCGCCGAAAGGTACTCGCGTAACCACCGCAGCCAACTTGATTCGCGGAACGGTCTGGAGTTGCTGCAACACCTGCTCGTAAAAGCGAACTCGCGCCGGCGGGTCCTTATACTTCGATTCGGGCAATTGGATGCGCATGGTCAGCAAAGATTCGGGAGCAAAATTCTGATTCAGACTCATCAAGCTGTGGACACCCTTCACCATCAACCCGGCGCCCATCAACAAAATCAGCGAGAGCGCTACTTCGGCAACAACGAAAGCATTGCGGAGGCGATGGCGCGCGCGGCCGGCGGTGGAACTCCGGCCTCCCTCCTTCAACTCTTCATTCAGGTCGAGCTTCGAACTCTGGAACGCCGGCGCGATTCCGGAAACGAGGCCTGCCAGCAGGGCAATACCCAGAGAGTAGGCGAAGGCTTCATGATCGAGGCCGATGTGTTTCCACGCCGGAATGTACCGCGCCACCTCCGGGGGCATGTGAGAAAGAATCAAGTCGATACCCCATTCCGCCAACACGAGACCGATGCCCGCTCCGGCGAGCGAGAGCAGCACGCTTTCCGTCAAGAGTTGGCGCACCACGCGCCACCGCCCGGCGCCGAGAGCCGCGCGCACTGCGAACTCCTTCTGCCGCGCGGTGGAGCGCGCGAGCTGCAGATTCGCCACATTGGCGCAGGCGATGAGAAGGACGAACAACACAGCCCACCATAGGAGGAGGCTGTACTGGCGCGAGTATGCCCCGACGGCGAAATTTCGAAGGGGCACGACTCGGGCGGTCCAGCCTTTGTCGGTCTGCGGAAAAGCCTCTTGGATGCGGCCTTGAATGGTGCGCATCTCCGCCTGCGCTTCCGCCATCGAAACACCCGGGTTCAGCCGCGCGAGGGGCATAACGTAGTGCGAGTTACGTATCGCTTTTTCCTTCGCGTCCATTGCCAGCGGCACCCAGAGCTGGGCGCTGGGCGGGAAGTCGACGTCCTCTCCCATCACGCCTACCACCGTGTGGCCTTTACCGTCCAGCGTGACGGTTTGTCCCACGATCTTGGGATCCGAACCGAACCGGCGCTGCCATAGACCATGGCTCAGGATCACTTCGCGATCCTTGCCGGGCTGCTCTTCTTCCGACAAAAAGGCACGTCCCAGGAGCGGCTTCACGCCGAGCGTCTCGAAAAAATTTGCCGACACGAGGAAGCCGTTGACCAGTTGCGGGTCTGCAGTTCCGGTAACGTTGACCTGGTCCCATTGATAAGCTCCCATACGCTCGAAGGAACGGCTCCGTTCCTTCCAATCGAGATAATCGGCGGGAGAAACCTCGTTCCAGTCCCCAGTCTGATTCGGGGTCATGCTGACGACCGCGACCAGCCGGTCGAGGTCAGGGAACGAAACAGGCTTTCGCAGAAATGCGTTGGCGACGCTGAAGACCGCAGTGTTGGCGCCGATTCCCAGGGCAAGCGCGACGACCGCAAGGACAGTGAACCCCGGGCTCTTCGCCATCATTCGCGCGCCGTAGCGCAAATCCTGTAAGAGCGTACCCATCAATGTTTCCTCAGGCTGCCTCGTGCAGCGACGAGCCCTCCAGCTTCCTGCATCCTCTCTTTAGCTTCCAAGGCTACTCATAGTGCAGGGCGACCATCGGGTCGACATGCGATGCTCGTCGCGCCGGGATGTAACCGCCCAAAGCGGCGACTCCGAGCATGACCAGGACCGCTATCAATATCGCAAGCGGATCGGTAGCGCCCACGCTGAACAGCATGCTTGCGATCAAGCGAGTCACTGCCAGCACAGCCGCGACTCCAATGGCTACTCCGATGAGGGCCATCAACAGCGTTTCCCGCATGACGAGCCAGATGACGTTGCCGCGCTGCGCGCCCAGCGCCATGCGAATCCCGATCTCATTTGTCCGACGCGCGACGGAATACGACATCACGCCGTAGAGCCCGATACATGCCAACAGGAGTGCAAGGAAGCCGAAAAAGGTGGAGAGCCTGGTGGTCATGCGCTCGCGCACAAGCGAGCCATCGATGAGCTCGTCCATCGTGTGTATCTGCGGCGTGGGGAGCGTTCGGTCGGCCGCCTTCACTGCCTCGCGAATCGCGGAGGCCACTGCGGCGGGATTAGCGAAGGTCCGAATCTCGAAGTTAGCCTCGCCGGGTGGATCGATCGGATTGAAAGCGGGCACGTAAAACCGCTTTGGAGTCTTTTCGCTCAGGCTGTTGTACTTTGCATCGGCAACCACACCTACGACCTCGAAGTCGGCCGGATTATCCGGATAGGTGTCGTGAATCCGTTTTCCGATAGGATCTGTATTCGGGAAGTAGGCCTGCGCCAAAGTCTGATTGATCAATGCCACACGGGGACCATTCCCTGAATCCTGCGGGCCGATTTCCCGGCCGAGCAACACCGGGATACCGATCGTCGAGAAATAGCTCGGGCCGACCTCGTCATACCGGGCCTCCATTTCTTCGCCGGGTTTGGGCGTGTAGCCGTCAATTGAAATCGGGTCGGCGGACTCGCTATGGCTGAACAGGCCATTGTGAGAAAGCGTCGCAGCGCGAACGCCGGGAATGGTCTTGAAGGTATCGAGCAGTTGCTGGAAAAGACGCGTCGTGGCTTGGCCCTTATAACCGCTCGCGATCGAGTCCAGTCGGAAGAGCAGAAGGTTTTCGCGGCCATACCCCAGGTTCACGCTGGTCAATTTCTGAAAGCTGCGCAGGAACAGGCCAGCAACGACGAGGAGGAGCAGCGAGAAGACCACTTGCGAAACCACCAGGATTTTGCCCGCCGGCAAGCGAGACCCTCCGCCCTCGCCCGCGATGTTCTGAGCGGTGCCTTTGAGGACCGGTGTGAGATCGAGCCGCGACGCTCGGAAAGCCGGCGCCAAGCCAAACAGAATTCCGGTCACAAGCGCGACCGCCATCGTGAAGCCCAGCATCCGCAGGTCGGGCTCGAGATCCAGCTTGACCGGAAGCGGTGAGTGCGAGACCAACTGCACCAGCAATGCGTCTCCCCATTGCGCAAAAAGCAAACCGAATGCGCCGCCAATCACCGCCAGCAGCACGCTTTCCGTCAGCAATTGCCGGATGAGGCGCCGGCGCCCGGCGCCGAGGGCGAGACGCACTGCGATCTCTCGTTGCCGCGTCGCTGCCCGCGCCAGGAGGAGATTGGCTACATTCGCGCATGCAATCAGAAGGACAAGGCCGACCACTACCATCAACATCACGAGCGGCTCGGAAAACCGGGCTCGCACGGTGGAGAGACCCTTGCTGCCATCCCTCACTACGATTTTTTGATTGAGCAGCTCACGGCGATTCTCCGGCGACAGGTGCGAGCCGGCCTGATCCTCAAGGACGTGCTGGAACAGCACGTTGATATTCGCATTTGCCTGCGCCAGCGTGACGCCCGGTTTCAGCCGGGCCATGACGGCCAGCCACGCCGTTTGCTCCATTACGCCCGGCTTTTGGGTCAGGAAATCCCTTCCGGGAAACACGGCGGCTTGCATGGAAACCGGAACCCAGAAATCGGCCGAGTCACCCACGGTTTCACCAGAAAACCCCGGCGGCATTACGCCGATGATCTCGAAAGGGGTCTGATGGACTTGAATCTTCTCGCCCAGCACTGCGGGACTGAGGGCGAAGCGACGCTTCCAGAAGTTGTAACCGATCACGGCAACCGGGTTGGCTCCGCGGTCTTTATCCACCTCGGCCCCGAACGTCCTGCCAATAATGGGCTCGACTCCGAGGACGGAAAAATAAGCGCCACTCACCATGCTTCCGACCGCCGGCTCGGTCTGGCCGTTAGGACCGGAACTCCCTATGGCGACATCCTTCTTGAAATTGGAGCTGTCCACCGCGAAGATCCCTGAAAAAATGTCGTTTCGATCACGGAATTCCTCGAATTCGTGATAGGACAAAAGGTCCCTGTCGCCGGTCTCGTTCCCGATCGCCAGTCCGTGAGCGTCAGGGTTCGAGAGCGCGACGAGCTGCTGCGGATTCGGAACGGGCAGCGAGCGAAGCACGGAGGCGTTAATGACGGTGAAGATGGCGGTGTTGGCGCCGATGCCCAGGGCAAGCGTGAGCACCGCGACCGCGGTGAAACCAGGACTCTTTACGAGCATCCGCACGCCGTAACGCAAATCTTGCAGCAGCGTTTCCAATTTTCAGCCTCCGATCTGCCCGGACTCTCTCTAAAATGTTGTTCAGGGGTTCGCGGCCGCAGAAAAAGGCATTGATCCCTTGCAGCTGCGACGACGGCTTAGACGAAGCTCACGACGCTCACACGTGCTCGGTGCGCACCCCGATTATTTCCTCGACGATTTGCCCGTCGAAGAGGTGAATGGTGCGATCGGCGATGCCTGCGTAGCGCGGGTCGTGCGTCACCATGCAGATGGTGGCTCCCTCGGCGTGCAACTGCCTCAAAAGGTCCACCACCGCTTCGCTGTTCTTCGAGTCCAGGTTTCCGGTGGGCTCATCGGCGAGGAGGATGGAAGGCTGCCCAACCAGCGCTCGCGCCACGGCGACGCGCTGCTGCTGGCCGCCTGAGAGCTGCGAGGGATAGTGCTTCATGCGATGGGCCATTCCCACGCGTTCGAGCACTTCCTGCACGCGCTTCTTGCGTTCGCTCGAGGCCATACTGCGGTAGGTGAGCGGCAGCTCTACATTTTCAAAAACGGTGAGGTCGCCGATCAGGTTGAACGCCTGAAAGATGAACCCGATTTCGCGATTGCGGATGCGAGTGCGATCGGCGATCGAAAGTCCAGCCACCGGCTGCGTATTGATCCAGTAATTGCCTTCGGTGGGAGAATCCAGCAGGCCAAGGATCGAAAGCAGCGTGGATTTTCCGCACCCGGAGGGCCCGGCGATCGAAAGGAACTCGCCGGTGCGGATCTCCAAGTGCACGCCGGAGAGCGCATGGGTCTCCACTTCGTCGGTGTAGAAGACCTTGGTGACTCCTTCAAGCCGAATCAAGGACTGCGCTGTCGTGTTCATTCCCTCTCCTTATCTTTTTCGATTGAATCCCGGGCTTACTTCAAACGAACCCGATCAAAATTGTCCCAGGCGGACATGTCTGACAAGATCACCTGATCGCCCACCTGCAACCCCTGCACGATTTCCACAGCGTTGACCGACGTGCGCCCGAGCTTCACCTGGACGCGCGCCGCTTCGCTGCCCTCATCCATCAATTTGAAAAGCCCGACGGTGGAGTTAGCCTCGCCGTGCACGGGACGCCCGACGTAAAGCACGTCGGCAAGCCGCTCGATTTCGATGGTGCCCTCGACACTCAAGTCGGGCCGCGCTCCCGAAGGCAGCTCACCATCGAGAGAGGCGTCAACGGTCACCGTTCCGTTCTGTACGGCCGGATCGATTCGCATCACGTGACCCGCGATCATTCCGTTGTGCGTGTCAATCGAGGCTTTTTGGCCGATCTGAATGTCCTTGGCCTGCGTTTCCGCGATTTTCAATTCCGCTTTCAGGTGAGTGGGCTGAGCGACGCGCGCCAGAATGGCGCCCGGCGCCACCTGCTGTCCCACTTCCACGGGGACTTCTTGAAGCACTCCATCGATCCCCGGACGCACGTGGAGTAGGTCGAGCTGATGTTGCTTGAGCCCAGCCAGCGCCCGCTGCTGCTCCACTCGCGCCTGTTGCACGGCGAGCTGCGCTTCAATCGAGCTGGCGAACGTATCCACCTGTTTTTCCGCGATGTCGTTTTGTTTTTCGAGCTCTTCGGCTTGCACCAGCGACTTCTTCAGGTTAACGTCGGCGGTCAGACCCAGCTTGAAGAGTTCTGTGTTGGTGTCGGCTTCGAGCTTGGCCTGGTGGTATTGTGAGCGAATCGCCGCGGCTTTGGCCCGCTGGTCCATCAGTTGGTTTTGGAGTTGCGCTTTGAGGTTGTTCAATTCGGCCTGAGCGCCCTTCAGTTGGAACTGCGCATCGAGAGCGGACTGTTGCAGCTCCGGATTGCTCAATTCCAGAATCACCGTATCCGCCTTCACCGGGACGCCCGGCAAAAGGATGCGCCGCTCCACGCGGCCGTCCGTCGCAGCCGGAACGATCCGAATTGTTTCCGGCACCAGGGTCCCAAGGCCGCGCACCTCGCGAAGCATTGGCCCTCGCTTGACTGTGTCGGTATAGAGCGTAGCCTTGTCCACACTCGGCGCTGCCGGCTTCAGCCTGGATAACCCGACGGTCACCAGGGGAACCAGGATCAGGATTCCGACAACATAGGAGATTTGCCGGATCCGTCGGCTACGCTTGATATCCGGGCGAACAATGTCCAAGGCGCTTGACCTCGGTAAGAACTAACGCAACTAGCTGACCTGTGTCCTTAGATTGGTAAGGGTATCATAATCATTCGATTACGCCAGGTTTTACGTTGGAGCCTTTGTTGTTTTTGCCCGTTCGTGGGATTCGTTCGTCCCACGAGCGGACACGGCTCTCGACCGTCCCGGTGTCCTAACCTAGAGGGCGTGGCACGCTGGCACAATGGCACTATGCTGGCGGGACTTGTGCGAACTGACGCGAGGCGTTGGAGTGGGAACGCTTCCAGCCGCGCACAGCCGAGATTTATTGGGCAGCTTTGATTTTCTCGATATGAATGGTCTTGGTCTTCGCGTCATAACTCCCGCTGATCTTCACTTTCTGTCCCGCGAATGGCTTGGCTTTGCCCTGATCGTCGAGCTGATAGGAGATGTTCTTGGCTGTATCTTGAAGAACGAGCCTCGATCCCGTTTCCAGGCACTTCAACGTGCACTGCTTGGCATCGTTTGGGATTCCCTCCATCTGCTCCATTTGGTCGTGCGAATTCATCTTGGCGCAGGCGCTATCCATAATCTCACCGGTGAAAGTTTTCGCCTCGTTCTCCGGGGCAGGTCGGTGGCCGGCGAAGACCGGCCCCGTCATGGCCAAAAGGGCCAAAAGGATAACTGCGGCTAACGCGAATTTCCTCATGGTTCCTCCTCGATCTAGAACCCTACCGGCGGATAGAACGCCGCCTTGAATCTTTAGCGGTACTTCTTACACGGCACAAAAGGTTCCCCTTCTTCTAGTCCAAATTTATCAATAAGTTAGAGAAATGGCGAGTGGAATCACTCTTGCGCTATCCAGCGGTGATCCCCTGTTGGGAGGTGTCTCTTGAATACGGAAGGGAAATTTACATTCGGCTTGGTAACCGGTCTCATAATCTTCGCCATGGCTCTAGCGACGGCCGGGTACAGCCTCGGCCGTATCGCCCGCGAAGGGCGGGGAGTGTTTAGTAGCCGTTTCGGACCAACGAAGGTGGTTACAGTCCCGGCAGGCGCGCCGGTGAGTGTGGTAGTCGATCAGTCGTTGTCCACGGCCGTCAACCAATCAGGGGAGCCGTTCGAAGCCAGTATGGCGTCGCCGTTGATTGTCGATGGGAAAACAGTGATCCCCAAGGGTGCTTCAGTCGTTGGGCGCATTCTGGACCTGCGCCGCGCCGATTCTCCGCGCCGTGCTGCGCGCCTGGAGCTTGCGCTCGAGTCGGTGGAGGTTGGTAACAAGTCTTATGGCATTCACACAACAGTGAACAATCGCCGCGGTGGCAAACCGCAGCTTCGAACGGCCTCCGCTCCAAACGGCCAGGCGGTTGCGGCGCTACTGCTGCGAAAAGACATCCGCCTTCGGCCGGAGACTCTACTGACGTTCCGGCTGGAGCAGCCGGTAACGATTGAAGTGAAGGGTTAGCGAAGGCCCCCAGCATTTTAAAGGAGGTCAGTCTCATGTTGAATCGAAACAGATACGTGTGCTTGCCACTGGCAAGCGTTCTCGCCCTGCTGTTAGCGGCGTGCAGCCAGAATCCTTCCGCCAACGAAAATCCGAACGTCGGCGAGAAGCCGGGCGTGATCGGCCAGATCTTCGAAACCACGAAGCCAATCACGATTGCTGCAGGCACGCCCATCAGCATCGTTCTCGACCAATCGTTGTCGAGCGCTGAGAACCGGCCTGGCGACAGATTCCAAGCCACCGTTTTCGAGCCGGTTGTGGTAGACGGTAAGACCGTCATACCGAAAGACGCGCGCGTCGAAGGACGCATCGTAGATGCAAAGGCCGCCGGCCATTTGCATGGCGTGGCGCGGCTGGAGCTCGCGCTCGAGTCAGTAGAAGTAGGAAGCAAGTCTTATCCGATCGCCACTTCGGAGACCACTCGTGTGGGCCACAATCACAAGAAGCGCAATCTTGTTTTGATCGGAGGCGGTTCAGGTCTGGGAGCGCTCGTCGGCGGCCTGGCGGGAGGCGGCACAGGCGCTTTGATTGGCGCCGGAGCCGGAGCGGGAGCCGGTACAGCCGGAGCAGCCTTCACAGGAAAGAAAAATATCCGCGTCCCCGCGGAGACTCGCATGACGTTCCACCTGACGCAGCCGGTGACGATTCCGGTGAGAAGCTGAAGAACGGAATCCTCGGCAGTTTCGCGCAGACGAAGTTGGTCTAACTGTCCGCGCAGTGCGGGGCGGCTCGACGGCCGCCCCTCCCGTTTCTATTCGCTGACTTTCCTACTCAAATTCGATACCGCCAAACGCGGCGTGCGGCACTGCGCTTCTGGACAATGTGTCGCGGAGCTTGTAGGGTATGGGCCTTCGAACGCGATGTCTCTCGAAATTATCAAGCGGCGCTCGCGCGGATTTATTTGCGTCAACGCGCACCCGGAAGGGTGCCGGCGCAACGTCGAGCGTCAAGCATTGGCGATGAAACAGCAAGTTCCCCGGCCTGAGGGCGCGCGGAATGCACTGGTGATCGGCGCGTCGACCGGATACGGCCTGGCCTCGCGCGTCGCTGCGGCGTGGGGCTTCGAAGCGCGCACATTGGGAGTTTTCTTCGAGCGTCCTCCGGAGGGAGCAAAGACTGCGAGCGCGGGTTACTACAACACGGTGGCCTTCCACGAGTTGGCGCGGCGTGACGGGCTTTTCGCCGCCAGCGTGAACGGCGATGCGTTCTCGGACGAAGTGAAACGCCACGCGGTGGAAATCCTCAGCAAGGAAATGGGCCCGCTGGACCTGGTAATTTACAGCCTGGCTTCGCCGAAGCGCACGCATCCGCGCACCGGGCAAGTGCACAATTCCGTGCTCAAGCCCCTCGGCCGGCCGTACACAAACAAAACCATCGAACTCGATTCGGAAAAAGTGACGAGCGTGACGATTCCTCCAGCAGATGAAAAGGAAATCGCGGATACCGTGGCCGTCATGGGCGGCGACGATTGGCGCCTGTGGATCAACCTGTTGCTCGAGCGAAACTTGCTTTCGCCCGGCGCTCGCACGCTTGCCTATTCCTACATCGGGCCGCAGCTCACGTGGCCCATTTATCGGGATGGCACCATCGGTCAGGCGAAGAAAGACCTCGAGGTAGCTGCCAACGAATTGAACGCCACGCTTGCGAATCGCTTGCGGGGCGGCGCATGGATTTCAGTGAATAAAGGGGTGGTGACGCAGGCCTCCGCCGCCATTCCGGTGGTGCCGCTTTATATGAGCCTGCTGTTGAAAGTGATGAAGGGCAAAGGGCTGGAAGAAAGTCCCATCGAGCAGATGCGGCGCCTCTTCCGTGATTTCCTCGCGGGCGGAAGCGCTGCCGCGCTCGATGGCGAGCGCCGCGTGCGTCTCGATGACCGCGAGCTGCGCCCCGACGTTCAGGCGCGCGTCGCAGAGCTCTGGCCGCAGGTGACGTCCGAAAATCTGCGCGAGCTTACGGATTTTGCCGGCTACCAGCGCGAATTCCGCAATCTCTTCGGCTTTGAAGTCGAGGGTGTGGACTACGATCAACCGGCCGAAACGCAATTGAGCTGGTAGCGCTTTCTGTTTCCCGCAGAGCAGAACGCAGGTTTAGAGGTTAACCCCGATTTCTCACCTTTCGCAGCTTCGCAAAAGCCGCCCCATTCTGGTGAGAAATCCGGGCTAGTGGTTTCCGAGCACCGCGTACTTGCCAATGGTATAACCGAGCGCGGCTCCTATGAAAACGTCGGACGGGAAGTGCGACTGAAGTGAAATCCGCGAAAACCCGATGACTCCCGCGAACCCGTAAGCCACCCACGGCACCCATCGGTGATTGCGATAGCGATTCGAAAGAACGGCCGCAATGGCAAAAGCGGTTATGGCGTGGCCCGAAGGAAAACTGCCTTGGCTCAAGATAGCCGAGCCTTTGCTTTGAAACCAGGTGTCGTCGAACTCGGCGTGAGGAGCGATATCGGAGGGGCGCACCCTGCGAGTGATATCCTTCATCACGATGGAAAGAATTTGAGTATCGGCGGCGGCTTCGCCGGCGAGAAGCGCCGTCTGCTGCGCGTAGGAATCCTTGCGCCAGAGTCCGACCAAATAGAGGGTAGAAGGCACAATCGCCATTTCGGCCGCCGTTTCAGCCCCGCCAAAACCCTTGTTAAAACCATTGAAAGCGGAGGTGCGCCGGAAATATGGCGTGTCGCTGGGATCGAGCAGCACCAGACCCGCAGTGGACACCAGGACGACCGCCGTGGGAACCCAGTGGCGTCCGTGCGCCAGTTGCAAAGGAAAGAGGAAAATCGTCTTCTGGTCGTGGAGGATGCGCGGACCGATGGTCTTCCAGGAAACCACGGAATCGCTCGTCGCATGGGTCGCGAGCGGCGCTTCGGTCTGCGCTGCGGGCGGCGAAGGTTCGCTGTCTTGCGCTTTGTCCTGAGCGCGCACGGCGGGGACAGCCGCCAACAGGCAATAGATCAAGCCCCACGATATTCGAGCCTGCCAGTTCATCTTTGCGCCTCAAGCATACAAGACCTCGTTCTATTTATGATGCTGAATCTCTACGGAGGAGCCTCGAAAAGTGCACTGAAACGGAAAACGCAGTGTGGCGGCCTATGCCAGGCGTCTCCCGGAGTAGCGGCTCCGCTCGCGCCATTTGCAACTGTTGGCCGCTCGTTTTACCATCCTGTCGCAAATTTACGGAGGATTGCTGCGATGAAATTTTCTTTGAGGCGATCGAATACACAAACGTCGCAAATTGTCCTTCTAGCGCTGATTTTGTGCGGCACGCCTGGCGCCGCGCAAACGCAGGTCTCCCGTGCGCCTGCCAGCGCCAAGGCTTCGTTCAGCATCGAGCAGGCTCTGAGTGCGCCATTCCCGACGGGGTTGACCGCTGCTCCCGCGAAGGGCCGCGTCGCGTGGATCTTCAATGCGCGAGGACGTCGCAATGTGTGGATCGCCGAACCATCTTCCGATGGCGGGTACAAGGCGCGGCAGATCACTTCGTACAGCGACGATGACGGGCAAGACGTGGGCGAGTTGAGCTGGGCTCCGGACGCGGAAACGATCGTTTACACGCGCGGCGGCGATCTCGAATTCGACAACAAGGCCTATCCCAACCCTCGGGGTGCTGCCCAAGGCGTCGAACAGGATGTTTGGGCCGTGTCGCTGAACGGTAGCGCGCCTCGGCGTCTTGGCGAGGGCCATTCGCCTGTGGTGTTGCCGAAGGGTGACAATGTCGCATTCCTCTTCAAGAATCAAGTGTGGCTCGCCAAGCTCGACGGCAGCGGAAAGGCTGAACAGTTCATTCATGCGAACGGCGAGGCGAGTTCGCTGCGCTGGTCGACGGACGGTTCGAAGCTCGCGTTTTAGAGCCGCCGCGGGGATCATGGTTTCATCGGAGTTTATGACCTTGCGACCAAATCCATCGTGTATCTCGATCCTAGCGTGGACACCGACCGCGAGCCGGCTTGGTCGCCAGACGGGCGGCAGATTGCATTTATTCGGATTCCGACGTCGAAAAGCGGTTTGGCATTCAGCCCGAAGCGTGAAGGCGAGCCGTGGTCGATTCGAATTGCGGATGCGGGAACGGGCAAAGGGCGTGAAATCTGGCGAGCGGAAGCAGGGCGTGGCAGTGTCTTCCGCGAAGTGGTGGCGGAAAATCAGTTGTTTTGGGGCAGCGGCGGCCGAATCGTGTTCCCGTGGGAGCGCGACGGCTGGACGCATTTGTATTCCGCCGCTGTCGGTGGAGGCTCTGCAAAACTGCTGACGCCGGGCAATTTTGAAGTGGAATATGTCGCGCTCAGCGCAAGCCGAGAGGACATTGTCTATTCGTCGAATCAGGATGATATCGACCGCCGCCACATCTGGAAAGTTTCGGTCTCGGGCGACCGCCCGACAGTCGTGACGACTGGATCGGGCATCGAAACGGCGCCGGTGGTCGCGAGCGACAATCGAACCATCGTGGTTCTTCGCTCGGATGCGCGGCTGCCGATGCGCCCGGCGCGGATTACCGGAGCGGGCGAAGTCCGCGACGTCACACCGGACACGATTCCTGCCGATTTTCCTGCGATGGCGATGGTGACTCCGCAGCAGGTGATTTTCTCGAGCGCCGACGGGTTGCAGATTCATGGGCAATTGTTCCCTCCCGCCAACGCGGGGGACGGCGCGCGCCACCCGGCAGTTGTCTTTCTCCACGGCGGGTCGCGGCGGCAGATGCTGCTCGGCTGGCACTACATGGGCTACTACAACAATGCTTACGCGATGAATCAGTTTCTTGCGAGCCGCGGGTACATCGTCTTGTCGGTGAATTATCGCAGCGGAATCGGTTATGGCCTCGATTTCCGCGAAGCGCTCAACTACGGCGCGACCGGGGCGAGCGAGTTCAACGACGTTCAGGGCGCGGGGATTTATCTCCGCGGCCGGGCGGATGTGGACCCTCGCCGCATCGGGCTTTGGGGCGGCAGCTACGGCAGCTATTTGACGGCGCTCGGGCTTGCGCGCGCTTCCGATTTGTTCGCTGCGGGGGTAGACATGCACGGCGTGCACGACTGGAACACGGAAATTCCTACGTTCACGGCTTCCTACAAACCGGACGCACGGCCCGAAACAGCGCGGCTGGCCTGGGAGTCTTCGCCCCTTTCTTCAATGAAGACCTGGCATTCACCCGTGTTGTTGATTCAGGGCGACGACGATCGGAACGTGCCCTTCACGCAAATGGTGGACATCGTTGAAGCGCTGCGGAAGCAGGACGTCGAATTCGAGCAATTGGTCTTCCCGGACGAGATTCACGATTTCCTGCTCTACCGGACTTGGGTAGCGGCTTACAGTGCAGCATTGGATTTTTTCGACCGCCACCTGGGCACGGGCATTCACGAGTAGCAGTTGCGAGGGCTCTTCTTTACGATCCATTACGATGGTGTAGGGCGAGCGCATAGTGGGATTCTCGCCTGAGACTAGTTGTGAACCAATCAGGAACATACCGGCGATTTGCCGTGCGTTCTGCGCGCGTCCCTCAGCTAAAATTGTAGATTGTGCTGCCGAGTTACGCAGCGCATTGGGGTCAAAAGTTTGCTCGCTGTTGTGGAGAGGTGCGCTCGACGTTTCGCGGTGAGTCTTGCTGGCTAGACTAGGGAGTGTTGCGGCACTCCTGAATGGATCCGGGTGGAACCCTGGTCGCATGACGGTACTCCCTTGCGACCTTGCGCGAAGAGTAAAATCTCGACTTATCGGGTGTTCCAAATGCCGACCGTTTGGCAGATTGGCGACGAAATTGAGCGCCGGTGGAAGATCTACAAGATCCTCCAAGGGGGCGCGGGCATCGTCTACATTGTCTACGACCATCAGTTCGGTGAACCCTTTGCTGCTAAGACATTCCAGGATGAAATCTTCGAATGCAATCCTGATATCGCCCCGCGTTTCACGCAGGAAGCCCTGGCCTGGATCAACCTGGACGCACACCCGAACATCACGCGGGCCCGCATGGTCGAGAGGATCGAAGGCAAGCCATTCCTGTTTCTCGAATACGTAAGTGGTGGCGATCTCGGAGCCTGGATTGGCACGCCGAGGTTGACGGAAGACCTTCCCCAAGTCCTGCGCTTTGCCATCCATTTTTGCGATGGAATGACTCACGCCATGTTGAAAGGCATCCGGGTTCACCGGGACGTCAAACCCCGGAATTGTCTGATTACACAAGACGGGACGCTCAAGGTGACAGATTTCGGCTTGGCGAAATTGCTTGAGGACAACAACCGGGGAGACGGCCAGAGTACACAACGGGCAAACCAGAATTTCAGCCTCACAGCGTCAGGGGTGGGGACCTGCACCCATATGGCGCCCGAGCAGTTCGATGATGCCAAGCGCGTCGATGTGCGCGCTGATATCTACTCTTTTGGGGTGATGCTGTATCAAATGTTGACCGGCGAGTTGCCCTTTGTGGGTCAAAGTTGGAATGAGCTCGAACGATTGCACAAGACCCAAGAGCCGCCCCGCCTGAACGACGCCGATCCCCGACTGAGCAAGGTAATTCGAACCTGCCTGGAAAAGGAGCCGCGGCGGCGCTTTGCAAACTTCGAGCATGTGCGGGACTTGCTAGGAGAGGTATACGAGGGCTTGGTCGGCTCGCCCGCGCCACAGCCGGCGCAGGGAACGGAACTGACCTCGGCCGAGTGGAATAACAAAGGCTCCAGTCTGGACAATCTGGGACGGCACGAAGAGGCCATAGCCTCCTACAACCACGCCCTGCAACTCAACCCGCAGTTCGTGGCGGCGTGGTTCAACAAGGGGGTGGCGCTGTATGCACTGAGACGAGTGGAGGAGGCAGTCGCCTGTTATGACCAAGCGCTGCGACTCAACCAAGCGTCAGAGCAGGCTTGGTCGAACAAGGGCGTGGCGCTGAAGGCCTTGGGACGAACCCAGGAGGCCATCATTTGTTACGACAGAGCGCTCGGGCTCAACCCGCGCTATGCGAATGCGTGGGTCAACAAAGGCGTGGCGTTGAGGGCCTTGGGAAAGACCCAGGATGCCTTAACGCACTGCGAACGGGCGATCCAGCTGAATCCGAGCGATGAGAATGCATGGTCGAACAAGGGGAACGCGCTGTATTCACTGCGGAGGCAAGAGGAAGCCATCGCCTGCTATGAGCGCGCGCTCGAACTCAGCCCGCGATTGGAGATGACATGGCTGAACAAGGGCATGGCACTGATGGCACTAGGACGCTTCGAGGAAGCTTTGACCTCTTATGACATGGCCCTGAGCATCAACCCCGGCCTTGAACAAGCTTGGTTATACAAAGGATCCGCACTTGTAAATGGCTTTCAACGGTACCGTGAGGCGCTGGCTTATTTTGGGGAAGCGGAGCGCTTAGGGATGCGCGAAGCGGAGCAGGGCCTTGCGCTGTGTCGACAAAAGTTGGGAGAGCAGTAGGTCTCCTGTATCTCCCACCACGCGGAATTTGACGCGCTGTCAGGTAAGACACTGGCCCTGTTGGGAGGTAACTGCTTGGCCTCACGAAGCGATCCCGAAAGTTAACCACTACTGATATGACCAGAATGACCAGAATGAGAGAGCCCGATACTCGGGGATGGCGTAAGGAACATGGTCTCAGCGCAAAGGCGGAGGCGATTCTGCTGTATAGCAGCCAGTCGATCATCCTTTCGAAGTTGAAGGGAGCGTTGCACCTGCACGAACTGGTCTACTCAGAGCCGCTGGCAAACACAGTTTTGGTAGCAGCGGAAGCGAGCCGCCTTGCCCAGGTTGTCAGCCAATGGCAGGAATCTCTTAGCAGTGCGGAGTGTGCCGAAGTACGTGGGGCCTTGTTCGAATCGCGCAATCCTTCGGCCGAAGAGCTGGCACGTGCGCCGCTCCACCTGGACGAGTTGGATCAGATTCTGGCTCGCATGAACACCCGCTGGCTGGTGAAGTTGATGGCAGCGAATTCCTTGTACGTGAGGTTCCAACCGCTGGTCTCCCTTACGACCAAGCGCAGCGTGGCGTGTGAATGTCTCCTCCGGGGCAAGCAGGACGGAACAGAGGTCGGAGCGGAGAGGCTGCTCTCTACTGCACGTCTGCTTGGGATGTCTCACGAACTCGATCGTGCCGCCTGGCGTACGGCAATCAAACAAGGCCGGAGTTTCATGCTGAGCGGCCATTCCCTGTTTCTAAATTTCACGCCGTCTTCCGTTTACAATCCAACGTTTGGCGCCAAGAAGACAAAAGCCCTATGTCAGGAAAATGACGTCGATATCGCACAACTCGTCTTTGAAGTGACTGAGGCCGAAAAGGTGCGTGACCTGGACTCTCTCAAAAGGATCATGCATGAGTATCGCGCGGAGGGTGCAAGGATCGCACTGGACGATCTCGGCAGCGGCTACTCCTCGATTCTCCATCTGGCGGATCTACGGCCCGACTATGTCAAGTTAGATCAGGGACTGGTGCGTGGCGCTCACGAGGACTATGCCCGCTCGGTTTTGCTAAAAGCCATAACGGACGCTGCGCACGAGCTGCGCATCCTTGTGGTTGCGGAGGGCGTCGAGACAGAACAGGATTTGAAGTTTTGTCTGGATATAAATGCGGACCTCGTCCAGGGTTACTTTCTAGCTCGGCCCGAGGAGGTGCCTCCTCCTGTGTCGGCAAAGGCAACGCGGGCACTCGATCAGTGGCTGGGAACAGGGGTACTCAGTTGATTTGAAATTGCCCTCTTATAACCACTCAGATAGCAAAATGTTAATGATTTGCGCAAGGTCTCGCGACAGAACGACGAACCCCTTCCCTCCTAAAACTTATAATTTACACAGTTCTTTTTGGCTTACATGACTCTTCTCATTCCCGGACGAACAAGCCGGGGCCGCTAAGATGTGGCCCTCTAAACTACTTCGCAAGTTTCTGTCCCTTGCGGCCGCCTTCGGTGTGGTTCTCGTTCTGGCCGGAGTCGCTTTGCAGTGGCGGTTGGCCAATTCGCAGTCCAGTACCAGTCAAGTACGGTTTCTGATCTGGTGTTTCACGGGCTTGGCGGTGTTGCTGGTCTTACTGAGCGGCTTTCTGCAGGAGCGATTTTTCTCTTCCGGGATTCGGCGAATCCTTGCAGCCATGGAAGAAATCCGGCAAGGGAGATACCCACGGTTGTTAGCGGAGGGGACCGACGACATAGCCAAATTGATCCGCGGGGTTAACGAAACTGTTGATGAGCTCCGCGACCGGGATGAGAAACTGAAGAGCTGGGCGGGCAAGAGGGAAACTGAGCTGGTCAGAATTTCGCGGACATTGGAGCAGGAACGCGACAAGCTCGGCACGGTTCTGGATTCAATTGGTGACGGCGTTATCGTCCTCGATGGCGAGAGCCGGATGCTGATGGCCAACGGCCGCGTAAGCGAAATCTTCGGTGTGCCCGTTGAAACCCTTACTGGGGCCGAGCTCGGGACGCTCATCGAGCAGGTGAGTCACCGATTGGCCGATCCCGCCACAGTGGAGGACAAGCTGCGCGACTTGCACCGGCATCCCGGGGATGTACATGAAATAACGCTGCAACTCGATGAGCCTGCCGGTCAAGCGATCCGCCTGTACTGTGCCCCGGTGCGGGGTGCCGACGGAAAGGTTCTCAGTCGCATTGCCACTTCGATGGACTTGGGAAGAGAGCGCGAGTTCGACCGCCTCAAGGCTGAACTTCTTTCCACTCTTTCTCACGAGCTTCGGACGCCCCTCACTTCAATCAAGGGCTCTCTGGGGCTGGTCCAAGGTGGAGCAGTCGGCGCCATTGCGCCAGAGATACGGGAACTACTAAGCGTTGCTCTGACGAATACCGACCGGCTGATTCGCCTCACCGCTGACATTTTGGGTGGGTTTGAGCTTGAGGGCGGTCAAGGTGGCAAGCGGTTGGTTTCAGTGTCGCTGCCCAACAGCTTGGCGCAAGTGATGCCATTCGCGGCCAGCCAAGCGGAACAGGGCAAGATTACGCTCGAGAGCGCGCTCCCAGAAAATCTCCCTGACGTCAAAGGAGATCCGAAGCGCGTAGAGCAGCTTCTAATGAATCTATTGTTGAACGCCATCAAGCGTTCCCCGCCCGGCCGCAAAGTGATCGTGTCCGCGCGAGCAGAGAACCAGAAGGTAGTTGTTTCGGTCGAAGATTCTGGCCTCGGTATGAGCAAAGGCCTCCTCGACCGGTTGTCAGGAAAGTTCAAGCCAACGGAAGGAACGCGAACTCTGGATGGGGACCAGGAAGTGGGCCTGCGCTTGGACATCTGCCTTCGTATCATAGACTCACACGGCGGCCGGATCTGGGCGGAAAGCGACCGAGAAGGGGGCGGCGTCACGGTTCATTTCTCGCTGCCCGTTCCTGGCCCTTCGGAGGTCACGACGCGCACGGATGGGGCGTCTGGGGAAGGTCAATCGGCAGCCTCAAGACTGATCTTGGTCGTCGATGGCGACGAGACCGTGGTTCGGTTGATTTCCTGTGCTTTCAAGTGCCAAGGGTATCGGGTGATCTCAAGTCACAGCGGCCGGGAAGCCATCGAGCTGGCACGCGAGCATCACCCGGATATGCTTACCCTGGACTTGGCTGTGCCCGACATGGATGGCTACGCTGTCCTCCAGGAGCTGCGCGGGAACGAGGAAACTCGCGACATCCCGATTATTTGTATCTCGACTCACACTGATTCGAGCCCGGCCATCCGCAACGGAGCGGACTTCTACCTGGTGAAACCGTTGGACATGGAAAAATTGCGCGCAGTGGCTGAACGCGCGCTCGCAATTAACTAGGGGATGTCGAATGGCCATCGCAAAGATTCTGGTGGTCGAAGACGAGCTCGATATTCAGAAAGTGATACGCATGAGCCTGAAGTTTCAGGGAGTGGAGGAAGTGGTCATGGCGGGTAACGGCGAGGAGTGCCTGGCCATGGTCGCCCAGGTAAAGCCTGACGTGATTTTGCTCGACGTGAACATGCCCAGGCTGGATGGCTACGAAACGTGCCGCCGCTTGAAGGAAAATCCGGATACACAGCTAATTCCGGTGATTTTCTTGACTGCCAGGACACAGAAAGCCGAACGGGAAACGGGCATGAAGGCAGGGGCCACCGGCTACGTAACCAAGCCGTTTGATCCCATGACCTTGCACGACCAGATCGTAGCCCTGTTGCGCGACCCGGAACAACCTTGAGGAAAGTGATGAACCCTGCTTTACCTACGGCAATCCTTGATTCTCTGTCTTCCGGCATTCTCGTCGTTGACCTGGAGAACCGCATCCTGTTCTTGAACCGCGCCTGGTCGCACCAGCTCGGCATAGATCGAGAGCATTGGCTGGGCCGCCCCGTCACAGAGTTAGCCGGCATTGTCGAACCGCGGCTTGCGTTCCCGGAGGGCTTTCGAGCTCATTTGAATTGGTTTCAGAGCGCTCAAACCAATGATTCGAGAGAGATTGAGTGGAAAGACAGTAAGGAGCCCCTCTACTTTCGCGAGGACAGCGGGCCATTGCGTGACGCTTCGGGCCAAGTGGTGGGCCGGCTCTTTGCCTATCACGATGTAAGTTTGGAGAAAACCATCGATCGGATGAAATCGGAATTCATTTCAGTTGCGTCGCATGAGCTCCGCACGCCGATGACTTCCATCAAGGGCGCAGTGGAACTGATCCTCAGCGGGTTCGCCGGTGAAATCAGCTCGGACACGCAGGAACTTCTGCAAATCGCGCAATCGGGCTGCGATCGACTGATCCGGTTGATCAATGACATTCTTGATCTCGCTAAGATCGAGGCCGGCAAGGTAAAGCTGAACCTGGTGCGAACGGATTTGACAGAACCCGTGGAGGCTTGCCTTCGCAGTTTGAAATCGCTTGCCGACCAGGGTGGAGTTACTCTGACGCTCGAGAGCCCCGCGGATCTCCCGCTGGTTGAAGTGGACAAGGACCGCATCCATCAGGTCGTAACGAATCTAGTCTTCAATGCCATCAAATTTTCTCCGGCAAAGGCTGACGTCCACATCGACCTTTCATCGGCCGACGGTTGGGTCCAGTGCAGCGTGGCCGACCAAGGTTGTGGCATCAAAGACGAAGATCTGGATAAGGTATTCGGGAAGTTCCAGCAGTTTGGGAATTCACACGGCAAAGGCGGCACGGGACTGGGCTTGGCGATCACCCAGGCGTTGATCCATGAACACCGGGGGAAAATCTGGGTCGAGAGCCGCGTGAACGAGGGTTCGCGGTTTGTGTTTCTTCTCCCTGCGACCGCTGCTCCTAAATGAGCCATGCCATCTGGCGCGCAGCGCGCTAGGCTAAGTACGGGAGATTGCCAGTTGTTCCAGGAGTTTGTCGAATCGTTTGTCCCGCCGCATTTGTGATCCGCAGGGCAGGCTCCGCGCATGGCGCACATCCAGCAGAACGATCAAGGTTTGTGTGCTTGATAGATTTGTCCGGCTTTCCGCGCTGGCGAATTGCCGGCAATGGGCGAATACCTGTTCCGTGTCGCTCAACTGTTGGAACGGAAACAGGAAAAGGAAATGACACCTCCGGAGATAGGGCCTGCAATGCGCGATGGCCAGACTAGCATAGTTTGTGAACTTCTTTGCGCTTGCTAGGTTCCCCGCCCCGAAGCCTCGCAGAGCCACGCAGTAGTACGAAGACAAAAAGCGGGCTTCGAGCGACCAGTCGAATCCCTCCAGCTTTTTCTGCCGCCATCGGAAAGTGTTATGGTTGGAAACGAGTTCGGTACAGAGGTGGCTCGAAAACTCATGCACAACGGCGGAACTCACCTCCGCACCGGGGCGAACGCGGCCAGCGCCTGCGGTAGCTGAACGAGCTTCCTCTGCCAGCCCGATTGTGGCCCGAGCTCCCCTGAGCTCCAAGGTCTTATAGGTGCGCAGTCTGTCGTCGTACTCTCGTTTTCGCTTGGAGTTGGAAAGGACGGCGTACGCCGCATTCACTTGGGCCATGCGAGCGGCGGCTGCCATCTGCTCAGTGTCGGCCAGGTTCGCCTTGCGGTCCGGGTGGTTCTCACGAGCTAGGCGACGGTAGGCCAGCTTTACCGATTCGGGCGATGCGTCCAGATCCAGTTCGAGAATGGTGTAGTAATCTTCTAAATCAGAGGCCATAGGTTCGCCGCAGCAGCCGCATCACACGGGCATTCAGGTCTGAGGTGGAAAAGGGTTTGCTAACGTAATCGTCGGTTCCGACCAGATATCCTTTCGTTCGGGTGCTCTCATCCGGACTAGCCGTCAGCATCATAACCGGCACGAAAGCTGTTCGGATGTCCTCGCGCAGCCTCCGACAGACCCCCAATCCATCCATTCGCGGCATCATTACGTCGACGATCACCAAGTCGACTGGTTGTTGCTCGATCTTTTCCAAAGCCTCGATCCCGTCTGCGGCGGTGACTATGTCAGTTTCCAGAGGGAGCATTTTGAGTGCTTTTCCGATCACTCTCTTAATCCCCTCATCGTCATCGACTATAAGGATTCTCGGTTTTTTGGCAGCCGGGGGGAGCTCGTGTTGTCCTGGAGCGTCGGGGTTTTGTTCGTCGGAGCGCTGCGGGACGGCGGAACCCTGCCCGAGCATTCTTGGCGTCTTGTCGGTGTCAGATAGTTGACCCGCGAAGCGCGACTGGACACTGGAACCCTCGCCGAGCATTTTCTGCGTGTCTTCGGTATCAGATTCCTGGCGCATGGACCTGCTACAGTAAGGGCAGAGCTTCCATTCTGGTTTCAATTCCTGCCCGCAAAACTCGCAGACGTTGCGTAGCAAGTGCATACAATATGGGCAGCTCCTGAAATCCATGTGAATGAAAGAATTGCACCTCGGGCAGTGAATGATCTCGTCCGGCTGAAGTTCAATTACGCGCACCAATTCCTCAAGGTCGGTCACTCCCTCACGCACCTTGACCAAAGCTTCCTCGAGCAGAAAGCGAGTCCCGGCTGCCGACGCTGCTTTGCGCAGCTCAGCTTCACTTGCTTTCCGTCGGATCAGTTCTTTGAGTGTGGCGGTCATGCGCAGCGTCTCGAAGATGCCGACGCGCCCAGAGTAGCCTGTTTTTCCGCAGGCAGCACAACCTCGCCCCCGCTGGAAAACGAAATCACCCTTCTCAATGCGCAACTTTTCTAACAGCGCGTTCGGTGGACTGTACTGTTCCTTGCATTGGACACAAATACATCGCGCTAACCGCTGGGCAACGATCAAATTTACGGACGAAGCGATCAGAAACGGGTCGACCCCCAGGTCGAGCAGTCGCGTAATTGCGGAGAGCGAGCTGTTTGTGTGCAGCGTGCTCAGGACCAGGTGGCCGGTCATCGCCGCTTGAAACGTGATTTCTGCGGTCTCCAAGTCGCGAACTTCGCCTACCAGGATTACATCCGGATCCTGCCGTAGGATCGACCGCAAGCAGCCTGCGAACGTCAGACCAGCTCGGACATTTACCTGGACTTGGTTGATCGCCGGCAACTGGTATTCAATCGGGTCCTCGACCGTGACGATGTTTACCTTCGGCGATTGTCGTTTCACAAGCATCGAATAAAGGGACGTACTCTTGCCGGAACCGGTGGGGCCCGTGACCAGGACCAGTCCCTGAGGCTGGTCCAGAGCGTGCTCGAGTGCAGACAATTGTGAGGCGGAGATCCCCAGACTTTTCATATCAGGGATGGTAGATGAGCCCAGGATTCTCAGGACTACCTTCTCGCCAAAGTGCGTAGGTAGAGTCGACACCCGGATATCAATGGGTTTGCCCTGGAACTGGACCCTGACTCGGCCATCCTGCGGCAGCCTGCGCTCTGCGATATCGAGCTCAGCCAGTATCTTCAGTCGTGAAACCAGCGGATGGTTGAGCCATTTCGGCAGGTCCGTGTATTCACGCAAAACGCCGTCCACGCGGAAGCGCACGTTTAAGGAGTTCAAACCCGGCTCCATATGGATGTCGCTCGCGTGTGCTTTAATCGCTTCCTGAAGGACCAGATTAACCATTTTGATTACCGGAGCCAGTTCAGCGGCGTTCCGAGAGTCCATGTTATCGAGGTCCAATTTTTCTGCCTGCTGGGAAAGGATGCGGAAGTCGGCAGCGTCCGCAACGTTGGCGAGGAAGTCTTGCATGCGGTCTTCCGTTGCGTAGACCTCCTGGATACCGTCCAAGATTTCGACTCGCGTGGCCACGACCGGCCGCACCGAATAACCGGAAGCAAATTGCACGTCTTGGACGGCGTCGTAGTCGGCGGGATCGGCCATAGCCAGTACCAACGTTCGGCCCTCGATCTTCAACGGCAGGCAGAGGTGCTTGAGCGCCAGTTCCTCGGTGATCGCCTTAGCTGCTTCGGGCTCCAGGGTTACACTGGCAAGCCGAACTCTCGGCAACTTCAACCACTGAGTAAACCCCTCGGCCAGGGCATCCTCGGAATATTTTTTTTCTCCTACTACCAAGTCGAAAAGCGACACGTGTCGCTCTCGCGCTTGCTCGATGCTCTCCGCGAGTTCGCTCGGTGAAATGATCCCGGTTTGTATTGCGACCGTCTCGAGGTTGTTTGTCATGTTTGCTCGACCCGGGCAAATGTCTGCGGACTACTAAGACGACTCGTCACGAGCTTCTTCTCGTCCGGATGGCTATCGACAAGGGCGACTTTCGGCGCCCGCCTAAGAAAGCCAGGAGCACCCTATGGTATCTATCGTGCCTTTTTAGTTTCAATGGTACTCGCTTCGGACGTTGCACATCTGAGTACTGTCTTCCCGCCTTTACTTGACTCGACTGCGATCGCATCCTACGCTCTTCTGTAGTTCTACAGAAGCGCTTCACTACGCCAGCTTGGAGGTCTACGCCCAATGCCTGAAGCTGTTCCCAAGAGCGATGATCAGGGAAAGCTCCTGAGTCCCCGGACCCGTGACTGGCAGCTTTGGTCTATATTCATCCTAGGCCTTGGCCTGATCGGCGACGTACTGGCTTTCTACGGTTTCCTCCGTGCTCCGGCGTCGGCTTGGACGCTGGCGGGCCTCACCCAATTGGTGCCTCCTTTGCTGTTCGGCCTCTTTTCTCTCCTTGTGCTTGTGAATCTCTATGTAGTGAGGAAAGAGACCCTCATCCAGGGTCTGCAACAAGAAACCATCCAGCAGAAGATGGCGGCCGAATTGAACCAGGAACTTGCCTTGCACGATCCGGTCACGGATGTCTATAACCGGCGCTATCTGCGCTTGGTATTGACGAAAGAGAGAAGCCGCGCGCAACGATATGGAAAGGGATTGTCCGTTATGCTAATTGATATCACCGGATTTCGGCGCGTTAACGACAGCTTGGGCCACACCGGCGGCGATGTAGTTCTAAAGCAGATAGCTTTCTTCGTCCAAACCACAGTCAGAAATTCAGATTACGTCGTCCGTTTTGGCGGCGACGAGTTTCTGATTGTCCTTCCTGACACGGATACTACCGGCGCCGATCTGCTCACGAGGCGCCTAAAGAACGGTTTGGGCGAATGGAGCCGGCACAGTGGCATGTCGGAGTTTGGACTACGGTTCGCGATCGGCGCGGCACAGTTTTCGCCCGATCGAAGTATCGATGAAATGTTAAAACTAGCCGAGCAGAGGATGGATCAGGACAGGCAGCCCTCAGACGCTGAAAAAAAAGCAAGCCATTCGTTCGTGACGGCCTCCGATGGACCATCACGCTAACCGAAGTACGCAACCAAATGCAAATTTCCGGCAGCCTTCTCCCTTTAGGCCATCGATACTCACGGCCACCTGAGAGGCATTGATGCTTCGGGAAGTGGAAAAGAAAGCTCGAGTTCCTCACAGCCAGGGTAAGTCCGGTCCAGCGGTGACCAAGGAAGAGATTCTTCGACGGCTTGAAGGCTTGGTGCGAAAGGTAAAGACGCAACACCATGATTCTTCCGACGTCGATTTCCGAATTTTTTCGCCGCAAACATCAGGAATGCCTTACTTGGTTGAGGTCTCGAAGGGTCGCTTTGTACAGCGCGTTTCCGTTGACTCACTTGCTGTGCGGCGCCTCATCCTAGGCCAACCCGATTCAACCTTGGTGCGAAGCTTGCGCACGGCCATGCTTGCGGTCGCGCGGCTAGATGGGAATCGCGAGTAGCTCGACGTGCCCACCCGGGTACAGCGTGGATTCAAGTCGTGAACGGTCCATCACAAAGGGCACACTCTACCCGCTCGGGAAAGCTCGCATGGGTAAGCCTCGGTCCTGCGGTGCCCATGGCTGTTACGAAATCTTTTGAAGAATGGTGCGCCCGGAGAGATTCGAACTCCCGGCCTTCTGGTTCGTAGCCGCACTGGATTTCGCTCGTGTTTGCTCCTCACCGGACTCCAATCGGACCCCAGACCCTAATCCTGTGGGCGGTGTGATAGAGTTTAGAGCGCAGCTGTTGAGTACAAAAGGCCCGTAGCTCAGTTGGTTAGAGCGCTACCTTGACACGGTAGAGGTCTGCGGTTCGAGCCCGCACGGGCCTACCATGACTCTGATCGAGGATAGGAAGGATTAGAGAGCGCTGACTCAAGCGGTTATTTGAGATAGGTCCGGACGATCTCAATCACATCCGCCGCAGCTTCCTCGGAGGATTTTGAATTGCGGGGCATGTGATTCCGGATGTGATCTTCCAACAGCTCTCCCATCAGGCTGTTGATGGATCCTCGGGCAGCGGCCAGGCGCTGCAGTACATCGGCGCATTGTTCATCTTCGTTCAGGCCGCGCAGGACACTTTCCAATTGCCCGATGACCTTCTTCGTTCGGTTTACCAAGTCCAATTTTTCTCGCGATAAATGTGACATTTTCCTTGACTACCCTATGGGGGTATGGTATCAGATTTCAGGGCTGCGCACCAAGAAGCCCGGAAGAGAATGGAGCCTATGGAAATTCCAGTTCAAGAACCAGAACCTCCAGGTAGTAGTAGCTACTTGGAACTCCACGACGGACGAGCATAGCACAACGTACTCGTGAACTCCTGCTCGCTCTCGCGGAACGGACAAAAACCCGAGCGAGTGGGAATCGCTACAGTCATCATAAAGATCCCCACCTGACAATCCATTGATTCCAGAGCGCGAGGCCCGCGGCGCTCGATCGCTACACGTGCGTCTCGCGGAAGGGGGGAAACATGTTCAGCTTCTCAAACCATCTAGAAAGTGTCCTCACGCATCGCGGCCTGTACCGCGTTTGGGTGCCGATGCACGATGACGGAAAGGCTCCGCTCATTTCGATCTGGATTGATCCCGATATGAAGGCTTTCGAGCCCCAAAACGGGGGAGAGCACGTCGCGCTCTCCAACGTGAAAGGAGACGACTCAATTCCGGAAGAACTCGTCGAGCCTCCGGGGCCATGCCTTCGGGTGTCCAAGGTCCATTGAGAGTTCAGCGAAATGGATTGGGAAGTGAAAGTAAGTCATCGCAACCCCTATCCAGCACGGATGAAAAAGGCAGCGCCTAAATGGGTCGTGCCAAATTTTATTCGAAGCGTACGGCACTCGGAAATCTGTGAGCGATCGAAGGGAGATTAAAAATGCTCGGTCTGAAAGCGAAGTTTCTGCAAGTAAGCCTGGTAATTTTGCTCGCCGCGTCTGCTGCACGGGCAGACGTCGGGGGCAAAATTACGGGAATCGTGAAGGATCAGACGGATTCCGTCATCGCGGGCGCCACCGTTGTGGTGCTCAACACCGGGACGGGAGTGAAGCAAACGACGAAAACCAACGACCAGGGAACCTACTCGTTCCCCGTTCTGCCAGTCGGACAGTATGAGATCGAAGTCGCCGCCGACGGCTTTAAACCAAACAGGACAAAGGGTTTAGTGATTGATATCAACACCGCCCTGACGGTCGATGTGACGATGCAACTGAGCGAGCAGAACCAGACCGTCACAGTTACGGAAGGTGCGACTCGAATAGAAACTTCCGACACGCAACTTGGACAGGTCATCGGAAGCAAGCAGGCCACGGACATCCCCCTCAACGGCCGCAGCTACACAGATTTGTTTGCCATGCAAGTGGGTGTAACGCCTCTGACGACAAGCGGAGCTGGGAATAGCACGTCGGGCGGGGGCTTCGGGACGGTTCCGGTTGCGGGCAACGGCGACACGGGCCAGTTCTCAATCAATGGCCAGCGCGAATCGGCAAACGGTTTTTTGCTAAATGGCGTAAGCGTGCAGGAAACGATCGGGCAGCAAGCGGGAATCATTCCCAATCTGGACTCTATTTCTGAATTTCGCATTCTGACCAGCAACGCGGACGCTGAGTATGGCAATTACAGCAGTGGACTCATCAACGTGGTGACCAAGTCCGGCGGAAACCAGTTCCATGGCGACCTCTTCGAGTTCCTTCGCAATACGGATCTTGATGCGCGCGGCTTCTTTGACCCAGCACGCGCAACGTTTCAGCAGAATCAGTTTGGCGGAACAGTCGGAGGGCCGATCAAAAAGGACAAGGTCTTCTTCTTCTTGGACTACCAAGGGCAGCGAACGGTCCAGGGTATTGAGACTGGAGTCGTCAGTGTGCCCTCTTTGGCAAATCGTGCGGGCGACTTTTCCGATGCGGGCAGCACACTGACCGGCAAGGTGAATGGCGCTTTTCTGGCACAGACCCTTTCGAGCCATCTCGGATATCCGGTTGCGACCGGCGAACCGTTCTTCACGCTAGGGTGCATTTCGAACTCACAGTGCGTTTTTCCAAATGCCAAGATCCCCCAGTCGGCATTCGCGTTACCATCGACGAAGATGTTGCAGTTCATCCCTGCCCCCAATTTCGGAGCAAACGAGTTCTCAACCGGCGCCAACAAGCTGCGCATCAACGATGATAAAGGCTCCGCACGGATCGACATTAACACCACGCGATACGGCGCGTTTTCAGCCTACTATTTCGCGGACAAGTACAATCTCGACAACCCATACCCAAGTGGCTTTGGCGGCGCGACACTTCCCGGCCCCAACGGCCCTTATGACGCGCTCTCATCCGGCAGGGACCAAATGATCGTGCTGAGCAACACCAAGACCCTTGGTTCGAATCTCGTGAATCAAGCGCGCATCGGCTACATTCGGTTGAACAACATCCTCGGCGTTCCAAAGGGCGGCGTAGGCGTAAGCCTGGCGGATCAGGGCATTTCCTCGGGTCCGCAAGGAATTCAGCAAGGTTTTCCGCAGTTTGCCGGAGTCGAGATGCTCTACTTCAACTCCTTCGCCGTCGGCACCAACCCATTCTTTGTCGCAAAGGTGAACAACACGATTGATGCAAGCGACAGCTTTTCGAAGGTCGTATGCAATCACACGATGAAATTCGGCGGGCAGTACATTTGGTATCAGGTGAAGCAAGCGCCTGACCTGGTTGCCAATGGGACCTTTTCCTTTTTCGGATCGGGAGCGCAAAGCACAGGCAATGGTTTCGCTGATTTTCTTCTGGGACTGCCCGATTTTTACTCGCAGCAATCGTCTCCGCCCTTTCACGAGTTTTCGGCAAACGGCGGAGTCTTCGCGGAAGATAGCTGGCGCGTGCGTCCCAACCTGACAATCAATTTTGGGCTCCGGTGGGACTACATTCGCGGATGGTCAGAATTGCATAACCAAGGAACCACCCTGATTCCAGGAGAGCAGTCGGTGGTATTTCCCGGCGCTCCACTCGGATACCTGGTTCCGGGCGACCCGGACGTTCACTCAACGATTGCGTCCACGCCGATGGATGATTTCTCGCCGCGGTTCGGGGTCGTGTACTCGCCCAACTGGTCGAAAGGGTTCTTAGGCACGCTGACCGGCGGACCCGGCAAAACCAGTATCCGTATTGGCGCTGGACGTTTCTTTACGGCTATCGAAGGTTTGACCATCGCTTATCCAACGGGAAATCCGCCCTACGGCCTGACGTATACAAGCCCAGAACCCCCCGAATTCGCGACTCCTTTCGTGGGCGCGCTCAGCGGAACGCAATTCATTCAGCAGTTCCCGGTGAACGTTCCGCCTTACACCGTGTCGCCGCGAAATCCTGATGCCAACGTCCAATGGTCACGTTACACGCCGATCAGCGGCGCGGTCAGCTATTTCCATGGGAACAAGACGCCTTATTCGATGGCGCTCAACCTCACCATCGAACGCCAAATCACCGCGAACACGGTCGGGAGTGCGAGTTACGTGGGCTCGCTCGGCCGCCACCTGATGACCGAGGTCGAGGCTAACCCGGGAAATCCGGCGCTGTGTCTTAGCCTCAGCCAACCGCAAGACGTGAAGCCTGGCACTCCCACTTGCGGGCCTTTCGGCGAAAACGGCGTCTACACACCAGCCAATGGAGGACCGGCTGTGAATGGCACGCGGAACCT
Organism: uncultured Acidobacteriota bacterium; assembly: GCA_963781005.1. GTDB lineage: Bacteria > Acidobacteriota > Terriglobia > Acidiferrales > UBA7541 > CAWADX01. The sequence goes on from CAWADX010000001.1 coordinate 1,208,725, forward strand.
GGCCGGCTTTCCCAACACGATCGGCACCGACGCATGGTTCAAAAACATGGGCAATTCAGATTACAACGCGCTGGATTTGACGCTGAAGCACACGAGCGGGCGTTTGACGCTACTGGCGAGCTATACCTACGGGAAGTCGCTGGACGAGTCCTCAAATTTGCAGGAACAGGTGAACCCCTTCAATTATCGGGCAGAGTATGGAATCTCGGACTACGACATCAAGCACAACTTCGTTTTCAGCTACAACTATGAATTGCCGGTTGGAAAGCTGTTTCGTTCGAGGAATCGCTTGACCGAAGGCTGGGCGATATCAGGGATCACCCGGTTTGCGACAGGGTTGCCGGTGACTCTCGCTAGCAATGGCGACAACTTTCTCGTCTACGCGCAGAATAACGGCATCAATTCGGTCAGCATCGATTTGCCCAACATGGCCTCTGGAAATCTCGAAATCAATCACAACCCACGGAACGGGCAGCCGTATTTCAACACTGCGTTGTTCAGCCCGAATTCTCTCGGCACGCAGGGAAACGCGGCACGTCGACCGTTCTACGGACCCGGCGTCGACAACTACGACATGGCGCTTCGCAAAGTCACCAAATTAACGGAGAGCAAATCGCTCGAATTTCGCTTCGAAACATTCAACACGTTCAACCACGCGCAGTTCGATGGCAATGGGTCGGTGGATGGAAACATCGGCGATGCGACGTTCGGGCATGTGGTGAAAGCAGCGCCGCCGCGCATTTCACAAGTCGGTCTCAAATTCCTGTTCTAGAATTCGGCGTGGCGCAGGATCGCGCCGGATCAGGAGTTCCAGGCGATGTGGGTGAACTGTTTCCTTCGCGCCGCCCACTCTTCGCTGGAAACGATTCGAGGTGCGACCTCGATGACGCGAGGAAGTATTTTGAACACCGACACCGGCCCCCATTTCGTTCCCCCGCGGGTCGGAAGTCCTTTCCGATTGAGCTCCTCAGCCATTCGGGGTAACGAAATATCCTGAACGATCAACTCCATAATGAACTTCAGCACTTGCATTTCAGCGGGGTTCTCTTCGAGATGGGAACAGTCGCCGGCCACCTGCAGACCGAAGGGAGCGTCCTCGAATCGTGGGCTGGATTCTTGGTCCTTTCCCTCGCCCTCGCGCTCCCACTCAACGGCGACGAGCTTCCACCCCGCTGCGGCCCTCTGTTCCAGGTACTGCGGATCGATCGGGCCTCGCAAAACCTCTCGAAAGCGCTGAATGCCCATAGCTCCTCCTTAAGATGAGGAAGGCGTCGAGGGTCGCAATCTACGGACACCTCCACGAACTGCTTCGGCGCAAGAGCACGTCTAGTTCCGCTGGATGAGAATAAAGTGCAGGGAATTCAAGGCCTTAGGAGGCTCGGTCGCGATGGCGCAAGGTCCAATGTCCAGCTTTGGGACTCCACTGTCGCCGAACCGGACACTCTTCCTTCTGCGGCGCGTGAATAAGGTTGGCGGGCATTCCCCGTCACGCGCCTCAGGAAGCACAAAGGGGCAGCTCGGTAGGAGCTGCCCTTTTCGTACCCGGGGGGAGGAAGGATCCCGACTTCCTGCTCGGGCTACGGCAGGTAATAGCGGAAGGAAGTGAACACCATATTGTCCACGGCCTTCGGGGCGACTGCCGGCAGCAGCACCGGCGGCGTCCCTGTTGTGGAGTTGTTGTTGCTTCCAGACCAGCCGACCTTTGTGAGGTAGGAGTACTGCACGCCCCACTGCACGCGACCTTTCGAACCCTGGTAGAACTTATACCAGAAGCCGATGGTACCTTCCATGATTTGGCGGATGTCGCCGGCGCAGGAGCCGCCGGTGCCGGGTGTCCCGGGCCCACCGGGAAAAGTTTCCGTGCCGCAACCCGAGTTGTTGAACAAGCGCGAGCCATAGCCGACGGCGGCGGTGTTACCCGCTGTGGTCAGATAGGAATACGCGGTGCGTGCGGCATATTCGCCGCCTCCGTAGGCGTACACATCTACGTTTGGCGTTGGATGGATTTCGAGCGAGCCCAGCCATGCGGCACTGCGAATCAGTGCGAGCGTGCCATCCGGGCGAAACGTCACATCGGACAACTGCGCCGAGCTGTAACGCCCGATGCCGTCGCCACCCTGGAAGTGGCCAGCCAGGTCCACCTTCTTCGCCACGATGGGGAAGCGCGCTGTGAAGCCGACGCCGCCACCGACCCTGGTATCGTTAGTTGCGCCGGTAACTGAAGTTGCGGAGGCGCAACCAGTGGGGAGGGGTGTGACACCGGGGAATGCACCGCAAGGATAGACGCGATTGCGGAAGGTGCTGAGGATCCCCACGACTTCGTAATGACCCCATCCCGGATCGAGGGTCGCCTTCGCGAGAAAGTCGGGCGCCTTGTTGACGGTGTAGCCGGTCGCGTCGAACTGGTTGAGGAGGCCGGCGCCCTGGCCCGGAGCGTTCAGGAAGAAGTTTGACACGAGGGCCGGCCCCCCGAAGCCGGCGATACGGCCGCCAAGCGTGGTTTGTGGCCCTTCAATTGAGGCGCCCAGGGCGAACTTACCAAAATCCTTGACGACGCGGAAGCCGTACGCGCGCTGCCAGGCCCAGCCAACGATGTACTGCGCGTCGATCTGAAGCGGGAACGCTTCCTGACGATTCTGGATGCCCTTTTTGCTTTCCGTAACCAAGCTCCACTGCTGGCCGCCAGTGAGGGAGAATCCATTGTCAAAGGTCACGTTGGCCCACAACTGCCGCTGGCGGAACACATAGCTATTGCTCTGGCGGTTGTTCGAGGTCGTGCCGGCACCGAGAAAGTCCGCCTCGTAATAGCCGGTCACCTTGGCGCTGCCGACCTTCGTATCCGCTAACAGTGTGAGGCGGGATTGACGGGCGGAGAAATTGTTTTCGGTTACCTTGCTCAGCGAGTTGCCCGGAAACGGAATGCCTGTGAAGTTCGTGTTGATGTCGGCGCTCGAGGCGCGATTACGAAATACCGTTTCCGCCGCGATGAAGCCGCCAGGCGTAATGTTGATGCCCTTGTACCTGATAGTGGCCGAGCCCTCGTCTGTGATTTTCTTGGCATCGGCTTGTTCCGTCGCAACCGTGGACTTGAGGACCTCGTTGCTGGCCTTCAAGTCGCTGACGGAACTATTGAGCGACGCTGCGGTGCTCTTCATCTCGGCGCTGACGGTGGCCGCTTCGGTGGCCTTGGCGCTGGCTTCGGCTGCACGGGCACTGGCCGCGTCGGCGCTTTTCTGCGCTTGCTGCATTTGCTCATCCCGCCTTGCCAATTCTTCCCGCAGTTGCTGGATCTGCTCCTGCTGGGCCTGCACGGCTCCCCGCAGCTCATCCAGCTCAGCCTCAAAACTGGGCGGGGCCGTCGCCGCTGTCTTCTTCTCGGGAGGCTTGGCTTTTGGCTTGGCTGCCCTGGCAGGAGGCGCCGACTTCGGATCGGAATCCTTCGACGAGTCCGCGAAGACGAGACCCGTGCTCACGAGCAGCGATGCTGCGAGTAAGGCGATTCTTTTCATTTCGTCTCTCTTTTGGTAATAGGTTCTTTCTCGACCTGGAATTGGCAAGTAGCCCTCATAGCGCGCGGGAGCGTAGTCGGGCGGTGTTACGAAAAGTTGAACAAAATATGAATATCCTGCTACAGCCCGCGAAGCCGGCCCACTGAGGCGTTCGGCTACCCCGCGAGAGGCTATCCGTCACGGGTAACAGTTGGATGAACAAGGCTTTAAGATTCGATTAAAGCCGTTTTTCGGACGACCTCTCCCGCGACTGCGCGTTCAGCATCGTTCCGGGGACGAGGAGAGAGATCAGAACCGCGGCGAGGCCGGAGGGAACCGGTAGAATCACCCTGGGATAAAGCAAGCAGGGCTGTTGGGAAAAAAGACGGGCCAAGTTACGAGTCAATATTTGCGAAGGTCGAAAGGAGGAAGTTCGAGAACCACGTCACGGGCCGCCGCCCAGAGCTGAGCGCTGGCGCCGGTCAGATCCGCAGCCGAATTTGCCAGGAACCGAACCACGCAGCCGCCGCTCGAAAGCAAAGTGACGCCCCCAACGATTTGCGGCATTCCTGCCAATTTTTCATTCATCGCAACTGCCACGTCAGGCCAGGTTTCAAATCCCTCAGCAAACAAGGCCAGGCAGGCCAGATAGCTGAATCCCTCCATCACGCCAAACTGCTGAGGCCGGCGAGTAGCAGGGTGAATTTTCGTGCGATTGAGGTAGACCGGTTTGCCGCAGACGCTGACCTCCGTCCGGGAATCGAATTCTTTGAACTTCCAGCATTCGCCGCGCGCCACGCGGCCTGCAGCCAAAGCGTCGAAGAGGATGGCGCGACTCTGCCGCCCCATTTCCACGCGAAGATGCTGGCGGAATTCGGAGCCGGCGTGAGGGATGATGTGGTCCGGCAGGTACTCAAGAGTAGCTCGTTCCCCTAGCTGAATCAGCGTTTCCTGCACGGTGGGAAAGCGCGCCGTACGGTAGACTCGTGTAGCGGAGGGAGTTCCGAAACATACGTGCGTCTCTTTCTCCTGAAGAATTTTTGTGGAGAGATAGTCGCCACCGACTAATCCGCCGGTTGGATTGAGGAGCAGCATGTAGGCCGCGCCGTCATCGAGATGAAGAGGGGCGAACGCTTGGAGGGGAAGCGTGAAACGGCACCGGCTCATGACGGTATTTTGGCCGTGCCGCTTGAAGCTCAGTCCCAGGAATCCGTCTCGTCCAACCCGCTCAAGACTCGAAGAGCAAGCCGTGGCGGATCCATTGGACAACGGCGTCGACTCCAGTGCCGTCTTTGAGGTTGGTGAAAACGTAAGGTCTTTCTCCGCGGACGCGTCTTGCATCCCTGTCCATCACTTCGAGGCTGGCGCCCACGTAGGGTGCCAAATCAATTTTATTGATGACGAGAAGTCCCGAGGTGGTAATGCCCGGGCCGCCCTTTCGGGGAATTTTGTCGCCTTCAGCGACATCGATGACGTAAATGGTGGCATCGACGAGTTCCGGACTGAATGTAGCGGCCAGATTGTCGCCTCCACTTTCGATGAACAGAATGTTCAAATTGGGAAAGCGGCGGGAGAGCGCGCCGGCCGCTTCCAGATTGACCGACGCATCTTCACGAATCGCCGTGTGCGGGCATCCACCAGTTTCCACACCAATAATGCGTTCGGGAGTCAACACGCCGCGCCGGGTCAGGAACTCAGCGTCTTCTCGAGTGTAGATGTCGTTGGTGATGACGGCCAAGTCGTAGGCCGACCGCAGGCGCATGCAAAGAGCCTCGACCAGGGCTGTCTTTCCCGATCCCACCGGACCGCCAATGCCGATTTTGAGAGGCCCCTGAGTCACGATCGAAACAATCTCGCGGAGAGCGTAGCGTGCTGCATCGCCGCAATCTCGAGCGCTGGAGCAAAGCTCCACAGGTCCGCCCGATCTTTACTTTGGACGTCGTGCGCTAGATCCGCGACGAGCGGGCGCAGATTCCACAGAATCCGCTGGCCGGCAAGCTGGCCCAATGGCAGAAGCCGAAGCGCCGCTCCCACGAGCGATGCACAGGATGAATGGAGATAAGCGCAAACCGTTTCCGCGGAAGGCCAGCCCATCGCGTTTCCCACCAACCCAAGAGCTACGGGGTGGTGACCCGGAGTTGCGCCGCTCTCGCTTGCTTCGAAAAAGCCTCCTAACAAAACGTGGGAGGTCAAGTTCGTCGCGATGCGCAGAGTTTGTCGCCCCATTTGGCGGCTCGCGTTTCTTGGTTCGCTCGCGGTCTTCATGGCATCGAGCGCAGCGTCCAACGCGAAGCAAGACTCGAGATCATCCGACCGGGCAGCCCGCCAGGCGCACACCAGGGCGACGGCATCCGTGGGAGCGCAAACTCCCTCTAAATAGGTGCGAAGAAAGCATTCAACGCCGGCCGCATCGCGCACCGAGCCTGCCTGTACGCAGGATTCGAGTCCAAAGGAATGCGCGTACGCCCCTGCGGGGAAAAGACCGTCGGCAAATTGAACGAGACTTAAGAAGGCATCAATGGTCATGCCGGTGCGCGTTCCCCAGGGGACGAAAGATTGCCTGGCGTCGTTCCCACGTTGCACCCATCCGATCCAGCAATTGCACCATCGCCGGATCATCCGGTACGAGAAGGCCGTTCTCTTCGAGAGCCAAGGGGAAATGCCGATTGCCAACTTCGAATGCAATTCTCACAGAGTCCCTGTGATCGGCGGGAAAAATGACGAGCACGGGTTCGGGGGCGGCCTCCACGGTCAAGTACCACTCCGGTCCCACCCACAAAATGCTTCCGGGCTCCAGCGTCGAGCCGGTCGGGAGGGCGAGAGCAATTTCCCGCCCTTTCGCGGTTGTAAAACGGCCACGAACCCAGCGGCGCTGCTCCGATGTCAGCACCAGGCTATCGGATTCCTTGCCCACCATTTCGTGCGGATGAACGTGGTGGGTCAAGCGGTCAACGACTAGCACGCTCTGCTCCTTCAAAATAGGAAATAACGCTGAGCCATCGGCAGGGTTCGCGCGGCCTCGCAGGTCAAGAGTTGGCCATCCGCTCGCACCTCGTAGGTTTCCGGATCCACCTCGATGCGCGGCAAGGCGTCGTTATGAATCATATTGCGCTTCGTGAGGCCACGGCACCGCTTCACGGCGACGGCTTTTTTCTTGAGGCCGAGACGAGAAGGGATTCCAGACTCCAACGCAGCCCTCGAAACAAAGGTCAAGGAGGTAGAGTGTATGGCCCCCCCGAAGCTGCCATACATGGGTTGATAAATGACAGGTTGGGGCGTGGGAATCGAGGCGTTGGCGTCGCCCATAACCGACCAGGCGATGAAGCCGCCTTTCACGACCACCTCCGGTTTAACTCCGAAGAAAGCCGGCTTCCACAAGACGAGGTCTGCGAATTTACCCGTCTCAATAGAACCGACATCATCGGCGATGCCGTGCGCAATGGCAGGGTTGATCGTGAATTTCGAGACGTAGCGCCGAACGCGCGCGTTGTCGCTGCCGGATTTCTCACCGGGCAGCGGGCCTCGCTGGCGCTTCATCTTGTCCGCCGTTTGCCAGGTGCGGATGATGACTTCGCCGATCCGGCCCATAGCCTGAGAATCGGAAGACATCATGCTGATGGCTCCCAGGTCGTGCAGCACGTCTTCCGCCGCAATCGTCTCCGCGCGGATGCGCGATTCAGCAAAAGCAAGGTCTTCGGGAATGGACGCGTTCAGGTGGTGGCAAACCATCAGCATGTCCAAGTGCTCATCGAGGGTGTTGACCGTAAACGGCATGGTCGGGCTCGTGGACGAAGGCAAACAGTTGAGTTCGCCGCAAACCGTGATGATGTCCGGAGCGTGTCCGCCGCCGGCGCCCTCGGTATGGTAGGTGTGGATGGTGCGTCCCTTGAAGGCACGGATGGATTCCTGAACGAAGCCCGCCTCGTTCAGGGTATCGGTGTGGATCGCCACTTGGACGTCGTACTCGTCTGCCACCGACAGGGCACAGTCGATAGCCGCCGGCGTACTTCCCCAATCTTCATGCAGCTTGAGGCCGATGGCCCCGGCCGCAATTTGCTCGCGCAGCGGAGCAGGAAGCGAGGCATTCCCTTTGCCCAGAAAGCCGAAATTGATGGGGAAGCCGTCCGCGGATTCGAGCATGCGGTGAATATTCCATGGGCCCGGAGTACAGGTGGTTGCGTTTGTACCGGTCGCCGGCCCGGTGCCACCACCGATCAGAGTGGTCATACCAGCGGAGAGAGCGGTCCAAACAAGCTGGGGACAGATAAAGTGAACGTGGGCGTCGATCCCGCCCGCAGTCACGATCTTCCCTTCGCCGGCGATCACTTCCGTGCCTGCGCCTACAACCATTCCTTCCGTGACACCATTCATCATGTCCGGGTTTCCCGCTTTGCCGATCCCCACGATCCGGCCGCCGCGGATTCCGATGTCCGCTTTGACGATGCCCCAGTGGTCCACAATCACCGCACTCGTGATCACCGCGTCAAGGGCGCCATCCGCCGAGGTGGCCGAAGCTGACTGCCCCATTCCGTCTCGAAGGACTTTACCGCCGCCGAATTTGGCCTCCTCCCCGGGAGTCGTAAGGTCGCATTCAACTTCGATGAACAGATCCGTATCGGCCAGCCGAATGCGATCCCCTGTGGTGGGGCCGTAAAGGTCGGCGTACTGGCGTCGGGGAATCTTGAGACTCACGATGTTTAAGTCCCCTGAAAACCCTGATCGCGAGCGCGCTTCAAGGCCGTTTCTTTGCCGGCGGCGTTGACGGAACCCTCCGTCAGCGCATTGAAACCATGGACCGTCGCTGAGCCGCCGAGCTCCACGAGCGTCACCCTCTTGGTATCCCCTGGCTCGAAGCGCACGGCAGTGCCCGCCGGGATGTTGAGCCTCATCCCGAAAGCCTGTGCGCGGCTGAAGCGGAGCGCGCTGTTCGCTTCAAAGAAATGAAAATGTGAACCAACTTGAATGGGCCGATCTCCCGTGTTGGCGACTTCCAGTTCCACAGTGCGGCGATTCTCGTTTGCGACGATCGGTTCTTCGGCAAGCAGATATTCTCCCGGAATCATTGGTATCCCCTTACGGCTCCAAGCCTACAAAGCGTCCATCAAATGGCACGACATTATCACGACTCAGGGCACGACACCGACGCTGCTTGACCCATGGCCGGAGCTCGAGCAGAACCTCAGCGTATGGGATGGTGGATGGTAACCAGCTTGGTGCCATCCGGAAAAGTGCCTTCCACCTGTACCTCGTCCAGCATTTCCGGCACGCCCTCCATGACATCTTCGCGAGTAAGGATCGTCGCACCGTAGTCCATAAGTTCGGAGACCGAACGTCCATCGCGAATCGCTTCCAGGACTTCAGCAGTGATCAGCGCGAGGGCCTCAGGATAGTTGAGCTTAAGCTTTCGTGCGCGGCGTTTGCGTGCAAGTTCTGCGGCAGTAGCAATCAGCAGTTTATCGATCTCTCGAGGCGTGAGGTGCATGCTAGGCGATCAGCCGTCCAGCCATTGAGGAGCGAGCGGCCAGCCGCACGGCCAGCGAATCACAGAGACTCACGCAGACCCTTCGGGGTGTCAACAAGAAAAATGACGCGCGGCTCTGAAGCTCATCCGTCAACCGACGGAAGCCATGGGGTTCGTCGCCGTCAGTATCTTGGCTGGTTCGACATCGGCAGAAACACGAGCGGCCCTGATTGCTCAGGGCCGCCCGTTGCGTTGCGGTTTGCCTTTCGTTAGAACACGAACTTGCCCACCAACGTGATTATGCGCGAGTTACTCGGGAACGCTTGGCTGGGCTGGTTGAACTGAGCGCTCCCCGGAAAGACATAACTCTGTACTCCCCCGCCGGTGAATATCGACGTCTGGGTGGTGTTTTGGTCGTCAATGCGGTTGATGAATCCCGGGATGTACTGCGGGTGGTTGAGCACGTTCTGGAACTGAGCCTGGAGCTCGAACCTCATTCTCTCGGTGAGGTTGAAGCGCTTCGAAACCGTCACGTCGATATTATTGATCGGCCGCCCCTGGAGCGTGTTTCGTCCCGCGGTCGCCAAAGCTCCCACTCCGGCCACGACATATTGAGCCTTCGGATTTACTGCCATGTACGCCACGGTGTTGTCTTGGAAGCACGCGTCTCGTTGGCCCGCGTTGTTTGGCAAAGCGGCGCAGGAGTTGGTCCTGAAAAGCGGCACAACGTCGCTGCCGGTGCCGGGAATCCCATTCGGATTGATGATGGTCCGGTCGCCGGCGGAATCGACGTTCAGGTTTGAGTCCGTCTCGCTCTGTGGGTCGAACATCCCACCGGACTGGAACGTGTAGACCGGAGCAATGAGCCAGTTGCCGACCAAGTTCCTCCTAAACCAGCTGCCGTTCTTGAAGTAAGGCAAGTCATAGAGGGCGCTGAGCGTGATGCGATGCCGATGGTCGAGGGACGACGTACTACGGTCCGCGCTCAGGTTCTGGAAGTCCTGAGGGCGTCGCGGGGTTAGGTTGGTGGAGTGAAAGTCCGCGGTGCTGTCGTCAATCGCGTGGCTGAAAGTGTAAGCGGCGTTGAAACTCAAGCCGTTGCTGAAACGGCGCGTTGCTTGGAGCGCCAAGCCGTGATAAATCGAGTTGCCCACCGGAGTGAACTGGGTGATCGTAATGTTCGTGAAACCGGCGTTCACGAACGCGGGAACGAAGAATGCGCCGTTGTTGAACTCATCCAGAATGCCCCCGTTACCGTTACCGCCCAGCGTCAGGGGTAGCGCATTCAAAGTGGCCTGCGAAGGTGCGGTGAAGAAAGTCGGGAGGAAATGGGTCGGCGTTACCACCGGTTGCAAGTTGACAATTTCCTGTACGTCGAGATGATACCCATGCGTGCCCAGATAGCGTGCTTCGACAGTGTACGATTTCCCGAAGCTGTGCTGGACGCTCAGGTCCCACTCGATGGCGGCAGGGTCTTTCTGATCCACAACGATGTGGGTCGACGTGTGTGCCTGCGCTTGAGCGACGCTCGTAAACGCACGGCCATTCCCCGGCGGAATGCCTCCGTTGGCGAGGAAGTTGGAGACGATGGGCGTCGAAGGCACCGTAACCGTTCCGCTCAACTGTGGCGGAAGAGAAAGAATTCCGATATTGTCAAAAACGACGTCGTAGCCCATGCCGAAGCCGGCGCGGATCGAGGTGGTACCGCTCGAACCCGGCGACCAAGCTAGGCCAATACGCGGCATGTAATTGTTTTTCGGGGCGCGCGGTTCACTGAAGTCTAGAACCCCGGGCACGCTCGCCGCGATATTCAGTTTCTGCAGCCGCTCTCCGACCGGAATGGTTAGATACTCGTAACGAAGTCCCAGATCCAGGGACAAGTTGGGGCGAATCCGCCAGATGTCATTCGCATACCAACCCACGCCAGCCTGATCGCCGTAATAGGTCGGGTTGCCGGTGCTCCTTTGGGCCAAATGCTCGGGATTCTGGTCCAGAAGAAAGCGATTTGTAGTGACGTACTCGTAGTCGCCGCGAGATCTCTGCGTAAATGCCTGGGGAGCAATGTACTTCCGCCCGTCGAGCCCGAACTTGAACGAATGGTTGCCATGAATCCAGCTCAAGTTTTCACTCGCCTGGTAGAGGTTGAAAATCGTGGTTTGGGGAGCGTTCTGGTCCGGACCGATATTCAGATTCATGTCCAGTAACCCAATGTTGGGGAAGACGTCCAACCCCGGGAACTTAAAGTTTCGAGCCAGCGTTTCGTTCTCGTAGCGGTTGAAACCCACCCGGAATTCATTCGCGACATTGCTTGTGAACGTGTGGAATTCGCTCAACGTGGCCAAGTGATATTTGAAGGGCACGGGCTCGAAAAAGGCCGGAAGGTTTGCGTTCGTATCGATGCCTACGACCCGATTGTAGAGATACCGTCCACGGACCTGATCTCTGGGCGAAATATCGTAGTCCATTGCAGTGACCAGGTAGTCGCCATTGAGAAAGTTCGGCCCCACAATCGGCAATAGCCCCAGTGGGATTGTGGTGCCGGCTACGGTAATGCCCTTCGGCTGTGAGGGGCAGGTACCTCCGGTGGCGGCCGGCGCGAACTGCTTCAGAATTCCAAGATTATTTGCCGAAATGCCGGGCAATCCCGCTAACGTCGCGTAGCCGGCCGCCGTCGGCGAACAAGCACCGCCCGGCGGGGTCGACGCCTGTCCCAGCGGGTTGTACTCGAAGTTCCCGAAGAAAAACAGCTTGTTCTTCAGGATCGGCCCACCTGCTTGGCCTCCCACGCGGTTCTGATCGAAGCGCGGGTTTGACGCGCCCGGTCCGAGGCTCTGGATGACGCTGGCGTCAACCGCATTCAGGTTACGGTTCTGGAAGTACTCATAGGCCTTGCCGTGATACTGGTTCGTGCCGGACCGAACACCCACATTGTACTGACCACCATTTGAATGCCCGAATTCCGGGCTGAATTGATTTTGCAATGCGGAAAATTCCTGAACGGCGTCGTTGGGCACGAAGAGGAGAGGCCCGGTGACTGCCTTGTTGTTGTTGTCTACGCCGTCGATGGTGAAGTTGTTGTCCCGCGGCCTCATTCCGCCCACGGAAGGGCCCGTGCCGGCGCCGATGCCTTGCGCGGATGCGATCCCGGGCTCCAGGAGGGCCAGGTTTAGAACGCCAAGGCCGATCGAAGCATTCGGGAGATTGGCACTCTGCCTTTCATCGAAGGTCCCTTCGATTTGAGGGGTCGTCGTATCGATCGGCGCCGGCGCACCGGTTACCTCGACAGTGGTGACTTGCTGTCCCACCTGCAAAGTGATTTGGGCGGTATTGGCTTTGTTCAGTTCCACAGGGAAGCGCGAAACTGTCGCCGTCGCGAAACCTGCCGCGCTGGCAGTAATATTGTACGCACCGATCGGGAGGTTCGTGAATCGGTACTCGCCTTTATCGTTTCCCTGGACTGTGACTTTTAGTCCCGTGTCCACGTTCTCGACGGCCACCGTAGCGTTCGGGACGACGGCCCCGCTCTTGTCAACCACGGTGCCGACCAAGTCGCCGCTGATCGCTTGAGCGTAGCCGATTGACGGCAGCACCAGAGTTGCTACCAAAGCCGCAATTGCGATTACCCCCCACCACGTTGCTTTAGTCACCGGAACTCTCCTTAGACGTTGATTTGATAGCCATAACCTACGGGCACACGTCGCCCCACGATTCCGCACACCCCGCTTCGTTTCCGTACAGCGTCCACCAGAGAACAACGGCAGTCGACGCAGAACGCCGTACACCACTGCAATTCGGTCGGCAGTCCAGGTCTGGTCGGGCTAAATTGGTGCTGAATTACGTCTGAACTGCTGATTACTTGAGGAGAAGATGGATTGCGGTTCAGGTGACCCACGCGAGGCGTTCTGAAGAGAACTTCAGAAATCGTGCGACTAATATAAGGGCCAGCCGCTGTCCGTTTTTTGTATTTAAATTCAGTTTCCGGTAGATGCTGAATCGCGTCTTGCGCGCGAGGCATGGGTTTTGCGCAGCAACGAAGCGGATTTGTCGGGCAACGCGGTTTGGTAATTGATTTGCATCCGAACGAAAACAGTCGCTCCTTATAGCCATCGAAGAAAATTTGCGACGAGTCAAGCGACCAAGCGCGTTGAGGCGCGTCAAACGTCACTAGAAGGGTGTGTTTCCCGGGCGTTCAGGGCGCGCGGGTTTGGACCACATGATGAATACAGAGGGTTCAACTTCGGCTTCGCGGATGCAGTTCGGCGCATTCGAGATCGCTCTAGGCGAGAACGAGCTCCGGAAACGCGGCGTTAAAATCAAGCTGCAAGACAAACCATTTCAGATCTTGGTTCTTCTTCTGGAGCGCGCCGGCCAGATTGTGACGCGAGAGGACATGCGCGATCGGCTGTGGCCCGCGGATACGTTCGTTGACTTCGACGCTAACCTGAATACAGCACTGAAAAAGCTGCGCCAGGCTCTGGGCGATTCAGCCGACAATCCAATATTCATCGAGACGATCCCACGACAGGGCTACCGGTTCATCGCACCGGTGGAGGATGTGCAAATTCCGGTGGAAGGGGCTGGGGCGTCTTCCAGCAAACCGACGTCATGGAGCCCAGATTTTGGGTGGACTACGGGCGTCTTTTCCTCAAGGCGACGTCGCACGGTCGCCTTGATATTGCTCATTTTTGCCGGGCTTGTCGCCGCTTTCTATATTCGGCGAGAAGTCGCGTCGCGAAGAGCGAAGCAGCGGACGGGCGGAATAACCTTCTCAATGATGGCGGAGCTTGGCAGTCAAGATCCAGCGTGGCTGGGGAGGGTGCGCCTCGGCTATTGCGTCAGGTCTACGGGGCGATCTTTGAAGCGTTAGTGCAGCGCCGTCCTTCTCGCGATAGGGCTGGCGATCGCTGAATCGCCTTGCTGCGCTTCCGTGAACGCTAGCCCGCTGCCGTCCGGCGAGGGCGTCTTCCAATGGCCACAGGACCGGGCTTTGCTTGTTTCTGTTGAGCCGATCCACTGGCAGCGAGGCTCTTTTTCAAGGCTTCCATCATGTCGATGACGGGCGCGCGACGAGGCTCGGCCACGGGAGCGACCTCCCGGCCCTTCAGTTTCGCCTCGATGAGCGCCTTCAGGCGTTCCTGGAATTCGTCATGGTATTGCTCGGGCTTGAAGTCCGCGGAGAGGGTTTCGACAAGCTGTTCTGCCAATTTGATTTCCTGCGGTTTCAGTTTGACCTCGGGGGTTTTTCCGTAATCCGCGACTTCGCGAATTTCGTTTGCAAAGTACATCGTGTGCAAGGTGAGTCCGTGGTGTCGCGGCCGAATAAAGACGGTGTATTCCCGCTGATGCATGGTCAGTTTTGCGATGGCTACGCGCTTCGTGTCCTCGAGCGCCTTTAGCAGAAGCTGATATGCCTTCTTCCCTTCGTCTTCCGGAATTACAAAGTAGGAGGAATCGAAATAGATGGGGTCGATATCCTCCTGCTTCACAAAGGCGAGGATCTCCATCGTCCGGCCGGAGGGCGGAGTGATCTTCTTGATTTCATCTCCTTCGATCAGGACGTAGCGGCCGTCTTCGTATTCATACCCCTTGATAATCTCCGAACGATCGACGATGCGGTTGCACGTGGGACAGAACAGCGGCTGGTTGATTCTGGTATTGCAGTCCCTGTGTATCTGGTGGAGATACGTCCGCGCGCTGCGCGCGGCCGGATACAAACGAATCGGGATTGAAATCAAACCGAAAGTTAAGAAACCCTTCCACGCGGACGACGCCATTGGGGGCACCTCCCCACCTATATGCTACTTCTCCTTCCCATCATCCAAATCGGGTAGATTCGTTATCCCGGGCACGATAATCCTGTAGGCGCGGCAGAGTCAACCGTCGCAAACCGAGTGGGTTGGCGGCTTTCCGATGCGTCCGGCGCGCGAGTATGATACTGGGACGCCGAATCGCATGGCGTACGGCTAATATAATCCAGCATGCCTTCCCTCAGCGAATATCGGCGCAAGCGGCGCTTCGAAAAGACGCCCGAGCCTGCGGGAAAAGCAGAAAAGAAGTCAGGTCACAGATTTGTAGTCCAGAAACATGCCGCCACGCGACTCCATTACGACCTTCGGCTCGAAATCGATGGCGTCTTGAAATCGTGGGCCGTGCCCAAGGGTCCGTCCTTGAACCCTGCGGATAAAAGGCTTGCCGTTCACGTGGAAGATCACCCGCTGGCATACCAGGATTTCGAGGGCGTCATTCCCAAAGGCCAGTACGGCGCGGGCGAAGTAATTGTCTGGGACCGAGGGACGTTCGAGACCGAAGGGACCCAGACGGCCCCTGAACAACTGCAACGAGGCGAACTGAAATTCGTTTTACACGGCCAAAAGCTCCGCGGGAGTTTCGTGCTGGTCAAGTTGCGGCGCAGCCAAAAGGGAAATGAGTGGCTATTGATCAAACACAAGGATGCCGCCGCAGATCCACACTGGAATATCGATGCGCATCCCAGTTCTGTGGCAACGGGGCGGACGCTCGAGGATGTAGCGGCGAATTTGCCGGCACAACAGACGGCGGAAAGCTCTCGCCTGCAGGATCTCGAAGGGGCGCGAAAGGCGGCGATGCCGTCGCGGGTCGAGGTCACGCTCGCCACTCCGCTGGAGAAGCCGTTCTCAGACCCGGACTGGTTGTTTGAAATCAAATGGGACGGCGTTCGGGCCGTCGGTTTCGTCCGAGATGGAAAAATCGAATTGCGTTCGCGCACGGATCGAGCGATCACCTCGAATTATCCGGAATTGGGCGTCCTGCCCATGCGTCTGGCGGCGCGACAGGCGATTGTGGATGGTGAGATCGTCGCGCTGGACGAGCGGGGGCGCAGTGATTTTGAGAAATTGCAAACGCGCGTCGGCGTCAGTCATCCATCCGCAACATTGCAGCAGTCAGCGCCCGTCAAGTACTACTTGTTTGACATGCTGTATTGCGACGGATACGACTTGCGAAAAACTCCCTTGCTCGAACGCAAGCTCCTGCTTCAACGGCTGCTTCGACCCTGCGAAACAATTCGCTATTCGGATCACGAACTGGAAAAAGGCAAGGAGCTCTCCGCGCTGGCGCAACAGCAAGGCCTCGAAGGCATCGTCGGCAAACAAATCGAAAGCCCGTACTCGGGGCGGCGCACTCCCTTGTGGGCGAAGTTCAAAGTCGTGCGGGAGTTGGACGCGGTCATTGGAGGCTGGACGGCGCCTCGCGGCTCGCGCGAGCATTTCGGCGCTCTGCTCCTGGGACTATTCGCCGGAAAGAAGCTCCAGTTCGTCGGCGGGGTAGGCAGCGGCTTCACTCAGCAATCGCAGCAGGAGACTTATGAGCTGCTTCGCCCTCTCGAGACCGCTCGGTGCCCATTTGTCGTAACTCCGAAGACGAAAGAGGCTGCCCAGTGGGTGAAGCCGTCTCTGGTGGCGCGGGTGAAGTACAGCAACTGGACCCGGGAGCCACGGCTGCGCGCTCCCGTCTTCATTACTTTGCGAAAAGACGCGCGCGCAGAGGATTGCCAGTTCGAAGCGGAAAAACCCGCCCCATCCGCGAAAGTCGCAGTCGCGGCGACCGCCCGCGAAAGCCCTCTTGCTCGCAAGGACGACGTCGAAAAGGAGCTCCTCCACGGCCGGGCCGAGAACGTCGCGCTGGAACTCGATGGCAGGCGACTCAAACTAACCCACCTGAACAAGGTCTATTTTCCGGAGGCGGGTTACACGAAGCGGGATCTGCTTGCTTACTACTACCGCATCGCGGATTACATCCTTCCGTTCTTGAAAGACCGTCCGCTGGTGTTGCGCCGCTATCCGGACGGAATTCACGGAGAGTCCTTCTTTCAAAAGGAAGCGACGGCCTCTGCGCCTGACTGGATGCGCAAGGTATCGGTATATTCGGAAGAGCGCAGGGCGCGGATGGAATACTTCACTGCTGACGACAGAGCTTCGCTTCTTTACCTGACGAATCTGGGCTGTATCGATCACAATCCGTGGTCGAGCGGCATCGATGACGAAACGCATCCTGACTACGTCTTCTTCGACCTCGACCCCACCGAGGGAACGGATTTCGCGACCGTCTTGATCGTGGCCAGGGCGGTTTACGAACGACTGCGATCGTTGGAGTTGACACCTTATCTCAAGACTTCGGGCGCGACGGGGTTCCATCTATATATACCCCTGGAGCGGGGCTACACCTACGAGCAGGCGCGCACTTTTGCCGAGATTGTTGGACGATTGATCGAGCAGGATGAGCCCAAGCGCGTGACGCTGGCGCGTAGCGTGAGCAAACGGCCGCAAGGTCGAGTTCTGGTCGACGCTTTGCAGAATGCTCGGGGAAAACCCCTGGCGAGCGTCTATAGCGTAAGACCTTTCCCCAAGGCTCCGGTATCGGCTCCGGTCAGGCCCGAAGAGCTTCGCCGGAAATTCCGGCCCGAAAAATGGAATCTCAAGACCATTTTCCAACGCCTCAAAGAAGATGGCGACCTCTGGGGCGATTTTTGGCAGAAGCGCCAAAGGTTGGAAAACGCTACGCGGCTCTTGAGCGAACAGGTTTCCAAGCCCAAGACCCGCTAACTCCGATTCGCCTCCTGCGCAGGTACACTCGGCATTGCTGTCACTGCTTCACGATTTCGCCGCCTTTCATCACGAAACGAACATGCTCGAGGACGGTGACATCGGCAAGCGGATCGCCATCCACCGCAACCAGGTCGGCAAACTTTCCCGGCTCGAGCGTTCCGATGCGATCGGACCAGCCGAGCAGGTCAGCGGCGTTGACCGTCGCTGCCTGAATGGCTCCGAGGGGCGTCATTCCCAGTTTTACCATCTTTGCGAATTCGTGAGCATTCAACCCGTGGGGATAGACGGCCGCATCCGTGCCGAAAGCCACTTTGACGCCTTCGCGGAGCGCGCGAGATTCGTTCTGACTCGCTGCCGGCAGCACAAGCTTCATTTTGGCGATCATACTTTCCGTGAACCCCAGGCTGCGATAGTTCTCGCTGAGCCAATCCTCCAGATAAAGCGTCGGCACCAGATACGTTCCGTGTTCTTTCATCAGCCGGATGCCCTCTTCGTCGATAAAGCTGCCGTGCTCGATTGAGTCCACTCCGGCAAGCACGGCGTTCTTGATGCCGAGCGTGCCGTGGGCGTGCGCCGCTACCTTGCGGCCCAAGCCATGGGCGGTCTCGACGATGGCCCTCATTTCCTCGGGGCTGTACTGTTCGAGGGCAGGGTTGTCGCCTTCGGAAAGCACGCCGCCGGTCGCCATGAATTTGATTACATCGGCGCCGTACTTAATATTTTCCCGGACCTTGGCTGTCACGCCGGCGACGCCGTCGGCCACTCCATCACCGATGGCGTGGAACTGCGGCGCGGGGTAGTTCTCATCTCCGTGACCTCCCGTGATACTGAGCGCGGGACCCGAAGCTTGGATTCGAGGCCCGGGCACGTCGCCTGCGTTGACGGCGTCGCGCAACGCGATGTCCGCATAACCGCTGGCGGCCACGTTGCGCACGGTGGTGAAGCCGGCCTCGAGCGTGACCCGTGCGTTGCGCGCCCCCAGCAAGGCCTCTCGCGGCACCGACACACTGAGTCGCCGCGGACCCAAAAGCTGGGGAGAGAAGGTCAAGTGCGTGTGACAATCAACGAGGCCCGGCAGAACCGTCGAATGCGAGAGATCGATTGCCTTTGCCCCGCTGGGCACTTGGCCTTCGAGTTCCGCGGCACTGCCGATCTTTTTGATCCGGTCTCCTTCGATCCAGATAATCTGATTCTCAAGATATTTTCCGGAGCGCACATCCAGCACCTTGCCGGCCTTTACCGTGACGACGGCTGCCGGGCTTGATTGCGCCTGTCCCCGGCACGCAAACACCGCGAGGAAAAAAGCGAACAGCACGAAACAGAACCGTTTCATCGAGATCCTCCCGCTCTGTCAAGCTTTCCGGCGCAGACGCGCCCACCGCCCGGCGTTTATAACCGAGATGGGCGTTTTGCGCAGCATTTTTTGTCCGGAAGTCCCTGACGGGGGCGCTTCCCGCCCGCGGCCGCATTTTGGGGTTGACACCGGCTCCCAAAGACCGTATAAATATGCATGGGAGTGAATATTCAAGCAGCGTAGGGAGCGATGGGAGCGCACAAGCGGTTTCGGCAAGGGCAAATCTTGAAGCTGATCGCAGGCCAGCCGGTCGCGAGCCAAGATGACCTGCGGCGGCGGCTCGGCCACATGGGTGTGCGCGTCACGCAGGCGACCCTGTCGCGGGATCTGCGCGAGTTGAAGCTAGTCAAAACCGCAGAAGGTTACCGATCCCTGACTGCGGGTAGCGAAGAAGCGGCGCAACCCGCTCCGCTCGCACGCGCATTGCAGGAGTTTCTTCTCGATATGCGGCCCGCCCAGAACCTTCTGGTGTTGAAAACGCCCCCGGGAGGGGCCCAGCCGCTAGCCGCGGCGCTGGACGCAGGCCGTTGGAAGGAATTGGCGGGTACGCTGGCGGGCGACGACACGATTTTGATCGTCACCCCTTCCCGCACAGCGCGCGCGGCAATCCAGAAGCGAATGGAGGATTTGCTCCGATGAGTCAAGCGGCGCGTGTCGCCGTCATCGGAGCAACGGGCTACGCAGGTTTCGAGCTGGCCCGGTCTCTGGTGCGGCACCCCCATATCGATAAGCCCGTTTTTTATCTCCGCGATGGGTACGCGCACGTCCATTGCCTCAGCGAACTTTTTCCGCAACTTCGCGGCTGGGGGGAGGCGCCCTGCCGGCCGTTCTCGGTTGAGGCCATCGCCCAGAGCGGCGCTCAGGTGGCCTTTCTAGCGACTCCGCATGAAGCGTCCCTCGATATTGCGCCTGAACTGTTGAAGGAAGGACTGCGCGTGGTTGATCTCAGCGGCGCCTTCCGCTTCCGCAGTCCGGAGACTTTTTCTCGGTGGTACAAGCTGCCCCCGCCCGGCGCGCTCGCTGAGGAGGCGGTCTACGGCTTGCCCGAGCTTTACTCGGACGCGCTGCCCGGCGCGAAGCTGGTGGCGAATCCCGGCTGCTACGCGACTTCGGTGATTCTGGGTCTGCGGCCCCTCGTGGAAGCCGGTTGGATCGAGACGTCTCGCGGCGTCGTTTGCGATTGCAAATCAGGAGTCAGTGGCGCGGGGAAAGAGCCGAAACGCGAGACCCATTTCGTCGAAGTGAATGAAAACTTCCGCGCCTACGGCCTATTCACGCACCGGCACACACCGGAGATCACCGAACATCTGGGTCTTGCCGACGGCGATTTGATTTTTTCGACGCATCTGCTGCCGGTAGAACGCGGGATCCTGTCGACTCTTTACGTTTGGCTCAAACGGGGACACCATGCGGAGGAAATCGAAGCCCTTTACCGCAAGTTTTACGCCGGCTGCGGGTTGGTGAGGATCTCGCCGGCAGGGCGGTTGCCGGAGCTGCAGCACGTCACCCACACGAATTTCTGCGACATTGGCTTTGCCCTGGACGCGGCCGGCGAGCGTTTGGTGATCGTTTCCTGCCTCGACAACCTGGGCAAAGGCGCGGCCGGGCAGGCGGTTCAGAATCTGAACCGAATGTTTGGCTATCCCGAGACAGCGGGGCTGATATGAGGATCGTCGTAAAAGTTGCCGGGGCATTGCTCGAAAGCGAAGAATGCCTCCGGAATATCGCCCGGCAGGTGGCCGAATTGGCCAAGGCGGGGCACGAGTTGCTGATCGTCCACGGCGGCGGAAAGGCTTTTACGGCCACGCTTGCCCGGATGGGAATCTCGAGCCGTTTCGTCCATGGGCTGCGCATCACCGATCGCGAAACCCGCGATGTAGCCGTGATGGTGCTCGGCGGGATCCTCAACAAGCGGCTGGCGGGAGCGATTTCGCTTGCCGGACAACCGGCGGTGGGCATTTGCGCCTCGGATGCAGCCTGTTTTCTCGCTGAGCCGATGACCCACGAGGAAGTGAGCGGTGGGCTCGGGTACGTCGGCTACCTCACGGAAGTCAACCTCGAGTTTCTGAGTTCGCTGTGGCGCGCCGGAATCGTGCCCGTGGCGTCGTGTCTTGGATTGGGAAACGATGGAGAACTCTACAACATCAACGCCGACCACATGGCGGCAGCTTGCGCCGAGTATTGCCATGCGGATCGACTGATTTTTCTGACCGACGTTGCCGGCGTTCTGGACGGCGAAAAAGTTCTGCACGCGGTCGACGGGGCGCAAATCGAAGACTTGATCCGACAGAACAAAGTTTCCGGAGGGATGGTGCTGAAGCTCGAGGCTTCGAAGCGAGCGCTCGCCGGCGGCGTGCCCCAAGTGCGCATCGTCGGAGGGACGGGACCGCGGTCCTTACTTTCTGCCGCCAACGGCGGGAAGGGCCCCGGCACGCGCGTGAACCCCATGTTTCCTTCGCCAGGCAGAAGGGCGGCGCGTGCGGGCGTCAAATAAAGCCATGAAGCGAACGACGAAACGGACCAAGAAGCAAGCCAGCGCCCAGGCGCTCCGCGATGAAGCGCGCTACCTGATGAACACCTATCGGCGGCCGCCGGTTGTGTTCACACGGGGCAAGGGCTGTTACCTCTATGACGGGAGCGGACGGAAATACCTCGATTTTCTTTCCGGAATCGGCGTGAACGCTGTGGGGTACTGTCATCCGCGCCTGGTTCGAGCGATGGCACGACAGGCCGGCCGCGCCGTCCACGTTTCCAATCTTTTCCACAATCCGTTTCAGGGGCCGCTGGCTCGGAAACTGGCGGAATGGTCGGGTCTCGACCGAGTGTTCTTCACCAACAGCGGAACGGAGGCAATCGAGGGCGCCCTCAAGCTGGCGCGCGCCTACGCGCGAAAAAATTCGAGTGACGGCGCCAAGCCAAAGACGCGCCTTCTGGCTCTCGAGAACTCATTTCACGGCCGGACGTTCGGCGCGCTTTCGATTACGTTTCCGGAAAAATATCGCGCACCGTTTGCGCCGCTCGTTTCCGACGTCGAATTCGTTCGTTTCAACGATGTGGCCGATCTCGAGGCGAAGTTCGATGCCTCCGTCTGCGCCCTGGTGGTCGAGACGATTCAAGGGGAGGCCGGCATCTTCCCCATCAGTAAGGCGTTCTGGGATCGCGCGCGGGAGCTGGCCTCCGAACACGATGCCGCGCTGATTGCCGATGAAATCCAATGCGGGCTTGGCCGGACGGGCCGCAAATTCGCGTACGAGAAATTCGACGGCCGGCCGGACATCGTGACGGTAGCCAAGCCGCTCGCGGGCGGCCTGCCTCTTGGCGCGATTCTGGCGAGCGAAAATTTCGCGTCAGCTTTTTCTCCCGGGCTGCATGGCACCACGTTTGGCGGAGGGCCGCTGGCTTGCGCTGTCGCGCTTGAGTTCCTTGCCATCGTGGAAGAGGAAAAGCTATTTGAAAACATCCGCGAGCGTGGCGGGGAATTGCGCGCCGGCCTCGAGAAACTAACCGCACGTTTTGATTTCGTCCGGGAGGTACGCGGCGAAGGTTTGATGCTCGCCGTAGACCTGGACGCAGAGGGGAGTCCTTACGTGCAGCAGGCACTGCGCCAGCGCTTGATCGTTAACTGCACTCACGAACGGACCCTGCGCTTCCTGCCGCCATTCAACATTGGCGCGCGGCACGTGAAAGAATTTCTGCAAAAACTGGAGATCGTTCTGGCGAAGACTCCAAAGACCGCTGCGAATGCGCAACTCCGGGGAGAGAAGGCGCAACCGTTGGCTTTGGCGGTAGCGAGATAGATATGAACGCCGCGGCGACAACACTAACGCTGACAAACGATCTGCTCACCGGGATGGAGTGGGGCCCGGTGCAAATTCGAGACCTTTATCATCTTGCGGCAGACGTAAAAGCGGGACCGGACCGTTACCGCAGCGCGCTCGCAGGCCGCTTTCTGGCGCTGATTTTCGAGAAGCCGTCGCTCCGCACACGCGTGACGTTCGAAGTCGGCATCTCCAGCCTCGGGGGCGGCGCCGTCTTCCTCGACCACAAAGACTCCCGGCTCGGCGAGCGCGAATCGATCCGCGATGTTGCGCGCAGTCTCGAGCGTTGGGTGCATTGCATCGTCGCGCGCACCTACGAACAGTCTGCCCTCGAGGAACTGGCCGGGCACACGCGTATTCCCGTGATCAATGCCCTTACCGACCGCTTCCACCCCTGCCAAGCCCTCTCGGACTTCTTTACGCTCGAAGAGCGTTTCGGTGGGCTCCGGGGGCTCAAACTCGCTTACGTGGGCGACGGCAACAACGTGTGCCATTCACTCATGACCGTTGGCGCGCGCGTCGGAGTCCATCTGCGGATTGCGACTCCCGAAGGCTACGAGCCCGATGCTGGCGTGGTGGCGGAAGCCTGCCGCACGGCCCGCGAGACACGCGCGAAAATCGAAATCCTGCGCTCGCCCGCAGAGGCTGTCGCCGGCGCGCAGGCGGTTTACACCGACGTCTGGGCCAGCATGGGACAAGAGCACGAGGCCGCCGAGCGCGTAATAAAGTTTGCGGGCTATCAGGTGAATCAGGAACTTTTCGCACTCGCCGCACCAGACGCGGTTTTCCTGCACTGCTTGCCTGCGCACCGCGGCTCGGAAGTCAGCGGCGACGTGATGGAGTCGCCGCGCTCGATTGTCTTCGACCAGGCCGAAAACCGCCTGCACGTGCAAAAAGCCATTTTGCTGAAGCTGCTCGGCTGAGGATTCGGAATGCCAGTAAAGGAACCGGCGAAGAAGCCAAGAGCAAGCGCCCGGCGCAAGCACGTTCGCGCGGACGCGGGCAACCGGCGCGGCAGCACCCTTGCGTCGCGGGCGGTCCACGCGAAACCGGCGGGAGGGCCGAAGAAAGTCGTCCTGGCATATTCAGGCGGGCTCGATACCTCAATCATCATACCCTGGCTGAAGGAGACCTACGGCTGCGAAGTCGTCGCCATGATCGGCGATTTGGGGCAACGCGAAGACCTCGAAGCAGCTCGGCGAAAGGCCCTTTCGACTGGAGCGAGCGCCGCCTACGTGGAAGACCTACGCGAAGAATTTATCACCGGCTATATTTGGCCGACCCTCCGCGCCGGAGCCGTCTACGAGCACAAATATCTTCTGGGTACGTCGTTTGCGCGCCCGGCGCTGGCCCGGCGGCAAGCGGAGCTGGCGCGCAAACTGGGCGCCGACGCCGTGGCCCACGGCTGCACCGGCAAGGGCAACGATCAAGTGCGCTTCGAGCTGGCTTGCAAGGCGCTTGCGCCGGAGATGAAGATCATTGCGCCGTGGCGCGAATGGAAGATCGCTTCGCGCGAGGAGGCGATTGCCTACGCGCGCGCTCACAAGGTTCCGGTCGAGCAGACCCGGTCGAATATTTACAGCCGCGACCGGAATATCTGGCACCTGAGCCATGAGGGAGGGCCTCTCGAGGATCCTGCGAATGCTCCGGAAGAAGCGATGTGGCAATGGGTGGTTTCTCCTGCGGCGGCCCCGGAGAAGGCCGCCCGCGTCGAAATCGAATTTGAAGGCGGCACTCCCAGCTCCGTAAACGGGCGCAAGCTGAAACCGGTGGCGCTGCTCGAATCCCTGAACGAAGTAGCCGCAGCAAACGGAGTCGGCCGGATGGAGATGGTGGAAAACCGCCTGGTGGGAATCAAGTCCCGCGGGGCGTATGAGACGCCCGGCGGCACGCTGCTTACGATGGCGCACCGCGAGCTTGAAGCCTTGTGCCTCGACCGCGAAACCGCACACTTCCAGCAGCTTCTCTCGCTGCGATATGCGGAAATGGTTTATTACGGGTTATGGTTTACCCCGCTACGCGAAGCCCTCGACGCGTTCTTTACATCCTCGCAACGGCGAGTCAACGGCTCGGTTGGACTCGAACTCTACAAGGGGAATGTGAGCGTCACCAGCCGCCAGTCGCCTGATTCACTCTACCGCACGAACCTCGCCAGCTTCACGATGACCGGCTACAACCCGAAGGACGCCGAGGGCTTCATCAACCTGTTCGCTCTGCCCGTCACCGTGCCGCAGAGAGCCGAAAGCCTTTGAGCGATTCAGAGCAAAGGAAAATGTGGGGTGGGCGCTTCGAGGGCGGCCCGGACGCGTCCTTTTTCGAGTTCGAGCGATCTTGGAATTTCGATCGCCGTCTGCTGCCGTACGAACTCGCGCTCGACCGGGCGTGGGTGCGCGCTCTCGAATTCGCCCGAATCGTGACGCCGGACGAACGCTCACAACTCGAAGCGGCGCTCGACGAAATAGCGCGGCGTGCCGCCCAAGACCCTGCATGGCTCGACGATTCCAAAGCCGAAGACGTCCACAATTTTGTTGAAGCCGCGCTCATCGAAAAACTTGGCGCACTGGGCGCGAAGCTCCACACCGGCCGTAGCCGGAACGAAATGGTCGCGACGGAGTTCCGCATGTTCGTCCGCGAAGCCGCCCGGGAAATTCAGCAATCGATCGGGGAGTTGGTGGAAGCGTTGGTGGGTCACGCCGAACGGCGCCTCGGCATTCCGATGCCCGGAATGACGCACTTGCAGCACGCGCAACCGGTGCTGCTTTCCCACTGGTTGCTGGCTCACTCGGAAGCATTCCTCCGCGACGCAGAGCGTTTTTCTGCCGCTGCGGCGCGCGCGGATGTCTGCCCGATGGGCTCCGGCGCGCTAGCCGGATGCGCTTTTCCGATTGACCGGCAGGCGATCGCGCGCGAGCTGGGCTTTCGGCGAATTACCGAGAACAGCCTCGACGCCGTCAGCGATCGCGACTTCGCTTTGGAATATCTTTTCGCGCTGTCCGTGCTGACCACTCATTTTTCCCGGCTGGCGGAAGACGTGATTCTCTTTGCGACGCCCGAGTTCGGTTTCATCGTACTGCCCGATGCGTTTTCCACCGGCAGCAGCATGATGCCGCAGAAAAAGAACCCAGACGCATGGGAACTGATTCGCGGAAAAGCGGGCCGCATCACCGGGGCGCTGGTATCGCTGCTGTTCACGCTGAAGGGATTGCCTTCCGGCTATCAGCGCGATCTCCAGGAGGACAAAGAAGCTGTTTTCGCCGCGCACGACCAGGCACTCGCGATGCTTCATGTGGCGTCCGCCGCGATAGAGGCTGCGAGTTTCAACGAAACGCGGTTGCGCGCGGCCGCCGCCGACCCGGCGCTCCTGGCGACGGAAGCCGCCGACTACCTAGTGGCTCGCGGCGTTCCGTTTCGCCAGGCGCACGAAATTGTCGGGCAGGCGATCCGCGAAGCGGAACGAGCGGGAAAGCAGATGCAGGAATTGCCGCTCGAAACGCTGAAGAAATTTTCGCCCGCCTTCGGTGCGGACCTGGGATCGGCGCTCACCGTAGAAGCGGCGCTGGCGCGACGGCGCGTGCCGGGCGGCACGGCGCCTGAATCCGTCCGCGGGGCGTTGGTCGAAATCCGCGCGAGGCTGGGGAAACGCGAGGTGGCGCGATGAGAACGCGACGCGCGCGGCCGGCGGATGCGACCGCGATCTATCACCTGATCGCCGCGTATGCGGCGCAGGGTTTTCTTCTTCCACGCCTGGAGGAAGAAATTCGCGAACATGTCGCCCGCTTTCTGGTGCTCGAAGAAAAAAACCAGATCACGGGCTGCGTGGCTCTGGAGGGTTACGGCCCCGATCTGGCGGAAATTCGCTCGCTCGCGGTGAACCCCGAGATTCGCGGCCACGGGCTGGGAGCCCGCCTCGTGATCTATGCGCTTGCGGAAGCGCGGCGCCGCAAGATCGCGCGAGTTTTTGCCGTGACGCACGCGCCGGATTTTTTTCTTCGCCAGGGGTTTGCGCTTTCGAAGCGGCAAGCGCTGGCGGAAAAAATAGAGCGCGATTGCTCCGTTTGCCCGAAATCGCGCAGGTGCAGGCTATCGGCTGTCGTCATCACGGTGATTCCGGAGCGCGTCACGCTAAACGTTCTTGACGCTTCAGCCAGCCCGGCTCCGGTCGCATGATCGCCCGCCTGACGGATTCAGACCTTCCCCGCGGCTTTTCGTTTTCGGTGGCGGCCTGCGGCTTGAAACGGGCAAGCCTGGATCTCGCGCTGATTGCGAGTGCGGCGCCCGCTGCGGCCGCCGGCGTTTTCACCACCAACCGCGTGCAGGCTGCGCCTGTGATTCTATGTCGCGCGCACCTCGGCCGAGCCTCCAGGCGCATGCGCGCCATCATCGTCAATTCGGGAAACGCGAATTGCGCCACGGGCCCGGCGGGGCTTCGCGCGGCGGAAGCGACAGCAAGGGCTGCGGCGCGCTCGCTCGGCTGCAGACCCGAGGAAGTGCTGGTCTGCTCGACGGGAGTGATCGGCGTGCCGCTTCGCGTCGAGCGAATTCTCGGCGCCACGCCGGCGCTCGTGCGAAGACGCAACCCAAGCGTTCAAGCCTTTCGCTCTGTGGCGCGCGCCATCATGACCACAGACACACATCCGAAATGGGCTGCGGCGTCGTGCCCGATCCGCGGCAAGAGAGTGCTTTTGCTCGGCTGCGCGAAGGGCGCGGGAATGATTCAGCCGAACATGGCGACGATGCTGGCGTTCGTGGTCACCGACGCCGAGATCGGCCCGGCCCTTCTTTCGCGCGCGCTGCGGCAGGCAGTGCGCGGCACGTTCAACGCGATTACCGTGGACGGCGACACTTCCACAAACGACACGGTTGCAGTGCTCGCAAGCGGCGCTTCCGGCGCGCTCGCGATTCGCACAACCGGCGCCGAGTTTGCCCGCTTTGCCGCGGCGCTCGAGAAAGTTTGCCGCGGCCTGGCAATGGCGATTGTCGCGGATGGCGAGGGCGCGAAACGGGTGATTGAAATCGAGGTCCGCGGCGCGCCCTCGGAGCGAGCTGCAGAGCAGGTGGCGCGCACGATTGCGAATTCTCCGCTCGTCAAGACGGCGCTTGCCGGCGCCGATCCTAACTGGGGACGCATCCTGGCGGCGGCCGGCCGCGCCGGCGTCGCCTTCGATCCTGAGCGCACTTCGGTTTCGCTAGCCAGGTTGATGGTGTGCAAGCGCGGCCGCGAACACCCTTTTGATGAACGCGCCGCCCATCGGAAGATGCTGGGGAAATACGTCCCGATCTCAGTAGACCTGCGCGCAGGGCTCGGGCGGGCCCGCATCTGGACTTGCGACTTCACCGGCGACTACGTGAAAATCAACGCCAGCTATCGCACGTGAATCCCACCGTAACTCGACGGAGTCCCCGCGGAATAATCGCTATTCCCATTTCCAGTCGGCGTATTGCTCCCGGAGCTTGAGCTTCAGGAACTTGCCCACCGAGGTGCGCGGGATTTCATTGGTGAAGGCGAACGCTTCCGGAAGCTGCCACTTCGCGAACTTGGAGGCGAGAAAGCTGCGCAGATCGTCTGCAGTTGCGTTGATTCCTTCTTTGAGAACGACGACTGCCAAAGGCCGCTCTTGCCATTTGGGGTGTGGCACAGCGATGACGGCGGCCTCGCGAACGGCTGGGTGACCCATGAGGGCATTTTCCAGGTCCACAGAGCTAATCCACTCGCCGCCCGATTTGATGAGGTCCTTGCTGCGGTCCACAATCTTGACGTAGCCCTCGGGATCGATCGAGGCCATGTCGCCAGTCTTGAACCATCCGTCGCGGGTCCAGCGGTGCTGCTCTTCCGGACATTTGTAGTAGCTGGCGGCCACCCACGGCCCGCGGACTTCCAACTCGCCCACGGTTTTGCCGTCCCACGGTGCCACGCCGCTCGGGCCCATAACGCGCAACTCGACGAAGGGCGCAGGCCATCCCTGCTTGGCTCGCACCTCGTATTTCTTGTTTTCGGGCCAGTTTGCCATGGTGGACTTGAGTTGTCCTGTCGTGGCGAGCGGGGTGGTTTCCGTCATTCCCCAGAGATGGCTGATGTGGAAGCCGTGCCGGTCGAGCGTGCGGATCAGCGATTCCGGCGGAGCAGCGCCACCCGAAGGCACGCGGACGGGGCCTGCGAAATTCCAGCGTGCGGGATGCTTTTCGAGAGCGGCAAGCACGGCGATCCACACCGTGGGAACGGCGCAAGCAAGTGTCACGCGCTCCTGCTCGATGAGGTCCAGCAAATTTTCGGGGTCGAGTAAGGGGCCGGGAAAAACCAGCTTGGCTCCCACCATCGCCGCCGTAAATGGCACGCCCCATGCGTTGGCGTGGAACATCGGAGCTGCCGGCAGGACGACCTCGCGGTGTGAAATGGCGAAAGTGTCGGCCATGGCCTCGGCGAAGGAGTGCAAGACGAGCGCACGGTGGGAATAGAGCACGCCCTTGGGATGACCGGTTGTGCCGGAAGTGAAGCACATCGACGCCGCCTCGTCTTCGTCGATCTCCGGATAAACGAAGTCGCCCGTCGCGCGCTCGAGCCAGGTCTCGTAGCTCTCCCAATCCTCCGGCACGGGCTTGCCGCTGAAGGGAAAGACGATGACGCGCTCGAACGGCGCCTGCGATTTGAACTTCTCATAGAGCGGGAGCAGGACGTCGTCCACGATGAGGAAGCGATCTTCCGCTTGGTTGGCGATGTAGGCGATTTCGTGCGGATGAAGACGCAGGTTGAGCGTATGCAGCACGCCGCCTGCAGCCGGAATGCCGAAATAGCATTCGAGATGCACGCCATGGTTCCACATGAGTGTGGCTACGCGGTCACCCCGTTTGAGTCCGGCGAGCTCGAGCGCCCGAGCCAGCCGGCGAGCGCGACGATAGAAGTCGGCGTACTTAGAACGCACGATGGAACGATCAGGGCGGCGCGAAACTACTTCGATTCCGCCGAAGAGCTTTCCGGCGCGCTCCAGGATGGGAATGAGCGTCAGCGGGAAATCCATCATCTGACCCAGCGTCTTTTCGTCCGCCACGGCTCCCTCCGAAGTGGACTGAATCCTACCACCACGCTGGCGTCTTAGCAGGCATCAGTTAACGCTTCAAGAAATCGTTTTTGTTGACTCCCCTGGCCCAGTTGCAGGAAGATGCACCGAGTGGCTGGGAGTGTTAGACTCGCCCTCGGGGTAGTGGCTTGATCTAGCTGCCCGCGGCCTTGATCCTGCCTCTTCAGCCTCCGATATGTGAGTCCCCGTCCGATAGGGCGGAAGGGAGCTTCAAAGTGAAAAAACTTTACATTGGCAACCTCCCATTCCAGGCGAGCGAGGAGGACTTGCAGGCATTGTTCTCGGAGGCGGGCGTTAAGACCGAGACGATCACCCTCATCCGCGATCGCTTCTCCGGCCAGCCGCGCGGTTTCGGCTTTGTGGAAGTTGCGGATGACGGGGAAGCCGACAAAGCGATCTCCACCTTGAACGGCAAGGATTTCAAGGGGCGCGCAATGGTGGTCAACGAAGCCCGTCCGCCTCGGGATGGCGGCGCAGGGCGAGGTGGGCGCGGCGGCGGTGGCGGTGGCGGCGGGCGAGGGGGTCACGGCGCTGGTGGTGGCGGCCGGGGCGGCGGTGGCGGCGGGCGCCGCGATTACTGAGCAATTTCAGGATCCCAACACCCAGCGGTTCTCCTGACTTTCTTATCGCGTAGCGGGCTGAAATGAGTTCCGCTGGGCTGATTCATTCTCTCGCTTGAGTTGAACTACGCTTTGCAGCATCAGCGTTTCGAAGTTTCGACAACTGCTGAAACATCCTCACTCCTGCTTCAACAAGCGATCCCAATTTGAACTTTCGCGGCGCGCTGTGATTCGATTCTCGTATCAAGCGCTGGCGGCGCTTTTTCCCAGGCTAACGGAGGCGGGGTCGGATTCGGTTTCTTCGACGCGTCCGGCCGCGTAGCGGAAGCGTCTGAGCGTTGCGCTCTGCATGCCCTGTCGCAGCAGCTCGGCAACGGGGAGCTTCTCTTCCGCAACCTCAAGCGCAGTCGGCGTGGCGTGTAGAGCCGGATTGCGCGGCAAGAATACAGGGCAGCAATCGTGGAATGGTTCGGAGGAAATGTCGTACGTGCCGATTCTGCGGGCGATGGCCATGATTTCGAGCTTGTCCGCGCCCGCCAGCGGCCGGAATAGCGGCATGCGTGCCGCTTCGCCCACGGCGACCATGTTGTGGAGCGTCTGCGAAGCCACTTGGCCCAAGCTGTCGCCGGAGACAAGAGCGAGGGCGCGCTCTCGGCGCGCCAGTTGTTCGGCGATGCGCAACATCATGCGGCGATAGAGAAGAATGCGGAAATTTTCCGGCGCAAAGCGGACGATCTCGCGCTGGATGGGTTCAAACGGCACGCAGTAAAGCTTCGCAGAGAACTGGTAAGGCACGAGCCGGCGAACGAGCCCTCGCGCCACGTGCAGCGACGATTCGCCCGGCCGCGCGCCCGAACCGTAAAAATGAGCGAACGACAGATGCGCGCCGCGTTTCATCATGAGATAAGCGGCGACGGCGGAATCGAATCCCCCCGAGAGCAGGCACATCATGCGCCCGGCCGTGTTCGCCGGCAAGCCGCCCGGACCGGAAACCTTGTGCGCGGAAACGAGGGCCGGGCCGGGCGTAATCTCGATGTAGCAGGTGAGCTCGGGGCCGTTGAGATGAACGCGAACGTCGCGGCCGGCTGTGCGAAGGTGTTCCAGGAGGTAGCGCCCCACCACGCTTTCGATTTCGGTGACGGGATGCGGGAACGATTTATCGCTTCGCTTGGCGCGCACGGCAAAGGTCGTGAAGCCTAGCGGCTCGACTTCTTCCCAGGCGGCCCGGCACAGCGCTTCAAGATCGTGTTCCACCGGCCGAGCGATGGCGTAGTTGGCGACGCCGAAGACGCGTGCGACACGCGCAATCGCGTCGTCGAGCTCGGTGCCGTCTTTTAAGTACAGCAGGAGCCGGTCGCCGGGTCGCTCGATCCGCGCGAGTGCCAGCCCATCGAACGCCTGGCGCAAGGCAGCCACGAGCTTGCCAAGAAAAAATTGGCGGTTCCGGCCCTTCAGCCAGAGCTCGTGGTAGTGCACGACGATGACCGCGTTTTTCATGCGCTGCACAAATGCGAAGAAAATCTTGGACGAACGAAGTATAGCAATCTAACCGCGACGGAGTAAGTAGTGCCTGAATTTTCCACTTTTCCCACAGGGCCAGTTAACTGTGAAGATACACATCGAGCCACGGCGAGACTTTTGGAGCCGTTCGGGGTTACTATCTGCAGCACCTCGAGCAAGCAGAGCAAGTCGCTCGAGCCATTGCGAACGAGGCGACTCGCGGGCTGGTTGGAGCATCCAAAGTATTGCACGCGGGAGGCTGGGAGGACGCCATGTGGAACCGTCGTGATTGGGATGATTTCTTTGATATCCAGCGGAAGCGTTGGCACAGCCAGCGGCCACCGCGCCCGGTAGACCTTTCGCGGCGAAATCGCCTTGTTCCCACCGAGGGTTACAGCCTGGCGGAACTGGATGACGCGGGAGTCAGCTTGGACCAGGCCGAGCGCCTAGGTTTGCCGGTAGACGCAGGTCGCGTGGGATCCTACGGACCCAACGTCACCACTCTGCGGGAATTCTTGCGCGCTACCCGGGCCCGCCTGTAAATCTTACAATTCATTAGCCTGAGGCTCCTCTTGACGCTGGTATCGAATCCTGTAAACTGCCGTTTTCTTACAATGGCAACGTTGCCCAATACGCTCGACGACGCCCCGCATGATTTTGAGTACCCCCAGCGGGAGGCAGCCTTCTTCTACGGCCTGTTCCTCCGGGGCCATTCCGCCGATGAACTGCGTCGCGACATCCAAGTACCGACTGCCGTTTTGGCCAAGTGGGACCGCGAAACGCAGCGTCAGCCGGAGCAGCGAGCCTTTCTCGAACGCATCGTCGAATATCGCCGGCATGTGTTGGCGATCTTCGATTCCCTCATCGGTCACGACCTTCAGACGAACCAGTTGCAGTAGCCTCCTGTAACAATATTCCGATCCTGCCGGGTGGCGCATGGTCCTTGTTTAGGGGGTGCGACGCCTACGCGATGCTTGCCAGCGTGTCACTAAGGGAGTCGGCCGCGGGAAGGGTGGGCACGTCGTGCGTTGACTCCATTTCGCCCGTCGTCTAAACTCGGTGTGCTCGGCGCGCAGGCAATTTTTTGGGCGCGTCTTCCGGTCCCCGGTAGCTCAATGGTAGAGCATTCGGCTGTTAACCGAAGGGTTGCTAGTTCGAATCTAGCCCGGGGAGCCAAATTCTCCTAGGCTTAATGTGCCGTCCTCGAGACACGAGCGATCAGTTCGTCCAATCTCGAAAGCAAAAGCTCTAGGATGGGAGACTCATTCGATTTTTTGTAGCCGAGGACCAGCTCGATAGTCGGCGTATTTCCCTTGAGAGGACGACTCGTTACCGACAAAGGGAGAAAGTTCTGAGCGTAAGCAGGTAACAGCCCTACGCCGCGCGTCGACGCTATTAAGGACATTCCCATGGTGACATGGTCCGCCTCGTGAGCTGGCGTGATTTTGATTCCGGACCGCTTCAGGTAATTGTCGATCACCCCACGCAGCACAGGAGCCGTGTCCGACACGGTCACGAATGTCTCGCCCACTAGATCCTGAGGACTGATGGCTTTAAGCGCAGCGAGACGGTGGTTACTAGGCAAGACCACCACCAAGGGCTCCTTGACGAGAAGGCGGAACGCCAACTCGGGCACCCCTTTTTCCCGCCGAAGAAAAGCTGCATCGACATTTCCCTTCAAAAGGTCATTCGCGAGCCGCGGCGAGTATTGACTCGATATCATCACGTCGATGTTAGGCAGTTCGTCGCGCAAGATCCGCAAGGCTTCGGGCATCCACGTCAATTCGTGTCCGGTCAGAAAGCCCATGGCGAAGCATGGCTTGGCGGGATGAGCGACCCGGCGAGCAGCTTCGGCTGCCGCTTCAACCTGCGATAGCACCGAGCGGGCGTGATCGAGAAAGGCTCGACCCGCCGGTGTCAGTTCGATGCCGCGCGCGTTGCGCGTCAGGAGTTGGGCACCTACCTCGTCTTCAAGATCTCGAATCTGCCGACTGAGCGAAGGCTGGGACGTGTGCAGCATTCGCTGTGCTGCCACCGTCAGACTTCCCGCGTCGGCAACCGCGATGAAGTAGCGTAGATGTCGTAATTCCATTCCAACTCCCATGCTTGTGAAGCATTGCTCCCAGCTTAACAAAGTATGCTTCAAGAGCGCTACCACAAGCGGTCTTCGCCATCTAACGAAGTGATCTGAGCTATGCGGGGCGACCTAGCGGATGTCGTTAGTCATGCCTAAGCTGTATGGCTCTGGATCAAGGGAGGTAGTGCGATGAGTTCACCAGTTGTTTTAATTACCGGCGCACTGACAGGAATCGGTCGCGCCACTGCGGTCGCCTTCGCTAGAGAGGGCGCACGCGTCGTTATCTCTGGCCGGCGCGACGAAGAAGGCAAGAAGCTAGTCGCTGAACTTCGCAAGCTGGGCGCGGAGGCCGAATTTGTGCGCTCCGACGTGCGGCACGAGGACGACGTGCGCAGACTGATCGATAAGACTGTCGCGCGCTTTGGTCGCCTAGATGCTGCTGTCAATTGCGCTGGAACCCAAGGCACACCCGGCCCGGTGACGGAACAGACTGCAGAAACTTACGCCGCGACCTTTGACACAAACGTCCTGGGTACGCTGCTCAGCATGAAGCACGAACTGCGGGTGATGCTGCCACAGGGGAGCGGGAGCATCGTCAATGTCTCGTCGGCCTATGGAAGCATCGGTGCCGCCGGAGCATCCGTTTATGTAGCTAGCAAACATGCGGTGGAAGGAATGACAAAATCTGCAGCACTGGAAGTCGCAGGGACCGGAGTTCGGGTAAACGTAGTCGCTCCGGGCACTACGGATACGGGTATGCTCACACGCTTCACGAACACAGATGAAAACAAAGCGGCGCTCGTCTCGACCGTACCAGTCAAGCGTCTGGCAACACCGGAGGAGATCGCTCATGTGATCGCCTTTGTTGCTTCGGCAAATGCGTCGTACATGACTGGCGCCTCGATCCCGGTCGATGGAGGTATGATCGCTGGCTAAATCTTCCTTTAGGGCACGGCACCTCGCTGCTCAAGACAAATCGTTTTCTGAACAGCGAATCGCGAAAAGGCTGGGACGACGCTAGCAAACGTGTTCGTTTTTGGATTGTGAGGGTATACGAAATGACTACACTTCAAGACAAAACAGCACTGGTAACCGGAGCATCCCGGGGAATTGGGCGAGCCACAGCATCCGCGCTTGCTGACGCCGGTGCGCGAGTCCTCGTCCACTATGGCCGTTCTGCTCAGGATGCGGAATCTCTCGTCGCCGGCATCCGCTCCAAAGGGGGACGCGCAGATGCGATCAGGGCAGACCTGGGAACTCCAGATGGAGCGACACTCCTGGCGAGGGAAGTTCGGTCGATTGTCGGCGAGCGATTGGATGTGCTCGTGTCCAACGCCGGAATCACGAAAGCAGCAACCATTAAAGACCATACGGTGGCCGACTTTGACAGCCTCTTTGCAACAAATGTGCGAGGTCCATTCTTTCTGGTGCAGCAACTCCTGCCCGTCCTAGTCGAGGGCTCAAACATCATTGTGATCTCTTCTCTCGGAGCTCGCGCCGTGGTTGGCACGCCCGATTTGGACAAGCCTTCAATCCTTGCTTACGCGGCAACCAAGGGAGCAATCGAGACCCTTGTCAAAAACTGGGCTGGGATTCTCGGCCCACGGGGCATTCGCGTAAACGCAGTCGCGCCGGGCGTGATCGACACTGACATGTCGAATTTCGCGAAGACCGAGGCAGGGCGGAACGTCGTCCTTGGAATGCAGGCATTGAAGCGAATCGGTAAGCCGGAAGATGTTGCGGATGTAGTCGCCTTCCTGGCGTCAGACGCGGCCCGCTGGATCACGGGAGCGAGTATCCCGGTCGACGGCGGCTCGAAGCTTTGAGGGATGGAGTCTCACTGATACGTCTTTGCAGGTCGGTACGAACAAGCAGACGTATATTTACGGGGACCTGCAGGTGATGGAGAATAGAAAATGAGTCAGACCAAAGAATCCAAAAACAAGGCGCTTGTCCTTGAAGCTTTTGACACGCTGTTTAATAAGCGCGACTACGTGGGGGCCGAGCGTTATTGGTCCCCTGACTACATTCAGCACAGCGCTCATATCGCGCCTGGACGCGAAGGCCTCTTCAATCTGATCAAGAGCATCCCACCAACGCTGAAGTACGAGCCGGGAACGATTGTGGCTGAGGGAGACTTCGTGATCGTCCATGGACGATTTTCGGGTTTTGGCCAGCCCCTGAACTGGATCGCGGCGGATATTCTTCGCATCGAAAACGGAATTCTGGTGGAGCACTGGGATGTGATCCAAGACGAGGCCACGCGCGAGTCATCCAAGAGCGGCCTTCCCATGTTCGGTGAGAAGTTCGCGACCTAGGCGAGTGGCCGATAAAAAAGCAGATACGTCGCATAGTCCTAGAGGAGGTTGAACCGCATGAGAGCGGACATTGTAGGCGGCGCAGTATTTCCAGATTATGAGCTGACCGATCACACGGGCAAACGTCGGAAGCTTTCGGATCTACAGGGGCCAGATCCCATGATCCTGGTGCTCAGCCGGGGAGGATACTGCCCGAAGGATCGGCGCCAGGCCGAGGGTCTGGTCCAACTTCACCACGAGATGGAGGTCGGTTATTCCCGCCTGGTCACCATCAGCACCGACAACATGCTTTTGACGAATGAGTACCGCACCGGCGTCGGCGCTCATTGGACCTTTTTACCCGATCCGGGACGAAAGGTTCAGAAGGATCTCGACATCGCCGAGTACACGGACCCCGAGCACGATCCGATGATCCCGCATGTCATCGTCCTCGAACCTGGTCTGGTTATATTCAAGATCTACAGCGGCTACTGGTTTTTTGGCCGGCCGACCATCGAAGAGCTCAGGCAAGACTTGCGTGCTGTGTTGAAGAAATGGCGCCCGGACTGGGACATCACTAAACCCGAACTGAAAGCCGCTTGGGAACGGGGTGAACATGATCGCTTTTATCCCTACGGCAAGACCTACGGGCAGGTGTTTCGGGAGCAAGAGTAAACGGAACCATCGAAGGATTCTGAGCATCACTCTGCCCGGGAATCCGCATGACAATGTTGCAATTCGGGTGCGACCTGCTAGCTGATAAACATGCCAGAACTGCCGGATATCGCCGCCTACATCAGTGCACTTGAACCACGCATCGTGGCCCAACCGATCGAGCGCGTGCGACTCGCGAGCGCATTTCTGCTTCGAACCGTACAACCGCCAGTTACGAATGTAAAGGGCCGCACCGTGCGCGATTACGGCGGATCGGCAAGCGAATCGCCATCGGTGTAGATGGCGGCCTCTGGTTGGTGCTGCACTTGATGATTGCCGGCCGGTTGCATTGGCGGCCGCCAGCGGCAAAGCTGTCGGGCCGGCAGAGTCTGGCAGCCCTCGATTTTCCAAACGGTTCTCTCGTGCTCACCGAAGCCGGCGCAAAGCGCCGTGCATCGTTGCATGTCGTCACTGGCGAAGCGGGCTTGCGCTCAGTCGACCCCGGAGGAATCGACGTTTTCACAAGCGATTTCGCCTCGTTTCGCGTCGCACTTATGGCCGAAAACCGCACGCTGAAGAGGGCTCTCACTGATCCCCGCTTAGGCCTATCGTCGGCTCGGCTTTTTGGATTCGTCCGCAGCGACGCGGGAATTGGCTTGCCCGGTGTGGAAATCAGCATTTCCAAGGGCCCCCAGCATTTCAGCGCGCAGACCGATGCCGAGGGTAAGTTTCGTGTCGAGGGACTCTACCGCGGTGAGTACGAAGTGAAGCTTGATATAGATTCCATTCCGCCGGGCTATTCGCTCGCAGAATTGGAAACACAGCGAACCACTGTGGAGGCTTCCGCCCCTGGCCAGATCGCGTTCACATTGAAAGCGATCCGCAACATTTCCGGGCGAGTGACAATCTATGACCGTGCTTCCCACCAACAGATGCCTGTTCCCAAAATGACCGTCCTCCTCCGCGAGCTTTCGCGCTCGAGCGTGACCGACGAAAATGGCGTCTATCTTTTTCGGGTTTTGCCCGCGGGGCACTATCGCTTGATCGTCATCTATCAAGGGAAAGAGTCTAAGAGGGACGTGGTTCTCCCCGACGCCCCGGCCTTCCCTAAAGACATTGAGATCAACCTGGGAGCAAAGTAGCTGTCTGGAGCCGACAATGGCGGGATAGCACAAGCAATGACTGACAAAAAACGGCTGTGGCGCTGGAAATGTAGCTGCAAGATCTAAAATTATCCGGGTATATTGCGAAACCGGCTTGCATTCGTTGTGTCTTCTGGTAAACTAAAGATTCCCCTTCCTTAAAGGCCGTCTTTTTGCCCGCATCTTTTTTTCTTCCCCTCCCTGCGGACCGAAGCCGAGCCATCCTTATGCGAGATAGATGCGTGTGGATTACGGCTGCCACTCCGATCGCTCCCGAGGGCTAGACCCCGTCGCCCACCGGCAGATGGCGAGCCTTAAGAAAAATTGCTAGGACACGATTGTGACCAAACCCAGCATGGTAGGCGAACTTTTGATACGGGCAGGAATCATTGATTCCGCCGGACTCACGCGTGCTCTGGAGGTTCAATCGAAGGGCCACGTTTCTCTGGGTAAGGCATTGGCCGACCTGGGGCTGGCAGACGAAAACGCCGTGGCGGCCGCCATCGCGCAGGGGTTGCAGCTCGAGTGCCTAGGCGAGGAACTGCCTGAGATCGCACCGGAGGTTGACTCCCTTCTTCCCATGAAATTCTGCCAGAAGCACTTTGTAGTGCCTTTAAGCCTGAAGGGCAATTCCCTTCGACTCGGCATGGCCGACCCGTTGGATTATCCCACGATCCAAGATGTCATGTTTCGAACCAGCAAGGATGTCATCGCCGTCGTCGCCAGCCAAACTTCGGTCCTGGCATTGCTGAGCCGGTCTCACTCTGACGCCGCCGAGAGTCAGGAGACTTACGACATGCTGACCAACGCCATTCCCGAAGGCGAGGTAGTAGCGGTGGGAGAGGCGGAAGAAGTTATCGATGCGGCCAAGCTGGCGAAAGATACGAACCTTGCGCCCGTTGTTCGGCTTGTCAATCTGATCCTGAGCGGCGCGGCGAAGGGAGGCGCCAGCGACATTCACGTCGAGCCCAAAGAGAAATACCTGCTGGTTCGTCAGCGCGTCGACGGGCTTCTTGAGGATGTCTTCAAAATCCCCAAGCATCTCAAAGATTCCGTGATCTCTCGCCTGAAGATTATTGCTGGGATGGATATCGCGGACCGCCGGCGCCCTCAAGATGGCAGGAGCCAGTTGCGTTTCGAAGGGAAGCGAATTGATCTGCGCGTATCTACTTTGCCCACTCAGTTCGGGGAAAAGGTGGTCATCCGTCTCCTCGATCAGAGAAGGGCGCAGATGACGATGGATCAAATGGACCTCACCTCCGAAAACCTCCGGGTCCTCCAGGCGTTACTGTTGCGGCCGCAGGGGATGATCCTGGTTACCGGCCCGACCGGCAGCGGAAAAAGCTCAACGCTTTACACTTCGCTCAACTGGGTAAAGTCGGCGACGAATAACATCATTACCATCGAGGACCCCATCGAATATCAACTCGACGGCGTGAACCAGATGCAAATCAACACCAAGGCCGGCGTGACCTTCGCCGGGGGCCTGCGATCGATTCTGCGCCAAGACCCCAACATCATTTTTGTGGGTGAGATCCGAGACCAAGAAACCGCAGACATCGCCTTGCAAGCGGCGCAGACGGGCCACTTGCTGTTGAGCACCCTGCACACCAATGATGCACCGGCCACCGTGAGCCGACTTCTCGATTTGGGGGTCGAGTCTTTTCTTGTTGCTTCCGCGCTGATTGGGATTCTGGCGCAGCGGTTGGTCCGTAGGAATTGTCTCTTTTGCGCGATCCCTCAGGCTCCGAGCGCCGAAGCTGTGGAGAAGCTGGGTGGCCTCGACCGACTGCCGGCCGACGGGAAGTGGCTCACTGGGCGCGGCTGCGAGAAGTGCGGGCAATCGGGCTTCAAGGGACGCCTGGCGATCCATGAGTTGCTGGAGGTGAACGATGAGCTGCGCGAACTTATAAGCCGTCGGGCGCCGGAACACGAAATCCGAAGAGCGGCCCGGGCAGCCGGCATGCGAACCCTGATCGAGGACGGAATTGCGAAGGCCGCTCAGGGTCTGACGACGGTGGAAGCAGTTGTGAAGGTCGTAAAGCGTGATGAAGCGGCTGCAAACGATGAGCCTGGGCACGCCGCTCCGCACGATCATGCCTCCACTCCCATTGACGAAGCGTCAGAAGCGGCTGGTAAATCGGCTCCAATAGCAGCCGAAAGCCATGGAGCAGAGGGGTCCAAGAAAAAGGAACGAGTACTCATCGTCGAAGACGACCGCACGATCACTTCCGTAGTGAAGTATTTCTTGGAACTAGAGGGTTTTGAAGTTGCCGTCGCCAAGGATGGGCTCATCGGTTTAGAGGCAGCAAAGCGCGAACTACCCCAGGTCATCGTGACCGACTTCAACATGCCCGGTATGGATGGGGTGGTTATGGTAAAAGCGCTCCGCGCTGATCCTCGAACCCGCGAAATCGCCATTCTGATGCTCACTTCCGAAGACAGTGTGGATAGCGAGACCCGGGCATTGGCTGCCGGTGCCGATGATTACATTCTCAAGCCGGTCGAGCCCCGCCGGCTTGCGGCTCGCGTCAAGGCTCTGCTGGCTCGCTCAAAGGGAAGGCAACTCGCAGGCTCGAGATAGGAAGAACCCCTGGAAACACGTTGGGCGCCGTCCACCCAGAAACCTGGGGGTTGTTACCCGCTAACACGAGCCGACAGTTACGGAGGCCATATGGCCGAATCGCCTGTGGAGAGGAAAACGCTCCTGGAGAGCTTGGAGAACGACACGCAGATCCTCGAGGAGGTCGTCAGGATATTTCTGGCCGACTGCCCCGGGATGTTGGCGGCGATCCGGGCCGGGGTAACCGCGCACGACCCTGGCCAAGTCATGAACGCGTCGCATGCCTTGAAAGGGTCCGTCAGCATCTTTGGCGCGAAGCGTGCCGTCCAGGCCGCGCAGAACCTGGAGTCCGTGGGGCGCGAAGGGAAGCAAGAAGGTTTAGCCGAAGCCTTTGCCGTGCTCGAACGGGAGATGGCCCTCGTTATGCTCGCCCTCGAGGAGATTGCAAAGGAAGCCGTCTGATGATGTCCTCTTCGCCGCAGTTCCATCTCCAACTCGGAATCGACCTGGAGCTTAGATTTTCCGTTGCGTGAACTCGTCGGTGTGGGTGACGAATTCCGGATAGGCGCCAGCACCCAATTCATATAGATCCATACCCTGCCGCTCGCCCTCCACGGCCACCCGTTGTGGGAAAAAGCGGTTCAGAAGCCAATTCAGGCAATAGGTCAGCGGGAGGACGAAGCCGAGCAGTGTTGCGACGCCGACGAGCTGCGCCAGCCACTGCCCTGCATCGCCGCCTGGGGACCCGCGTAGAGAGCCGCTGACCGCATCGAGCGCTCGGCCGGGGATGTGAGCGAAAAGGCCGAGCGACAGCACGCCCCAAATGCCGCCCACGGCGTGCGCCGAAATCACGCCCCCGGGATCGTCCACGCCTACCCGCAATTCGAACCACTCGACCGCAAAGGTCACCAGAGCGCCCGCGGCGAGACCGATGATGACTGCGGCCGCCGGTGTGACGAAAGCGCAAGCAGCGCTGCTGGCAACCAGCCCGCCGACCCAGCCATTGGCGGTCAGCGAGGCGTCCGGTTTGCCGAAACGTAAGCCTGTGATTACTGCGGCCACCAAGGCAGCCGACGCCGCGGCGAGCATGGTATTGACCGCGATCAGCACCACTCGTCCGGGTTCGGTGCCGGTGAACAGCATGGCGCCGGCAGAATTCAAGCCCCACCATCCCAGCAACGCCACGAGACAGCCGAACAGAACGAAGACGCCGTTATGGCCGGGGATGGCGGTCGGCATGCCGTCGAGCGCGTACTTTCCTCGGCGAGCACCCAAGATCCAGGCAACGGCCAGGGCGGTAAGGCCACCCACCGCATGTATTGAGCTGGCACCTCCAGCATCCACAAAGCCGTGTCCGAGCCCAAAATTGACGCCGAGCTGCGCCAGCCATCCGCCACCCCAGACCCAGTGCGCGAATAACGGATACGTCCAGCCGGCCAAGAGGGCGGTCGAAGCGCAGCTCGCGCCGAGCCGCCAGCGGTCGGCTCCGCTGCCGAGCGGGATCAGCGCCGCCAACCCGACGCTGAGCATCTGCAGCCATACCGCCAGCGATGTGGAAGAGCCGTCAAGTTCCAGGCCTCGCAGGAAAAACGGTTCGGCGGCGATCCAGTTCCATCCTTTGCCGGCCACGGTGAAGGAGTGCGCCGGACCGCCGATGTATCCTTGCCAACTAAACCCACAAACAAAGTACACAGCAGCCGCGACCGCAATGACGCACATCGAAGCCATCATTGAGTGAGCCGCGCTACGCGATCGGCCCAACCCCGTATTGATAAGCGAAAGCCCGATACCCGCAAACGGAACAAGAAGAATGAAGACAATGCAGAGCACAGTCGCTGTTTCGGAGAGCACAGGTACGGGCAGAGGCGTCACTCGTCTTCACCTCGTAGAACCGGATGGGAGCGGATCACGAGGACCAGCCCTAGCATCTCCACGCCAATACCAGACAGCACAAAACTGGTTCGTGATAGCTCTGATACAAGGAGCGCCACCGCCGCCAGGACAATGCCCCATCCCGCCAGCAGCAAGAGAAACCCCACAAGCTTCATGCACTAAGCCCCCGGCCGGTGCGGTCAAATCCGCCCTTCCGCTCCGACCCTTTCCTTGGGACCGAAAACGTCACAATCACGCCTGAGCAAAGCGTATCGTACGCTGTGAGGAAGGTGGCATTGTGTTGGCTAGAAAAGGCCGGCCCGCAAAATTGCGCCGACGCTTCGGTAGACACCGGAGAGTCCGCGTGCTCGATCGGGAGACGAAAGCAGAACTACCACACGGGCGGCCGAATCCGCCGTTGACTCGACGGCAAGCCTAGCATTCGCAACGCAGCCCGGCCTAACGATTTTTTTTTTGCCCCCCCCCCCAACGATTCTCCATCTGCACCGTTTATGTGCGTAATCGAAAATTTGCATTTTACTAGAGCCGCGGGCCCGCTTACTCTTGTGTATTCTGGAGCTACCCCTCAAGAGAGCGGACATGGCCGAGAACGCCGCCGGTGAGATGAAGCCGACCCTGGGCTTGACCGGTTTGACGATGAACGCGATGGCGCTTATCGCACCGGGCGCTTTTCTATGGCTCACTTTCTACATTCAGGCAACTACGGGAGTGACCGCACCGGCGATGTGGATCGGCATCGTGGTGGCCCTTTTGCTTTGTTTGGCCACCGCCGTGTGTTATGCGGAAATGGCGAAATTGTATCCGGGAACCGGCAGTTCGTATTACTTCGCCGAACAATCCTTCCTCAATCACGATAAGGCGTGGCGCTACGCGCGGCTTTCGAAGTTCATTGTCGGT
The DNA here is from genome assembly GCA_963781005.1 of uncultured Acidobacteriota bacterium. Taxonomy (GTDB): domain Bacteria; phylum Acidobacteriota; class Terriglobia; order Acidiferrales; family UBA7541; genus CAWADX01. Next base: position 1,252,084 of record CAWADX010000001.1, read on the forward strand.
TGGGCATCGCACCTGTATTACTGGATTTACCCGGGAGTTATGGTCGGCGTCATGGGAATCCTCTGCGGTTACCTGGTGGGAACCGTTTGGCCGAACTTCATGAGCGCCTCTAACCCCGGTCCCGCGTTTATGATGGCCATCGCCGTTGCGTTCTCGTTTATGGTGGCCTATATCGCCCATCGAGGCGTAAGCGGGTCCACGGCCGTCAACATCGCCATCAACGTCATTCAAATCGCTGCGCTCGTGCTGTTCGCCGTGGTGGCACTGGGCTACCGTATGAACCATCCGCCGGGAAGCATCGCCTTCCAGTTCGATTCGGCCTCAGGCGAGGCTTACAACTACGAGTTCGCCACACAAGCGACGATGCTGAATGGACAGTCGACAGAAACGATCGCGCGCGATTCAGCCGGACGGCCCCAGCCCAAGTTGGACGCCGCCGGCCAGCCAGTTCCTTTTCGCATCAGTTATCCCTCGCAAGATGCCGGCGGCAAATTTCTGTCTCATCCCAGGGCTGCTTCCGTCATCGGAATCCACAATTGGGGCTGGGCGTTTATTCAAGCCACGGTGGCCATCCTGATTCTGGTGGGATTCGAATCGGTAACGGCGATGGGCGGCGAGGCAAGAAATGCCAGACGTGACGTGCCGATCGCAGTGATCCTGTCGCTGCTGGTTCAGGGGATGTTCTGTTATCTGTTCGAGTATTTTGCCGCCAACTACTTTTTAAACAGCGGGTACACCATGCAAAGCGCTTCCGGCTCGGCGGCGCCCATCGGGGACATGATGATCGTGGTGGGCGACGCCCTCTTCGGTCCCGGGCGGGGGCGAATATTCATGTTGTACGAGGCGTTCACGGTGTTTTTGGCGCTGATCGGTACAACGCTTTCGTGCATGAACACCGGGGCGCGCGTTACATACGCCATGGGTAAAGACCAGGAGGCGCCGGAGCACTTCGGCATGCTGCATTCAAAAAACCTCAGCCCGCATCGCGCCATCTGGGCGCTGGCCGTGCTTTCAGCGGTGGTCGGTTGTATTGGGGTCATGATGGCATTTGGCGATGCCGGCGCGCCCCCGGACAGCGCTATCCAGGCGCTGCCACATGGCTTCTGGTCCAGCTTTGGGTACACGACCCACGACAAGATGGCGGCTCTTCCCAATTCCTTGCTCACTGTCACGCTGGCTTCAAATTTCGGCACGTTCTTGCTCTACGGGCTGAGTTGCGTGATTTGCCTTGTCGCCTACCACAAGCATCCCAAGTTCCGCCTGGTGCGCCACTTGATTATTCCCGTGTTCGGCTTGTTCGCCAACCTGGCCTGCATGGCTTTTTATTTGATCGGGCCGTTCATGGGTTATGGCACGAAGATGGAGCCGCTGCTGGCGTTGGGGGTCGCCTTGGTCTGGGCTATCTACGGCGGGATTTACTTTGCCCGCGCCGGCAAACGCACGAGGCGGACAACGCTGGTCACAAGCCGCCTTCCAATGGTGTGATCGACGGCACGCGAGTCACGATCCGGTAGGGGCGCAAGCCCGCCCCTTCTTTGTCGACGAGGTATGAGGTCTAATGTTCAGGGGCCATCGAGGGCCGCTCCCCAGCGTGAGCGCCAGCGTCGCTAGAGGGCACCGCCCTCCGCAAACTTCTATGCTCGATGTGGAGTTCGCGCAGCTTTCCGATCGCGGACGAGTACGCGAGCACAACGAGGATTACCTCGGTCACGTGCTTCCGGCTACGCCGAAACAGGCGCGCACTCATGGTTGGCTGTTTGCACTAGCCGATGGAGTAGGGGGACAAGAGCGGGGCGAGGTTGCTTCGCGTGCCGCGGTAGAGAGTCTGCTCGCCGGCTTTCGCGGATCCGCCGCGGGAGAGCCGCACACCGCGTTATTGACGCGCTTGGTGCAGACGGCCAACGCGCAGGTACTCGACACCGGGCAGGCGATCGGCCCAGGCGGTGCAATGGCAACCACTCTGGTGGCCTGCGCTCTGCGGTTCGATCGCGCGGTAGTGGTCCATGTGGGTGATTCGCGCTGCTATCTCATCAGGCGTGGCCACGGAACCCTGCTAACGCACGATCACACCATCGCCAACGAACATCTACGCCTGGGACTGCTTTCGGCCGAGGAAGCGGCCGAGGCGCCCACTCGCCACGTGCTCAGCCGCTCATTGGGAAGCGATCTCATCGTCAGCGTCGAAACCAGCGAGAACCAGGTGTATACCGGAGATGTCCTGGTGCTTTGCTCGGACGGACTGCACGGCGCCGTGAGTCGATCGGAGATGGCCCACCTCGTCGGTCACGATCCTGACTTGAACGCAGTGGCTCAAAAGCTGGTGACTATTGCCAATCAGCGGGACGGCAGTGATAATGTCAGCGTACAGCTCATCCGCATTAGAGGCGTCGAACGTGTGGGCATGTACCGCGGACGACCCTACAAGCTTCCCTAATCCGGTACTGGCCGCGGGTTTTTCACCTGACCTGCGCTGACGGGAATTCCAGTCCATCCCGGCGACCAACTCGATCACTACCGCATTGAAGGCGTTGCTGCACGCAGCGGCATGGCTTCGATCTTTCGCGGGACCGATCTCCGCACGGGTCGTCCGGTTGCCATCAAGGTTCCGCATCCCGAGGTGGAGAGTGATCCGGTTTTCTTCGATCGCTTTCATCGCGAGGAGGAGATAGGCAAAGACCTCGATCACCCGGGGGTCATGAAGGTCATAATCGACGATGGCCGCAGCCGGCTCTACATGGTCATGGAGTGGGTGGAGGGGCGGCTGTTGCGTCAAATCCTCAACGAGCAGAAGAAGCTCCCCTCCGAGCGCGCCGTGCGAATCGCGCTCGGTATCTGCGATGCGCTGGGCTACATCCACAGCCGTGGGATAGTGCACCGCGATCTGAAGCCGGAAAACATCATGGTCGATGCCGAAGATCGTATCAAGCTCATCGACTTCGGTATCGCCTCCAAGGCCGGAGCGCGGCGGCTGACGTTTTCCAAGCTTTCACAGATTATGGGCACACCCGAATACATCTCCCCCGAGCAGGTCAAAGGGAAGCGCGGCGACGCGCGCAGCGACGTATACGCTCTCGGGGTCATGCTGTACGAGATGCTGACCGGAAGGGCCCCGTTTCAAGGGCCCAATCCCTTCGCCATCATGAACGATCGGATGCTGAATAGTCCCGTGCCTCCGCGCGAAATCGATCCCGAAATCTCACCCCAGTTGCAGGAGATCATCTATCGCGCCCTGGAACGCGACCCCAAGAACCGCTACGCCAACGCCCGCGAGTTTGCCTGGGATCTCGAACATCCAGACCACGTCGGCGTCGCCGAGCGCCCCGAGTTGCGGAACTGGAAGCGGCGGCGCACGCCGTGGGCGCGAAGAATTCTGTTTTATGTAATGCTGGCGTTGATCCCCGTCGCCATTTTTGCACTGCTGCTCTACGTCGCGCGGCACAAATGAAACGCCCCCCATGCAACCCGTGGCATGCGGCCCGTAAGGCTGCGCCACATCACAAGGCTCCCTGCAGCTTGCATTCTTGAATCTGCTTCCTGTTTGTAAGGGAAAAGGCAGGGCTTGCGCCGGCCGCCCTGTGCTTGCATTCGCTGCCTTGTGAAATGAGTTGGTCTTTGGCTAATAGACCCTTGACCCAGCCGCGCCAAACGCTGAGAATTGCGAGCTATGAAAACGAAGTCACTTTGTGGGCAGGCGATCGCGCCGCTGAGGGCGGGGGGGTGAACCGAGTATGGGCTTCACTCACCTCGGTCTTCGCGCCCCGGATAGTCCGTCGGCGATTCCTTCCGCCCTGTCGATTCCCGAGCTTTTAAACTTTTATCGGCTGCGGGAGCAGCCATTCGGCATTACTCCGGATCCGCGCTACCTTTACTTAAGCAGCACTCACATTGAAGCGCTGGCCGCGTTGTTCCACGGAATTGAAGCCGAGCGCGGTTTCCTCGCCCTCATTGCCCCGCCGGGGATGGGCAAGACTACGTTGCTATTCGAACTGCTGGAGCGACTCCAGCCGTCGGCGCGCACGGTTTACGTCTTTCAGACGCAGTGTGATTCCCGCGAGTTTTTCCGCTACCTGCTTGGCAACCTGGGGTTCGAGACGAGCGAGCAAGACGTGGTGGAGATGCAGAACCGCCTCAACCAGTTATTGGCTCGCGAAATGCTTGCCGGAAAATCCTTCGTGCTTGTAATTGACGAGGCTCAGAACCTGGACGAAACTGTGCTGGAAACGGTGCGGCTGCTTTCCGACTTCGAAACGCCCAGCCGCAAGATGCTCCAGATTGTTCTTGCGGGTCAGCCACAGTTGGCGGAAACGCTTCAGCGGCCCTCGCTCGCCCAACTTCGCCAGCGCATTTCGATTTTGAGCCGTCTGGAACCCTTCAGTGCCGAAGATACGATTCGGTACATCGAACATCGCCTGCAACTGGCCGGTTACAGCGGCGAGCCGCTCTTCACTGAGGACGCTCTGCAGTTGATTGCCGCCCACAGCGAAGGCACCCCGCGCAACATCAACAACCTTTGCTTTAATGCCCTGTCTCTAGGCAGCGCCGTGGGTCGAAGTCAAATCGACGCTCCCATCATGAAGCAAGTTATCGCCCGCCTGGACCTGAGTTGCTCTCCGCCAAAGTTGGCATTGCCATATAGCGCGGCGCCTATCGCGGCGCCCACCGCGGTTCCCACCCAGGCTCCCGCTCCAACTGTCGCGACGTCGGAGGCGGGACTTCTCTCGTATCCTTCGACCGGGAAGAAAGCTCGTGGCCGCAAGGCGATCGGTGTTGGCGTGGCGGCGGCGTTGCTTATTCTAGTCGCTCTTTTCGTGCTATCTCGTGAGGGAGTAATCGGGAGCGGAACCGCGAGCCAGCCGCCAGCCGCAGTCGTGCCCGCAACTTCTACACCCTCTGCGGAGCATTCGGGAGCTGCGGCGGCGCCTACAACTGCCGGCAAGAGTGCGCTCGCCATCGGCGCGAGCGTTGAGACATCGGCCCAAGACTCACCTCCTACGGCCGTCACTGTAGTCGTTCAACCGGGACAGAGTCTCAAGGAGATCTGTCTTCAAAACGTGGGCCGGTATGATGCCGAGCTGCTTTCCGAGATTTCTGAACTGAATCCCCAACTGAAGGACCCCGACCACATTGAAGTTGGCCAGTCGATTTGGCTCCCGCTGGGCTCGAAGGCCAGCAGGACTCTAGTGCCGGCATCCCAACCGAATGCGACGTCACCGCCCAAGAAACATTGATCGTTGCCCGCACCTTCGAGTCAGCTCCTGCAGCAGAACGCCGATCGTTTCGCAGTGGCAATCAGAGTGCGCCGATGCATTCTGCGCGAGGGATGCAGAGTTGAACCAGGCGCGGGTTAGTGTCCGCTGCTGATGGAATCCCGCACAACCCCGTACCGGCCGCCCCACATGTCCGTCATGTGGTTCCGGATTTCCCAAATCTCAGGGAAGAATCGTACGTGCAGGCCCTCGTTCAGCAAATCCACCGATCGCCCCTTCAAGGATTTTGCATCCAGCCCGATGGTGCGATGAATCAATTGAATGTGGCACACGCGGAATCGCTGAAACAACTCGTCGAATTCGGCCAGCGCCTCCGCGACCACGTAGGCGTCGGAATGGGAGTATTCGGAGTTATAGATTTTCTCAATGGTGAGGTTATGCTTATCGAGGTAATGTGTCCGGAAGGACTGCCAGAGGGGCGGATGCATCTTGAGGATGGTGCGGAAGCCGGGAGATTCCTGGCCGCTTCCGTTCCCAAGCTGCAACCGAATTTCTTGGTACTCCTTCGGCGACATCGTTTCCAGGAGCGCGAGCTGCTCGATCATCAGCCGCAGGGCGATGTGCACGCGGCGGAAAAGCGTGACGACGCGGTTGGTATTCTCCTGCTGCAGGTAATCGTCAATAGCCAGGAGCGTGTAGCCGATGAGCTTCATCCACAGCTCTTCCACTTGGTGCACGATCTGAAATTGCAGTTCGTCTTGGTTGCAGAAGTCTTTGAAGTCTTTTTGGCAGGACAGCAGCGCCTTGGTATTCAGATACAACTCGTAATCCAACGTGCCCTCGCCATTCATAATCGAGTAAAAATATTCACGGTCCATGATTGCCTCCTGCTTCCCCCGCGGATCTGAGAAACGGGTGAGATCCCGAACCACCGAGCGCTGCTTGAAAAGCCCCTTGTGTCGCGGCCTACCGGTGCCTGTTGACGCCTCTCCAAAAGGGCTCGAACCAATTCTATAGCAAAATACGCAGAAGGCGCGCGGCGGGATCGGCGCCGACATTCCAGGCCGAAAACGTCATTAAGGCTTAAGGCAAAGCGTCCGCGCGTCGGTGCCGCTCCTAACGCCTGTTCCGAATGCCGGCCCCGTCCGCCCTGGCGCCACGATAGTTGGCTTCCCGCGCTTTTCCATAAAAAAATGCTACCCCTTCGATTTTCTCCGCACGTACACTTATGCCGCCAAGATGCCTCTGCCGGCACAACGAAGCGGAAAAAAGCTGCGCGTTCTCGGTGTGGACCCGGCCGTGGCCGGCGCGACGGGTTATGGCGTTGTGGAAGTCTGCGGGCACGCTGCGCGGATGCTGCGCTTCGGCGCGCTGCGCATGCCGGCGCAAGCGACTTTCGGGGCGCGCTTGAAGCAAATTCACCAGCTCATCGCCACACTGGTGGAGGAATTTTCGCCGGATGCTGTGGCGGTTGAATCCGTCTTTACGGCGCTGAACGCGCGGACGGCCCTGAAACTGGCCGAAGTGCGCGGCGTAGTGTTATTGGCGGCGGCGCAGGCGAGCATCCCGGCGCACAGTTACTCCCCGCGCGAGGTCAAGGCCAGCGTGGTCGGCCACGGAGGCGCTTCAAAGGAGCAGATGCAGCAAATGGTGCGCGCTTTGCTCGGGCTGCGCGAGCGGCCGGAGCCTGCCGATGCCGCCGATGCTTTGGCCGTGGCGCTGTGTCACGTGCACCTTGCGCAGGCGCGCGAGCGCCTTGCGCGGAGCGTCCAGCATGAAAGGCTGGCTTCCGTCGCCGGTTCGCTCTCGCCCATCCTCGGCGTCGGGAGCCGCAGCCGTTCGCGCGCGACGCGCATCCAACCGTGACGATGAGTCCCCGGACTTTGCGATTGTTCCCTGCCGCGCTCGTGGCCCTCTCGATCCTGAGCCTGTCGGCAGCGGCCCGCGAAGGCGGAGCCACGCTCATCTACCGCAAAGTCTTCAAGTCGAGCTTCCCCGAGTTTGTCGAGATCAAAATCAAGGAGAACGGCTCGGGAACTTTCGATATCCGTCAGCTCGACGAGGAGGCCAGCCCGGAACCCTTCGAAGTAAGCCGCCCGGTTGCGGAGAAGATGTTCGACCTTGCCGCACAACTCCACCATTTTCAAAATCTCGATCTCGAAATCCATCGGCGCATCGCGAATCTGGGCGTGAAAACCTTCCGCTGGGAAAAGGATGGCGAGGCCCACGAAGTCACGTTCAACTACACGCTCGATAGCGCCGCCACTCAACTTCTCTCTATTTTTGACGGTCTCGGGCGCGAAGAGCTTGACCTGAGCACTCTCGAACGCACCATGCGCTACGACCGACTAGGCGTCAACGAGGCCCTCCTGCGCATCGAATCGGACTGGAATAACAAAATCCTGCCCGAGCCGGAGCGGCTTCTTCCCGCGCTCGACCGCCTCGCCGCCGACGAAAAATTCATCGATCTCGCCCGCGTCCGCGCCCGGACGCTCGCCCAGCGCATTCGCAGCTCCCCCTAGGGAACGCGGAAGAGGAAGTCCGGCCGATGTTCGCCGTCGAACCGCGACCCAAGTGGCGGTTCCCCGTTTTGGTTCGTGTCCGGCAACTTCGCTAGCCGCCTTTCCGCGTGTCCTTAATTCTTCGTTACGCAAGGGGGAAAACATCCTAACTACAGAGGGCGGTGGATCATGAAGCCCCTCAGGTTTCTCCAAATCGCGGTACTCATCGCCGCGTGCCTTCTCCTTCTGAGTCCCTACCCAGCGCAAGCTTACGATTACGGCTATGCGCGCGTTGTTCGCCTGAGTCTGGTTCAGGGCGACGTACAGATGGCGCGATCCGGGGATTCTGCCTGGGAGAAGGCCGTCATCAATATGCCTATCGAGCAGGGCTTCGCGATTGCAACGAACGACGGCCGTGCCGAAATTGAGTTCGAAAGCGGTGCCACAGCGCGCCTTGCTGAAAATAGCGTACTGCGGTTCGACGAATTGGCGCTTTCAAACGGCGGGCGTGTTGCCAGGCTTACCCTCACTCAGGGCACGGCCACTTTCTACGCGAACCTCAGGAGCGACGATACCTTCGTCGTCGCCGCTCCCGAATTTCAAGTTACCGTCCCCAAGCGCTCCGAATTCCGCGTTGATGTTGTAGACGGCGGCGCCTCCGTCAGCGTCCTCCAGGGAAGCGCCGGCGTCAATTCACCGGCCGGCACACGCGAGATCTCAAAGGGCCAGACGTTGGCCTTTAGCGCTTCGCAACCCGACCAAGCGCGCGTCGAGCGCAATCCGGCGACGGACGATTGGGACCGCTGGGTGAATCATCGCGAAAGCACGATTGACACGGAAACCGCAAACACCCTGCGCTACACGAACGCGCCCTTCGGCTACGGCCTCTCGGACCTCGTCGCCTATGGCGGGTGGAATTACCTCCCCGGCTATGGCTATGCGTGGCAGCCGTGGGGAATTTCTCCGGGATGGACGCCTTTCTGGGACGGCTACTGGGGATTCTCTCCGGCACTCGGATGGACCTGGATCAGCTATGAACCCTGGGGTTGGGTTCCTTACCACTTCGGCTCCTTGGGAATACTCCCCGGCGTTTGGGTGGTTCTGGGTGCCCGGGTATTACGGCTACTGGTGCCCTGCGCCCGTGCAATGGGTTGCCGCTGGCAAAACAGGTTGGCTGGAGGCCTATCTCACCTCAGCGGCCCAGAACACCACCGTCATCTCCTACTTCTGCGACAACATCTTCGGGTGGACCCGTCGTGGTCAGCAAAGGCAAGTTAGGTCAGGGCGGCCCTAACCGCGTCGTACCCGACAATCATTTGGACAGTCGGATTCGGGTTCTCTCTGCGCCGCCGTCGCCGAACGGCAAGATTGCGAACACCTCTTCCCCCAGCGTAGCTGCGAGCAACGGGTTTCGCGGTCAGACCTTCGCTGTGGTCCCTACGGCACCCGCTGCGGCCAGTGTGGGTTCGGGAATCATCTTCTCTGCGGCTGAAAACCGGTTCGTGAACGCTCCCGCAAACTCGCCTTCCGAAGGGCAATCATCCGGGACAGTGGTTTCGAAGAAGGAGCCGCCAGTCCGCGGGGCGGTTCTCGTTGTTCCGTCGAGTCCAACGAATGCGCCGAACGCCGCGAATCCGCATGCGGGCCCGGCCTCACGACCCGCCGCGCCTCCTGGGCAAATCCATGTTTCGCCGCCGCATCGTTGACGCAGACTCACGCCTCCGCTCAGTTTTCGTTGTGGGAGTAACGGCAGGTGCGACGCACCGGTTTTTAATTGACCACGATGCCAGCGTAACCCACTACTTCCTCTCGGTCGCCCGTGATGTCCGCCGAAGTGGCGTAACGAATGAGTTCGGCGTCTTTGGCGCCTAGCGCGCAGGCTGCCGTCAGAAGCGCGACGGCGGGGCCATATCCGCACATGGTTATCCCTTCGCGGCGAACCGTATCGTAGAGACCCCGCGCATCCAGCGCCAGGATGCGATCGATCGCTAGCCGGTCTTTCACGCGTGTTACCGCGTCGCTCTCGTAATGATTCATGTCCGAGCTGGCGACGATGAGCACCGGCTCCCGTTGCTCCGCAACCACCTGGGCCACGGCGCGGCCCAGCTCTTCGAGCGCCGCGTAGCGATCCGTTCCCAGGGCCACGGGAACGAAACGTAAGTCCCCCACAAGCCTCTGTAGGAACGGCAACTGGACTTCGAGCGAGTGCTCGCGGCTATGGGCGACGTCATCCTCGCGAAGCAGCGGACAAGCGCGCTTCAATTCCGCCGCGAGCGCTTCGTCAATTTTCGCTTCACCCAGAGGCGTCTGCCAGGCACCTTCGGAAAGGATAGCTAGGGGCTCACCGCGCGGGAAGTGGCGAGGGCCGAGAATGATGAAGCGGTTTGGGAGCTCGAGCGAGCCGTAAACAGCGCCGGCCACATGGCCCGAATAAATATAACCGGCATGGGGGACCATGCAGCCCCGCGCGCTTACCTTCTTACCCTCGGAGGGCACCAAGTCCTGCACTTGTTGGGCCAGCTCACGCGCGTCGGCGGGATAGAATCTCCCTGCGACAGCAGGGGGGCGTATCATGGCGACTCTCGAAAGGTCCTGAAGGATACTTCGAATGAGGGCAAGCTTGCCTCAGAGCGGTTTCGAGGGCTTGCCGCTGATTGCGAGCGCGACGTCCTTGCCGGCCTCATAGCGGATCTGCACTTTGTCACCATACTGATATCCGCCGCGCGCAAAAATTCTGTCCATCTTGTCTTTTACTTTGGGGGTGTAGGTGAAAGTCCGAATAAACCGAGGATCCTTGCGGTCGCGGACGATGATCGACACGGCGTCGGCGTGCAGCACCTCGCCCTTGAAACGATCCTGTTTGGGCTTGGGCGTCTTGACCTTCACGACGATGGGCGGCGCCGTCGTCACCTGAGCGCGGGCAGACGCGCCCGGAACCATGACGAGGGCCGCGAGCGCGGACGCGAGTATCCTAGATGTTTTCATCCAGAGATATCTTCAGGGACTTCAGGAATTTGATGTCCTGTGGCGTAATCTCCATTTTTGCCTCGGAACTCTCTTCTTCCAGGACATTTTCGTCCACGCGGATGTGCAACGACTCGAGGAAGCGCCGATCGTGTAACGTCATTTTCGCATCTCCAGACTGGCGCCGGGCGAGACCAATGGTCGCGTCAAGCTTCAATACAATGTCGTAGCCGGCTGCGCGGACGCTGGCGATGGCTTCGGCGATACGGTCTGATTCCGATACGGTATCGTTGATCGCGTGTCCTAATTCGCGCAACAACTGCTTCAGCTGGTCGTCCAAGTGCAAAGCAACCTCCCGCCGACGCCCCTACTTCTCCCGATTCTATGGCGGCCGCTCCCGTCTTACAAGTCCCAGCTTCAAGTCGTGAGCGCGCTGGGTTACCTGCCCGGAGGGCAGCGGAAGCGGCGCCCGGCCGGGGCTTCGTTGGTCTTATATTAGAGTCTTATATTAGAATCGTTGCATGGTTGTGCAGCTCCTTCCGGCTCTCTGGAAATTCGCCTCCGGCTCTGTCCGCACGTTCTGGCGGGTCGGCCGAAAATTGTTCCACGAGGTCACCGGGGCGCTGTTCGGCGCATTCGCCTTCTACGGAATACTTGCCGCTGAGCGCGCCTGGCAGCGCGGTCGAGTGCCCTGGCTCGTAGCCCTGGCCATCGCCTATTCGTTGCTGATGGTAATTTTCGCAGCGGCTGCGTTTCGCACCGCTCGACGCGTGCGCTAAGAGTTGAACGCAGATGTCCGATGACAGGAAAAAACGTGACCTACTCGCCGAGCAAAAGCTTGCGGCGACTTCCGGCCTGCCCCTGGAAACCGTGGTGACCCCGGAAGACCTTGCTGGCTGGGAACCGGAGCGCGATCTGGGCTTTCCGGGCGAGTTCCCATTCACGCGCGGCATCTATCCTACGATGTACCGCGGCCGGCTCTGGACCATGCGGCAGTATGCCGGGTTCGGCAGCGCGATCGAATCGAACCGGCGCTATCGCTACCTGCTCTCTCAAGGCCAGACGGGTCTCTCCGTGGCCTTCGACCTGCCCACGCAGATGGGCATGGATTCCGACCATCCACTCGCTGAAGGCGAAGTCGGCAAGGTGGGTGTGGCAATTGACTCCCTCGAGGATATGCAGACGCTTTTCGACGGCATCCCTCTCGATCGCGTCTCCACCTCCATGACCATCAATTCGACGGCGGCGATTCTGCTCGCGCTCTATGTGGCTGTCGCCAAAAAGCAGGGAGCAAACCTCGAGCGGCTTTCGGGAACCGTTCAGAATGATATCTTGAAGGAATACATCGCCCGCGGAACTTACATCTATCCGGTGCGACCGGCGATGCGCATCGTCACCGACATCTTCGCCTGGTGCCGCGCCGAGCTGCCCAACTGGAACGCGATTTCCATTTCCGGTTACCACATCCGCGAGGCCGGCTCGACCGAAGTGCAGGAAGTGGCCTTCACGCTTGCCGACGGGATCGCCTACGTCGAGGCTGCTGTGGCTGCCGGCCTCGCCGTGGACGAGTTTGCGCCGCAGCTTTCTTTCTTTTTCAACGCGCACAACGAACTGCTCGCGCAGGTAGCGAAATTCCGCGCCGCGCGCAGGCTCTGGGCGCGAATCATGTGCGAACGCTTCGGCGCAAAGGACCCCCGCTCGATGATGTTGCGTTTCCACGTGCAAACTGCGGGATCGTCGCTCACGGCGCAGCAACCGGAAAACAACATCGTTCGCGTGGCGCTGCAGGCGCTGGCGGCAATCCTCGGAGGCTGCCAATCGCTTCACGCCAATGCACTCGATGAAGCGCTGGCACTGCCGACCCAGCAGGCGGCGCTGCTGGCCCTGCGCACCCAGCAAATCATCGCCCACGAAACCGGAGTCGCCAACACCGTGGACCCAGTCGGCGGCTCGTACGCCATCGAGCGGCTCACCAATGAAATCGAGGCCGGCGCGGACGACTACATCGGCAAGATTGACGCCATCGGAGGGCTGCTGCGCGCCATTGAGACCGGGTACGTGCAGCAGGAAATCCAGAAGGCGGCGTACGAATATCAGCAGGCCGTCGAGCGCGGCGATCAGGTTGTCGTCGGCGTGAATCGCTTCGCCACCGATCAGGAAAAATTCATCCAGACGCTCGAGATCGACCCCGCAATCGAGAGCGTGCAAATCGCGCGGCTGAACGCCCTCCGGGCCCGCCGCGATGCTGCGAAGGCGCGGGCGGCGCTTGCGGAAGTCGAGCGCCGCGCCCACACGACTGAAAATCTGATGCCGACGATCCTGGCTGCCGTCGAAGCCTACGCAACGGTTGGTGAGATCTCGGACGTCTTGCGGCGCGCCTTCGGCGAATACCAGGAATCTGTTGTCATTTAAGCTGCTCGGAGCTTTACGCAGGAAAACTGGCTGGAGACTTTCTTTTCGTCGTGACAACCCTTAGCAATCTGCGCGACAAAATGTTGCGCCGTTTCTTGTGGATTCAACCGGACCGCGAAGGCACAGCCCATCGTGCTGAGAATCGCGAATGAGGCTGGTCCTCGCATCAAGTTCGCGGCAGCGCGCTGAAATCCTTCGTCAGGCGGGATTTGATTTTGAAACCATGCCGACGCACGCGGACGAATCGCCGCGCGTAGGCGAGCCGCCCGAAGACTACGTCCGCCGGATCGCTCTCGCGAAAGCGCGCGCAGCTATGCAGCACATCAAAGGTCCTGCGATGATCGTCGGCGCTGACACCGTGATCGTCCTGGACGGCACTGCCTTGGGCAAGCCCCTCTCGGTCGAAAACGGGCGAAGCCTCCTTCGCCGGTTGAGCGGGCAGGCGCACGAAGTGCTGACTGGATTGGCTGTGATTCGTCTGCCCGACGGCATCGAGCGCGTGGCCGACGAAACGACGAAGGTTACGCTCGCTCCCCTCTCAGCGCTGGAGATCGAAGACTACATCGCGACGCGCGAGCCTCTGGACAAAGCAGGTGGGTACGCCATCCAAGGGCGTGCCGGCCGTTTCGTGACGCGAGTGGAAGGTTGCTACTTCAACGTGGTCGGATTGCCGCTGGCGCGACTCTACGGCATTTTGCGTGAACTCGACTGGCAAACGGATTAGCGGACGCCTGAAGGCTGCTTCTACCCACATCAAAACTACGCCACTGAAACGCGTTTCGAAATCGGTTGCTACTTCTTCTCTGGCGGCGTCTGGCTCGTTGTAGTCGTAGTGGTAGGGGTGGACGGCGGCGGCTGGCTTGAATGGTCGGTCTTCATCCCCTCTTTGAACTCCCGGATGCCCTGGCCCAGTCCGCGCATCACTTCGGGAATTCGTCCGCCGAACAAAATGACCACGACGAGCAGGAGAATCAAAAGATGGGGCAAGCTGAATTCCATAAAGCCTCTCTTTGCCTCCGAGCCTGCTACGCCGCTCTGCCTGCGCGATACCCGGCGGCTAAGACTCGTTGCTCAGAGTATAACACGCTCGTCGCCCACGCGCCGCGTCACCCGCTCTCGATCCAGGAATTCGAGCAGGGGGATAGCGTACTTGCGGCTCACGCCCGTAAGCTCCTTGAAAGCAGCGATAGGCAACCTTTCACCGCGCCCTTTTTTGTAATCCGCGAGCAACCGGCGCAGCCGTTCAACCGCCGCGCGGTGAAACACCAGGTCTTCCGCCACCTTCACCAATACCTTTTCGCGAACGAGGATCTGCAAGATCTTCTGCGCCCGCTTGCCTTCGACGGGCAATTTAGCCAGCACTTCGTCAAACCGCGGCACGGCCAGCCCGGCGCGTTCGAATTCCCGCTCGATCTGCTCCTTGGCCTTCGCTTCTTCGGGTTGGAGTGTGATCTCGCGTCCGGCGCGATGGACAAGCTCGCCGGAGAACGAGAGAACACCGGCCGTCACGAGTTCATCGAGGGCAGCCCGGAAAATTTCGGGGCCCAGGCCGCGGGCCACGCGTCCGCGCAGCTCTTCTTTCGACATCCCCGGCGCCAGAGGATTCGCCTTGTGGTAGCTCTCGACTTCCTCGCGCAACCTGCGAATGCACTCCGCCATCGTCGCAGCGGACGTCACAACGAATCCACTTGCGGCGGATTCCCCTACCAGGCGCAGCCGCCCGGACGCAGCTAGTTTCGCGGCCGTTTCACGGACTTCCGCGGCGCGCCAGCCCGTCCGCGCGATGATTTGCGCGACGTCCAGACCCCGCGGCTTTGCGGCGGCAAGCTCGGTCAAGATTTCCGAGCGGTTGCCACGCCCCAAAGTCTCAAGGAACGGCGCCACGCGCGCATCGCTGCGCCGATGCCGAGACGCCAGTGGATCCAGCACCACTCCACCGCCGATCGTAATCACGGGAGATAACTGGCGAAGAATAAAACGGTCTCCAGGCAACACCAGGACGGATTGATCCAGCCGAAGCTGCGCGAAACCGGATTCGCCCGGCGCAAGCTGGCCACCTTCGAGCAAGACGACTTCTGCCACAGCCTCCGCAGAGCCTTGATGGAAGTGAACTCGCGAACGATTCTTCAACGCTCGCGCCGAAGGCAGAAGCGCCACCCGGGCATCGACTCGCTCGGTTGGCCGGAAAAGCCCTGGAGCTGAGAGGACCATGCCGCGACCAACTTGGTCAAGTTCCACGCCTGCAAGGTTCAGAGCGGTTCGTTGCCCGGCCACGGCGCGGTCCACCTGACGACCGCCCGAATGCAAACCTCGAACGCGCACGCGCTGGCGCGCGGGAAAAAGTTCCACCTCGTCTTCAGGATGCACCGAGCCTGAAACCAGCGTCCCTGTCACCACCGTACCAAACCCCTTCATCGCGAACGCGCGGTCGATCGGCAGTCGGAAGTGCGTCGAGGCGTCTCTTACCGGGGCCTGCTCGGCCACCCGCACCAACTCCTGTTTCAATTGGTCGAGTCCCGCGCCCGTTTTCGCACTCACGCCGATCACCGGCGCCCCTTCCAGAAATGAACCGCGAATGAAATCTTCCACCTCGAGCTGGACCAGAGTCATTACGTCCGGTTCCACCAGATCGGTTTTTGTAATTGCTACCAGCCCGCGGGGAATCTCCAGCAGCCGGCAAATATCGAAATGCTCGCGCGTTTGCGGCTTGATGGATTCGTCTGCCGCAACCACCAAGAGCACGAGGTCGATGCCACCTACACCTGCGAGCATGTTGCGGACGAACCGCTCGTGTCCAGGCACATCTATGAACCCCAGGCGAACGCCCTCGAGATCGAGGAACGCGAACCCAAGATCGATCGTGATCCCTCGCCGCTTTTCTTCCTCCAAACGATCTGGGTGCGTGCCCGTCAGCGCTTCCACCAGCGCCGACTTGCCGTGGTCGATGTGGCCCGCTGTCCCGACAATCACATGCTTCATGAAACGGATCCCGTGCGGAAGATGCGACACGATGCTAGCGGAGCAGACTAAGCTGGTCAAACTGCGAATGTGAGAGCAGCCTGCTTCAGGCCGGAGGCTCGAAGCCTGCCGATTTGGATGCTTGGCTTCTACGCTCGGCGAGCAGCGGCCGAGATCTCTTCGAGGATAGCTAGAGCGGCGGCGCGAGGATCTTGTGCGGCGGTGATAGGGCGTCCGACAACCACGTAATCCGCGCCCGCGACAATCGCAGCCGTAGGAGTGGCTACACGGGACTGATCATCGTGAATGGGGCACGATGCCGGGCGCACCCCCGGGACAAGAATCAGGAATTTGCGGCCGCAAGCCCGGCGGATGGCGCGAGCTTCTCGCGCCGAGGTCACGACCCCATCCAGGCCGGCCTGCTGCGCCAGACGCGCGAGCTTGACCGCGCGAACTTGGAGCGGGCCGGCAAGGCCGATTTGTCGCATTTCTGATCCGTTCAGGCTCGTCAACACAGTGACGCCCAGGAGTTTGGGCGCGTTTGGTTTAGGTGGAACGGCCCGCCGGGCGGCCAGCATCATTGCCACGCCCCCCGCGGCATGGAGGGTGAGCAGTCGCACTCCAGACAGCTTCGCAGCGGTCGCGACGGCTCCGGCCACAGTGTTCGGGATGTCGTGGAATTTCAGATCAAGGAAAATACCGGGGGTAAGGCCGGAGAGCGCTTTCACTGCTGCCGGCCCTTCGGCGGCAAAGAGCCGGCTCCCTACCTTCACAAGTCCAAAACAGCCCTGAAGTTGTCGGGCGAGGGCCCGGGCCGGGCCGAGCCGGTCGAAGTCAAGGGCCAGAATCAGTCGATGGGATGAGATGTCAGCCGTCGAGGCACCTCGAGAAGCTCTATTCGAACGCGGGCGAGGCCGCGCTCCTCGAAACCCAGGTACCGGGCTACCCCATAGGAAACGTCCAGTCCGCGACCCTCCACGAACGGGCCCCTGTCGTTGATCCGCACGACCTGGCTCCGGTGGGTCATAAGGTTCACGACCCGAACCCAGGATCCCAGGGGCAAGGTCGGGTGAGCGGCCGTGCGTGCATACATATCATAGACTTCGCCGGTGGCTGTTTGCTGGCCGTTGAATGGTTCTCCATACCAGCCCGAGACGCACTCCCAAACCTTTAGGGGCCTAGCGCTCAGAGCAGGGTTCGGGGAGGCTAGAGCCTGAGCCGCAGGGGCTGTGAGTCCCGGTACGTCATAAGCAAGTTGTCCTGGTGCTGCGGCTGCTGGTGCGTAAGCGCGTGCGGTAATGAGAAGGGTGAGGGGGGCTGCCAGAATAAGACCCGCAATTTTATAGCGTCGTAAATGCATTTACTCTCCTATAAGCTCAAAAGAATCAATACATTCTAGCCTTTTACAAGCTAATACTCAACCTCTTTCGACAATAAAGCTTCCACCTAAGCTACTGATTTCATTTACATTAGAATTCTTACACAGCTTTTCAAGGTCGGTGATGAGTTGTTCACTGGCCCTAGGGTCGACAAAGTGTGCCGTACCCACTTGGACCGCAACGGCTCCAGCAAGCAAATACTCCATCACGTCGTCTGCACTCTCTATCCCTCCAAGGCCGATCACTGGGATTTGAGCCATCCGAGAGACCTCGTAAACCAACCTAAGCGTTATAGGTTTTATAGCCGGTCCGGACAATCCCCCGGAGGTACTCCCAATTCGAGACTTTCGGGTGTGGTAATCAATACACATTGCGGGGTAGGTATTGGCCACGGTCAGCGCATCGGCTCCAGAGCCCTCCGCCGCCCGCGCCGCTTCCCCAATCCGACCTACGTTCGGAGACAGTTTCACCCACAGGGGCCTCTTCGAAGCCTTGCGGGCGGCAGACACGACGGAGGCGGTCATGGCCGGATCACTGCTAAACTCAGCGCCCCCATGTTCTACGTTGGGGCACGAGATGTTAAGTTCGTAGGCCGCCAGGCCTTCGGCGTCCTCCAGGACGCGGATGACCTCGACGTACTCCGGGATTGTGTGGCCGAAGACGTTCGCGATCACCCGGGTTCCGTACTGGCGCAGCGCTGGCAGTTTCTGGGCCACGAAGGCCCGGACGCCTACGTTTTGCAGGCCGACGGCATTGAGCATTCCCGAGGGGGTCTCGCAGAGTCGCGGAGCTGGCGCTCCGTCCATCGGCTGCGCGGAAAGCCCTTTTACTACAATGCCGCCTAGACGGTTTAAGTCCACAATGTCGGCAAACTCAATTCCATATCCAAACGTGCCGCTGGCAGCGATGATGGGGTTTTTCAGGGGGAGGGAACCAACACGAACGCTGAGGTCAACTTCCACCGGCCGCCCTTGCTGCGGCGTGCTCACCGGGACTTCAGTCTAGCATGCCAGGGCGATTCCAGGCCATTAGGATCTCTCACAATCAACCGGGGGAAAGCCAGTGACCCTAGATGGCCGAAGGCCGTGGTTCTACCGGATCTTTGCTGCGGCGGCGTGGCGCTCCCGCCCAGCGTCTCTCTGTGCTAGGATGAGGCGCCCCATGCGCGTCATCGAAAAACGACAGCTCCTCTCCGCCACCGAAATTGACCGCACCTTGCAGCGTTTGGCACACGAAATCGTGGAGAAGAGCGGAGGCGCGGCCGATCTCGCGTTGATCGGCGTGCGCCGTCGAGGCGTGCCGCTGGCGCAGCGGCTGGCTCGGTCCATCTTCGGCTTCGCCAACGTGGAGGTTCCGGTTGGTACGCTCGATATCACGTTGTATCGCGACGACCTTTCGACGGTGGCGCCTCAGCCAGTGGTGCAATCCACCGAGATACCGTTCTCAGTGGACGACCGTGATCTGCTGCTCGTGGATGACGTGCTGTATACCGGCCGGACTGTGCGCGCGGCCATGAACGGCCTCTTTGATCTGGGCCGTCCCCGACGGATTCGATTGTCCGTGCTGATCGATCGCGGCCACCGCGAATTGCCCATTGAGGCTGCATTCATCGGCGCAACGGTCCAGACCACGGATAGCGAGATTATCGAGGTGCGCCTCCAGGAAATCGATAAAGAGGAACGCGTGATGCTCGTAGATCGCGTTCCGTGATGGCCCGTGGTTCCGCCCGATTTAGGAGCCGCGGGACGCTGGACGCCCGGCCTTAAAGGAACTCCGTGCATCACCAATTTCGCCATTTGCTCGGTATCGACGCGCTGGCCTCCGAGCAAATCACTTTTCTCCTCGATCAGGCGAAGCCGTTTCAGGAATTCCAACGCCATCCACTCAAAAAACTCGCGACGTTGCGCGGCAAAACGGTGGCCCTTGCTTTCTTCGAGCCTTCGACGCGCACTCGCATCAGCTTCGCCACGGCGGCGGCTCGCCTCGGTGCTGATACGATGAACCTCCAGGCGGAGGCATCGAGCCTGCGCAAGGGGGAATCGCTGCTCGATACGGTGCGCACGCTCGACGCGATGAAGCCGGATGGGATCGTGATGCGTCACAGCGCTTCCGGCGCCGTCGATTTTGTAGCGCGGCACTTTGAAATTCCTGTGATCAACGCGGGGGATGGCACACACGAACATCCCACGCAAGCGCTGCTCGATGCCCTTACGATCCGCGACCGCAAAGGGAGGCTCGACGGCTGGAACGTAACCATCCTGGGCGACATCCTCCACAGCCGGGTGGCTCGCTCCAACCTTCATTTGCTCGGAAAATTCGGCGCGCGCTTCACACTCTGCGGCCCTGCGATGTGGCTTCCACGCGAACTGGAATGTCTCGGCCCGAATATCCGCCGCGTACCGCGGATTGAGGAAGCCCTCGAAAACGCCGACGTGATCATCGTCCTCCGCGTGCAGGCGGAGCGAATCCACGAACCCGCCTTGGCGATGGAGGAATACATCTTGCGTTACCAGTTGACCCCGGACCTCCTGCGCCGCGCCCGCCCAGACGCCATCGTGTTGCATCCCGGCCCCATGATCCGCGGGCTCGAGATTGATCCCGCGGTCGCCGATGGCCCCCAGTCCTGCATCCTCGAACAGGTGACGAACGGATTGGCGGTGCGCATGGCTCTGCTCTTCCAACTCGTCGGACTCCCGTCGCCGGACGCGGCCCATCCGGCCAAGGATGTTTCTCATGCTGCTGATTAGAAACGGGCGCGTCCTCGACCCGGCTACCGACACCGATGCGGCGCTGGACGTTCTCGTCGATGGCCAGCGTATCACCAAGGTGGGTCCAAGCCTCGCGGCGCCCACAGCGGAAGTCTTCGATGCCGCCGGCCTCATCGTCGCTACCGGATTTATCGATCTCCACGCGCACCTGCGCGAACCGGGCCAGGAAATTTCGGAGACGATCGAGACGGGGACGCGGGCCGCCGCGCGTGGCGGCTTTACCGCCGTGTGCGCTATGCCCAATACGCAGCCGGTGAACGACAACGCTTCCGTGACGCGTTCCATCCTCGAGCGCGCCGCCGGTGCGCACGTGCGCGTGTGGCCTATCGGTGCCGCATCCACAGCAAGCAAAGGCGAAGCGCTCGCGGAGATTGCGGCCATGCAGCAGGCGGGAATCGTTGCCGTGAGCGACGACGGCAAGCCGATCGCGACGGCTCGGCTGCTTCGCCAGGTGATGGAATACTGCATCCCGCTCGGCCTGCCCGTGATTGACCACTGCGAAGATGCGTCGCTCGCAGCCGGCGGGGTGATGCGCGAAGGGCCGCGCTCCGTGCGCTTGGGACTGAAGGGAATTCCCGCCGCGACGGAATCGATTTGCGTGGAGCGCGATATCGAGATAGCCGCGCTGACGGGCTGCCGGCTGCACATCGCCCATCTTTCCGCGCGGGCTTCGCTCGAGCACGTGCGCGCGGCGAAAAACCGGGGCCTCCCGGTGACTTGCGAGGTCACGCCGCACCATTTCACGCTCATCGATGAAGACGTGATTTACGACACGCGCTACAAGATGAATCCGCCGCTCGGCTCGCGCGAAGACCGCGAGGCCCTTCTCGAAGGGCTTGCGGACGGCACGGTGGACGCCATTGCTACCGACCACGCGCCTCACCACCCCGCCAGCAAGGAAGTGGAATTCGACCGCGCGCCCTTCGGCGTCACCGGATTCGAAACGGCGCTGGCGCTCGGCTTGGGCGAACTCGTTCACACGGGCCGCTTGCCGCTCGTACGCCTCGTCGAGCTTTTCACGAGCGGCCCTGCGCGCGTTCTGGGAAAACCCCGTTCGATCGCTCCGGGAGAGCCCGCGGACCTTACCCTTTTCTCTGTCGATCACGCCTGGAAGTTCGATGCCGCCGATTCTGCCAGCCGCTCCCGCAATACCCCGTTCGATGGACGCACGTTCACGGGCGCTCCGATGGCCACAATTGTCGCCGGCCGCGTCGTATTCCGCCGCGAATCCGCTCACGCGACGGCCTGAGACACCAGGAACAGCGCTGCTGCTCGGTCTTCGTTGTTTTGTCGATTTAACGCGCCGCGGGTTCAACGGCTTGGTGCATGCCGTGCTGCGGCACTTCGTGGACGCCCCGCGGTGGAGACTCCTGATAGAAGCGATAGAGGTGGTTGACTGGCCCAGGACCTTTGCTGATCGCGTAGGCCTTTTCGATGGCTTTCGTCACATAAGCCTTGGCAAGAATCACGGCTTCCTGCAATTGTTGGCCGAGTGCGAGCTGCGCCGCGACGGCGGAGGAAAAAGTGCAGCCGGAGCCGTGCGTGTTGCTGCTTTTTACATGATCGCCGCCGTAGGTGAGCACCTCGTTGCCGTCGCACAGCACGTCGGTCGGCTTCTCCATGTGCCCGCCGGTGACGATCACCGCCCGAGCGCCTTGCTCCACCAGTTTCTGCGCGGCAGCCTTCATTCCCGCCAGGTCCTTGATCTCCATTCCGGTCAGCAACTCGGCTTCGGGGATGTTGGGTGTGATGACGCTCGCGCGCTTCAGGAATTCATCGCGCAGGAACTTGAGCCCGGCCGGATCGATCAGCTCCGCATCGCCCGCGGTCGACTTCGTCACCGGATCGTGAACGACGTGCACGAATTTGTTGCGGTCGAGGAATTCGGCGACGACCACCGCGTTGGCCTTGTTGCCGAGCATCCCGATTTTCACTGCGGCGATCGACACATCCGCGGCCAAGGCATCGAGCTGCGCCCGGAGGTTCGCTGATGGCGTCACATGAATCCCCGTCACGCCTTGCGTCGATTGCACCGTCAGCGCCGTCACCGCCGCGACGCCGTAACAATTGTGCGCCGCGAATGTTTTCAAGTCGGCGGCGATTCCCGCGCCGCAGGAGGGATCGAACCCGGCGATCGTCAGCAGTATGGGCGGTGCCTGATGGTTGTGGTTGCTCAAATCTTCGTGCCCTCCGCGCTAGGCACCCCGCAGAAAGCGGGGCCGGCTGCACCCAACTCGCGGGCGAGCCGGCAAGGTAAAATGTACGCGCGTTCTTCGTTCCAGTGCAAGAGTAAATTTTCAAGCGGGATCGTTACTGATGCGAATGCCGAGCGTCAACCGTCGTCGCGGCAAACCGCTGCGGTGCGAAAAGAAGATGGGTTGCTGTGGTGCCGCGCGTGCCTACGGGAAAAGGCCGCGGACCATCGTAGCGTCGGCGACGCGCCCGACGGCCAGGATGTACGCGCCGGTGCGCATGTGGACGCGATGCTTGCGCGTCGACTCGTGAACGGCGTTGAAGGCGCGCTTCATCACGAACTCGAGCTTGTCGTTCACCTCGCCCTCCTGCCAGAAGTAACCCTGCAGGTCCTGCGCCCATTCGAAATAGCTCACGGTGACGCCGCCCGCATTCGCCAGAATATCGGGCAAGAGCGCGATGCCTTTGCGCGCCAGCACCTCATCCGCGTGGGGCGTAGTGGGCCCGTTGGCGGCTTCCGCGACGATTTTGGCCTTGATTTGCTCGGCATTCCCCAGGGTGATGACGTTCTCAAGCGCCGCGGGAATTAAGATGTCGCACTTCATCGTGAGCAGGTCGTCATTGGAAATGCGGGAAGTCCCTGGCATGCCGACGACGGTGCCCGCACGCTCTTTGTACCGCATGGCCTTGAGGGGATCGATGCCGCGGGAATTGTGAACGCCGCCGCGGGAATCGCTGATGGCGATAATCTTGGCTTTCTTTTCCGCAAAGAGCCGCGCGGCGGCGGCGCCGGCATTGCCAAAGCCCTGGATGGCGACGGTCGACCCGCGAAGCGACATCCGCTTCACCCGGCAAGCTTCTTCCGTGACGAATAGGCAACCGCGCGCGGTGGCGTCCTTGCGGCCCTGAGAGCCTCCCAACGACAAAGGCTTGCCGGTCACTACGCCCAGCGCCGAATAGCCCAGCGTCATCGAGTAGGTATCCATCATCCAGGCCATCGTCTGCGCGTCCGTATAAACATCAGGCGCAGGAATATCCCGCTCCGGGCCGATGATCGGAAGGATTTCGGAGATGAAGCGGCGGGTCATGCGCTCGAGCTCGCCTTTGCTCATGCGCTTCGGGTCGCAAATCACCCCACCTTTGCCTCCCCCGTAGGGGATGTTGACAGCGGCGGTCTTCCACGTCATCCACGCTGCCAGCGCCTTCACCTCATCCAGCGTAACGTTCGGGTGGTATCGCATGCCGCCTTTGGCCGGCCCGCGTGCGATGTTGTGCTGCACGCGAAAGCCCGTGAATACCTTCAACTGCCCGTTGTCCATCTTCGTCGGAATCGAGACTTCCATGATTCGTTTCGGGGTTCGCAATATCTGCCGGAGTCCGGGATCGAGCTTCAGATGCTCGGCCGCGATATCGAATTGAATCTGCGAGATCCGGTACGGATTCAGATCTTCGCGCGGGGCCATCCGCGGGATGGGTTGGGGAGCTGCCTTGGCGACCGTGGCCATTCGTTGTTCCTCCTCGCGTTACGCTCCTGCTTGACGGGCGTCGGCGCGCCGCGAGCGCAGAAATTTCTCGCGACATCTCGCCGAACAGAAATGAAGACGCTGTTTCGCTTGCTCCAGGGAATAAGAGATCTCTGCCGAGACGTGAGTGCCGCACCAGGGATCACGATAGAGCGGCTTTGCCTTCAAAGTGGCCGAGCGCCTGACGGGGGGCTGCTGCTGCGCTGGGAAACACCAGCGGAGAAACCTCCGCCCAACCCATGTGGCCAAAAAGAGCCAGAGAATGAATCGCAAGGCTCGACCCAGAAATGTCAATTCCTAGCTGCTCTTTCCGGCGGCTGCGCGCTTGATCGACTCGCCGCGTCAAGTCGTCCGTGCCACCCCCGAAGTTCGCTGTAAGTCACGCGACGGCCGGAGTTTAGTCAACCCCGAAAAGCCCGTCAACGAAAACCGCGCCAAAAGCCCCAAATTCGTCCGTACGAATTTGTTGAAATAGTACCCCCATCGGGCTCCACATGTAACGCATGTTGCTGTATCTTAAGGAATTAGTAATCTAGGCTGCCGGTGGAGTGCCCGTCACGGAATTTCGTCGCCAACCGGATTACGCCGTTGCGAGGTGTCCGCGCAAAGTAGAAATGTGCGGTTTCTTGCAAATCGAAATGTCCGTCCACCGAAGGTGATCGCGAGAATGTTGACCACATAACGACTCTCGGCTAACGTGCGTGCGACGATTCCTGGGTCTCTTAGGGAAACCCTTCGTGACGTCTCGCAATCCGGGTGGGTTCCCTGCGCGTACCCATTACATGGAGAAGCCGAGATACCGTGAGTGCCGGCGCCGGCGCGAAGCCGCAAGCCCTCGATGAGGAGTTGATGCGCCGGGTCGTCCAAGGGGACGAACAGGCGCTCGCAACCCTCTACGACCGCTACAGCGGTCTCGTCTTCGCGGTGGTGTATCGGATTCTGCGCGACTCCGGAGCGGCCCAAGAAATCTTGCAGGACATTTTTCATCAGTTGTGGCGCACGGCGACGCGATTTAATCCAGCGCGGGGCTCGTTGCCCGGCTGGCTGCTTGTGGCCGCGCGCAACCGCGCTATTTCGCGCTTGCGCCAGCGCAATCCGAATGAGACTCAGGAACTGTTCGAAGGAGCTGTGACGCTGCCGTTCGAGCTCGAATCGGCTCTCACGCAGAAGCAGTTGCTCGACAGGGTTCGGGGAGCCATGGAGAGTCTGCCCGCGCCGCAGCGTGAGGCTCTGGAACTGGCCTACTTTGAAGGAATGACGCACAGCGAGATCGCCACGCACACTCAAGAACCACTGGGGACAGTGAAAACACGGCTTCGCGCGGCCGTAGGAACGTTGAAGCGAGTGCTCGACTCATGAACGGACATCCCATCGAGGAAGCTGACTTAGATCTTTACGCGCTAGGCGTGCTCGAAGGCGAGGAGCGGCGGGTTCTGGAATTGCACCTAGCCGCCTGCTCGGAATGCGAGCGTAACTTCGAGAATGCTCGCGGGCGCGTGGCGCTTTTCGCGCTGGCAGCGCCGCCGAATTCCCCGCCGCCCGCACTGAAGGTACGCGTGATGCAGCAGCTTCACGCTCGGCCACTTGCGCGCCGGGCAAGAATTGGCGCAGAGGAAGAGCTGCACGTCCGGCGGCCCTTCGCGGGACTGCGTGCGGCGTGGGTGGTTGCCGCGGTGGTGCTGGCCTGCGCCACGATTTTCCTGCGGGTTGAAAACAACCGCCTGGCACGAGACCTCGCCGCCCTTCGCATCAATGTTCAGCGACTCGAGTCGGAGGCGGCTCGGAATCGCGCCCTCGACGAGCTCTTGAAGGCCCCGGACACCATTCCCGTGACCCTGTCCTCTTCCTCGGGTAAACCCCAACCACAGGGCCGAGTTCTCTACAACGCGCGGCGGGGTTTGCTGTCCTACACCGGAAACCTGCCCCCGCTTCCAGCAGACAAGACGTATCAGCTCTGGTTGGTTCCCACTTCGGGGAATCCGGTGAACGCCGGAATCTTCAACCCTGGGTCTTCCGGCGAACCGATAGTTATGCTATCGTCTGTACCGGTCGGCGTTACTGCGAAAGCCTTCGCGGTGACCGTGGAGCCGGCTGGCGGGAAGCCCCAGCCCACCGGGTCAAAAGTGTTGATCGGACCAGTCAGTTAGCCCGACCGAGCACACCCCGTCTTTCCGCCGGGCAGTCGAATGACCCTTGCCCGGCGCTTCTTCCCCGGGTACAGGAAAACCGCCGGAGGTTCGCCGAAATCCGGCGATCGTCTCACTGAGAAATACCGCGGCAGCCGTAAAGCGGCCGCGGGAACTGAGAAAAAGGGAGGATAGCCTAAATGAGAAAAGTCTTTGGAACATTGGCAGTGATCTGCATGTTGCTCGCAACCCTTAGCCTTGCAGTGGCCCAGTCGGAGCAGCAGCCTGCGGACAAGGGCGCGCAGACTTGGACAGGATGGATCAGCGACAGTAACTGCGGCGCAAAGGGCACGAGCGCACAGCACAGAGACTGTGCGACCAAGTGCGTTAAGGAAAAAGGCGCGTCGTGGGTATTCGTGAATGCCAAGACGAAGCAGATCCTGAACATCCACAACCAAGACGCGGTGAATCCGGATAACGATCTTGGTCAACCGGTGAAGGTCAATGGTCATTTGATGGACGATGGCTCCCTTCACGTGGAAACCATTACACACGCTAGCTAACCCTGTGACTATAATAAGGGCCAGGCGCTTGTGGCGACCTGGCCCTTCCATCCCCCGCATTAGCTTCCGATTTAGAGCGTGAGTTCATGCAATCCGGTCGGCACATGCCCGGCGTACTTGTGTTAGGATGGCGCCATGCCGGAAGGGGTAGGATGGCCGGCGAGGTCCTGACACAAACTCAATTAAGAGGAGCCACACGATGAGGAAAGTCCTAAGCACGTTGGCCTTGGTTGCCATGCTGTTGGCGACGCTGGGTCTTGCCGCACAGGCCGAGGAAAAGACCAGCACCTGGACGGGCTGGATCAGCGACAGCAGCTGTGCGGCCAAGGGCACTAACGCGGCCCACAAGGACTGCGCGATGAAGTGCGTGAAAGAGAAGGGCGCGTCGTGGGTGTTCGTGAATTCTAAGACCAAGAAGGTCCTGAATATCCACAACCAGGACGCGGTGAATCCGGATACCAATCTTGGCGAGGAAGTAAAAGTCACTGGCCACCTGATGGACGATGGTTCACTTCACGTGGACAATATTGCTCCAGCCAAGTCGAACATGTAGTCTTGCTCTCTGGCGCAGGGCCCGGGCCGCACAGGCGTCCCGGGTCCTGTCCATCACATTCTTCCCGACGCTGTACGAATCTGCCCGTTACTTGCCGGGAATGCGGTCAACTCCCATGTAGGGTTGCAATGCGGCGGGAATCAGGATCGAGCCGTCGGCCTGCTGATAATTTTCCACGATCGCAATCCACGTGCGGCCGACAGCCAGACCCGAACCGTTCAGCGTGTGCACGAACTCGCTCTTACCTCCCTTGGGTTTCGCCCGGATGCCGGAACGCCGCGCCTGAAACGCCTCACAATTCGAGCAAGAAGAAATCTCCATGAACTCCTGCGCGGACGGGAGCCAAACCTCGAGGTCGTAAGTCTTCGCCGAAGCGAAACCCAAGTCCGCCGTGCAAAGCTGGACGACGCGATAATGCAGGCCAAGCTTTTGTAGAACATTCTCCACGTCGCGAACGAGCGATTCGAGCTCATCGTAGCTCTGCTCCGGCCGCGCGAATTTAAACAGTTCTACCTTCTGAAACTGATGCTGGCGCCGAATGCCTCGTGTATCCTTGCCGGCGGCGCCGGCCTCGGAGCGAAAACAGGCCGTCCAAGCGCAGACCTTGATGGGCAGCGAATCCGCGTCCAGAGTGTCGTCGCGATGCAGATTTGTCAGCTCGACCTCGGCCGTCGGCGTCAGCCAAAAGTCCGTTCCTTGCAGTCGAAACATATCCGCGGCAAACTTCGGCAACTGACCTACGCCTGTGAGCGAGGCCGTGTTGACAATAAACGGGGGAAGGATTTCCGCGTAGCCATGCTGCAGCGTGTGCAGGTCGAGCATGAAATTGGCGAGCGCGCGCTCGAGCCTTGCGCCGAGTCCTTTGTAAACCGCGAAACGCGCACCCGCGATTTTCGCCGCGGTGGCGAGGTCCAGGATGCCCGCGCCCTCGCCCACTTCCCAATGAGGTCTGGGCGCAAACGGGAACTCGGGCGGCCGGCCCCAGCGGCGCGCTTCCACGTTGTCTGCGGAACTCGCGCCCGCCGGCACAGACCTGTGGGGAATATTCGGAACTGTGAGCATGAATTCGCGCAGGCTTTCGTCCAGTTGCGCTACACGCTCGTCAGCCTGTTTGATTTCGTCGGAGACTTGTTTCATGCCGGCCAGCAAAGCGCTCGCGTCCTGGCCGGCCTTCTTCAACCGGGCGATTTGTTCGCCCGCCTGATTCCGCTGCGCTTTCAGACGCTCGACAGCGGTGATCAGCGTGCGCCGCTCGGAATCGATTTCTCGAAACTTCGCAAGGTCAAGTGTCACAGCCCGCTGTTGCGCCATGCGCTCGATGAGATCGAGGTGCTCGCGAACAAATCCGAGATCCAGCATAAGCGAAAGAGAATACCTGAATTCAGCCGGCGATGATAAGCCGCAAGTGAGGAGCCGCAGTCGGTGCCGTGCAACCGGTCAGCGCTCTTTCGTCTTGCATGTGAGCGATTTTTAGCCCCGCAATGGCCGCAAATCCCGCAGGCATGCGTGCATCATACCGCAGTAGGAACTGCCTGCGGGCAGGGGACCCGCCCGACCAGCCGGGGTCTTGCTACTTTGTATGCGTCGGCCAGCTTAGGCGTGGCGGAAGGAATCGAACGCGTGTAGTCTGAATCGCAGAGACCGCCATGACCAGGTCGATGCGAGTTGTGGACGAAAGGGGCGCGCCCGTTCCGCCGGCGCCCGAAGATTTCCAGTTTGTGCGCTACCGCATCGAAGATTCGGTGGTGTGGCTGACCCTCGACCGCCCTGAACACAATCTGCTGAACGAACAGTTGCTCATCGAGCTGGCGGCGGGAATCGATACCGTAGGCGAGCAGCCCGAAATCAAGCTGATCGTGCTCGATTCGGCGTCCGACGCGTTCAGCGGCGGGATTGAGCTGGGCGAGTACTCGCCGCGCCGCGTCTTTCAGGTGCTCGACGCGTTTCATCACGCCTTCACGGCCATGCTGGACACGGCGAAGCCCGTGCTGGTGGTAGTCGACGGTCCGGCGTACGGCGGCGGCTCGGAGCTCGCGGCTTTAGGTGATTTGGTGGTGGCCACGCCGCGGGCCCGCTTCGCGCATCCGGAAATCAAGCTTGGCGCTTACCCGCCCCTCGCCGCCGTCATCCTGCCGTACATCGTGGGGCCGAAACTGGCGATGGAGATGGTCCTGATGGGCGATTCCATCACCGCCGAGCGTGCTCGCGACTTCGGCTTGGTGAATCGGCTGGTGCCGGAATCCCAGCTCAAGAAGACCGTGGACGAGCTCATCGCCAAAGTCACCGCCCAATCGGGACCCGTCCTGACGATGGCGAAGAAAGCAATTATCGGCGGGATGGGACTCTCGCTGCGGGATGGCGTGCGCAACTCCATTCGGATTTTCTTGAACGAGCTGGCTAACCTGGAGGATTCGCAGGAAGGCCTGCGGGCGCTTGTCGAAAAACGCCCACCGCAGTGGAAGAATCGCTAGGCTAAGCTCGCTCCCGCTACGAAACCTGCTAAGTAGGCTTCCTTTCGAACTCCCCTCTGTCTGCCTTTTTTCGTTCGCTCACCGTACATCGTGAGCCGCTTCATGCCTGCTGGCGTCGATGCGAGCTCGTGGAACCGTCTCTCAGCGGTAAACGCTAGCAGCGCCCGTGCGCGGCTGTTACAATGCTGGGACATGGCCGATTGGCGTCAGATTCAAGCGCGCATCCGCAAAGCCAAGAACGGCTCCGACCCTGCTTCCAAACTCGCGCAACTCTACTCGAAAACACGTGACGCCATGGTCGCGTTCGAAATTGGCGCCATCGAAGAGAAGGCGGGGCGGAACGACGAGGCTGTTCGATGGTACACCACTGCTGCCCAACGCTTTCGCCGCGCCGAATGGAAAACGAAAGCCGAAGAGGCCCTCCGACGCCTGGGCGCGCCGCTCCCAGCAACGACCGCGCAAGCCCCGGCCATCGCGCCGGACGCAGAAGAATCGCATGACGATTCCGGCCGCGAGCCCTTCGCAGGAGGAACTACCTTGGCGCACGCGGCTGAGGAAGCAACTCCTTCAGAGTCCCCAATCGAAAGCGCGGCCGCAGCAGAGGCTCCGCGAGGCAAGAGTCCCGGGCGCAGGCGTCGCGGCCGGCGAGGAGGGCGAGCCCATCGGCGCGGAGGCACCACTCCGGCTGAGCCTGTGCAGCCCGGGAAAACCTTCGAGGCGACGGTGCGGCGAGGCGTGTTGGATGCGCTTCCGGTGCCTAGGGCGCCTCAGCGGGTAGAACCCGAACCTCCGGTTCTACCTTCGGAACGCACAGCGCATGGGCGCGCCGGTGAGCCGGCCCTGGCGTCTCGACTCGCGCATTTGGAAGCGCTGCTGCGGCGGCTCGTTTCGAGCCCTCTACACGGCCTCGAGGAGGCGGAGACAGCTCCAGCAGGTCCCGGCGTTTATCTGCTGTCGGATTCTGACCTCATCACGACGTACTACGTGGAGGCGTGTCACACTCTTCGTGTGGGACTGGGCCACCTTCTCCGCGGCGGAAGGAGCGCACGCAGCGGTGGACATTCAGAGGGCTCTTTGCGTGCGCGTCTCGCCGAACATCTGGGAATCAGTGAAGCAAAGGTCTCACAGTATTTGAAACAACACTGCGTCGTTCGCTGGATCCAACTGGACGACGAAGCCACGTACCTCGCCAATTTCGCTATCGGAGTCCTCCGCACCCCTCTCAACGCGGACTAGGGGTCAACTGCTCAGTGTGGAGGGCCTTTGGTACTCAGGAAATCGAATTCGGTCCCGCAGAAAAGCTCCCCATTGGCTGCTCGCCAGTCGCCATTCACACCTTAAAATCCTCCTTTGGGCGTTTCCGAGTGGACGGCGCGCGACCTAGAAGGGCAAACTATAATAGGCTAAAGACTTAGGGGGGAAATCTGTATTCGCTCAACCGCTGTTCCGGCGGGCCTTTTCTGAGCGCAAGAATCATAGGGATGATTCACAAAAGAGAGGTGCAGCACTATGCGTAGAACTGCCGGCACTCAAATTTGGAAGTCGCTCGACTGGATTGCCTGCAAGGCGGCGGCGGTGGTTTTCAACACGATTCAGTTTTTCAACAAATACCGGCCAAATCCATCCTTTACTCCCAAATGGTCGGAGAAGCCTATGCTCAAGTCCTGGGAGAAGAGCAAACCGACACTCGGCTGGCCGCGCACGACCGATTCGCTCTGCCCGGGCTGCGTGAAAGAAGCGCGCGAAGCCATTTTCAACGGGACGAAAGATTGGACCGACCTGGTCCACGAGAAGGTGGGGGAAATTAAAGCGCATATTATCGAGCGCGACAGCCAGGTGTGGATGGTCAAAGAATGTCCCATCCACGGCAAGTACGAGGATTTGATGGCCGTCGATTCAAAATTCCTGGCATGGATTGAAAAGAATTTTCCCGGACGGGACATCCCGGCGCACAACGACGAGGATCTTCATAGGCATGGCAGCAGCACGGTGCGCTACGGCCGAGGTTCGGTGCTCACCGTAGACCTGACGAACCGCTGCAATATGATGTGCGATCCCTGCTTCATGGACGCCAATCAGGTAGGCTTCGTCCACGAGCTCAGCTGGGAGGAAATCCAGGAAATTCTGGACAACGCCACGAAGATCAAGCCTCGCCGCCAACTGTCCGTCCAGTTTTCGGGCGGCGAACCCACGATGCATCCGTATTTCGTGGATGCCGTCCGCTATGCGCGGAAGCTGGGCTACAACAGCGTGCAGGCGGCCACGAACGGCATCGAGTTTGCCAAGAGCAAGGACTTTTGCCGCAAGGCTTTCGAGGGTGGATTGCGCTATGCCTACCTGCAATTTGACGGGGTGGGCAACGATGCGAACAGCCACCGCCAGGTGGGCAACCTCTTCGACGTGAAGCTGCGCGCGATCGAGAACATGCACGAGGCGGGCATCGAAATCATTTTGGTGACCACCATCCTGAACAACGTGAACAACGATCAGGTGGGGCCCATTGTGAAGTTCGCCATGGACAATCCGAAGAAGATCGCGTTCGTTGCCTTCCAGCCGGTGTCCTTCACCGGCCGCGATGAGGACATTACGCCGGAGCGCCGCATGCACCAACGTTACACGCTCTCGCATCTCGCGCGCGACGTCAACGCTCAGGTGGGTAAGGTTGAGCCTACGCGCGACTGGTTCCCCATTTCACTGGTCAGCGTCTTTTCCGATTTCGGCGACCTCGTCAAGGGTCCGGAATCGCACTGGGGCCAAGTGAGCTGTGGCTGCCACCCGAACTGCGGGATCGGAACGGCCATGATGATCAATAAAGAGACGAAGGAATGGGCGCCCGTGCCGCGCTTCCTGGACGTCCCGCAACTCGTCGCCGACACGCGCAAGATAACCGACGCGGCCCGAAGCAAGACTTTCTCGAATCTCATGATGGGCCTCGCGCTGCTCAAGAACTATAAGCCGTTCGAGGCTCCCGCCAGTTTGGCGCTCGTCGACTTGCTGAGGAAGTTTGACAAGTCCTGGGGTCTCACCGGAGACCCGGCCAAGAAGTACGGCGCCTCGGGCCCGGACCGCACCTACGAGGACGCGCTGAAGCGTCGCAGTGACCCCTGGAACTTCCTGTTCGTCGCCGGCATGTGGTTTCAGGATCTGTTTAATTATGATTTCCGCCGCACCGAGATGTGCATCATCCCCTACGCAACGCAGCAGGGCGAAATCTCCTTCTGCGCGTACAACACCGGCATCGGCTGGCGGAAAATCATCGAGAACATGTACAAGAACGCGACCGTCGCCCAATGGTACAAGACCCACGGCAAACACGAGATCTACGCCAAAGGCAAGAAGGTCGATCTCGAGAACTACGAGCATTCCTTGAAAATCAACGCTGAGGATGCGGCTCGGGTGCGGTCCAAGGAGCACGATATCCCGATGACGGCGGCCGAGGAGGATCGCATCCGCCGACGGAAGGCCACCGAGGAGGCTGCCAAGGTCCGCAAGATTTACGAAGAGCTCGTCTTGAGAAAGCCCGCGGAGAGCGTGGTGCAGATTGGCTCGGTCGCGGCCATCAAGGCGTCCACAGCAGCGGCCGGCGGCAACGGCGGCTCGCATACCATCAGCACGAGCGATGGGAACGGAAACGCCAACGGAAATGGCCATTCGAATGGCAACGGGAATGGTCACGTAGCTCCGGAGAAAAAAGAAACCACGGTAGTGAACTGAAGCTGGCTTTCCGCATCAGACGGCTGGCGAAACGGCTCCGGCTTTGTCGGGGCCGTTTTCTTTTTGGTCCCGATCTCGGAATCTTAAGTATTCCCGCTATAAGTCACCATCGGTTGGTGAGGCTCTAGACGCTTGCAGAGCCGCGTCGGGGCAGCTAGAATTTCAGCCAGAGTTGGAAGATGCCGATCTACGAATACGTCTGCGAAGATTGCAAAAAGCGCTACGAGCACCTGAAGCTCTCGGGCAATGGAACCGCGGATTGCCCGCACTGCGGCAGTCGCCGCGCGACGCTGCAATTCTCCGTGTTTGCCGCACACAGTGGAAACGGCGTTTCGTCGGGGAGCGAGACGTCACTGCCCGCGTCCGGTTGCGGCTGCACTCCCAAAACGTGCGGCTGCCGCTAGGATCAAAGTGACGCCGGTCTTCACTCCGGACACATTTCGCTTTTTTCGCGAGCTCGCGCGGAACAATCATAAGTCGTGGATGGACGTAAACCGGGAGCGTTATCGCGCCTCGGTGGTCGAACCCTTTCGCGAGCTGCTCGAACTTCTCACGCCGTTGGTTCGCAAACTCGATTCCCGGTTCGAAGTCAGCGGCCGCACCGGCGAAAATTTTTCGCGCATCAACCGGGATATCCGATTCGCCGCCGACAAGTCACCGTATCGCACGCATTTCTATCTTTTCTTCCGCGATCGGCCTTCCATGGAACACGGAGGAGGCCAGCTCTACGTGGGCGTTTCGGCCGAGGCGGTGACGGCGGGCTTTCGAATCTATTTTGAAGGCCGTGAAAGTGCGCTGGCTCGTCTGGCCATCCCACGGGCGCGAGAAAACGGGCCATTGCTGAACCGGCAAGAGCGCAAGCTCGCCCGAAAATACGAGAGCTACACGTACACAAGCGAAAAGGGAGAGTGGACCAAGCACGAAGGCTGGCCGGCTGCGGCGGAATGGAAACGAGTAAAGGGCTGGATCGTGCGGCGAAAATTTTCGCCCACTGCGGCGATGCGCGCGGATTTCGTCGCGCAAGTCGGTAAAGTCTTTCGCCAGGTTTTTCCGCTCTATCGGTTTACCACCCTGCCGGATTGGGAGGTCGGGGTCCTGACTCACCCGCTCCCGAGTTCCGAACCGGTTCGCAGGCTTAACAGAGGGCATCGAACCGGAGTACACTGAATTTCTTTTCGTCAGCGAGGAGTCTTCCATGACCGCTACGCCGAAGCAAGCGATCTCACCGGCCACAGTCGATGCCATCCGCGAAAAGGCGCGCCGCCTGGGCATTTACTCGATGATGTCCACTACCGCTGCCGGCTCGGGACACCCAACTTCGTGCCTTTCCGCCGCGGAGCTTGCTGCCGCGGTCTTCTTTTACGCGATGAAGTGGGACCCGAAGAATCCGAACGCGCCCACGGGCGATCGCTTCGTTCTATCGAAGGGCCATGCGGCGCCGCTGCTGTACGCCGCACTCGCCGAGGCTGGGGTTTTCCCGCTGTCGCGCGTCATGACCCTGCGCCAGTTTTCAAGCGAGCTCGAAGGGCATCCCACGCCGCGCATCCCTGGCGTTGACGCCGCCACCGGGTCGCTGGGACAGGGGCTCTCCGTGGGTGCCGGCTTGGCGATGGGCGCGAAGCTCGATGAGTCTCCCACGCGCGTTTACGTGCTGCTGGGCGACGGCGAAATGGCGGAAGGGCAGGTGTGGGAAGCGGCGGCCTTTGCCGCGCATTACGATCTCGATAATTTGACCGCGCTCGCCGACATCAACGCCCTTGGCCAAAGCGACCGCACGATGTATCAGCACGATACGGACGTATATCGCCGCAAATTCGAAGCGCAGGGTTGGCAGGTGGAAGTCGTGGACGGGCACGACGTCGCTGAAATCTTAAGCGCGCTCGACCGCGCGAAAGCCACGACCGGCAAGCCGCAAGCGATCGTGGCGCGCACGATCAAGGGCCACGGCGTGAGTTTCATTGCGGACAAAGACGGCTGGCACGGCAAGGTACTCTCGAAAGAGCAGCTCGCAAAGGCCCTGGAGGAAGTCGGCCCAGCGCCGGAAATTCCGCCGGACCCGGGCCGCTCCTACGAGCGCAAATCCCTGCCGACGCGTCCGGATTTCCCCACGCCGCCGGCACCCGATTACGAAACGGGCAAAGAGGTGGCAACGCGCGAAGCTTACGGAAAGGCGTTGAAGCGACTGGGTGGTGTGAACCCGCACATCGTGGCGATCAGCGGCGACGTCAAGAATTCTACGTTCTCGGAGATTTTCGGTGACGCTTTTCCCAAGCGCTTCATCCAGGGTTACATCGCCGAACAGAACATGGTCAGCGTGGCGGTGGGCTTGGCGGCGCGTGGCAAAGTGCCTTTTGTAGATTCGTTCGCCTGCTTTCATTCGCGTTCCTACGATCAGGTGCGCATGGCCGCCATCAGCCGGAGTAACATCAATGTCTGCGGCTCGCATTGCGGGATTTCGATCGGTGAAGACGGGCCCTCGCAAATGGCGCTCGAAGACCTGGCAATGTTTCGCGCGGTCCACGGTTGCACCGTGCTGTATCCTTGCGACGCGGTCAGCACCGAACGTTTGACGGAAACAATGGCGCGTCGCCAAGGCATCTGCTATCTGCGCACCAGTCGGCCCAAAACTCCCATCCTCTATTCGACGGAAGAGAAATTCCCGGTGCCGGGATTCAAGGTATTGCGCCAGAGCGCGGGCGATAAGGTGGCGATCGTCGCTGGGGGGGTCACCCTACATGAGTCCTTGAAAGCCTGCGAACAATTGAAGACCCAGGGCATTGCGGTTCGCGTGATTGACCTCTACTGTGTGAAGCCGCTCGATGGGAAAGCCCTGGCTGAGCAGGTTCGGACGGCCGGCGGGCGACTCATCACTGTAGAAGATCATTTCCCGGAAGGTGGCCTCGGAGAGGCGGTTCTCGCGGCGTTGGCCGCGTGCGGAGCGGCGCCGAGTCGAGTGCAGCATCTCGCAGTAAATGGCATGCCCCACTCCGGAAAGCCCGAAGAATTGCTCGACGCGTTCGGCATTTCTGCGCGCCACATCATCGAAGCCGTGCGCGCGATCGTTTGAAGCTTGAAAACGCTCAGGATGGACGGCAGACGCGCTGCAGGAGTTTCGCCGCATGGCTGAAAAATTAGTGCTGGTGGGCGTGCTGCCCGAAGTCGTGGTGATTGATCCCGGAGAGCAGGTGGTGTGGCATTCGGACTCCGGAAGTCTCCGGGTGGAATTCGATCCGCAGCGCTCCCCCTTCTCTTCAAACGTCTTCCAGGCTCCGGCAAGCGTTCGCCTGCCGAGCGGAGCGACGCGTCCGGGCATAAATCCCGGCTCCTATAAGTACCGCATTTTTTTGAACGATCAGGCGGTGGGCCACGGCGAAGTCCTCCTCCGCGCTAAGTAAGGATCCTCGCGTATATTGGCAGCTTCGCAAGATGTCGCCTGCTTTCGACTCGCTTGAGCAGTCGAAGGGCAGAAAGCTGGAATTGTCGTCTGGGGTCTCGCTGGCTTAGGACAAAACTAATCGCTGGCAGCGGCAACGCGCCCGGAGACGATCGACGAGGCCAAGGTCCGCCGGAAAGAGGCCAGCTGGAAAGCAGAAACCGGCCGTTCCGGCGACAGACTCAAGCGAGCCGACTTCGGTGGAAACTCGGTACGGCGATCGCGGTGCAGACCCAGTTCACTGAGCAACTCTTCCGCAAGGTTCGGGTCATCACTACGCTCGACGCCCCAAAACCACAGCCGATCCTCGTGGCGCTGCAGCAGTTGCAACGACTGCTCGAGCTTCTTGATCGCGGCGTCGAAGGACGAAGCTAGAAAGTACACCGGCATCGGCCAATTCTTGCGCCCGAAGGCCGCTTGGATGCGCACCGTGTACTTGCCGTTCTGATTGATTTCCAAGGCACAGCGGTATTCGTTACGTTGAGCGGACATTTTGCCCCTCGTCGGTTTGCTTCGCGCTTTTTGCCCTTTGTTCGCTCGCGAGAATCCATCCAGGCCCCGGGGCTTCCGGCCGCGGAGTACTCGTACGCCCAGCGCCTCTTGATGATGCAATCTCTGAGTCGCCATCGCTACCATCCTGAGTCGGGATTTGTGTTCCACCAGTAACCGCACGCGGGCCGCGGAGGCCGGGCCCTCAGGGGGTGCCCCGCTGGCATCGGGGCTGGCGCTGCTGCGGGTAATATGCTAGCGCGAAAGGGCTGAAAATGGCAAATGAAATTGGAGTTCTTACAACATCTTTAGATACTAATACTTACAATGAAGGGGAGCTCGTTAGGCGCTTCATTACTTCCGCGTTGATGGCCAGCTTGCCGTCCCGTCGGAGCCGGTCCTCTAGGCCCTTCCGGAAGGCGTCAAAAGCCGCCTCGCGTTTGGTTTGTAGCAGAGACTGCTCGATTTGGGTGCTCTGCTTGGCTAAGTCCTCGGGATTAGCCTCTTGCCGATTGCTGACCCGAGAGACCAGCCAGTTCCCGCCCAGGGGCGTGGGCGCGCTGATCTGGCCGATAGGCATGGTGAAGGCCGCTTGCAGTTGACTTGCGCTGCCGACGTCCTTGACGGTACCCGTGCGAGAAAACGGGTCACTTGTTTTCACTTCGAGGCCCAAAGCCTTGGCCACTTGAGGTAGTGCTTCACCGGACTTCGCGCGGCGAGCGACCTCCTCGGCGCGAGATTGCGCCAACTCGCTGGACTTTTCGCGCCGGTAATCGGCGAGCACCTTATCCCGCACTTCGGCGAGAGTAGCCCGATGCGCGGGCACGATGTCCTTTACCGTGATGATCACGTAGCCGCGATCCAGGCGAATCGGCGCGCTCAGCTCGCCGGGGCGCAATTGGAAAAGCGCCGCGTGCAGATCGGGGGAATCTCCCAGGTCGCCCACCGGTTCACTGGCGGAGACCGGCGGGGTCTCCCCTACTTGCAAATCGAATTTCTTTGCAATCGCATCGATGGACTGGCGGTTCGACTGGCGAACCGCCGCCGCCATCTGTGCGGAAACGTCTCTCGAAAGCGCCTGCACTTTTTCGTCGGAGAGCATGGAAAGAATAGGAAGGCGAACCTCATCGAGGCTCTTCGTATGTGCGGTCTCGCGATCCAGCACCTTGATGATATGGAAGCCGTACTCCGTCTGCACCAGGTCGGAGATGCTCCCCTTCGGCAGGCTGAAGGCGGCGTGCTCGAAGGCCGGAACCGTCTGGCCCTCGATGATCCAGCCGAGATCGCCACCCTTATCCTTCGTGACATCCTCGGAATTCTGCTTGGCAAGATCCTCAAAATTGCCGCCGTGTTTCGCCTTATTCAGGACCTCCTCGGCTTTCTTCCGAATCTCAGCGACCTCCGCGTCCGTCTTACCGACCGTCTTGAAGAGGATGTGCTCGACGTGGACGCGGTTAGGAACTTTGTAGAGGTCGAGGTGCTGGTTGTAAGAAGCGCGAATCTCCTCATCGCTGATTTTTGCTCGTTCGCGGAGCTGGTTTAAGTCGAGCAGGGCATAACGCGCCGAGCGCCGTTCGGGCAATTGATAACGCGATTGATTTTTCGCAAAATAGGCGGAGAACTCCGCATCGGTGGGCTGAATAGCTCCTGCCAGCTCTTCCGGCTTCAAGAGGACATACTCGATCTGCACCTTCTCGTTCTGCCGGCGAAATTCCGATTGCACTTCGACGGGACTGACGCTGATCCCGTCGGTGACCAATTCCCGAAGTTTTTCCTGGACCAGGCTCTTGCGAACCGATTCTTCGAATTCCTCGATACCCATCCCCCAGCCCGCCTGCACTTCGGCGGCGTAGCGGTCCTTACCCACCCACGTGCCGCCAACGAAGAGATCGGGCAAGACCTGCTTGATGCGGTCGGTCTCTTCGCCCGGGGTTACACTGAGGCCCAAGCGCTCCGCTTCGAGTTCCACCGCCCTCTCAAAGATCATCTGCTCCACAAGCTGGCGCGCGTACAGGCCCCGCAACACGGGGGGCACGCCCTGCCCGCGCGTCAGACGGTCCAGTTGCTGGCGGACCTCCGCGGCCGTGATGTCCCGGCCGCCGACGCTTGCGACCGTGTCGGGATTGCTTCCCATCTGCCCCACTGGGCCCGGAACCATCGTGATGACCATGGCAATGCATATCAGTCCCAGCAGCACGCCTAGGACGATTTTCACCATTCGGTTTCGTTGCTGGATCGTCTTGAGCATAGGTCTCGGTCCGCTTCCGGAACCCTGACGAAGCTAATGATTATAGAAGACCTGTGATTCAGGCTCAACCGCAATCCCGGCGGATGAGGCGGTACAGGAACCTGCCGAGCCGGAGCGCGACGCTACGGTGCAAATGAACCGCAGTTGGCACAAAGGAAACCCTTTCCCACGCCGGTTGAAAGGGCCATACCCCTATGCTAGATTGCAGAATCGGTGCATTTCGGCATGACGGACCCGAAACTCACGGGGGCTGCCAAGCCCAAGATTTCGCGCGTAGAAGTCTACTGGCACACGGTGACGTATCGCACCGTGATCCTGCTGGTGCTGATCGTGGTTGCAGTCGTATTGATTTTCAGCTATCTCGTATTTCCGGAAACCTTTGGCCGAGCGCTGCACCGCGCCACGGACGCACTCGAGCGGCACACCGCCAGCGTCGCTCAGGGGAGCCAGCGTCAGGCGCGCTTCGTCAACCTGGATGGTAGAGTGCAGATCAAGAAAGTAAGTTCGGTGCAATGGACGGCGGCCGACTATCAAACGCCGCTCGATAAAGGGGACTTGATCCAGACGGGACCGGACGGAGTGGCGCGGGTGGCCTTTGCGGACGGAACCACTTACACGGTGAAGGCGGAAACGCTCGTCACGGTGGAAGAGAACCTCGTGCCTCAGGATCAGGCCTCGCGCGTCGGCGTGCACATCAGTTCGGGCGCGGTGGATCTTGCGACCGGCACGTGGGAAATGCCGGGGTCGAAAGCGGAGGTCTCATTTGAGAACGCGGTGGCTTCGCTGCGCGCAAACAGCCGGGCCGCCGTGCGCTCCGACCCGCGGATGAACGAGCATGAAATCACCGTGTCATCCGGCGCCGCTGAACTCCAGCGGGGCGACGAGCACATCGAGCTCGGCCAATCGCAGAAGGCGGAGTTTCCCACCGGCGGCCCGGTGACGCGCTCGGACGTGCTGGCTCCTCCCCAGCTTATGGAACCCGTGAATCTTCAGCCGATCATCGTCGCCGATCCGAAGCACACGGCAATTAAATTCCAGTGGCAGCCGGTTCCGACGGCCACAGCCTATGTGCTCCAGGTGAGCAACACAGCCATGTTCACTCGGGTGCTGGGCGAGAAGCGTACGACCGGCACGACGGCCGAACTGACGGGCCTGGACGCCGGCGATTATTTTTGGACGGTGGAAGCCGTTGACCCCAAGAAGAACACGAGCGAAAAAAGCGACTTCTACAAATTCAGCTTGGTGGCAGAGGCTAAAGCCCAGGAGATGCGCCTCGAGGTGGATACGACCGAGCTTCACGGCAGCGTGGTCGAAGTGTTCGGACACACCGAACCTGGTGCGGCCTTGATCATCAACGGCCAGGAAGTCGCCGATATCCGGGCGGACGGAAGTTTCCGGTATTTTACCGAGCCAATGTCGCGCGGAAGTCATATGATTGTGATCACCGGGCAGAACCGCCGCGGCGGCACCGCGATCAAGCGCGTCTCGATCGTGATCCCGTAGGACGGAAAGGGCAGGGTCGCACGGCGACCCGCCCGCGGACCCCGAGGGGGAAACAGGCGACGCGATGAAAAACGGATACAGCCTGCGGTCGGTGTTCAGCTTGTTTTCCTCCGACCTGGCCATCGACCTGGGCACCGCCAACACGCTTGTTTTTGCGCGGGGCAAAGGCATCGTGGTGAACGAGCCGTCGATCGTGGCCATCAACAAGAACACCGGTGAACCCGTGGCAGTGGGACGAGAAGCCAAAGAGATGCTGGGGCGCACGCCTGGAAATGTGGTGGCGATCAAGCCGATGAAGGACGGCGTGATCGCCGACTTCAAGGTGACGGAAAAGATGCTCACGCATTTCATCCAGAAGGCGCACAACCGCCGCGTGCTGGTGCATCCGCGCATCGTGATCGGCGTGCCCAGCGAGATCACACCCGTGGAAAAGCGCGCGGTGCAGGACTCGGCGTATCGCGCGCGGGCCAGCGAAGTCTACCTGGTCGAGCAGGCCATGGCGGCGGCGATCGGCGCGGGGCTCCCGATCGATGAGCCTTCGGGGAACATGGTGGTGGATATCGGCGGGGGCACCACGGACATCGCCGTGATCTCGATGAGCGGCATCGTCTATTCGCGCTCGGTGCGTGTGGCCGGCAACGAGATGGATGAAGCGGTGATGCACTATTTGAAGCGGAAATATAACCTGCTGGTGGGCGAGCGCACGGCCGAGCAGATCAAGATCGAAATCGGCTCTGCCTATCCTCTCGAAAAGCCCCTAACGCTCGAAGTGAAGGGGCGGAATCTGATCGAGGGCGTTCCGCGCACCGTGACCATCGACGATAGCGAAATTCGCGAGGCGCTTTCGGAAAACGTGGCGACGATTCTCAACGCGATCCGCGTCGCGCTCGAGCGCACGCCCCCTGAGCTTTCCGCCGATATCAGCGACCGCGGCATCGTGCTTACCGGCGGCGGTGCCCTGCTGAAGAACCTCGACAAGCGGATCCGCGAGGAGACGGGCCTGCCGGTTTCGATTGCCGATGACCCTCTCGCCTCGGTCGTGCTCGGCACCGGTAAGATGCTCAGCGACTTCCGGCTCCTTCGCCTCGTCTGCATTGACTAAGTTGAACCTGCATGAAATCGCGCTACGAGTTCTTGTTCGAGCCGGGCGAGCCCGCAACATCCATGCTGCCTCGGCTCGTTGAGCGGCCCGGTCCCATTGTCGATCTCCCATTTTCGACTCCCAGGTTTGGGCTCTGATGCTCGAGATCGCCTCCCGCCATCGGCCGCTCACATTGCTGGCTGCTACCGTGCTGGCTCAGGTGCTGCTGCTCGCGTTCCAGATCAAACGGGAGCGCGATGTGCGGCTCATTCGCGTTTGGTCGGTGGAGCTGCTGACGCCGCTCCAGCGCGCAGGCACTTGGACGATTAACAAAGCCCGAGTCGGCTGGCGTGACTACGTCGACTTGCGCCACACCCGCGCGGAAAACGACCGCTTGCGCTCCGAGCTCAGCCGCCTCGAGTTGCGCAACCGCGAACTCGAAGGCCGGGCCGTCGAACAGCAGCGCCTCACAACCCTTCTAAACTTCAAAGAGGCGCGCCCCGACGCCCCGATGCTGGCCGCCCAGGTGATCGGCGCGAGCGCGGACGCCGCCACCCACACCGTCTTGATCAACCGGGGAGAAAGGGACGGTTTGCGGGTGAATCTGGGTGTCATCACGCCGGACGGCGTCGTCGGGAAAATCGTCGAAGCCTTCCCGCACACGGCCCAGGTGTTATTGCTCAACGACAAGGAAAGCGGCGTTGGCGCGTTGCTTGCGACTTCGCGGACGCATGGCGTCGTGCGAGGCAGCGGCGACCCCCTGGCGCGCATGGACTACGTTATCAACGACGAAAATATCCCTGCGGGGGAAGAGGTCCTTACTTCGGGCGAAGACCGCATCTTCCCGAAAGATTTGCCCGTCGGAATCGTCACGTCCTCCCAACCGGGAAATCCTTTCAAATTGATCCGCGTTCGACCCGCGGCACGGCTGGATCGCTTGGAAGAAGTGCTCGTTCTGCTGTCGCAAAAGGAGCTCACGCCGAAAAAGGAAACCACACCGGCGATTCAATCCGCTCCCGCGCCCCTCGCCCCGCAAGACAACAAGGCCCCGACGAAGCCGGAGTGAAGCATCCGCACCGATGAGCGTTCGAACGCAACCCGAGCCCCACATCGAAGTCCATAAGTTCTACGGCGGTGCAGTGGCCGGCGTGGCGTTCCTCG
The DNA here is from genome assembly GCA_963781005.1 of uncultured Acidobacteriota bacterium. GTDB lineage: Bacteria > Acidobacteriota > Terriglobia > Acidiferrales > UBA7541 > CAWADX01. Next base: position 1,295,331 of record CAWADX010000001.1, read on the forward strand.
CCCTGGTATTGCAAGCGTTTTTGAACAAGTACGGGCCCCGAGCCGAATTCCTGGAGCTTCCGCTTCTTGTGACGCTCTATTTCGGGCTCAGCCGTCGCAATCCTTCGACGGGACTGCTGCTGGGCATGGCGATCGGTGTTTTGCAAGACGGCGTCAGCCACACCCCGATCGGCCTCTACGGAATCGCGAAGACGCTGGTCGGCTACCTCGCCTCCACGATCGGCGCCCGGATCGACGTCGAGCATCCCATCAGCCGCTTCGCTTTCACGTTCATGTTCTTCCACTTTCACCAATTCATTCTGACCGTAACGCAACGCTGGCTCCTTGCCCGCCCCGCGCACTTTTTCGAGGGAAAATTCCTCGCGGCGTCCTTGGTGAATTCAGTGGTGGCCGTTGCGCTCTTCCCCCTCCTGGACCGCCTGCGCAGGCCGAGCTAATTTAGCTTGCAGAGCGTGCCGGGGTCACTGCGTTGGAAGCAGGCCGACGAACTCCCGGGCTGCCGTGAAGACCGAAGATAGCGCACAAGAAAACAGGGCGGTGCGTGTTACAATTGGCCCGCAAGGTTTCAAGACTGCCCCAGCCCAGCCGGAGTGCTTTTCGACTCGTGTCAGCGGCTCAGCGAACGAAACAACCCAGCCCTAATACAAAAGGAGTGCAACATGAAAGCAGGAAATCTGTTTGTAGTTCCTCTGGTCCTATTCTTTCTGTCCACCGCGTGGGCCGTCCAGCAAGGACAAGTCCAAGTCGATCGCTCCGGCCCGGTGCCCATTTACAAGGTCACCGTCGTCGCCCGCACCACCAAAGCCATTAACTATCGCCACCGCAGCGGTTCCACCAAAGTTGATTTTCGCGGCACGGCTCTGCTGCCTCAAGCCAAAGGCATCGCGACGGTGAACAGCAAGCAAGGCCGGATCGAAATCAACGCCAAAATGGAAAAGCTGAGCCCTGCCACCCAGTTCGGTCCCGAATACCTCACCTACGTGCTGTGGGCCATTACTCCGGAAGGCCGGCCCAAGAATTTGGGCGAAGTCCTTCTGAATGGGGACGACAGCAAACTCGACGTGACCACGGACCTGCAAGCATTCGGCTTGATCGTGACGGCCGAGCCTTATTTTGCAGTGACCCAGCCTAGCGATGTTGTCGTCATGGAAAATTTCGTCCGAGAGGATACCGTAGGGACGATCGAACAGATTGATGCCAAATACGAGCTCTTGCAGCGCGGACAATACACCTTGAACGTAAGCCCGACGGAGCTCCGTCCTATGCCGCTGGACCGCAAAACTCCGCTGGAGCTCTATGAGGCTCGCAACGCCGTGCGCATAGCCCGCTGGACTGGGGCGGAGCGTTACGCCGCGGACACTTTCCAAAAGGCTCAAGTAAGCCTCCAAAATGCTGAAGAAGAGCTGACGGGCAAGGTCGGTAAGAAGACTGTGGCCCAAAACTCGCGCGAGGCGGCGCAAACCGCAGAGGATGCGCGCTTGATCGCGATCCGGCGGATGGACGATGAACGGCAAGCCATGGAACGGGCTGCGGCCGCACAACGCGAAGCGGAGGCCAAAGCACAAGCTTCGCAGTCGGACGCGGAACGCGCATCCGCGGAGCGCGCGAAGGCCGAAGCCGAATCGGCCAGTGCGCGCGCGAACCAAGAAAAGAGCGAGGCAGAAGCAGCGCGCGCGGCGGCTCTGGCACAGCAGGAAGCGGCTCAGGCGGAAGCGGACAAGGCCCGCCAGGCGAGCGCACAGGCCGAACAAGAGAAAACGCAACTGCGCGAACAGCTTCGGCAGCAGTTGAACGTGATTCTGGAAACGCGGGAAACGGCTCGCGGGCTGATTGTGAACATGTCCGACGTTCTTTTTGATACGGGCAAATACACCCTCAAACCCGGTGCCCGGGAGAAGCTGGCAAAAATCTCGGGGATCATCCTGGCGCATCAGGGCTTGAAGCTCCAAGTCGAAGGCCACACGGACAGCGTTGGCGGCGATGAGTTCAATCAGCGACTCTCGGAGCAACGAGCGGGTGCCGTCCGCGATTACCTCGTTCAGCAGGGCGTTCCGCAAGATGCGATTGCGGCCCAGGGGTTCGGCAAAACCCGGCCGGTCGCTTCGAACGATACGGCTGCGGGACGGCAACAGAACCGCCGCGTTGAACTTGTGGTATCAGGAGATGTGATCGGCACCGTCGGGCAGGACAGGTGATCGTCTGGCAGCGGCGCGCCACCGGTCGAGCTTCCGTATCCGAATTCTTGGGCGTGGTAAAGCCGCGCCAGGGGAGGACAACCTTGGAATCTTCTAGAAACAGCAAAAGGGGTTCCGGCGCCTGGGTTCTCATTTTGCTTCTTGTAGTGATTGTCGCAGGCGCGCTCTTCTATGGGTACAAGCGGAATTCGTCTCTTGCGGACGCATTTCACTCCGTTAAGGAATCAGCGGAAGACGCGGCCACAACATCCAGGGTCCGCACAGCCCTGCTCCTGTCCAAGCATGTATCTCCGTACGACATCAAGGTGCAATCAAGCCAGGGAGACGTCACCTTGAGGGGCCAGGTGCCCTCGGAAGAAATCAAAGCCATGGCCGGGGCCATCGCGCAGGACACATCGGGCGTGAAGCAAGTGCACAACCTTCTGGACATCAACCCGTCGGCGGAGCGTGACCCGGAAATGGAGCGCCTGGGAGAACGAGTGGCCGATTTGGAAATCAAGACCATCATCATGGATGATCTCTCGAAGAATTCGGAACTAAAAGATAAAGGCATCGAGACGCAGGTAAAAAGCCGAGTGGTCACTCTGAGCGGAACCGTCGAAACAACGGCTCAGAAATATACGGGGGCGCAAATCGCGTGGCAGGTTCCCGGTGTGCAGGGAGTGCAGAACGATCTCAAGGTCACCAATGCTGAGGCCACGCCGGAGAGCGCCGATGACAAACTTGCGCGCCGGGTGGAGTTCGAATTGTACTCGACAAAAGCAATTTCGCTGAAGACGGTGCAAATCCATGCCGCAAACGGTTCCGTCACCCTGACCGGCACGGTTTCCTCCCCGGCGGAAAAGCTTCTGGCGGAGAAGATGGCCCAGTCTGTGGAAGGTGTTCGGCACGTCGTGAATAATCTGGCTGCGCCGGAGGGAACGCAGCCTTAGTGGCGCCTGAAGATCCGCGTCGCGGGCCTGGGTGTCCAGGCCCTGTGGAGACTTTCCCTTTCGCCTAGAATCTGCCGACTAACACATCGGCTTCCTCACGAGTGATTCGAGTGTGCTAAAACTCCGCGCGACCTTTTGCCCGGTTAATTGAGAAAGATTTTGGTAGCCCTGCGCGGCGCGATCTTTATCCAAGCGGGGGCCTCCGGCGTTTGGGGGCGTGCCCGAAATGGTCATACCCGACTGGGCAAGGCCCTTGCACCTAACCCAGTGCAAGTGATAGTTTGTACAGCACTTCAGCGTCTGCCTTTTGACGGAGGCGGCGCCAGAACCGCAGCAGCCGCTGTGCCGCCGCCGGTTCGCGAAAAAAGCAAGGCCGGCAACGACCCGCCGCGGGAGAGTTCGTGCCGCAATGGAATGGTAACGACCAGAAACTGCCTCAGGGACGGCTCGCGCTGTTCTCCTATGTGGCGGCGGCGCTGACGATCGTGTTGCTGGTCGGTTTCTGGAAGCTTCAAGTGATCGAGTCGGACCACTTTGCCGGCTTGGCGGAGCGGAACCGCATCCGCTCGATCCCTATCATCGCGCCGCGCGGCCGCATGCTCGACCGCGAGGGCCGCGTACTGGTGGACAACTATCCTTCCTTCAGCATCCTACTGCTGCGCGATGATCCTGCACTCGTGAACCGAAACCTCTCCCAGGTGGCCGAGGGGCTCGGCATAGCCCTGGAGGATTTAAAACAGCAACTCGATGCCGCTAGATTCGAACCGAAGTTTCAGCCCGTTATCATCAAGCCGGAAGCGAGCCAGGCGGACATCGCCTTCGTCGAATCGCATCGCGCGGATGTGCCCATCCTCGAATTGATGATGGTGCAGCGGCGGCGCTATCCGCGGGACGGCTTCCTCTCTCACGCGATCGGTTACGTGGGAGAAGCTTCCCCGGAGCAGCTCGAACACAGCGACGGGCGTTTTCGTCCCGGCGACATCATCGGCAAGAGCGGTCTCGAAAGGGAATACAACGACAAGCTGGTGGGGATCGACGGGATGCGGCGAGTGATCGTCAACAGCGTGGGCCGGATGATGCGCCCTCTCGACAATACCGACGCGGTCCCCGGCCATCCGATCCAGCTCACCATCGATTACGACCTGCAGGCGGTGGCCGAAGCGGATATGGCAGGGAAGGTTGGAGCAGTCGTCGCGCTCGATCCGCGCACCGGCGAGGTACTGGCGATGCTGAGCCATCCCGTCTTCGACCCGAACGATTTCGCGGTGCGCATTCCGGCCAAGGAATGGGCGCAGCTCAATTCAGATCCCGAAACACCGCTGCTGAATCGGGCCATTCAGGCGCAGCTCGCTCCCGGCTCGGTCTTCAAAATCGTGATGGCCACGGCGATGCTCGAATCGAAAGCGATTCCGGAGACCATGACGGTTTATTGTCCCGGTTACGCCGATTTCTACGGCCGGACGTTCAAGTGTCACGTCTTCGGCAAGGGTGGCCACGGTCAGGTGGATTTTCACAAGGCCATTGTGCAGTCTTGCGACATCTATTTCTATAACGTGGGCAAGCGACTCGGCATTGACCGCATTGCCTACTACGCCGACGCTCTTGGCATGGGCCATCGAACAGGCGTAGACCTGCCGAGCGAAGAAACGGGCTTGATGCCCTCGGAAGCCTGGAAGGAACGCGTCTTCCATCAGAGATGGTTCCCAGGGGAGACGATTTCGGTGGCGGTCGGGCAAGGGGCGGTGACGGCGACGCCGATTCAGCTCGCGCGGATCATCAGCGGCGTCGCGATGGGCGGCGTCTTTATGCAGCCGCACCTGCTCAAGAATTTTCCGAATCCGCAGCAGACTCGCTTCCCCATCTCGGAAGACTCGGTCGAAAAGATCACCCAGGGGATGTTCGGCGTCGTCAATGAAGGCGGGACGGCGGCTGGCGCACGCCTCCAGAACATCGAATTCTGCGGCAAGTCCGGAAGTGCGCAGGTGATCGGCTATGATACCCGCGACCGCCTCGGCCAGAAGCGTCGCTTCAAGGACAACGCCTGGTTCGTCGGCTACGCCCCGCGGCGGAATCCGGAAATCGTCGTCGCCGTCCTGGTCCAGGGCGGCGAACATGGCGGTGCTGTCGCCGGACCGATAGCCCGCGACGTGGTGAAGGCATATTACGACAAGAAGAACCGCCGGGCGCAGGAGCGGACCACAGCGCAGAACTCCGGCGCCGAAGAAACTCCAAAACCGCTTCTGGCGACGGTAGGGCCACACTAAACAAATGAAGGACAGGCCGCATACTCGCGATTTCGATTGGACGTTGCTGGCCGTCGCAATGGCCATCTGCGGCCTGGGGCTGGCGGAGATCTATTCGTCCACGCATGCGAGCGCCATGGCCGGTTTGCAATGGCGCCAGCTCATCTGGATCGGACTCGGCCTTCTCGGCATGCTGATCATCTCGCGGACCGATTACCACACCCTGCTCGACCAAGCTCCGTTGCTTTACCTGCTTGGGATTGTAGCCCTGCTCGCCGTCCTGGCTATCGGGCACACGCGTTTCGGCGCCAAACGCTGGTTCGTTGTCGGCGGCGTCTTTTTACAAGTGTCAGAGCTGATGAAGTTGATTATAATTGTAGTGCTGGCTCGGTTTTTCAGCGAAGTGCGCACCGACCGCCTGAGCCTGGCGGATTGGGGGAAGGTTGGCGTGCTCACGGCGATTCCGGCCGTTCTGATCCTGGTGCAACCGGACCTGGGGACGGCAATGGTCCTTGTCCCCGTCGCACTGGTGGGGGCGTTCTTGGCCGGCATCGAATGGAAACACGCCGCAGCCGGCTTGGTGCTTGTGGCTGTGATGGTGCCGGTGGGCTGGCAGATGCGCCACCACCTGAAGCCTTACCAGCAGCAACGTTTGGAGACGTTTCTTCACCCGGAGGACAACCCCCGAGGCGCCGGCTATCAAATTTTGCAGTCCGAAATTGCGGTCGGTTCCGGAGGGTTCTGGGGAAGGGGATTTGGCAAGGGTACTCAGAACCAATTGGGGTTCGTGCCCGTGCGGTATTCGGATTTCATCCTCGCGGCGCTGGCCGAGGAACTGGGATTTGCCGGGGTGTTCGCCACCCTGGTGCTATATCTGGTCCTGCTGTTGCGGTTGGTGGATAACGCCCAGAAGGCCAAAGACCGCGCCGGGATGTTTTTAGTGATGGGCGTGGCGTCCATCTTGGGGTTTCACGTTCTGATTAACGCCGCCATGGTAATCGGGTACATGCCGGTAACCGGTATTCCCCTGCCGTTGATGAGTTACGGCGGGTCAGCAACTGCGTTTGTATTTTTGGCCTTGGGCTTGGTGATGAATGTGCGCACCCGGCGCTTCGTCAACTGAGCCTGGAGCAATTTGCGTCCGGTTCGCCTGAAAAATACGGCCGGCCGGGAACCAATCTGTGAGAGATTACAGCATCGGAAGAGGGTGAGAATGAACGAAAGAAATAGATCCCTCCGGGCCGCTGCGCCGCAGTCGGGCGAGTTACGCCGCGGCGGACAGGCCCGCCTGGTCAGGCAGGCGCGCGCAATCCTGCGCAGCGCGGCCGCGTGCCGGTGCTCTACGAGGAGTTTCCATGCCGAAGGAAATGGTTATTTCAGCGAGCCCGCACGAAACGCGGGTCGCCATCCTGGAAGATGGACAGCTTTGTGAAATCTACGTCGAACGGGAAAAAGAATTTGCATTAGTTGGCAGCATCTACAAAGGCCGCGTGACGCGCGTGCTTCCCGGCATGCAGTCGGCCTTTGTGGACATCGGGCTCGATAGCGACGCCTTCCTATACGTCAGCGACTTCCTCGAAGACATCGGAGAGTACGATCGGGTTGTCACCACCGTCGAGGAAAAAGTCCAAAAAATGGAAGAGCAGGGTGGGCAGGTCTTTGCTCCCGCCGCCTCGGCGGCGCCCCTCGAGCCGCCCGATGTCGAATCCGCCCCCGTTCCGCTCGAAGCATCACACGGGGCGGAGCCTGCGGAACCCGCTCGGCCGGCACAGTCGGCCGACGCGCCTGCCTCTCCGCGTTTCGAGCAGCGCCGCACAGAAAACCGGGGGTATGGCCACGGGCGTGGCCAGCGGCGTTACGGCCGGCGGGGAGGTCGCGGAGGCGACCGGCGCCCTGGTCGCGATCTGCCCTCGTCGAAATATGCCTCTCACAGTTCGTATGCTCCGAGGGCGGAAGAGCCACCGACCGAGGCGCATGAGCCGGTGATTTTGCCGGGCGAGTCGCTGGCGAAATATAGGGCTCGAATTCCAGCGGCTCCGCAATCCTCTCTTGCGAGCGATGTGGCAAGTGCTCCCGCCGCATCTCCAGCCACTCCGGTTGAATCCCCGAACGCTCGCGAATCGGAACCGCCCAGAGTGCCGAGCGCCGAGCCGCCGGCAGACCGCGCCTCCGAATTTCACGAAATGCGCACGGGAGCAGGACTGGAACCCCTGCCCGGCGAATCCATCTCCAAGGCGCGCGCCCATACAGAGGTGCGGGAAGAAGTGCGGCCGGAGGCAGAGGCGCCCGATCCGGTGATCGAGCCGGAGCATGCCGCTTTTACAATCCCAGATCCGGAGGCGCAGGAAGTCTCGGAAACGCCCGAAATTCATCCGCACGCGGAACTCAGCGCCGAGGAGGCCAACGCCCTCGCCGAACAAGTCGCCGAAGCACAAAGCGAAGAAGCAGAGAAGCTGGCGGCACGCGAAGGCGCAGAGCTCGAAACCGAAGTCACGGAGGAGGAAAGCGGAGCCGAGGGTGCCGCCGAATTGGAACACATCTCGGAAGATGAAGAAAACATCGATCCCACGGGCGAGATGGAAAGCGCCGAGGCGGCGGTAGAGGGCGCGCAAATCGAAGCGGAACTGGCCGAGGGAGTCGCGCCATCCGCCGAAGAGCACTCCCCGGAAGTCGAGCCGCAGCCCTTGAAGGCGCGCGTCACGGAAAGCCCCCGCGCCCATATGCATCATCCGGCGCGTTACGGCCGCGGCCGTCGCGACGATCGAGGCCGGCGCCCGCAACACGGCCATCGTCCGCAACCGCGGCGTCCGCAACTGATATCGGAACTGCTCAGAGCCGGCCAGGAAATCAACGTCCAAATTGCCAAAGAGCCGCTGGGGAGGAAGGGTGCGCGAATCACCAGCCACGTCGCGCTGCCCGGCCGTTATCTGGTTTACATGCCGACTTTGGACCACACCGGCGTCTCGCGAAAGATCGCCTCGGCCGAAGAGCGCGCGCGGCTGCGCCACGTTGTGAACGAGGCCAAGGGAGAATCCGGCGGGGGCTTCATCGTGCGCACGGCCGCGGAGCGCGCCACTACGGAAGAGATCCGCGCCGACGTCGAGTTCCTCACGCGCTCCTGGAGCGACATCAAGTCCCGCTCCGAACAGCGCAAGGGGCCCTCCCTGCTGCACCGCGACCTCAATCTGGTGGAGCGCATCCTGCGCGATTACCTGGGCTCGGATTACTCAGCGATTTGGGTGGACTCGGAGGAAGAATTCACCAAGGTGGTTGAGTTCGTCAGCCGCTTCCAGCCGCAGCTCGCGAACCGCGTGAAGCTCTACAGCAAGGAGACGCCGGTCTTCGAAGAGTTCGGCATCCAGCAGGAAATCGACAAGGGCTTGCGGCCGAAAGTATGGCTGAAATCGGGCGGCTACATCGTCATCAATCACACGGAAGCGCTCGTGGCCATCGACGTCAATACCGGCAAATTCGTGGGCCGCGGATCAACTCGGTTGGAAGATACGATCGTGCGCACGAACCTCGAGGCGGTCAAGGAAATCGTCCGCCAGATGCGTTTGCGCGACCTGGGAGGAATCATCGTCATTGACTTCATCGACATGGAGGAGCGCCGGAACCGCGAAAAGGTGATGGCGGCGCTCGAAGATGCTTTGAAGGCCGACCGCGCTCCATCGAAGGTGCTGCGCTTCAACGAATTCGGACTCGTCGCCATCACCCGCAAACGCACAAAACAGGCGCTCGAGCGCACCCTGTGCCAACCGTGCCCCTATTGCACCGGCTCGGGCATGGTGAAGTCGATCCCGACGCTGTGTTACGAAATTCAGTCCGAAGCGCGCAAGATGGCTCCGGAAGTCGAAGCGGCCAGCCTGACCGTGCGCGTGCACCCGGAAATCGCGAAGGCGCTCAAGACCCGCGAATCAGCGCTGATGGAAGAGCTCGAGCAGTGGACCAAGAAGAGCGTCATCATCCAGTCTGACCCAACCCTGCATTGGGAGCAGTACGACATTTATTGAGACGGAAAGCGCCAAGCACTGAGTCTAACGTCGGTGCCTGGTGTAATCTTTGAAGGAGAGCGTTCTGCGGTTCGGCCCTAGCTTACTCCTAGTGGCCTGGCGGGCAGGTGCAGGTGCCGGCGCCGCTGCCCAGTTCCATTAGAACGATGCAGTCTTCGGGAAGGTCATTCAATTCGCCGTCGCCGAGCGCCGCAGCTTGCGATTCACCCTCGGTGACCGGATAGGTTGTTCCAACCTTGTTCTGAATGTGCGTAGCCCAGGCCCGCAACGTGGCCGCGAAGAACTCTATAACGTTCACCCGACGGCCTCTTGGATCGCACGCTCCACCGCCCACCGGTAGCTCGGTCGAGAAGATCTTGATCACGCCCGTGTGGAGCTTGGCGCCCAGCAGCGGGTTCGAAGTCAGGTTGTTGTTTACGGAGAGTGTGAGCTCCTGGTTGGCGGTTACTGTGCAGCCACAACACTCCGACATCTCCTGGTTCGCATCGAAAACATAGAACAGCGCGCAGTGATCCGCCGCCTCCGTTGTCGAAGTATCGGAGTTGGCACTCTCCGTCCCAGGGTTGATGATCCGCACCGTGGCGTCTGGAGCCCCTAGGGTGTTGGCGTTTGCGAAGTAATCTACGGTGAAGACGTCTAGACAAGGAGTTGAAAAGCAAAATGGGCTAGCTGGAGCATTGGTCTGAGGCTGATGGGAGCTAGGCCCACTACCTCCAACTGCTAATTGGGCCCGGGCCACCTGTGAGCTGGCTCCGAGCGCCAGGGCCACCACAACTACAAACAACATTTTGAACGGATTCATTTGAGTCTCTCCTTCAAGGATCCCGAGGGCTGGTTGGCCCAGTGTTGCACCATGTTTACTGGAAACCTCACCCGCTTCAATTGCCTAAAGGATATAATTCATCCGACTACTCCAGAAGGATTAGTCGCCTGGACTAGCCCGAAAGGGTGAGGAAAGAGGTTGATGTCACAGCGAATTGAGCGCCCAAGGCTCACCGACATTTACTAGGGGCTGGAAGCCGCAGCTGCAAGCTGGAAACTCAGGATCTCCAGGTGAGCCGGCCCAGCACGCCCAGCAATCCACCAGTCCACAGAACGCTCAGGAGCGCCGCCTGGGAGCTCGTTTTGCGTATGCTATGATGGCCATTTGCAAGCCGTAACGTGCCGCACTGAGGAGTTTCTTTTTGACTGCACGCATCCTGAACGGTAACGCCATCCGCGATCAAATCTACGCGGAGCTCGAAAAACAAATTGCCGAGCTGCGTAGCGCCGGAATCCGGCCGGGCCTGGCTGCGGTGCTGGTGGGCGACAATCCCGCGTCGAAAATCTACGTCAGCAGCAAGGTTGCCGCCTGCGAAAAACTCGGCCTCGCGAGTTTCCATCTTGCGCCGCCCGCTTCGATCACCACGATCGAGTTGCTCGATTTGGTCGATGAGCTGAACCGCCGCGACGACGTGGACGGCATCCTGGTCCAGTTGCCTTTGCCGCCTCAGGTGGACTCGAAGAGGGTCCTCGAGGCCGTGGACCCGGCCAAGGACGTGGACGGCTTTCATCCCTACAATGTCGGAAGGCTGCTGGCGGGCCGGCCCACTCTGGTCTCCTGCACGCCTGCCGGAGTGATGGAAATCCTGCGCCGCAGCGAAATCGCTATCGAGGGCGCGAACGCCGTCGTGCTGGGGCGCAGCGACATTGTCGGGAAGCCGGTGGCGGTTCTCTTGATGCACGCGAACGCCACCGTCACGATTTGCCATTCGAAGACCCGCAACCTTGCTGAAGTGGTGCGTCGCGGCGACATTGTCGTGGCGGCAATGGGCCGCGCCGCGATGGTCACGTCCGCCTACATTCAGCCCGGAGCCACGGTGATCGACGTCGGAATCAATCGCATCACGGACGTCGCGGAAGCCGAGCGGCTTTTTGCGAATTTCCCTGAGCGCCTCGCGCAATTCCGCGCGAAAGGCTCCGCGGTCGTCGGCGATGTACATCCCGAGGTAGCCGCGGTGGCCGGTGCGCTCACGCCTGTCCCGGGTGGAGTGGGGCCACTCACGATTGCGATGCTGATGAGCAACACAGTGAAAGCAGCCCGGTCGCGTCGCGGCCCCCGCGCGCCCGAGCCCGCCTCTGCCCGAACCTGATGCTGCGCGTGGGCTTGACCGGCGGTATCGGGTGCGGTAAGTCCACCGTCGCGTCGCTGATGCGGGAGCTGGGATGCACCGTCATCGATGCCGATCGGCTCGCGCATGAATTTCTCGTCCCAGGCCAGGCCGCATATGACGAAATCGTTCGCGAATTCGGCACGGCCATCCTGGAGACGAATGGGCGCGTGGACCGAGCCAAGCTGGCCGACATCGTCTTCGCGAGTCCGTCGAAGCTTGAGCAGCTCAACCGGATTATTCACCCTCGCGTGCTTCAAACCATCGACCGAAAGTTGGGCGAACTCGAGCGCGCCGGCGCAACCCCCATTGCCGTCGTCGAAGCAGCTCTGCTGGTGGAAGCGAACTACCACGACAAGCTCGACCGGCTCGTCGTTGTCTGGTGCCGGCCCGAACAGCAGCGCGAGCGCCTGCGGTCCCGCGGACTCAGCCTGGAAGAAATCGAACGCCGGATCGCCGCGCAGATGCCCTTGGAGGCGAAGCGCCGCTTCGCTACCGACGAGATTGACAATTCCGAGACGCCCGTCGAGACTCGAAAACAGGTAGAACGGCTCATCAGCCAGCTTAAGCAGCTCGCTGCGTCAACCAAACCATTGCCGTAAGCAGACCGCCTGCCGAAAGACGCAAATTTCGATTCCTGAGGCGTATCGAGCGAAAGGCCTTGTAAGGTAGGATTCCATCTGCGCATTCGAAATACCAATTCCGGAGATTAGAGGTCCCTGCTATGACAAAAGGAAGAAACGCCGGAAGGGCTACCCGGCTGATTGCGATCGGATTGACCATCGGACTGGGCGCATACTGGGCGGGGGAGCGCTGGGGCAAACGCAGCCCGGCTTCAGTGGAAGCGTTGCACGAAGTTGCGCCCGCAGGCGCCGCACTTACCGGGGACGAAGCCGAAAATGTGCGAATTTACCGGCAATCGTCGCCGGCGGTCGCGAATGTTGTCACCCGGACGGTGGAATACGATTTCTTTTTCAATCCCGTGCCGGTGGAAGGCGCCGGTTCGGGCTTTCTGATCGATACCGATGGGCACATCCTCACGAACTACCACGTGGTTCACGGCGCGCAAGCCATTGAAGTCACCCTCGGTGACCAAAGCCGCTACCGCGCGAAGTTCATCGGCGCCGACACCCGGAACGATATTGCCCTGATTCAGATCGAGCCGCGCGGCCGCAAGCTCACGGCACTCGCCATCGGAGACTCGCGCGCCCTCCAAGTGGGCCAGCGCGTCCTCGCCATTGGAAACCCCTTTGGTTTTCAGAGCACGCTGACAACCGGGGTGGTCAGCGCGCTTGGGCGCACGGTCCAAACCGGCCAGGACACCTTCATCGACGAGGCCATCCAGACAGATGCGGCCATCAACCGTGGCAATTCCGGCGGACCTCTACTCGACTCGCGGGGCGAAGTGATCGGCATCAACACCGCCATCTTCACGCCCAGCGGGACAACGGCCGGCATCGGCTTCGCCATCCCCATCAACACCGCGCGGCGCGTGGCCCAGGACCTCATCACGCAAGGCCGGGTCCGCCGCGCCTCTCTCGGCATCGAAGGGCGCGCGCTTTGGCCAGGCCTTGCTGAGGCGCTGAGTCTGCCGGTGGATCAGGGCATCCTGGTCGAGCGCGTTTTGCCGAATGGTCCGGCGGAGCACGCCGGCATTCGGGGTGGAAGCCGCACCGCTATGACGGGTCTGCAGGCGCTGCACATCGGAGGAGACGTCTTGACCGCCGTGGACGGCAAGAAGGTGGCGACTCAGGTGGACTTGAATCTGATCTTGAATCGTCACGCCCCCGGCGACACGGTGACAATGACGGTTTACCGCGGACAGCAAAAGATGGATCTGCGCGTCACCCTCGGCGAACGCTGAAGCACTTCTACCAAAGGGCAAACTCGGCTAAGGGGTTACCGGGAAACCCCTACGCATTCCATTCGGCGCGCAGGTGATCTCTCTCCTCTTTCGAAAGGTGGAACCAGGACTCGGCGACATCGCGAACGCGCTCGAGTGCCGCTTGCATTTCGGCGTGTTTTCGCTCGCTCTCCTCGCGGCCGGCGTCGTGGGCAACGTGAATTGTCGGCGCCACCACCATGACGGCGCGCGAAAAGGGATAGGGAATCTGGAAGAGATCCCAGCTTTTCTTGAGCGTGTGAGCGCGCTCCAGCCCGATGTGAAAGAGCAGGATGGGTTGCCCCGTGCGGCGTGCCAGCATCACCGGACCGGGCTTGGCGACGTAACGCGGGCCCCGCGGGCCGTCGATCGTGAAAGCCACATCGCGTCCTTCTTCGAGTCGCTGGGCCATCACCGCGAGTCCGCGCAGGCCGCCGCGCGTCGAACTGCCCTGCGCGGTGCCGTACCCAAGGCGCTCGATTACCCGCCGCGTCCATTGCCCGTCGAAGTTCGTCGTATTCATCACCACAACGCCGCGGTTGCGCCACCACCAGATAGCGGAAAGGATCGAGCGATGCCAGAAAGCGCCGATGCAGTGCTGCCCGGCATCGTAGGCGCGTTGCGCGTGCTGCCAACCCAAGACTTCGAACCGCAGAGTGGGTCCGAGCAGCCGCAACAGCCAGTATCCCGCCGCGCCGATGACAGGAACCTGCATTTGACGCCAGCGCGAAAGTTCCGGCAGGCGCGTGTCATAATGGACGTTGAGTCTTTGCTCGTCGCGGTCGACGCTCGAAGTTGTGGGGTTGGTCACGACTATAGTATAGAAGAATTGGTGGCATCCTCGATGTTCTCGCGAATCCATGCCGGGCTCGGAATCGATGCAGTCGTTCGCGGATCCTGCAGGGTCGGGCTTTTATGCGCCTGCTTGTTTTTTGCTTCAGCGATCGCGCAAGCGCAGTACCCGCAAGGAACGATCGGAAGCATCACCGGTGACGATCTATCCGTCGAGCGAAGCTCGGGACTTCTTTCAACTGGTTCACGCAGCGTCCTTCTCATCAACGGGAGCGTGATTACCGTGCATTCCGGTCAGGCGCGCCTTGGGCTTGTGGGTGGCGGCTCAATCGGAATCTGCGGTCCGGCCAAGTTCACGCTGCTGGAATCTCAAGGCGCCCTGACGGTGGCGCTCGCGTTCGGTCGTTTGCACGTCTATCTGCAAAACGACGTGCCGTTCGCCATCTACACGCCGTTGACGATTGCGAGGCCCATCGCCCTCTCGAACGGTCTGCGTGACGCCACCCTTGGGCTCGATCCGAGTGGCGCTCTATGCGCGTTGGCCACGCGCGGGGGCGTGCGCCTCGAAGACCAGCTCAGCGGCGAGACGGTCGTCGTTCCCGAACCCAGCGAAATATTCTTATCCGGCGGGCAGCCCAACGCTCCCGCTCCCGCCGGAAGCTGCCGCTGCGAGGTCTCGCTTGCCCGGTCGGAATCCCCTCGGCCCACGCCCGCGGTTGAGGCGGTCTTACCGGTTGTGACAAGCCAGCCGGTTCCGACGAATCAACCGGCTCCCACCAAGTCTTTGACTGCGTCGCTGCCGGCGCCGAAGAAGCCTGCATCGCCGTCCATTGAGCTCCGCGCGCCCGCCCCTGCGAGCGGCACACCGCCGGCCATTCTGGTGATCGCGGGAAATCCTTCATCGCCACCCGCGCCGAGCTCGGACGAGGAACGCGCTGCCACGGAGTTCAGCGTGCTGGCCGCAGCAAACGACGCGCGGCCTTCAGCACCTGCGCACAAGGAAACATCAGCCCCCGCGACGCCCGTCGAAGAGCCGGCTTGGACAGCCGTGATGCCGCCGCTCACGTTCGATGTGGGGTCGCCTATGCCTCCGCCGGGGCCCAGTCCGCAGGCAATCCTGTTGATTCGCGAGGTTCACGTCGAGCCGGACTGGGTGTTTCAAGGTCGCGTCGAAGACCGCACCACGGTGAAATCTGCGTCGTCGGTGAGGGACGCAGCCGCTCAAAGCCCTGAAAAGAAAAAGAGAGGTTTCTTCGGGTGGTTGCGCCACCTGTTCGGCGGCAGGAGCCCGGAGCCCGTCTCGGCTCCCGGCATGTGATTCGATGACCCCGCCAACACCCGAAGAAACGCCGCGGCTGCGGCGCTACATCCCTTCGTAGTTCGGACCGCCTCCGCCTTCCGGCACCACCCAATCGATTACCTGATAAGGATCGGCGATATCGCAAGTCTTGCAGTGGACGCAATTCGAGGCGCTGATCTTCAGCCGCGGCGTGCCCTTTTCGATCACCATTTCGTACACTGCGGCGGGGCAGAAATACTGGCAGGGATTGCCATACTCGCGAATGCAGCGTTCGACGCAAACGCTCGGGTCGAGCACAACCAGGTGGCACGGCTGATCTTCTTCGTGGCGCGTGCCGGAGTGATAGACGTCGCTCAAGCGGTCAAACGTGAGCTTGCCATCGCCCTGGAAGCGCTTCGATTGATCCACCAGCTCAGGCCCGCGATCGAGCTTGTGATACTCCTCGTGCCCGGGCTTCACCCGCATCGGGTCGAGCAGACCGCGACCGCCGGTGATGAACTGAATCCCTGTGTGCGCGAGCCCCGCCCACAACCCGTGGCGAAACGATTGATGGAAATTGCGCACGGCCCAGAGTTCTTTCTTGATCCAGCTCGCCTCGATTTTCTTCGGATATTCGCTCAATCTTATCGCCGAAGTGTCGCCGGCGCACAGCGCCTCGTAGACTGTTTCCGCGGCGAGCATTCCGCTCTTGATCGCCGTATGAATGCCCTTGAGCCGCTGCGAATTCAACAAACTGGCCGAATCGCCGATAATCAAGCTGCCATTCACATAATTGCGCGGCATCGAATACCAGCCGCCTTCCGGAATCGTCTTCGCGCCGTAGCGGATCAGCTTGCCGCCTTCGAGGATGCGCCGAATGAACGGATGCGTTTTGAAGTTTTGAAATGCCTCGTGGGGATCGAAGAGCGGGTCGTGATATTCGAGACCCACCACCAATCCCACCGAAACGCGGTTATCGCGCATCCCGTAGATCCATCCGCCGCCATACACACTGGGATCGAGGGGGAATCCCATTGTGTGCGCCACAAAACCTGTGGCGATGCGTCCCGGCGGCACTTCCCAGAGCTCTTTGATGCCGATGGCGTAAATCTGGGGATTGAGGCCGTCGAGCTTCAAGCGATTGACCAGGTCTTTGGTAAGCGAGCCGCGAGGGCCCTCGGCCAGCACCGTCACCTTCGAGCGAAGCTCGTAGCCCGCCGCGAAGTTGGCCTTCGGCTGGCCGTTCTTGTCCACGCCCTTGTCGTCGGTAATGACGCCCGCAATGCCGGCATCTTCATAAATCAATTGGGCGCCCGCAAATTGCGTGAAAATGTTTACTCCCGCCTTCTCCACCAGGCCGCCGAGCCACTTCACCATCTTGTTGAGAGAAACGATGTAGTTGCCGTGGTTCCGGAGCGGCGGCGGCGTGAGGGGGAATTTCCAGGCGCGCTGCGCGGTCAGGAAATACGCGGCATCGCCCGTTACCGGCGTATCGATGGGCGCGGATTTTTCAAAGTCGGGAACGAGCTCGCGCAGCCCGCGCGGGTCCATGATGGCCCCGGAAAGCTGGTGCGCGCCAAGCTCGCGCGCCTTTTCCAGCACGTAAATGTTTTCCGCCGAAAGGGACGGATCTCGTCCCGCCTGGCTGTGTTGTTCGATGAGCCGCGCGAGGTGCAACGCGCAAGCAAGCCCGGCTGGTCCCGCACCGACGATCAAGACGTCAGCTTCGAGTTTTTCGCGCTCGATGGCCACCCGGGCATTCTAGCAGAACCGCCGCACGCGCCTTCTTCGGAACCGCAGTCTGTTTGTGTGTCTCGTCAGATTGAAAGGCGATTGCGCGCCCTGGCCTGCGCCACGAGTACAGATCGCCCAAACGGATTAGTCGAATGGAGTAGCCGGTCCGGCTAGTTTTTTTGGCTTAGCCTAAAGTGATTATATCGCTCGGGCAATAGCAATCCCCGAACCGTTGGGATCAGAATGGCAGCACGACCGGACCTCCGCAGCCGGCATGCCAAGGAGTGAAGCCAATGAAAGCGAGCTTCTGTAAGAGGTCGGCGTTTGCGGTAATCATGTTGGCTCTGGCGCTGGGGGCCGGCTCTCAGGGCGCCCGGGCTCAGAAATGCGGGAATCCCGACACCGGTTACCCGTGCAACGATGTCTTCACCGTCGATTACTATGCCAACGCAAACACGCCGGGCGCTCCGGACGCCGTCGTTCGGGTGATAAATCCCGGAACGACCAACGCATCGAGAACTGAAGCGGCCGACCTTTGCGCGTTGATCTATGTATTCGATAACAGGCAGGAGCTGTCCGAGTGCTGCGGTTGCTTTGTCAGTGCCAACGCACTGCTGGCTCTCTCCGTCAACTTCAACCTGACCAAGAACCCGCTGCTAGGTACCCCGCTCCACACGGGCGTGATTAAGATGATTTCGTCGGCACTTGCAACGCCGTGTGACCCGACCAACATCACGGCCACCGAAACGCTTCGGGAATGGGCCACACACATTGAGAGCAAGGTGGGCGCGCCGTCGTACCCTATCCTCTTGGGTGAATCCCAGGCTGCCCCGCTCGGCTTAGGCGAAGCGACTGACCTTGCCGAGGACTGCACCGTCCTTCAGGAACTCGGCAGCGGCGCGGGCGCCTGCAGCTGCGGAACGGGGCATCCATAACCAACGCCCCAAGTAATTGTGTTGTGTCCCCGCTTTTGAGTTTCAGCCGGCTTTGGACTTTTCAAGCTCTTCGGTGAGGGCGGGAACGATTTCGAATAAATCGCCGACGATTCCGTAGTCCGCCACTTCAAAGATCGGCGCGTTCTGATCTTTGTTCACGGCAACAATCGTTCGCGAGCCTTTCATTCCCACGACGTGCTGGATGGCGCCGCTGATGCCCAACGCCAAATACAGCTTGGGCGCCACCGTTTGGCCGGAGCTTCCGATTTGCCGCTCCATCGGCAGCCAACCCTCATCGCAGATGGGGCGCGATGCGGCCAGTTCCGCGCCCAGCGCGCCTGCGAGCTTCTCGACGAGTGGAATATTTTCAGGACCTTTGATGCCGCGGCCGATCGAAACCAGAATGGGAGCCTGAGTCAAATCCACTGCCTGCTTGGCTTCGCGGAAAAGCTCGAGAGGTTTCATGCGGATCTGCTCGGGCTTGAGTTCGACGGTCACGGATCTGACCGGCGCCTTGCCGCCCTGGCGAGTTGCTAGAAGATCGGCGCGGAATGCCCCGGCTTGAAACGTCGCGATCCATGGCGGATTACCTTCGAAAACCACATCCGCAGCCGTTCGGCCCTGGAACATTTGCCGGACGAAAATCAACTTGCCGTTTTCGTAACGATATCCGATGCAATCGCCGATCATGCCCTTGCCCAGCGAAGCCGCGAGCTTGGGAGCGAAGTCTCGCACCTGATAGGTGTGCGGCAGGAGAGCCAAGTCGGGTTTCTCCGCGGCGATCAGTTGTTTCAGAGCGAGAGTGAAGCCATCCGGCGTGTATTTCTCGAGCAGGTCGTGCTCGATAAGCAGCACTTCTTCGAGCTGCGATCCCGCCATCTCATTCGCGAGCGCGGCAACGCCTTTCCCGAGAACCACGGCGGAAAGCGACGCTTTCGCCTGTTGGGCGATTTGCTGCGCTGCGGCCAGCGTCTCGAAACCGGCCTTGTTCCACTTGCCTTCCCGCTGTTCGGCGATGAAGAAAATTTTCATGTTTCAGCGTGTGGCCCGACTTCGAACGCGATCTTGAAAATGGGTTCGATGCATTCCCGCCGCCTCTACAAAACGCGCGCCTCGTGTTTCAATTTTTCCACGAGCTTGGCGGCGATTTCCTTCGGCGTCCCGGTAATGAATTCTGTTTTCTTCGTTTTCTGCGGGACGTAAATCCGCTCGACGCGCTCGGTAGGCGTATCCGTCACGCCCAACGAGGCGCGCGGCACCGTCGCAATGTCCTTCTTCTTGGCCGCCATGATTCCCTTCAGCGTGGCGTAGCGCGGTTTATTGATCCCGGACTGAATGGTGAGCACGGCCGGCAGCGGCAGCTCGATCCATTGGAACCAGCCGGCTTCGAGCTCGCGCTTCAATTTCAGGCGGCCGTCGCTGACGTCGATTTGCATGATGATGGTAGCATGGGGCAGGCCGAGCAGCTCCGCCATCAGAACGCCAGTCTGCCCGAACCCGTGATCGTCGCTTTGCAAGCCGGTAAGGATCAGATCGACTTTTTCTTTCTGGATGGCTGCGGCGAGGGACCGTGCCGTAGCGAGAGGGTCGAGCGCGAAGAATTTGTCGTCGGCGACGTGGATGCCGCGGTCGGCGCCTTTCGCCAGCGCCTCTTTGATGGTCTGCTTCACGCGCTCGGGGCCCATCGAGAGGGCCACTACTTCGCCGCCGTGCTTCTCCTTGAGACGCAACCCTTCTTCCAGCGCGTAACTATCGGGCTCGTTCGTCTCAAAGCCGATGTCCGTTTCGCGGATCCAGGCGCCGCTTTCAGCGATGGCCAGCGGCGCATCCTTCGCCGGAACCTGCTTAACGCAGACAACGATGTTCAACGATTCCTCCTGCGAGCCGAAAGGCCGTCAGAAAAATCTCCGTCAACGCGAACTTAACGCCCTTCCCAGCGTTTGAACAGCAGCGAAGCATTCGTTCCGCCAAAGCCGAAAGAGTTCGAAAGCGCGTAGCCCACCTCGGTCCTTCGCGCCTGGTTCGGAACGTAGTCGAGATCGCAAGCCGGGTCGAGGTTCTCGTAATTGATGGTCGGCGGAAGGATCTGGTCGCGCAGCGCGAGGACGCTAATGCCCGCTTCAAGCCCCCCGGCGCCGCCCAGCACGTGCCCGGTCATCGATTTTGTCGAGCTCACAGCAACTCGGCCGGCGCGCTCGCCGAAGACGCGCTTGAGCGCTATAGTCTCGATCGCGTCGCCGATCGGCGTCGAAGTGCCGTGCGCGTTGACGTAATCGACTTCATCCGGACTTACTTTCCCGTCTTTCAGCGCGGCAAGCGTCACGCGGTAAGCGCCGTCTCCCTGTGCCGCGGGCTGGGTGATGTGGTAGGCGTCGCCCGACATCCCGTAACCAACCAGTTCCGCCAGGATCTCGGCATCATGGCGCTGGGCATGGTCGAGCGATTCCAGAATGAGGACGCCGGAACCCTCGCCGATCACGAAGCCATCCCGCTCGGCATCAAACGGGCGGCTGGCCCGCGTGGGCTCCTCGTTCCGAGTGGAGAGCGCCTTCATCGCCGCAAAGCCGCCAACAGCCATCGGCGTGATCGCCGCCTCCGAACCGCCGGCAATCATCACTTCCGCGTCGCATCTCTGGATGATCTTGAAAGCGTCGCCGACGGCGTGCGCCGAAGCCGAGCACGCCGTGGCTGTGGCGGAATTCGGCCCGCGCGCGCCGTAGCGGATCGAAACGTGGCCCGAAGCCAGATTCACAATCGCTGCGGGAATGAAAAAAGGCGATATCTTCCCCGGCCCGCCCTGCAAAAGCTTCGAATGCTCTCGCTCGATCACGTCGAAACCCCCGATCCCCGACGCAATATACACTCCCGTGGCATCGGCAATTTCCGGCGTCACCTCTAACCGGGCCATCTTGACAGCGAAATCGGCGGCGGCCATGACGAGCTGGATGAACCGTCCCATTTTCTTCAATTCTTTTTTTTCAATCCATTCGAGCGGGTCGAAGTTACGGACTTCCCCGGCGATGCGGCAATCAAATTGGGAGGCATCGAACTGAGTAATGGGCCCTATCCCGCTTTTCCCGGCGATGAGGTTCTGCCAGACTTGCTCCGTGCCGATGCCACACCCGCAGATAAGGCCGACTCCGGTGACGACGACTCGGCGGCTCAAGTTCTTGCTCCTGTCAGGGATTGGGAGACCGGCGGACTACTTCTTCGCCTGGGCATGCTTCTCGATGTACGAGACGGCGTCTTTGACCGTGGCTATCTTTTCGGCGTCCTCATCCGGAATTTCGATGCTGAACGCCTCCTCGAAGGCCATCACCAACTCGACGGTGTCGAGCGAGTCGGCGCCCAAATCGTCCACGAACGATGCGGTGGGAGTTACTTCACCCTCATCAACACCAAGCTGCTCGACGATGATTTGCTTTACCCGTTCTTCAACGCTGGCCATTCTGATTGTTCCTCCGGTCTCAGCGAGACGCTCGCTCGCCTGAGGATGTCCGAGCGGCTGGAATTCCTAAGCCTGGAGCCCTAACGAACCTGCCCATTCTATGCGCGGCCCCCGGCTCTGGTCAACTTCCGCCGCCCGTTCACGTCGGCCGATTCTTCAGGTTGCGCCCGAAATCCACTCCGCACGCGCCGTGCTTCACCCCATGCGCATCCCGCCGTTGATGTCCAGAACGTGGCCGGTGATGTAACCCGCTTCGTCGCTCGCCAGAAACACAATCGCAGCGGCCACATCGCCTTCGCTCCCGAACCGTCCGAGCGGAATGCGCGCCATCAGTTCCTGCTTCACCTTTTCCGGGAGCGGGTCGGTCATCGGCGTGGAGATGAAGCCGGGAGCGACCGCGTTGACGGTAATATTGCGTGAGGCTACCTCCGCGGCAATCGCCCGCGTCAGGCCGATCAGGCCCGCCTTGGCAGCAACGTAATTCGCCTGCCCGGCGTTGCCCATTTCGGCCACCACCGAAGTCACATTGATGATTCTTCCCCACCGTTGCCGCAGCATGGCCCCAAGCGCTTGCTGGATGCACAGATGCGCGCCGGTAAGATTTGTCCGCAGCACCGCCTCCCAGTCCTCGAGCTTCATTCGGAGCGCCAGGCCGTCGCGAGCCACGCCGGCGTTATTCACCAGGATGTCCAGCCGGGCGAAATGGCCGATTGCCTGCTGGAAGCCGGACTTGATCTGCCCTGCATCGGCCACGTCCATCGGAATCGCCAGGGCTTCCCGGCCCGCCGCTTTGATCTCGTCTGCCACGGCAGCCAGCTTTTCCGCATTTCGGGCCGCCACCACGACTTTGGCGCCGGCGGCGGCAAGCGCGAGCGACGTCGCCCGGCCGATCCCCTGCGAGGCGCCCGTGACGATCGCGACTTTTCCTTCGAGAGAAAACATCCAACTAGGTATCGGTGGTTCGGGCGCGCGCCTGAGCGATCTTCTCAATCGTGCTCGTGAGGCTCGCCGAATCTTCCACGTTGAAGCAGCGCACCGAGCGATCGATCTGCCGGAGCAGCCCCGCCAGCACCCGGCCTGGACCCACTTCCACAAACGTGTCGACGCCGGCGTCCACCATCTCGTGGATGGAATCCTCCCAACGCACCGGCAAACAAAACTGGCGGATCAAAGCCTCGCGCGCTTCTTCTCCCGCAGAAATCGCCTCCGCATCCACGTTGGTGACCACCGGGAAGCGCAGATCCTTGAAAGCGGCTGCGCGCAGGTCGCGCTCCAGACGCTGCTGAGCCGGACCCATCAATTCGCAATGGAAGGGAGCGGAAACAGGCAGCACCACCGCGCGCTTCGCCCCCGAGGCCGAAGCGATTTCGACGGCGCGCTTCACCGCTTCGGCGTGACCCGAAATCACGGTCTGCTCGGGCGAATTCAAGTTTGCGGGCGTCACAACCTCTCGGCCCGCCGCCTTCTTGCAGATGTCCGCTACCTCCGCCGGCGCGAGCCCCAGGATTGCGGCCATGGCGCCCTGGCCCGCCGGCACCGCTTCTTGCATGTACTTCCCGCGGAGCCGCACCACCTTCGCTGCCGTGGAAAAATCCAAGCCGCCGGCGGCAACGACGGCCGAATACTCGCCCAGGCTGTGACCCGCCGCGAAATCGGGAGCGATACCGCGTTCCTCGAGGACGCGGTAGGCGGCAATGGACACAGTCAGGATGGCGGGCTGGGTGTTCTCCGTCTGCTTCAGTACTTCTTCAGAGCCCTCGAAGCAAAGTTGGGACAGCGGAAATCCCAGCGCGCCGTCGGCTTCATCGAAAACTGCGCGGGCCTCCGGATAGTGCTCCGCCAAGTCGCGCCCCATGCCGGGGTATTGCGACGCCTGGCCCGGAAAAAGAAATGCCAGCTTGCCCATGAGTTCGCCGGTTTGCGCTTCCTTTAGTTCCGCGCGTGGACGGCC
Source organism: uncultured Acidobacteriota bacterium (assembly GCA_963781005.1). Taxonomy (GTDB): domain Bacteria; phylum Acidobacteriota; class Terriglobia; order Acidiferrales; family UBA7541; genus CAWADX01. The sequence goes on from CAWADX010000001.1 coordinate 1,318,885, forward strand.
GCCGAAAGCTCCTGCTCGATTTTTTCGTTTACCTTGGAGCGGCAGAGTTCGGCGGCAACGCGGATGGCATTTTTGATGGCGTTCGAATTGGATCGGCCATGGCCGATGACGGTAATGCCACGAACTCCGAGCAGCGGCGCGCCGCCGTATTCGGAGTAATCGATTTTTTTCTTGAGGTCCTGAAATGCGCGGCGTGAGAGCACGTAGCCCACTTGGGCCGCCAGCGTGCTGCGCAGCGCTTTCTTCAGTAGCGCCCCGATGTGCTCGACGACGCCTTCGCTGATCTTCAACGCGACATTCCCTATGAAGCCGTCACACACGATTACGTCCACGTTGCCCGCGAACACCTCGCGCCCCTCGACGTTGCCGGTGAAGTTGAGCGACGTCCGCTTCAGCAGGTCGTACGCCTCGCGAGTCAGCTCGTTGCCTTTCATTTCTTCTTCCCCAATCGATAGCAGCGCCACCCGGGGCCGGCGCGTCCCGAAAATCGCTCGGTAATAGATTTCGCCCATGACGGCAAACTGCTCGAGGTGTGCCGGCTTCGAGTCCACATTGGCGCCCACGTCCAAGATCACCGAAGCCCCGCCGCGCGAGGTAGGGAAGGGCGCCGCCAGCGCCGGCCGGCCCACCGAAGGCAGCGTCCCCAGCACAAATCGTGCCACCGCCAACACCGCTCCGGTGTTGCCTGCGCTCACCACCGCGTCGGCTTGGCCTGCCCTCACCATCTTCACACCGACGTGAACCGAGCTGTCGCGCTTCTTGCGGAGGGCCTGGGAGGGCGAGTCCCGCATCGTGATCACTTCGCTCGCGTGAACCACTTCGATCGGCAAGTTGCGGATGCGATGTCGGCCGAGTTCCTGCCGCACCGCAGACTCGACGCCCACCAGCACCACGCGTACATCCAGCTCGCGGGCCGCCAGCACCGCCCCTTCGACTTCAGCGCGGGGGGCATGATCCCCTCCCATAGCGTCCACGGCGATGGTGGTCATTCTTTCACCAACTCAGGAAGGCAAGGGATGAAACTTAGGACGATCAGGCCGACGTGTCAATCACTTCGCGCCCCTTGTAGTAGCCGCAGTGCGGGCAGGCCTGATGGGGCAGCTTCCGCTCATGGCAGTTGGGGCACTCGCCGAGCGTCGGCCCCGTAAGGTGGTCGTGGGCGCGCCGCTGGTTCTTGCGCCTTTTCGAATGACGACGTTTCGGATTGGGCATCTAAACTCCTTCTTGCAGGCCACACGGCTCTGCGCGCCTTGTTGGGTATTTTGTTCGCGGGGCTAGTGCTTCTTGAACCAGTCCTGTTTGAGGCGTGCCAGCGGCGCCATCCGAGCGTCGGTCGCATGGCTCTCGCAGCGGCACTCTTCGTGGTTCAAATTGGCACCACAATGCGGGCACAGGCCGCGGCAGTCGCTGCGGCAGATCACCTTCATCGGCAGGGCCAAGTTTACCTGCTCGGCCAAAATATCGGCCAGGAACAGGCCGTCCCCCTCGAAGAAAGCAATCTCGGTGTCATCGAGGTTCAAATGGACCTCTTGATTCTTGGCAATGGTGGCCATGGAACGGTAGAAGAGATCGAAATCACGGCTCACTTCTTCGACGACGGTCTCTAGGCACCGTGCGCAGACCAGCTCGAGCCGGGTATGCAGCGTCCCGAAAACGCGAATTTGCCCGTCCACAAGTTCAGCGGTGGCGCGAACTTCCAGAGGCTCCACCTGTCGGAACTCCCCCGAATGGAAATCCAGCGTCCCCGGCGCATAGCTCTTTCGGATGCGGATTTTACGGACAGCAAGCTCGTGAACGTCCAGAAACATTGGATTTCCCGCGGCTTGGAGTAAAACGCCATTATAAGGCTCACCCCTGCAATGTCAAGAAAACGCAGTCAATGGCTTTGGCATGCCGTCAATCGGGCACCGACCCGCCGTTCCCCGGATCCTGCCCCTCAAAGGATTTGGGGATCCTTGGTCGCGTCCCAGGGCCGTCAGAGGGCTCTCTCAGCCAATTCCCAGCCGGGTCAATTTGGACCAGCCCCAGCCCGGATTTCTCACCACAAATCCATGAGAACCGATGTAACCCTGCTTCTGTGAATGACCCAGAATGGCCATTTTGTGGGCCTTTTCGCAGCCTCGCAAAAAGCCGCCCTATTCTGATGTCTGATGAGAGATCAGGGCTAGACCTTTGCGGGGCGCGCCTCGGCCCCTCCCAACTGCTCCCGGTGCTGCCGGAGAAGGTAATGGTCGGTCATGCCGGCGATGTAATCACAAACCACCTGGTGCCGTGGTTCTTGCTCCGCCTGTGCTGCGTAGAAGGGGGGCATTTTTTCGGAGTGCTGCAGATAGAAGCGGAAAAGCTCGTCGAGCGCTTCGAGTGAATGCGCACGATCCAGCCGAATGGCGGGGGTCTCGTAAAGGTGGGAATAAAGAAAACGCTTTAGCGCGGAGTTCTGCTCCGCCATGGCCGGCGAGAAGCCCGCCAGTCGGGCAGGATGCCGCCGCACATCTTCGAGGCTCGCGACTCGGCTTCGCTCGATGGCGCCCCGGGTGTGTTCGATCAGGTCCGTCGCAAGCCGGTCGAGCACCCGTTTCAGGGCTTCGTTGAATTTGAGCTTGGAGCGGCCGCTTGGGTGGCGGCGCTCCACCTCCGCGTAGGTTTCTTCAAAAAGCGGCACGGATTCGAGAAGCGCGTCCAGCTCCAGCAACCGGGCTTCGAAGCCGTCATCCAGGTCAGCCGTGTTATACGCAATTTCATCCACGTGATTGATTAACTGAGCCTCGAGCGGCGGGCGTTGGTCGAGGAGATATTCGGCCAGTTCCGGGAACTCGCCGGCGGAATAATCCCGTGAATGCTTGACGATGCCTTCCCGCACCTCGAAGGTCAGGTTGAGGCCGGGAAAATCCAGGTAACGCTGCTCGAATTTCTCCACGATCCTCAGCGCATGCAAGTTGTGATCGAAGCGGCCTCCGTGCTGCTGCATTCGCTCGTCCAGCCGCTTCTCGCCCGCGTGGCCGAACGGAGGGTGGCCGATGTCATGGACGAGCGCCAGCGCCTCGGCAAGGTCTGTATTCAGCGAAAGCACTTGAGCGACCGTGCGCGCGATCTGTGCCACTTCCAGGGTATGCGTCAACCGGTTCCGAAAATGGTCGGAATACCGGGTGCTAAATACCTGCGTCTTGGCTTCGAGACGTCGGAAGGCGCGGGAATGAATCACGCGATCGCGGTCGCGCGCGTACGCATCCCGGTAAGGGTGCGGCTGCTCAGGGTAGCGGCGGCCGCGCGAACGGCTCACGTCCATGGCGTAAGGAGCGAGCGCCATGCCGACATTTTAGCCGATCTCGATCCTCAATGTCCGAGCCTCGGGGAATTGCGTCAACAGGCGGCGGGCTACGTCTTACCAGGGAGGAGCTGGAGCTGCTGGTCGGCCTCCTGAGCGATAGCGGAATCGGGATATTCCGTCCTGATCTGGCTATAGAGTCGGGCCGCCTGTGAGGGGTCCGTTTGGCGATAGTGACCTGCCAGAGCCAGCATGACTACAGGTTTGGGGGCCAGCACCGAAGGTTTCGCGATCAATTGCTGATAGATTCTTACCGCTTCGTCACCTTTGCCGGTGCGTTCATCTACTTGGGCAAGCTCGAAGCGGGCCAGTGCGGCGAAGTCTTCCGTGCCGCTGTTCGCGACCTGCTGGAGCGCTCGGGCGGCTTCCTCGTTGCGCCCGAGGTGCTCCAAGCTCAGCGCCGCATAGTAACGTGAGAGCTGCCCCGGCCGCGTGTGCGGGAACCGATTGGCCGCGTCCATGAATTTCTTCGATGCATCTTCGTACTTATTCTTCTGGTCTACGTAACTCACTTCGCTTGCGTCGGCCGGCTCGCCCGGCGCCCGAATTCGGGCCTGGAAAATTTTCATCGCATCGTCGAACGCCACGGCAGCTTTCCCGGTCTGCTTTTCGGAGTAGAACTTCCAGCCAAGAACGGCCACTCCGACTACGAGTGCAATCGCGAGCAGCAAAGCCACCAACCGCCGGTGCAAAAGGACGGCCTCGGCGCCGTGCGCCAGGGTGTCTCGGACTTCATCCTTCTTTAGTTCTTTCCGCGAAATGTGCTGCGCCACCTAGCTTCTCCTTTTCGAACATGCAAAACGTCATCCTACCACGGAATGCGGGCGCCCTTTTCCTCGGCGACCGAGGTCTAGTGTCGGCCCGGAATTTCCCAGCACAAACTTCCATCCTCCTCCGCAAGCGCTGCCACGGCCGGGAGGCTCCTCGGAATTTCCGCGCTGCGGTATTGCGAGGATCCCCGGACGGCTCAAGCGATATGGAGATCATTCGTGAGGAGGGAACTAACTTGGGCCAGCGGAACTCAGTTGGAACGGCACTAGCCGGCCATGGCGGCCTGGATTTCCTTTTCGTCGATGTCGAAGTTGGCATAAACGTGCTGCACGTCGTCGTGCTCCTCGAGCGCTTCCATCATCCGCAGCATCTGCTGAGCCGGGGTTCCGGTCAGCTTCACGTAGTTTTGCGGTACCCAGGCCACTTCGGCGGCCGATGGCTTGATTCCGGCGGCGCTGAGCGCGTCGCGCACCTTCTCGAAAGCCTCGGGCGGAGTAACGACTTCCCAGGACGACCCGTCGTCGCGCAAATCCTCGGCGCCGGCATCGAGCACGATGTTCATCATCTTTTCTTCGTTGGCCAGCTCTTTCGAGACGACGATGTCCCCCTTGCGGTGGAACATCCAGCCCACCGCGCCGGTTTCCGCAAGGTTGCCGCCGTTCTTAGACATCAAATGACGAATGTCGCTGACGATGCGATTGCGGTTGCTGGTCACCACCTGCACCAGCATCCCAACCCCTCCCGGCCCGTAGCCCTCGAACGTCACTTCGTCAAGCGTCTCACCCTCGAGCTGTCCGGTGCCGCGCTGGACGGCGCGCTCGATGTTGTCGTTCGGCATGTTCTCGGATTTCGCGGCCAGGATGGCGGTCCGCAACCGCGGATTCGAATCTGGATCGCTCCCGCCGACTCGCGCCGCAATCGTGAGCTCACGAATGAGCTTGGTGAAAATTTTGCCTCGGCGTGCGTCCGTGGCGGCCTTCTTGTGCTTGATTGTGGCCCACTTAGAATGTCCAGACATGGGACAGCCCCGTAGAGGTAAGGTCGCAGAGCCGTGCGTCGCTCTTGCCGGGTTAGTCTAGCACACGGCCCCATTAAACGGGAAGCAAGGTAAGCATCAAGAATATCAAAGGGTCAGGACACGAAGGCGCAACCAACGCGCCAACGGCCATCATTCTTCAGGGCATAGATCTTGCGGAGACTTACGCGAACGGGCGGAAGAATGGGCACGTGGAGCACGGCATAGAAGTTGGAAGCGAATTCCTCGGGCCGCTCGACGGAGAGCGCCACACCTCCGTAGCTGAGGTCGATGACAGCCGCCGTTCTTTGACCGCCCTCGCCCACCAGGGCATAGGCGCGTGTGCCCGCGAGTGAAACGCGTTCCCATTTGCGACGCTCTTCGGTCCTGGGCGGCATTGATGGGGCCGGAACCGGCTCTGGAGCGATGCGCGGAGGAGCCGGCGACGGAGCTGCCGGCGGAGCCGCGGGCACGCTAACCGATGCACCCGCCCGAAAGGGCCCAGCTTGCGGCCGCGGCGGTGGCTCAGGGGGAGCAACGCGTGGCGGGGCCTGGCTGGCCTTCTTGTGCTGGTAGAGTCGCTCGTCGGCAAGTTGAATGAGCGTCCCTTTTTCGTCCCCGTCTTCCGGGTAGACAGCCACGCCGAAATCGATCGCCAGTGGCACGTTGAGATTGAGCGGCCGAAGCTCGCTTTCATAGAAAGCGCGGACGCGGCTGCAGAGCGTATTGGCCTGTTCGGGGTCCGCTTGGGGGAGCAAGAGCGCGAACTCGTCACCGCCGATGCGGAAGGCGGAGTCAGACGCGCGGAGCGTCTTGCGCAGCGTGGCGGCCGCCATTTGCAATGCCGTGTCACCCTGCACGTGGCCGTGGCGATCGTTGACCTCCTTGAATCGATGGAGGTCGAGGATTACTAATGCGAGGTGCTGGCCGTAGCGCTTTGCTCGGTTCAGCTCTTTTTCCCAGTATTCCTCGAACAGCCGACGATTGTAGAGGCCGGTCAGGGCGTCGGTGGCGGCATTGATCTGAAGTTTCTTGTAGTCCTCATATTCCACTAAGATCGGAACGTGCAGGAAATTCATGGAGGCCAGCACATCCAGCATGGCCGTTTTCAGAGAAATGCGCTTTCCCACCGCCGCGGTGAGTTCCTGGCGGCGGCGCAGGATTTGATCCCAGCAATCCTGGCTTTGCGTCTCCGTCAGATCGATCTGAGAAATGGTCTTGAAGAAGCGTTGGAGGAATTGTGCGCGGGCGTGAGGATCCAAACTGTCGAGCGTCTCGGACAGCAGGTCGAGGAACGAGTCCTCGGACGAAGGCTGCGGCGGGGTTGGTTCGTCGGGCTGGGGCATCAACGAAATCCGCTCTTGCCTGCAACGACCTTATGCTGGCTTGGACGGGGACACCTACAATTCCAGCAATGAAGGGGCCATCTCAAGCCTCGGAGGGTTCGCACCCAACACGCGTAAGTTGCTGGCACAAGGGAAATAAGCAGATGGCGCGCGACAGCCGGATGGCGAGTATGCCCCGAACCGTAAATTGTCGCAAATAGGTGGAAACGCGTTTCACTTTCTTGACGCAGAAATGCAGCTTCCCCGCGCAGCTTCAGACTCTCTTCCTCGGGAACTCATTTCAGCGGGTTCAGGAATTCCACCCCGATTAGTTGAATTTCCCCGGCCGCCTGCATGCGTCGCACGCGCGCCTGAATCGGAGGCGTGCTGGCCGGGACCAACCCCGAAGAGGGAGAGGGCGGGGCAGGAATCGTCAGAAAAATCAGGTCATTCGAGCGCAAACTGCGCGGAGAGGCTAGAAATGCCCCGGTGGAGCTGATGTCCAGCGTCTTGACCAGCTCGAGAAAGTCTTCGCCGCTGATGTCCTTACCGCGGATGAACATGGGGATCTGTAGGGGAATGCGTGAGAACTGGCGGCGCTCCTCGGAGTAAGAGCTCATGCCTTTTCACCCCCCATGGGAAAAAGTTTTCCTTCCTTACTAGTACTTGCGTTCTAGTACATACTTATGAGCAATTCTGTGACAAGAAAACCCGGCGACTGATGGCCTGGTGTATCTCAATACGGTTCAACTACTTACCATAGACCGAAAATTCTGGCAAGGAATCGGGGCACCAGGAATTTGCAGAATTCATCCCTGCGGTTTCCAGCCGATGTGCAAAATAGAACCCATTTACCATTGACAGTGTGGAGTCCCTCTGCCACCATCCGTCAGCCCCCTCAGGAGTCAGAAAAAAAGAGGCGTAGCTCCTCGTTTGTGAGAACAAAGGACTGTACTTATCGGGAGGGTGGCTTGGAGACAGGTACCACAACCGAACAGCAGGCGCACACAGTAGACCCCTTCAGCATAATGACCAGCCTCGTCGACGCGATCGACAGGCCTTTGTTGGTCGCAGACCGCGCCGGGAAGATCCTTTTCATCAATCTGCAGGCGCGAGACCTTTTGAGCGCTCACGCCCTCGGTGAGGAAGAGCGCACCAACCTCTTCCGCGACCTGCTCCATGTGGATCCCAAGAACATCCACACGCAACTCGAAAGCGGCGAGCAAGAGGTGGACCTGCAGGTCGAGACCAAGAATGGAAAGGCTCGCGCGCGAATCCGCTGGCTGCCCGAGCCGGACTGGTTGGTTGTGTACCTGGAACCTGCTCCAACCGCGTCCGTTACGGATGACTCGGAGATGCGCCAGACCGTCCAGGATCTCATGCAGGAACGGGAGATCACCTACCGGAACCTGCTCGCGGCGTACCTGCGGCTCCAGGAAGCAAATCGACAAAAGACGGTTTTTCTCGCCTCGGCGGCGCATGAATTGAAGACGCCCCTGGCCGTGATGAAGGGTTATTACGACCTGTTGCTCTCCGGCTCCCTGGGTGAACTCTCGCAGAAGCAGCGCGAAATGCTGGAAGAGTCCAAGGAAAGTTGTGATCGACTTGTGCGCTTGGTGTCGATGTTCCTGAATTATTCCGCGCTCGAGAGCGGAAAGCTTGTTCTACAGTTGCGGGAGAATGATTTACGAGACTGCCTGAACGACGTGGTTTGTCGCTGGCAGGATGCATTCCAAAGGGGCAAAGTGCGCCTGGAAACGCAAATAGCGAAAGACCTGCCCCTCTTCAACTTTGACTATCCCAAGGTGCAGCAGTGCGTCGCAAATTTGCTGGACAACGCACTGAAGAACACGCCGGCAGCCGGCTGCGTCACCCTCCGTGCCGAGCCCCATTTTTGGGAGCGACGTGTGAGCGAAGCGGCTCCTCGGACGGAGCGGCGTCTCAATGTACGGAGTCGTCCCAATGGCGTTCTCGTGTCCGTGACGGACAACGGTCCGGGCATCGCCTCCGAATATCATCAGGAGATCTTCGAGGAGTTTGTTCGCGTCGATCCTTCCTCCTCGGGAATAGGCCTGGGCCTCGCGATTACGAAGCGCCTGATCCAGGCGCATCGAGGCAAGATCTGGGTCGATAGCGAACCAGGACGCGGTAGCTCCTTTACATTCGTTTTGCCGATGAACCTGGAATAAAGGCCGCGGCTACGGTTACGCTTCTGGAGTTCAAGGATGGTTGAAAATGGCTGATAAAGAAAAAATTCTGGTAGTTGACGACGAACCGAGCATTCGCAAGTACCTCCAGACGCTCTTGGAGGTGGACGGCTTCGAAGTTTCCACCGTCTCGGGGGGGAAAGAGGCCCTCGAGTGCATCAGCCGTGGTGAGCGTCCTGACTTCATCATACTGGACGTGCTGATGCCGGAAATGGACGGCTTGGAGACCCTGCAGGCCCTGCTTAAGCTGAACCAGACCCTCAACATCATCATGCTCTCTTGCTCGAACGAAGTGGGCACCGTCGTGGAAGCCATCCGGCTGGGCGCCCACGACTATCTGACCAAGCCATTCGAGAAGCCGGAGCTGGATGCCGCCCTGCTGAAATGCCGGAAGAAAAAGCAGCTCAGCGCGGAGAACCTGGCCCTGCGCGAGTATTGCGAGCAGCTCACCGAGGATCTATCCTTTCTTGCCGCCAGCCCCCAGATGCTCAAAATCCGGCAGCAGATCCTGCAGATTGCGCCGGTGGACGTGCCCGTATTCATCAGTGGTGAAAGCGGCGTTGGCAAGGAAGTGGTGGCGCGGATGGTTCATCTTCGTTCCACGCGCCGCCATCAGCCCTTCGTCAAGGTGAATTGCGCTGCGTTGCCGGGCGAACTGCTGGAATCGGAACTCTTCGGATACGAGCAGGGCGCTTTTACCGGCGCCGTGCGCTCCAAACCCGGCAAGTTTGAGCTGGCCAACAAGGGCACGATCTTTCTCGACGAAATCGCGGAGATGAGTCCCCATTTGCAGGCCAAGCTGCTGCACGTGCTCCAGGATGGGCAATACTCCCGCTTGGGAGGCCGATCCATTATCCACGTGGACGTCCGTGTTCTGGCTGCCACCAACATGGAGGTGAAGGAGGCCATGCGTTCCGGCCGATTCCGTGAAGATCTCTACTACCGGCTCAATGTGCTCTCGCTTCATATCCCGCCGTTGCGCGAACGCACGGAGGAAATCCCGCTGCTCTTCCGGCACTTCCTGGTCAAGTACAGCGAGAAGTTCCAGAAGCAGCCAACCGAGCCTTCCTCCCACGTTTTGGAAGCAACGTTGCGTTATCCCTGGCCCGGGAACCTGCGAGAGCTCGAAAACTTCGTGAAGCGGTACGTGATTCTGGAAGACGACCAGGGAAGCTTCCGCGAGCTGCTCGAACTCACTGCAGCTCAACAGCGCGTCGCGCCACGACCAGAGGCGGCGGCGCCCCCGCGCGAACAAGGCCTCAAGGCCTTAGTGCGCGGTCTGAAGGACGAAGCAGAGATGGAAGCGATCGCGGACGCTCTCGAAAAAACCAACTGGTGTCGGAAAGATGCTGCCCGCCTCTTGGGCATCTCTTACAAAGCCCTGCTTTACAAAATACGTCAATTCAACCTCGATACAGCCCGTTCACCGCGCAGCACGCCGGTTGCTCCAGTGGGGCATAACAGCTAGTGCCGTTCTAATTCGATCCAGTTGCTTTTTGTGTCGAACAGGGTTTGTGCCGTTCCAACTATTCAGAGCAAATCCTTCTGGCGCCATGCCAAGGCTGCTGGCACGTTGTCTCAGGCAACCCTTATCCCGATCAAGTTGGAGCGGCACTAGTCCTATCGAACATTGTGGACAGTTCTATACCCGTTGTAATCTGTTTCATATTCACAGCACATTGCTGGTGAAAAAGACTACCCAAGCACCTCCCATCGGGCTACTATGCTGGCCCGGGGTAGCGATATCGGTGCTGCGAAGAGACTTGCGGACAAATTGTGCCGGGCATCGGTCAACTTTTGAATCGCAGCTTCCACGCTGTTTATAAAGGGGTTGTTCGCGGCGGGTGGATATCGCTTCACTCCTCCTTGAATCACGGCGTCAAGATTCAGTCGATATAGGGCCGAAAGGCTGCAAGCAACGCTTTGGAACGGGGATTGCACTCGGTAAATCCAGGGCCGGTCTGCACTTACCTTAGATCGAGAGGAGTAGGGGGAATGACGGAGCGTCGCATGGCTCGCCGGTACGACCTGTCTCTACCTGTTCTCATCCGTCTGCCCATTAACCGCGATCACGGTTCGCACAACGGTCAGACACGCGACATCTCAACCCGCGGCGTCTACTTTACGCTCCATAAGGAGCTGGTGCCCGGAACCGAGCTCGATTTCACACTCACTCTACCCGCAGAGATCACTCGAGGCACGGAGGTCTTTGTCCGCGCTCACGGCCGTGTGGTGCGTGTGGATTCGCGCCGGGACGAAGCCCACGAAAGCATTGGCGTGGCTGCTGTGATCGAACGCTACGATATCATTCGCGGCGAGCCTGCTCAGGTCTGACGGCGACTCGGTCGTCTTTTTCCACAGCATTGGCGATTTGTCCGTGCCCCGTGACGGTACCGCTCGTTGGGTGTATACATGCCAGTTTATCCAGTTTATTACGACGTTCGTACATACTTAACCCCTTAACATAGGACGCGGCGCGAATCACACCGTCCGTCATCCTCCGGATTCTCCTGCAGCGACAACGGGTACCTCGACCGTATTGTATTGAACCTGCACGCTTTAAATCGCCGAGCTAGGGCGCGGACCACCGTGGGGTCCGTAGAACGGGTCGGGCGATGAAATGGGGAATGGGGCGGGTTTCGCGAGGCAGTTGGGTCAGCGGGTGCTGATCAGGTCTTGCGGAGCGACAGGAGACGACGTTGACTCGAATTTGCCACCAGCTTGGCCTGGCCGAGAGGAGCTTTGGTCTTTGGGACGCTTCCAAAATCTTCTCATGAAACTTGCGCTGCGCAGAGCGAAGGGGGTGGGATCGTCCCAGGCAAACCAAGCGCCCTCCTGAACGCCGCGGTAAGACGAAATCCACTCTTTCAATCTCAGTTTTCCTTCCTTGTGGGAATGTCGAAAGGAGAGCAGATCGTTGTCTTCGACGATCCATTTGCGGCCCTCGCAAAGGGTCGATGGCGGCACGGCTTGTCCCGTCATATCCAGATAAAAAGCGCGGAGGATGTCCATTCCGTTGCGGGGGTCGACGAACAGGCGAAACGTCGCGCCGATGCGCGGGTTCACATCCAGCAACTTGTAAAGCCCGTCGCGAACGTCGTAGCGGTAACCGATGTCCACCATGCCGCAATATCCGAGCGCCTTCAGGAAATCTCGCGTGATCTTTTCCACCGTTTCGTTCTTGCGGCAGATACCGAGCGAGGTCATGCCCGTATAAACGGGATATTGCCGGACCTTCTGGCCGGTAAAAGCTGCGAGGCATTCCGACTTCGCGTTGAAGTACCCATCGAACATCCAGACCGAATCGGTTCCTCCCGGGATATATTCCTGGAGCATGAGGTTGGGACAAGCTGGATCTTCGAGCTGGTCGTAGGCCTCGAGCAGTTCGCGTTCGTTCTGCACGATCAGCATGCGCGTGCCCGTGCGTTGGTGGAGGAGTCGGCTGTCGATTCCCTTGAGCGCGACCGGGAAGACCGCGGTCATCAAGAAGTGCAAGACCTCGCTGCGCGACTTTGGAAACACGGTTTCCGGCGTCGGGACGCCGTAGCGTCTTGCCAGGAAGTACATGCCTTTCTTGCTGTAAAGATCGAACACCACGTTCGCAGGCACTTCGGAAAAACGGTATGCTTCCCTCAACAATTTTTCTTGCCGGAAGAGGAGACCGTTGTTGCCGTCATCGGTCGAAACCAGGAGCGGGCGCCCGCCGATTTTCCTGGCCACTTCCAGGAGAAACAGTGCCGTTTCCGCTTCCGGCTCCCGATCGACATCCCAGACGAAGGTCTTGCGGCAGTAGCGCGACCGCGCCACGGCCTCCCGCGGATCGCGGTGCACGCCGTAGATGGGGACTCCGAGACGCCCGAGGCTTCGGACGATCCCCATGGCGCAGTGATGATAGAGCTTCAGGACAACGACGGGAACCGAAGTGTCGATGCGTGCCACGGGTCGCTGCCCTTCCTCACAACGTTTTCAAGGGTTCTTTCTGCGAGGCTTCGGTTTCCACCGGAATCATCCGTACTTCTTCATCGCTCGAAGCGAACACGGCGTTCAAATCGTTGACGTGCGAAACAATGAATTGGAGATCCCTCAACTGGCCGCTTCGCCGGAGATATTCGGCGCTCTTGCCGCCGACAAACGCTTCCACGGGCGCGCTGCTCCAGCGTTCGATCGCTCCTCGCGTGTTCCCGTCCGCCGCCCGGTAACCCGTTTGCAGAAGACCTTCGGCAATCCAAGCGCAGCAAAGCTGATCTTCTTCGCGGAATTCTCCGCGGCTGCCAGCGCCAATCACGGCAACTTTCTCGTGGTGTTCGGCCAAATAGGCGATCTGGGCGGAGGTATTGCGCAGGCAAGCCACGTAGGCTGCCTGGCATTGTCGAGACTCATGAATCAACTGCGTTCCCGAGCTGGAGATCAGGATCATCGGCCGCTCCACATCGGTACGGAGCGCTAGCGCCGCGGGGCTGTTCGTCATGTCAAAGCCGTAGGGCATGTTTCCTCCAAGCTCGCCGACCGCTAGCGGATTTTCCAGCCGCGCCGCCAGAGCCACCACCGCTTCCAGCGTAGGTACGGGAAAGACCCTGCGGCCCTGTGCGACGCCGGTCACTGCGGTCGTCGTGGCGCGGATTACGTCCACGGCCACAACGGCATAGCCGTCACGATATTTTTGAACGCTCTCTGGGAAACAATCGATAACCACTGTTGGCTGCATCGTTCGATTCCTCTCCTTCAGCCGGCTCAAAGTTCAGGGGCGTCCGCCGGGCGCGGTGGCCGCAAATTACTGTGTCCAAACGCATCGGAATGGAGTCCGCGGCGGTAGATTTCCACCCGCAGAAGCTCTTCGATCCGCACGTTGCACAGGTGAACCTCACGGCCGAAGTGATTGAGGAGGGCGAACTGGCTGGGCTTATTCGGCGCCTCGAAAATCACCGTGTTGTGGCCAAACGCATGCGCGAAGCGGTCGGCGAAGGCAGCGTTGAGTTTGCCGTCATCATCAAAGAGTCCCACTCCCCGGGCGCTTTCGCGAGCTTCCACCACCAGTTGGACTGCCCCGGCATCGAGCCATCGCTTTCCCTGATCGATCAGCTCCTGAACCTTGTCTTCGGTGAAGGCGCCGGTATGTTTCTTTCCCAGCTCGAACTGGACCTCCAGGCCCCGAATGTGCGCCATGCTCACGACCTCTCTCGCTTCGAGGGACATCTCGGTGAATCCCTCGCCGCACTCGATGCGGTCAAAACCCATGTCCGCGCACAGATCCAAGTAAGCCGGCAACTGGTCCTGCGCCACTGCAATTTCGAAAGGCCCTCCGCCCGTGACGCTCCGAACTCGATTCTTCTTCGCCGCCGCTACCTTCTGCCGCGTCGCGCTTTCTCGCGCTATCATCCAGCAAGCCATGGAAATCTTCAGGATCGAGATCAGATGGGAACTCTGCTCCAGATGGCTTGCCAAAGTGGCGGGATCGTAGCCTGGATCGAATGGACTCGTAGCCGCAGGGATTTCCGGTACTCCGATCTTACGGAGATAGTCTGCGGTGTGGCAAACCCCCGTCCGGAAAGTCTTTGCTCGGTCCGTTCTCTTGGTCAATGTAACGCTCATTCATCCTCCCGGGATCTGTTTCAGCGACCCCCGCGTAAACCGCCTCCGCGCGGCTCCGCGGCTTAAGCCTCTTGCCTTTCGAGGACGGCGCCGTGAAGCTTCATGGCTTCAGGATCGAGCCCCATCGTCGGATCGGGGCACTGCAGCGGCGAGCACGGATACACAAACACCTTCAGCGGTTTCTTGTCCCCTTGTTCATTTCGCACGGCCTCTAAGATCTCTGTCCATGAGTCCACGATCCGTACTCCGGGAATGCTGTGCCGAACGCCTTCCAGCGAGGTTGCCGAGCGGAATAGCCATATCGGATTCGCGCCCGAGCCAGGCGTTCGCCGCTCGTCCAGCCGCTCGGTTCCTGCGGGTGACGCCTGGAAATGCAGCTCCCGGCGCAACATCTTCGCCACCTTCTCGCCAATTTCCCGCGGCTTCCGGGTCGATAGAAATCGAATTCTCTTTCGCAAGGAGTGAAGCATCGGCGGGTTGAGGACGGGATAGAGGCCGTGCTCGCCCTCGCCCTCACTGCAAGCCCCGATTGCAATCCGGCTCGTGTGAGCTCCGAAGAAACGAAAAGGCGCGAAGCCTTTCATCTTGGCGAACGTGAGAGACAAGTCGTTCGGATACGTGTTGCAAATTACGATGTCGGCTTGTTCCGGAACCGGCGCGCTGAACGCTTTCCGGGAAAAAGCCACCGCCTCGGGGTAGTAGCGAATGGGATCGCCGCAAGATATCCCGATAACTTTCCGCTCTTCGTTGTTGTGCAGCGAGACCGTGGTGCCCAGGCGGATCATTTCCGCGATCTCGTCCAAGTCCTTCCGAAAATCGTTCTCAGTTGACGAAGCCCATCCCGCGCTTGCGTGGCCGACGTGCAATTGCAGGATCGTCGCGTAACCCAGCACGCCGAGAGCGAGTTTTGATCCGCCCCCGAAACCGGCGGTGCGGTTGGGATAAACGCCTCCAATGCCCATGGCGAAATCGCTCGACAGCACTTCTCGGTTCACCCAAACCAGAGTCCCGAAAGACGTCCGGCCGAGCTTCACCAGGTTCCGGCGAGCGTGATGGACCACCAGGCGGCACTTTGCCGCTGCTTCAGGGCCTACTTTTTTCAGCAATGCGTCCGCGCGCGGCGCGCCGTGCGTTCCGGGGCCCATTAGGATGGTCACGTTTCCCAGGGGAATCCCCGCATCCTCGAAATGCTGCAGCACGAAAGGCATCACTTGCGCGGTCGGTGTCGGCCGGTTGAGGTCGTCCACCAGAATCAACGGGCGAGATCTTCCGCGACACAGTTCTCGGAGCGGAGCCTGCCCAACAGGGTTTTCAAGTGCGCTGACGATTTGCTCCTTGGTGAGTGGCGGCGGTGTCCGCGGCCAGAGAATCGTGACATCCCAATGCTCCGGAAAATCGAGGAAGAGTGGTCGGTCCCCGTACCACGCCGCCGTTCGCAAGTATCTTTCCGGCATCATCGCGTGGGCGGCTCCGTTGAGTCTGAGTCGTGGACTCGCTTCCTTGTTGCCATTAGGCACTGCGTCCTTCGACTCCCCGGGAGGAGTAAGCAAGCAGACTCAGGGTTTTCGCTAGAAAGCCTAGAATATGCGGGGTTTCTCGAACACTTCGACATGTTCAGGGAGCGTTGCGGGATTGTCAATTCAACCTCCAGGAAGATGTGGCGAGTCAGATACCGACTTCAAGGGAGGGCCCGGTCAAGCAGATCTTGTCGGCGCGGCGGCGTGCACCGGGACGGCGACGCGGACATGAATTTTAGTTGCGCCAGAGAGCGGTATCGCCCTAGGATGGCCCAGTTATCCCACTCAGGAGGGCCCCATGAACGTTGCGGACCTGATCAAAGACCGCAAGGAAGTGTTTTCCATTAGCGAGGAAACCACGGTACACGACGCTGCGCGCTACTTGCGCGATCACAAAGTGCGGTCCGTAGGGATCTGCACTCCGGAAGGCAAACTGGTTGGGGTGGTCTCGCAGAGCGATGTATCGGACAAGGTCGCGGCGGAAAACAAGTGTCCTGCGTGGATGCGCGTGAAGGAGATCATGACCAAGGACCTGATTAAAGTCCCTCCAGAAACTGCGCTCGAGGCATGCCTCCGGCTGATGGACGAGCATGGCATTTATCACCTCCTGATCGTGGACGCTAACTCCAAGTTCCACGGCATGATTTCCGTTGCGGACCTGCTGCAAGTGATCGCCTCGGACCACAAAGCCCGCGCCGACATGCTCGAGGATCTGATGTTTCCGAAGCGCTAGCCCCGATTTCTCACCACCAAATCAGCGCGACCTTCTACACACCGGAGTCTTCTTGTTGGCTCCGTTTACCTTTCCACAAACCAGCAAAGAATTGAGATGAGTTGTTTGGTGCTCGGAGTGCCATGCTTGCAGAGGGCATTTTCATCCTGACTTCGCTTGGGAGCGCTTCCGATTCGGCACCAGCCGGAATATCCGCAGACGCAGGACTGGAGTCTCCGCACTGCGGAGGCGCAGGGCGCATTCCTGGAAGGCGCCCCGTCACCGCTCCCCTCTGCGCTCTTGCCGGCGGAGCTTGATTTCTTTCTTCCGTACCAGTGGTGTCTCAACTGCTTTCCCACGGTTGGCGAAGTGCTCACCAGGCTGCGCTCGGAATTGGTCCACTTGGACGAGAAACTGGCGCCCTGGCAGCAGAGCGAGGTGATGAATAACATCTTCCTCCTCGGTTGCCAGGTTTCCGACGCCTTCAGCGATTTCCGGCTCGGGCGGCGCTACGATTTTTCAAGAGTAGCTGCAATTTTCCCTTCTTCAGCCCGGCCCCTGCGCGCGATGAAGAGTTTCCTGGAAACTCCCAGTCGATTGCAGACCGTGCGACTCCGCACGCTGTGTACATGGGGCGAAGCCTGGGAAGCCGCGATGGTTGGGTTCTTGAAGCATCTGATAGTCGGCGTTCCGAATTCCGCCGGGCTGATGGAATCTAGGATCCGCCTGGCCCAACTCATCGAAAAACGGTTCCCCGCCGGTTTCGAAATACAACTCCCTCCCATTCCTTCCTCATTTCGCAACCGGGATCTCACACCCTTCGACTGTGTCGAGCTGGGCCGAAAACTGGTGGCCACCTTTCCGGAGCGCCGCCAGCCGATCCTCGTAATCGGCATCCGCTCGGCGGGCTCCTTTCTTGCTGCGCTGCTCCGGGCATATCTTGAATCCGAAGGCTATGCGGACCTGGACGGCATGACCCTTCGACCGAAGCGGGCGATCGGGCCCTGGGAAAACTCGAAGCTGGAGCGCTGTGCACACAGGAATGCGCTGGCTGTGGTCGTCGATGAGTCTCCGGCTACTTGCAGCACCCTTTCTAAGACCGCGGATCTGTTGAGCCGAGCCGGCGTGACTGAATGGAACGTAGTCCTGCTGCTGCCCATTCACCGCGCCGGACGGGACTGGAAGGACCGGCCCAATTACATTCCCCTTTCCCGGATCCGGACTCTGACGCTCGAGCCCGAGGAATGGCACAAGGCTCGTTTCCTCGAGAGCCGGCGCATCGAGGCGCGGCTGGCAGAATACTTCCAGGCCCGCGGCTATTCGAGCGCGAGCGTCGTGGAGAGCCCGCGTGCCGCGCAATTGAATGCCGAGTTGCGAAGTCCTGGGAAAGAACAGTGGACGCCTCGATTGAAGCAAGTCTACGAGGTTCGAGTTTCACGCCCCGGCGGCCGCCTCGAAACGCGCTATGTGTTGGCGAAGAGCGTCGGCTGGGGCTTCCTGGGCTACCATGCCTTTATTGCTGCTAAGCGGCTGGCGCAATTTGTCCCGCCGGTGTTGGGCTTGCGCGACGGCATCCTGTACACCGAATGGGTTTCGCAACCCGCTGCGCGGGAAGAAGAAAATCGCGAACACACTCTTCGCACCGTCGCCTCCTACGTGAGCGCGCGAGCTCTGAACCTCCGCCTGCCGGCCGGCCTCTCCTCCATTCTGTGTCGGGAAAATCGGGACAATGGCTTCGACCGGCTCGCTTCAGGCCTCAGCCGCGCCTACGGGACGAAGGCCGCAGCATTTTTGAAAAGACCTCGCTTGCGCCACAGACTCTCGCAGTTGGCAAGCGCGCATCCGACCCTGCTGGATGCTCGGATGCAGCCGGGGGAGTGGATTGCCGGACCGTCGTCGTTGCTGAAGAGCGACTTTGAGCATCACGGGCTGGGAAAGCACCAGCACAATGTCCTCGATCCTGCTTATGACCTCGCGGACGCGATTCTGCACTTTGAGCTTTCGCCGAACGAGGAGCGAGCCCTTCTCGATCGCTATGTAGCGGAAAGCGGAGATGCGGGTGTCCGCGACCGCCTGCTGCCGGCAAAAATGCTGGCCGCGAATTGGGCCATGACGGTCGCTCGCGATTATTTGGACGACCCCCAACTTGCGCCGCAACACGCGGAATTCAACCGGCGCTATCTCGATGCGCGGACTTTTCTCGTGGTCCACACCGCTCGTTTCTGCGGCAGCCTTTGCCGGCGGCCCAGTCGCCTCACGTGGCACGGCCCGCTCGTGGTCCTCGACCTCGATGGCGTTCTCGATCGAAATGTTTTCGGATATCCCTCCACGACGGCCGCGGGCATCCAGGCAGTCTCGATCCTTCACGCGCACGGATTCGCCATGGCTCTCAACACCGCCCGCACCCTTCTCGAAGTTCAGGAGTATTGCCAGGCGTTTGGTTTCGCCGGCGGAGCCGCCGAATACGGTAGCGTCCTGTGGGATGCGGTGAGCGGCCGAGTGCGCGCTCTGGTGACTCCCGAATCTCTCCGCCAAATGGAAGCGGTCGCAAATTCCCTCCGCCAGATTCCGGGCATCTTTCTGAATGACCGTTACCAATATTCGATCCGCGCGATCACGCACCGCGATGACAAGACGGCTCCCGTGCCCACCATCTTGATCCAGAACTTGCTGGAGACGCTCGGAGCGGATCGCCTTCGCCTGATCCAGAACGAGACGGACACCACGATTTTGGCAAGAGAAGTGGATAAGGGCCGTGGCCTCGAAGCACTGCTTGAATGGATTGGCCAGCCGGATCTGGGAACGATTGCCATCGGCGATTCTCAACCCGACTTGGCCATGTTCCGCGTGGCCAAACGCAGCTTTGCCCCGGCGCAGATCAATTGCCGTTCCATTGCGCGTTCGCTCGGCTGCAAGATCGCTCGCCGGTCCTATCAGCCAGGGCTGCTCGAGATTGTTCGTTCGCTCGCACATCCCCACGGACGCGCCTGTCCCATCTGTGGCAGCGTCGATGGCGCGCCGCACAAGCGCGCAGACCTTATCTTGGAATTGCTCCAAATGGCCGATCGAGAGCCGCTCGGACTCCTGTTCGGAGCGTTGCTCGACCCCATGGCCATGCGCAACTTTGAAGTCTGATCGCCTCGGTTCAATTCCTCGTACGATTACAAGTGGTTCAATACAACCCTGGGAAGAAGCCTGCTTTCTGCACAGAGTGGAAAATGGTCGACCTCGAAGAGAAATCGTTTTCATGAAGTAGGCCCCTGTAGGCCCTCCTATAGCCCCGAAAAGTGTCACTTTTTGACGCCAACCAAGAATCGCGTTAGACGTGCTAATCGACTGATGAGAGTAGGGTTTAGTGGCCCTGAAACGCTGCTTGGCGAGAGCCTTCTTTATCTTTCGATATAGGCCATGCTTTGGCGCTGAGAGTGCACAGTCCTGGCGTGTAGCAATGACGCACGGTTGTCCCGACCCAGGCCAAGTATGTGAGGAGTTGGCAAGGAAGGAAACGAGATGGCACTTAACGCCGTACCCAGCGGTCTCCTACCCCCGCAAGTGAATGGCTTCCCGCCGGAAGAAGTCGTCTTCGGCTGCTCGGAAGCTATGAGGGTGGTGCGACAGAAGGTCGAGAAAGTATCGAGCACCAATGTTCCAGTTCTGATTCGCGGGGAGAGTGGCACCGGGAAAGAAATACTCTCGCGGCTGATTCATCGCACGTCGTCCTGCGGTAGCGGGCCCTTTGTTAAAGTCAATTGCGCCGCAATTCCCGGCACGCTGCTCGAAAGTGAATTATTTGGTTTTCAGAAGGGTGCTTTCACGGGCGCGTACAATTCGAAGCCCGGCCGCGTCGAGATGGCCAATCACGGCACGCTCTTTCTGGACGAGATTGCGGAGCTCGACCCCGGCCTTCAGGCTAAGCTCCTACAAGTGCTTCAAGACGGGCAGTTCTGCCGAATCGGCGACCAGGAAGACAAGCGGGTGGAAGCCCGCGTGATCTGCGCCACGAACCGGCATCTCGAAAAAGACATCGCCGACGGAACCTTCCGCCAAGACCTCTTTTACCGCATCAATGTCATCAGCGTTTACATGCCGCCTTTGCGCGAGCGACGCGAAGACATTCCCGTGCTCGTCGACTACTTCCTTTCCTTTTTCAACCAGCGCTTCCAGAGGAATGCCCCGCCCTTTTCCCGCGACGTGGTTCAATTCTTCCACAGTCGAGATTGGCCCGGAAACATCCGGGAACTCGAAAACGCGGTGGCGCGCTATGTGATTCTGGGGTCGGAAGACGCCCTGCGCAACGAGATGATCGAAAAGCGATCGACTGCCTCCTCCATCTCCTTCGAAGCCGCTGAAGACGGTTCGATCCCGCTCAAGAGCATCGCCAAGCAGGCCATCCGCGAAATGGAGCGCAGCCTGATCTTGCGGGTGTTGCAGGCGAATCATTGGAACCGCCGAAAAACGGCCACCGTTTTGAAGATCAGCTATCGCGCGCTGCTCTATAAAATTCGTCAAGCAGGCTTGCCACCCAAACGCGTCCGCAGGAACCCTGACTCGATTGTGGAAACGCCCGTGAATCCTGCCGCACCGGCGGCTTGAAGCTCCTCGGAAGAAGCTCGCATCGCGGCGCATTTCTCCTAACAGGAGAGGTCGATTCGATCGGTGCGTCAATGCTCGTTTCTCGTCGGCGCGTAAACGGATTATCCCGGCAAGGAAAGAGTTTTCTTAATCGGCCGGCTAAAGTTTATGAAATTCGCAAATGTGTTGAGAACAAAGAAGCAATCCATTAGACGTTTTGGCAGCGGGCTTGCACATCCCTACATCGGCAACGCAGGTGTACGCGCCTGGGCGCTTCGCAGCCGAAGGCACGGATAAGAGAAGTCGAGAGAGCAAATGCTGAGAATCGGCGGACAAAAAGTACCCCCCAAGACCTTGTTGATGGTGGCTTCCGATGCCGTCCTCATCGTCCTGGGGCTGTTGGCCGCAACTGCCCTCCGATTTCTGAACGACTACGGATCGGTGCGGTCTCATCTGCACGACCGGGACACGTTCTGGCGGATCGCGCTGGTGGTCCTCGTTTGCGAGTTGTCGCTTTATTACAACGACCTATACAGCTCTCACATAATCAACCGCTACGATCTACGCATCCTGCGTTTGCTCCAATCCCTGGGTTTTTCCTGCGTCATTCTCGCCTCTCTCTATTACCTCCAACCCGGACTCAGCTTGGGCCGCGGCGTCGCCGCGTTGGCTGCGCCGCTGATTCTGGCGGCAACACTTGGCTGGCGCATGATGGTGGACAAGACGGGGCTGATGTTCCGAGGACCGGAACGCGTGCTCATCCTGGGCACGGGCTCTGCGGGAGTCCAGCTCGTCAGAGAAATCATCAGCCGGCCGGAAATGCACATCAAAGTAGTCGGTTTCCTGGACGAAAGAGGCGAAAACATCGGGAAATCGCTGGTCAATCCGGGAATCATCGGGGCGGTGGCCGATGTGGGTCAAGTTGCGGAGCGGGAGAAAATTGATCGCGTGGTCCTTTCCCTGGCCGAGCGGCGCGGAGGCACGCCGGTGCCGCAACTGCTTCACCTCAAGTTTGCGGGAGTGCGCATCGAGGATGCCCATAGCTGCTACGAACAAGTGACCGGCCGAATCCTCTTGGAGCGGCTGTCGCCGAGCTGGCTGATTCTTTCCGACGGCTTCCGAAAATCGCGCTTCTTGCTCAGCTCCAAGCGTGTCGTGGACCTCACGGTTTCTTCCATCCTCTTGCTTCTGGCCTTGCCGGTGATGGCGCTCGTGGCTCTGGCCATCTGGCTCGAGACCGGCTGCCCCGTGCTCTTCCGGCAGACCCGCGTGGGATTGGGCGGGCGTCATTTCGAAGTCCTGAAGTTCCGCTCCATGGTTCAAGACGCCGAAGCGAATGGACCGCGCTGGGCGGTGGAAGGCGATGGCCGGATCACGAAAGTCGGCCGCTTCATCCGAAACTTCCGCCTGGACGAGCTTCCCCAATTGATCAACGTCCTGCGCGGCGAGATGAGTTTGGTGGGTCCGCGACCCGAGCGCCCTCATTTCTGTGAGATGCTCGAGCAGCAAATTCCCTTCTTTGGACAGCGACATGCTGTGCGGCCCGGCGTCACCGGTTGGGCCCAGATCAAGTATCCATACGGTTCCACAGTCGAAGATGCTAAGGCCAAGTTGGAACTCGATCTCTTCTACATCAAGAACCTCTCACTCACACTCGATTCCGCAATCATCTTCGAAACAGCCAAAGTCATGTTGCTCAAACGGGGTGCGAAATAACCCCTCACGCTACAAAGTTCGCCCGCTGACGCAAATTGTCACAATCAGCGGCGGGAAAACGATTAGCCCGCGGAAGGAAAAGGTTTTCAGCTTTCGGGCTCCCAGAATAGGCAGAAAAAAACACCCCCGCGGACTCCATGATTTCAAGGGAATTAGAAACGTCGCCTGAAGGACTTATGGAACCATTCTTGCATAACCATGTTGGAGGGATCACAGACGCTCCGTCGTCCCGAACGCGAAACGGCACAAGGCCACTGAAGGCCGGGAGACAAAGGATCTTTATGACGCAACGAAGACAAATCTGGATGGGAATTGTGGCTCTGGGATTTTTTGGCCTGGCGAATGAGGCCACTTTGGCTCAACAGCCGACCATGGAATCCACCAGCCTGAAAGCCAAGCGGATGGCGAAGGTGACTCCGAACGCCGACGAAGCCGGGAGCAAAGGCAGTACGGATTGGCGGCATGCCGACGAGACAGCCTCTGTTCCTGAAGAGTACTCCGTCGGCCAGGCCGACGTGCTCCACATCAACGTGTGGAAAGAGCCGGAGCTCTCTCAGAGCGTCGTCGTGCGCCCGGACGGAAAAATATCGCTGCCCCTGGTGAGCGAGCTGAAGGTAGCCGGCCTGACCGCGTCCCAGATTCAGCAATTGCTCGCGGAACGGTTGAAGGCTTTTCTGGTGGCTCCACAAGTCACCGTGACCGTGGCTGAAATTCACAGCAAGACCGTCTTCATCACCGGCGAAGTGGCGCATGCGGGGGAATACCCGCTGCTGACTCCCGTCACCGTATTGCAGTTGATCGCGCGCGCGGGTGGCTTCAGCACTTACGCCAATCGGAAAGGCATTTTTGTGATCCGTGAAGCGGACGGACACACGGTTCGTTCTCCATTTAATTACAACGATGTCATTCAAGGGAAGAACGCTGAAGAAAACATCGAACTGCGGCCCGGCGACACCGTCGTGGTTCCGTAAGGTACAGATGAGGACACTGATGAAAACCTTTATGATGCGGCACGTTTTGTTAGCGGCAGCCCTTGCGGTTGGAACGGGCGCTCAAGTCTCGCGGGCCCAGGACTCTTCGCAAGACGCCAGCTCCAAGCGTGACCAAAACGCTGCCGCCGAGAGCCCCGATTCGCGCGTGAATTACGAGCCCATCGCCCAGTCTGACGACAAAGTCTCCGGCACCCCCTTCGGCGAGGGGCTCGGGCGCTACGTTTCCCTCCTTAGCAGCGACCACGGCATGTTCGAACTGGGAAAAGGTCCGAGCCATCTGCTCCTCTACGGCGCGACCGTTACCGAAGCTTACGACGACCATTTTGGCGCTACACCGGACCAACTGGCCTCGCGACTGACTATTGTGAGCCCCTTCATTGGCTTCAGCGGGAACCTGCAGACGGCACAATTCCTCCTCCAGTATTCGCCCACGGTCTCGCAGGCATCCAATCCCGGCCTGGGAGTGCAGGCACTTCACAATACGCGCTTCTTTCTGCAGAGCGAGTTGAACCACGGCTGGTCGTGGACTCTCGGCGTTCAGAACCAATACGGCGTCGACCAACTCCGCTTTCTGGCTCCCTTGGACTTTACGACGATTCAGAACATCCCGATCGCGAATGCCACTGCCACCGTCTTGGCGCTCGGCAATCAAAGGATCCTGAACCAGAGTCAGGATCTCAGCGTTTTCTGGCAGGAAAGCGAACGCAACCGCTTCAACGTCACGGGTCAGTTCGTTTATTACGGCCTTCCGGATACAGGGCAAAAGACCACTTATATCGATTTCAGTGGCGGGATGAAGCACACCTTCTCGCCCAAAATCTCCGCCGGCTTCTCCGGTCATGTCGGCAAGGACCTGAGCCCGCTCACGTGCAACTTGTATGGCGCCGCGGCTTCGCTCGACTTGGATCCCACCCGCCGCCTGAGCTTCAAGTTCGATGGTGGCCCCGATTTCGGTTCGCCCCTCTGTTCGACCCAGCAGGGATTCAACTTCGGCGCTTCGATGTTGGCCAGGATTACGGAGCGATCCGACTTTTACCTCGCGGCCGCTCGGCGCCTGAACACCCCGTTTCAGGCCACCCTTAGGGCGCAGTCGGAAGACACAGCCTCCGCTGGCTACTCCCGGCGTCTCCGTCAAGGCGTGGAGCTGCGGCTGGATAGCGGCTACGTCCACATCTTCGACCGGTCCGTTGGCTCGGTGATGGACCTGTACGGCGACTTCATAGCTCCTCAGGTGGGGTGGCAGCTTTCGCGCTCGATAACCTTGCGCGGCACCTACCGCCATATCTACCAGATCTTGAACGTCGCCAACGTTTCCAATGTTGGCAGGAACCAGGTGATGCTTACGCTCGAATGGACGCCGGCGCCGAAAGGGATGTCCAGATAAAGGTCCTATCAGCAACCCGGATTCGAAGTGAATCCCGCATGAGGCGGGCATTCTTCAGGGAGAAAAGATGAGCAGCGATCGGAAGGACCAACCCTTGCAGCAGTTGTTGGAATACTGGCGGATGATTGTGCAAAACAAGTGCTGGGTGTTCTTTCCCACGCTCGCGCTCGCACTGGCCTCGGTGGTCTACATTACCTTCCTGCCGAACCAATATGAGGCAACCACGACGATTCTGGTGGATCCCCAACAGGTTTCGGATCAGTACGTGAACCCGGCGGTGAAAGGAGCTTTGACGGACCGCCTGCAAACCATCTCCCAGGAAGTGCTCAGCAGCACCAGGCTGCAGGAAATCATCGATCAATATCACCTTTATCCTGGAATGGAACACTCCATGGGACGCGAGCAGTTGATCGACTACATGCGCAAGGCCATCACCATCGAGGTGAAGCATGCCGCCGGCAATGGTCCCGGCTCATTCACCATCACTTACCAAGGGTCGAACCCCACGGTTGTGGCCCAGGTGGCCAACGAATTGGCCGGACGTTTCATCTCCTGGAATCTTCAGTCAGCAGAGCAAGTGGCGGAGACCACAACGGAATTCCTTGGCGGCCAGTTGAACGATGCCAAGACCAGTTTGATCGGGCAGGAACAGACGGTTCGCAATTTCAAGATGAGCCACTTGGGTCAAATGCCCGATAACTTGCCCGCAAATCTGGGAACCCTAGCCCAGTTGCGCGCCGCCTATCAAGGGAACAACGATGCCCTGAACCGGCTCGAGCAAGAGCGCTTTGAGCTCAAGCGTCTGCCGGCTCCCACCGCCCCGAATCCTCAGACCACGGAAGGCTCGAGCGAGCGGGCGCGGCTGGAAGCTGAGAAATCTCGGCTCGAGGCGCAAGTCACGGAGCTGCGCCTGCGTTACACACCCACGTTTCCAGAAGTGATTGATGCGACGGACCGGCTGCAGCGCCTCAAGGCTGCTTTGAAGGCCTTGCCCCCCGACGCGGCTGCTCAGGATAAAGACCCGACCATGTCGCCTACGTCGGTGCGTCTGGAGCTCATTGAGCGCGAGACGACCCGATTGAGTGCCGAGCAAGAGAAGCTTTCCGCTCAGATCGCCGCTTACCAGGCCAAGGTCGATGCTTCTCCCCTTCGCGAGCAACAGCTCACCGATCTGACGCGCGATTACGAAATCTCGAAAGAGCAATACCGCAACCTGCTGGCGAAGAAGTATTCCGCCGCGATGGCCAGCGATCTCGAGCGCATGCAGAAAGGCGAGCGCTTCACCATCCTCGATCCGGCGCGCCCGCCCCAGAGGCCGGTGAAGCCCAAGCGCGCCATGCTGATGTCCGGCGCCGCTCTCGCTTCGCTGATGTTCTCGATTGTGCTGGTGATCGGCAAGGAAAAACTCGATCCCAGTATCAAAGCGGAGAAGGAAGTGGAAGAGCTGCTTCCCGCGTCGGTCGCCCTGTTGGCGGCGATCCCCACGATTATCACTCCGGCTGACAAGCGCCGGCGCTTGCGTTATGCGATTTTCGCCCTGACCACTGCGCTCCTGGCGTGCTTGCTGGTCGCGGGACTTCTTTGGAGGGTACACCCAATCCTATGAGCCATTCAGATGCAGCCGCAAAAAGTGTTTTGACCGAAACTTTGCCCTGGGAACCGGAAACGGCGACGCGCAGCGACTCCCCCGGCAGCTTTCACAGGCTGAACCTGGCGTTCGACGGGAACTCCCGGATCGTTTTCCACAGCGATCCCAACGGCGTGGCCGTCGAACAATATCGTCTGCTGCGGCACGGCCTCGCGGAGCAGTTCCCGCAGGGCGGCGTCGTCATGGTCAGCAGCCCGGCAAAGGGAGACGGCAAAACCCTGAACTCAGTGAACCTGGCCTGGTGCTTGGCGGAAACGTCTTCCCCCACGCTCTTGGCTGAAGTCGACCTACGGCAGCCGACCATTTCCAAAGTGCTTGGCTTCCGGCCCGCCGCGGGTATCGAGATAGCGCTTTCGGGCCAAGATCTTCCGGAAACAGTGGTCTCGACTGTCAATGGCCTCCCGCTGCATGTGGCAGCAGTCGTCAAGCCACAGCGAGATCCACTTCAGATTCTAAAGGGCGCTGCGACGAAATTGTTCCTCGATTGGGCCCGAAAGAAGTTTCGCTGGGTGGTCCTCGATGCCCCTCCGGTGATCGCGGCAGCCGACGTCCCGGAATTGGCCACCATGGCCGACGCCGTCTTAATGGTAGTTCGCGTTCGCACCACTCCTCGCGAGCTCGTCCAGAAGTCCTTTCAGCTTGTGGGATCGCGCCTCCGCGGAGTGATTCTGAACGAAGCGACCCTGTGCTCGGACTCGTATTACCGCTACCTCAGTAACTATCACGCGAAGTAGCGTGGAAGGGTTCACAGGCCCCGCAGATTCGACGGCCACACCTTCGGCCGCACGGTCGGTTCGCGCGCCCGGCGGCTTCGCTCCCCTGACGCGGACTCGACTGCGGGCTGGCCATTCTCATGAATGACTTGAAAACACTTCTGCGGCAGAGCTCCCACTACTTCGTGGGCCGGGCGGGAATCATCCTGCTCGGATTTGTCTCCTTTCCCCTCTTCACCCGGCTTCTCTCTGTCTCCGATTACGGCACGATGAGCCTGGTGATGAAGCTCGTCGCCTCTTTCACCGCCGTAGCGAAAATGGGGATCCAGAACTCCGCCCTGCGCTTCTACCAGGATCATGCGGCATCGAGCGAACGCAACAGTTTGAAAAAATATTTCTCCACGCTGTTCTTCGGGAGTCTGGGAATCTCAAGCGCGGTGGCCCTGGCATTCATTGCGGGAGTCTGGCTCGTTCCCGGTTCGCTGCTGACCCCGTTCCTGAAGCACTTGCTCGCTTTTGGAGCCATTTTGATTTTTACCGGCGGGCTTGGCTCGGTCTTGTCCGGCTTCCTGCGTGTCGAGGAGCGGACTAAGACGTACAACGTTCTCGACGTCTGCCAGAAAGTCACCACGATCGCCGCGGTTTGTTCTTTCTTCTTCTTCTGGCGCAGCAACGTCTGGGCCTTTTTTGCAGGCACCATCCTGATGGATGTGGTGGTCACCGCGGGCGTGGTCGTGTTCTTGGCGAAGCGCGGCCTGCTCGTCCCCAAGCTCTTCGACTCGCAATTATTCCGTACCGCGATGGCTTTCGGATCCCCGCTCGTCATCTATGAATTCTCCATGTATATCTTGGATTCCGCGGACCGCCTCTTTGTTCAGCACTATCTGGGCCCCCTCCAGTTGGGCTACTACTCGGCGGCGTACAACATGGCCGTCTATGTCGAAGGAGCCGTCCTCATACCCCTGAACCTGACGCTGTTTCCGCTCTACATGCGGATCTGGGTGAACAAGGGTAAGGAAGAGACGCAAACCTTTCTCAGTCGCAGCCTCCAACTGTACCTCGCGTTGATCGTGGGCATCATCGGCACCGTGATTCTGACGGCTCACGACGCCATCCACGTTCTTGCCTCCGCCAAGTATCAGCAGGCGGAGAAGCTGATGCCCCTGTTGATCGTCGGAGTGATGTTGTACACGCTGCAGATTTTTGTCGGCGCGGGCCTGCTGATTCATCGAAAGACCTTCACGATGGCCAGGATGGTCCTCTACGCGTCCGCCTTCAATATCGCCCTCAACTTTCTGTTGATCCCCCGGATTGGGCTCCAGGGCGCCGCCATTGCCACCGTTTTGAGCTACCTTTTCTTCATCGCGATCCTGGGACGCGCTTCTGCGAAGGTCCTGCCCATCCGCATCGAATACGGCGCCATTGCCCGCTACATGGCGGCCACGGCGGCGGTCGCCGCCTTGCTCTGGCGGCTGAACCTGGGTTTCGCCCTGGGAACCCTTGTTACGAAAGGTCTATTGTGCATGTCGCTTTACGCAGCAATCATTTGGTTTTTCGACCCGGGGATCCGAAAACTGCTCTTGGAAACGCTCGGCGCCGGCCAGAAAACTGCGGTCGGGCCAACCCCCGGGGTCGGCGAAGTGTCTCCCGTTGCAAAGGATTAGCTGCCGTTGGAGTTCACCACCGAACGCGAGAACGGCCAATCTCCACGGGCTGAAATCATGGCTCACTTTCCTTCGCCTTTCGGCAACGAGTTCGCCTTCGTCACTCTAGCCGCCTGGGACAATCTTGAATTCGCGCTCGATCCCGCGGAAGAGCGGCTCCTGAGTCCTCGGGCAAACGAAAAAAGGAAAGCGGAATTTCGCCTGGGGCGGAGCGCGGCGCATCTGGCCCTGAAGCAGCTTGGCATTTCGAGCCCGCCTCCCGTCCTGCAAGGCCCGCGGCGCGAGCCGCTGTGGCCGGAAGGTGTTGTGGGTTCAATTACCCACTGTGAATCGTTTGCCTGCGCCTCTGTGGCTCGGCGACCGGACGCTTCTGCGATTGGAATTGATCTGGAAAATGCCGCCGCAGTTCCGCCGGTGGATCTGCTCGACTGGCTTTGTCACGATTCGGAATTGGACTGGGTTTCTTGCGACGGGCGGCGCACCGATCGACTGGCGATGATCTTCTCAGCCAAGGAAGCGGTGTTCAAAGCTTTTTATCCGCTTTGCGGGCGCTTCTTCGACTTCAAGGATGTGAGACTCGTTTGGATGCCCTTGCAGAAACAATTTCGGGGCGAGTTGCTGATCGATCTGAGTGGGGAGCTCGAGTCGGGATATCGGTTCGAAGTCGGGGCCGCGCGCGCCGGAGATTTCATCCTGACGCATCTCGCGCTGGGTCCCGGAATCGCTACGGATCGTCTCGCTGTGGATCGTCCAGCCGTTTCCGCCGGCGGGTTTTGCCTGGAGGGCAGCCGTGTCTGCTAATCAGACGCCTGTTCTTTCAACGCCGGCTCAATCGAGCGCAGCCGAGCGGCGTCGCTTGTTGGTTGAATGGAATGACACCCGTGTGGAATATCCCGGCGGAGTCCTGCTCCATCAGCTCGTCGAAGCGCAAGTGGAGCGAACGCCGGAGAGCACTGCGGTCGTTTACGAAGAGAAGTCTCTGAACTACCGGGAACTGAATGCCCGCGCCAATCAGCTTGCGCACTGGCTGCAAGCGCTAGGCGTGGGAGCCGGCACCCTTGTCGGGATTTGCATCGAGCGGTCCATCGAGATGGTAGTGGGACTGCTCGGGATCCTCAAAGCCGGCGGCGCTTACGTGCCCCTCGACCCTGAATACCCGGTCGATCGCCTCCATTACACCCTCGAGACTTCCAACGTGAGCGTCCTTTTGACCGCTGAGCGCTTTCGCCAGAGGTTCCCCGGCTTCAGCGGGACTGCGATTTCGCTGGACGCTGCACTGGATAAGGAATCGCAGGCGATCGCCGGCGAAAGCGAACGGAACCCGCACTGCCAGGCGAGCGAAAACCATCCCGCCTACGTGTTGTTTACCTCTGGTTCCACGGGCCGGCCGAAGGGCGTCGTCATTCCCCATCGTGCCATCTGCAACCACATGTTCTGGATTTGCGCCGAATTCGGATTCGACAAGAAAGATCGTCTCCTGCAGAAGACGCCATTCGGCTTTGATGCCTCGGTGTGGGAATTTTTCGCCCCGCTGATGTGCGGCGGTCGGCTTGTGATGGCGCGCCCCGGCGGCCACGCGGACGGCGCGTACATGGCCAAGACCATCGCCGAAAACGAAATCACCCTTTTGCAGCTCGTTCCCACTCAATTGCAATTGCTGCTGGCCCAGAAGGAGTTTGCAGAATGCAAGACGCTGCGGCATGTATTCTGCGGCGGCGAGGCGTTGGCCGTGGAGCTCCAGGAGGATTTTTTTCGCGCGTTCGTGTGTGGATTGTGCAACCTCTACGGCCCTACCGAATGCACCATTGACGCTACCTTCTGGCGCTGCAAACCCCGCTCGAGCGGCCGGACCGTGCCCATTGGCCGGCCGGTCTCGAACACCCAGACCTACATTCTGGATCCCGAACAGCAACCAGTGCCCGTCGGAGCATTGGGCGAACTCTACATCGGTGGCGCAGGGTTGGCGCTCGGTTACTTGAATCGGCCCGAATTAACCGCCGAAAAGTTCGTTCCCAACCCCTTCAGCCATCAGAGCGGCGCGCGCTTGTACCGCACGGGAGATCTGGCGCGCTATTTGCCCACCGGCGATATCGAATATCTCGGTCGCATCGACCATCAGGTAAAGATCCGCGGATTGCGGATCGAGTTGGGCGAAATCGAAGCGGTGTTGTGTGAGCTTCCAGGCGTGAAACGAGCCTTGGTGATGGCGCGCGAGGATGTGCCGGGTGACAAAAGGCTCGTCGCTTACGTCGTCGTACAACAAGAATTCAAGAGCCGCGAATTGCGCGCTCTCCTGAAGAAAAAGCTTCCCGATTACATGGTGCCCTCTGCATTTGTCGCTCTCGAGGCGTTGCCCCTCTCCCCGAATGGCAAGATCAATCGCTTGGCCCTTCCGGCTCCCACATACGACGGCGCGGAGCGCGAAGAAGACTATGTGGCCCCGCGCAGTTCGGTCGAGCGCAAGCTGGCCGAAATCTGGTCGGAGCTCCTGTCCATCGAGCGCGTCGGCGTCAGGGATAATTTCTTCGATCTCGGCGGGCATTCGCTGCTCGCGGTGCGCCTTTTTGAGCGCGTTTCGCGCGACTTCAGCCAAAAACTCTCTTTGAACGTTCTCTTCGAGTCGCCCACCGTCGAACAGTTGGCCGCCCTTCTCGAAGCGCCCACCCATCATCAGCGCACCCATTATCTGGTGCCCATCCGTCCTCACGGTTCGAGACCCCCTTTTTATTGGATTCCGGGTGGCCGCGCGCTTAGCGTTCTCGCCTTCCGCGAAATTTCCCTTCTTCTCGGTGAGGATCAGCCGGTCTATGGCCTCGAATCCACCTTGCCCGAACCGGGTGAAAGGATCGAAAGCGTTCCACAAAGGGCGTTCCACTATCTGCAGCAGATTCGAACGCTGCAGCGCGAAGGACCCTACTATCTCGGCGGATTCTGCCTGGGCGGCCTCGTGGCCTTCGAGATGGCCCGGCAATTGTACGAGGCGGGTGACGATGTCGCTTTTCTCGCTCTCATCAATTGCGAAGTCCCCGGCTTGCCCAAGTCTCTGGCGGACCGAGCCAGGATGAAATTCCAGCGCGCCAAGTATCGCATCGGTCTTCGCCCCGAAAAGATTGCGCGCCATCTGTGGACGCTAATGTCCTCGTCCCTGAACGCCGGCCGGGAGACCGCCGCGCAAGCAGCGCGGGCCGCGGATCGCGATCTCGAGACGCAGTTGGCGAATCTCGGCGTGATGAACCAGTACGCGCCCACGGCGTATCCCGGCACAGTTGAGATTTTCGTTTCACGGGAGCGCGACTACCTTGGCGTCAGCGCTGCCTTGGATCCTCGCCGGGCGTGGCGGCGTTTTGCGCGCGAGACCTACGAAGCCGAACTGCTTCCCGGTGACCACATTTCCATGCTGCAGCAACCGCACGTCGCTGTATTTGCCGACGAATTGAGGAACCGCCTGCAACGAGCGCAGGCGGCCAATGCGGACAAAGCCGGAATGCCCCAGCTTTGGTCTCCGGCGATTGCCGGTGAATCGGCCCCGTATCGGCGGAATATGAATGTCCGATGAGAATTAGACGGATGGTGTGAGATGGGCTTGGTGTTTGGCACCGGGTTAGGAGAACTGATTCCGCTGGCGCTGTACGTTGCGGCCATCGCCGCAGCGCTCGTCTCGATTCTCGGGCGGCCCCAATACGGTCTCTACTATTTGATCCCGCTTCTGCCGCTCCAAACCACTCGCTACCGCCTTCAACCCTTTCCACTCGGCGGGAGCATGGTGGATATCCTGCTCCTGAGCATCGGCATCGGGCTGCTTCTGCAAGGACACGGCAAGCTGATTCCCAAAACCCCCCTCAACAAGCTGCTCGCAGTCCTCGCTTTGATCTTCTACATATCGCTGTGGCGCGGATCGTTCTATTTGAATGCGGCCATGCCCCTCGGTTTTACCGATCAGCGGTTTGTGGATTGGAAAGACTATATGGTCATGCCGCTGCTCTGCTTGCTGGTGGTGGCGGCGTTCAAGGATGTGAAGCAAATCAAGTGGGTCGTCCTGCTGATGATTCTGTCGGCGATTTTGGTGAACGTCAGTTTCGTCCATGCGATCCAGGGTCGGGACCTCTCCCACTTCTCAAACGAGTTGCGCGACGCCGGAACGCTCGGCTACGCCGGGGAGAACGGCTTCGCCGCGTTCGAAGCGGAAATCGCGGTTTTCTTGCTGGCCTTGTTTGCCTTCGAAAAATCCCGACTCAGGAAGATCGGCCTCCTGATGGTCGCCCTGCTCACTCTCTATTGCCTGCTCTTCTCCTTCTCGCGCGGAGCCTATGCGGCTTGCATCGCCGGAATCGCCCTTTTAGGGCTCCTCCGAGATCGAAAGCTCCTGATCGGCGTGTTGGTTGTCGTCATTGGATGGCAGGTGTTCCTCCCGGCCTCGGTGCAGGAAAGAATCACCATGACCTATGACAAAGAGGAAGGGGTCTTGGACAACTCGGCTGCGGAGCGCGTCACCCTCTGGCAGGATGCCTGGCAGCTTTCCTCCAAGGATCTCGTCTTCGGCACCGGGTTCGATACCTACGGATTCATGCATCGCGTCGAAAACTTCGCCGATACGCACAACTACTATCTGAAAGTGTTGGTCGAGACGGGAATTCTCGGGCTCCTGCTCTTTCTCTACCTGCTGGCAAAGTTCTTTGGACAAGGCTTCGCCCTCTTTCGTTCCTCGGAAGATCCTTTCTTGAGGTCGCTCGGCCTCGGATTGGCGGCCATGATTTGCTGCGCCGTGGCCGCGAATCTGTTCGGAGATCGCTGGACCTACTTGCAGGTCAACGGATTCCTGTGGGTCTTGCTGGGCTGCGTCCTCAGAGGGCGAATGATCGAGCAGGAAAGCAAAGAAGCAGTTGCTTCCGAAGTGGCGCCGGGAGGTTTGCTCTCCTCCACAGCAAGGCCCGTTTCTACCGCATAACCCGGCGGAACGAAGGAACTACGCGAAAACAAATCGACAAAATGGAAACGATGCTCGAGAGGCCGAATCCACCAGCGGCTGCGGAACGTGCCGTCCAGCCCGGCACCGCGGAGCCTGCCACGGCCACGCCGCTCGCCGACTCGCCCCCGGCCCGTTCCGGCGAGCCCCGTCACATTCTGTATTTGTTGGACCGGTTCTATGGGACGCACGGCGGGGCTGAGCGTGCCCTGCTGAGTCTGATCCGCAAAATGCCCCGCGACAAGTTCCGCTGCTCTGTGGCCACCTTTGGGGGCGGCACGGACGGCGATCTCAGCCGGCTCTTTACGTGTCCCGTGCACGTCTTTCCCCTCACCCGCAGCTACGACTGGACCGCATTGAAGACTGCTTTCAAGCTGCGCCACTTGATCCGCTCCGAGCGCGTCTCCATCGTGCACACGTTTTTCGAGACCTCCGATTTATGGGGCGGCGCCGTTGCCAAGTTGAGCGGGTGCCCGCTGCTCGTTTCGAGTCGCCGCGATATGGGGATCCTCAGGAAGCGCAAGCACGATATCGCCTACCGATGGATCGAGCCGTTTCTGGACCTGGTCCTCACCGTCTCGGATGGGGTGCGCGATTTCACCATCGAGCGCGATGGACTGGACCCGAAAAAAGTCGTCACGCTGTATAACGGCGTGGACCTGGGACGAATCGCGCGCGCCAACAAGACGGACGCCTTGCGCGCGTCCCTCGGGATCGAACACGCGCAGCCCGTGGTCGCCACGGTCGCGAACATCCGTCAAGTCAAGGGCATCGACATTTTCATTCGCGCCGCCGCCGTTGTTTGCCGCGAATTTCCGAACGCGCGATTCCTCGTGATCGGCCATTTCTCCGAGCCCGAGTACTACCGTCAACTCCAGGAACTCACGCGGGAGCTTGGCATGACCGAGAACGTGAAGTTCTTGGGCGGCAACGAGGACACCATATCGTTCTTGAAGCTCGCCGACGTCTTTTGCCTGCTGTCCCGAAGTGAGGGTTTTTCGAACGCCCTGCTCGAAGCCATGGCCTGCAGTCTCCCCTGTGTAGCCACGCGCGTCGGCGGCAATGCCGAAGCCGTCGCGGACGGCCAGAATGGCTTCACCACCGATAGTGAGGACTGGCAAGCCGCCGGTGAGCGTATCTCCATGCTCCTGCGGACGCCCGCGCTTGCCCGCCAGATGGGAGCGGCGGGGCGGCGCCTCATTGAGGAACGGTTTACGCTCGATATCTTGATGGGCAAGCTCATCGGCCTCTACGACGGCCTGCTTGCTGGGAAGGCGATCTGATGAACGCGGCGGCCGCATTTCTCTTCTGGGCCTGCGCCGGGATCCTCTTCTACGTGTACGCAGGTTACCCGGCCATGCTGGCGGTCGTCGCACTGTTCGTTCGGCGAAAGAAACCCGAGCCCGCCGAGCTGCCCAGCGTCTCCGTCCTCATCGCTGCTTACAACGAAGAGGCCCACATCGGCCGGAAAATCGAGCAGACCCTGGCGCTCGATTATCCCTCGGACAAGCTCGAAATCCTCGTGCTCTCCGATGGTTCGACGGACCGCACCGATGACATCGTGAAATCCTTCGCCGATCCTCGAGTGCGCCTCCTGCGCATGGAGCCGCGGCGCGGGAAAACCTCGGCGCAGAACCGAGGCGTGCGCGAAAGTCACGGCGAGATTTCCATTTTTTCAGACGCCACCACGGTTTACCACCCTCAAGCCTTGCGCTACTTGGCCTGCAACTATCAGGATCCCAAGGTGGGCGCGGCCACCGGACGCTTTCTCTACTTCGACCCCAAAGGGCAGTCCCCCACCGGAGCGGGCACCAGGACTTTCTGGAACTACGAAAGCCTCATCAAGACCCTGCAATCGCGCATTCGCACCATCAGTGGCTGTAGCGGTTGTATCTACTCCGTCCGCAAAAGCGCCTATACCGAGCTGGCGGACTGCGTCATCAGCGATCTCGTGCAGCCCCTCTGGGTGATCCAGAAGGGATTCCGCGTGGTGTTCGAAGATCGCGCGCTGGCCCACGAAGAAACTACGCGCTCGAACTCCGAGGAGTTTTCCATGCGCGTGCGTGTGGTCACCCGCGGGATGCGCGGGCTGCTCGGCGTGCCGGATATCCTCAAGCCGTGGAAATTCCCCTGGGTCTCTTTCCAGCTTCTCTCTCACAAGATTCTGCGCTGGCTGGTCCCTTTCTTTCTGCTCTTCCTTTTTGTCAGTACCGCCGCGCTTTCGTCTCACACCTGGTTTCGGGATGCATTCTTCGTTCAATCGCTCTTTTATCTCTGGGCGGCTGCTTCGGTGGCCGTGCCTTTGCATCGGCGGTGGAAGGTTTTGGGAATTCCGCTTTATTTCTGCATATTGAATGCAGCGGCTTTTTGGAGTGTTTTTGAGTTGGCTCGCGGAAGGAAGTACGTTGTTTGGGAAACGGTCCGAACGTAGGGCGACGAAGCCCAACGGTCATTTGAGTTAGAGGCGAACGACGGAGATGTCATTTCGCTCGGCCACGGCGGCAAGACGCTCTAAGCGGGCCCTCCACCTGATGGGGCGGGTCCGCAAGGCGCTGAAGTGGGCCTGGGTGGGCCTGCTGTATTTTTCTGGGCTGTTTCGCTGGGCCCGGTGGCGGCTCGAAGCTCGCGGCGCCGTGATTGTGCTCACGTTTCATCGCGTCCTGCCGGACTCCGAATTCCACAGCACCATGTCCCCGGACGGGATGATTGTCCGGGAGAACACCTTTCGGGAGCTGGCTGAATACGTTTCGCGGCGCCACTCCGTCGTCGCGATCGCGAACGGCCTGCCTCAATCGGCGAATGGTCACACGCGATTGCGGCTGGCCTTCACTTTCGACGACGCCTGGGAAGATAACGCCCGAGTCGCCGCGCCCATCGCTCGACGCCATGCCATTCCTTTGACCATCTTCGTTTGCCCCGGCCATGTGAATTCCACTTTTCCCTTCTGGCCCGAACGCGTTGCCGCCCTTTGCGAAGCCGCTCAAAACTCCGGTTCGCTCGATCGCCTCGCTCAATTGGTTGCCGCCGGCGCCGGCGGGCCAGTTGAACTCTCGCTTCAGGAGGGCGGAAAGGAAACGGCCGAGGCCACAATTGAATTCCTCAAGACCCTGTCGGCGGAATTGCGATGCCGCATCATCGGAACGCTGTCGGCGGAATTCGGCAATCATCCCGAAATCGCCCGGTCCGCCCCCGCTCACGCCACCATGAACTGGGAAGCAATCTCGCAATTGGCGGCGGAGGGCGTCGCCTTTGGTTCGCACGGCCAATCACACGAAATCCTGCCGCGGATCGCGCCCGAGCAAGTCGGCCGCGAGCTCACCCTTTCCAAGCAGGAACTCCAGGAACGGCTCCAAACGCCTTGCACCCTGTTTTCCTATCCCAACGGCACCTGGTCCTACGATGTTCGCGAACGGGTGGCGGCAGCCGGCTATCGGTTCGCCTTCCTGAACCGCCCCGGAGTCTGGGTGCGCGATGGCGACCCCTTCCTCGTCCCTCGAGTCAATGTTTGGGAGGGAATGGTAGCCGGCCCTTCAGGACGCTTCTCCCGTCTCGCCTTCGAGTACGCCACCGTTTGGCGTGCCTACCGCGCTCCCCGCCTCAACTAGCCCGCCGCTTCGCTCTCGCCTTTGTAGCGCCGAGCTCGAGGCCGGCATCTTTGCATTCTTCGCAGGTAGGGGCACGGCACAACCGCGCCCAGGGCGGTTTGAGCTTGACGCGAAAACGCGGCGCGCGTATGGTCTTGCGCGGAAATGTAGTCGAGTCGGAAATTCCAACTTACTTCTCAATCAGGAGGGGACATGAAAGCAAAAACGATCGTCCTGACTTTGGCACTGTGCTTTGTCGGAGTAGCAGCGAGCTTCGCAGCCGACCCAAATCTGGGCACCTGGAAGCTGAACGAGGCCAAGTCAAAGTTTGCCGCCGGGGCTCCGAAGAACCACACCGTCACCTACGAGGCCGTGGGCGACAGCGTGAAAATCACAGTGGATGGCGTCGACAGTGACGGTAAGCCGACGCATAACGAATGGACGGGCAAGTACGACGGCAAAGACTATCCAGTCACCGGCGATCCGAATTCAGACGCGCGGTCGTACAAGAAGGTCAACGCCAATACGTTGGCGTTAACCGTCAAAAAGAATGGCAAGATTACGAGCACCGGTCGCGTCGTCGTCTCGGCCGACGGCAAAAGCCGCACGGTTACCACGACGGGGACCAATTCGATGGGCGCCAAAGTAACCAGCGCCGCGGTATACGACAAGCAGTAGGACTGTTTTGGTTTTGAGGGTGCCCCATCCTTGCGCAGCCAGCAAGGATGGGATCTTTGGTTTCGGTGCGTGATCCCCGCGCCTAGCTTGCATCCGTCGCACGGGTAGGGCACGGCACGCCGTGCCCGCCCCTCGATTTCGATTTGCCCTGGTCTGTACGCGACCGCCGCTCACATCCCTTGAGTCCGCAGTGACGCCAGATACTCATTGAGGCGATCGAAGCTCAGCGACATGCCTTCCTTCATCCCCGTCTTGAGAGCCGCGTCGCGGGCCTCCTTCGACGGGTAGAGAATGGTGACCGTGCTCGTCGTCTTGCCATCCTCCTCAGAGAGGACGAGCGTGTTGAGCGTTTCGGGCCAGTCGCCGCCCCACGACTCGGTGGAGACGAGCCGCTCGGGCGGCGTAATCTCTCGATACACGCCGCGCATCGCCATTTCGGTGCCGTCGGAATGGCGCCAGACGAAGTGCCACGCCCCGCCTGGACGGAGGTCGATCTCGCAGACCGGCATGGTCCAGCCCTCCGGGCCCAACATCCAGCGCGGCAGGTGCCTGGGGTTGGTCCAGGCGTCGAAGACGAGCCTGCGTGGAGCATCGAAGACGCGTGTGACCACGATCTCCCGCTCCGTG
The DNA here is from genome assembly GCA_963781005.1 of uncultured Acidobacteriota bacterium. GTDB lineage: Bacteria > Acidobacteriota > Terriglobia > Acidiferrales > UBA7541 > CAWADX01. The sequence continues at coordinate 1,357,887 of CAWADX010000001.1, forward strand.
GGAGTAGCTACTTGCAATGTGCCTGTGTTCTTCATCGGCGATCTCCTTTATCGCTTCGTGCGTCCACGTTTTTTCTCCTTGGCCTTCATCTCGTCGAGCAGGGCATCCAGGCGCTGGTAACTGGCCTCCCAAATGCGGTTTTGAGGGTGCCCCATCCTTGCGCAGTCCAGCAAGGGTGGGACCTTTGGTTTCAGTGCGCGATTCCCACGCCTGGTTTGCATCCGTCGCGTGGTAGGGCCCAGCAACGCCGTCCCCAGAATGCAAACCCGTCGTTAGCTTCGACTGGGGATCAACGGAAAAGTGATATGCCCTACCGTCGTTTCGTTGCACTGGATCGGGACTTCCGTGGCGCGCGCTGAAGCAAGGCCTCCTGCGTCTTCTTGGGCAGCTTCGCAAATATCAAATCGTGGGCTTGACGCAGGCAGGCTTGGATCTCCGCGCGCCCCAGAGCGCCTTCGGTCTCGAGTGCCACCCAATGCGCCCGAGCCAGGTAGGGCGCGGGGATGATCCCAGGTCGCTCCACGAGGCTGGCGAATTCCTCAGCACTGCACTTGAACGACAACCAGTGGTCGCCGGGCTCCAGCGCCGCCACCGCGTACATCTTCCCGCCAACCTTGAAAACAAGGTCGTCCTGCCATTGCACCTTTTCCGTCGTGTGGGGGAGCGAAAGGCAGTACTGCCGCACCCAGTCGATGTCCATGCCTAGCACCCTACCCCGAGAGCCGTCGCGAGTCGAGCGCCGGTCGCACCATCGCCCGGGTGGCCCAGAGGCCGGCAAATCCTCTTTATGCGCACGGTGTGCAGACGGCCATTTGGATAGAACCTACCGGCAAGGATGGCAAAACGGAAATTCTGGCTCAGTACGCTGGGGATATTGCGGAGGTGGGCGACCCCTTCGACCGTCTCAGATATGTTCCCGCTCGCAAGAAGGGACGATGGTTCAACTCCAGGATGCGCGCGTGGCTGGAACCGATTGCCACTCCCACTGTTCTCCCTTCGGTACCACACGCCCCAGCCCAGGAAAGGCGAAATGAGAGGTGGATACAAGAGATTTTTCCCTCGCGGCCTTTTCCAGCAGCCTGAGTCTGGTCGCTACCATCTGGCTGGGACGGTGGTCTGTCGCCCCGATGGTTTCCGGATATTCAAGATGAAGAGGGTGGACGATGGCGTCGGCAACAAAAAGTAGGCGCTGTTCGGCCGAAGAAATTTCGAGCGCCATCTGGCCTGGCGAGTGCCCGAACGCACCGATGGCGGTTATGCCCGGGACGATCTCTGTGTCCGGATGCACGAGATCGAGTTGCGCTTGAACCCCTGGGAGGTTCTTTTGCGCCGAGGCCAGCATCATCTTCTTGAAACTCTCGTCGACTGGCAATTCCGCGAGGCTTGGACCCGACATCCAAAAATCCCATTCCTCTCGGAACGTCACGTAACGGGCGTTGGGAAAGGCAGGCTTGCCGTCTTCATTCAGGCTTCCGCCAATGTGGTCCGGATGGCCGTGGGAAAGAATGACCGTGCCGATCTCGTGAGGCTGAATCCCCTCGGCTCGAAGAAGGGGGAGCAGTTTTCCTGGGGCCGGCCCCACGCCATCCACTCCTATCCCCGTATCTACCAGCACCCGCTCACGTCCGGTGTTGATGAAGAGACAAATATAGGGAAGATCGATTTCCTGCGCGTCCTGACCGCGCTGGCGCAGCAGGGGTTCGTACTGCTCCCTGGCCAGGTTCGTCAGAAACATCCCAATCGGGTAACGCGGAGCATCATCCTTGATGGCGATGCACGAAAAGCTTCCCACTTGAAAGCGAAAGGTCTCGGACTTCATTTCTGTTCCCCCTGTCGGTGCGAAATACCCACCCGGCGAATGAGTCTTTGTAGGCGCGACTCGCTATGCAACCTGTCGAGTCTAGCATCCGCCGCGAGACAACGCGGCAGCCAAGTGCACCGGTCTTCGTATGCAGTTTCGAGGCACGTGAGCGCTTGATCCTTCTCGCCAAGGCCGGTCAGAATGGCGGCGACGAATACCTGAGATACATACTTCCGGCGGCCCATCTCTTCCAGTTCGTGTAGGATGTACCGTGCCTCCTCCTGTTTCCCCCATGCGGCGAAGGCTCCGCCAAGAGATGCCACCATAAGCGTGCTGTTGTCGGAAAGCACTCTTGCTTGTTGCAGCGCCGCGGCAGCTTCGGCGAACTGCCCATTCATTTGATAAGCCACACCCAGATAAAAATATCCCGGGAAAAAATTCGGATCCATGTCAACCGTCCTCGACCCGTGCTCGATCGCTTTATCGTACTCGCGTCCGAAGTAGTACGTCATCGCCATGAACGCATTCAGGCTCAAGGCGAGCGGATCCAATTCCAGCGCGCGCTTGGCCTCAACCACGGCCTCCTCAAAACGGCCGCTGATGGTGAGATTTTCGGCGAGTGCCTGCCGGGCCCTCGGGTATTTTGGATTCAGAGCGACGGCCTGGCGGAGTTCTTTTTCCGCGTTCTCCAGATCCCAATCGTAGTAACTCATGATCGCTCCCAGCACTGTTCGCGCTTCGGAAAGCTCGGGGTCGATCTCAAGCGCCGCGTCCGCCGCAGCCCTGGCCTTCGGACACGCGTCCTTAGGAGCCAGGTGGCAGTAGACAGCCAGTGGAACATAGCCCTCAGCGACGCCCGCGTATGCCAGTGCGTAGGTGGGGTCCAATTCGATGGCTTGGCGGAAATACTGAATGCCCTTGTAAAGACCGTCCTCAGTTCGCTTTGCCCAGTAGAACCGGCCCTTCAAATAGAGATGGTAGGCTTCGACATTGTCTGTGTAGCGCTTGGCGAGCAGGTTCTGCTTTTCTGGGGTCAGCTTCAGGCGCAAGTTCTCCGAGATCTCCTTCGCGATCTCCTCCTCCATCGCGAAAATATCTTCCACCTTCCTCCTGTACTGCGCACCCCATCGTTGCCAGCCGTTTTCGACATCTACTAGCTCAGCGCTGATGAGCAGCGTATCGCCTCGTTGCAGAACCTTTCCGGTCAGTACGGCGCCGACGCCAAGCGCCTGGCCGATCTCCTGCGCCTCCTCGCTGCGACCCTTGTATCGGAAGACCGCGCTTCGAGACATCACCTGGAGCTGCGGTGACTGCGAAAGACTGAATATGATGCTCTCGGTAAGCCCGTCGCTGAGATATTCCATTTGTGGATCGCCGCTGGCGTTCGCAAACGGCAGAACCGCCAGCGAATCAATGGCGCGATCCGCCTCCGCCGGTCTTCCGGCCGCGGGAACCAGCAGCGCCTCCTCAATATCCTTCCGCGCAACAGCAATGTCCGACAAGCGCCGGTGGGGGTCTTTTTGGAGGCAGTGTCGCAGCAGATCCCGTGCCTTCGCCGGAGTCTTGGCGGGTAACGCCTGCCAGCCGGGCTCCGTCTTCAGTACGCAGGCGGCGATCTCCGCAAAGCTCGCACCGCGAAAAGCCCGCTGTCCCACCAGCAGTTCATACAGCACGCAACCGAACGCCCAGATGTCGGCACGCTGGTCCACCAGTTCACCCCGTACCTGCTCCGGGCTCATGTACGCGGGCGTGCCAAGTATCACTCCGCCTTGCGTCATCGCCGTCAGGGTCGGTGCGTCGGCGCGGGCTTCGGCCTGCGATTCTGGCGCCGCTTTGGCTAATCCAAAGTCTAAGACCTTTACCCGTCCCTCGGGCGTGACCTTGATGTTGGCGGGTTTGATGTCCCGGTGCGTGATTCCCTTCTGATGCGCCGCTCCAAGCGCCTCCGCGATCTGGCCGCAAATCCGTAGAACCTCCTCAACCGGGAGCGCCCCGGTGGTGAGCCGCTCCGCCAGCGTCTGGCCGAGGACAAGTTCCATCACCAGACAATACGATCCGCCGGAGTTTTCCAGCCCATGAATCGTCGCGATGTTGGGGTGGTTCAGTGAGGCCAGCAACTGGGCTTCCCGCCGAAAACGGGCCAAGCGGTCGGGATCGTATACGAACTCCCTTGGCAGAACCTTGATGGCCACGTCCCGGCCAAGCAGCGAATCATGAGCCCGGTAGACCTCTCCCATGCTGCCGGCGCCCAGCGGGGCGAGGATTTCGTAGGGGCCCAGACGCGTCCCGGCAGCTAGGGACATGGTGGGCTGATTGTAGCTCACTTAGCTAAATGGGAATGGAAAACCCCCGGTGCCAGCCGGGACATACCTGCTGCTCACTGTGTGGAGAATTAGGGTCTCAGTTCGGAAACGAGCCTGAGGTATTTCTCTATGGACTCTCTGACTCCGATAACGAGACGCACGTGAAGAATTGCATCGTCCCGAGCATCGGTGCAAGTTCGCTCCACGAGGCTGGCGAATTCCTCGGCACTGCACTTGAATGCCAACCAGTGGTCGCCGGGCTCGAGCGCCGCCACCGCGTACATCTTCCCGCCAACCTTGAAAACAGGGTCGTCCTGCCATTGCACCTTTTCCGTCGTGTGGGAAGCGAGAGGCAGTACTGCCGCACCCAGTCGATGTCCATTCGCGAGTCCCACCGTCTAAGCTCCAGGCTCTCGTTCCGCGGGGACCCTTCCCGCAAAATGGCGGTAGAGAAAAAAGAAATATCCGGCGGCGAGCAGAATGCCGAGCACCCACCACACGAGTCCGATGCGCAAACCGTAATCGGCTGCCTTGGCGTTATCAATGGTTAGGCCGTATGCAGGGTTGGGACGGGACGGCAATACGTAGGGGTAGACTCCAAAGACCACGCTGGTAAGCATTCCCAGCAGGTAAACGCACGAACCGAGGAACGCCGGAAGGTCCGCGTCGTCACGTCGCAGCAGCCAGCGCGTCCAGATCAATCCTGCGACTGCGAGAATCGGGAGCACAAACTCCCAAGGACGCGCGGAAAAACTCCAGGGCACCTGCGGCTGCACGCGAAACGTGGCCCATGTGATCGACGCCGTGAAGACCACGGTGCCGGCCCACGACCAGCGCGCCACGCGCCGCGCCCGCTCTCGCACCGCGCCCGTCGTCTTGTACGCCACCCACAGCGCGCCGTGCAGCGTTAAAGCGAAGTACGCGGCCAGTCCCACCAGAATCGTGTACCAATCGAGGATGCCCGTAGCCGGTCCGACCCGGAAATCGGTCCACAGAGGCTCGAAGAAGTAGCCGGTCGCATCGAGCGGAACGCCTCGCACCACGTTTCCGAGCGCCGCCCCGTAGAAGATGGCCAGCAGCGCGCTCGATCCCGCGAATACCACGTCCCAGAGCGGCGTCCAGACAGGGCTGTCGATATGGTTGCGAAATTCAATCGAGATTCCGCGAAGCACGAGCAACCACAATACGATCGTGAGCGGCAAATAAAATCCGCTAAAGCTGGAGGCGTAGAGCGCCGGAAAGGCGAAGTAGAGTGTTCCGCCGGCCGCAATAAGCCACACCTCGTTACCGTCCCACACCGGCCCGACCGACGCTAGGACCTGTCGGCGCTCCTCATCGGTCCGCGCCACCCCCAGATGAATGATTCCGGCGCCCAGATCGAAGCCGTCGAGCAGGACGTACGTCGCAATCATCACCGAAATGAGGCAGAACCAAATCGTCGCCATCAATATCCTTTCTTAGGATTCAGCCGCGGGTTCGGGCCCTTGGTCGATCTCACGATAGACGAGCAGCAGGAACAAAATCCCGAGCAACATGTAAAGTCCCATGAACCCAATCAGCGTGAACCACGTGTTGCCCGCCGAGACCTTGGGCGAAACTCCCGCCGAGGTTCGCATGAGTCCGTAGATCAGCCACGGTTGCCGGCCCGCCTCTGCGGTGATCCATCCCGCCGTGTTCGCAATATACGGGAAGGGACACGCGAGCATGAGAGCCCATAACATCGGTCGCGAGGAGTACAGCTTCCCGCGGAAAAGCTGCAGCGTTGCCAGCAACATGATCGCGATAAAGATGGATCCCAGCCCCACCATCACGTGGTAGCTGTAATAGAGAAGCGGAATGCGGTCCGGCCAATCCGTCACCGGGAAGGCGTCTAGCCCTCGCACCTCGGCTTCCCAGCGACGATAGGTCAGAAAACTCAGGGCGCGCGGCACCGTCATCGGATTATCGAGGCGCTTGTTTGCCACGTCCGGCTGCCCAAGAATCACGAGCGGCGCGCCCCGCTGCGTGGTGAAGAGGCCCTCCATCGCTGCCAGCGTCACCGGCTGATGCTGCGCGATCATGCGGCCTTGCGCGTCGCCTGTCGGAAAAAGTTGCACTACGGAAGCAATCACACCCGCGATCGCTCCCACACGGACGAAGGTTCTTCCATACGCTTCGTGCCGGCCCGAAAGCAGATAGAACGCGCCGATCGCGGCCATGACGAAGCTGGCCGTAATCACCGCCCCGGTCATGTTGTGCCCGTATTGCCAGAGCGCCCAGGGATTCAACAACAGCGCCCAGAAGCCGGACAGCGCAATTTGACCGTTCGGCCCTGGCGGTGCGTATCCCACCGGATGTTGCATCCAGGCGTCGGTTGCGATGATGAAATACCCCGACAGCCAGGATCCCAGGAATACCATCAGTGCCGCGAACCAGTGACCTCGCGGTCCGAGCCGTTTTTCTCCGAAAAGTAGCAGCCCGAGAAAACTCGACTCGAGAAAGAACGAAAACACACCCTCCATCGCGAGTGTTTGGCCGATCACTCCTCCGGCCGCCCGGGAGAACTCGGCCCAGTTCGTCCCGAACTGAAATTCCATCGGGATTCCGGTGACAACACCCAGTGCAAAGTTGATTCCGAAAATGCGCGCCCAGAAACGTACCGCGCCGTTGTAGTGCTCGTTGCCGGTACGGATGGCCAGAGTTTTCAGAACCAGGATCAGGAGAGCAAGACCCATCGTGAGCTGAGGAAATAAATAGTGAAACGTGATCGTGAAAGCAAATTGCAAGCGGTGCAGACTCAGTGCTTCTTCCACGGCGGTCCTCCTGTCGCGGCGTTCGTCGGCACTGATTCTCGAAGAGCATACGCCACAATTGTTGTTCCGGGGTAGGAACCACGGAGTGCGGTTAAAAGCGTCCCGCTTTTGTAGCGCCGGCGTCCCGCCGGGCAGGCGATTTTGGGTGCCGCATCCCTTGCGGTTTGTGCAAGGGTGCGGTTTTTTGCTTTAATCCTTCCTTGTCCCCCACGTCGGATAATGGCGACGCGACGAGATCACAAAGAATCGGGACGCCACGCAGCCAGAACTTCTCCGAACAAGGATCAACCATGGATATCGGTTTTCGCTTTGAGGTGATATACAAAGACAGCTATCTGCTAGAGGTTCGGCTCTCTGCCTGGAATGGGGCCTTTGGCGGCGCGGCGGATCTCTATGTGGGAATCGGGCAGTTAGAAGAAACTGCCGCAAAACTCAAGGGTTTCCCAAATCATCCCTCAGACACTCGCGAAGTCATCCTCGGAGATTTCGGTCCCAAGTCGGCGGGTGGCGGCGTGAGTATGCGGTTCTACTGCACAGATGCGTCCGGCCATGCCTCCGTAGAATCAAAAATAGAGTCAGACAGCTTGTCAGGCAAGCCAGCCCAATGTGTGACTTTGTCGCTTCCGATCGAAGCAGCGGCCGTGGATTCATTCGTCGATGAACTTCGTCGATTGGGTGCAGATGGAACAGGGATAGCACGTCTGAAAGGGGTGCCCGCTATTGTCCGCCCCTAGCCTTCCCCGAACGAACATTGCTACTGTCTGCGACCTGGGATAGCAAGATTAGGGTTCCTATGGCGAATTTATACACGATCATCGTTGATTTTCAGGGCGGAACTTACATCGCGCAGTCGGAGGGTAGTTCACCCAGCAACGCCCTGGTCAATTGGGTCCCAACCGATCTGGACATCGGGCACGGATACACGCTGTCACAACTTTCGGATCAATTGCGAAACCAAATAAACGAAGGGGATTACTTGGTGCCGATTTCCACAACTACCAATGTATGGTGTATAAGCGGGAGCCATGACGAAAAGCTGATTTTGGTCCATGTCGTTCTGACCGTCGCGTAGGAATCGTCCATCAGGCCCGTCCCACCGCATTCAAAGCGACTCCAAACCCAATCCGTCTGCGAAAAAAAGTTTACAGGCGCAACCACTTGCAATCTGCTTACTTTATGGTAATCCTGTTATGTCGAGGTCTTCGAGGGAGCAAGAAGCAAATTCCCCTCGGCTGAGCGACCCGGGGCAGGGAGCCCTCAGCCTGCCCGCCGGATCTCTTGGCGGGCTTGCCTCGCCGATCGGTGGCGGGGCTTGCTCGGGAGGAAGAAAACTCGAAGGGAGGCTCGAAATGACGGCAACCAACGACGAACGGTCAGTCTCGACGGAAGAGGCCTGCCCGGTGTTTGCCTCCCCGATCCCTGGCGGGCCTCCACGCCCGCACGTTCGAAGCCTTCGCCGCCACCAGCGCCTGTGCAGCGTGTGCAACCATCCCGAACGCGAGGCCATCGAGTCCGACTTCCTCCGCTGGGGCAGGCCATCGCAAATCGCTATCACCTACAACCTCCGTGACCGCGCCTCCATGTACCGCCATCCCCACGCCACAGGGCTCTTCGCCCTGCGCACGCGCAACCTCCGCTGGCTACTGGAGCGGATCCTGGACCGCGTGCTGGAGCGCGTACACGAAATAGGAGCACTGAAAACAAGCCTCTTAGGGCGCTTTCTAATCGAAACACGAACGAGAGACGCAAAGCCGCAACTCATTGAAAAAACAGGTGATCCAAATTTCTAATCGCAACAAAACTGCACTTTTCTGAAGAAAAGGCGAAACGTGAAGGAAAGGCGAAAAATCGGCGCAGGTCGAACCCACAGGGCACCGGATGCGTATCGCCGGCCGCTATTTCGCGGAGGCCTTGAGGTTGGGCGGCGCCGCAGGCTTCTTGGCGCTTGGGTTTACGAACTCGTAGGCTCCAAAGTCAAAGCCTGCGCCCTGCGGCCGGCTGACCCCGTCTCGGTCGCTCGCGATGCCGGTGTTCGCGCCGGCATCGATGGCGGGGCTGCCGCTTTGGAGATGGAAATCACCCGAGTTGCTCGCGAACTTCGGATCGCTCGTGATGGAGTTTGTACAGCCGCGCGGCGCTCCGCCGGCTCCGAAGAAAAGATTGGCCTCGCAGACGAGCGAGGTCTTGACATCGAAATATTTTGTTTTCGAAGTCTCGTAGAAAATGTTGTTTCTCACCACCGGCATCACCGGCCCCGGGTTTGCGATGATGGCCCCCCACAGGCTCTCGTGGTTTGCGCCGTTGTTGTAAAACGTATTGTTGTAGATGTTGACGCCGCAGGCCGCGGTACAGGACGCCCCGGTATTCCGTATGTTCGCAAGGTAAATTCCCCCGTAATTCGCGACGCCGTCGGGAGGATCGGGCCCGGTTCCCGTGTTGTAGATCACGTTGTTGTAGGCCTCGACCACGCCTTTCGAAGGATCGACGGTGGCGAAGTTGATTCCGTCGCAGGGATTGTCGTGAATCACGTTGTCGTGGACGTGGAGATCGTATTGTTGATATCCGGAGGAATGGCTCACCGGCGAGCTATGAAACTGAATCGCGCGGCAGCTCCTGTCGTTGTGAATCTGGTTCCATCCGAAGTCGATGTGATTGGCGTCGGTCGAAAAATAAACGCTGTGATATTGCTTCGAGGAGCCGTTGGGCAGCGCGGTCGAGACGTCGTGGATGTTGTTCCCATAGAAGGCGACGTTCGAGATCAGGTTATCCGCGTAGCAGCCCGTCTGGCCGTCGCCTTTCGGGCAACTGAAATCGTTTCCCACGATGCGGTAGTCTGTCGAGGGACCGGTCGAGGTATCGACCGTCATGGCTGCGGAGGGTCCCCGCAGCGTCAGTCCCGCGAAAACCCAGTAGCTGGTGGGCTGGAGGCTGTTTCTGCCGCCGGGCAGAATCCGAATTGCTTCGAGCTTGTTCGCGTCGCCCAGTGTCACCGTGGCTCCCGGATACGCAACGAACGCCAGCGGCTTTCCCGGCTTCCCGCTCTTGTAAATCGTCAGAGCAACGGTGTCCCGAGCGCCGTCGCTCGCGTCATCCACGACGCCGTTTTCGAGATACGTGATGTCGCCCGGCTGCATGGCATCCCGCGCCTTGGGCAGGCTGGCCCAGCAGCCGCCTGCAAACGTGCCGGGATTGCCGTCCCTGCCCCGCGTCGCGACGCAATAAATCTTGCCGGGCCGCACGGTGAACGGCACGCCGTTGCTCGTGCCGTTGGCCGCATGGACCGTAACGTTGCCCGTCGTTGCCGCCGCTCCAATGGCCACGGAAATCTTCGTGTCCGTCCAGGCCAGATAGGAAGCCGCGTTTCCATTGCCGACCTTTACCGTCGAAGAACCTCGGCTCGCGCCAAAGCGTGCCCCGTAAAGCGTCAAGATGGTTCCGCGGTTCTTCTCCCCGCCTCGATTGGGTCCGCTCGTGAGGTCGGTAAAGAAAACGCGTGGCGGCTGGGTCTGAACTTGTGCCGAAAGCGAGCCCAGCAGGGGCGCGAGCGCAATCAGGCAGAAAAATTTCACCCAACCCATTCGGATGGACCACCAGCATTCATAGTGCGACAGTTTCATCCCTTGACTCGCTTCGATAGCGCGCAGCTCACGTGGTTGATGAATAGTTCCTTCACCAGCGGAATCTGGCCGAGCCAATCGAGCCCTTTCACACAATCGAACTTCAGAAACTCCACTTGGAGGCCGCTCTCGGCGACGATCCGCATGAATTTTCGGATCGTCATCTTGTTCAGCCCTGATTCCACGTCTTCGTACCGCGTGGCGCCGTCGTTGCGGAAGCGCGCCCGCACCCGCATCACCGTTCTCTCATCGAATAGCAGGTTCACCCAGGGCACGCGGGCGAAATACGTCATGTGGCTTCCGTGTGGTGCAAACCAGGGAGGCCCGAACGTGATGAGGACTTTTCCATTTGCTTTGAGTGCGGATGCCATCTCTCTCAGAACTCCCGCAGGGTCGCCGTAATGTTCCATGGCGTTCTGCGAGATCGCGAGATCGAATTTTCGCTTGACGCGGTCGTCCAATTTCTCGACGAAACTCACCTGCTGCACGAGCCCGAGCCGGTCCACATGCGCCCGTGCGTCAGCCAGATGCTTGGGATTGATCTCCACGCCCAAAACGCAGCGAGCGCCGCTCTCGGCCAGAGCGGCCGATTGGTATCCCTTGCCGCTGCCAAAATCCACGATGTCTTTGCCGCGAATCTCGCTCAGAAATCCAGGAAACACCCGCGAGAGCAATGCCAGCGGATTTTTGGCTGTGTCGTCCTCGCGCGATGATTCCGTCCCCTCGAGCTCGCCGGGCTTCCTCGATAAGGCCAGCAGCAGCCTTTCTCGAACGCCCACACGTTCAGCCTGCGCGCTTCGCCCGCTCTCGAGCGGGGGAGGCGGCGCGACAGGCAAAGCTGGATCGCTGCCACTCTTCTCCAGTTTCGTTTCATGCTCTTTCAGCGTCGGACCCATCGTAGAAAATCCTTCGAACTAACGCCGTGAAATCACCGCGCGGTAGCAGTCCCGTGTCGACAGCGCAATCGGCGCCCAAGGATCGCGAGCGGGAATTGCGGTGGCGATTCCCGCCGCCAGCCGGCTTCGTTCTTCCGGCTTTTCGATCAGGCGCGCGAGCGTGCCGGCCAAGGCCTCGACGTCGCCATACTCCACCAGGCAAGCATTCTCGCCGTCCTTCAAGACCTCTCGAAACGACGGCAGGTCGGTGGCTACAATCGCTTTTTCGTAGTTCACGCCGGTCATCAATGCTCCGCTGGTGGTGATTTCCTTGTACGGGTAGACAACGATGTCGGCGGCCTGGTAGTACAGCGAGACCTCCTCCACACGAAGAAACCGGAGATCGAGGCGCACCGATTCGCCCACGCCGAGCGCGCGGACTTGCTCCTGCACATCCCGCAGGATCGCTTCCTCACCGGTGCCCGCGACGATCAGCCGCGCTTTCGCTCCGAGCTCGCAGGTCCTTTGCCAGGCTTTGAGCAGGAAGTCGATGCCTTTATAGGGTTTTACAATGCCCAGCCACAGGACGATGCATTCCTGCGGCCCATAGCCGAGCTGCGCGCGCGCTTCCCGAACCGTGAGCCGCGGCCGATCGTGGAAAATGGGGCCGTGCGGGATTACCCACACGCGCGCTGGATTCACGCCGAAATCTTCGATCAGCTTTGCGCGCGTTGCTTCGTTGTGGCAAATCAAAGCGTCGGCCAGCCGATAGACTCGAAGATACATCGCTCGAAGGCTTTCCCTTGCATCGTGGGGCAAGACGTTGTGCACCGTGTACACCAGCTTGATGCCGAGTTTCCTCGCATAGCCCAGAAACCACAGTTCGAAGGGAAGTCCTTTTTCGAGGAGAGGAGCGAATTGGACGTGCAGGACGTCCGGCCGCGAAAACAAGAATCGAACTGCAAGAGCCGGGAGGTTGAGCGAGAACTCGAGAGACTTCAGCAAACGGCGCAACGCGGCATTTTGAATCTCGAGGTGCGAAACGATATCCAGGAGCCCGACGGCGTTTGGAACGCCTTGCCGCGTGAAAACTTCGCGATCCAGGTAATAGGAGATGGCGCCGAGGCTGACGTTCACATTCGCTTCGGTCAGACCCTTGCACAAGTATCCGTCGTAGTACGGCACGGAACACCACAGGTCCATCATGAACACTCGGATGGGGCGGGTTCGAACGGCAACGCCAGCGTTTGCCGATGCGGCGCTCTCTTCGGGCGGCCTTTCTTCTTGGCAGGCGTTCTCGACGGGAGTCATTTCCGATCGCTTCCTTCTTTGGCACGCATCTATGCGGCTCGCCGCTGGAGCAAATTTTCGTACAGGCTCAGGTAGTTTCGAGCCATTGCCTCGGCCGAGAATCGCTCGCGAACCAGGGCGTGGCCGTTTTCTTCCAGTTTTGCCCGCAGGGCTGGATCCTGCAAAAGCCGCAGAATGGCGCCTTGCAACTGGGCGGTATCTCCCGGCTCGATCAGCAGGCCCGTTTGTTCGGAGAGAACCACTTGGGGAACGGCGCCGACGCGAGTCGCCACCACGGATTTTCTCGCCGCCATTGCTTCCAGAAGCGTCATGGGCATCCCTTCATCGAGCGAAGGGAGCGCTACGATGTCGAGCGACGCGTACACGGAAGGCATGTCGCTCCGCCGTCCCAGGAAGCTCACGCTTGCGTCGATTCCCCAATCGCGCGCAAGCTTTTCCAGATCTTTTCGCGCCGGACCGTCACCGGCGAAAACGAATGACGTTGCGGGCAACTGCTTCAAAATCTCTCTGGCCGCGCGCAACAAATGTTCGGGGCCCTTCGCCCACACCAGACGGCCGACCATGCCGACCCTCAAGCCGTCCCTTCCGTTCCCGGATTGCAGCGGGCGCGCGGTTTCAAACCCATCGAGATCGATTCCGTTGCCGATGACGGAGATCTTGCCGGCCGCAACGCCAAAACGTCGCAGGGCCTTTTTCACATCTTCCGAGACGGCCACGACTCGAGCGAAACGCTTCAGCACGAGGCGGTCGAGGGCTGAATAGACCCATAGCGGGAGATTCGTGGCGGGCCAGTTATGGCAGGTGGCCAGCAGCGCCGGGCCGGCGCTCTGGCTCGCCGCGTAGCCATAGAGGTCGGCTTTGTAGCCGTGCGTGTGCACTAAATCACTTCCCTGCCTCTGGACGCAGTCGCGGATGGCTCGCACCGCGCCTCGATCCGCGCGCCCCCGGCACGGAATCAGCTCGACAGGCAATCCCAAAGCCGCCGCCTGTTCGGCCACTTCTGTGTTGGGCGCATGATCGTTGTGAAAGACGCCGACGGCCACCTGGCAGCCCAGCCGGTTGAGGCCCCGCGCCAGGTTGACCATCATGTTTTCGGCGCCGTAATTTCCGGCGCTGCTGATGAGCTGCAGGATTCGCATTCAGATTCTCGACCCCGTCGCGACGCACCCGCGTTGGTTCATACGATGATGTCTGCGGCTTCCCGGCGATCGCGACGCACAAGGAATCTCCAAAGGCGGTGGTACATCCGATCGCCCAGCGCGCGCTGAAGAGCCTCCTTGGCCTGGTACTGGACGCTCCGCAACGAGCGTGCTGTGGCGCCCAGCGTGAGCAAATGTTCCAGGCGACGGACGTCTGTGGTGCGCCACAAGGTCAGGCGGCCGTAAAGCTCCAACCCTGCGCGCCTTTCGGGGCGCATCCAAGGGTTCGACGTGTAGACACGGCGAAAACCGGCGCGGCTGCACAGGTCCAAGAGCCGTCTGTGCCAGCGCCCATGTGGGATCGATAGGGCCTCCACGGCTACTCCTAGCTTGTCTTCCAGAGTTTCCTTCGAGCGGCGCAGTTCTTCCTCAGCATCGACCAGCGTGCAATGCGTAAGCGGAATGTGCGACCAGCCGTGGGAGCCGATTTCATGGCCCTCGGAAACGACGTCGCGCAATTGTGACCAGTTCATGTACTGGTCGCGAATTTCGGTCCAGCCGGCGGTTATGAAGAAGGTGGCGCGATACCGACATTCTTCGAGCACGGGAAGCGCGTAGCGATGGTTTGAAACATGGCCGTCGTCAAAGGTGATCTGCGGCGGCGCGATTTTCGGTTTGGGACCCGCGGATAGTTCCTTGACCAGGCGCAGGTGCTCGCCGAGACTGGCAACGCTCACGGCGTAAAGATCGCTTCCGGCGTCTGGAAAAACCTCGTGATAAGCCAACGTCGTGCCGTTATCGCCCCAGTGATCGCCGTTGGACCTCAACCGAGAACCCATAGCTTTGTGCCGCATCTCGCGTGCCGATAGAATCGGAGTCCTGATGAGTTCTCCTGTGTTTCCAAAAGAATACAAGAGGAAGCGTCCGCAAAAACTAGAAGGTGCGAAGAGGGTTGCGCAGTATTAAACAAGGGCGGCGTAACTGTGGCCGGCCAGGAGGTGCCAAGCGGGCGTTCGCGAGTCTCCTCGGTAGGGCGAGCAAGGAAAAACACCCGGGCTGACGGGAAAAGATCAGCGCTCGACGCCGGCCGTCAGCACGACGAATATGGCGTATAGGATGGCAAACGCTAACAACCACATCGGCCGCTCACCTCACGGCCTGTGCAGACGTAAGCTGCTCAGGCAGCCTCAGCCTCAGCATTAGATACATCGTTCTGGAACAGAGCCCTCATCAAGCAAACCCTTAACAGCGACTAAACGAAGGTCGAACTGGATTCCGCGGTGCTGTGTGAAGACCGCTATTTCGCGTCTTCGAAAAGCCTCCTGCGCAGCAACATAGCTCCAACAATCAAGCCAGAGCCCAGCAACATTAGGCCTTGGGCCTCAGGCAAACGCCCCGCGGTGACCCAAATACTACCCCAGGTGATGCCGTTGGGGGCAGCATGGTTTGCGCCGGCAACCGTGCCGTGAATGGCGGCCACAGCCGTAGTGGCAATCACCAGTGTGCCAAGCAGAATAGGGACAGCCTTTTTCATGAACAACTCCTGAAACCGCATGAACGTGCGAACAGACACAAAGGAGAGGGCAATTGCCTAGCCAATGCAGGCATTCCTAACGACCTTAGATGTCGGCACTTAGCAAGGACCCGTGGGAGGCGACCGCGGCGGGATGCAAAGTCCTGTACAAACGTGGAATGCTTATGCCACTCGAACGCGACAGCCGCCAACAGATTGGTTCAAATCGGGACGCTAGCTCCGCATCGGCGCCAAGGAAGTGTCATGTAGGATTGGCACAGGAGGCGGGTGCGCTTTCAATACGTTCGAACGGCGGCAGGCCCTACGGGATGGCGCTGGTAGCAAAGCAGGATCAAATCGGCGCGGCGGCGCACGCCGAATTTTTGTAGCAGATTCGAAACGTGAAATTTCACGGTTCGCTCAGAGATATTCAGCTTGGCCGCGATCTCCTTGTTGGAGAGATTCTCGAGCAAGGAGTTGAGGGCTTCCTGTTCTCTGCGACTAAGGTCGCTCGTGCCGCGCATTTTGAGCCGATGCCCCTGAGAATCGTGAAGCATCGTGTCCAAGAAACCCGAAAGAACGCGGCGGGGCACCCAAAAGCCTCCGGCCGCGACCATTGGCAAAGCACGCTTCAGTTGGTCGTGCGATTCAGTATAGGTGAGGAGTCCCTTTACCCCCATGCGGAGCAGAGAGAAGCTGGAATCTTCCGCGAATTCACCTCCCACGACGACCACCCGTGCATTGGGGAACCGTTCCAGGATGCCGCCTACGAGCGCTTCGAGCGAGGGGCGCGGCAGGTTCGCGTCAACCACGTACGCCTGTGCTCGCCCGATGGGAATCGTGCGAAGTTCGGGCGAGAGTGCGACTTCGACTAGCCGCGACTCCAAATTAAAATGGCTGTTTGGGAGCGCGCGCTCGAAATCCTTCAGCACTAAGGGGTGGCTTGAGAGCAGACAAATCTTCAGCCGCGCTGTACCGTTCCTGGGCACGTTGAATCCACGCTAACCGATTCGCCGCCCACGCGCAAGGAAGCCAATTCCGAGTTTAGGCAATGGGTAAAGGGAGGTCGTAAGGCGGCCCGGTGGGTACCAAGACCGAACCTTGGCACCAGGGCTTTGCTTTTCCGCCAGCCTTCTGCCGGGTTTAGAGATTTGGGGCCTCGGGATGGCGGCGGAAGCCTGATTCGGAGCCGCGAGCTTCCCTGCTGAAATCTTACGTAACGCGCCTCGAAAAACCCCCGAGGAAGCGCTTCCCCCTGTCAGATAATACGGAAGTAAGGTTCCCTGCACGCGACACTACCGGAGCCATCGCCGATCCCGGGAGGCAAATTGCAGCTTCGAGCGATGAACGGCTGGGAAGAAATGCAACCCGTGCGTTCGGCGTGGGAAGAGCTGCTTGCCGAAAGCGCGTCTGACACGATCTTCCTGACCTGGGAATGGCTGAAATCCTGGTGGGATGCCTACGGCGGCCTTGGCCAGCCGTTCTTTCTTACTGGTTGGGATTCGGGCACCCTGGCGGGGATTGCGCCCTTCTACCGGACCCCCGTCGGCGAAGCAACCTTTACCCCTCTCGGCCTGCTCCGCTTGGTGGGCGACGGCAGCACGGACTCGGACAATCTGGATTTCATCGTCCGGCGGGGACTGGAGAGCGATTTTCTACAAGCTGCGCTGGACTGGCTTTCCGACCATGCCAGCGAGTGGGATGTTCTGGAGCTGAGCTCGATTCCCGCGGAATCAGGCGTGGCGAGCGCGCTCGAACGCGAGGCCGCGACGCGTCGCTGGGCGTGCTGGCGGCGCGAAACCGAGCATGCCATCGTGCCGTTGCCAGCCACTCCGGAGGAATATTTCAGCAGGCTTTCGTCGAATATGCGGGGCTCCGCGCGCTCCAAACTTCGCCGCTTGGAGAGCCGCCACCGCGTCCGGCTGCACCGGTGCGAAAGCATCGAGGAATTGCCCGGCGCGCTCGCGACGCTCTACCAAATGCACGGGAGCCGCTGGCAACTCCGGGACGAGCCGGGAAATTTTCTGCTGCCGGAGCGGCGAAAATTCTATGCGGCGATGGCGAGTGAATTTCTGAAGCGCGGGTGGCTGGACTTCTGGTTGCTCGATGTGGACGAGCGGACTGTCGCGGCAGAGTTCGGGTTTCGTTACAACGGCACCTACTTTTTCCTGCAAAGCGGATTCGATTCTGAATACGCCGGCGAAAGCGTCGGCTTTGTTCTGAAAGTTCAGATCCTGCGCGAACTGATCCGCCAGGGTGTGAAGTATTACGATTTTCTGGGCGGTTCGGACCCCTACAAGTATCGCTGGGGCGCCGAGCGGCGCGGCTATCTGAAGCTTTGCCTGGCTCGACCGCGGAGCCGTGGCGCCCTGTATCTCCGAGTCTTGCGCTCAACGAATCAGAGCAAGACCTGGTTGCGCGAACGACTCCCGGTATCGGCATGGCAGTTCCTGCGGGAAACCCGGTGGCGGACACGGCCTGTGCCGGTCGGGAGCCCGTCCGGAAGCCCGAAGGATGGGGAGGAGGAGTAGGAGCGCACGCGTGGCGACCGAAACCCAGGATCGAGTCGCGGCGGCACCGCTCGTCGAGATCGAGCGAGGCGGCGCGGAGGTTGTGGACCGGCTCGCGGACGAATGGCGCGAACTCTGCCAGGAAGGGAACCAGGACGAGCCTTTCTACCGTCCAGAATGGGTTAGCGTTTACCTTCGCACGCGGGTGCCGGGTAAGAAATCCGTCATCGTCACAGCGCGCATCGAGGGGAGATTGAAGGCTGTTCTCCCTCTGATCGAGGAACGCAGCCTATTTCTTTCCTGCCTCCCCGTTCGCAAGCTTCGAGGCGCCTCCGAACTCTACTCCTGGCGATTCGATTTGGTGCGCGCTCCGGGCCCGGAAGGAGACCTCGCCGTCGAGGCCGTCTGGAAGAGCCTGCGAAACTTGGGCGGTTGGGATTTGATCGAACTACCCGACGTGCCTCGCGGTGGGGCGGCGGAGCAGTTGCTGGAAGCAGCCCGACTCGACGGATATCCCACCGGGCGCAGCGAGCACATGTTCACTCCCCTGATTCAACTCTCGCAGCAGACGGGGGCCGACGATTCGCAGTTCATGCCGCGCAGCATCAACCTCCAGCGCAGCTTGCGCCGCATTCTTCGCAAGGCGGCTTCTTCGAGCACTCTACAAATCGAAAGATTCGAGAACGCGGATGCAGTTCTGCTCGAGCGATTCTACGATCTCGAGCGATCGGGCTGGAAGGGCCAGCAAGGTACGGCGATCGCCAGCGGTTCGACGACGCGAGATTTCTTTGACGAGCTCGCCCGAGTGGCCGCAAAGCACGGCTACCTGTCTTTGTACTTTCTGAAGGTGGATGGCAAGGACGTGGCCGGGCATTTTGGGATCGCGCATGGCGGCCGGTATTTCATGGTCAAGTGCGCTTACGATGAAAAGTGCGGCCAGCTTGCCCCGGGGCATCTTCTCGTGCACGAAGTCTTGCGCGAGTGCGCCCGGCGCGGATTTTCCGAATTCGATTTCATGGCCCACGGAGACGAATGGAAACGAAAATGGACCGATGAATTCCGGACGCATGCCTACTGCTTCATCTTCGATCGCTCGCCCTACGGGCGCCTGCTTGAGGCGGCGAAATTCAAGCTGAATCCAGCGCTGAAACGATTCGTCGCCGGCGCTCGGAGCCGCCGGCAAGAGCTCGCGAAGCGGCTAGGGAAGGAGGGGAGAAGCAGGAAAGCAACGACTCCCAGCGAGATCGCCACCAAAGTCGGCGAGAAGACGGTGGTGGTGAAAGCCGAGCGGGGCGGGCTCGACGTCATCTCCCGCCTGAGCGACCAGTGGAGCGCATTGTGCGAGGAAGGAGCGAGCGATCAGCCCTTCTTTCGGCCGGAATGGATCGCCGCCTACGTTCGAGCCTTTGAGCCCCACGGGAAGCTTTTGCTGATCACTGCGCGCCTGGGAGGGAAGTTGAAGGCGGTGCTGCCTCTGATCGAAGAACGGGCGCTATTCTGCGGAATGCCGGTGAAGAAACTTCGAGGAGCTGCGAATATCCATTCGTGCCGCTTCGACATCGCCCGCGGCCACGGCCCTGGCGGAGACGCAGCGGTCGAGGCCATCTGGAATTACTTGAGCGGATCGGGCGGCTGGGACGTCATCGAGCTGTTGCATGTGCCTCCGGATGCCGCCATTCAGGGGCTAATCGAGGCTGCTCGCCGAGACGGCTTCCCCACCGGCAGTCGCAAATCGCTGCGTTCGCCCTATATCGATCTTTCCAGCGGCGATGGCAGCGAGGAGTGGTGGCTCAAGCGAACCGATGGGAAGTTCCGCGGCAATTTGCGCCGCCGTCTCCGCAAGTTGCAGGCGGAAGGGCCGCTCGAACTGAAGCGCTACGACACTGCCAATGCGGTTGCGCTCCAGCATTTCTACGACCTGGAAAAGGAGGGTTGGAAAGGAAGAAAGGGAACCGCCATTGCTTGCCATGAAGCGACGCGCGGCTTTTACAACGAGGTGGCCGAGAGCGGCGAGCGCGTCGGCTATTTCTCGCTCTACTTGCTTGAATGGAAGGGCGAGATTCTGGCAGGCCATTTCGGGCTCACCTGGAAGGGCCGTTATTTCGTGCCGAAGCTCACCTATCAGGAGAAGCATAGCCGGTCCGCTCCGGGCCAGGTGATGATCCAGGAAGTGATTCGCGATTGCGTGGCCCGAGGCATTTCCGAGTTTGATTTCCTTGGCGGTTGGGCGGAGTGGAAAGGGGAATGGACCAAGGCATCCCGTCAAATCGCGCATTGGTACGTCTTTCGCGCCACCCCGGCAGGTCGAGCCCTCCGAGCGATCAAGTTCAAATTAATTCCAGGGGTGAAAGGGATCGCCGGCAATACCTTGCAATGAGCGACAACCGGAAACCAGTTGCGGTCGTCTCCGGGCTGGAAATGAGCGGCTACGGAATCACGCGGAGCCTCGGCCGGGCAGGCGTTCGCGTCGTCGCGTTCACCGACGGAGTCGATGACTTCGGCCGCTCCTCGCGCTATTGCCATGGGTATGCTTCTTATCCCGCCGCGCGGGACGAAGAGCGAACCTGCGAGATGCTGCTCGAATGGAGCGCGCGATGCGACGACAAGCCGGTCCTTTTCGCCACTTCGGATTGGTTTGCGCTGTTCCTGGCGAAGCATCAGGAGCGTCTGGCGGCGCGCTATCACTTCCATTGGGTGCCTTCAGAAACAATCGAGCGAATGACGAACAAGGCTCGGATCAGCCAGTTCTGCGAACAGGGCGGCGTGCGCGTGCCGCGACTCTATTACCCGCAGCCGGGAGACGATCTTGCCGCGCAGGCGCGCGATTTTTCTTTTCCCTGTCTCGTGAAAGTGGTCCGGCATTTCGACCGAGACGCGCTGCCGCACGTCGATCTAACCATTTTTCATTCAGCGGCGGATTTGCTGGAACTCTACCGCCGACATCCCGAGCTGCGTGGAAAAACATTCTGGCAACAAATCATCGAGGGCTCCGACGACAACATCTACGAATGCAACGTGCTGATTCGGGAATCGGGCGAGGTCGGCGGCGTTTGCTGCGTGCGGAGACTCCGGCAATATCCTCCGCGTTTCGGCATGATGAGCTACGGCCGCAGCGAGGAAAACGAATTTGTAATCGCGGAGACGCTCCGGCTCCTGCGCCTGCTCGATTACCGGGGCCTGGCCAACGTCGAATTCAGGTACCAGCCCGCGGACGGGCGCTACTACTTCATCGAAGTGAATCCGCGACTGCCGTGGTCCACTTCCTTGTTTGCAGACGCGGGCATCAACCTGGCGCATCGAGCCTATCTGGACTTGACCGGCGAGGAAGGGTGGGAGTCGCTGCCGACACGCCAGCAAAACGGGGTTTACGCCCTCAGTTTCAACCACGATATCGGCTGGTATTTCCGCACTCGGAGGGAAGGCCAGAACGGCTTGTGGCCATGGCTTACGTCACTGCCGAAAGCGCGTTCGCACGCTTGGTGGGACTGGCGAGACCCACTGCCCGCGCTCGGGGCGGGTCTGCACTTGTTGCGGATTGGCTCACGGAAGCTGTTCGCAGGATCGCGCTCTTCCCGAAGCGAGTAGCACGAACTTTTCGACTGGATCTTTTGTGGGCGCCTTGGGTCTATCGGCGCCAGATCAATCCAGGTTCGGCGTGCGCCTGCGCAGTATTCGCTTTGCGAGCGGGTTGACTTGAAACTTGGCGAAGCGAGCCAGCTTTCCGAAGACTCCCTTTTGAAAAACAAACCAATAGGAATGACGCCGGAACTGGGTTGTCCACCTCCGTTTCCAATCCTCCCGGTGGCCAAGGAAATCGAATTCGACCAAGCCCCGTTCGGCGCAATCACGTAAGACAAGGTCGTGAAGCAGGTGGCCTGGTCCGAACGCGTTGTAGCTTGCGTTGGTGCCGCCCTTCAGCGAAAAGTGCCTGCCGCGGTACGTCAGTCCGAAGGTTCCCGCGATGGGCGTCCCCTTGTGCTCCAGAAAATGGAGCGCCAAATAACCGAAACGCTGCGCGACACGAGCGAGGTCGTCGTAGAACGCCCGAACCCTTCGAACGCACTGGATCGCAGTCTTCCGGCGACCCTTCCAGCCGGATGATTCCAGGTCGTAGAAGCACTGGAGCAATGCGGGGTCAGCCGTTTCGTAGCGCTTCAGCTCGAGCGGGCCCTGTGCCGCCAGCTTCTTTCTGCGACGCGGCAGGTTGCGCCGCAGACTCGGATCCGCCTGCCGTAACCAGAAGTCGTTCGTTCCGTCCCAGCGATCGAGGGGCACGTAGGGCGATTGCATGCATTCGAGGCTATCGACCGCGAAGCCATCCGCCCGGGCCAGACGCGCCATTCTTTGTACGGCACCCCCTTCGGCCACGTCGGGGAGCTCGAGCACGTCCCAGCCACGATAGTCCCTCAAAAATTTCCATACGGCGGCCGCGGCCTCATCTCCCTCGGGGCCCGACCGGCGAACAAGGTCGAATCGCCAGTTACTGAGGACTGTGGCGCCGCGAATTTTTTGAACAGGGAGTCCGGAAAACCATGCGCGCTCCTCGACAAGGGGCAGCACGGCAGTCAGTTTCCCCGAGGTGCGGGCTGTGATCAAAAGGAATTTACCCGGTGGGACGAAAGCGCGGACGTAGGCCTCCAGCCATTCGGGCCGATAGAACGGTTCGTCGTCAGGACTGTCTTCGCACAGAGCACGCCACTCTTCGCTCAGTTGCTCGACAATCTCGACCCCGCCGTGGCGTCCCTCGGCAACGGGCGATGACGCCTTCTGTGCGGCCGGGGTTTCTTCGTATAGCGTGGGGCCGATCATTGACAACGCGGGCAACGACCACGCGGGCAACCCGCCTCCATCCGTATTGGAATCGTGGTCGTAATTGGATCTTGAGAAGCCACCGGCTCGAAATGCGAAAGCTTTTTCACTTGAATTGGCCCTTGGGCGCGAGCGTTCAGGTCGATTGTATCTGCACTTGCGCTTTTGTATCAGTGGGTTACCTCGGAGTGCAGCCAAGATGTCACCCCTGGAGTGCAAATTGCTTCACATCGCGCGGGAGGGTTGCGCAAAAATGTGTGGAATCGTCGGATATGTTGGCCCACGGCCCCTGGTGCCACTCCTGCTAGATGGCCTGAAGCGGCTCGAATATCGAGGCTACGACTCGGCCGGTGTGGCGGTGGCGGGTGATGGCGATGGACTGATCGTACGTCGCATGCCGGGCAAGCTCGTCAACCTGGCAGATGCCCTGGATGCGACGCCCGTCGACGGCACGTACGGACTGGGACATACGCGCTGGGCCACTCACGGGCAGCCGAGCGAGCGCAACGCGCACCCTCATAAAGACTGCCGCGGCCGGCTGGCCGTGGTTCACAACGGGATCATCGAAAATTATTCTACGTTGAAGGCTCGGCTCATTGCCGCAGGCCATACCTTCTCGAGCGATACCGATAGCGAAGTGGTGGCCCACCTGGTCGAAAGCCACCTCGAACGAGACCTGGTGGCGGCGGTGCGCAAAGCCGTCAGCGAATTGCGCGGATCTTTTGCCCTGGCGGTGATTGCGCTGGACGATCCGGAAAAGATCGTTGCCGCGCGGATGGGAGCGCCGGTGGTAATCGGGCGGGGCGAGAACGAATCGTTCCTGGCGTCCGACGTGGTGCCCGTTCTGCCTTACACGCGCGAAATTCTTTATCTGGAAGACGGAGAAATCGCCGTGCTGCACCGGAGCGGCGTCCAGCTCACTGATTTCGGGGGCGTCACACGCTCGCGAAAGACCGAGCAGGTGCAATGGGACGCGCACCGCGCCAACAAAGGCGGCTATCGTCATTACATGCAGAAGGAGATTTACGAACAGCCGTGCGCGATTCGAGACACGCTCGAAGGGCGCGTGCAGTGGGAGGCAGGACGCGTCTGCCTGAGCGAGCTGGGCGCGCTGCCGGAGATCTTCCCGCAGCTCGAACGCATTCACCTGATCGCCTGCGGCACTTCGCAGCACGCCGGACTCGTCGGGAAGTGGATGATCGAGACGCTTGCCGGCATCCCGGTGGAAGTGGACTACGCCTCCGAGTATCGCTACCGGGATCCACTGGTCAACCGCCGCACCCTGGGCGTGCTGATCAGCCAATCGGGCGAGACCGCGGACACGCTGGCCGCGGGCCGCGAAGCGCAGGAAAAAGGCGCGATGACCCTGGCGATTTCAAATGTGCCGGGCAGCACACTCGCGCGGGAGTCCGACGCCGCCCTGCTAACCCGCGCCGGACCTGAGGTCGGGGTCGCCGCCACAAAGACTTTCTCCGCGCAACTGACGGCCCTGCTCCTACTGGCCATCGAGATGGGACAGCGCCGCAATCGTCTGCTTCCGGCCGCCGGCCGCCGCTTGCTCGACGAGTTGGCGCGCATCCCCACGCGGCTCGAGCAGGTTCTCGAGAAAGGCGCAGAGATCGAAATCCTGGCGCACCGCCTCTATCGCGCGCGTGACTTCCTCTTTCTCGGCCGCGGTTTACACTTCCCGGTCGCGCTCGAGGGCGCCCTAAAGCTCAAAGAGATCTCTTACATCCACGCCGAAGGCTATCCTGCCGGCGAAATGAAACATGGACCGAACGCGCTGATCGACGACCAACTCCCCGTGGTCTTCGTGGCCACTCACGAACCGGACAACGAAGCTTCCGAGATGCGCTACCAGAAGACGTTGAGCAACATGGAGGAAGTGAAGGCGCGCCAGGGCATCGTTGTGGGCGTGGTGAATGAAGGCGACCGGGAGGCGCCGTCGCGCTGTGACGCGCTGGTCGAACTCCCGCCGACACTGGATCTGCTGCTGCCCATGCTCGCCATCGCGCCCTTGCAATTGCTGGCGTATCACATCGGCGTGCTGCTCGGCTGCGACGTGGATCAGCCGCGCAACCTGGCCAAGTCCGTCACGGTCGAGTAGCGCAGCGCTGCATTTTCTCTTTTGGCGCCTAGGGTGATGCGCGCCGGACTTACCCAGAGTAGCCAACTCCTCTGTTTGCGTTTGAGAGCTCCGCGCGCCGGCGATTCTTGGGCCGGACGATTCCGCTGCTATAATTCCTAACTTCCAGTTGCGATCGGAAGTTTATGGCCACGTTTTCCATCGAGAATTTCGGCTGCCGTGCGACCCAAGCGGACGCGGCCACAATCAAGCAACAACTGCTGGCGCGCGGCTACGCGCTCGAAGAATCCCATGGGCGCGCCGATGTGGTGGTATTGAACACCTGCACGGTGACGGCGGCGGCCGACCGGCAAGCCCGCGACGCCGTTCGCCACATTCATCGCGCCAATCCCGGCGCGCGTATCATCGTCACCGGCTGCTACGCGCAGCGCGCGCCGGAGGAGCTTAGCGAACTCGAAGGCGTGGCCTTTGTGGTGGGCAACGCTCATCAGGCGGAAATCCCGCGACTGGCGGGCGAATTGACTCGGGAAGCTCCGCCCGCGCCATCCGGCTCGCCGGATTTTGTGCCGCTTGCAGCAGTGGGCACCGGACCACTCGCGGTTGCACTCGGACCGGCCAAGATTCTGACGGGAGGCATTTTCGAGCAGCTCTCGCTCGAAATCGCACCGGCCAAAGGCAGCGAAGGCGAGAAGACGCGGCCGACGCTCAAAATTCAAGATGGCTGCAGCCACCGCTGCGCCTATTGCGTGATCCCATTCGTGCGCGGCAAGAGCCGCAGCCTTTCTCCGGACAGCGTGCTCCAAGAAGTCCGGAGACTTGCGGGGGCGGGTACCAAGGAAATTGTCCTGAGCGGCATCAACCTGGGAAGTTACGGCCGCGACCTGGCGCCACGCGTCAACCTGCAAAACCTCATCGAGCGCATCCAGAATGAAACGGCGCTCGAACGGCTTCGCTTGAGCTCGATTGAGCCGATGGACGTGACGCAGGATCTCATCGAACTCGTCGTGGCGACGGACCGCATCGCGCGTCATTTTCATATTCCGTTGCAATCGGGTTCCGACCGCATTCTGCGTGCGATGCATCGATGGTACCGCACCGCGCACTACGCTCGGCGCATCGAGTTGCTCCGCGACCTGCTTCCGGACGCGGCCATCGGCGCGGACGTCATCGCAGGCTTCCCGGGGGAAACCGAAGAGGATCACCGCGCCACACTCGATTTCATTACCGCACTGCCGTTCAGCTATCTGCACGTCTTCGCGTTCTCGGCGCGACCGGGCACTGCGGCTGCGTCGATGAGCGACCAAGTGCCCTTTGCGGCGATCCAGCGGCGGGCTCAGGAATTGCGGATGCTCGGCGCCGAGAAAAATGCCGCCTTCCGCGCCTCGCAGATCGGTGCGAGGCTCCACGCTCTTACGCTTCACCGCGCCGGAGAGAATTGGACCGAAGCGCTGAGCGGGAATTATCTGAAAGTTCGTGTGGCAGGGCATTGGCCGGCGAACCAGTGGGTCGACTTGCGCTTTACAGGTAGCGACGCTCCCACGGTGTGCCAGCCGCTAGATGGGATTCTCAGAAAGACCCCGGAGGGCAAGCTCTTCGAGGAAGGAGCCCGGAACGGCACTAACCTTCGAAAATCACTTGCGCCAGGGCGAGATTGCCGCTGTGAGTGATGGAGAGCGAAATCGTTTTCACGCCAAGGCGATCGGCGAATTCGCGAGCGGCGCCGGCGAGCTTCAGAGTGGGTTTGCCGCCGGGCGCGTTCGTCACTTCAATGTCGCGCCAGCGCAGGCCATGGCGCCAGCCCGTGCCGAGCGCTTTCATGGCGGCTTCTTTGGCGGCGAAGCGTCCCGCGTATCGCTCGAATTTGTTCCTGTGTCGCTCGCAGTAAGCGATTTCGACGGGCGTACAGATGCGTTCGGCGAAGGCGCGGCCATGGCGCCCGAAGGCTGCCTCGATGCGATCGACTTCAGCGATGTCTATACCGAGACCGACGATCACGCTCCCCTCGGCCGCTCCAACGACGCGGGTCTGCTGTGTTTCCGACCGGTTTGCCGGCCCGCGGGCCCGCGTTCACGGGCAACACAACACACGAAAATCAGCTTCGCCGGGCGATTATACCTATAATCGAGATGGACTGTTTGTGAGGAAGCACGCGTACGCACGCATGAGCGATCATCCATGACCACGACGGTTGAAAAGACGATGCGGAGAAAACGGCCGGCGACCCCAGCCATGGGGTCGGGACCATCCTGGATTACGCGGCACGCAGCGGGCTTGCAGATTCTCCAAGCGCCGGTGTTTACGAAATTCGATTGGCTGGTGCACGGATTCAGCACGCGACCCGGAGGTACGAGTGAACTTGCCATCCGGCGCGACGGCCGGAATGCGATGGAAAAGGTCTTGAACCTCGGCTTCACCGATTGGGACACACGCGAGCGCGTTCTTGCCAATCGCGAAACATTTCTTGCAGCCCTCGACGCACAGCGCAAGCGGCTCATCACGCTGCGGCAAATCCATTCCGACATCCTCCACGTTGTGGACCAGCCTCCGCGCGGAGCTCTGCGCGGTGATGCACTGATTACAAACGTGCCCCAGCTTCTGCTGGGCGTGCAGACGGCGGACTGCATCCCGATTTTTCTCGTCGATGCCAAGCGCCGGGCAGTTGCCGCAATCCATTCCGGCTGGCGGGGAACATTGAAGCGCATCGCCGGAAAGGCCGTCGGGCGAATGCATCTCGTATACGGCTCTCAGCCCAAAGACATGCTTGCAGTGCTGGGACCAGGCATTCGCCGATGCTGTTATGAAGTCGGCGCGGAAGTCGCCAAGGAGTATGCGAGTCAGTTCACGCAAGCGCAGGATTGGTTCGACGGGCCATTCGACGCGCTGGCCACGGACGAAGGGCCGACGCCGTTACCGTGGCTTTCGATGGCGCCGCCGGGTCACGAGCCGCCGCCGGCGCGGGTGAAGTTGGACCTTTTCGCGGCAAACCGAGCGATCTTGCTCGAAGCGGGAATCGCGCCGAAAAATATTTTTTCGAGTGATTTGTGTACGGCTTGCCGCACCGATCTGCTTTTCAGCTATCGGCGTGAAGGCCTCACCGGCCGAATGATGGCTGCGATCGGGGTGCTGTGAGCCCGCTCGAGGCAAAGACTGCGGCAGCGAAGGGATTCCGCTCAGAAAGGCGGCGCGGCAATTTGCGCAGCCGGAATCATCTTGGCCGATTCGAGCAGAGCGAGCTGACCGCAGGCAGCCATCACGTCCTGGCCGCGTGAGGTACGCACAAAGGCCAGCACTCCCTTTTCCGTCAAGATGCGGCGGAATTCCTCGGTGCGCGCGGGATCGGGCGGCCGATACGGCAACTCGCCTGGATTCCATGGGATTAGATTCACCTTGGCGCGCAGGTTGGCGACGAGTTTCACAACGCGCCGCGCATCTTCGGCGCTATCGTTCACCCCACCCAGCAGCACATATTCAAACGTGAGGTGCTCCCACGGCCGGAGCGGATAGCGCCGGCAAGCCTCGAGCAACTCTTCAAGCGGATACTTGCGGTTGACGGGCATGATGGCATCGCGCTGGGCATTGTGAGAAGCGTTGAGCGAAACGGCCAGCTTGGGCCGCACCTTTTCTTTCGCCAGCCTTTCGATGCCCGGAACGATGCCGGAAGTCGAAAGCGTTACATGCTTCGGCGAAATCGCCATGCCGTTCGGGTCGAGCAGAACCCGCAGCGCCGCCATCACCGGATCGTAATTGAGCAGCGGCTCGCCTTGCCCCATCAAGACGACGTTGGTTTGGGGCCTCAGGGCCGCGCGGTTGTCTTCGAGCGCGACCAGCACTTGACCCAGGATCTCTCCCGGCAAAAGGTTGCGGATGAGCCCAAGCGTGGCCGTCAGACAGAAATGGCAATCGACCGCGCAGCCAGCCTGAGTGGAAATGCAGATCGTCTGGCGTTTCTCCTCGGGCATGAAGACGGTTTCAATCGTGGCGGAAGGCGCGAGCCCCAGCACGTACCGGACGGCGCCGTCGGAAGAAGCGTAGCGCTTCAGGACTTGGGGCAGCGCGATCGCCGTGTCGCGTGCGAGCCGCTCGCGAAGCGCCGAGGGCAGGTTGGTCATCGCGGCAACGTCAAACCGACGCTCCGAATAAAGGGCGTGATAGATTTGCGCGCCGCGATAAGCGGGTTCGCCAAGCGAAACCAAGAGGGCGCGCAATTCCTCGGATGATTTCCCAAACAAATCCGGTTTCGAGCTCGAAGTGGAAGTTTGGGCGGCCATCGCTTGTCCGTTTCGCTCATGATAACACGATGCCGGCGAGCAATTTTCTTCCGCCGAAGCTGGCGCCAGAGATATAATTCGCGCATGGCGAGATTCCGGGAGGAAGTCGTGGCGGAGGGAGTGGCCATTCAGGATTGGGTGCACCGTCTCGCGGAGATTCCTCAAAAGCAGTTTGCGCTCGAGCGCGTGACCGAATACCTACAGGGGCATCCCATCAAGCCGGAAACCCTGCAACCCTACCTTTTCTATGCGAAGAGCCATTACACGCGGAATCTGATCTTCAAGTGCGATCTGTTCGAAGTGATCGCGATTTGCTGGGAGGTGGGCCAGGTGAGCCGCATCCACAACCACCGCGGCCAAAACTGCTGGATGGCCGTGCCGATCGGCCGACTGCGCGTGCAGAACTTCCGCGTGGAAAATCGCGACGGCCCCCGCAAGCGTTGCCGGATCGTTCCCACCGACTCCTTCGACATGGACCCGTCCCATCCCGGCACCGTTGAGCCCAAGGAGCCGGTTCATCAGGTGCTGAACCTCGCCGAGTTCGGAGGGCGCGCAACGAGTATCCACGTATATTCCCGGCCGTATTCCAATTGCGAAGTTTATTCGCTCGAGAAAGGCGAATATGCCGACGTACCGCTGCACTATTCGAGCGAATACGGCGAACTTTGCCCCGACGAAAAGCTTCTATAGCGTCCCCAGGGTCCGCGGCGAACCCCGCGAACGTGCCGAGAAATGTGTCCAAAACGTCTCTGCGCGCGATGACGAGTTTTCGTTTCTCGCCTTGAAAGACATGCAAGAATAGGCAGAAGAAATGACAGACAAGACCAACACCGTAGAAAAAGAAGTGTTCCCGAACGGACTGGTGGTGATCACGGAGGCGATGCCCCACGTGCGCTCCGTTTCGATGGGCATCTGGCTGCGCAACGGCTCACGCCGCGAGCCTCCCGAGCTGAACGGGATCTCGCACTTCATCGAGCATATGGTGTTCAAAGGCACCGAGCGGCGGACGACCGAACAAATCGCCCGGGAAACGGACCGTATCGGCGGAATGCTCGACGCGTTCACCGCTCGCGAAATGGTGTGCTTCAACACCCGGGTGCTCGACGAGCATCTCGGGCAGGGTTTCGATTTGCTCTCGGATCTGGTCCTGCGCCCCCTGTTTGCGGAAGAGGAGATCGTCCGTGAAAAATCCGTGATCCTCGAAGAGATCAAGATGACGCAGGACAACCCGGAAGACCTGGTCCACGAACTCTTCACGCAAAATTTCTGGAGCGGCCATTCGCTCGGCCGGCCCATCCTGGGAACGCCGGAGACGGTGGGCCGGTTCAATCGCGAAACACTCTACGCCCGGTTCCGCCAGTGCTATTCGCCGAATCACATGGTCATCACCGCGGCGGGAAACATCACGCACCGCGAAGTGGTGGACCTTGTGGCCAAAGATTTTTCCGACCTCAAGCCCGCGGAAGACGGCCTCGGCGATACCCCGCCCGCCCCGGCAGCCCACATCACCCTGCGCACCAAGCGAGACCTGGAGCAGGTGCACATCTGCCTCGGCGTGCCCGCGTTCTCGCTCTGCGATTCCCGGAGGTTTACCGCCTCCGTCCTGAACACGGTGCTGGGCAGCGGGATGTCGTCGCGGCTCTTTCAGAACATCCGCGAGAAGCAGGGCCTGGCCTACGCCGTCTTCAGCGAAATGAATCCCTACCGCGATGTCGGCGTGCTTTCCGTCTACGGCGGGACGATGCTGGATTCCGCATTGCAATTGGTGCGCTCGGTGATTGCGGAGTTTCGCAGCCTGACGGCAGAGCCGGTGACGGAAGAGGAGCTTCGGCGCGCCAAAGACCACCTCAAGGGCGCCATGCTGCTTTCACTGGAATCCTCGAGCGCGCGCATGTCCAGCTTGGCGCGCCACCACCTCTATTTCGGCCGCTACTTTTCGCCCGACGAACTTATCCGCCTTCTGGAAGGCGTCACCCGCGAGGAAATGCAGCAGGTGGCGCAGGAATTCTTCCAGCCGGAGAGGATCGCGGCTGCGGCTCTGGGCAACCTCAACGGCTTCGCGCTCACTCCGAGCCATTTGTCCTTTTGACGGTTCGAGGCCCTTTTTCTGATTCAGGGGCTGCCCTTATTTTTCTCCCGCGGGCTTCTGCGGAAAGCCAGTTGACGCCGCGGCGGCAGTTTGCCATCATCCTCGGTAATCCGCCGGCGGGGAGAGCGGAGAAGCGAGGGCGCGCATCTCGTTCCGCATTTCGATTCTGGCGTCCGGCAGCTCGGGCAACGCAACGTTGCTCGAAACCGAGCAGACCTGCCTGCTGGTGGACGCCGGCGTCGGCCGAAAAGAAACGCTGCGGCGGCTCTCGGCCATCGGAAGGCCGCCCGAGCGGCTCGACGGCATCCTGATTTCCCACGAGCACACCGACCACGCAAGCGCTTTGCCGCAGCTTCTGCGTCATTGGCGCGCCGTTGCGTACGTCACCGAGGCGACCTGCGGCGAGATCCTGAAGCTTCTGCCGGAAGGTGCCGCGAAGAAACTGGACCGCGTGGAGCACATTCGGGCGGGCCAGAAATTTACCATCGGCGACATCGAAATCTCAGCCTTCGCGGTGCCGCACGACGCAGCGGATCCGGTGGCTTACACGTTCCGCGCGAACGGCGTCAAAGTGGCCATCGTCACCGACCTGGGTTATCTGCCCGAGCTGGTGAAGCATCACTTGCGCGAGACGGATTGCCTGATCCTCGAATCGAATCACGATCTTGAAATGCTGAAGGTGGGGCCGTATCCCTGGTACGTGAAGCAGCGGGTGATGAGCCGCACCGGGCATCTTTCCAATCACGTGGTCAGCGAATTCCTCGCCGATGGGGATGGTTTCGATGGCCGCGCGCGCTACCTGGTGCTCGCCCACCTATCCGAAATCAACAACAATCCGGATCTGGTCCGGCTCTCGGCCGAAGAAGCTTTGAACCGCCGTCCGCCCGAAGCCGCCTTCCGCGGGGAGCTTTTGATCGCCTCGCAGTACGTCCCGCTCGGACCGCTCGTGGTTTGACGCTTGCCGCTGGTTTGGGTTGAGAATCGGGCTCAAGGAGTTCAGAGTTTTATCAATGGCCGGGAGGGCAGGTGCAAACGCCCGCGCCGCTGCCGAGCTCGCGAAGGACCAAGCAATCCTCGGCGAGATCGTTGGCCTCGCCCGAACCAGGATCCACGCTTTGGGATTCACCTTCGGTGATCGGGAATCCGGAGCCAACTTTGTTCTGGATGTGAGTTGCCCAGCCGCTGAGCCGTCCAGATGTTAAGAAATTGTCCGTGGGATCGCAAGGTTGCGCGGGTTCGGATGCGAGGATGGTGATCACTCCGGTATTGAGTTTGGTCCCTAGGAGCGGGTTCGCCGTAAGGTTATTGTTGACCGAGAGTGTGAGTTCCGCATTGGCACTGATGAAGCAACCGCAACACTCAGACATCTGCTGATTCGCATCGAAAATATAGATCATGGCGCAGAGATCTTGTGGTTGCGACTGCGTCTGGTTGGCGATGCTGCCGTTTACAACGCGCACGGTGGCGTCGGGTGCGCCCGGCGTGTGCGCATTAGAGAAATAGTCGACGAGCTGACACCCGGGCGCCTGTGCGAACATAAAGACAGCAAACAACAAGCAGGTCGCATTTCCCTTCATCGGCCCATCCTCGCCATCAAGTCAGTTTGTGGCAGCAGGGCCGCGGTGTGAGCACTTCCCTTGCCAGGTTATTGCCGGACATGGCTTTATGCCTCGCGGCGCGTCTCCCGAAAGGCAGTGCCCCGAAATCGTCAGTTCACACGAAAACCTACGGTCGAGCCTAAGACCCGGGACCCTGCATACACATGTACCTCAATTCAGTCCGCTGCGCTATCACCCAAAAGGATTAGCCAAAAAGAGTAGCCGAGAGAGTGGCAAGCCTTCGTACCTCGAGGGCGAACATCAGATCGCCGATGGCAACCGGCCGTAGAAAACCTCGGTTTCGTACTCAAAAGCGACGGTGCCGGTGGTCGCATGGATCTTGAAAGCTCCTGCGAGCTCCTCGAGCATGGGCGAGTAGTTCGGGTGACCTGGCTCCGGCGTATAGGAGGACGAAAGGAGCCGCCCCCGCAATCCTTCCCAATCCAACATCTGCTGATTCTTGAATACTCTCAGTTTCACCGCCGCTGGGGCAAAGAAAGAACGAATACGGGCTGGATCGGTCGCTTTCTCTGCGACCTCGGCATAGTCGGTGCCATATTTCTTGAGAATTCGTTCGTACGCTTCTAGAAACGGCGTGCCTCGCGTTTTGCGGTGATTCCAAACCACGACTACCCATCCCTGCGGCTTCAGGATCCGGGAGAATTCCTTGCGCGACTTTTCTAAATCGAACCAGTGAAATGCTTGGGCGGCGGTGACGAAGTCCACACTTTGGCTCGCGAGCGTAGTGTCCTCAGCGGCCCCCGCCACGCTGCGGAAGGTTCCATACTTCTCGAGAAGCAGTTGGCCCGCGGCGCGCATTTCCGGGTTCGGCTCGATCCCGTAGACCACGTTGCCGTTCCGCAAGAACAGCTCAGACAGGATACCGGTACCCGAACCTACATCGGCAATCAGGGAGCCGGGGATCAGCCCACATTCGCGCTCGAGCAGCTCGAGGACGTCCTGGGGATACCCCGGCCGATATCGAGCGTAGTTTTCAACTCGGCTGGAAAAGCGCCGCGTCGGATCCTTCATTTTTCACCGCCATGATAGCAAGACTAGGCGGCCACCGCCCGGACGGAGCGCCGATCGTGACTTCGAGGGAGGATGCTTCATCGGCCAGGATGCTTTGGGGTTGCATTGGTTCGGGTGCAGCGCTCGCGGTATAATCGCCGGATGCCAATGAGCCGAAAAACCCAACCGATGCACGGCACAACGGTTTTGTGCGTACGCCGGGACAACAAGGTGGTGGTGGCCTCCGACGGACAGGTAACGCTGGGGGAAGGGGTGGTGAAGCACAACGCCAAGAAAACGCGGCGCCTGTTCAATGACAAGATCCTGGCGGGATTTGCCGGAAGCACTGCGGACGCCCTTTCGCTGTTTACGCGGTTCGAGAATAAGTTGCAGGAATATCACGGCAATCTGCCTCGGGCAGCCGTCGAGCTAGCCAAAGAATGGCGCACGGACCGTTCGCTGCGGCACCTCGAAGCGCTTCTGATCGTTGCCGACACCAAGTCGACATTCCTGCTGTCGGGGAACGGTGACGTGATCGAGCCCGATGACGGCATCTGCGCCATCGGCTCCGGCGGACCTTATGCGCTGGCGGCAGCTCGCGCGCTCGCGAAGCACACAAAGCTGGGCGCGAAAGACATCGCACAGGAAGCCATGCGCATTGCCAGCGACATCTGCATCTTCACCAACAACATTTTTAGTGTGGAAGAACTATGAACGGCAAGGCGGATAAGGATATGGTGATCTACCTCTCCGGAGAGTCCCCGGCTCCCGCACCCGAACCATTACCTTCGTTCGACGAGCTGACCCCACGCGAAATCGTCGTGGAGCTCGACAAGTACATCGTGGGCCAGACGGCGGCGAAACGCGCCGTGGCCGTGGCTTTGCGCAACCGAGTGCGCCGGCAGAAGCTCCAGCCGGAGCTCGCGGAAGAAATTCTGCCGAAAAACATCCTGATGATCGGACCGACCGGGGTGGGCAAAACGGAAATCGCCCGGCGGCTGGCGCGGTTGGCCGGTTGCCCGTTCGTGAAGGTGGAGGCGTCCAAGTACACCGAGGTAGGGTACGTGGGCCGGGACGTGGAATCGATGGTTCGCGACCTGGTGGAAGTGGCGATCGATATGGTGCGCGAAGAGAAGCTGGACGAAGTGGCGGAGCGCGCCGAGCAAGCGGCGGAAGAACGCGTCCTCGATCTGCTCCTGCCTTCCGTCCCGGCGTCCATCGAAACGGGCGCACCCGTCAGCGACGGGCAACGCCGCGAACAAATTCAGCGCACCCGCGACAAGCTGCGAACGCAATTGCGCGAGGGGAAGCTCGACCAGCGCATGGTGGAAGTCGAAGTCCGCGAGCGCTCCATGCCCGCCTTCGAGATCGTGACCAACCAGGGCATCGAGGAAATGGACATCAACGTCAAGGACATGCTCTCCGGCTTCTTCGGGCAGCAGAAGAAGAAGCGGAAGATGACGGTGGCGGAAGCTTTCGATTATTTGATCCAGGAGGAAGAAAACCGGCTAGTGGATATGGACCAAGTGACGCGGCTCGCGGTGGACCGCGTGGAGCAGATGGGGATTCTCTTTGTCGATGAGATCGACAAGATCGCCGGGCGCGAGTCGGGCCACGGCCCGGACGTTTCGCGCGAGGGCGTGCAGCGGGATATCCTGCCCATCGTCGAAGGCACCACGGTGAATACGCGCTACGGCATGGTGCGCACCGATCACGTCCTGTTTATCGCCGCCGGCGCCTTCCACATTACGAAGCCCTCCGACCTGATTCCCGAATTGCAGGGCCGTTTCCCGATTCGCGTGGAGCTCAGCTCGCTGACGGAGCAGGATTTTGTGCGCATCCTGACCGAACCCAAAAACGCTCTCATCAAGCAATATATTGCGCTGCTCGATACAGAAAGCGTGAAACTGAGTTTTACCGAGGATGCGGTGGCCGAACTCGCGCGCTTTGCGGCCAAGGTGAACGAGCAGACGGAGAACATCGGAGCGCGGCGCTTGCACACGATTCTCGAGAAGGTGCTCGATGAAATCTCCTTCGAGGCGCCGGAACTGAAGAAGAAAACGGTCAAGATTGATGCCGCCTACGTCCAGAAGCAACTCGCCAGCATCGTCAAGGACCAGGATCTGAGCCGTTACATTCTTTGACGAATCGAAAAGAGAAAGATGGAAAATAGAGACGGGAAAATCCCTGCCCGCGTTTTCCACGCCCCGACAAGACTTTTTTCCATTTCTTATTATCTTGTTCTTGTCGTCGCTGCGGGCGCTCTGCTGGCAAGCTGCGCCGCGCCCGGGCTACCGGTTCCGCGACGGCCCAAGACGCCCGAAGCCGTCTCCGACCTCGACGCGCACCTATCCGGCGATAGCATCGTGCTCATTTTTACTCTGCCAACGGTGACGACCGAAGGGCAGCCCCTCGTGGAGCCTCCGGCGATTGAAATCTATCGCGCTTTTCTGTCGCCAGGCGCGCCCGCGGTTCCCGGCAAGTCGGCCGCCCCCGCCGCCCTTGCTTACACGATCCCCCCTTCGCTCGTGGATACGTACATGGTGGAAAGACGCGTCCGCTTCGTCGATCGGCTGAGACCGGAGGACGTTGCGAGATTCGCCGGGGGCCAAGCGGTTTATTCCGTTCGGACGCGGGTATCGAAAAAGAAAGACTCGGCCGACTCGAACGTCGTCGCGTTGCGAGTGATTCCCGCCGGTGGGCCGATTCGCGACTTGGCCGCACAAGTAACCAAAACGGCGATCGAGCTTTCCTGGACCCCGGCGGAGAAGGGTGCGGCTGAGTGGGCGCCCGGGTCGCTCGCCGGGTATCACGTCTATCGGGCCGAAGCGCCTGCGGGGGCGGAAACGGGCGGCGCGAGCGAGGCGAAATTGGCAGCGCGAATGCAGATGATTGGGGTTACGGCGTCACCCGGCTATCGCGATTCGCATTTCGAGTTTGGCCGCACCTACATTTATTCGGTGCGCAGCGTGACGCAATATGAGTCCGACTCGGTCGAGTCCGCCGATTCCGGTCTGGTGGCAGTGACGCCGCGCGATACGTTCCCTCCTGCGCCGCCGAAGGGCTTGGTGGTTGTGTTCGTGCCGGGCACGGCGCAGACGCCCGCGCATCTCGAGCTTTCCTGGGGAATCAGCCCGGAGCCCGATCTAGCCGGATACTATGTTTATCGCATCCAAGAAACAGGGCGGCGCGGCGGGCCTGAGAATCATGACTTGTTGCTAACGCCCGTGTTTCGTGATATGTCCGTACAGCCCGGATACAGCTATAGTTACATAGTGACCGCAGTGGATCGCGCAGGAAATGAAAGCCTGCCGAGCGAGGCGGTCTCCGCGGCGGTGCCCGCGGAAAATGAGAGCGTGAAACCATGACCCGTTCCGCAGCCAAGACGACGTGGTCCGCATGGCTGCGCACCCCCGTTCTGCGCACGGGTTTGCTGACCGGCGCAGGCCTTTCGCTCGTGATGACCTGCGCGCTGATTGCTGCCAACCGGGTGCCATGGCTCGAAAGGGTGGCGTTAGAACGCAATTCGGTCTGCTATCTTCTGTTTACCTCCGTGATGTTGATTCCGGTTATCCTCTTCGTTCGTTCCCCCATGCAGTTGTTTGCGAGCGCCGGTGTCGCCTGGGGGTTCCTGACACTGGCATACATTGCGGCCCGAAATTTTTTCCCAAACCTCTATATAGCCCTGCGTCCCCCGGATGTTCTGTTCGTGTACGGGGCTGCAACTTACGGGCTGGCCGCGGTCGCCGCCTGGGTCATCCCGCTCTGCCTGGCGATCCGCCACCATCCCATAGCCCATGCTCGCCGACGGGTTCCCGACGCCCATCGATGAAGCTTTGCCGTTTTCAGCCACTCGAATTCTCGGCGGCTGGCTTAGATCGCTCCGGACGGGAGCTTCGTCCGGAGCCGCGCTGCGGGCTGATCGCGGGTGAAGCCGTGCGCGAGATTGCCGGAGACCTCTTCGGAGCGCGCGACCTGACCGCCCGTTCCTGGCCCCTCGACGCGGTGAAGCTGTTGCCGCCGACGGTACCGAGCAAGGTGGTATGCGTCGGGCGCAATTACCGGCAACACGCCGCCGAGCTCGGCAATGAAGCGCCCAAGGAACCGTCAATCTTTCTGAAGCCCCCGTCCTCCGTGATTGGTCCGGAGGAGCCGATTATCCTGCCAAGGATTTCCGAGCGCGTGGACTACGAAGGCGAACTGGCAGTGTTAATCGGTCACACGTGCTTCGGGCTCAAGCCTTCCGACGACGTGCGGCGTTATATCCTGGGCTTTACGTGTTTGAACGACGTGACCGCGAGGGACCTACAGTTGCGCGACGTTCAGTACACCCGCGCCAAGGGCTTCGATACGTTTTGCCCGATCGGGCCGGTGATCGAAACCGACCTCGATTCAACCAATGCCACCATCGAAACCTTCGTGAATGGAGTTAGAAAACAGTCCGGGCGCTCCTCGGAAATGATATTTTCGGTTGATGTTATAATTCGATTTGTGTCAGAGGTGATGACGCTCGTCCCCGGCGACGTAGTCACAATGGGCACGCCATCCGGGATAGGACCACTAAAGGCGGGCGACGTGGTCGAAGTGACGGTGAGCGGCATCGGAACACTGCGAAATCCCGTCGCGGCTTCGAACGGGTAGCTTTAGCGCGCTGCCGAGAGGTCTAAAAAATGAAATTTTTTCTCGATACGGCCAACCTCGAAGAAATCCGCCAGGCCGCGGCGCTTGGCATGCTCGATGGAATTACGACGAATCCCACTCTCGCAGCCAAGGAAAAAAAGCCCTTCCGTGACTTGATCCTGGAAATCTGCGACATCGTGAAGAACGGGGTCGTGAATGCCGAGGTGGTTTCGACGGATACGGAAGGGATGTTGCGCGAGGGACACGAACTCGCGAGCTGGCATCCCAACATCGTCGTCAAAGTACCGATGACAATGGACGGCGTACGGGCGCTCAATCAGCTAACCCACGAGGGTATTCGGGTAAACGTCACGCTGGTGTTTTCGGCCTCGCAGGCGCTGATCGTCGCGAAGGCTGGCGCCTACTTCGTCAGCCCTTTTCTGGGCCGCCTCGACGACATATCGCAGGACGGCCTCGGTCTACTCCGTGAGATCCTGGAAATCTACCGCGCTTACAATTTCAAGACCGAAGTTCTGGCGGCGAGCCTGCGCCACCCGCTGCACGTGGTGGCGGCGGCCAAAATGGGCACGCACATCGGCACGATGCCCTTCAAGGTGTTCGAGCAGCTTTTCAAACACCCGTTGACGGATCGCGGCCTGGACTCCTTCCTGAAAGATTGGGAGAAGGCAAGGGGAGTGCTCGGCGAAATCATCGAGCCGGCGGCGACACGCAAAGGCGGGCATCGAGAAACATGATCGCAAATTGGCGGGGCATCGTTCTGGCGGCCGCGGGCGCCGGCGCGGCGGTCGCTCTGCTGTACGCTTCGTTCCGGCGGAATCCGAAAACTCCCGAAGAAATCGAACGGGAGCGGCGCCTCTATCTGAAGCAGGTCGGGCGGATCGTCGAAGGTCACATCATCGAGATCGTCGAGCAGCCTCGCGAGCAGGTCGCCGAGCGCCGCCGGCTTTTCGGGAGACGGAGCGCGGCGCGGCAACCGGGAACCAACGGCACACACAAGCTGCTGTTTTACAGTTATTCGATATCCGGGGTCACTTACGAAACCGCTCAGGACATCACCGGCCTGGAAGAGCGCGCATGCCTCAATCGCGTCGTCGCGGGCCAGCCGGCCAGCGTGAAATACGATCCCTCCAATCCCAGCAATTCCATCCTCGTGGCGGACGACTGGTCCGGACTTCACTGAGTCAGTAATCCCGACGCCAACAAATCGATCTTCGTGCCTGAGCCTGGCAGCGCGCTTTCATTGAGCGGTACGCCCTCCGCCGCTTGCCGCATCAAGCTGCCTGTGGCAGGCTAGTGGCGAGATGGCCGTCAATCAGAAGCATCGTGACCGCCTGGAAGAGCTTCGGCGACGCAGCGCCGAAGCCGAAGCGGGTGGCGGGGCCGAGCGCCGCGAGCGTCAACATAAAGAAGGGAAGCTCGGCGCACGGGAACGCATCGAGCTGTTGCTGGACGAATTAAGCTTCGAAGAGCTGGACAAGTTTGTGACGCACCATTGCCAGGATTTCGGGATGGAGCAGCAGAAAGTGGCCGGCGACGGCTTCATCACCGGCTACGGCCGAATCGATGGGCGGCTGGTTTACGTTTTCGCGCAGGACTTCACGGTCTTCGGCGGCTCGCTCTCGGAGGCGAACGCTTCCAAGATCACAAAAATCATGGACCTGGCGATGCGCCAGGGCGCGCCGGTGATCGGACTGAACGATTCGGGCGGGGCGCGCATCCAGGAAGGGGTGATGTCACTCGCAGGCTACGCCGAAATCTTTTTGCGGAACACGCTCGCGAGCGGCGTCATCCCGCAGATCAGCGCGATCATGGGTCCCTGCGCGGGCGGCGCGGTGTATTCGCCTGCCATCACGGACTTCATCTTCATGACGCGCGATACGTCCTACATGTTCGTCACCGGGCCCGACGTCATCAAGACCGTGACCCATGAGGAGGTGACGAAGCACGAGCTTGGCGGCGCCATGACTCACAATGCCACCAGCGGCGTCGCTCAATTCATCGCCGGCGATGACGTCGAATGCCTGGCGATGATTCGCGAGCTTCTGGGCTTTCTGCCTTCGAATAATCTGGAGGACCCGCCCCGCCGCGTCAGCGCGGAGCCCGCCGATCGCACCAACACTGCGTTGAACACGATTGTCCCCGAAGATCCCATGCAGCCCTACGACATGAAGGACGTAATCCACGCCGTCGTGGACGAAACTGATTTCTTCGAGGTCCACGAGCACTTTGCCAAGAATCTGATCGTCGGCTTCGCGCGCCTCGATGGCCGCCCGGTCGGCATCGTTGCGAACCAGCCGGCATTCCTGGCTGGGGTCCTCGATATCAACGCTTCGGTGAAGGGGGCGCGGTTCGTGCGCTTCTGCGACGCCTTCAACATCCCGCTCATCACGTTTGAGGATGTGCCCGGATTCCTGCCGGGCACGCAGCAGGAATTCGGCGGAATTATCAAACAGGGCGCGAAACTTCTTTACGCGTTCGCCGAGGCCACGGTTCCCAAAATCACGGTCATCACGCGGAAGGCCTATGGCGGGGCCTATTGCGTGATGTCATCGAAGCATATTCGCACGGACATCAACTACGCCTGGCCGACCGCGGAGATCGCGGTGATGGGGCCGGAAGGCGCGGTCAACATCGTCCATAAACGCGAACTGGAGCGCGCTTCCGAAGCCGAGCGCGAGCGGCTGCGCCTGGAGAAAATCGGCGAGTTCCGCGAGCGCTTCGCCAATCCTTACATTGCGGCGGAGCGCGGCTATATCGACGCCATCATCGAGCCTGCGGAAACGCGCCCGAAGCTGATCGCGGCGCTGCGCTCGCTCGAAAACAAGCGCGACACCAACCCGAAGAAAAAGCACGGCAACATTCCACTTTAGCGAATCGCCTGGAGAGGCCCGCCCCATGCGAACTCGATTCCCGCTGCGTTGCGTCCACGCGATTGCAAGGTCTCCGCGACGCCGGGGCTGCGCCGGAACGCACGCTAGACGGCTTCGCTCCGCGCTAGCTTTCCTCGCAGACTTCGATTAGCATCAGCGTCTCACATTTTCATATCTTCACGGCCAGGAGGCTGCATGACGGATTCCGACGCGAAGCCGCTACTGGATGCGCTTGACGGAAAGATTGCGCTATATCATCTGCTGAAACATCCCTTCTATCGGGCGTGGACGGAAGGAAGGCTCTCGAAGCAGTCGCTGGCCCTTTACGCCGTGCAATACTACCGGCACGTGCAGGCCTTCCCGGAGCATCTCCGCCGGCTCGAAGCGCGGGCCGAGGGCGAGCTGCGACGCGTGGTCAGCGAAAACCTCGACGAGGAACTGGACCCGACGAATCCGCATCCAGCGCTTTGGCGCAGATTCGTCGCAGCGCTGGGCGTGGAGGAAAAATCCCTGGACTCCGCCCGAATGCTTCCCGGGATCGAGAATCTCGTTGCGACCTATAGCGCGCTCGCCGAGCACGGGCCGCTGGCCGGAGCCGTCGCCGCGTTTTATGCCTACGAGACTCAGGTGCCGGAGATCGCCGCGCAAAAGAGACAGGGGCTACAGCGGTACTACGGAATCGAAGATCCGCGCGCGGTGGCTTATTTTGCAGTCCACGAAGAAGCAGATGTCCGCCATCGCGCCGCCTGGCGCAGTTGGCTTGGAGCACAGCCGGAACTCGATTCGGACGCGGTGGTCGCTGCGGCCGAGCGAAGTCTAAAAGCGCTTTGGGGCGCGCTCGACGCCGTCTATCCCGAAGGCTGCGCTGCGAACTAGTATCAGGCTGAGAGCTACCAAGAGAAAACCTTCCAAGCCGGCGTGCTAGAATCCCTGTGTTTTCTCGCGCGGGCGAAATGTTCCAGAAAATTCTGATTGCCAACCGCGGCGAGGTCGCCGTTCGCATCCTGCGCGCCTGCCGCGAAATGCGAATTGGCACGGTGGCTATTTTCAGCGAGGCCGACCGTGCGGCGCTCCACGTTCGGCTGGCGGAGGAGGCCTATCCCATCGGCCCGGCGCCGGCGCGCGAAAGCTATCTCGTCATCGACAAGCTGATCGGCGTGGCACGCTATGCCGGCTGCGACGCCCTGCACCCCGGCTACGGCTTTCTGGCTGAAAACCCGGAGCTCGCCCGGGCCTGCGCCAGCGCGGAACTCACGTTCATCGGGCCATCGCCCGAGGCGATGGAGCGCCTCGGCTCCAAGACGGCGGCGCGACAATGCGCGCGCCAGGCAGGTGTGCCGGTGGTCCCGGGCACGCTCGAACCGATTCTTGAGTTGGAAGAGGCCCAGAAAGCTGTGCGCGAGATCGGTTTTCCCGTGCTGCTCAAAGCGGTAGCGGGAGGCGGCGGCAAGGGAATGCGTCTGGTGGACCGCGAAGCCGCCCTCGCCGGGGCGTGGCGCGATGCCTCTTCGGAAGCTTTGAATGCCTTCGGCGACGCACGCCTGTACCTCGAAAAATATCTGGTCCGGCCGCGCCACGTCGAGATACAGATACTCGGCGACGCACACGGGAATTTGGTGTACTTAGGCGAGCGCGAATGCTCGGTGCAGCGGCGCTATCAAAAAGTGATGGAGGAGGCCCCTTCACCGATCGTGGATCCACCCCTGCGTCGCAAAATGGGAGAAGCCGCCATCAAGCTCGCGCGAGCCGGTGGCTACACAAACGCGGGCACCGTAGAATTTCTCGTCGATGCGGAACGCAATTTTTATTTCCTCGAAGTGAACACGCGGCTTCAGGTGGAGCATCCGGTAACGGAGATGGTGGCTTCGCTGGACCTGGTGAAGCTTCAAATCCAGATTGCGGCAGGGGAGCCGCTGCCGTTCGCGCAGGAGGAAGTGGTGTTGCGGGGACACGCGATCGAGTGCCGAATTTATGCGGAAGACCCGGAAAACGATTTCTTTCCGTGTCCGGGGAAAATTCTGGAGCGGCGCGCGCCGGCGGGTCCTGGGATCCGCTTCGACGACGGCGTTTATGCGGGTTGGACCGTGCCCACGGAGTACGATCCGATGCTGGACAAGCTGATCGCATGGGGCAGCGATCGCGGCGAGGCCATCGCGCGGCTGCGGCGAGCGCTCGAAGAGTATTACCTGCGCGGGATCAAGACGAATGTGGGACTCTTCCAACGCGTCCTGGCTGAACCCGAGTTCCTGCGCGGTGAATTCCACACGAGATGGCT
This sequence comes from uncultured Acidobacteriota bacterium, assembly GCA_963781005.1. Taxonomy (GTDB): domain Bacteria; phylum Acidobacteriota; class Terriglobia; order Acidiferrales; family UBA7541; genus CAWADX01. The sequence goes on from CAWADX010000001.1 coordinate 1,401,395, forward strand.
CGACGAGTTGCTGCGCCGTTCGTCGAAACACGGCTGGCAGGCCGCCCAAGGCACTCAAGCGCGCGCCTCGGGCCAAGCGGAAGACGCCGCAGCACTGGCCGCGGCACTTTGGCACGTTTCAAAAAACGGGTCAGGAGGCGATTCCGATCGGCCATCGCAAGGAGCGGAGGCGGAGGCGGGTTGGAAGGTCGAGGGGCGGCGCGAGCAGGTCGATCGGGAACCCCGCCGCTGAGCTAGTGGCGCAGGTGACCAATCCTTTCGGATGAAGTTTGAAATCCAGATCAACGGGCGGAAGCGCGTCGTCGAAATCGAGCGCCAGGACCGGCGCTGGCGGCTCGACGGCCGAGACGTCGCAGCCGATGTGGTCGAAGTAGTTGCGGGAACTTATTCCATTTTGATCGGGGGCCAAGCTTTCGAAGCGCGCGTGGAAGCGCGCGGCGCGGGCCTGCTGGTTCATGTGGACTCGCAGGAATTTGCGGCAGTTGTCATCGACCCACGCCAGTGGCGACGACGTCGGGGCGCGGCAGCCCTCGCCTCGGAAGGGCGCCAGTTGGTGACCGCTCCGATGCCGGGGAAGGTGGTGCGACTGCTGGTAAGCCCGGGCGACCGGGTGGAGGCGGGTCAGGGAGTGCTGGTGGTGGAGGCCATGAAAATGCAGAATGAAATTCGCTCCCCGAAGAGGGGCAGCGTCGAGCGGCTGATGGTTGCCGAAGGCCAAGCCATCAATGCCGGCGAAGTGTTGGTCGTCATCAGTTAGGCCGCAGAAGCGATCACTTGGCCGGCGCAGCCGCAGGCAGTTTCCCGGCGGATTCGAGGATTTCCCGCGCCAGATAGCTCGTCACGTGCGACTCATCGCGAGCCGTGGAGAGGTAGGCGGCGCGCAGCAATTGTTCTTTGCGGTTGCGCAAGGCGTCCCGGATGCTTTGCTGCACCTGAGGGTCCGAGAGCTCCCTCTGGCCGGCTGGTTCGCGCGCGATGAGTTTCAGAATGATGTACTCGTCCTTCTGCTGCAGCGGCTTGCTCGTTTCCCCGGGATGGAGACTCAGGACCGCCTTCTTGAGGGCCGGATCCGATTTGTTCAGCGACGATTCGGGTATGAAGCCGAGATCTCCGCCGGTGGAGGCGGTGTTATCTTCAGAATAGTCCATGGCGACCTGAGCGAAATCGGCTCCCGAGGCGAGCTTTTCCTGGAGCATTTGGACCTTGCGGCGGGCTTCGACGTCGTTAGTGGCGTTGTCGTTCTTTCGATTACGCACTTGCGGGTCGGGCCGAGGGGTCACGACGATCTCGGCGACGTGAAACTGCCGCTCCGCCACATTGAACTGAGCGCGGTTCTTGTCGTAGAAATCGGTGACATCCTGATCCGTGATGGAAATCTTCGCCACCACCTCGCGGTTGAGGAGCTTCTGAATGGAAAGTTGGCGCCGCAGATCGGTCTTCAGGTCGTCGACGGTGAGATCATTGTCCTTCAGTTTCTTCTGGAACTCTTCCTCGGTGTACGGGCTCTTCGATTCGGTGAATTTGTCTTCCACTTCACCATCGCTCGCGACAAGATTCAGTTTGCTGGCCCGCTCAAGCAGGATTTCATTGTTGATGAGCTCATCCAAGATGCTCAACTTGAGCGTGAGACCTTCTTCTTGCGAAGGCGGCGGGCCTTCCGGGTTGATGCGGCCGCGGTAATATTTCTCGACTTCCTGGCGCTTGATTTCCTTCCCGTTGACCACCGCCCAGACGTCCGGGCCGGGCGCTTCCTGCTTTTTGCAGGATGCCGCCAGGGCACACGCTCCAAGTGCGGCCACGATCGCAAGTTTGCGTTTCACGGGAAACTCCTTCCAAGAGTACCGAACGCAGGCGGGAATTCAGGCAGCCTTGCGCACGCGGCCGGCGCGAATACAAGCCGTGCAGACGCGGACGTGCTTGCGAACGCCGTGGATCACCGCTCGGACGCGGCGCAGGTTCGGATTCCAGCGGCGCCGGCGCACATTATGCGCGTGACTGATGGTATTGCCGTAGCGCGGCTTCTTGCCGCAGATTTCACATGCGAGTGCCATCGTTTCTCCCAGTCGAGCCAATCGTCGGACTGCAATCCGCTATCGTAGCAGAATTTTTCCAGCAGGGGAGTTATTTGCTCCGATGGGCGAGCGCCTCAAAGGCCGCATCCGTGTCCGGCAAGAAGTAGCCGACCACGATGCCCATGGCGCCTTCCGGAAGGGGCTTGCCCGTGAGATTCTCATACGTGGCGCTCACCTCTACGACCTCGCCGCTTTCCAGGCGATAGCCGCCGCGATCGGCGAACGAAACGATGGGCATGGAGACAATCCGGCCCTGTGCATCGAGTTGCGAATCGAGCGTAGCGATATCTTGCTTCCGACTGGCGTCACTCAGGATCAAGCGCCGGCCGTAGTCGTGCAAGTGCCCGCCGAGTCCGAGCAGTTCGCCCGGATAGCGCCACGTGAATTTCGCCGATGTGACGTTCTCGCCGGGGACGAGGTCATAGCCCGATTCGCGGCAGCCCATTACGTCAAACCACACGGGATAGACGCTCTTGAGCGTCATTGTCGGGGTCGCTTTCCGATACTCCACGCGCACCTCGAGGTAAGCGCGCGGGTAACTTGCGTCGGTGGGGTTTGCGAACATGCTGCTGATGCGGATGCGGTCTCCCTTCGCGACGCGGTAGCCATAGCCGGGAATACCGGGCCAATCATTCATTTCGCCCCCGGCGCCGAAAATGTGTTCCTGCTTGTTGGGGCAAAGAAAATCGGGCCGTTGCGTATTCCAGAACGCAATGTGGTGGAGCAGCTTGCCGCGCAGGGGATGGCCGGCGTCGTCCACAAACTGCGGGTGAAATGCCACGAGCCAGCCGTCAAACGGAACCGTCAGAAAAAGTTTTGGCGGCTGCGCCACCGCCATGTGGTCGGAATGTGCGGGAAGATCGATGGGGCCGAGCCGAATCGTCATCGCCTGGCCAGCGGCATCGTCCGACACATCGAGTTTCGCGGCATCCGAGATGGCGTGGTGCATCATCCCGCCGTGATGCATCGCAGCGCGGTCCTGCTGCGCGCTAATCGGGCCCGCCAGGCACGCTGAGAGAACGCCCAGAAAAAACGCCTGTCTTTTCATGGGTCCACCTCGTCCCGGCATCATAACGCAGATCACCGGCAATACTCCGGTGTCACCGGCATTGGCGATTCCAGGCAGTCCGGTCCTTAAGCCAACTTATGGACCAAGCGACGTGCGGCCAGCGAAAGCATCAGGCGGGAAATACCGCTGAACAGCATGCTGATTCCCACGAGCGTGCCGATCACCCACGCGGTGCTCGATGGCCACGTCCGCCAAATCATGATCGCGAGAATCAGGGTGACGATTCCATCAAGGAACAGCCAGCCGGAACCGGACATCCCCCGAAGCTGAAACCCTAAAATAAACTCCAACACTCCTTCCACAAAAAGATAAATCGCCAGGACAAGCGTGAGCGACGCAAGACCCGCCACAGGATTCATCAACACGTAACCACCAATTAGAAGATAGAGAACGCCCAGAAGCAGTTCCCACAAAACTCCGCCCGTGCCGCGCGTGTGCCAGGCAAACACTAGATGGGCTACGCCGCTAAAAATAAGCAGCCAACCCACAAGTATAGTCAGCGTGATTCCAGCCACTTGCGGTACGGCGATAGCGAGAATACCTGCCAGGATCATCAGGACACTGAGCCCGATCGACCACCCCAACGAACTTTTCACGATCGTAGAAACGGAAGTTGATGTAGCGCTCATGAGCCCTCCTTTAAGGGTCCTTTAAGGACCCGTGCTGCTTCCAACCAGGTAGGGGCCGGAACGAAGGGACTGAGCTTACCAGAAACCGAGTTAGAGTCTAAGGCAATCCGATACAGACCAGGCTAGGTGGAAGATACCATCACAGCGGGAAAGCTCCCCGGTTGTTTCCGAATTGCCGGCGAAACATCAGAGAAACTTTTGCAGCGCTTTGGGTTCGCGGATTTAGGCTTCGAAGTTCCTATCGAAAACACTCTCGTTGGACCGCCTGAGCCGACAATCGCGGTTGGAACAATTGAAGAACTCGCCGTAGGTTATTGGGAGCATAGTGGTTGCACTTGATAGCCATGTAGCTCAGTTTGCGAAGTGCACCTGCTAAAAAAGCAGGTAATCGTTCTGGCAAAAAATCCATTAAACTCATAGCGTTGCACGTGGGCGTGTAGCTCAGCTGGGAGAGCATCTGCTTTGCAAGCAGGGGGTCGCCGGTTCGATCCCGGCCACGTCCACCACTAAACTAAGGACTTGCGGCGTTTGTGATTGGTTTTGTGACGTGCCGTGTGCCGTAACACCTTCCTTCACTCCCGTTGTCAAAGCATTCAGCGCTTGACGCTTCGCCTCCAGCCGTACATGCGAGTAGTGGGCCAGCATTTTGGGCGACACGTGTCCAGCGATCGCCATGATGATCTGATCGCTCGCACTGGATTCAGCAAGCTCAGTGATCGCGTGGTGACGCAGGTCGTGGAAACGAAGCCCCTGTAGGCCTGCTTCCCGGGTCAAGCTTCGCCAAGCAGTGCGCCATGTTGTCATCGGCTTCGTCGGATCAGGCTTGACTGACACAGTCGGGCCTGGTCTGCCTCTCGGCTTTGCTACGGGGCCTTGTCCTTCACCGTGAGGGAACACATACCAATGAGGGTCTGGCTGAGAACCGAACAGTAGCTTAGCCCGCTCGCGCAATTCCAGCACCGCCGCCCAGGCATCTTCATTTAGTGGAATCATCCGCTCACCGGCTTCAGTCTTACTGTGCTTAACCGTGAGAGTTCTTTCTATCAAATTCAAGTCTCGCCATTGCAGACCCCGAATTTCACACGCCCGCATCGTGGTATTCAGTGCGAGCGCCGCAGCGAGGCGCGCGAGCTGCCATTCTGGTTTTCTGCCCGCCACATCGATCAGCCTTATCTTTTCTTCGCGGCTTAGCACTCGCCCCACGTTCCGTCGTTCTGGAAGAGGCTTGATTTCGTCTGCAATCACGTGCCAGCGCTTAGCACGCTTCAGCAAGCGAGCGAGCCAACCGACCTCCATGTTGATCGTGCGGTTGCTCACTCCCATCCCCCTTCTTCGGACGATGTATTTGAGAATGGATTCTGCCGTGACTCGTTTCAGCGAAGTGGTCCCAAAGAATTTCTTGAGTGGCTTCAGTCGTTCCTGTGCCGTCAAGATGCTTCGCAAGGCAAGGTGAGGCTCTTGGTCTTCAAGATAGCGATCAGCAGCCACCGAGAAGCTCGTTCGTGCAAACTGTTGATTCGAATATGCAAGTTTGCCTGCGCTGGCCTGGGCTATCTTGTCTTTCTCACGTGACTGGGCCTCACGCCAATCTGTCGTTTCGAGCGACTGTCTGTAGCGGACACTATCGATCGCGAAGTCTGTCCACCATGTCCTACCACGCTTATATAAAGCCATCGGTTACTCCTTTCGCCGATCTTTATCTGCCGCAGCAATTCGTGAATCAATTACTGAGATCAGGTCGCCGAGATCAAGCACGTAGTAAATCGCACCTCCAGCTTTAATTTCAGGTGGCCCACCAGAGCGGATTTCTCGTCCCTTCTTCCCGCGATGAAAATAAATGACCGGATAAACCTCTCCAGATTTGTCCCAGTTTTTCAGATCGCCGTCCTCCATCGACTGTAAGAGTTCAGAAACAACCGTGGGGGAGAAACCGTCCTGAGTCAGGAATGATGCAATGCCTACTCTGTAGACGTCTCTGGCGCTAAAGGTTCGGCGTGATCCTGGCCCCTTGCCAAGGTGTCCGGACGGAGAAAGCCGGAATGTCGGGCTATCCAGGAACTTCTGCAGCCGCCAGATTGGTATACCTAGCAGTTTGGCTACCTCCCCAGTGCTGAATCTCGGGAGTTTGAGTGTTGCTTCGGGAAGAAACACATCCAATTGGCGTTTCATAAAGCTCCTAGGGTTGCGCAATGCTGTGAGATATGGTATTGTATCTCTGGCGCTCTGTCAAGCATGAGAATGAGCGACCTTGGAAAGGACTGCAAAACATGAACACCACCGATACGAGTCCAAAGTTATGGGATCTCAATATGGTCGCCGACGCACTCCGGGTTTCGCCTCACAGTGTGCGGAGGTGGGCTTCCGAGGGCAGGCTTAGGCGGATCAAACTAGGTTCAAGAACCCTCTTTGATCCTGCAGATGTAATGCGTTTTGTGGAAGAGGCCCGCAGGACGAGCTTGGGACCCGCCGCGGAGCCGAAGGAGTAAGAGCGATGACGTTTCTAACGGAAGATCTGCCTTTCGCGGCATTCATATGCGCGACCCGCAGGCTCCCCTTTCTACGCTGTGAATCCGTTAACGGAAACGGCCGCATTGCTTTCGTCTTCGACGACGCGAAGGGTGAAGGGGAGGCTCTCCATATTCAATTTGAATCGGGCGCCGAGTGCCCCGCGGTCCTGTTCTACGACAGCGTGCGACATCTGCGCCGCGTTATGTCACGAGTAGCGAACAATGGAGCAAGAAACAGTGAGCAGGAACAGTTCTAATCCCAACACAGCGGCAGAACCGAATCAGCCATCGGAAGCCGCTGTTGGGAGTCTACAAGCAGCAGATCCCGTCGAACAATCTCACTCTCCTATTGCTTCTGATGTGGTTTCAAGCGATGAGAGCGGAGATGCAGGGGAGGCCGCGCCTACAGACGATAGAACATCCTTCGCTAGGCAGGTCAGAACGGCCAATATCGAACGCGCCACGACGGAAGCAGCTAGCCCTCTAGAAAAACGCGCTGGAAACTCTGAACATGCCAAAGACATGTGGGATGGCTATGTCAAGAAGATCGGAAGCTTCGACTCAGAATCCGCAAAAAGATGGGATTTCATTAAGAAAACTGAGCGAGAGAACTATATCCGCCGAGCTGCGCGATTTGGCCGCGACGCCGGCGTCTCACGGCCCGAAGTCCAGGAGCTTCTTGAGCTCGCGCTCAGCAAGGGAATGTTCGGTCGAGGACTGAAGAAAAAGACAATTTCCCGATACCTGGCCGACGAATTCAAGGTCACTGAAGCCGACCAGACCAAGTCTTCTGAACCTGCTGCCCCGATCAAGCCTATTCCTCTACCCGACCGTGAGGAGTGCCAAAAGAAATGGCAGGAGGTCGAAAAGATCCTGGCGGCCAACTTTCTTGATCCCGACTTGGAGGCAGTGGAAATCATCTATGCCTGCGTTGCGGCACATAAGATCAGCGCACATCCGCCCGCGTGGAACATGGCCATCGCACCTGCAGGGTCGATGAAAACCGTGATTTCCGAAACGCTCAGTGATTTGCCCGGCGTGCATCTCGTGGACGAGGTAACAGCTCAGACGTTTATTTCGGGCAAGCTGGAGCAGCCCGATCAGGAACGAACAACGCCGGCTAGTTTCCTACACCGCATCGGCGAGCAGGGCATCCTGGTCGTTCCTGATTTCAGTACGGTGCTTGAAATCGATCCGAAGGCCCGCGGGAAAATTCTCTCGCAACTTCGCCGTATCTACGATGGCCATCTTCGGCGCGAGTTTGGCAGCGATGAGAATCTACAGGAGCGCGAATGGCGCGGCCGCATTACGCTTCTCGCGGCTGCGACACCAGACGTGGATTCATACCACAAGGTGTTCGCGGCACTGGGCGATCGCTTCATACGTACTCGTTGGCCGAGAGCTGGGGGAGCCCAAGCAGCGTTGATGGCTATGAATCAGAGCAAAGAAGTCTCTCCTGCGCTTCGGAAAGCAGTACGCGAGTTCCTCCTGCCCATCCTTTCCTGGCCAGAGATTTCGGCACCTAAGCTACCTCAACCGCTACAAATTCGGCTCGCTCACTTAAGCGAATTTGTAGCGCTTGCTAGAACCTATGTTCCGCGCGACGGCCGCGACAGGGAAATCGATGGCGCCGTGCAGACAGAGAGCAACACCAGACTGCCCCAGGAGCTTTGTCAGATCGGGTGCGGCTGGGCAGCACTGATGGGCCGCGACGAGGTCAACGCGGAGGATTTCGAGCTCATGCGACGGGCAGCGTGGGACTGCATTCCCCCTGTCCGCAGGGCGCTCCTTGAGGCGCTTATAGCTGGGCAGAAGCCGCACACTGCGGGTCTTCCAAAAGCCACAGCAAATCGCGGTCTCGAAGACCTTCAGGCTGTGGGCTTGGTCGTCAAAGAAACTGTGGTCAGTCTGCAGCCCGCCGAAACCGAGTATGAACTGTCAGAGCGGGGCAGGACCTTGCTAGCGAGATCAAACGGGGCAGAGCCAGGGACGGAGGGAATGAGCTGAATTGGAGGCTAAGTCATTGATTTTATTGGTTCCCGCAACTTGGTACAAGGGAAAAGGGAGAGAGACAGGCCCCGAAGACAGGCCTCTTGTCCTCCCCTCTCGCCAATTGCGGGAACTCTAAGTTTTCAGTCACTTGCAAGTGAAAGTGGAACGGTTGATAAAGATGATCGAGACTGACGAAAACCAAAACCCAGAAGCTGAACAGACTGCTCCGACCGACTATGAGCGTCTCGTACCCTTCGGTGAGCGATTACGTGAGATTCGCCTCCAACATCACCTGACGCAAGGCAAGGTTGAACGGCTCACCCGCAGGCTGTCCCGGCGCCAGAAATGCCCCGACTTCGTCCTTAACAAGAGCCGGCTCTCCCGGATTGAGAACGGGTGGTCGGTGCCTGGGCCGGCCAAACTTCTCAGCCTAGCCAAGATCTATCACCTGAGCGTCCGTGACCTGGTACGTCTCTGGTCAGGCCAGCAAGCAAAGGCACGGCCAGAAAATCAATCGCATCGCAAGGTGTATTGAGGGCTCATTTGATTCGTTATGTGCAAACCGAGGAGGAACAGCGAAACGTGCTGCAAAGGAAGACCTTAGCGTCGAAGAGCGAGGTTACAGAGGCGATGAAATACGAAAGGCCAAGAGACAGGGATTTAGGTAAAGTTCGCGTCTTTGCGGCGCCTTTCCCCAGCCGTATTACGGTCAGGGGCTTGCCGTTGTTGGTCACCATTCGCAGCAAATAACTCGGAGGTTTCTTTATGGGCAGATATCCCTGGTCAGATCGGCGGACGGTTGAAGAGTGCAGAACCCTTGGTGTCGCTCATCTGGTCCGCGACCGCATAATCTTGCCTAGAGACTCTACGTATTCCTCCGGATCTCTTCATCGTATCTCGTGGCCCAACGGATTCGAAGCTATTGCCCAGTCTCACGGAAACGATGACGGTGGAGGAGCGCTCAGGCTTCTCTACATAATCCGTGGCGAGAGAATCGAGAATCACATTGAGATCACTTCAATCCCATCGCCGCTCCAACCTCAGAGGCGCCGCTATTTCTTGTTGTGCCCCGGTCTCACTGGCCCGTGCGGCCGCCGTGTCGGGAAACTCTACTTACCTCCAGGTGAAAGCCATTTCGCTTGCCGGAGCTGCTACAACCTAACCTACCGCTCCTCGAAGCAGCACAGCAAGCGTCTGGACGTTTTCCGTCGGCTGCCCCCAGGGGAGCTCACGCGTGCCCTGGAGAGCCCGGACTGGAATACGAGAATCCTTGCGTTCAGCGCAGCGAGACGGTTGCTCGCAAAGACAACCAGGGGACGGGCCCAAAGCCCAGCTGGCTAGAGCGCAAGATGAAGCGCAGCCTTGAACCACAGTCGCAAAAAACCTCTCAGCCTGAGTACAACGTTAGCGACTGTGAGGGGGCCACCGCTACGCCGTCGGCCTTCTCGTTATCGGTATTGTAAGAAGCTAGTACATATTTGGTTGTGATACGCTGGAGCCGTTCTATCTCGGTCTCGATTGCTTGTAAAGTGCATCGCGCTGTTACCCAACGTTCTGCGGTAGGGAGGAGTTCTGGCCGCGTTAAAGAAATCTCCGCACGTACCCTATCAATACTACGGGTATTCGCTGCAGTGCACACACTGCGTTTACCTTCTGCTTGACGCGCAGCCGGGCTCCAAGGTCAGTGTCGAAGTGTTGGAGGATGTGGCCGTGGAGGATGCGTCTGGCGAGGTCGAAGCTGTGCAGCTGAAGAGCGCCTCAAGAACCAACCCGATTTCTAATCGCTCAATGGACTTCTGGAAGACCATCGCGAACTGGATGCGTGCGGTAGAGGGCAAAGAGTTGAAAGTCGAGAAGACGATCTTTCACTTGCGACTGGGCCGTAAACGAAGCGGTGCTATCTGTGAGTCGTTCGCTGGGGCGTCGACTCTAGAAAGTGCGGGCGCGGCCGTCGAAAGGGCCAAGGGTGAGTTCTTCACTGCAAAGGGCAAACTCAAGAAGGACGTTCCCGAGGACCTCCGCGAGACTGTAGAGACCGTTTTCGCCCCGGGGCGTTCAGGGCTCATGCAACACATCATCGTGCGTTTCCAATTGTCCTTCGGGACGGGGTACGCATACGAGGAATTGCTGAACCATCTCAAAACAAAGTTCATCGACGACGACGTTGCGGAAGATGTGCTCCTGCGTGCGCTTGGATGGGTGAAGAAGGAAATTGACAATGCGGTGGAACATGATGAGCTGCCACTCATTGCTGTCGACAAATTCCGCACCGAGATAAGTGCCTTCCGTGATCGCCTCAAGGCGCGGAGTTATCTCCCAAGCTTCGCGGGACCGCCTTCGCTTGCGCAGATTGAGCTTCACAAGCTTCGAGTTTTTGTTCGGCAGTTGAACTTGGTCAAGTTTTCGGAAGAGCAGATCTTAAGTGGAATCACCGACTTCCTGAGCGCAAGAACGAACCGAGTCCAGTATGCAGAGCGCGGGTACGTGCATAGCGAGAGCTTTCTAGAGTTCGAGAGCACTTTACAGTCGCTATGGCGGAATCATCGCGAAGAGGTGGAATTGAATAAGAGCGAAGACGAAATCACTCGCGGTCAACGGCTAGCACTCCGGTGCCTTCGGGAACACCTGAGGCTCCAAGGTATCGATGTTCCCGCGGATTTCGTTCGTGGATGTTTTCATTCATTGGCAGACCAGCCGTCTATCGGATGGCACCCTCGATACGAAGCACTGCTGGCAGACGCGGAGGTCAGTGATGGCCAGTCTTGACGCCGAGGCCCGCAATGTTCAAAACGCCGCATTTGGTGCGGTGATTCTAGCTGCCTTCGTACAGGGCTTTTACGACGCTGACGGGTCGAAGGAGGGAGTTCCGCTGCCGTATCTTTTCCTGGTTCTGCCAATCGTCCTGCATTCTGACATTTACCGTCTACTCTCTGGGACCAAGCCAAGCCTTAGGCACATGGCCGAGAAGTTTGTCTCGGCAGGGTACGCCGGAACCGATCTTCTACTCTCGCTAAATGGTAGCGCTCTGCGTTTGCGCGGGCTCACCGCCGAATCTCTCGGAGTGTTGTTCCTTACGGGATTCGCAAAGATGGACTCAAAAAAAGCTCGTGTGCTGCCTCGGAAGGCCGGCCAGTTCTCCAGGCGGCCAGGTGTCCCCACCGAAGCTGAAGAGAGCCGAAAGCTGGGCAAGTGGTTCGCCCAACTTTCTACCTTCGAGATAGGCAGCATTCTTAAGGTGACCTTCTGATGCATTTTCAGATTAGACGAATTGTCCTTTGGCCTCGCAACAGGGCGTTCCAACCGCGCGTTGTCCTTTTCCAGCCGGGTACCGTCAACGTGATTACCGGCGCCTCACAAACCGGAAAGTCGGCAATAGTTCCTATCATCGATTACTGCTTAGGTTCGGGCAAATGCTCCATTCCAGCCGGCGTCATCCGCATCAATACAGAGTGGTTCGGAGTTGTCGTCGACACAGCCAAGGGACAGCTCTTGCTGGCGCGTCGTGAGCCGGGCATCCAACAGTCGACAGGGGAAATGTTCATGATGGAAGACCAGAAGGAGGTTGCCGTCCCCGACCATGTTTCGACCAAGAATACGAATCGCGACTTCGTCAAGTCCTACCTGGATGAACTTGCAGAGTTGACTTCACTTGATTTCGATCCTGACTCCGACAGTGGATTTAAAGGCCGCCCAAGTTTTAGGGACATGGCCGCTTTTAACTTCCAGCCGCAAAATGTTATTGCGAATCCCCAGGTGCTGTTCTTCAAGGCTGATACATTCGAGCACCGTGAGAAGCTACGCACAATCTTCCCTTACGTCCTCGGTGTCCTAACCCCCGAAATTATGGCAAAGCGTTATCGACTTGATGAGCTCCGACGGGAAGAGCGGGCTCTTGCGCGGCAACTGGAATCGCTACGGCAATCGGCCGAGAAGCTCCTGGCTGAACTTCATGTTTACTTGAGCCGCGCCCGAGAGTTCGGTTTGTTACCTCCCGAAACCCAGCACGATGTTAGTCAAAACGAGGCGCTGAGGTTGCTGAGGAGGGTTGCCGAGACGGCTCAATCGCAAATTACTGCTGCTGGTTTCGGTTCTATTTCACAGGAGCTGGTTGATCTGCGGCATAGAGAATCGGAACTGTCTCTGGAACTGACACAGGTTCGGCAGCGCTGGATCGAGATGAGCCGGCTCCGAGACGCGGCCACTGAGTACAGGCGCGCATTGCAGACAGAAGAAGAACGACTGGGTATATCCCGCTGGCTCCTGGAAGAAGCCGACCACGGTGCCAATTGTCCAGTGTGTGGTAGCAGTATGGATAAGTCTCATAACCATCTTCAGGAACTTGCTGCAGCCCTGGATGAAGTCGAGGGTGCTCAAACGGTGTTCCGCACTCTTCCGCCGACGTTCGATCGCGAGTACACACGAGTGAGAAGCAAGGTCGGCGCTCTCGCCCAGCAGATCGACGGTGTGCAACTTCGAATACGTGCTTTGCAAGAAGCCTCAGAGAACGAGAGGCAGCGACGGTACACGGAGCTGAACATTTCTCGGTTCATTGGCAAGGTTGAAACCGAGCTTGCTACCTTCGACCGCTATAACGCTGACGAGGAACTCCGCTCGCGACGTGAGGAACTCGTCAAGGAAATCCAGGACCTCTCACGCGAGGTGGATGAGGCGTCATTGAAGGAGAGTCAGAAGCGCGCGATAGAGCGACTCTCGGCACTCAGCAGTCCTCTTCTATCCGACCTCGGGGTCGAGAATCCGCAGGATCCGATTAAGTTGTCGCCGGATGACCTCACGCTGAAGATACAGAGATTGGAGCGGGATGATTGGCTTTCGGAGATCGGGAGTGGTTCGAACTGGGTGGGATACCACCTCGCAATCTCATTGGGATTGCAACGGTATTTCCTTCAGCTACCGAGCTCCCCAGTTCCTTCATTCCTTGTTTTCGACCAGCCAAGCCAAGTGTTTTTTCCCAAGAAGCTGGCCGGAGTTGTTGGCACTCTCGATCCGAAGTTGGATGATGACGATGTCGTGCGTGTCCGAAAGTTATTCGAGGTCATTTCGAAAGTTACAACAGAACAGGGGCATAAACTCCAGACGATCGTCTTGGACCATGCGGCCGGGAACGTCTGGGGCGACATCCCGGGTATACATCTCGTTGAAGAGTGGCGTGGTCCGGACAAGCTCATTCCGCAGTCCTGGATAGAGTAATTGGAGCTTCAAACGCACGCTGAAGAATCAAGCCATTACCTGCGTGGTACGAAGAGGGTTTTCGGAACAGCCGTTGCACTGAAAAGCTGAAAACTTGTCCAACACAGCGACCTAGGCCTCCCAATCAGGGCTTGCTAGCCGACTGGGCACAAAGGCATTTTCCAGGTACGACAGCTGGCACCCGACTCGATCAAAGAGTCTCTTCAAAGAGAGGCTGCGTTCGGGAGCATACGCAAACCGTCTCGCGCAGGCCATAAAGGTCTTGTTCCTCAGGCGAACGCGTTGCGGAGTGAGTTGAAGCACTCCATCCGTGATTCCTCGCTTCATTCGCAGACAGCTCCGTGCATTTAGTGGAAAGAGCACTTCAGTTCCTGGAAGTGCGAACCCAACGCCGAGTGTTGCATGGCCCAGCCCGTCGGGCCTGACCGACGCGATAGGATTATCGGTCGTGAGAAACAGCTGATCGGCGGGGGCGCGCAGAATTTGCCAGTTGCAAGACGCGAACAGCTCGCCGAGGTCGGCGGCAAATAGGAGCATCAACTTCAAGTTGTGGCCAGCAGATCTCTGCTCGATTTCAAAGTCGCCCTTCAAGAAGGCTTCTCGCATCTGCTCAGCCGACATGGCCGGTTTATTGGAGCCAAACGCTCTTTTGTATCTCTCGTTAAAGCCCGTTTCATCCTGCGCCATTTCTTTGGCAATTTCCTTCATCGCTAATCCGCTCAACTTGTCGATGCATTGACGACCCGAGGGACCTCGAAAAAACATGAGCCCCACGAACTGAGCCAACTCGCCCTTCTCTGATTCGGTGACGAAATACTGTTCGTGCTGGAGTTTGCGAAAGATGGGTCCGATGATTCCTTCCATTTTGCTCAGTGCTTTTTCGAGGCTCCCACGCTCGTGGATATAGAAATCCTTTTTGCGAGCCTCATTTTCCGGTGTCGATTTGCGAATAGTCTTTCGCTGCTCATAAACCCAGATGACACGTTTCCGCTCGCGCTCCAGAATGCGCGGATCTGCGAAGCCGTTCAGGTAAAAAACTGGAACGAAGTGATGGACCCGAGGGACGGACATTGGGATGACCTTGGGTTACAAGGATAAGACTGCGCGTTCCAAAAACCTATTCCCGAATTTTGGAACGCCCCTGAGCGCCTCGACACAGAGTTGCGACTCCAAACTCCTAGCTGGGCGGCAATCGCTCGCCAGGAAGCGCCGCCCGCCCGCAGCGAGTCAACCCTTGAAGCATCCAGGACCCCGCGGTCGTCCGAGCCGTCGACCCTTTGCCCGAGCGTTTCGGGCCAGCCTTAATCCCTCCGACGATGAGTTCACGCCGTGTGTCTCGAAAGTCGGGGACCTAGCGTTACCAGCCGGCCTGGCTCGATGACGAGACCTACCTGCTGAAGATTCAGCCTCGCCAAGGTCACGAACTCGGTCTTATCGTCAACCCTCGGCGTCTCGGAGCCCTACGCCGCTGACATCCGCGCATGCCGGCGCCGCCCGCATCCACGTCACTGGCAGACTCTGGCGAGACTCGTTGAGGTTTCGCATGCTTGAGGATTTTGACCTTTGGTTCCGGAGACCATTTCCATCAAAACTGGAAGGCAGAAAGCCGTGCAACCCTCCTACTTTTAACCGGTTCGGCAGTTGGTGTCACGCCGGGGCAGTGCTACTTGGGACTGACGCCTTCGTCCTTCAAATGCTTAGCGCATGCCTCGGCTGTGCTCTGCTTCCCGTGTGCGGAGTTTTCCTTATGCACCGAGTAAGCGTAAACGAGTTCACCAGTCTTGAGGTTTGCAATCTTGATGCTGGCCTCTTCTCGCGAGTGGAAGCTTCCCATGATGATTATTTTCGCCGCTCCCGCCTTCTTGCTCTCGGATACTCCGGTGATTTCATAATCGGCCTTGTCGCGTTGCTCGACAATCTCCAAGGGAACCTTTTTGTGCACCATCGCACTTTTGAGGTACGTTTCAAATCCACCCATTGGGGCTAGGAATACTTTCGAACCGGCAGGGATCTTTCGCTTTGACAGTTGCGACTGCTCAGATTGTTTGGGCTGCTCCGACTGCTGCGGTTGAGACGCCTGCTGAGCCGGTAGCTCCAGCGCTGGAAGGAGGAGGACGACTGCGATCGCGACGAGCAGTCTCAGCTTTTTCATACCGGTTAACACCAACCTCTTTTCTTTGACCCTTACGCCACGACGACTCTCGTACTACTGGCCTTCAATTCTTTCCTTGAGGTGCTTGGCGCAAGCCTCTGCCGCGCTCTGTCTTCCTCGATAGGAGTTACCCTTGTGGACGTTATATCCGTAGACGACCTCGCCGCTCTTTATCTGCACCACCTTAACGCTCGCCTGCTCGCGTGACTGTTGAGAACTCATGAACAACATCTTTGCCCATCCAGCTTTTTCTGAGTCCGAGATGCCCGTTATCTCGTAATCCGCCGTGCTCCGGTCTGTTACTACCGTCACCGGCACCCGCTTCTTCACTATCGCCGCGACAAGGTAAGTGTCAAACCCACCTTCCATGGGAGCGACATAGAATCTGGAACCACGTTCAATTCCTCTTGTACTCTGCGTGATGCTCTTTCCTTCCTGGGCAGAGGCAGAGGCAAAAACCATGAGTGAGAACAAAAAGGTCACGAGGGCACGCCTGGTCGGCAAGCTAAACATTTGCGCCTCCTACTTGGCTGAAGTATCTGCCAGGAGTAGACAATCTGTCAACAGAACAGATCTGTGAATCAAGCCCACGCTATCGAGCCGTTCCGTTTGGCGGTGAGGAGCACCTGGCCCGGTGAAGTGGGCTGCGCCGGTCATTTCTTCTGGAGTTTGTTTGAAACTCTTTCGGAGCCGGCCTTGGCCGCGTCGAAATTGGGGTCCAATTCCACGGCCCGACGGAACTCTTCGAGTGCAGCGTTGAGGTCGTCCTTCTTCTCTAACGCTAGCCCAAGGCAGGCGTGCGCGTCGGCAGCATTGGGATTCAACCGGACAGCGGCCTGGTAGGTGCTGATTGCGCGGTCCAAGTCACCTCCGTCAAACATAGCGATGCCACGGGCAATCTTATACTCGGCGTTCGAGGCGTCCAGGTCACCCTTATTAAGGAGCGCTTCGCCGAGGTTGTTGTGCGCTTCGGCATAGTTGGGATTGATCTTCAGCGCAGCGCGGAACTCGGCGATCGCGCCGTCCACATCGCCCTTACGGCTGAGCGCAAGTCCGAAGTTGTAATGCAATTGGGCACTGTGGGGGTTAAGCCTTAGCGCGGCGCGATACTCGGCAATCGCGCCGTCCCGGTCGCCCTTGTCATCAAGCACATTGCCGAGGTTCTCGTGCGCTTTGGCGTAGTTGGGATCGATCTTGAGCGCAGCGCGGTATTCAGCAATCGCGCCGTCCGGGTGGCCCCTACCGTTGAGCGCGAGGCCGAGGTTGTAGTGGGTTTTGGCGTCGTTCGGATTGATCTTGAGGGCGGTACCGTATTCAGCAATCGCACTGTCGAAGTCGCCCTTGCCGGCGAGCGCGAGGCCGAGGTCGTTGTGCGCTTCGGCGTAGTTCGGGTTGAGCTTGAGCCCAGCGCGGAATTCAGTAATCGCGCCGTCCGGGTCGCCCCTGCCGTTGAGCGCGAGGCCAAGGTTGTAGTGCGCTTCGGCACTGTTCGGATTGATCTTGAGGGCGATGCGGAATTCATCAATCGCGCCGTCCAGATCGCCCTTACGGGCGAGCGCGAGGCCGAGGTTGTTGTGCGCTTCAGCATTGTTAGGATTGATCTTCAGCGCGGCGCGGAATTCATCAATCGCGCCGTCCGCGTCGCCCTTGCTTGCGAGCGCACTGCCGAGGTTGTAGTGTGCCTCGGCGTAGTTGGGATGGATCTTGAGGGCCGCGCGGTATTCGGAAATTGCGCCGTCCAAGTCGTTCTTATCATCGAGGGCGGCCCCGAGGTTGTTGTGCGCGTCGGCGTAGTTGGGATCGATCTTGAGGGCGGTACCGTATTCAGCAATCGCGCCGTCCAAATCATCCTTCTTGCGTAGCGCCTTGGCGAGGCCGTAGTGCGCCTCGGCGTAGTTGGAATTGATCTTGAGGGCTGCGCGATATTCAGCCACCGCGCCGTCCAGATCGCCCTTGCTGCCGAGCGCACTGCCGAGGTTGAGGTGCGCCTCGGCGTAGTTGGAATTGATCTTGAGCGCGGCGCGGAATTCCGCCACTGCGCCGTCGAAGTCGCCCTTGCCGGCGAGCGCGATGCCACGTTTCACGTGATCCTCTGCAGTGGCCTCCTGCGGGGTGGCGCTGCTTGCCCCGGAGACGCCGATCGAATTGCCGTCGGAAAATGCGCCGTGCCTGTGCGCGCTTGGGATCGCAAACATCGGAAGCGCGGAAAAACTAACCAGCGCAATCAGAGAGGATACGGCGCGTGCCGAGGCCCACATCGCGGACTCTTGAGCGTGCAGGATGGACATCACCGGAACCTCCTCTCGAAACCGAAGAGCCGTTTGTTGTGGACCGAGAGTATCACAAGAGATAACTATGGCAGATGCCTTCAGGGTAGAAACCAGCGGGCGGAGCCACGAACCACTTCCGGCAGCCCTCCGCGGCAGGGGGGGCAGTTTTTGCATCGCGCTGCACGAATTCGGGCTTCGACCCTTTCAAGGTGCACGCAATTTTTAATCGCGAGCGTTGGTGTCGACAGAAAATATCTCAGCTATTTCTTCAAACAGAAAAAAGTGGAAACGTTTGAGAGAGCGCAATTTGCGCGTGTGTGCGATTTTGTCGTACGCGCCAACGCGCGTTCCCTTTTACAGAGCGTTGCAGCAAAAAACGAACAGGGGGCTCCCCACCAGTTGCACCAAAATGGTGCAGGGGGGGTGCAACTTTGAATCGCTCTATCTCCTATCCCCACATGGAATTGACCCGTGTTTGCAGCGCTCCTACACTCGACGCAGCTCCGAAAGGCAGGGTGTAGCACTTTTGCCGTCGCCGTACACTAACCCAACATTGAATTGACCCGTGTTCGCAGCGCTCCTACACTCGAACACTGTCCGCCGATTGGGTGCAGCCGAATTGCTCCCTTTGTGTTCCAACCCCCTGACGGCGTTGCCATCGCCGAAGAGTCACACTACACTGGCGGACTCCGCTAGAAGTAGCAGCAAGAAAGGCGTTTGCCCTCTCCTAGGAATGTCAGAATCTACGCGCCCCCAGTGCGTTCGGAAAACTCTAGATTTACAAACGCCCCCAGACGGAGTTTATCGCCTCATGCTATCAGTCACTTGCCTTGGCCCCTCGCGAGGGGGATTTCCAAACGCCTCTTCGACCCGCGTAATGGGCTGTGGCCGCGCTGACCCCGAGGGCATCGGCTACGGACCGCCAGGATCGTCCCTGTTGGCGCAGGCGATCAATTGTGGTGGGGTCTAAAACCTTCCGTGGCCGCCCCAGCCTCTTGCCTTTCGCTCTGGCGTTCCGTAGCCCCGCCCGGACTCGCTCAACAATTAGGCTGCGCTCTAGCTCGGCCACGGCTCCCAGGACCGTGAAAACCATTTTGCCGGTCGGCGTGGAGGTATCGACCTGTTCCGAAAGCGAGACAAACTCGATTCCCAAGGAGCGGAAGTCGTCCAGGGCGCGCAGCAGGTGCGAAACAGACCGCGCAAAGCGATCGAACTTCCAGACGACCACGGCATCGAAGCGTCGGCGATGCGCATCAGCAATGAGTCGGTCGAGTTCAGTTCGCTTCTCCTTCGTGCCGGAGATTCCAACATCGACGTACTCGCCCATGACCGGCCAACCGCGACGCTCACAGTATTCCCGCAGCTCACGCGTCTGCATCGTGGGATCCTGGCCGTTGTTTGTACTGACTCTCGCATATAGAGCAGCGCGCATGCTTTCACCTCTCTTTCAATCTACGCAGGCGCTTAACCGCGGCAGGGGTGAACAGGTGAAGGGATTTGCCTTCGAGTTTGACCGTGTAGGACGGCTTCGCCTTGCGGGAACTGACCCACCTTTGTAGCGTCACCCGATGGATACCGCTGAGCCGTGCTGCCTGCTTTAGCGTGTAGAGTTTCATCGCTTCTACCTTGTAGCGTTACTATCTTGTAGCGCTTGCGAGCTTGCCTGTCAATAGGAAAGATTTACATGCTGGCACATGGTGCTACTGCGCTGTAGCAATACGCATGGCCGCACTGATGCCGTGCCGCTTGTTCTGTGTGCTGACTCCGACTCACCGGGGGGGGCCTGTACCTCGCAACCGGGGGAGAGGGGTCTCGATCAGTCACCGCGGAGAATTTTTTGGGCGGTATATGGCCAGGGTGTCAAGCCCGTAGGCGGCGGATTTTGGGCACGAGAGCGCTCCTTACAACGACGCCCAGCGTCAGATCTGGTCAATTCGTGGAGAACACTGTGTGAAGAACGTTTGAAATGCGGTTGCGATTCGAGCGGGCAGATCGCCGGCAGAGTTAGACCAGAGATCATGTCCCATACCCTCGACCTCAAGCAGCACGTTTCGAGCCGGAATGCGTTCTAATGCAGATTTCATCTCCCCAATCGAACCAAATGGATCACGAGTACCATGCACAAAGAGTGCGGGTTTCACCAGCCTCGGGAAATGGCCGACCCGGAGTTCGGATGGCTTTCGCGGGGGATGAAGTGGGTATGAGAGTAGAAGCATGCCTTCGACCAATTGCGGGTCCTCAGCAACGAGCATGGTTGCCTGCCTGCCACCGTATGAATGGCCACCAACAAATATGCGACCCGCTGTTCTTGCCCTCAAGACAGCAATTGCTCGCCGCACTCCTTGTCGATCGCGCTCGGCCGACGCGGGAAATGGTGGTCCGTGCGGACGCATTTGGCGAAAGGGTAGGTCACACCGCAAGACCTTGAAACCAGCGTCCGCCAGCGCGTTAGATACGCCCACTAGCAGATTTGATTGGCAGTTTCCACCCGCGCCATGAGTGAGCACCAATGCATCTCCGTTTTCTTGGAGCGGAAGGTGCAGAAAACCTTGAACGGAAGGTTCGCCGGTGAAATCAAGAACGCGCTCGACAGAGGTTTGGGGTGCCACTGATCGATTCTAAAGCGGAAGGTCTATTCCGGCAGGGCGTTTTTAGTGCTGGTATATCTCTTTGTCCAGTCGGTAGTGCCCTGATTTGAGACTTCGCGAGTCCGTTCTTTGGCCTTCATGCTGCCCTACTACATGCGCGGCCGGAAAGTCCGCTAGCGACGGTCATCGAAAGTCTGGGAGAGCGCCCAATAGAACAGGAATCCCATCATGATCGCAGGGCCCGGCCTCCCGAAGATATCCCAAAAGGTGTTATGGGTCGCCGAAATGTGAAGCCCGACGATCACGCTGGCAGCAAAAACAAGCGAACGCATGTCAATTCTTGTCTTCCAGTACCTCCAATGCCAGGGACGCGGCCTCTGAGCGAATTCCCACTGAGTTCCCCTTTTTTGGCAGGCCGAACAGTACAGCAATCCTTTGTCGTTCTTGCCTAGCTCCGTGTAGTCAAGGAAGTCTTGCGACCCGCATTCGGGACACCAGAAATTTTTGGGCCTGCCTCCGTATTTCCGGCATACGTCGCAGTATGGCCACGGAAGAGTGCCCTCGGCATCGGAAACGCAAAGAACCGCTTGCGACCCGCACTTGTGACACCGGACAGGCATCACTTCGCGCTTAGTTTCCACGTCCATCAGCCTCCTAAAGGGCCCGCCTAGCCAACTCGTGATTGCGCGAGAGGAGTTCAACTTCCTTGCGGTCGCGGACGGTGAAGGCGACGGCGATTTCATCCACTGTCCAGTTCGAGCCGTTGTAGATGTCGCAGTTAGGCAGGTTCTCATCGATGGAGCACTGCCCATCTAGACGCGCCAATTCAAAAGGTGGCAAGCCTTCTTCGCGACTGGAATCTGTCGATTCGGAACTGCGCAAGGCAACCCAACCTGAGGCCGACAGAACTTCCGCCCGGCCTGTCAATCGGCTCCAGTACAGGACTGGAGTTCCCCAATTGCGCGGGGCCGCTTAGTGTGCCGGTTGCTTCGCCGCCTTCTTGACCAAGGACGCTTTGAATTCCTTGCCCTCTTCATCGAGTAGAAAGGCTTTCCCGTTTGGTTCAAGCGCGAACTTCACTTGGCTGTTGATGGCGAGGGGCCGCGGATCTTTAGACCGGGCAGAGAATCCGTAGCTCATAGCCTCGGTTTCAAGGGTGTAGATCCAGACCCTGTACTTCGCTTGCACAACGAGAGGGGGATTGCCACGGAGGATCATTCCAGGGCTCGTTTCAGGAACGCCCTCTTCGATGCTGACGAGCTTCCCAGTCTGCCAGTCGCGATTTTTATCTTTCGATAAGCTCGGAGTGACTATCTGGCTGAAAGCCAACAACACAATCAACGTTCGCGTTCTCATAGGTCGGCGGACAGTCTCTTATCCAGACTGTCATTTGATGTTCCGGCGACGACATGCTGTCCCAGACTGGGATTCCTCGTCAATAGAAATGTGACTCATCGGATGTTTACGCATCGGCTGCATAGCCGCAAGATGGCCCGCGATGCCGCTCGACATTCGCATCCGATTTGGCCGCGCAATTCGGCGTATCCGGGAAGAACAAGGGATTACCCAGGAAGAGGCGGCGGATCGATGCACACTGCACCGGACGTACTACAGCGGCATTGAGCGCGGGATTCGGAACATCTCACTGGTGAACATCGAGAAAATTGCCAGGGGACTGAAACCGGGTCTCCCCAGTCTCTTTGAGCGGGTCTGAGCTGGCAGGTGTGGGTCAGCGCTCCTAGCTGCCGCGCGCCGTTTCGAGGCAGCTCTTTCAGAGCCAGACTGCATCTTCACTTCGGACGCGATCCTAGGGCTTTGGGAAATGAACGTCGAAGGGCTTATACTCTTCGAGAAAAACACCATCCCTGGAATAAACGTAGACAAGGGCCTGTACTTTCCTTTCGTCCTTCGAGACGAGAGTTGCAGGCAACCGAACAACGATTGGTGTAGCCTCTGTCTTCTCCGAGCACTCAAAATCCTGCCGAAATACCAATTCCCCGCGATCGTTGCGATGCTGCTGGTCGAGAGCCTGGATTGGGTGTTTGTCCTTGCGGAAGTTGATTAAGAATTGCAGCGGTGCGCTTGCGTTCCGACAGTAGATTGGAAGAGTCAGGTCGGCAGTCTTGCTCTGCTTGTCCTCCTGGGCACTCGGCTTACCAACGAAAGCGACCAAAGGCGGCTTACCTCCGGGGGAAAGGTCCGGATCGGGCCAAAGCCTGTTGTACTCTGCAAGTGCGTCTGCATAGGCGCGATCATCTCGCTGGTCCCTGGTTTCCCATCGAGGATGCGTAGAGAAGAAAGCCACAAACTTGGATTGTTCACCGGTGGCCGCTCGCACCAGGTGATGGAGTGCGAAAACGTACTCCGGGTGATAGCCCTCCCGGGCCATCAACGTCATTCCCTGGATATCGGCCTCGTGCTCCAGATTGCGCGACAGTTTGGCGGCAGCTATCGGCGCCGCGATTCGGAGACCGAGTAATGCCCAGTTCGCGCTGTTGTCCCCCGCACGCGCCCGTGCTTCGTAGTACTGAATTTGCGAGGCAACGTACAGAGCGTACAGATACTTCCTAACGGCATGCCTGCGGGCGGTGTGCACAGTTTCGTGGGAAAGGACTGCGGCCCACAGCCCAGGACTTGTTCCGATTAGCTTTGCCATGCCGGAGCCGACGGTGATCTCTCCGTCAGACAATGAAAAAGCATTCACTGAGCCGTCGTCGACAATTGTGAAGTTCCAGCGGTACGGCAAACCCAAAGAAGCCACGGAAGGGTCTTGGACGAGCTTTGCGAAGACGGCGGTCCCCGCTTCGTTGTAGGTCGTGTTTTCCAGCAGGGAGCTGTTACCGCGAATTCTCCCTCGTTCTGCTAATCCGAGTTGGTAATCCATTGCGTAGTCTGCCGGTAGACTAACGTCCTCGCTCAAATTTGCCTTGCGATGCTTCTGCGCGCTGGTGACCTGCGGGAGGAATAGTGCAGCAAAAAGGATCCAATAAGTCAGGAGGGGCGGTCTCCCGTACATAGTTTTACCTCTCTGTTAATAGGTGCGGGGGCAAACAATAGCGCGGCTGAGGCTCGAATGCAAGGGGCCTGTAGGGGCTGGGCGAGCATCCGACTGACTGGCCGTGAAGCAGTCTGGTCGTACTACGAGAAGGCTGAGGAGGATTTGATCCGATTCGAGCGGCTGGCGAGGACAAGGATTGAAAGAAACGCCGCGCCCGCTTTCGCCCGGCAGTCTCCAGGCCGTTTCGGCAGAGAATCCAGATTGCTCTATTGCTACTCAGGTATTCCAGCCCCGCGAGTGCAAGTGAGCGAACAAGTTTGGCTCAGCGTGCGCTGATGGGTGACCGTGAAATTTGTGACGCACTTTGTGCCATAACCCCGTCGTACAGGCCCAGCTAACTGCTGATTTAGCATGCTAAGTAAAGCTTACCGGCTTGAGTCGATTCCGAGTCTCATCTTGTGGCCTACGTATCACTTGCGCTCAGTCTTGATCGTCGGTGCTTGAGTCGTTTCGTGATTTTGCAAGCAGGGGGTCGCCGGTTCGATCCCGGCCACGTCCACCAAATTTCTCACGCCGGTCGCAACGGCTGGGCTTACTGCTCGAGCCGAAACTGAACCGTGACCAGGAACTGCACGGGCACCGGCTCGTCGTTCAGATAGGTCGGCTCATACCTCCACTTGCGAACTGCCTCGAGAGCCGAAGGGATCAGGAACGGGTGACCCGATATCACTTTCAGCTCGACCACATTTCCGCTGGTGTCGATCACCGCGTCGATCACGACGTCCCCTTCAGCCCTGGCTACCTTCGCTAGCACCGGATAGATCGGCTGAGGAGTGAAGATAGGTCTTGGCACCTTCACGCGGCCGCCGACGCGCATCGGCGCCCTGGGTCGCTGGGGCGCTGCGGGGATCGCGGGGATAAACGTCCGCGGCGAGTTGGAGATGATGGAGCCAATCACACCACCCGCTTGACCACCCGGGACCCCTCCGGGCACTCCCCCCACTACGCCGACGTCGAGATCAGGAGGAAGTGGTTCTTCCTTGATCATCGCGACTCTGGCGGGGATAACGTTCGGCGCAATCAACCTGCCCGCATTTGTGAAGACGCGCCTGGGAGGCACACGCACCTTCGTGATTGCCCGTGCCGCAGGGGGCGGTGGTGGCGGGGGCGGTGCGACGAGGAGCGTTTGGGTAAATTGCGTTAGATCAATCCTGTCCGTGAAATAAAGTGGAACGAGAAGCAGGACCGTCAGGAGGGAAGCATGAACGGCGAGGGACACGAAGAAATCCAGCGTGCGCCGGCCGTGGCGCGTCGAGCTCAACTCCAGCAGGGAGCCATGGAACAGTTCGGGGGCAGGCCGTGCGGTCGGGCTCGCCAGCTTCCCGACTGGTTGCGGGCCAGGCGCAGGACGCGGGAACACCCGCTCATCTCGCTGCGGTGCTGGACCGAGCTTTTCCTGGACCTGAAACCCAGTTCCTACCGGCTCCTTTGCAGGAGGTGGGGCGATCGAAAGAGGAGTCATGGTCGTGCCCTCCTTTGCTGTGACAACACAATTGTGCGAGACGGCCGCGGTATGGTGCTGTGATACGCGGCACATAAAAGCGTGATGCCAGTCACTGCGTGCTAGCTGTTCCTTGCGCTACAAATTAGCCGACGATGAAGGGGATGGGGGCTTGGGGGTATGAGCAATAGATAGCTTTCATCGTCCGGGCGCAGCGGCCGCGCACGCATCAGGTAGCGCCCCGCATCGGCCCGACAGGCCGGAAGGGCTTCGCCGCCGGCTGCTGCTCCCGCCCCTGATACCTGCTCGAGTGCCATCTCAAGTTGTAAGGAGCCTGGATTGCGGCACGGCGAGCGAAAGGAGAACAAGAATGAAAGTCAAGGACGTGATGGTTGCAACACCTGCTTACTGCACCTCGAACACAAATCTGGGCGCCGCGGTTGAAATTCTCTGGAATCACAACTGCGGGATTCTGCCAATTGTAGACAGCCAAGGGAAAGTGGTGGGAGTCGTCACGGATCGCGACGTGTGCATTGCCTTGGGGACACGGAATGCGTTGCCCGGGCAAATCACAGTGGGAGAAGTCACCTCGGGAAAGCTTCATTCTTGTAAGCCTGATGACGACATCCATACGGCGCTGGCCATCATGGCGCAGGCGAAAGTACGGCGGTTGCCCGTGATCAATTCTGCGGACAAGCTTCAGGGAATTCTTTCCATGGACGACGTGGTTTACCACGCGGAAGCCAGGAATCCACGGCAGCGACCCGAACTCGTATTTGACGACGTTGTGGACACCCTGAAGAAAGTTTACCGCGCGCAGCTTCCGGAAGTGGTGTTTGAAAAAGCCGTGCCTGCCTTTGTAAGCTAACCACCCCCGGGGCCATGTCGAAGAGGAAAGACACGCTCAACCCACAGGAGGTGAAATGATTTTCCTCAATCGAGCAGAGGCTGGCCGGAGGCTGGCGGAGCGTTTGAGCAAATATGCGAACCGTGAAGACGTGATCGTACTGGGAGTTCCGCGCGGTGGAGTTCCGCTTGCCTTCGAAATAGCGGCAACACTCAAAGCAGCCCTGGACGTATTTGTGCTTCGGAAACTGGGCGTTCCAGACCACGAGGAGTTCGCATTTGGCGCAATTGCCAGCGGGGGCGTTCGGATTCTCGATACCGATGTCATTCAGGCACTGCAGATATCGGACATGGACATCGAACTAGTCACAGCGGCGGAAAGGAAAGAGCTGGAACGACGAGAGCAGGCATACAGGGGGGAACGACCTCCCCTAGACGTGGAAGGATTTACTGTCATCCTTGCGGACGACGGTATCGCCACTGGGTCAAGCATCCGGGCTGCGATCAATGCATTACAACAGATGAATCCCGCACGCATCGTGATTGCGGTGCCGGTGGCGCCACCTGTTACGTGTAGTGACCTCAGGCCTGAAGTCGATGAACTGGTCTGCTTGGAGATGCCAAAGCCCTTCTACGGGGTCGGCCAGTTCTATCGCGACTTCTCTCAGGTGACCGATGCACAAGTAAATGACCTACTTGCTCGCGCCGCAAAGCCAGCCGGCAAACGAGCGGCTTGAACGTGCGCGATCTGCTCATGGCCTTTTAGCTCTTTCCGAATGGTCTCGCGAACGCCTTGGTCATCAGAACAGCGGGGAGTCTCAGTCTTGCACAACATCGAAAAATTACTTGCGCAGAGAAAGTTTCAATGATGTAATTTGGCGCGACAGAGAACGGCTGGGTGTCTGTTTCTGCTGATTCCCGATTTTTCTTCTTTTGGATTTGCCCGCAAGAAGACCGGCTGAAATTCGTTTGTGACGTTCGTCACAACCACAAGTGATCATCGTCATGGTGCGACAATTTGCCCGTGTGCATGATGCCCATGTTGCAGCAACGGATTGGGAGTCGCACCGGCGAGGGGGAAGTCTATGATGCAACGTGCGGCGTGGAAGGTATTTTACATACCTCTCGGCATGATTCTTGCGTCGTCGAGCGCGCACGCTCGGCCAACGCAGGACCAGGCGAAAAGCTCAGCCCAGAGCGAGGCCACCGCTTCGGCGAAAGAGTCCGACTATGTCGGCGCGGAGACCTGCAAGACCTGCCATGAAGATATGTACAAGAACTTTGAGAAGACGCCCCACTGGAAGACAACGCTCGATATCCATGGCGGCGCGGCCAAGCAGGGTTGCGAAGCCTGCCATGGTCCGGGGAAGGCGCATGTGGAGGGCGGCGGGGACAAGACAAAGATCTTCACCTTCAAGAACGTATCCGCGAAGGAAAGCAGCGCGCGCTGCCTGGAATGCCACACCTACGGCGAAGAGCACAGCAATTTCGCGCGGGCGGCGCACCTCCAGAACAATGTGGGCTGCATCGATTGTCACTCGCCCCATCACGCCACCGAATCGCAATACCTGATGAAGCTGAAGCAGCCGGAATTGTGCTACACATGCCACTTGGAGACGAAACAACAGTTCTTGCGACCGTTCCACCACCGCGTAAATGAAGGCCTGGTGCAGTGCACGGATTGTCATAACCCGCACGGTGGATTCCTGACGCGGCAGTTGCGCGCAACCTCGGCCCAGGACGTCGTGTGCTTCAAGTGCCATACGGACAAGGCGGGTCCGTTTGTCTACGAGCACCTAGTGGTAAAGACGGAAGGGTGCGTCGCCTGCCATACGCCGCACGGTTCCTCGAATGCGCGTCTGCTGAAGCGCAGCCAGGTGAACCTACTTTGCCTCGAATGCCACGCGTTTACGGTGGATCCGGGGGCACCGCCCACCCCCACGTTCCACAACCAGGCCCAGAAGTACCAAGCCTGCACGCTCTGCCATACGAACATTCACGGGTCGAATTTCGACCAATTCTTCTTTAAATAGGGGGCCGCTATGCAAAACGTGTGGCGCACGAAGGCTTCCGGGTCAGCGCTTCCGAAGCTGCTGCCGCTTGTGTGGATGGCCGCGATCGCGCTGGCCGGCGTTCCGCCTGGTCTGGCGCAACAAGATCAAGAGCAGTCCGGAATCGAATCGGGAAATTACAACATCAAGCAGTCGATCGAATTCGGCTACCGCTTCACGGACTTCACGGGAAACACGCAGACATACGACACGTTTGTCAATCTGCAGCAGGGCCCGCGTCTGCTGGACTTCACGACGGAGATGACGTCCCTGAACCACCAGGGGCTGCTTTTCGACCGGCTCTATTTCAGCAATTTCGGGTACGGTGGCGATCCAAACAATGTGTCGCGGCTGCGGATGAGCAAGGACAAGTGGTATAACTTCAACGCGACTTTTCGCCGCGACATCAATGCCTGGGACTACTCCCTCCTGGCCAACCCGTTGAACCCGACCAGCCCCCCGTTTGCGAATGCGCCGGCGGGTTTCACGCCCATCATCAGTGCGTCCCCTCACCGGTTCGACACGGTGCGGAGGATGGGCGACTCCAATCTGACGCTATTGCCGCAGTCGCGCGTGCGCTTCCGGCTGGGATACTCGCACAACGTCACGGAAGGACCGTCGTTCACCACCTACCATCAGGGAACGGAGGCGCTCTTGCTCCAGGATTGGAAGACAACGGTGAACATCTACAGGCTGGGTGCGGATTTCAAACTCTTACCGCGGACGAATATCAGCTACGACCAATTCTGGAGCTACTACAAAGGCGACAGCGGAATTGTCGACAATAATCAGCTCTTCGCATTGTCCAACGGCACTCCGGTGGATATCGGCGTTTCGCTGAACGCTGGGGCGGGTCAGCCGTGCAGCGGGACGTTTACGGCCACGGGCGCGGTCAACCCGTTGTGCAACGCGTACCTCTCTTACTCCCAGAGCGGCCGGGCGCGGACAAGTGGGCCGACGGAGCAGATCAGCCTCCAGTCGGGTTACTTCAAGAAACTGGATCTGTCCGGCCGCTTCAGCTATACGGGTGGAGACGCGAGAGTGGACAATTACAATTGGGCGTTCGTGGGCCGGGAATCGCGGACCAATCTTCGCGACGGCAGCCTCTTCGGTCCGGTATCGGGACGCCGGGTCAATGCGACGGCGGATTTAGGCGCGACGCTGCACGTCACGGACAAGCTCAGCTTCCTCGATTCGTTCCATTTCGCCAACTTTCACAACCCCGTTGCATTCGACAATTCTTCCTGCAATTTCTTCAGTCCAAGCCTGCTGACCCCGGCAAACGTCTTCTCGACCACGGCCACCCTGCCGGTAGTCTGCGCGAGGCCGGCCGACGGCGTGGCCGGAACGCCGGCACACAGCGGATCGTCCGCACCGGACATTTCGCTGGCGGTGTCCAGTCTGCTCCTCAAACAGGACGAGAAGACGAATCTGTTCGAGGCAGAGTATCAGTTCTCGCAGCGACTCGGCGCAAGGTTGGGCTACCGCTATCGCAGCCGCACCATTGGCCAAACGGACTTCGAGTCCGGGACGTTTATATTCTTCCCGAGCAATCAAAACAGTCGCACTCCTCCGGCGCCGTTTAACAGCCTGACATGCCCGGTGGCAAACAATTTATCCGACGGTACGTGCATACTTACGCCCGCGCCCATAACCGACGCATCGGAAACACAGATTCACGAGCATGCGGGAGTATTCGGCATTTGGGCGCGGCCCGTGCCCAACTGGCGGATCAGCTTCGACACCGAGCTGATGAGTGCGGACAACGCATTCACGCGGATCAGCCCGCGCCAAACGCAGGAATATCGAATTCGAAGCGTCTACAAGCCGGTGGGCTGGATGAGTCTGAGCAGTTCGGTGTACATCTGGGAAGGCCGCGACAACGTGACCGAGATCAACAATCTCCAGCACAGTCGCGCCTACGGGTTTTCGGCCACCTTCGACCCGGATTCGAAATTCTCACTCGAACTCGGGTACGACTACAACGACGTGTTCTCCCAGATTCTGATTTGCTATGTGAGCAGTGCGGCGCCCGCAGGGATCGAGAAATGCCCAGCGGGGCCAGGCGAGGTCCAACAGCTCTCGACGTACACGAACAACTCGCACTTCGGCTACTTCAATTTCATGGTCAGGCCAGTCAAGTCACTTACGGCACGGCTGGGAACGAACATCACGGTCACGAACGGCTCGTCGATTTTCGGCAGTCTGAGTCCGAACGCGCCTCCGGGAACTCTTAATTCCCACTACTACCAGCCGTTTGGCGGCCTGGATTATCGCTTCGCGAAGAACTGGACCGGGAAGGCCTACTGGGGTTATTACGGCTACCATGAAGACCTCAGCACCGTGGTGCAGGACCTGTCCGTCCCGCGGAATTTCCGTGGCAATCTGGAAACCTTGTCTGTACGATACGCCTTCTAACCTGAATGCTTAACGCAACAAGAGAAAACACCCACGGAGGAATAATGATGAACATGAACTCAGCGGTAAAAATGGCGATTGGCGCAACTGCGTTGGCTGCTGCGTGCCTGCTGATTCCATCGGCGCACGCGCAGGACGTCGCGGAGAAAACCTACAAGGCGAAATGCGCCGGGTGTCATGCCCCCGACGGCAGCGGCTCCGCGGTCGGAAAGAAGCTCGGCGCCCACGATTTCCGGAGCGAGGACGTACAGAAAATGTCGAATGCCGAGCTGACTGAAGTGATCGCCAAGGGCAAGAATAAGATGCCAAGCTACGAAAAGACCCTGAAACCTGACGAGATCAAGGGCCTGGTCGCCTACATGCGCACGCTGGCTCCTAAGAAATAATTTTACTTATGTCTCAGGGTTCGAACCCGGGGTCGGCCATGCATCCAGCGAGGATTGAAGCGCCGTGATTTCACCTGCCGTGCTTATCGCGCTCGTCT
The DNA here is from genome assembly GCA_963781005.1 of uncultured Acidobacteriota bacterium. Lineage (GTDB taxonomy): Bacteria > Acidobacteriota > Terriglobia > Acidiferrales > UBA7541 > CAWADX01. The sequence goes on from CAWADX010000001.1 coordinate 1,432,180, forward strand.
TTGCGCTGAGCGCGGCCATGGTTTTGCTTTTGGTGCTGCGTCCAGCACTCACCGTGACACGAGGCGGGAAGATTCTCGCCTTCGTCGCTCTCTTCGCTTTGCCGCTCCTGTGCAGCGCTGTTGGAGTTTCGCAGCACTTCGAACGCTCGACAGAAACGAAATTCTGCCTCTCCTGCCACGTCATGGAGCCATACGGGAAGAGTCTTCTGGTCGACGATCCTCATTACGTTGCCGCCGCGCACTTTCAGAACCACCGCGTTCCCCCCAACGAAGCCTGCTATACCTGCCATACCGACTACGCCCTCTATGGCGGGGTCCGCGCGAAACTGCGCGGAATGCATCACGTCTATGTCCAATACATCGGCAAGCCCCCGCAACAAATTCACCTCTACACACCGTACAATAACCGCGAGTGTCTCCATTGCCATCTAGGCGCACGGTCGTTCGAGGAATCACCGACCCATGCGGCGCTGCACGATGAGCTTGTTTCGAATCGTACTTCCTGTCTGACGAGCGGTTGCCATGACACCGTTCACAATGTCGCGAACCTCGGCAGCGTGAAGATCTGGGAGGGCGCGCACTGATGGTTCAGAATTTCATCGAGCCGCGTCTGCGCATCGCCGGTGTTCTGGTGCTCGTTGGTTTGCTTGTTGAGGCCATGACGCTCTGGTGGTCTCACCCTGTGGCATTTCTGGTTTTTCTGTTCATTGGGTTCCCGATTGCCCTCCTGGGCGTCCTGTTGTTTCTGTATTCTTTGCTTTCGGCACACGGCCCCACCCACCAAAGCGAATAGGATCAAGAACATTCTCGAAAGCCGACGACTGCAAACCAACGTGGTTAAGGCCGAAATCCGCATCTTCGCCCTTAAAGGCATCCCGGAAATTCAACCCGGTGATGACCTGGGCGCAACGATCGTCGAATCGATTCGGCAGAACGGCCTCGAAGCCGCCGAATCCGATGTAGTCGTGATCGCGCAAAAGGTCGTTTCCAAGGCCGAGGGCCGGATCGTTCCACTCGATTCGATCGAACCGTCGGCGCAGGCAGCGGCGTGGGCGCAAGAGTATCGGAAGGACCCGCGGGTCGTTGAGCTGGTCCTCCGCGAGGCACGCCGCGTTGTCCGGATGGAGCGCGGTATTTTGATTGTGGAGACGCATCACGGTTTCGTTTGCGCGAATGCCGGCGTGGATGTTTCGAACGCGCCGCCTGGGACCGCTACGCTGCTTCCGCAAGACCCCGATCGGTCCGCCGAGCGACTACGGGACCATCTCGCGCAAGCTTGCGGCGTTCCGATGAGCGTCATCATTTCGGACACGTTTGGGCGTCCGTGGAGGGAAGGACTGGCGAATGTCGCCATTGGTGTTTCCGGAATCGCTCCGCTGGTGGATTACCGAGGCCAGCAAGACCCGACCGGCCGGGCCCTCCAGGCAACTGTGATGGCGGTTGCCGACGAGCTCGCCTCCGCGGCCGAGTTGGTGATGGGAAAAACAAATGGAACGCCGGTGGCGCTGATCCGGGGATTTTCTTCCCAGGGACGCGAGGGAAACGGCCGCGATCTCTTGCGGCCTGCGAATCAGGATTTATTTCGATAGCAAGAGTCCCCCGATGGACAAGCACGTCAGCCGGGCTGTAAGATGAAAATCGGTTACGCTGGACGCACGAAATTCCTCGCGTGAAGGGCGCGTGCACTCATGCGACTTGTGACATTCGAAGATGCAGCGCATCGCCGCCGGATCGGAGGCGTCACTTCCGAAGGCTCCGTGGTGGACCTGAATCTCGCGTACGCCGTGTATCTGCGGGATATAGAACACGAGAGCGCCTACGCGCGCATGGCCGATGCGCGAGTTCCGCCCAAAATGCGCCAATTGTTTGAAGGCGGCGACCGCAGTTTGGAAGCGGCGAAGCAGGCGTTCGAATTCGCCATCGACGCGGGCCAAAGCTTGGCCGGCCCTGCCGGCGAAAAGATATTCTATTCGAAAAAAGAAGCGAAGTTGCGCGCTCCGATCGTTCCCCGGAAATTCTTCCACACCGCGGGAAATTTTCGCGAGCACCACGAAGAAGCCGAAAAGGCCGGGTTCTCCCATCCGGTGCTTCCCTGGATCGTCTTCTTCCAGAACGTGGATGCGATCATCGGACCGGAGGAGCCGGTAATTTATCCGGAGCACATCACCCAAGAGCTCGATTACGAAATCGAGCTGGCGGCCGTGCTGAAGAAGGCCGGCAAACACTTTTCAGCCGAGCAGGCGGCAGACTACATCGGCGGATACGTGATCTTCAACGACGTGACGGCGCGTGACATCCAAAGGCAGGAGATGAAATCGGGAGTTTTCAGCTTCTGCAAAGGCATCGACAGTTTTTGCCCGCTGGGTCCCTGGATCGTCACGGCCGACGAAATTCCCGATCCGCACAATCTTTCGATGGAGCTGCGAGTGAACGGGGAGGTGCGCCAGAAATCGCACTCTCGAAAGATGGCGGTAAGAATTCCGGAAATCATCGCGCACTATTCCCCGATGGGTTACAGCGCGGGCGATGTGCTGTCAACGGGAACGGTGTCGGGAGTGGCGGCTTTCAGCGGAGATCCCAAGGCGTGGTACCTGAAGCCCGGAGATGTGATGGAATGCGAGATCGAGAAAATCGGGATTCTCCGGAATCCCGTAATTTCCTGGAAGCAGGCCTACGGAGAGAACGCTGCAGCCGCTTCGATAACCGCGAGGTAATTCCGATGTCGCCAGAGCCGCAGAAAAATCAGGTCTGGGTAAGCTCGCTGAATCAGGAGCAGGGCGTCCGGCCTCCGCTCCGGCCCAGCCAGCCCATTCGCTTCTACGACACGACGCTCCGCGACGGCGAGCAAACCGTCGGCGTCGTTCTCGACCCTCAGCAGAAGTTGGAATTGGCCCGGCAACTCGATGGATTGGGAATCGACCGGATCGAAGCGGGGTTCCCACGCGTGTCATCCGAGGATGGCGAAGCCATCCGCCTGATTCAGCAAGCAGGCCTGGCAGCCGAAGTGTGGGGATTCGCCCGGGCCGCTCGAGGCGATATTGACGAACTGGCGCGGCTGGAGATGAAATATTGTGTCATTGAGATTCCCACGAGCGACATCAAATTAAAGGCGTACGGCATTCCCCGCGAAGAGGCCTTACGGCGCGCCGCCGATGCAGTGAGCTACGCAAAAAAGCACGGGATCTACGTCGCGTTTTTCCCGGTGGATTCGACCCGGGCGGATCTCGATTTCCTTAAGACGATCTACATTGCCGCGCGCGAAGCCGGGGCCGATGAAGCGGTCGTGGTGGATACGATCGGCGCCTGCGGCCCGGAGGCGGTTGAGTTTCTGGTCGGAAAAGTCCGAGGATGGCTCGGGGAGAAAGTCCCGATGCATTTCCATGGGCACAACGATTTCGGCATGGCCACGGCCTGCGCCGTGGCTGCCGTTCGCGCAGGCGCCGGTTGGATCCAGGGAACCATCAACGGAATGGGAGAACGAGCGGGCAACGCCGACCTGGGCGAGGTAGCTCTTGCGCTTCAGTGCCTCTACGGTGTGCCGGTGGCGATGGACCTCAGGCGCATTCGAGAAGTCTCCCGCATCGTGCGCGAAGCTGCGGGCTACGAACTCGAGCCGTGGAAACCCGCCGTCGGGGAAAACCTTTTCGTCCGTGAAAGCGGCGCCGTCGCCAGCCAGTTTCACATTCCCGAGGCGATCGAGCCATTTTCCGCCGAGCTGGTGGGGGCGCACCGCCAAATCGTCCTAGGCAAGAAGAGCGGACTCGACAGCGTGGCCCTGAAGGCCAAAGAACTTGGACTCGAAGTTTCCGAACCCCACCGGCCGGCCGTGCTCGCCGCTGTCAAGAGCAAGGGGATCGCCGCGCGCCGGCTCCTGACAGACTCTGAATTTCGAACCATCGTGCAGCAGGTTTGCGGCGCGTAACCGCACTGCCATTGAACCTGCGCCCCGCCTGCATGCAAACTACCGCGCGTCAGCGGTGAAAATAAGGTAGGACGGCTTCGCCGAAAAGACGCGCCTGCTCGGTTCGATCGTCTCCCCAAATCTCGAGCAGGATGTGGGAGCATCCAGCGTCGCGATATTGCTCGATCCGCCGGATGCACTCTTCGGGAGTTCCCGCAATCGGGCAAACCTTCTCGAAGACCTCGTCGGTCACCGCGCGGGCCGCCGCTTTCCGGCCGCCTGATTCCATGGCATCGGCGATCGGCCTGATCTCATCGAACGTCAGCCCCGCTTTCTCCAATAGAACATCCGCCGAGCCGCGGATGTTCTGCACTTTGTTCGCCAAATACATTGCGGCCATCTCGCGGGCGCCTTCCTTGCCCTTTGCGCCGTTCCTGTGGATGCTCCCCACGACAACCGAACCGAGATCCAAGTTTCCCGGATTCTTTCCCGCCTTTTTCGCGCCTTCGAGCATGGACTCGCGCGAATAACGAACGAAGGCCGGGGTTGTGATGCTGGCGGTCAGCAAGCCGTCGGAATGCGATCCGGCCATGCGCTGTAAAACGGGCCCGGTGGCGCCGATATAAATCGGGACGGGAAAGCGAGGCACGTGTGCGTCATCCCTCAACGCAGGGATCTGCGCCGAGAAAACCTTCCCTTCGTAGACCAACTCCTTACCGCTCAGGGCGCCTCGAACGATCTCGATGCTTTCCCGAATGACGGTCGCCGGCCCCGCCCCCTTGCCGGCTTCTCCTTCGCCGATTTCCTTCATGAAGATTTTCGACGCCCCCAGGCCGAGCAGAAATCGTCCTTCACCGGCCATTTCCTGGAGGACGCGCGCTTCCATAGCGATCTGGACCGGGTGGCGAGTGTAGGGCGAGATAATTCCCCATCCGATGCCGATTCTCTTGGTCTCGCGCGCGGCGATGGCGGTAATGGAAGTCGAGGAGCGCGCTTCCATCGAATGCTTTCGCCACCACGGATAAGCCTCGGCCAGCCAGAACGTATCGAAGCCTGCGGCGTCACACGCCTGGGCCATCTGCACTGTCTCTTCGACAGGCTCCATGCTGAGTTGCAGAACTCCAATGCGAAAAGGGACGCTCACGATCGGTCCTTCGGCTGCTCCGAACGATGGGCCATCACGGATTCGTCCAAGAATGCTCGAGTCCCTTAATCAATGCCCACATGGTTTTGTTCAGGGGGGTGGGAACGCCAAGCTTCTCTCCCCACTCGACGATGGCCCCATTCATGAAATCCACTTCCGTTTGGCGGCGCGCCAGGACGTCCTGCAACATGCTGGCTTTGTGTTTTCCCGGAGCGGTCGCGCCCTTCTGAACCAGATCGCGCGGGTTGCCGTGGAGCTCGATCCCCATGGCCTTGGCGACCGCCATCCCCTCAGAAATCAGGTCGTCGAACAACTGTCCCGTCGCCGGGAGGCGCGTTGCCGCACCATGATGGAGAAGGGTGAGAGCGCCGACCGGATTCGTCGAGGCGTTGAAAATCAGCTTGGTCCACTGGGCGCCGCGCGCATCCTCGAGCGGGATCACGCGCAAGCCGGCGCGGTTGAGGAGATCCGCGAGGGTTCTCACGCGGTCCATCGGCGTCGCACTTGGTTCGAAGGGGCCGATCCAGGTGTCACCCTGTATGTCATAGCCGATGTGCCCGGGTTCGATCACATGTCCCGCTGGGAACGTGGTCCCGCGGATGACGTAGCGAACATGCTCCGCGAGAATTTCTTCGTTACCGACGCCGTTCTGCACGGAGCAAACGGCGCTCGTCTCCGGAAAGAGATGCGCGGTTTCAGCAATGGCGCTCCGCGTGTGGTTGCTCTTTGTGGCGACGATTCCGAAGTCGCAGACGGGGATTTCACGGGCGTTGGTGGTGGCCTTAACGCGAGCGATGAAGTCGGCGGCGCCCGAAAGACGCAGGCCACGCTTTTGGATGGCCTCGACGTGCTCCTTCGCCACGTCGTAGGCATACACCTCCGCTTCGCCTTTTCGGGCCAAATGCGCCGCGAAGATGCTCCCCACCGCACCGCAACCCACCACGCAGATTTTCATCGGCTGCTACCCGGGCCTTTCGGTTCCATTGAAAAATTTCCAGGGAACATCGGCAAGGCATTCCCCTTGCGTCTTGCCGACACGATAGGTGTCCTGCGTATAGAGGCAGACCTTTCCATCCGCGTCCACGACCTGCGGATGAAAGCTGAAGATCATGTTTTCGCGGAGTTCAACGCGGGTGTCGGCCCCAATGGCTGGATACTCGAGCATGGTGGTGCCGATGGAATGCCCGGACAAGTGGCCCAAGCCAAATCCGCCGTTTTTAAAAATTTCCGCCGCTGTCTGGTGGACCTTACTGGCCAATTCGCCTTCGCGCATGTTCAGGCGCGCTGCTTCGACCGCCTCCGGATAGATTTCGGCCATCGCTGCCGTGCGCGCGCTGATCTTCCCTCGGATGAGCGGCCGTGAAAACTCCACCCAATATCCGTCGGCGCCGGTAATCTCGAGCGAATACAGCAACAAGTCATCCGCCCCCACGACCCGATTGGCGGGAACTTTGAAGTGCGCTTCCGCCTCGCCGTTAGCTCCCGAAAGCACGATATTCATCATCCGCAGTCCAGCTCCGCGCGCAAAAAAACGCTCGACGGCGGGGGCCATGATTTCGGCCTCGGTCTTTCCGGGTTCGTAAGCCTCAATGAGCGCCCAGAAACCGTCGAGGATGATGTCCATGCTGTCGCGGATCGAGACAAGCTCTTCAACGCTCTTTACCGCGCGCGCCTTGTCGAAAGGCACGTCGAATGCAACCAGCTCGAACGATCCGCCGGCCAGTGCGCGGTAATCCCGCACCGGCATGATGTAATTCATGCCGTAAATTCCCAGCCGCTTCCAGTGCTTTGCCTCGGCGCGCTCGCGCAGCCATTCGCCGGGGATTTCCGCCCAGACATGCTCTTTCACCCAAGGCTTGCTCTTGTCGCCGATCCAGCGAGCCTCACGAGGAAAAAGAAGGAGCGGATCGCCCTCGAGGGGAATCAAGACGTACGCGTATCGATGAACGATCTCGAAATCGGAGACGTAGCGGACCGCTCCCTCGAAGCCAGTGTACTCATTCCCGCAGACGACCAATGCGTCGATTTTTTCCGCGGCCATTTCAACGCGGATGTTTCGGTAACGCCGTTCGATTTCCCGGCTGCTCACCATGAAATGATTTCTCCTGGCAAAGTGAAAACGAATCCAAGCTCCGCTGGGCGCAAAGTCAAGGCGGATTGCGCCGGCTCACTTCGTCGCACCGCAGATTTCCGCGGCGGCAAGCGCATAGATTTTTGTGATGTCCACAAAAGTGCGGATAGCGACCTTTTCTCCTTCGGCATCCCGTTCCCCGCTGGAGGGGCCGTAGTTGAGCGTTTCGATGCCATAGCGCGTCATCACCGACGCATCCGAAGACCACTGCACGGTCGCGCGCTGCGGCGGACTACCTATCACGCGCGTGTGTGCGGACTCGATCGTTTTGACGAGCTCATGATTCTCGCCGATCTGCGCGCCCGGCACCGAGACGTACGTCTCGAATTCGAGGCCGTAATCGGGATAGCGCTTGCGCAGCTCCAGAAAAAGCTGCTTCGCCGCCCGGCGCGCTTCTTGCAGCGGCATCGTCGGGGGAACTCGCAGGTCGAGGCAGAGGTCGGTGCGCTCGGGCGTCCGGCTGGCACGCCAGGGATGCCCTCCGCGGATGCATCCGACATTCACAATTCCCTTGTGCCCGCCGTAAGACGACTTCGATTCCCAAGAGGGAACCCACTCATACACGGCGGCAAGGACGTCCTGCATGCGGCGAATCGAAGTGTCCCGCTGGCGGCTCTGGCTGAACGCCGTGTGCACGTACAGGCCGTGCGTCGTCAATCTGACCCACAGCGAGCCGTAATGACCGAGAACCATTTGCATGTCCGTCGGCTCGCCCAAAATGCACATGTCGGGCAGGACGCCGTGGTTGACGAGGTAGTGCGTCCCGACCCCGTAACCTCGGTACTCTTTGCCAACGAACTCATCGCCCCACTGCGCTTTTTCGATTTCCCCGACGACGGCCGCGATCGAAATGCTGCCGTCGAGTTTCACCCCGGCTGCCCGCAGGGCTTTCACCGCATGCGTATAGCAGACGAGCGCGCCCTTCATGTTGTAGATCCCGAGGCCGTAAATCATTCCATTCTTGATGACGGCCTTTGGTTTGTAGCCGATCCCGGTCAGAAACGTCTCGCGCCCGGTGTTCGATGTGTCCATGTGGCCGTTGAACATCAAGCTCTTTCCCGTGCCGCCGCCCTCCCATAGGCCAACCACGTTGGCACGCCCCGGCTCGACTTCCTGCCAGGTGACATCGAGCCCGGCGGTTTCGAGCGCCGCACGCATGTATTTCCCCATCTCCAGCTCTTCGCCGGTGGGGCTTGGAATATTGACCACATCGCAGGCCATGGAAACGATCTCCTCCTCGCGAACATGCGATAGGATCGCTTCGGCAAGGTCGGGTTTCAGCAAGGCATTGTCTCCGGGGCGTCAGCGCCGAAAATCGTCGGGATACGAGCAGAGTTTCTCGTTCCCGCCGGCAGTAATCAAGAAATTGTCCTCGAGGCGCAAGCCGCCTCCCCCTTCCCAGTAAATTCCGGGTTCGATGGCAAGAACCATGCCTTTACGCATGGTCGCCGGCACGGCTTGATGCGCGAACGGAGGCTCGTGCGCGCGCGCGCCCACTCCATGCGCCACGGGATGCGACGGCTGGCCGGGATACCCGGCAGAGCTGATCCCCTGGCGAATGCTCCTGTCCAGTTCGGCGAGACTGGCTCCGTCGCGCGCATATTGCGCGGCGTCATTGAAAATTCGGAGGAGTTGGTCGAGCAATTTGTTGTATTCCGGCGTGAGCTTTCCGGGACAGAGGTTCTTCGTCAAATCGGTCCAGTAGCCGTCGGCACAGACCCAAATTTCAACAAGAGTGGGCTCATTCGCCTGGATAGGGCGGTGACTCGTGGCCGTGAATGTGGCGATGCCCTTGCCGGACCAGACGAGAGTGAAGGAGCGAGCCATCTCGACCTTTCCCTTGTAGCCGATGCCGACCGCGTGGATATGCCCTTCGACCATCGCCGCGACTTCGCTTTCCTTCATACCCGGCTTCATTTCGGCGCGGGCGTACTCCATGCCAACGGCTGCCAGTTCATTGGCCAGCCTCATCCGTTCGATTTCCTGGTCCGTCTTGATAGCGCGCACATCGGCGAGGAGCGGAGTCGCATCCACCACCTGCCTGGCCACGCCCCGAAAGGCATCGAAATAGGCTTGTGTGTACACGCTGGGCTCGCCCACCATTCGGTCGCAAATCTGCGCGAGCTGCGAAAGCTCGACGCCCACGCGGCCGGTCAGTTTTTTCTCGCGAAGAACATCGAGGGACTGTTCGAGGGAGCGAAACATCGGAGGCCGGGGGTCTTTCGGATGATAGAAGTGAAAGAAACGCACGTCTTTATTCCAAGCTGTGCGCTGCGCCTCCCGGTATTGCGGCTCGATGACCAGAAGGATCGGATCTCCCTCGCGGGGAAAGATCGCGATGTCGTACCCCTTCATCGTCCAGTAATTCGTGAGGTACAGAATATTGTCCGGCGCGCGCACCACGAGCGCGTCCAGGTCGTGCTGCTTCATCATCTGCCGTACCCGTTCCCACTTTGTCCGATCGAGAGGATAGCCCACGTTCTAACTCCGCTCCGCCCTGAATTTCTCAGGTCCTTTTTGCGCCGGACGCTTTCCAGCTCCAGGACGATTCTTTGCCTTTGATCAGGCGATAGAGCGCTGTATGCAGCGGGGCGGCTAAGCCGTTTTCCGAGGCTTCCCGCGCGATCGCGCCGCCCAGAAAATCCACTTCTGTCTGCAAGCGATGCTGGACATCGTACAACATCGAAGGTGGGTGGTCCGTTTGCGCCCCTACCTTGTTCATCTCCCAGGGATCTTCGTAAAGTTGAATCCCCAGCCCCGCCGCAACGCGTTTCCCTTCTTCAATCAGATCGTGGAGCAGGCGCCCCAAATCGGAAAATTCACTTTCTTTGGCGAACGCGCGGCAATGAGGAAGTTCCGTCAAAGCCGAAACTGCGTTTACGGAAGCATTGAAGATCAGCTTCGACCATTGGGCTGGACGAGCATCCTCCAGTGCCACGGCCTTCAAACCCGAGGCCACGATCAGGTCTGCGGCATCACGAACCGTGGTGAAGGGCGTTTTTGTGGGCTCGAAGGGCCCCATCCACGTGGCCGTATCCAGCTCGTATTCGACGTGCGTATCGCTGTGACGCGTCCCGCTCATGAAGGTTGTACCGCGGATGACGGCGCCACCGGTGAGCCCGGCAATCATTTCCTCGCACCCCAGGCCATTTTGCGCGGAAAGGATCGCGCCATGCCGGAAATGATTCGCCAGCGGAGTGACCGCTTCCGCCGTCTGGGTAGCCTTGCAGGATACGATTCCCAGGTCGCATTCGGGGATTTCTGCCGAGTTTGTAGCGGCACGGAGGCTGCTCGAGAATTCGTGTTTCCCTGAAACCCGCAGGCCGCGCTCGTTCAAAGCGAGCGCGTGTTCCGGCCGCCGGACAAACGCATAGACTTCCGCCACACGGGCGAGATGAGCCGCATAGAGGCTGCCGATTGCGCCGCAACCGATAATGCAAACGCGCGTTCCCATTTCTTTTTTCTTCGCGCTCGCCCCTTTCCGACGGAGAAGCGTCCGGGAGATGAATCGCGATCCGATTCAGCGTCACAGCGGTTCAAACGGCCGCGCGCCGGTGCTCCGTTCGCACGCGCTGAATTCCCAGGCCCTGCCGGGCGCGCTCGAAGGATTGGAACAGGCTGTCGCCCGAGTTGTGCGAATCTTCGATGAGGACCCCGCTTGAAAAGAGCGCATCCTGCAGCGCCGCACACACGGTATGCACGGGAGCCGCCCCGCCTTCGCCCATACCCTTGGCTCCGTTGTAAGAGAATGGCGAAGGAGTTTCGAGATGGCCGTAAAGGAGATCGGGCATATTCATCACAGTGATGGGCGTGTAATCGCTGAAGGTGCTGGTGAGCATGTCGCCGTCTTTGTCATATACGCAGGTTTCCATCAACGCAGCGCCAATGCCGTGCGCCGTGGCTCCATGAACCTGTCCCTCGACGATCAAGGGATTAATGGTTTTCCCGCAGTCGTCCACCGCCGCATAGGCCAGGATCTTGGGCTGAAAGGTCTCCCCGTCGACTTCGATTACGGCGACGTGAAGCTGGGCGGCATAGGTCAGCGTCAAGTTGCCGTATTTGCGCTTCAAGTCGGGAACCTTGAAGGGAGCTTTGTAGACGTAACGACAATTCAGGGTGATGTCGGAAAGGCTGTCGGGGAGCCCGGCATTGTTCACATTCACGAGATTCGCGAGCGCCCAGTAGTTGATGGACTTTTTCGTCCCCTTGACGCGGACTTCCGGACCTTGCGCGCCCGCGCCGAATTCCAGGTCCTTTTCCTTCGCTTTCAAGGAAAACGCCGCCAGACGGATCAATTCTCCCCGCAGTTTTTCGGCGGCGCCGTGAATTGCGGAAAGTCCGGTGACAGCGAACTGGCTCGCGTAGGTTCCGGTGTGGCCCGTATATACGTTTGCCTCGCTGTCGAAGCCGGGCCGGACGTTGACCAGTTCCGGCGGGATTCCGAGAACTTCAGCTACCACCTGGGACGCCGTGGTTTCGTGACCCTGCCCCTGCGGCACCGACCCGAGGTTGACGACGACTTCGCCATAAATATCCAGCTTCACGTTGGCGGCTTTCGACTGCCCCGAATACGGTGCGTAGGGATTGATGATTTGCGCCTGGCCGAAATTATTTGTTCCGGAATCGAGGGTCGTGCCGATGCCGATCCCGATCATCCGGCCTTCTTCCCGCGCTTTCTTCTGTTTCTTTTTCCACTCGTCCCAGCCGATCAGATTTTGTGCGATCTCGAGCATCCGCGGATAATTTCCAGAATCGTAGACGCAGCCGTTGGGCGTCGTGTACGGGAACTCGCCGGGACGGATGTAGTTCCTCAGGCGCATCGTGTCCGCAGGAATTTTCAGGGTGTGACTGCAAATATCGATGACCCGCTCGAGGAACCACAGGTGCTGCATGCGGGAGTAGCCGCGGTTGGGTCCCACCGGGCATTTATTCGTGCACGCTTGCGAAAAATCGATTCGCATGTTCCGGAGGCGATACGCGCCGGGCAAAACTTGCGCCCAGATGATGCAGCCGAGAGGCTCGTAGCGGGGATACGCCCCGCAATCATCGAGATGGCGCGATTCGATGGCAGTGATGACTCCCTTTTCATCCAGGGCCACGCGCGTATCGAGAAACGTGCGCTCATTCCCGTGCGCGCTTGCGAGCATATGTTCGGTGCGCGTCTCGATCCACTTCACCGGGCGGCCACCCGCCTTCCGCGAGGCCAACGCGCAGGTCGCCATGTACGGATAATTCGTGATCTTGATACCAAAGCTCCCGCCAATGTCGTAGCTCTGCATGCGAATCTGGTCGATGCGCATGCCGAGCGCGGGTGAGAGGAACTGGACGGCGAACGCCGGAAATGAATTATTGGTCCAAAAGTTGATGCTTTCCTGTTTGAGATTCCATTGGCCGATGACGGCATTGCATTCGAGTGGCGCGCTGGTGAAGCGGTGGAAATGGAGCCGGTCGATATGAACGATGTGGGCCGCTTGCGAAAACGCCTTGTCCACGTCGCCATATTCGAAGACGTCGTGATAGTTGCGATTCGTTCCCGCCGCCTCATGCAGGATCGATTGATCCCGAATGGCCGTTTCCGCATCCATCACCGCAGGCAGGGCCTCGTATTCCACTTCCACGAGCTCGGCTGCGTCTTCGGCAGCCATGGGGGATTCGGCTGCGACTGCCGCCACCGGCTCTCCCTGATAGCGAACCTTCTCCACACCCATGGGATAATCAACGATCTTCTGCCCTTCTCCGGGACCGATTTCGGGAAAAGGTTTCACAAGTCCGGCGACTTCCGCACCCGTCAGAGTACAGACGACTCCCGGCGTGTCTTTTGCGGCAGAGACGTCCACTCGTTCAATCCGGGCGTGAGCGTAAGGGGAGCGCACCAGCGCGAGGTAAAGCAATCCCTCGAGGGTGTTATCGCCCACGAAAGTTCCCATGCCCTGTACCAGGCGGTTTTCCTCGCGACGCTGGAGCGGTTTCCCAACCCACTTCAAAGGGGCTGCCTCCGCCCGTTTCCCGGCGACTCCGCTCGCACCCCGCTTTGCCGGCTTTGAGGAAGCTCGCTTCTTCTTCACCGCGCGCCCTCCCGCTCCCGAATACCCATCTTGAACCGGTTTATGACAGTGCAGCTTGCAACCCGTCAATCATTTTTTGGACGTTCTTTTTGGCCAGGGGCTCGAGCAAGCCTCCGGCGAGAGAAGCCAGCCGGCCGACGATATGCGCCTGCCCTTTCCAAATCACTTTCGTCCCGTCGGGCGTCTTCTCCAGATCGAATCCTGCAGTCAGTGTGACCGTGCCGCCCGCGGCATCGCCTTTTCCTTGATAAACCGCGCGGCGAGGCCGCTCCGCTTCCAGGAGCGTCAGCTTGACCTTTGCATCTCCACGGATGTGCGAAATGCCGACGCGAAGGTTGACGATAAAATTCTTGTCGTCTTGTTTCTGCATGCTCTGAAAATCGGGCAGCAGGGGACAGAAACGATCGGCGTCGGTCAGAAAATCGTATACGTCTTCAGATTTCTTGCGAACGGTGAAATCTCCGCCGAAACCTATATCCATTGTTTCCGATCCTTCTCGATGGACTTGGCGGCGGACTCAATGGCCCGGAGAACATTCTGGTACCCGGTGCACCGGCAGGTATTTCCCGCAACCGCTTTGCGAATTTCTTTTTCTTTGGGGTGTGGGTTCTTCGAAAGCAGATAGTAAGTGGACATCAGAAGCCCGGGGGTGCAATAACCGCACTGGAGGCCATGGCAACTCGCGAATGCCTTCTGAATGGGATGCAACTCACCATCACGAGCCAGGCCCTCGACCGTCAGGATCTCACCCTCGTGCGCCTGGACTGCAAAAACGGTGCAGGATTTGACGGTTACTCCGTTCAAGAGCACGGTGCAGGCGCCGCAATAGCTCGTATCGCATCCGATGTGGGTGCCGGTGAGGTGCAATTCCTCGCGCAAGAGATCGACCAGGAGCAGCCGCGGCTCAATTTCGAGCGCGTATGCGTCCCCGTTGACCTTCACGCGCAAAGGAACTCGTTCAAATCCTTCCGACGTACTCGTGGCTCACCTCCACATGCTCCCCGCGGGCGCGGCGCGCGGCGATTTCTATCGCGCGTTTCACCAGATTTCCCACCAATACACGCTTGTATTCCGCCGAGCCCCGCCGGTCGGATTGCGGTTCGGCGGCGGCCATGGCGGCTTCGGCAGCGGCCCGAATGGTTCGCGGGGCAATCTTGCGTCCGCGCAATTCCTGTTCGGCCTGCGTTGCGTGGACCGGCAAAAGTCCCACACAGCCCAGCACGATGCGCGCTTCCTTGCAGGTCTCTGGATCCTCCATCGTTAACTGGACGGCAGCGCTGGCACTGGCGTAAACGGGAGCGCAGCGTTTGAAAGCGAGATAGGCGCCTCCGGAATTCTTGTGCGGCATCTTGATGCGTACTTCGCGCACCAATTCGGCCGGCTCGAGCGCCGTCGTGTAGGCATCGCGGAAAAACTCCGAAAGCGGTATCACTCGCTCCTTCTTCGGGCCGCAGCACTGTACTTCCGTCGAAACCGTAAGAAGCACCGGTCCCCAATCGCCGCTCGGGTCTGCCTCGGCCAGTGAACCTCCAATGGTGCCCCGGTTGCGCACCTGGACGTCCGCAATGCCGGCCGCGCAATCATGCAGAATCGGAATTTGGGCGGCGAACTCCGAGCCTTCGATCTGGGCATGCCGCACCAGAGCGCCAAAGTGAATCACGTCGCCGCGCTTTTCGATTTGAGAAAGGCCGGAAATAAAATTCAGGTCCACGAGCGCGGTGGGGTTCGACAACCGGAGCTTCATCAGGGGAATCAGGCTTTGGCCGCCGGCGAGCGCTCTCGCATCCTCGCCCAGTTCCAACAAATGCGAAGCGGCTTCCTCGAGTGAAGATGCGCGGTAATAATGGAACGAATGTGGATACACGGCACTCCCTTTTTCCCGCGCACGCCCGATTAATAAAAAATGCGTATTTTCGCGGCCGCGCCGAAGAGCGGCTCGCGCGAAGAACCCAAATTCTAGAACGATCCCCGGGTGCATTCAAGCTGGAACCCCGGCTGCTTTCGCGCAAGCCTGGAAAAAATAATGACGGCTGCTCTATAGTCGAGCCTGATCCCCATGAGGAACTCTCCGAAGCCCCACCCCATCCTCCTGGCCGCCGGGCCGTCTCCGCGGCTGGGTCTTTCAGAATCCCTCGCGAAATTTGGCGGAAGAAACGCGATTGAAATCGCGGTCGAAAACTGCGCGGGACTGCCGAAGCCGGTGGTTGTGCTCGGGCACCGGGCAGCGTCACTTGCCCGGCACGTTCCACAAAACGCGAAAATCATGGTCAATAGAAATTGGCGGTCCGGACAGCTTGGATCGCTGCTGGCAGGGCTGCGGGATGTTCCGCTCGAAGCGGCGTTTCTTTTGTATCCTGTGGACCACGTATTTCTTACTCCACAGGTGATTGGCTGCCTCGTGCGCGCGTTCGAAAAGGCGAAAAGAGAGCACAAAATCTTTATGCCGCGATTCAAGGGGCACCCCGGCCATCCCGTCATCTTTTCCGCGGAGATCCGCGACGAACTTCAGAACGCCCGGACAGCCCGTGAAGTGGTGTATCGCGATCCGCGCCGAATCTGCTACGTTTCCGTGCGGACGCCTGCAATCTGGAAGGATTTGCATCCCCCCGCCGGCGCTTCTCCCTTCCGGCGCGAAGTTCGAACCCAAAATCGCTGAAGAGGAATTCTCGGCGGATCCAGCGTTAGCGGGATGGCTTGGCGCGCGCAAACCCCCAGACAGTTCCGCACAGTCCGATTATGACGAGTGCCGATCCCACAACGGCGACCGCTTGTGGACCCGGCCCGCGGTTCCAAATTTCCAGCAACACGCCGAGTGGAAAAAGGATCGAACCTGCAAGGAGTGCGAGCGCGATCCAGAAACGCGTGCGTTCCTCAAAAGCCACGCGATCGAAACCGATCCCGAGAATCAGTAGCAGCAGTGCAAGACCGATCCAGTGTCCATGGGCGTCCACCTGCCGGACGTATACAAAGCTTCGCTGGGCAGCGTCTCCGAGCGAGGCTCGCGATTCGGGCATCCGGCGTTCGGCAGCGCGAACAAATCCGGTAGCAAGCGCCGAGCCCAAGCCATCGAGAGTCTGATGCTCGATGAACACCGCGTAGTAGATTCCGTAGCCCATGCCCCACACGGCGAGCGCGAGGCTGCCGACGATCAAGAGCTTGCGGGATGCGCTCATGAGGCGCCTCCCGCGGCATCCAGTTTTCCCGTATATCGCCAGATGCCCACCAGCATCGCCAGGAGCGCGATGACCACGAGCATCCCACCCGCGTCCGCGATTCCACCCGCAAGCAATCCCCAGCGCAATTCCACGAGCACAAAAAATGGAAGAACGAAGGACCCCATCAGCAGCACCACGGCCCAGATTCGCGTCCACCGCTCTCGAAGGAAAACATAGGGCTGGAAAAACGCGAGGAGAATGGCCAGAACGCCGAATTCGATGACGTGCGCGTGAGCGGCGATGTTCACAGCCTTGGCGGCTTGCAATTGGCCGTAATCCATGACGGCTTGCGTCGCTGACGCCGAGTCGTTCGCCGCCGCGCGGGAAGCGATCGTGGAAAGCAATTCGGCATCCTTTGCTTCAAAGCGATACAGATCCACGGCGGCGTAATAGGCGCCGTGAAGAAAACCGAGGAGAACCAGGAGCGTGCCTCCGACAAGGAGGACACGGCCCGACCAACTGCGATCCGCGAGGAGTTCCTCCGCCACCGCAGGTCGCGAACGCGTACGAATGTGCCGCCAGAGTCCTGCCAACTCGCCCGCACATACCAGGAAAACGAATAGGCCACCGAGATCGGCGAATATACTGGCCCAGCCGATCGCTTTCACCGGGCTGAATGCGAGGCCCACGTAGTGAATCAGAAATACGCCGACGGGAAGAAGGACTGCGCCCAGAAGAAACAGCTTCGCGAGGAATTGTTTGCGCCGCTCGTCGAAGGCCACAAAGGGCTGAAGGAGGGCCAGCAATAGAGCCAGGTATCCAAAACCGATCATGTGGACGTGGGCATCCACCTTTGTCCCGCGATTCTCCAGAAGGCCCCCAATGTTCTGAAAGGCGGACGCCGCACCTTGTGCATCCTGCGCCGCGACGGCGCGCGAGGCAGCGAGCAGGCTTTCACCGATTCGGTCCGCATTGGGATGCAGGACGAAAACAGCAAAAATGTCACCGAAAATCATTCCGACCAGAATGAGCGCAATCCCGCCGATCACAAGCATCCGGCGAGCGCTCAGCGGAGCAAATCCCTCCGCGCTCGCCGGCGCCGAAGCGGCGGCATAACCCATCGAGTCTTGCCGCGTACTCATCGAGTTTTCGAGGTGTTTTCCTCAGATTACTGACTGCGATTATCCACCGGCTGGAGACGCCGCCGCACTTCCGCGGAACGCGGGCATTACGCGCTCGGCAAAAAGTTGCTGCGTTTTGATGGACTTCCAATGTTCGAGGCCGCCGAAATTGGAGACGATGGCCAGTTCGCCGATTCCGCCCTTCGCTTGCAGGTTCTGAATCTGACGGATCACCTTTTCCGGCGTGCCGATGAAGCCGATTTCCTGGTCCACGATTTCGTCATACGTGAGCTTCGTGAGCGATTCAAGCGCGCCGCTGGCGTAGAACCCGTAGCCCTTGGCGCGAAGTTCCGCCTTCTTCGCTTCGTCCTGCAACGATTCGACTGGCGCGGCATTGAACGCCAGAAAATTATGCAGCGCCGTCTCGACTTCCCTCCTGATTTGCCTTTCATCATCGTCCAGATAAACCGGCCGGATATAAACGATATTCGACGGATGGCCATTCTCCGCGCAGGCTTTCTTGTAGATCCCGAGCGGCTTCTCCAAAACGCTCCAGGGAAGCAAGGGCGGCACAAAGATCCCCCAGCCGCGTTCCCCGGCCATCTGATAGGTGATGTCGCTCGTTCCACCGGTATAAAGCGGGGGATGAGGCTTCTGCACGGGCCTGGGAACTACGGAGACGTCCTTCACATTATAAAACCGGCCTTCATACGAGAACTTGTCCCGGGTCCAGGCGCGCAAGAGGACTTCGATACCTTCGTCGTAGCGCGGGCGGCTCTCCTCGAGCGGAACGTTCGAGGGGCCGAAGAGCCAGGCGTGGCCGCGCCCCAGTCCGCATTCGAGCCTCCCTTTTGTGAGGATGTCGGCCTCGGCAATCTGGCCCGCCAGCCGCATGGGGTTTTCGAGGGGGAGGGTGAACAGGGCGACGCGAAACCGGATTCGCTCCGTGCGCTGGGCGGCGGCCGCAAACAGCGCCAGGGGATTCGCGGAAATAGAAAATTTCTGGAAAAAATGATGGTCAATTACCGAATAGACGTCGAACCCAACCTGATCGGCGTGCTCGATCTGGCGGAAAATTTCCCAGGTCATGGCTGCATGGGATTTTCCCGGTGGCGTCTGCATTTCCGCGTAGATGCCGAATCGCATGGTTGGGTCTGTCTCCTTTCGGCATGTCGTCCGCGAAGCAATCAAGTTGGAACGGCATTAGAACGTCAAGCGCGCCGCCAATTGGATCTGGCGCGGGTTGAACACCGAGCTCGGCGTGCCGTAGTTTGGATTTGGCGAGCCCTCCCGAAAGAATTGAGTCACGCCCGCACAGCCCGGGGCGGTCGGGTCGGACGGGCAGAAGTCGGAAGCGCCGTAGTTCGTATTGAAGTAGCGCACGTTCACGCTGTTCAGGAGGTTGAAGGCTTCCGCCAAGAGTTGGAGCTGAATATTTTCGTGAAGCGGGAAGGTGCGCGCCAGCCGAATGTCCACCGTCTTCAAGGTATCGCCCTTGAAGGTATTCCGCGGCTCGATGCCGACGCGGTCATTGTTCCCGAAGACGTCGCCATTGACGTCCGATCCGGCATACTTGGTGAAGTACTGCGGTGACTGCAACGTGATGATCGTGCTGAAGGCGAAGTCGCGCAACAGCACATTCCAGTTCTTGGGACTCGAAAGCGTGGCGTTGCCGACAAAACGGTGCCGGACGTCATCTGCCGAGCTGGCTCGCTCCGCGCGAAGATTCTGGCTATCCTGCGGGATCAGGACGAAGCTAGGGTTCGGCCCGTCGTCAATCGAATGCGAGTATGTGTAGCTGATCCCGTAAGAGAAATTGTGCGAGAGGCGCTTGTTCAAATTGATCAGCAGCCCGTCGTATACCGAATCCCACCGCGATGCAGCCTCGAAGAACACGCTGAATTGAGGGTCGCGGAAACCGGGGAACAGGGACACTCCCGGAATGCCGGGATACGGGATGCAGGCATTCGTCGGGAAGTTTGAGAAGTAAACATCCTTGCAGCCTTTGTCCCCCTTCGAGTCGAATACGGCCACCTGGCCGGTCGGGTTTGGCTGGTTCACGTTCAAGAAGCTGCCCAGATGCACGCCGCGCAGGTGAATTCCCGAAATACTCAGCACGGTATCCTTGAACGGCTCGAATTCGACGGAGGCGCTTGCCTGGATCCCATAGGGGTTCTGGGAATTCTGGTCGAAGCGCACGATTGTGGCGTCTTGCTCCGCCCCGCAGCCGGGAGTAAGCAAGGCGCCACAAGGGAAGGGTCCGCCCGAGGGGACCGGGGTTGCGTCCGGGTAAGTGGCATTCTGGAGCAACCCGTTCAGAGCGGCGTTCGAGAAGAAGGGCGCGAAGCCCGCGAAAGTGAACAGGCCGGTGTTGG
Source organism: uncultured Acidobacteriota bacterium (assembly GCA_963781005.1). GTDB lineage: Bacteria > Acidobacteriota > Terriglobia > Acidiferrales > UBA7541 > CAWADX01. The sequence continues at coordinate 1,452,072 of CAWADX010000001.1, forward strand.
CGTTCAGGCCGTCTTCAAACGGGCGATTCGGGTACTTCGCGAGCCCGCCGCAGGAAGGGGCCTGGCACATAAGCAGCGGCGAAGGGATGATCCCGTGAAACAGCCCGAACCCGGCGCGGAAAATGATGTTGTGCGACGTCCCGACGTTGTAGGCCAAGCCGATTCGCGGATCGAAGTTCTTCCATTGCGTGTTGAGCACATTCGATGGCCAGGTCTCAAACTCCCAGCGCAAGCCTCCATTCAGAGTCAGTCGCAAGGTGGCCCGCCACTTGTCCTGGATGTAAAGGCCGTTGTAGGTGTGGTCGAGCGTGGCAGAAGCTTGGTTTCGAACGGCTTGCGATATCGGTCCGCCCTGGTAGACCCCAATCCCGCCGGCCAGAGAGGGTTCGGTAAATGGCGGGTTAGTGGTGGTGCTGAATCTTTCGAAAAAGATCACGAAGGGATCCGGACAGACCGTCGAGGTTCTGGCGCCTATTTTGCAGCTCGGCACCAAACCGTCGGTCCCGAGGAAGGCCTTGAGGCTGCCGAAGTCAGCTTCAAAGGGATAGAACAGGGGGAAGGACTCGAAGGTGCTCACGCGGTTGAAGTTGCCGCCGAAGCTGATGCTGTGGTTGGAGACGTTGTGGGTGACGTTGTCCACGATTTCGAAGCGGCGCTCGCGATAAATGTCCGGGTTGCCGCGGTTCACGCCCACGGCAAAAGTGTTGGCCACTTCCAAGTGCGGTTGAGTGGAAACGACCGGGAAATCAAATGTGCGGTGCGCGTATTGCATGCGCAGCTCGTTGATCCAAGAGGACGAAAACGTCGTCGTAAGGCCACCCGCCAGCGATTGGTCGCGGATATTATTGTTCTTGAAGGCCGAGGGCAGGTCGAAGCCATTGTTGAGCGGCGACTGATTCGTCAAACGGTCGTCGTTGATGAAATACCGCAGGTACAGGTAATTCCGGCTGTTAAAATTCTCATCGAGCCGCACGAAGCCGTTGTCAGTGTTTCCAGCGCGCAACACGCCCAGGTTTTCCGCAGGCAGGCCGAACACCGTTGTCTTCACGTTGTTGATCGCGGCGATGTTGCCCAGCACCACGGAGTTGTAAATCGGCGATTCGGCGCGCCGCTGCGCATCGTAGTTGGCGAAGAAGAAAGTCTTGTCCTTCTTGATCGGCCCGCCCAGCGAGGCCCCGAACTGGTTTTGACGGAGGACGTTGAAACCGGGAGCGGAGAGGATGCTCTTTGCATCCATCGAATTGTTTCGAAAATATTCGTAGAGCGAACCATGCAACTGGTTCGAACCGCTCCGCGTGATGATGTTCACGATGCCCGCCGTAGCACGGCCGAACTCGGTTGTGTAATCCGTGTTGATAACGCGAAATTCCTGGACGGACTCTTGCGGGGGCGTCCCGCGCTGGATGCCCGAAGCCGTCGAAATGTCGTCGGCGCCGTCCACGGCGATGAAATTGAAATGGATGTTCTGGCCCGCGAAGGAGAGCTTGGTAACCGGCTCGACGATCACGTCGGTGCTGCCGGACGTGGTATCGCCGATTTGGACGCCGGGAGACAACAAAGCGAAATCAATGAACTCGCGCCCGTTGACCGGCAGATTTTGAATCTGGTTCTGGGTGATCACGTCGCTGATTTGCGTTCGGGTGGGCTCGGTGACCTCGCTCGTCGCCTCGACGACCACCTTCTCACTCACCTCGCCGACGGCGAGATTGAAATTGAGTGTGGCAATCTGTCCTATCTGGAGTGTGACTTTCTGCGCCTCTGGCTTGAAGCCGGCGGCCTCGGCGGTCACCGTGTAATTGCCGACCGGCATCGCAGGAAGATTGTATTCGCCGCTATCCGCCGTTACGGCGGCGCGGGAAAACCCGGTGGCTTCATTTACTGCGGCGACTTTCGCTTTGGGAATCGCGCCGCCGCCCGAGTCGAGGATCTGGCCCTGCAGGGTTGCGGTAACAGTTTGGGCCCCTGCGGGAATCGCAAGCGCCATAAGAACAACAGGCAGCACCATCCACACACCGACTTTCAATAACTTCATGAAGTCCCCCCCCACCAATGGCATCATCTAGATGCCCTCAAGATATCACGCGTTTACAACACCATGCTTTCCATTGTCAAGGCATATCCCGGCCGCAGGAGCAAGCGATGTTCTTCCGTAGCAAGTGTTTACGGCAGGCGGGGTTAGTATATGATGCCATCGGGCTGCCAAAATCTGCGGTCGACCTGGCGTTCTGATTGCGGAGAAGAGTATGGGAAACACGATTGCGATCGTGGGCGGGACAGGAGCGGAGGGCATGGGGTTGGCGCTTCGCTGGGCGCGCGCGGGAGAAAATGTGATCATCGGCTCGCGCGATGCGCAGCGGGCCCGGGAGGCAGCGGCTCAGATCGCGTCGCGGCTGGGCGGAAATGTTCGCGTTCGCGGCGTGGAGAACGCGGAAGCCGTCGCGGAGTCTGAAATCGTCGTAGTCACGGTCCCGTTCTCCGGCCATGCATCCATTCTCAAGAATCTGAAAGCCACATTCCGTGCGGGCGCCGTCTTGATTGATACAACCGTTCCCTTGGCAGCCGCCGTGGGCGGTTTGCCTACGCGCACCCTGGGAATCTGGGAGGGTTCGGCGGCCCAGCAAGCCGCAGGGCTCGTGCCCAAGGACACGGTGGTCGCGGCCGCGTTTCAGAATATCTCTTCTGCCCTCCTGGATGGAGAGAAATCTGTGAATTGCGACGTGATCGTCTGCACCGATGATGAACGCGCGCGAGGAATCGCTTCGGAATTAGCCGAGAAGATTCCTGGAGTGCGTGCGGTAAACGGCGGGAAGTTGGAAAATGCGCGGATCGTGGAGCAGTTGACGGCCCTGCTTGTCACGATCAATCGCAAATACAAGGTTCATGCCGCAGGCTTCCGCCTTACCGGCCTGCCACTTCCGGACCCGCACCTTTAAGAAGTCATTTTGGAGAGTTCGCCCGCATCCGCGCGGCCCTGACGGACGCGTCCGAAGCCATGGGCAACGAGCCAGTTGCTTGTAGCATTCGGGCGCAATTCGAGGTCGCGGAACAACTGCAAATCCTCCAGCTCATCCACATCGATCTCAAGCCTCTGGTTACGAAGCACCTTGGTGTAGGCGCCGCATCGCTTTGCTTCCGCCAGATGGAGCGCAAAGCTCCCCGGACCGAAATGCGAAGGAAACAGATCGGGGGGAGTGCGAAGCAGGGCATTGGTCCCATCACCGTCTCGCGAGGGTACCAGCACGGCCGCCGGGGATTTCGGCAAACACTCAAAAAGAGATTCGATATCGGCCGGCTCGATCAGGGGAAGATCCACGGGCATACGCAAAAGGGTTTCCACGCCGCGTTCCGCGCACCAGCGGCATGCAAAATCCACCGAATCACTTTCTGATCTCTGTTGGTGTTCGGAAATCGCTTCCCATCCGAGATGTCGCGCCCGCTCGAGTACGCGCGATTCCGCGCTCACCACAACGATCGAGTCGATCCCGCGAGTGGCGCAAACGACGTCAAAGAAATCCCGCCAGAGGGCGTCGGCCAACGCGATTCGCTCTCCGGAAGAGAAATGCGCCGCCAGCCGCCGCTTCGCGTTGGAGAGCGTCTTAACGGGAATCAAAAGGGCTTTCGTCAGAATCGTTCTCTCCTCTTACAACGTCATTCGTCTCTGGCGCTTCCACTTAGCCGCTTTGCATGTCCCGGCAGATTTTTCATCGTGAACTGAGCCAGCCGAACTTTATCGCCGAGCGATCGCATCACCGTCGTGCCCACGACGACGCGCATGCCCAGTGCTTCAATTCCCGCGCGCTCGGATTCGTCGGCGCGATCGATTAAAAGCGTTCCGCAGAAATCCCGGTAGAGTTCCGCGACCCCCAGCGCCGATGAGTCAAATCCCATCTGCATCAGCATGCGGTCCGACGGGCCTTTCAAAGATTTGCCGCCGACAATCGGGCTGATCGCCAGGACCGACTTCCGCCGCTTGCGGAGAACTTCCCGCACGCCGGGAACTGCGAGAATTGGGCCGATGCTGATCAACGGGTTACTCGGACAAATCACAATGGTGTCCGCCTCACGCAAAGTTTCGAGCACACCGGGAGCGGGCTTCGCCGATTTGCTTCCTTCAAAGCGAATGCCGCGAACGGCAGGCTTCGCTCGGAACTTGACCAAATATTCCTGGAAATGAATTCGGCCTCGGCCAGTCTCAATCATTGTGCGGACCGGACGATCGCTCATGGGAAGAATCCGGATCTTCACACCCAGTTTGCGACGGATGGAATCTGCCACTTCAGAAAGACTCGAGCCGCCGCGCAGACGCTCGGTTCGAAAAATGTGGGTGGCCAGATCCCGATCGCCGAGATGAAACCAATCCGGGCAGCCATAGATGGCCAGCCCTCGCAAGGCAAAGAATGTATCCCTCTTGATTCCCCACCCGGTTTTGGGATTTACGACTCCCGCCAAGGTGTAGGTCACAATATCGAGGTCGGGCGATATTTCGAGGCCGTGAAGTGCAATGTCGTCCCCGGTGTTCACGATGATCGTGAGTGCACGCGGATCAACCACCTTGCTAAGGCCCAGCAGGAACTTCGAAGCTCCAACGCCACCCGCCAGTGCTGCAATTCTCATCAGTCACCTGTGCCGGTGGAATCGAAAGGGGACATTTGGCGGTCTGCGGCGGGCCAAACCTCACGGGAAACTTCGCCCTGCGTTGTTGCTTCAAATGCCCGGAGAATGCGATAGGTGGTTGTCCGCTCGGAAGGCGTCCGGCCGATGGATCGGATGAGCGATAGAAATTCCTCGGGAGAAACGGATTCGCCAAAGGTTGCGCCGGCAGCCTTCGAAATGCTTTCCTCCATCAGAGTCCCACCGAAGTCGTTCGCCCCCGCCTCGAGGCACGCCAGAGCCATATCGAATCCCAATTTCACCCAGGAAACTTGAATGTTTCGGATGGTTCCGTGTAGCATCAGGCGGGCGAGCGCATGGACCTTCAAGTTTTCCTCGATCGAGCTGCCCGGGCGAGCCCCTCCGATGCGATAGAGACGAGTCTTGGAATGAATAAAGCCGAGCGGGACAAATTCGGTGAATCCGTGCGTCTCGCGTTGGATCTCGCGCAATAAAAGGATATGCCGTACCCAGTGCTCGGGACGCTCGAGGTGGCCATACATCATGGTGGAAGTTGTAGGAATGCCAAGCGCATGGGCCGCTCGGATAATTTCAACCCATTGCGCCACCTTCAGCTTGTTGGGACTTAGGGCTGAGCGGACTTCGTCATCGAGAATCTCCGCGGCCGTGCCGGGAATGCTCCCCAGACCCGCCTCTTTCAAAAGCAACAAGTAGTCGCGCAAGGGAAGCGCTGTTCTTTCCATGCCGTTGGCAATCTCCATCGGCGAAAACGCGTGAACGTGCATTTGCGGCAGGGCAGCCTTGATCGCGCGGAGAAGATCGCGGTAGTAATACGCGTTGAGATCCCGCGGGAGCCCGCCCTGAATGCACACCTCCGTAGCCCCACGCTTGGCCGCTTCCACGGCTTTTGCTACCAGCGTTTCGTTCGAGAGAAAATAGGCATCGGGCGCATGGGATCCGCGGCTGAAACCGCAGAACGCGCACCCCACCGTGCAAACATTCGTGAAATTCAGGTTGCGATTCACCACAAAGGTGATCGCGTCGCCCACCGTCTGCCGCCGCAGTTCGTCCGCCGCTTTCATCAGGGCGATCAGATCGAGCCCCTCGGCCTCGCTCAACTGAAGTCCGTCCTCAAAATCGAGATACTTCCCCAAGAAAGGCTTTTCGAGTAACCGGGCGATTTTCGGGTGCGCCTGGAGCACGGCATCTTCCCAAGGAATTTGGCGCATGCGGGCTGCGAGCATTGCTTGGCTTTCAGTTGTCCTGGATGCGGGCATAGCCTTCCTCGTCTCGAAGCTGTTCGAGATGGAGCTGCACGTTCGCGTGTACAAAGTCCGGCTGCAAAGCAAACTCGGGATAGATCGCCAATCGCTCTCGTAGCTCGAACCCGCTCGAGGCCGTTTTCTTTCGGAGTAAGCCGATTGCAGGCCACGCGGCTTCCGGGTTTATAAAATCCTGCGTGACGGGAGAGATTCCTCCCCAATCATTCAGGCCCGCCTCCAGCAGTCGCGGGAAATCCTCGAAGCTAAGATTGGGCGGAGCTTGAAGGTTCATTTCTCCACCCAAAATCAGGCGCGCCATGGCCAGCGTGCGCAGAAGGTCATCCAGCGAGGGTTCCGGCATGGCCGCGAATCGAGTCCCCGGCTTGGCGCGAAAATTCTGGATGATGACTTCCTGGATATGTCCGTACCGCTCGTGCAAGCAACGAATGCCAAGCAGGGAATCCACTCGCTCCTCCATCGTTTCTCCGATCCCGATCAGAATTCCCGTGGTGAAAGCGATGCGAAGCCGCCCGGCTTCCTCGATGGTTCGCAAGCGCAGCGCCGGCGCCTTGTCCGGAGCCTTCCAGTGGGGCCCGCCCTGGCGGAGAAGCCGGCGACTGGCGCTTTCGAGCATCAAGCCCATGCTCGCATTCGACTGCTTCAGCCGTACGAGATCGTCCCGGCCCATCAAGCCGGGATTCGCATGCGGCAGCAGACCCGTACGATCGAGCACAAGCTCGGTCATCGCCGCAAGGTAGTCCAATGTGCGGGCGAAGCCCAATTCGTGGAGCTGCGCGGCTGCCTCCGGGAAGAGGCGCTCGGGCTGATCTCCAAGACTGAAAAGCATCTCCTTGCATCCCGCGCGTTGCCCGGCTATCGCGAAAGCCAGCACCTCCTCGGGAGTCAGAAAACGGCCGCCCTCTTCGCCGGGATCCCTGCGAAAAGTGCAGTAGCCGCAGTAATCGCGGCAGAGCCGCGTGAGCGGGATGAAAATCTTTTTTGAAAAGCTGACCGTGCGCCCATGAACGCGATCGCGAACGGCCGAGGCTGCCTGCAGGAGCGCAGACAGGTCTGCCTTCTCCACTAACAGCAACGCCTCGCCGCGTCCGAGTCCGTTCCCTTTTTCGGCTTTCGCCAGAACCTGCTCCAGGCGGCAGAAATCAGCGACCGGCATCATTTGTCTTTTTCCTCGTCGGCAGATCGCGCTACGGAAGATTTCCTGCGGCTATTCATTCGCCGAAGGAACAATCCCATTTCCGGGGACGGATTATATCCGCGCTGGGCGCGCCGGAAGCAAGGAATTGAAAAGACGCATGGAGTAGCGCGGACATGGCCAAGGCTGTATCATGAACGACCTCGAAATAAATCGGAGGAAGCATATGTTTCTCGTTCTCTTTCTGATCCTATTGGTTGCCTGGCTCGGGGGATGGATGATGTTTCATGTGGCCGGCGGTCTGATTCACATCCTTCTGATTTTCGCCGTCATCTCTCTGGTCGTGCACTTCGTGCGACGCCGCACGTGATTTAACCGACACAGGGGTACGCGGCTCCCGCGCGAACTCCTACACTCGAACGAGTGGCCGCGATTGACACTTCACTTGGCCGGGCATAGACTCTCGACGAATAATTCGACTGGCTCAGGGAAGGGAAGGCCGCGAAAATCGGCCACGGTCCCGCCACTGTGACCGGCCGGCGCTGTCGAGGAATCAGCCACTAGCTGCGCTTGTACAGGGCAGCCGGGAAGGGTCGCTCCTAAAAGCGGGAGCGAGACAGCGCCCTCTGTTCGAATCGTTCCGAGTGAAACGACTCGGACGACGCGAAGGCCGGAAGTCAGGAAACCTGCCTGAGTTCTTTAGAGCTCACACTCTTCGCGAGAGAGGGTGTGGCGCCAGCCCCATTTTCTCGTGGGGCTTTTTTATTGGTGAAATGGATTGAGGCGCGCGCGAACAACTCGAATCGTTCTAGGGGTCGTGGCGCTGACCCTTCTCTGGGCGTTGCACTCGCAGGCCCGCGTCGACGCAACGCAGGCGCGTCCTTCCAAAATCGGGACACGTGAAGTCGTCGATGAAACCGGGCGGCGAGTGACGCTGCCGGCGGGCGTGCGCCGAATGGTTTCGCTTGCGCCGAACCTGACGGAAACGATCTACGCGCTGGGGGCAGGCGACCGATTGGCGGGCGTCACCGATTTTTGCGACTACCCGCCGGAAGCGCAGAAGAAGCCGCGCGTGGGCGCTCCGCGGAATCCGTCGCTTGAAGCCATTGTGGCGCTCAAGCCGGACGTGGTCCTCGCGACGACAGCGATCAATCGCCTTGAAACTGTCGAAGCCCTTGCACGGCTGGGCGTCGTCGTGTACGCGACGGACCCGCGCACCGTGGCAGGCGTGCTCGAATCCATTGCGCACCTCGCCGATCTTATCGGCGCATCCCAAGAGGGCCAGATCCTCGTATCCAGTCTGCGCGCCCGGCTCGAGACTCTTCAGGAGCGGCTTGCCGGCCGCCCCGTGAAGCGGGTGCTCTTCGTCGTTTGGGAGGATCCCCTGATCACGATTGGACCACATACGTTTCTGGCCGACGCGCTCCGGTATGCAGGCGCCCGCTCGGTGGTGGAGACTCGCCAGGATTGGCCGAGGCTGAGTTTCGAAGAAGTGATTCGCTTACAGCCGGACTATCTGGTGTTTGCCGGCAGCCACGGTGAAACCGGCGAGCGCGAATTTACGGATTTGCGAACGCGGCCCGGCTGGCGCGAGCTCGCAGCCGTGCGCGCGCGGCGTTTCGCCATCATTAGCGATGCCGTCAACCGGCCGGCCCCGCGGCTCGTCGACGCCATCGAAGAGCTTGCGCGGCAATTGCACCCGGATGCATTCCTCGCCGGTTCCGTGATGTCGGGAGGGCGTTGATGCAGCCGCTGACGGCGGGGCGAATTCTGTGGGTTTCCTTTCTTCTGGGGCTCGTATTGTTCGCCGTGGTCGTTGTTTCACTGAAGCTGGGCGCTTATCCCATCCCGATTGCCGACGTGGTGATGACCTTGGTGCGCCAGGCCATCGGACGCGCGGAGCAAATCCCGAGCGACTACCGCCTAGTCATCTTCGGCCTGCGACTTCCGCGGATTGCGTTGGGAATCCTGGTGGGCGCGGCGCTTTCGGTTGCGGGCGCAGGCTTTCAGGCGTTGCTGCGGAACCCTCTGGCCGATCCGTACGTTCTCGGGGTTTCCAGCGGCGCGGCGCTCGGCGCGATCCTCTCGCTGCGTTTTGCGCCGCATGTGGCGCTGGCGCTTCAGGGAGCCGCATTTGCAGGCGCTGCGGCGACGATCGCTGCCGTCTATTTTCTCGGCCGGCGCGGAGGCCAGCTCGACAGCGCTACCCTGCTGCTTGCCGGAATCATCAGCGCTTCGTTTCTTTCCGCGATCATCCTGTTCTTGATGACCACGCTTTCCGGCCGCGACCTGCGTGGGATGGCCTTTTGGTTGATGGGCGACCTTGCGACGCCGCCTTCCATGAATCTGGGATTTCTTTTTCTGGTGCTGGGGATCGGCACCGGCGCGATTTACACCACTTCGTCCGATTTGAACCTCATCCTCACCGGCGAACAGGAGGCGCGCCATCTAGGCGTGAACGTGGGGCGCGTGAAACTGGTGGTGTACGTCGGGGCTTCGCTCCTGACCGGCTTGGCCGTTTCGGTGAGCGGCGCGATCGGCTACGTGGGGCTGCTGGTGCCGCACGTGATGCGCATGCTTTTGGGGACGGATTACCGGCTGCTGATCCCGGCCACAGCGCTTGGCGGGGCAATTGCGATTGTGGCTGCTGACTCGCTGGCGCGCAGCGTGATCGCGCCGACGGAGCTGCCCGTGGGGGCCATGACCGCGCTCGCCGGAGCGCCGGTGTTCATCTATCTGCTGCGGCGGAGGATTCGATGATTTTCGCAGCGCCGCGATCATCGACATCGGCGTCGCCGACCGGCGAACTGAGCGAGCGCGCGCCGCGGCCCCTGGAGGCGCGCCTGAAGGTCGAGCAGGCAGGTTACGCCTACGCCGCCACCGACCGGGCCGCGCCGCAGTTCGCGCTCGGCCCGGCGAGCTTCGAAGGGCGCCAGCGCGAACTCGTCGCCATCCTGGGTCCTAACGCCAGCGGCAAATCGACTTTGCTCAAGTTGCTCGCCGGCGTTCTCAAACCGTTGTCGGGACACGTTCAGATCGATGGCTTCGAAGCAAGCGAGCTTTCGCCGCGGACGCGCGCGCAGCGAGTCGCCCTGGTGCAGCAGGAAAGCGCCCTGTTATTCCCTTTGAGAGTCTGGGAATATGTTTTGCAGGGACGCTACCCCTACGGGCGCAGGCTGCGATTCGAATCACGCGACGATTGCCACATGGCCGAAACTGCGCTGAGCCAGGTGGGTGCGGGCCAACTGCGCGATCGCTGGATGGACCAGCTCTCGGGAGGCGAAAAGCAGCGCGTGATTCTGGCGCGAGCGCTCGCGCAGCAGCCATCGCTCCTTTTGCTCGATGAGCCGACCCAGCATCTCGATATCGGCGGGAAGGTTGAACTCCTCCGGCGGCTCCGCCGGCTGGCGGTGGAGAATCGCCACACCGTGGTGGTGGTTACGCACGAGCTGAACCTTGCGGCGGAATTTTCCGATCTCGTCGTGCTCCTGCACCGGGGAAAATGCCTGCGCGTCGGCCGTCCAGCGGAGGTATATGGCCGCGAGCTCCTCGAAACAGTGTTTGAAGCGCCGCTCGAGGTTGAAATGGGTTCGAGCGGGCGTCCGCGCGTAATCCTTCGGGGCAATTCCGAACTGGACAGCCCAGGCGCGCGCGACGACGCAACGCCAGAGAATTATTGACGCCGCCCGGGGCGGCCGATTCAATCGTCCACGCGACGCGTTCGAGCAGTTGCGCTCTCATGCGCACTCAAACGCGCCGTCCACATTCACCCTGAGACTCCGCGCACGGGAAGATGGTGAAAAACCATCGCCGCCGCGCGACTGTAAGGCGGTGATTTACCGGGTGCGTGCCACTGTCCTGACGCTCAGCCCCTTGGCTCCGCGTCAGGGTGGGAAGGCCGCGCCCTTAGAAACGCGCCGCCGAGCCAGGAGACCGGCGGAGTCTCAATCCCAATACCGGCAGCCCCTATCTGCCCGGCCCTGGGACAACCTTCAACTCCCGCGCGAGAGGGAGAGGAGGACACGATGAGACTGCACCGCCCGTTCTCCCGTATTTTCAAGACTGTTCTGGGAGTCGCCTTCGGAGTTTTTGCCTTCAGTTCAGCAGATACGCACGCTCAATCCACCGCAACACTTACCGGCACGCTCACGGACCCTAGCGGCGCCGCAGTGGCCGGTGTACAGATTTCCGCCACGCCGTTACCGGACGGCGAAATCATCCGCGCGAAGAGCGGCGCGGATGGAAGATTCACGCTGGTTCTGCCCGCAGGGCGTTATCAGGTCAGCCTCACGCACCCATCGTTCGCCGCCGTCACGCTGGAATTTTCGCTCGCTGCGAACGAAACGCGCGAATGGAATGTACGCATGGAACTCGCACGGTTGGCCGCCAGTGTGGTGGTGACGGCGGAGGCGGAGCCTACGCCGTACGAAACTGCATCGGCGCCCGTCAACATCATCACCCGCCAGGAAATCGACCAGCGGCAGGAAGTCTGGCTCGCGCCGCTGCTAACCTCGACTCCCGGAGCAAGCCTCGCGCGGCGAGGCCCGCTCGGCGGCATCACTACGTTCTTCCTAGATGGCGGGAATTCCAACTTCACAAAAATCCTCGTAGACGGCACTCCGGTGAATCAGCCCGGCGGCGACGTGGACTTTTCGAACTTCGATCTCGACGGCGTCGACAAAATCGAAATCGTCCACGGCGCATCGAGCGCCCTCTTTGGTTCGGACGCCATGACCGGCGTCGTGCAAATCCTCACCCACCGCGGGTCCACTCGCGTGCCGCAGCTTGTTCTACTCGGCGAAGGCGGCTCGTTTTCCGCCGGACGGGGGAGCGGGCAATTGAGCGGTCTTCTCGGCCGGTTCGATTACTCGGCTTCGTCCGCATACTTTTCGAGCAACGGTCAGGGACCCAACGACCGCTTCCGCGACACCACGCTTTCCGGCAACTTCGGATGGCGTTTTTCCGAAAGAGACCGTTTGCGGCTTACCCTGCGCAACAACTCGAGCGACGCCGGACAGCCGGGTCAGACGCTGCTTGAGCCTCCCATCCTCAACCAAAGCGCCGACCTGCGCAATTTTTCTGCGAATCTCGCTTGGGATTTTTCGTCCGGAGATCACTGGCAATATCACCTGGCGGGAACCGAAGCCTACGTCCGGCAGCTCTTCACCTTTCCAACCTTTACAGTCCTCAATCAATTCAACCGCGCCGGCTTCAACGGCCAATCGAGCTACTTATTTCCCGCCGGCGGGATCTCGCTCGGATATCAGTACGAAGTCGAGAACGGCGCGCCCAACGGCCCGCACGCGCGTCGCAACAACCAGGCAGGCTATGTGGAGGGGCGCTATCAATTTGTAGTTGCCGAGCGTCCGCTGACCGTCAATGCCGGCGCGCGCGCCGAGGCCAACGACAGCTTCGGAACTCGAGTAGTCCCGCGCCTGGGGTTGGTGTACGCGGTGCGTTCTGGCGACGATTTCTGGGGCGCAACGCGCTTGCGCGTCTCCTACGGCCTCGGCATCAAGGAGCCGACATTCATCCAGTCGTTTGAGAATGATCCCTGCGCTCCCGGCAACCCGAACCTAAAGCCCGAACGAAGCGAAACTCTCAACGCAGGCGTGGAACAACTTCTCGCTTCGGACCGTTTGCGGCTTTCGATCGATTACTTCCACAATCACTTCTCCGACATCGTCAGCTTTGCCTCCGGCCTGCCGAACTCTATGTGCACCTTTGGGACCGGCTCCTTCTTCAATACCGATTCGGCGCGAGCCTACGGCGCGCACGCCGCGGTGGAAGCTCGCCCTCTACCCTGGCTCCAAGTCTCCGGGAACTATACGTACGACGATACTCGCGTGCTCAAAGCGCCGAATATATTTGACCCCACACTGGCGCCGGGCAACCGGCTCCTCAAGCGGCCTCTCCATTCTGCGAACCTCATCCTGAACGCGCATTTTCGACGGATGAATTGGAATCTGGCGGGTTATTATGTCGGAAGGCGTACCGACAGCGATTTTTTGAGCTTTACCGTGAACGGCGTGTGTCAAGGACCCTGCATCACAAGCAATCCGAGTTACGTTCGCTGGGACTTGGCGAACAGCATCGAGCTCGGCCACGGCGTTTCCACTTTGGCGCGCGTCGAGAACTTGTTCAATCGTCACTACCAGGATGCAATCGGCTACCCGGCCTTGCGATTGAATTATCGCCTGGGTATGAAGTTTACGTGGGGCGGAGAGTAGCCGCCGATGCAGGCTCGCGGCCCTTTCTGGCGGATGTGACGCCGCTGGCTGCGGCCAATTTGGATTCGTGTTGGCGGGTCGGGGCCGAGCGTATCGCCAGATACGGGTGCTATAATCCCGTCTAATCCATGAGCAAAGCTACCGAAGAAACGCATCGAATTCCGCCCGAAGTGCTGGCGCGCTATGAACCCGTCATCGGCCTTGAAGTACACGCGCAGCTCAAGACGGCCACAAAGGCTTTTTGCGGCTGTTCATCGCGCTTCGGCGATCCCCCAAACTCCAATGTGTGTCCGGTCTGCCTGGGGCTGCCCGGGGCGCTGCCAGTGCTGAATCGGAGGGCGCTCGAGCTCGCTTTGCACGCCTCGTTGGCGCTGCACTGCGGGGTGCAGGAGCGTTCGCGATTCGCGCGCAAGAATTATTTCTATCCCGATCTGCCGAAGGGCTATCAAATTTCCATGTACGAGCTGCCGCTCGCGACCGCGGGTTGGCTTGAACTCGAGCACGAGGGCGCAAGGAAGCGCATCGGAATCACCCGGCTGCACCTGGAAGAGGACGCAGCCAAGACCATGCACGAAGGCTTCCCGGATTCCGATCGCAATACCTATATCGACTTCAATCGCTGCGGTGTGCCGCTGATCGAAATTGTTTCCGAGCCGGACCTGCGCTCGCCCGCCGAGGCTTACGTCTACTTGACCACGCTCAAGCAGGTGCTCGAATACACGGAGGTGAGCGATTGCAACATGGAGAAAGGCTCGCTACGCTGCGACGCCAACGTGAGCGTGCGGCCCTGCGGCGCGGAGAAATTCGGCACCAAGGCCGAGGTGAAGAATTTGAATTCTTTCCGCTACCTCCAACGCGCGCTGGAATACGAAATCGAACGGCAAATCGGCGCGCTCGAAGCCGGAGGAAAGATAGAGCAGGAAACGCGGCTCTGGAACGTGCCTGAGGGGCGCACCGAGCCGATGCGCTCGAAAGAGTTTGCGCACGACTATCGCTATTTTCCTGACCCCGACTTGCTGCCCGTGGGCATCACCGACGCGTGGAAGACGGAAATCGCGAAAGCCATGCCCGAGCTTCCGGAAGCGAAGCGTGCGCGATTCGTCGCCGCCTATGGCCTTACATCCTACGACGCGGGGGTGCTCACCGCGACCCGCGCGCTGGCCGACTATTTTGAGACCGCCGTGCGCACGGGAGCAACGCCCAAGTTGGCGGCCCATTGGATTTCGACCGAGCTTCTTCGCCGGCTCAACGACGCCGGGGAAGAAATTTCGGCGTGCCGCGTGGGACCCGAATCGCTGGCGGAACTGCTTCGATTCGTCGAAGGCGGCGAGATTACTGTGGCGAGCGGGAAAAAGGTCTTCGCCGGAATGTTCGAAACCGGCAAGCCGGCGAAAGAAATCATCGCAGCCGAGGGCCTGGCTCAAATCAGCGACGCTTCCGAAATCGAGCGCGTCTGCCGCGAGGCGATTGCACGGAGCCCCGAGAACGCGGCGAAGTACCGCGCTGGAAACGAGGGCGTATTCAAGTATTTCGTCGGCCAAGTGATGCGCGAGACGCGCGGCCAAGCCGATCCGCAACTGGTGAACGACGTCCTCAAGCGCTTGCTCTTCCAACGATAGCGGTCGGAACGGCATCGGGTCAGCTCAGCTTGGCGAAACTTTAATCCTTCCGCTGCGTACTTGGGACTAGAATCCGCCGCGGGGTCTCAGAATCAGTGGCAGAAAAGGGTGGGTGCAATGCTGAAAGAAGGTGATAAGGCGCCGGAGTTTCGCGTGCCGGCCGACGACGGAAAGGAAATTGCGCTCAAAGATCTGCGCGAAAGAAACGTCATTCTATATTTCTTTCCCAAAGCGCTGACGCCGGGTTGAACCAACGAAGCGTCCGAGTTTCGCGACGCCAAGAAACATTTCGACAAGCTCAACACGGTGATCCTGGGATGCAGCGGCGACACCGTCGAAACGCAGGCCAAATTCAAGGCCAAGTACAAAGTGAATTTCCCCCTGTTGAGCGATCCCGATTTCAAAGCCATCGAAGCCTACGGGGCTCGCCGGATGAAAAGCTTCCTCGGGAAATCTTTCCTGGGGATCGTGCGGATGACCTACTGGATCGGCGCGGACGGCAGGATTCGAAAAGTGTGGGACAAAGTTGCGGCGAAGGGCCACGCGGCTGAAGTGCTCGAAGCCGTCCGAGCCGCTTCGCTGGAAAAAACCGGCGCATCTGCATGATGCAACCCCAGCTTTGGCATCGCGTTGCTAATCGCGTTATCGGAGCCTCCAGCTCCAGCCTGGGGGATTCTTGCAGGACTTCAGCAGGGGCCATTCCTAGCAGCGTGCTGAAGAATTGGCGTTTTTCATGATTCGACCGGTCCCTATAACTCGAAGGGATGGCCAGAAGCACTTCATGGTCCGCCCGGGTAGGTCCAATTTTGCCAAATTGAGGCTCTTCAGCACCCTGCTAGTGAATGGTTACCGCGGATTTCAGCGTAAAGCTCAGCCTCGTTTCCGCGGGGAAGGCAATGTTTTTCTTCCCGGTGAGCGCTGCGCCGGCAGTTCCGGCACCAGCGCCCGCCGCGGCTCCGATGGCCGCGCCTGCTCCTCCGCCCGCAAGTCCGCCGATGACGGCGCCCGCCGCAGTCCCGCCTCCGATGGCCACTACGTTGCGTTTCTTGTGCGATTTTGCGGATCCGCCGGCATAGTGAGTTGAAACAGAATAGCCTTCTCCGCGCACGGTGATGATATCGAGACGGAGATACAATTTTGCCGGCGTCTTCAATCGGCCGGAGGCGCGCACGCTGGCCACGTGCACGGACGCGGGCGAACCCTGGGGAATGACGGTCCTGCCGCCGATCACCACGTCTCTTGCGACGCTGGCAGCCACTCTGTCCCCGATCCTCGCTTCTTTCGAGCTGACAGCCTGATCGAGTGTGACCACGATAGGCGTTCCGGCCGGCACCGTCTCAGCATGGGTCGCTTGCGCACTCAGCATCAAGCTTGCGAGCACTGAAAATATTGCCGATTTGTGCATAAAGATCTCTCCTCGGCTGGTGGCTGGGCAGGGAATTTCAGTGTATCAAAGTCGCCCTTTCCGGCCCAGCGAACCACCTCGCGCGCATCCGCTGGCGGCCGTCTCAAATCGTGATGGCGAAGGAGCCTTCCCGCTCTTCGATTAGGGCGTTATCGATCAGGCGCGTCGAGCCGACAAACGCAGCCAGCAAAATGAGGCAGGAGCGCCGCAGCCGAGCGACAGGCTCGAGCGTTTCCGCGTCCACTATTTCCGCATAGTCCAGTGCGACGAGTGGTTCCGCGTCGACCGCGCGCCGCACATCCACAAGGAGTCGCACCGCATCTCGCTCACCCGTCGCAATTTCGCGCCCTACGGCGTCGAGAGCGCGATAGAGCGCGGTCGCGGCCCGCCGCTCGTCGCCCTTCAGGTACGCATTGCGGGAGGAAAGCGCCAAACCATCCGGTTCGCGGACGATGGGACAAGCGACGATCTGGGTCTCCAAATTGAGGTCCACAACCATTTGGCGGATGATGCAAGCCTGCTGCGCGTCTTTCCGCCCGAAATAGGCAAATCGTGGCTGAACGATTTCAAGTAACTTCAGAACGATGGTCGTCACGCCGCGGAAGTGCCCGGGACGCGAGCGGCCCTCAAGCCGATCGCTCAGTCCTTCCACCACGACGGAGGTGCGGAAGCCATCCGGATACATTTCCGGGGCCGCCGGCGCAAAAACGTAGTCCACTCCCAGCGTTTCCAGTGCTGCGCGGTCCGCTCCCATCCGCCTCGGATATTTCTGGAAATCCTCGCCGGGGCCGAACTGCTTCGGGTTGACAAAAATCGAAACGACCACGGGCGAGCATTGCTCCTTCGCGGCGCTGACGAGCGAGGCGTGACCCTCGTGCAGCGCGCCCATCGTAAGGACAAGACCGAGCACGCGCTCCGCGGCGCTAGCTTCGTGCGCCACTTGCTTCATCCATTCAACCGTGTGGATCGTTTCCATCAATCGAGAACCCTGGAACGGCGGAGGGATTTCAGCGAATTACGCGGAGGCCGGAGCGGCGCGCTGGCGATAGAAAAAAATCAGGTCGGTGGCTTGCGGCTTCGCGCCCAACTGGCGCAGCATCGTCGTCACCTGCCCGCGGTGATAGCTCCCGTGGTTCGCCAGGTGCTGCAGCATCTGCCACAAGGGCTGCGCCTGCGGCACTCCGGCAGTGGTCTTGTGCTCGACGATGCGTTCCAAGCCATCGGCCTGCAGCTCGCTCACAAAATCAATCAGCTCCCGATCGATTCCTTCCATGCGCGCGTGCACCGCTGCGAGATTGGGAAAATCTGCAGCGGCCGGCATGGCGGTAGGCGAGCGTCCGCGCCAGCGTTCGAGCCACAGCCACTCAGCCCCGAAAATGTGGACGAGCGTGTCGCGCACCGAGCAGAAGCTCGAGCTTAAGTCCCGGCTGAATTGCTCATCGCTGAGCGTCGCGCAGGACTCGAGCGTGCGGCTGTTGGCCCAAGCGTTGTAATCGTAAAGCAGGCGGATTCCTTCGGGATTGATCGCAGGATTCATCTGGCGTCCTTTCGCATTGGCTCATGGACGCAGCCGTGCCGGCAGCCGCTCGCGCAACTCCGACGGCAGATGGTACGACTCAGCATCCGACGGGAAGCGTCCGCTGCGCACGTCTTCGCAATACTCCGCTGCAGCGCGCGAAACCGTTTCGGCCAAGTTGGCGTAACGCCGCGCGAATTTCGGCGCGCTTTCCCCGCTCAGGCCCAGGATGTCGTGGAGCACGAGCACTTGGCCGTCGCATTCGGGTCCGGCGCCGATGCCGATCGTGGGGATACGCAGCTCGGCGGTCAAGGGCGCGGCCAGCTCGCGTGGGATGGATTCGAGCACGATGGCGAAAGCCCCGGCGGCTTCCACCGCCCGCGCATCGCGCATCAGTTGTTCGGCAGCCTCGGCCGTCTTCCCCTGTACCTTGAATCCTCCCAGCGCGTTCACCGACTGCGGAGTAAGGCCGACGTGGCCCATCACCGGAATCTCGGCTTCGACCAGGCGCGTGATGAGCTCCAGCCGCCGCTCGCCCCCTTCCACTTTTACCGCTTCGGCGCCGCCTTCCTTGATGAAGCGAATCGCCTCGCGCAGCGAATCCGGCAGTGACACGTGGTAGCTGCCGTACGGCATGTCGGCCACGAGCAAAGCGCGTCGTGTGCCGCGGCGCACGGCGCGAACGTGGTGCAGCATCTCCTCTATCGTCACCGGCAGCGTGTTTTCGTAGCCAAGCACGACCATCGCCAGCGAATCGCCCACGAGAATGATATCCACGCCCGCTTCATCGAGCAGGCGCGCGGTAGGATAGTCGTACGCGGTCAGGCAGCTAATTTTGTTGTGGGTTGGGTTCTGAGTTGATTTTCGGCTGAGGATGTCGGGTACGGTGACTTTGCCGTTGCCCGCACGGGGTACAGCGCTCATGTTGTCCTCCGGTGCCGCTCCCGATCTTCAGGATGCAGCCCTTCCAACATTCCGATGCTAGCAGAATCGCTTCGCAAGCGCCAGCGGCGGCGTGCTCGAAACGATTCGAACTGGGGCAAAGACTTCAGGCCGAACGCAGGTCCGCGGCGAGGATGGGCAGCCGCCGGATCCGCTTCCGCGTGGCGGCAAAGATCGCATTTGCAACCGCTGGAGCGAGCGGCGGGACGCCCGGCTCGCCCATTCCGCCTGGGGGCTTCGGCGCTCGGCACGATGTGCACTTCGATTTCCGGCATATCGCGCATCCGCAACATCGGATAGTCGTTGAAATTGCTCTGTTTCGCCGCGCCGTTTTCGATGGTGATTTCTCCGTAGAGTGCGGCCGTCAAAGCATACACAACCGCGCTTTCCATCTGCGCCTTCACGCCGTCAGGGTTTACCGCGCGGCCGCAATCGACGGCGCAAACCACGCGATGAACGCGCACGCCACTCTTGTTGATGGAGACCTCCGCAACTTGAGCCACGTAGCTGTTGAAGGAAAAGTACCCGGCGATGCCTCGCGCACGTCCCCCCTCGAGCGGTTTACCCCATCCGGCTTTTTGCGCAGCCAACTCAAGCATGCTTCGAAAACGCTGGGTTTCCAGCGGCGCGCCCTCAGGCCACAGGGGATTCGGAAGCTTTCGCGGCTCGGTTCCAATCAAGCGTAGCCGAAACTCGAGCGGATCTACGCCGGCGGCCGCCGCTAATTCATCCACAAAACTTTCCACCGTGAACCCGCTCATCGAGTCTTCCACCGAACGCCACCATGACACCGGAATGCCCGTGGGCGGGTTGGCATATTCCACGCGAAAGTGGCTCACGGCATACGGAATAAAGATCGCCTGGCCTATCTCGCTCTCTTCAGGCTTATCGGGAGGATTCCAAAAGGCGCGAATGGAAGTGGATCCACGCTTTGTTGCTTGCCATTGACGCGGAAGGAAATCGAAGCCATAAATTCTCCTCTTGAGCTGGAGACACACCCCACTCTCGCCGCTATAGACGCTTTATAGAAGGATTCGTTTCAGACTTTTTTGCCTGGCGCCTCAGTTTTTCCCATGTGCTCTTTCGTCGAAATGACCGGCGATTCCCCTGGGATTCCCGGTTTCTTCACGCGGGAGCAACCGGCGTGGGTACCTCCGGCTCGACGCCTCGCCAGCCCACCGCGCTGCCTTGCACCGCGCGCTTCACCGCTTGGAACAGCACGAGATACATCATCTGGCGGTAGTAGAACCGCTGGATCAGCAGCGGAGCCAGCAGCGTCCAGTCCTCGTGTTTTTCAAGCGCGAAGGCAACCACACAGGTAAGGAGATCGATCAGCATGAACGCGGCGAAAAATATGAGCGAGCGCTCGACATCTTCAGCCGTCCAAAGTTGCGACATGCCTACGATGTGGAACTGAGCCAGACCCCACAGCACGAGCGAACTGATGAACAGCAAGTCGATCACCGGCGACACGAGCGGCAACAAGATCTGAAACAGGAGAACGTTAGGAATGGCGATCCAGCCGAGCGTGCCATACCGCTTCCGGCCTATTGTGTCGCGGTGCTTCCAGACAGCTTGGAGCGTGCCGTAGGTCCAGCGAAAGCGCTGCCGGATGAGGGCTTGCAGCGTCTCCGGGACCTCGGTATAGGCGATAGCGTCCTCGTCATAAAGGATTTTCCAGCCGCGCCGGCGGATCGTTATCGTCAAGTCCGTGTCCTCGGCCACCGTGTCGCCGGAAAATCCGCCGCAGTCCCGAAGAAGATCGGCGCGCCACGCGCCGATGGCGCCCGGAACCACCGGAATGCAATTGAGCAAGTCGAAGGCGCGTTTCTCGAGGTTCTGGCTCGTGATGTATTCGAGAGCCTGCCAGCGGGTGAGCCAGCGATTTCGGTTCATCACTTTGACGTTGCCCGCGACGGCGCCCACATGCGAGTCCGCGAAATTACGCACAAGCAGGCGGATGGCTTCGGAATCCACGACCGTATCCGCATCAATCGTGACCGCAATTTCGCCGGTGGCCTCCGCGAGAGCATGATTCAGCGCCGCGTGCTTGCCGCGATTCGCCTGCCGCAACAGCTTCACCCTTGGATCGTGGCCGAAGGCGGCCTGCACGCCCTCACTCGTCTGATCGACGGATCCATCATCCACGACGATCACTTCGAGTTCCGGATAATGGGAACCGAGCGCCGCGGCAACCGTATCGACGATGACCGCCTCCTCGTTATAGGCGGGGATCAAAACGCTGACGCGCGGCTGGTATTCGGGATGGTCGGCTGGAGCCGGGCGAAGCTTCTCGGCGAGCGCGAGCAAACCGATAATCAGCGCGCGGCCGCTGACCAGCCCGATTCCCGCGACAAACACGAACACGATGCCTGTGCGGAGCAAGTAGAGGAGATCGAAGATCAAAGCGTCCGTGCGCGCCAGGGGGCGTTCTTGAGGCGCCAGCGGCGGCATCACTTGTGCGCGCGTCTGGCCGAGCAGATCGGAGACGGTCACGAATTCGAAGCCTTGCGCGCGCATACGATCGATAATCAGCGGCAGGGCTGCGACCGTGTTGCTGCGCTCGCCGCCGCCATCGTGCAGAAGCAGGATGTTGCCCGGGCCGCCCCAGACTTGATCGAGGACGCGCTGGGCAATCACATCCGCGGAAGCCGGAGGGACGCCATTCGGCTCGCCCCAATCGTGCGGATCGATCCGGGCTCCCACAATGAGGTAACCCATGCTCTGCGGGATGGGAAGGTCGGAGATTTCGCTCGCCGTTTCAGGCTGGTGATCGATTCCGTAGGGAGGACGAAACAGCAGCGTCTTGACGCCGAGTATGCTCTCGAGCAGCCGCTCCGTGACGTTCAGTTCCGTCCGGAGCACCCGGGGGCTGATCTGGGTGATTTCCGGATGGGTGTAGGTGTGATTGCCGATTTCGTCGCCGTCGGCGTACTCGCGCCGAATCAACCCTTTTGCATTGCCTGCGTCGATCCCAATCACAAAGAATGTTGCCGGAGCGTGTTTCTGCTCCAGAACATTCAGAATCTTCGGGGTCCACTTCGAGTCAGGGCCGTCGTCGAAGGTCAGCGCCAGCTTGCGCGGTTGCGCGCCCATCTGGTCGATGCGCCAGGGAAGGGGATACGTGTCGAAAGTTTCGTCGGTGAAGGTGTCCGTGGAAAAATCGTAATCGAAGCTGCGCTGGCCGCTCTGCGGCGAGTTGGTGATCTTCCAGACATCGCCGGCGCCCTCCAGGATCAAATCGTAGCCAGGCGGGACGTTATCGATCCGCGCGCGTGTTGCGTCATCCGCATGCGTGGCGTCCCAGATGGACCACAGCGAAGGGTCTTCCATGCCCAGCCGCCAGAGCGCCGTGCCGCGCACGCCGGCGCGCTCCGCGGCGCGCAACTCATTGTAGGCGGTGACGCCATCGAGCATCCAGACGTTGTGCACCTCATTGTCCGCTTCTTCGTAGGAGTAATGCGGGTTCAGCGAATCGGAATCGAAGTCCACGCTGGCTTCCGATTCCACCGCGGTCACAAT
Source organism: uncultured Acidobacteriota bacterium (assembly GCA_963781005.1). Lineage (GTDB taxonomy): Bacteria > Acidobacteriota > Terriglobia > Acidiferrales > UBA7541 > CAWADX01. The sequence goes on from CAWADX010000001.1 coordinate 1,474,332, forward strand.
GGCTTCCTGAAAGCTGAGCGCCTCCGCCACCGGGTGGGCCAGGCGCTTCGACTTTTCCGGCCAATTGTAGGCGTAGTTGGCGATGCCCATCACCAGTTTTTCCTTTGGCACCATTTTCAGCGCAGCTTCCAAGTTGCGCAGATACCAGTCGTGCGCAACGATGGGACCGGGCGCCGAGGTCGGCCAGTGAAGGTCGTAATTCATCAGGATGATGGCGTCGCAACGTTCCGCCAGGCCGTGGTAGTCGTAGCTCGCATCCGCCGCCGGCAGCGCCACCATCAGCTTCAGGTTTGCAGCATGGAGCGCGACGCCGAGTTCACGGACGAAACGGCGAAAGTCCGCCTGGCTCGAATCCGACACTTCCTCGAAATCGAGGACAATTCCAGGATCTTTCTGCGCCACCACAAAACCGACCAGAGCGGAAGCCAGCCGCCGGCGCGCATCGGGCCGTGCCAGCATTGCGGACATTTCCGGAATGCGCCAGCTCTTCCCGTCATAATTGTTTAGCAAAGGCATGATAGGAAGCTCGACTTGCGAAGCCTGCATCCATGCGGCCAGTTTCGGGTCGGGCTCGACATCGAGTCGCCCGTCGGGTGAAACGGCGTGGAGCGCCTCGGGCATCAAAAGGTCGATGTCGCGATAATGCAACTGGAGAGAAGCTAGGCTTCTTGCGTCCCAGGGCACGTAAAACGCAGCCCGCAGCGGATCGTACTGCTGTGGAACGTTACCCAGCGCCGCCACCTTGCGCCGCCGTCCCGGCCTCAGCGAAGTTTTGAGCGCCCGCGGTAGACGGATCGCGTGGAGCACCGGCAGATTGCTCGGAAGCAGAAGCTCCGGCAAGCTTGCCACGCGGACTACGCTGAAGCAGAAAAGGACCAGCAACAGCGCAAAGAAAGCGCCCGAAATCTCGAGCACGAGGCGCGTGCGCCGCCAACGCCGCCGCCGCTGGTCGTAGAAAATAGGCTTGCGTTCCGTCATGACCTCAGTCCAAGCTAGCCGCCCGTTGAAGGCATGTCAATGATCCCTTCCCTTAGGATGCGATGGCACGCCCTGGGAGCTGGAATAGCGGCATTGGCACTCCGCCTGCTCTTCATCTGGAAATTTCCCTTCAACGATTCGGGCGACACGCCATTTTACGAAGAGCTGGCGCGCAACTGGCTCTCGAACGGCGTCTATGGCCTGCGCCTTTTCGGCCGGCTTGTGCCCGTGGACATCCGCATGCCCGGCTACTCCGTCTTCCTCGCCATAGTCTATCGCCTCTTCGGCAGCCGCGAGGCAACTGTGATGGTGTCGCAGGCGATCCTCGACGTCATTACCTGTTTTGTGATTGCCGCGCTGGCGGCGCGGCTTGCGCCCGAGGGCTTGCGGCGGCGCGCCGCAATCGCCGCGCTGTGGCTCGCAGCTCTCTGTCCTTTCACTGCAAACTATACGGCAACTGTGCTGACCGAGGTTCTCGCCACGTTTTTGACGGCGCTAGCACTCCTCCCGCTTCTCTCAGAAGCGCCCGACGGCAATCGGTGGATCCTCTTTGGCTTCCTCGTTGGGCTCGGAGCGCTGGTCCGCCCGGAAGCGCCATTGATCGCGATTGCGGCTACGCTGGTGCTGATGGCGCGGCGCTGGCGTCCACGGGATTGGCCGAGGCTGGGGCGCGATTTCATCTTGATGGCGGTGGGTTTGATCCTCCCTTTGCTGCCCTGGGCCGCCCGCAATTGGCACACGCTTCATGAGGTGCAGTTCCTCACGCCGCGCTACACCCAATTGCCCGGAGAGTATGTCCCGCGAGGCTTTGACGCCTGGACCGCGACCTGGCTCTGGCGCTTCCGCGACGTGTACCTGGCGCCCTGGAAATTGGACGAAGAACAAATCCACATCGAGGACATACCTTCGTATGCGTTCGATTCGCACGAGGAGCGGGCTCGCATCGCCGAGCTGCTCGCGCTCTACAACGAGACGACCACGATGACGCCGCCTGTCGATCGCGATTTCGCCGAAATCGCACGCGAGCGCACGGCCCGCCACCCGCTGCGCACTTATGTCCTGGTACCGGTCAAGCGCGCGGCCGCCATGTGGGTTACGCCACGCGTCGAGATGCTGCCCGCTTCAGGTCGACTATGGCCGTTTAGCAAACAGTGGGAGGACGATCCCGGGGGATATTGCCTCACACTGGGATTCACGCTGCTTGGCTTCCTCTACGTCGGCATGGCAATTGCTGGCGGCTGGATCGCGCGGCGCCACTCGGGAGTGGCGTTCCTGGTTATGTTCATTCTGGTGCGCACCGCGTTTTTGACCACGGTCGAAACCCCCGAACCCCGCTACGTCCTCGAATGTTTCCCGGCAGTGCTGGCGCTGGCCGCCCAGGTGTTTGTGTGTCGCGCGATTCCGAGCGGGGCGGGCGAAAACGCGCTCGCAGCCGGCGCTGAACGGCACTAGCTTTCTTCAATTGGCTCAGGGTGAATGGTGACGCGATAAATCTGAGGGAAACGCTCCTTAACGCGGTCTTCGAGCGCGTTGGTGACGTCGTGCACTTCCGTGATGGGCAGGCTCCCATCCATCGCGCAATGACACGAGACGAGAATGCGGTGCTCCGCGCTGCGCACGTGCACCTCGTGGCAATCAGCCAACTCGTGATATTCGCTCTGCAGCGAGTTCAAGTACTCCTGCACGGAACAGGAGAGTTCTTTCATCTCCTGCGCCCCGGCGATATGCGCTCCCAGCGGTTCCATGTGAATATTCACTCGCGCGTCGCCGTCCACGGCACGGTGGATGTCGTTTTCGAGTTCCGTGGATAGGCGATGTGCTTCACGAAGGCTGGAGCGTTCATCCACCTCGAGATGAAGCTCGATGAAAAGACGCCCGTCGAACAGGTGCGCGGAGAGTTCATGGACGGTAAGACCGCGGCGCTGGCCGATGGCCCGGATCGCCTCGAATAAATTCTCGCCCGAATGCGCGCGCGGTTCCATATGCACCATCACGTCCGCCGGGGCGATTTGGCCGATGCGACGTTCCACCGCGTCGCTCGTCGCGTGAGCCTGCTGCAAGCTGGCCGTGCGGGGAACGCTGATGGTGACATCCACGAAGTAACGCTGGCCGGCGCGACGCATCCGTACTCGCTCCGCTTTGAGCACTCCTTCGATTCCGTTTACTTCCGCCAGAATTCGTTGTTGCAACTCGGGTGGAGCGACGTCCATCAGGCCGTCGAGCGTCCGCCGGCCCAACTGAGAGGCGACCCAGATGATCACGCCCGCGACCCCGAGAGCCGCGAACGGGTCGCCGTAGCGTAGCCACGGAATGCCGTACTGGCGGCCGAACCAGGTCGCTGCCATGCCTGTCAGCACGACGACCGTGCTCCAGACGTCGGTGGAAAAATGAAGCGCGTCCGCCTCCAGCGCTTCGCTCGGATACTTGCGTGCCACCCGAGCGAGCGCTCGGGCGCGTGTCGCATCCAGCAGCACCATCAGCATCAGCAGGCCAACGGCCAACAAGCTTGGCTCCACATGCACTTCGCGGAAGAGCAGCCTCTGGAAAGCTTCCCAGATGATATAAACGGCGGTAAGCAGCAAGAGTCCTGTTTCCACAAACGCGGAGAAGCTCTCCACCTTTTCGTGGCCGTAAGGGTGATCCGCGTCCGCCGGCTTCTGCGAAACCCGCAGGGAAAGATAGGTGATGACGGCCGCAACGAGGTCCAGGATGGAGTGCAGCGCTTCGGAGAGAATCCCCAAGCTACCCGTGCGGAGACTCAGAAAAATTTTGAGCGAGACCAGCACCAGCGCCGTGCCCACTGACGCCAGCGCCGCCAGCCTTTTCTCGCCACCAGCTTTGGAACCCTCTCTCACTTGAGCGTGCCGATTATACTCGCGGCCGGGCGGCGCCCACCGCCCCCGCATGATTGGTGTGGCCCAGAGCCTCGTGACGTTGTTTCCATACGCAATACGTCTCGAAGTCTCAAACTCCTCTTAGTGCATTCGAGCGGTTGGGATATGCTTTCCTTTGGCCGAACCCCGCATGATCCAGACCGCCTCGAAAGCCGCCGAGCCGGCCAAACGCAGGAAGCCTCCCATCGCGCGGCTGATCATTCTCATTATCCTATTTTCTCTCGCCGTCGACGCATCTCTCATTGAACCCTACCGCATCGAGATCAATCATTACGAAATTCACGCCCCGGTCAGTGCGCCGCTGAAGATCGCGCATCTCACCGACCTCCACACCCGAGGGTTGGGACGGCGCGAACGTCGCATGCTCCAAGCTCTCGATGTGGAGAAGCCTGACCTCATCGTCGTCACCGGAGATTCGCTGGCGGATCCTCTAGGAAACTACAGAAAATGCAAGGAGGTTTATCAGGCGCTGCATGCCCCGCTTGGTGTTTGGGTGGTGCGCGGCAACTGGGAGAACTGGAGGCCCATGCGGCGCGAGCGCGCCTTCTACGAATCCTCCGGCGTGCACTTGCTGGTGAACGCAAACGCGCGCGTCCGACCCGACGTCTGGCTTATCGGCCTCGACGATCCTTACAGCGGAACCGCCAAGCTGGATGCGGCCTTAGCCGGAGTTCCCTCGGGCGTATTTACCCTCCTTCTCTTCCACTCGCCGGCTTTCTTCGATCGCGCAGCCGGGCGCGTCAACCTCTGCCTCGCGGGGCACACGCATGGCGGGCAAGTGCGCTTTCCGTTTATTCCACCACTGTGGCTTCCCGCCGGCTGCGGGAGGTTCCTAGAAGGCTGGTACGACGATCGCGGCTCACGGATGTACGTCGGCCGGGGCTTGGGGATGTCCGGCATCCCGGTGCGGTTTCTGTGCCGGCCGGAGCTGGTCTTTATTACGGTTACACCTTAGCCGATGGTAAGGGGACAAAGCGCGCCACGCGTGTGTCCGCTGCGACGAAACGGCAAGGTTATTCTCGGGTCGGCGTCGCTGCCCAGCCGGATGGGATAGCGGCGGGAGAGTCGCGGACGGCCCCCAGGACGCCCGCGATGCCCCAGCCTTGGTTAGTGGCCTGGCGGGCACTTGCAAACGCCCGCGCCACTACCGAGCTCCTCAAGGACGGTGCAATCCTCTGCGAGGTCGGCTTGTTCGCCTGCGCCGAGCCCGGCAGCTTGGGATTCACCTTCGGTGATTGGGAACGCCGTGCCCACCTTGTTCTGAACGTGGGTGGCCCATGCCCGCAGCGTGGGTTCCGGAGTGATCGAGGTCGGATCGCACGGCTTCGAGTTGTGCGACGACACGATCTTGATCACGCCCGTCTTCAGCTTGGCGCCCAGCAGCGGGTTGTTGGTTAGATTGTTGTTGACGGACAGGGTCAGCAACGCGTTGGCACTGACAAAGCAGCCGCAGCACTCCGACAACTGCTGGTTGGCGTCGAAAATATATATCAACGCGCATAGATCGAGGGCTTCCGTACTTCCCCCGTTGGAGCCCGTGCCCGGGTTGATGACCCGAACGGTGGCGTCCGGAGCTCCTACCGTATTCGCGTTGGCATAGTAATCGACCGTGTAAACATCGCTGGTCTGAGCCCGGGCGACCTGAGAGCCGGCCGCCAGAGCCAGCACCACTACTGCAAATGCTAGCTTTTTACAGAAGTTGACTTCCATCGAGTTCACTCCTTTTGGGATGCCGGCTGCAGAGAGCCGGTGTTCTTTCATTCTCATTCCAAGCACACCAGCATTGCTATTGGTCGAGTGATATAGTCAGTTCGGCTAAGCCGAAGAGGTTAGCCGAACCGGCTACTCCATTTGGATGATCCCGTCAGAACAAGAAAAGTCGCCGCGACGCTGGACAGATTCGCCCGCCAGTTGGCCCATCGATTGAAAGTTGCCCTTGCAGAAAGGATTGCGCTAGGAGCCAAGTCGGGTTTGGCCCCTAGCGCAAGTGATCTTAGATACGAGCGACGATTGGCGATCTGCCACGCGTCGCTCGTAGGTTGTTCTGATTCGGCTTCGGTGGCCCGCCGTGGAGGCGCTGCCTTGGCCGCTGCCGAGTTCCTGCTGTACGGGTTACCTGCCTACATCCTTGCAAGAACACACGCCTTGGCCGCTGCCAAGCTCGATGGCAACCTGGCAGTCTTCCACTAGGTCCGCTTCCTCATTGGCACCGAAGGACGAGTCTTTCAGATCCTCGACGCTGACCTGAAATGCCGTTCCGACCTTCTCGATGTGCGTGAGCCACCCGCGGATTCCGATGTGGGGGCTGTCGTTCGTCGGATCGCAAATGCCGCTCCTTGTGTTTGAAGAAACGACCTTGATCACACCGCGCGTGAGTTTCCTGCCGGTAAGCGGGTTGGCAGTCAACTGGGTATTGACGCCCAGTGCGAGGTAGCCGTTCGGAGTGATCTTGCAACTGCAGCACTCCTGCAGCTCTTCCTGGTTGTCGAAAACGTAGATCGATGCACAGAGGTCTCCCGCTGGAGTCGCGTCGCTTACGTTGCCGTCGTTAACCAGTCGCAATGTGCCGTCCGGAGCGCCGGCCGTATTGGCACTCGAGTAGTAGCCGAGCGCGAACGGATTGTCCTGAGCCCGAGCCCCACTCGAAAATGCCAAAGCGAACGCAGCCACTGCGGCCGTACACAGTGCAACCTTCTTGATTGTGGAAAACATGGTTCCTCCTGTTTTCCTTGTCAGATATGCCGGCTGCGGAGAGCCCGGTCTTGTTTGCATTCTGATCCCTAGCGCCTCGGCATTACTATTGACTGAGCGATATAACCCCAACCGGCTAGTCCATCGGACTAATCCTTTTGGGTGATCCCTTCCGAACAACAAGAAATCGCCGTGACGTTGGCGAGATGCGCCCGCTCACAGTTCTGAAGGGAAAATCGCCTTCGCACGGACTACAAACTGGAAGGAGCGCACTTGTACAGGTGTGGTACGGACCGAGCGAGTCTCGGTTACTGGCCCCTGCAGAGGGGTCTACCTCAGTTATTGGATTGAAGCCGGCCAAAGCCGCCGAACCGGCGCGGAGTGCTTCGGGAGCCGTTGCTTCCAGGTGGGATTTTGAGTGTCGCTACTCGAGGCGCACGAGGCCGCGTTTGAGCGCGACGCTAACCGCTTCTGTCCGCCCGCTTACCCCTAGCTTCGCCAAGATATGGTTGACGTGGACCTTCACGGTACCCTCGGTTACGCCTAGATCGTCGCCGATCTCTTTATTGATCTTGCCCGCGACCACGAGACGTAGCACCTCGAGTTCGCGAGAAGTCAGAGCGGCACCCGAAACGCGGGCCGCCAACTTGGCAGCCACCCGTTGAGGGAGCCACGTCCTGCCTTCGTACACGGCGCGAATGCCTTCCAGCAGCTCCTCCGGGGGCGCATCCTTGAGCATGTAGGCTTTTGCGCCGGCCCGCAAGCCCCGATAAATGTCATCATCGCCATCATACGTGGTAAGCAGAATGATGCGAGCGTCCGGAATCCGAACACGAATGGCCAAGATGGCATCCACCCCGTCCATATCGGGCATACGAAGATCTACCAGACTCACGTCCGGGCTGTGGCGGAGAAATTGGCCCAGGGCCTCGCGCCCTGTATTTGCCTCGGCGATCACTTCCATATCGGGCCGGCGACCAATTAGCGCCACCAAACCGGCACGCACGACCGGGTGGTCGTCGGCAATCATTAGCCGAATCTTTCTTGCCTCACTCATGCGACACGATCTCGGAATCCTGCGCAGGCACCGGCACCGCCACCAGCACTTGTGTCCCGCGTCCGGCTCCGCTCGAAATGGTCAGCTGGCCGCCCATGCCCTCCGCCCGCTCCCGCATGCTAATTAAGCCGAAGCCGCAGTGCGTGGTCTTGAAGTCGGGGTCAAAGCCCTGGCCGTCATCCAGAACCTTGAGCTGCACCTTGCCGTCGCTAAAGTCCAACTCCACGCGGACCCTTGCCGCGTGGGCGTGTTTCAGGGCATTCGCGAGCGCCTCCTGGCCGATGCGTAAGAGGTTCCCCTCGATCTCGGCGGGCAGTGGGCGCGGTCGCCCCTGAAGGAAAAAGTTCACCCGAACCGATGCTCCGCGAGTCAGTTCGCTTGCCAGCCGGTTGAGCGCGCCGGCCAAGTCGGCCGTCTCCAACGGTTGAGGGCGCAGCGCCCGCACGGAAATGCGAGCTTCCGCCAGACTCTGGCGCGCCAAGTTCTCCGCTTGGCGCATGTGTTCGCAGGCTGCGTCCGGGTTTTCGGCGAGTATATCTTCGGCCGCTTCCAATTGAACCACAATGCCCGTGAAGCCTTGGGCCAGAGTGTCGTGGATCTCACGCGCCATCCGGTTACGCTCCTCGAGTACTGCTGACTGTTGCCCTTTTTCGGCAAGCCGCGTCAGTTGAATGGCCAAACTCAATTGCTGAGCCAGCGCTTGCACCAGTTCGAGTTCTTGGCGTTCATATTCGCGGTGTTCCGTACTGCTCAGTGCGATGCAGCCAATGATCTCGTCGGCCGCCACCAGGGGTGCGCACAGCACCGTCCTGATGCCCCGGCTCACCAACCAATCTCGGATCGGGGCTAGCATCGCGTTTGTTTCGACATCCCGGACAACCAGCGAACCGCGCTCGCGGGCAAACTCCTGCCATCCGAGGAACTCCGGGCTCGTGCTTTCTCGGTTGAGCTCGGCGAGCTCAGCCGCTTGCCGCACTTGCCCCTGCTCGTACAACGTGTGCGCTTGCAAGATTCCAGGCGAAGGGTCGTACAGCCAGAGTGAGGCTGAGTGAGCGTTGAATTGCTCCGCGATCGCCGCCAGCACTTGCCCGGAAAACGGTTCCAACTTCGATTCGGCCGCGAGAGCGCTCAGCGTTTTCATCAGTGTTTCCGTCTGCCCGTGTGAAACCTGCTCTGCCCGCTGGCGCTCCGAAGTTTCGCGGCTGAGGAAGTTGAAAACAGCCAGTAGAAGGGCAAAGCTCACGGCGGTGCCGATGAACAGGGTTACAAACGTCTTCCGACTGCTCGCCTTCGCGGCTTGACTTCGTTCTACCAATAACCTCTGCTCTTGGTCCTCCATTTGGGAAATCACCTCGCCGATCTGCACTTCCGGCTGATCTGCGGTAGCGTTCGATCCCTTGCCCTCGCGAGAGTTATGCGTGCGCTCGCGCTGCGCCAACTCTGCCTGCACCAAGGGCTCGAGGACGTCCAGGAATCTTTGCTGCGGGGCGTTATCGGCAGTCAGGGTCCTGAGGTATGCCACTTTTCGGTGAATGATGGCAGGCGTCGTGGCCAAATCGCCCAGCAAGTCTTCCAGCCGGTGAACCACCTCTTGAGTGTGCCGCACGGAGTCGGCCGTCTGAATCAACCCAGTGGTGTTGCGATAAGACAGTGCTCCGATGGCCAACTGTATGCACAACGCCAACGCGAACGCAGAGACCAGGATTCCTTTTTTAGGCAGTCGCTTCATCCTACCGAGAAAGGCCGGCCGATCGAAGCCAGGCTGCTTCGACGCACTCGCCATTCCTTCTCGCTATTCGAACATTCCTGCAAAGGAGAATCAAGCTCTGTGTGAGGCCTGGGAGCGAAGTGTGCTACGAATACGGCACTCCTATATCGAAAGTTATAGGCGGTGGTTTGCCGTTCGTCGCAGGAAGGTTGCCATCTGCATATCGAAAGTTGTATCCCCTACACAAGCAGAGGATCTTAGGGCGCGTTCCGGAACTACAACCCCAGACATGGCATCGCAGGCACGTCGGCGAGTTGTCTACCACGGAGTGTGAACGCCGTCAGTTGCCGTTTCCACTCTTAACCACGCTCTTCGCTTTCTTCCACTCCTGATCTACCGAAGGCGGCAGCTTCCCCATTTGCAAGCAAAACGCGTTCAATTTCCCAATCTGATCGTCGCTGAAAAGATTTCTCCAGGCGGGCATTCCCGTCCATCGTATTCCATATTTGATGATGTAGAAGTTCTGGTTGTCGGGCATGTCGGGTGGATCTTCCGTGAACCGCGGCGCGGGCGGGTAGAGGGAGCTGCCGGCCACCGGTTGCGGATTGCTCGGATCGCCATGGCAAAGGGCGCAATTCGTCTCGTAAAGCTTCATCCCTTCGAGCAAATTCGCATCGGTCGTCTGGATTGGATGCGCGAGTTCGGGCGCGTGGTGCTTCGTCGACGCATCCAGAGCTGCCATTGCGTATTTGCGCTCGAATCCCGAAGGGCTTTGGTCCGCACGGAAGTCTAGGAGTCCAAGATAAAGGAAGACGCACGTCCCCACCGCACTGAGCGCCAGAATCGTGATGCACCCGAGTAGAAAGAACTTCATCGGTCTGCTCCTTTGCGCGCCGGCTAACCCGGCGACGTGTAGCAAATACAAAAAAGTCCGGTCGGATCCAAACCCGTGACCGGTCTATAATGCCGCTGAGACCCCGTTCCAGCAAGCTGCGACTTGGAAGTTTCCAGTTGAACGAAGGAGAAGCCGGGTGAGCTGCCCGATCTGTGAAAAGCGCAAGCCCAAACGCTTCTGTCCGGCAAAGGGAGAGAAGATTTGCGCGGTCTGTTGCGGCGTTGAGCGCGAGGTGACGATTGATTGCCCTTCCGATTGCCCCTATCTTGTCGCCGCGCGGCGCTATGAACACGAGCACCGCAAGCCGCTTTCTCCGAACGACCTGCCCTATCCCGATGTCGATTTCTCGATGGATCTGGTGCACGAACGCAGTGCCGCGATTTCGGGGCTCGGCTATACCGTCCTGAAATTTGCGAATGAAAATCGGGCCACCGCGGATTCCGAGATGCTCGCAGCCCTCGGCGCGCTGGCGGAGACTTATCGCACCCTGGGTACCGGAATCTACTACGAGCGGCCGCCGGAAGCGCCGCTGCCGCGCGCGCTCTACGGCCAGCTCGTCGAGTTCCTCCACGAGTATAAGAAGCAGGAAGCGGAGCGGGCGGGTTTCGGCGGCCTGAAGGATTCGGAGATTTTCTATTTACTGGTGTTCCTGCTTCGCATCGGGCGTCACGAGACGAATGGCCGCCCGCGCTCGCGCGCGTTCCTCGACTTCCTCCGCGCGCAGTTCCCGCGTGCGGCCGAAACGGAACGCGAGGCTTCCCGGATCATCGTTCCTTGATGCAACGGCGGAATCGAATAGCGTGAAACCGCCCGAGGAAGTCCCGATTGCGTGCGAATGGACCGCATCGCAAACGAACGGCTAATTTTCGGGTAGCTTGAAGTGCGGGTTCTGGATGACGCCGAGTACGTTGCCGAACGGGTCGTGCACTGCTCCGACCAGAATCCCGTCGCCGACATCTTGCACTTCCGCCTGCGGCGTCGCTCCCAGTTCCAACAAGCGCTTATAAGCGGCATGCGCGTCCTGCACGCCCCAGTAAGCCAGGCCCGCCGGCAGCCGCTGCGGCCCGACGGCTTCGTTTGGAACCAGACCAAGCTCGTAGCCACCCACGTTGAAACCGACGTAGTACGGCTCATCGAAATAGGGCTGGATGCCCAGCACGGTGCCGTACCAGGCCTTGGCCTTCGCAAGATCTTTCACGTCGTACGTCGCGGTTCGCAAGCCCAGAAACATTTTCTGCTCCTTCGCGGCCGACGCTTGGTCCGCCGTGGGCTTCCGTTGCCCCTGGTAAGCATAGAGTCCGGAAAGAGCGGATGCGGCAATCAAAACCAAAAGGCGGCCAACCGTTTCGACCTTCAGCATATCAACCCCCGTCATTTAGCCCCAGAGCCAGCGAGAGCTGGGGCGAATGCCACGCGTTTTTCTCCGGCCCTTCGGGGCGTGTACGAAATCCATACTTTTCGCGGAGCGCTGCGAACCGCTCGGCGAGTTCGCGCTGATACTCTTCCGGGGCGTAAGCCGCGCGTCCATACCATTCTCGATATCGGCGCGCGAGCTTTGGAAATTTCGATTCAATGAAGGGCAGGAATTGCTTCTGCGCCGCGGGCATCAGAAAAAGCGCTCTGCCGGCAATCCAAAGGGCGTCCGCCTGCCGGGCCGCGCGCGCTAGCGCATCGAGATCTTCGTCCGTGTCGGTCAGGCAAGGAACCACCGGCATCACGTTGACCCCGGCGGCGATGCCCGCCTCGCGCAATTGGCGCACTGCCGCCAGTCGTAAGTCCGGCCGCGGCGCCCGCGGTTCCAACAATCGCGCCAGGCGCACCCGAAGCGTGGTGATGCTGAGGTTGATATAGAGCGCGGAACGCTCCGCAATCCGCTTGAGCAACTCGAGATCGCGGACCACCTGGTTCGATTTCGTAGTGATGGAAACGCTCAGCCCTTCGCGCTCCGCGATGCGCTCCAGAATGGCCCGCGTCGCGCCAAATTCCCGCTCCGCTGGCTGATAAGGGTCGGTGGCGGTGCCGATGGCGATGTGCTCGCCCCAGATTTTCTCCGTCCCCAGGTCGCGCCCCATCAGCTCCCCGGCATTCTGTTTGGCGTAAATCTTCCGCTCGAAATCCCCGCCATCGAGCTCCATGTATTCGTGCGTGTAGCGGGCGTAACAGTAGCGGCAGCCGAACTCGCAGCCACGATAGGGATTCACCGTCCAGCGAAATGGCACGCGCTCGGAATCGCAATGGTTCAGAATCGAGCGAACCGGCAGAAGAAAGTATTCGGTGCCGCGCTTGGCGTCCGCGCGAGGAGAAGAGGCGGCGAGGCGAGCGATGCCGACCAGTTCCACGGCGGGCTTCTTGCTCCGGTCAGGCTCCGGAGGGGGCGAAGAAGCGCCGCCGGTGGACTCACAATTGCCGTGGCGAGCGGCGGCGGGGAATAGAGTGAGGCTGGTCTCGGGCGAGCGGCGCGTCCGGGGGTGCATCTCTTTCGGTGCCGTTCGGATTGCAGGGGAAGTGGCCATCGGTCGCCTCGCGTTGCGGCCCGAATATATTCGCTTTTTGTTCGCTATGTCAAGCACAATTCTTCGCTTTATGTTCGCCCGTGGCTTCCCCGCCCCTTCCCTGCCCGAAAGCCATCGCAGCCGGAAGATGAGGGCTATACTGGAAGCGAGGTTGTGTAGAGACCGTTTATGGGCGACATCAGCATCCTGATCATAGACGACGACAAGGTCAGCCAACTGGCGCTTCAGCAGATTCTGGATTCGGAAGGTTGGAGGGTGCACGTGGTTCCCCTGGCAAGCCAGGGGCTCTTGGAACTTGCCAAGGGCGAATGGACGCTGGTTGTGGCCAACATCACGCTCACCGATACGCAAGGGCCGCACTTCGAAACACTTCGGGAACTGGCGCAAGCCGATGCCGATCCCACCGGCACGGCCCGCAGACCCGCCAGAGTGCTGTTCCTGGTGCCGGAACTTGCAGCCAAATTCGCGCAGCCAGTGCTGGAACGCGCCAGGCTCCCCTACATATTGAAGCCGATCCATTTGCACGACTTCCTCGAAAAGATCAGCGACCTGTTGTTGGAAACAAGAGCAATCGCGGAACCGATTCGGCACATGCGATCGGAGATATCCAGAAAAGAGCGCCAGAAAACGGAACGCCTGGCGGCCCAGAGTTCGCAGCGCCAGACCAGAATGTTTGCCTCGCGGGAGGATTACCAAATGACGGAAGAAGAAATCACCGAATACGAAAAGCAAGAAGAAGCCGAAAACCAGCAAAAGAAGGAAAGGGCGAAGCAATCTAGGTAGTCCTTTTCACCCACCGCACTTGTCCTCCAACCGCTAGTGCCGTTCCAACTAATTGCTCCGAGTTTGGGAGAGCCAGGAAGCAAGGCGCTGTTTGAGGTAGCGCCCTCCTCGGCCCGTCTTCGCTCAATAAGGTTGGAACGGCACTAGCATAGCGCCCCGCAAGGACCTCATACCCGACTTCACTTGAGGCAAGAATTCCTGCAAGAAATCGACGCCGAGCCGTTCTGAGGATTGAGCCCCGCGTTCAGGTGCAGGGCTCACATTCGCGGAGCGTTTAGGAGGCATCATGCTACAAACATCGTCAAAGTCGGGAAGGATCTGGGGCCTTGCTATACTCATCACACTGGCGGCAGCTTGGCTGTTCGCTGCCGAAGGAAGTTCCGGCGGAGCCAAAGGGCCGCAAGCGAGCGGGTCCGATAGCTGGCGCTTAGCGGAAGCCGTCACCTACGAAAATCTCAGTGTTTTTCCGGTGGTTTCGAGCCGCACTGCCGACACCAGCGCGTTTGTCACCCTGGATGAAGCCCTGGCGTCGGGCGAGGCCATTGTCAGCGAGCAAGGCAGCGAAATAATTCGCCGCACGCGGGGCATCCAGTCGGGGCCCTTTCCGGTCGCGAACGGCGGCGCACAGGTGAACCAGCTCGTGCTCGTCAACCGCAGCTCGAAGCCGCTCGTGCTGCTGGCCGGAGAAATCGTCTCGGGTGGCAAGCAGGACCGGATCATCGGCAAAGACCGCATCGTTCCGCCAGGCGCGGAGCCATTGCCGCTCGACGTCTTCTGCGTGGAGCACGGCCGATGGACCGGAGCCTCGCCGCAATTCTCGGCCGGTAAGATGATGGTCCATCCGAGCGTGCGCGAGAGAGCCGCCGTGGACCAGAATCAGAGCGGAGTCTGGGCCGCTGTGCGCAGCGGGAGTGCGTCCGGCGTGGGGAGCGGAGCGCCTGCTTCGGCGCCGGCGATTTCTCGTGGAACTATGGCGGACGTAATCTCTCGGAACGCGCCCACCGAGTCCTACAAGAAGATCTATCAGTCGTCGCCGATCGGAATGTCGGTCGAAAGCTTCGCCGAAGAAGTGGAGCGCCGATTCGCCCGTGCCACGGCGAGTCTGAAGGGCGAGCAGGTGGTGGGCGTGGTAGTGGCGTATGGCGGTGAAGTGGCTTGGAGCGACGCCTTCGCTTCGCCGCAGCTCTTCGACCGCTACTGGAAAAAGCTGCTGCGCAGCTACGTAGTGGAAGCCCTGGCCCGGCCTGGCACGCACGAGCGCGCCTTGCTCGAAGATGCTCGCGAATTTCTGCGGCGGTTGGGCGGCCATGAACGGGTCGAAAGCGAGCCGGGAGTGTATCGCGTGGTGGAGCGCGGCGAGGGACGCTACGCCGAAATCGAACTCGAGTCGCTCGCACCGAAGCCCCTCACGCTGCACTGGCTGAAGGTGCTGCGCACGAGCTGATGGAGGTTTGAAACTCACAAAGCGAAACTCGGAGGAGGCGCGCCGGCGCGGTCTTCGAGTTTCGCTCGCCTGAGAACTCAGCCTCGCCAGCGGCGAACCTGGCTTCGGTCCGAAGTATCGGCCAGAAGTTCGGCTACTGTCCTTTTCAGGATGGGATGACGCAGGCCCGGCGCAATTTCACAAAGTGGCACGAGGACAAAGCGCCGCGCGCTCATGCGAGGGTGGGGCAATTCGAGGTCAAGCGAATGAACGACGCTCGAACCATAGAGCAAGATATCGATGTCAATGATGCGCGGCCCGCGCGTCACGATCCTCCGGCGACCCAGGCTGCGTTCGACGGCCTGCAGGGTGCGCAGCAATTGGCGGGGCATCAGGTCCGTTTCCACCTCAGCAACGCAGTTCAGGAACCAGCCTTGTGTGCGGATGTCCACCGGCTCCGTGGAGTAAAGCCCTGACCGCCGCGTGACGCTCACGCCGCGTTCCGCTAGCACTTCGATTGCGTGCGCGATGTTCTTGGCACGGTCGCCGACATTCGAGCCCAGGGAAAGGTAAACCTTCTTCGCGTTATTCATCTCCTCGCTTGCTACAGCAGGCGCTGCTGGCGAGTGGGTTGCTCGACGCCAAAATGCTTGTATGCGAGCGCGGTGGCCACTCGCCCGCGCTGAGTGCGGTCCAGCAGGCCGAGTTGCATCAAGTAAGGCTCGTAGATTTCCTCGATGGCGTCTTCTTCTTCGCTCAAGGACGCTGCAATTGTGTTCAAACCCACTGGGCCGCCGGAAAATTTTTGGATAATTGTGAGCATGAGGTTGCGGTCCACTTCATCGAGTCCGTGCTCGTCTACGCCCAGCATCTGGAGCGCTTCTCGCGCCACCCCCGCGGTGACGCGGCCTTCCGCGCGCACTTCGGCGAAATCGCGGGCCCGCCGCAGCAGACGGTTTGCCACGCGCGGCGTTCCGCGGCTGCGCTGCGCAATTTCTTTTGCGCCTTCTTCGTCAACCGCGATACCTAGAATCTTTGCCGACCGCAAAATGATCTGCCGCAGATCTTCGGCCGCGTAGAAATCGAGCCGGTGGACGATGCCGAAGCGAGACCGCAGCGGCGCCATGATTAGCCCGGCTCGCGTCGTAGCGCCCACCAGCGTGAATTTGCTGAGCTGATAGGGATGCAGGCGCGCTCCGGGCCCCTGCCCGATCACCAGATCGATGCGGAAATCCTCCATCGCGGGATAAAGGATTTCTTCGAGTGCGGGCAGCAGACGATGGATTTCATCCAGGAAGAAGAAATCGCGAGGCTCGAGCGCGGTCAGAATCGCGGTCAAGTCTCCTTTGCGTTCGAGCAACGGACCCGAGCTGGTCTTGATAGCCACGCCCATCTCGTTGGCCAGGATCTGCGCCAGCGTCGTCTTGCCTAATCCCGGAGGACCATAAAGAAGGACGTGGTCCAGGGCCTCGCCGCGGGTGCGCGCCGCCTCCACCGCGATTGCCAGGTTCTCTTTCACGCGCGATTGACCGATGAAGTCGCCCAGGCGCTTGGGGCGCACGCTAGCTTCGATGCGCGCGTCCTCGTCGAACGCTTGCCCGGAAACAACGCGATGGCGGGTCTGAGGCACGGTCATTCGCGGCTACACAGTCTCGAAGACTCCCAAGTCCTTTTCGATCTCGGTGAAGGCTTCGCACATCCGATCGATTTCCTCGTACTCTCTTGCCAACTTCCGCCGCATCGCATCGTGGGATTCGATGTCGTCCCAACGATCCAGCGTCAGGTAACGGTTCGGTTGGCCGGCGTCGCGCAGCAGGAGGGTCTCGCGGTAGCCGGGACTTTTCCGAAAAAGCTCCGCCCAGGTTCCTGCGGCCGAATAATGCCGTTCAAATTCGCCCAACTTGTCGCTTCGAACGACGAACTCCCAAACAAACTGAACCAACTTCTTCCTCCTTGAGGTTACGCTTCGCCGTGCCCTACCCGCGCGCCTTTCTGCATGGCCGGACCGCTGAGATCGGCCAGCGCTGCCCGCAACAATTCTTCAAAGCTGGCACCAGCGCCGGATTTCCGCGCCTGCTCGAGAGCCCTTTCCACCGCCCGGCTCTCATAGCCCAGGTTGACGAGTGCTGAGGCCACGTCGGCCTCGAGTTGCGTGCGCGTGGCAGGCTTGCCGGGCTCTGCCACTTCCACGGCGACGAGTTTGTCTCGCAGGTCCACGACGATGCGCTCGGCCGTCTTGCGTCCGATCCCCGGGATGCGAACGAGTTGCGCCAAGTCGCCTTTGCGGATCGCGGGGACGAGCTCCTCGAGGCTCATGCCAGAAAGAATTTTAAGTGCGAGGTTTGGACCCACGCCCGAGGTCGATATCAGCAACTCGAAGCACTGTTTTTCCCGCGCCGTCAAAAAGCCATAAAGGGCAAGCTGGTCTTCACGCACATGGGTGTGAATTAGGAGCGTCACCTGCTCGTGCAGTTTCCCGAGGCTCGTAAAAGTAGACAGTGGGATCTGGACCTCGTAGCCCACTCCTCCGACGTCTAAGACGATCTGATTGGGACGCTTGTCCAAGAGCGCGCCGCGAAGCTGTCCGATCATCGCCCGCGATTATTGAATGAGGGTCGGTGGAGTGTCAACGCGGCAGTGTGCGCGAGACCACTGTCCCTGAAGGTTCTCCATATTTTCGGAGACTTCTACTCCGATTCTGGGAATGCTCAACCCGAAAGCGGTCAGCGTCCGGAATCGAACGAGCGACACTAAAGTATTGAGAAGACACATTTAGAATGAACTCAAAAAAATATTTTAGAGTCGAAATAAAAATTTGCTTCCGTGTCGCGTAATGCAGCGTCAAAACACACTAAGCACGGGGAATGAAAAGGAGGAACAGGAAAATGTCTCGACGTTGGTTGGCAGTGTTGTTCGCGCTGGCCGTGGCCCTTCCCGCGCTCGCTGGGCCGCACCCTTCCAAAGACAGCAAATCCGCTGTCAAAACAACCGTAACGCTTGCAACGGAGGCCACATTCGGCAGTACGAGCTTGAAACCGGGCGAGTATTCCTTAGTGGCGGACGAATCCAAGGCCACACTTTCGCAGAACGGTAAGGTGGTGGCGGAAGCAAATTCACGATGGATGGATGCACCGGAGAAATTCAGGGTCACATCCGTCGTACTCGATAACAACAAGGTTAAGGAGATCCGGTTGGGTGGTAAAAGCCGTTATCTCTCGTTTGACTAAGGCAGAGTTCTGTGCGGACAGGGCGGCGGCCTGCTGTTTGGGTCGCCGCCCATTTATTTTCGCGCACGGAAATGAGGCGCCCGCGCCGGTTCTTCTCGAAGCTTGCGAATTTTTCGGGATCACAGAGGCGTTACCAAGGACGGAGTGCACTTACTTTACGTCGTCCGCCAGCTCCAGCGCATCGACGATGCCGATGACCGCCATATCGATCGGTGAGTTCGGCCGGCCCACGGCGGTCATGGAAGAAAATCCCTCGGTGGCGATAAGTACGCGCTCGCCGACGCCCGCATCTACGGCATCGAGCGCCAGCACCGTATCGCCGCGTTCTGAGCCGTCCAAATTGAGCGGCTGGACGACGAGGATTTTGCGGCCCTCGTGCGAGGGTGCCTTCCGTGTCGCCACGGCGGTGCCGATAACCCTGCCGATCAGCATCGCGCGGTTCTCTCCAGGCGCCCTTTCATGGGTTCCTTCTTCAGCGTTTCGGCGCAACGGGAATGTCGACGCTGTCCACGATGCCCACGATGGTGGCTTCGGTGGGCACTTCCTCGGGCAAAAAGGGAAAGCTGGCCTCGCGTCCGCGGCACCAATAAACCCTCTCTCCTATGCCCGCCCCGACGGAGTCCAGCGCGACGAGCGCTCGCCCCTTGTCCCGGCCTTGACCATCGATCGGCTGCACGATCAGAATCTTCTTGCCGTCCAGCGAACCCTGCTTGATAGTCGCCACGACGGTGCCGATCACGCGTCCAAGTATCATGGTTGAAGCTCGAAATTCCTCGGATTCGAAAAGGCGCCATCTAAATCGCCCGCCGCCCCAAATTCTACTTGGCTTCCCTACCTGCGCCTCGCTGCGGCAAGCTCGCCTTCGTGTTGCGAGTCGAGTTGGACGTTATCCACAATTCCGATGATGGCTGCGTCCACCGGCCGGTCTTTGCACTCGGAAGCCATGCGGGCCGAGCTGCCCGATACGATCAGCACCGTTTCCCGGAATCCGGCATCCACCGTATCGATGGCCACCAGGTAGCCAGCCTCATCCGCCCCCTCAGGCGAGATCGGCTTCACCACCAGGAGCTTCTTACCCTCGAGGCGCGGGTCCTTGCGCGTGGAAACCACCGTGCCGACGATGCGGGCCAGTATCATGGTTCAAGTTGAAAATTGAAAGAATCGAGCCCGCCACTCAAGAAGCGGGTTGTTACAAAGAAAACTCCGGCGAAACCGGGAAAGGAAGGGTCTCGCCGCCTGCTCATCCGCGCGCTTACTTCCCCGATGCGGCCAACGCCGATTTCCCGATGGGCAGTGCATCCTCGAGCGACTGGTGGGGTCGCGGAATCACGTGGACCGCAATCAGCTCGCCCACACGGCGCGCCGCCGCTGCGCCCGCGTCGGTGGCGGCTTTCACGGCGGCCACATCGCCGCGCACCAGCGCGGTCACGTAGCCCGAACCGATCTTTTCCCAACCGACCAGCGTGACCTTGGCCGCCTTGACCATGGCGTCCGAGGCTTCAATCATCGCCACCAGGCCGCGTGTCTCGATCATTCC
Organism: uncultured Acidobacteriota bacterium; assembly: GCA_963781005.1. GTDB lineage: Bacteria > Acidobacteriota > Terriglobia > Acidiferrales > UBA7541 > CAWADX01. The sequence continues at coordinate 1,494,038 of CAWADX010000001.1, forward strand.
CAGTGCTTCACCCATTCTTCATCCTCCGCCCAACACCTAAAACGTTCTCCGTTTCTGCCCCGCCTTCTCCATGCCCCCGCTTCCGTCGTCCTTGCCGGGCGGTCTTGCCGCTGGCGACGCAAATCAAAAACCTGCGAGCGGCCCGTTCGCTCACCGCCGGGCTCGGTCCTTCCGCACGGCTTCTCCCACCAAAGCTTCCAGCTCTTGCCGCGTCAACGTGACGCGATCCGGCTCGGCTGCTTCAGACGTCACCGGGCATTCAGGCCCGGCAGGTGCGCTTGTCTGCAGGCCGTAACGCGCCCGCGCCGCGAGCAATTTTTCCACATCCCCGCTGGAAAGCAAGACCTGTTTGCCGAGGAGTTCCGTCACCAGGGCCACGCGCGCAAAGTGCTCGGTCGTCTCCATCCGGAAAAAAGCGGTCAGAAGATCGGGCCCATAAGTCACTACACCATGATTGGCCATCAGTATGGCGTCGTAGCTTTGAACGAGCGGTTCGATCGTTTCGGTCAATTCGGCCGTTCCGGGCGTGCCATAGCGAGCCACGGGGATGCAGCCCAGCGACAGCACGAGCTCGCTCAAGAGAGCCTTGTTTAGCGGCAGCCCTGCCGCAGCGTAACCCGTAGCCACCGGCGGGTGCGCGTGGCAAACGGCATGCACGTCCGGGCGGCGGCGGTAGATCAACAGGTGCATAGCCAGCTCGGAAGAAGGATTGCGGCGGCCGCTCAGCTTGCGGCCGTCGAGGTCGGTGATGACGAGGTCGTCCGGCGTCATCATGCCTTTGCTGATGGCGGTCGGAGAGGTCAAAATGCGCCGGGGATCGAGGCGCAAGGAGATGTTGCCGTCGGTGGCAGCCACGTAGCCACGCACGTGGATCCAGCCGCCGACGGTGCAAACGTCGCGCCGGTGCTCGTCTTCGCTTTTGAGGGCTCCAGGTGAAATGGAATCAGGGACCATCGAGGCTTCGCTACCGCATCCTCGAAATTTCCCGGGCGCCCGTGCCAAAACGCAAATAGCAAATCGCTGGTTCGGTGGCCCGCCTCAAGACAGCCGAGCAGCCGCGCGCGGGCTCCGGCCTACGCGTAAATCCCTCGCAGCTTCAGCGCAAACGCCACTCGGTCAATCGCCAGCATATAAGCGGCGATGCGGTTGTTTACGCCGTGGGTTTCCGCGTAACGCACGACCTCATCGAAGGCGTGCTCTATCACGTCGCGCAGGCGTTCGTTCACTTCGCTCTCGCGCCAGAAAAGACCTTGGCGGTCCTGCACCCACTCAAAGTAGCTGACCGTGACGCCCCCGGCGTTCGCCAGAATATCCGGAATAACGAACACTCCTTTTTTTTGGAGAACTTCGTCTGCCGGCGGCGTGGTGGGTCCGTTAGCGGCTTCACACAAGACGCGCGTCTGCACCAGGTGAGCGTTCCGGCTGGTGATCTGGTTTTCGACGGCGGCCGGGATCAGGATGTCGCACGGCTGGAAGAGAATTTCCGGCGAGGTCATCTTTGCGCCACCCTGCGGAAAATCCGGCAGAGGCCTGTGTTGATGGTGGACCCAATCAATCAGCTTGGGAACATCAAAACCTGTTTCGTTGTAGAGTCCGCCGTGGACGTCGGCCACCCCGACGATTTTATAGCCCGCCTCCTGCATCAACATGGCCCCCAGCGACCCCACGTTGCCGAAGCCCTGAACCACCACGCGACACCCTTCGCGCTTCATCCCCAGTTTGATCAGAGCCTTGTCGCAAACGAGCATCACGCCACGGCCCGTCGCCTCCTTCCGCCCGAGCGAGCCCCCCAGGTCCAGCGGCTTGCCGGTGACCACGGCTGTAACCGTGTGGCGCATATGCATCGAGTAAGTGTCCATCACCCAGGCCATCACTTGTTCGCCGGTGCCCACGTCCGGCGCGGGCACGTCCCGTTCCGGCCCGATCCATTCCGAAAGCTCTGCTGTGTAGCGGCGCGTGATGCGTTCGAGCTCCCGCATGGAAAGCTTTTCCGGGTCGCAGATGATTCCACCCTTGGCTCCGCCGAAAGGGATATTCACGACCGCGCACTTCCAGGTCATCCACGATGCAAGCGCGCGGATTTCGTCCAAAGTCACGTCCGGCGCGAAACGGATGCCTCCCTTGCAAGGGCCGCGCACGAGCGAATGCTGCACCCGATAGCCGGTGAAAACCTCCAGGTGTCCGTTGTCCATGGACGCCGGAATGTAGATGGTGATTTCCTTGTTTGGGTATTTCAAATACCGGTAAAGGCCTTCTTCCAATCCCAGTTTTTTGGACGCCGTCTCGAACCGGGCTTCCGCGCACTCGTACGGATTCAACTCATTCGGAATGGTGACGGTAGCCATGACACCCTCCCTTCGGCCCGGTGGATCTGAATGCGAGTCGTTGCGGCGTTACGCGACGGATCCTTATCTCCGCTCGAGGAAAGGCCGCCCGCCTTGGCGCGTTTCCAGGAGCGTGCGCCAGTATACGAACACGCGCACGACGGCGCAAGGTAAGGGTTGCGGATTCGGCTCAGGGACTCGCCGGCCAGGCGACAGAACGGGAAGTCAGCGGGAAGACCGCGCCACGAATTCCTCGAGAAGCAGGTGAGTAAGACGCCCCTGGTCGTGGCGCACCACTCCGCTCTCCTGTAGAAGATCGCCGGAAATGCAGCGAAGGCCCATGCGTCGCAGCTCTTTGAGCGAAGACTCGACGGGCTCGGCCCCCTCCGCGCGATAGCGTCGGAGAACGCGCGGCGAAATGGGCGTGCGGTTCAACACCACCCAGTCGAACAAACCTTTGCGCGTGTGTTCGTAGATGGCGCGCACGTGGGCGGCGACGGAATAGCCCTCGGTCTCTCCGGGCTGGGTCATGAGGTTGGCAATGTAAATGCGTTTTGCACGCGAACGCTCGACGGCTCGCGTGACTCCATCGACGAGAAGATTGGGAATGATGCTGGTGTAGAGAGATCCTGGGCCCACGAGAATCAAATCCGCTTGGCGGATGGCATCGAGCACTTCCGGCACGGGCTGTACTCGGCGCGGCACCAGGAATACGCGCCGAATGCGCTTGCGCGATCGTGAGATCCTCGTTTCGCCGGCGACCACGCGTCCATCTTCGAGCTCTGCCTCGAGCGTCACGTTCTCCGCGGTCGAAGGGAAAATGCGCCCCCGGATGGCCAGCACCTGCCCGGAAAGTCGCACCGCCTCGGGAAAATCGCCGGTGACGTTCGTGAGCGCTGTCAGGAACAGGTTGCCGAAGCTGTGGCCGCCAAGCCCGCGGCCCGCGGGAAAGCGGTACTGGAAAAGCTGGCCCAGCAGCGCTTCATCTTTCGACAGCGCCACCATGCAGTTGCGAATGTCCCCGGGGGGCAAAACACGATATTCCCGCCGCAGACGGCCGGAGCTTCCGCCGTCGTCGGTAACGGTCACCACCGCAGCGAGATCGGAAATCGGCCTTTTGAGGTGCTCTCTCCGCCGCCGGGCTACATGCTCTTTTAATCCGCGCAGAAGCGTGGAAAGACCCGTGCCTCCCCCGAGCGCGACGATGCGAACGGGCCGGGGGCGAGTCTGCCGCTGATTCTTCACGCAGGGGGGGGCGAACTATCCGGGCGAGCCTTCGCGTTCCGGATAAAGCAGCTCGGTGAACCGAGGGTCCTCTTGAAGGAACGCGAAATCCTCGTCGTTGCGCGCGTGGTACCGGTTCTCCGGACGGAGCTGAATGGCGAGCTTCAGGTTTTCCATCGCCGATTCCGCTTCGCCGGTCAAGCAATCGAGCGCGGCCATGGCGTAAACGATGTGATCCGCTTTCGGCGATGCTTTCAGGGCGCGCTCCAGATGCACCCGAGCATCATCCCATCGGCCGAGGTTCATCATCGCCACACCTTGCGTGTAATGATCCTCGGCAGTTTTCAAAACAGCCGCGGGCAGTCGAGAAATCTTCTGCTCGCACATGCGCAGATGCACTTGAGCCCGGTCGCCCAGTTCCTTGCTGGGGCCCTCGATAACCTTGTCTAGCAATTGCTTGGCCCGGCTGAACTTCTGCTGCTGAAAATACTTGAGGGCCTCGTCGTACTGCTTCAACTGTTGCTTCACTGCCGCACTGGCCGTGTCCCGGAAGACCTTGCTCTTGCCGTTTGAAGGTAAAGCTTTATTTTTCAGTAGCGTAGACCCGGGCTTCGAGGCCCGCGCGCTTCGCGTACTGCGTCGCTCTATAGCCTTATGGTTGCGTGCCATACGCCCTCGAAGATAGCAAACTTTCGCCAAGTCGTCAATGCGCCCCACTTTTCATAGCTAAAAGTAAATTGTTGAACATTCTAAATTACTCGCAGTTGCGAATCCGTCCTCCTTCCCTGCGCCAGCGGCCTTGTGTCGTGAGAGACCGTTGCCTGTTCGGTATCCTCGCAACGACCGCCCGTTGGCCCAAGACGCGCGCCTGTGCTATAACTAGCCCCTCTAAAACTCTGAGGCATTTGTGCCCTTTATAAATTTCCCCGCTCGCGAGATTAACTGCAAGCTAGTCTATTACGGACCCGGTCTAGGCGGGAAGACGGCGAATCTACAGTGGATTTACGACCACACCGGGGCGAGCCAAAAAGGCAAGATGGTCTCGCTCGCCACGGAAACCGACCGGACCCTGTTTTTCGATTTCCTTCCTTTGGATCTGGGCACCGTTCGCGGTTTTAAGACACGTTTCCACCTCTACACGGTTCCCGGCCAAGTCTTCTATGAAGCCAGCCGGAGGCTCATACTGAAAGGCGCGGATGGTGTGGTGTTCGTGGCCGATTCTCAGGAAGAGCGACTGGATGCCAATCTGGAGACCCTCGAAAATCTGCGAGAGCATTTGAAGGACCACAACCTGGATTTCACCACCATCCCCTACATCCTCCAGCTAAACAAACGAGACTTGCCCAGCGCGATGACTACCGAGAAACTCACAAAGCAGTTGACTGTGAAAGGCGAACCAGTGCTCGAATCGGTGGCCGTCACGGGCCAGGGCGTCTTCGAGACCCTGAAAGAAGTGGCAAAGCTCGTCCTGACAGAGTTGAAGAAAAACGCCTGAAGGCACTGGATCCGGCCGAGCGGTCGAGCATCACCAGCCTACCGAAAGCTCCCAAGCGCAGTGGCTTCGTCGTCGAAAGTAGGGATGGCTCGGAGCAGGCCCGTTAGCGCGAGAACGTCGCGGGCATGGCCCTGTGGCTTTAGAAGTCCCAGGCTCCCGCCAGCGCGCTGGAGCGTGACGAAGGAACGCACCAAGCTGCTCAAGCCGGAGCTATCCATCTGCTGCACGCTCGCGAGGTTGATCAGAAGTTTCCGACAGCCGCCCGCCAGAAGCTCCCGCAATTGACTACTCAGCAGGTCGTTGTCTCGGCCGATCGTCACCCGTCCGTGCAAATCGAGGATCGTGATGTCGCCGAACTGGCGCGTCTCAATTTGCAGCCCCATCACTCCCTCCCCTCGCGCCGCATTTTCAGGACCCCCCATGCACTTCCAACCCGGCGGAGACCAAGTGGGCGCATTATACCCTTGCAAGAAGGGAGGAGAAGAGGCAATCGAAAACACGCGAGGCGATGACTCCGTCGTCGGCTGCACCGTTATTGACGCCGCGTGGGGTCACACGGGGCGTTCCTAAATTGAAACAACGTGCCATTTCGGGACCACTTCTGTCCCCACGTCCGGCCTATAATCTGACCCAGTATTGGACTTAACCGGTGGATCCCCTCATGAACGAATTGGAACCCGATTTGCCAGAAACACAGTACGAAGCGCTCATGCAGGATGTCCGGGGAGATCTGCGGCGTCTGGACCGGCGGGACTGGTGGTTATGGTGGACCGCCGTTACCGTCATGCTCCTTCTGGCGGCAGCGGTCGTAATCCTTTCGCTTCCGGCCCTGCTAAGGGAACCCGATCGCTTCTTCCAGGTCAATCTGGAAACAGCCGTACGCGGGCTGGTTGGCTTAGTGCTCCTTTTCAACCTTTACACGCTCTATCAGCAGATCCTGATCAAACGTTTGCGTAATCAGATGGCGGAGAACATGGTGATGATGGCCCGACTCAGAGTCCGGGCCGAAGAGTTCCACAAACTCGCGACCATCGATCCGCTCACGGGCCTGCCGAATCGGCGGCTGACAGAGCGGCGGCTGACGGGTGAGCTTTCGCGCTCCCAGAGATACGGACACCCACTGACAGTGCTGATGCTGGACTTGAACGGCTTCAAACAGATCAATGACCGCCATGGTCACGCCGCGGGCGATGACGTGCTTCGGATGTTCGCCGAGCACCTGAACCATGTGATTCGCTCTTCCGATGTCGCTGGGCGCCTCGGCGGCGATGAGTTTATGGTCATTCTCCCGGAATGCCTTCCAGACCAGGTGCAAAGGCTCCTCGAGCGGCTCCGCCCACTCAAGGTTGACTTCCGCGGAGAAACCCTGGATGTGACGTGCGCCGTCGGGTGGGCGGGCTATCAGCCGGGTGAGACGCCTGAGCAGGTAATGGAACGGGCCGACCAAGCCCTTTATGCGGACAAACGCTCCCGGAGTTCGGCAACAGCCCTCCCTGTAGCCGGTTAGCCCTGGGTATTACCCAAAATTCGACTAGGTACTCCACACAATCATCAGGAAAGACAGCAGGAATAAAGAGCGGGAGGCAAAGGCCAGGCGGCCCTCACCTCCCGGGGTGGGGTGGGTGTTACTAACCCAGCCTGCCGGATACGCTGCTAACCGGCTTCCGCAATTGCGGAGGCCGGCAATCGCGCCAGCTGCTGAGTTACGTCGCCGGAATAGCATAGGCGGAAAGGCGTGTCAACTGAATAGCAGTCGCTAGAATCCAAGCCCCGCTCAAATTGCACCAAGTCATTCAGCAAGCCTTGATGCTCGGTACGAATTCTCTTGGTATCCACAGAAAATGCCGGATGACAGGGTGGAGAAGGTTCGCCGCCGGCGCGGTGGTGTTTTGTACCTTCTTCCTGGGTATGCCAATTCACATTCTTGTGCAGAACCGAAAAATGAAAACAAATTAATTGACATGCGCACCCTCCAGGTCTATGTTCTCCAACGCCCTGACCTCTCCCTGGAGGGTGTTTCCCATGAGTAAGCGCATTAGTTTCACTCGTACCCTCTTTTTCGGTCTGCTCTCATCCGTCCTTTTGATGCCGGCGTTAGCTCTGGCCGGCGACGTTCATCCGCTGTTTAACGTGAATTCAACCACGCAGGCGCCATTCCCCAGCGACCAATTTACCGTGCTGGACTTCAGCCAGAACACGCATCTGCGTGTGCACCTGCCATTCCCGAATTGCACCACCCATCCATCGGACTGTATGGATATCGCCCTGCTAAACCAGTTGGACGGCTTCAATACCCAGCCCCGCCTTTCCGTGCCGTTTGACGGCGAGATTGATCCCAATACGTTCAACAGCAGCACGGTTTTTCTCGTACGGCTTGGCAGCCTGTTTGATCCCGACGATGGTCCGCATCCAGTCATCGGCATCAACCAGGTGGTTTGGGATCCGGCATCACTGACGGCGTTCGCCGAGTCCGACCAGCATCTGGAGCAGGATACCAGCTACTTGCTGGTGGTCACCAATGGGGTCACCGATCCTGCAGGCGATCCGGTTCAGCCATCGCGGACCTTCCTTCGGGAGAAATTGTTATTTGACGACCTGCTGGATCACCTCAACCTGCATCCTGAGCATCTTGTTGCCGCCAGTGTATTCACAACCGGGTCAGTAACCTCGACCCTGGAAAAGATTCAGCACCGCATTGAGGCCGCGCCGGCGCCGCCGGTCAATTTCAATCTGGGAACTCACGGCGAGCGCACGGTCTTTTCCGTCAGTTCCGTGATCGGAATTCTTTACGGCCAACAGGTTCACACGGTCGGTCCGCTGAATACTGTGCCCGTGCCTACGCCGGCACTGCAGGTATTTCCCGGGTCGGTCGGCACCATTGCCTTTGGCAAGTTCACGGCATTGAACTTTGAGACTGCGGGCGATTTTATTCCGGCAGTTCCCACGCGGACCGGCAATCCGGCGGTTCAAAGCACTGAAGACCTGTTCTTTAATCTGTTCATTCCTGCGGGAACGCCGCCAGCCGGCGGATGGCCCGTTGCGATCTTTGGCCATGGGTTTGGTGACAACAAGAACAATAGCCCGTTTGCAGTGGCTTCCACGCTCGCCCACAACGGCATTGCCAGCATCGCGATCAACGCTCAAGGGCATGGGTTCGGCGCAGGCGGCACACTGACTGTGACTCAAGGAAGCGGTTTCACCATTCTACCTGCGGGTGGGCGCGGTGTGGACCAGAATGGCGACGGCACGATTGATTCAACTGAGGGTCTGTTCGCGACCGGCGCGCAAAGAGATATAGCAACCCGCGATGGACTCCAGCAGACTGTGGCTGACCTGATGCAGGTAGTGCGTGCCATTCAGGGCGGAATCGACGCTGATAATGACGGGATACCGGACCTCGATCCGAGCCGCATTTACTACTTTGGGCAATCCCTCGGCGGAATCTATGGCACAACTTTTCTGGCAGCCGAGCCTGATGTTAACGTCGGCGTACCCAATGTGCCCGGCGGTTCGCTTACAGACATCGCACGGCTGAGCCCTAACTTCCGCCCGCTCCTGGGAGAAGCCCTGGCATTGCGCATGCCGTCATTGGAAAACCTTCCTGGCGGGCCGCCATTGTTCCCCTTCGATGACAACATGCCGTTGCGCGATCAGCCGCCGGTCACCAATACCGTGCCAGGAGCTATCGCCATCCAGACTGTCCTGGATGTAGTCAACTGGTTACAGCAGGCTGGTGATCCGGTGGCCTGGGCGCCGTTCGTGCGCGAGCATCCGTTGCCGGGCCATCCGGCGAAGAGCGTGATTATCCAGTTTGCCCGTGGCGATGAAACTGTACCCAACCCAACGGCTACAGCGCTGATTCGTTCCGGTGATTTGACTGACCGGACTTCATTCTTCCGCAACGACCTGGCGTTTGCTGGGAATCCGGCTTTCCCGAAAAACCCGCACACGTTCCTGACCAACATTGCAGGTGCCCCGGCGGTTGCGGCGGTGGCCATCGAGGCCCAGACGCAGATTGGTATCTTCTTCGCCACCAATGGCGCTTTAACCATCGATCCGGATGGGCCAGGTCCATTGTTTGAAGTGCCCATTGCCGGCCCGCTGCCGGAAGACCTGGGGTTCATCCCCTAAGTCCGGGTAAGTAATTGGGTAGTGGTGATTTGGGATCAGTGCCCGGTCGATCGGAAGAAAGATCCAGCGTCTGCTGGCCTCCATAGCACTTCTCGCGCCACGAAGACCTGTGTCACTCAAGCGTGCGGCTCGTTCCCACCTCGACGCGCCAATCTCTCCGCTCCTGTCCTCTGTTTCGGGATCTCGCCCCAACTCGAATCTCGCGTTGACAGGTCGCCGCGGGCTGCCGGCGGTTTGGCCGCCCGCTGGAGTTGTGCTAATTTGCATCGTCCATGAGAAAACGCATCGGAGTTCTGCTCTCCGGCCGCGGCTCGAATTTCGAGGCGCTAGCCGAGAGCGCTTCCGCAGGGCGCATCCCCGGCGCGGAAATTTCGCTCGTCGTCAGCAATATCGAAGGCGCGCGCGGAATTGAAAAGGCGCGCGCCCGCGGCATCCCCACCTGCGTGATTCCCTCGAAAGGCCTGCAGCGCGAAGAATACGACCGCAAGGTCGTGGCCGCCCTCGAGGAAAAGCGGGTGGATCTGGTATGCCTGGCCGGATTCATGCGGCTGCTCTCCCCTTACTTCGTTTCGTCGTTCCCCAGTCGGATTCTGAATATTCATCCTTCCTTGCTGCCGGCTTTTCCGGGTCTCGAAGCGCAACAGCAGGCGTTTGCCCACGGCGTGAAATTTACCGGGTGCACGGTTCATTTTGTGGATGAAAACCTCGACGCCGGCCCCATCATCCTGCAGGCCGTGGTGCCCATCCTGGATGACGACACGCCGGAGACGCTCTCCGAGCGCGTCCTCCGAGAGGAGCATCGCGTCTATTCCGAGGCCGTACGCATCGTCCTCGAAGGGCGCTACCGCATCGAAGGGCGCCGCGTCTTGCTGGATGCGGAAAAAAGATGACCCCCGAATCAAGATTTAAGCCGGTGGAACAGCAGCTCGCCTTCTTGCGCAAGGGAGCCGCGGAGATCATCCGCGAAGAAGACTTGAAGGCCAAGCTCGAGCAGTCGGCCAAGAGCGGCAAGCCACTGCGGGTGAAACTCGGCCTGGACCCCACCGCCCCCGACGTGCACTTGGGGCACACCGTGGTGCTGCGCAAGCTCCGCCACTTCCAGGAAATGGGGCACACCGCTATTTTTCTCGTCGGTGATTTCACTGCGATGATTGGCGACCCTTCCGGGCAATCCGAGACGCGCCCGCAGCTCACCCGCGAACAGGTCGCTGCCAACACCGATACGTACCTGGCGCAAGCCTACAAAATCCTCGATAAACAAAAGACCGAGATTCGCTACAACAGCGAATGGCTGGGTAAGTTGACGAGCCTGGAAGTCGTGAAACTCTGCTCGCACTATCGCCTCGCCCGGATGCTCGAGCGCGAAGATTTCCGCTCGCGGCTCGCTCAAAACCATCCGATTGCCATCCACGAGCTGCTCTACCCGCTGTTTCAAGCCTACGATTCCGTGGTCCTCGAAGCCGATGTCGAGCTCGGCGCCACCGAGCAAAAGTTTAACCTGCTGATGGGCCGCGAAATCCAGCGCGAACACGGCCAAGCCTCGCAAGTTGCCTTCATCATGCCCATTTTGGTGGGACTCGACGGCGAACGTAAAATGTCGAAGAGCCTCGGGAACTACGTCGGCATCAGCGAGCCGCCCGGCGAAATGTTCGGCAAGCTGATGTCCATTTCCGATGAGCGGATGTGGTCTTACTACGAACTGCTGACGGACCTCACTCCCGCCGATATCGCCAAGCTTCGCGAAAACGTAATGTCGGGAAAGCGGCACCCCATGGACGCGAAATCCGACTTGGCTCAAGTGATCGTTGCCGGCTTTCACGGCGCAGCCGCGGCGCAAAAGGCCGCGGACGAATTCCGCCGCGTCTTCCGCGAGCGGCAAGCGCCGGAGGAGGCTCCGCGCCACACGATTCCTCGCAGCGCGCAACCGAAGCGCTGTTCGGCGTTGCTGGTGGAGCTCAAGCTGGCGACGTCGCGCAGCGAGGCGGAACGCTTGCTGAAGCAAGGGGGCGTCGAAATCGATGGCCGGCGCGTGGACGACGTCCAACGAATGTTGGATCTCTCCCAGCCGGGTGAATTCCTGCTGCGCGCCGGAAAGAAAAAATTTGTGCGCGTGGTGGTCGAGTAGGCGGCTTTATTTACGCTCGACGAGTTGCTTCAGCCGCTCCAGGTCCCGCCGATCGCGTCGCGCCACCGCGTGACGTGTCACCAGCCGGTCCACGAATCCGCCCAGCCGCCCGGGCATCTCGTAGCGGTCGCGCATCACCACACGTGAGTCTTGCGCGCTTGCCGATACTTCCCAGCTCTGCAAGCCTCGCACGCCGTAAGCGTCCTGAAATTGCCATTCGAGGCGCCGCCCCCACTCGTAATCCGTAACGACGGCGGTGTGCGATACCTGCTTCGAGCCCACGCGGCCCGTGATCCTTATTTTTAGCCCCGTTTCGAATTCTGACGCGCCTCCCAGCACCTCGAAGCACGCTTCCATCTCTGCACCATACCAATAAGGCATGCGCTGCGGCACGAAAAAAGCGAAGACAAGGTTCGGCGGCGCGGCGATTTCGATGGCGAAGGAAAGGTCGGCCATCGCGAGTCACTGAATTTCGACGAGCACCAACGACATATCGTCGGCGGGCGGGCCGTGGCGCCAGGCCGCCACGCTGTCGAGGATAGCTTCTTTCATTTTGTCGAGCGGGAGCCCCGACGTCGATTCCACGATTTTCCTCAGACCATCAATATCGAGCATCTCCCGGCGCTCGTCGAAGACCTCCGTAAGACCGTCGGTGTACAGCACGATGCGGTCGCCTCGGTCCAGCTCCATCCGCAAGCTGGGCGCGGAATCCACCGCCTCTTCGAACAATCCCAGCACCATGCTTTGGGAATCGAGCAGCCGGGAAGTCCCGTTCGGCTTCACCACCATCGCCGGCGGATGGCCGGCGCCTGCAAAATCCATCCGGCGCCCCTCATCTGCCAGGCGAGCTGCCACCAGGGTAAAATAGAAAGTCGAGGAGCCCAGATTCCGCAGAACAAAACGATTCAGGTCCTCGAGCATCCCTCCCAAGGGCGCGGCGTTCTTGATCTGCGACATCAGTTCGGTATAAATCCGGTTGGCCACGAGCGCGGAGCTGATTCCGTGCCCTGAAACGTCGCACAAAAGAAGGCTCAGGGTATCGTCGTCCTGTGGGCTGACCATGCCGAAGTCCCCGCCAATCGTGTGCACGGGATGATAGAACGCCTCCACCGCCACCCGGCCCCAGCGCAGCGATTTCGGCGCCAGGCTCTGCTGCACCCGCGCCGCCAGCACAAGCTCCTCTGCGATCTCTTTCTGGCGCTCCTCGAGCTGCGCGTTGGCTTCTTTCAACTGCAGCTCGGCGCGCTTTTGCTCGGTAATATCCGTGAACGTAACGATGGCGAACTCGCGACCGTCGGGATCTTCAATCACGCGCGAGCTGATCACTACGGGCACTCGCTCGCCTTTCCCTTTCGGAACGTAGAACTCAAATCGGTTCTGGCCCAAGCGCTCGCCGAACGCAATTTGCCGGCTCAAAAACGCCGCGTCCTCGCCCGAGTAAAAGTCCTCGGGAGATCGGCCGAGCAGTTCCTCGCTCGGGATTCCGGTCATTTCCACCAGGACGTTATTGACGAAGACAATGTGGTTGCAATCGTCGCTGATCAGCACGCCTTCATTCAGCGTCTCCAGGATTCCTTCCATCTGCGCCAGCCATTCCGGCCGCTCCAAGTCCATCGAGGCTCCTTGCCGCTTCTGCGTCCCGGAGCGAAGCGGCAGCCTGCTATCTTACCGAACGCAGGCACGAGAACAAATTCGACACCAGACGCAATCACCTGATGCATTTGGCCATCCGTTGAGGTAAAAAACAATCACCTCTGGTTCGGTTGCTCAGGGGCGGCGCTGGAATCGATCGAGCCAATGGCACACAGCGAAGAACGCTTGCCACCCGGACCGCGCGGGATTCCGTTCCTGGGTGTCGCGCTCGAGTTTCGCCGCGATCCCCTGAAATTCCTCACCCATGTCGCGCACGAATATGGCGACGTCGTCTACATTCCCCTCGGCTTCGGTCAAGGCCGCATCGTTCTTAACCACCCGGATTTCATCGAACAGGTGCTGGTCCTCGAACAGCACAAGTTCCACAAGACCGAATTAATCCGCAGGGTCACCACCCGAATCCTGGGAGAGGGTTTGCTGACCAGCGATGGCGAAGTCTGGCGCCGCCAGCGCCGCCTTTCTCAGCCCGCATTCCACCGCTCTCGCATCGCCGGTTACGCCCGAACGATGGTGGAAAAAGGCCTTGCGCATATCGAGTCCTGGCGGGATGGCGCTGTCCTCGACGTTGCTGGAGAGATGATGCGCCTGACCATGGGGATCGCGGTCAAGACCCTTTTCGGCTGCGAGGTCGATTCGCAGGCGGCGCGCATCAGCCAATCCCTAGCCACGGTCATGCGCTACGAGATGCATCGCCTCCGCTCCCCCTGGCGCCTGCCTTCGAGCTGGCCCTCCAAGGCCAACCGCCGCGCGAGCGAGGCCTACGAGTACCTGGATTCCGTTGTTTACCGCATCATTTCCGATCGCCGGGCTCACCACGAGATGGACAACGACCTGCTCTCGCTGCTGATCGCCTCGACCGACGAAGATGGCAGCCAGATGACGCCCAAACAATTGCGCGACGAGACCATGACCCTCTTCCTCGCCGGCCACGAAACCACGGCCCTGGCGCTCTCCTGGGCCTGGTATCTCCTCTCAGAAAATGCGCGGACGGAGATCTGTCTTCATGAGGAGTTGGGCCGCGTGCTGGGCGGCCGCACGCCCCAAGTGGAGGATCTTGAGCGGCTGCCGTATCTCGATGCCGTCATCCGCGAATCGTTGCGGCTTTATCCCCCGGCTTATCTACTGGGCCGCAGCGCCATCGCACCGGTTGTGCTGGGCGGGTACGATTTCCCTGTGAGCACCACTTTCCTGATGTCGCCTTGGGTCACGCACCGCGACCCTCGATATTTCGAGAGTCCGGAAGTTTTTCGGCCCGAGCGCTGGCTGGATGGCCTGGCGCAGCGTTTGCCCCCTCACGCTTACTTTCCCTTTGGAGGCGGGCCGCGCCGCTGCATCGGTCAGGGTTTCGCGCTGATGGAAGCGGCGCTGCTCCTGGCAACCATCGCGCAGCGCTACTGGCTGCGAGCCGTCCCGGACCACGCCGTGGCGCCCGAGCCGCTCGTCACCCTCCGAGCCAAAAATGGAATCCGTATGGTCGTCCACGCTCGGAGCTAGTGCCGTGTAGCTCCGCCACGTCCTTCGGTCTTAACTTCCGGATGCCGCCGTCATGCGCCCACAATCGGCGGCAAGTGCCACAATAAAGCCTCCAACTTTCCGCGAGGGGACTTCTGGACCGCTCCGAGGAACTCATCTTAGAGTGTATAATTCCGGCTCATTTAGGTCGCGTAGAATCGTCCTCGCGCGCCGAGTTTCGCTAGCTCATCACGGACGCTTCGTGCCTCTTAGAAGTTCGCCCGACTGGAGCCTGACTATGCCTTCCACTGAAAAACTCGACACTCACCACAAAGCACTCACCGTGAATCTTGATACATCCACCCTCGGTTCCTTCGCCGAAATCGGCGCCGGACAGGAAGTCGCGCGCTGGTTCCTTGTAGTAGGAGGCGCCTCCGGCACGGTGGCCAAAACCATTTCCGCCTACGACAAGGAAGTCAGCGATGACCTCTACGGCTCCGGATCGCGCTACGTATCCAGGCAGCGACTCGAGGCGATGCTGGACCACGAATGGACCGAGCTTCTCACGCAATTAAGCAAAACCCGTGGGCCGCAAACTCGCTTCTTCTCCTTTGTTGATACCGTCTCCGCGCGTAACTTCGCCGGAACCAACGACCCCCATGGCTGGATCGGTCTCCGGTTTCAGTTGCAGCCCGGCGGCCCTCCCAACGACGTCCTGCTGCACATCAATATGCTCGATCCTTCCAATGTCCTCCAGCAGGAAGCCATCGGTATTCTGGGCGTCAATCTCATCTACACCGTGTTCTATGCGTTGCAAACTAAGGAATCATTTCTGGAAGGCTTGGCGCAAGACGTCGTCGAGGAGCGAATCGAGATCGACTACGTGGATCTTCGCGGGCCAGCGTTCGAGAGATGGGATCGCCGTACCCTACTAGCCCGCTTGGTGTCTGCGGGACTCGCCGACGCTGTATTTTTCCCCTCCAAGGGCCCCGCCGTTCCCCCTACCGAGGCTCTCTACAAGAAAGCCGTCGTGCTTGCGCCGGGATACTTTGGCCACGTGGATCCAGATCACGCGCAAGTTCACGCGCAATTGTTGGCTTCGGCTATTCAGGAGCTCCGGAAGGAGCTGGGCGAAACAAAGTCGGCGCCCGCTGGCTTTTTTGGCCTGACAGCTGCTTCGTTCACGCCGAACGAACCGGCTCCGGAGATCCCCGACTTGCTTCGTCGCATCGATGCGCTTCTCGCCTCTGGCGGCGACGTGCTCCTTTTTCGCCAACGAGAGCTCTACCATATGACAGCTCTCGTGAATCGCTACACAAAAGCACCCCTGCGCTTCGTCGCAGGTCTTTCCCTCATCATTCGAGCGTTTGAAGACCTTTACGGCAATGTCGAAGGCAGACGTCTGGAGGCCCTCGGGCGTCTCTTCGCCCAGAACGTCCGCATCTACGCTTATCCGATGACCGCCGCGGATCTGCGGGAATGGCTGAAGAGTGCTTCCACTACCGGTTGGGAATGGAGTGAGACGAATGGATGGGTTTCTGCCACCCAGCTGCGTCCCGCGCCGCCTCTCGGACACCTGTTCGCCTATCTTCTCGCCAGCAACTTTCTTGTCCCTATGCAAGTGCCCGCGGCCCTAAGAGCCGACGCTTGACCGCCGCCAGTGAAAGGCCCTCTTTTGGCAGATTGCACACGCTACCGGAGGATGGCGTGCCAGTGGCTTGTCGCCTCTCTGAGGAGTATCTTAAGGCCGATATTGGGGTAGTGAGATCGAAGACCAAAGCAAGGAGCATGATTGCCCCGAGATTGCAACGGACGACTCACGCTCCTCCCGGGAACGTGGAAAGGACTGTCTCCATGATTCGCCCACTGCTTCTTCTTCTCCTTTTTGGAACTGGTTTCTCGGCTTTCGCCCAGGATGCAGTCCGCGTGCTGACGCTCGAAGACGCCGTGAGTCTAGCGCAGGCAAAGAATCGCTTGGTCAAGAACGCGCAGTTATCTGTGTCAATAAGCGACGATCAGATCGCCGAAGCGCGCACGTATCGTTTTCCATCCCTCAATCTCTATGCACTGGGTTCGCAGCTCCTGACACCTGTGGACTTTACTTTTCAGCGAGGGGCGTTCGGCTCCTTTCCCGGCATCGGACCGGTACCAGCAGCTGACACCAGGATTCACACACCTCTGCGGCCGACTTTCTATGCGTTGACACAGTTTTCTCAACCGCTATCCCAGCAGTACAAAATTGGATTAAACATTAAGCAAGCCGAGTTGGCCAAACTAGTTGATGAACAAAAGCTACGTGCGCAGAAGCAGTCGGTAACCAGCCAGGTGAAACAGGCGTACTACGCCATTCTGCGGACGCAAAGCGCACTTGCTTCCAGCGAAGAAAACCTCAAGTTCGATCGCGAGCTGGATCGCACGACCGAACAGTACGTGGCTCAAAAGACTGCCCTCAAGTCAGACAGCTTGGACGTAAAGGCGAAAATCGCGCAAGAGGAATACAACAACCTGATGCTGCGCGACTCGCTCGCGAGTCGGAAAGAGCAGTTGAATGATCTCCTGGGACGCGATATTCGAACCGACTTTTCAGTCGCCGAAGTGCCCGAGGCCACCATTATCGAAGCCAGCCTGGATGCGGCCCAGGCTCAAGCACTGTCCGCGCGGCCAGAACTGGCCGAAGCTCGCTTGACCGTGCAACAAGCGGAACTGAACCGCCGCATCACCAAGACGCAGTACATACCGGACGTGAGCCTCGCCGTGAATAACCTCTCACTCACAAATGTAAATCTCTTGCCATCGAACGTAGCTACCGCTGGCGTGCTGGTCAGTTGGGATCCAATCGATTGGGGGCGCAGGAGGCACGAGCTGGCCGCCGCCAGCAAGACCATCGAACAGTCGAAGAACAGCGCGAACGAGACTGAGGCTCAGATCCTCGTGGAAGTGGCCGCCAAATTCCGGAAGCTCGGCGAAACTCGAGCGCTGCTGCACGCAACTGCACTCCAGCGCGACGCGGAACGCGAGAAGCTTCGCGTGGTCATGAACCAGTTCGAACAAAAGGCGGCGCTTTTGAAGGATGTTCTCCAACAGAAGATGTCCTTGGAAAGCGTCACCAATCAGTATAACCAGGCTTTGCTGTCGTTCTGGACGGCGAAAGCCGATTTCGAGAAGTCTTTGGGTGAGGAATAGCACATGCCGAAGAGTCTGAAGCGAATCCAAGTACGGTGGGAGGGCATTTTTCTCCTGGCTCTGTTGACGGTTGCTGCGCTCTCGTCAAGTTGTAGCCATGAGACCACAACTACTCCACCGACACCAGTGCGCGTAACCTCCGTCGGCACATTCGAAGGAAGCGGCGGAATCCGCTACTCGGCGAACATCAATGCCTTCACACAGGTGAATCTCGCATTCAAATCCGGTGGATACGTGGACAACATCGCACAACGCAGGGGAGCCGATGGCCGAATCCGCGTGCTGCAGGTGGGCGACCGGGTAACGCAGGACGAAGTGCTCGCACACATTCGCGAGGGCGATTACCTGGACAAAGTGAATTCAGCGAAAGCCCAACTCGCGCAGGCCCAAGCTGCTTACGACAAATCGCAGCTGGATTTCGAACGTGCCTCCAAACTCCTCTCTACTGACAGCCTGACCAAGGCCCAATTCGACGCCGCTAAGGCTTCGTTCGACTCTAACGCCGCAGGACTTGCGGATGCCAAAGCGAATTTGCAGCTGGCCACTACCGCGCTGAACGATTGCTCGCTGCGGTCACCGCTCAACGGCTGGGTCGTGGAGCGCGACGTTGAAATCGGTGCCTTGGCGGGAACTGGAACGCAGGCATTCATCGTTGCCGATACACATCTCGTGAAAGCAGTTTTCGGCGTTCCCGATACAACCGTCCAGTCCGCAAAATTAGGAACGCCGCAAACGATTACCACTTTCTCTTTACCTGGCGAGTTCCACGGAAAGATTACTGCCGTCTCGCCGTCAGCGGACCCCAAGAGCCGGGTATTCTCTGTCGAAGTCACCATTCCCAACGGGGACAACCGGTTGAAGCCGGGGATGGTCGCAACGTTATCCCTGGGAACCGGCAAAATAGAGCAGCCCACAACGGTTGTTCCCTTAAGCGCGGTTGTCCGTTCCAGCAAACACGCCGACGGGTTTGCGGTATTTGTGATTGAGGACCAAGGTGGAAAAAGTTTCGCTCACGAGCGAGTTGTTGAAATTGGAGACACGCTCGGCAACATGATCGGCGTCACGCAGGGCTTGAAGGTTGGGGAACGCATCGTTGTCGTTGGCGGTACGCAGATCAAAGACGGCGACGAGATTCAGCTGATTCCTTGATGCGCTCTACTGGGAGAGCGGCGTATGGCTCATAGAGCCGATGCAGACATCATCGAGAAGACTCACAATACCGCTCGTTTCTTCGTTGAGCACCGGCACATCGCGTGGGTTCTCCTGATCGCTACGGTCTTGTGGGGATGGTATGGATACAATTCGATGCCGCAGCGGAAAGATCCCGACCTCCCCGTGCGCGTCGCGGTCGCACTCACTCCCTGGCCCGGAGTCAAAGCACAGGAAGTAGAACAGTTGGTGACGCGGCCCATCGAAGAAAAAATTGCAGAGAACTCTTATATCCACCCCGCTACCGCAGCGGACTATGGCATCAGGTCGATCACTCTGCCGGGACTTTCGATCATTTACGTTCAATTGGCGGAAAATGTCACCGACACCAAAAAACAGTTTAGCGACATCAACCTGAAACTCAATGCGTTGAATAACCAGCTTCCCCAGGGTGCGGGCCCCATCCAGTTCCAGAGTGATTTTGGAGACACCGCGGCGCTGATGCTTACAGTCGCCAGCCCTCGGCTAGACGAAGTAGAGATCGGCATTCGCGCGCGTAGTGTACAGAAAGCTATCGAAGAAGCCCGCCGATCAAAGCCAAGCAAATCAACCGATCCCCGCGTCGGCGCGGTGTATTGCTTTCCTCAATCGGTCTCTCCCGATGCGGTGCGCCGGGGGTTCGACTCCTTCTCCCAGCTTGCCCAGCAAGACGGAGTGTTTCGCGACGTGCGGTTGTTTGCCGGCCCCGGCTACATTGGGCTCGACGGATCTTCACCGCGCAGCGACGCTCAAATTCAGAGCTATATCGACTGGTACATTCGCGAGCGTCTGCGCGTTTCGGAGCTTCACCCCGATGCCTGGGGCCCTGTTTTGATTCGCGATACGAACGAAACGCCGAAGAAAATGGCTGCCGTCGCAGGCGATAAGTACAGCTATCGGGAACTGGATGATTTCACGGACCTGCTGGCCAGGACACTCATTGGCACGCCACAGGCCTCCAAATATCAGCGCGCGGGCGTTCTGTCTGAGCAGGTTTACCTCGATTACTCGCAGGAGCGCCTTGCCAACTATGGCGTTCAACCTTCCAGACTTCAGAGTCTCCTCCAGGCGCGGAACATCGCGCTTCCGGGCGGGTCGCTCGAAATTGGTCAGAAGAATGTCATCATCGACCCGTCCGGCGAGTTTAAGTCGGCGAAGTCCATCGGCGACGTTATTATTGGCGCTTCTTCTTCCGGCAGTCCCGTCTATTTGCGCGACCTGGTGGACATCAGCCGCGGCTATCAGAGTCCCGCCAAGTTTCTGAACTACTACAACTGGCGCGACTCGGAAGGAAAGTGGCAGCGTAGCCGCGCAGTGACCGTGGCTGTTTTCATGCGGTCGGGCGAACAAATCAGTCAGTTCGGCAAGAACATTGACGAAAAGCTCGCCGCGGTTCGCCAAATCTTGCCCGCGGACCTGATGATCGTGCGGACCTCTGACCAGCCGCGCCAGGTGAAAGAAAACATTGATCTCTTCATGGACGCACTGTACGAGGCCATCGCTCTCGTCGTCCTGGTTTCCCTGCTGGGATTCTGGGAATGGCGCTCCGCGCTCCTGATGGCGATTTCGATTCCCGTCACCCTGGCGATGACCTTCGGCTTTGCGTACGTCTTGCGCATCGATTTACAGCAAGTGTCCATCGCAACGCTGATTATCGCACTAGGCTTGTTGGTTGATGATCCCGTCGTCGCGGGTGACGCCATCAAACGCAGTCTGGCTGAAGATCATCCGAGCATCATATCTGCGTGGCTAGGGCCCACGAAGCTGGCCACGGCCATTATGTTTGCCACGATCACGAATATCGCTGCGTATCTGCCCTTCCTGATGCTCACGGGTAATACAGGAAGTTTCCTCTACAGCCTGCCGATCGTGATGGCATGTGCCTTGGTCTCTTCTCGTCTTGTTTCCATGACCTTCATCCCGCTCCTTGGCTACTATTTGCTGCGCCGCGGCGATAAACCAGAGCCTTCCGTTGAAGAGAGACGGCAGCGCGGGTTCACGGGCCTCTACGCGCGTGTCGCCACCTTCGCGATCGAACATCGGTGGAAGGTCCTCATCGCATCGTTCGCTTTTCTTCTCCTTGGCGTTATTTTGGCAAAACAGCTGCGGAGCCAATTCTTTCCCGATGATGTGCAGTACTGGGCAACGGTGGACATTTGGCTGCCAAATGATGCGCCCCTTTCCGCCACTAACGAGGTCACTCAGCAAGCGGAATTGATTTTACGCCAATCCGCAGAGGCCTATGGCCGCCTGCATCCGGGCAAAGACGGAAAGCCGCGGCAAGTCTTGCACTCGCTGACGACGTTTGTAGGCGGCGGCGGACCGCGGTTCTGGGTGTCGGTCTCACCGGAAATCCAGCAGCTGAATTATGCCCAGATCATCCTTCAGGTGGACGACAAAGACGATACCCCGACCCTGGTCGGCCCACTACAGGCCGCCGTCAGTTCAAAGGTCCCCGGGGCCCGCATCGAAGTCAAGCAACTTCAGACAAACCCCGTCGAGCAACCCGTTCAGATCATGATTTCTGGCCAGGCGGATGTCGCTTCCGATCGAGAGCCGGAGGACATCCGAACACTCCGAGCCCTCGCGGGGAAAATCGAGGACATTTTTCACGCGGTTCCACGAGCTGCTCGGGTACACAACGACTGGGACGAGGAAAGCGCGACGGTCCGGCTGGAGATCGACCCGGATCGCGCGAATCTTGCGGGCGTAACTAACTCGGATGTCGCTTCTTCGACCACAGCTGCCCTAAGCGGCACCCCCGTTGCGACCCTCCGCGAGGGACAAAAGCAGATTCCCGTTGTAGCACGTTTGCGCATTGAGGAAAGGGGGCAACTTTCCGATATCCAGAACCTTTACGTATATTCGGCACAGAGTACGCAGAAAGTTCCGCTCGTTCAGATTTCCTCGATTAAGAATGATCTAGAATCACAGAGGATTCGGCGGCAGGAGCACTTCCGCACTATCAGCGTGGAGTGTGCTCCCGCTGCGGGCGCGCTCTCCTCGGAAATCCTGAACGCCGCAATGCCAAAGCTCTTAGCCTTCCAGGCGTCGCTTCCTCCAGGCTACAAGATGATTATCGGGGGCGAGAATGCCAAGCAGGTCGAAGGCTTCCGAAATCTTGCGGTTGTCATGGGAATTTCTATCGCTGCAATTTTTCTGGCACTCGTGTTGCAGTTCAATCACGCCGTCAAGCCGCTCCTGGTCTTTGCGGCTGTGCCCTACGGAATCGTGGGCGCTTTGCTTGCACTGTTTGTCACTGGGACGCCTTTCGGTTTCATGGCATTCTTGGGCATTGCCAGCCTGATTGGCGTGATCGTCAGTCATGTCATCGTGCTCTTCGATTTCATCGAGGAAATGCATGAAAAAGGCGAGCCCCTGGAACGTGCACTAGTCGACGCGGGGATCGTCCGCCTCAGGCCGGTGTTGATTACCGTTGGCGCTACCGTGCTAGCTCTCTTTCCGCTTGCATTGCACGGTGGACCTTTGTGGAAGCCCCTTTGTTATTCGCAGATTGGTGGGCTTGGCGTGGCTACCTTCATCACTTTGTTGCTCGTGCCCGTTTTCTACAGCATTTTTGTTCTCGATTTGAAGCTCGTTAAGTGGGAAGGGCCAACCAAATAGGCAGCGACAAACTGCAAGTTTTACATGTCCTGCTCGACCCTGCCTGAAGGCGACTAGGGTTTGAACGCGATCGTGAAAAGGACTGAACGTGAGGCAACGGGGTGACCGACTCAGTTTTCCTGGTTGTTGACAGCGACGCCGCCGACCTCGCGGCACTCGCCAGCGCGTTGACCTCTCGTTACGCAAGCGAATACGAGGTCCGCACGGCCGTTACTGCGAGTGAGGCACACGCGACCCTGACGGCACTCTCCGTCCCAGGCATCACCGTCGCCCTGCTCATCGCCTCGCGGGACTTGGGGGACGCAGACCTCCTCTTGCTCCTGCAACGTGCTCGTGAGCTCTTTCCCAGCGCACGGAGGGTTCTGAGCGCGCGATACCTTGATCCTTCGGCATTCGACTTTATTACTGGAGCGATGCGGACGGGACGGATCGACTACTTCCTCTACAAGCCCTGTGAACCTGTGGTCACGCGCCTCTACCCCGTTGTCGACGATCTTCTCGGAGGCTTGCGCCCGACCAGGCAGGAGCGCGGATTCGAGGCGATTCGGATCATCGGCGAGGAGTGGAGTCCGCGCTCCCACCAATTGCGCGACATCCTGGAACGTACCACGGTCCCCTTTGGGTTCTACGATAGCGAGTCGGAAGAAGGTAGGCGGATGCTTGCCCAGGCTGGCGTGGACGGATTACGTTTACCCGTGCTCTCCTTTTACTCCGGCGCTGTGCTCGTCGACCCAACCAACGAGCAGACAGCGGCGGCGCTAGGCGCCAGGACGACGCCGGAACCTGGGTTCTACGACGTGGCCATCGTGGGGGCTGGCCCAGCTGGGCTCGCGGCCTCGGTCTACGCCGCATCCGAAGGTCTGCGCACAGTCCTGCTCGACCCAGAGACCATTGGTGGCCAGGCTGGAACGAGTTCCCGCATTGAGAATTACCTCGGCTTTCCACGGGGTATAAGTGGAGGGGAGCTTGCGCACAGGGCTTTTGAGCAGGCACAGCGGTTCGGTGTGTCCGTCGTCTTCACCAAGGCAGCCACCAGACTGCGTGCAGACGGGATGCGGATCATCGCGACCCTTTCTGACGGTGCGGAGATAGAAAGCCGGACAGTTGTCATCGCAACTGGTGTGGCCTACCGCCGCTTGGACGTACCTAGCCTCGAGCGTTTCGCGGGAGCTGGCGTTTTCTACGGCGCCGCCATGAGTGAAGCACCAACTTGCACAGGCGAAGAGGTTCTTATCGTGGGCGCTGGCAACTCAGCGGGACAGGCGGCTATACATCTGGCGCGGTTCGCTTCGCGTGTCACGATGGTCGTGCGCGGCCAGTCTCTTGCGGCAAGCATGTCCGATTACCTCATTCGCCAGATTGGCGCGCTTTCCAACATCGACGTGCAACTCGGGACTTGGGTGGTGGAGGGCCATGGTGACAGACGCCTCGAGGCGGTCACTGTCGAACGCGCCGACGGTAAGCGCGAGAAATTGTGCGCCGCCGGTCTGTTCGTTCTCGTCGGGGGCACGCCCCATACTCAATGGCTCGCGGGCACCATCGAAATGGATGCCAAGGGATACATCCTGACCGGACGCGACTTGCTCCGCTCCGGCCATCCGCCCAGCGGGTGGAGGCTCGAGCGTGAGCCTTTTCTCTTGGAGACGAGCATGCCGGGAGTGTTCGCTGTCGGCGACGCGCGCTGCCGTTCCGTCAAGCGCGTCGCATCTGCAGTGGGAGAGGGCGCCACTGCGATCCAGCTTGTCCATGAGTACTTGCGCGCAGCATGATCGCCGCAAAGTACAGACTCTTCAGCGCCGAACCGAAACTAGTAAGTTCCCGAGATACGCGCACCGAGGAAGCGGGCCGTACTCGGCATTTCGATTTGGTCGCCGCGCGATATAGAAGTTCTGTCGACTAAGCCGGTGTCATTGTCCTCACCAAATTGTCTGAAGCATTCTCGACCGACGGATCCTAGGGTCGGCGGTAAGCAAGGATAGCCCCTCGACCAGCGCAGTAGCCCCGATAATTCGGTCGGCTGGATCCTTGGGGTAAGTCGCTGGGAGTCCCATGGCGCGGGCGCATGCCCGGCCACTGATTGGCACGATAACGAACCGAGACTCGACTTCCTGCAGGAAGGATTCCAGGCTGATGTTGAGGCGAATCCGGCCCTTACTCGCAAGTGTGGCCAATTCCAACAGAGTGATATCGGAAATTGCCAAGCCGTCCGCATTCTTGCGCGCGTCGTCGATTGCGGTCCTTGCCTTCCTGGAGATCTGATCTTGGTCAAACGCCAGCCAGGCCACGACATGCGTATCGACGAGAATCACTTGAGTTCGCCCCACTCTTCAGGGGAAACGGCGGGTGAAACAACGTCTCCTACGACGGCGCCCTTGCCTGCGAGGAAATTGTAGATCTCGTCCGTCTCGGTGTTCACTGGGACGAGCTTCGCCACCGGCTTGCCGTGCTTCGTGATTACGACCGTCTCGTGTTTGGCGCGAACTTCGTCCATGACCGCCAGGCACTTTGTCTTGAAGGAACCTGCTGCCATCTTCTTCATACGAACCTCGGGTACAACTATGGTCATTATACCATGGTGATGCCTGCCTAGAACCAGAAGACTACGGCACGAACCGTTGGGAATGTCTTTTTGGTGGGCCAGATCCGTTGCCCGGTCTCGTCAATCGCCATCGCTTCTTGGATGCGGGGAATCTGCTCGCTCAAATAGATACGCTCGCGTAGGTCACCGTGCTGCGCGTCAAAAATGTCGATCCCCTGCGGGAAGGGCGAATAGAGCAGACTACCGGAATCATGCAACTTGCGTCCTTGCAGGCGCTGGCCGCGATCGCACCCTCGAGCCCGCGCCTTCCTTGGGTGGTCGGCGCCATTCTCCTCGTGGCATTCATACCGGAACACATTCTAATCTGGGTGAAATTTCCCGTCTGGTATCATCTGGTTTTTCTTGTGACTCTCGCTCCGCTCGTTGCGCTCGGCGCAGCGCTCTGTCGGCGCCGCGCCCCCTCGGAAAGGTCGGCGTAACCCTTCGTCGAATCTCCCCGGTCGATCGCCCGTGGCCCACCCCTTGTGGGAAAAAGAAATCCGGGCTATTAGCCAGCCGCTACTTCACAAACTGCGGCTGATCCCCTTTCTCCCAGGGGTCGTACGTGAGCGCGAAACGGACGCGCTCGTCGATCGGCGGATGGCTGTAGAGCCACACCTTGATAAAGGCGTTCGGATGGGGATCAGCCAAATCCACCTCGCCCAGAATCTGAAATGCCTGCGCCGCCACTTGGCTTGAATCAGGCTCGAGCCCGTGCGTCACCTCCAGGCCGTAAACGTCGGCTTGATGCTCGATCGCGCGGCTGTAAGAGTTTGTAATCGGATCCGACAGGAAAACGAAGATCGAGAGCACAAGCAAGAGCACCGGCAACGATGCCCAGTCCTCCGCGCCACGGATGTGCCAGCGCCCGCCCCATCGCCCGAGCGCCCAGAGCATGCTGCGGTAACCCAGATAGAGAAAAACGAAGAGCACTGCGGCGAAAAATGCGAGCGATTTGGGAATATGTCCCAGCACGTAGTGGCCCATCTCGTGGCCGAAGACAAATGCGATCTGGGGCGCGCTCATTCGCGCGATCGTCGTGTCCCACACGACCACCCGCTTCGAGGCACCAAACCCGGTGACGTAGGCGTTCAACGCAGTCGACTTTTCGCTCGCCTTCATCCAGTACATCCGCTCGGCAGGGATGCTCATTCCCCCGCGATGGACCACGTCTTCAAGCAGCGTCACCAACTTCGGATCTTTCGTCTCGAGCGGTTCGAACTTGTGGAACAGGGGATCGATCGCGACCGGAGAAATAAAAAACACAAACAGCAGAATGGGCAGCGAAGCCAGCCAGAAATAGAACCACCATCGGCGCGCGCTGCGTCGGATCACGCCGTAGAGAATCGACGCCAGAAAAATTCCGAGCACGTAGAGGATGAGCTGGCCCTTGCTCCAATCCCAGGCCCACGATTTCCAACCCTGCACGGAGAGGCCATAGGTCCGTACAAGCCAGTGTCCGTAGATTTCCACCGGAAGCATCAGCAGGCTCATGGTGAGCAGGAGCAGCGGCGTAAAAATTGCGGCCTGAAGAAGGCGCTTCGAGGATGCGCTCTCCGCCCAGTCCCGGTATTTCGGGGCCAATCGCCAACTCAGCACAAGAATCAGAACAGCCAGGCCGTAGACGACATCGACGAAATAGAGCACGTACTCCGCTCGTGAAAACTTCACCGCTTTTTGGTACAGATCGGGCGGAAGGCTGTACGCCTTCACCCCTTTGGTCTCATCCGCTGTTTCCGATTGCCGCGCCGGCCGTTCCCGAGCTTCGAAGTCTGCCGGTGGCGCCTGCTTGTTTGCCGTTCCCGCCACTGAAGCTGCCAGTGCGAGCGCCGCGCGTTCGTCGGCGTGCCCGGGCGCGCGGTCGGCAGCCGCACAAGTCCCAAAGAGCAGAATAAAAAGCGTCCCGCCGATGAAAAAACGTTGCGCCGTCCCACCCATCTTTTCCCCCTTGCCGAGCTTGTGCCGTCCTACAAAAAACCTGCCGAAGAGAAACTAGGATGTCCCAGACCGATGTTGACTTTCCAGGGCCTATCTCCGCTCGACGGTTGCCATCTTGGCTCAGCAAGCCTACCATTGCATAGAGGATCATCTCAGGGGAGCAACGCGATGAAAGCGATACGGCTTGGATGGATTTTTCTTATGCCCTTTCTGGTGGCGCCGGCGCCTCCTGCCGCCGCGACGCAGCAGGAAGGAACTCCGTCGGTTGCCGAAGCCGCCCGCCGGGCCAAGGAACAGAAGAAGAACCAGCCCAAACCCAAGCAAGTCTGGACCAACGACAACATCCCGAAAAACCCGGGCGCAATCAGCGTCGTCGGCCAAGCCGAGCAGCCCGAGCAGTCGCCCGCTTCCGCCGAGAACCCCAAGCCGGCCGAAAAGCCGGCCACTCCGAGCGATGCCTCAGGCTTGCTGAAGCAGTTGGCAGATGCGAAGGCGCGCCTGGGGAACCTCCAGACCGAGCTCGACCTCCTCCAGCGCACCTACGCTCTCGATCAGCAGTCGTATTACGGTAAACCCGGCTACGCCGACGACAAAGAAGGCAAGGTCAAGTTGGACGCACTCTCGCAGCAAGTCGAGGCCAAGCGAACGGAAGTGCAAGCGGCGGAGCGGGAAGTGGCGGAGATTCAGGCCAAGGTAACCGCCCTCGAGCCAAAAGGGAAGCCCCCTGAAGCGAAGCCGGCGCCGCCCCCTTCTTAGCACCCGCTGCCCCAGGAACATGACCCCCAGTAATTGCGGCATCTTTCGCTTGACACACTAGCCCCCGCGCGCCACAATCCTGCCCGATTCAGCCGCCTTCTGACTGAATTCCGGGGGGAACCATGCAATACCTGCAAGGCTGGGCGGTGCAATGCTTGAATCCCTTGTGCCCCGCGCGGGGGCACTGGGTACGCGTCCCCGGCGCCGACCGGGCTCAGTGCAGCAATTGCGGCTCGCCACTGCACAGCGTGCCCCCTCCGTTGGCCCAACACTTCCGGATGCGCTCGCGCCCGCATGCAGCCTACCGCCCAGCCGGGCGCCCCAGATAGTTCCCCCTTACAAAAGAAAAGGGCGGACAGGCAGCGAATGGGCGTTGTCGCCACATCCGAAGTGCCTGCCCGACACCCGAGATGCCGCTATTTCTTTTTGCCGCCCTCTGGCGGATTGCCCACCTGGATGGTGTATCCGCCGTCCTCCTTTGGCCCTACCGGATTGCAAGTGGTGTCCGGAGCGCAGACGCAGTAAGTGATGTTGAAATCAGAACCGCTGGGAGTGTAGGGACCGTTGTCTCCGTGCGAGAGCGTAAGGTAGCCGTTGGTCTCGCCGGTGAAAGAAGACACCGGAGAGGTGTAGACCCGGGCGCCTCCTTTGGCTGCGCAATTGAAATGGACCTGGCCGCCGTTATCGACGGTTCCGTGACTCACGTTGGGAACGTATTGGGCATTGATATTAATGTTCAGTCGAGCTGCCTCAGTTTCTGGTGCGCGTCCCGGCTGTGCCATCTGTGTTTCTCCTTTTTGAGAATTGACTACTTGGCCGAAAGTCGAAATTTCGGGTCCTGCAAGAGCGACTGCAACGCGGGGTCCGCTCTCAAGTCGTCGAGCGGATAGCCCTTCTGCAAAGCCTTTTCAATGGAGCGGAGCGCGTTCGGACGATCGCCCAGCTTCTCATAAGCATCGCCGACGTTCTGCAAGACCCGGGGATCGTCCGGCGCGAGCGCCAGCGCCGTCTGGATTCGAGTCAGGGCCTTGTCGCGCTTCTTCTGCTGTGCGTAGACGCTGGCGAGCTCCGACTGCGCGACGGCGTCCTGCGGCTGGCCCTTCACTAGATTTTCCAACAGCGCCAACTCCCGTTCGCGAGCCGGACCGGCTTTCGAATCCTCTTGGAGCCACTGATAAGTCGCTATCAGGTTCGACCAAACGCGGTAATCCTTGTCATTCAGGGCGATGGCTTTTTCAGTCGCCGCAGCCGAATCTGCGAAGCGCTTCTCGTTGTAGTAGAGAAGTCCGAGGTTGGCGTACGCCGGATAACTGGGGCTTAGCTCGATCGATTTCTTCAAGGCTTGCTCGGCCTCGGGAAACAGTTTCGGATCACCTATATTGAGGTACACGGCGGCCAGATTGAGGAAGGCAGGCGCGTTGTCGGGCGTCAGCTCGATGACATGTCGAAACTGTGTGATGGCCTCCTGATTGTTTCCCTTGCGGGTGTAAAACATGCCGAGCGAATTATATCCGCTCCAATAATCGGGCCGCAGCGCCACCGCTTTCTTGAATGTGGCTTCCGCGTCGGCGAGCCGTCCCATTCGTTCGTAGGTGCCGGCCAATCCCTCCAAAGCATCGGCGTTGTGCAGATCGACCTCAAGGGCGCGTTGGAACTCCTGCAGGGCAAGGTCATACTTGGCCTGCAGGACGTGGGTACGGGCGAGCGTGATGTACACGGCGGGGAGGTGATTGTCGAGTTGAGCCGCCCGGCCGCCGTTGGCCGTGGCTTCGTCAATCCACTTCGGATTTGGATCCAGGCCATACTTCATCCGGTAGGCGTTGGCGAGCTCGGCAAAGCCCAGGGCGAAATGGGGATCCGTTTTCGTTGCGCCTTCGAGCTCCGTAATGGCCAAATCGAGATTGCCCGGCTTATCCCAGCGCTGCATGTAACCAAGAGCCTTGAGGTACGACTCGTACGCCGTGGGGTTGACCTTGCCGCCGGTGGCCTTGAGCATTTCCGGCGTGACGGAGATGCCCATCAAGTTCGACAGGCGGGAGACGGCTTCGTCCTGAAGGGTAGCAATGTCGCCGGCGCGGTCCTCGAGCGCCACTGAACCGATCTGCCGCAGAGTCTTGGTATTGATGAGATTGACCGTGAGGTGAACGTCCTGGCCTTCGCGCGCGATGCTGCCCTTTACAACCAGCGTGGCACCCAACTCGCGCAACGCGGCGGCCGGATCATCTACCTTCCGCCCTCGAACCACGCTGGCGGGGACAACCCATAACGATTGCTGGCCTACCTCGAGGTTTGATAGCCGGCTGCTCAGGCTGTCCATCAGACCCTGGGCGAGGACCTCGTTCGCAGGATTGTTTCCGAGGTTATCGAAGGGGAGAACCGCGATGTGTTTCTCATCGCTCGAAAGGAGCGCACCTTTGATCCGCTCGCGGGTGGAGGGAATTAAAAATAGAGCTCCAACAAGAATCAGGAAAACAGTGCTGATAGCCAGCCACGAGCGTCCAACTGGCTTTCGGGACAGGGCAGGGGCCCAACTGGGGGTCGAGGCGTGTTCGACATACTTGTCGAAATCCTTTGACCGGATGGATTGAGTGGGCGCGGCGCCATCCACTACTTGCTCTTCGAATTTCGGCAGCGCCTGCAAGTCTGCGAGCAATTCCTTGCAGCCTGGATAGCGGGTGGCGGGATCCTTCGAGAGGGCGCGATAGATGATCGGTTGCAGTTCGGGCGGAGTGCCGCCCGCTAGGGCCGGGGGTTGATTCAGGATAGCGAAAATTATGGAGGGCACGGTGTCGCGCGCGAAGGGGTTCTGGCCCGAGAGCATCTCTGCCATAACCACTCCCAAAGCCCAGACGTCGGTCCGTTGGTCCACCGGCTTGCCGAGCGTCTGCTCGGGAGACATGTAGGCCAGGGTCCCCGTGGTTCCCACGCTCTGGGTCATGCTCGGCGTGGCGATGACGCGGGCCAGCCCGAAGTCAACAATCTTCGCCACATTCTGACCGGTAAGGATGATGTTGGAAGGTTTGATGTCGCGATGAATGATGTTGCGCGCATGGGCCTCGGCCAAGCCACGAGCGATTTGCTTGGCGATGTCCACTGCCTCGCTGACGGGAAGGGGACCGCGCCGGATTCTCTGCGCGAGGGTTTCTCCTTCGTAATACGCCATCACGATGAAGAGCCGGCCGTCCCGGTCTTCTCCGAGGCCGTGAATGACGCCGATGTTCGTGTGATCGAGCGCGGAAGCGGACTTGGCTTCGCGCAAGAATCGCTCTTTGTCCTTCTCACCGATGGTCAGATCGTGAGGCAGGAACTTGAGCGCGACGGTGCGCTCCAGTTTCAGATCAAGCGCCTTATACACCAGACCCATGCCACCAGCGCCGACCAGACTCAGGATCCGGTAATTGCCGATCTGTTCTCCGGCGGGCAGAGATCGCGTAGATTCAGGCACGGCCGAGCCTCACGATGCGTGCGGAAGACCGAGGACGGAAACATCAAGTTTGTTATTGACCTTGAAACACTTCCAACATCGGAACCGCGCGAATCATACGCCCTGCCATCCGGCCTTGCAAGCCGGTGGACTCGCTTCGATGTCACCATCGTCGCTCTCTCTCTACATTTAAGAGGCTCTTTCGTCTGATTTGACGGCCTAAAAAGAGGAGCGGCCGGTGGGGGTGCCGGCCGCTGTGGGCATGGGGGTGATGGAGGTGCAGACTCTCGAGGTCGGCTCGGCGCTTTCAGGCTCTTTCGAACCCTTGCTCGCCCTGCTAGCCTCGAAGACAAGCTCATTCTGCCCGCAAGCGTGTGCTGGGTCGATAGGCCAGGGGGTTCATTTCGCAGTGGGACGGAAGTACTATGCAGTTCCCGCCGGCCGCAGTTCCCAAAAAAGTTTGCGCCCCAAGCGGATTCGAGCCCTACGGTTTGGCTTCTGTTTCGACGGCGATCGCGGTGATTCGCGGGACGCCAGATTCGTTCAGCGCCTTGTTGAGGTTCGCCACGTCCACATCCTCGAGTTTGTGCACCTCATCCATCGCATCGTGGAGCGCCTTCGTAAGCTCGGCGAGTTCCTGCACCTCAGGCGGCGTCAGCGCCGCTGTGTAACCATCGATTGCAAACAACAGCCGGCCGATGCGTTGCGGCAGGGGCGGCGGCGTGTATACCAGCGGGGCGCCGGCAAAGCCCGGCGGCGTTTCAGGCACGATGAATTTCACGGACAGGTCCTCGATCTTTTTCGAAACCGCCTCTGCAGACTGCTCGATTGTCTCCGGAATCTTCGGCGCGCCCGTCTTCTTCCACGATTCTCGTGTCGTCTTTAGTGATTCCTTTAGCCCCGCCAGGGTCTTTTTCCCTTGATCGGCGGTCTTATTCATCTCGTACAACTGGATCATCGCCTCGTGTCGAGCGGCGCGGTCTGCCGCGCTCACTTGAATGCGCGGGTCTTCCTCCACCTTCACCGTTTCGGTCGCTTCATTCTTCCCCAGCGTCACCTTCACCGAATATTCTCCCGGCTCGATCAGCGGGCCGCGCGGGCCGCCGAAGAAAAATCCCTGCGCCTGGGCCTCGCGCTGCTCCGCAGTCGGCTCCACCGGCGTCGTGTAGCGCAAGTCCCAATTGACGCGATTGATGCCGGCACTCGCCTCCACGTCCATGTCGCGAACCGTCTTGCCGTCCTTGTCGAGCACCGCGATCTTCACTTTCTCTTTTTCGCCGGGCTTAGACTTTAGATAAAAGTCGATCAGGGCGCCGTACGGCGGATTGGCCCCAATGAAGATTTGCTGGCCGCTAAACCATTTGTTCGGATAGATCCTCCAGGCAATGGCCCGCCGGACGGGAAACAGGTGCAAATCGGACGCCAGCACTTTTTCGTCGAGTTGCGCGAGCGGTGTGATGTCGTCCAGGATCCAGATCGAGCGGCCGTGCGTTCCCAGGATCAAGTCGTTTTCGCGCGGATGAATTTCAATGTCGTCCACCGGCACGGTCGGAAAGTTCATTTTGAGCGCCTGCCAGTGAGCGCCGCGATCGCGCGACCAGTACGCGCCGTACTCGGTGCCCGCGAACAAAAGCTTGCCGTCCTGCGGGTGCTCGCGGACCACGTGAAGCGTGCCTCCGTTTTCCGGGAGCCCCTCCGTGATCGCCTTCCAGGTCTGGCCTGAGTCCGTCGTCAGGAAGAGATAGACGTGGAAATCGCCGGTGCGGTGCCCATCGAAGCAAACGTAGGCAGTACCTTCCGCATAGCGGGAGGCCACCACGCGGCTCACGTAAGTTCCTTTCGGCACGCCGGGGACGCGGTCGGCGACGTTGCGCCACGTCCCGCCGCCGTCTCGCGTCACTTGCAGGTTGCCGTCATCCGTGCCCACCCACAGCACCGCTGCGTTCAATGGGGACTCGCTGATCGTCGTGATCGTCGGATACCACTCCACTCCGTCGTTGCGCGAAAGCGTCTCCTTCGCCGCCAACTTGCCCAGGATCGGCAGCTTGTTGCGATCCGCGCCCGTCGTAAGGTCGCCTCCAAGCTTCACCCAGGTCTCGCCGCGGTCCGTCGACTTGAACAGGAAATTGCCCCCGTAATAAATCGTCTTCGGATCGTGCGAGGAAATCACCAGCGGGGTGTTCCATTGAAAGCGGTAGGGCGGGTCGCCTTCCTTCTCTTTGGGCCGGATCGCGCGAGCCTCATTCGTGCGCAGGTCCCGCCGCGCCACATTCCCGTCTTGAGACTCTTCGTACACGATATTTTCGTCCGAAGGGTCCGGCTTCGCGTAGAAGCCGTCGCCGCCGCCCACTCGATACCAGTCGTCGTTTGTGATTCCTTGCTGGAACCACGTTTGGCTCGGGCCGCACCACGCGCCGTTATCCTGCAGGCCTCCGCAGATCTTGTACGGCTGGCCCATGTCGTAACCCAACTCGTAGAACTGCCCGAGCGGCATGGTGTTGATGAACACCCAATTCTTCCCGCCATCCCGGCTGGTATGAATGCCGCCGTCCGAGCCCGCCCAGATGTGGTTCGAGTCGGCCGGGTCGATCCACAGCGTGTGGAAGTCGCCGTGAATCCGCGTGACCCAGTTCGTGCGGAATTTCTTCCCTCCGTCCTCCGAGTAAGACATCGGAGCGCCCAGCACCCAAATGCGCAGATCGTTGTTGGGGTCGATCGCCACTCGGCTGTAATACGACGGCCGCGGATCGGTGTCGCTCGCTTTGGTCCAGGATTCGCCCTTGTCCTCGCTACGGAAAATTCCGCCCTTATTGTTTTCCACCAGGGCGTAAACTATGTTTGGATTGCGCCGATAAATCGCGAGCCCGATGCGCCCGGTATCTCCCTCCGGCAGGCCTTTCGTCAGCTTCTTCCACGTGGCGCCGCCATCCGTGGTCTTGTACAGCGCGCTGTCCGGGCCGCCGCCGTTGAAGCCGAACGGCGTCCGGCGCCGCTCGTAGGCTGCGGCGTAAAGGGTGTCGGGGCTCTGCGGGTCCATGGCTACGTCTACGACCCCGGTATCATTGTTGATGGAAAGAACGGCCTTCCAGGTCTTGCCTCCGTCGGTGGTTTTGTAAAGACCGCGCTCGGGGTTTGGCCCCCAAAGTCCGCCGAGCGCAGCGACGTAAGCGATGTCGGGGTTCGTTGGGTGAATCGCGATGCGTCCGATGTGCTGCGTGGCATCGAGTCCCATGTGGGTCCAGGTCTTGCCGCCGTCCGTCGACTTGTAGACCCCGTTGCCCCAGGATGAACTCTGCCGGTTGTTCGGTTCGCCCGTGCCCACCCAAACGATGGAAGCGTCCGACGGCGCGATGGCGATCGCTCCGATCGTAGAGACCGCTTGATCGTCGAAAATCGGCTCCCAGGTGATTCCGCCGTTCGTCGTCTTCCACACGCCGCCGGATGCGGCGCCAAAATACACGACGTCCGTCCTGTTTTCCACCACGGCGAATTCATCGATTCGGCCGCCCATAATCGCTGGACCGATCTCTCGCAGCTTCAGATTGGCGAGAGCGGAATCAACCGTTGCAGCCCCCTGGGCGTCGGCTGGTTGCGACTGTTTTGCCTCTTGCTTCTCAGGCCCAGCGGATTTGCTCTTGCGCCCCTGACCGGAAGTGATCGAGGCGAAACAAAGGACGAAACACACGATCGAAATCGTTCTCCGCCGGCACGCGCCATCGTTCGTCATCGGATCTCCCTCAATTGGAAAACTGTGGCTGGATTTGCGACCTTCACGCCTTTGTCTGCACGCCTTTGTCGCGCCAGCTTCATCCCGGCATCTTCGCCTTTCCGCGATCTCTCCGTCCGGCGCCGCCGCCGACCCAAGCCCCGGACAGGGACGCAAGATAGCCTCTCTACGTTTCTTCTGCAAGGACCTCCGCATGCCGCCTTCGGACGATTCCGCCGCCTTCCCCCGACCCGCTCGGGTCGGGGCTTCAGCCCGGCATCTTTGCAAATTGGCTTTAGGCCGGAAGGGGTTGGTACAATCGAGATGAGCAGGAACGTATTAGCGGTTGCGATCGCTAGGAGGTGAAGATGGCTTACATTATCGCCGAGCCTTGTATCGGCACCAAAGATACGGCCTGCGTGGACGTCTGCCCGGTGGACTGTATCCACCCGGCAAAAGGCCGGACCTACGACGACGGGCGGCCAGGGTACGATGCGGTGCCTCAACTCTACATCGACCCGACGGTTTGCATCGACTGCGGTGCCTGCGTGCCCGTCTGTCCTGTCACCGCGATCTTTGCGCTGGATGATCTTCCCGAAAAGTGGCACGCCTACATAGAAATAAACGCCGTCTACGTCGATGACAACAAGTTCCAAAAGGATAAGTTCGAGGCCCTGAAGCCCAAGCTAGCCCCGGACGGAAAGCCGGCAACCTAGTATGCGTACGCTCGTCGTTGGTGCCGGCGCGATCGGCGGCTATTTCGGCGGCAGGTTGATTGAAGCAGATCGGGATGTAACCTTCCTTGTCCGCCCTCGGCGCGCCGCCGAGTTGGCGAGTTCGGGTCTAAGAATTCGCAGCCGTTTCGGTGATGCAACCCTTTCCAACCCGCCGACCATTCTGGCCGACAACATTCGTAAGACCTTCGATCTCGTCCTGCTCGCCTGCAAAGCCTACGACCTGGAAGGCGCAATCGCGTCCTTCGCACCGGCAGTTGGCCCGGAAACTGCAATCCTGCCCCTCCTCAACGGCATGCGCCACCTGGAGTTCCTCGACGAGCGGCTCGGGCGAGATCGTGTGCTCGGTGGCCAATGCCTCATCTCGCTCGCCCTCAACGAAGCACGTGAGATCGTGCACCTCAACGACACACACGAGCTGTCCTTTGGCGAACGCGATGGCACAATGTCGGATCGCGTCGGGGCCATCGAGAGCCTGATGCAGGGCGCGCGATTCCACGCTCGTGCGACCGCGGAGATCCTGCTCGAAATGTGGGAGAAGTGGGTATTTCTAGCTTCCGGCGCTGCCGGCACTTGCCTCATGCGCGCGACCATCGGAGATATCGCCCAGTCTCCAGGCGGCACCGATTTCGTGCTCGGTCTGATCGAGGAGTGCCGCTCCGTTGCAGCGGCCGGGGGCTACCCGATGCGCGAAGCGTCCTTGAAGCGTGCTCGCGACGCGCTCACCGCCACCGGCTCAACCCTCACCGCATCGATGCTCCGGGACATTGAACGCAATGCCCCGATTGAGGCGGACCACATCATCGGCGACCTGATCCTGCGCGGGACCCGGGACGGCTCGTCTCCAAGCGATCTTTCGCTTCTGAGGATTGCCTACACACACCTCAAAGCTTACGAGGCACGGCGAACGCACACTCTCTCTGCGGCTTTGACTGCCTCAAAATAGAAGGGCCGCCACGACAGAATCCATGCAGATGTTTGAGCAAAACAGAAGGAGCCCGAAATGGAACGGACAATCGAAGTGCGCCACGTGTCCCTGGAAGTAAATGCTGACTTTGAGAGTTTCACACAGGAATTCGAGCAATCCCTCGGTCGGCTTGACCCCTCCGTCTTTAAGGATCTCGAAACGGATCCTGTTGCGGTAGAGAAACGCCTTAAGGAATCGGCCGGAGAAGAAGGTCTCATGCTCTTCAACGTTCAGGAACATGGAAGACTTCTAAACGTTGTCGGCGCTCCAAGAAAGGCGAAACAGTACGTTCTGGGAAACCCGCTGATCGCCATCACCATGACGCGCCATGACATTCGAGCGGGACTCTACGCGCCTCTGAGAGTATTCGTCTATGAAGCCGACGACCGGTCTACGCGGGTTGAATTTGATCAGCCATCTTCGCTCTTTGGTCAGTTCCAAAATCCACAGGTCACCATCGTGGCGCGCTCGCTCGATGCGAAATTAGCAAACCTGATTAAGAAGGCTGAATTGTTAGCCGAGAAGTCTCGCGCGCATCAAGGTTAACCGGTGCGAGAACCAAAAGTGCGATGCTTCTTACGACGCGGCGCCTTCGCTGCTGCCCACAAGCTTCCGGAATTCAGGGTCGTCGTGCAGGCAATTGAGATCGGAATCATTGACCGCCCAACTGAGGTTGCCGTATCCGGCCCCAATCGCCTTCTTGAGCGTCTCGAGCGCCTCAGCTTTTCTCCCGAGGACGCCGTAGGTGCAGGCGGCATTGTAAAGGGTGTTGCCGTCGTTGGGACGGAGGGCGACGGCGGTCTGCAGGTGCCGGATGCTCTCGTCCGCGTCTTGTTTGGAGTAGGCGAGGCTTGTAGCTAGCAAGATACGGGCCCGCACGTCTTCCGGCACCAGCTCCAATTGTTGGCGGAGGACTTTGATCATGCGCTCCCGGATGTGCTCCGATTCTTTTTTCCGTCCCAGCCGTTCCAGTGCGTTGCTATAGGGAATATAAGTATTATAGTCGTCCCCGTTGGATTCAATCGCCTGCTCGGCCAGAGCGGTGGCCTCCTCGTACCGGCCGGAGGAAAAATATGCGCGCCCGAGGATGTTCCAGGATCCTTCACAATCGGGCTTGCGTTCGATGGCGCGCTGGGCCAGCAGCGCGGCTTCGTCGTATTTCTTCTGGGCATAGAAGAGCCGGGCGCGCGCCACCAGAACTTCAGGCAGATCAGGCGCGAGCGCCATGGCTCGGTCGCAGGCGGCGAGTCCCCGTTCGATCCACTTGGGACTCTGCTCGCGGATCTCGAAGATCAGTCCGCAC
This sequence comes from uncultured Acidobacteriota bacterium, assembly GCA_963781005.1. Classification (GTDB taxonomy): domain Bacteria; phylum Acidobacteriota; class Terriglobia; order Acidiferrales; family UBA7541; genus CAWADX01. The sequence goes on from CAWADX010000001.1 coordinate 1,531,843, forward strand.
AGGTGCGCAATCCCGGCGTGCGCCAAAGCGAAATTCGGGTCAAGCTGGATGGCCTGTTCGAACATCTGCAGGGCGTAGTCCATGTTCTCGCGCCGCGTGTAGCTCCTTCCGCGCAGGTAAAAATCGTACGCCTGCGGGTTTTCCGTCGGCCTGCGCGCGATGGTTTTTTCTTCTTGCGGCGTCAGCGTGATGCGCAGGGCCTGGGCGATGCTCCGCGCGATTTCCTCCTGAATGGCAAAAACGTCATCCATCTGGCGGTCGTAGCGCTCGGCCCAAATAGAATGCCGCGTCGAAGTTTCGATCAGTTGCGTCGTGACCCGCAGGCGGCTGCCGGCGCGGCGAATCGAGCCTTCGAGTACGTAGGCGGCGCCGAGTTGTTGTCCCACCTGTAGCGCCGTAACCGGCTTGTCGCGGAAGGCGAGCATCTCCGAGCGGGGAAAGATTTCCAACTGCGCGATCTTCGAGAGTTCCGTGACAATGTCTTCCGTAATCCCGTCGCGGAAGTATTCGTCCTCTTTCGCGCCGCTCTGGTTCTCGAAGTAGAGCACCGCGACTGATTTTTCCTTGGCTGCGGTCGCGTGCGCCCCGGAACCCGAAACGCTCTTCTCAACCGCGGGTCGGCGGCTCGATTCGATGTCCCGCTTGAGTCGCTTCAAGTCGGCGCGGAGTTCGGCAGCCGTCTGGCACCGCAGGTCGCGGTCCTTCTCGAGCGCCTTGCCGAGAATGTTTTCCATCGCCACGGGCAGGCGCGGATTTAGCTCCTTCGCGGGTGCGGGCGTCGAATGCAGGATTCCGTCGAAAATGAGCGCCGAGGTTGCCCCGGAGAACGGTACCGACCCGGTAGCCATCTCGTAGAGCACTACACCGAGCGAAAACAGATCCGAGCGCGCGTCCAGCTCTTCGCCTCGCGCCTGCTCCGGCGACATGTACGCCACCGTGCCGATCGAGCTGCCCGGGCTCGTCAGTTGCTCTTCATTGACCACATGCGTCTGCGTGCGCATCGATATGGCGCCCACCGATTCGGCGGCATGTTGCCGCGTGGGCGCTAGCTTCGCCAAACCAAAATCCAGAATTTTCGCCTGCCCGCGCTCTACGAGAAAGATATTCGCGGGCTTGATGTCGCGGTGCACGATTCCCTTCGAGTGCGCCGCATCGAGCCCGTCGGCGATTTGAATGCCGATTTCCAGAAGCTCGGAGGTCTCGATCGGCTTTCCGCCGATTCGGTGCTTCAGCGTCTGGCCCTCGAGCAGCTCCATGGCGATAAACGGACGGCCTTCGAACTCGCCGATATCGTGAATCGTGCAGATGTTCGGATGATTGAGCGCGGATGCAGCGCGCGCTTCACGGCGGAATCGCTCGATCGCCTGAGCGTCCTGTGAAATGTCGTCGGGGAGGAATTTCAGCGCAACACTCCGGCCGAGGCGCGTGTCCTTGGCTTTGTAGACCACGCCCATGCCGCCGCCGCCCAGTCTTTCGAGCACGCTGTAGTGGGCGATGGTGCGCCCGACGATGGAGGAAGTATCCGGCACTAGGTGTGCATCTTACGACAGCGCCCGAATGCAGGCAAATCGTGCAACGAATCTCCCCCCGGGACGAGAATGTGCAGCCGGGGACACTCCGAACCGCCCCTTTTTGGCGCTTGAGGAATCTGTTTTACGGGCCTTGGTGTCATCCCGAACCCGGTCGCGTTCTTTGCGAACGGGGGTGAGGGATCTGCTTTTCTCAGGCGGCCCAGAATGAACCGCACGTATTTCTAGCGCTGGAACTTACTTCACCATGGCGGTTTGGGAGCGGACGGCCACCCACTTGCCGTCGCGCTTCGCGAACACATCCATCCAGGCGAATTTGCCGCTGGAGTCTTTTCCGTTGGTGGTGCTCTTTTCGGTGTCGCTGCCCTGGACCACGGCAACGCTTCCCATCACCTTCACCTCCATGGGCCCAAACTCGAAGGACTCAAGCTTTGACTTGCCGGATTTCAACGCCGCCAGATAACTCTGCTTCGTTTCCTTGCTGCCATCGTAGCCGAGGCCCACCCAATCGTCGGCAAGGATCTGACCGAGTTTGTCGGTATCACCGGCTTTCATTGCATCAGACCAGTCGTGTTCAAGTTGCTTCACACCTTCCGCCACGCTCGGCCCTTTGGCCGGCGCCTTCTGTGCTTGGGCGAAGGCCAGCCCGACACATGCAGAGACCAACAAAACTGCTCCTCCGAGTTTCTTCATCATGTTTTCTCTCCTATTTGAATTCATGGAATCCCGATGCCTGGTCTGCGAACGTGCGCGCGAGTATATACGTCAAGTGTGGCTTGTCAACCGGAATTGACGATTTCCAGGATGCGAAGAAAGCCCTCTTGAGTGAGGCACGCGCTACCAGAATTGGCGTCTAACGGTGGGAGCCCCCTGCTTCAGCAGGGGGGAGCTGGACCTTAGTCCAGCGGAAGGAGAGCTCGATCTTAAAATGGGCTTTAGCCCCGGTTTTCATTAGTCGGTGTGACAGGCCTTGGTGTCATCCCGAACCCGGTCGCGTTGTTTGCGAACGGGGGTGAGGGATCTGCTTTTCCCCTTTTAAGCCTCGACGAATTTGCGCAGCCGGCCAAGCGCGTCGTCCCACTGCTTTGAAATCAGCGCAAGGTAGTGTCGCGCGTCTTCAAGGCGCCGCTGGTCCAATCGCCAAACCCTCTCGCGCCCGTGCCGAACGCTGCGCACCAAGCCCACTTCCTCCATCACGTGCAGGTGTTTGGTGATCGCTTGGCGCGTGACGTGGGTGCCCGCGGTGAGCCTGGTGATGGACATCGGTCCGTCATCGCAGAGCCGGGAGACAAGCCGTAAGCGGGTCTCATCGCCCAGGGCTGCGAAAATCGGCGCAGAACGCTTCGGCTCGGCCATGGCTCTCGAACTACTGCGCATGGACGAGGTACTTCTCGATCAGCTTCACTACCATGCCCCAACCTTGTTCGTTTGCCGTGAACGCCTTCGCCCGGCGCGCCAGCGGGATTCGATCGAAGCCGGACTCGGTGACGGTCAGCATGACGCCGTCCGCCACTTCCTCCAGAGTAAAGACGACGAGCGTCGTCGGCTCGTTGGAATAGTCGACGCCGCGCTCAATGGCGAAGGGATGCCACCGAAAGGAGAACAGCCGCTCGGGTTCCATCTGCTCGATGGTGATCTCGACCGGCAGGCCTTCGTATTCCTTCTGGGCTTTGGCGACCTCGGCATCGACCGTCGTGGGTACGATCGCTCCGCGCACGCTCGCTCCCGGCACGAACGGGCCATCGAACTTCATGCCGAACCAGCTCCCAAACTCTGTCGAGTCGGCCAGCGCGCGCCACACTCGTTTCCGCGGCGCGCGCAGAAGAATCCTTTTCTCGATGCGGTCTGTGTTCATGCGCAACCTCCAGGTTGCACTTTAGCAGCCTCCAGAATAAAATGCAATCGCGCTTCGCGGTTGTTCCGTGGGAGCTCCTGTGCGAGACTCCAACCCGGTCGGGGGGCCGAAAGTTCCGATCTGATCGGATGCAAACACTGGATCACTGGTTCTTTTCCCTTGTGAAACGCTCGGCACGTCGTCAGAGCGCTGTTCAGAATGGCTCTGAAATACTCTTTCCACTCTGCTGGCAGATGAGAGCCGCCGTGCTGTTCATTCTTGCTGGATGTGGGTTGCTTCTCTTCGTTTCGATCAGCAGCAGAACCAGTCCAGGGGATCCTTGGTACCTCAAGTCGATTCCTGTATCTATCGTCGGTGCGCTTCCCGTGGCGATTCTGTTGGCGCTACCAGGTCGAGTCGCCATCGACTCCTCTGGCATCAGACAGCGCTATTGGTGGCGCCCAGAAAAGCGCATTCCCTGGAGCAATTTTGCCTCTGTCATCCACGACCGAAATGATGGCTCCACGATTGTTTATGGCAAGTTCGAATCTCCGATCACCTTTTCTCCTTACCTTGTCGACCAGTCCCGATTTGATCGCGAGGTGAAGGCTTTCTCGCGCACGGATGAAATCCGAGATGACACCTAAGCCTAAGTGTCAGGACATCCGTTACACCTGAGTCGGGTAAAGTCTTGAGCCGGCAATCGCGCTCCGGGGTTGTTTCCCGGGAGCCTCCTGCCGGTGGGAGCCCCCTGCTTCAGCAGGGGGGAGCTGGACTTTAGTCCAGCGCAAGAGAGCTCGATCTTAATGGGCTTTAGCCCCGGTTTCCACCCGCAGTCGCTGTCATGCTTTCGTTAGTGTCATTCTCAACGGAATCAAAGCCCGAAGGGCGGCAGAGTGTTAGCCCCGCGCGGAGTGTAACGAAGCGTGGGGTTAGGCAACCCCCGGTCGGCAGAGCCTGCGAAGCTGGCGACACAGACTCAGCCTCAGTCAAGAATAGAGAACCTACAAAACAGACGATTAGGCCTTGGTGTCATCCCGAACCCGGTCGCGTTGTTTGCGAACGGGGGTGAGGGATCTGCTTTTCTCAGGCGGCCCAGAATGAGCCGCACGTATTGCGTCTACATCTTCATTTCATAAGAGGCCTAAATTTGACCAGCCACTCCAACAAGACTAAAGCCCCTACAACGCAGGCAAAAGGCGCAAGAAAACGCCACGGAGTGGGGAGAGCAACGAGTCCGCTTACCCCAATCAAGAAGAGAGACGCTACAAAACAGACGATCATCCACGTAAAGTAAATGATTTCTCCCTCGGAGCGAATCGCGTAGATGCGAAGGGCGAGGAAAGCGCATGTTAAGCACAGGCCTGTCCAGAACCCTACCTGAATCCCAAGTAGGGCTACTCGACCACCGCCCTTTCCGGCAATATAGAACAGACCGGAAATAACGATGAGAAGGTCCGCAACCGCCATTAAAGCCAGTGTCGCTGCGATAAGGATAGGCACAATCACTTTTGGGTAGGCGCCTTCCACGCCCTTTTCAATGGATTAGCTCCGCGATGGCTTCCGCCGTCGCACAAACAGCGTAAAGCCTGCGAGCATTGTTACGGTGGCAGTTGAGATGATGTCGCCCGCGATCTGGTCCGGGGTGCGCGTGAACCGTACTTGCACCTGGTTTGACCCGGCTGGCACCGGCACTAACATCTGTGCCGTGCCCGGCGTCGAAATAGCTTCTATGTTTTCGCCATTCTCATCGACCTTCCAAGCCGGGTAATTTACTAGCCCGAGAGCCACGCTCGCAGAGTGCGCGGAATCAACGATGAAGATCTTTTCTTCAGGCGACCACAATTGAATGTCTACTCGCGCGCCCTGAGGCCTGGCGATTCTGGGGACATCTGGAAGCAAATGGTAGCGATTGCATCCAAGCGGCGCGTATTCGTCCATGCCTTGGTAACCTCGGTCTGAGCTGATCGCTTCAAGGGCAACCGTAACAGATTCCGTGGTCCACTGGGCGTCGCGCACTATGGCCGCGCCCAGAAGAGCCAAAGCCGTTGACATCACGATCCACCACGCCCATCTCTTGCGGCTTCCTGCAGTGGCGGCAGCGAAGAGGAACCAGCACGCTACATCCAATGGAACCAGCCACCGCCACGGGAATTGAATGAAGCGCATCTTCGGCAAATACCTCCACGCCAGGCCGCTTGCAGGGGACATCAGTGCCACAGACGCTGCCGCAAGTCCCATGGTCCCCCACCAGGCAGCACACATACGATGTCTCTGGCGATATGCCACGACCGCCGCGACGGCCGCGACGAGGATGACTCCCAACGCTACGCCCGAGACCTTCCGGTTGAATAGGACGAACAAAGGGTCATTCGCGCGAGTGAAGAGAAAATTTTCCTCTGCGCTCAGGTTCCTGGAAATCAAGTGAGCAATGTTTACCCATTTTTGTTCCCAGGCGGCCGGAACGATGTAGAACGCCGCGAGGCCGAATCCCCCTGCCATCGAGACACCACCGTGAAGAGCCGGTCGCAGCGATTTGTACAAGATGCTCTCCATGACCAGGAGCAGCGCTAGCGAGTATGTGGCAATAACTGCCACCGGCGCATTCGAGAGCCACACCGCAGCGAATGCCAGCGCAAGCGGCACCGCCCCTTTCCACCCGTTTCGACCGATCCGAAGTGCAAAAAGCACGATTAGAGGAAACACGGCGCTTGCGAACAGTTCAGCGAAGTCACTTCGGTAATAGACGATCACAAGATGGTACGGGTTTACAGCGTAGAAGACCGCTGCCGCAATTGCCGCCGCTGGGGAAAGCCATTCGCGGGAGAGCGCGAACATCGAAACTCCAGCGCCGACGAGCGATCGCCAGATCACTGCGCCCGGAGCCATCCTCCATGGAAGTACTGTGCCGAGCAGGGCTCCGAGCAGCCACGAAATGGGTGGGTAGAAGATGAATCGAGGCTCGCCGAAACCGTAGTTCGCCCAAGCGGCCCACCGCGGATAGATCACGCCTTCATGCCACTGGTGGGTTACGTCCATCCACGAATCGACGTGAAATCTGAAATCGTGACCTGACGCGTTGCCCAAGAATAGCATTGGCGCTATCACCGCGGTCGCGGCCGCCGTCACCAACAGCAGGGCGCACCAGGCGGGACGGTCGGCAAGGAGTCGCCCTTTAGGCCATGATCTCCGCGTTCCTTGCGTGGAGAAAGCACTCATCGTGGTAGTTTCGCCTGAATATGGAAAAGGCTTTGGGTTCCGACCATGGGTTCTCTCGGAGCAAGCCTTCGCGCTTGCTGCTGAGCTACGCCCTTAGCTAATACTTGATGCGCACGCGGTAGTCGAGCTTGGCCGTGCCGTCCTAGAGTCCAAAATGCCATCGAATCAAGCTCAACCGGCCATTTAGTGGGGGCCATGCTTTCTAATCATGGCTTCATAGCTTCTAGTCTCGGGGCACGCGAGCAATCGGCGGCGAACTAGCAGGGCGAGAACGTAGGAGACGCGCGAGATCGAGCGCTTTCTGTCGCGCCGCGGGATCCCTCGACACCTGAAATTCTCGCGCGTATTCGGCTTGCGCTTCTGGAATTCTTCCTTCCGTTTGATAGAGGTTGCCAAGCGCCTCGTGGAGACCTGGTTTCGCGTCGTCCTCTCTCCTCAGCTCCACCAGAACTTCCTCGGCGTGGGACAAATGACCCAATCGGGTCTCAGCTTTACCCAGACACAGCAAAACGATTGGCCTCTGCCCCGGCCAGAGTCGTGGCGCATCCGCCAGTTCCTTCAAGTACGGTTCCGCAGCGGAGTACTGATTATCCACAAAGAGTCCCGTGGCCAGAAAGAAGGTCGCGCTGGAATCATCCGGTTTGAGTTTGTGAGCGAGGGCGAACTGCTCCAGGGCACGCCCCATCTGCTTTTCAACAAAGTACCAGTTCCCAAGGTAGTCGATGGCCAGGACGTTGTTCGGATCCACTTCGATCGCCCGGCGATAGAAGAGCTCGTCATTCTTGTAAAAACCCTGTTGTGTGAGGTTTAACCACGCGAAGCACACGAGGAGGCACAAACCCGTCACTCCGGCAACGATTTTCGTTGTCTTCGCTTCGCGCCACAAACGCTTCGCAAGCACGCCCGCAAGAAGACACAGTCCGACGGAAGGCAAGTAGAGATACCGATCGTGAACCAAATCCCCCGGCCGGAACAATCGCATTCCCACAAGGGCGGGGAGTATGGGAAGCACCAAGAGTCCGGCGGCCAAACCCATGGCCAAACCCTCACCAGTGGCGTCCGAGCGCTTCATCGCAAACCATGCAAGCACCGCGCAGCCGCCAAGGATAAGGGCCGCCGCGAACCACGTGCGAGCCGTCGGCGAAGAAAGCAACGGAGTTGGATAGAAGCCGCTCAGGCGAACCGGCCACAAGAGCTTGCCGATGTAGAAAACGAAGACCGAAGGACTCGTATAAAGAACCTCTTGCCAGCTTTGTTGGCCCGCCTCCAAACCGGAGCGGTGGAGAATCGCGGAGCGGGCCGCGAGATATACCAGAGCAGCAGTCAAAAAAGGCGCGCCGAGGCGTACGGCTCGTCGTAGCGGCGCTCCCGAGGCCACCGGCTTGTCCCCGCTCTTGTAAGCCAAAAAGAAAAACAGCGGCAGAACGGCGACGGCCGTTTCCTTGGAAAAGAGTGCGCCGCCCCAGAGAACCACGCTCAGCCAGCTTGTGAACGTTGCCCCCGGCTCGATACGGAGGCCACGCCGGAACAGTAGGAGAGATGCAAGAACGAAAATCGTACAGAGAATCTCGTCGGAGGCGGAAACCCAGCTGACGGACTCGATGTGAACGGGGTGGACCGCGAACAAGAAGGCTGAGAAACCAGCCGCCGCCAGGCTGTCAATCAGGTCCAAACAAGATCGAAAAACGAAGTAGGTGGCGAGCGCGTGCAAAACGACGCTCCCCAGGTGCCAGAACCAAGGGCACAAGCCGCCAAGGGTGTGCAGAATCAAAAGCCATAGTGAGAACAGCGGGCGATAATAATAACCGACATTCTCGGCGCCCCTTTGGCTCCACAGGTGAGTCGTCAAGAGCCGCGGCAGAAACGCCCAGGACTGCACCTGGGGGTTGGCTGTAATCTGCGCGTGGTCATCGTAGATGAAATCGAACTTCAGAGCGGGTGCAAAGATCAGCAATGCCAGGGCGCATGGCCCCCACCGGAGGACTCTTGCCGCCGCAGAATCGGCCGGCTTGCTCTTCGCGGAAGCGGCGATCCCGCCAGGAACCGTGCGGCGCCTCGTTTTTGACCGAGCCTGCTTATGCATTTTGGTTTCGCGCATGCCTAACCGCCATCTCTCACAGCTTGGCAGAAGAGGGATGAAGCCGGAATTTCCTTTTTGACTTTGCAGGGACCGACAATGTACACCCGATCCCGAGAGTGTGCAAATTGGTCGTATCGCGCCGTGTCAACGCAAAGTAGAAAAGTCCGGTCTTCTGCCATATTGAAATGAGTCGGACCCCATTTTGGCGCTTGTGGAATCCGTTTTACAGGCCTTGGTGTCATCCCGAACCCGGTCGCGTTGTTTGCGAACGGGGGTGAGGGATCTGCTTTTCTTAGGCGGCGCGACGAAAGCACATATTGAGCACAGCCCTGTCCAGAACCCTACCTGAATGCCAAGCAAGACTCCTTGACCACCGCCCTTCCCGGCAATGTAGAACAGACCGGAAATAACGATGAGAAGGACCACGCCGATGATTGCGAGTGTTGTACCGAAATGAAGCACACTGAAGTATTGAGGCGCGCCCTCCACGCTTGTAGCGCGGGATCGAATAAGCATGTTACGCTCCACGAGTCCACCCGAGCATCTTCCTGCGGAATCCCGGGCCGCAGCGGCGCTCAGCGGCACGTGCCCGCCAGCCGATCGACCAAGCCCCCGCGGCCGGGGCGATAGGAACCGCCGCGAGTTGAGCTGTGTTCCGGCTGGATTGCCGTGAAGCCTCAAGTCTCGAACGCCCAATCTGAAAGGATTCCATTGCGTTGGGCCGTCCCGGTAGGGATTCGCGCAAGCAGGGACCAGCGATCCCGACCTAGACAGGGCTTGACATATCGTCTCTCACAGAGTATGCTTCGTCTCATGTCTAACGATATTCGTTTCATGAATGAGGTATTTCGTATCGTTAGTGGAGCTCTTCGTCTCGACACACAAAAGGTGCGGAGCTATACGGCTTTCCTGGCAGAAAAGCTGGAAAAGTCGGGTGACCTTAACTCCGCCGAGCGTCTCAGAAAACTCCTAAGCGAAAGTGACCATCAACTCCGTCCGGCAGGAATTACCGCGACGCGTGCCGTCCCTGTTGATTCAGATAGCCGGTTCCCTTTGATAGAGGTCTCAAAGGTTTCACATATGGCAGAGCCACGAATCGTTCTTCCATCGGCGCAGTGGCAAGTCGTCAATGAATTCCTAAGTGTGGCCAAGAGCCATGCACAGCTGGAGGCGCAGGGTATCACTACCTCCCTGAGCCTTCTTCTCTTTGGTCCCCCTGGCTGCGGAAAAAGTCGCCTTGCCCGTCACATCGCCAGCGAGCTTGGCCTTGACCTCTGTGTTGCGCGTCTTGATGGCGTCATTTCCTCGTATCTCGGAAGCACTGCGAAGAATATTCGCGCCCTCTTCGATTTCGCGTCTCGCACGCCGTGCGTCCTCTTCTTAGATGAGTTCGATGCGATCGCAAAACTTCGTGGCGACAACCAAGAACTAGGAGAACTAAAGCGCGTTGTGAGCAGCTTCATTCAGAACCTAGATTTTCTCGGAGCCCAATCGATCGTCCTTGCGGCAACTAATCACGAGGAACTTCTCGACGCTGCTGTTTGGCGCCGGTTCAGCTATCGCATCGAGCTTGGCTATCCGACCGCTGAACAGCGACTTACTTTATGGTCCCAGTTCCTGAGAACAATTGATTTCACTCAAGAAGAGACGGAACTCCTCGTTGATTTGTCCGAGGGCTTTTCCGGAGCTGACGTCAATGAGGTTTGTCTTCGCCTCCAGCGTCGCAATATCACCACCCATGAAACGCCGCAATTAAAAGATGCTTTTGAGGCGCTTCGAAACCTGACGACCGGAGAAGGAGGGCAGCGACGCTTTGTCTCAGGTCTTAAGGATGATTCTCCACCCAAGATTGCAGAAACCCTCAGACGGCGCGACTCCAAGCTCTATAGCCACAGTGCACTTGCACAATTACTTGGAATTTCAAAAGCAACTGCACACCGCTGGGTAAAGAAAGAGATGTTGGCCCATGCCTGAAGAGAAGAATGGCGGGCCACGCGAACAGAGCGGACTGCTGCCTATAAAGCTGATTCTTCCAAACCAAGGCAGCGAGCGCTTGGCACGCGTCGGCGGTGGACCTCCCACTCCATTTCGCCCCGTCGACGCGGCTTACCGACGCCGTCTAGCCACACAGGTCAACGCAGTCCGCCAAGCCGTTGCGTCCCACGCATCCCGCACAGGTACTGCGCCAATGCGAGTAAAGCTGCTTACTGAAGCCTCAGCGAAGAGTCATAGGCCCGAGCGCTTATTCTCGCCTGATTCCTGTCCCATCATCGGAGCAGGCCGCCTGGGCGAAATATTCGTTAAAGCCTCCACTGCAGGTCTTGAAAAGCTCGCACACGAAATTGAACACAACTCCTCAAGCCTTGCTGTCAAAGAGCTATCAACAATCGAGGTTATAGAGCCAGTCACACCCGTGTTTCGTCGCCGCGGGCAAGCACCGCTTGAAATTCTGAGGCGATCCCCTCGCGGAAAGAGGGGATTTGTTACCCGCGTCCGCCTTTTTGACCTCGGTGGCGATGAGGACCAGAGAAAGGCGATAGGTGACTTCCTTGCGACATGCGAAGCGCGCCAGATGGAAGTCAACCAAACCGGCTACAACCCGAGAAGCTACGTTTACGCCGTCGAGTGCGCAGCTGTGGACGACATTGAAGCCCTATCCAGAACGATCGGCGTACGATCTATTTCGCAAATGCCGGTGATTCGATCCTCAAACCTAAGATGTTTAACTTGCAGCCACTTCCAGATACTTGCCGCGCGCCGGCGATATTACACTCACTCCCCGTGTTTCCCGATGTAGGCGTGGCTTTCGAACCAGAATCCTGTGCTAGAAACTTGGGTCGTCGGAAGAGAATCATCTGTGTCACCACAATACAGAAACACCGATCACGGTACGTTTGTGGCGGGCCTCGTTTGTTGGGGCTCTCAGCTTAACCCTCAACTTGTTCACGTCAGCGCGCTGCCGTGTGGGGTTTACGACCTCCAAGTAATCCCCAACGTCGATCCAGCACGCGGCGACACGGACCATCTTATGGAGTCTGAATTCCTGCAGACGCTCGAGACTGCCCTGAAGCAGCACGCTAACCGTTTCAAGGTATGGAACTTGTCTCTGGGCACGGACGAGATTTGCTCACTCGATGAGTTCTCGCCACTTGCCGAGCAGCTGGACAACCTTCAAGAAAAATATCAAGTTTCCTTCGTTATTAGTGCCGGCAACTACGACTCGCCACCGCTCCTGGATTACCCGCGAACCAGAAACCAGCTTGAAGTTGGGCGAATTACCAGCCCTGGAGATAGCGTTCTGGGCATAACAGTGGGTTCGATTTCACACGTGGACTATCGTGCCAACGGACCCCGACAGCATCACCCGTCCGCGTTCTCTCGGCATGGAGCTGGACCGAACTACATCATCAAACCTGATCTCGTTCACTACGGCGGAACATGCACAACCGATCTCGGCCATCTCGCAGGCGTCCGATCAACAAACGGTTTCTCGTCTGCTGAAGACCTTGGCACCAGCTTTGCAACCCCGCTTGTTTCGGCGGCGTTAGCACAGGTGTACCATCAGATCATTCCCACGCCTTCTCCAGTACTTGCGCGCGCACTGTTGACGCACCACGCGCGCGACCCACGAACAGATGCACGTGTGCCCGACGGCGAGGAAAATTTCCTTGGATTCGGACGACCAATCCCACCGCCCTACTGCATAGAATGCACTCCATCCTCATCTACGTTGGTCTTCGAAGATACTTTGCGCCCGGGCTACTATCTTGAATGGGACGATTTCCCGTTCCCGCGCTCGCTGCAGCGCGACGGACTTACTTCGGCGAAATCTGGATGACCGTTGCCTTCGCACCCGCTCGGGGAGCACGTTGGGGTACCGAGTATTGCGAAACCCACATCGACGCACATTTCGGAGTCTACAAGGAGCGGGCCAACCGCGAAACCGGCGAAGTAACTGAGAAGTTTCATGGCTTGGTTCCCCCGGAGCATAAGAATCCGGGGGTCCTCTACGAGTCCTATCAGGTCAGGGAACTCCGCAAGTGGGCACCAGTGCGAACGTATTATGGGAACCTTGGGCCAAGTGGCGAAAAGGGCCGACGATGGCGTCTCATGGTTCGCCTTCTGACTCGACACAGCATTGAAAACCAAGAAGCTTTCAAGCCTCAGCCGTTCTCACTCATCATCACCATCTCCGACCCCGAAGGCAATGCGCCGGTGTACGACGAGATGGCTCAGGTTGTTCTTAGCCGATTCAAGGCTGAGAACTTGACCCTGCGTTCTGCCGCACGAGTTAGAACCCAGACGTAGGCGAACTTTTGAGCGGGGGGACGCTCGTGTGCCATTTCCGGAGAGAGAAGAAGTTCTGGCGAACTCGCTCGGTGAAACTGAGTGGCGTTGAAATCCAAATCGCGAAGGGGGTGATTAAATGAAACGCGAACTAAAACCCGGAGAGGAAGCCCCCGTCTCGGGGCTTTACGAACTGATCGGGCCTAGAGGCGGACACACAGGCAAAGAGCGGACTGTCGCCCGGGGTGAGGTTCTTCCACCGACACCCAGAGCTGGGATGGGATACCGAATCTCAGAACGCGCCCACAACAAGAGCGGTCACAACCCTAAGAAGTAAGAAGTGATGGTTGGCTGACTTGCTACAACACGAAAGAAGATAAGGCGCTGACCTCTCCCAGCGCCTTATTCATTTCGGGCTCACGAGACCCACTTCGAATCAATCTTGAGGAATCGGTTTCGTCACAGACGGAAATGATAGCACGGCACCAACTCTTCATTTTGAACCCAATCCGTCCCCAAAAAAAGTTTACAGGCGCAACCACTTGCAATTTGCTAACTTTCTAGTAACGTAGAATTATGGGTAGAAATCCGCCACAAGCGCAAGGGACGCTCTTGGGCTTCACTCTCCTGGACAAACAGGGTGAACTCCACCGAAGGGCTTGTCCTGTTACCCCCGACCGTACCCCAGGGGCCTGCCCCGAGCGGAGCCTCGGGGAGCCAAGCCGAAAGACCAGCACCATGGCGCTTTACCCCGAGCGCGGTCCAAACGGGTCCATTCCCCCCGCAAAAGGCCCCCGGAGCCTGCCGCCCCGATCGCTGGCGGGCTTGCCCTGAGCTTAGGAGGGAGCGCAGCGATCGCGACGTTCAAACTATCCCCCCAGCCCGCAGGCTCCCGCCTGCGGGCAGAGAGCACGGCCCCACCTGGCCCCTGCGTACTCTCAACAAAAACAAACCTCCGAGGGTCCCCGAAGGCAGGAAAAGCAACTCTCCTACGGCCCCAAAAGCGATTTTCTTCGGCGCTGTCAGGACTGGAGATAGCGCCATTTCTAATCGCAACACCAACGAGAGTCGTAACGCTGCAACTCTCCCAAAACCAACAACATCGCATTTTCTATTCGCAACAAAACTGCACTTTTCTGAAGAAAAAGCGAAACGTGAATAAAAGGCGAAAACCTCTGCATGGGCGAGCGGTGAGCGCAACCCCCTGCGCTGCCAAACCGGTTGAACCGTTCGAACGCCGCATGATAGCCTCGGGGCCAGCGACGCAGCCGCCCGCAACGGAGCGCGGCGCCGATTCCGCCGTGGCCAGCCCCAGCGCACAACTCGACCGGCTCGACATTCAGGGACGAACCCTCGAAACCATCCGTCAACTGCTCGCGGAACTGGGCAGCCAGGGCGCTATCGAAGAGTTGGCGCGCCGCGGAGGGGCAGCGCATCTCGAGCGCGACTTGGGCCTGGGCAGCCTCGAACGCGTCGAGCTGATGCTGCGCTTGGGCAACGCCTGTGGCGTCCACCTTCCCGACCAGGTGGTTGCCGAAGCCGATACGGTGAACGATCTGATCGCCGCGATTCTGCAAATCGAGCCGGAGTCCGCAGCCAGCGCTGGTTCGAGCGCGGCAGCGCGCTACCGCCCGGCAGCCATCGCCACCCAGCCTGCGGCCCGACCCGAAACGGCACGCGGACTCGAGGCGGCGGAAACCTTGACGGACGTTCTTCGCTATCGCGCCCGCACCGATCCGGGCCGGCCGCACATTTTTCTCTGCGAAGAGGACGGCCAGACGCGCACCATCACTTGCGGAGAGCTGCTCGAACGGGCGCGCGCGGTCGGCGTGGCGCTGGCAAGCAAAGGTCTCGAGCCGGGCGGCACCGTGGCCATCATGCTGCCCACTTGTGCGGACTTCTTCTTCAGCTTCTTCGGAGTGCTCCTGGCAGGCGGCATCCCCGTCCCGATTTATCCGCCTTTCCGCGCCGACCGCATCGAGGAGTACGCGGCGCGGCAGACCGCCATCCTGCAGAATGCCGAGGCACGATTCCTGATCACTTTCCGTCAGGCGGAAGGGCTGGCGCGGATCTTGCAGCCGCGCATTCCCTCGCTGCGCGAAGTAGTCACCGCGACGCAGCTTGCCCAGTTCCCGGGCCACACTCCAGTGTCCCCCACCGAAGCGCGGCCGGCCGAAATGCTTCCGCATCGCGCGCGGGCGGAAGATATCGCTTTTCTCCAGTACACTTCCGGATCGACGGGCGATCCGAAGGGCGTTGTGCTCACGCACGCGAACCTGCTCGCCAACATCCGCGCAATGAACGAGGGCGTCGGTTTCGGGCCTGACGATGTGGCCGTGAGCTGGTTGCCGCTCTATCACGACATGGGCTTGATCGGGGCCTGGCTCGCGCCGCTTTGCTTTGGTTTCCCGGTCGTCGTTCTTTCGCCGCTCGCGTTTCTCAGCCGGCCGGAGCGCTGGCTCTGGGCCATCCATCACCACCGCGGCACGCTCAGCCCTGCGCCGAATTTCGCCTTCGAACTTTGCACGCGTAAAATCGCCGATCGCGATATCGAAGGGCTGGATCTCAGCTCCTGGCGCGGCGCGTTGAACGGCGCTGAAGCGGTGCGCCCGGAAACGCTCGAGCGCTTCGCGGAGCGCTTTGCGCCTTACGGGTTCCGTCGAGAAATCCTGTTGCCGGTTTACGGGCTCGCCGAAGCCACTTTGGCGGTAGCGGCCCCGCCCATGGGCAGCGGCGCGAAAGTAGACCGCATCGAGCGCCATGCGTACGAGCGCGAAGGGCGCGCTGTCGCAGCCGCATCCGACGATTCCACTGCCCTGGCCTTCGCTTCCGTCGGGCGGCCGCTGGCCAGCGTCGAGGTTCGCATCGCGAATGCGGAAGGCCGCGAAGCCGGCGAGCGAGTCGAAGGCCGCCTATGGTTTCGCGGCCCTTCCGCTACCAGCGGCTACTATCGCAACCCCGAAGCCACCCGCGAAATCATGCGCGAGGATGGCTGGGTGGATTCGGGCGATCTTGCCTATCGCGTGGAAAGCGATCTTTACATCACCGGCCGCGCCAAGGACATCATCATCAAGGCCGGCCGCAATCTCTGCCCGCACGAAGTGGAGGAAGTCGCTGCGCGCGTCGTCGGCGTGCGCCCCGGCTGCGTTGTGGCCTTCGGAATTCCGGACCAGCGCACCGGCACGGAACGCTTCGTCGTCGCTGCGGAGCTTCGCGATCCCTCGCAACGATCGCGCATCGCGGCGGAAATCACTCGCCAGATTGCGGAATCCCTTGGGCTGCCCCCGGACGTGGTCGAGTTGCTGCCCACTCACAGCATTCCCAAGACTTCCAGCGGCAAGCTCCGCCGCAGCGAAACGCGCCGGCTCTATCTTTCGGGGGCGCTCGGCAAGCGCCGGCCGCCCGCCTGGTTGCAGATGGGAAAGCTGGCCGTGCGCGGAGGACTGCCGCGAATCGCGAGCGTGGCTCGAAGGGAAATTCGCCGCGCCTTCGAATTTCTCTACGGCCTGTACGCCCTCGGCGTTTGCGCTGTTTTGATCTCGCTGCTTTGGCTCTGCGTTTCGATTGCGCCGCGGCGTCGCGCCACATCCATCATAAAATTCTTCGCGCGGATCCTTCTCGCATGCGCGGGCGTGCCGGTGCGCGTTGTAGGCGCCGAACTACTGTCCCAACTCTCGGAGTCGGGGCCCTGGATCTTCGCCCCCAACCATTCGAGCTACGCCGATGTGGTTGTGATGGCGGCTTTCCTGCCGACCGATGCGCGCTTCGTGGCCAAAGGCGAAGCAACCTCCATGCCCATTTTCGGCAGCATGATCCGGCGCACCGGCCATTTCACTTTCAACCGCAGTGATCCCCAAGCGCGCCTCGAGCAAGCGAAGCAAATCGAGCAATCGCTGCGGCGAGGCGAGTCTGTAGTGGTTTATCCCGAGGGTACTTTCACTTCGGCGGAAGGGATCCGCCCGTTCCAGCTCGGCGCTTTCAAGACCGCCGTGGACACGCACCGGCCCATCTGTCCCGTCAGCGTGTGCGGCGCCCGCAGAATCCTGCGCGACAAGACCTATCTGCCCAAGCCCGGACGCATCACGCTTACGTTCGGGCCGCTTCTTACCCCGAAAAGCCCGGAAGGGAACTCCTGGCCCGAAATCGTCCGCCTGCGCGACGCGGCCCGCGAAGCCGTCGGACGCAACACGGGCGAACCGCTCCTGTAGCCCCCGCCCGTTATGGCGACAACACGAAATTAACGGTGATGGAAGTGTCCACCTCGACCGGCTCGCCGCTTAACAAAGTCGGCTGGTAACGCCACTCGAGCACCGCGTCTCGCGCCGCCTTCGCAAGCATGGGGTGACCCGTGACGACTTCAACCGAGCGCACCATGCCATCGCGTCCTATCACGGCGCGCAAGACTACCGTGCCGTCGAGACGCATTCGCTTCGCCAATTCGGGATACACAGGCAGAACGCGACGCACCAAAAGCGCTTCCTGTACGCCCTCGCTCACGCGAACGCGAGCTGCGGCGTGCGGACGAGGGGCCGGGGGTTCCGGCACGACGTCGGGGCCGCGTGATCCAGTTCCGCCAGGCACGCCCGGCCAGTTGCCACCGGGAGGGCCGTTGCCAGCCGTGGAGACGGCACCATCCGGCTCAGTCCCAGGCGCTTCAACGTGCGGCGGAATCACGGGTGGTTGGAAGTGGATCATCGAATCGACTATGGTCAAATGTGGTCCTGTTTCTCTGCGCCCGGAACGATGCGTCGGAGTTGCTTTTCCGTTCGGGGCAGGGTACGGCGGCGCCGGTAGAATCACGAACTGCCCCGGAAGCTTCCCCGGCGATGCGAGTGGCGCCACCAGCAGCGCCGCGATCACCGCCGCTTCCAGGAAGACAGAAACCAACAAGGCATAGCGACGCCGCTTGCGAGCACGCGCCACGGCCGACGCATTACCCTCTACCAGGCAGTTCTGAAGGACTTGCGAATCGCGCATCGAATCTGCTCCTCTCTTCTGCCGCCACCGAGGACAGACAGAAGAACCTTTGGAGAGCGGGCCGCGCCTCCGCAGCGCCGCCCTTCTTCCTGAGTTTGGAGTTCGCGCGATCCTCTAACCCTTTTGGACACCGGTTCGGGGCTGGTGTTCCCTTGTGAGGGCCGAATTCTTACCCTCTGGGCATCTTGGATGCTTGGCGTTTCCTCTCTAAATAAAAGAGGTGTAATGGGTTACGTGCTGGCAATTCTCAAGCATCGCAGGGCGACCCGCATGCATCTGAAGAATTGCTAATTCCAGTATCTTGGGAGGAGGCTCATGATGCCTCGAACAACTTCTTCAGAAACAATCGGCGTGCGTTACACCGGCCGAGCTGCCCTCGACCGTGACCCGCAGGAGGATCGGGTGGAATTTACGTGCCCGCATTGCGGTACTGCGGGAAATAAAGCCGCGCGTCGCCCGCGCGCTTCGTATCATTTCACCGACGGATTCATTCAGGACTTGCAGGGTGAAGCGACCACCTGCCGTGGCTGCAAACGCTCGCTTCGTGTTGTGCCCGTCGTACTGCTGTACGACCAGGATGAAAAGCGGCGCTTCGAGGCCGTCTTTTCCCCGGACCTCGTTCCCGCTTCGAACTAATAAAAAAGGGAAACCCATTTCGGGTTTCCCTTTTTTCCAGCCCTGTTCTGTCCTGACTCACTTCTGCTAAGCGGGCTCGTTAAACCAACCGCTTCGCTAGCTCAGTGGCGGTCATGGTCTCCGTCACGGTTATGGTTCCGATCCCCATCGTGATCGCGGTGCCTGTCCCCGTCGCGATCGTGGTACCGGTGGTCATCGCGGTCGTGGTCGCGCCAGCGGTCGTCGCGATAACCCTGGTTGTAGTATGGTCCACCGCCGTTGTAGCCGTAGCCGTTGTAACCGTAGCCGCAATTGGCCCGCGCACGCTGGAGCTCGTTCCGTTCGTCGCGGGCCTGGTGGCTGTAAGCGCCGTGATTATAGACAGCCCGGTTGAGGTCTCGCTGGTCCTTGTTCACTCGGGCCGAACAGCCGCGGTCCCAATACTGAGCTTGGGCCGTTGTGGCCCCGCCCAACAGCATCGCGCCGCTTAATGCCAAGCCTGCTAACCAAATCTTCGCGTTCATGGGGTATACCTCCCTGGCAGCGGCGGACCCGGCCTGGTTGGCTCCCGCTGTCTTCTGAAGGGATGGCACGGCCCCACGGAAGGTTGCTTGCAGAATTACAGGATGGCTATGAGGTCCACGTGGAGCAGGGCTTTCAAGCCCCCCCTGAGCCCGACGCTTCGAGGCCCATCGAACCTGCCTCGCCATTTGGCTCAAGAAGTTGGAACGGTACTAGCCCGCCCAGTCCGAATCCAGCTTGACGTGGTATTTCTCGAGGCCGGAACGGACCCGGTCGAACGCCTCGTCCACGGTATCGGCGAATTGCAGCAGTCCGAACTCGCGTTGACTGATCGTGCCCGCCCGCAACATTTCGCGCCAGTTGAGCACCTTGTCCCAATAGCGCCGCCCGTAGATGAGGATCAGGTGTCTCTGAGGGAGCTTGCCGGTTTGCAGGAGCGTGAGCATCTCCCAGAGTTCGTCCATCGTCCCAAAGCCACCGGGAAAAACAATCAAGGCTTTGGCGAGTTGGGAAAACCAGAGCTTGCGCATGAAAAAATAGTGGAAGCAGAAATTGAGCTCGGGGCTGATGTAGTGGTTGGGGTGCTGCTCGTGCGGCAATTCGATGCTCAGGCCGATCGAGGATCCGCCCGCTTCGGCGGCGCCGCGGTTGGCGGCCTCCATGATTCCCGGTCCACCGCCCGAGCAGATCACGAAGCGTTGCGGGCGTTTGCCCAGCGTCATGGCCCAGGTGGTGATGCGCCGGGCCAGCTCCCGCGCCTCCTCGTAATAGCGCGACATCTCCAGGCTGGCTCGCGCCGTGCGCAACTGGTCGCGCACTTCCGGCGTGCGCTGGCGCTTCGCAGCGCGCTCGAGGTACTTGATTCTCTTGAGGGCCCGATCGCGCGGCCAGATGCGCGCCGAGCCGAAGATCACGATCGTATCGCCCACATCCTCCCGACGAAGCCTCGTGAGCGGGTCAAAATACTCCGCCAGGATACGCAATGGCCGCGCCGTGGGGCTCTCCATGAACTCAGCGTTGCGGTAAGCCAGTTTGGACATGCGCAGGTATTTCCGCGGACTCATAGGCGCTCCTGATTCCGAAGACGAAAGAACCATTCTAGGGAACGTCTCCCGCGAACGCCAGTCGCGCTCCGCCGAGCGTCTCCGGAGCGCCAACGGCCGGCGGTCCCCCGGCAACGCTTGCTGTAGGAATCGCTTCCAATCAGTTAGACTCCTAAGGTGAAGCGGAATATCCAACTCGCATGGTTTCTCGCGGCCGTCTTGGGGCTCGGGGCGCCGGCTGCCTGTGGCCAGGCCCCGGCCGGACCTCTCCACCCGAACCCAGACGCGCCGCCGGAGTCTCCACGCCCCGCACAGAAGGTGCGCGCGGCAGTACGAGTGCGCGCCAACCTGGTGAATACGCCGGTCACCGTACGCGACGACAAGGGCGAAATGGTCCTGGACCTCACCCAAAAGGATTTCCACGTTTTCGATAACGGCGTGGAGCAGCAAATCACGCACTTCGATTTGGGCGGAGATCCGCTTGCCGTCGCTTTGGTAGTCGAGACGAGCTCGCGCATCGAAGCGCTCCTGCCTGCGGTCCGCAAGTCGGGGATCGTGTTCACCCAGACCGTGATGGCTCAAACAGCGGATGCCGCCGTCATCGGCTACGACGACAGCGTTACGCTCCTACAGCGCTTCACCTCGAGCCAGGACACGGTCCAGAAAACCATCGACCATCTGCGCGAAGGCACTTCCGGGGCGCGACTCTACGATGCCCTCGCGCGCGCGATTACGCTCCTCCGGGAGCAGCCTGCGAGCCAACGCCGCATTATCGTGATCGTGGGAGAAGCGGTGGATACGGGAAGCGAGGAGAAACTGGGTTCCGTGCTGCGCGAAGCCCAGCTCGCAAATATCGCCATCTATTCGGTCGGGCTCAGCACGACGGCCGCGGAACTCCGCGCCAAGCCGTCGCAGGCGCAGCCGCCCCAAATCGGGCCGCCGGGAACCTTCCCGCTGCCGCCGGTCCCGGGAGTTCCTCAAACGCCCACAACAGAGCAACAGCAAATGGGCAACATCGATCTGTTGTCGGCGATTGTCTGGCTCGTGAAAACCGGCGCCAACGCGGTGGGTCCGAACACGCTCGCCATGGCCAGCAAGGCCACCGGCGGGCTGCACGTGAAAACTTTCAAGGATCGTTCAGTGGAAAGCGCTCTGGATGAGATCGGCGGAGAGCTCCACACGCAGTACTCGCTCAGCTACCGCCCGCCCGGCGACGAACCTTCCGGCTATCACGAAATCAAGGTGAACGTGTCGCGCCCGAAGGTGCAGGTCCGCACCCGCCCGGGCTACTACATCGCCCCGCCCGCAAGCTAAATTCGAAACCAGCTACTTGTCGGCACCCTCTTCTTCCTCTTCGAGGATGGAGGCGGCAGCGGCAACGCGGTCGCCTTCTTCCAGTCGCAGCAGGCGGACGCCTTGCGTGGAGCGGCCCGCTTCGCGGATCTCCGCGGAATGGACGCGGATCACCTTGCCTTGCCCGGTGATGATCATCACGTCGGAATCCTCTTTCACCTGCAGGGCCGCGACCACCGATCCGTTGCGTTCCGTGGTTTTCAGGTTGATGACGCCCTTGCCGCCGCGCGAGGTGACCCGGTATTCAGCGAGCGGGGTCCGCTTGCCAAAACCTTTCTCGGACACGGTGAGCATCAGCGAAGTGAGCGATTCGCGAATCTGATCGCTTTCGAGCTCGTCCAGATTCTCGGTGGTCTTCTTGAATTCCTTCTTGATGATTTCAAAATCGGGCTGCACCGCTTCCATGCTCACGACGTAATCGTCTTTCGCGAGATCCATGCCGATGACGCCTCCCGCCTGGCGTCCCATGGCGCGCACCTCCGTCTCGCGGAAGAGGATGGCTTGGCCTTCGTGACTCGCGAGCAGAATCATCTGCCTTGCATCCGTCAACTTCGCGCCGATCAGCTCGTCATTGTCTTCCAGGTTGATAGCGATGATGCCGGAAGGCCGCGGGTTCGAAAACTCGGCGAGCTCCGTCTTCTTCACGGTGCCGCTGCGGGTGGCGAGAAAGACGTAGCGGCCCTCTTCTTCGAGGCTGCGTGCCGCAACCACGGCGGTCAATTTTTCGTTTTCCTGGAACCGCACGAGGTTCGCGATGGCTTTCCCGCGCGTGGCCGCCGCGGCCTCGGGAATTTCGTATACCTTCAGCCAATACACACGGCCTTTCGAGGTGAAGATCAAGATGTAGCTGTGCGCCGAGGCGACGAAAAGGTGCTCGACGAAATCCTCTTCGCGGGTCTTGGCGCCGATGCGACCCTTGCCGCCGCGCGACTGATGCCGGTAGACGTCCACTGAGGTGCGCTTGATGTAGCCGGCGTGGCTCACGGTTATGGCCATCTCTTCGTCTTTGATCAAGTCTTCGAGCTTGATTTCTTCGACGCGCTCGACCATCTGGGTGCGCCGCTCGTCGCCATACAGCTTCGCGATTTCACGAAGCTCGACCACGATCAGTTGCCGCAATTTCTTTTCGCTCGCGAGGATTTCCTTGAGCTCGGCGATCTTCTTCTGGAGCTCCTTCAACTCCTCGAGAATTTTCTCCCGCTCCATCTGCGTCAGCCGATGGAGCTGCAGGTCGAGGATGGCTTGCGCCTGCCGCTCGGTGAATTTCCACCGCTCGATCAAGCCTTCCTTCGCTTCTTTCGGAGAACTGCTGCGCCGGATGAGTTTGATGACTTCGTCCAGGTTTTCGAGAGCCTTCTTGAAGCCGAGAAGAACGTGCTCCCGCTCTTCGGCCTTGCGCAGCTCGTACTGCGTGCGCCGGCGCACCACCTCCACGCGATGCTCGATGAACAAGCGCAGCAAATCGACGAGGCCGAGCTCCCGCGGCTGGCCGCCCACAATCGCCAGCAAGATCATCCCGAACGATTCCTGCATTTGAGTGTGTTTGAAGAGCTTGTTCAGAATGATCTGCGGCTCTTCGTCGCGCTTCACCTCGATGACGATGCGCATTCCGTCGCGATCGCTTTCGTCCCGGATGTCGGCGATTCCCTCAATCTTCTTCGCCTGGACAAGCTCGGCGATATGCTCGATCAGGCGCGCCTTGTTCACCTGATAAGGCAGCTCGGTGACCACGATGTTCTCGCGGTCCTTGCTCGCCTGCTCGATGGCCACCTTGGCCCGCACTTGGAACGTCCCGCGTCCGGTCTTGTAGGCTTGCTCGATTCCTTCCTTGCCGTAAATATAGCCGCCGGTGGGAAAGTCCGGGCCCGGGACGAGCTTCATGACCTTTTTCAGGCCGGCTTCCGGCTCATCGATCAGCAGGATGGTCGCCTCGATGGTTTCCTTCAGGTTGTGGGGAGGAATATTCGTGGCCATGCCCACGGCGATGCCGCTGCTGCCGTTCACCAAGAGGTTGGGTATCTTCGTCGGCAGAACGGTTGGTTCCTGCGTGCTTTCGTCGAAGTTGGGAACGAAATCGACCGTTTCTTTCTCGATGTCGGCCAGCATTTCCTCGGCGAGTTTGGAAAGACGCGCCTCGGTGTAACGCATCGCCGCCGGCGGATCGCCGTCCACCGAGCCGTAATTGCCCTGGCCATCGATGAGCGGATAGCGCATGTTGAATTCCTGCGCGAGCCGCACCAGGGCGTCGTACACCGGCGAATCGCCGTGCGGGTGAAACTTGCCGAGGACTTCGCCGACGATCTTGGCGCATTTCCGATAGGGCTTCGTCGAGGTGAGTCCCAGCTCGTACATCCCGTAAAGGATGCGACGGTGCACCGGCTTCAGGCCGTCGCGCACGTCCGGCAACGCGCGCCCGATGATTACGCTCATCGCGTAGTCGAGATACGATTTCCGCATCTCGACTTCGATATCCACCGGCGTCATGATCGATTTCGTCGTCTCGTCGGCCATTCTTCCGCTCCCTATGCCCGTTTATTGCGCGCTGACCGCTCCATCACGTAAGTCTTCACCGTCTCAAACGCCGATGCGTCATTCGAAAACCGCTGGGGCCCAAAGTGCGTTTCGAGTTCCTTCAGAAATGCCGCGCACTCCGCTTCGCTCGCGCACTCGATGGCCACGCCACGCTCCGTATCCGGCGCTTCCGTGGGCACAGCGCGAAACTCCGAGCAGCTCATTCCCCGCAGGCCCGGCAGGCTCTTCCAGATCAACTGGTAACGCGTCTTCACGATCGGCAATGCCGGCGGTTGGGGGAACTGCTTCGCAGGCCCTTCCGGGCCGCGAAAATCGGTTCGCCGGCTTTTTTCGGCAACACGCGCGTCAGATGTCCAGGTTGACGACGTTGAGGGCGTTTTCCTGGATGAATTTCCGGCGCTCCTCGACGTTTTCGCCCATCAGCGTCGCGAAGATTTCTTCCGCCGCCACGGCGTCCTCGAGCTTCACTTTCAGCAGCGTTCGCGTCTCGGCGTTCATGGTGGTTTCCCACAACTGATCGGGATTCATTTCGCCCAGGCCCTTGAAGCGCGTAATGGTGAACTCTCGCTTGGCGTCCTCCATCACGTAATTCAGCACCGCGAGCGCGTGTTCCTTCACCACCTTGTCGCCATTGTGGGTAATGGTGAAAGGCGGGTGATCGAGTTCTCCGATGGCCTGACGCAGGGCGCGCAGCCGCTTGAATTCCGCCGACCCTGCCAGCGCCCAATTGATGCGCCGCTCCCCGCCGTTCTTGAGCACCAGCTCGTGCAGGCTGTGCTCTTCATCGAACCCGATTTCGGCTTCCAGCTTGAGCTTTTCCTTCTCGATGGCTTTGAGCAACGCCTGGAGCTTTTTTTTGTCGGCGAAATCCGTTTTCTTCTCGAGTTCGCTCACCGCCAGCAGCTCGATGAGTTTGGGATCGCGCAGCCGGCGCGCCATCTTCGCGCTCACCTGCTCGTATTCCTGCACGTTGAGCAGGAATTGGGTGAGCTGCCCGCCTTCGATCACTTTGCCGTCCTTGACCTTGACTGCGTGCTCTTCGGTGGCGCGCTTCATCAACTCGCGCGAAAACTCGCGTTCATCGCGAATGTAACGGTCCATTTTTCCGCGCTTCACGCGGTAGAGCGGCGGCTGAGCAATGTACACGTGGTCCTTTTCGATCAGCTCGCGCATGTGCCGGAAGAAGAAAGTAAGCAGCAGGGTGCGGATGTGGCTGCCGTCCACGTCGGCGTCCGTCATCAAAATAATCTTGTGATAGCGCAGCTTGCTGGCGTCGAAATCGTCTTTGCCGATGCCGGTGCCGAGCGCCGTAATGATGGCGCGAATTTCTTCGTGGCCGAGCATTTTGTCGTAGCGCGCCTTTTCGACGTTCAGGATCTTCCCCTTGAGCGGCAGGATGGCCTGGTAGCGCCTGTCGCGCCCCATCTTGGCGGAGCCGCCAGCCGATTCGCCTTCGACCACGAAGAGTTCGCACCGCGCCGGATCGCGCTCCTGGCAATCGGCCAGCTTGCCGGGCAAGCCGCTGGAATCGAGCGCCGACTTCCGGCGGGTCAGCTCGCGGGCTTTTCGCGCCGCCTCGCGGGCGCGCGCGGCATCGATGCATTTCCCGATGATGCGACGTGCGATCGAGGAGTGCTTGTCGAAGTACTCGCCCAATTTTTCATTCACGAGTTGCTCGACCAGGCCTTTGATGTCGCTGTTCAGTTTGCCCTTGGTCTGTCCTTCGAACTGCGGCTGGGGCAACTTGACGGAAACCACCGCCACCAGCCCCTCGCGAACGTCGTCGCCGGTAATGGAGACGTTGTCCTTCTGCTCCTTCAGCATGCCGAGCGAGCTGGCGTAATAATTAATCGTGCGAGTGAGCGCGGAGCGGAAGCCGGAAAGGTGCGTGCCGCCGTCTACGGTATTGATGGTGTTGGCAAAGCAGAAAACGTTTTCGGCGTAGGCGTCGTTGTACTGGACCGCCACCTCCATGTCCACGCTCTCGCGCTTGCCTTCCATGTAGATCGGAGAATCGTGGAGGGTTTGCTTGCCGCGGTTCAGGTGCTTGACGAATTCGGCGATGCCGCCGGTGAAGCGAAACTCCGTCTTCTTGTCGGTGCGCTCGTCGTGGAGCGTGATCTTCAAACCCTTGTTCAGAAAGGCCAGCTCGCGCAGGCGCTGGGCCAGGGTGTCGTAGCTGTAATTGATAGTGGTGAAGATTTCGGGGTCGGGATGAAACGTCAACTTCGTGCCGGTTTTGCGGGTCTTGCCGGTGACGTTGAGCTTCGAAGTCGGCTTGCCTTTCTCGTAGGCTTGTTCCCACACTTCGCCATCGCGCCAGATCTCCAGATCCAGCCAATCCGAAAGCGCGTTCACCACCGAGACGCCCACGCCGTGAAGTCCGCCGGAAACTTTGTAAGAGTCGCTATCGAACTTTCCGCCGGCATGGAGCACGGTCATCACCACTTCGGCGGCCGGCTTTTTCTCGGTGGCGTGCATATCCACGGGAATGCCGCGGCCGTTGTCCTGCACCGTCACGGAATTGTCGTCGTGGACCACCACGCTGATTTCGTCGCAGAAACCGGCCAGGGCCTCGTCCACGGAATTGTCCACGACTTCCCAGACCAGATGGTGCAAGCCCAGATCGCCTGTCGAGCCGATGTACATCGCCGGCCGTTTGCGCACCGCTTCGATTCCGCCGAGCACTTTGATCGACGTGGCGTCGTACTTGTGCCCCTGAACCTTGGCGGTCGCTTCTCTCTCACCCATGGTTTCTGTGTCTCCTAACTGCGTGCTCGGGAAGGCAATCGCGCGGTTGAGCTCGACACTTGCCTTGCCCATTGGCCCCGGTTTTGCCGCCGGGACTCGAAGGGTTTCTGCTTCATCCCGCCCCATTCCATTCCCATCACGGGAATCGGTGGGACGCGGCGAAGACTTTATTTCTTCCCCGAATGCGGGGTGTGCCGAACTCCGCTGCTTCCGCGCGTCCTGGCGTTTGTCCCGCCCCGAGGTTGGGTGGGAATCGGGACGACGCGCTGTATTTGGCCGCAGCCAAGCCCGGCCTAAGTGCCGGCCTGGAGGATTCCAAGCCCAGAAAAGCCGACATCCGATTCTACCGGAATCCGCCTGTTTGCTCAAGTCGATTTTCGATCTCTGGCTGCCTGATATCCTGCTTATTTATAATGAGATAGAAGCGTGTCCTGGCGGGCTTTGCGCGCGGTTTTTGGCCACGCGTGAGGGCGCAATTTCAGTGTTTCTTAAAGTTAAGGAGTAGAAATTTTGCTACACTTTTTAGACTGGGAACGGTTTTGATGACGGGCCGGCTAACTCCCTCTTTCATGCCGGCACCGACTGCGCGCCGAGCTGCTGCAACAAGCCCAAACGGTCTCCGAGGACCCAACCCTCGGCAATTTTGCCTTCGGCAATTCGGAAAATCGCAGTGCCCGAATACATGATTTCTTTACCCGTGGGCGCGAGACCAAAAACTTCTCCCCTGTGAGTGCCGCGATACGTCAGGCGGGCGACGACCGTATCGCCTTCGGCCACAAGCTGTTCGATCTTGTTGTGAAAATCGGGAAAGGAATTGCGCACCAGCCGCATGTAACCGCGAAAAGCATCGCTGCCTTTCGTTGCCACTCCCAGGGAACCACGGAATTCGATCTCCGGCGCGAGCAGTTCGTCCGCCGCGGCAAAGCTCCACAGATTCCACATTTCTTCGTAGTAGCGGCGAATCAATTTCTTGTTCTCCTCCGCCGTTTCTACCGCGCCTGCGATTGCATCCCCGACGCGGAGCACGCCGGCGCTCAAGATCTGCGCGCGCAAGCCGCCACGGTGAATCAGGGCGGCCATCACGCCCTTCCGCGTCAAACCTTCCAGATGCATGCAGGGCTCGCAGAGGCGTATGCCGCGCAGCCGGACCGTGCCGACCGTGAACTCACGTCCGACCAGGTGATTCAAAGCGACGTTGCGCGTCACCACATTGCGTCGGGATTCGCCGGCGTCGAATTTGATTCCCGCCTCGCTTTCGACCGCCTCGATCGCTTCCATCTCGATCAGCGTCACCTCACGAGACGGGCTGGGCCGATCCGAATACGTTCCCTGGCTGGAAAAATAGCGGTCTCCTTCGAGTCCCTTGCCGGGAACGGCGCGAACTTCTTCCGCCGACTTCAACGGAGCTTTCGCAGTGGGCGCGATATAGATCGAAACGACAGTCCCCATTTGAACCCGCCTCCTTTCAGGATTCCTTCAACGCTCCCCGGCTTCCCAGTAAGCGTGCGGCTGTGAGCGCATAGACGGCAGCGCAGGAGAAAACATCCTTGAGCCCGACGAACTCGTGCGGGCCGTGAGAAACGGTGAGCAGCCCCGGTCCGTAGGCAAATGCGGGAATGCCCTTGGCAGCGTAAAAGCGGATCTCGAGGAGGCCGGGGCACATTTCAAACACCGGCTGCTTGCCGGTGATTTCCTGCGCGCTTTGCGCCAACGCCTGCGCCACAAGATCGCTTTCCGATACTCCCGCCGGCCGGCCTTCCTGAATGAGTTCCGTCTCGAGCTGGATGCCTTCGCGCCGAAACCGGTCGAAGATTTGCATCAAGGCGCGCTTCTCGGCCTCCAAATTCTCTTCCGGGTTGATGCGCCGGTCCACAGTAAACGAGCACTCCGCCGGCACGACGTTGAAATTCGTTCCCCCTTCGCACCGGCCGCCGAGCAAGAGAATCGAGCCCCGAGCTTTTTCGGGATGAACGCGAAAAGCGGTTCGTCGCACCGCGATTTTCTTCTCGTGCCTTTCGAGGGCCGCCGCCACAGCCAGCATCCGCTCAAAAGCATTCACGCCGCGGCAGGAAAGCCCCACGTGCGCGGGCTTGCCTTTCAAAGTCACACGCATTGAAATCGCGCCGCGGCTGGCATTCCAGATCGCGCCGGCAGTGGGCTCCGGCGTCAACATGCCCACGCCGTTTGCACCCAGCAGACCACGGTCTGAGAGGTAGCGTGAGCCGCGTGCGCCCCCTGTCTCTTCATCGGGCACGCAAACGAGTCCGATGCGGCCGTTCAGCGGAACGTCCAGCTCCTTGAGCGCGCTTATCGCGTAAATCATGGCGGCCAGGCCGCTCTTCATATCCGCCGAGCCTCGGCCGAAGAGTTTGCCGCGCTCGATGCGCGGCTGGAATTGCGTTTCATTCGACGCCGGCACCACATCGTAGTGCCCATGGAAGTAAAGCCTGCGCCGGCCCTTGCCATGAAAGCCTCTCAGCCAATATCGAGACGTTTCCGCGTGCCCCCGGCCTCTCTCTGCCGGGATTTCCGCAACGGCGCAATCGAGTCCGATCCTGCGCACCTCGGCTGCAATTGCATCCACGCAGGCGCGGTACGCGCGTCCCGGCGGATTTTCCGTAGGAATGGCTACCAGGGACTTCGTGAAGCGAACGATGTCATCTTGATGGGACCCGATCGCATCTATAAGCCGCTGTTTGAGCTTGGGCATGGATTGACGGTTCGCCACGGGACGGCAGGCGAACGCTAGGGCTCAAAGGATAGGAGGACTTCAAACTCACCGAAAGACCCAAATTGGCGTGACGAGTTAAATATCCAATTGGCGGCAGTGATTTAAACGGATTAGACTCTCGAACGTGGAGACCAAATATGTCTATTCGACCTGTCAAGCGGCTCATTAAGTCCAAGCCCACGATCGAAGGAGCGGGCGTGCACCTGCGCCGTGCGTTCGGATTCGGCAATACATCCGACTTCGATCCGTTTCTGCTTCTCGACGACTTCCGCAATGACGTTCCCGATGACTATCTGGCAGGGTTCCCATGGCACCCCCACCGCGGAATCGAAACAGTCACATACGTCCTGGCGGGAACCGTGGAGCACGGCGACAGCATCGGCAACCGCGGCGCCATTGCTGCCGGCGACATTCAATGGATGACCGCGGGTCGCGGGATCATCCACCAGGAAATGCCCAAGGGCGATCCGGATGGCCGGATGCACGGCTTCCAGTTGTGGGCAAACCTCCCAGCGTCGCTCAAAATGACGGCTCCGCGTTACCAGGAAGTGAAAGCGGTGGAAATTCCTGAAATCATGGACGACGACGGCACCCGCGCTCGCATCATCTGTGGCACTTTCTGGGGAAGGAAGGGTCCGATCGAAGGCATCGCCGCCGACCCGGTCTACATCGACGTATCGGTCCCACCTGGCAGGCGAAAGGTGCTCCCGGTCGAGACGACGAGGCATGCATTCGCCTACGTGTTTGCGGGGGCGGGGAAATTCTGCAACGCATCCGGTGCGCTCGCGGTGCCGACCGAGTCGGTCGGGTGGCTGGACACAGCGCCTCCGAAAGAGGCGGAGGACCGCTCGCTCGTGCTCTTCGACCGCGGCGACGAAGTCGTTGTACAAGCTGGGGACGACGGGATCCGCTTCCTCCTTGTCTCGGGCAAGCCCCTTGAGGAGCCGGTCGCATGGTATGGACCAATCGTGATGAACACCCAGGAGCAACTCCGCGAGGCATTCAACGAGCTTCAGAAGGGAACATTCCTCAAGCCGGAGAAGGGGCGATGAGCGGTGGTTCGATGCGACTGCGGACTACACGCGCGAAAACCAGCCCGGCTCAGATGCGCATGGGCATGACGACGTAGCGATAACGGTAGGCCTCGTCCGCCAGCGGACGCATCTGCCCGGCCGACTGCTCGTCCTTCAGCTCGACGGAAATAGGTCCGTCGGCAGCCGCAGCAAGGAAATCGAGCAGATACTGGGCGTTGAAGCCGATGGCGAGCGGCTCGCCCTTGAATTCCTTCTCGATCGCTTCCTTGGCTTCCCCGTATTCCGGGCTGGACGCGGAAATCTCGACGCCTTCTTTCGCCAGCATAATCTTCACCGCATGGGAACGCTGGTCTGCGAGCTGCGAAACGCGGCGGAGGGCATCCTGTAGTTCGCTTCGTTCGAGCACCACGGTCTTGTTCGTGTCCCGCGGAAGGACGGCCTCGTAGTTCGGGAATTGTCCGGTAAGCTTGCGTGAAGTAAGGAGTCGCCCGCCGAGTTGGAAAAAGAGGTGGCTATCATCCTGCGCGAATTCGACCTCTGCATCTTCGCCCGCGTCCGCGGCCAAGCGCTGCACTTCCGTCATGGCTTTCTTGGGGACGAGCACTCGGACTTCGCTCGAGAGCCCTGCGAGCTTCTGATCGATTTCCACCATGGCCAGGCGGTGGCCATCCGTCGCCACCATCACGATCGTGTCCGGCTTTAACACCAGCAGCGCGCCGTTCAGCGTGTAGCGCGATTCCTCGAGCGAAATGGCGAAGGTTGTCTTGCCGATGACGTCGCTCAGCACCTTCGCCGGAATCTTCACGAGCACCGGGGGGAACGCCGGCAGCGCCGGGAAATTGTCTTTCGACATCCCGACCATCTTGTAGGCTTTGCGGTCGCACACAATCTGCACCCAGTGGTTTTCGAGCAGCTTGAACCGGATTTCTCCTTCCGGGAGCAGGCGCACTAGCTCGAGCAGTTTCTTCGCCGGAATGGTTCCGGCGCCCTCTTTCTTTACTTTGGCCTCGCAGGAAGTGCGGATGCTCAGTTCGAGGTCCGTAGCGGTTATGGTCAGGCGGTTCCCCTTGGCCTCGCAGAGCAAATTCGAAAGGATGGGGATGGTGGTTTTGCGCTCGACGACTCCCTGGGTAAGAGAGAGTTCCTCGAGCAAGTCAAACTTCTTGACGCTGAATTCCATAGACGACGACCCTCGCTTTGCGCGCTCTTGCCGCTGTTACTTTACTGCTTTTCTAGATAAGTATATATATGAAAGCCGTAGCCGCCGGAGCTGTGAATTCGAGGAAAACCGGCGTAAGGCATTACAGTGCCGTCCCGTAGCCGTCGCAGGCCGCTGTGGACGCCGCGGCGCAGCGTAGGAAATCCGCCGAAGGAGCCGTCGCCGCCGGGCGTTCCACGCAGAATCCACAGGTTTCGCTCAGCCGATGAAAGGAAAAGTCCATTAACCCTATCCAAGTGAGTCGAGTAGCTTGTTGATCGTCTTGTTAAAATCCTTATCGCTGCGTCGCAGGTTCTCGATTTTGTTGATGGAGTGCAGCACCGTGGTGTGATGCTTCCCCCCAAATTGCCTTCCGATTTCCGGCAGCGACGCCGCCGTGAGCTGCTTCACCAAGAACATCGCCACTTGCCGCGGAAAAGCGATGGCCTTGCTGTTACTGCGCACCTTAAGGTCCTGCACGCGCAGGCCGAAGTGGTCGCCCACTCGTTTCTGGATCTGCTCGATCGAAACCCGTTTCTCCTGCGTGTCGATGATGTTCTTGAGGACTTGCTGAGCGGTGGCCGCATCGATTTCGGCTCCCGTGAGCGAGGAGTAGGCCAGCAAGCGGATCAGCGCGCCTTCCAGCTCGCGGATATTCGATTTGATCGAACGCGCGATGAACTCGGCCACGTCATCGTTCAAGCGCACCCGCTCGCTTTCCGCCTTCTTCTGCAGGATGGCGATCTTGGTCTCGAGATCGGGCGGCTGAATATCGGCGATCAGCCCCCATTCGAAGCGCGAGCGCAGCCGCTCCTCGATCGCGGAAATTTCCTTCGGCGGGCAATCCGAGGAGATGACGATTTGCTTTTGCTGGTCGTAGAGGGCGTTGAACGTGTGAAAGAACTCTTCCTGAGTCCGCTCGCGCGTGGCGATGAACTGAATGTCGTCCACCATCAGCACGTCCATCGTGCGGAAGCGGTCGCGGAAGCCGGCCATGCGGTCAAACCGGAGCGAGGCAATCACCTCGTTGGTGAACTTTTCCGCGCTCACGTAGGTGAGGCGTATCGCCGGGGTTCTTTTCTTGATGGCATGCCCGATGGCCTGCATCAGGTGAGTCTTGCCCAGTCCCACTCCGCCATAGAGAAACAGCGGGTTGTAGGACTTCGACGGCTGCTCGGCCACCGCCAGCGCCGCTGCGTGAGCGAACTGGTTCGAGGCGCCCACGATGAAGCTTTCGAAGGTATAGCGCGGATTGAGCTGGTTGTGCGCGCTGTCGAAATCCAAGCGCGCCTGCGCGGCGGGCGGCCCGGGAGCTTCTCCCTCCGAGCAGACGAATTCCACCCGTGTGTTCGGCATGCCAACCTCTGCCAGTACAGCCTGTAGAAGCTGGCCGTAGGTTTCCGTCAGGCGCTTTCGAAACAGCCGCGTGGGCACGCGGACAACGATTCGTCCCTCGGTGGCCTCTTCCAGGCGGGTGGGACGGAACCAGGTTGCGAAGCTGTGAGGGTTGACGCGGCGCTCCATGTGCTGAAGGACTTTTTCCCAGCTATTCATTGAAACCAAGGAGCCTCGCCAATTTCCACCGATGTGGAAATATTGTGGGAAACCGGAACCTAGGAGGTCTGAGCCCCCGCCCAAAGATTTGGACCGGATCGAACGGTACTTACAGTTACTTCTTACTGTGCTGGGCCTTCGCCGATTGCCGTCCGAGGAGTGCTGAACGCGAGCACTGCGTTCGGAGCGAGCCGGGGGATTCTGCCTAAACGCGGCGACCGGGGCAAGCGAAATTTGAGAGAAAAAAACGCACAGGACTCACAGAGTATTCACAGGATTTCCACAGAGCCATTCGAATGTGGCCAGGTGATTTTTTCCTTGCAAATCCGGCGATTTTGGAAAAACGGAAGCTACGGCGCGGTGCGCGCGAGCTTGTCCGGGCGAGCAAATTCGAAAATGCCAAGCGGATCTGCGGCCAGTAGCAGGCGATCGGGCTCGACGAGAATCGCGGTAGCTTCGACGCGAGCGCCCTCGGCGGTGAACGTGCGATAGTTTGCATGACGGTTGCCTTCCCTGTCAAAAAGGAGCAACTGATCGCCGAGCGCCACCCAGATTTCCTGTGTATCGCGATCCACGCCGATGGCATTGATCACGGGGTTGAATGTCGGCGTCCCGCCGCGCTCGTCTTGCCGCACGATCTCGCGGCGCAGCGCCTGCGCTCCCGGAGCGGTCTCGAGGGAGGAAAGCGAAACGTCAAGAAGGGCATAGCCGAAGCGATCGTACTTGCGGATCGTGGGTTCAGGCATGTACGTGAAGGCGTAATAGAGGTGGCCCTCCGCGTCGCTGGCGAGCCGACCGATGTTGAGAAAACGGTTCAGGTCGGGGTGCCCAGCCAGGTCGGAAGGATCGCCGAATTCGCGGGCCACTTTTCCGCGATTGTTGAATACTTCAACCAGCAGTTTCGAATTCAGACTGGCGACCGCAATCTCTCCATTGGGCAGAGCGGCAACAGACGTTGGAGCAGGGATGGGAATCGCGCTCAGGAATTTTCCATCGACATCGAATACCTTCACGGCATTTCCGGCGCGATCGGCGACGTAGAGCTGGCCGGCAGAATCCACGTCCAGATCGTCGCCGAAGACGATCACGGAGTCGTTTGCCGCCGCTACCGGAACTTGCCTCACGCGCTTGCCGTTCGAGTCATAGACGCCGACCGTTCCGGCCGCGAGGATGTAATAGCGTCCGGCAGCATCCCGCCGGAGCGCGCGCACGCCCGGACCGACCTCCGGAAAGACGCGCGCCCGAGCCTCGATGGGGCGCTCGAACTGCTGGGCCTGGCCGCTTTCGATGCACCCAAAGAACGCAAGCAAGACGCCGGCAGAGAAGAGCACTCGAAGCACACTCATAAGCTTGCGGCGACGCATCGAGCAGAAGCTAACCATGGCGCAATGAGATGCCGCGCCCCGGTAGGCGCGTTGCTCAATCAAGGCGGTGCGTGAGACGCTCGATCGTGCGGGTGCGTCCCGTGGCGGGATCCACGTCGAGCAGCACGCTGTTCATCTGGATGTCGTCGTTCGCCACCTCAAAGCGCGCGGGAAGTCCGTCGAGGAAGCGCTTGATGATGCTCTCCTTACCCATGCCAATAATGGAATCGTGAGG
The DNA here is from genome assembly GCA_963781005.1 of uncultured Acidobacteriota bacterium. Classification (GTDB taxonomy): domain Bacteria; phylum Acidobacteriota; class Terriglobia; order Acidiferrales; family UBA7541; genus CAWADX01. The sequence goes on from CAWADX010000001.1 coordinate 1,566,701, forward strand.
CCCGGTCATTCCCACATCGGTGATGTACGCGGTTCCTTTGGGGAGCACGCGAGCGTCGGCGGTGGGTACGTGGGTATGCGTGCCGATGACCGCGGAAACTCTTCCATCGAGGAACCAGCCGACGGCCTGCTTTTCGGAAGTGGCTTCGGCGTGGATGTCCACGATGATTACCTTCACGTCGCCCGGAACGCGCGCCAACTCCCGTTCGGCCGTCCGGAACGGGCAATCGAGCGGAGCCATGAACGTGCGGCCCTGCAGATTCAGCACGGCGTAACGGACGCCGTTGCGCGCCTCGCCGACAAAGAGTCCGCTTCCTGGCGAGCCATTCGGGAAATTTGCCGGGCGGAGCAAGCGAGGCTGGTGCGGGAAGTAGTCCAGAATTTCCTTGCGGTCCCAGATATGGTTCCCGCCGGAAAGCACTTCGATGCCCGTTTCGAGCAACTCCTCCACCAGCCGGGGCGTGACGCCGAACCCGGAAGCGGAGTTTTCGCAATTCGCGATCGCCAGATCGATTTCCTGCTGCGCGAGAATGTCCGCCAGCCGGTCGTGGACGATTTTTCGGCCGGGTGAGCCGACAATGTCGCCGATGAAAAGGATGCGCATGATAAAAAACGGGGCGGTCCACTCCGCCGTGCGTGCTAGACCCTTGAACCCCACAAACAAGTGGGTGCCCTGTGCCTGCCTTTAGGCTTTCCCGCAGCGTGAGCCGTGGGACGTGCGCAACAGCAGGACAACGGGGGCTCCCAGGGATTCAGTGTTGGTTCAAAAAGGCCGTCACACCGAACACGCGCGTCGCAGGCCGGCCCCGCTCCACATTGTAACAGGCCCCTCGAAGAGAAACTTATTGGAGACTTTTCAAATAGGCCACGATTTGCCAACGCCGCTGTTCCGGCAGGCCCGACCAGGAGGGCATCCCCGCCCGCAGGTTGCCGTTCTTCAAGAACCATACCAGCGCGCCGGGCGGTGCATTGCGTATCGTAGTGGAACGCAGAGCGGGAGCCTTGCCCGATCCCGACGCGTTAGCGCCGTGACACTCCGCGCAGTGACGCCGAAAGAGTTTTTGTCCCGCCTGGATCGCCTCCGGACGTCCCTCGTAGGGATTTCGATGAGAGCGGGCACGCGCCGGAGCCTTCTCCAGTCCGGACATGAGGTTCTTCTGCCCGAAGCCGAGCGTGGCAACCAGCAACACGGGCAATGCCAGGATCGCGCACCTTCCTAGCGTCATCGAAACCACCGGCGGATTCCCTTCAGCTCGAAGGAAACCCCGAATCGCAGCAGGAATCGATGGCTGGAGTGCGCCAATCCCCACGTGGGAGCAATTCGGAAAGTGGTATCGCTGGGAAGCTCCCAGGAAAGAACGGGCGCCAGATAGTGGGAGGTGCTCGAAAACCCGAACTGATGCGCGGTTCCAGCGCCGCCATAGATCTCGGCGCCGGCAGTGAAATTTTCCCGGCAGAAGCGGCAGGCTTCCGGCACGGCGGCAAGAGCCAGCGGGCGGCTGACGCCCGCCGCGTAGCCGAACTCCCACGGCTGATCGTTCAGGTTCTTTTCGGCGATGAAATTTTCTGAGACGTTCCAGCCCCGGAAATTGCTCGAAAGGATGAGCTTCGTTTCCATCTCATGGAGCCGCTCGCGCCGGGCCACCGAGTTGGCCGTCGCATGATCCGCCTCTCGATCGTGGCCCACCACTTCCAACAGGGTCTTGTCAGCCCCGTTCACATTCTCAAATTCGACATAGAGGACGGGGTTGATCCAATGCTCCTGCATGAGCGGGCGAAAACGGTTCTCCCACCGAAAGCCCGTGAAAACGGTGCTATCGCCGAAGGTGGACTGCCCATCAAGGTAAAACTCCGTGGTCCACCATCCCTTGATGCCGTATTCGAGCTCGACGGAGGAACCGAGGAAAGCGTTCCCGCCGCGCTGCGTGCCGTAAACGGGGTTGAGTGAGATTTCAAGATGGTCGGGCTCCTCCATCTGGTGGGTGTAGGTAATGAAGTACGGGCGCTCCTGGGCCGATCCCGGCCACGAAACAAAAATCGCGGCAGACAATAGGAGGAGCTTGACGAACAGAGAATTGCGAGCCAAATCCTTTTTCCCAATACGGCGAGCGGCGGGGAGAAGGAATTTTTCTTAGCGCGCCGCCACCCCTTAGTTGCAACTTAGTGTCAACTGATAAAGGGCGGATTGTAGCGGAAGTTGAAACTGATTTACAACTAGAAACACCTCGGGGTAATAGGGCCTTTCCATCCCCCTCTTGAAGGCCCTGGCCAGCATATACTATACTCCCCTAGGTTATAGGAGAGGGCATGGCCCATACGACGAAGAACAAAGAGAAGATTCTCAGCCGCGTTCGGCGAATTCGCGGACAAGTAGAGGCCATCGAGCGAGCGGTCGATGGGGAACATGATTGTGCCGACGTGTTGCAGCTCGTTGCTGCGTGCCGGGGCGCACTGAACGGCCTCATGTCGGAACTCATCGAAGGTCACATTCGTTTCCACGTCCTGCGACCGGGGGAGAAAAACGGCTCTCCTCAAGCGGAGGCCGCCGATGAGCTCATTGGCGTGGTACGTACCTACTTGAAATAGCGGCGCAGACATTCGGAATTAACGCCGAAGCGGTGACGCAGCCATGAATCATTTGAAAGTGAAAGAACCCGAAGCAGAAACGGTGCTTCGCGCCGACGAAACAGGCGCGCCGCCAGACCATGCCAACCACGCGGACGGCCACGAGCACACACACTCTCTGAGTTGGCGGGACATCAACGGCGTTTTGTTCGTGGCGGCTGCTGCGGGCGCTATCTGGTTTCTCGGAAAAACATCGAACCCCTATATCACTGCTGTGGGCGTGATTTGCACGCTCGTTGGCGGGTTCCCCATCTTTCGGGAGGCATACGAGAACATCACGCAGCGGCGCATGACGATGGAGCTATCCATGACCATCGCCATTGTGGCCGCACTCGCGATCCGCGAAATATTTACCGCTCTTGTTATCACCCTTTTTGTCCTCGTTGCAGAAATTCTGGAGGGCCTCACCGTCGGTCGGGGCCGCCAAGCCATTCAACATCTGGTGGATCTCTTGCCGAGCAGCGCAACCGTTCGTCGACAGGGGGAATGGAGAGACGTAGGCATTCGGGAAATCTCGACGGGAGATGATGTTCTCGTTCGGCCGGGGGGCCGCATCCCTGTGGACGGCACAGTTGCCGGAGGACATTCGTTCGTCGACCAAGCGCCGATCACCGGCGAGTCCATGCCCGTTGAGAAGCGCCCCGGCGCGATCGTTTATGCGGGCACGATCAACCAGTCCGGCTCGCTCGAGGTTCGCGTGGAGCGCCTGGGTCGCGACACAACTTTCGGCAAGATCATTGACGCGGTCGAGCGAGCCGAGAAGTCACGCGCCCCGATTCAAGGGATCGCGGACCGTCTGGCGGGTTACCTGGTCTATTTCGCATTGGCCGCCGCCGGCATCACCTTTCTCATCACCTACAATACGCGCTCAACGATCTCGGTGGTGATCGTTGCGGGGGCGTGCGGAATCGCAGCCGGAACGCCGCTGGCGATCCTTGGCGCCATTGGCCGCTCGGCTCAACACGGCGCGATCATCAAAGGCGGTCTTTATCTCGAAACGCTCGCCCTGGTCGATACGATTCTTCTCGACAAGACAGGAACTCTGACCTACGGGACTCCCGAGGTCACGGAACTCAGGCCGGCAAACGGCGTGACAGACGTATGTTTGCTCGAAGCAGCAGCGATCGCGGAGTCCTGCTCCGAGCATCCTGTTGCAACGGCAATTTTGAGTAAGGCATCCGAGCTAGGTATGCGCTTTCGCCAGCCGGACCGATTCGAGTACACGCCGGGGAGAGGGATCGTCGCCGAAATCGACGGCGAAGAGATCGTGGTGGGCAATCGGCTGCACCTTCAGGATGAAGGAATAAAGGTGGCGGAGGCAGTGCCAGGTAGTTCAGACGGGGCCGTGTTTGTGACACGGAGTGGACACTTGCTGGGTTCGATTCATGTGGCCGATCGGTTGCGGCCGGAGGCGAAGGCTGCAATTCATGAGCTCAAGTTGATGGGCCTGAAAACCATTCTGCTCACAGGCGATTCGTGGCGAGTTGCTGAGGTTGTCGGGAATGGATTGGGAGTCGACGAAATCGCCGCGGAGCTGTTACCCGAACAGAAGCTCCAGCGAGTGGAAGACCTACTGGCTCAAGGCAAAATTGTCGCCATGGTAGGCGACGGCATCAACGACGCTCCAGCCCTGATGAAAGCCAGCGTCGGAGTGGCGATGGGTTCAGGAACTGACGTCGCGCGGGAAAGCTCCGATATCGTGTTGATCGGCTCAGATCTCGCCAAGTTTGCGGAGACGGTTCGCATTGCGCGACAGTGCCACCGCACGATCATGCAGAATTTTGCGGGAACCCTCATCGTCGATACCGTCGGCGTGGGTCTAGCGGCTTTCGGGTTCCTCAATCCGCTGATGGCGGCGTTTATCCACGTATCCTCAGAACTTACTTTCATTTTGAATTCGGCGCGACTGTTACCGATGCAGGTCGCCCCCAAGAACATCCATCGGCAGGTTGACCGGGCGCGATTGACAGCCTAAGAAGGTGAAGCAAATGTGCTGGAAGCTTCGTGGGATTACCGGAGTTCTCTTCTGCGTCGTGCTTACGGCAAGCCTGTTCTCGGCGTCTGAGGACAGGATCCGAAAAGAGGACCTTCCGGCAGCGATACAAGCGACGGTGGATCGCGAAAGCAAGGACGCGATCGTTCGCAGCTACTGTAGAAAAAGCTCGAACGGCAAGACTTTCTATCGAATTCGTATGACCGTTGGCGCGCTCCAGAAGAACTTGCTCATCGACTCGACTGGAACGGTGGTTGAAACGGAACAGGAATTGCCACGATTCAAACTACCCGAAAATGTAGCGGTTGGGCTCGAGAGACTCGCCGGAAAGCGGCGGATGTTCTGCTTCCGGTCCATAACCCGAAATAAGCACTTGCTTGCCTACGAAGCCGACGCTGCGGAACCTGAAGGGATTGCGACTCTCCGAGTGGCCCCTGACGGCACACCGCTCGCGAAGGAAACGCATTAGTTTCCAGAACGATTCTCTGACATCCAAAGCAGGCTGAGGGTCCGCAACCCCATCCGGGAGAGCCCCGCAATTTGCGCTGAGAGCGGGGCACTCGTCCCGGATGGAGGTCTTTAGAAGTGGAAGCCGATCTCGCCTGTAAACGTACGAGGCGTCACGTAGTGCGTGCCGCTGAACGTTGAGAGGAAGTTGTACAACGCAACCTTGTTCGTCAGGTTGATGACCGTGAGGCGTGCGCTCCACTTGTAGCGGTCACCGTGGAAGAGGTTGTCGTCCCCCAAGGCGAGGTCGAACAGGCTCCTCGGGGCGATGCGCTGCGGATTGTGGTCGTCATTTTCCTTTCCTGGCGCCGGCACCTTGGCAAACAACGATCCGAGCCCTGCTGCATCGCAAGTGGCAAGTGCGGGTCCCACCGGGCTTGGAGCAGCAAGCTTGCCATCGCAAGTGAGCCCCGCCTGAAACTCCTGATCGGCAGTCAGAGACAACCCGGTGATGGCGTTGTTCAAGGCTACTTGGGGTGGCTGGCCTGGGACAACTGGAAGAGTGGTAGCCGCGCACGTTGCGGTTGCTGCAAAACACGGTAGCGCGCCGCTCACAAGTCCGCTGTCATATCTCCAGTTAAGCCCGACCCACGGCCCGCGCTTCCAGGGCTGGTATTGCAAGTGCGACGTCGAATTGAATTTCTCGTCATGGTCGATGCGGAAGACGCCGGTCGACGGGGGGATGATGGGGAGCCCGGCGACCTGCGGCAGGAAGAAGCGAGCGGCAACGCTGGACATAACCACGAGTGCCGAAAGGCCGTGGTAGTTGGGCACGTTCGCGCGAAGCGTAAATCCGGAGATCTTGGAGTTGTTCCACTCAATCGGGAAGGCGAGGGGTGTGGCGCCTACGACACCGAAGTCGTAGCCGTTGTGGGTGTATTTCCAAATATACTCGCCGTCCAAGACAAAGTTTTTCCCAATGGCTTGTTGCAGGCCGGCATGGAATTCATTGCGCCAGCCCGGACGAATCGTTCCCAGGTTACATTGCACGCCGAGCGGCGGCACAAGGGCGGCCAGGAAAGGGATACTGCACCCGGTGTCTGCAATAACCAGATTTTCGTTGAACGGAGTTTCCAGGGACCGCGCGTAGGAGACGCGCAGCACCGTATTGCTCGGGCTAATTTTATAGGCGACGCCGAGGCGAGGCTCCGCTTGCCGAGCCTGGGAGAGTCCGTTATACAGATCCCCGCGTATGCCGAGGTTGAAGGACCAATTCCCCTTCGTGATCGTATCCTGGAAGTAGAGCGCGAGTTCCTTGATGTCCGCGCGGCCGGCAAATTGGAACGGGCTCCCCCCGCGCGTCAGGTCGTGCTGGGCGAGATCGGTGCACGGGGGACCGGTAGGCTGGCCATTCTTGTCCAGGCAGCCGAAAAACGAGCCGAACGCCGGAAGAAGCGTCGGATCGACGATGCCGATGCCGTCATTCTCCGTAAGAAAAGTGTGTTCATACGTGATGCCTGCCTTGAAATTGTGGATCCCTTTAACGTAGGAGACGTTCGAGCGAACGCCGGCGTTGGTAAGTCTTCGACTCTGACGGATGGTCTCGCTCTGGAGGTCTGGACTGAAATCTGAAAAAGGCTCGGCGCTCGGGTAGTAGTTATACTGGTCTTGGCGCACGAAGCCTCCGAAGGTGAACACGGCGTTTGGACTGAGCAGGCGTGTCCAGGTCGGCGCGACGTTGAAGGTCCTGATCTGCGAGCGCTGATCCGTAGGGCCCAGAGGATTGCCGTTCACAGGGTTGACGAGACCTGGATGAAGTTGCTGGTCGAACGAATTGGGATTTTGAAACCAGGAACGCGTATAGCCGACATTCAGGTGAATCGAGTCCGCCGTTGAGAGTTGATAGTCCACACGGTCGAACAAGTTCTCTTCGTTGCCTTTGTCGTGCATTACCGCAAACTCTGGTGGATCGAGGAACCGGCCGCTGTTCAAGCCGCTCACGGTGATGAAGTTTCCCCACTTCTGTCCTCCGTACGCGAAATCGAAGCCGGCGTTGGAAGTGCCGAATGTACCGAAGGAAGCCGTCACGCTGCCGTGGGGCGGTGTCACGCCCTGGCCCGAGCGCGTCGTGACGTTGATGATCAAGCTCGTCTTATCTCCGTATTCGGCGGGGGGCGCGCCGGGGATCACCTCCAGCGACTGGATCGAATCCACGGGAATCTGGTTGGAAAAGATTTTGCTCTGCTGGTCCGTGATCGGCTGGCCGTCCACGGAAAACGAGTTTTCCGCGTGATCGCCCATTCCATGAAAGAGGCCGTTGGAGTCCGCAGTGACTCCGGGTGACGCGAGCGTAACAAGGGAGCTCACCGACGACGAGGAACTTTCCAGGGGAAGCTTGTCGAACAAGGCGCGATCCACATCGGTGTGGTCCGTCGAGTCGGTCTCCAGCAGGTCTTCACCACCCTCGACCGTTATCGTGGCCGTGGCCCCGGCGACTTGCAAGCTGATCTTCACAGCGAGAGGCACCGAGGATCGGATCTCAACGTCCAGCGCGTAGGGAGCGAATCCGGTCGCCGTGACGGACAAGTGATAAGGATTGAATGGGACGTTCTGGAAGCTGAAATTACCTGAAGCATCCGTTGTGGCTGACTGTTCAAAACCGCTGACCGGATTGTGAATGCTGACAGTCGCGTTGGCTACCACGGCGCCGGATGGGTCCACAACCGTGCCCGTAATCGACGAGGAATTTCCTGTCTGTGCGCCAACAACACCTGGAAGGAGAAACACGCACAGGCACACCATCAAAACCAGCAATGACCTTTGCAATCCACTCATTCCTTCATCTCCTTTGGCAATCCAGCCCCCCGACTCATGGGGTTGTCGTGGTTGTGGTAGGAATGGCTTTCGCCACGCGGAGCTTCTCGCCGCGGGCGAAAATCAGACTTTGATTGGGTTCAAGGAGGCTATGAAGCGGGTGGTGCGCGGGGATGACTTTCCCGCGCAATCGGGTTGCTGACTTCGTCCGCAGTCTCGGCATGGATGAACCTGCCGAGCATGATGGGGGCGGCAAATTCCAGAACCGTTGAGAATTGTAGGGGGGCCGCGTGCGCGATGTGGCATACCTGACACGCGTGGCCATCAAGGGTGTCTCTGTGCGCGTGAGCAGCCGTGTTGATAATAAAGAGCACGGCCACTAGCGCCAGACTGACGGCAATTATCCTCGTCAGTTGGCGCTTTCGGATGGGATCGCTCTTCATCGAAGCATGGCTATTTCGTCGCGGAGCGCGCGTAGAACAACACCCCCCAATACCGCCCCTATGATGCAACACCTACCCATGCGGTTGCAAGAATGTGTCGCACAAGTTTCTTCTAAACCATAGAAACGTCCACCAACAATAAGGGCAACAGAATCTGCCGGAACTAGCTCTAATGAAGTGGAGGGCAGGTCGATGTTGGTCCCCAGGATTCTTGTACCTAGCGACGCCGGAGCGGCCGTCAGCGCCGGAAAAGTCGTGCAGGCGAGAGCAACAACGCAAGGCTCGCAGCAACCCGTCGCGGCGTCACGACCGTCGGTGTTTGCCGAAGTAATGCTGGAGAACAGTCCGACGAAACCGAGAGGCCGGGCGAAGGACTTGATCGTTTCTCTAACGGCGCACGGGGTCTTGCTGGTGGCGCTTTTTGTCGTTCCACTCTATTTCACAGAGACAGTCGATTTGCATCAGTTCAATCGCACGCTGCTCGTCGCGCCGCCCGTGCCGGTCCCCCCCCGCCGCCCCCAGTCGGAATCTCGCGGCCGATCGTCGCGCCGCACAAAGTGTTGCCGGTAGCAGGCAAGCTGATGGCGCCCAGCGTAATTCCGAAACAGATCGCTCGGACCTCGGAAGAGCTTGGGATAAAGGATGGACCACCTGGGATTGCCGTGGGTGTGCCCGGAGGAGTCCCTGGCGGGCAACTGGGCGGCGTAATCGGCGGAATCCTTACCGGCGCTTCAGCTAGCAATGCTGCACCACCTCCACCTGTCTCAGTGCCGAAGGGCCCAATCCGCGTCGGCGGAGACGTCAAGGCACCGCGACTGATCTCTCAAGTTGCGCCGATTTATCCTGCGGTTCTCCGCAAAGCCAGGGTTAAAGGCCTTGTGGTGATTGACGCCGTGATCGACGCCCAGGGAAATATAGTGGAAATGCAACCGGTCTCCGGAAACCCATTCCTAATGCCTCCGGCAATGGACGCGCTGCGCCATTGGAAGTATGAGCCGACGATCCTAAATGGCCAGGCGTATCCCGTCAAATTGCTGGTGACCATCGACTTCCGGTTGAGCTAGCGTTTCCTGGCGCGACCTTATTCTGGTATCCGGTTGCAACAATCTCCGTAGCGCGAGTTTACCCACGAACACTGTCGGAGAGACTTCCGCAAATCGCGCCCAGGAATGTTCGCTGGGCGCACGCCCGCAGTTCGGCGTGCCCTTGACGATGCATCCAGACTGCCGTAGTTTGCTAGCATGGAAGTGAAGAAGGTTCGGGCAATTCGTTCGCCCAAGGTTTCGAGCCGCAGCTCCCCCTCCCGAACTGAATTCCCCTCGCGCCCCGCCGCAGGTTTTTGGCCTTTCCGGCTGGGGTCTGATATCGCGCCAAATTTTCTGAGGGAGAAAGTCCATGAAAAAGGTGTTTCTTTTAGTTTGTGTCTTGATTCTGCTGCCGGCGGCCGTGCGTGCCCAGACCAAGGACGATCGGGATGAAAAGCTCAAGGCGCTCGAAGACCGCATCCGCGCGCTCGAAGAAGAAGTACAAATGCTGAAGGCTGCTCGCACGACTCCGGCTGTCCAGCCCGCTGCGTTCGCATCAAACTCTACGCCCGCGGCAGTGGACGCACCAGTCGGCCCGCAGGCAAATCCACAAGTCCCCGAGTCTTCGGTGACGCCGTCGCAGTTGCCTGTCTACGGCGGGGCCAATGCGCTGGCCAAGATCCTGAACCCGGACGTGAGCGTGATAGGCGACTTCTTAGGAGCTATGGGACCGTCCAACGTGCCGAAAGAACTCGTCGACTTGGGGCGGGGTCCGTTGCCTATGTTGGAGATGCACGAAAGCGAGTTGGGCCTGCAGGCCATCGTGGATCCCTATGCCCGCGCGGACTTTTTCTTATCCTTTGGCGAGACAGGAGTGAACGTGGAAGAGGGGTATATTACCTTCACGTCGCTTCCGGGAGGATTCGTGGCCAAGGTGGGAAAATTTCGGTCCGCCTTTGGCAAGGTCAACACGCTCCACAACCATGTGTTGCCGTGGACGGATCGGCCGCTCGTGACTGAAAACTTGGTGGGAGGGGAAGACGGAATCGACGACGCCGGCATTTCGGTTACGCGCATCCTTCCGGGTCCGAAATGGCTGCTCTTGGAAGGCACGGCGCAGGTCCTTCGCGGTGACTCAGGGGATGTTTTCAAGAGCAGCCAGCGGAGCGACGCGAGCGTTGTGGGCCATCTGCATGGCTACCATGACTTGACGGAATCCACCAATATCGATCTCGGTTTTTCCTATGCGCGCGGGCACAACGATCAGGGCAGCACGTTTCTCACGAATCTTTACGGCATCGACGCCACCCTGCACTGGACTCCGCTGCGACGCACCATCTACCACAATTTCGTGGGCCGCGCCGAATTCATCTGGAGCCGTCGAGACGAGCTGCCAACCCAACAGCGCGCTTTTGGCTTCTATACTTCAGGGGACTATCGGCTCAGCCGGCGCTGGACCGTGGGCAGCCGCTACGACCGGTCCGGTCGCGCCCGCGACGCCAGTAAGACGGATGATGGTTTCTCCGCGCTGCTTACGTACTGGCCGAGCGAGTTCAGCCAGATCCGCGGCCAGTATCGCTTCACTCGATATGCCGAGGGCTTGGATGCCAATGAATTATTGTTTCAGTTCCAGTTTTCTCTCGGGGCGCACGGTGCGCACCCCTTCTAGGAGTTCTCATGAATCGATTCCTGTTTCGAAATCGGTTGTTTGCCGGCATCGTATCACTCGCGGTCGCGATGGCCGGAGTCGCCGTGCCGGTCCGTGCGGCCGGTAAGATCAAAATTGTTGCGGCGACTTCGGACCTGGCATCCCTGGCCCAAGAAGTAGGCGGGGATCGCGTCGAAGTGGATTCCATCGCTCGCGGCTATCAGGACCCGCACTTCGTCGAGGCCAAGCCGAGTTTTCTGCTGAAGCTGCGCCAGGCCGACTTGCTGATCACCGTGGGACTGCAACTCGAGATCGGCTGGTTGCCTCCCCTGATCAATCAGTCCGGGAATCCGCGAATCCAGGTGGACTCCGCTGGGTATTTCGACGCTTCGCAGTTTGCCGAAATTTTGGAAAAGCCCACCGGCGTGGTCACCCGAGCCATGGGAGACGTCCACCCGTTCGGCAACCCGCACTACTGGTTGGATCCAGAGAATGGCCGGCGAGTCGCCAAGGGAATCGCCGATAAATTGTCGGAAATGAGGTCTTCGGACGCCGCTTATTTCAACCAGCGCTTTGAGTCCTTCAGCCAGCGGCTCACCGAGACAGAGAAAAAATGGGATGCGGAGATGCTGCCGTACCGCGGCCGCAAAGTGATCACTTACCATCGTTCCTGGCCCAATTTCTTGAAGCGTTTTGGCTTGGTCAGCATGGGTGAAATCGAACCCCGCCCCGGCATTCCTCCCACTCCGAGCCACACCCTCGAGCTCATCAACATGATGAAGCGCGAGAATGTGAAGATCATCCTCGTGGAACCGTACTTCGATCTGAAAACTCCGAATAGCATCGCCCGTGAAACGGGCGCGAAAGTAGTGGTGATGCCTCCCTCGGTGGGCGGCGAAAAAGAAATCACCGACTATTTCAAGCTATTCGATTACGATTTAGCTTTGCTGACGAAGGCATTCCAGGAAACCCAGTAAGCCGCCCAGGAGGCTGGATGGAAGTCTTTCGGTTCTTGCTTGCTCCTTTTGTGGCCAGCCTCATTCTGACGGGCATCCACGCGTATCTCGGCGTGCACGTGGTCGAGCGCGGCGTCATCTTCGTGGACCTGGCCTTGGCCCAGTTCGCAGCGCTCGGCGCCGTCGTTGCCATTCTGGTGGGGATGGATCCCCATGAAGGAATGTCCTACTGGATCAGCCTGGCGTTTACTTTCCTTGGCGCAGCTATTTTTTCGTTGGCGCGGATGCGCCGCTCGCGAATTCCCCAGGAGGCTTTCATCGGCATCGCCTATGCCGTCGCTTCCGCCGCGGCCATCCTGGCTATGAGCAAGGCCACCGGAGAAACCGAGCACTTGAAGGACATGCTCGTGGGAAACATTCTGGCTGTTTCTTGGACGGAGGTCGTTCGCACGGCGATCCTTTACGGCGCTGTGGGACTCTTCCACTATTTTTTTCGCAAGAACTTCCTGCTCATTTCCATGGATCCGAAGGGCGCGGAAGCCAAGGGGCTTTCCATCCGTTTCTGGGATTTCCTCTTTTATGCCTCGTTCGGTTTCGTGGTGACCTCTTCGGTGGCCATCGCCGGCGTGCTGCTCGTTTTCTGCTACCTGATCGTGCCTTCGGTGGGAGCCATGCTCTTTGCGGATCGAATCGGGCCGCGGCTCGCAATCGGCTGGACGATGGGGACGCTGGTGTCAGCGCTGGGCTGTTATCTTTCGGTGGCGTGGGATTTCCCCACGGGAGCCACCATCGTCTGCACGTTCGGCGGAGTCCTGGTGCTGATGTTCATTTTGCATACCATCTTCTACCGCGGCCGCGATGCGCACGCCCCTGCGAGCCAGCGGGCGGAAGCAGTGGAAGCCCGCGATCGAATCTGAAGTTGTGGAGTGGGACTCGCGCCGGACTGGCCCCCTCGTTATCGGCGCGAAGAAGCAGTCTTCAGGAAGACTGCTCGAGCGCCTTCTCAACGAGGGTGACGCAACGCTCCACGCGTTTCCTCAGCGGCCCTTCGAACTGGCTTTGGCGCGCGCGCAGGGTAAAGAGTTCGTCGGAGACGTTCAGCGCCGCGAGCACGGCCACGCGCAGAGAATCTACCGTATGAGTGGCTTCGGCCACATCGCGCATCTTGTTATCCACGAATTGGGCCAGTTTCGCCAGGTAAGCGTCATCCTGGTCCCCATGTACGTTGTATGTCTGACCGTAAATTTCAATTTTCACGTTTCTCTTCCCCCCTCGGTCGGGTCGCCGACATTCTCCGGCGGAGCGCGGCCTGAAACAAGCAAAAGATAACGCCAAGGCGCGGCACTAGCTCGCGCGGAGAGTGGCGCCCAGCTTCTCGTCCAGGGCGCTCACAATGCGGTGAGTGAAGCTTGTAAGCTGCGCTTCGGTCAGCGTGCCTTGCTGACTTTCAAACGTGACGCGAACCAGCAGGGAGTATTTTCCCGGAGGGATCTGCCCGCCACGGAATAAGTCCACCGGCTCAACGCGGAGAATCTCCGGGATGCCGAGGGCTTGGATGGTGCCCGCCACCTGGGCGAAGGTAATGCCGTCGGTCAGGATGAGCGAGAAATCGCGCTCGACGGCCGGGAATCGTGAGAGTGGGACGTATTGCAATGCGGCTCGCGCGGCCTCGATTCCTTTGTAAAGCGGCTCCAGCATGATTTCCGCCACGTACGCGTCCTGCCGCAGTTTGAAGACCTCAGCGACGCGGCGCGCCAGTTGTCCTGCCACGCCGATTCCGCCGCTCGCCTGACTTGTAGTCGCGAGCGAAACCTGGGCGCCGTGTCCCGCTTGGAGCCATTCCGGCCCGCCTGCTTCCCAGCGGAGTCTTCCAGCCAATTCACCCAGGCAGTCGAGGTCCCCCTTGAGGTCGGCAAAGCTGAATTCGCGCGGCCCTTCGTGAATGTTTTTTTCACGCGCTAGTCCCGTCGCGCCGAGGGTCAATACGCGCGTTTCGATCGCTTGGCCCGCGCGCAGCGCATACGTCTTGCCGATTTCGCAAAGACGCAGGTTACGCTGGCCGCGATTCAGGTTCCATTCGAGCGTCTGGACCATATTGACGACGCCGGAAGAGCGCAACATCGAAGCGTCTTCCGCCAGGGGATTGATGATCTTTGCGGGCGTCATCCCGTCGCGTCTGAAGAGCGCGTCTCGCGCGGGGTCCACCAGCGGAATCGCGACGATTTCCTGATAGCCGAGCGCCACGAGTCTTTCGCGCACGCGATCTTCCGCCTCCGCGTGCGGCAGGCGGGCGGCAGGCTGCCGTGCGGGAGGCAGGTGCGGCGGGAACTTGTCAAAGCCGTAGTGCCGCGCGATTTCTTCGATCAGGTCGATCTCGCGCGTGACGTCTCGCCTCCAGGAAGCTTCGCGGCACTCCCACGCCGCCACCAGCGCCCCCGCGCTCCCGCGATTCTCGTCCACGCGCTGCGGCGCAAACCCCAGCAAGTCCAAAATCGCTTCGATTTCCTTGTCGGGCACGTCCGCTCCCATCACGCGGAGCAATTCCCGGCGCGTCAAATCAATTTTGCGTGCCGGCGCGCGCGACGGATACACGTCCACCACGCCTGCAAGGATTTCGCCTCCCGCGAGCTGCTGGATGAGCTCGGCGCAACGACGCGAAGCAAGGTCGGCCATTTCCGGGTCGGCGCCGCGTTCGAAGCGCGTGGACGCTTCGGTGCGCAGCCCCAGCGCCTTCGCCGTCCGGCGGATGGAAATAGGATCGAACCAGGCGCACTCGAGCAGGACATTATTAGTCGAGAAGCCGATCTCGGTTTCGGCGCCGCCCATCACTCCGCCGATGCCGATCGAGCGCGACGCATCCGCGATCAGACACATTTCTTTCGTGAGCGCGCGTTCGACGCCGTCGAGCGTGAGCAGCTTTTCGCCCGGTCGCGTGCGGCGCACGATGATGCGTCGCTCCGCGAGCGTGTCCAGATCGTAGGCGTGAAGCGGGTGGCCCAGCTCGAGCATGACGTAGTTCGTGGCATCGACTACGTTGTTGATCGAGGACTGCCCCAGGGATTCAAGGCGCTGGCGCAGCCAGTCCGGCGAGGGCTGAACTTTCACGCCGCGGATCACTCGCGCCGTAAACCGGCCGCAGAGCTCGGGACATTCGATGTCCACACGCGTCGCCGCCGAAGCTCTTTCCGCGGCCTCTTTGAATTTCGGTTGAACCGGTTTCAGCGGCAGGCGATAAAGCGTGGCCACCTCCCGCGCGATGCCGTAATGCCCCAGACAATCCGGCCGGTTGATCGTGATCTCGGCATCGAGCACCGGTCCGGCGGGCGAATCGTCAATCGCGTCTATGGAAATCCCCGCCAGGGAGAGCCGCGACCGCACCTCGGCCAGCGGCGCCGCGACGTCCACGAACTCCTTCAACCAGGCGTAAAGGACCTTCATCGGATTCGATAAATCACGGGAACTGGCGCAGGAAGCGCACGTCGTTCTGAAAAAACGTCGGCAGATCGCTGACGCCGTACTTCAGCATCGCGAAGCGATCCACGCCCATCCCGAAGGCGAAGCCGGAAAGGCGCTTCGGATCGTAGTTCACGAAGCCGTATACCGCTGGATCCACCATGCCCGCGCCGAAAAGCTCGATCCAGCCGGTGAATTTGCACACGCGGCAGCCCTCGCCGCCGCAAAGGTGGCACGAAGCGTCCACTTCGGCCGAAGGCTCGGTGAACGGGAAGTAGCTGGGGCGCAGCCGCGTCTTCACCTTCGGCCCGAAAAACCCGCGCACGAAGTAGTCAACGGTGCCCTTGAAATCGCAGAACGTAATGTCGTAATCGACCGCCAGGCCTTCGACCTGGTGGAAGGCATAGGAGTGAGTCGAATCGGGGTTGTCGCGCCGATAAACTTTCCCGGGCACGATGGCGCGCACGGGAGGCGCCTGCATTTCCATGGTGCGGATCTGCATCGGCGAGGTATGCGTGCGCAGGAGCAATTTGTCTGCCTCCCGCGGCGTTTCCAAATAAAACGTGTCCATGTTGTCGCGCGCCGGGTGGTGTTCCGGGATGTTGAGCGCCTCGAAGTTGTAGTAAGGCGTTTCGATTTCGGGACCTTCGACCACGGTGAATCCAATCGACAGGAAAATCCGCTCGAGCTCCTCGAATGTCTGGCGAATCAGGTGGCGCGTGCCGAGGCGGCGCTCGACGCCTGGAAGGGAGAGGTCGATTCGCTCGCGCGCGAGCGCGGTCCGCTCGGTCGCTGTCTCGATCTCGGCGCGACGTGCCTCGACCGCACTCTCGACGTGCGCCCGCAGTTCATTGAGCGCCTGTCCTACCGCGCGCTTCAGCTCCGGGGGCGCAGGCTTCAGCCAGTTGTCCGTGATCCGAGTGAGCGCGCCGGACTTTCGTCCCAGCCACGCATCGCGAAACGCTTTCCAACTCGGCTCATCGGCTGCCGCCGCTGCATCGCGCTCGAACTCTGCGCGGAGCTGGGAGAAAATCGGCGATACCTGTTCGGGCGTTCTGATGCTGAGCTGTTCGAGTGTCTGCGAAACGGTTTGAGTTACGGTTCCCATGTCACCGTAGGCACTCCCAAGGTGCAGAAGATTACACCAAGCCCCGTAGAACGTGTATGCGAAGTGGTCAGTTACCGAGGGGGCGGTGCAGCGCTCAGTTCCTGCGAATCGCGCCGGGCGCCTTTAGGTCGTCGCCGGAGGCTTCGCCAGGTGCTGCTTGGCAGACTTCGCGAGCGACGTAAATCCGGCGGCGTCTCGGACCGCCATATCCGCCAGTATTTTGCGGTCGATTTCGATGCCCCCTACTTTCAGCCCGTGGACGAGCTGGCTATAGGAAAGGCCGTTCAAGCGCGCCGCGGCGCCGATGCGCTGAATCCACAACCGCCGGAATTGCCGTTTGCGGTTCCTGCGATCGCGATAGGAATAGCGCAGCGACCGGTTGACCGCCTCCTTGGCCGACCGAAACAGCTTGCTCTTGGTTAGAAAGAAGCCTTTGGTATGTTTGAGGAGCTTCTTGCGCCGGGCGCGGCGCTTCGTCCCGCGTTTGACTCGAGGCATTTCGCGATTCTCCTGTCCTTCGGATGAAGTGAGAAATCTATGCGGAGACTCAAGGCAGAACGCAGAGCGTCCCTTGCGAAAGGGTCCGCTGCCCCCAATCGGCCCGTTGTCTCCACGGCGTGTTGCGGTAGCCCGTCGCGTCCAAACTTCGGAGTGAGCGACAGACAAATGTGGACCGGCGAAGCGGCCCTACCGGCCGGCAGGCCCGCCGTGGCGGATTACGCGCTGCCTGGCACGGTGCAAAAGAATCTTAGGCGTACGGCATCATCCGCCTGACGTTCGGGGCGTCGGACGGATGTACTACAACGGCTTTGCGGAGCTTGCGCATGCGATTGGGCGCTTTCGTGCCCAGCAGGTGCCGCTTCCCCGAATGACTCCGCATGAACTTGCCCGTGGACGTCGCCCTAAACCGTTTGGCGGCTCCGCGATGCGTTTTCAGCTTTCCCCTCTTTGGCACGGAACTCTCCCCCTACGCCTGAATCAGACCGGGCCGCCTGGCGTTGTAGGTCGAGCGCCGGCGCCCTTCTTAGGCGCCAGCAACGCCAGCAAAATGTTGGCTTCCATGCGCGGTCCGAATTCCACCTGAGCGTGATCGGCGATGTCCTTCAATAGCCGCGTCATCTTGGCGCGACCCACGTCCTGGTGAGCCATTTCCCGGCCGCGGTGAAAGATCATGGCCTTTACCTTGCAACCCTCCCCGAGAAATCGGATGATCTGATTTTTCCGCACCTGATAATCGTGCTCGGCGGTCGATGGCCTGAACTTCACTTCCTTGATGTGTGTTGCCTTCTGATGACGGCGCTGCTCGTGCGCCTTCTTGTTCTGTTCGTATAGGAACTTGCCGTAATCGACGAGCTTGCAAACCGGAGGAACGGCGGAGGGCGAGATTTCTACCACGTCCAGCCCTGCTTCACGCGCCGTCTTCATCGCGTCGAGCAGCGTCATTACGCCAAGCTGGTTGCCCACTTCATCCACCACGCGAACTTCGCGCGCCCGGATGCGCTCGTTCACCCGCAAACCACCACCGCGTTCAGCGATAAACCCACCTCCACCCAAAGAAGCGTTGAAAAACCCGTTCCCGATCCGGCTTTCCCCACGGTTCGCACAACCGGTGAAACGGGAAAAAAAGTATAGCACGCTACGCCAGCGAGCCAGCAAGAAGGTTCCTTGGCGGCAAACAGGGCGGGCTACAGCGCCGGGACAACCGGTGATCGGCGGAGCGGCGCGACTCTCTGACGGGGCGCGGAATCCCCTGAGTGGGGAAAGAGCTAGCTAGCTGCCAGTGCCGGCTCCGGCGGGCGGCGATACGCCTTCGCTGAGCCGTTTGGTCTCGGCCTCCTCCTTGAGCGCCGCAAGGAATTCGTCGAGGGGGCGCGGGCCGAGGTCGCCCTTGGAACGATGCCGCACGGCAACCGTGCCTGCCTCGGCTTCTTTGCCGCCCAGGATCAGCATGTAGGGAACCTTCTGGAGTTGCGCATCGCGGATTTTGGCCTGGAGTTTTTCGTTGCGGTCGTCCAGGTGCGCGCGAAATCCCGCCGCTTGCAGCTTTGCAGTCACCTGCTTGGCATAGTCGGAGTGCTTCTCGCTCACGGGCAGCACTTCCACTTGCACCGGAGCCAGCCAGACCGGAAACGCCCCGGCGTAATGCTCGATCAGGATCCCGAAGAAGCGTTCGACGGAGCCCAGCAGCGCGCGATGGACCATCAACGGCTGGTGGCGGCCGCCATCTTCGCCCACGTACTCGAGGCCGAAGCGGGGCGGCAGGTTGAAGTCGAACTGCACGGTGGTGAGCTGCCAGGGGCGGCCGATCGCGTCGATGAGTTTGACGTCGATCTTCGGGCCGTAGAAGACAGCTTCGCCCTCCATCTTCTTGAACGGGAGATTCATGCGTTCCATGGTATGGATCAGCGCGCTTTCCGCGCGCGCCCAATCTTCCACGCTGCCGGCGTAGTTTTCCGGGTGCGCCGGGTCGCGGGCGGAGAGCTCCACTTCGAAGCGGTCGAAGCCGAACGTGCGCAGCACGGCAAAAGCAAAGTCCACGCACGCGCCGATTTCGCTCTCGATCTGATCGGGCGTGCAGAAGATGTGCGCGTCATCCTGAGTGAATCCGCGGACGCGCAGCAAGCCGTGGAGCACGCCGGAGCGCTCGTAGCGGTACACCGTGCCCAGCTCCGCCAGGCGCATCGGCAAATCGCGGTAACTCCGCAGCCGCGACTTGTAAATCAAGATGTGCCCCGGACAATTCATCGGCTTGAGCTGGTAATCGGCTTTTTCCACCTCCACCGCTCCGAACATATTTTCACGATAGAAGTTCGTGTGCCCGCTGGTGTTCCACAGGTCGAGCCGCATGATATGCGGAGTGAAGACCAGATCGTAGCCGCGGCGCAGCAGTTCCTCGCGCAGCCAGTCTTCCACGAGCTTCCGGATCAAGCCGCCCTTGGGATGCCAGAAAATCAGCCCGGGGCCCGCTTCATCCTGGATGCTGAAGAGGTCGAGTTCCTGGCCGAGCCGGCGATGATCGCGGCGCTTCGCTTCTTCGAGCTTGTGCAGGTACTCATCGAGCTCCGCCTGTTTGTAAAAACAGGCTCCGTAGATGCGCTGCATCTGCGGGTTGCTTTCCTGGCCCTTCCAGTAAGCCCCCGCGACGTTCATCAGCTTGAAGGCCCGAATGCGTCCGGTGGAAGGAATGTGGGGGCCGCGGCAGAAATCGACGAATTTTCCGGTGGTGTAGAACGACACCATCGGCTCGGTGGCCTTCTCTTCGACGAGCTCGCACTTGAAGGGCTGGCCCGATTGCTGGTAGAGCCGGAGCGCTTCGGGCTTCGGCATCAGCTTCCGCTCGTTGGGGACGTCCTGGGCGGCGAGTTCGCGCATTTTATCTTCGATGCGCGCGAGATCCTCGGGCGTGAACGGCTGCTCCCGCAAGAACTCATAAAAAAAGCCGTGCTCGATGGGGGGGCCGATTCCGAGTTTCACATCGGGGAAAAGTTCCAGGACAGCCGCGGCCAGCAAGTGCGCCGCCGAATGGCGGAATACCTGAATCGCTTCCGGATCCTTTGGAGTCAGAATCGCGAGCGAAGTATCGTGCTCGAGCGGCCGGCTCAAATCGAGCAGTTCGCCATTCACGCGCGCCACGAGGGCTTCCTTCGCGAGCCCTGGCGAAATCTGTCGCGCGATTTCACCGGCGGTGGTGCCGCGCGGCACTTCGCGGGTCGCGCCATCCGGTAGCGTGATTTGAATGGTGTCCATGGAGTCTTTTCGCGAGCAGGAACCAGTAGCTTACTGGCGCCTGCGAGCAGGGTCAAGGCGCGCCCTCGTGCAAGGTTGCTCAGTCTAGTGCGAGCGAACGGTGGAGCGAAGCCGCGGAGGTGGCGAAGCGCCATACGCGCGGTAGAATCCCATCGTGCGCGCTCCATTCGAAATCATCGAGCATCCGGCGGATGTTGGATTCATCGCTTACGGCGCGACGCTCGAAGAGCTTTTTGCGAATGCGGCGCTGGCGCTACTGAGTCTTTCCTGCGAGCTCGGCGGAATCGAGGAGCGCGAGCAGCGTGAAATTCTCGCCCAGGGCGCCGATCTCGAGTCGCTGCTCTACGCTTGGCTGGCGGAAATTCTGGCCATCTCGGATGCGGAGCAACTCGTCTTTCGCCGCGTCGAAGTGAAGCGCCTTCACGTCGAGGAAACGGGTGGTGAGGTGCGTGGCGAGGTGCGTGACGAAGTACAAGGAATCGCTCACGGCGAGCCATTCGATAAAACGCGTCACCGCGCCGGCACCTACATCAAAGCGGTCACCTATCATCAGTTCCAGGTCACGCAGACGCCGGAAGGTTGGAGCGCCCAAGTCTTCCTCGATCTCTAGCCGATTTTTGAAAGCAGGCGTCCTCTGCCACGACGCACGGCCCGGGGATAACGGTTTGAGAACTCTTTCAGTTAAAATCCTGCAGATGTTGAAGCCGACACCTTTTTTCGATATAAATGGCTTGGTTACCCGCATTCGGCGTCGCGAATCGGAAGCCCTGAAATTTGGTTCGTTCGAATGGAGCTATTCCTTAATCTTCTCTGGTTGCTGATTGCCGTCGTCTCGGTGGCCTATTGGTGCCGCCACGCGCCTCCGGATGCGGCAAAGCGACGGCCCCAGTGCATCGCGCTGGCCTGTGCGCTTCTATTGCTGTTCCCAGTGATCTCTCTTACCGATGACCTGCATGCGGAGGTCATGCTCATTGAGGATGGCAACACCGCAAAACGCCATGCCGGCAGCGCAGCCGGAGCCGTGGGACATGCGGCTCACGGAAAACACGTAACCCATTCCACCGTTGCGGTGATCCCGCCGCGCAAAACCCAGCTCGGTCTTGCAACCTTTGGAAGCGTCAGCCTCGAGACGCTCCTCTTCTCGTCTTTACGAGTTAGGCCCGCCTCGGGTCGCGATCCGCCCTCCGTCTCGCTCTAGGACTTTTCGATCCCCGCACGCTGCGGGGAAATCCCCATTTCTTCGAGAGGTCGTATGAGGCGAATTTATCTTTGGGTCTTTTTCTTTCTCGCGGGCAAGGACATGGATGAATCCACAGCAGCGATTTGTGTGGGACAAGGCATGCGGGCCTGGTCAAAGCGTCTGTGCTTAGGGTTGTTTCTGGCCGCAATCTTGGCAGAAAGCGGCTTCGCGCAAAAAGCACTGAGCTGGCAGGAGGTTCGACAGAAATTCGAGGCGGCGAATCCTTCTTTGCGTGCGGGGCAGATCGGCATTGACGAATCGCGGGCACAAGAGATCACCGCGTATCTTCGTCCGAACCCGGGGCTCACTCTGCTAACGGATGGAACTCAAATCTCCCGTTACAAGGGAGTGTGGCAACCGTTCGCCGGCACCCTGTTTTCAACCAGCTTGAGCTATCTGCACGAACGGCAACACAAGCGCGAGTTACGCCTGGAGAGCGCTCAAAAGGCGACGGGAATCGCCATTTCCGGCCAAGCGGACCTAGAAAGAACTCTTCTTTTTGCTTTGCGAATGGCCTTTATTCAAACGCTTCAGGAAAAAGCGGTCTTTGATCTGGCAAAAGAAAATCTTTCGTATTACGACCATCTTCTGGACGTGAATCGCGAGCGATACAAAGCGGGAGCGATCGCACAGGTGGATTTGGACCGTCTGGAATTGCAGCGGGTGCAGTACGAATCGGATTTACAAACCGCGGAGGTGAATCTGCGAACGGCGAAGATTCAGCTTCTTGCGTTAGTGAACGACCGCGGGCCGGTGGAGCAATTCGACGTCACGGGGCCGTACGATTTTTCGACACAAATTGCTTCGCTAACGGAGGTCCGGCAGACGGCATTGGATACGCGGCCGGATTTAAAGGCGGCTGTTGAAGCCATAGACAAAGCCCAAACCGATCACAAGCTCGCTATTGCAAACGGCTCAACCGATCCGACCTTGAGCGCGTGGTATACGTACAATCCCTCGTTCAACAACCCGTTTGCCCACCAAACGCTCGGCGCCAGTATCAGCATTCCCCTCCGCATCTTCGACCGCAACCAGGGAGAAAAGCTGCGCACGCAGCTCGATATCACGCGCAATGACAGATTGCGCGACGCTGCCGAGGCACAGGTGTTCAGCGACGTGGATTCCGCGTACGCCACCGTGACGAGCACAGTAATTCTTCTCCAGCCGTACAAGGACCGCTATCTACAGCAGGCCTCGCGGGTGCGCGACACGATTGCGTTTTCGTACGAACATGGTGCGGCATCACTCCTCGATTTTCTGAACGCCCAGGCGGATTACCGGAGCGTGCAAGCCAATTACCTGAACCTGGTTGCCTCCTATCTGAACGCGGCAAATCAATTGAATCTTGCGGTAGGACGTGAGGTGGTGCAATGAGACGACCGGGCTTTGAAACGGCAGCCTTATTTTTGGCGCTAGGATTATTCCTTTCCGGCTGCGGCGCGGGCAAAAGCGATCCCAAAGCGGAGGCCCCGCCCGCCGCGAAGGTCGAGAGCGAGGGAGACGCGAACGCCGTGCAGGTGGACCATCCCGAGCAGTTTCCGCTGGCCACGGCGGCCGCGCTTGATTCTACGTCACAGTTGACCGCAACGGGAACAGTCAATCCGGACATCTCCCGAAGCGTCCCGGTCATTTCGATCGCCACCGGCCGAGTGGTGGAGATCCACGCGCGGCTGGGCGATACGGTGAAAAAAGGCCAGCTCCTTCTGAGGGTGCAGAGCGCTGATATGTCGGGTGCTTTTTCCGATTATCGGAAGGCGCTCGCCGATGAAAAACTCTCTCGAATACAATTCGAGCGCGCCAAGCTCCTCTACGACAAGGGGGCCATCTCTCTGAACGACTTCCAGACGGCGGAGGATGTCGAGAACAAAGCCCAGGTTGACGTGGAGAACACCACAGAAAGGCTTCGCGTCCTCGGCGGCAGCATCGATCATCCTACCGCGATTGTGGATATTCGTGCTCCGGTTTCGGGGGTGATCACCGATCAGCAGGTGACCAATGCCGCGGGTGTGGCGGGTCTGGGCTCACCCAATCCGTTCACGATCTCCGACCTGAGCAATGTATGGATTCTCTGCGACGTCTACGAGAATGATCTTGCGAATGTGCACGTCGGCGAAACAGCGGAGATTCGCCTGAACGCTTATCCCGACAAGGTTTTCACCGGGCGCATCAGCAACGTCCTTCCCATCCTCGATCCAAGCCTTCGCACGGCGAAGGTACGCATCGAAGTGCGCAATCCGGGACTGATGCGCGTGGGCATGTTCGTTACCGCGACCTTCCACGGGCAGAAAATGGAAACGCATACCGTTGTTCCGGCTACCGCCATTTTGCACCTGCACGACCGCGACTGGGTTTACGTTGTCGCAGGAGACAAGAAGTTTCGCCGCGTGGAAATCGCCAGTGGAAAGACGCTTCCCGGAAACATGCAGGAGGTCATCTCGGGTATCAAGCCCGGTGTACAAGTCGTTCAGAATGCACTCGTATTCGAGAACACGGTGGAGCAATAAATGATTCGCAGTCTTGTCGATTTTGCTTTAGAGAACCGCTTTCTTGTCCTCGCAGCCGCGCTTCTGCTGTTTGGCTGGGGCGCGATTTCGTTCCATCAACTTCCCGTTGAAGCCTATCCCGACGTGGCGGACAATTATGTTGAGATCATCACGCAGTGGCCGGGGATCTCCGCGGAACAAATCGAGCAGCAGGTCACGATCCCACTTGAAATCGTGATGAACGGCATCCCTCATGTGGTTCATCTGCGCTCGTTCTCCCTCTTCGGGCTCTCGGACCTGAAGCTGATTTTCGATGATGAGGAGCAGAACGCGTGGGACCGGGAGAGGGTTCTCGAGCGGCTTTCGCAAGTTACCTTGCCAACGGGCGTAGTGCCCCAAATGGGCACGGACTGGAGTCCGGTCGGCCAAATCTATTTCTTTACCTTGCACAGCACCAATCCTCAATACGACGTGATGGAGTTGAAATCGATCGAAGACTGGGTGATCGAGAAGAACTTCAAGGCCGTTCCCAATATCGTCGATGTCGCTAGCTTCGGCGGTCCCACCCGGGAATATCAGGTCCACGTTGATCCCAACAAACTGATCTCCTACGGACTCAGCCTTGCCCAGGTGGAGCAGCAACTCACCAACAACAACATCAATGCGGGCGGCAGCTTCATTGAAGCCGGTCTGCAGCAGGTCAATATTCGGGAAGTCGGTCTAGTCAAAAACGTGCAGGATATCGAAAACACGGTCATTACGACCAAGAGTGGCACACCGCTTCGGGTAAGAGATATTGCCGTCGTCGCGCAAGGCCCGAAGATCCGGCTCGGTCAGTTCGCTCGAGCGATTCATCGCGAAGACGGCAAAATTATCGATAACGACGATGTGGTTTCGGGCATCGTGCTCTTGCGTAAAGGCGCAAATGCAGACGAGGCGCTCCGAGGAATCAACGCGAAGGTCAAAGAGCTGAACGACCACATTCTGCCTCCCGGCGTGAAGGTAGTTCCGTTCATCGATCGCAGTGACTTGGTGCACTACACCACGCATACGGTGCTGCGCAATTTAACAGAAGGGATGGTCTTGGTGACGATCGTCCTCTTTCTGTTTCTCGGGAATGTCCGCGGAGCAATTATCGTCGCACTGACAATCCCGTTTGCGCTGCTGTTCGCCGCGACGTGCCTCAACCTAAAGGGTATTCCGGCAAACCTGCTGTCTCTCGGCGCGCTGGATTTCGGGATGGTCGTCGATGGCGCAGTGGTGATGGTCGAGAACATTGTCCGCCACATGAGCCTGCGTCAAAACGGAGCTGGTTCGAAGACGACGATGCAGGTTATTGGCGAGGCTGCACACGAAGTCCAGCGACCGGTGTTTTACGCGATTGCCATTATCATCACGGCGTACTTGCCCATTTTCACGTTGCAACGTGTAGAGGGGCGCCTGTTCAAGCCGATGGCGTGGACCGTGGCATTTGCTCTGCTGGGCGCCTTGCTATTCTCGATTCTGGTCACTCCCGTGCTCTCAAGTCTGTTCTTTCGGAAAGGTGCGCACGAGTGGAGAAATCCTGTTATGACTTTTCTGACGCGGGCCTATCGGCAACACGTTCGGCTTGCAATAGAGCATCGCTGGGTAACGTTGGGCACTGCAGTATTCGGCTTGTGTGTCGCCTTGTATCTTACGTTTGGCGGAGTCATCGGTTCCGAGTTCCTTCCGCATCTGGATGAAGGTGCACTCTGGGTGCGGGGCACTCTTGCTTCCAGTACCGGCCCGAGTGAAGGCACCCGGCTAGCGAACCAGGCCCGCATTCTGCTTTGCTCTTTTCCTGAGGTGCCTCAATGCACGAGTCAAGTAGGGCGTCCAGATGACGGAACAGACACAACCGGTTTTTTCAATACCGAGTACTTCGTGGATTTGAAGCCGAAGGAACAGTGGCGGCCTGTATTCCGCGAGGATAAGGACAGAGTGATCGCCGCCATGAATCGCGAGCTGGAAAAGATTCCAGGCGTCGTCTGGGGTTTTTCTCAGCCCATTGAAGACAACATGGAAGAGGCCGTCAGTGGCGTGAAGGGCGAACTTGCAACGAAGGTCTACGGCAATGATTTGAAAGTGCTTGAGGAAAAGGCCGACCAGATCGTGAACACGATGCGCCAGATCAAGGGAATCGAGGACCTTGGAGTCTTTCGAGTCCTCGGTCAACCCAACATCAACTTCGAGGTAGACCGCGAGCAGGCTGCGCGGTATCAAATCAACGTCGCGGATATTCAAGACGCCATCCAAACCGCCGCCGGAGGTACCGCTCTCACTCAGGTACTACAAGGCGAGGCGCGATACGACCTGGTTCTGCGGTATCTTCCGCAGTACCGCACAACGAAGGAAGCCATTGAGAACATTCGCTTGCTGTCTCCCTCTGGCGCGCGAGTCTCACTTGCACAACTCTGCAAAATCGAAGGGCGAGATGGTGCTTCTGAAATCTACCGTGAGGGGAACCAGCGGTACGTCGCCATCAAGTACAGCGTGCGAGGCCGCGACCTCGGCGGTGCCGTCGAGGAAGCGATCAAAAAAGTCAACGCGCAGGTTCAACTGCCCCGTGGGTACCACATCGACTGGGAGGGGGAATACGAGAGCGAGAAGCGGGCCCAAGCGCGGCTGCTCGTCATTGTGCCGTTAACTGTCCTGGTGATCTTCCTCATTCTCTACACGATGTTTCGCTCGCCGAAATGGGCTGCGCTCATTCTCGTCACTGTTGCTATGGGTAGCGTGGGGGGGCTCTTGGCCCTCCTGTTTACCGGAACCCACTTCAGTGTTTCGTCCGAAGTCGGCTTCTTGGCACTGTTCGGCGTCTCAGTTCAAACGGGCGTCATCATGCTCGAATACATCAACCAGCTCCGTGCGCGGGGCCGCTCAATTGAAGATTCTGCCGTCGAGGGGGCCGTCCTCAGACTTCGGCCAATCATGATGACCATGCTCGTGGCCACTCTCGGATTGCTGCCAGCGGCCATGTCGCATGCCATCGGCTCCGATTCGCAGCGGCCATTCGCGATTGTCATCGTCGGAGGCCTGATGGTGAATTTGGCAATGAGCATCTTCATCTTGCCGACCCTCTACGTGTGGTTCGCGCGAGAGGACGACAGGCTGCCGGAGCCGGAGGGAGCGATCGTTTGAGGACTAGCGCTTGCGGGCCTGTTCCATCATCTCCCAAGCGTTATCGGGGATCTCCAGGCAATCGTTGAATTCGCCCGCGCCGCGCAGCCAGAGTCCGCCGTCAATCACCACGCATTCGCCGTTGACGTAGTCGGCTTGCTCGCTGATCAGGTACACCGCCAGGTTGGCCAGCTCGTCGTGGCGCCCGAATCGCTTCATCGGGTGAGAATTCCGCGCGCGCTCCTCGAACTCCTTCGTCGGAATCAATCGCGACCATGCCCCTTCGGTGGGGAAGGGTCCAGGGGCAATGGCGTTCAAACGAATGTGATGGCGCGCCCATTCCACCGCCAGCGACCGGGTCATCGCCAGGACCCCGGCCTTCGCGCACGCCGAGGGCACGATAAATCCCGAGCCGCAATTGGCAGCGGCATACGTGGTCACGATATTCAGAATCGTGCCGGATTGCTTCGACTGGATCCAGCGCCGTCCCAGCCCCAGCGTGCAATGAAACGTCCCCTGCAGGACGATGCCGACGACGGCGTTGAACGCATTGGGCGAAAGCTTTTCCGTCCGCGCGATGAAATTCCCCGCGGCATTGTTGACGAGCGTATCCACGCGCTCGAATTCGCTTTCTGCGGACGCGATCGCGTTCTCGACCGCAGCAAAATCCCGCACGTCGCACGCGGCATAGGCTGCACGCGCGCCCCGGGTCCGAATCTCTTTGGCCGTCTCTTCGAGCGGCTCCGATCGCCGCGCCACCAGGAACAGGTTTGCGCCCAACTCGGCAAACCGCAGAGCCATCGAGCGGCCGAGTCCCGTGCCCCCTCCCGTAATGAAGATCGTCCGGCCCTTCAGCAAATTTTTCTCGTACATCGCTCACCGCCTCCTGGATTTGCAGCCCGCCCGCGGTCGGGTGCGTGAAAAGGGCCTGGTTCAAGAACGACGCCGGCGCCTGAACACGGGCACACGGGTTTCTCGCTCCCGTCGCGCCACAATGTACCCGAAAAGGCGTGCTTGCGCCGCGTCAAAAATCGACGTGGAGCCGAAGTCCGGGAACGATCACGGGCCCGCGATCCTGGTTGTAGCCGGGATTCCAAATGCGGTTGAGATCGAATGACGCGAACGTGCCGCGCCAGACGTGAAGCGTGTAGTAACCCTCGAAAATTTCTTCGCGGCCGTAGGTGAGCGCGCCATCGCCGAGAAGAAAACCGAGTCCGCCCAGTGCGAGATAGCGCCGATGGTCCCCGGAGAGAGCGTTGACGGTGAACGCGGCGCCGAGTCGATCGTTCCGGCGCTTCCACGAGTTCCCTGGCAAGCCGGCGCCCACCTCGATCGTGCGGTCCACCTCGGTATAGGCGAACGATTCGTTTCGGCCGTCGCTCCATCCCCAGCGACCGAAGAGCGTGACGTGCCCTGGGATTTCCTGTTCAAGATTGAGGCCGAAGCCGTACTTGATCCGACCCTGCCGGCGAACCGCTGTGATGTCCGGACGCGCGCCCTTTCCTGAAAGGAAGGCGTCGATGGCTTCATGGTAGCTGCCCATATCGGCGTGGTTGACGTAACCCAGCAGGCGAACCTTTCCGGCGCGATGCAAGAGACGATTGCCCCGAACTTCGGTTTCGAGGTTTTCCGAGTGGGCGCGCGCCACGTCCGCGTCGAGATGGATGCCGTTGGCCACCTTGGGCATCAAGACCTCGGCGAAGCGCAAGCCCCACGAGCGGTCGTCGTATTCGACCATGGCGCCGTCCGTATAGCCGCGAGTGTTGGCCGCATAGTCGTAGACGCCGTTGTTGTCCATCGTCCAATTGAGGAACTGGAGGTGGCTGTCGCTGCCGCCGGAGTTGACGTCGAAGAAATCAACCAGGCTGAATTTGCCGAAGCGCAATTCCAGCCGCCGAGCCGGAAGGGAAGTCAAAAGTCCCAGCGGTCCGCGTTCGGCTACGACGCGTTCGTGGCTGAGCGGAATCACTTGTCGCACTAAGAACCGCGCGAGATACGGGGTGGCGCCGAGGTCGGGATTGCGCACGACGTCGAGATTCGTGAAGCCCGCCAGGCCGAGCGCGTCGCTGATGCCATGCCCGCCCGCGCTCTCGACGTCCACGAGAATCTCGGTGGAATGCGTCAGATCGAACCCGGTGTAAAGAGTGTACGTCCGTGAAGTCGCGTTCTCGCCCTGAGAGCGCAGGCTGTTTGGGCCGCTATACTTGGCTGGAAAAGAGGGATGCCACTGCAGGATGATGTTCGCCTGCCCGGAAATCCAGAAGCGGCTCGACTCGGAATGAGGAAACATCGTGGTGGGCGAGTCGTCTGCCGCCGGCGAGCTGTCGGAGGGTGCATTGGTCGAGGGCGGCGATTGCGTTTGGGCGCGCGCCGCCTGTCCCGCTAAAAATGCAGCCAAAAGCAACACGAGTCGCAGCGTGGCGTTCATCGAGCCCATAAATTCGGCCACGTCTCCAGTCTTCGACTTTCTCGCCCCCGAACACGTCTACAGATTAAAACGTCAGCAGCTTCGATTCCAGGGCAAAAAACCACGGGCGGCCGCGCGTCAGCAGGCATCCCAATTGCCCG
This sequence comes from uncultured Acidobacteriota bacterium, assembly GCA_963781005.1. Taxonomy (GTDB): domain Bacteria; phylum Acidobacteriota; class Terriglobia; order Acidiferrales; family UBA7541; genus CAWADX01. Next base: position 1,596,391 of record CAWADX010000001.1, read on the forward strand.
CATGCGTCATCTCTAGTAGTCTCTTCGTCTGGTCTTCAAGGCGTGTGGGGTCTAAAATTCCGCAACACGGGGTGAGCGCGTTGAGAGGCAAAACTCTATTCGGTCTACTCTTGGTGGTGGCGTCACTTTTGCCCTCCTGCAGCCAAACCGTCAACAATCCCTCGCCCTCGATCAAATCCCTATCTCCCCCGAGCGCAAACGCCGGCGGGCCGGCCTTCACTTTGACAGTGAATGGCAGTGGCTTCGCTCCGCAATCAACGGTGGTGTGGAACGGCCTTACCTTTCCGACGATTTTTTTGAGCGGCAGTCAGTTGACGACCATGATTGATTTTTCCTCCATCGCTGTCCCAGGCACAGTGCCGGTCCTGGTTTCTACTCCCTCGCCGGGCGGTGGGACGTCCAACACCGTGAATTTCACGATCAATCCTGTTACCAGCCCGATTCCGAAAATCACTTCTCTTTCTCCGAACGCAGCGCTCGCCGGCGGCAATGATTTCGCTCTGACGGTGACCGGCACGGGCTTTGTCAGCCAGTCAGTCGTCATCGTGAACGGCGCGAACCAGACGACGAGTTTCACGAACAGTACGTCCTTGCTGGCTACCATCACCGCAGCCGAAATCAGCTCGGTGGGCTCTCTTCAAATCGCCGTGTTGAACCCGCCGCCGGGCGGCGGCGCTTCGAACCCGGTTATGCTGGCGGTGACGAATCCTCCTCCTGCTTTGACCTCGCTTTCGCCGGCGACAGGGACCGTTGGGGCCAGCAGCCTCACCCTGACAGTGAACGGGACAGGATTCGATTCTCTCTCGGTCGTAAGATTGAACGGCCAGGGCCGCGCGACTTCGTTCGTCAACAGCACTCAAGTGACAGCGCTTCTCACCATGGCCGACCTTACGGAAGCGCAAACGGCGCAAATCCAGGTCGTCAACCCGACGCCGGGCGGCGGCGCCTCAAACATTCTGGGGTTCCCGATTCTTCCTGGTCCTTCGGGTGCCGGCTTGCCGGAATTGGTGGATATCGCCAACAACGGAGTTCAGGCCAATAACGGCGTGGGTGACCCGACGGTCTCGGGCCCCGCAATGGATTCCACCGGACGATTCATCGCCTTTGCTTCCATTTCGAGCAATCTGGTGCCGAACGACACAAACTCCGTTGCGGATATCTTCCTCCGCGATTCCTGCGTCGGTGCGCCCCAGACCACGGCCGGCATCATTGCCGGCTCGGGCCCAGTGGACGGGCAGACGACTCTAACTGCAACTGTGAGTCCCGATGCGGCGACGCTGGTCTCGATAATCGTCACGCCGGCCAATCCCTCGGTCCAGCCGACGGCGAACGAACAGTTCTTAGCCAGCGGAATGTTTAGTGATGGGACCGCCCAAGACCTGACAACCTCGGTGACGTGGAGTTCCTCCAATACGGCTGTTGCCACGATCAGCAATTCCGTGGGCACTCAGGGTTTGGCGACCACCGTTGCGCAAGGCACTACCACGATAACCGCCGCCTCGGGCTCGGTGACCGGGCAGACGATTCTAACCGTGACTACCAGTGCGTCGACGCTGTCGTCGATAAGCGTCACGCCGGTCAATCCCTCGGTCCCATTTGGGCTGACTGAACAGTTCACTGCCACTGGAACATTTAATGATGGGAGCACGAAAAACCTGACAACCACAGTGATGTGGAGTTCCTCAACTACAACGGTTGCCACGATCAGCAATTCCGCGGGCACTCAGGGTTTGGCGACCACCGTTGCGCAAGGCACTACCACGATAACCGCCACCTCGGGCTCAGTGAGCGGGACGACGACTCTAACTGTGACCGGTTGTGAGCCACAAACGATCCTGGTGAGCCTCGCAACCAGCGGCGCGCTTTCGAATGGCGTGAGTTCCGAGCCGTCGATGGACAGCACCGGCCGCTTTGTGGCCTTTACTTCCGCTGCCACAGACCTCGTTCCCGGAATCCCCTTCTCCGGCAGCCGCCAGGTCTTTCTTAGCGGCACGTGTGCAGGCACCGTGAGCACCTGCACTCCTTCGATGCAGTTGGTCTCCGTAGGTGTGGACGGCGTGAGTCCGGGCCTCAGCGACAGCTTCCAGCCGGCAATCAGCCCCGACGGTCGCTTTGTGGCCTTCACCTCTGCAGCCTCGAACCTGGTCAGCGGCGTTCTGCCGAGCAGCGCTCAGATTTTCTTGCGCGATACGTGTAACGGGCAGCCGAGCACCTGCACTCCTTCGACCACGCTGATCACGGTCCCGGACGACGGATCGAGCGCCGCAAACGGCGCGAGTTCGCAGCCGGCAGTCGCGAATAACGGCGCGTTCGTCTCGTTTTCTTCGACGGCAAGGGATCTGGTTTCCGGCGTGACCTCCGGGACGCAGCAGATCTTCCTCCGCGCCACTTGCCAGGGCGGTGCGAGCGGCTGCACTCCTTCGACCACGCTGATCACGGTCCCGGACGACGGATCGAGCGCCGCAAACGGCGCGAGCTTGCAAGCATCGCTCAGCTCCGACGGCCGCTTCATCGCATTCGCCTCGACGGCAACGAATCTGCTTTCGGGCGTGGCGAGCGGCGTGCAGCAAATTTTCCTGCGCGATGCCTGCACCGGCGCGACCGGCTGCACCGCTTCGACAACCCTTGTCTCCACACCCGATGGCACGACGCCCGGCGGCGACAAGAGCGAGCAGCCACGCGTCAGCACGAACGGACAGATCGTTGCGTTCGCGTCGCTGGCCACGAATTTGGTCGCGAGCGATTCGAATGCCGTCGAAGACGTATTTGCGCGCAACACCTGCGCGGGCGCCGCCAGCGGTTGCACGAAGGGAACCGTGCGCGTAAGTGTTTCCGGCGGCAGCAGCCCACAGCAGGGCAATGCGGCCAGCCTCAGCCCGGCGATCAGCGGCAACGGGCATTTCGTCGCGTTCATCTCCTTCGCCAATAACCTCGTCCCGAACGACGTCAACGGCGCCGACGACGTCTTCCTCGCCATCACCACCTTCTAGAACCTGGTTGAAAGAGCGCTCTTTTCTGATTTTGGGAGCGATTCGGCTACGGCTGAGTTCGCGGTAGCAGCGTTGCGCGCGTTGTGCTGAGGGTGAACGTGAGCGTTTCGCGCGGCACGCTTTCGACGAAAGGCCGCACAAGCCAGCTCAGGCCGCTGGGGATATTGCGTGTAAGGGAAATGGATTGGCTTTCGACGTACGTTCCGCCGTCCTTCTCTTCGAATCGCCAATAGGTATTCATCCGCCAGAGGAATCCGCGATCGTCTCCTGGGGGGCGCAAGCGTTCATCGGACTCGCCCGGATTTTCTACTTCGCGAATGCTGGTGGTGCGGGACCGGCTGCTCGCGTGCGTTCGGTCGATGAGCGTGTAGTGCACTTCGTGTTCTGTATCGAGCACCGAGGTCAGCACTTTCTTTTTGTAGAAGCGCAGATAAACGAGGAAATCGTTTCCCGTGCGCCGCAGGATTTTCGAGCGCATCACGTCTGGGCGGTAGTAATCCTGGTGGCGGTCATAATCCTCGACCAGCGCGAGCGTCTGCTCGAGCGTCACACCCGGAATAAACACTGCGCCGGTCCAGTGGTGAATCAAGCCGCCGGGGACGGGAATGGGCTTGGCGTCTTCGAGCGTCTCGAGCCTTTCGATCACCACTTTTCCTTGCTTTAACTCTGCGTAAGCTGCCCCGCGACGCCCTTGCGGCAGCCGGTCAACCCAGAGGAAGGGCGCGCCGCCGGCGGATTCGGTATCCATGCGAGCCTCGCTCAACCGGACGTAGTGGTCGAAGGCTTCGACCATTCTCGATTTCAATTCGACTGCGGCGGCGGCGGGCGAGAAAGCAAGCCCGCCGGCAAGCACCCATGCCACGGCCTTTAACGCGAACGTGGCGGGTCTTGACATCACGTGTCTGTTTTTCATGGCGGCTCGGCCCATTCCAGCGACCGTTTCTTCTCACATTTACCAAGCTTTAGCTCTCGATTTCGGCTCGGCACCCTGCTATAGGACGCAAGGGGAATGCCAAAAGGCGCTTCGTGCGCCCGCGCGAGCCCCTGGATGGGCGTCCGCTATGTTCCCAGTGTGGACTAAGACGCCGGGCGCGGCCCGGTGAAGGTCTTTGTGGCCAGGCTTGAATGGAGCAAGCCCACCGCTGGTGGGGGGTCGGAAGGGAATTCGACCAGCGGGTGGGCTTGACGGGTTGGGAAGAGTGCCCCGGCTCCTTACGGAACCGTCGTCCCCGCAGCGCAACTTTCCAACCCGCGCTATGAGCCTAGAAGGCGCCCTGAATGGCAACAATGGCTCAAGAGGATTATTTTGAAGGTACCCGGGTTTTAGTACGCATCTTTGCGCGGCGGCGAAGGAAACTAAGGAGCTTAGAGGGCCGGGCGGACGCCGCGAAGTAACGTTGGTTTACTTCAGCTCCCTTTTCGGGATGTGCAGGGTGAGTGCAGTGGTCTTGTTGGCTCGGACGATTACCTGATGTTGCCAGCCGGTCCACACGCCCTTCAGGTAGGCGCGGACATCGTACGGCCCAGGGCGCAGGAGCGGAAATTCGAAATGCCCCTGGGCGTCGGTCAATTTTGCATGGGGATGATGGCCGTCCGCCTGTTGGATGGTCACGCGTGCGCCGGCCGCGGGGGCGTCATCCGCGCCAAGCACATTTCCAGCGAGCGTCCCAAGTACATGGTGCTGCGCGGCGGCGCTCCCGGCCGCCAGAAATAACAGGAAGCTGCAAGCAAGGATTCGTCTCATGGGAATCTCCCAAAGCATGACAGCAACATCTTAAGTCGCGCGCGGCGCGTTTTGGCTTGCCTTCGTGGACGCGATTTCAATTTTGGCAACCCCTCGAGCGGCGATGCGAGGCCTGGCGAGATGCGTGAACTCCGACGAATCGGCTAGAGCTTGTAGACTCGGTGAGCGCTGGCGTGGGGCGCTTGGTCCTGGCGGCCCGTGTCCGGGTTGAGGCCGCGGGCGAGCGCAACGAAATACGCCAGCAAGTAAAGGGGCACAAGGTGAACGAAGGGCAAGAGCCACTCGGGGCATTCCGGCACCTCGATGACGTGCTCGGCGGCAATATCGTGGTTGGCAGCGGGCACCGTAATCGCCAGACGGAGCACCTTCAGCTCGCCGGCCGCGCGCAGGATGGTTCGCGCCCGCTCGTCGGCGGGTGCGCCAGCGAACAACCCCACCATGGCGGCATGGGAATCAATTTGCGAAAATGGGCCGTGGAGGATTTCTTCGCTTTCAAAACCTTCCGCGGCGATGTAGCTGCTCTCTTTCACTTTTAAGGCAGCCTCGCACGCGGTGGGCCAGCCGGGGCCCGCGCCGAAGAAGACTAGCCGGTCGCGTGCCGCGACCTCTTTCGAGATCGCGCGAATTTGGGTCTCGGTTGCGAGTGCTTGCCGCATCCAGCCAGGGACGCGTGCGAGCGCGGCTTGCGCCCCGGGGTCCGCCAGATGCCCGCGGCGCTCAGCGATGCGCAGCGAAAGCATCGCCAGCACGGCCAGCGCCGTCGTGTAGCTCTTGGTGTACGCGAAAGCGACTTCTTGCTCGCACGTCTCGATGTGAAAATCGGCGCCCTCGATTCCCGCGCCGCTTTGCTGACCGGTGATAGCGATGGTCAGCGCTCCGCTCGATTTCGCCGCGCGCAGCGCTTCGATCGATTGCGTGGTGGTGCCTGTGTGAGTGATCACGACGACGGCGTCGTCGGGGCCGAGCGCGAGGGGATAGAGGACCAATTCAAAGGACTGTTCGGCCTGCGCCACGGCTCGACCGGAGGAGTGATGACGCGTCCATCGTTCCGCCACCAACGCTGCGTGATGGGACGTGCCGATGCCCACGAACACCAGGCGTTTTTTCGCCGACGCCGCATCGGCCGCTTGCTCGGCGCGGGGCCGCGCAGCGCTCAGAACTTTTTCGATCCGCTCGGGCTGCTGCCGGATCGCGTCGTACAGGAAATAGGGATGGGCTTGGCGCGTCTCCGCCATTTGCTTTTTCTCCGCTCGCAGTGTATCCGATGTGGCTGGAATCGGCGCGAGCCATTTCCGGATTGAGAGGAGAAGGGATGCCTCGTTATATCTCGCAGCACACGTTGGCTTGTTTGACCCGACAGGGAGCGGAGGAATTGAACGCGCGGCTGCATCGCGCGACTCCCGGCCAAGTGCGTCGGGTGCTCGTGAACATGCTGGAAGGAAAGATGCTGGTCGAGTTCGAAGCGGCGGCGCGTGAAGAAGCGGAGCAATGGCTTGCGGATCAAGGATTCCACTACGATTGGCTGCTACGAATCGAGTATGAATCGCGTGAGGGAGCGCTGGTCCCGGTGTGATCGTGGTGGCGTCTCCTTTCCTCACGGCTTCTTTTTCTCCAGTGTGGTGCGAATGACGGTCAGATACTGGCGAGCGGCTTTGAGGGCTTCCTCCGCGTCCGTGCGGGAGATGAAGCCGGTCGTGTCATAGAGGGCCAGGTTCCTCTGGCGCCGCATGCGGTCGAAGATGGCGACCAGGCCCGCATGTTTCTTGCCGAGATGCTTGTCTACAAATTGGATGATGGCGATGTGGTGGCCAGTCTGGCTGCGCACGCGCAGACCGTGGCTGAGCATGAATCCGATGGAAGCTCGCAGCATGGCCTCATACGCTTGCTGGAGGCAGGCCTCGTCGTCAATGGCCAGGATCTTGCCAGCGGCGGCCAGCTTCCTAGCGGCGCTATCGAGGAACCGGCCGACTTGGTTCCAGTCCGCCCTTTGTGGTTTGAGCTTGTTCACGCCGCCGCGCCTGCCAGCGGGATCCGCTTATGCCGCCAAACGTCCTCGAGGAAAGCATTTTTGCGCGCCCGCCGAGATTTGAATTCTTTCCGCGCCAGAATCGTGTAATTGATTTCCCGACCGAGGTATCGTTCCAGTTTCCGCATGGCCTGGGCCAGAGCTTCGCCGTTGGGTTCGCCGATCACGAGGATATCGATGTCGCTCAGGGCGTCCTGCTGATTGCGAGCGAAAGAACCGTACACAAACGCCTCATGGATGCCGTCGATCTTTTTCAACGCTTCGGAAATCAGCGGAACGGCGCCGATGGTCTTCGAGACGATTCCGCGCACCTCGTTGTAGAGGGAATAATCCTTGTTGAGCCGGAAGTATTTCTGGTGGCCACTCATCTCGGAAACAAAGAGCCCCTGGCGCTCCAGGCGCCGCAGCTCGCGCGACAGGTTGGCAGGATCGACGGCAATCCGCGCCGCCAGTTCACGCAGGTAGTGCCTGGCCGAAGGGTTCGTAAAGTAATACGCCAGCAGCCGTTGGCGCGCCTTAGATCGAAGGTCTATCATGTTGTACTATTCTACAACAATTGTAGTCGTTTGATACAACGATGTCCAGGGTTTGGGTCTTACAGAGCTCCTGGCTTCTAAGTTCGGTCCTTTTCGCCTTTTATTCACGTTTCGCTTTTTCTTCAGAAAAGTGCATTTTTGTTGCGATTAGAAAATGGGATATTGTTGATTCTGAGTGAGTTGCGGCGTTACGTCTTTCGTTTGTGTTGCGATTAGAAATGGCCCTAAGAGGCTTGTTTTCAGTGCCTCTAAGAGTGTCTCCCGACACAGTACTGGCCCTTCGGCTGCGCTCGGGATAAGGGGCCACAGTGCTGGTCCTTCGGCCTGGCTCCCCGAGGCTCCGCTCGGGGCAGGCCCCTGGGCTACGGTCGGGCTGGGCGGGACGAGCCTTTCGGCGGAGGTCTCCCCGCTTGTCGAGCTTGTCGGGGGTCCAGTCGAGGGGAGCGGGCCCCAAGGGCTCCCTTTGCGTGTGCAGCGGATTTCTACCCATAGTTCTACGTTACTAGAAAGTTAGAAGATTGCAAGTGGTTGCGCCTGTAAACTTTTTTTCGGCGCTTCGAGAAGAAGATCCAAGAGCGCGCACCCTTTGCCGACGGCGCTCCGACCGGGTCGGAGTTTCACGCCGAGTGCGGCACCCGCAATCGCAGCGTCCACAGCAAAAGCAAAGGCATATTCAATTCAACGTCAACTACCGCAGTGGTATGATCTGGTATTATCCGACTTCGTCATGGGTCAAGCAGAACTGCATGCGATAAGGACCGGGGGCGTGCCGAAAAAGCGTCGACCATCCGCCCGCTTCGTTCGATGCACCGGACCGTTTGCCCGACTAAGACGCGCCGCCTTCCTGCCCTTCTCGATTCTTCTCTGTTTGTGTGTTGCCTCGCCGACCGGCGCCCAAATCACCTTCGCGACAACCTCGCTGCGAGTGTCGGCCCAAGGTGAGCTGCCTACGTTCTGGCGGGTGCGCGAAGCTGGTTTGGGTGAAACGTTCACTGGGACCACGGGCGATCTGACGCTCGAGAATATTGCGAGCACGCCGATAGACGGCGCCATTTTCTATGGCGAATATTTCGATGCTGCGGGGCGGTTGTGCTTCTCTCTGGTTTTTTCTCAAGCGAAGAGCGTTGGAGAGACAGGTCCGATCGCTCCAGGGGAGGTTCGAGAACTCCAATCGAGCGGAGTAGGACTCTTCCCGGCATCCGCGCCCAAGGAGGTAAGGTTGTACCTGGTCGAGCAGAGTGTGCCGGATCAGGCAAAGTCTCCTAGCGGGTGGGCAGTGCCCTTCCGCGCTCCTGTAACGCTTTTCGGATCGTTCACCGACCGAGCGAGGCGTCTCCAACTTGGTTCGGAAGTCGGGCTGGCCAAGGGGCCGATGTTGGACCTCATCCTTGCCAGAGTGAGCGTGAACCAGCGGGGTCTCGTGGACGGAGTGGAGGTGCTCCAGAAAGCCAGCAGCGAGGTCGAATTGTGGTTCCTCGATTTCGCGCAGCAGCAACTGACATTTTACCCCGCAACCGAGGGTGGAGTCCCAAGGCCAGATCGTGCGCTTGTAATGGTTCGCGCGCTTTTATCCGAGGAAGATCTTCGGAATTCACGCTTTCCGCCGCGAATGTCACCGTGGGTCGAGTCCTACGTTGGGAAGTTCGCGGATACTGAAGTCCCGCCGGTCATAGACATCGTTTTTCGGCGGCCGCCGACCCGAGTGAAACGCATGGGCACCACGGAGTGGATCGAGCGACCTGAGGCGCCGCCGGGTCTACTCGAAATCCTGGCCATCGGTGCCTACTGGAGTGTCCCAGCCCTGGAGTTCGTCAGCGGCGACCCCTCCATGCTCCATCGCATGCGGAGGAAGCTGGCAGCCGGCGAGTCTCACTAACCTCCGCCCGTTCGCAGGCGCGCTTTAACAGAACCAACTGGCGACCAAAGTCGAGATGAACCCGGGGACTGCTTTGATCAATGTGATCTCGTAAGACCCGGGCTGCTTCGAATGAGTGCGGAGAAAAGAAAGACGGTCAAGCTTTATGGGCCAATTATGGGCACCAACCAGTGCTACTTGTTTCAGTGAATGACGATTCCGGCTGAGATGCGCACGTTGTTGTTCGTTTGCCCCGCGCCGGTGGTCTGATTCGTGGCCCGCACGAGCAAGTACTCCGCCTGGATCACGCGGATGGAGAAGTGCGTGGCGACTTTGACGTCCAATCCGCCCCCCGCAGTCATTGCGAACTTATTGTTAGCGGTTGTAAGCGGAGTCGTACTACCCGTGCTGGTTATATCGGTGAAATGCCTGCCTCCAAACAGGGCTTGAACGAAAGGAGTCACTCGGTCGCCCCGGAAGGAGATTCGCGGCCCAAAAAGATACGAAACCGCAGTGCCGTTGACGCCAGCGACGCTCCTACCCGAGACGGTTAAACTGGTGAGTTTGTAACCGCCAATGTCGCCAACGATCCCGAACCAGTGGTTGAGGTTAAAAGCTATCGACCCGCTTCCCCCGTTCAGGTTGCCATTTGAGTTAGCTGCGTTGGTGCGAATATAGGAATAGCCTGCAGAAACTTCGAGCTTGGGGTAGTCCTGAGCCATCGCCGAGAGAGACACCGCTAGAACCAAAGCGAACAGCAACATTATCTTCCGCATGTACTCGACCCTCCTCAGTTGTGGTTTGTGGAGGAACCCCCCTTACCGGGAATTTCCGATCCCAAGATTTCTGGGGGTCATGTATACACCCCGTCCTGCGCGCCCGCAACAGTCTTTCGATGTTCCGTCGTTCGACAGGCGAGTTTCAGCATTCTTAAATGGCTCGACAGGGGGCGACGCACTCGCCGGGCTAACGAGCCATCCGGCGACGGGCCCATGGGCTGATTTCGCGAGTGAATAATGAATTGTGCGATTCGATCTCGCCGACCGAGCGCTTACGGAATCCTTATGCCTCGCTTATACCTTCCTAATCCGAGGGGGGTAGACTGCGCCGAAGCAGAGAGCGTCCGAGTGTGTGTGGTGATGCACGGTGGTTGAGATTGAACGGACGCCAGAGGTTCCATGGGATTCGCTGTTACAGTTCTGACGGCCTTGTCGTGCGCCTTCTATCTCTACGTTCTGGTCCAGTTCCGGCGCGAGGAAATGCGCTCGAAGCGAAAACCCGATTTACTCACGTTCGCAGGATCAAGCGGGGGGCCGACAGTTCCGTTTCCAGTGAAACACGAAGAGCGACCCCATGCTGAACGAAATCCTCAAGGCAAGCGCAAGTTAGTGCCCGTTGCGCAACGGCCGGTGGTTAAGGCCGCAACGACACGTGACGAACCGTCCGAGGATGTTCCCCCGCGGGCGGTCTTGAGTCGCTGAGTTTCGCGCCGAAACGTACAGTGCGATTTCCTTCTGTTATCGCTCGAAAGTGTCCCGCAAGGCGTCGAGCTTGTCCTTTCTCACATACACAAAACTGAGGGCTTAAGCGCCCCCGGGATTCTCTGCGCCATCATCAGAATTTGACGAGCAGGGCGAGATCGAACCGATTCTCGATTTTTTTCAGGTCCGGCGTGAAGCCCGGCACAAATGCGCCCGGCGACCCGCAAATATTTTCCACAATGGGAGCCGTCGGACACGAAGTTGGTGTAATCCCGCCCGGCCCGGAAAAATAGGGCACACTCGCGGCGCGATGATCGAACTCCCAGCGGAAAGTAATGTACTGGCTGGGCATGTAATCGAAGGTGGCCGAAGCATCCCAGGCCTTGAACGGGTCGCCGGGATTCTCCGTGAAGTAGGGCGTTCCTGAGGCTGCCGTGGCACCATTGATCGGCGGCAAGAGGACCAAGTAGCGTCCCGGATTATTGATTTTCCCGCCGCCGAGCGTCAGCCCGAACAAATCTTTGTCGAACCAGAAGCGATTGTAGAACATGTAACCCAAGAAGCTCTGCTTCGGACCACCCTTACCGCCGCCGAAGCAGCTCACGCCGCCGCCATGTTCGCATCCCATATCGCCGGTGAGCGAGAACGCCATCTTGCTGAGAAAATTCCGGGGTTTGTCGTAGTATTTGACCTCGATGCTGTCGTCGGTGTGGTAGCGGACGCGGCCTGGCACGCCCGGCGCTTCCTCACCCAAAGTGTACTGATTGCCGAGGATCGAAAACCAGCCATTGGGGCGCCACAAGATCTGCATTCCAAAACCAGGCCTGCTGTTGAACCGGCCATAAGACTGCCAGCCGTTGACGAACCAGGGCTCAATCTTCAAATGCTCGGTGGGGAAAATCTGTACTCGCACACCATTGAAGAACCACGGCGTGTTCGAGGAAACATAGGAAGGCTGATACGCCCAATTGTCGAAATTGTAGTAACTGAAGAGCCCGATGTAAGACATGAAGATGCCCGCGTCGACGTTGACCCCATGCAACACGTTGAAGTGGTACCCGCCGTACGCTTCCGAAAGGTAGCGATAAGCATTGTCGAGGTTCCATTGGCCGCGCGCGGGACTGGCGTCATTCCGCGGGGTGGTCTGCGAATACAAGCCGAATTGCGTCATGAGCCTGGCGCGAACGTTGTCGTAGTGAAAGTCGCCGCCGACTCCGAGCTGGGTCACGTGAACCTCGTTCGATCGAAAGACCTCGCTCGACCCGCCGATCGTATCGTCTTGCGGATGGTTGAAATCGTAGATGTAGTCGACGTCGGCCCTGATCTCCGGCGTAAAGAATTTAGTGGCGTACGGCGTGTCTTTCGTTCGCGCGTTGCCGTTCAACCAGGTGAAATCTGCAAACGCAAAGGGCTCCGCCTTGGCCGGTTTGGCCTCGGGTAGTGCGGCGGCAACCATCTCTGCGGCAGCCGGTGTGACAGGCGTCGTCGCCTTCGCAGTGGTCACGACCGTGGTCGGGTTTTCTCGTGCCTTTCTATCGTTCAGTTCCGCTTCGAGCTGCTCGATGCGCCTTTTCATGGCCTCGAGTTCTTTCAAGACCGCAGGCGGTATTTCCGGATCGGCGGCGCTCGCCGGCTGGCTGGGCGATTCGCTGCTGCTTTGCGCGAAGCAAGGGTATTGCCCAAGCGTTAAAACAAGAATACAGAAAGCGAACTGCCGCTTGATGTGCAACGGGAACTTCAACATGGGAGTCCTCTCCTCTCTTGAATTCCACTCCACCGATCGAGCATCCATAAAGTGAGGGCGTAAGGGGCGTAAGGGGGGGATACCAGGCGACGGCTCTTCCAGCCGGCGTGAGAAATTGCGCGGTCGTTTTGAGCCTTGGCTTAGTCTGGCTTAGCTTGGCCTGCGTCCCTTCTCGGCTTGGCGTCCCTCGGCAACCAAGTACACAGTCGGGCCCACACAAAGAAAAGTAGTAGAGGGGACATTAGGAAAGCATAAGATTTCGGTAAAATTATTATTAGTGTAGCGAGCCGCAACAGGGTGAACGATTCAGGGAGCAGTCTAAGGCGGAGGCGGGAGTGCGTCCAAACATTTTGAATCAGATCCCGGCCTCCTGGCTGAAATATTGGTAATCTTCCCGCCAGCCGCCTTGGCCCTGGCCAATGGTTTTGTAATCTTCGATGAACTCGATTGCGCGGATGTACTTCACCATCGTGAATCCAAGCTGCGTCTCAACGCGAAGTCGGAGCGGGGCTCCGTGCAAAAGCGGCAGCGGCCGGCCGTTCATTTCGTAGGCGAGAATCGTCTGCGGGTCTTCGGCCAGCTCGATACGGATGGTGCCGTAGAAGTATCCCGGTCCTTGGGCGTGTGGCTCTGACGTGGACTTGTCGTCAAACGCGTAGAAAACAATGTAGCGGGCGGTGGGAAGCGGATGGCAAAGTCCGACGATGTGATCGAGAGATACGCCGCCCCACTCCGCGACGCCCGACCAGCCCTGAATGCAGCAATGCTTTGTAATTTGAGTTTGTTTCGGCATGGCGCGGAGGTCAGCCAGCGTCAAGCACAGCGGCTTTTCGACCAATCCGCCGACCTTCAGGCTGTAATTTGCGAATCGATCGCGTGCCATCGCCAAATAAGTTTCCTCTTTCGGTGGGCGGCCGTTCACCCAGAAGTATGGCGAGATGTCCGCATGTGAGTAATGCTGGGCGGAGATTTCATGGCCGAAGAGAAGTGTGCGCAGCGGGTCTGTGATCGACTGCGTGGCTTTTTGGACGAAGCGAGGGCGCCGGCGCGAACAAAGGGTGGTCAAGACGTGGATCGCCACGATGCCCGTCAACCCGGACAGCCAGACCACAAGAGCAAGCGTCCGCTGCGGATCGTGCGTCTGTCCTAGAACAATCAGCGCCAGCTCCCTCCGGAAACCATGCAGAGCCACGATCGTGACGTGTCCGAGGAAGAACACGATGAACGTGCAAAGAGCCAGGAAATGCAGACTCCGCGCGCCCTGCCTTCCGTGAAAGATTTTGATATACCACGGGAAACGAGCGGCGACGGCCGGGGACATCGCTACTCCGGTCGCAATGCTGAGCGGAGCGAGCAAGAATATGACTGCCGCGTAGCTCAACTGTTGTAATGCGTTATACGTTCCCGGCGCTTCCACGATGTGAAGTGTGAGGTAACCAAGCATTGCATGTCCTGCGTCCGGCACAATCTGCCAGGAAGTCGGAATCAGCCGCCGCCATTCCGGCGTGACAAACAGCATCACGACGTACGTCAAGCCTGTCAGCAGCCACGCGAAATCCGCGAGAAAGTGCCAGTGCCGTCCGAGACCTAGATTTTCGTGGCCGGGCAGGGCGATCGCGGACGGGAATGAGCTCTCCTCGTCACTCGCCGTCCAGAGTCGGTCCTCAGGTCTCAGCTTTTTCGTGAATTTGAGCCATTCACTACCCGGCGTGCAGTGATCGTTCCAGTAAAATCTCGGATGTGCGCTCAAGATCTCGAGACCGCTCCGGACGAGAAGCGAAAGGAAGAGAAAATTGAAGAAATGCGCCGCGCGGAGCCATAAGGGAAAGTCGAGAGCCCTCATTGGGAGACCTTGACCATGAGTGCGTCCGTCTATCGCACCGCGCAAGAGCAAGCAGTGCTCGTGGTGGGCGCAAGAACGCCAGACAAGACGGGCAGGACCCGTACACGCGACTTCGCGCTATTTCCCTTTATGGCGAATCGTCTTCCTGCGGCGTGTCTCGGATTTCTCATTCCTTGTTTCCGGCGGCCACGAGAGCGTGAGCAGAAAGGCGCTGTCCTCGGAAGCCTCCACATCGTGAGGCACGCACTGATCCAGGGCGAGCAGGTGCCCGGCAGGGAGATCCACCACCTGCTCCGGCAGGCGGAGCCGGATATGGCCGCTAAGCGAGTGCACCGAGATTCTAGCTGCCGCAGTGTGCTCATGCATGCGCGTATTCGCCTTCATAGCGATCAGCACAATGCGGAGATCCGGGTGCTTTACAAGCGTCTTCGAACTTCGTCCCGTGGTCTGCAGCCATGATTCATCCCGATGCAGTTGGTCGAGTTCGCCGGCCAGATCAAATCGGAGCAGGGGTCCGCTGAGAGTGCCATCAATAGATTCGTGCCCGACACCGGAGCGTCGGGAGGCTTCTGCTTGGGCAATAGCCATGTGTCATTCTCCAGCAGCAGTTGGCTAACCCGCGCATTATATCGTGACACGATACGTCATTCAATGTATTTTCGGCCTGAGGTTTTGAATCATACGCTTTCACTCGGCGACCCTACTCGTCAAGACTCTTCGCATCGGATCAGTCGGATGGCTCATTTAGTCAGGCAGCGCCCTGGCGGAGTGCCACGGCATCGTAGTAATGACGGCCTTGGGAGCTTGGCGGCAACGCCTTGAGCGGCGCCGCTACAAAATCTTCATAAACACGGTGGAGGAGAGAGTATGTCCAGTCCGGCTAGTATCGCCAATCACCCCATTCACCCGATGCTCGTCGCGTTTCCGATAGGGCTGTGGGTATTCTCATTCATCTGCGATCTCGGCTATCTTTTCGGGGACCACAGTACGGTGTGGGTTTCGGTGGCTTTCTATTCCCTGGTGGGTGGGATCGTCGGCGCAGTGGCGGCGGCAGTGCCCGGCCTGATCGATTTCTTCTCGATCGACGAGCCCGCGATGAAAAAACTCGGCATCTATCACATGGTCTGCAATTCGATCGCGCTCGTAATCTTCGGCACCGGTGCGTGGCTGCGGACCACCACTGCGCCGGGGGCAACGCTTCCGATCGCGCTTTCCGCAATCGGTGTGGTTTTCCTGGGCATTAGCGGCTGGCTGGGAGGCGAAATGGTGTACGTGAAAGGAATGGCCGTCGAAGCCGTCGAGGTGCTGGCCAAGCAGAAGGGCAAGCCGGAAGCAAGGGGTGGCAGCCGAGAGCTTAAAGGATGAGTAGTGGATGAATATTTTTCGAGCGACCAAGGAATACGAAGCGTGGCTTCGGCAAGAAACGCCCGTGGTCGAGTCCAGACTGCGTTTAAAACACGAACAGATGAAAAAAGATCCGTTCCTGTTTTTGAGGGCTACGTTTTACCGCTGGATCGGAGTGTGGCGGGAAACCTGCAAGGACCTGGCTCGCGCCCCGGTGGCGCTCTGTGTGGGCGATCTGCACGTGGAAAGTTTTGGGACGTGGCGGGACAAGGAAGCGCGATTGGCCTGGGGCGTCGACGACTTCGATGAAGCCTACCCGCTGCCTTACACGAACGATCTGGTGCGGCTCGCTACCAGCGCCAAGATGGCGATCGACCTGGGACATTTAGCCATCGATTTGAGAGAAGCATGCGAAGCCATCCTGGAAGGCTATGGCGAAGGGCTCAGGAAGATGGGTATTCCCATCGTCCTCGCCGAGCATCATAAGTGGCTTTGGGGAATCGCCATCAGCGAGCTTCACGAACCGGGTCCATTCTGGAAGGAGTTGAACGAGCTTCCCGCCGCGAGGGCGAATCTTCCCAAAGGGGTTAGGAAGGTGCTTGAAAGTATGTTGCCGGAACCGCGTCTGGCGTATAAGGTCGTGCGGCGCACGTCTGGCCTGGGCAGCCTGGGGCATCAGCGGCTGGTAGCGATAGCCGGTTATCACGGCGGTTTTGTCGCGCGAGAAGCCAAGGCGATGGTTCCCTCCGCTTGTTTTTGGGCCGATGGCCGAAGCAGCACAGGGAACAGGTATTATCGGCAGGCACTCGAACACGCTGTGCGGTCGCCGGACCCATGCCACCAAACAAAAGGCAATTGGAGGGTCAAGCGTCTTTCGCCGGACTCGAGCCCCATCGTGCTCGCGGACTTGCCGGAGGAACGTGACGAACAAGATTTGCTGTATACAATGGGCTGCGAAGCGGCCAACGTGCACGTGGGCGCCAAAGGCCGCGTGAAGGCGATCCAGAAGCATTTGAAGCGTCAGCCGTCGAAATGGCTTCGCTCGGCGGCCAAGGACATGGCCAAGGCTGTAAACCGCGACTGGAAGAAATGGAAAGAGGGTTAGAAGGAATGCCTGCGAGCAGGAGGTTGAGCCATGTTATCGGACGGATCAACGATTAAAGGTAAAGTCCGAATCCTGGGGATCTGCTGGGTGGTCTACGGAATTCTGCGTCTTGCCATGGCAGTCTGGTTGCTCGCTTTTAGCGGCATCGCCACGCTCATGTTTGGGGCTCTGCTGTCCCGCGTACCGGACCCGTTTACGCTGATGAGTTTTTTCCACTTCATTTATATACTGACGGCGGCTTTGGCGATTGTCGGCGGTGTGCTCGGGCTTTTGGCCGGCATGGCTCTGCTTGGCGGCCAGCGATCGGGACGCATGCTCGCCCTCCTGGCAGCGTTCTTTTCGCTCGCCAACATTCCCCTGGGAACAATCCTGGGAATTTACACGCTGATCATTTTGCTTCCGGTAAGCGCTAGCGAGCTCCACGGCCGCTCCGGCGAGACAGCTTAGTCCACCCCTCCAGGATCTTTCCCCGTAACTGAGTCGCCCGGCGCCCGTTGTCTTGGGCATCGAATCTTGATAAATTTGGGGCGGTATCGAACCTGAAGAATCCATCCTTTAGAACTTAGGAGAAGGAGCAGCAAACATGGCGGAATACGCGCACCCCGAGGTATTGGTCTCAACGCAGTGGGTGGCCGACCACCTCTCAGACCCCAAAATTCGCCTGGTGGAAGTGGATGTGGACACTTCAGCCTACGACCAGGGACATATTCCGGGGGCAGTGGGCTGGAACTGGCAAACGCAGTTGCAGGATTCCGTCCGTCGCGATTTGGCGGACCAGAAAGCTTTCGAGGCGCTGCTGGGAGCGTCCGGGATTTCGAACGATACGCCCGTGATCGTCTACGGCGACAACAACAATTGGTTCGCCGCCTGGGCCTTCTGGCAACTGAAATATCACGGGCACGCCAACGCAAGCATCCTGAATGGCGGCCGGAAGAAGTGGCTCGAGGAAAAGCGCCCGCTTTCGATGGAGGGTCCGAAGGTCACAGCCGCCAGCTATCGCGCCAAGAGCCCGGACGAATCGATTCGCGCTCGCCGCGAGCAGGTGCACGCGGCGATGGACAAGCGCGCCGCGCAGCTTGTGGACGTGCGCTCGCCGGATGAGTTCAGCGGAAAGATCATCGCGCCGCCGGGAATGACGGAAACCGCCCAGCGCGGCGGCCACATTCCCAGCGCGGCGAATATCCCGTGGTCCCAGGCGGCGAATGAGGACGGCACGTTCAAATCCGCGGACGCGCTTCGGCAGCTATATCAGGGCAAGGGAATCAGCGGCACGAGCGAAGTGATCGCCTACTGCCGCATCGGCGAGCGAAGTTCGCATACCTGGTTCGTCTTGAAATATCTGCTGGGCTACGACAAAGTGCGAAATTACGACGGCTCGTGGACCGAATGGGGGAACCTGGTGGGTGCGCCGATTGAAAAGGAAACGGCAGCGTCCGCGCGATAGCGAGCGAACCGCGAATCAAAACGAAGCGGCCGGATTGAGCGCCCCATCTTTTCCGCGCGCGAGCGGGAAGGATGGGGCTTCGTTTTTGGCGGAAGGTGCAGCGAGTTTGGGCGAGGAAATGCCGACGGGACGCCGGCGCTACGGAACCTTCAGAGTGGAATGCTCAGGGATCGGCACCGAAGCTGCGGCCGCTCGCCAGATCTTGGCGAGCGATCTCGAGCGCATGGCTGGGCGGGCCATCGTGGCGATACTGGCCGATTTCGGTGAACTCGTGGACTCCAAAATTGAAGAGGAATTTACGGCCGCTGAAGTCGTACTGGTAGCGAGTGGGGAGCCACACGCCGGGAGCCACTTCCGACTGGATCATCTCGAAATGGCCGCCGCGGTAGACCTTGCCGAGGATGCCGCCGCCGAAGGAGACGTCGCGAATGATGTCGGCCTCAGCGCGGGCGAGATGTCCGGTTTCGTCGTCAATCCAAATGATGGCGCGGGCGTGAGTGAGGATTTCGGCGGTCATTGAGGATGGCCTGAAATCCGGGTTGGGCTCGAGCTGCAGCTTGTCGAGAACGCGGCCCTGGAGAGTTTCGCGTCCGAGCCAAGTGAAGTGGTAGGCGAGGCTCGCAGCATCTACCAGCGCTGCGCGGTCCTTCCTTTTCCTCTCCGCTTTTGCGGCGGACTCTTTTTCCCGCGGGTCGTCGGGGTGGGTGGCGATTTCCAGAACCTGCACCCAGGTTTGCAATTCTCTCTGGTAGGTCTGTCCGTCCACCGCGTGACCATCGTCTCGGACCACCAGCTTCAGCGTGCCGGTCCCTGTGGGTACGACGCGGTAGGTCTTATCGTCGAGAATGTGCGGCGGGCTCGCGCCCGTTCGCGCGACGTGCCGCTCCACGCGTTCGTAGGCAGGGAGGGCGGCATCGTCCTGGTGCTGGCGCGCAATGGTGCGGTCGACGAGCGCAGCGATCTCTGCTTGCGATGGGGTCCCGTTGGCGGGTGTGTTCTGGGCTCTTGCGGGCAAGGCCCCCATCATCACCAGACCCGCTACTGCGGGCGCCATGCCGGCAAATCTGGGCTGCAAAAGCATTCCCGACCTTCCCACAATCATAGGATTACGGGGAGTGCTAGCCGGTTGCTAGGCTATTGTAACCGTTTTTTTCGCCGTGAAGCTGCGAGCAAGGGCCCTGTTTCAACAGGGAAAAGGGTAGTCCTGCGCCGCAAGGGATTTTTGCCAGGCCGGTGAACTTTTTTGGCCGCTGAAACGTCATATACTCAAGGGGTGAGCAAGGGCGCCGAAATGTTGATCGATGCCAAGCGGACGAGTGTGGCCCTGCGCGAGACGATCTTGCTTGCGCTCGATACGTTGCGCGCGCACAAGCTTCGCAGCTTTCTCACGCTGCTCGGCGTGATCCTGGCGGTCGCTACGCTGGTGGCGGTGATGTCCGTGCTCAACGGACTCAATTTGTACATATCCCAGAAGGTGGCCAATCTGGGCGCGAACGCGTTCGTGGTGGACCGCTTCGGAATCATCACGAATTGGGATGAGTGGGTAAAGGCTCAGAAGCGGCCGCGCCTCGTCCTTGAAGACCTCACGGCTCTGCGCGACGGGCTGCAACTGGCGCAGCAAGTAGGGGCGGAAGACGGGACTTCCGCCGACGTGCGTTACGGGAACAATTTGAAGGAAGATGTGCGCCTCAGCGGCGTGACGCCCAACTATGCCGAGATCCGCGACTACGAGGTGGTGTCGGGTCGTTTTCTAACGGAAGCGGATGAGCTGCATCGCAATCCGGTCTGCTTTATCGGCGCAGATCTGGTGGAGTATTTCTTTCGGAACGTGGATCCGCTGGGCAAAGGACTTCGAGTGGGGCAGCAACAGTACCAGATCGTGGGCGTCGCCAAAGCGCGCGGCAGCGTCTTCGGCCAGTCCCAGGACAATTTTGTGATGATTCCGCTTGGAGCGTACCGGAAGGGCTGGGTGGCGCCGGACGATTCCATAACGATTTTCGTTCAGGCGCGGTCTGCCGATTACATGTCGGCGGCTCAAGATGAGGCTCGCGCGATTCTGCGCGCGCGGCGGCACGTTGCGTACAGCGACCCGGATAACTTCGGCGTGATCGCCCCGTCGTCCATAACGAGCCTTTGGGAGCGTCTGACCGGCAACATCTACGGGATCATTATTTCGCTGACGTCCGTGTTTCTGGTTGTCGGCGGGATCGTGATCATGAACATCATGCTGGCGAGCGTGACGGAGCGGACGCGCGAGATCGGCATTCGCAAATCGCTGGGTGCGCGACGCCGCCATATCGTGATGCAGTTCCTGGTGGAGTCCGCGGTGATGGCGGCGGTGGGCGGCATTATGGGCGTCATTCTGGCGGTGGGGATCAGCGAGCTGGTTGGCGCCACGACGCCCATCCCCAGCGCGACGCCGCTCTATGCCGTCCTACTCGCGCTGACGCTCTCGACGGCCGTGGGGCTCTTTTTCGGAATCTATCCGGCGGTGCGGGCGTCGCGACTCGATCCGATTGAGGCGCTGCGCGCCGAAACTTAGAGGGATGCGATGAGGCAGGATTTTCGCGAAAACTTGTCGCTGGCGTTGGATACGCTGCGCGCGCACAAGCTCCGCAGCCTTCTGACGGTTCTGGGCGTGATGATCGGCGTGGGCGTCATCATGGTGGTGGGCGCGCTCCTCACGGGCTTTCAAGACACCATCCGTGAGGAGATCACGGGCTACGGGGGCGACACTGCATTCATCTCGCGATTCGACCAGGGCCCCCACATCGGCCGCCCGCCAAAGGAGGAACGGGAGCGCAAGCCGCTCACGCTGGAGGACGGCCAAGCCATTCTGGGAGCGTGTCCGGCGGTAAAGCAAGTGGCTATCTCACTCTTCGAGTGGGAACAGGTCCA
Source organism: uncultured Acidobacteriota bacterium (assembly GCA_963781005.1). Lineage (GTDB taxonomy): Bacteria > Acidobacteriota > Terriglobia > Acidiferrales > UBA7541 > CAWADX01. Next base: position 1,617,401 of record CAWADX010000001.1, read on the forward strand.
CTCCATCCGACGCCACCATAATGAGGTGCAGGCTATCGATTATCGGGGCTCATTTCCAGCCTTCGTCGACGTGTACGCGAACGCCCTGCTGAAGGAAGGGCGCTTCTTCACCGAGAGCGAAAACATTCATCGCGAAAATATAGTCGTTCTCGGTGAAAACGTGGCCACTGCGCTTTTCCCCACGGCCGAGGACGCCATGGACAAGGACGTGCAGATCGACGGCTCGGACTTCCGAGTGATCGGGGTTTTTCTGAAGCCCAAAGGCGGTTTCGGCGGCAATGACGAAGACCGGCGCGTGATCGTCCCGTATTACACTTTCCACAAACTCTATCCCGCCGCCTACGAGCACGGCTTTCGCATCCGGGCTTTTCCCGGGCGGCTGGATACGGCTGTGGACCAGGCGCGCGAAATGCTGCGCCGCCGGCGGAACGTCCCCTACGACAAGCGGGACACTTTTTCGATCCAGACGCAGCTCGACCAAGTGGAGCAATTCAATGAGATCATCGGCGGGACGGTGCTGGCGATGGTGGTGCTGAGCTCAATCGGTCTGCTGATCGGCGGGGTGGGCGTGATGAATATCATGCTCGTTTCTGTCACCGAGCGTACGCGCGAGATCGGGGTTCGCAAAGCGATCGGGGCGCGGCGCCGCGACGTCACCTGGCAGTTTCTGCTCGAGGCCATGACCCTGACCGGATTGGGCGGGGCCGTGGGCGTAGCCTTCTTCGGGGGCTTGGCCGAATTGATCCCGCGCATGACCACGATGTCCGCCTCGGTGCCCCTCTGGGCGGTGGCTTTGGGTCTGGCGGTATCGGTCGGAGTGGGTTTGGTGTTCGGTGTGTGGCCGGCGGTGAAAGCAGCGCGACTCGATCCGGTGGAGGCCCTGCGCTACGAGTAGCTAAGGTTCTTTTCAGAGGGCCATAACCCATAACGAAGAATGAAAATGTGTATGCGATCCGTTGGAGCAGCACGCTAGGAGCGGATCGGCCAGATCACTTCGGTCTTCCACTCGGCAGGGTCTTTCACTTCGCCGGGATCCGTCCAGTAAACTTCCCAGGGAGGTCCCACGGGTTCCCGGCCGTGCTCTTTTACCCACGCCCCGAGCGCCGCATAGGCTTCTGAAAGCTTGTCGTAATGACCGAGGTGCCATGTGACGGCGGCGATGCCTCCGGGAAGCTCGCTTGCCTGAATCTTTCCTCGTCCGAAGACCGACTTGCCGACGGGCAAGCCACCTTCGAGCTCAACGTGGTCCGGGCTGTAATAGTGGAAGCGAGTAAACGGCGGACCGGCGGGCCGCGCCCCCGTTTCCGTGATGTAACCCAAGACTTCGGGGAGAATTTTTGCGAGGGTCGAGGAAATCTCCGCCGCAGTTGTTTCGGCGCGGATGCTGAGGATCGGCTGCGGCTGCAATTCTTTGGTTTCAACTGTATGAGTCATGGGACGCCCCCCTTGAAACTTCCGCCAGCGGGTGGTGCGCATCCTGCCACAGACCGCGCCTAAAGAAAAGCAACAGGTGGCTCTCCGCCGGCGTGCGCGGTCGAGTGCTTCGATCTTCTTGTCCGTGGATGCTTAATGCGGTCTGCGTTCGTCGGATTCGATGTGGCCGTCGCGGAGACGAATTTCGCGATGCGCGCGGGCGGCGATGTCGCGCTCGTGGGTCACGAGGATGATGGTATTGCCTTGCTCGTGGAGGCGCGCGAAGAGCGCCATAATTTCTTCCCCGGTTTGCGAGTCGAGGTTCCCGGTGGGCTCATCGGCCAGCAAAATCGAAGGGGAGTTGACGAGGGCGCGAGCGATGGCAACACGCTGGCGCTGGCCGCCGGAGAGCTCATTAGGCTTGTGCATCATGCGGTCTTCGAGGTCTACCTGGACGAGGGCCTTCTTGGCCAGCTCGGCGCGCTCCTCCGCCGGCGTGCCGTTGTAGATCAGCGGCAGCTCGACGTTGTGGAGCGATGTAGCGCGCGGCAAGAGGTTGAAAGTCTGGAAGACGAACCCGATTTCCTTGTTGCGGATATAAGCCAGCTCGTCGTCGTCGAGCTCGCTCACGAGGCGCCCGGCGAGCCAGTACTTGCCTTGCGAGGGAGTGTCGAGGCATCCAATCAAGTTCATGAGGGTTGACTTGCCCGAACCCGATGGACCCATGATGGCTACGTATTCGCCTTTACGGATTTCGAGGGTTACCCCGCGCAGCGCGTGGACCTGCTCGGCGCCCATCTCGTAGGTCTTGGTGAGATCCTCGGTGCAGATGACCACACCGGAGGAAACTAGGTCCTGCCGAAACGACTGGGGTGATACGGCGCCTTCCACCGCCATGGGTTAGCGCTCCTGTGAATTTCCTGATGCCGCTTAGCTCGACTGTTCTTCCAGCTTCGGCGGGGAGTTGTCCACTTTGACCGAGCCGCCGGGGCGAAGGGTCCGCAAAGCCTTGTAGCTGCCCGTGACGATCTGGTCTCCTTCCTTTAGTCCATTGGTCACTTCGATATCGGTGACCCCGGAGATCCCGGTCTGGATGGAGACGAAGACGGCCTTGTTCCCTCGGACGACGAAGACCCCTTGCACTTCCTCCTTGTCCGAATCAGTGGAAGCGGGGGGCTTTGCCGCCGCCAGCATGACGTCCCCGCCGCCTTTCTTGCCGGCGCGCTCCTCAGCGTCTTTCAATTCCTTGCGCGTACGGATGGCCAAAGCTTGCAAGGGAATCTTCAAGATGTCTTTCTTTTGCGCCGTCTGGATTTTGGCAGTCGTGGAAAGCCCTGGGCGCAGATTGAGAGGCGGATTATCGAGCGTCACGACGACTTTGAAGTCGCGGGCTTCCTGCGTGTTTGCCGTGGTCTGGGTAGTGGCCAGACCCGAAGTGCGGAGAATGGCCTGGTCGCCCACTTCGGTGAGGTGACCCTGAAACGTCTTCCCAGGAAGCGCGTCAATCGTGACGTCCGCCGACTGGCCGTCCTTTAGGTTCGTGACGTCCGTCTCATCCACTTTTACTTCGGCGGTCACGACGGACATGTCGGAAATCGTCATCAAGAAACTCCCGAGCGAATTCTGAATGCCGGGAACCACGTTTTCGCCGACGCGCACGGGAATATAGGTTACGAGCCCATCGATGGGAGCGGTGTAAGTGGTCTTCCGCAGGATGTCGCGGGCGCGCGCCAGAACAGCGCGCGTCTGATCGAGATTGGAACGCGACTGCTCGCGAGTGGCGCGCCCTTGTTCCAACTGGGCCCGGCTTGCGTTGACCGCGGCAACGGCGCTGTCGTAGGCAGACTTGCGCGCGTCATAATCCTGCTTGGCGATCAACTGCGCTTTATAAAGCTCCTGGCCGCGCTCCCAATCGAATTTGGCCTTATCGAGATCCGCCAGGCGCTGCGCCAGAGTGGCCTGCGCGGAGTCGAAGCCGGCTTCGGCGGCCCTGATTCCGGCTTGATTCGATCCGATCGCCGCCTGTTGCGCCGCCACGTCAGCCGTGGGCTGAATATTTTCAAGGCGCATCAGCACGTCGCCGCGTTTCACGTAGTCGCCTTCCTTCGTAACGATCTCAGTGATCTTGCCAAATCCCTCGGCGTAGACGTTCGTGTAGTTCTTCGGGCGGACCTCGCCGGAGGCGGTCACGATCGAAATGAGGTCGCCCCGCGCCACCTTGGCGGTCTGCACTTTGACGACATCCTTATTCGCCTGGTAGATGCTCACCAGGACGATGGCGCCAATCACCACCACGGTCCCCACGCCAATTAAGACTTTCTTCCACGTTTTCATCGAAGTGAATCCTGAAAATACGCTCGTTGGGACTAGCTGTTCCGGCTCCCGCTACCTAAATACGACCCAAAGGGGCGAAATGTTTCTAGGCAAACGTGAGAGGCAGACTAAGGACCGGCAAACCCGGGGCAAGTGCCCTGATTGCTGGTACCCCGCTAAGATTAGAAGGCGATTAAAGGCTTTGGACCCTCCAGCCCTCATTTTAGACACAACCCGCCCAAAAGGGAATGCCCGCACGCGTGCCCGCGTGGCGACCTACACCATTCTTGGACGAAGGAACCCAGGCGACGTTTCCGGCAGCGAATGAAATAAAACGGCGAACCGGGCGGGGCCGAGCCCGTGGCGAAGACAGTGAAGAAACCACAGGCCGGCCTCGGGGCTGCGGGGCCGGCCCTGCACGCAAGCTAAGGGCGCTTGCCGAAGCGGATAATCAAGCCGGCGGAAAAGCGCATATTGTTCTGCCGGTTGTTTACACCATCGCTGATCTTGGTCATAAAGTATTCGACCTGGGCGAGGCGCACGCCGATGTGATCGCTCACCTTGACGTCGAGGCCGCCGCCCAATGCCACGGCCCACGTGTTCACCACAGTCGCATTAAACCCTGTGGGCGTCACCCGCACGCGAGCTCCGCCGCCCAGGGCTTGGCCGAAGGGAATAAATCGGCCGCCATGATTGTAAGAAATCCGCGGTCCAAACACATACGTGAGCACATTCCCGCTGGCATTGGACTGATCGATGCTGTAGCCCCCAATGTCGCCCACGATGCCCAACCAATGATTCACATTTCCCGCAATTGAGCCGCTGGCCCCGTTAAAGTTGGCGCTAGTGGTGCCGGTGGAACTGGAGCCGCCCGAAGAGACGATACTGTTATTCGCGTTAAAGTGGAGCAGTGAGTAGCCGAATTCCAGTTCGGCCCAAGGCACATCTTGCGCCATCGCCGATCCGGCACAGAAGAAAAACAGAAGCAACCCGGTGAACAACACAATCTTTCGCATCAGTCCTCCTTGAAGTCACCGCAAATGCCGATTCAACACACTTGTGATCCCGAACCCTGGGTTGTTCGCCGTAGAAGTGTGGCCGACTGGGCTCGCCCGAATGGGATCTGCTCAGCGGCGGAGGAAGCCGCCACACAAGCCAAGCGCCCCGCAGCCTACACTTCCAAATTTAGTCCCAAAAACCCCGGGCAAGACTAGCCTGTCAAGAAGGAGCTTGTCAAGCAGAGGTACTCTATTTTGGAATGAAGGTGTATGACATTTGGAAACTGAGCGATACGTAACGCAAGATGGCACGCAGGACTCTGATCCTTTTGGGTCGTGACCTGCTTGGCTGCTGGCGGAATGACCTGCGGACGATTGTGCTATCCTGACTCTTGGTATCTTGGTACGGAGTTGGATTGCAACGCGTCCGCATGTTCGGCATTCTTTGCCTCTCAGTTCTTCTGCCGGCGACCCCGGCAGGGGCCCAGCATGAAGGTCACCCCGGCCAGTCGGCCCTCGAGTGGGTGCCTCGCGAGATCCTCGAGCGCCCCGTAACCCTGCGGCAGGGCATCGGCGCGATTCACGAACCGGTGACCACATCGTCGCGGCAGGCGCAGGCTTTTTACGACCAAGGACTTGCATATCTGTATTCCTTCGTCTGGATCGAGGCGGCCCGTTCGTTCAACCAGGCATTGCGATTGGACCCGAAGTTGGCCATGGCCTCTCTCGGGGTGAGCTATGCCTATTCGGGCTTGGATGACTACTGGGCGGCGCGGGAAGCATACGAGAAGGCGCAGAAGCTCGCTGCCAACGTCGGCGAGCGTGAACGCCGACGGATCGAGCTCCGAGGCCTGCAGCTCGAGGCCATGGCGGATACCAAGAACGGGGACAAGTACATCGCTTATTTCAGAGCCATCGACGCCGCTCTGGCTTCCCATGCTGACGACGTTCACCTGTGGTTGCTGCGCGGCAATGCCCAGGAGGGCACGCCCTTCGGATACGGCCAGGGCGGCGGTTCGCAGTCAGTGGTGTCTTACGAAGCAGCGCTGGCCCACTCTCCCGGCAATTTCGCGGCCCATCATTACCTGACGCATTCTCTGGAGAACACCGGGCGTATTGAGGAGGCGCTCGTGCACGGCGAAGCGTATGCGGGACTCGCGCCCGCCATTCCACACGCGCATCACATGTACGGCCACGAGCTGCGCCGCGTGGGCCGCACCGAAGAAGCCATCGCGCAGTTCCGCAAGGCAGACGAGCTTGAGAACGCCTACTACCGATCGCAGGACATTTCTCCTGCTTACGACTGGCACCACGTGCACAACCTGAATCTTCTTGCCAACAGCTATCAATACCTGGGGCAGATGAAGACCGCGGCGCAACTGATGCGCGAGGCGAGCTCCGTGCCGGTGCGCACGGAATACCTCGCCATTAATCGAAAGGAATGGCCGGAGTTCCTGCTGGGGCGTGGTCGGGCGCGCGAGGCGCTGGCCGCAGCGCAGGCCATGGCGGGCAGCAAGTGGCCGGCGGCGCGCATTGTGGGGCATGCGCTGGTTGGCAATGCATTGCTGGCGCTGAATCGTCCCAAGGAGGCGCAGGCGACACTGGCCACGGCGCATCAGGAACTACAAGTATTGTTGAACGCCGGAGGGCAGCGAGTCGCAGGCATGGTCCAACCCTACGTCGAGGCGCTGCGCGGCGAGGTCCTGCTGCGCTCAGGCAAGGGCGTTGAGGGAACGGCCGTGCTCGAGGAAGTAGAGCATCGGATCCGCGAGATCCCCGGTCCGGACGCGTGGAGCCAAGCGCTGTTTCGGCTGGAATCCATTGCGCGGATCGCGCGCGAGGCGGGCGACTGGGATCTCGCAGAGTTCACCGCCCGGCAGATGCTCGAGCACGATTCAGCCTATGCCGGCTCGCACTATGCCTTGGCGCTGGTGGCCGAGCACAACGGCGATGTCGTCACCTCCCGTGAAGAGTTCGCCGCTGCCGAGAAACTTTGGAGTAAGGCCGACGCGGACTTGCCCGAACTGGCTCGGTCGCGCCAGAACTCACCGCGCAGCGCAGGGATCTGACAAGTGCGTCCGTGGTTCAGCGAAAACGGAAGAGTTGATTCAGCGTGAGTAAGCTACAGGACCTGCCTTTGCTCGATTCTCAAATTTCTGTTATCTCAACGGAACGAAGATAGTAGCCTGCATCCAGTCGCCTTGCTCGAACGGAAGGATCTTTTACTCGGAGCCGGATCATATGAATCCCTGTCTTTTTCGGCGCCCATGCATGTGTCCAGAAACTCCAAGGATCGTTAGCAGCGTGATTGAGGCCGTCCACTGAAACATAGTCCTCGTCCGGATTGAACCGTATCTCGAGAACGTTCACCGGACGATAGCCGCCCCACAGGATGCCAACAACCCGGTATTTGATTCTCCCGTCGACAAGCCACTTCTCGATCCTGATGGGCATAGCCGCCTGGTCAATGGATGCTGGTAGGTAATCCTTGGCTAACCTCGGCGTGCCTGGCTGAAGGGTTCTTGTCGCGTATTCCTGCATCTGAGAAGTTGACTCAACATTGTCATCAACCAGGCTGATCTCGTTTACCCATTTAATACAAGAACACCCATACCAGCCGGGCACAAACAGGCGAACCGGAGCACCGTGGTCCCTAGGTAAAGGCTGGCCGTCCATCTCAGTAGCCAGAAAAGCCTTGGAAGACTTAAGCTCTTCGAAGGTGAATATCCAACTCGCGCCAGGTATGGAGGTTGTCGAGCTAGCTAGATAGCGGTCAAAACCAGAAATCAAGACGCGGGTCGCCTGGGATTTGATTTTGACATTGTCGAGGACTTCAGAAAGCGGTGCGCCCACCCAGTCGGCCGCACTAACCATTCCGAAGCGGTCAGCGCGCGTATTACCGGCACACTCCATTAGGTGCAAGCCGGCTGGCTTCACCATGCCCTTCAGATTCTCTAAGGTCAGATCCAGTCGCCGGTCAACGAGTCCACCAAGCTGAATCGACCAGGACTTTTCGTTTTCGAGAAGTTCGGAAGCGCGGGTGCGTATGTAAAACTTTTCGATTGGCGTGACCGGATTTTCCGGCGTCATGTGGGAAAGATCCGTGTACAATCGTCCATCAAGACCCGCCCCGAAGGCGGTATCGAGTGGCGACCGGCTTTCTCCCACGAAGTCAAGGATGCCGAGTTGTTTCCCCCCTTGAAACGGATCTTTGTCGTCGCTCCTCGAAGCCTCCCGCCAACTACTCTTGTCGAAACCAACTAATAGGGTGGCGCCAGCGATCAGAGATGCTTTGAGGAAATCCCTGCGAGCCACCCTCGGTTTTGATTCACCTATCATGCGCGGCACCGAAATCAAGTTCTTGCTGGTGAACTATGAATCCATGGGGTCCACAGCGACAAAGCATTGTACACACGATGCCGGGGATTTGGTCATCGGGTAGTCCCAAGCAAGCAGGGCTCACGCCAAGCACTTGAAGGCAAGCCGGAAAAATCCAGTGGCCCGATTCCAAACTTCATACATATGAAATTCCATAAATTGAAGGAATCCGACAGCTATTTGCTTGAATTCGATATTATGCGTATGTATATAAAGGAGATACTGTTTAGTGGAGCTTTGGCAGGACAATTGCTAAATCTCAGGCCCGACAGGTCTCACGGGGTGTGTAACGCTATTTTGGGCATGATAGATTTCCTGGGGTGAGCGCGTCTGAATTCCCAGGCAAAAAAAGGAGCTTAGTACGACCATGCGAAAACTCTTGGTAGTTCTTGTCGCAGCTCTGCTCGTGGCATGTATGACCACGGTCGCTCTGGCACAGGGCATTGACGGCACGCTCCGCGGGGAAGTCAAAGACCCCAAGGGCTTGGCCCTAGCAGGCGCCAAGGTAACCATCAGGAGCGAAGGTACAGGCGAGGAGCGTCCGACCACCACATCCTCTGCGGGAACCTTCGAAATCCCACACCTGCTCGTCGGTAAGTATACGGTGACGGTCGAGCAAGCAGGCTTCAAGAAGTACGTGAGCAGCGGAGTTGAGGTCAAACAGAACGAGGTCGCGGAAGTGTCCATTACGATGGAAATCGGTGAGGTCACGACCGTGGTCGAAGTAACCTCCGGCGCCGAAATGGTGCAGACCACGACATCGGACCTGGCCACTAGCTGGGACAGCCGCGCGACCAACGAGATTCCCTTGCCGTCGGTGGGCATCAACCCCGATCCGCAGAGCTTTGCCATCCTGCTGCCTGGAACCACGACGCAATCGGGCGGCGTAGCTGGTTATGGCGGTTCGATCGGCGGGAATCGTCCGCGCGACAACAACTTTGTTTTGGACGGCGTGGACAACAACAACATCGGCGTCACTGGTCCAGACCAGCCGGTCATTCCCGACGCGGTCGGCGAACTCACCATCATCACCAACCAGTTCAGCGCCGAGTACGGCCACTCGACCGCCGGGCAGTTCATCATGACCACCAAGTCCGGCACCAATCAGTTTCACGGCGATGGGTTCTGGTTTAACAACAACAGGGCTTACAACTCGGACGATCAATTCACCAAACTCGCCATCTTGAGCGGACAGCAAAGCGGCAAGTCGCGCTTCGACCTGAACCGCTCTGGCGGCACGATCGGTGGCCCGATCGTCAAGGACCACTGGTTCATCTTCGGTGGCTATCAGTACACCGACTTGGGGGTAGCTTCAATTCCCTCGTCCTCGGTCTCAGTGCCAACCGCTGCCGGCATCGCTGCTCTGCAGACGTTGTCTACAACCGCAGGTTCGGGAGTCGCCCCGTACATGGTGAAAATCATCACTGACAGCCTGCCGGCAGCTCCCACGCAAAACGGCACGGCGATGGTCGAGAACTTTGCCGCGCCAGCTGCAACGCGACAGGTGGCCATCCCTGTCGGCGACATCTCTCCGGCGGCGCCGAGCTACCAAGCCCAGACGGACTTCGCCATCGCCAGCGACGTGGATGCCGGCAAGCACCGCTTCAGCACCCGCGTGCTCTACGACCGCCTCCGACTCCCTCTCACTGCGGCGGTGACGGTGCCGGCTTTTACCGGCTTCGAGGGTTTTGACAATCGCTCGGTCACCTTCTCTGACGTGTATTCCATCACGCCGTTCGTGGTCAACGAGTTCCGCACCGGCTATCGGCGGACGGTCGGCCCGAACCTTGCCGGGCCAAGTTTGAAGCCGCCGGGCAATCTTGACGTGTACCCGAACTTCGTTATCACGGAACTAGGCCTTAACATCGGCCCCAACGGCTGCACGCCGCAGAGCACCACCATCAATACCTACCAGTGGAGCGACAACCTGACCATATCCCATGGTGCGCACACGCTGAAGATGGGCCCCCAGGTGATGCTGTGGATCTCGCCGGTCAACTTCCTGGCCCGCTCCCGAGGGGAGTACGACTACACCGGCCTGAACGATTTCGTCCACGACAGTTTTGGCGGTGACGTTCTCTTGCCCACTCTGGCGATACGCGGGGCTGGTAGCGGAGGCTTCGCGGGCAATCAGAAGGCCATCTACCTGTTCTTCCAAGACGACTGGAAGGCGACCTCGCGGCTGACCCTAAACATGGGCCTCCGTTACGAGTACGTCAACAACCCGCGCGCACTCAATACGCTGGCTCTCAACTCCATTTCGAACGATCCCAACCCCACTCAGCCTGTACAGAACGGTTCCACCCCTTCGTTCCTGGCGCCGCTGATCTTCGCCCCCCCGGCGACCGACACCAACAACTTTGGTCCGCGTTTTGGCTTCGCCTACGACGTCTTCGGCAACCACAAGACGTCCATCCGCGGGGGCGCCGCGGTAGCCTATGATTTCTTTTTCAACAACTTCTACACCGCCAACGCGCTGGCGCCGGGACTCCAGCTTATGCTGGACATAGGCACTACTTGCACTTTCAAGCCCGCGCCCGCTTACTGCCCGATTGTCACCAATGGCAGCGGGGGCCAGCAGCTCAGCGGGCCGCTCGTCCTAAACGGCGGCCTCCCGCGAACAGGACCTGCCGGCGCTGCCCCCACCCAGGCCGCCGCGCGGGCGGCCACGGCGGCCGTCTACGGCCCCACAGTGGAGCCGAAAGTGATCACCTGGACGCTGGGCGTTCAGCATGAGTTCGGGAAAGACTGGGCGCTCGAAGTGCGCTACGTCGGAACCCGCGGGCTCGAACTCCCGGTACAGATCCGGCCCAACTCCAGACCCGTAGCCCCGACCAGCGCATTCCTGCCGACGTTCTTCTCGGCAGCGTCCATTCCGGCAACGCTTCCGGCATCGGCACCGAACCTGGCGAACTTCCTGACCTTTGGCGCTCTGCCGCTCTATGCCGCCGACGGCTTTCTCAATGGTACTATGACCACTTTCAAGCCCGAAGGGTCGTCCATCTACCATGGCGGGTCGGTGGACCTCACCCGGCGGTTAGCGGGCATGAGCCGATGGAGCCACGGGGTGTTGTTGAAGACCAACTATACCTATTCGAAGGAGATAGACACCGCCACGAACGAGTTTTTCACCAGCTATGTCAACCCGCGCCGGGCGCAGGACGGCTACAACCTGGCCAACGAGCGCGGCCTGGGCGCTATTGACCACCGCCACAAGTTTGCCCTGGCGACCCTCTACGAGCTGCCGTGGTACCAGGGTTCGAGCGGGTTCTTGAAGGGGTTCGCGAACGGCTGGGAACTCAGCGGTACGTACATCGCGGAGACCGGCCAGCCCATCGACTTGCTGTCCTTTGATGACGCGAACAACAACGGCGACGGCTCCGCGGGTGACCGCGCCATCGTCAACCCAGGCTTCACTGGCAGTCCGATTAGTTCCACGAATGTGAATGTTGTCTGCCGGAACTCCGCCACGGGCGCGACATCAGTCGCGACGACCACCGGCGCCTGCGGTAGCAACGGGAATGTGGTTGGTTATGTGGCCAAGGATCCGACAGCCCACTATGTCACGGCGCGGGTAGGCGGCCTGGCCAACATCGGCCGGAACACGATTACTTCGGCAGGCATCAACAATTGGAACATCGAAATCATGAAGAAGACCCACATCACCGAGTCCAAGTACCTGGAGTTCCGGGTAACAATGGTCAACGCGTTCAACCATGCACAACCCACGATCGGCGGAGGCACCATCGAGACGCTCAACGCCAGTTCAAGCGCTCCGGGCCAGGCGCTGGTCCAAGTGACGGACCCGAACATCCATTTCTTGCAACAGCAGAACGTCTTCTCCAGCGGCAACGGCCAGGCGCCTTTTCAGCGCGTGATCACGTTCGGGCTGAAGCTGTTCTTCTAGCCGCGTCGATTCGTAACTAGGGAGGGGGGGCCGTTCCGGCCCCCCCTTTTTCTTTTGTGGGCCAAGGCGAAGCACAAGGTGCCGGACAAGCGGGCAAATGACCGCGGAATCCATACAGGCGAAGCAACCACTGCGAAGGTAAACGCTTCTAAGTCATCAAACTTCGGGGGAAACTTACGTTGACCTGCACTCGCGGTCAGGCTAGAATTCTACGCTATCGGGGATAGAGGTGTCGGCATGAGGCACAGGGTCGAAGTCTTTTCGCTTGCGCTGATCGCTTGCAGCCTTCTGCTGCCGTCGGTTTCCGTTGCCCGGCCGGCGCAGCAGGACCAAGGCGCCGGTTCGAAAGAGCAGCAGAACGCCAAGCCGGATAAGAAGCGAACGAAGGCTCTCGAAAAAGAGCTTGATACGCCTTACAAGAAGTGGCTCAACGAGGATGTCGTCTACATCATCATGCCGGAGGAAAGGCAGGCCTTCCTCCACCTTACGACGAACGAAGAGCGCGAGCAATTCATCGAGCAATTCTGGCTGCGGCGCAACCCCAATCCGGATTCGCCGGAAAATGAGTTCAAGGAAGAGCACTACCGGCGGATCGCTTACACTAACGAGCATTTTGCTTCCGGCATCCCAGGGTGGAAAACCGATCGTGGCCGCATTTACATCATGTGGGGCCCTGCGGACGAAATCGAATCGCATCCGAGCGGCGGGACTTACGAACGACCCCCGGAGGAGGGCGGGGGATCGACCTCGACCTATCCCTTTGAGAAGTGGCGCTACCGATATCTGGAAGGAATCGGGAACGACGTGAACCTGGAATTCGTCGATCCTACGATGAGTGGTGAATACCACCTGACCATCGATCCTGGCGAGAAGGACGCGCTGCTCCATGTGCCCGGGGCGGGGCTCACGCAACTGGAGTCAATGGGCATGGCGTCAAAGACCGATCGATTCCTCAACACCGACGGCACGACCATGGGGAAGCCATTAGGGGGCACGCCCGAGGGCAATAACGAATTCTCGCGTCTCGAGTTGATGGCCAAGATCTTCCAGGCGCCACCGGTGAAGTTCAAGGACCTGGAAGCGCTGGTGACGTCGCGCATCGTCCGCAACCAGATTGACTTCCAGTACCGCTTCGATTTCCTGCGCATTACGAGCGATACCGTGCTCGTGCCCATCACCGTCGAGATCCCGAACCGGCAACTGAGCTTCCAGGAGAAGAACGGCGTACAGTCCGCCGTGCTGAACCTGTTTGCGCGCATCAGCACGCTGGGAGGGCGGGTGGTGCAGACGTTCGAGGACGTCGTCAACCGAGACGTGCCCAGCAGCCTGCTTCAACAATCCTTGAAGGGTCAATCGATTTATCAGAAAGCCGTGCCGCTGCGCCCGGGCCTGTATCGCTTGGACGTGGTCCTCAAGGACGTCAACAGCGGCAACGTGGGCGTGGTGAATACGCGGCTGGCAGTGCCGCGGTATGAAGAGGACAAGCTGGCTGCCAGCACTCTGATCCTCGCTGACGAGATCCAGCGGGTATCCTCGAAGGATATCGGCCTGGGCCAATTTGTGCTGGGCGACGTCAAGGTTCGCCCGAGACTCAACGGTTCGTTCGCCGCCGCCGACAAAATGGGCATTTTCCTGCAGGTTTACAATCTCAAGGTAGACGATAAGACGCACAAGGCGAACGCTTCGATCGAATATCGAATCACCAAGGACAAAGAACAGCAGCCGGTGCTAAAATTTGATGAGACAAGCGATCAATTGCCCGAGCACGGCGAGGAACTCACTCTGGAAAAGTCCATGACGCTTGGGTCGCTGGCGCCGGGGAAATATAAGCTCGAAGTCCGGGTGACAGACAACCTGGCCAAGCAGAGCATTTCCCCTTCGGCAGAGTTCACAGTGAAGGCGCCTCCGAAATAAGCCTGGGAGGTAACGTATCGTGACTTCGCGAACGATCCATACCGCGGGTTTGAGCCTGATTTTTGCTTTGGCGACCCTGCCAGTAACGGCCGCTCCGGGGTCTGGGAAGATTGTCGGCCTGGTGGTGGATTCGAGCGGCACTCCGCAAATGGGCGCCACGGTAGCAATCGCCGCAGAACAGCTTCGCGGCTCCGGCCCTCTGGAAGTCCTTACGGACGAGCAGGGGCACTTCTCCGCCTTGCGATTGGCCCCCAGCATGTATTCCGTGCGCGTGACCCTTGCGGGTTTTCTTCCGTCCATCGAACAGCATATTCGCGTCGGCGACCAGGGGACGACTCTCCTGAACATCGAGCTTGGCTCGATTTTTTCTTCGCTCGACCGGCTGCGGCGTCAGCCGAGCCAGAGTGTTGACGCGGACGAATGGTCCTGGGTGCTGCGCACGTCGGGGGCGACGCGCCCCGTCCTGCGCTGGAACGATGGCGAAGTGATGTTGGACGGTGACGCAACCGACGCGGAAGCGGCCCGAAACCATCAGCCTCGAGGCCAAATCCAATTGACCGCGGGTGCGCGCCATCCCGGCTCGGTTTCGAATGTAGCCGACTCTCCGGCCACCGCATTCGCTTACGATCAGGGGATCGGATCAAGCGGCCGTTTGCTCTTCGCCGGCCAATTTGGTTACGAAAGCGCGGCGGCTTCGGGCGGTTTTGCCACCGTCTGGCTGCCTTCCGGCGATGCCAGCCGGGGCTCCGTGACGAGCTTGATCTTGCGCCAGTCCCAACTCGGACCTGAAGGCATGACTTTCCGCGGCCTGCGTGTTTCTCACGACGGCCAACTCGAACTCGGCGACAGCGTCAGTATCCACTACGGTGCTGAGTATCTGGTGGCGGGGCTGGGCGCGACCACCTCTTCCCTTCGGCCCCGGGGAGAGATCACTGTGCGAGTTTCTCCGGCTTGGCGGGCTGCGCTCATCCTCGCCGCGCGGCCGTGGCCCGATTCGGGATCTCCCAATAACGCTTTGGACTCTACGCTGGATTCCCTGGACTCTTTCCCCACGCTCCTTTACCGCGGGGGCCGGCCCGTGCTGGAGGGCGGCTGGCACGAGGAAATGGCTGTGGAACATTCTTTCGGGCCCAAGGCCAGCTTGATGGCATCGGTGTTTCGCGACCGCTCCAGCCACACTGCGGTGTTTGGCCGTGGCAGCGCATCCAACAACGCCGATTTCCTGCAGGACTTTTTGTCAAACGGATTTGCGTATGACGCGGGAGATTCGGGCTCGTGGGGTACGCGGCTGGCCTACCAGCAGAAGTTCACGGATAACCTTGAAGCAGCCCTGGTGTATGCCTATGCCGGCGCCCTGGCGGTGGAACCGGGCGCGACTCCGGATGAGGGCTTGCGCGAAGCGCTGGAAACTCGCTGCCGCCATAGCCTCGCGGCTCGCGTTTCGACTCGGCTACCGCACACGGGTACCCAACTCGCTGCGAACTACAAGTGGATCGATGGCGGAGTCGTATCCCATCAAGACGCGTACGGCGAAGCCGCGTTCCGCCTGGATCCCTACCTCAATATGGTCGTCCGCCAACCCCTGCCCAACTTCATTCCCGGCCATTTGGTTGCGCTGGCGGACTTCGGTAACCTCCTCGCGCAGGGCTACGTTCCGGTTACCACTCGGGACGGCAGAGTGCTGCTTGTCCCTTCCTATCGGTCTTTCCGGGGTGGCGTGATCTTCCAGTTCTAGAGGGCAGAACCTCTTATAGAAATCGGAAGCTGGTCTTCTAAAAGTGGTATTCTACTAATCACAGGTGTTCCGCATGCCTCGTAACAAAAAGAATTCGCTAGAGATACCAGGAAAGGGATATCCCATTCTATGGAAGTAGACTTGCAGCTGAGAACTCAGGAGTAGGTGCGCCTAGATGAATGATGGGTTGCGAATGAGGCTGGGAGCCGTGGCGCTGGCGTTGCTTACGCTGGCGGCAGTGGTTTTTGGCATTCAGAACTTCCGCCAACGCCAGCGCACCATCATGCCCGAGGACGGGGTTACTTGGATCGATACGCCTTCAGGCGTGGAGGCTCGGTATGTCTCACCGGATTCGCCAGCCGCGAGGGCTGGAATCAAGGCGGGAGACATCGTCGAATCCGTCCAAGGTGTCAAGATCCACGCCGCCACTCAGGTGACCCAGCAGTTGCTCCGGGCGGGCGTTTGGACCGAGGTCCGCTACCGCTTGCACCGAGCCGGCAGGTTGTTTGAAAGCCCGCTAATCACTGCCCCTGAAAAGCCGCTCACGCTTGAAAACTATCTCCGCGTTTTCGCCCTGCTCTATCTCTTTATCGGACTTTTCATCTTCGTGAAACGTTGGACGGCGCCGCGCGCGGTTCATTTCTACGTATTCTGTCTGGTTTCGTTCATCCTCTATAGCTTCCACTACACGGGGAAAACCGATTCCCATCTCCAGTGGAGCCTCTTCGATCAAGAGGTGTACTGGTGCAACGTTATCGCCCTTCTGCTCCAGCCGGCCCTCTTGATGCATTTCGCACTGGTTTTTCCGGAGCGGCGCAGCCGCCTGCTGCCCAAACTGCTCGCGGTTTATAGCTTACCGACGCTGCTCCTCCTGCTGCACGTGAGCGTGGCGCAAGGGAGGCTGGGCTTCAACGCGACGCTCGGAGCCCGCTTCGCCCTCGATCAATATGAGATGGGATACCTGGGCCTCTACTTCTTGGGAACCGCCTTAATTTTTCTGCGCAGCTATCGTCGGGCGCCAAGCGGCGTCTTGCGCCAGCAGTTGAAGTGGGTGACCGGGGGCACGCTGGCTGGCATCCTGCCGTTCCTGGCGTTCTATATCCTGCCGTACTGCTTCGGAATGCTGCCCACGACTGGGATGAACGCTTCGGTGCTTTCGCTGGCGCTGATTCCCATTTGCTTCGGCTACGCCATCATCCGCTACCGGCTGATGGATGTAGACATCATCTTCAAACGCGGATTGGCTTACACGTTTGCGACTGCCGCGGTGGTTGCCGTCTATTTTGCGTCGGCGGGACTGGTCGGGGAACTCTTTCACACGGCGTGGGCCGCGGGACCGGCTGGCCCGGTCATCGCCATCGTCGTCGCTGCCATCCTGTTTCAACCGGTGCGCGACTGGGTGCAAGCGCGCCTGGACCACTTCTTCTATCGTGACCGCTTGGACTATCGCCGCACATTGATCGAGTTCGGCCGGGCCCTCACAAATGAGGTTCATCTGGAACCGTTGCTCGGTTCCGCGCTCGATCGAATCTCGCAGGCGCTGCTGGTGGACCGGTTGGCGGTGTTTCTGGAGGATCCGGCGCAGCCCGGGCGCTTCCTGTTGTCGCACTCGATGGGGCTGCGCTTTGAAGGCTCTCTCGATCTGAGTTTTCTTGATCCCGCGCGCCCCGGGCTCGAGCGGGGCTGTCTATTTTTTGAATCGGGTCGAGCAGCGGTGGGTGAAAGCGAATCCATTCGCCGGACGCTGGACGAACTCGACCTCAATTATTTCATTTCCTGCCGCTTCCGGGAGCGCACGCCTGCCATCCTGGGTCTCGGAAAAACGGTGGATGGCGATTTTCTTTCGAGCGATGACCTCGAATTGCTGTTCACGATCGCAGGTTACGTTGCCATCGCGATCGAGAACGCGCGACTGTATCAATCGCTCGAGCAGAAGGCCACACAGATCGAACGGCTGAAAGACTTCAGCGAAAACATCGTCCAATCACTCAATATCGGCGTGCTGACGGTGGATCTCGAGGACCGCATCGAATCGTGGAATCCGCAACTCGAACAATTGCTCGGTATTCCGCGCGGCAAGGCGGTGGACCGCACGCTGGCGGAAGTGCTTCCGGGCGATCTGGTGGCGGAAGTGGCTTCCCGTGCCGCCGACGAGCACGTCTCCGGCATTTACAAATTCTATCTGCAAAGCAGCGATGGCCGGCGGCTGGTGATCAACGCGTCCATCGCGCCGCTCGTAGGCAAGGCAGGGGAACGCTTGGGGCGGCTGATCCTGATCGACGACATCACGCAGCGCGTTCGCTTGGAAGAACAGATGGTGCAAACCGAGAAACTTACTTCGCTGGGTTTGCTGGCCGCCGGAGTGGCCCACGAAGTAAACACGCCGCTCGCGGTGATCTCAAACTATATCCAGATGCTCGCGAAGCAGTTGCCGTCCGACGACCCGCGGCAAAAGACGATCGACAAAATTGTCAAGCAGACCTTCCGGGCCAGCGAAATCGTCAACAATCTGCTGAATTTTTCGCGCACGGGCGCCAGCACACTCGCGGCCGTGGATTTGAACAATGTTTTGGAGGAAACGCTGACGCTAGTGCAGCACCCGTTCAAGACCAGCCGCGTCAGCGTGATCCAGACGCTTGAGAAGAAGCTGCCTCCGGTGCTGGGTTCCACAACGCGCCTCCAGCAGGTATTCCTGAACCTGTTTATGAATGCGCGCGACGCGATGCCGAACGGCGGGATGCTGGAAGTCCGTACCGCCGCTCACAATGGATCGGTCGAAGTCGAGGTCACGGACACGGGCAGCGGCATCCCTCCCGAGCACCTTCACCGGATTTTCGATCCTTTCTTCACAACGAAGGCGTCCGGCCGGGGCACCGGCTTGGGTCTTTCGGTGAGTTACGGCATCATAAAAGAGCATGCAGGAAAAGTGGACGTCCGTTCCACGGTGGGAAAAGGCACCTCGTTCCGCCTGGAATTCCCCGCAGCGCCTAAAGCGGTCCATGTCTAAGGGCTCCATCCTCGTAGTGGATGACGAAGCAGAGATCCGCGAAGGCTTGGAAACTCTGCTGACCTCGGAAGGCTTCGACGTCACACCGGCGGAAACTGGCGAGGCCGGCCTGGCTCGGCTCGAGGACCAACCGTTCGACTTGCTCTTGCTCGACGTCAGCTTGCCGGATCGGAATGGACTGGAATTGCTGAAGGAAATCCGCCGGCGGGACCCGCTGCTTTCCGTCATCTTAATTACCGCCTACGGCTCAATCGATATGGCGCGCGCCGCCTTCAAGAACGGCGCCCAGGACTACATCACCAAACCTTGGTCGAACGACGAACTGGTGGCGCAAGTTTCGCTGGCCATCGAAGGGCGCCGCCTGCGCGAGGAAAATCTTCAACTGAAGCGAGCGCTGAAGGAGCGCTACAACTTCCCCAACATCGTGGGCAAGAGCGAGAAGATGCTGGCGGTGCTCGACCTGGTGACGCAGGTGGCCGTGTCCCGCTCGACCGTGCTGATTGCCGGTGAGAGCGGCACGGGCAAGGAGCTGATCGCCAAGGCCATCCATTCCGCATCGCCGCGCGCGGACAAACCCTTCGTACCCGTGAATACCGGCTCCATCCCTGTGGACCTGCTCGAATCGCAGCTTTTCGGGCACGTCCGAGGGGCCTTCACCAGCGCCGTAGCTTCGAAGAAAGGCCTGTTCGAAGTGGCCGACCAGGGCACCATCTTTTTCGACGAGATCAGCACCATCAGCCCCGAAACGCAGGCCAAGCTCTTGCGCGTGATTCAGGAACGCGAATTCATGCGCTTGGGCGGCACCGAAACCATCAAGGTGGACGTGCGCATCCTCGCCGCATCGAACGAGGATCTGATGACCCTGGCGCGCGAAGGCCGCTTCCGCGAGGATCTGTACCACCGGCTGAATGTGATTGCCATTAAGCTCCCGCCGCTGCGCGAACGCAAAGAAGACATACCCCTGCTCGTCGAACGCTTTCTCGGGCGATTCTGCCAGGAGAACAGCAAGCCACCACGGCAATTCTCCCACGGGGCTATGAAGCTGCTCATGGACTACGACTGGCCGGGCAACATCCGCGAACTGGAAAATGTGGTCGAACGCGCGGTCGTGCTCTCCTCGCAGCCGGCGATGGATTTAGACCTGCTCCCGGAAAACGTCCGGACGCGTGAGATTGTGAAAGGCGTGCGACTGCAGCTCGCCGAATTCTTGCCGCCGATGCCGGGGGACGCCGGGCCGCGCTCGGGAGCAGCCTCTCCGTCGCATTCGCTATTCGAGATTCTCGAAGAAGTCGAGCGCCGCATCATTACCGACATGCTCGAGCGAACGAACTGGAACCAGACCGAAGCCGCGGAGCGCTTCCAGATTCCGCTCTCTACGCTGAATCAGAAAATCAAACGACTTGGAATCGAAACTCGCCGGCGCACCGGCTCTCCGCGCGGCCCCGAGCCACCCGGGAACCTGCCCGATTCCGCGAATTTTTCCGCCGGCAAGTAACCCCGCCATCGTTGCTTACGGCTTGCCCCATCGACAATTATCGCCATCTATTTTTTCGCGTTGGTGGGGGGCTTCCAGCCGCGGGGCATGAGCGTGGTGCTCAGATCGACGCTCGAGAGATCTACGCCGGTGAGGTCCGTCTCGCGCAAGATGGTAGTTGTGAGGTCGGCGCCTGCGAAGTCTGCGCCGGAGACGTTGGCATAGCGGAAGTTTGCGACGGCAAGGTTCGCGCGACGGAGGATCGCTCCGCTCAAGTCAGCGCGAAACAGCTCGACGCCGCCGAGTTGAGCGCGGGTGAGATCCGCACGAGCGAGGTTCGCTTCCGTCAGATCGGAGCGGCGCAAGTCGGCGCCTTGTAAGTTTGCCTGGGAGAGATTTGCAAACGTCAGATTGGCCTCGTGGAGGTTCGCTCCCTTCAGGTTTGCGCTACTTAGGTCGGCGTAGGCCAGATTCGCTCCATGCAAGTCGGCGTGCGCCAGATTGGCCCCGCCAAGCTCTGCGCGCGCTCCGCCTTCTTCACCTCGCGTGAACTTCCCGTGCGCTTCGACGACCTCCGCCAGGCGCCTACCATCGTAACGGGCAATTTTCGGAGACTTCAGCCTTCCGGATTTAGAGAGGATTTTCAGGATGCCCATGTTTTTGTTTAAAGAAACAGGATTCTCAGACGCTTCGATTTTACTAGAAACGAACCGTTTTCTGTAGTGCCTGCGCGAATCAATTCCCCGGGGCGCGGTATGCACCGGTTCCATCCCTGTGGTAAGGTAAAACGACGAGGATGCTTCTCGAGAGGCTCAAAAACCGCGCGCGCGCCTACCCGCAACATATTGTCCTGCCCGAAGGCGAAGACGAACGAACCATCGTGGCGGCGTCGCGCGTGACTCGAGAGAGATACGCCAGGATCACGCTGCTGGGTCGGGTAAGCCTGATTCAGGCCGCTGCGGAAAAACGAGGCGTGAAGCTTTCCGACGTCCAAATCCTCGATCCGAACGCGAGCCCGCGCCTCGATTCGTACGCGCAAATCTATTTGGAACGGCGCCGCGCGCGGGGTGCGACGCTCGAAGAAGCCCACGAGGTCGCTCGCAAACCGCTTTATTTCGCCGCCCTGATGGTCGCTGCGGGAGACGCGGATGGCGCCGTGGGCGGTGCGGCCAATCCGACTGCCGAAACCGTACGGGCAGCGCTGCACTCGATCGGGCTCGCGCCCGGATCGAGGTTGCTCTCGAGCTTTTTTCTGATGGTCGTGCCGCCGCGCGACGGCACTGCTTTCGGGGCGGACGGCGCCATGCTCTTTGCCGATTGCGGTGTTGTTCCCGAACCTTCGGCGCCCGAGCTTGCGGAAATCGCGCTCAGCACGGCCGAAAACGCGCGCGTGTTCTTGGAAACGGAGCCGCGCGTGGCCCTGCTCTCTTTTTCGACGAAGGGCTCGGCCGAACATCCGCGCGTCGCAAAAATTCGCGAGGCGTTGCGCATCGTGAAGGCTCGGAATCCCGCACTGGTTGTCGATGGAGAATTGCAAGCGGATGCGGCCCTTGTTGCGGCCGTGGGTGCAAGCAAGGCATCGGGATCGCCGGTTGCCGGCCGCGCAAATGTCTTGATCTTTCCCGACCTCGACTCCGGCAACATTGCCTACAAACTGGTCGAGCGCTTGGCGGGCGCCGTAGCGTTGGGACCCGTACTCCAAGGCCTGGCGCGGCCCGCGAACGATCTATCGCGCGGATGCTCGGCAGACGACATTGCCAGCGTCGTGGCCATCACCGCCATTCAAGCCCTCGCGCGCAAGCAATCTTCCTCGCACGCCGGCACGGGATGAGGACCGCGGCCCGGTCGCGAAGCGGGAAGCCGCATATGTCCGCATATCGAAAGCGACTTCGAGGGCTTCCGTGGTTGGTATTGCTTCCTGGGTTCTCCGCCCTCCTCGGGACCGCTTTCATGGGGCGCTGGGTCACGCCGAACGCCTGGGGCCAAGAACCGGAAGACGAAATCGTGGCCAATTTGGCCGCCGGCCGTGTCGTGATTGCAGTCACGAAGGACGCGATCGTGATCGCGACTCTTGAGAACCGCATCGAGCCGGCTACGCGCCCGCCTGTCATCGTTCCCCTCGGCAGCCGGCGAGCCGGAGTCGTGCTCGGCGCGGACGTCTGGACCATTCCCTCGTCTGGAATCGAATTGGCGCGTCTCGATAAGGACCTTCCGGCACTGCCCAGGGCAGCGCCTTCCTTGGGCCCGCACTTGGAGCAAGGGGGTTCCGGTGAGGCCGCGGAAATCGAGCAGGTCGGCCAGGGCGTGCTCGAGCGGCTTCACGACGTGACGCAGCGCATTCATGGAAGACTCGACATGCCAAAACAAGAGCCGCTTGTCGAGCTGCTTCTGGTGGATTATGCGGCTGGCTATGGTCCGGAAGTCTGGCTTCTGACCTACGACGTCGACCAAGCGCCACTGCGCGGAGATTACTGGGAAACCCGAGTTTCCCGCCCCAGCTACAACCAGTTGTGGCCGCCCGAGAAAAGCGAGCCGCGCACACTCGTGGAAGTCAGCTACCCGCCGGAAGAAGCCTCCGCGACGCTCCTTGAGCTGATTCGAAATGGGGATCAGCGCCTCGCGCGGGTCCGCGATGGCGATCCGCAAATGGCAGCGACGCTACAAGCGTTTACACAGGGGGACAGCCGGAAGGTCCAATCGGCTGAGGGTATTCAGTGCATTCGCACCTTGCTTGGGGCGATCGCGGCGCCGGCTGCCGGCGAAACAATTGCCACCATCAGCGAGGAGACCGGATTTGAATGGATCCTCGCTCCCCCCAAGGAGCCGGAAAAGCCTGGCCAGAAGAAACGCCCTCCAGGGGCTCCCACGCTGCAAAAGCCCCCAGGCTAGCCTGGATTTCTCGATACCGAGGGTAAGCTTACCTGGATTTGCCGGCCAGTTGTTGTTTCAGGCGTGCGTTCTTTTCCGCCACGGACCGCGCGAGTTCTTCCTTGTGGGTCACCAGAAGGTCGCGGATTTCCGGGAGCGAGGTGGCGAGGATTTCCGCGGCCAGTACCGCAGCGTTGACGGCCCCGGGCTTGTCAATCGCCATGGTCGCCACGGGAACGCCCGCGGGCATCTGTACGATCGAGAGCAGCGAGTCAATTCCATTCAGGACCGTGGTCGCCATCGGCACAGCGATCACCGGCAGAATCGTGAGGGCCGCTACGACGCCCGCCAAGTGCGCGGCGCCACCCGCACCCACAATGATTGCTTTGAGGCCGCGGCCTGCCGCCGTGGTGGCGTACTCGTGCGTGCGCTCGGGCGAGCGATGAGCGGAGATGACCTCCATCTCGTAGGCGATTCCAAATTTGTCCAGCACGCGGCCGGCTTCCTCCATGACGGGCAAGTCGGTATCCGATCCCATCAGAATGCCCACGAGCGGTGCTTTGTGATCTGTCGATCGATCCACCGTTCTCTCCGACTCCTAGCTGAACGCCTCGCGCGCGATGGAAACGAGTTCGATCTCATCTCCGCGGGGAACAATGTCCACGCCGCGCGTCGTGATGCTTTCCCTCGCGGCCCCAGGCGGTACGCCAAGCTTCGCGAGCAGCACGTCAGCCACGTCCGGTAGTCCGTCCCGCCAAAACTTTGTGTAGGCCCACCCGGCCGATGTCGTGTCTGAACCGGCATCCTTCAAAGCCTATATTACTAGCAATGTCGTAACATCTTTGTGCCGCAGCGTCCAGGGAAGGTGCATATGCGCTGACAGACAAGACTCGTCCACTAGTTGTGTAGTATTCATTCCCTTCCCGCTTCGTTCCAGCGTGAAAGAGGGCTAGGTCGCGGTCTTGCTCGACCCCGTCGAGTCCAGCGATGAGCCTTCCGGTTCGTACATCGCCTGGGTAGCCTTCCGAGGCCAAGACGACGCAGACGCTAGCGCCCGGCCTCGACTTCGCTCTGAAGCTGGCGAGCTGACCTGAGAGGGCGGCGGAGAACGCTGCGGCTAAGTCAAAGTCGGCCCGCATCAGAATGGCTTGCGTCTCAGGGTCACCCAACCGGCAATTGTATTCAAGGATCTTCGGGCCCTCGGCGGTGAGCATGAGCCCAAAATACAGGAAGCCCTTGTAGGGACGGCCCTCTAGAGCGAGGCCCCGTATTGTTGGGGTGACGATCCTTTGAAGAATTAGTCTTTCAGTATCAAGTGGCAGGAGCTGATCCGTTGAGAAGGCGCCCATGCCTCCCGTGTTCGGGCCGTCGTCACCATCAAAGGCCCGCTTATGATCGCGTGTCGGAACGAGCGGAAGGACGCGCTCGCCATCCGTGAGCACAATGTAAGAGAGTTCGACACCCGCTAGGCCTTCTTCCAAGAGCAGCCGACTGCCTGCCTGACCAAACTCTCGCTTCTCCATCAGGCGCTCGATAAATTCGGTGGCAGCATCCACCGATGAGGTCACCAACACGCCTTTGCCGGCACACAGCCCGTCAGCCTTGACGACCACGGGCCAATCCACCGAAGAGAGTGCTGCATAGGCATCCACGGGGGAGTCGTAAATACCATAGAGTGAGGCAGTTGGGATAGCATGGCGCTCGGCAAATTCCTTGGCAAAGCACTTGCTCCCCTCGAGTTCGGCCGCGCGCCGCGAGGGGCCGAGGATGGGCAAACCACGCTTCTGGAATTCATCAACAACGCCCAGGACGAGCGGCTGCTCAGGGCCAACGACGGTCAGGTCGGGCCGCAAACGCTCGGCAGTCTCGACGAGCGCGGTGAGGTCGCTGAGATCAGCAGGAAGACACTCGGCATCCGTGGAGATGCCTCCGTTTCCTGGTGCGCACCAGATTTTTTCAACCTGCGCGCTCTGCCGCAGTTTCCAAGCGAGCGCATGCTCGCGCCCCCCGCCGCCAATGACGAGGATCTTCATTTTCCGCGCAACAATAAGGTGTACGGCGGGATGGTGTCAACAGTTCTCCTTGACTCGCTTGGTCTCGAGGGCCGAAAGTGGTTTCATTGTGTCGCGTCGAAGAATGATGCACCGAAAGAAAGGGGGCAGCGGCGAGTCGAACTCACTTGATCTCCCTGTAATGCAGAGCCTTGGGCCTTATGGCGTTCTAATGCCGTCAGGGGTCGGCGAGGCGACCAGGGAATACATCCGGCTGTTAATCCACTGGAATCGGCGGATTGCTCTGACGGCGCTAACCGATCCGGAGGAGATCCTGCGCTTTCATTTTGGCGAGAGCCTGTTTGCGGCGCATGCGGTACCAATTGAAAATGGTCGGCTGGCCGACGTTGGGACAGGTGCCGGCTTTCCTGGGCTGGCCCTCAAGTTGTTCCGCCCGGATCTGCATGTGACTCTCTTGGAGTCCAATGCGAAGAAGTGTGCCTTTCTGCGCGAGGTGGTGCGGACTCTAAGTCTTACCGGGGTTGAGGTGGTAAGGCAACGCTTCGAGGACTACGCGGCGCGCGGGCCCAAGTTCGATTTTATTGCGTCAAGGGCGCTTGGAGGCTTCGATGCGCTGCTTTCATGGTCTCTATCGGCTCTGGCCGACTACGGCCGGGTGGTCCTGTGGGTGGGGCTACAAGACGCCAGAAGAATATCGACGGTGGAAGGATGGACGTGGCAGGAACCAATCGCGATACCCGGTACGAAGACTAGGATGTTGCTGGTGGGGGAGAGATCCCTCAGTCTCTAGCCTCCCCACGAGCCGGCTTGTTCCACGTGGAACAAACCGCTTTTCCGCTTTGATCGCGAGTTTCACGTGAAACATCTTGCAACGGCATTGCAAACTTTGATAGATTCGCCCCGAATCCGGGGGATGTATTGGGCAGGGTCATAGCGATCGCCAACCAGAAAGGGGGAGTGGGAAAGACAACCACAACTATCAATCTGGGCGCGTCGCTAGCTGCCGCCGAACAACAGACCCTCCTCATTGATTGCGACCCGCAGGCCAACACCACTGCCGGGTTAGGATTCCAGAAGGACCCGGCCCGGAAGACACTCTACAACACACTCATTTTGGGCGAGCCAATCGAAAGAGTCCGCCTCAAGACGCAGGTTGAAGGACTAGAGCTCGTGCCATCGGACAAGAACCTGGTAGGTGCGGCTGTGGAGCTTGTGGGTCTGGAAAACCGCGAGTACAGGCTTCGCTCGGCCATGCAAGGCATCAAGGATCAACACTCCTTCATCCTGATCGATTGCCCTCCCGCGCTGGACCTCCTGACGGTTAATGCGCTAGCAGCCAGCGATTCCGTCCTCATACCCATCCAATGCGAGTATCTCGCGCTCGAAGGCGTTTCCGAGTTGCTGGATACGCTCATGCGCCTGCGGCGTAGTATCAACCCAAATTTGTCCGTCGAGGGAATAGTTCTCACGATGTACGACGAGCGAACAACACTATCGAAACAGGTGGCCGCAGACCTTCGAAGCTTCTTCGGCAGCCAAGTCTTTAGTTCGGTGATACCGCGCAACGTCAGACTTGCCGAGGCACCCAGTCATGGCAAGCCAGTACTATTCTACGACATACATAGTAGAGGTGCGGAGAGTTACGTCCAGCTTGCTCAGGAGGTGATCGCCAATGAGCAGAAACGCATTGGGCAAGGGCTTGAGCGCGCTCATACGGGAACCTGAGCCGCAGGCCCCGGCCCCCGAGGTGATTGCCGCGCGTGCCCCATTTGTTGCTACAGAAGTAGTTGAGCAGATCGAGATCGATCTGATTGACCCGAGTCCTTACCAGCCGCGGATCCGCTTTAGGGAAGAATCGCTGGAGGAGCTGGCTAGCTCGATTCGCGCTAGCGGAATCATACAGCCCCTTCTACTTCGAGGCGCGGGCCGGCGATATCAGCTAGTCGCGGGCGAGAGACGCTGGCGCGCCGCGCAGCGCGCAGGCTTGCGCCACGTGCCGGCGGTGGTGCGTGACGTTCCGGAAGAAGTGGCGCTGGAGCTTACGCTTGTCGAAAACTTGCAGCGCGAGGACTTGAATCCTATTGAACAGGCGGGTGCCTTCGACCGCCTGATCCGTGAATTTCACCTGACGCAGGAAGAAGTGGCGGAGCGGACCGGGAAAGACCGAGCGACCATCGCAAACGCCTTGCGGCTCCTCAAGCTGGAAAGACCCATTCAGGAAATGATGGAGGATGGACGACTCACCGCTGGCCACGGCCGTGCGCTTCTCGGCATTCAAGACTCGGAGCTGCGCCAGGCAACAGCCAGGCGCGCTGCCCGCGGCGCCATTAGCGTTCGTCAGCTCGAACGCCTGGCCTCGCGCCGTACGCGAGCGAGCGAACCCGCTAGAGAACAGGCGACGGAGGCGGCCATTGACCCCAACACTCGTGCCGCCGTCGAAGAGCTTCAGCAGGCGCTGGGGACCCGGGTGATCCTGCATCCGCGCACCGCGAGAAAGCCGGGACAGTTGGTCATCGAGTACTACCAGGACGGCGACCTGATGCGGATCTACGACCGAATCATGAAGGCGTAGTAGACTACGTACGTAGTGTGTGAGGGTGTCGTGGGATTGCTGGATAAAGGCCGAAACAAAGCCGAGGGTGAGTGGACCGGTTTCATCGAGCAGGGGGTTGAGCTGGAAGGAACGTTTAAGTTCCCCGGCGTCTTCCGGGTGGACGGCTTTATCAAAGGCACAATCCATTCGGAGCACAGTTTGGTCCTTGGGGAGAACGCGAAGGTCGAAGGCACGATTCATGGACGTCGCGTG
Source organism: uncultured Acidobacteriota bacterium (assembly GCA_963781005.1). Taxonomy (GTDB): domain Bacteria; phylum Acidobacteriota; class Terriglobia; order Acidiferrales; family UBA7541; genus CAWADX01. The sequence goes on from CAWADX010000001.1 coordinate 1,645,226, forward strand.
AGCGTCGCAGGGAGGTTCGACGGGGAGATTATCGCCAAAGAGAGGGTTGAGATATTGCCACGCGGAGCGGTATCCGGCGAGATCCAAACCCCATGCTTGGTGATCGAGCCGGGCGGCGTTTTCGATGGGCAATGCCACATGCTGGACGCTGCTCCCGGAGCCAAAGCGATTACGATTCCGATTCGTTCGGCGTCACGGGTTAGCAACTAAGCTGTAATTTCTTGCCGGGCTCGAAGAACAAGGCTGGAATTCAAAGCGACTGGCAAGAGTGCGGAGAGTTCAAGGGTTACCGCTCAGAACTACCGAAGCCGACACGTACCGCCTCCACTTCTCGTAGTCCTTCTCGAATAGCCTTTTCCAAGCCAGGGTCAGGGACCGGGGAGGAATCTGCGGCGTGAAAGAGCTTGCTGGCTCGAGGACGGTCGTTTAGCTGCCTCAGATAGATCTTGGCGGCCGCGACGAGGGCGGCCCTGCCCATGCGATCGTTCGGGTAGCAGGAGGCAAGTTTTTCATATTCGGCCGCAGCGCGTTCCCAGCGCCCTCGGTCCTCCATGTAGCGGCATAATTCGATCCAGACGGCTTTCGGTAGCCTTTCACCACCCAGATTGGCAAATTGGTCGTAGTGTACCGCGGCCATTTCCATATCGCCGGCAACGGTGCAAAGGCGGCAGAGGGCGGCCAGATCGTCCTTCTGGGCGTCAAAATCCCGCGTCCTTTCGTGCGCGCGGAGACGGAGTTCCCACGCCTCGATCCGGTCAGGTTTTTCCCGTAAGAGGCGGTCTAATTCCGCGACGGCCTGTGCCGGTTGATTCTGGCCAATGAATTCGCTGGCGCGAACGATGCGTGGGTCGGCACTCCAGCCCACTTTGGCGTCGATCGCCCGGTCCACCGCGTGCTCCAGGCCGGTCACCCGCAGTGCCAAGGCGCCTGCTGCCCCGAAGACGAAGCCGCCAACGTGGGCCCAGTAAGCCACGCCCGCCTCGGAAGCTTGCAACGAGGCCCAGAGCAGTTGGATCGCCAACCACAGGGGAAGGACCGCGTATGCAGGCGCAAAGAAAGTGCGCGGGCGGATGGCCAACCAATACATCAGCCTGATGCGGGTCTTTGGGAAACGCACCAGAAATGCACCGATCAGGCCGGCAATCGCTCCCGACGCGCCAATGACGGGGACGAGACTATGGGGGAAAATGGCGGCGTGTACGAGCAGCGAAATCGCGCCGAGAGCCAGGTAAGCGATGGGGTAGACGATGCGGCCCCAGGCATCTTCGATCACAGTACCGGCCAGCCACAAGAACCACATGTTGAAGATCAGGTGTAGCCAGCCGCCGTGCAGGAAACACGCAGTCACGTAGCTCCATAGGTTGGTGCGATACGGATAGAAGGCGAATCGCCCCAGAACGGAATCCCGCTGGAAGTTTTCCAGTTGTCGGCCCAAGGCGGCCATTTCTGCATTCGCCTGGTCCTGGTCCCGGTCGTGCATCTGCGCATCCCACGCGTCGATGGGCGACCGGTTCGGCGAACCCATTTTTGCGAAGATTTGGGGGTAGGCATGCGCAAAGGAGTCCACCACCTGCTGCTCGAGGGGAGTGGTTTGAGCGTCCGGCCGAGCGGCTTTTAGCAGAAGGATGTGGAGGTGGATCTCTCCGGCCGTTTGCGATTCTTTTTCGATGCGCCAATGCGTGGCGAGGAAAACAAGAAAGTTCAGGGCGATGATCCCGATGGTGATGTAGGGCCAGCGCCGTCCCCTCAGATCCTCGTGGCCAATCGGTAGCAGCACCGCAGCACCTTCTGCTCAAGCCCAAGGATGTTCCCACTTGATCTCGCGACCGCTTCGGAGCAGGCCGCCCAGGGCAGGTTCTAGGCAAATTCTAAATCGTAGGAGCGGTTTAGCGGAGCGTTTCCTGCGCGACTGTTTACGAATCCGGCAAGCAGTGAATCACTTTGGGTTTGCCACGAGGCCAGGCCGACTTTTGTAGCCCGCAGAGTATAATCATCCGATTCGGAAGCGAAGGAGGGAATGCCCTTGGCGGAAGCGGTGAGGCTAACGGCCGCAGCCAAGGCTGCCGGTTGAGCTGCCAAGCTGAGTCCCGGTCTGCTGGACTCTGTGTTGAAGCGGCTGCCGCAGCCGAATGACTCGAATCTGCTCGTTGGTTTTGAAACCAGCGATGACGCAGGGGTGTATCGACTCACCGACGAGATGGCCCTGGTGCAAACCGTCGATTTCCTCACTCCGATCGTCGATGACCCATATCTCTACGGGCAGATCGCCGCGGCAAATTCGCTCAGCGACGTCTACGCCATGGGCGGCCGCCCGCTTTCGGCGCTCTCGATCGTTGGATTTCCCGCATCCGGCGAGCCCGAAGTGCTCGAACAGATTCTGCGCGGCGGACTTTCAAAGATGGATGAAGCACGCTGCACGGTGGTCGGAGGGCACTCGATACGAGACGACGACCTGAAATTCGGCTACGCCGTCACGGGCATCGTTCACCCGCATCGTTTTTGGCGTAACGTCGGCGCGCGCGCGGGCGACCTTCTGCTGCTTACAAAGCCGCTCGGCACCGGCGTGATCGCGACGGCGCTGAAGCAGGGTTGCGCCGCCCCAGCCTGGGTGGAGGCCTCCGTTGCCTCCATGACGCGGCTCAATCGCAATGCGGCTGAGGCCCTCCTTGAAGTGAATGCGGCGCGGGGCGATGGGGATGCGGGAGCGGTCCACGCGGTCACCGACATCACGGGCTTCGGCTTGCTGGGTCACGCCCGGGAAATGGCTCTGGGCAGTGGCGTTTCGTTCTCGATCGATCACGCCCGCCTGGAGTACTTGCCCGGGGCGCTCGAAGCCGCTCGCGAGGGATTCCTGGCGGGCGGGCTCAAGAACAATCGCGAATTCCTGGAAGGCTGCGTCGGTTTTGCGAAAGGTGTGCCCGAAGAATTCCGCCATCTGCTCTACGATCCGCAAACTTCAGGCGGGCTATTGGCCGCGATCGACGCCCGAACTGCTGAAGCGGCGCTCTCCGCACTCGCCGGGCGCAACGTGCCGGCGCGAATCATCGGCACGGTCGTTGCAAAGCGTTCGCCGCTACTCGAAATTACGTAGCACGTTCCGCAATCGTGTAGACTCTGGGTTCTGATTTCTTCATGGATCCGCTTACCCACGGCCTTACCGGAGCGCTGCTCGGCAAGGCCTATTTCTCGGAACGCCACGGTCGCGCGGCAGCGTTCGCGGTCACGCTCGGCGCCGTATTTCCCGATGTCGACGTCGTCGCTGAGTTTTTCTCTCGCGACCCGCTCTCCGTCATCAAATATCACCGGGGTTTCACGCATTCATTCGTGGGTTTGCCGCTGTTTGCAGCGGCGTTGGCGCTGCTGACACGCTGGTGGTGTCGCAAGGACCCGCAGGGCCCGAGCTGGTCCATTCTCGCTGCGGCGTACGGCGTGGGGATTGCGAGCCACATTTTTCTCGACGCCATGACGTCCTACGGCACGCGAATCTGGAATCCATTTTCGAGCGATCGCACGGCGTGGGATTTGCTTTTCATCATCGACTTCTCGCTCACCGCGATTGTTTTGCTGCCGCAAGCGGCTGCGTGGGTATATCGAAAACGCGAGAACGCAGCGAGCCGCGCCGCGGGCCTATGGCTTTTGTTCACGGGCTTGGCTGCGGCGGTATGGGCACTCGCACGCGCCATAGGCTTTCCGTTTGCGAGCTGGGGCGTCGCAGTGGTGAGCCTGATCCTTGCGGCGCTTTTCTTTCTTCCCGCGCGCCGTGAATGGGGATTCCGCGTGCGCCGGTCGAGCTGGTGCCGCGCCGGCGTCTATGCAACGCTGGCGTACATCGCCGCTTGCGCGGTGGCGCATCATGAGGCGCTCGCCCGCGTCAAAGCATTCGCCGCCGGCAACAGAATTCAGGTGGTGCGTCTGGCCGCGTTGCCGTTACCGCCGACGTTCCTCAATTGGAGCGCGGCCATCTTGACCCCTGACGGCGTATTTCGTTCCCGCTTCGGACTGGGGAGCTCGCAGCCCGCGGCATATCAGTTCATCGCTGATTCGCCTCCGGACGCTTTCGTCGCTGAAGCTCTGAGGCTGCCCGACATTCAAACCTACTTGTGGTTCGCGCGATTTCCAGTGATTCGCACTTCACGCGAAGGCGACCGCCACAACGTTGAGTTCGCCGACGTGCGCTTCTTCGGCCGTCGAAGCCAGGCTCCGATGCCGTTTACGTTTCGTGTCGTCTTCGATTCGGATGGCCGATTTCTCGAAGAAGAATGGGCTGAAAACGCGCTGGGATTGCATCGGAAAAAACAGATCCCGGCAGCGCAGCCCGCAGAGTCAAAATGAAATTCCTGATCTTCAGCGATATCCATGGGGACGCGCGGGCGCTCGAGCGGCTGGTGGCGCGATCCGCGGACGTCTACGTCTCTGCCGGCGACCTTTCGAATTTCGGGCGAGGGCTCGAACCGCTGGGGGAACTGTTGCGGCCGCTTGGCGAACGCGCCTGGGTATTGCCCGGCAACCACGAAACCGAAGAAGAAAATCGCGCCTTCTGCGCCCGCTACGGCCTCGTGGACTTCCATCGCCAGGTGAGAACCGCGGGCACGACGCGCTGGGCCGGCCTCGGCTATAGCAACCCAACCCCATTCGATACGCCGGGTGAATACACCGAGGAAGAAATCTCCGAGGCTCTGACCTCCTTTGCCGGCCTTGCACCTCTCTACGCCGTCGTTCATTTTCCGCCGTACGACACCGAGCTTGACCAGGTTTCCCCTGGACGGCACGCGGGCAGCCGCACGCTTCGCGCCTGGGTCGAGCGCGAACAGCCCCTTTACCTTTTCTGCGGACACATCCATGAATGCGGGGGACAAAGCGACCGCATCGGCGCCACCCAATGCTTCAACGTCGGCAAACAGGGATACCTCTTGGAAATTCCCTAAAATTCTCGTAGGGGCAGGGCACGCCGTGCCGGCTTTCGAAGCAACGAAGATAATCTCGGTGAGGATGGGGCTGCCGAAGAGAGGGCGCGGGCTCAGTGCAGGACGGTGCGAGCCATGGCGCGGCTGGTAGCGCGCTCGAAATTCTCGCGGAAATTCATTAATGTAAGAAACGTGCTAAGGACGCGAGCCTTAATCTCATCGGTCAGGTGGAGACCGCTGACGGCCACGCTGGCGAGCTTCTCGCCACGCTCGACCACGGACTGGATCATTTCGGCTTGACGTTCCGGATTCACGACGCCCAGGGCCGTTTCGCGCCGCATTTCCGCGCAGTCGCGTTCGAGATTCAGGGTAAAGTGCAAAAGACACAGGTGCTCGGATTCAAGCTCCGAAGGCACGGTGCCCTTGCATCCCAGCGAATTGCACGTTTCAGGCATCTGGAGGCCTTGCTTGAGCATGGACTTGTAGCACTTTCTGCCCGCGAAATCCATATGCTTCGAGGGTTTCTGCACCCTAAGCGCCATCCAAAGCATCTATTCGCTCACCCCAACGCGCTACCCCGGGGACAGCGAACTACAGATCCTCGGCAAGCTCGTTGGCAAGCGATGCGGCTTCGCGTATCATGGGAGCTTGTCCCAGGCCTAGCGACGCGGCTGTGAACTTAGAATCTGAAAAGCCGGGCAGACCGGCCAGGGACGGATGGGAGTTGCGATGAAAGCTGAAATTCATCCGGATTACCACGAAGTGACCGTGCACTGCGCCTGCGGGAGCACTTTCAAGACGCGCTCGACCCACAAGGGCGACTTGATCCGCGTCGAGATCTGCTCGAGCTGCCACCCGTTCTTCACGGGCAAGCAGAAGCTCATCGACACCGCGGGCCGCGTCGAGCGTTTCCAACGCAAGTACGCCAACAAGGGCGCCGCCAAGAAATAGGGCCGGCTGCAACGCGCCATCGCTGAAGTTTTTATTCCGCGCGAACGCTCTGAGCCGGGCGACGCACCGCTACTCTCGCTGAGTTCGGCGTTGTACAATGCCGGCCGGGATGGCCACGGAAGGCTCCGTTGTGTCGCAACCGTTTGCGGTCGAAACCGCCGCGCCCCGCGTCACGCTTCGCAACTATTTCGCGCATGCCTATGATTCGGCGATTGCGGCGGCGCGCACCTGCTACTCACCGCGCATCATCGCTCCCGAAGAGATCACGGAAAAGCAGCGCGTGAATATCGGCGCCGCCACCTTTTATGGCGGCCACCACACCGTTTATCAGCACGCCCATTTCGAATTCGGGCTCGAGAACGTAAGCCGGCAGTTCGTCTGGTCCTTCCTGCACGCCCATCCTTTTTACAATTCGGAGCAGCAAAGCCAACGCTACGTTCGCCTCGATCGCCCCCAAGCGTACGTGCCGCCTGAGGGAGAGCGTTTCGGACCAGCCGAGCGCGCCATCTACGAACGCGCTATCGCCGGCGCCTGGGATCATTACCGCGAGCTCACGCGGCTGCTCGAGCCCGACGCGCGCGAGATCCTGGGTGACATCTGGCATCTGAGCTCGATGTCGCACCCTAAGCGAACGCAGAAAGTGGAACGCCAGGCCGAAAAACGCGCGATCGAAGTGGCGCGCTACGTTCTTCCCGTCGCTGCGTTCACCACGATGGTGCACACGCTTTCGGGCATCGTCCTTCACCGGCTGTGGCGCATGCAAGCTGCTTCGGATACGCCGACGGAAGCGCGAGCGGTGATTGGAGCGATGGTGGAACGCGTGCGCGAGGTAGACCCGCAATTTATCGACCGCTTCCCTAGCCCGCCGATGGATGAAATGCCGGAGTGGCAGCAGCCCCGCGGCGATGGCGACGCCTTTGCGCGCGAATTCGATGCGCGGCTCGGGGGCCGCACCTCGAAGCTGCTCGATTCGCCGTCGCGGGCGCTCGAAGCGATCGCCGAAGGCTACCGCGCCGTTGTCGGAGTTACGGCGGACGCGTGCCCCGACCGCGAAGCCATCGATTTGCTGCTGAATCCAGCGCGCAATCCCTATCGCCGGGAGACGCTGAACGTCGGCGTGCACGCGCCGATGATGCGCGCGTTGCAGCACGCGCATTTCACGTTCGCAAAAAAAATCAGCCACACCGCCGACAGCCAGGACCAGCGCCACCGCATGGTTCCCGGCTCAAGGCCCCTGCTGACCCTGGCCGATACGCGCTCCCCCGACGCCATCACCCCCATGCTCATCGCTCAAAACCAGCACGCCCGCGAAATCTACGCACAAGCGATGGACGAGGCCTGGGCCGCAAAGAACGAACTGCTCGACCGCGGAGTTCCGCCGGAGTTCGCCCTCTACCTCCTGCCGAACTCGAAAGCGATTCGCCTCGTGGAATCCGGTTCGCTGCTGCATCTGCTCCACAAATGGACCATGCGCACCTGCTTCAACGCTCAGGAAGAGATTTATCAGGCTTCGATGGATGAAGTGGACGAGGTGCGCGCCGCCCATCCCGAACTCGGCCGGTATATCGGCCCGCCGTGCTACCTTCGCGCGGGAATCTCCAGTCCCATCTGCACCGAAGGCTCGCATTTCTGCGGAATCAAAGTCTGGCTCGACTTTCCCCAGATCCAGCGCCGCATATGACTCGCCGTGGCAGTCTGGTGTATTACCTGGCCGCCTGGATTTGCGGCTGCTTCTTCGTAAGCCTTTCGATATGGCTCCGAGATTTGATGGGACCGGAGGTCGGGTTCTTCTCCCTCCGTAGCGCGTTCGGGCTCCTCTTTTTCTACTTCTACGGGCTCGCTTTCGGCGCAGTGTGTTCGCTTCTGGGGGCGTTCCTCCTTCGCCGGGTCGCCGTCCATTGGCGATGGAAGGATGGCTGGCGCTGGGCCGTCGCAGGAGCCGTCCTTGCTCCCATTGTGGTCGCAGCGCTGGGGTCGATCTGGCGCAGCGCCGCGTTCCATCAGTACAAGCTTCCCAAGCTGGTTTCGTTCGCCACCTACGGTCCGGGAGTGGTCCTCGATGCGGGGGTGTGGCTCGCGGTTCCCAGCGGCGCCGCAACAGCCTTCGTGCTTTACCGCATCCACCGCGCCTTCGATCCGGAGGCAAGATCGGCGCAGGGCTAGGTAGCACTTCGAAGCGAAGCCGTGAAACTGAGGCAGAGGCGGTCGCATTGCGTGCCGTCGCAGACTGGCGTAAGATGCGTCCACCATGAAGAAAAACACGATTGCCTTCCTTTCCTCGGTAGCTGTTCTTCTGCTCGGCTCGTTCGGCTTTTCGCAATCCGGCACCGCGATCAAACCTCCAGAATTTGATCACGCGGCGCTACATGTGCATGACCTGCAAAAAAGCGCGGAGTTCTATGAAAGAGTGATGGGTCTAGCAAGGACTCCCGATCCATTCAAAGACGGCCGACACGTCTGGTTTCGCATAGGCGCGCACGAGCAGCTTCACATCATCGCTGATGCCACCGATCAGCCCACGCGCGACATTGACGTTCACCTGGCGTTTCGGGTCGCATCCGTGCCCGATTTCATGACTCACCTTGACCAAACCCACGTGACATACCGCAACTCTACTCCCTCAGGTCACCAGACTGCCGGCGTGCGGCCTGATGGAGTAAGGCAGATCTATTTTCAGGATCCCGATGGATACTGGATTGAAGTGAACGACGCTAAATTCTGAGGCCGTGCGATTTCGTTCTCATCGGATGGCTAGAAGCGGGGCATGCTCGCCTTGACTGGCGATAAATCCCCCATTCTCACCGGTTATAGAGCGATTCTTACGACAACTATCGTTCGTAGAGACGTGTGAAGACTTATCAATCGCGACCAACCCACTCGGTCTGCAGCTTCGGCGGGCGCATTAAGGTCTGCATCACTACGCAATACTGTTCTGTTTTCTCTCGCAATCCTCGCAGTTGTTCCGGGGTTGCCTTAGGCGCAGCAACATCAAAATGAAGACGAATGCTCTCAAAGCCGACGGGCACGTCTCTTGATATGCCAAGGGTGCCTCGAAGGTCCAAGCCTCCCTCCACCGTGACCTCAATGCTTTCGGCTAGTATGCCCATCGCCGCAGCCACCATCTGACAGGTGATCTGCGCGCAAGCCGCCAGAGCCCCAAGCAAAAGGTCACCGGAACAGGCGCCGGTACCGCCGCCTCCGACTCCCTTGTGGGCCTCGGCATGGTAGATGGCACGTCCGATATCTACCGAGCATGCCACCGGAACATCCGTCTGCCCGCCTTTCGCCCGGAGAGTGATTTGCGAGGCATTTGGGTCATTGCGGTATTGCTCTTTCAGCGGTTTCTGAAGCGATCGAAGATCCATGGCAACCTCATTCTTTTGTTCTTGGCCATTTTTCCATGACCGGGGCAACTTCGGCCAAGCCGTCTTGAAGCCGCTCCATCTGCTTGCTAGCATACTCCAAAGAGGCCAGGGCGACTTGCGGTTGACACGAGGGGGCAGGAGGGCTAGCCTTCGGGCGAAGGGAAAGTTCAAAACCGAAGTTCCAGGTCGCTGAATCCGTCCGCCTTTAGCGGCGGCTCAGTGTTGTGCTAGGCAGAGCCGCGTGGTAGTCATCTTCTCTGGAGAGTCGTAATGCCATTATATATAGACATTCACGAGATTCACGGAGTTACCGCAGAAGACCTCGCGAAGGCTCACGCGGCCGATCTTGCAACGCAGCGGAAATACGGCGTTGAGTACCTCAAGTATTGGGTTAACGACAGTTGCGGGAAGGTTTTCTGCCTCGTTGAGGCGCCAAGTGCGGAGGCGGCGACCCAGGTGCACCGTGAAGCGCACGGCCAAGTCGCCGACAAGATTATTGAGATACAGCCGCCCGAAATCGCCGAAGGATTTCTCGGCGGCGGCCAAGTAAATTCGTCGGGAGCAGTTTTGGTCCCCGGTGGTGCAGCCGATGCGCGAGATCCTGGAATCCGAACTGTTTTGTTTACGGACATAGTGGGTTCGACGACGTTGACTCAACATCTCGGGGACGAAATGGCGATGGAATTTCTCCACGTCCACGACAAGATCGTGCGGGACGCCTTGGCCGCGTGCTGCGGACGAGAGGTCAAGCACACGGGGGACGGCATCATGGCGTCGTTCATATCGGCAGCGGCAGCGGTCCGCTGCGCCGCTCAGATTCAGCGCGAGTTGGCCCGGCGTGAGCAGGAGCGCAAAGAACACCCGATCAAAGTTCGGATCGGTGGCGCGGCGGGAGAGCCTGTCGAACACAACAACGATATCTTTGGATCAACGGTGCAACTTGCCGCGCGACTGTGTGCCCAGGCGGAGCCCAGCCAGATTCTGGTGTCCAACGTGGTGGCGGAGCTGTGCGTGGGGAAAGGGCTGACGTTTCGCGCACTAGGCGAAGTTTCGCTTAAAGGCTTCGAGCGGCCTGTCCGGGTTCACGCGGTGGAATGGCCCGGCGAAGCGGTCGCGGGTTAAGAAGGAAGTGCGCCGTTTATCGGTCCTAGTCTGGCCTATCTGGCGTGATTGCCTGTATTGGAGCGCTGGGCGTAAAATACACGTCCCTTGACCGATTCCTCCCCGACAATCGGTGAGACGATTTCCCATTACCGAATCTTGCAAAGACTCGGTGGCGGCGGAATGGGAGTGGTCTATGAAGCCGAAGACCTCAAGTTGGGCCGTCACGTCGCGCTCAAATTCCTGCCGCAAGAATTCTCACGCGATCCCCAGGCGCTGGAACGCTTCCAGCGTGAGGCCCGCGCTGCCTCAGCTCTCGATCATCCCAACATCTGCACCGTCCACGAGATCGGCGAACACCAGGGCCAGCCCTTCTTGGCCATGCAATATCTGGAAGGCAGCACCCTTAAGCATCTGATTGCCGGGCACCCGCTCGACACGGACCAGGTGCTTGACCTGGGCATACAGATCGCCGATGCCTTGGACGCCGCACACGCGAAAGGGGTCGTCCATCGGGACATTAAGCCTGCAAACATCTTCGTGACCACACGCGGCCAGGCCAAAATCCTGGATTTCGGCCTCGCAAAGTTAGCGCCCGCAAAAAAACAGCCAGGGACGGACAGCGACGACAATCAGCCCACCCTGGGCGTCATGGAAGAACACCTCACCAGCCCCGGTGTCGCCGTGGGCACGGTGGCCTACATGTCGCCGGAACAGGCCCTCGGCAAGGAACTCGATGCCCGCACGGACCTGTTCTCCTTCGGCACCGTCCTCTACGAAATGGTCACCCGAACGCTACCGTTCCGAGGTGACACTTCGGCCGCCGTGTTCAACTCACTTCTGAACAAGGTTCCCCCGGCGCCGGCGCGCGTCAACGCGGAGCTTCCCGCGGAATTGGAACGCATTATCAGCAAGGCCATGGAGAAAGACCGCGAGGTGCGCTACCAGTCGGCCGCCGAGTTGCGCGCGGATCTGAAGCGCCTGCGCCGCTCCGAGTCCAGCCAGACTTCCGTCGCGGGCCAGGCGCCCTCAAAGTCACGATCTGTGACGCGTCCCGCGATTCTCGTCCTGGCCGGGTTGCTCGTGGCCTTCGGTGGATATGCCGGTTTGCGTTGGTATCAGGGGCGTGGGGCCGCAGGACCCTCCGCCCCGGCTGCCAAGCCCTCGGTGGCTGTTCTTCCGTTTCAAAATCTCAGCGGCGACCCGCAGAACGAATACTTCAGCGACGGCACCACGGAAGAGATCATCACCAAGCTGTCGAAGATCAAGGACCTGCAGGTCGCTCCGCGCACTTCCGTAGCGCGCTATAAGGGCGGGCAGCAGGACGTCAAGCAAATCGCGCGCGAGCTGGGTGTGCGCTACGTCCTGGAGGGCAGCGTGCGCAAGGCCGCAAACCGCGTCCGCATCAGCGCCCAGCTCATTGACAGCTCAACGGGCTTTAACCTCTGGGCTGAAGACTTCGACCGCGATTTGAAAGACGTGTTCGCCGTCCAGGAAGAGACGGCACTGAAAATCGCCCAGGCGCTGAACCTGAGTCTTACGGCGCAGGAACAGCAGGCCATGCGGCAGCGCTACACCCAGGATGTTCAGGCTTACGACGACTACCTGCGCGGCCGCGCCCTCATCCTCGATTTCGACTTCCCGGAGAGTCTCGAAATGGCTCGGAAGCATTTTGAGGCGGCCCTGGCGCGCGACCCGAATTACGCGCCTGCGCTGGCCGGGCTCTCGCTGGTTGAGTCCCAGTATTTCCGTAATCTGGAATCGGATCCGGCGCACGACAAGCGCGCGGAAGAGCTCGCGGAGCGCGCCCGGGCCATCGATCCGCAGCTTCCGACCGTTCACCAGGCCCTGGGCTTTGTCCTCGCCGGGCGCTACGACTACCGCCGCGCCGCAGAGGAGTTCCAGGAGGCTGCGCGCCTTGATCCGGAAGACCCTGACCTCTGGGACGGGGCTTCCTGGGTTTTAGGCTACCAGCAGCCGCCCGACGCTGCGGGCGCAGAGAAAGCCTCGCGGGAAGCCCTGCGGCTCGGACTGACGAAGATGGTCGCCTACTACCACCTCGGCAGGGCGCTTTATCTTCAGGGCCGTTACGATGAAGCCGTCACTGCCATGGAGGAAGGCCGTAAGCTCAGCCCGGAGTCCTCGACTCCGGAACTGGGTCTCTCGCAGGTGTACCTCGCCAAAGGGGATTACGACAGCGCGGTCTCCCACTGGCTGCGTCAGCCAGAGAGGCAGCGCGGAACGGCCATCGACGCCTTCTGGGGAAGTTCCATCTACGCGGTTCGGGGAGACAAAGACAAGGCTCTCGCGGAATTGCAGCTATCCTTCGAGAAAGGCTACCGCGACTTCGCGGCCATTGACGCCAGCCCTTATTTCGATTCGCTGCGTTCGGATCCGCGCTTCCAGCAACTTCTCCGCCGCTACCGGCAGTAATGCACTCTGAGAATCCCGCTCTTCCCCCTCGCCGCCCGCGCCCAGCGGTGGGCGATCTCATATGGTCCAAGGTGTGTGTCCGAAGATAGGCACAAGTGGCCGTGATCGTAATCCTGGATATCGTGCCTACGAGCGCCAGCGCAAGGTGACCGGGCCCGCGAGCGGATGCGACATGGGCGCGCCGGTGCGTTTGGCTTCGAGATAGGCTGCCTTCAACTGGAAATACCACTTCGCCGGGCGGTCGGCATCATCAATCAACATCAGACTCGGATTGTATTTCAGCCCTACCGCCTGCTTCACCATCGTTTGCTGGTCTTGACGAAGAAAGCGCTTCGCGAAGAAACGGAAAATCGGAACGACGAAGGGCACCCACGGAAAAATATTCCAGGCGGCGCAGAAATCGATGCGGCAACGGTCCGGGCGAATGGGGGTGACGGTAGCCCGGCTCGAAAACCAGTAAGGGCCGCAGCGGATCTGCTCGAGGCGCTCGTTGGGCAGAACGAAATCGATGGTGGTGGTAATCGGCTCGTTGTAGACGCGCAGGAGTTTGTAAGGGGCGCTGTTCGCGGAAGGCGCGTGGGCGCGCATGCGAAAGCCGTTGGGGATAGGCTCGAAGATTTTTTCCTTTTCCTGGATGCTGCGCCGGCTGCGCCACCACCAGGATTGATGCACGAACGGCCCGTGCGCCGGATCCATCAGACCAATGATTCCATGGTCCACGCTGCAAGGCAGCTCGGCTGCGAGGTGCGTCAGGCGATAGCGAGGGCTGAAGGTAGGAAGGTGCGGCGCCGGCGGCGCATCCGGCGCGGATTCGCGAGGCGAGTCACCCTCGGGCATGTAGACCCACACGTAGCCGTCGCTTTCTTCGCAGGGGAAACTGGCGGCGTAAATGCGTTCCACTTTCAATTTGGAATCCGCGGTGAGCGACGGAATGGCCCGACATTGGCCCGTGGGCGCGTCGAATTGCCAGCCGTGATAGCTGCATTCGACTGTAGCGCCATCGAATCTGCCGCACGAGAGCGGCATCCCCCGGTGCGGGCAGCTATCGCGCAGGGCAAACGGGCGGCCCTGCGCATTCCGTCCCAGAACGAGTGGAACCCCGAGCAACATCGCCGTTTCCAACCCTCGCCCGCGGATTTGGCGGCTCAGGAGCGCTGGATACCAGAATCCCCACAGCATGCTGGAATCGGAAGAGGCTGGCGCGGGTGAAGGGACATCTTTCATATTTGGGCGTCGTTATGCTAGTCCAACTGAATCCAGTTCAGCAAATGCCCGTACGTTCCGCAGCGCTGGCGGGCGCACGGCGGCATTGAGTCTATGGCTGCTGAAATCGACGCGTTCTTGTGAGACGCCTTGAGGATTACTCGGACTGCAAGGCGATTGTCGCATCGCCTGGCAGTGGGCGCGCAGCGGTGGGGACGCTATGGTTTCGGCCGGCTGAGGTCCTGCGCATGCTGGCGCGCTTCTTGTGCCAGGTCCGTGCGGCCTTGGGCCGCATAGAGTTGGGCCAGCGCCGCCCAAACCTGCGGATTTGAAGGCGTGAGTTTCAGCGCCTCTCGCTCGAATTCTACCGCCCGATCCAAATCCCCCATGTTAGCCCAGGCGACCGCACGCCCTTCCGTCACCTGTGTTTCGATTCTGAATCTCGCATCCGGGGGCTCGTAGTGGGATTTGGCATCAGCGGCATCGAATGCTTCGAGCGCTTCCTGCGGCTGTTTCATCGCCAAATACAAATTTCCAAGAATGGAATAGTATTCGCTCGGCCGGACCGAAGATTCCGCTGCTTGCTGCATGGCGCCTGCGGCTTCCGTGTAGCGGTGCTCCGAGAAATACAGCATCCCCAGGGAGTACCAGTTCGCCTCCGTTGGGCCGAGACCAGATGACGTCAGGTACTCGCGCTCGGCATCTCCCATCTGCCGATTGGCCTCGTACAGTTGCCCTCGCGTGTGGTGAAGATACGGTTCATCCGGAAATATGCCTAGCGCTCGATCCAGCGTTACCTCCGCTTCCGATTTGCGCGACAGCTTGTAAAGAACGGAGCCCGCATGGGCGTAGAAATTGAACAGCTCCGCGCGGCCCCGAAACGACGTATCGGCAAGGAGAGCGGCGGGCGGCTCGAAGCGTACCTTGGCGCAATCGATCTGCAGGCTATGGATTATTTCCGCGTTTTGGGGGACGTTGCGCACGAAAACTGCTCCCACCTCGTCGAGGTAAACGGGCTTCCATGCTTCGCTCGCACAGAATCGCGGGAGCTGACTGCCTCCCCAGTAGCGAGCGATCGAAAATATCAGCGTGTTGATTCCGCGTTGGTCGGCTTCCTGTTGCCATGCCGGCGAGTCGGGCGGCTGTTCCAATACTTTCCTTTGCTCGAACATGACGTCGCCAAACGGAATCGCACGGCCGTCGATGTAATCCGGATACTGCGGCCCGAGGCGGAAAAGGAGAAATCCGCCCATGTTGTAGTCGTGGAAGATATTGCCGGGGAGCCGCTGGTGGAGGACGAAGTCGGCGGCGCGCTCCGGATACCACGAGGAGAGGCCGGCGCCGAAGAGGCTGGGTTGGCCCGCAGAGAGATAGGCGCGTTGGGAAATCAGATCGTAACCACGAATCCCGACCAGCAACACGCTCGCGCCTACCAGCAGGATCGTCAACGCGGGCGCCAGCCGACTCTCCGCCGATTCACGACGGCGGTGCTTCGCCTGGGTTTTCTCTGCGGTCCGTCGCGTAAACCAGCCGGCAAAAAACGGAGCGCCCACAACGATCGCCACGATCGCAAACAACGCCTGGAAACGGATGTGTTCGAGCGACAGGTAAGCGGATCCTAGGAGGAGAGCGGCTGGGCCCGGCTCTTTTCGTTTGAGCGCTACAAAAGAGGCCACGGCTACCGCCGCAAGCAGCCAGAAGTAACTGCTGTCGTAATTACGCCAATCGAGCGCCTGGGACAGCGTCGCAGCAGTGAGCGGTACGCGCCTCCACTCCGCAATGACGTTCTCATGAACGCTGAGTGCGCGCTCCTGCTGGAAGACAGCGGAGTAGATTCCCCATCCCCATCGGTTGCAAAGCGTCGCCGGCAGGGCGGCCAAAAGCCAAGGGGCAGCGCGACGCAGGCGGGCGCGCGCGGCCGAGCGGCGCTCGGCGAAGAGGAATTCGGAGAGCTCCAGGGCCACGTAGCCGATCAGCAATGCCAGGCCCGCCATGAATCCAGGGTGGGTGTTCACCCACACCAGCAGAATGAACGGAACCAGCCACAGGGGCTCATACCGCCCACGGAAGTGCCGCCACAACACGGCCAGCAGCGCCGCGAACAGCACCGTGGTAAACAGATCGGCGCGAGCAGCGGTGCGGTACGCAATTTTTGGGATTGCGAGGACCGCGAGCATGGCGGCGGCCAGACTGCCTTCGGCTGAGAACGCAAATCCGACCGTTCCGGCACACGCCGCCGCAGTCAGCCACGACAGGGCGGCGAAACCACCGAGGAAATACAGGGCGTATAGAAAGAGCTCGGAAAACGGGGGGTAAATCCACTCGTGACCGCGGGCGGTGTAGGAGAAAACGTCAGTGGATGGAATTTGGTGGTGCTCGACAATGTATCTTCCGCTCGCCAGTTGCCAGCCAGTATCAGGATCGGAGACCGTTCGCAGCCCCGCGAGCACGGCGTAAAGCAATACCACCACCATGAGGCCGCAGACGACGTAGCGGCGGCGACGTGGATCCAGAACCGGAATTTCCGAAACGACCCTTGCTTCCTTAGCCAAACTAGCGCCCTGAGAGGATTCGCTGAGAAGTATCGCGTTCTTCTTGACGTATCCCTAATTGCTGCACGAGAGTTGCCACCGCATGAGTTACTACCGGCAGGGGGCCACATAGTCCGCTTGTGAAGCGGTTCTTGACGTGGCGCCGACTAAGCGCCGATTCTAGATGACTCGGCGGGGATTCAGCCTCTCAGACAAATAGCAAGGAGATATCCATGGCGCCAATGACGGACAACGGAATCATCACTAAGCCCAGCAATCATTCAGTAGACGACACGGTCGAAAAACTCAAAGGTCTTTTGCAAGCGAAGGGCGTCACCCTGTTCGCCCTTGTGGACCACAACGGAGAAGCGCAAAAAGCCGGATTGAAAATGCCTCCCACCAAACTGCTCATCTTCGGCAGCCCCAAAGCCGGCACGCCTCTGATGCTGGCCGCTCCCAGCATCGCGATTGACCTCCCTCTCAAGATTCTGATCTCGGAAGACGCTCAGGGAAAAGTCTCGGTGTCTTACAACAGCCCCGCGTATCTGCAGCAGCGGCACGCCGTCCCCAAGGAGCTGCTGCAAAATATCGCCGTCGTGGAAACATTCGCAGCCCAGGCTGCGGAGTAATTTCGCCCACTCCGCGCTATATTGTTCGCGGACTTTTCGCCGACAGGAGGGTAGTCCGATGCCCCCGCTTACCAACTTCAGCCCGCCCTGCAGCCGCAGAGACGTTCTTGCAGCACCTTTACGGGCATGGGCACCGACAACAATGGAAATCGAATCGCTTTTGGCAGTCCGACGACCGACTAACCACCGCATGAGTCACTACTCGGCAGGGCGGCTCGTTTGACTTCGGTGGGCTTTGCGGCTATTCTCGATTCAGGTTTGGTTCGAATGTCCGCGTCCTTCTATTAGCGGCTGCCCTCGTCCCGCGCTCCCGGGCGGCGATTCCCACACGGTTTCGAGCTTGATTTTCGAGCGCCCTTTTCTTTTTTCAGCTTTTGTTTTCTTGAGGCTTTGCCATGAGCACAATGACGCTGTACCAAAAACTCGATCACATCGAATCGCGCTACGAGGAGCTGACGCAGCAACTCTCTTCGCCCGAGATTCTGGCGGATTCGGCGCGATTCCAGAAGCTGGCGCGCACTCACGCGGAGCTTGCCGAGGTCGTGAATAAGTATCGCGAGTGGAAGCAAATCGACAAAAATCTGCGAGAAGCGAAGCAGATGCTCGCCGAAAGCGACGATGCCGAGATGAAGCAGCTCGCGCACGAGGAGGAGCGCAATCTCGAAGAATGCAAAGAAGTGGTGGAGCGGCAGTTGAAGCTCCTGCTCCTGCCCCAGGATCCGAACGACCAGAAAAGCGTCATCCTGGAAATTCGTGCCGGGACCGGCGGTGATGAGGCTTCCCTTTTCGCCGGCGAGCTTTTCCGAATGTATTCGCGCTACGCCGAATCGCAGGGTTGGCGGGTCGAGGTTCTGGCCAGCTCGCCTTCCGACGTCGGCGGCCTGAAGGAAATCGTCGCTGCCATTCAGGGGAAGAGCGTTTACTCCAAGTTGAAGTACGAAAGCGGAGTCCACCGCGTGCAGCGCGTCCCTGCCACCGAGCAGCAAGGCCGCATCCACACCTCCGCCGCAACCGTGGCGGTCCTGCCCGAAGCCGATGAAATCGACATCAAGATCGAGGCCAAGGACATTCGCATCGACACGTTCTGCTCTTCGGGCCCCGGCGGGCAGTCGGTGAACACCACCTACTCGGCGGTGCGCATCACACACCTGGCGACGAACCTCGTGGTTTCCTGTCAGGACCAAAAGTCGCAAATCAAAAACAAGGCGAAGGCGCTCCGCGTGCTTCGCGCCCGGCTTTACGAGATGGAGCGTGAAAAGCAGCACCAACTGATTGCGGCCGAACGACGCGGGCAGATCAAGACCGGAGACCGCTCCGAGAAGATCCGCACCTACAACGTTCCGCAGAACCGCGTCAGCGACCACCGCATCGGCCTGACGCTGCACCAACTCAGCGACGTGATGGAAGGCAAACTCGGGCCGCTAGTGGACGCCCTGGTGGCGCACTATGAAGCCGAGCGGCTGAAACAGGAACTCATCGAAGCTTGAGGCCGGCTGTGGCTGCAACCAGCGGACATCTCGAATCCTCCGGAACGCTGCTGCGCGCGGCGCTGAAGGAAGCGATCGGGCGGATGCGCGATGCAAATGTTCCGTCCTACGCGCTGACCGCCGAACTCTTGCTGATGCACGCGCTCGGATGCGACCGCGCCTGGCTTTATAGCCATCCGGAGGCGCTTCTCCATGGGTCTGTCGCCCGGAAATATTCTGCCCTTGTGGAACGCCGCGTCGCGGGCGAGCCCACGCAATATCTCACCGGCAAGCAGGAATTCTGGGGCCTCGAGTTCGAGGTCAATCCGTCCGTTTTGATTCCGCGGCCGGAGACGGAACACGTCGTCGAAGTTGCCCTCGAACGGCTTGGCCAGGAGCGATCGCGCCGGCCCCTCCGCGTCGCCGATGTGGGCACGGGCTCCGGCTGCCTGGCGGTGGCGTTGGCCCGCGAACTGCCGCCGGCTGAAGTGTTCGCCACCGATGTTTCCGCGGCGGCGCTCGAGGTGGCGGCGCGCAATGCCGCGCGCCATGGCGTCGCAGACCGAATCCGCTTCCTTGAAAGCTGCCTCCTCGAAGCTTTTTTCGCCGGCGCGCCCGCCGGTCTAGGCTCTAAACTGGGCTCTCCACTGGACGTGATCGTCAGCAACCCGCCTTATATCGGACGTGGCGAAGCGAACGATTTGCCGCGCGAAGTGCGCGAACACGAACCGGAGCGAGCACTTTTCTCCGGCGAAAAAGGCGTCGAAATTTACGGCCCGCTCATCGGCCAAGCTGCAAAGCTGCTGGCGGCCGGCGGCTGTCTTGTCTTGGAGCTGGGCTACAACTCGCTCAACCACGTGCGGCCGCTTCTCGAGGCCTCACCGCACTGGACACGCGTGGCATTGAAGAGCGACCTTGCCGGCATCCCTCGCGTCATAGCCGCAGAGCGCGCGTAAATCGAGTCTCGGGGCCAAAACGCCCCGGGGCGGAAAACACAAGAATCATTTCGCAGCGAGCGCTATCGCGCTCGATTCTCTTCCTTCCGCCGCTCTCATTTTCTGCTCGCGGTGTATAGTAGTCGAACCGCAGCGGCCATGCCGAAACTAGCCCGCTTTCGCGCCAAGCACGAAGCCCCCGCCCAACGGCCACAAGCCTCTGCGGAAGCGCCTTTCCCGCTTACTCCGGATGTCGCGATCCTGCACATCGACATGGACGCCTTCTTTGTCTCGGTCGAGCTGCTGGCGCATCCGGACTTGCGCGGCCTTCCGGTGGTCGTCGGCGGCCAGCCGGATCAGCGCGGCGTCGTTTCCGCGGCCAGCTATGAAGCTCGCCGGTACGGAATTCAATCGGCGATGCCCCTGCGAACAGCGGCACGACTGTGCTCGCACGCCGTGTTTCTCGACGGCCACCATCGCCTCTATTCCGAGTGGAGCGATCGCATCGCCGCGATCCTCGCCAAGTATTCGCCGACTGTCGAGATGGCGTCGATTGACGAAGCCTACCTGGATCTTTCCGGCACCGCGCGCTTGCACGGCGCGCCCCTCGCCGGCGCCCACAAACTTTTGAGCGAAATCACCCGCACAACCGGGTTGCCCTGCTCGGGCGGGCTGGCGGCAACGCGTCTGGTGGCAAAGGTCGCTTCCGACCAGGCGAAACCTCGAGGCCTGGTGTGGGTGCCGCCGGGATCGGAAGAGGTATTTCTGGCCCCGCTCGCGGTGCGCAAGATTCCGGGAATCGGCAAGGTCACGGAGGCAGCGTTGAAGTCGCTCGGGATCGCGACGGTGGGCCAATTGGCTGCGGAGCCCCTCGAAAAGCTGGAAGGGATTTTCGGGCAGTGGGGCACCGCTCTCTATCGCAAGGCGCGCGGCCAGGATACCTACGAATTCTTCGTTGATGCCGAGCCTAAATCTATTTCTCACAACCAAACCTTCGGTCACGACACGGACGATCGCAAACAGCTCGAAGGCACGCTCAGCCTTCTGTGCCAGAAAGCGGGCAAGCGCTTGCGCGATTCGGGGCTCTACGCGCGGACCATCACCCTGACGTTGCGCTATGCCGACTTTAAGACCCTCACCCGGAACAAGACCATCGCGGAGCCCACCAGCCTCGATTCCGTCATTCTCGAGGTAATCAAAGGGCTTTTCGAGCGCGCCTGGAACGGGGCGCCTAAGCTGCGGCTTGTGGGGGTGGCGCTCTCTTCGTTTACGTCTGCTTCGGGTCAGCTCGCCCTGCTCGATGCCGCCAGGGTCGAAAAGCTCGAGCGTCTGGCACGCGCCGCCGACCGTTTGCGCGACCGCTTCGGGTTCTCTAAGATCCAGCTTGGCGGATCGCTCCCCAGCCGCGAAGAAGACGGGTGAAGGATCCCCCGGGTTCCTGCGCGGCGCCCGGCACCGTGACCACTTTACCTGCCTAGTGCCGTTCCAACTATTCAGAGCAAATCCTTCTGGAGCCCCGCCACGGCTCCTGGCAGGCTGTCTTTGGCAATCCCTATGCCGATCGAGTTGAAACGGAGCTAGTGACGAAGCCCGCACCCACCAACCGATCCCACGCTTTCCTCCGTGGGATGCCTGGCTCATAATCGGTTTATGAAGCCGCGCGAACTGGCAGAACGCATCTGCAACGTCCTCCGGGAGGCAGGCCATCAAGCCTACCTCGTCGGCGGATGTGTGCGCGATCTTGAGCTCGGCCGCGAGCCTGCCGATTACGATGTGGCCACCGACGCCCTGCCGGAGCGCGTTCAGCAGCTCTTTCCGCGCAGCCTGGCCGTAGGCGCGCAGTTCGGTGTGATCGTCGTGGTGGAGAACTCCGTTCAGGTCGAGGTCGCCACCTTCCGCTCCGACGTGGGCTACTCGGACGGGCGCCATCCCGATCGCGTCGTCTATTCCACCTCGCCCGAGGAAGACGTGCGCCGGCGCGACTTCACGATCAATGCCCTGCTCCTCGACCCTCGCACCGGCAGCGTGCTTGACTACATCGGAGGGCGCGCGGATCTGAAGGCGGGCCGTATTCGCGCAATCGGAGAGCCCGAACAGCGGTTCCGCGAAGACAAGCTGCGCATGGTCCGCGCCGTCCGTTTCGCCGCCCGGTTCGGTTATGCCATCGAGCCCGCAACGTTCGCCGCCATCCAAGCCCTTGCCGGCGAAATTGGCCAAGTGTCCAACGAACGGCTGCGAGACGAACTGACCAAGCTGCTCACTGAAGGCGCTGCCAGACGCGGATTCGAGCTCCTGGACGAGTCAGGGCTGCTGCCGGAGCTGCTGCCTGAAATCGCGCGCATGAAGGGAGTGCCGCAGCCGCCCCAGTTTCACCCCGAGGGTGACGTCTGGGTCCACACGCTGTTAATGCTTGAAAGGCTCCTGCCGGGCGCCTCACCTACCTTCGCTTGGGGCGTCCTCTTGCACGATGTTGGCAAGCCACCCACCATCAGTCTGCCCGCCGGGCCGCACGATCGAATCCGATTCGACCATCACGTGGACGTCGGAACGCGCATGGCCGAGGACATCTGCCGCCGCCTCCGGTTTTCAAACGAAGATACCGAACAGATCGCCGCCCTGGTGGCCAACCACCTGCGCTTCAAGGATGTATTCGAAATGCGTCCGTCCACTCTGAAGCGTTTCGTGCGCCTCAATCGCTTCGAAGAACATCTGGAGCTCCATCGGCTGGACTGCCTCGCCAGCCACGGAATGCTCGACAACTACGAGTTCGTCCGAAAGTTCCTCGCCGAGACTCCGCCGGAGGAGGTCCGGCCGGCACGCCTGGTCACGGGAGACGACCTTATGGAAATGGGGTTAGCACCAGGACCCCGCTTCAGGGAAATCCTGCAGGCGGTCGAAGACGCTCAGCTCGAGGGGAGTCTGAGGAGCCGGGACGAAGCCCTCGAATTCGTTCGCAAGACGTTTGTTTTGGCAAAAGGAGCCTAATGCCTTATCGTAAGTCATTTACAATAATAATCTTACAGAACTTACGGCACTTGACACGGAATATGAGTGTAATATACTAATGTCGGTTGATACAGATGCTGTAGTTCTTCGGAACCGTTCCAGCCGCTTCTGCATCTAACTGATTTGCACGTGAATTGCTAGCTGTCAGGGCAGGGGGCCCAATGATTAAGAACAAGCCGAATCCTTTTCCAACCGAACTCCCCATACTCCCCGTGCGGGACATGGTTCTCTTCCCGGCGGCGGTATTACCTCTAACTGTGGGACGCGAGAGTTCGCTGGCGCTTCTCGATTCTCTTTCGGGCGAAGAAAAGCTCCTGGGCGTCGTAGCTCAACTCGATCCCCGAGTGGAGGAGCCCATTGGGAGCGATCTGCATGCGGTGGGTACGATCGCCAAGGTTCACAAGATGGTGCGAATGCCCAACGGAAACGTGGTGGCTTTCCTCGAAGGTCTGGGACGCATGCGCGTCGTGGAGTTGCTGGGAATGAAGCCCTTTCTCCGCGCCCGCATCGAGGAGCAGCCCGATCTGGATGACACCGAAGACGCCGAGCTGACGGCCCTTCATCGCAACGCCCGGGACCTGTTTCGCGAAGTTGTGGCGCGCTCCCCGCAGCTTTCCGACGACCTTCAAAACGTGGCGCTCAACATTGACACACCCGGGCGCCTGGCGGACTTCGTCGCGGGCACCCTTCCGTCTCTGTCGACGATGGTGCGCCAGGAGCTCCTGGAAACCTTCAATGTGCGCCGTCGCCTCGAAATTCTGATCCGCGAGCTTTCCAAAGAGCGCGAGGTGCTCGAGCTGCGCAACAAGATACAAGAACAAGTGCAGGAACAGGTCAACCAGAGCCAGCGGGAGTATCTGCTGCGCGAGCAACTCAAGGCCATTCATAAGGAGCTCGGCGAATCTGACGAGACGCAGGCCGAAGTCGAGGAATTGCGCAAAAAGATGGAAGAGTCGGGAATGCCGGCGGAGGCGCGGAAGGAGTGTGAGCGCGAGCTGAAGCGCCTTGCCCGCATGACGCCGGCGTCCGCCGAATACATGGTGTCGCGCACCTACGTGGAATGGATGACGTCGCTGCCTTGGGCGAAGACCTCCGGTACGGAGGAAATCGATATTGCCAAGGCCCAAGGGATTCTGGACGAAGATCACTACGACCTCGAGAAGGTCAAGGAGAGAATCCTGGATTATCTGGCGGTGAAGAAGCTTCAGCCGTCCATGAAAGGCCCCATCCTGTGCTTCCTGGGGCCGCCGGGTGTGGGCAAGACTTCGTTGGGGAAATCGATTGCGCGGGCCATGGGCCGGAAGTTCGTTCGCATCTCGCTCGGGGGGATGCACGACGAAGCGGAAATCCGCGGCCACCGTCGCACCTACATCGGCGCTCTTCCCGGTCAGGTCATCCAGGGCATCCGGCGGGCGGAGACGGTGGACCCGGTGTTCATGCTGGACGAGGTCGACAAGCTGGGGCGCGACTTCCGCGGCGACCCCGCGGCGGCCTTGATGGAAGTGCTGGATCCGGAACAAAACGCCCACTTCCGCGACCACTACTTGGACGTGCCCTTCGATCTGTCGAAGGTGCTCTTCATCGCCACCGCCAACTGGATGGATCCGATTCCCGAACCGTTGCGCGACCGCATGGAGATTCTGGAGCTGCTGGGGTACACCGAAGAAGAAAAAATCCACATCGCGCGGCGATTCCTGATCCCACGTCAGGCCGCCGAGCATGGCATCAAGCTCGAGGAGCAGATCGAATTCTCGGATGAAGCCCTGCGCGAGATCATCCACAGCTATACGCGCGAGGCCGGCGTGCGCAACCTCGAGCGCGAAATCGCCACACTCGTGCGCAAGCAAGCGCGGCGTATGGCCGAGGGCCACAAGGAAAAACTCATAGTCACTCCCGAAGTCGTGCGGGAAGCCCTCGGGATACCCAAGGTCCGAACTGAAAAAGAAGTGGAAGAGCGCGTGGCGCGCCCCGGCGTCGCCGTGGGGTTGGTATGGACCCCGGCGGGGGGCGACATCGTGTTCATCGAGGCCAGCCGGATGCGCGGCGGAAAGCAGTTCACCGTCACCGGGCACCTGGGCGAAGTCATGCAGGAATCTACCCGCGCGGCGCTCTCCTGGGTGCGGGCCAATGGCGAGCGCTACGGCATCGACCCCGACTTCTTCCGCAAGCAGGACATCCACATCCATGTTCCTTCGGGAGCCATTCCGAAAGACGGACCCTCGGCGGGCGTGGCGATGGTCACGGCGCTGGTGAGCTTGCTGAGCGGGCGGCCGGTGCGTCCGCGCGTGGCCATGACGGGCGAGATCTCTCTTTCCGGCGTCGTGCTTCCCGTCGGCGGCATCAAGGAGAAGGTGCTGGGTGCGAAACGCGCCGGCATTCGCGAGGTAATTCTGCCGCAGGAGAATGAACCGAACGTGAAAGAAGATATGCAGCCGCACATGCTCGAAGGACTGCAATTGCATTTCGTGCGCACTGCCGATCAGGCGCTCGACATCGCGTTAGGCAAAGTCCAGGTTGTCAAGAAGGTGCTGCCGGGCGGCGGCCCTCGGGAAGAGCGCCCGACGATTGGACCGATTCACTAAATCACAAAGCCAAAAAAAGAGGCCCGGAAAGCTCTCCGGGCCTCTTCCTTTTTTCCCGCCTCTCTCGCCCGCCTTCCTTTACTCCACTGGTCTTTCGGTCTGCGCCTGTAACGTTGAGGCGATGAGCGCTTGACTTTCCTCGAGGTGCGCCCGCGTGGTTGCGTCGGTGATCCTGCCGGCCGCGAGACTCCTCTTGATTTTCGCCTGCAGCCGGACGAGGCTGGCCCGAGCGAGAGTGGTGGCATCGTCAGGCGGCGGGGGCGGCGGGGGCGGCTGGAAGAGTGAGGCTGGGATGGGGGGTCCGGCCGCCTGGTGCGGCGCTCGCACCACCAGGCGAATCAGATCCCGCAATTGCTCGCGCTGAACGTTGCGACGCAGGCTCGATATTTTCGGGGCCGGCCGATCCAGTTCGGACCAAATCGCGGAATCGAGTCCCGTGAAAAGATCCGCCATGGTGAAAGTGGGCTCGCCGCGAGCGAAGCGCAGCTCGTTATCCTCGATGCGATGGAGCGTCAGCGGATGATAGAGCCGGTTCAGCACCGTCCGCTGGGCGCCCAGGACGGCATCGTGCCACGGGTAGTCCAGGCGCTGCACCGTGACGTATGAGAAGAAATCAAGACCGGGCTCGCGTTCGATGGCCGCCTTGTTGAGAAGGCCGGGGGGCAGCTCGAAAGCTTTTTCGCCGAATGCATAGACGCGGAGAAAATCGAGCGCCTCGCGTTGCTTCGCCGCGGGCACCACCTCGAACGGCAGCCGTCCCTGGGGATCGCCGACGTGGTCGCGGTGGGTATAGATGCCGCCGATATACTTGGAAGTGACGGCGAGGTCGTAGCGGTAGTCGTTGAATCCTCGGGTGAGCGCGCGCCGCAGCAGTTGGTAACCTTCACCGGGCTTCGCTAACTTTGTTTCTTCCGCGGCCCACAGCTCTTCGACGATGCCGATGCGCTTGCGGAAAAAAACGAGTGGATCGTCGGATTGGTCGAATTGGTTCACGAGCGGATCCACTGCAGCCGGGGAGAGCGTGCCCAGCGCGTCTTCATCCGTCGCGTAGGCTACCGTGGGGTCCGCCACGCGCGATGTAATTTTCGCAAGCTCCGTCTTCTCGTCGCCGGCAATCGAGGTGTAGGCGTATTCGATCGCCCAGTAATCGTAGGGGCCCAAAGTCGGCGTGAGGAAGTGACCCTGCTTTTCGCCTTTGGAGGCGATGACGATCGGGTTGTAATCCATTACCGACCCCGTCTGGCCCATGTCGTCCGTCTTGGCCAGGTTGTTGAGATCCTCGGGCTTAAGCAACGTGCTCGCGTGGAAATTGTGCCGCAGCCCCAGGGTATGGCCCACCTCGTGCGCCACCACTTCCACGGTGAATTCGTGCATTAGCTTTCGCTCCACTTCGGGCGTCAGCTCCCCGCGAGCGTCGAGCAGGGAGACGGCGAACGCCGCTTGCTGCGCCAGTCCGTTACCCTGGTCGCAGAAGAAGCGCGCGTTGCGTCGCCAAGCCGTCGCCAGCCAAACCGGCGCCGCTTCGGCGTCCGACACGACCGGCTCGACAAATTCCTCGCCGGATCTGCGCACCGAGCGGAAGAGTCCTTCGGCGAAGCCGATATCGGCGTTGTAAATCTGGCCGGTGAAAGGATTGGCGCGAGAAGGGCCGATGGCAAACGTAGCGTCCACTCCGGCAAACCAGCGCAACGTGTTATAGCGCGTATCGGCCGGGTCCCAGGTTGCATCATCGGGACGCTGCTTGACGACGATCGCGTCCTTGAACCCGATCCGCTCGAAAGCCTTGTTCCACAGCAGCACGCCTTCCTTGAACCAATCGCGATATTCCACGGGAATCGAGTTGTCGAGCCAAAAGGCTATTGGCTTCTTGGGGGGTGAGAGTGGCGCGCTGGGATCGGCCTTCTCGAGTTGCCACCGGTTGATTCTCCGGACGTAGGGCGTGCTCGGATGGTCCGACGTGAAATCCTGCTGGATGACGATGAAGTTCCCGACACGATCGTCGGCCAACCGAGGACGGTAGCCGGTCTCTGGCAGCGACGAAAGCTCGTATTTCAGCAGAATCGGAATGCTGCGAGCATCCGGCAGCGTGATCGAAAACACCTTCGGATTGTCGGTGGCATAATGCAGCGTCACCTCGACGAGCACGTTTTCCGGAAAGGCCTTGACCGTTCCCAGAAAACTATTGGCCTTGTCGAAATGATAGCTTGTCGGATGATAGGCGTCGCTCAACCCGGGGGCGAAGCCGGGTTGGTCGGTCAAGAAAAGCTCGGAAACGTCGATCAGGATGCTTTTCCGATCCGGGTGCGGCTTGGACGCGATTTTCGCGGAAGCCAGGATCGCATCCGGAAAAGATTTCAGCATGAATCGTGACTGCGGCGAGCCTTCGGGAGCGCTGAAGCTGGTGTTCTTTTCCACCCACTGGATCGTCTTACCGACGCGACGGAAGACGAATGGAAAATCAGCCCCTTGCTGCGCCGCATAGAAGCCGCGCTCGCCCACCGAGCCTTCGATGGTGCCCGCGAAGAGAAAGGTCTTATCGAGCTGGGCGGGGGTAATTTCCATCAAGACTTTGTCCTCATCTGCCTTCCGATATAGAGTGAACAGGCCCGGGATGACCTCCATGTCCTTCACCACTTCGTCAAACGATTTGTCTTCGGCCGGTTTCTGGCTTTCGGGCTTTTTCGATTCGTCCGACTTGGCTGAGGACGGCGCGCCCGGAGTCTCTTTAGGGGCCTGCTGCCCGAATGCGACCCCGGTCGCGAACGTCCCAACGCTCAGCAGCGCCACAAGCGCTAGCCGACCCCACTTTTTTTGCATCTTCATCGCTGTTTCCTCCACTCACTCCGGCCAGCGGCGCGTTTCGAAGGAGCGCTACACGTCTGGCGCCGGGTACTCTACGCGCGACCGGGCTGGGATTCAACGATTGCGGTCCTTGATCTTGACCCCTTCTCTGGTGGACGGCTCGTCGAACGAGCTGCCACGGACATCCACCCTATTGCTAGGCTTATAGACGCACGTTCGGCCCAGAAGGTTCAGCACCCATGTAAATTTTGGGGTTGCGATGCTCGGAGGGTTCGCGTACAGGTAAGCTTCGTGCATGAGCTATCGTCCCCGACAAATCGCGATTCGCGCGCGCGAGGCCGCAACGCTCGTCCTTCGGACGCTCGAGCGCGAACGCCTGGTCGAGCGGTTCCTTCACTCGTACGCGACGGAATTCAACCGCCCCGGCCGCACGGCTCAGCCGGCGCGGCTCAGGGAGTTACTCGAGACAATCGGGCGGGAAGCTCTGCTGGCCATGGTCACCTGGTTGGATCATGAGGCACCCCGGCGGCTTGGGGTGAGGCGCGGCCCGCGGCAGCGTGGCCAGCCGGACACGAGCCTTCATTTATTTCGGGAAGAATTTCTCGCGGGGCTCCGCCAGGCATTGAGTTGGACCTCGGGTGAATTCGAGATGTTCCGTCACGACCTGGATCTTTACAAACGCCTGGATGCCGGCGAGGCACGCCCGCCGCGTGCTCGCAGGGCTTCGAACGTGGTCGGGGGGCCCTTCGTGGACCGCTGCGGAATCATCCTTGATCCGGCGATGCTGGACAAGGCGCGTCGCGCCGCCGGCAAATTCGAGACGCAGCTTCGCGCCATTACCGAAGACATCTTGAAGAAGGTCTTCTCCCGCCGCCGAGAGAATTGAAGGTCGCTGGCGGGACGGCGCTCCAGCCATCAAAAATGTCTAGACTTTATTGAAATCTTTGGCTACAATGCGTGCCACGGTGGAGTAGTCCCTCCCGTCCGTCCCTCGGTGAGAGATTCCCAAACGACTGTGCTAGGGGTGTGGGTAAGTGATCGGGCGCGTCAAAAATCGCTACGTGCTACCGTGCCTAGTGAGCATCCCTTTCAGGCGAAGGCCATTCTTGGTGTCATTGCTCCTTGCAGCCATTATTTTAGCCGGGCTGCTCCGATATGAGAATTGGCTTGCTTCGTCAGCCCTGGCGAGCAATTCCCCGGCTGCTGGCAGCCCATCGACAGCTCAGCAAGGCCCATCCCCTCGGAACCAAAGCGCTCTCGGGGAACCGATCCCGTCGAGCTTCTTTGGCATGCACTCTGGCCATAGTAAGGACTGGCCTTCGGTTCCCGTCGGCGCCATTGGGCAATCCCCGATACACGAATGGGCTCTGATGGAAAGGGGAGCCGGCGTCTTCATATGGAACGAACCGGATAGCATCGATGATTGGGTTGCCGCTGCGCAATCGAACGGCGTGAGCTTGTTTCACCGCACCGCGGGAACGCCCTTATGGGCAACGTCCGACGTTGCAAGCTGCAATTTTTCTTCGCCCCCGCCTATCGTATGTACCGCCATGGTCTCAAATATCAAGTACTGGGATAGCTGGTGGACAGCACTGGTGACGCGATACCAAGGCCAAATTCAAGTGTACGACTTGTGGAACGAACCTTACAATCCGAAGAGTTTTACGGGCACCGTCGCCCAAATGGTGACCTTGACCCGGCACGAACACGACATCATTCGATCCATCGATCCTTCGGCCCTGATTGTTTCGCCTTCGGCAAATCCAGCCTACATGGATCAGTATTGGACGGCTGGGGGCGTCACCGATGTCGATGTGGTAGGCTTCCATGCGTACCCACCCTCGACAATTCACACGGGCAACGTCGCTGAGGACGAGATCACCAGCCTGGTGGCCGGCATGAAGAGCGTTATGGCCAAACACAGGCTAGTGAATAAACCGCTGTGGGATACCGAGGGATCGTGGGGGAACGAAGGGACGGGCGCCATAACGGATCCAGATCTGCAGACCTCCTTTCTCGCCCGATACTATTTAATGCATTGGTCTCTGGGGGTTACGCGCTTCTATTGGTATGTCTGGGACAATCCCAGCACGGGAAACGGGTGGGGCGGCCTTCTCGACAACAACGGCAATCCGACCCAGGCTGCCATTGCTTACGAGCAGGTTTATGAATGGATGGTGGGAGCGACGATGACTCAGGCTTGTACGATGGCATCGGATTTCACCTGGACTTGCGCGTTCGAGCGGCCCGGGGGCTATCGGGCTCTGGCTATTTGGAATAACATGACCTCGAAGCAATACCGAGTCACGAGCGAATACTCTCAGTATCGTGATCTGAGCGGGAATGTTCGACCAGCTCAGGGTTCCGTTCCTATTGGGAGCAAACCCATTCTCGTCGAGGGGGAATTCGTACGGGTCCCGTAGACCCGGCACGCTCTTCTTTCTGGCTGCCTTAAGGTCGTTGAGCGAAGTGCGGGGAGAGTCCGGTTCTGGTATCCTCGCGCGAGCGTGTTAGCCGCGTTTTACATTCTTGTCCTGACGCAAATCGTTGTCGGGTTCTGCTCCCTGTGGCAAGGCTACAACTGGCTGCAGATGGTGCGCCGCCGCCTCCGAAGACATCCCGGATTCTTTGCTCCGCGCGTGGCCCTCATCTGTCCGTGCAAAGGGGCCGAACCGGGACTGGAGGAAAATCTCACCGCGCTCACTCGCTTTGATTATTCCGAGTACGAGATATTCTTCTCGATGGCCAGCGAAAAGGATCCCGCCCGCGCCATCATCGAGCGCATTGCCCTCGAGAGCCCTCACAAAGTTCACGTGGTGGTTGCCGGGCAGCCCGCTGATTGCGGTGAGAAGGTAAACAACCTGCGAGAAGCTGTCGAGCAGCTCGGGGAAGGTTTTGAAACGATCGTGTTCACCGATTCCGACGTGCGCGTTGGAAGGAGATGGCTCGGCGGGCTGGTCGCATGCCTGGCGGACCCACAGGTGGGCGCCGCCACGACCTTCCGATGGTATTTTCCGCGGACGGGAGGCTTTGCGAGTGCGCTCGCGTCGGCCTGGAATGCAGCGATCGTCACCGTGCTCGGAGAACACTCGCGAAACTTCTGCTGGGGCGGCGGCACAGCCATCCGCCGCCAGACGTTCGAGCAAGCGCGTGTGCTCGACTACTGGCGGGGCGCGCTGAGTGACGACTATGCCCTCACCCGCGCGCTCCGCGACGCCGGCCGTCCTATTTCCTTTGTTCCGGAGTGCCTCGCACCTACGGTCGGGGACACCACTTGGGCTGGTCTTGTCGAGTTTACCGACCGGCAGATCGTCATTACGCGCGTTTATTCACCGCGGCTGTGGGCCACCGGAGCGGTTGTGCACCTTTTTTATTGCGCCACTCTTCTGTACGCTGCTGGACTGATCCTCACTCGCGGCTTCGCTGGCGAAACATGGCTCTCGCTCGCGCTGCCGGCTTTGCTGGTGCCGCTGCTGGCGGCGGTGAAGGGGGGACTCCGCACGATTGCGGTGCTCGAACTCTTGCCGGAATGGAAATCAACAATCAATCGGTGGGGCTGGATCTGGAGCGGGCTCGCCCCGCTGGTGCCTTTCCTCTATTTGCGCAACGCGTTGGTGGCCGCGTTCCGCCGCCGGATTCGCTGGCGCGGCCTCTCCTACGAACTCATCTCGCCTAATCAAACGCGCATCCTGTTACGCTGACGGAAACGGCCTGCGCCAGCCCTGTCATCACTGGAAGTGCAATCAATCGGTGATACTGCTGAGGAATGGGTAGTGGTCGGCCGCGCCCATAAAGAACAGCATAGGGAAGGAAAGCCAGAAGCCGGTGCGAGATGCCAGAAAAGTCCAGCGCGCGAGGCGCATTGTTTCGGGCGGAAGCGGAGTGCCCTTC
Organism: uncultured Acidobacteriota bacterium; assembly: GCA_963781005.1. Lineage (GTDB taxonomy): Bacteria > Acidobacteriota > Terriglobia > Acidiferrales > UBA7541 > CAWADX01. The sequence goes on from CAWADX010000001.1 coordinate 1,677,025, forward strand.
TCAGCGCCGGCACGGTGGAGCGCGATCAGTTTTTTCTGGGCTCGCCAGACGATGCCCCAGACGTTCAGCAGCATCACCAGTCCCAACCCTCCGCCAACGCTGATCGAAAGGTGGCCGTTCGATGAGTACGGACCGGCGTTCAGGTCGAGTACCACCCACGTCGCCGCGGCCACAACGGCTGCAATGGGAATCGCGCGCAACCAACCGTTATCGAGAGCCCCCTTCAAGGGAAGCTGCAGCGCATAGAGCAGGGCGTAGGCAATCATCCAGGTAATGAACCAGTAGCCGAGCCAGCGCCAGGTGAGACCCGGGTCGCCGGCGTTCGACGCGTCGGCCCGGAGGATCAAGAAGAAATACCGCAGCCCGGCCAGAACGGTGACGACTGCGGACCAGCGGAACCACCACATCGCCCGCGACATCAGGACCGGAAATACTTCCGTGCGGGTCGGTCCTTTTAACTCACTGAGGGAACGACCACTCACGAGGTTGAAGAAATAGAGAAGCCCAATCCAGGTGATTCCGGCGATGAAGTGCACCCAGCGCAAAACGATTTCCTCGTTTGTCGCAGCGTCGTGAGGAAAGCTAAAGTGCGGCTGCGCCAGAGCCAAGGCCGTGCCCACCGGAGCAAGAAGCATCATTTTTCTCCTGCAAAGTTGCGGACAATCACACCCCTAAATCCCCCCAAATCTAATGACCGGAACAATTCACCCCGCGCTACGCTATCGGAGTCGGCGATATCGTGTCAACCCAGCCTGGCGGAGGCTCTCCTACTCTCGAATATGATCCGCAGGCTGGGAACCATGGCGATCGCGCAATCGGGCGGCGGCCCAGCGGGCATGTTCGACAATGAGTGCATCCTCCGATGCGGCGAGCCGGTCGAGCAAGCGAATGATGCGCTTATAGGACGGAGAGCTGGGATCGATGGCCGAGTTCCCGAGAGCGACGCAGGCGTTGCGAATAAGCCCCCGCCATTTCGTTCTCTTGACGGGACTGCCGCGGAATACCTGCCGGAATTCGTCTTCGCCGAGTGAAGCCAGCCATTCGAGCGAAGGCGCAAAAAGCGAGCCCCCCTCGACGCCGGCTTCGTTTCTCATATTTTCCCATTGCCCGTTCGCGTTTTCGCCCGCCGACTCAGCGCCGCGAGGAAGGAACCGCGCAAGGTTGGTCACCGGTGCTTTACGGTTCCACGGACAGACATCCTGGCAAATATCGCAACCGAAAACCATTCGACCCATACCCGGGCGCAGCTCTTCGGGAATGGCGCCGCGCATTTCGATGGTGAGATAGGAAATGCAGCGCCGCGCGTCGAGTACATAGGGCTCGACAATCGCCTCCGTGGGACACGCCTCGATGCATAAGCGGCAATTCCCGCAGAGGTCGGGTGGAGGAGGGTCGCCGGGCGTCACTGTCGGAGCCAGTTCGAGGGTCGTGAGAATGACCCCCAGAAAAAGCCACGAGCCGAGCCGTTCATGGATCAGGCAGGTATTCTTTGCGAGCCAGCCGAGTCCCGCATGGTTCGCTGCAACTCGCTCGACCACCGGGCCGGTGTCCACATAAACGCGCGCGACAAACGATTCTTGAAATTCTTTGCGCATCGCCGCAACCAGGGCATCGAGTTTCAGCTCAAGGACCTCATGGTAGTCGTCGCCCCAGGCATAACGTGAAATCCAGCCGCGGGGCCCGTCGGACTCGGGATTCACGAAGCGGGGCTCGGCTGCGGCATCGGTGGAATACCGGGGCGGTGTGTTGTAGTTGAGAACGCAAGCGATGATGCTGCGCGCGTTCGCAAGCGCGCGGACTGGGTCGCGTCGCCGGGGATCGTGGAGGTATTCCATCTCGCCCGCATAGCCGCGGTCGAGCCATTCCGGCAAGTGGTCCAACCCTTCGAGCGCGTTGGCTGATGTCACTCCGCACAGATCGAACCCGAGCGTTTGCGCCTGCTCGACGATCCACTGAGTTCGCTTCGGCCCGTCCATGCCAAGAGTATACGGCTGTGTCCGTTTCAGCGACAAAGGCGTCCCGGAAACGGGCACCCACGATTGGCTAAGCCGCTGGCAAGCGTGAACTAATCCCAACAGCCTGAAAGCTTTAGGCCGAAAGCCCGTGCGGTTGTCGAGTTGCTTCCTTCTGGGCGGATCACTCCAGCCAGCCTGTGCCGAAAACTCGACGGTGCAGGCAGCGGGCTCTCGCGCAGGGGAGCAGGAGGCACAATGGAAGGAAGCGCGCCCGGTGCAACAGACCTTCGTTCCATGTTGCGACCGATGGGGTTCATCTTGTTCGCTGCGATCATAATCACGCCGTTCGCGTGGCCTCAAGCGGCTCCCAAGAGCGAGAAATTACCGACGGCCCAGGAAGTTGAGAACCGCTTCGTTGCCGCGCTCGGAGGCAAAGAGGCAATTCTTCGGCCACGCTCAATGACAATGAAGGGCGAGATTGCCATCCCGGGCAAGGACGTCCGCATCGAGGAAGTGATTTACGTGGCGTCCTTCAAGCGCCTCGAGAAAGTCACGGTCACAGGCCGAGGCGAAATCCTACGAGGCTACGACGGGAAAGTGGCATGGGAGATGCGCCCCGGGTCGGAGCCGCAGATTTTCGAGGGTGATTATGTCTTATCAATTCGACGGGATGCGGACCTGTATTACTGGTCGCATGTGTTGGACTACTTCCGCTCCATGGAAACGGTGGATGTTGAGGTGTTCGAGGGTAAGCCTTGTTATCACTTAAAGGGAATCAACAATTGGGGCAAGCAGAATGACCACTTCTACGATCGAACGACCGGCCTTCTCGTTGGCTATCAATTTTACAGTTGGGATGATTCGGGCACGTCGTCCTCAGGATCGCTCAGCACCCAAGTTTTCAGCGATTACCAGACCTTTGGCGGCCTGCTGATACCAACACACGTGACGAGCAAAGAGGGCGCCCAAGTGGTCGAAGTCGATCATTTCACCTCGATTACGTTCGATGACGTGGACGATTCAGTTTTTGCTCTTCCAGAAGCGGTCAAGACACGCATGAACGGAGCCAAGCCACCGGCAACCACCAAGGAATGAGGATTCACGATGGGTACGCTGCTGCAAGACTTGCGTTACGGCGTTCGGATGCTCGGGAAGTCACGCGGCTTCACCGCCGTGGTGGTCCTGACGCTCGGACTCGGCATCGGCGCGAACACGGCGATCTTCAGCATCATCGATAGCGTGTTGCTCCGCCCGCTGCCCTACAAGGATCCTGAACGGATCGTGCTCGTGTATGAACGCACCGACACGGGAGAGAACGAGAATCTCTCGCCCGCGGATTTCCTCGATTATCAAGCAACGAATCGTTCCCTGGAGCACTTGGCGGCTTTTCGATATTGGCCTTTGAATTTGAGCGCTCAAGATCAAGCGGAACGCGTGAACGCGGCCGTCGTGACCAATACTTTCTTCTCGGTCTTTGAAATGCCGCCGCAATTGGGCCGCACGTTTCTTCCGGGCGTCGACAAGCCGGGCAAGAGCCGAGTCGTCGTCCTGAGCTATTCCTTATGGCAGCGGCGGTTTGGCGGCAGCCCGGATGTAATTGGAAAGAGCGCGACGCTGGATGACGAACCTTTCACAATCGTCGGCGTGATGCCCCGCAACTTCCGTTATCCCTTCGAATGCGAACTCTGGGTACTCTCGCGTTATTCAGTTCCAGAACGTCCGCTGCAAGCGATGGTTGATCCGTCGGGCGAGCGCGGTGACCACTACTTCGATGTCGTCGGACGGCTGAAACCCCGGGTGATGTTGCCGCAGGCGCAGGCAGAGGCGGACGCGATCGCCAAGCAGCTCAAGCAACAATATGGGAGCGACGAAGAAGCCGCGGGGGCGAACGTTGTCACCCTGCACGATGACGCGGTCGGAAACACTCGCCCGGCACTCTTGATCTTATTCGGGGCGGTCGGCCTGCTTCTGTTGATCGCCTGCGCCAACGTCGCTAACGTCGTGCTAGCCCGCGGAGCCGCGCGACGCAAAGAGATTGCCATCCGAGGAGCCCTGGGAGCGAGTCGCTCGCGGATTGCCCTTCAACTCCTTATTGAGAGCGCTTTACTGGGAGGCGTAGGGGGCGGCCTGGGCATCCTGCTGGCAGTTTGGGGTTTCCGTCCCCTTTCAGCGTTGCTGCCCTCGGACATCGCTGCACTCGGCGTGCTTCATCTGGATGCGCGTGTGTTGAGCTTTACCTTCATTCTCTCTTTGCTTACAGGGTTGGTGTCCGGCGTTTTCCCAGCACTCCATCTGGCTAGCCCGGACCTGAGCGAAATGCTTGCGCAAGGCTCACACGGGGCATCAGAGCCGCCCGCCTCTCGGCGGACGCGCCGATTCTTAGTCGTGTCCGAAATCGCCCTGGCCCTTGTCTTGCTTGTCGGAGCAGGGCTTCTCATCAAAAGCTTTGTTCGCGTGCAGGAGCAGCCGGAGGGTTTCGACCCAACGCAGACGCTCACCATGCAGTTGTCGCTGCCGCAGGCGAAGTATCCACAGCCGGCGAACCGGGCCGGCTTTGTGAAACAGATTCTGGAACGGATCGCCGAGCTTCCGGGTATGTCCTCGGCCGCCGTTGTCAGTCGCCTGCCCTTGAACGCCGGGAACAGCACGCGCAGCGTTCAGATTCAGGGTCGCACGCAGTCTCCATCCGACATCTTGCCCGACTACCTGGTGACGACCCCGGATTACTTTCGCACCGTGGGCATACGGCTCCTGCGCGGTCGCGGTTTCAGCGTCCGCGACGATGCCGCCGCCCAGCCTGCAGCAGTGGTCAGCGAATCAATGGCTCGCTATTTTTGGCCCGGCCAGGATGCCGTAGGCAAGTTTCTAAAAGTCGGTGACGACAAAGATTGGCGCCAAGTGGTCGGTGTGGTGGGGGACATCCGGCAGCACGGGCTCGATAAGGCGCCGAGACCCACGCTCTACCTCCCCTATTCGCAGGACCCCTGGCTTTTCATGGCGCTCGTGGTGCGAACGAAAATCGAAGCCCTTAGTGCGACCTCCGCAGTCGAGGATGCGATCCATGCGGTCGACAAAGATGAACCTCTGTACCGGATCCGCAGCATGGAACAGGTGGTGACGTCGTCGCTCTCCACTCGCCGCTTCCAGATGACGCTCGTGGCCCTGTTCGCGGCCCTGGCGGTCACACTCGCGTGCATCGGAGTCTACGGGGTGATGGCTTATTCCGTCGCTCAACGCACGCATGAAATCGGCATTCGTGTGGCATTGGGCGCGCAGAGGCGCGACGTGCTCGCACTGGTGCTGGGCCAAGGTTGCCGTCTGGCCTGCATGGGCATTGCGCTGGGCCTGACGGGCGCTCTCGGATTCGCGCGCCTGCTATCGAGTTTGCTCTTTGGCGTGCGGCCGACTGACCCGTTCGTATTTGCCGGAGTGGCGATTCTCCTCGCGGGGGTGTCACTCGCTGCATGCTATGTGCCCGCGCGACGCGCCATGCGCGTCGATCCCATAATCGCCCTGCGGTACGAATAGAGCCGAGAAACCGGGAGCACGGAAATGGCGGCGTTCTGGCAGGACGTCCGATATGGCTTGCGGATGCTGGCGAAGAACCGGGGCTTCGCCACAGTAGCGATATTGACGCTCGCCCTCGGGATCGGCGCGAACACAGCCATCTTAAGCGTCCTGAAAGGCATCTTCTTCAGCGCGCTCCCCTATCCTTCAGCTAGCCGGTTGGTCCTCCTCTCGACCGAATACCCGGGCTCACACGCGGGCGGCGACGACATGTCGTACCCCGATTACAGGGCGATCCGGGAGGGGACTGACGTCTTTGAAAAAACATCTCTTTTCAGGTCTGAGACCCAGGTCACATTGACGGGGAGTGGAGAGCCGCTCCAATTGCCGGCCACTTTCGTCACCCCAACATATTTGGATCTTCTGGGTGCACAGCCGCGACTCGGCAGGACATTTGTCGCCGCAGAAGACAACGATCCGGGAGCGGCCCGCGGAGTGATCCTCAGCCAGGCTCTGTGGGAGCGGCGGTTCGGCGCCGATCCACATATCGTGGGCCGTTCGGTGATCTTGAACCAGATTCCGCTCACGGTAGTTGGAGTGCTCCCGTCTTCCTTTCGCGATGTGGATGAAGAGGAAGGTCGCACCGACGTTTGGATGCCGGTGCAGATGACACCGGAGTTGCTAGGCCAGCCGAAGTTGGATCAGGTCTACCGCATTTTCCTGGGTGTTGGGCGACTGAAACCCGGAGTGCCGGTGAGCCAGGCGACCGCTGAATTAAGAGCGATCGCGGAACGATTAGCTCGGGAACATCCAAATACGAACAAAGGCTTTGGTCTGCACGCCCGGCTGCTCCGCGACCAGTTGCTCAGCGGAACGTATTCTCCCTTCTCTCTGCTGATGATTGGCGCCGTAATAATTCTGCTAATCAGTTGCGCTAACATCGCAAGTCTCTTGATCGCCAAGCACGAGTCAAGGCGGCAGGAATTTGCATTGCGCGCCGCACTGGGGGCTTCTTTCCAGCAGATCCTCCGGATGCTGCTGGTGGAAAGCATCCTTTTGTGCTTCCTAGGAGCCTCTCTGGCTTTGCCGCTGGCCTATTCTCTGGTTTCCTTTCTGAAATCCTGGCGGGCGTTTCCCCTTCCTCCCTACGTGGAAGTTTCGGTCGATCACTGGAGTCTCGTTGGGTTCGTGGGGATCAGCCTCCTTTCCGCCTTGCTGTTCGGTCTACTGCCCGCCCTGCAGGCTTCTCGTACGGACGTGCATGCAGCCCTAGCGGCGGCCGGTCGAGGGACGATCGGAAGCAGCTCGAACAGGAGTCGCAGTGTCCTGGTAGTTGCCGAGGTCAGCCTTTCCGTAATGCTCTTGATCGGCGCTGGGCTGATCTTAAGCAGCCTCATCACCTTGGTGCGCTCCGGGTTGGGTTTTCGCACAGAAAACCTGCTGACCATGCGGCTCGATCTCACGGCGCAAAGATATACACAACCCGAGCGGCTGGTCGAGCTCGCCAAGCTCCTTGTGTCGAGGATGGAATCCGTGCCCGGCGTGAAATCGGTGACCCTCTGGGGACCCAACATGCTGAGTGAATCTGACTTTGTGGTTTACTTTACGCCGGAAGGCGAAACGAATTTTCGCCAGCAGGATTCACCCATGATGGGCTGGCATAGCACCAACCCGGGAGGGTTGGGAAACCTCGGAATCCCCATCGTCGAAGGCCGCGATTTTACCTGGCGTGACACTGCGGATCGGCCGAACGTCATCATCGTCAGCAAGAGCGTGGCGGACCATTTCTGGGCTGGGCAGGACCCGGTGGGGAAGCACGTGCTTCCGCGTACGCTCATCGGTCAGGCTACATGGCTAACCGTCATTGGGGTGACAGAGGACGCGCGTCACCGATCGCGTTTTGATCTTGCCCTTGTGGCAAGCGGGGGTTTGCCGGAGGGGTTGGGACCGCAGTTCGATGTGTATTACCCCTACTGGCAGCGGCCAATTCGGCAGATGGTGTTGGCGGTCAGGACGCTAGGGTTACAAACGCAGGTTTTGCCGGAGCTTCAACGGGCAGTTTCTTCTCTCGATCCGGATTTGCCTCTCTTCGACGTGCGAACGCTCGACGAAAGGATTGCGACACAAGAGAGTCCGGTCCGGGCTCTCGCCAGCCTGATGGGGGTCTACGCGCTGGTGGCTCTTTCGCTGGCGGCTCTGGGAATCTACGGCCTGCTTGCGCACGGCGTTGCTCTCCGGACCAAAGAGATGGGAATTCGCATGGCCTTGGGTGCGCAGCGGCGGGACATTTTGCGTCTGGTAATGGGAGACGGACTGTCCCTGGCATTCCTGGGGATCGTTCTCGGTTTAGCGGGGGCGCTGGGCATGACCCGCCTTATTCGAGTCCTACTATATGGGATCAGCCCTACGGACTCTATGACGTATTTGGGAGTGGCCCTTTTCCTCGCTGCGGTTGCGTCTGCAGCGTGCTACATCCCGGCGCGACGAGCCACGCGCGTCGATCCCATGATCGCGTTGCGGTACGAGTGAGGCTAGCGGCAAGGTAGAGTCTATAAAACCGGGAGCACGGAAATGGCGACGTTCTGGCAGGACGTGCGATATGGCTTGCGGATCCTGGCGAAGAATCCCGGCTTCACGGCGGTCGCCGTGCTTACGCTCGCGCTGGGGATTGGCGTAAACGCCGCGATCTTCAGTCTCGTTGACGCCGCGGTACTGCGTCCTTTGCCGTTCCCGGCGCCCAAACAACTATTGCGTGTGTGGGAGAAGCCTCCCAAGTGGGCGCTCAACAGCGTCGCTCCACTCAACTATCTCGATTGGCAGGACCAGTCCAGATCATTCCAATCGATGGCCGCCTTCGTGAACGGTCACGCGACTCTCACCGGTTCCGATGTGCCCGAGCGGATACCTTCCGCGCAAGTCTCCGCCTCATTTTCCGAGCTTCTGGGTGTCACACCCGAAATAGGGCGGGGGTTCGCCGCAAGTGAAGGCCGCCCGGGTCAAGACTCAGTCGCCTTGATCAGCCACGGCCTCTGGTTGCGCCGCTTCGCTGGGGATCGCTCCGTACTCGGCGCGGTCGTCGTTCTGGACGGAAAGTCTTACACCATTATTGGCGTTCTTCCCCGAAACATGCAGCTTTTCGGCGAGGCTGACGTCTGGACCCCACTCGCCCTCACGCGCGAAACCGCGCGTCGCGATACGCATTTCTTGAATGTCGTGGCGCGCCTGAAGCCCGGCGTCTCCATGGATTCCGCCGACGCGGAAATGCAGTTGATCGCTGGTCGCATCGCCAAGATCGCGCCGGCCACCAATCAGAATTGGGGAGTATTGCTGGTTCCGCTGCAGCAGTCACTGATCGGCCCGGACGTCCGCCGCACCTCCCTCGTATTGTTCGGCGCGGTTGGTTTTGTGCTGTTGATTGCCTGCGCCAACGTTGCGAATCTGATGTTGATCCGCGGCGCCGCGCGTTCCCGCGAAATCGCGGTGCGACTCTCTCTGGGTGCGGGACCTGGCCGCATCGCCCGGCAATCGCTCACCGAAAGCCTGCTGCTTTCCGCACTGGGCGCCGCCCTCGGCTTATGGCTGGCCGAGATGGCGCTGGCCACTGCCCCTTCGTGGCTTCCGGCGGGAACGCTGCCTCCTGCTGTCCGCCTGCAATTGGACGCGCGTGTGATTGGCTTTGCGATTCTCGCCGCGTTCATGACCGGGATCCTCTGCGGTCTCGCACCGGCCCTGCGCTCAGCGCGCATCAACCTCAACGACGTGCTGCGCGCGAGCGGCTACTCTTCCACCGGCGGCCACGGCCCTCGCCGGGTTCTCGCCGTCACTGAGATCGCCATGGCCGTCGTCCTGGTGGCCGGTGCGGCGCTGCTCTTGCGAACTCTGATGCGGCTCGAGCAAGTCGATCGCGGCTATCGCGCGGAAAATGTTCTTACGTTCCACGTCTCGCTTCCTCCGCTCGATTATCCCGCACCCGAAAAGGTCGTGGCGTTCCATAAAGCGGCGACTGCCGAGCTCGAAAGACTCCCAGGCGTGCGCTCGGTCGGGTTCGGCACGGATCTGCCCCTGGGAGGCTGGTCCTTCGGCGAAGGATTCGACATCGCCGGCCGGCCGCCGAGTCCTCCCGGGAACCGTACATTCGCTCACTACCAGACGATCAGTCCCGGCTACTTCGAAACACTCGGCATTTCCATGTCCCGGGGCCGCGCGTTTTCCGAGCAGGACACGGCCGCCAGTATTCCCGTTTGCATTATCAACAGCGAGTTTGCCCTGCGCTTTTTCTCCACGCAGGATCCCATCGGCGCGCATCTGAACATGGGCTCCGCTGAATTCGCAGTCGTGCGTGAAATCGTCGGTGTCAGCGGACAAGTAAAAATTCAAGGTCCGGCGGAGCCGAGCGGGCTGGAAATTTACGTGCCCTATACGCAGGACGATTCCTCCAGCGTCGCCTACGCGCTTCAAACCGAGGGCGATCCCACCCGTATCGCTTCCGCGGCCATTGCTGCGATCCATTCCGTGAACAAGGACTTGCCGCTCACGGATATCCGCACTCTGGATGCGGTTGCGGCCCAGTCGGTAGCGCGCCCGCGTTTCCGGGCCGTGCTGATCGGCGCGTTTGCTGCGCTGGCGTTGGCTTTGGCGATGCTCGGTATTTACGGAGTGCTTGCTTATGCGGTCGGCCAGCGCATCCGCGAATTCGGAATTCGCATGGCCCTGGGCGCAACTCCCGGAAACGTTTTGCGGCTTGTTCTCAAAGATGGCTTGCAGATCGCCATTGCCGGAGTCGCTTTGGGCGTATGTGCCGCCTTAGCGTTGACGCATTACCTGGCCACCATGCTCTATGGCGTGCAGCCAATTGACCCCGCAACCTTCGTCGGCGTCCCCGCGCTGCTGATCCTGGTCGCGCTGGCCGCCTGTGGCTTGCCGGCGCGACGAGCCACGCGCGTCGATCCCATGGTGGCGCTGCACTACGAGTGATCTGGATCGGCGGCGTCATTGCTTGGCCGAGTTGAAGTCCGCAACCCCCACTCGCACGAAGGTGCGATGAAATTTCAGGTTCACGGCTGGATTGGACGCGGACTGCTTACCCTCGCTCGCGTCGGGTTTGGCGTGCTTCTTTGATCCGCCACCTTCTTCCGTCCAGATTCCGTAGACGCGCCCGCCGAAGGCAGCGATGCCATTGTAATCGCCGATGAATTCTTCATCGGGATCGAAGCCGTCCGCCGTCCACGCATAGTTCGTGAAGGATTTTCCCCCATCGGTCGAGCGAGCCAGGACCGCAATCGTTTTTCGATCGAGTAGATCGTCCCGCCGGTCGTAGAAGATCACATTCACCGCGCCGTCGGTGGGGTCCACCGCCAGCCACTGGAAGAAGTGATCGGCGCCATCGTGCGCGGGATCCGAATTCACTGGAATCGCCGGCGCCCAGGTGCGGCCTTGGTCCTCCGAGGTGGAAGAGTAGACATCGATCTCGCCGTTGCGGTAATCGCTCCACACGACGAACAGCCGGCCGGTTTTGGGATCGACGGCAATTTCCGGAAATCCATTGGCGCGAGCGACGTCGGCGAGCTGAAAATAGGATGGCGCGGTGTCGAGGATGTTGCGCGACGGAGCGAAACTGCGGCCGCCGTCGCGCGAGTACGTGAACGCGACGTTGCTTCCATCGGCCCAAGAGACGTAGAGCGTTCCATCGGCCGCGATCGCACCGGTGAAACCCTCGACGGCGCCGGTGTCGTCTCGCGGCAAACCGGCATGGGTGCTGATGCGGGTGGGCTTCGACCAGGATTGGCCGCCATCTTCGGACCGCGAGAATGAAATTACAGTCTGCGTCAGAGTGAATTCGGTCCAGCCCACGTAGAGATTGCCGGCATAGGGTCCGCGCGTGTCGTCTGCGACGATGTACGGCTTGTCTTCAAACGGAATGCCGGGCCGCGTCGGCTGCGCGATCACCGGAATTTCTTCCGGCGCCCAGGTTTTACCTCCGTCGAGGGATCGGCGAATGAAGATGCCGTTGCGCGTGGCATTGTGAGCCCAGTAGTTGGTGGTCCCGAGTTGATCGAAGGCGATGTAGCACAGGATGGCATGGCCGCGAGCGTCGTAGGCAACGGAAACGTCTCCCGAAACTCGGTAGTGGGGCGAAGCAGTGCCGGAAGCAGGCTGCCAGTGAAGTCCCGCATCCACAGAATAGGCGACGTGGGCCGGCACCTGATAGGCGGCAACCAATTGCAGAGGATTGTTTGGGTTCACCGCAATCGCAGGTTCATCGAAATAGCCGCTCGGGCTCAAGTCGGTGACCTGGACGCCGGGCGGCAAGGGCAGCGATTGAGCGTTCGCGAACACACAGGGAGCGGCCAGCGCCACGATCAGCATGAACCAGGGCGAGAGCCGGCGTTGGTTAGCCGCCGGAAGTGAAGTTGTGTTTCGCTTTTTCGTCACTTTTCGCCTTTTCTTCAGAAACATGCAGTTTTGTTGCGATAAGAAATTTGGATGTCATTGATTCTGAGTGAATTGCAAGTTTACGTCCTTCGTTCGTGTTGCGATTAGAACCGGCCCTAAGAGGTTTGTTTTCATTGCCTCTAAGAGCGTCTCTACCGCCAGAAAGAGGGCGGCCAGGCCCGCCCAACCAGGCGGCGGGTGTTGGTATTAGACCCACCACAATGCTGGCCCCTCGACTGCGCTCGGGATAAACGGGCGGCAGGCGGGCCGGCAATCGGCGAGGCAGGCAGGAGGCTGCGGGCTGGGGTGATCGTTTGAAGGTCACGGGGGTTGCGCTTCCCGAGGCTCCGCTCGGGGCAGACCCCTCGGCTCGGATCGGGGCAGGCCCATCGGTTGGGTTCGGGATGAGCAGGACAAGGCCTTCGAGGGTCAGGACAAGCAGGGCAAGGGGGCAGGCCCCGCCATGGTGCCGGCGGGCGGGCCCGGCACAGTGCTGGAGGGCAGGCCGCCAGGGATCGGCGAGGCCGGCGCGGAAGAACCGCAGGCCGGAGGCTGCGGGCCGAGGCGGTGCTTCAAATGTCAGTTGGGTTGCAGTTTGACCCATACTTCGACGTTAGCATGGAGTTAGCGGATTGCAAGTGGTTGCGCCTGTAAACTTTTTTTCACGCGTGGATAGATTGTGTTGGAAATGGTTTGAAGTGGATGCAAACGAAGCGGAGAGCTCGCGCGGGTGAAACAGCGCGAACGGAGAAAAGCGGCGCCACCATTCTTCGACGAAAGGCCCACCCGAAAGACCAACGGCTAAAGGTTGGGACAGCCGCACGCGGCAGCGTAAGGGAGAGGCGTCAGGCTCTCATAATTGGAACTTCTTTCGCAGGCGAAGATGCGGGCAAGGACGTGTCCGGAACGCGAAGGTGGTAAGTCTTCACGGGAGGTTGCGCGAGGAGTGTTTGAACGTGAGTTGGTTTGGGGAATCTGTTTGAGGCGGCCCCGAAGTCGTCCAATCCACTTTCAGCATCGCGTTCTTTGCCGGTAAATTTGTGTGTAAAAGGCGCGTGCTGGAGCGGGCAGTCGTATATGCGGGTCAGCGCGCAGTAAGTGTATACGGGGTGGTCGTACCGATACGGGCTTGTGGCGTGCAGTCATCGCATGTGGGTTTGAACGGTCTGGCCGTTATTTTTACGAGCCGTGGCAGGTCTAGTTCGACCTTTGGATTCTCAGGCACCTCTGTTTCCTCACCTTCGATTTTGTAGATGTACGTCACGAGAAATGTGGCTTTTCTCCATTCGCGCTGTTTCACCCGCGCGAAGTCTCCGCTTTGTTTGCATCTCGGGCACCCTGTGGTCGCCTGCTCGCCCCTTCGCTCCTAGGGGTTCGCGACTCAGCGCTACCTTGTAGGTTTTCAGAACCTGGCCACCGCGGATTAGCGTCATCGTCCGCGCCGACTTCTCGACGACGATGCGGTCTGCCGTCTTTGTCTCGGCAGCCTTCCAACCCGGCACACAGACACCGAGCAAGACTGCGAGCACGAGTCCAACGACGCTCCGGGGTTTGAGGATTGCATTCACGTCCGCGAACGATCCGGATGCGCGGGGGATAAGGGCTGGGAAGAGCGTCGCCTTACGATTAAGTTCAGCAGCTTCGCGCACAGTAACCAAGTCTACCCGCCCGACGGGACTGCGTCCGCCCGCTTCCATGGTTCAAGTCTCAATTTGGATGTCCACGGGGCACCCAGATTCCTTCAGCTCCCTGATCAAATCGACGAAGTCGTCAGCCATGCCCCTTGCGCCGGCTCCTATCGAGGCGTAGTTCTTTATTTTGATGAGATACGGGACTTCGATTTTGTTTATTCGGCCAGTGCAAATGCTGTCGCGAAGAGCGTTGAAATTGCGGCCATGCCAGCTCGGGGCTCCTACGGCTTGAAAGAACGCATCATAAATGTCGTCCTGAGTTGCCCAGTTCTTGCCGTCCATGACTACCTCTTGCATTTCCTGAACCTCATGCGAGCTTGCAACTTTGCTTGCAAAAAGGACCCAAGGTGCCTAACGGCATTTCACTGCGAATGCCATACCTCCAGAACCCTCGCGTCCCGTTTTCTCATTCTTATCATAGGCGTACCGCCACGGGTACCTGGCTTTAGCGTCCCATTCATGATGACCGCACACCGCAAGAAGTATGGATTCGCTCTGGTTGACTAATCCCGAAGCCCGATTGATTTTGATCCCTCAAAGACCTTTCCAGCCACAAACCCACAGTCAACCAAAGTACGGATTGACTGTGGCTACCAGCTAGAAAAGTCCCCACGTGCAAAAACCGGCACATGGGACACCCAGCTTCCACTGCAGAAGCAAAAGACCATATTCAATTCAACGTCAACTGCCGCAGTGGTATCATCCGACTTCGTGATGCGTCAAGCGAAACCGCACGCGATGAGGATAGGGGCGTGCCGCAAAGGTATGAGCTACCCGACTACGGTGGAGAGAGGCTCGGAAGCTATCTCAAATATGTGGAGTCATTCCAATGGGACGAATACTTGTGTCGACGCTGTATGTGTTGCTGACGGCGGTCATGTGTTCACTTCCATTTGTATCGAAGGGAGAGGAGCCACACTCTTCTGCGATCTCTCCAGCGGCAGCTACACTTGCAATGCGGTACTTGCGTTCCATAGATAGGAGCGCCTCTTTTCCGTCCACAGGTAATCGAAGAACAGACTTCATTTTTTTCGGCAGCTCTCGTCGTCCACTCCGCGGATGGAGAACCATCGTTATTGGCGGCTCCGAAAAACCGCGGCTAGTATGGGACTCGTTCTCTTTGCACGATCCTTACTTAGTTGTGACTGCACCTGATCTTATGAACATTGAAGATGACGGCCGAGACGGTTACGAGATTAGTTTGCGCGGTTGCGCTCCGCATCAGTGCGCCGACGGGAGAATCGGGTTCGCCATATACGCCAGTCAAACCCGACGAACTTACATCGGTCATATCTCAACGAGGGACGACGGGTCTTATGACGTGACCTACTATCCGAAATCGGGTATGCCGGACGCTTATCGCGACGAATTGGATGAAATGATGTGCTCTGATAATGGCATCTCACGACCTTCCACGTTGCCAATCAAATGCTCCGCTAAGTGAGCGTGATTTCAAGACGAGTGGTATTTCGAGCAGGAGGAAGCAGCAGAGAAAAATGCAGATTCGGAAGCTCGTTTTGCTAGTTTTCACATTTCTACCCGCGACACTCTATCCGCAAGAGTTTCCCGGGAAGGTGCAGATCGACCACGAACAAAAGGGGTCGCTCCCGCCGGTTCCCGAGTGGTACGCGTGTATGAGGAATTTGGACGGGAAACCCTTCGACCGCAAAGACGCGGATAAATGCCTGCAATCCATTTTATCTCACCCATACTTGACGGGCGGAAAAGTGGTCGTCGAACCTGGACGCGGATATACGCTTGTCTCTTTCATCCTTGAGTCACCGTCCCTAACCCTATTGAAGGTCGAGTTCCAGCTTTCGCGCGGCTTCGAGCTGGCTTTCGCGGAGTTTATCAGCAACGATGAAGATGTTTTGCGCGCCGGAGATATTTATGATTCCTCCAGAGAAGCTCACACCGCGGGAAGGCTGGACCAATTCCTTAGATCCGAGGGCGCGGTTGCGCTCGTTTCAAGAGATCTTGCTCTGGATTACGATCGCAAGACTGCCAGCCTCGTCTCTAGGGTTTCGGTAGGGCCGAGCACGATCGAGGAGGAGCCGCTTCTTCCTAACGGCAGGAAATGCGAAGCCTACGTCGGGGACTTCAACGAAATTGATATGGATGACTACACGCCCCTTCCTCTCGTTAACACCATTCTCGGGATTAGACGTACGGTATGTTTTTCGAGCGAGGCAATCAAGAAGGCAGAGCAAGAACTCAATAAGACCGACCTCTTTTCTTCGATGCAGGTAACAACTGCGAAGTCTGGCGAATGGCGGAATGTTACGGTGAGTGCGCGGACCAAGCCTACAAAAGTGGGACACATTCTATATAAGTGGTATGGAACCTTGTCCGAGACACACACGACAGAGTTGCCCTCCATACCTTTGGCCGAGAATCAGGCTTATAGACGTTCAGCCGCTCTCGGAAGTCGGGACATTCTGGTGGATTTTTTCAGGAAACCTGGATTGAACGTTAAGGTCTACGAGGAAGTCATGCTTCAACCAGACCATCAGCTGACCGTCGTTTTTCACATTCTGGGTGCGAAGATGGATACCCTTTCGATCGACGGAAAAGAAATTCGCTCGCCTCGAGAATGAATCTTGGCCGCTGCGAAGCCGGACTCTAACCTCTGGAATCGCTCCAGCCAACGATTGAATTCATTTCTGTCCCGAAGTCTTGGTTTTTGCGGCGGCGATCTGCGAAAGAATAATGTCGCGGACGTAATGCCAATACGGGACAAGCGCCAACGCTGAGCGCGCATACTGCTCCGCGGCGTTCAGGTCCGGGGTGGTTCGGTACAGGTTAGCCCCGGCGAGGCTCATCAACAGCTCCGGCTCTCCCCAGGAAGGATCGAGCGGATCGGTGACGGCGCCTCGCTGCTTCTTCGCGGTCTCCAGCCCTTTCTGATAAGTCTCCATTGCTTTGGCCTGGCCGCCGCCGCGCTCCGCGGGCACATACCACTCGATTGCCCCAACTACCCAGAGCATCCGGGGATTCTCAGGCGCCAGGGCCTCGATCTCCTTACGCAGTGGCACGCCTCGTGCCATCAATTCCTGCACGCGTGGAGCGTCGTTCAGGTTCAGGCCAATGAGAAAGCCCAGGCAGGACTCTGCCCCGATCTTGGCATCCACAAAAGCGGGGTCCTTCGCGGACGACTTATCGAATTCGTCCACCGCCTGCTTCAGATCGGCTTCTTGCTCTTTCGAGTCAACGGATTCGTTAAACCCGTTGAGAACCCTCCGCCACAACGCGAACCCGCGCCAATATCGCACGCGGGAGGCTAGTTGCTTGTCGTCGACGAAGGGGGTCAACTGCTCGTAAAGACGCTTCAGCGCCGGGCGGTCGCCTTCATAATCAGCCCTTTGAATTTGTACGACGATCTTGATAACCGTATCCCGTGCGGGATCCGCTGCGACCCGGAGATTCAAGACATGTTCTGTATTCGGAACCTGTCCTCGCACCGCTTCACCGAGACAGAGGGCACAAAACGACAGAAGCAACACACTTCGTACGCGACGCGCCTTCATTTCTCCTCCAAACGCCTGCGGCTTTGACTTCTCATCTCCCATATCGTTATACGGACACGGGGCCTGCAGAATTGCACGGACGGCCAGCCCTCTAGCGATCAACGTGATGAATCCAGCGACGATCCACTCAATTACAAACATCTACGGCAGGTTGGAACGGCGCTAGGACGAAATACCCCAGAAACTGATTACGCGGCACAGCTTCCCATCGATCGAAAGCTCGCCGAAAATGCGACCATTGGCAACGCTCTGGCCGTTGGAGGTCGCGATTTTCCAGGCAAAGGAAAGGTTTTCAAAGCAGAGAGCGATGTCTCCCACTCGGTCCAGCGCCATGCCCGGCATCATTCTCTGGGCGTTGCCGATATACGCGTTCAGCGCCGACGGGCCCGTGATTCGGCCATACCGGTCACAAAACAGACTCTCATCACCCCAACATTGTTGAAGAAGGGTCGAGCGCGTGGTCGGATCAGGTTCACTCCACGCCTCGAGATACGCCTTCACGGCAGCATCGGCCTTCGGCGCGAGCTCTTCGATCGTGGCCCCATAGGCCAGGGCACTTGTGTAGTAAGACCATCCCATCGCATGCTCGTTGCGACTTTGCTCGTCCGGCAATCCTTCGTGCAGCAGTCGTACGCGCGTTCCATTCGGCCGCTCCTCGAGCTCGATGGTGAGCCGCGTCGAATCCGGGGGAATGCCGGCTTTTGAATTCTCATAGCCCCAGGCGAACACCACTTTCTTGTTCGGCACAATCTCGATTACCGTACCGACAGCCACATCTCCATTGGGATAGACGACCCTAACCGAGCCACGCGGCTTCGGATCGACCGAAGCACCCTCTCCCATCCATCTCTTGAAATGTTCAGGAGATGAGATGAATTTGAAGACGGTCGAGGGTCTGGCGACTACATCGACCGCTAGTTCAACTCTTTGCGTTTGTTTTTCCGACGGCTTGGACATGATCGCTGCTCCTCAAATTCCGCTAAAGTCTTCAACCGCAACAGGTGGCCGCTCCAAATCGCCTCAAGGTAACCGGCGATGGGTCCCAAGGATTGCTTTCGAGCCCGGTAGTAATGGACCTTGCCTTGTTTTCTAAGCTCAACGAGTTGAGCGGCGCGGAGAATCGACAGATGCTGAGAGATCGCGCCGAAGCTGATCCGAAATTTGGCGGTAATCTGACCGGCAGCCATCTCCTTGTTCCAAACGAGTTGGAGAATCTTTTGTCGCGCGGGGACAGCGAGTATTTGAAAAAGGTCCACGCTCTATATTTTAGTGTATACTAAAATGATGTCAAGGACAAAATGCGAGAGACGGCTGGGACGCGCGTGTGGTTGCCCGAAAAAAGCACATAGCTAGGAGTTGTGCTTACGCCGGACCGGAACCCGCACAGGCAAGAGTGCCTGTGCTACTAAGAGCACACAGCCATCTATAACGGCGACGGCTCTGTCAAGAGACACTTGTAGCTGTGAGCCGCGAGGCTCTCACCGCGCGAACGGCGCCCACGATCTGCGTTCCCTTCCTGGCTCGAATTGCTTCCGCTGCCGCCCGAACGCCCGCGGTCTTACGCAAGCGGATGATTGCTTCGCCGAGTTGGATCTCCTGTTCCTGCAAACCTTCGAGGACGGGAATCCGGCGCTGCTGATTGGGATTATCCGCCGTCAATTCGCGCAGAACTTTGTCGCCCTGCTTTACGCGTTCGACGCCGGCCCGATAGGGTTCGAGCGATGCTTCGTGACCGCTCAAGGCAAATTCGCGAACTCCCGTTTCAACGTCGTCCATGGCCGAGAGCAAACCTTCGAGATTCTCCAGAACCTCGTAGGTGTGCCGCACCCATCGTTCGCCTTCGGCGGACGCGAGAACGCTCCGATAAGAAACGATGCTTGCGACGAGAAGAATCACCAGGGCTGAACCAAACCTGAGCCGCATCTTACGGTGCATCTTACGGATTAACGGGAATTTCGTATTCATCCAGCGCCAGATTAGGATCGGAAGCTTTGTGCCGGACACTGGCTCGCAGGGCTGAAAGGGGCAGCCTGAACCGCATGCCGGTTTTCTTAGAAGGGGATTTTATTCTAACCCGGCGACATAGAGGGTCAACCTCCGCAAGCAGGAAGTTGTCCAATATTCTACGAGTGCGAAGATGCCGGGCGGCAGCCGGGCGCTACAGAAGCGTAAAACGCCGACTCAGGTCACGGTCAACGTCACATTGATGCTGCTGGGCCCACCGCTCGAGGGCGTGGCTGTGATCGTCAATATGTAAGTGCCGGGCGGGGTCCGGCCCGCAGGACCGTGCTTCACGCTGGCACAGCCTGCGGCCAGCAATGCAACCAGCGCCATCGCCGCGAGTGGCATGCCCCACTGTCGCCGGCGCTTCGGATGGGCTGCGGCAAATCCCAACAGCGCCATTCCCAGCGCGACCGTGGCCCACAGCACCGGAAGGTTGTTGCCGGGCCAACCGCTCGGTGGCGCGAGCGGCGGCGCCACCCACGCGCAGAACGTATTGACCTGGATGGCCGCCTGCGTCGGAACCGAACTGCTCACTTGAACCGTGCCGGGAACGATCGAGCAAGTGATCGTGGGCTGCTGGCTCGCGCAGGAGAGCGTCACCGTTCCCGTGAATCCGGACGAGGAGAGTATGAGCGGGAAGATCGCAGTATCGCCGGGCTGGACCGTGGCCATGGTCGAGCTGCCTGGAGCAGCAGTCAGCGTGACCGGTTGATTCGTGAAGTTTGCCGTCACCGTCTGATTCGAGTTCATCGTCACGGAGCAGGTGCCGGTTCCAGAGCACGGACCGCTCCAACCAGTGAAAGTGGAACCCGTAGCGGGCGTGGCCGTGAGCGTGACCTGGGAACCGGTCGGGAAGCTGGAGGAGCAGACATCCTGACAGGTAATCCCCGGAGGATTGCTGGTGACGGATCCACTCCCGTTGCCGGTTTCGGTTACCGTGAGAGTGAAATTCGCAGGGCCGAACGTAGCGGTGACCGACTGATCGCCATTCATGGTGACGTTACAGGTTGCGGCCCCCGTGCAGGCTCCACTCCAACCGGTAAACACGGATCCCTCGTTCGGAGTGGCTCGAAGGTTGACGGTGCTGCCGGTTGCAAAAGGAGCCGTACAAACCAGGCCGCAAAGGATGCCGGGAGGATTGCTAATCACCGTGCCCCCGCCCGCGCCTGCCAACGTCACGATGAGATTGTTGGCTCCGGGCGCCTTTTCTCCGAAGATGGCGAGGCCGGCCACGACGCTGGAGGGCACATTGAATGCGGAAATCTGGGCACCGGTCGAAATGTTGAAGCGGGTGACGTTTCCATTGCCGAGGTCGGCCGTCCAGAAGGACACGCCATCCGGGTCCAAGTTAACGGCAAACAAAACTTGAGGAGGGGCAGTCGGGGTATACGTCTGAATAATGCTCCCGCTCGAATTCAGTCTTACAACTTGATTGGTATCGGCCACCAGAAGTGAACCGTCGGTAGGAACTTGACGGGAAGCGTAAGCGTGCACGCCTGGCAAGTTCGAAGCGAAGTCCGCGTTCTGTGTATTCGTGCTGACGTTGAAACTCTTGACCAAGTGCCCTTCCGATGTGTAGAGCATGGTCTTCTGATCCGCCAAGAGCTCGATCCAGTCGCTGCCGCGCCGTTCCGATGCCACTTGGAAAGTCGCGACGGGAGTGCCATTGGCGGCAAATTCAAAGACGGGAACAGTAATCGGCGGAGGAATGCCAGGAACCGCAGTGGCCGCCCCGACAAAGGCATTTCCGGCCAGATTGAAAAGAATCGACTCGGCGAAGGCACTGTTCGTGTAGCCGCTGCCGAAGTTTCCCAGCAGATTTCCATGAATATCGAACTCGACCACCGAGGGAGCGCCGAAAGTGGTGACGTACAGGTTGCCGGACTTGTCAAAAGCCATCCCCGCCGAGGCGAGTGTGCCCGTGTCGAGAGTTCCCAAAAACGTTCCGTCCGGCTTGAAAATCTCGACGGCGCCGCCGGCGGTGGCCGCAAAGACTTCCCCGAAGGCAAAAGTGCCCTGAAACCGAGTTTCGGCGAGCTTTGTCACAAAGGCGTCCGAGAGGGCATTACAGTTGCCATCGGTTCCGCACTTGGTCTGCGCCGCCCCCGTCGTTGTGGGGAAGTTTGGCGAAGCCGTGAAGCCCGTGACGTAGATACCGGTCTTGTCATCTACCATGATTCCGGTGACGCCATCGTCGCTAGTTCCGCCAAGATACGTGGAGAAAATGAACTTTGACCCTGAAGGATTGATCTCGGTGATGAAGCCGTCGCCGCAAGGATCATTCGCAGGGTTGCAGTTCGGGCTGCCACCACCAAAGGCCGCTTGAATGGGAGCGGCCGTGGGAAAGTTGGGCGAATTGGTGGTACCAACGAGGTAAAAATCACCTGCGAAATCGATGATCGATTGCCAGAATGCCCCGTCATCTCCGCTTCCACCGATGAATGTGGAGTACACAAGGGCCGTTCCAGCGGGATTGATTTTGGCGGCAAAGGCATCGCCGCAGCTAAATAGCCGGCCTGCACACGCGGTGGTCGATCCTCCTCCGAAAGTGGTCTGTGCCGCCTCCGCCGTTGTGGGGAAGTTCGAGGAAGCGGTGATACCAGCGACATAGGCATTCCCAGCGCCATCCAGGACAATGCTGGTTGCGGCATCGTCACCGGTGCCGCCGAGGTAGGTGGCATAGACGAGCGCTGAACCCTGGGGATTCAATTCGGCCACAAAGGCATCACCACAGAGGAAACTGCTTGGGCAGACGGACGTAGTACCGCCCCCGAAGTTGGGCTGAAAGAACCCTGTGGTTCCAGGAAAGTCCAGCGAAGCGGTTGAACCCGCGACGAAAGCGTCGCCGGCGAAATCGACGGCGATGCCGATTCCAGAGTCATCACCCGTTCCCCCCAAGTAAGTGCCATAGAGGAGCGAACTACCCGTGGGGTTGACCTCGACCACAAAGGCATCACCACAGGGCGGGGGTGCCGGACCACCAATACAGCCAAGAATCTGGTTCGGACGGAACGAACCCTTGGTAGTGGGGAAATTGCTTGAGTCGGTCTGGCCCGTGATGAAGGCGTCCCCAGAACCATCGATGGCGAGGCCAAAGGCGATATCGTCCCCGCTTCCACCAAGGAAAGAGGAATAGACAAGGGCCGAGCCGCTTGGATTGAGCTTGGCTATGAACCCATCATTGCAGGGATGACCCCCGCCCCCACCACCTCCCCCACAGTTGCCTCCTCCAAACTGAGGCTGAAAAACTCCCGACGTTGTGGGGAAGTTAGCCGATCGAGTGATGCCCGAAACAAACGCATCGCCGGCAAAATCAACTGCGATGTGGGTGCCGACGTCGGCGTCGTTGCCGCCCAGGAAAGTGGAATACACGACGGCCGTCCCTGTGGAATTGATTTTGGTGACGAAGCCATCGCCGCATACCCAGTGAACGGTGCCGCCGCCGCAATGGGCTGCTGGGCCGCCGAATGCCGGTTGCGGGACGCCCGAAGTCACCGGAAAGTCGGCGGAGAAAGTCCCGCCGGTGACATAGGCATTCCCGCCGGGATCCAAGTCGATGTTGGAGCCGATATCTTCCGCGCCGCCACCCAAAAACGTCGAGTAAGTAAGGACCGGGTCGATGATCAAAGGCTTGCTGGGATCGTACGCGGAGGCTTCGAAAACAATCCGGTTCTTGCCGCGCAGCCTATAACGCGCGTCGAGAAAATGTTTGCCCTCGTTTTCATTTCGGGGCGATGGCTGCTTTCGAGAGGTCCACTGATACGCCACGGGCTTGCGCAAAAGCACTTCGCCGACATCCGTCCGGGCCACAAGATCGCCTGCAGCGTTGATTTGCAGCTCGCGTGCGCCCTGGATGTCCAAAGCGATCTGCTGCGGATTGGCGCCCGCGGCGACGACGAAATCGTACTCGAGTTGTCGCTGATCGCCGTAATAAACCAGATCGACGCCGGGATAAACGCGCTGGAACTTCACCTTGCCGTAGGTGGGAATGTTGGTTCGCCATTTACGAGGATCGTTTCCGATAAAGTAATTGGTCTTCCCGGGAAGCTCGTCCATTCCCACGATCTTTGCCGCCGGATTGGGCCGAAGAAGCTTCATTCGCAGGGTTGTCGCGCTCGCGGGCGACGCGGGCGCAGGTCCTCGATCGGATAGAAACAGGCTCAGGAGATTTCCCGCATTCTTCGGGCGCAAGGAAAGCACTGCCTCGTCGCCCGTGAGGAAGAGCGCGTAACCAGGCCCCCGCGCAATGAATTTGACCTGCGAAGAGGTTTGCCCTTGATTGGCTTCGAAGCTCAGCGGCAGCTTCCCATACATTCCAGCGATGCTCCGGCTCACTGCCTTTGGGGCGCTTTGGGCTTGGCCGGCAGCTCGTGCCTTCACAGAGAGAGCGCGTTCAGGGAGAGAGAGCGAAAAGCGCAGGAGAAGGCAAGCACACAGCAAGACCGAAATGAGAGCGAGGACACGGCCGATGGGCTTCATAGACCCTCCCAAGAAAGCCAAAACGCGAGGTTGTCGGTCGCTACACGGCGACGGAGGTACGGAAGCGCCCCGATTCTCTTCGCCAAGCATGGCAAAGTCAAGACGAGACTCGAATAGCCGGGTTGTCCTTTCTCGGAATACTCTATGGATGACCTCAGCTCGGGGATGATAGAGTCGCGGCGCTGTTGCCGCAGGTAAGCGAGGTTTTTAGCAGCCTGTTACGTCCAAAATGTCGTCCGCTCCGGAACAAGAACTGAAAGGGCCAGGCAAGCGGCCGGAGGAAGGCGCCATCGGGCTCGCGCCGCGGCTAGGATTATTCGACGCCACGATGATCGTGATGGGCGGGATCGTCGGCGCCGGGATTTTTATCAACCCTTACGTGGTCGCGCTGCAGGTTCACACGCCAGCTTTGATTTTGGGGACGTGGGTCCTGGGCGGCCTTATCGCGCTGGCCGGGGCATTCATCTACGCGGAACTTGCCGCTCGTCTGCCGGAAGCGGGCGGGCAGTATGCTTACCTCCGAGAGGCCTGCCATCCAGCGCTCGCGTTCCTTTACGGCTGGGTGCTTCTGCTCGTAATTCAAACCGGGGGGATGGCGGCGGTAGCGGTGACGTTTGCAAAATATTTTGTCACGCTGGTGCGCATCCAAGTGCCGGAAGGCATCCTCGCAACCGGGGCGCTCGTTTTGGTTACGGGGATCAACTGCCTGGGGGTGCGGCCGGGGAGCACGCTGCAGAGCGCGCTGATGGTGCTGAAGATTTTGGCGATTGCAGCGCTGATCGGGGGCGGGCTGTGGTTCATCCTGCATTCGCCGGGGGCACCCAGCGTGAGCGCCGCGGGCGAGGGGATCCTGGACCGGCCGGTCTCTTTCGATCTTGTGACGGCCGTCGGCGCCGCGATGATCCCCGTCCTGTTTGCTTACGGGGGCTGGCAGACCGCTAACTTCATCGCCGCGGAAGTGCGCGAGCCGCGCAAGAACCTGCCGCGAGGGCTGATCATCGGCGTGGGAGGCGTGATTCTGCTCTACCTTGCAGTGAACTTTGTGTGCGTGCGCGTGCTGGGCGCCACCGGGCTGGCGCAGACCACGACGCCGGCCTCCGAAGTGATGCGGCGGGCGTTCGGGGAAAAAGGCGCGACGGCGGTGGCCGCAGGCATCGTGCTATCGACTCTGGGATTCCTGAGCCAGTCCATTCTTACGGCGCCACGCGTCTATTTCGCCATGGGCGAAGACGGCTCCTTTTTTCGGAGCCTGGCATGGCTGCACCCACGAACGCGCGTGCCGGTGGTCGCGATCGTGCTGCAAGGGGTATGGGCGATTGCCATCGCTCTGTCGGGAAGGTACGACCAAATTCTCAGCTACGTCGCGTCCATGGACTTTCTCTTTTTTGGCTTGACGGCCTCTTGCCTCTTCGTCTTCCGCAGGCGCGACGCTCGCGCCGGCGCCGCGGGAGGCGCGCGAGAACGAGGCTACCGTGTTCCCGGGCATCCGGTGACGACCGCTCTATTCATTGCCGCATCGTGGCTTTTCGTCCTCAACAGCATTTACAAATATCCGCGGAATACGGCCGCAGGCATGGGCATACTTCTTGCGGGCATTCCCGTCTATTTCCTTGCGCGAAGACGCGCGCGGGGAGGCATTGCACGACCATGAGCCCACCACGCCGCGAGATTCGCTCGGCTTACATGGAATGGGCCAAGACCCGCTCGCAGGCGCGTTTCAATCTGGCCGCGAGCGGCATCGAAAACCTTCCGCTCTCTCAGCTTCCGGTGCGAATCGAAGACCTGGAGATTTCCGGGCCCAGCGCGTATGGCTACGAGCCGCTGCAGACACGTCTCGCCCGGAAATGCGGCGTCGCGCCCGAATGCGTGGTGGCCGCCGCCGGCACCTCGATGGCCAACCACCTGGCGATGGCCGCGCTCGTCGAGCCCGGCGACGAAGTCCTGATCGAACATCCGACCTACGAGTTGCTGCTCTCCGTGGCCGAATATCTGGGGGCGCGCGTGAACCGGTTCAGACGGCGCTTCGAAGACGGATTTCGCGTGGACCCGCGCGAAGTGCAACGCGCCATTACGCAGCGCACGCGCTTGATCGTGCTCACCAACCTGCACAATCCGAGCGGCGTGCGGACGGACGATGTGAGTCTGCGCCTGGTGGGAAAAATTGCGCAAAGCGTCGGCGCGCAAGTGCTGGTGGATGAGGTCTATCTGGAAGCCCTGTTCGATTCGTCGGCGCGCTCGGCATTTCATTTGGGCGAAAACTTCGTGGCGACCAGCAGCTTGACGAAGGCTTACGGCCTCTCGGGCCTTCGCTGCGGCTGGGTGCTGGCTTCGCAGCCGCTCGCCGAACGGATGTGGCGGCTCAACGACCTTTTCGGAGTGATCCCGGCACATGCGGCCGAGCGGCTCAGCGTGATGGCCATCGATCATCTCGATCGGATCGCCGCAAACGCGCGATCGCACGTCGCTGGCAATCGCGCGTTGCTGGACCGCCTGCTCGACTCCCGCAAAGACTTGCTCGCCGTCCGGCCCGAAGGTGGAACTATCGTTTTTCCGGGCCTTTTGCGCGGCGACGCGGATGGCTTCATTGCTCTCTTGCGCGAGAAATACGAGACCACAGTCGCGCCGGGAAGGTTTTTTGAAATGCCGGAGCACTTCCGGATGGGAATCGGGGGCGCGAGGGAGATGGTGTCGCAGGGTCTCGAGCGAATCGCCGCCGCGCTCGATGATCTGGCGCCAAATATCTAGCGCGGACGCCGATTCGTAGAATGGCGGCAATTCAATAGGGATTGTGCACGATGCGGTTTTCCCACTCGATGAGGATGATTTTGGCGAGTGGAGGATTTAACTTAATTCGACTGGAAGGAGAAAGCCATGGCAGAGAAAGTCCCCGAGAAATACAGCGATTTATTTCAGAAGAAGGCGTTCGCGAATCTGGCGACGTTGATGCCGGACGGGAGCGCGCAGGTTACACCCGTTTGGGTGGATTACGACGGCCAGTACGTGCGCATCAATACGGCGCGCGGGCGGCAGAAGGACAAGAATATGCGGCGCGACCCGCGCGTGGCACTGGCGATCGCTGATCCGGATAATCCGTACCGTTATCTTGAAGTGCGCGGGCGCGTGGCGGAGGCTACCGAGAAGGGCGCGGACGAGCATATCAATTCGCTTTCGCAGAAATATCTTGGGCAGGCTGTGTACCCCTACCGGCAGCCGGGGGAGGTGCGTGTGATGTATAAGATTGCGCCGGAGCATTTCAGTACGATGGGATAGGTTGCGGGGTGGACTGGGTGGCGGCGGGTTTGAAGTGCGCCGCGCTTGATTGAGAGGTGGCGTGCGATCCGGGTTGGAAGATGCCGGCAGAGACGCCGGCGCACCGGACCGTTGGCACGAACTAGAAATGTGCTTTTAAGTCTTCCGAAACACCAGGCAACCGGCAATCATGTCGTGAAGGGCCTGCTTCCGCTCCGTGAAGCCAGCCATGATGTATCCGATTAGAAGAATCATCCCCGAGATAATTTTTGCGAAGTGTCGCCCGGTGGCGCGCGCGAAGCTGATCCGCCTGCCCATCATGTCTGTGACGATCAGGCCCAGGGCCTTCTTACCCAGGGTCCCTTGCCAGGAGGAGCTTTCCAGCAAGGCAAAGTACAGCCACTGCGCTACAAAGCTGCCGCACCAGAGGAAAAAAATCACCGGGCTCAACGCTGCGAAGATTTGCTCTGGGTCGTGGCTCATAGATGCCAGCCCCAAGGGCACCGCAAGAAGTCCGACAATGGCGCCAAAGACTGCTCCTGTCAGCACAGCATCAATGATCGCAGCCACGAAACGCAGCCAGAACCCGGCGTAGGGCATGGCCACGCCGATGGAAGGCGCGTTCGAGGGCACCGCTACCGCCACCGGGTAAGCGGCGCCTGGGTCGACAACAATGCTGGTTGGCTGACCGCAGGCTGCGCAATAGGCTACATTTTCTAGAAGCGAAGCGCCGCACTTCGAACAGTACATGAACTCCTCCTTAGCCGCTGAACCCCAGACTACAACCCCACCGGCGCGAATCGTACTTGGGCGAGGGCAGCGGGTCAACTGTCCTGAGCGGACGCCCAGGCCGAGCGTTCGGCCCTGATGCCCAGCCCCGATGCCTCAATTGACCTGAACTTTCGGTCGAGGCGGGGAACAATGTGACATCCCAAGAGGAGTCAGGTTCGCTACGCCGCTCTTCTGAAGCGGTGGTAGACTTCGCGTACCGGCGCGATTGATTCGAGGCGGGCTTGTATATGCCTGACGTTCCGAAGGCGCGATAAGCGGCGCTCGGATTTCGACTGTGGGCGCTTCGAGCCGAAACCGGGCGCGGGAGGCAACGGTGGGTACAAAAAAACTGATCTGGGCCATCGTGGCGACGTACATCTTGCTGATTGTGACCGGCTACTTGATCCACAACGTCTGGCTGAAACCGCTGTACGTGGAAATGCGCGACAATGGGATGAACTTCCGCGAAGACGACGCCATGCACCATCGGATGTGGATCCTGCTGGCCGGCGATCTACTGTTCGCCGCCTTCTTCACCTGGATTTACACGCGTGGCGTGGAAGCAAAAGGCTGGGTGGGCCAAGGCATCCGCTACGGGATATGCATGACGCTCTTCGCCGTGGTTCCGTTCACGCTGAGCGACTACGTGGCTTACAACATCTCCCACACATTGGCGCTCAAGTGGATCGCGGGGGGCGCCATTCAACTCATCCTGGCAGGGCTCGTGGTCGCAGGTATTTGCAAGAAGTCGCCGGCTTAGTTAGAGCAGCAAACCCTCAGGGATGTGACGCCGGCGGGCAGCCGATCGGGGCGACACCAAAAACGATCAAATTTTCCTCGATGGGATCTTATTCGCGCGGCCGATCGAGCCCGTACCATCGAAGGAGAAAACGGTCGAGCGCCCGGTCGCTCAGGAAGCGGCGCATCAGGCCCACCCACGGGGATTGGGCGACCGTGTAGCGCGGCTTCGGTGGCGTATCCCTGAGAGCCCGCAGCACCACCCGCGCGCAATCATCGGCTGTATGACGGGGCCGCTCCGTTGTTTTCTTCCAGACCGTTCGAAAGCCCTGATAGACCGCGGCGTAGGGACTTTTCTCGGCGCGGCTGACGTAAGCGGAGGAAAGTTCCTGAGATGCCTGGGCCATGTTCGACGGGATGTATCCAGGCTCGATGAGAACCGCATAGACGCCGAAAGGATGCAATTCCAGGCGCAAGGCATCGGTGATGGCTTCCAGGGCGAATTTGCTGCTGCTGTACGGGCCAAACAGGGGCGCGGCGATTTTCCCCGAGACCGAGCTCATGTTGACGATGCGGCCGCGACGCCGCGCGCGCATTTCCGGCAGCACGCGTTGCGTGACGCGCACCACGCCGAAGAAGTTTGTTTCAAACTGTCGGCGGAGGTCGCGCAGGTCGATTTCTTCCATCGGAGCCACGATCGCAATCCCGGCATTGTTCACCAGAATATCCAACGGCCCGGCCTTGCTGCGGATGTCATCGAGGGCGCGAGCGACAGAGGCGTCGTCGCACACGTCCATTTCAATCGTTTCGAGGGGCAGATTTCTCCGGCGCGCTTCGGCATCGAGCGAGGCGCGACGCTCGGCGTTTCGCCCGCCGGCAAAGACGCGATATCCTTCCGCAGCGAGCAGCAGCGCTATCGCGCGTCCGAGCCCGTCCGTACCGCCGGTAATCACGACCGTTGAGGGTTCGTCACGCCGTTCGGGGATCGGCATGTAACCTCCCGGGCGAGCCGAACAAAACTACCCTACAAGGCGTGGTGAGGGGAAGTAACTTCGCGAAACGCGCCGCGATGGGGACTCGGGCTGGCACCCGTCGGCAACGGAGCGTTTCGCGCGGCGTAAGTTCAAATGGAATCTCGGGAATGACGCGCCCAAATAGCGGGCACGTTCGTTCTTTTTCGTGGTTGGAGAGAGTATAATCGGGCTGAAAGTTTCTATCCCTCGTGCTGGAGTTGAAGATCCAATGAAACAGAGAACATTTTCCTTAGCGGCCGGCGTAATCTTTCTCCTCGTCGCGGTCATGCATATCCTGCGGCTCGCCTTCCGATGGGAGGTGATTTTCGCCGGCTGGCCGGTTCCGATGTGGGTGACCGCGGTCGCCCTTGTCATAGCAGCATATCTTGCGTATGAGGGGTTCTTGCTGGGGAGCAGGGGCCAAGACTGATGCGGCTCGTGTATGTTGCACCAAAATGTGAAGCGACACTCGCGAAATACAGCTTTATCCCGATTTCTTTTCGGGGAAGTGTGAGGCAGACCCGTTTTCGCGGAGGGACAAATGATCAGGAAAGTGAAGGGAGGATACAAAGTGGTGTCCTCCAAGGGACGGAATCTTGGCGGGCCCTATAAGACTAAAGGGGAAGCGGAGAAAAGGCTCCGCCAAGTGGAGTTCTTCAAACGCGCGAAGGGTTAGCGAGCGCGAGTGGTCTGTCACTGGAGCTGAACATCGGGCCTGAAAGCTTATGGCTATAGCTGTTTTTTAGTGAATCGCTTCGAGCTATGCGAGTTTCCACAGGGCGGTTTATTTCCACAGGGAAATTGTGCGCAAAATGACACTGCCGCACTTGACGGCTGTAATGAAACTGTTATACTTCGCGGGTGTCTGTAGCAGGGACTCGGTTTTAGTTAGGAAGGGTTAGCAATTTCGCCCGTTCAGTTCGAGGTGAAGTTGGGTACAAACACGGGGTAGAGCGGATCGAGCTTCGAGCGAACCCGCCAGCAGGTCTGGCGGACTGGCCCGGCGCTCGACGCCGGGTTTTTTGTTTTCC
Organism: uncultured Acidobacteriota bacterium; assembly: GCA_963781005.1. GTDB lineage: Bacteria > Acidobacteriota > Terriglobia > Acidiferrales > UBA7541 > CAWADX01. The sequence continues at coordinate 1,707,422 of CAWADX010000001.1, forward strand.
GCTGAGTCAGCCCCAAACTGGCTTAGCGCCCCACCGGGAGTGGGGGCGTTCCAGGAACACTGGGACGATGTTCTTTGACAACTGAAGAAAGCTGGCAAATACGCCTATTTGTCCCGAGGTTTTGGGATGAAGGGCGTAAACCGCAAGTTCTACTCGAGTAGCGCGAAGTGGAAAGGCGAGCTTATCCACGCGTGCTTTTTTGCGTGCGTTCCGAGCCCAATCGGGCGAGGGAGGCGCAATGAGAGGCGACGTGTTGGGTGAGTTTTATGGTCAAGCTACTAAGAGCGTACGGTGGATGCCTTGGCGCCAACTGGCGATGAAGGACGTGGCAAGCTGCGAAAAGCCCCGGGGAGCCGCAAGCAGGCTTTGATCCGGGGGTATCCGAATGGGGAAACCCATCCCGATGAACTCGGGATACGGCCCGCTGAATCCATAGGCGGGTGCGAGCGAACCCGGGGAAGTGAACCATCTCAGTACCCGGAGGAAAATAAATCAACCGAGATTCCGAAAGTAGCGGCGAGCGAAATCGGAACAGCCCAAACCGCTGTGCTTGCATGGCGGGGTTGTAGGACCGCGTAAGTAGAGTCATCAATCCGGAGGCTAGGTGAACCTGCTGGAAAGCGGGGCCAAAGAATGTGAAAGCCATGTAGCCGAAAGCTTACCGGACTCGAAGCGGGATCCTGAGTACCACGGGACACGAGAAATCCTGTGGGAAACTGGGGAGACCACTCTCCAAGGCTAAATACACGTTGGCGACCGATAGTGAACTAGTACCGTGAGGGAAAGGTGAAAAGCACCCCTGCGAGGGGAGTGAAATAGAACCTGAAACCGTATGCTTACAAGCAGTCGGAGGGCTATGGTTCGGCTTCGGCCGGACAAAAGCCTGACGGCGTGCCTCTTGCTTAATGAGCCGGCTAGTTATTCTCACAGGCGAGGTTAAGCGAAAGCGAGCCGAAGCGAAAGCGAGTCCGAATAGGGCGTTCAGTCTGTGGGAATAGACGCGAAGCGGGATGATCTACCCTCGGCCAGGTTGAAGGCCGCTTAACCGCGGCTGGAGGACCGAACCGGTGTTGGTTGAAAACAGCTCGGATGAGCTGAGGGTAGGGGTGAAAGGCTAATCAAATTCCGTGATAGCTCGTTCTCCCCGAAATGCCTTTAGGGGCAGCCTTGTGCGATCTGCCGCGGTGGTAGAGCACTGAATGGACTAGGGACCCATCCAGGTTACCGAATCCAATCAAACTCCGAATGCCGCGGACAGCAGCACGGGAGTGAGACTACGGGGGATAAGCTCCGTGGTCGAGAGGGAAAGAACCCAGACCACCAGCTAAGGTCCCGAACTGCAGGCTAAGTGGGAAAGGAAGTGTGAGCGCAAAGACAGCCAGGAGGTTGGCTTAGAAGCAGCCATCCTTTAAAGAAAGCGTAACAGCTCACTGGTCAAGCGTTCATGCACCGACAATCCAACGGGGCTCAAGCCTGCGACCGAAGCTGTGGAATTCATCGCTCCTCCGGGAGCGACGATTTGGTAGGGGAGCATTCTGTGAAGTCAGACGGCGGACCGAGAGGATCGCTGGACGTCACAGAAGAGACTCTGCCGGCATAAGTAGCGATAAACACGATGAGAACTCGTGTCGCCGAAAGTCTAAGGTTTCCTGAGGAAGGTTAATCCGCTCAGGGTTAGGCGGGTCCTAAGGTGAGGCCGAAAGGCGTAGCTGATGGATAGCAGGTCAACATTCCTGCCCCGCCTGGCGAACGTTATTACGATGGGGTGACGCAGGAGGATAGGGGAGTCGGGTGATGGACGTCCCGATGGGCCTGTGAAAGCCGGATCTCGCAGGAAAATCCACGAGGTCGTTAACGGTGAGACAGGTTCCTAGGCCACACGGCCATAAAGTCCTTGATTTCACACTGCCGGGAAAAACCTCTAAGGAGTTCGACAGGCGCCCGTACCTCAAACCGACACAGGTAGACAAGGTGAATATCCACAGGCGCTCGAGAGAACGCTCGCTCAGGAACTAGGCACATTAGCCCCGTAACTTCGGGAGAAGGGGTGCCTCGGTAGGGTTTATAGCCCGAGGAGGCCGCAGTGAAACGCGTTCGGCGACTGTTTAACAAAAACACAGCTCTCTGCAAAGTCGAATACGACGTATAGGGGGTGACGCCTGCCCGGTGCCGGAAGGTTAAAGGGAGGGCTTAGCAGCCGCAAGGCTGCGAGGGTCTGATCTGAAGCCCCGGTGAACGGCGGCCGTAACTATAACGGTCCTAAGGTAGCGAAATTCCTTGTCGGGTAAGTTCCGACCTGCACGAATGGCGTACCGATCGAACGACTGTCTTGGCGAGCGGCTCGGCGAATTTGTGGTTCCGGTGAAGACGCCGGATGCCCGCATCTAGACGGAAAGACCCCGTGCACCTTTACTGCACTCTGGTCATGAATAACGGTGCGGTCTGCGTAGGATAGGTGGGAGCCTGGGAACCCTCGGTTTCGGCTGAGGGGGAGGCAACGGTGAAATACCACCCTGACTGCTCTGTCGCTCTAACCTACGGCCCTTGACGGGTCGGGGGACACGGCCAGACGGGTAGTTTGACTGGGGCGGTCGCCTCCTAAACGGTAACGGAGGCGCCCAAAGCTCGGCTCAGGCGGATTGGAAACCCGCCGTGGAGTGCAAGAGCAGAAGCCGGGTTGACTGCGAGACACACAGGTCGAGCAGGAGCGAAAGCTGGGTCTAGTGATCCGGTGGTTCTGAGTGGAAGGGCCATCGCTCAACGGATAAAAGGTACGCCGGGGATAACAGGCTGATCTAAGCCAAGAGTTCACATCGACGCTTAGGTTTGGCACCTCGATGTCGGCTCATCGCATCCTGGGGCTGTAGAAGGTCCCAAGGGTTAGGCTGTTCGCCTATTAAAGCGGTACGTGAGCTGGGTTCAGAACGTCGCGAGACAGTTCGGTCCCTATCTGGTGTGGGCGCAGGAGACTTGAGAGGAGCTGTCCCTAGTACGAGAGGACCGGGATGGACGGACCTCTTGTGATCGAGCTGTCACGCCAGTGGCATAGCTCGTTAGCGAAGTCCGGAAGAGATAATCGCTGAATGCATCTAAGCGAGAAGCTCGCCTCGAGATAAGGTCTCCCAAGGCCGCTGCGGCGGTCTAAGAAGGCCAGTCGAAGACTACGACTTTGATAGGCGGGAGGTGAAAGCGCAGTAATGCGTGTAGCTCACCCGTACTAATCGGCCGTTCGGCTTGACCATAAAACTTTCCCAACGCGTTGCATCACCCTCGAATCGAATTTGCGCGCCCGCTTTCTTCAGTTGAAAAGCAGGAATGAGACGGAGGCAGAAGCTTGAGTGGGATCTCCCATTCGAGCGTCTGACCTCCAGCCTCTTCCGAGAGATTGCGAGTCTCGAATTTTGAGGCGGACGTTTTTCGAGCGTCCGGCCTCGAGCTTCGAACCTGCAAAGTTTCCTGGTGGCCTTACCGCGGGGGTCACACCCGTTCCCATCCCGAACACGGCAGTTAAGCCCCGCAGGGCCGATGATACTGCGCTGGCAACGGCGCGGGAACGTAGGTCGCCGCCAGGATTAAATTCCTAGCCACAGGGCCGGATCCGCGATTGCGGGTTCGGCCCTTTTATTTTTCTTAGCTTTATCCGCGCGATTCGCGCTGCGCGCGGAGCATTGCACATCGATGGAGCCCCGATTCCGTTCATGAGGTCGGGGCTTTTTTCTTGGCCGCGATCGGCCAAACCGGGAGGAAGTATGCACAGTTTCGCGTCTGGAACCATACACTTGAGCGACGACGATTTCGTTCGCCTGTTCGAAAGCTGCGAACTGCCGGGCAATTCCTTCCACCATGCGGACCATATCCGCCTGACGTGGATTTACCTCCGCCAGTCAGGCGAAACCGAAACGGTGGAAAGAATGCTCAAGGGAATTTACCGGTTCGCCTGCCATAATGGCCGCCCGGAAAAGTTCCACTACACGGTCACGCGCGCTTGGGTTCGTCTGGTTGCGGCAGCGTGGCGTTCGGACTCGTCGATGACGCAGTTCACGGATTTCGCCGCTGCGCACCCCCACTTGTTGGACAAAAACGCACTGCAGCTGCACTACTCAAGCGCGCGCCTGGGAAGCGCCGCAGGCCGCGAGGGATGGACGGAGCCCGATCTCGCGCCGTTGCCGTAGCTGTCCGTTCCTCGACGCGTCGGAACGGCGGGCAGCGCAGGTAGCCTTCGGGTGGCAAAGCACAAGAGCAGGGGGTCCGCTTGCTATGTCTCTTTGCACAGGTTAGCATCTAACGAAGATGACTCTCTACAGCTACCCGATCACGATCGAAAAGGACGACAAGCGGTACTGCGCTTACAGCGGGGATTTCCCGGGAGTTTACGGCCTCGGGAAAACCATTGAAGACGCGAAGCGGAGCATCGTTAAAGCCATGTGGCTTTACATCGAGCACTGCCGAAAGAACCGCAAACCAGTGCCACCAACGCGCACAGTGTATGCTGAAACGGTCACGCTCGCTGTCGACTAATGCCGTTCCAACTATTTAGAGCAAATCTTTCTGCCGTCCCGCCATGGCTGCTGGGCACGCTGTCTCAGGCAATCCCTATCCCGATCAAGTTGGAACGGCACTAGATGTCGACCGTCCGTGCTGCGACTCCCTATCGCGTTAGTCTTCATCCGGCTGGGGGTTCGAATCGAGGCGGATCTCCGGCAGACTCGCGCCACGGAGCTGACGATTGAGCGCCGGGAGATCGGCGGTCTTGACTTCATCCCACCGCTTCATCACAGCGGAGAGATCACGCTCGGTTTCCGCCGTCGCGTTCACTTGGGCCGCAGTTGGTGTGGCATCGGCCTTGTCCACATTGCTGTAGAGCGTGCCCACATCGCCGTTTACACGCTTGAGACTTAATTCCGGTGCACCGGGTCCGGAGGCGTCAGCCGTTCCTAGAACTGCGGCAACCTTCTTTTCGAGCGCCGAGATCGATTCGCCCATGAAACCGCTTGCCTGCCCGGAGAACTTCCGGAGTTGTTCGCGGAGCGAACGTGCCTGCAGGATCGCTTCCGAACTGCGGGTCATCAGGGAAGCGAGGCGCACCTCCAGACGAAACTGTTGCTCGAGGCCGATGAGGGGAGTTTTCACGCGCGGATCGATCTTCACGACGAGCGGTGCGGTGTAGCTGTGGCCGTTTACGTTGAGCCGCACGGTGTACTGTCCCGGCAGAGCGCGCGGGCCGAGGGGCAGTCGCGGCGTATCATGGGGAACCGCCGAAATCGGATACTCGTGCCGCGTGGAAACCGGCGGAACATGGTGCAGGTCCCACACCCAGCGATGCATGCCCGCGCCGGCGGAAAGAGTCTTGGGCATGCGGATCCAATAGAGGGGAATCAGTTGCTTCTTGAGCTCCGCCTCAGTCACCTCCGGCGGGTCCGTGCTCGAGTAGCGGCGCACGAGCTTGCCCTGTGCATCGAGGACTTCCAGAGTGACCGGGCCGGAAACCGGCCGCGCGAGGAAGTAATCGAGGATGGCGCCATCGGGAGGATTCTGACCGGCCGGCTCGTCCGGCGGGAGCGGCGTGTCCGTATTCGTGTCGCGCTGGATCCGGTAAGCCGGCGCGGGTTTGAAGAGATAGGCGTCGGAATTCACTACGGGTTCGGCGATCTGCCGCAGCGGGGTGATGTCGTCGAGTATCCAGAACGAGCGTCCGTGAGTGGCGACGATCAGGTCACTCTGATGAATCCACAAGTCGCGCATGGAGGTGTGCGGCAAGTTCAATTGCAGGGACTGCCAGCGATCGCCATCGTCAAACGAAACCCAGACACCGGTTTCGGTGCCCGCAAACAGCAGACCCTTGCGGACGGGGTCTTCGCGCACCGTATCGACCGGGGCGTTATCCGGCAGGCCGCTCGAGATCAGCCGCCACGTCTTGCCGCCATCGTGGGTGCGATAGATATAGGGACGAAGGTCATCGATGCGGAAACGGCTCACCGAGGCATAGGCTGACTCGTCATCGAAATGTGAAGCGGTAATCTGCGTTACCTTGCTCCAAGGGGTCAGTTCCGGCGGAGTCACGTTCTTCCAGTTTTTCCCGTCGTCTCGAGTCACCCAGATCAGGCCGTCATCCGTTCCTGCCCAGAGAGCGTTCACGCTCTTAAACGACGGACCGAGCGCATAAATCACGCCGCGCTGCTTTTCCGCGGTGGGATCTTTGGCGGCAAGGTTTCCCACGCTTGCCGGGATACCCGGATGCTGGCGCGCGAGATCCGGGCTAATGCTGTGCCAGGACTGTGCGCCGTCGGTGGTCTTGAAGATCACGCTGGCGGCGTAATAGAGGATGTGTGGATCGACGGGTGAGAAAAGGATGGGCTGAGTGCGATCCACGCGGTACTTGCCGCCGCGGATCGGAATGGGCGTGACGTTTTGCACCTGGCCTGTGTTCCAGTCGAATCGGGAGACCTCGTTCCTGCCGGCTCCGTACACAAGGTCAGGATGAAGCGGGTCGGGCGCGACGTAGCCGTATTCGATTGCGCCCACGGGATGCCATTCCCGAAACGTAATCTCACCATCGTTTCCGCGGCTTGCAATGCACACCGAGCCGCTTTCCTGCTGCCCGCTGCAAACCCGGTAAGGGAATGTCTGGCTGGCACCCACGTGGTAGAGCTGCGCAGTGGGCTGGTTGTACCACGAGCTCCACGTTTCTCCGCCGTTGACGCTCACATTGGCGCCCTGGTCGCTGACGAGGAGAATGATGCTGGGATCGTTCGGGTTGATCCAGATATTCTGGTAGTCATCACCGCCCGGAGCGCCGCGAATGCCCGTCCAGGTCTTGCCGCCGTCCGTGGATCGCAGCGTCACGAGGCTGGTGCTATAGACGACGTCGGCATTCTTAGGGTCTACCTTCGGCACCGGCAGGTCGCCTCCGCCGATGCGCATAGCGGGGCGCGGATCGGTGTTGACGCGGTACCAAGTCTCGCCCGCATCGTCGGAGCGGTAAACGCCGAGACCCTTGCCGGAGGCATAGCTACCAGGCTCCGTTGTGGACACTGTGGCATAGACCCGAGTTGGCTCGCTCGGCGCGATGGCCACATAGACTTGCACGAGGTCCTTTGGCAGTCCATTCGTCAAAGGATGCCAGGTGCTGCCGCCGTCGGTGGACTTGAAAAGGCCTCCTCCCATTCCGCTGTACTCGTTACCGTCTTCCCACGGGCCCAGCCGCACCTTCCATAGCGACGCGTACACCACATCGGGATTGGACAGGTCCATTTCTACGTCGGAGCCGCCCGTATTCTCGTCCTTGTAGAGCACCTTCTGCCAAGTCCGGCCGCCATCCGTCGAACGAAAGATGCCGCGCTCCTCGTTTGGACCATAGGGATGGCCCAGAACCGCGGCGAACACGCGGTTCGGGTTGAGCGGGTCGATGGCAAGCGCGGCGATTTGCCGGCCGCCGCGCAGGCCGAGATGAGTCCACGTCCTGCCCGCGTCAGTGGACTTGTAAATTCCATCGCCCACCGAGAGGTCAGGGCGCTCGAGGCCTTCGCCGCTCGCGACGTAAATGATATTCGGGTCAGACGGAGCCACAGCGATCGCGCCGATCGATTGGGTGGGTTGCGCATCGAAGATGGGCGCCCAGGTGCGGCCATAATCATCCGATTTCCAGACGCCACCATCCGCCGCGCCGACGTAAAAGAGATTCGGCTCGCTCGGCACGCCACACGCCGCTCGGGTTCGGCCGCCGCGGAACGGCCCGATCATACGCCAGCGCATTTCCTGATACGTGCTCTCCGGATACTGCTGCGCTTCGCTGACGCTCGCAGGCGAGAAAGCAAAGAGGCAGGCGAGCCCAATCAGCAGAAGACGATGAAGTGGAATCACGCGGGACCTCCCGTTGAAATGCTCAAACAGCGCAGCATAGATCAAACCGGTCACGGCCGAAGAAGATTTTTTTCTTTTCGAGGGCCTGGGGCCGGAAAGCACGACCAGTGCCGTTCCAACTAATTGCTCCGAGTTTCGGAGAGCCAGGAAGCAAGGCGCTGTTCATCGAACCTGCCCACCATTTGGCCCAAAAAGTTGGAACGGCACCAGGTGAATAGCGATCTTCGCGGCGGGTTGCGATTCCTCCGGGACAGATGTGCTGACGGGGCCGGGACGCGAGCTATATAATGCGCGAGCCGTGGCGTGGAGGCAGCGCGCCTCGTCCAATTCCTGGACCGCGGCGTGTCCCATGCTGATGCTTCAGCGAAAAAACTTGCCCAGTTTGCTACTCGGTGCATGGATTTTTTTGTTCGCTCCTCAAACGTGGACAGTCCAGGAGAGCCGCGGCACGCCCTCCGCTGGATCCGAAGTAATTGCGTGTCGCGTCTTGGAAGCTCATACGAGCCGACGGCCTGAGACTACAGTGGCAGTCTTTCACCAAAAGGACGATAAGGATCGGGCACGACTCGGAGGGTTTTTGAGGAAGCAGCCGGAAATGTCGGTCGAGTTTCAGACGGCGGACGGCGCCTGGCATCCGGCCACAGCATTTCGCCTGAAAAACTGCTTCGGCCGTGGACTATTGGTATTTCCGGCAGGCTCCGCACAACTCGAGGAGAAAGGCGAATTCCTATTAAGGTTTTCGTCGAATTGATTCCGTCCCCGGTTTCGAGAGACGCTCGGACGCGGTTGCCAGGCGAGATGGATTCAATCTTCTTGAAGCGCGTGTGGCATCTCAGGCATCGAGCTCGTACGCGGTGTTGAGCCAACGCTTTACTTCATCATCGATTTCGGAGACCCTCGAAATCGGGATGCGGTGCGTGATCCGGTCCTTCTTGTCGAGACCGCCGGTATCGATCAGCCGCTTTGAGGTCCTCGTCTTCCCGAGTGCCAAGCCGAGATCCACTCGCGTTTGCGTGGTGGGCTTGATCTGAGCGAAGACATGGTTGCGGTACAGAGGAACGATTGTTTTGCGGGGACATGCCTTCACGTCTTTGGCAAGGCCCAGACCGAGCTTGAGGAGCCGGTCGTAAATCGGACGCAGGGCAGCTTTGGGTCCCGAATACATCGTTTCGACGTACCCTTCCGCTGCTTTCAAATACGTCGCTGGATCAGCTTCTTCCGAACCCTTGCCTTCAGCGCGCTCGGCGATCCACCAGGCCGCATTCGTACCCAGTTTGTGTTCCTCCTTGAGCCATTCGCGGCGTTCCTTTTCTGCAGACGGACCTGACTTCTTTACTAGCGCGATCCATTGTTCAAGGGACCTGCCCGTCTTCTGCGGCAACTTGACGATCCAATCCTGAATCATCGCCACGCCCGGATGGACGCTGTAGGACGTCCCGACCCGGTTGGCGCTTGGCTTCGACGACATAAACACCCTCGCTTGGTCTGTGCGATTTCGATGCATCGGCGAAATCGTAAGCGAGGGGCGGAAGACCGTCAATACTTCAGCCAAAGTCCGTCGCCAAATTCAGTACCTTCGGCCTATTTCGCCCGCACAGTTGACAGCGTAGAAAGGAGATCAGCCGGCGGAAGATAGCTGGTCTAAAAAATTCTTTGCTCTCAACGGGGGAAACACGAATGGTTCGAAAATTCGCAATTCTGATGTGCAGCTTGATCTTTGCGCTTCCGGCGTTCCCTCATCCGCGGCCGGGTATCGAAGGGCCGAGCCAGTCCGCGCTCCATCTGATGAACGATGGCGAGTTCACGCTGTTCCTGCAACGGCTGGATATCGAGTTGGGCGCCGCGAAATCGAGCTTCAAATCCGTCCAGGTAGGATCGCTGGGCGCCCAGAAGATGGAGCGAAAAGGATTGGAGCAAAGCTATCAGCTCTGCCTGGCCGCTATGGACAATACGCAGGAAGAAATTCAAAAACTGGAGCAGAAGCAAACCCTGAAACTGGATTTCCTGTTGCTGATTGACTTGAATGAGCTGACCCGCGACCTGGATCGTTTAGACAGCAACTTAGCGAATCCCGTCACGGTCAATCGGGCCGCCAGCAGGAAATCGTTCGGTTATGCCAGGCAAGTTCTCGGAATCGACGCGGCGCTGGCTCCGCGCGTGGCTGAATTCCAGCAGCACGTCCTGGCGTTTGCGGGCGTTGTTGACGCGAGCCTGGGCCAGGTGGTTGTCGAAGATTCCGAGCCGAGCCCTGGCCTCGATCCGCAGGGTAAGGATTAGCCCCCCGGCGAGCGACGCGATCATCGAGAAAATCTGGAGCCGGAAAACCGCTACGACGGACGCAGTCACTCAGCCGAGGATGCGCGGCTCAGTGGGGCAAGGGTGGTTTGAGAATGTCGAGGCTGATCGGGCTCGAGGGGTTCAGTCTCACCTTGCCATCGGGGCCTATCTCGTAAGGGTACCCTTCCGGATCCAAGACAGGACCGGGTAACAGACCCGCCTCCACGAGTTCCCGCACCGAGCGGGGAAAGCGATGGAACCGGCGTTCGAATTCCGCAGACTGCTGCTCCAGGTATTTCATGTCCACTTCCGCTTTGAGGGCGTCGAGGTGTTCTCGCGCATTGCGACGGATGGCGGGATCGGGAGTTGAGTCGTAGACTTGCTTCCACAGGAAGTAAGATGTTTCAGGCGACTCTCCTTCTTCCGCAATCCTGGCGGCCATGGGCGCCATCCAGGGCAGCGCATGCGGCTGCCTGCTTCCCTCCAGGTAAGCTTCCGCAGCTTTGTGGTAATCCTTCATCTCCCAGTAGTAGATGAACCCGAGATCGGCCCAGAAGCGCCATTCGTCCGGATTGTTGGCGATGCCGCGGCGGATCAACTCCACAGCCATCTCGGGATGCCCCGCGCCTTGCGGGGGCTGCTCCGCGAGAAAAATGGCGCCAAACTTGTAGGCAACAATCAGATACGGGTCGAGCGTGGTGGTCACATCCAGGAGGGGCCAGAGCGAGTCAAAATGGGGATCGTGAGCGCGGCGTTTGCCGCCGTAGTATTGCACCACGCGCGTCCAATAGATGTCCGCGAGCAGGGCATCGTATCCCAGGCTCAAGTTTTTCAGCGCACGCCCAGAGTGCAGCAGCAGCTCGTCCGTTTGCGGCCGCACGGTTTCACTCTGCGCGTCAATCCGCACCTGGAGGGGATAGGCAGCGGCCAGAAGGGACGGGACCGCCAGAAGCGCGATCCAGATTTGCAAGATGCGTCCGCGGGAGCTCATTTGAGGTTGCGACTCGAAAAAATGGCCGTGGCGCCGACGAGTAGCGCGGCGATGTAGATGACGGCGTAAGCCGTATTCTCGAAGACGTAGGAAAACGGAATCACGCGCCCGTGAGCGGCCGCGGCGATTACGTTGAAGTTCCTGAAGTTCGGCAGCGCGTAATAGAGCACGGCGGCGGCCTTTTGCAAGGCATAGCTGCGCGTGATGTCTCCGAAGGAGCGTATGTCGGACGCAAACAGGCCGATGACGTAAAGACCGAGGGTAAATACGGTGGAAAGCATCGGCGTGGAAAAACAAGAAAAGAGCAGCGCCAGCGACGTCACGATGGCCAGCTCCAACAAAATCAGATAGACAGCCACGAATATATAGAAATCCGCGCGCGCGAAGCCGTGGCTGACGTAGAGAAGCGCCGCCGCGAGCCCCAGGGTCATCAGGCCCGTATTCACCGCAAGGGTCAGCAGGAGGCCCGCATACTTGCCGACCAGAAACTCCCAGCGACGCACAGGCTTCGATAGGAGCGCATAGAGAGTGCGCTTTTCCATTTCCTTGTGAATCAGGCCGACGCCGATGAATACGGCCATGACGAGCCCGACCACCGAAATGGCAGTCAATCCGAGGTTGACGATCACCAGATGTTCGATCCCGATGGAGATCTGTCCCACCAGGACCGCGGCGGCAATCATCACGAAGGCGAAAAAAATCAAGTTGTAGAGCACGCGGTCGCGGACCGCCTCGCGAAACGTATTGATGGCCACCACCCAGGGCATTTTCTATCTCCCAGAAACTTCCGTGGCGTAGTCGGGCGCTTTTTCCCGGCCGACCAGTTTGAGGAAGAAATCCTCGAGCGTCGGCTTCAACTGGGTCACCGAGAGAATGCGCGCTTCCGCGAGGCGGAGTTCGTCAAGCGCGGCGTAAAGCTCAGGCTCGGAAACCTCGACGCGGCAGCGATCGCCGGTCCGCGTGGTCCGAGCAGAAAAGGCCGCGGGAATATCGCGGCCGGCGGGCAGCTCGAAGAGGATCTCAAGGCCGCGCACTTCGACGGCGACAATTTCCTTGGGCGAGCCGACTCCCTGCAGCTTCCCACTCACGATGACGGCGACCCGATCGCACAGCATTTCTGCGTCTGAAAGGATGTGCGTGGAGAAGAAAATCGTGCGACCCTGCCGTTTCAAGTCCAGGATGATGTCCCGAACTTCGCGACGCCCGACGGGATCGAGGCCGGACATGGGCTCGTCCAGAAAAACAACTTGGGGATCGTGCAGGATGGCCTGAGCGATGCCCACGCGTTGCAGCATCCCTTTCGAGTACTTGCGGAGTTGGATGTTCCCCGCATCCTCGAGTCCCACGCGCGCGAGGAAGCGATCCACGCGCTGCCGTCGTTCGCCTGAGCCGTAGCCGAAAAAGCGCGCAAAATAATCGAGCAGCTCTCGTCCCGTCAGATAATCGTAAAAGTAGGGCTGTTCGGGCAGAAAGCCGATCTGCCGGTGCATTCGAACGTCACTGATTTCATGTCCCAAGATCCGCGCCGTGCCTGAAGTGGGAAAGGTCAGACTCATTAGAAGCTTCAACGTGGTTGTCTTGCCGGCTCCGTTCGGCCCGAGGAACCCAAAGACCTCGCCCTCGTCCACGCGTAGCGTCAGACCATCCAGAACGCGGCGCAGACGCTTGCGCCAGAAGCCGTAGGGGTAGTCCTTGGTCAAGCCATCGATATCGATTGCTATCGCCACCGAGCTATTCTAAATGTTTATCTGCAAAGGGAAATAGGGGGTAGCGTTACGGGCAAGCTCTCAGTTACCTGAGGCCGACCGCGATTCCGACGCTTGCTCTTGATGGGGCGCGACGCTTTCACTAAATGGGCTCTCTTTGTCCCAGGACTGGGTTTTCCATCGATGTTCGATGCATGGGAGGGGTCGTGCCGCGATTTTCGAGATCGGAAGGGTCGCAGGGCACTCTTCCGAAAACTCCAGCGGGAACTCGACCACTATAAGTGGACACTTTGGGCAACTGACAACAACATTTTGAGTTTTTTCTGCGATTTCTTCTTGACATGTTTTACCCGCCGCGTACATACTCCGGCCCCAGATTCGGGGGACCGTGGTTCGGATTCTTCGAGCGAGTGGAGGCGGGGAACCACGACGGCAGCCCGGGTTTAGCCGAAACAGAGAGGAGCGGCTCCGCCGCTCGATTCCCGTCGGGATAACGGAGGGGAGAAGTTTCGTCATTTTTTTCGGCTCCCGGTTGGTTTCTAGGTCGGTTGTGATTTCTCACTTTGACATGTTGCCGAAGCGTCGGGCCCCTTTCCTCTGATTCGGGCGGTGGTCCCACCCCCACTGCCGTAATAACCCGGGTAGGGCGCGCGGGAGTATAATGCAGTCGAGGTGTTCCCGTTTCGCCTCTCCCGGTAAAAACTTGACGGCAGGACTGCCGCGCGGAGGCAGAAATGGCCGAGACGAGAATGGCGTTGAACAGCAAGCAAGGGGAGCAGCAGGCCCATCGCACGAGCGGCCTGGAATTCCGGCGCTTTTTTACCGAAGGAAAGGTGTCCCCTTTTGACTCCGTGGAATGGGAGAAGCGCACCGCACTGATCGGAAATGAGAAGGGGCAGACGATCTTCCGTCAGGAAGGCGTCGAGGTGCCGAAGTCCTGGTCGCAAACGGCCACAAACATCGTGGCCTCGAAATACTTCCACGGCAAGATCCATACCCGCGAGCGTGAAGGCTCGGTGCGGCAGTTGATCGGCCGGGTGGTGGGTACGATTGTGGGCTGGGGCGAGAAAGGCGGCTACTTTGCCTCCAACGAGTCGCGCGACGCCTTTCGCGACGAGCTGGCGCATCTGCTGCTCAACCAAAAAATGGCCTTCAATTCCCCGGTTTGGTTCAACGTCGGCGTTCAGCCCAAGCCGCAGTGCTCTGCCTGCTTCATCAACTCCATCCAGGACAACATGGAATCGATCATGAACCTGGCGAAGACGGAAGGCATGCTATTCAAGTGGGGTTCGGGCACCGGCACGAACTTTTCGAGCCTGCGCGGGAGCCGGGAAACCCTTTCGGGCGGCGGGATCGCTTCCGGGCCGGTCAGCTTCATGAAAGGATTCGACGCCTTTGCCGGGGTCATCAAGAGCGGAGGCAAAACGCGTCGAGCGGCCAAGATGGTGATCCTGAACGTGGACCATCCGGACATCCTGGAGTTCATCGACTCGAAGGTCAAAGAAGAGCACAAGGCGCACGTCTTGATCGAGCAGGGCTACGAGTCGGCGATCGACGGCGAAGCCTACGGCTCAGTTTTCTTCCAGAACGCCAACCATTCCGTGCGCGTGACCGACGAATTCATGCAGGCAGCGGAGGACGATCGCGACTGGTGGACCCGAAACGTCAACGACGGTCAGCCGGTGGACCGCCACGGCGCCCGCGAACTCCTGCGTCGTATGGCCGATTCGGCCTGGCATTGCGGCGATCCCGGAATGCAGTTCGATACGACGATCAATCGTTGGCACACCTGCAAAGTCACCGACCGCATCTACGCTTCGAACCCCTGCTCGGAATACATGTTTCTCGACGACACGGCTTGCAACCTAGCCTCGCTGAATCTGATGAAATTCCTGGGGCCCAGCGGCCAGTTTGACGTAGAAGCCTTCCGCCACGCCGTGGACGTGACCATCACCGCGCAGGAAATCCTGGTGGATAACGCCAGCTATCCCACGCCTAAGATCGCTCAGAACTCGCACGATTATCGGCCGCTGGGTCTGGGCTACGCCAACCTCGGGGCGCTATTGATGTCGCTGGCCGTGCCATACGATTCCGAAGCGGGGCGCGACATCTGCGGGGCCATTACCGCCCTGATGACCGGTGAGGCCTATCACCAATCCTCGAAGATCGCCGAGCGCATGGGACCGTTTGTGGGCTACGCGCAGAACCGCGAAGCCATGCTCGATGTCATCCGGATGCACCGCGATTCGGTGCGCCCCATCAAGGAAGAAAACGTGCAGTCGTCGCTGCTGCGCGCGGCCCAGGAAGTCTGGGATGATGCGCTCGAAAACGGCGAAAAATTCGGCTACCGAAACTCACAAGCCACGGTACTCGCGCCCACGGGCACAATTGGTTTCATGATGGATTGCGACACCACGGGAATCGAGCCGGACCTGGCGCTGGTGAAGCAGAAGCGGCTGGTGGGCGGCGGCGTCATCAAAATCGTCAACAATACGGTGCCCCAGGCGTTGATGGGCCTTGGCTATCCGCCCGAGGAAGTATCGCTGATTGTGGACTTCATCGACCACAACGGCACGATCGAAGGCGCGCCAGGCCTGAAGCCGGAGCACTTGCCCGTTTTCGATTGCTCGCTCGCGCCCCTCGGTGGCGGCCGATCGATTTCCTGGCGCGGCCACCTGTGCATGATGGCCGCGGCGCAGCCATTCCTTTCCGGAGCCATCAGCAAGACGATCAATATGCCTGAGGAATCCACGGTCGAAGACATCATCGAGGCCTACATCGAGTCCTGGAAGCTAGGAACCAAGGCAGTGGCCATTTATCGCGACAATTCGAAGCGCTCCCAGCCGCTTTCGGCAGCCGGCGGAAGCTCCAGTGCCAAGGAGGCAGCGCCCGAACCGCAGCAGCAGGAACTGTTTGTCCGCGCGCAACGCCGCAAGCTGCCGGCCGAACGCAAGTCCCTCACGCATAAGTTCTCCCTCGCAGGTCACGAGGGTTACATCACCGTGGGAATGTACGACGATGGAACGCCCGGCGAGATCTTCATCAAGATGGCCAAAGAAGGCTCGACGCTTTCCGGTTTCATGGACGGCTTCGCGCTTTCGGTTTCGATCGGCCTACAGTACGGTGTGCCGTTGAAAGCCCTGGTGGACAAGCTGATCAATACGCGTTTTGAGCCCTCGGGGATTACTCCGAACCCCGAGATTCGCTTCGCGAGCTCCGTGCTGGATTACATCGCGCGCTGGCTAGGCGGAAAGTTCATCTCGCCCAACTACCTGAAGCTGCAACCGAGCGAAAACGACGAAATGGCGGCTCCCATCGCGGAGCCGCCGGCGGCCACCGCTGCCGAGAAATCGCCGCCCGCCCGGGCCGCCGAAGCAGTAACGCGGGTGCGGACCACTACGGATGACGCGCCTTCGTGTCCCGACTGCGGCATGCTCATGACGCCGAATGGCGGTTGCTACAAATGCTCGAACTGCGGCAGCACTTCCGGCTGCAGCTAATTCCGTAGCTCCACCGAGATTTTGGGGCCATTTTTTCGTAGAACCCCTCGGCGCAGCTTCGCGCGGTCGCCTATTCGGGAATGCCGGATTACAGTGATAGGATCGCGTTATGCTCCGCCCGCGGGAAGTGATTCCGCCACTCACCCTGCGCACACCCAGCGGCAGAATCTTGCAAGCGTGGGACTTCAAGCAAAAGAGAAACTTGGTGATCGCGTTTCTTCATGCGGACTGCCAGCCTTGCGCGGATTTCCTGGCACGCCTCGACGCCCGGGCCGGAGATATGGAAGCTCTCGAGGCGGTCGTGCTCGCCGTCTTTCCCGAGCCACCGCCAGCGACGATCGAGTATTCGCTCTCCGCTCGCATCATCGCCGGGGCGGACGTTAGCGGTCGCTCCGCGCGCGCCTATCTCGGCGAAGACGCTTTTTCGCTGAGGGAGCGCCTCGGCGTCTTCGTCGCCGACCGCTATGGCGAGCTCTATGTGCGCTGGGGGGCTTCCCATGAGGAAGGTTTGCCCGGAATCGGCGAGATTTTGGGCTGGTTGGGGAAAATCGAGTTGGTCTGTGAAGAGTGCGGCGTATCAGGCTGGCCGGCAGGCTGAAGGACTAGCTCAAAAAAAGAAGGGGGCTCCGATGACGGAACCCCCGTGCTCTACCCCCTAGATACCGGCCTCGGCGCGGCGAGACCGGTCCACCCCGGGATAAAGAGACAGCCGAAGAGGTATGTAGCACGCCTCGTGCCATCAATTCACGTTTGTCAAGGCCTTCCAGGCGATTCGCCGCGCGGGACTTAGCGAAATGACTGCACCCGGATGCGCCGTACGCACATTGTTTGCCTACAATTTCTCAGAACCGATATGCATTCTTCTACAGTCTTTGGGAGACAGCTAGCAGGTGACCCGAAGGCCGCTACAGGCCGATCGAGGAGCGAACGGCGGCGGCGAGGGTGTCAGCCCAGCGGCGGACGTCCTCTTCGCGTTCCGCCTCGACCATGACGCGTACGAGGGGTTCGGTACCGGAATAGCGCAGGACGACGCGGCCGGAATTTGCCAGGGCGCGCTCGGCGGCCTTAAGCTCCTGTGCGACTTCGGGGAGCGAGTCGAGGGGAGGCTTCTCGCGCACCTTTACGTTGACAATGGTCTGTGGGAAAACCTTGAGATCGCGGACCAGATCATCGAGCGGCCCCTCGAGCGAAACCAGGGAAGCAATCTTCAAAGCAGTCAGCATGCCGTCGCCGGTGGGGGCGTCGTCGAGGAAGAGGATGTGGCCGGATTGCTCACCGCCCAGGTTGGCCTCGATGCGCAGCATCTCTTCGAGGACGTAACGGTCGCCGACCGGCACTCGAGCCAACTGCAATCCTTCTCGGCGGAGCGCGAGCTCGAGCCCCAGGTTGGCCATCGTCGTTGAAACAATGGTTGTGCCCTTCAATTTTCCGCTTGATTTCAGATAGCGTCCCGCGGCCAGTAAAACGCCGTCACCGTCTACCAGCTTTCCCGAGGCGCTGGCGAAGATGGCCCGGTCGGCATCGCCATCAAAGGCCACGCCGAACGCGGCACCGACTTCGAGCACTTTTTTCTGCATGGGTTCGGGGTAAAGCGAACCGCAGTCGGCGTTGATGTTGCGGCCGTCGGGCCGGTCGTGCAGGGTCACGACCTCGGCGCCAAGCGAGCGGAAAAGCTTCGGGGCGAGCCGGCTCGAAGCACCATTCGCGCAATCGAGGACAATCTTCATGCCCACGAAGCTGGCCCCGGGGATCACCGCTCGACGGAGGCCGTCGAGGTATTCGTCATGAAGCCGCGGATCGGCGACGAGCCGTGGAGGGGGACCCGCGTCGAGTGGCGCGCGCGTTTCCATGCGTTGCTCGATTTCAGCCTCGACGGCATCGGGAAACTTCATTCCACTTGTCGAAATCAGCTTGACGCCGTTGTCGTGATAGGGATTGTGCGAGGCCGAAATCACCACGCCGGCCGCAAAATGCTTGTGAAGCACCAGCCAGGCGACCCCCGGGGTCGTCAACACGCCGGCGAAGACGGGCTGGGCTCGAGCGGCCTCGAGGCCGAGAGCAATGCGTTCGGCGATCTGCGGCCCGGATTCGCGCGTATCCATACCGATCAGCACGCGCGGCCGGTCGTTCTGGCCGCGCAGGTAGTCTCCGAGCGCGCCGCCGACGCTACCCAGCGTTGCGTCATCCAGAGGGAATTCTCCGGGAATTCCCCGGATGCCATCCGTGCCGAAGAGTTTCTTGGAGATCAAGATTTCAGCTTGCCACATCGTGGTGCAAGGCGAGAGATTTTACCACGTCGTCTGCCGGCGCCGCCGGCCGAGGTCGGAGGGGTCACCGAACCGATACTCGACTTAACCGCGATCAGGGCGAGGCGTGGCGCGGCACAAGGCGCACGTGCAGATCGGCCGGCATGATGCTGACCACTCGGGCGCCGTAGGGGGCGTCCACATCCTGCGGCGTTATTTGAATATCCTGGTCGCCCGCTTGTTTGCCGGCGAGGTCCACGGTGATGCCCAGGTCTGCCCGAGCAAGCCGACGCAGTAGAGCCGAGCGGCCGCGCACGCGGACGTGCACCTGCGTGGGGACGTCACCTGCAAGTTCGAGACGCGGCGGAACATTCAGGAATTCGATCGGAACCATATAACCCACCTCTGCGACGGGCTCGGTCATGTAAGTGACCCAGAGAAAAAGAGAAATCAGCAGCGACAGAAGCTTCAAGCTCCAGTTGTGCAGAATCCACTCGCGAAGGAATCGCATGATTATTTCTGCGCTGCTGCCGTGGCGGCGCCTGGAGGCGGCGAAGGCAACGCGACGGTCCCCCCAAAACGCCCAAAGAGATCGGCGAGGCGCTCCGAAAGGCGCTCGGGCGTCAAGTCCATTTCGATGGTCCCGCCAGTGGCAAGCGAGATATGGGTAGTTTGCTCGGAAACTACCAGGGTGACCGCGTCGCTTTCTTCGGTGACGCCGATGGCGGCGCGGTGGCGCGTGCCGAGCTGGCTTGAAATTGCCTGGCTGAGCGACAGGGGAAGAAAACATGCGGCTGCGGCGATGCGCGAGCCCTGGATGATGGCTGCACCGTCATGCAAGGGAGAGCCCGCGTGAAAGACAGAGAGGAGCAGGTCGTAGCTCAGTTCTGCATCGAGGCGGATCCCGCTCTCAATGTACGTCTTCAGGCCGACATCGCGCTCGATGACGATGAGCGCGCCGATACGATTTTGTGAAAAGTAACTCGCCGCCAGCACGAGGTCGTCGTAACCCCCGGCCGGCTCGAAAGAGGAAAGGCGACGCCAGAACGGATTGTGACCGAGTCGCGATAGCGCCCGGCGGATCTCCGGCTGGAAGAGAATGATGAGGGCGATGGCAAAATACGGCAGGAGCGTAGTCAGCAGCCACTCGACCATCTCGAGGCGCGCCCATCGCGCTCCGTAATAGAACAGCACCAGCAGTACAATGGCAGCCCCCATTTGCACCGCGCGCGTGCCCTTCAGCAGATTCAGCAGGTAATAAATTATGACCGCGATGATGACGATATCGACCGCGGCACGCAGATTGAGTCGCGCCACGCGATCCCAGGGGAGCGTGATCACAGCCAACATCGTCCCTTACGTTAACGTAGTGACGGCAGGCGCGGCAAGCGAGCCTCGCAGCGGGGACAACACTTCCTTGCATCCGGCACGTGCGCGCAATGTGTGTGGTATCTTAGCCCGGTGAGTGCTTACCGCAAGGCGCATCTATGTCTCAAGAGGATGTAAGGGTCGCGTCTCCGGGAACGCTAAGCCAGCGCATCATCGCGGCCGGAATCGTGATCGCCTTTTGCTACTGGGCCTCGAGCGTGCTCGCTACGCTGCTGGTGGCCATCCTGCTGGCGTATTTCCTCGATCCGGTCGTGGTTTGGCTCGAGAACTGGCACGTCCCTCGCGTGCTGGGATCTTTCCTGGTCCTGTTGGTGGCGCTGGCGGTGCTCGCCACGGTGGGCTACGCATTGGTGGATCGAGTGGACCAGTTCGGCGTCGATTGGCCCAAGTATCGCGAGCCGCTGCGACAGGCCGTCGGCATCTTCGAGAGAAAAGTGGAAAGGATAGAAGAACGAGCTTCCGAACTTGCTCCGGAAACCCGCAGTGACCAGCACGTTTTCGAAGTCACCGAGCCGCATCCCGTGCGCACCGCTCTGTTCAGCCGGCTGGGATCCGTTTACTCTGCGCTGGTGGCAGCAACCTTCGTGCCCTTCTTGATCTTCTTCATGCTGGCGGCGAAACGCGAAGTCTGGCACGCGACGATGCAGCTTTTCTCCTCGACCGAGCGAACGCAGGTGAAGCACACGCTGGACGAAGTAAGCGCAGTGCTTCGCGGCTTCGTGGTGGGAACGCTGCTCGTGGGAGCCGTCTTGGTGCTGGCGAGCTGGGTTTTCTTCTGGCTGATGGGCCTCGATTATCCGTTCTTGACGGCTCTGGCCTCCGGCATGCTGAACCTGGTTCCGTACTTGGGAGTGGTGCTCTCCCTGCTGCCGCCGCTTCTGATCGGGCTCAGGCAGTTCCATACGTTTGCACCTTTCGTGGGAATGTTCGTCGCATTGGCCTTCTTACACGTCGTCGCGGCAAACGTGTTGTTCCCGGCATTGGTAGGCCGGCGAGTCCGGCTGAACGCGCTGGCGGTGACGATGGCCCTGCTGTTCTGGGGATGGATGTGGGGTGGTGCCGGGCTGCTGCTGGCCATTCCCATCACCGCCACCATCAAGGTGGTATGCGACCACATCGAGGGGTGGCAGCCGGTGGGGCGCTGGCTCGGCGCTTGAAACCAGTGCGATGCTTATCCTGGTTTTTCGCGAAAAAAACTTCATCCACTCGCTCGATCCACTGTCGCCAAGAATCTTCAGTTGAGCTTGCGGAGGCTGGAGACCACGGCGGCGAGGTCTCCCGCCTGCTGAAACAGCCGGATGGCGGCGATCCCCGCGACGCCGGATTGAAAACAATCCTTTGCATTTTCTGTGGTGATGCCGCCGATGGCGATCACCGGGATGCAAACGCTCCGGCACACTTCGGTCAACATCCCGATGCCCTGCGGCGAGCCATGGTGGAGCTTTGAAGGCGTTTCAAAAACCGGCCCGAAGAAAATATAGTCGGCCCCCGAGCGTTCGGCCTCAACCGCCTCGGAGTGGTGATGGCAGGAGACCCCGTGCACGAAGCCCGGCGGGGCGTGGCCTGCCAAGCACCAGCGTTTCACCTCGCCTGCGGGCGCCGATTCCCGTCCCAAGTGAACGCCGGCGGCCCCGGCGGCGAGGGCCACGTCCAGCCGGTCGTTGACCAGAATTCGAGTGCGATCGCCACAAGCGGAAAGAGACGCCCGCGTCAGCTCCAGGAGCGCCTGCGCCGGCAGATCCTTTTCCCGGATTTGAATCCAGCCCACGCCGGCGGCGGCAGCGCTGCGGATGGGCTCGAGCAGATCGGCTCCGCCGGCGTCCCGCCGGAGCGCCTTGCGGTCGGTCACGTAGCACAGGATTTTCGATTTAGGTTCGAGTCGCAACGGCGGATGAACGGCGACGAAAGGCGTCGGCGGCCAAGAAGGCGTCAATCAAGCCCAAGCCCGAAATGGCGCCGCGCAGATAGGGGTTCAATAAAATCGGGATCAGCACCGGATATCTGTTCAGGAAGAAATTGCTCTCCCACAGGCTGGACCAGGGGACCAGAATCAGCACGTACCCCATCACCAGCCACAGCAGGAGCAGCAGGACGCGGAGGACACGGTTCATCGCGAGGTCAGCGCTTCACGAGGGCGGCGATGCGCTCAGCTACATCACGATAATCGATGTTCATCGCGTAGACCTGGCGAAAACTCTCCAGCGCGGCTCCGCTGTCTTTGGCTAGCTCCTGTGCCACTCCCAGATCATAGCGCAATGCGAGGATAGATTCCTGGTCGAGTCCCGGGGTTTCGAGCGCGCGCTGGTACCACAGCGTGGCGATCTTCGGTTCGTCTTTCGCCATGAACGTGAGGCCCAGCAACGTCGAGCACTGCATGGCATAACGGAAAGGGCGGCCATCCTGTACGGCCTTGGCGACTTTCTGAAATTCACCGATGGCTTCATCCAGTAAACCCATTTCGCGGTAGGCGACGCCCAGATTGTAGTGGGTTTCGAGGTCTTCGTCTTCCCCAGTCATCTCGTCGAGTTCGCTGCGAAATTCCTGAAAGACTTCGCGCAAGTGATCGACGCTTTCCGGCTTTTCCGCCCCCTTTGCCACGGCCGGCTGCGCTATTGGGGGCGGCTCGGCCGCCGCTTCCACCGGCTGGAGGTCTGCCACCTCCGCCGTCAGCTCTTTCATAAATTCCTCGGTGGACATCGAGGCGTTGGCATCCTTCGGCGAAGACAAAGGCACTAACTCCAGCTCGAATTCTGCTGCACTACTCGGCGCGGGTTCCGGCGCCAATGGCGCATCGGCACTTTGAGGCGGGCTCGGTGGCGCGATCATTTCTCGCGACAGGGCAACCCAGTCTTCAGAGAGGTCCACTTCGCCGCCGGATGCTCCGGTGCCAGAGGCGGCTGGAGATGAGGCCTCCTGTAGGGGCGGGGCCGATTCCGGCGAGGCTGGCGCAACATCGGTGGGCAGTGCCGCGTCAACTGTTTCCGGATATTCTTGGGAGGTTAGCCGGGATGCTGCCTCAGGTGTTGCTTCAAGCGGCTCGTCGAGTGGTTCGGCCACGTCAGGCGCAACGCCGAACTCGGTCGGCTGGACGGGCGCTGCTTCCGCCAACTCATCATCGGTCAGACCAGCGGCCCTTTGAAAACGCCGGCGCAGCTCGCCGAAGCGTTCGGCGCTGAGCAGGTCGCCGCGGCGCTCATGCAATTGTTCAAGCTGGGCAGCCAACTCCGCGGTGCGGCGATCGTTACCCGCTCCAATGTAGAGATCCAGGAGACGTTCCAGAGTGGGGATGTGGTGTGGCGCGCGTCGGAGGATGTTTTCGAGCAATTGCACGGCCTTCTGCGTCAGGCCGTAGCTGGCGAATAAGTCCACATCGGTGAGCGCCTGGGAAACATAGCGCTGCGTTTCTTCATCGAGCAAGGGCTCCGGGATCGGCTCGGTTGCCACTTGCACGGCAGTCTCAGCCTTCAGCGATCTCCGTTCAGCGGCCGCCAGCGGCTCGCGACCTTCCTTCACGAGCACCTGATTCAATCGCGCAACGAGCTCTTCGTTTCCAGGGTCGCGCTCGATCAGCTCCGTCAGCAGCGATTCCGCTCGCTCCCATTCGCCCACGGCGGTGCAGGCGTCAGCGAGCTTTCGCAGAGCATCGGGAAGCCGGAGCGAGTCGTTCATCCGCCGATACAGGCTCACCTGCCACTCGATGGGCTCGAGCCGATTGGGTAGGCGGTCGGCCGCAGTCGCGAGCGTCTGACCGAGCTGTTCGTGGTCGCCGGCTTCGGTCATGGCTTCGCGAATCTCCCGGAGCAGGGAAAGCGCCTCATCAGCTTCTCCGCTTTCAAGAAGCGCCATCGCCACCTTGTGAGCGAGCGCGTACGTGCGAGGGTTAGCCGCGAACGCATTCCGGGCCAAGTCAACAGCGTGCGTGAGCTTTCCGCTCTTCAGGCAGAAATCAACCAGCTCGGAAGTGACTTCGCCTCCCGCCCCCGCGTCCGGCAATTTGTCGAGCAGGGCGATGGCGGATTCCGAATGGCCGCCGGCAGCCAGGACCTGCGCTTTCAGCAGAATCCCGGCGACATTCCCGTCGTCCAATTCAAGGGCGCGGTCCACCTGTTTCTGCGCTTCAAGCAGATCCCCTCGTTCGCTGAGTCGCCGCGTGTGCTCGAAAAGGATGTGAGCGGCCTCTTTCTTTTCGCCCAGGGCTTGGTGGAGTTCGATGAGCCTCGTCTGCACGCGCAGGTTTTCGGGCTCGACCTCCAGCAGCCGGTGCAAAGTTTCGACCGCCTGCGGCCCGCGTCCCGCCTTCCAGTGAGTCTCTGCGAGTTGGAGGAAAATCGGTCGAGCCTCACTCATTACCCCCTGCTGCACGTAGAGTTCGGCGAGCCGCTCGACTGGGCCGGTCTCCGCCGGGCTGAGCTTGCCAATCTTCTTGTAGATGGCGATGGCTTTGCTGTTGAAACCTTCGGCAAGATAAAGCTGGGCCAGCTTCTCAAAGCAATCGATCGCCTGCCTTGTCTCCCCCTGGCGGACAAACAGATCCCCAAGGGTCATCAGGGTCACTTGATCGGCGGGGTCGGAACGGAGAATCTTTTGGTACTCGCCGATGGCGTTCGCGATTTTCCCCTGGCTCATGGCCTTGAGTGCGGATTCGATGGATTTGCTCTTGGTAAAGGCCATCTAGAGATCCCCGTAATCTCAGAGCCGCTGCCCCACCGAGTGCGTTTGAGTCGGCGAGAACGCGGGCCGAGCAGAACCGAACTTACGGTAGCACACGCGAAAAAGACGGGTCAACGCGACGAAGCGCGGACGTTTGTAAGGGATAACAGCAGAATTTTGATGGGAGAGCCCGCGCCAGGGGGAATTAGTCCGCCGGAGATGTGGGTTGAGCAGCGGCCAGCGGCAAGGCTTCTTGCTTGGCGCCGGTGGCCCAGCACATAGCCTCGCGAACAGGCGCATAGGAAAAACGATGCAGCGGCGTTGGGCCGAAAGCGCGGAGCGCCTCCAGATGATCCGGCGTGCAATAGCCACGGTTGTGAGCCAGCCCGTACTGGGGATAGACCTGATCCCATTGGTCCATCAATCGGTCCCTTTCCACCTTCGCCAGGATCGAAGCCGCCGCAATGGAGACCGACCGCGCGTCGCCATGGATGAGCGCCTTTTGCTCGATCGGCAGATCGATCTCGATGGCATCGAGCAACAGATAATCGGGCAGCGGGAAAAGACGCAGCACCGCAGCCGTCATGGCCTGGCGACTGGCCTGGTAAATGTTCCAGGCATCGATGCGGCTCGCGTCTATTTCGACGACGGCCCAGGCCAGGGCGTGACGGCGAATGCGATCGGCCAGCTCCTCGCGCCGCGCCGCGCTGAGTTTTTTTGAATCGTCCAGGCCGACGATGCGGCGACGCGGGTTCAGCAAGACGGCTGCGGCCACTACCGGGCCAAACAGCGACCCACGGCCCGCTTCATCGAGGCCGGCGATGCGCTGCCAGCCGCTTTGGCGCGCCGCACGTTCGTATCGTGCGCAGCAAAGCCGTCCCATGGCCGCGGATTCTATCACGAGGTTTTGTGCAGGAGGTGCGACCGTTTCACAGTCGGCTCGAAAGGGTAAGACGCTGAAATTCAGTCGGCGCCGGATTCCGATCGAGACTGGGCTCAAAGACGCAACGAATCAAACGGAGGGAGATGCCCCGCACGCCGCCGGGGTTTATTCGGAAGATTCCTTCGCGCCCACAGGCTCGGCGTGCTCCACGCGCTCGACGCGCTTGATGCGCGCCGCCTTGCCTTTGCGCCCGCGGAGGTAGTACAGCTTGGCGCGGCGCACGCTTCCCTGGCGGATCACTTGAATCGAGCTGATGGTGGGTGAATGCACCGGGAAAATGCGTTCTACGCCGATGCCAAAGCTGACGCGCCGCACCGTGAAACTGGCCGAGGCCAGCCGCCCACGTCGGCTGATCACCACTCCCTCGAACGGCTGGATGCGCTCCTTTTCGCCTTCCGCTTCCTTGAGCTTTACATGGACGCGCACCGTATCCCCGGGGCGGAACTCCGGGAGGTCCTTGCGGAGTTGAACCTCCTGTGCTTTGGCGACGAGACGATTCATAGTTTGTATTCCCGGCAGACCCGCTTGGAGGGGCCAGCACTCGAGAGACAAACGCACATTATAGCGGAAACCCGGGATTTTTCCAGAATTACGATCCGGCTTTCGCTCGTTCTTGCAACTGCCCTAGAATCCGCAGGTCTTCTTCGCTTAGCGAAGCGCCCTGGAGCAGTTCTGGGCGGTTTCGCAGCGTTTTTTCCAATGCCATTTGGCGGCGCCATCGGCGGATGTGCTCGTGATTTCCGCTCATCAAGACTTGCGGCACTTCCCAGCTACGAAAAGCCTGTGGGCGAGTGTAATGGGGATAGTCGAGTATCCCGAATGCCGGATGCCCGTGAGAAGCCGGGAACTCGGCCTGGGGCGCGGGATCGTTTGCTCGCGCCGGCCGATCGCCCGATTCAACGCTGAAGGATTCATTCACGGAGGAATCCTCGTTGCCGAGCGCGCCAGGGATCAGCCGCGTCGCAGCGTCCAAGACCATGGCGGCGGGCAGCTCGCCGCCCGAAAGAACAAAATCGCCGACGGAGAGTTCCTCGGTGGCGAGATGCTGGGCCACTCGCTCGTCCACGCCCTCGTAGCGGCCACAAAGGAGCACCATGCGTTCGAGTCCCGCAAAGCGTCGCGCCGCTTCCTGGCGGAAAAGCTTTCCCGCAGCGGAGAGCAGGACAACCGCGGTGCGGGGTGGCCATGCGCTCGACGGGCCGCCGAGCAAGCATTCAACCGCTTCGAACAGCGGCTCAGGTTTCAACACCATTCCTTCGCCGCCGCCGAACGGACGGTCGTCCACCGTGAGATGGCGGTCGTGGGTGAACTGGCGAAGATCATGCACGGCCACTTCCACGAGGCTCGCGTCGCGTGCGCGTCGCACGATGCCGTAATCGAACGGCCCGCCGAAAAATTCAGGAAAGATTGTGACGATGTCGAAGCGCATGACGCGTCGCCCATATTATCGCATCGTGCTGCCACCGGAGTGTCAAGCGATGCAATCGGCTGGCGGACTCGGACGTCATGCCAGGGCCCGGCACGCTGTTGTCCGGTTCATTTCTCACGACGCCAGTCCATCAGGCTTGGTTCAGCTCTCGGAGGCCCTCGGGAAGGCGGACTTCAATCAGGCGCGCGGGGATATCGATCGCCACGCAAATCTCTTGGGCGAGTGGAATCAACAACTCGCCCGAAGGGCTGTCCACGACAAGCAGCGGCGTCCCCGACGTCTGTTCGCCGGTGAGCTGGACATCGCGGACGGTTCCGAGCCGCGAGTTGCCGGGCTCGCACACCTCGCATCCGATCAAATCCGTGATGTAGTAGCGCCCCGGAGGCAGCGGCATGCGCTCAGCGAGTGGAATCTGCACTTCCAGGCCCACCAGATGTTCGGCGTCCGTAATCGAATTCGAGCCTTCAAAATGGAAGATGACCTGGTTTTTGTGCAGCCAACAGGAACGGATGACGGCTCTGCGCGGCGCGGTCGAGCCATCCCAGAGATGGGCAGAGGTCAGGGCTACCAGGCGTTCGGGGAAATCCGTGAGGATTTGTGCAGCCACTTCTCCCCGCCGGCCCCGCGGACGCAGGATCCGCGCCAGTGTGACACCGGTAGGGTTCTCGCCGTTCACTACTCGAGGATTTCGAGAGTAAACCGTTTCTTGAGTTTCATGCCCGCCGCGCCCAAAATCGTTCGGATGGACTTTGCGGTGCGGCCCTGCCGACCGATCACTTTGCCCAGGTCATCAGGGGCCACGCGCAATTCCAGGACGGTTACCTGTTCTCCTTCGACGGCGCGAACAGACACCTGCTCAGGACGATCTACGAGTGCTTTCGCTATCTCTTCAACGAGATCTTTCACGGCAGCAACCTCCACAGCACGCCAGGCTCAGCGGGAATAGGCACCGGAGCTCGGAACAAAGCTCTTGACAACGGCTTGCTGTGGATTTCGACGCTTCACGCAGGCTTTTGGTTGCGCAAGAAGCTGCGGACCGTCTCGCTGGGCTGGGCTCCACATCCGAGCCAGTATTTGATGCGCTCGGAGTTCAGCTTGATTTCTGCCGGTTTCTTGAGGGGGTCGTAGGTTCCCACAATTTCTACAAAGCGGCCGTTGCGCGGACGCGTCTTTTCCATCACCACGATGCGGTAGAAGGCCCTCTTTTTCTTCCCGATACGGGCCAGACGAATTGCCAACACTCGGCGAATCCTCCTAATTTGGACTGACGGAGCATTATAGCGGACCCGCTCGCGTTCCGATACGCCGAAGTTCCCGCGATGTCCGCTGGTGAAGCCGATTCCTCGGACAAGCCGTCCGCGCGCGGTCCGGCCGATTTCAGGAGAGTCCAGCCAGCTTGCCGATACCGCGCATCTTTCCCTTGGCCATGCCGCCGTATTGCTTGAGCATCCTTCGCATGTCCGCGTATTGTTTGAGCACCTGGTTCACCTCCTGCACGGAGGTGCCGCTGCCGCGAGCGATGCGCTTGCGGCGCTTGCCATCGATCAAGTGGTGGTCGGCGCGCTCGGCCGCCGTCATGGAATTGATGATGGCCTCGACGGCCTTCAGCCGGCCTTCATCCACCTGAGCATCTTTCGGCAGTTTCGCGAACGGCCCGATTTTGGGCAGCATTCCCATGAGCTGTTCGAGCGAGCCCATCTTGCGGATCTGGCGCAACTGGTCGCGAAAATCCTCGAGAGTGAAATCATCCTCGCGCATTTTGCGCTGGAGTTCCCGCGCCTTCTTCTCGTCAATGTTCTGCTCAGCCTTCTCGATCAGCGTCAGAACATCGCCCATGCCCAGGATGCGGGAAATGATGCGGTCGGGATGGAACGGCTCGATGGCGTCGTATTTTTCGCCTACGCCGGCGAACTTGATCGGCGCTCCGGTCACCTTGCGGATGGAAAGGGCGGCTCCGCCGCGAGCGTCGCCATCGAGTTTCGTCAAGATCACGCCGGTAAGGCCCAGGCGGCGATGAAATTCGCCGGCCGAGCGCACAGCGTCCTGGCCGATCATGGCGTCGGCCACGAACAGAATCTCCGCCGGAGCGAGCTCGCGCTTGAATTCATGCAATTCGGCCATAAGCTCGTCGTCAATGTGCAGCCGTCCGGCGGTGTCCACGAGGATCACGTCGTAGGCGGAAAGTTTTGCTTCCCGCGTCGCGCCGCGAACGATTTCAAGCGGTTTGTTCGTTCCTTCGGCGGGCCAGCACGGCGTGGCCGTCGCTTTGGCGACCTGAGATAGCTGCTCGCGCGCGGCGGGACGGTAGACGTCGGTGGAAACGACAATCGGCCTGTGGCCGTGTTCGCCGAGCCATTTTCCGAGCTTGCCGGTGGTCGTGGTCTTGCCGGAACCTTGCAAGCCCACCAGGAGCCAGACCGAGGGCGGCCGCGAAGCGAACTGCGGCCGAACCTCGCGACCGAGGAGGTCGGCGAGCTCGTCGCGGACGATCTTCAGCACTTGCTGGTCGGGCGAAAGCTGCAGAAGCACCTCTGCGCCAAGTGCTTTCTGCCTGATATGCTCCACCAACTCGTCCACGACACCCACGTTGACGTCGCCATCGAGCAAGGCTTCGCGAATCTGGCCGAGCGCCGCGTCCAGGTGCTCTTCGGTCAGCTTCCCTTGGCCGCGAAGGTTCTTGAAGACCCGCTGAAGTTTCTCAGTTAGATTTTCGAACATGAAAATTTAGTTTTCTGCGCGCGGCTACTCTGGCAGCGCCAATTTCATTCTAGGCGACGCCCCGAGCAGCGTCAACGCAGCTCACGTTGACTTGGGAGCTTTCAGACCTGTGATGAGTTCCCGCGAGGCTCACGATGTCCTCTTCCCATTCCGTTCTCGCACGTTTCTTGACCGGTCCCGGGCGGTCAACTACACTAGCCGTTTCGTTTGTGTCCGCTACGGCGGACTGAGGGAGCCGCCATTGCCGAAACGCACTTTTCAACCCCATGTGCGACGCCGCCACAAGAAACATGGGTTTCGGGCACGGATGAAATCCAAGGGTGGGCGAAGAGTCCTTGCGCAACGCCGCAGAAAAGGACGCCACAACCTTACGCGCGTCTAAACGGCGCACGTTGAGCTTTCCCCGCGTCTTCCGGCTGGTGCGCCGGCGCGAGTTTGAGGCGGTCTATCGCGCGGGCCGGCGACGCTCGAGCGAGTTGTTTCTTGTGTTCTGCCGCGCGAACGGTCGCGAATTCAGCCGGTTCGGCATGAGCGTGAAGAAGGAACTGGGAGGCGCGGTGACGCGCAACCGGATCCGGCGGCGCGTGCGCGAAGTGCTGCGCCAGCATCGCCAGGAGTTTGCTCCGGGATGGGATATCGTGATTCATCCGCGCCGCGCGGTGGCCACGGCGAATTTCCAAGCAATGGCGGCGGAGCTCGTACAGTTGCTGCCGAGCGCCAGGGCCACGCCAGGGCCGGAGAAGTGACGCCCTCGGGTCGCGCGAATCCGGGCGCGATGGCTTGGTGGCTCCTTCTCGCCCTGCGCGCCTATCAAGCTTTCCTTTCGCCGTTCTATGGCGGAACCTGCAGGTTTTATCCTTCCTGCTCGCAATACGCCGCTCAAGCGATTGAGCGCCACGGCGCGCGGCGTGGTGCGTGGCTCGCAGTGAAACGCCTCGCCCGCTGCCGTCCGTTTTCGCCCGGCGGCTACGACCCCGTGCCGGAACGAGAGCCCGGCACGTCGCGCGTCCATTTGCAAAAACAGGAGATTGCGCAGTGAGCGAACTATCCCCGGAACGCCGCGCGCTCCTTGCCTTTCTGCTGTCGATCGTCGTGCTCTTTGTTTGGGGGAGGATTTACAAACCGCCCACTCCACCTCGACCTTCCCAAACCCAAACGACGCAGCCAACACTTCAGCCGGCAGAACAGCCTGCGTCTTCCGCGCCAAGCGCGCCCGCCGGGCTTCCCGCGACGGCGATTCGCGCCAGCGAGGAAAAGGCCGTCGTTATCGAAAGCTTGCTCTACCGCGTGGAACTTTCGAACCGCGGAGGAGTGGCGCGGAGCTGGCAGCTCAAGAAATATCTTGACGATAGCAAACCTCCGCATCCCCTGGACTTGGTGAACGCGCAGGCCGCACAGCAGGCGGGTGGCTGGCCACTCTCTTTGGCGCTCGCGGATCCGAACCTCGAGGCCGAAGTCAACTCGGCGCTCTATCAGATCACTCCGAGTTCGAAGACGCTTCAGGCCCCTACCGAAGTGAAATTCGAATGGGGGGATGGACACCTTCAGGTGATGAAGCGCCTCAGGTTTGCCGAGAACTACTTGGTCGAACTCGCGGCTTCGGTGACGCTCGACGGCCGGCCCGTGCCTGCAGCAATCGCCTGGCGCGGCGGTTTCGGCGACACCACGGTTTATCAGGCCGCCCAGCAGGTGAACGTCTTCTACCAATTGGGCGGCAAGCTGGTGGTGGTTCCATTCAAGAAGCTGGGCGCTTCAGGAAATCCGAGTGAACGTTCCTTCCAGCCCGGCACGCTCGGTTACGCCGGGATCGAAGACCAATTCTTCACCGCAGCGTTCTTGCCCAATGGACCCGGCCTCAATCTCTGGCACTGGGGTCGCGAGCGCGATGTGGTGGTGGACGGCAACGCGGTGAAAGAACCGGTTGCGGAAATGGCCGCCGGCTCGGTCGCGGCCGCGCCGCTGAGCCTGCGTGTGTATGTGGGCCCGAAGGCCCTCGATCAGCTCAATGCGCAGCAGCCTCCGCTCGATGGTCTGGTGCAGTTCGGCTGGACGGGGGTGATTGCCAAGCCGCTCTTCGACATCC
Organism: uncultured Acidobacteriota bacterium; assembly: GCA_963781005.1. Classification (GTDB taxonomy): domain Bacteria; phylum Acidobacteriota; class Terriglobia; order Acidiferrales; family UBA7541; genus CAWADX01. The sequence continues at coordinate 1,739,214 of CAWADX010000001.1, forward strand.
TGAAATGGATTCACCACTATGTCCCCAACTATGGCTGGGCGATCGTGATTCTTACTCTCGCCATCAACACAGCGCTGTTTCCCTTGAAGATGAAGAGTTGGCGCTCGATGCAGAAGATGCAAAGGGTGGGGCCGAGGGTGGAGGCCATCAAACAGAGGTACGCGAAATACTCGTTGCGTGACCCTCGCAAACGAAAAATGAACGAAGAGGTGATGGAGCTCTACCGGGCGGAGGGGATCAATCCGATGGGGAGCTGCCTGCCGATGTTGCTGCAGATGCCTATCTGGTGGTCGCTCTACCGAATGCTTCAGGGAGTGATTGAATTGCGCCACGCGCCGTGGCTCGGCTGGATCCACGACCTTTCCGCGCACGATCCTTACTACATTCTGCCCATCCTGATGACCATCACGATGTACACGATGCAGAAGATGACTCCCACCACCGCGGTAGACCCGACCCAGCAAAAAATGATGACGCTGATGCCGCTCATGTTCGGCGTGCTATTCTTCCGGCTTTCGAGCGGGCTGATTCTGTATATTTTCACCAGCAACCTTGTGGGCATGGGTCAGCAGTGGTATCTGAACCGTACCGAGCCGCTTCCCGCCAAAGGAAGCGGGGCGAAGAAACGATGAGCACGGCTACACGCCCGTCTCCCCGTACAAGGAGCGACCGCCGATGAGGCAGCCGTTCGTCCGCGACGGCCAGCTCGACCGCGAATCCGTTCTCGGGGAATTGCGACGATTCCTCGACCTAGCGGTCCGCGAAATGCATCTGGAGCTGCGTTACGAAATCGCTGTGCAGAAGCTGGGCGAAAACGAATCCGACGGCACGGAAGTATCGGTGGACTTCAGCGGCCCGGATCAGGATTTGCTCCTCAGTCGCAATGCCGAACTCATGGTCGCCCTCGAGTACGTCGCGAAGCGCTGGCTTAGACTCGATCCCCATTGGCATGACCACATTCGCTTCGATTGCGGCGGCTACTGCGGCTTGCGGGTTGAGGAGCTGAAACTTTCCGCGCGCGTGGCGGCGCAACGAGTGCGCGAGACTCACCAGCCCTTTCGCTTCCAGCCCATGCCGCCCCGCGATCGCCGCATCATCCATCTCGAACTGACGGGCGCCCCCAGCGTCCGCAGCGTTAGCGAGGGTATGGGCGAACATCGCTACGTAGTGATCCGCCCTGACGAATCGAAGAAATAGCGGCGCGCCTGACTTCGCCGGAAGGAGGGAGCGATGCCGGATCCGGTAGTCGCAATTGCCTGCGCAGAGGTCTTCCCGGGTAAAGAGGCGGAGTTCGAGGCTTTAGCGAAGGAGCTCTTTGCGCTCGTTCGCCGAAAGAAGTACGGCGCAGATCGCATGGTGCGCTCCCTGCGGCAGCCGACTCTCTACTACGACATTCGCGATTGGTCGAGCCAGGAGGCGGCAGTGCGGGCTCACCAAGATCCGGAAATCCGCGCCCTTTGGGCGCGCATGGCCAAGATTTGCAAACTCACCGAGCTCGTCAGCGTGGCCCGCGAAGTTCGCCTCTGAGCCGCCGCGCCTTTTTTCGCGCGGTATCTTCGCTCGGATTACTCCGTTGTTCGCAAAGCAGGCAGGGTATGGGTTGCTGCTTCGAACCCATTCTCGACGGCTCGACTTGCGGTACGTTCAGGCACCGATGTAGCGGGCATAGAGCGAACGGGCGACGGCCGGGTCGCGAGTACCCTTGATAATGGCGCGGCCATCGGGGAAAACCGTCATTTCATACGGGGGCACGCGGAAGCGCAGCAAGAAATCATTGTGACGCACGTCGGCAACAGCGACTCCAAGGCGCCGGCCGAGCACAGGCAGATCCAGGCGGCGGCCGCGCTCGTGAATCTGCACCGAATCACGCCCGCACATCGTGACGTGCGGCTGACCGGAGCCTTCGAGATAAACGAATCGACGTTTTCCGCACGCCCGGCATTCCGGATTGCGCGCCACGCGGATACCCTGCAAGCGCCCGTTCCACACGTCGCAAGAGATCAGCCGGCGATGCAGCGCTTCACGCCTTCCTGCCAGCATTTTCAGCGCTTCGGCCGCTTCCATCGAAGCAATCACCCCGGCCGCCGCGTTCAGTACGCCCACTGTGTCGCAGGTTTCTTCGAGGCCGGCAGGCGAGCTTCCTTCTTGGGTTTCGAGCAGACATGCGAGACACGCCGTTTCGCCCGGAAGGATTGTCATCGTGACGCCGTAGCTCGCTACCGCCGCCGCGTAGATCCATGGCACGCCGGACGAAACAGCGTAATCGTTCACGAGCAGGCGCGTTTCAAAATTGTCGGCACCATCCAGGATGAGAGGAAAGTCCCCGAGTAGCTCCGCCGCATTGCGCGAAGTGAGATCGGCCACCACACCTTCGACGCGCACGTCAGAATTGATGGCGCGCAGCTTGCGTTCCGCGGCCACCGCTTTCGGAAGCGCGTCTCGCGCATCGGATTCGTCGAAGAGCGACTGCCGCTGAAGATTGGACACTTCGACGAAATCGCGATCGATGATGCGCAAAGAACCCACGCCGGCTCGCGCGAGCCAGCCGGCCACCACCGTTCCCAAGGCGCCGCAGCCCACCAGCACGGCGCTCCCTTCGATCAGGCGCTGCTGACCGGATTCGCCAATTCCGGCGAACAGAATCTGCCGCGAATACTTTTCGTGAAACCTCGAATCCATCGAATTTCATCATACCTATTGTGGGCCGCGGGAGCGAACCATTCCGGATCTGAAGTGGAGTCCTTTTTTGAAACTGGCAAGCAACGAGGCTGTGCTAACCTTCTGCCTGACTTCGGGAGAATGAGACGCTATTCCAGGGCGCATTGGAAGGGATTCGGTCTGTGTGCGGCCTTCCTTTTCTTCGCGGCGGTTGCGGCCCAGGCACAGGATTCAACGCTGGACGGCGAGCGTGTGCTCGCCGTTCGCGTCGTGGATCCCTCGGGCCAAGCGCCGCAGCAGAAAATTCCTCCATTGCCGCTTGAGTCCGGCAAACCTTTTGACCTTGAAGCAGAGCGTGAAAGCCTGCGGGTGCTCTACCGCACGGGAGATTACGCGGACATTCGCGCCGAAGCAACGCGCTCCGACGGGGGAGTGAGCGTCGACTTCATCGTCCAGCCGATGCTCTTTAACAACCTCGTTAGAATCGAGGGTCTGCATGGTCCCCCAAACGAATCGGTGGCGCTCGCCGCGATGCGACTGGGACTGGGCGAGCCCTTCCGCCAGAGCACGCTGAAAGAAGCGCTGGGCCGGCTGAACGAAGCACTGCGTAACGACGGCCTGTATCAAGCGAAAGTCGAGACCTCGCTCGCGCCGCACAGTGATACACGACAGATGGACGTCACGGTGCGAGTTGTGCCGGGCCCTCGCGCGCGCATCAGCAAGATCGAAATCCGCAATCACACGGAATTTAACGTCGAGGAGTTGCGGGAGCATTCCAAGCTTTCTCCCGGCAATGAGGTCATTTCCACCCGCCTGGACCGCGGTGTGGAACGCCTGCGGAAATTCCTTGTAGCAGCGGATCATTTGGGAGCGCGCGTCTCGATTTCTCGCGGAGAATACGATCCGTCATCGGACACCCTGCCGCTGGTGATGGACGTTGCGGCGGGGCCGCGCGTCCGCGTCGATATTACCGGCGCAAAGATCAGCCGCAAACAGGTGCGCAAGCTTGTGCCGGTCTATGCGGAGGGAGCCGTGGACGAAGACCTTCTCCAGGAGGGCCGCCGCAATCTCCGCGATTTCTTCCAGCGCACCGGCTTTTTCGATGTCGCGGTGCAGTACACCACCGGCACGGGCCCCAAGGAGGGCGAGGAAGTCGTCACGTACTCGATCGACCGGGGCCGGCGGCATCGTCTGGTGGGCATTTCCTTTGTGGGCAACAAGTATTTCAGCTCCGAGCTTCTTGCCAGCCGGCTCAGCATCCAGACCCATTCGTTAGCATCCCCGGGCCGCTTCAGCCAGCGGATGGCGCAGGATGACGCCGCTTCCATCGCCGGCCTTTACGTTGCGAACGGCTTTCGCGATGCCAAGACCACGAGCGAAGAGTTGGACAATTACGGCGGCAAACAAGGCGATCTCTTCGTCCGGTTTCACATCACCGAGGGCTCGCAGACCCGCGTCGCGGAACTGAAATTCGAAGGCAACCAGTCCTTGAGCGAGGATACCCTTCTGGGTGTCATCGGGTCGGCCGCGGGCCAGCCCTATTCCGAAGTGGGCGTCGCGAGCGACCGTGACAACATTCTGGCTCTCTACTACAACGAGGGTTTCCCCAACGCCCGGTTTGAATACCAAGTTTCGGACGCCGGCACCCCCGACCGCGTCCGGCTCGACTATCGAATCAGCGAGGGAAGCCGGGTAGAAGTGGGGCGCGTGCTCCTGGCCGGCAACGAGCACACGCGGCGGGGCATCGTAAACCGTCAAGTGCAAGTGAAGCCGGGCGGGCCTCTGCGTGAAAGCGACGTCATCGAAACGCAGCAGCGACTCTACAACCTGGGGATATTTAATCGCGTGGCCGTGGCCCCGCAAAACCCCCAGGGAAGCGACCCCGACAAGTCCGTGATCGTTATGACGGAGGAAGGCAAGCGGTACACGATCGGCTACGGCGGCGGCTTCGAGGTTCAGCGTTTGGCTGGATCCGGACCGAACCCAAGCAGCGGCCTTCTCAGCGCGAGCCCGCGCGGCATCTTCGAAATCTCGAAGGCCAACGTCGGCGGGCGGGCCCAGACGCTTTCCTTCAAGATTCGCGCGAGCACTTTTCAATACCGAGGGTTGGTGGGATACACAATTCCGGACTTTTTCGCGCACCGGAAAATCAGCCTGGAGTTAATCGGCTTCGCCGACAAAAGCCGCGACATCAATACGTTCACGTCGACGCGTTATGAAGGGTCGCTCCAGGTTTCCCAGCGCCTCACGCCAACTTCATCGCTGCTGTACCGCTATTTCTATCGCCACGTACTGGTGGGCTCGCTGATGGTCAATCCGTCCCTGATACCGCTGCTGAGCTTGCCGACCCGGGTTTCAGGAGTCGGAGTCACGTTCCTCCGGGATCGCCGCGACAACGCCGCCGACCCCACCCGCGGCAGCTTCGACACCGTGGACGTGAGCTTGGCGTCGCGCTCCATCGGCTCGAGCGCCAGCTTCGTGCGCGTTTTCATGCAAGATTCAACGTTTTATCACCTCACGCGCTCATTTTCGTTCGCGCGCTCGGTTCGATTTGGAGTCGAACAGCCCATCGCCGGCACTACCGCTTCCGAGATTGCGCTTGCCGAACATCTATTCGCGGGCGGGGGCACGTCGCTGCGAGGTTTCGGCTTGAACCAGGCAGGACCGCGCGATCCGACCACCGGGTTTCCTCTCGGCGGCCTGGCGCTGCTTATTTTCAACCAGGAGTTGCGCTTCCCGATGCGCCTGCCTTACCTCGGCAACCGGCTCGGTGGCGCGCTCTTCTACGACGCGGGCAACGTTTTCAGCGACATCCACCATATCGACCTGCGCTACACGTCGCCGTCTTTGACGAACCTGGACTACTTTTCGCACACGGTCGGTTTCGGATTCCGTTATGCCACGCCGATCGGGCCGGTGCGGCTCGACCTGGGTTACCAGCTTAACCCCGCCCAGTTCTCATTCGTGAATTCGACAACGATGCAGCCGCAGGTCTCGCGCCTGCCGCACTTCCAATTTTTCTTCAATATCGGGTCGATCTTCTGATGCGACGCGCCGGACTCCTCGCACTGCTGCTTTGGCTCACGCTGCCGGCACGCACGTTGAGCGGAGCGTCGGGCGCCGATCGCATTCAGGCGACCGGCTCCGGCGCGCAGGATCCGGCGCTCGCCGCGAAGGTTATCGACGGAATCGCGGCGAGTGTGGAAGACGACATCATTGCCGAAAGTGAAGTGCGTGAACTCGCGGCCTTCCAGAAGCTGCTGGAAGGCGGAGCCAAGAGCCGGGCAGAAATCATCGGCGAGCTGGTGGATCAATGGATCGTACGCACGGAAGCAGCGAACGCGATATTCCCTCATCCGTCCTCGAGCGAGGTGGACGAGGCGTACGCGCGGCTCGCGAAACAGGCGGGGTCGCCCGAAGCGCTTCGTGCGCGAATGGCGGAACTGAATTTGACGGAAGCCGAGACGCGCCGGATCCTCGAGCGGCAGCTCTATCTCTCGCGCTTCCTGGACTACAAGTTCCGAACCGCCATCCAAATCGACCCAAAGCAAATCGATGCTTATTATCAGGATGAGCTTGTGCCTCAGCTCCGAAGCCGCGGGCAAGCCGTGCCGCCGCGCGATTCCGTCGAAGACCAGATCCGCGAGGTGCTCACGCAGCGAGAGATTAACCAGCGCTCGGCGCGATGGCTGGATGAGGCGAAGGCGCGCCTTCGAATCGACGTGACTTCGGAGGGCGCCGGCCGATGAAGCGCACCTGGAAACGCGCGCTCAAGATGGCAGCCCTGGTGGCGCTGGCGGTTGTGGTGGCGCTCGGGATCATCGTCGGCACGGGACTCGACGAGCGCTGGGCGCGCGGCTGGGTGATGCGGCAACTCGAAAGGGCCACCGGCGCGCGCGTGGAGCTTGGCGCATTCCACTTCCACCTGCTGGGGCTTCGCGCCGAGCTGGATGACCTCACGCTCCATGGCAGCGAGCGCCCGGGCTTGCCGCCACTGTTTCACGCGGAACGCATTCGGGCGAGCGCGCACATCCTCTCGTTTTTCAGCCGCAAGATCTCGCTGAATGAACTCACGGTGGAACGGCCGTCGGTAGCGGTGCGCATCGATCGGCAGGGGAAAAGCAATGTCCCCGCGCCCAAGGTCCAGGGCGCCAGCCGTCCGTGGCGCGAACGCCTTTTCGACCTTCGCATCAGGCAACTGGAGCTCGATGACGGCAGCGTTCTCTATAACGACGTGCGCGCGCCGCTGACCGTCCAAGGGCAAGACTTCCATTTCCGCCTGGATTTCGACTCGCCGTTGCTGGGCAAGGAATTTTACGTCGGCGTGCTTGGCTGGAAGCAGGTGGAAGTGGCGGCGCGGCGCTACCTCCCGTTTCGTTCCGACGTCGATTTGAAGTTCACCCTGACGCGCGATTCGTTCTCCCTCGACGATTTTCGCTGGAAGCTGCCCAATTCCGAAATCGACGCGCGCGCCGAACTGGCCAGCTTTGCCAAGCCGGACTGGACCTTTCATACCCGGGGCCGCCTCAGTTTGCAGGACGTGCGCACGATTCTTCGCAAGCCGCATGCCCCCGGGGGACAGGTGGACTTTTCCGGAGACGGGAATTATGCCGCAGGACAGGTCGGCATGAGCGGGCACTACAAGGCGAGCGAAATCTCCATGCCTTACGACTGGTTTCATGCAAAGGACATTGAATGCTGGGGCCGATTCGAGGTGGCGAAAAAACGCTTGACGCTTCCAAAATTCGAGGCGCGTGCCCTGGGAGGCTCGCTCGAGGGCCATCTGGACATGGACTTCCACGGCTTTGTGTTCCGGGTAGAGTCAAGGATGCGCGGCGCCAGCCTGGCGGCCGTACTGGCGGCCGTTGATAACCGAAGCTTGCCCGTGCACACCCTGCACTGGGACGGCGTTGTAGATGTGGACGCGGTGAACACCTGGACGGAGGACTTCAAGCATTTCAGCTCGCGCGGAGAATCGCGGCTGTCGCCGCCGACGGTTGCGCATCCCGGCGTCATCCCTGCCGTAGGGCGCCTCGATTTCTATTACTCGATGGACCGCCGCATCGTGGAGCTGACGCAGAGCGAAATCAGCACTCCGACGAGCCGCGTCACGATCGACGGCACGCTCGGCAAGAATGACTCTGCGCTTGAGGTGGGTTTCAGCACGCAGGATTTGCTCCCCTGGAACGACTTCATCAACTATATCCGCGGGCCGGAAGCCGAGCCCCGGCGTATCGCGGGCCGCGCAGAATGGCGAGGGCGCGTGCTCGGCCCGTTGGCGGGCCCGAGTTTTGCCGGCCACGCGCATGCTTGGCAGGCGCGCTACGACCGCATCTACTGGGATGAGATCGATGGTGAAATGGATTATTCGCCCGACGAGTTCGTCTTCCAACACGCGACCGCGCGTCGAGGGCGTTCTACGGCCGCTATCGATCTCCAACTCCACTTTGACGGTGACTGGACTTTCGAGGCGGACGACAAATGGAACCTCACGGTACGGCTCAATCAGTCGCCGCTAGACGACGTCCAAGGCTTGTTCGGCACAAACTTTCCCGTGCATGCAGTCTTGACCGGCGATTTCCAAGGCGAGGGAACGCGGGGCGCGCCCGTAATCAACGGCACATTCGTCCTGACCGCCATAGATGCCTGGGGTTTTGCGTTCGATCGGTTGAGCGCTCGTCTCGCGGTTAACCACGACCAGATCCAGCTTACGAATGCGGAGTTGAGTGAGGATTCGGGCCGCGTCTCCGGAAGCTTCCTCTATCGCTGGCCGGAGGGGCAGGTGGAGTTTGCGCTTACCGGAGCGGATCTGCCGCTCGAGAGGTTCGAGCGCATCCAGACGGCCGGGCTTCCCATCGGCGGGCGACTCAGCTTCCAGATCCGCGGGCAAGGCCCGGCGCTACGGCCCGTCGTTCACGGCACCGCGCATCTGGCGGGTCTGCACGTCGGCTCCGAAGTTCAGGGTGATTTCACAAGCCAGTTCGACTCCGACGGCCGCCGCTTGAGCGTCGCGCTCAGTTCGTCCGTGACCGAGGGCACTTTGCAGGGGCAGTTGGAGCTGGGTCTGGCGGATGGTTATCCCTTGTCCGGTGAACTCACCGTAAATCAGATGGACCTCGACCCGCTCATCCAAGCAGGGCTTCATTTGAAAGCTCTGACGGGCCATAGCAGCGTGGATGGCCGATTTACTTTTTCGGGAGAGGTGACGCGGCCGGAAACCATCCGCGTGAACGCCGATGTCACCCATGTCGCTCTCGATTACGAATTCGTGAAGCTCGAAAACTCCGGGCCGCTTCGCTTCTCCTATCGCCGCAACGAGTTGCAAATTGAGCAGGCCGTCCTGCGCGGCACGGACACGAATTTTCGCATTTCCGGCTCCGCCCGGTTTTCGGGCGACCGCTCGCTCAACCTCACCATGACCGGCAGCGTGAACCTGCGCTTGGCGTCCGGTCTTTTTCCAGACCTCGAAGGGCGTGGCGCCGCTCAGGTGGATGCGAGGGTCCAAGGCACCTACTCAAGCCCGAAGATCACCGGTAGGGTGCGCGTCTCGGACGCCGCCGCCCACTATGGCGATTTCCCCGCCGGGCTGAGCCACGTCAATGGCGAATTCGTTTTCGATCTCACGCGCCTGGTATTCGATGACGTGACGGCGGAGAGCGGTGGCGGCACGCTCACGCTTTCCGGCTCGATCGTTTACGGCGAGGGCTCACCGCGCTATCAGGTGACGGCTACTTCGTCGCGCATCCGTATCCGCTATCCGGAAGGGCTGAGTTGGCTCGGCGCAGCAACGCTGCAGTTCAGCGGCACAACCCGGGGAGCCTCGCTTTCTGGAAGTGTGGTAGTGGACCGTCTCTTGATGAGCGAGGGCGTGGACCTGGCCACTCTCATCACCGCATCGCAGGGCCCCGCGCGCGGCGAGGTCTCTTCCACTTACTTGCGCAATCTGCAGTTCGACATCGCGGTGGATACGAGCCCTAACGCCCGGTTGGAATGGTCGGGCGCTCACGTGGAAACCGAAGGCAGTCTGCGCCTGCGGGGCACCTGGCAACACCCGATCTTGCTCGGCAGCATCCACCTTTTCAGCGGCGAGATGAGCTTCCGCGGCAACAAGTACCAGATCAGCCGCGGCGAAATCAATTTCTCAAATCCATTTCGCCTGGATCCGGTATTAAGCGTAGAAGCGACGACGAGAATACAACAGTACGACATCACGCTCGCCTTCACCGGCCCGACCAGCCACCTGACCCTCGCCTACCGTTCAGACCCGCCCCTTCCTTCGAGTGACATCATCGCGCTGCTCGCCCTGGGCAGCACCGGACCGGACACCGCGCTGCGCTCTTCCACCTCCTCGCAGACGCAGGGATTTGGCGCGACAGCGCTGCTCTCCGAGGCAATCTCGAGCCAGTTGGGCGGACCCATCCAGCGCCTGTTCGGCATCAGCCGCTTCCGAGTGGATCCGTTCCTCGCAGGCACGGCGACCGACCAGAACGCGGCCGCGCGCGTCACCATCGAACAGCAGGTGTCTCATGATTTGACCATCACCTACAGCACCAACGCGACGTCCAACCAGCAGCAGGTGATCCAGGTGGAATACTCCATTCGGAAAGATATTTCCATTGTGGCCTTGCGCGATCTCAACGGCACCTTCAGCCTCGACGTAAAATTCACAAGACATTTCAAATGATTTACGAAACGGGCTCGATCACCCCACCCGAAGTCTGTAGCGTCGAGTGACTATTCCGGAAGAAGGAAAAGAGATTCCGGAGCCAGATGGACCATCCAGGGGAACGGCCGGTCCTTAAACCGCATCCATTTTTCCTTGAAGACTTCCGCTTGAAGATGGTGCCCTTCGCCGCTTTCGGGCGGGGCATGAAGTCTCAGGTATAAAGTGATGCGGAAAGGGGTCTCGCTTGCGCGGACGAGCCAGCACGGAAGTATGTTTTCCCCCGTCGCTCCCTCTGTGAAACCGATGTGGTGGGCGCGGATTCCGATGAATGCGGCGGGGCGGGCGATCGGCTGCTCGACGCGAAGCCGGCACCCCCAGTCGAGGGCTTCGACCATATCGGGTGAAATGGGGCGGGTGCGCGAAAAATTCTTGCAACCGGTCACCCGCGCCACTTCAAAGCTCGGCGGGTGGCGGAAGATTTCCTCTTTCAGACCGCTGGCGATGGTTTGTCCTTGCGAGAGAACCACAAGGTCGGAGCAAATCCGATACGCCTCTTCCATGTTGTGGGTCACAAACAGCGTGACGCCGCGGTAGTCCGTCAGGGTTTCGATCAGTTGCTGTTCGAGCTGGCTGCGCAGGTGCGTGTCGAGCGCGGAAAATGGCTCGTCGAGGAGAAGCGCTTCGGGCTCGATGGCAAGCGCGCGCGCCAGAGCCACGCGCTGCTGCTCGCCTCCGGAAAGTTCGCGCGGATAGCGATTTTCAAGCCCGCCAAGATGTGTCTGCTCGATTTGTTTTCGCACGCGCGCCGCGCGTTCGGCGGGCGCAAGATCCGCGAGGCCGAAGGCGATGTTTTGCGCTGCGTTCATGTGTGGGAAAAGGGCGTAGTGCTGAAAGAGCAGCCCGATGCGGCGCTTGCGGCTGGGTACGTCGATCCCCTTTTCCGAATCGAAGAGCACGCGGTCGTTCAGGATGATGTGCCCGTGGTCCGGCCTCACCAGTCCGGCGATGCACCGCAGGGTCATCGTCTTGCCGGACCCCGAAGCTCCCAGTAGCGCCGCGGGTTTCTCACCCGCCTCGAAGGAAACGCGAAGCCCATGCCCGGGAAGCTGTTTCGAGATCTCGACGACGAGGGGCATCTACGCCTCCGGCGCGCGCCGGCGAAATGGGTTGTGGTAGCGGGTCCAATAATAGAGCGCTACCAGCATCAAAAGAGAGATGGAAACGTCGATGGCGGACCAAGTGAATGCCAGCGCGGGCTGGTCTGCTTCGACCGCGAAGTAGATTGCGAGCGGGATAGTTTGCGTTCGGCCCGGAATGTTCCCCGCCAGCATCAACGTGGCGCCGAATTCGCCGAGGGCGCGCGCGAATGCCAGGATCGTGCCCGCCAGAATCCCCGGCCATGCGAGCGGCAGCGCCACGCGCCGCAAGGTGCGCCACTCGGAGGCTCCGAGCGTTCGCGCCGCCTGGAGCAAGTGCGGGTCGAGCTGTTCGAGCGCCGCCCGCGCCGTCAGATACATCAGCGGGAAGGCGACCACTGTGGCCGCGATGACGGTGGCGGGCCAGGAAAAAACCACCGTCGCGCCGAAGCGTAGAAGCAATCGCCCCAGCGGGCCATTCTTGCCGAACAGCAGGAGCAGAAGAAAGCCGACGACGGTCGGTGGAAGCACCAAAGGCAGCAGGAAAATCCCGTCGAGAAGGGCCATCGCAGGCCCCGATCGATGGGCGCGCCACGCCGCCGCGGCCACGCCCAAGACCAGCGTGATGAGGGTGGCGGTGACGCTGGTCTCGACCGAGATCCAGACGGGCGATAAGTCGAGCGGCATGCGTTTATTTTCTCTTCACTTCTTTCCCGGAGCGCGCAGGAAGCCGTACTTTTCGAAAATGCCATCACCCACGGCGTAACAATACGTTCGGCGAAAGTGTTCGGACATCCTAGCCGATGCGGTGCGATGGATGCAATTGTGGAGCGGTTGCACGGGATCGTTTGAAAAGCCGGGGTGACGCGCCGGCGCTTTCTGATACGATGGCGCTCCGAAAATTCCGTCTCGCCAATGGCATCCCCCACTAAGCCGGCCGCGGGCGCTTCCATCACCGAACGCGAAGCAGGGCTCCATCGCCAGCTCAGCTCGCGGCAGATTTCCATGCTCTCTCTGGGCGGGGCCATCGGCACAGGGCTTTTCCTGGGGAGCGCGATTTCAGTGAAGCTGGCGGGACCCGGCGTGATTCTGAGCTATGGGGCCGGCGCCGTGATTGCGCTCGCGCTGATGTGGGCGCTCGCGGAAATGACGGTGGTGCATCCGGTGGCCGGCTCGTTCGGCGTGTTTGCCGAGATTTACCTGCATCCGTGGGCCGGCTTCGCCGTGCGTTACTCCTACTGGTTGGCGCAGGCGGTGGCCATTGGAAGCGAAGTGGTAGCAGCCTCGATCTACTGCCGCCATTGGTTTCCGCGCGTGCCGGCGTGGGCGTGGATCGTCGTATTTTCCGCTGGCATCGTCTACGTCAATGCGCGAAGCGTCGGCAATTTCGGCACACTGGAATATTGGTTTGCGCTCATCAAGGTGACCACGATCTTCGCGTTCCTCATCCTCGGCGTCGCCCTGCTCACGGGAATCGGCTTCAAGCCTTTGGGCTTTCGGAACTACACAGCGTACGGCGGCTTCCTGCCGCATGGCTGGATGGGGGTAGGACTCGGCGTGGCCATGGCGATTTTCAGTTTCTTGGGGATCGAGGTGGTGGCGGTGGCCTCGGGCGAAGCGAGTCATCCGGAGGTCGCCGTGCCGCGCGCGTTGCGCTGGACGCTGGCGCGGCTGGCGCTCTTCTACATCGGCGGAATGATCGTCCTCGTCGGCGTGATGCCGTGGTCCATGGCGGGATTGACCGAAAGCCCGTTCGTGCGAGTCTTCGAAGCGGTCGGGATCCCCGCGGCCGCGGGGCTGATGAATTTCGTGGTGCTTACCGCCGCGCTATCGAGCGTCAACGCTGACCTTTATCTGGACACCCGGATGCTCTTTTCACTAGCGCGCGGCGGCTATGCCCCGCGGGCGCTCGGGCGGCTCAACCAGCGCGGTGCGCCGATCGTGGCGCTACTGGTCTCGAGCGTGGGCATGGTGGCGGCCGTCTTCGTCGTGCGCTGGTTTCCGGACACGGCGTACGTTTACATGCTCGGCGCAGCCTTTTTTGGAGGGCTCTTTGCCTGGATGGTGATCTTTCTCACGCATCTGGTTTTCCGGCGGAGAATGGCGGCTTCCCATGGAAAGACGGGCTGGATTCGCTTCGCGCCACCGGGGCCGTGGAGTTCGCTCGGAGGATTGTTGGCGCTCCTGGCGGTGCTGATTTCGACGTGGTGGATTCCTGGGATGAAGATCACCCTCGAAGCCGGCGTACCATGGCTCGCCTTCATCTCGCTGTGTTACCTTGTGTGGACGCGCAGGCAGCGCGCGAATCTGCCGGGAGAGACAAACGATGGATGACCTGCTGAAGTGGCGCGCGGAATTTCCCATCCTCGAGCGCAGCACTTACCTGATCAGCAACTCGCTCGGAGCGATGCCGCGCAGCGTGTACGACCGCCTGCACGACTACGCGGAATCGTGGGCCACGCGCGGGGTGCGCGCCTGGGAAGAAGGTTGGTGGGAAATGGCCGTCGGCGCTGGCGACAAAATCGGGGCGCTCGTCGGCGCCGGGGCCGGAGAGATTTCGCTTCATCAGAACGTCACCATCACGCAAGCGGTGGTCTCTTCCTGCTTCGACTTCAACGGCCCGCGCAATAAAGTCGTCCTGGTAGACTTGGAGTTCCCATCGATTGTTTATTTCTATCTCGAGCAGAGGCGCCGCGGCGCGCGGGTCGAAATCGTCAAGAGCCCAGATGGCATTCACGCCCCGCTCGAAAGGCTGCTGGCTGCGATCGATGAGACGACGCTTCTTGTCCCGATTTCGCTCGTGCTTTTCCGCAGCTCCGCGATCGTGGACGCCCGCGCCATCATCGAGCGCGCTCACCGCGTCGGCGCTCACGTCATTCTCGATTGTTTCCAGGCCGCCGGCACCATGCCCATCGATCTTCGCGCGCTCGAGACCGATTTCGCCGTCGGAGGCGCCCTCAAATGGCTTTGCGGCGGGCCCGGCGTCGCGTATCTCTACGTCCGCCCGGACCTGCGCGAGAAAGTTTCGCCGACGCTGACCGGCTGGCTCGCTCACGAACGGCCCTTCGATTTCGAAGTGGGACCGATCGAGCGGCGCGGCGATTCCTTCCGTTTCCTGAACGGCACCCCGCACATTCCGGCGCTTTTCGCCTGCCAGCCGGGCCTGGAAATCCTGGCGAAGATCGGCGTGAATCGCGTCCGGGAAAAATCGCAGCGGCAGACGGATCGTTTGATCGCCGGAGCGCTCCAGCGGGGCTGGCGCGTGAATACCCCACGGCAGGCGGCTGAGCGCGGCGGCACCGTTTCCATCGACTGCCCGCACGCCCGCGAAGTAAAAAGCGAGCTGATCGCGCGCGACATTCTCGTGGATTACCGTCCCGGAGCCGGCGTCCGGCTCTCGCCCCATTTCTACAACCGCGATGAAGAGATCGATTTCGCCCTGGCGCAGATGGACGAAATCCTGGCCACCCGCGCCTGGGAACGGCACCTGCAAGCCGTTTAAGCGAGCCCTACCGGGAGTTTCTTGGTTATAGCCCATGAGCGAGCCTCGCCAATTCTCGCAAGGCCCCGACGCAGGTTCGAACGGCCGTTCCGCGATGGACTTTGAAGAAATGCGACTGCGGATGGTGGCCGAGCAAATCCGCAATCGGGGAATCAGGGATCCGAGAGTGCTCGAAGCCATGGAGACCGTTCCGCGCCACGAATTTGTTCCCGCGGAGATGCGCCCTCTTGCCTACGCCGACCAGCCGCTCGCGATCGGCGAAGGCCAGACGATCTCGCAGCCGTTCATGGTCGCAGCGATGGCAGAGGCACTCGAGCTCGAAGGGAACGAACGCGTGCTCGAAGTCGGAGCCGGCTCAGGTTATCAGGCGGCGGTATTGTCGAGACTCGCGCGCGAGGTCATCGCGGTTGAGATCCACGGCTCGCTTGCTGAGGCCGCCCGCGAGCGCTTGGCGCATCTGGGCTATTCCAACGTGCGGATCGAAGTCGGCGACGGTACCTTGGGCTGGCCCGATTGCACGCCTTACGAAGCTGTTCTCGTGACCGCGGCGGCGCCCTCGATTCCCCCGCCGCTCCTGGAACAGCTTATGGAAGGCGGCCGACTCGTTCTGCCGATCGGCCCCGCCGAGCACCAGCAACTGCGGCGGGTGCGCAAATTGGGCGATCGCACGTCGGACCAGTGGCTCTACGATTGCCGGTTTGTTCCGCTCGTCGGCCGCCACGGCTGGCCGGGTCCTCAGGGCCGATGAACGCGCCTGCGCCCGAGCTTTCCATCGTCATCCCGGCTTACAACGAGGAGCAGCGCCTGCCGCAAACACTTGCCCGCATCCGCGAATACATCGCAACGTGCCGGATCGATGCGGAAATCCTGGTGGTGGACGACGGCTCTCACGACGCGACCGCGCGGGTCGTCGAAGAGTGGCGCGCGCAGATTCCCTTCTTGCGGTCGGTTTCGAACGGCCGGAACTGCGGGAAAGGCTACAGCGTGCGCCACGGTATGCTCGAAGCCCGCGGGCGCGTCGCGCTTTTTACGGACGCCGATCTTTCCGCGCCCATCGAGGAGACGGAAAAGCTTCTTGCCGCGCTCGGCAGCGCCGAACTTGCCTTTGGTTCGCGAGCGCTCGACCGCAGCTTCATCGAGGTGCATCAATCGCGCTTGCGCGAGATCAGCGGCATTGTCTTTAATCGTTTGGTGCGCCTGTTCACCGGGGTCTCCTTCCACGATACCCAGTGCGGATTCAAGGCATTCGTCCGCGAACGCTGCCGCATTATTTTCGAGCAGCAGCGGATTGAAGGGTTCGGATTCGATCCCGAAATCTTGTTTCTCGCGCGGCGCCACGGCCTGCGAGCCGTGGAAATCCCCGTGCACTGGGCCCACGACCCGGCAACGAAGGTTCACATGTTTCGCGATAGCCTGAGGATGTTCGCGGACCTCATCGCCATCCGTTGGAACTGGCTCCTGGGCCGCTACCCGAAGAAGCGATTGTGAGGATCGAACGACGGGCAGCGCCGGTCGTGGATTGTCGTGCTACTTGGCCGTGGGCGGCAGAAGACCGTTGAGGCGCAGGTAGATTGCAGCCATCGCATAGTGGTCGGCGAAGTCGTTCGTGAGAGCGATCATGGCTGCCGCGCGAGGAGCCGTCCGGTCGCCGAACAACGTGACCGTGTCGCCCAGCTTGGAATCATCCACCTTGGCGAGCGCTTCGGTGCAGTAATCAAAAGAGGATTTTAGCGCTTGGACGAGCTTTTCTTTGGGATCGGTTTCGCTTAGCTTCGCTGTTTCCGGCGCCGGAGTGTCGGAGATCTTCGAGCAAAGAAAATTGTTCGACCCAGCCATGTGAGCGACCAGGTGCGCGAAGGTCATCTGCGGCGGCGTAGGATGAAAGCTGAATTTATCGGCCGGCATCTCTTCGACTGCGGCCACTAAATTCTTCGCCTGCCGCGCCAGGACTTGGCGGACCGTGTCGCTGACTGGATTCGCCGATTTCTTCGCTTCTTGTTGCGCGCGAGCGGCGATGGGCACGAGCAGTAGGATCAAGACCCAACCGATTAGTCGCTTCATAGATCGCCTCCTCTTAAAGAATTGCTCCGAAAGAATAGTCCGAGGACGCCCAGGCAGCAAGAGCATTTCCCGGTGTCGAAACGGCCGGATCGAGCTGCGTGCGGTTGAATGATCTCCTGTGGGTGCGGATTCCGCGCACGCCTGGCTTTGCAGCGGTCTTCGCAGGTCCAGCCGTCGGTCTGGAACGGCGGCGAAACGCCGTCTACTTTGATTTACAAAGTACTTGACAGTAGCGAATCAGGTGCTACGATTCTGGCATGGCTCGAACCGATCCCCTGCGCTCCCGGCCGCCGGCACCCATTCCCCTCGACGCCCACGCCCGCGAAAACTTGCGCTTTATCCGCGAAACGATGGAGCGCGCCGCTTCGTTCACCGCCGTTCCCGGCTGGGGCGGAATGGCCATGGGCATTACGGCCTTGGGCGCAGCGGTGGTGGCCTCGCGCCAGTCGAGCGCTGCGGCCTGGCTCGAGACGTGGCTCGCGGAAGCCGCCATCGCGGTGGCTATTGCCGGATGGACCACGCTCGCAAAGGCACGCGAGGCGCGTGTTCCGATACTCGGAGGGCCGGGAAGAAAATTTGCGTTGAGCTTTGCGCCGCCGATGCTCGTCGGGGCCTTGCTGACCATCGTGTTGGTTCGCGCGGGGCTTTTGGCCGCAATTCCCGGCATGTGGCTGCTGCTGTACGGAACGGCTGTGGCCACCGGCGGAGCGTTTTCCATTCGCGTTGTGCCTTTGATGGGACTTTGCTTCATGGTCTTGGGAGCGGTGGCGCTGTTTTGTCCCGCATCATGGGGAAATGCTTTTTTGGCGGCGGGATTCGGCGGATTTCATGTGGCGTTTGGAGCGGTGATTGCGAGGAGGTATGGTGGCTAGAGCAGGCGCATGGCGCAAGGAGCGCGAGGAAAAGGGCGCGAAGCGCGGCCTGAGCGCCGTCCGAGGCCGGGCGGCTGAGACGCCGGCGCGGGCGCTCGATCGGCTGATCCACGAGCGCACGCGGCTCGGAATCGTGAGCGCGCTGGCGGTGAACGAAAGCCTTACCTTCGGGGAGCTGAAGGAATTGCTCGGCTCGACTGACGGCAACTTGAGCGTACACGCGCGCAAGCTCGAGGACGCCGGCTACATCGTGTGCACGAAATCGTTTGCGGGGCGTTTGCCCAAGACAGAGTACCGCCTGTCGGCGGCGGGGAAGCGCGCGCTCGAGCGTTACCTCGATCACATGGAGGCGCTGATCCGGGCGACGCGCGAGGGTTGAGGCCCGATTTTTTTTGGCCACATACTTTATGGATAAAAGTACTTTGGGCGTGGCGCATCCGCGCGGCATCCACGTCGCCATCCTGATGGATGGCAATGGACGCTGGGCCGCCGCGCGCGGAATGGCGCGCTCCGCGGGACACCGCGCGGGGGTCGATGCCGTGCGCCGCACCGTGCGCGCCGCGCCCGGGCTCGGCATCGGGACGCTGACGCTCTATGCCTTCTCCTCTGACAATTGGCAGAGGCCGCCCACCGAAGTGGCCGCTCTGCTCGGGCTGCTCGAGGATTTCTTGATCGCCGAAGCCGAACGTTGCGCGGCGCACGGCGTCCGAGTGCGCGTCATCGGCCGCCGGGACCGTCTCACACCTGCGCTCCTGGCCGCTATCGAAGTGGCCGAGCAAGCCACCGCGAAGGGCCGCGGGCTCGATCTGCGGATCGCGGCAGATTATTCGGCACGCGAGGCCATTCTGCGAGCGGCGTGCTGGATGCTTTCGAGTCTGGAAGTTTCGCAACGGGAATTCTCCCGTTTGCTGGGCAGGGTTACGCACGCGGGGGGACCGGCTACGGACGTGGACCTGGTGATCCGAACCGGCGGGGAGCGGCGGCTGAGCGATTTTCTGCTGTGGGAATGCGCGTATGCCGAGTTGGTGTTCACTTCACGGATGTGGCCGGACTTCGATGCGGCGGACCTTCAGGCCGCGGTGCAAGAGTTTCACTCGCGCGATCGCCGCTTCGGCCGCTTGCCAAGGGCTGCAGCCAGCTAAGGAACTTGAAAGCTCCACCCCTCCGGCCTGGCTCGCGCGCGTGCTCGTCAGCGATGAGGGCAGCCCTCTTCATAAGAAAGTTTTCCTGAGACTCTTAACTTAAATCGGCTAAGGCTCCCGATTTTGCTCAGGTGCTCGCTTGAGGGCAAGCGCGAAGGCTTTCCGCAGGACCCGGGTGGCGGCAGCCGTAAGCGAATAGCGCGCCAATTCGTGTTCTTTCACCCATGCGACTTCCCTGGCGTCGCCGCCCGCCCGGGCGTTGCCGCCTGACACCTCGCACAGATAGTCCAGGATTACGTAGTGGAATTGCGCGCGTCCGCTGTCATCGCGAAGCACCCGCTCGAAGACCTCGATAAGCGCTCCCACCCGCACATCGAGTCCTGTCTCCTCCTTCAGTTCGCGGTGCACGCCTTCGCTAAGCGTTTCGCCCAGCTCGAGCGTGCCACCGGGGATGGACCACTGGCCTTCCAGCGGCGGTTTGCCGCGACGGATGAGGAGGGCCCGGCCATTCTCCACCACAACGCCTCCCACGCTGACTATGGGGCGGTCGGGATATTCGAGTGGGTGCGGCATGAAAATTTACAAGCGTCCAAGCAGGAAAAGCTTGACACCGCCGGTATATAATACGCCTGCGTGTCCAAGGTCCGCTGCCCCGAGGAGGCTCCATGGTGAAGTGCCCGAAATGCGACGCCGAAGTCGACTTGGACGAGGACGAAGTCGAGGAGGGCGAAATCCTAAGCTGCCCGGAATGCGATGTGGAGCTTGAGGTCGTCCAGGTTCATCCGGTTCAACTCAACGTCATCTCCGAGGAAGACGAAGAAGAGGAAGAGGCCGAGGCCGGCGTGAAGGAAGGAAATGAGGAAGAAGTGGGCGACCGCGAAGGGGATGAAGACGAGTAACACTTGCAGGGTCCCGCCTCGGCATCTTTTCCCGCCTTTTCGCCATCTGATTTCGAGGAAGCTCGTTCCGGCAGGCTCGTCGTTTCTGGTGATGGCGATGCTGTTGACCCCGGTGGGCGGCCGCGCTTACGCCAGCCAGAAGAAGAGCAAAACGGAAGCTTACCTGAGCCAGTTTCTGATGTTCGGGACTGTTTTTACCGAACAGGGCTTTACCTTGCCCGGCGCGCAAGTGAAGATCCGGCGCACGAGCGATCGCAAAGCCAAGTGGGGTGCGTATTCGGATAGCCGCGGAGGCTTTGCGATCCGCGTGCCCAAAGGGAGCGAATACGAAATTCGGATTACCGCGAAGGGATTCGCTCCCGCAACGCGCATCGTGGACGCCAAATCGGCCGACCACGAAGACATGGCCTTTCGGTTGCAGCCGACCTCGGAAGGGAAGAAAAAGTGAGACGAGGGTGGATGTCGGTTCCGTTGGCGCTGACGTTGCTGTTTGCCGCAGCCTCAAGCGCGCAAGATAAAAAAGATAAATCGGAAGCGCAGTTGCGCACGGTCCACGGTAGCGTCCTCGACAGGGACGACAATCCCGTTCCGAGCGGCGTGGTCTACTTGAAGAATATGAAGACACTCGCGGTGAAAACCTACATCGCAGATGACGCAGGGCAGTACCGCTTCAGCGGGCTGGATCCCAACGTGGATTACGAAATCCACGCGGAGACCAACGACGCGGCCTCGTCGCATCGCACGATTTCCAGTTTTGACAGCCGGAAAGATATCGAGATACCGCTCAAGTTGAACAAGAAAAAGAGCGGCTAGCCCCGTTCCAATTTGTTGCCAGGTGTCCTCCGGCGGTAACCGGCGGACTTCTTACTTTCCCGCAGGAGCGAGCACGCGAATTGCGCGTGGGACAACTCTGATTTCCACCGGTGACTCGCCCAAGAGCTCGCCATCGCCGTGAAAAGGCGCCGAACGTTCCGCGCGCAATGCAACTCGGCGTGCGCGATAGCGGTGGACCTCCTCCCAACACCAATCGCCTGATCCTAGCACAATCGGTATGGACTCGACGAGGCGTGTCCAGGGCATTTCTCCCACGAGAGCGAGGTCGATCCAGCCGTCATCCATGGACGCGGGGGGCGCGATTCGCACGCCCGCGCCGTAACACGGGGCATTTGCCACCGCCGCGAAGAGGATTCGTCCCCTCCATTGTGCGTCGTCGATTTCCGCTTCGAGCTCGAGCGGGCGAAACCGCGCCAGCGTCGCAAGGGCGCCCGCAACATAGCGCGCCGCGCCCGGCCAGCGGCGAAACCTCCCGTTCGCAAGCCGAGCCGCTTCCGCGTCGAGGCCCATTCCGCCCACGCCCACGACAATTGCATTGTGTCCATCCGCAAACCGTGCTTCGAGCGCATCCACTGCCCGCGGACCGGCATGGAGAAACTGATGCGCGGCGGCAACGGGATCATCTGGGATGCCGAGACCCCCGGCGATATCGTTCCCGTGGCCCGCGGGCCAAAGGCCAAGGACGACATCGCATCCGAACGTCGCTTCTACCAGGTGATGGAACGTGCCGTCGCCACCCAGCGCCACAAGGATTTGATATCCGGCGGCGACGGCTTCCTGGGCGCGTCGGCGGAAGTCCTCCGTGCTTTGGGATTGGACGAATTCAGCGCGGTAACCCTGCCCGGCGAGGAAATCTGCCACAGCGGATTGAGCGCGCCGCGCTCGACCGCCACCTGCTGCCGGGTTAACAATCACCAATGTTCTAGCGGCCATGCTTGAACTTTCAGAAGAAAGCCGAATGGCTCGGCCGAGTTTTCGCCTCGGCCCGCGGCCATCCTGTATGAAGCAAACCGGAGTGTCAACCTTGCGGGGAGCGGCCCTTTTTTCTTCTCTTCAGGAGAAGGTAGCACACAAGGATCCCGAGGATAATGAGGGTGCCGAGCAGGAGATTGCGTTCGATTGTCCCAGTGGCTTCTGCCCATCGCTCTCCTAGGAAATAACCCGTGGCCATAAAGCTCAGAGACCAAACCACGCCGCCGGTGTAAGCAAAAAGCGCGAAGATGGGCAATTCCAGTTTCGAAGCACCTGCCACATAGGCGGTCAGGTGCCTGATGCCGGGCATGAAGTAACCAAAAAACAGGCCCCACCGGCCGGCGCGCCGCAGCCAGTCATGGGCATGCGCAAGACTTTCATTGGTCAGGTGGACGTAGCGACCGTAGCGGTGAACCAAATAGTAGCCAAACAGCCGCCCCAATTCGTAACTCACGGTGATGCCGCTCAGGCTGCCCAGGCACGCTGCAGCCATGGCGGGAAAAAGCCTCAGGCTGCCCTTATGAACCAGGTAGCCCGTAAATATGAGCAACGTCTCGTCGGGTATAGGAAGGCCCACAATCCCCAGCAACAGCAGGACAAAAATCCCTCCATACCCATACTGCGAAATCCAGTGAACGATGGTGTGCATCAGCGAATTGTCGCGCGAAGCCGCGATTGTACTTGGTCAGATGCTGCCGTGCACGTACCGTCTCCCGGTCTCGAGCACCACGACAACTCCGCGATAGGTAATCTCACGATGTCGATCGACTCCAATCCAGTTGTACCTTTCGGAACGAAATGTCGAGCAGATGAAAAGAAGGATTCGTTAGACGAACGAACCGAATGGAAGGCTTGGTGCCGGCGGTGGGACTCGAACCCACGACCTAGGGATTATGAGACCCTCGCTCTACCCCTGAGCTACACCGGCATAGTCGAACCCTTTGATGCTACGAAGAGCGTTCATGCAGTGTCAAGACACGTTGCCGAGCGTCGCGCGGCCCGCTATCTCTGCCAATCACCCGCAGTTCCCTTTTGGAACCTGCCGCCATTGATAGTACCGTCGTACCGTTGACGCCATGCGGTGCGAGACGCTACTTTCACCTCGACAATTCGGCAGAGGCTTTGGCTCAGCCAGGCGGAGGGGTGTGTACCGTTTAGGCACACGGTACTAGGATTTTCCCCTTGACAACACCGGCCCACCTATACTCCCCGAGTCGTTTTTACACTCGGAGGACCCTAAATGGGCAGGTGGGCAGTAGTTGTTGTTCTCGTGTTGTTGGTTCTGGTTGGAGCCATGGGGCTGCGTAATGCGGTGGTCGCGAATGCTGGGGTTACCCCGGTACTCATGGCCGCCGGTGGCGCACCGGCACCACCCACGCCGTGGATGGCTGGTGGCGCGCCAGCGCCGCCAACGCCATGGAATGCTGGTGGTGCACCAGCTCCGCCGACGCCTTGGAGTCGCTAGCCAAAGCGTTGCGGTAGCTGATCCCAGCGAGCGGGCCTCGCCGCAGTGAGGAAATTTGGCGCTAGGCCCGTTGGATTACATTCTCTGGTGTTTTAGCTTCATCGCTGAAGCCACAGTGGTGGTGTGTTTCTGCAGGAGTCGCATTACCCTCCGTTATTTCCCCTTAGGGGTGTACATGTTAGCGGAAGCCCTGGTTAATGTGGGCCGGTATTATGTGCTTACCAAGCATGGCTTCGCATCGCTAGAGTACCGGTATTTTTATTACTACTCGGACGCCCTGGTTACGGTCTTTCTTTATTTCGCTGTGATGGCACTCTACCAGCAGGTGTTCCGCGAAATGTCCGTTAGCAAGCACATTCGCGCCGCCTCCGTGATGCTCCTGAGTGGCACAGCCATATTTTCCTATTTGGTGGTGCGCCAAAATGAGGGTCACCTGACGAGTCGAATGGTCGTCGAGTTGGACCAGAACCTGTACTTCGTTGGGGTCGTGCTGACGTATCTTCTGTGGGGCGCCGTCTTAAAGCTGCGCGAGACACGAACAAGGCTGATCCAGCTCGTGTTGGCCTTAGGAATCTACTTCAGTGCTTATGCCGGGTACTACGCTTTGCGCAACTTGTTCCCATCGGTGGAGGGACCCCACAAGATTATGCCGGCCTTGCTGGGTTGCTGGCTGCCGCTGGCTTGGGCCTACACATTCATCAAAATTCCTGAGGAGGCGCGCTTGGCCACAGCGCGTTTGGCCGCGCGAACCAGATGATTGCCGCCCTTATCTTCGTGATTTGCTTTGCGGCTTTGCTGCAATTCTCTGTGTCCTATTGCCGCTCGCTGATCGCAGCCTACCGCAAGGTGGAACTCTCCGAGCAGGTACGCGAGGTGACCGGTATCGAAAACCGGAACGTGCCGGCCGAGGAATTCGCGCGTCTACTTCAATTGGTGCAGCTCTGCCCTGAGCGCGGTGACGATGGGGTGGAGATTCGTGCCGTCGGCGCCTATTTTGGCTTCTTGAACTTGCTCCGGAATTCTTTTCGGTCCCTGGCGCCGAGGATTGCGGGCTGGGCGGAACGCGAGCGGCAGAGCTGCTCGTATTTCGCTGCGGTCGCGCTCGACCGGAGGATTGCCTACAGTCGGGATCTACTGGCTCAGGTGGGAGAGCGAGCCTAGGTTTGAAAAGCAACACGGCCCGGCGACTCCTGCCAGGGGTTGCCGGGCTTTTTTGCTTTCGGTCGAGAGAAAACCCCTTAAGTTCTCTATCCGATGCGCGTTTTCCGGCAGGACAGCGGGGAAGCCCGTCTGGCTCGACCCCATCCAGCGCGGCTGTTATCATAGGCCGAGGCGCGCGGCACGACCCACCCCGATGCCCTCGAGATGAGAACGAAACTTCATCGCCACGTGTTGGACTCGATGCGCCGGCATCGCATGATCTCTCCGGGCGACCGCGTTGGTGTGGCTGTTTCGGGCGGCGCTGATTCCGTCGCTTTATTGCGGCTCCTCGAGGATCTTCGCGAAGGGCTGGGAATTACTCTGCTGGTTTTGCATCTGAACCATGGGTTGCGTGGCGAGGAATCGGATACGGACGAGCGCTTTGTCGCGGGGTTGGCTCGCCAGAGCGGCCTGGAATTTATTTGGGCTCGCGAGGATGTCGCGGGAGAGGCACGGCGTCATCGCTGGAATTTGGAGGACGCGGCGCGCCGGCTGCGCTACGCGTTCTTTGAGCGTGTGGTTGCGCAGGGTGGGGCCACGCGGGTGGCCGTCGCTCACACCGCTGATGACCAGGCAGAAACGGTTCTCGCGAGGCTGACCCGGGGAACCGGCCCGACGGGCCTGGCGGGCATTTATCCGATGATGGGTCCTGTGGTGCGGCCGCTCCTGGAGATCCGGCGCCAGCAGCTGCGCGATTTTCTGCGAGGACGCGAGGAAACGTGGCGTGAAGACGCCACGAATCGCGATACGCGCCGAATGCGATCGCGCATCCGGCAGGGGTTGCTGCCCTTGCTCGAGCGCGATTTCTCCGGCGCCATCGTAGAACGTCTGGGCGGGCTAGCCCGGCTGGCGCGCGACGAGGAAGTCTTCTGGGCCGCCCTCGTGCAGGACCGCTTCCGTGCTTCCGTCAGCACGAGACCGCAGGGACTTTCCATCCGCGTTTCGGACCTCGTTTACCCGCTTTCGTTCCCCGCCGCAGCGCCCGAAGCGGGCAAGGAAACCGAAGCTTTTCGCGTCGTGAGTCAACGCTTGGTCCGTCGCATCGACGAGGACCTGCGAAAAGACATGTGCCGGCTCAGTGCCGCCCACGTCGAACAGGTGTTGAGGCTCGCGACCCAGGGCACGAGCGGTCAGCAAATTCAGTTGCCAGGTGGCTTGACGGTTGAAAGAGACTTCGATCGGCTAGTCTTCTCGCGGCCAGGGCGGAAGGCGCGCTCGCTGGGGGCTGGGGGAACTTCGGCCACCCCGTATGAGTACAGTGTCAAGGTGCCAAGGCGGGGTTTGGCTACTGTTTCTGTTCCGGAACTGGGACGTCGGTTCTGCCTGAAAGTGATTGACTGGCCTTTGCGGGCGAGCGACACTAAAAGTGCCCTCGAGGCTCTCGATATCGATCTGCTACGAGCGCCGCTGGTTTTGCGGAACTGGCGGCCGGGAGACGTTTATCGCCCTCGCGGGCGTCGACAACCGCGGAAACTGAAGGAGCTATTTCAGGCGTGCCGGATTGCCCTGCGGGAACGGGCTCAGTGGCCGGTCCTCACGAGCGCCGGGAATTTGGTTTGGGCCCGGGGAATGCCTCCCGCAGAGGAGTTTTCCGCGAAGGAGGGAACCCGGGCGGGCCTCTTGATTGCGGAAGAAGGGTTGTGAGGCCGGATTGAAAGTTGCTTATTCAAGACAGAGACTTTCCGAACGTGTGGCTGAAATGGCGCGAGCCATTTCCAGGGATTATAAGGGCCGAACGCTCGACGTCGTGGCGATTCTGGAAAACTCGTTCGTTTTTGCCGCCGACTTGGTCCGCCAGATTTCAGAGCCGGTGGTTTGCCACTTTGTGCGGTCGGAGTTGCGGGACGTGAATCTCGGCGGCTACGACCGGCGCGAGGTTTTCTTCAGCCGTCCGCCTGTGCTCGAAGGACGGGATGTACTGGTAGTCGATGTGGTGCTTCATTCCGGCGTGACGCAGGATTTTTTGATGAAGCGGCTGGAGGAAACCCGGCCCCGGTCGTTGCGGCTGGCGGTGCTTTTGGATGCGCCTCAGGACCGCAAAGTGGATCTTCGTCCCGCATACAAAGGGTTCGCCTCCGCATCTAAATACTTAGTGGGGTACGGTCTCGCTGGGCGAGGCGGGCTGTACCGCAATCTTCCGTATATTGCAGCGGCCGGCGCTGCGCCGAAGCGGGGAAGGAAGGCACGGCGGGCGCGGAAGGGTTCGGGCGGCCGCAAAGGTGAGCTATGACGGTGAATTCAACGGTACGCACCATCTTATTCTGGCTTTTGATGATCCTGTTGGCTGTTGTGCTGTGGAAAATGGCCTCGACGGGCGGGCAATCATCTCGTGAGAAGGAATTAATTTATACCGATTTCCTGGCGGAAGTGCAGAAGGGCAACGTCAGCGAAGTAACGGTCTACTTGTCGCAGATCAGCGCCGAAGTCCAGGGCGATTTTCGCGACCCCAGCGGCACCAAGTTTCGGGTGACCGTGCCACAGTCCACCCTGAGTGACCTCACCAAACAGCTCGAGGACAATAAAGTCCGGGTCAACATCAAGGAAGTGAACCACACCGATTTGTGGACCTTCCTTTTGAACGCAGCGCCTTTAATTTTGCTGGTGGCTTTCTGGATTTTTATGATGCGCCAAATGCAGGCGGGCGGAAACAAAGCCCTCAGCTTTGGCAAGTCCCGCGCGCGCCTGCTCACGGCCCAGCAAAAGAAAGCTACGTTTAAAGACGTGGCTGGAATTGATGAAGCCAAAGAAGAGCTGCAGGAAATCATCGATTTCTTGAAGGACCCGCAGAAGTTTCAGAAACTTGGTGGCCGCATTCCCAAGGGAGTGTTGCTGGTGGGGCCGCCGGGCACAGGTAAGACTTTGCTGGCGCGTGCGATCGCCGGCGAAGCGAACGTCCCATTCTTTTCCATCTCGGGCTCGGATTTCGTCGAGATGTTCGTGGGAGTGGGCGCCAGCCGCGTGCGCGACCTCTTTGAACAAGGCAAGAAAAATGCGCCTTGCATCATCTTCATTGATGAAATTGACGCCGTCGGCCGCCACCGCGGCGCCGGCTTGGGCGGCGGACACGACGAGCGCGAGCAGACGTTGAACGCCCTGCTCGTAGAAATGGACGGGTTTGAATCGAACGAAGGCGTCATTCTGATTGCGGCCACGAACCGGCCGGACGTGCTCGACCCGGCGCTGCTACGCCCAGGGCGCTTCGATCGGCGCGTTGTGGTTCCGCGTCCCGACGTCAAGGGCCGCGAGGAAATTCTGCGGGTGCACACTCGCAAAGTTCCACTGTCCGACGACGTGGATCTTTCCGTAATTGCTCGCGGCACCCCTGGATTTTCCGGAGCGGATTTAGCGAACCTGGTGAACGAATCGGCGCTATGGGCGGCGCGGCAGAACCGCAAGTTCGTCACCATGATCGATTTCGAAATGTCCAAGGACAAGGTGTTGATGGGCGTTGAGCGCAAGTCCATGATCCTCTCCGAAGAGGAGAAGACGAACACCGCCTACCACGAGGCGGGCCACGCCCTCGTCGCCGCGATGACCCCCGGCGCCGACCCGCTCCACAAGGTGACGATCATTCCCCGCGGCATGGCCTTGGGCGTGACCATGCAATTGCCCATCGACGACAAGCACACCTACACCAAGGAATTCTTGGAAACGCAGCTTTCCGTCCTGATGGGCGGCCGCGCGGCTGAGGAAATCTTCCTTCATCACCTCACCACCGGCGCCGGCAACGATATCGAGCGAGCCACCGAGATCGCGCGCCAGATGGTTTGCGAATGGGGCATGAGCTCGCTCGGACCGCTTACATTCGGGAAAAAGGAAGAAGCTATTTTCCTGGGCCGGGAGATCGCGCAGCATCGCGACTACTCGGAAGACACCGCCATCAGGATCGATCTGGAAGTACGCAAGATCGTCACTGAGGGCTACACGCGGGCGCGCGGCATCCTCGAGACGAATCGGGACGCCCTCGAACGCGTGGCACAGTCGCTGCTCGTCCGCGAAGTGCTGGACGCCGCCGAACTCAAGCTCCTGATCGAAGGTAAGCTGCTGCCGGAAAAGCCGAAGCCGCAACCGCCTCCCTCGGCGCCGCCCGTGCCGAGCAAGGAGCCGCAGCTCGGCTTGCGTCCCGAGCCCCGGCCGCTTCCCGGCCTCGCCAAGGGCGAAAAACCGGCGCCGGCCTAGTGGGTTTCCAACTAGGCGGCGTGCATCGTCCCAGCTAGGAGATGCTTCATAACCATCTCCTCCCACACGGACTCGTCGTTCGGGTCACTCTCCTGGATGTGGCGCCGTTCGGATGATTTTGGCGTAAAATAGCGTCATGTCAGGCAAGTCCGCCACGCCGATCGAGGTGTATTGTCCGTGCTGTCAGGCAAAGCTGATCGTGGACCCGGAGCTTGGCGTCGTCCTTTCGCACGTTCCGCCGCCCAAGCCCCCACCCTCTGTCGATTTGGACGACACCGCGCGGCTGCTGCGCGAGCAGGCTGAGCGAGTGGAAGAGAAATTCCGGCAATCCGTCGAAGCCGAGAAAATCAAGGAAGACGTGCTCGCCCGGAAATTCGCGGAAGGGCTGAAGAAGGCCAAAGATCAACCCATCGAAAAACCACTGCGCGATTTCGACCTCGACTGATTTGCCCCGCAGCGTTCCACATTTGGCGCTCTTTTCGGCAGCGGACTTCCCGAAACGCATGTATCGTTGTTTGTTGCTGCTCTGCGTGATGGCGTGGCTCGTCCCCGCAAATGCAGGTCAGCAGCCGTCCCCGCATAAGGCCAAGCTTCCGCGGCCGCAGGAACTCGATTCCGGCATCGTCTTCGAGCGCGATCCGGCCACGGGGGAACTGCGATTTCGCGACGATAAAAATCCACCGGGCGCTGAGGCGAGCGGCCGAAAGAGCGCGGCGGCCATCCGCGTCCGCGTGAATCTGGTGGAAGTCGCCTGCAACGTCTTCGGACCGGATGGGAGCGCGTTGCGGGGCCTGGGCCAGAGTGATTTCCGAGTTTTTGAGGACGGCGTGGAGCAGCGAGTCTCGTATTTTGATGCTTCGAGCCAGCCGGCGAGCATCGCGCTGGTCCTCGACGCCAGCCCCAGTGTCCTGCGCGAGTCGTCGGAAATGAAGCAGGCCGCGCGCGCCCTGATCGAAAGCCTCTCTCCGCTCGATGAAGTCGCCCTGGTCGCGTTCTCTTTCCACACCTACGTGGAGCTGCCGTTCTCACGCGACCGCGAGATGCTCGCCCGCGCGATCACTGCGGTCGATGTCCGCGGCCTTTTCAAGGATGTCGGCGGGTCCAATATCTACGAAGCCGTCTATCTGACGGCTCAGAAACTCTTCCCGGGGCGCGGCGGACGCAAGGCCATCGTTCTGCTCACGGACGGTCAGGATAGCGGCCTGGGGCTGACGCTCGATCCCTCGAGCATGGGCACGCGAACCGGCCAGCCCGCAAATCGTCTCGCATTTGAAGACGTTGTCCGCGCGCTCTCCGCTGCGAGTATTGAGGTGTATTCTGTCTCAACGCAAAACCGCCCGCGAGTGATGACGCCGGAATGGCTCGAGACGCGCGCGCGGCAAACGCTCATCGCGCCCGATGCGCGCGAGCTGGGCATTCCCGCTTATACCCTGTTCCTCGCCGAACTTGTCCGCCGGGCCGGCGGGCAGCTCTATTTCATTCACGAGGCGGAAACGCTCGCCGATACGTATCGGCAAATCGCCCAAAATATCCGTTCGCAGTACACGCTGGGCTACTACCCCTCGAAGGATGCTGCCGCCGGCAAGCCGGACTGGCGATCGCTGCGCGTGGAAGTCATTGGCCGCGACCCTGTGCGCGTCGTACATCGCACGGCGTACTACGCGCCTGCCAATTCCGGATCCACTCAACCCTGAATCGTGATTTTCGCAGCGCGTTCGCCCAACAAGCATCCCAGCCTTTAGCTCGCGACGCGAGTTGTGATTGAATACGGAGTCCATGTTCCGCCGCAGGAAATTCCGGTTGCGATTGCCGTCGCGAACGCTCGCGTTGGGTGAGCGAACGCTCGTCATGGGCGTGTTGAACGTCACGCCAGACAGCTTTTCTGACGGCGGCCTTTACTTCGATGTGCGCGCAGCGGTCGAGCGGGCATTCGAGATCGAGCGAGAGGGAGCCGATATTCTCGATGTGGGCGGCGAATCAACGCGGCCTGGCTCGAAAAGAATTTCCACGGAAGAAGAGCTGGCGCGGATACTTCCGGTGCTCGAAGGGCTGCGCGGACGGCTGAAAATTCCCATCTCGATTGATACGCGAAAAGCGGCCGTCGCGGAACGGGCGGCCGCCGCGGGTGTGGAAATTTTAAATGACGTCACCGCGTTGCGCGCCGACCCGGAGCTGGCTCGAATCGCGCATCACCGCCATCTGCTGCTGGTGCTGATGCACATGCACGGCGAGCCGCGGACCATGCAGAAGCGTCCGTTCGCTCGCAACGTAGTGCGCGGTGTCATTTCCGGCCTGCGTGCCGCGATGGCCCGCGCGCGCAAGGCTGGCATCTCGAAGTCGCAGATCGTTCTCGATCCTGGCATCGGCTTCGGCAAGAGTTTCGACCAGAACTATGAGCTTCTGGCGCGCCTGCCGGAATTGGCGGTCCTTGGCTGCCCGCTTCTTGTGGGGACTTCGCGAAAAGGGTTTCTGGGCCACACGCTGGGCGGTGCGCCTGCAGAAGCGCGCATCTGGGGGACCGCCGCTACTGTCGCCGCCGGCATCCTTGCGGGCGCGCACATCGTCCGCGTCCACGACGTAGCCCAGATGGTTCAGGTGGCTCGCGTCACGGACGCCGTCCTCAGGCAGCGTGCCCGCTAACGGGCGTGTGGCTTGCGGCAGGCGCACTTGGCTATAATTCGTGGCGCCCTCTCGAAAGCGACATCCAGGTAGTTTTCATGCGAGGAGATTCGGGATGAGCTCACGCAAGTTCCTGCATACGGCCTGCTTGCTTCTGTGTTTTGGTGCATCGGGTCTGTCGGTCTCCGCGCAATTGCCGCCGGCCCAGGGCGACAACCTCGGACCGAAGCCTCCGGCGGGCACGGGAGCATGTTCGGTTGAAAAGACCTGCGCGGATGTCGCCCCGGACATCATCCGAAGTGCGCTCGGCAGCTCCCCGCTGGAAGAGAATTTGCGCTATCTCACCGATGTGATTGGCGGCCGCATGACGGGTTCGCCGGCGGCGGACCGCGCCGTCGCTTGGGGCGTGGAAGCGCTCCGCCACGCCGGTGTGGATGAAGTGCATACGGAGAAATTCATCGTGCCGGTAAGCTGGAGCGAAGGACGCACGCGCGTGGAAGTCCTGGCACCCGCCCCGTTTCCCGTGCGTCTCGTCTCGATTGGCTGGGCGCCGCCGACTCCTGAGGGCGGCCTCACTGCGCAGGTGGTCGACGTGGGGACCGGAGACGACGCCGGTTTTTCCAGAGCGGGCGCCGCGATCCGAAATGCGATTGTCCTCGTCCATAGCAATGTGCTGGTGACGTGGGAGGATCTCGTCAACGAATACATGGCCGGGCCGTCCATCATTGACCGCGCGGTGAAATCGGGCGCGGCAGCGATTTTCTGGATGTCCACGCGGCCAGGTCTGTTGCTCTATCGTCACACCCTCGCGCTCGACGGCAGGCTCGAGCTCCTGCCGCAGGCCGTTGTGGCTCGTGAAGACGCGGAGCGCATGGCGCGCTTTATCGCAGCCGGCGCCAAGTTGCGGGTCCGTTTCGTCATGCCGAACCACGTCACTGGGCCGGTTGAATCCGAGAATGTGGTGGCGGAGATCCGTGGGCGCGAGAAGCCGAACGATTTCGTACTGCTTGGCGCGCACCTCGATTCGTGGGAGTTGGGCACGGGCGCGCTCGACAACGGCTGTAATGCCGCGATGGTGATTGATGCCGCGCGCGCCATCCACGCGGCGGGCGTCGTTCCGCGCCGGTCAATCCGCTTCGTGCTGTTCACCGGCGAAGAGCAGGGCATGCTGGGGTCCTGGGCGTACGCGAAGGCCCATCGCGCTGAGCTCGACAACATGGTCGCTGCGATCGTTTACGATGCGGGAGTCGGTCGTGTGACGGGCTATTCCCTCGGCGGGCGTAAGGATGTGATGGCCGCAGTCCGAGAGACCCTCGAGCCGGCCAAATCGCTCGGCGCAAATGAGCTGACGAACGACGCGGGGGCAGACACCGACAATTTCGATTTTCTCCTCGAAGGCGTCCCGACGCTTCTCGCCAATCAAGAGCCCGCCAATTACATGACCAATTACCACGCCGCGTCCGATACCTTCGATAAGGTGGACATCGCGCAGCTCAAACGCCACGTCGCGCTCGCTGCCCTTACCGCCTTTGCTATCGCCGACCGCCCCGAGCGCCTGGGAAAGCGCCAATCGCGCGCCGAAATCGAGGCGCTGATGAAAGATACGGGTCTCGACATACAAATGCGGACCATGGGATTCATAGCGTCTTGGGAGAGCGGCGCACGCGGCCGCGAGCGATAAACCTTCCAACCGGACGGGGTGTAGCGTTCGCGGCGCGTATCCAGAACCAGGGCTTGGCCGTTTTTCGCGCGGACGCTGGCCTGGGGCCGTCCCGAACGCATTTCCGCATTCGTTCAGTAGATTTCCGCCGCTCCGGCGAGCGCAGCCGGCTCGCGTATAATGATTCTGGGATGGCTTCGACCGCTCGCACATCCTCCACGCAGCCGGCTCGACCGCGTGCCTTGCTTGGGCGCATCCTGGCGCTCGATTACGGGCGGCGGCGAATCGGCGTGGCCGTATCGGATGAACTGGGCATCACGGCGCAGCCGGCGGGCACACTCGAACGGAAGAACCGGCGGGAAGATTTGCGGCAGCTCCGCGCGCTCGTGCGCCACCATGGCACGCGACACATCCTCGTCGGCCATCCGCTGCATCTCGACGGGAGTTCCAGCGAGATGTCGAAGGAAGCGGCCCGCTTTGCCGGACGAATCGCGAAGGAATTGGGCGTCTCCGTGGAGCTGGTGGATGAGCGGCTGACGAGCTGGGAGGCCGCCCAAGCGCTCGCAGAAAACAAATCCTTTGCGCGGCGCCGCCGGGGCCCGCTCGATGACGTCGCTGCCGCTGTCCTTCTGCGGGAATATCTCGACCGAAAACGAGCTTCCGCGAAGGCGGGCGATCGGGAGAAGCGCTGACGCATGCGCTGGTCCGGAATTCTCGTCTTGGGTTTGCTCGCGGCGGCCGCTTGTTTTGCAGCCTGGGTCGATTGGGAAATCAGCCGCCCGTACAAAGGCTCGAGCGAGGCGAAGGTGTTTGTGGACATTCCGCGGGGCACGTCGAGACGGGCAATCGCGGCGTTGCTCGAAAAGAACGGCGTGGTCTCTAGTCAAATCGTTTTCGAAGCCTATAGCCGATGGCGCCAGCGCAAGACGCTCCAGGCGGGGGAATATTTGTTCGATCGTCCGCTGACCCCGCGCGAAGTGTTTTGGACGATCGCGCAGGGACACATTTACGTCCACACCATCGCAGTGCCGGAAGGCTGGACGATGTTCGACATTGCTCAAGCGCTCGAGCGCGAAGGAATCTGTCGCCGGCAGGATTTTCTGTCCGCCGCGGGCGATGCATCTCTCATTCGCGACCTGGCCCCGGATGCGCGTAGCCTGGAAGGTTTTCTGTTCCCCGCAACGTACGAATTCTCGCGGCACTCGACGCCCCGGGAAATGGCCGCAGTCATGGTGGAACGCTTTCGCGCCGTCTGGCAAACACTCGCACCGGGGGATCCGGGAAACCTCTCGCCGGAGAAAGTGGTGGCGATCGCTTCGCTGGTCGAGCGCGAAACGCCCCGGCGCGAGGAGCGGCCGGTGGTCGCAGGCGTTTTCTATAACCGGCTGCGATTGGGTCTTCCGCTTCAAAGCGATCCTACGGTTCAATACGCTCTCGTGCGTGCGGGACGCTCCGTGCAGGCGCTCTCATCCGCCGACCTTAGCTTTCCTTCGCCTTACAACACATATCTGCGCGCGGGTTTGCCGCCGGGACCGATTGCCAATCCGGGCGAAGCATCCCTGCGCGCGGCGCTCGAGCCTGCGCAAACCGATTATCTTTACTTCGTAGCGAACGACGAGGGCGGGCACTTCTTCAGCCGGACGCTTGCCGAGCATAACCGCAACGTTGCGCGCTACCGGCGGAGGGTAGCAGGTCTGCCGGAGACGCCGGCCCCGTCGCACAAGGATAGGCATTCGAGACGCCCGTGACTTCGCAAACCGAACACCCCAACAAGAAGCAGTTAATCCTCGAGATTGCGCGCGCGCTGGACCGTGAGCGATTCACGCCGGCCGAAATCGAGCAGATTCGGCGGCAGCTCGTGGCCCGGCTGGGGGCGGAAGGAAAAACGTCGCCGGACTACGTCGTGAGCGTGCTGGGCGATGCCGGAATGCGCGTCGTGTGGTCCACGCGTGCGGATACGCAAGGGCGCTATGAGGAGGAATTCCACGACTTGTTGCATTTTTCGACGCTCGCGGAAGCGGAGGTGTGCCTGGTGCGTCTCGATGAGCTCTTGCGCAAATTCGGGGACGAGGGCGAACGCGCTGCCGTCGAGCGTGTCCGGGAAGTCGGGCGCCTGGGACGCCGCCGCGCGGAGATGATCGCACGCAACCACAAAGTGGACGCTTTGAAGCGCGCCGAAAAGGAGGAGGTGGCGCGATGGTTCGGGATCTGGCTGGAGACGCCGGACGCATTTTTCGATTGGCTCGAAGTTCGCAAGCAGTCACCCGATTTCGTGGAGCGTTTCAGCAGCCGGCCGGAGGCGGAGTAGATGAATGCGAGCTATCTGCTGGAGGTTGAACCGCTCGATCTGGGCAGCGACGTAAAGGCGGTGGGCTTGGAGCTCGTGGAGCGCGATGAGAACCGCGAACCGGCTCGCGGCGCCAACGCCGCGCGGATCTGGAGCCGCGTATTGCCTGCCGTTGCGGGCCCGGAGCCCTGGGCGCTCGACTTCTTCAGCCATCTCGATCGCTTGCGCGATTATTGCGATCGCCACCAGATTCCTCGGCGGGAGGCCTCCGGGCGTTCGATCGTCATCGAGCCCCCGGCGCAGGAGGGTCTGGCTTCCCTTTTCGAGCGATTCGAGGGTGAGACTTTTGGAGCCCGCGCGGGAGGCGCTCTGACGGCCGGGGATCCGGCGCTCGAAGCGGATCTGGCGCGTCGCGGCGTGGACGCTTACCACACTCGATTCCCTGACTATTTCTTCTGCGCCGTCTGTACTTTCGAGGATGCATCTCTTGTTTTGTTGACCAACCGCCTGTGGGCCAGCGAAGTAATCCGTCGCGTTCGGCCATCCTTGATTGGCCTGGGCGCCGAGGTTCGCCTGCCAACGTAGTGCGTCGCGAGACCTGCGGTTTTTGCCCTCGGGCCAATCGAGGTACTTCCGTACCATTGTCCAAAACTTTTTCACGTAGTGTACTGGTGGGAGCAAAAGACGCTCGCCTCTCATTTGAAAAACGGATGCCTGCCGAAACGACGATTGCCTCAGCCCGGGCTTTTGTTCGCAGCCTCAACATATTGCTAAAGTTCTCCCGGCTGTACGGACTGGAGCATTCCCGCTCCGCTGGCCAGCTCGATGCTACCTGGGCGGAGCTCCAGGCGGCGCTCGGAGCCGGAGGGGATGCGGGTCTTCTTCTGGGCACTTCGGGATCGCAGCTCTTGCTCGATGGTGTGCCCCTCGAATCGACGCCCGCTGAGCGAAGCTTTGCCGCGCTGCTGAACAATGCCGGCGTGGCCAGCGTGAATTTCGCGAGCGGGCTGACGCGGGATGAATTTGTACGCTTCGTTCGAGTTTTCGCGAACGCGGGCGGAAAGACAACCGGCCTCATCGATCAGTTGAGAGCGGCGCTGGCTCAGGCAGGGTCGAGTTCCATCCGGGTGAATGAAGTCCGCTTCGTGGCTGAAGACGCCGAGCTTGCTGACGCTCGAGTCGCCGCCCAACTTACGGCGCGCAGCCTGGGAATCGAAGGGCCAAAGCTACAGGAGTGGCTTAGGAATCCGGAGAAGCTGATCCAACTGATCGTCGCTGCGGAAGGAGCGAATCGCGGCTCAGGAGGATCGGGACCTGGGTCAAGCGCCGGCACACGGGCGGAGACGGATCGGGGAACCGAAGGGGGCCTCCCCCTTTCAGGCGCGCCGGCGCAGCGGCATCGAAACGAGCCCCTCGAAGAAGAAGATATTCTTCGCGTATTCCGGTTGTTGACCCAACTGGGTGAGGCTGGCCGCGATCCTTCGGCTCCCACCGATCCAGCCGCTTGGAAGCAGAAATTGGCCGAACTTCCGCAACCGGCCCAGGTCACGCTGCGGGATGCGCTTGCGGGCTTGGCAACTTCCGGGCCCGCGTCCCGCCCCGATACGCCGGCCCTCGTTCGATTGGCGGAAAACTTGGCCATCCGCTTCGCTCTGGACCGTTACGAGCACGGAGAGGTTCGTGTGAACGCGGTGCGGCAGTTGATGGAGCGCATGAGCAGGGAGGTCGAAAGCCTGCGGAAGCTTCTCGAAGCGCGCGAGGAGAAGCTCTCGCACGCCGGAGTTACGGTTGAATCGCGCACCGATATTCTCGACCGGCAGTTCTGGGCCGTGGTTCCGACATCCGGTAAGCGCAGTGTCCTGATGTCGCCCGAAGCCTGGTGCATTCCGCCGCGCAACGTCCGGCAGTTCGTGGAAGAGTTGCAGGAGGGCGGAGAGCAAGCCACAGCCGATTCCATCCTCTCGCAATATGCGGCCTGTATTCGGAACAACGACCCGGAAGCGCGTCGCAGGGTCTCGATAGGAGTCGCCCAGCTAGCCGACCTTTACGGCTCCGCGTTTCCGAGCGTCCTGGAAGCGGCGATTCGGGATCTGGGCGCGCAGATGGAGGAAGAGCGCGAGCCGGAATTGCAGACCCTGCTGAGCGCCGCGTTCGTCCGTCTGACTCAGGAAGCGAGTTCACACCGGAGCTACGCCGCAATCCAGCAAGCGCTCGATTCGCTTGCAAATGTGGAACGGTCTCGCCCAACCTGGGTGCAAGGTTTGCGGCCGCGCATCGGCGTGGAAAATCATTTGCCTGACCTAGTCGAAGAGGCAGTGGCAGCGGCATACGTGCCGGGCGGTTTTGTCGAAATGCTGCGGCGTTTGCCCGAAGCCGCTGCAGAACACTTGGCGGCTCGTCTCGCGCGTTGCGTACGTCGTCGCGAGCGCGAGCGGCTGGTGGAAATAGCGCAGCGCCTGGGCCCACCGTCCCTTGCGCACCTGCGGGAAGTCTTCCGGGTGCATCCGGGCACGAAGGTGATTGGGGTGCTGGGCTTGCTCAGCAGGCTGGACCCCGCCGCTGTAGCAGAGTCCCTGCAGCAGCGTCTCCGAGAGGGCCAGCGGCCATTGCACGATGCGGTGGTCCGGCAACTGGATGTGGCTGCGGCAACCGAACGCGGGCGGCTCCTGCTGGACGTGCTCGAGCTTCTCGACCCGCTGGTTCAGCCGATGGCGCTCGATGAAATCGGAATGAGCGGCGATCCGCAACTGGCGCCGGGCTTGCTGCGTGTGGCCGAAGGGGAGCTCCCCGCCGCCGCTGACGCTTACGTACGCGTGAAGGCCATTGAAGCCTTGGGGCGTTTGCGATCGGCCGCGGCCACCGAAGCACTCCGTAAGTTCGTGGAGGCGCGGCAAGCCTTCCATTGGTCTTACCCGAGGGAATTACGCATCGCCGCCGCTCAGGCGCTTGAAAAAATTGACCCGGAATGGGCGCAAAAATTCGTTCCTCGCTCAGGGCTCGAGACCGCCGAATTAACCGTTGTGCCTCTGGATTCCGCCCCGGACGGTGAATTCGCGCGCTGGCGTCGCTACAGGCGCATTCACGTCTCGCGGCCGGTGACGGCTGTCGTCAGCGTACCGCAGGGCAAATACACCGGCCGGGTGAAAGTGCTCAGCTTGGAAGGGTGTCTTGTGGTCGGCGATTTGCAGATTCCGGTCGGCACTGGGGCGACGCTGAAAATCTCGAGCGGCCTGCGCTCACTCGTCGTGCAAGTCGTCGCGAGAAATGTTCGCTCCCAGCAGGCAGGCTTCGAAGCGATCGGGATGGAGCTCGAAGACCGCTCCCGGCTGCGTCGCCTGATTGCCTCTCTGAGCGAAAGCCCCTCGGCAGCCGAAGCGCTTGTCGCGCAAGCTTGACCCCCATTCGGTCGCGATAGTCCCAGGCTTAGAATCCCACCAATCTCACGCAGAGCAAGGCGCTTCAGGTTATTACTTCGCCTTCTCTTGCCGTATTCACTTGCATTAATGATTCGCCTTAAGTAAGGTTAATCATCCGGGTGAATGGACCTCGGTTTACGACCATGCTGCGCACGGCTCTGTCGATGTTTGTTTTTGTCGGATCCTTTCATTTTCTCTTGCCTGAAGTAGCCTTTTCCCAAGGGGAAACGACCAGCGCGATCATCGGCCAGGTGAGCGATGCAAGCGGCGCGGCGGTGCTTGGCGCCACGGTGACGGTCACGAATAAGGAGACCGGATTGAAGCGAAGTGCGAGTACCGACGATTCGGGCCGATTCAACTTCCCGCAGCTGAAGCCCGGTCCGTACTCGGTCAAGGTGGAAGCAGAAGGCTTCGAGTCGCAGCAGAACGACGCGGTATCCTCGGCCCTGGGCCTGAAGCAAACTGTCGATTTCACACTCAAGATCGCACAGTCAAAGCAGACCGTTGAGGTGAGCAGCGAAGCTCCGATTCTCAACCCGGATAATGCGAATACGGCAACGACTCTCAACGCACGCGTGCTGGAGAATCTTCCCAATCCAGGCGGTGACTTAACCTACCCTCTTCAGTTTGCGGCAGGAGCGCTCGTCAATACGGCAGGCGGCGGCAATGATTTCGTTGGCGGCACGAATGGGTATGGCAACGTGGAATTCAATGGACTGCCGGCTCTTTCGAACGGTTACATCGTCGATGGATTAGAAACAAACGACCCGCTGACTAATCTGAATAGCGGACTCTCTACGAACCTTGTCCTCGGACTGAATTCGATATCGGAAGTGACGGTCAATACGCTTTCCTATGCTGTCGATCAGGGACGGTATGGAGCGTCTCAGGTCAACTACGTCACAAAGTCCGGCTCGAACCAGCTTCACGGAAACCTATATGAGCTGTGGAATGGCTCCAAGTTCAACGCGGCCGACTATTTCACGAATGCCACCCCGGGAAATCACAAGCCGCGCTCTACTGTGAACCACTTCGGAGGCAGTGTGGGCGGCCCGATTGTCCACAACAAGCTGTTTTTCTTCTTCGACAGCGAGTGGGTTCGGATTGCCCTCCCCATCGTCACGGCGACAACGCTTCCAACTCTTGCATTTCAGAATTACGTTTTGCAACAACTCTCCTTGGGCGGGATCGATTCTGTCACTGGGTCGAGGTATCAGTCGACGCCGCAACTGGTGCCGTTCTATCAGAAGATGTTTTCACTCTACGGGAATACCATCGGAACACCTCTCACAGTACTTGGGTGTCCGTTCGATGTGGGTGGAGTTGCGCCCGCAATTGCGAATGATGGGAACGGTTGCGCAAATCGCCAGAGCGTCTCGCACTCGAGCGATGATCACGAACAGGTCCAGACGGTTCGAATCGATTACAACATCAATCAGAAAAACACCACCTGGTTCCGCTTTCAGGCCGATACCGGCGTGCAAGCTGCCTACACCGATCCGATCAATTCCTTGTTCGACTCGGTCTCTCCTCAACCGCTGTACTCCTTCGCAGCGGGATATACCCACGTCTTTTCGCAGAATCTTGTGAACTACTTCAACCCGGCATTTTCGTGGTACGAGAGCCTATTCGGGCCTCTCGATTTTCAGAAGACTCTTTCCGCGTTTCCCATCGTTTTGCAAGGCAGCGGTGCGAACGCCCCTTTCACGAGGGTCGGGGGACTCGACAACACCTGGATCCAGGGAAGACGCGCCTCCCGTTTCTTTATCAACGACAACCTCGCCTGGAGCCTTGGGGCACACGAGTTGCGTTTTGGAACCAATGCTCGGATTCTTCGCCTGAACGACTATGACTTCGGGCAAGGTTCGGTCCCGACAGTGACATACACCACCTTGCCACAATATATTTACGGAGTCGCATCGACGGCAACAACGACTTTCCCCACGTCAGCAAACGAACCTTTCAACTTCCTGAATCTCGACCTATATGCTCAGGACTCATGGAAGGTGACGAAGAAACTGACGTGGACTTTCGGCATCCGGGACACGTTCAATTCCAACCCATTCAATCCTCATGGGCAAATTGCTCGCCTTCGCGGCTCTTTCGATTCTATCTCGCACGATGTGAATCAGCCGCTGAACTTCGCGATTCGAGCCGGTCTCGGTAATGTGTTTTCCTCCACGCCCCTGTCAATCCTTCAACCGCGAACAGCGATTGCATGGCAATTTGAGTCCAGGTCGGTGTTGCGTGCTGGCTTCGGGGTTTTCAGCGACATTTTGCCTGGCACCGTCGCCGACGTGGTTGGCGTCAATCCACCCTACGTCAAAACTTTTCAGGGTGGCCTTCTTGGGACTGTCGGTGGCACAGCAATTGCGCCGGGGGTTCCCAACAGTGCGATTGACGCAACCGTGGCCGCCAATCAGACGTTTAGTTCAGGGTTTACACAGGGCCAGCTTTCATGCGCGTCTGCACAAGCGAATCCCGCAACTTGTCTTCCTCCAGTCGCCATCACGGCGGTACCCGATGGCAAACTTCATGCGCCATACTTCATGGAGTGGAGTCTTGGTTTGGAGCATCAGTTGGGAACTACGGGAAGCCTCCGCGCACAATACGTCGGCACTCGTGCGGTAAACCAGCCATACCTGACGCAAGTGAACGGTTATCAAACCGTTTGCTCAGGGTGCTTCGCCCCGTTTCTTTATACGCAATCTCCTGATCCG
The DNA here is from genome assembly GCA_963781005.1 of uncultured Acidobacteriota bacterium. GTDB lineage: Bacteria > Acidobacteriota > Terriglobia > Acidiferrales > UBA7541 > CAWADX01. The sequence goes on from CAWADX010000001.1 coordinate 1,780,502, forward strand.
CGATTCGGGGCCGTGACACAATTTTCCACCGGCGCGAACAGTCACTACAGTGGGCTGCAAATGACCGCAATGAAGCGTTTTGGAAACGGCTTAATGGGACAACTGAATTACACCTGGAGCCGTTGCATGGACACCGTCTCAAACGGCGGATTCCTGCAGTTCTCGGCGGGAGGAATCCTCTCCCCTCTCCCAGGAGACTTAGCACGCGACTACGGTCCTTGCGACTACGACATCCGGCACAATCTCAACGCTCAATATGTCTATCAATTTCCGATCAAGGTCCGAAGCAGGTCTCTGGGGTACGCGCTAAACGGCTGGCAGGTGTCGGGGACCGTGTTTTGGCATAGTGGGATTCCGTTCTCCGTCCTGAGCACGCCGTATTCAGCAAATGGAAATGGCATTGTGAACGGCAGTGGACCCCAATTCGCAAGCGTTGTTCCCGGTGTACCGCTCTACGATCACCATCCCATTTTAGGTGTCACACAACCGGGCACCGTTCAGTGGCTCAATCCCGGTGCCTTTGTCTCCACCGCGGACCCGAGTAACGGGGCGTGCTTTGGTGGCGACAGCCCCAAGAGCTGTCAATTTGGGAACCTCGGTCGTAATGCGCTACGCGGTCCCAATTTCACCTGGAGTGACTTCTATCTATCGAAATGGTTTCCCTTAACCGAGCAGTTGAAGCTCAGGTTTGACGTCCAGTTCTTCAATGTATTCAACCATCCGAATTTCGGACTTCCGAGCATGGTGCTGGCCGGCATTCCAGGAAAGCCTGCTACCCAGACTGGGTTTGGAGCGCTTACCTACACAACCTCTCCGCCAACCGGTTTACTCGGCGTCGGGTTGGGCGGTGATAGCACGCCCCGCATGATCGCGTTTCAATTGCGCCTGGAGTTTTAGACTCGTTATCGTTCAGAGAGATGGAATCAGAAGCGCCAAGAGGATTAGATCGCCTGCTGTGTACGCATCCCAATCTGGCTTATATTAATAGGCTATTGCTGAGCGCGGCTTGCGTTGACACCCTTTTGAGTGGCTGTTAGATTGCTCGGCTTCCTCGCAGCAGAGAAGATTCAGGAGGAGATTCCTGAAAAAATGGGATCCAGTCTGGCGGGTTTTGGCGACAGCGATGATGGTTCTCACCTCCAGTTGTGCGCTCAGCCGGAAGCACGTGCTGCCTCCGGCCGAAGTGCGGCCCGCACTGGAAGCGACAAAGGATCAGCTCGTTGCCCAGTATAACCGGCAGGCGAACGCAATCCGTAGTGTCAACGTCGCTGTCGTCTTCACGCCGACGACGGGGTCGGCCTATAGCGGCGTCATCGAGGAATATCATGAGGTGAACGGCTTCATTCTCGCTCGCAAGCCTGCCCAGATCCGGGTCATCGGCCAGGCCCCGGTGGTGGCGAAAGATGTGTTCGATATGACCAGTGACGGAGAAACCTTCCGTGTTTTCATCCCGTCGCAGCATAAGTTCATTGTCGGATCGACGAACTTGGAAAGATCCGCGAAGAAGCCGATTGAAAATCTGCGCCCTCAGCATTTACTCGACGTGCTCTTCTGGCCCGAAATCCCGCCTGGCGCGCCGTCGGTCTTCGAGGAGTGGGAGGATGGGGCGAAGCGGTTCTACATTCTGACGGCGTTGCGGCAAACGGGCGGGGAGTGGGAAATCGCGCGAAAGGTCTGGTTTGACCGAACGGATCTCGAGGTCGCGCGCGTTCAGATTTTCGCAACGAGCGGGCGGGTAGCTTCCGACATTCGTTACGCCGAATGGGCTTTGGCGGGTGACGCGAATTTTCCGCGACACATCTGGCTTGCGCGGCCGCACGAAGATTATCAGCTCGAGATACGGATCACCAAAGTCGAGGTGAACGAAATGATTGCGGACGACCGTTTTCGCCTCGAACAGCCGCCGGGAACGGAGCTCGTGCGCGCAAATGAAAGCTCGGAGGGAGCCCGCCCGTGATCCGGCACATGATCGTGCGCAACGTCCTGCACCGGCCCGTGCGCACGCTCATCAGTATCGTTGCCGTCGGAGTGGAAGTGACCCTCGTCATCATCGTCGTCGGTCTCACCAGCGGGCTGCTGACCGATACGGCCAAGCGCATTGAAGGCATCGGCGCAGACATCATGGTGCAGCCTCCCTCCGCATCCGTTTTGATGGCTTTCAGCGGGGCGCCCATGCCCATCAAGCTGGGAGAGAAGCTCGCGGAGTTGAAGTTCGTCCAGGCGGTCGCGCCCGTGCTCCTGCAGTTCAATTCCGTGGGCGGGTTCGAGATCATCTACGGAATCGACCCGCAAAGCTTCAACCAAGTCTCCGGAGGATTCGTCTTCCACGCCGGGCGGGATTTGAAAGATAAAGACGACATCCTGGTGGACGATTGGTATGCGAAGGCGCGGCACGTGCAGGCAGGGCAAACGCTTCACGTTCTCGGGCACGATTTTCACGTCGTGGGCGTCGTCGAACACGGCAAGGGCGCGCGCCTGTTCGTGCTGATGCCCACCCTGCAAGAGCTATCCGGCGCCCGTGAAAAAGCATCCGTATTCTTCGTCAAATGCGACCGGCCGGAACGCACGCCGGCGGTGATGGACAAGATTCGGGAGCTTCTTCCACGGTACGAGATCCGCCCGCTCAAGGATTTCCTCTCGTTGATGACCTCATCGAATCTGCCGGGCCTGCAGACGTTCATCGACTCGATGATCGCGCTCGCGGTTTCCATCGGCTTCCTGGTGATTTTCCTTTCGATGTACACCACCATCATCGAGCGCACACGCGAAATTGGCGTGCTGAAATCGCTGGGTGCTTCGAAGGGTTACATCGTGCAGGTGATTCTGAGCGAAACAACCCTGCTGACCCTGGCCGGCGCCGTTGCCGGAATCGGCATGAGCTTCGCCGTCAAAAAGATTTTCATCATGGCCTTTCCGACCCTGTCCATCCTGATCACGCCGGATTGGATCCTCCGCGCCTGCCTCATCGCCGTCCTGGGGGGATGGCTGGGGGCTTCTTATCCCGCGTGGCTTGCCAGCCGCAAAGATCCGGTCGAAGCACTGGCCTACGAGTAGACTGCTCACCGAAAAATCCTCGGGGCAAAAGTTTTATAATTTCACTGGGAACCAGATCGCAGATGATTACACCGGGCTGGACATTCGGGTGGTGCAACGTGAGAGACGCAGGCTTTGTCTGGCGGACCGTATGGTACTCGTTCCTTCCCCTTCTGCTCCTGTCTTCGGGGCCAACGATCGACGCGAATACGGTTTCCGCTCCCCACGTGAAGGTTGAGTTGGTTGCCGAGGACAAATCGATCGAGCCGGGAAGGGACTTCTGGGTTGCCGTGCATTTCGAGTTGGAAAAGCAGTGGCACGTCTACTGGAAGAATCCCGGTGATTCCGGCGAGCCACCGCGCGTCGAATGGAGTTTGCCCGCAGGGTTTAGTGCAGGCCCTATTGAGTGGCCGTATCCCCGGCGCTTCCAACAATCGACGATCGTGAACTACGGTTACGAAGATGACCTGCTCCTGCTCGCGAAGATTCATCCCCCCGCGAGCCCTGGAGCAGCAGCCTCGCTCGCCGCAAACGTCAAATGGCTGGTCTGCCGCGAAATCTGTATTCCCGGACGCGCCCAGCTTTCGCTGACCCTTCCCGTTCGGGAGGGCCCGCCTTCAAAGGACCCAAAGCAGAAAGCCTTGTTGGACGCGACGCGAGCGCGCCTTCCAAGTCCTATGCCGCGAACGTGGGAGGCCAAAGCCGTCATTCAACAGGAGCACACGGTGCTCGATGTCCGCACCGGCAAACGGGAGCCAGGTGCGTATTTCTTCCCCCTGGAAGAAGAGCAAATCGAGAATGCGGCCCCGCAGGAGGCTTCTCCCGCCGCTGGCGGAATTCGAATCAAGCTCCAAAATTCCAGTCAACTTTTGAAGCCCTTCGCACGTCTAAAGGGTGTGGTTGTTTTTGGGAATGGAAGGGCTTTTCTGGTGGACGCACCCGTGGTGGCTCCGTAAGAACACGAGGGATATGCATCCATCGGGGTCGGTGCTAAACGCGATCGACGGAAGGTATCGAACATAGGGGGTTTCGCTCGTGAAACAGCTACTGAACGGCTTGGCATTCTGTGTGATCCTGGCTGCGTCCACCCTGCTGGCGGGCGACGTCAGAGTAGGAAGCGCGGCGCCGGACTTCACCGCGACGGATAGCAACGGCAGAACTCACAAGCTCTCCGACTATCGCGGGAAGTTTGTGGTGCTCGAGTGGCACAACCAGGGCTGCCCGTATACGAGAAAACATTACGTCAGCGGCAACATGCAGAGGCTGCAGAAGGAATGGACCGCAAAGGGCGTCACCTGGTTTACGGTGATTTCGTCGCCTCCGGGCGAGCAGGGGTACGTCACGGCCGCGCAAGAGAACGAATATCTCAAGAGGATGAACGCATCGCCGACCGCAGCGCTCCTCGATCCTACAGGACAGCTCGGCCATGAATACTCAGCCAGGACGACACCTCAGATGTTCATCATCGATCCGAATGGCATGTTGATCTATGACGGCGCCATCGACGACAAGGCAACCACGGATACCGCGGACATTGGAGGGGCCAGGAATTACGTCACGGCGGCCCTGCAAGAGGCTACGGCGGGCAAGCCAGTGAGCGAGCCAGCGACTCGCCCTTACGGTTGCTCCGTCAAGTATCAACACTAAGGGCTCTCGCTTTCGGTCAAAAAGCTAATCGTCTCTCCCTGCCGGGATTGGTTGACAGTGGCGCCGCCTCCAGCTATCCCGAGCGGCTCGTCCCCCGATTCGATCTCCGGGCAAATCTGTCTAACCCGTTGATTCCTTGAAGAATCCCACTCGAGTGCCTAGGCCACAGCCGCGGCTGTTTTCTTGCATTGCGTTGGGAGCGGGTTTGCGCTAGTGCCGTTCCAACTAATTGCTCCGAGTTTCGGAGAGCCAGGAAGCGCCAGCAGCCCTGGCGGGGTGCCAGAAGGACTTGCTCTGAATAGTTGGAACGGCACTAGTAAGAAATGGGAATCGCGACTAGAATATTTCAAGCCTCGGAGGCGATCGACGCCCTCGGAGAGCCGTTCTTGGAACCGATCCTCAAAACCGAGAATTTGTGGAAGGTGTACCGCACCGGCAGAGTCGAAGTCGCGGCGCTGTCCGGTGTGAACGTGGAAATATATCCGGGGGAATTCGTCTCCGTCATGGGACCGTCGGGTTGCGGTAAATCGACGTTTTTGCACGTGATCGGAGGCTTGGCCCAGGCGACGCGAGGCCATGTGTTGCTCGATGGCAACGACCTGTCGGCCTTGGGTGATGCGGGACGCACCCTGTTGCGACGCCATAAAATAGGGTTCGTCTTCCAGCGCTTCAATCTGCTGCCGACGCTCGATGCCTATGGCAATATTGCTCTGGCTCAGCACATCCATGGAAACGGCTTCGACCCGCATCGGTTTGAGGTCGTCACGCGCATGCTGGGCCTCACGGGCCGGCTGCGGCACCGGCCTTCGGAGCTTTCCGGAGGCGAGCAGCAGCGTGTGGCCATTGCCCGCGCGATTATCAACGAGCCGAAAATCGTGCTGGCCGATGAGCCCACCGGCAATTTGGATACGAAGAATTCTGAGAACGTGCTGGGAATGCTGCGTCAGCTCAACCGGGATCTCGGCCAAACCATCATCATGATCACCCACAATCCCGAGGCGGCGGCCTACGGCAACCGCATCCTTCACATGCGCGACGGCGTCGTGGTGGATGGCGTGCCGGCGAACTGAAATGCGGACGCTGTGGCGCGGCGTGGTGCGGACGATCTTCTGGTCTTACGAGCGCGGGAGCTGGCCTTACGACCTGATGGTGCTTGCCATTCTCGCTTTCGTGCTCTTGACGCCTCGGCCCTGGTTTCACGATCAGCCGCAAAACGCCGCCCTCGCCGCCGCCGATATCCAACTCCTTACCCAGGACGATGCCGATCGCACCAGAATTTATAGACTGAATGCAGGTTTGCTGCCGGTCCCAAAGCGCGCGAGCCGTTACACCCCGGAGCTCGAGCGCGAGATCCACGAGATCCTTGGCAAATCCGTGGATGACTTGAAAGGGCTCACTTTTCAGATCACGAACATCCGACCGGTTGGCGGCGACGATGGCGGCGTTCTTTACTACGACGTTGAGCTGAAATCTTCCACCGGCCGCGCCCGCTAGTCCCGGGAACCGTGCCCTTTCTCTTTACGTCTAAATCGACGTGCTATGATGGCGCGGTTTTCTGCGCTTCGAAGCTTGGAGGAGTCGCTTTTGCGTCGTCGTTCGATCGGAGTCATGCTCGCAATCACGGCAGTGGCGGGTGTTTCCGCAGGGTCTCAGGGACGCGGAACGTGGACGCTCGAAGGCTTGCTGCGGCAGTTGGACGTCGAAGCGCGCAGCTTCCGTAGCCTCACGGCCGATGTCGAGCGCACCAAGGTCACCGTCGTCGTCAACGATAAATCCACGGAATCGGGACAGATCTTCGTCCACGGCGACAAGATGCGCCTGGACCTCAAGCAGCCGGACGCGCGCACCATCCTCCGCAATGGTGACGACCTGTACGTTTATAATCCGGGCCTCAAGCGAGTGGAAGAGTATGACCTGGGAAAGCACCGCGTCGAGGTCGATCAGTTCTTGCTGCTTGGCTTCGGCACGCCGGGAAAGGAATTGGAAAACGGCTATTCGATTGTCCTGCTAGAGGAGTTGACCCTCGACAATAAAAAAGTCATCTGGCTCGAGCTGACGCCTAAATCCGAGCAGGTCCGCAATCAGATCTCGAAAATCCAACTTTGGATCGACGAATCGTCGTGGTTACCCGCGCAGCAGAAATTCTTTGAGGCCGGCACGCAGGATTACTTCGTGATCCGTTATTCCAATATCGCCCGCAATCCGAAAATTCACGAGTCGCTCTTCAAACCGCATTGGCCGCACGGAACCCAGAAAATCAAGCCTCAGGGTTAGCGGCGGCGGGGCTCGCTCGCAATTGTTCCCGGGCCCGACTTAGTGCGCGCACAAGTGTCCGAACGTCTTCGCGGCCCGTACGGTAGTTGGTGATGCAAGCGCGCAGAACCGGCTTGTTCGCGCCGACACGCGTGCTCGAAATCCATGCCTGGCCCGACTCGATAACCTTCTGGGCCACCGCATCCAGGTAGGCCGCCGATCTTCCTTGTGGAAGATTCCGGTCCACGAAACAGACAAGCGGCAGCGGCGTCGGATTCACCGTCTCCCATCCGGAGGCTTCGAGTTCGCGGCGGAGTTCGCTCCCCATCGCAACCATGTGCCGGAGGACGGCCGAATATCCATCCCATCCGGCCACGGCCAGGGAAAGAAATACCTTCAAGCCGATGAAGCGGCGCGACCAGTGGATGGAGTGAGCCATGGGGTCGACGACGCCGGCTCCCTCGGCCTTCGGCGGCACGTAGGCCGCCGTGATATGAAACGTGCGGGCCAGAATTTCTGGGTGACGTGTGAGGAAAAGTCCGGCGCCCATCGGCGCCGAAAGCCATTTGTGCGCGTCGAGCGTAATCGAATCGGCGCGCTCGATGCCGTCAAGAAGTGGACGCAATTCCGGCACCAGAGCGGCAGCGCCACCCCAAGCTGCATCCACGTGCAGCCAAAGCTTTTCACGGGTTGTGACCTCTGCAATTTGCCGAAGCGGATCGATCGAGCCCGCGTTGGTGGTGCCCGCGGTGGCCACTACCAGGAACGGCGCAAAGCCATTGCGGCGATCCTCCCGCACGGCTGATAACAGAAATCTCGGGTCCATTCGCAAATCGGCATCCACGCTGATTTCGCGCACCGCCGCGCTTCCCAGGCCGCAGAGGCGGGCCGCTTTTTGAAGGGAATGGTGCCCCTCTGCGGAAACGTAAAAAACGGGCTGCGCGTCTAGGCCGCGCAAACCCACGGTCTCAAGGTTGGGAAAGGTGTGCGTCAGGGCGGCAAGCAGGGCGGTGTGATTGGCTTCGGAACCTCCCGAAGCAAAGGTTCCGTCCACCGTTGCGGGATCGTATCCGAATTTCGAGCCGAACGCGCGCACCAGGTGTTGCTCCACTTCGACTGCGAAGGGGTTGTGTTTCCAAACGGCGAGTTGCGGATTGAACGCGGCAACCAAAGCATCTGCGGCGATTCCGATCGTGGTGGGGGCAGGATTGAACAGGCCGAAGTAGCGCGGATGCGGTGTGTGGACCTGGTAGCGTCGCAGTCCTTCGGTTGCAAGTGTAAGCGCTTTGAACGGCTCAATCGGCTGCGAGAAATCGATTGGCGCGAGCAGCGCGCGAACTTCTTCCGGGATCACTTCGGATACCACGGGCTGCGCTTCCACGTTCGCGGCATAGTTTTCCAAAATGTCGGCGAGCTGCTTCCACAATTCCAATCGGCGGGCAGGCTCGAGTTCGAGCGCAGATGGTGCGGTGGTTTCTTTATGCGTCTGTGGCATAGCCTCTCAGCATCACTGAGAGGATCGCTGGCGGGCCGATTTGTCGGCTCGCCCCCGCTCGTGAGCGATCAGTGCGCGTTTGCGTTCGAGGCCCCAGCGATAACCGCCCAGGTCGCCATCTTTCCGCACGACGCGGTGGCACGGGACTACCACCGAGACGGGATTCGTAGCACAGGCCCGGGCGACTGCGCGGGTAGCGTTGGGACGGCCAATGGCGCGCGCGATTTCGCCGTACGTTCGCGTGGCGCCGTAAGGGATTCGGCGCAACTCTTCCCACACGCGGCGCTGGAAAGCGGTCGCTTGCACGTCGGTGGGAAGGTCCAGATGTGGCTCGCGCCCGCGCAGATGCTCCAACACGCCGCGGACCCACGATTCCAGGCCGTTCCGATCGCAGCGGATTTCAGCCCGCGGATACTCCTTCGCGAGAGCGGCTTCGAGCGCGGCATCTTTATCGCCCAGGTAGAGCGCACTGATCCCTTGCTCTGTCGCCGCCACCAGCAGGCGCCCCAGGGGCGAACTCGTGATGGAGTAGGAAATGCGCATTCCTTCGCCGCCTCGGCGATAGGTGGCCGGAGTCATGCCAAGCTGCGCTGGCGCGCGCTCGTAGAGGCGGCTGCTCGAGCCGAATCCAGCTTCATAGAGTGCGGTGGTCACGTCGTCTCCTTTTTTCAATCGTGTTCTCAAGCGGCGCATACGATGGGCATCCGCATATTGTCGTGGCGTAATTCCCATTACGCGCCGGAAGGCGCGTTCGAGTTGATGCGGGCTCAGGCCGGCCTGCGCGCTCAATCGAGCGAGCGTCAGTCCCGCAGCATCCTCGGCGCCGGAGGTCTGAGCGATGTTCCCTTCTATTTGCCGGCAAATGCGCGCCACCAGTGCCGAGCGCGGGTGGCGCGGGACGTCTTCTTGCGGCTGGCAACGCCGGCAAGGGCGGAAGCCATCTTGCTCCGCCGCGATGGACTCGGTGTAGAAGACCACCTGTTCCCGCCGGGGCCGCCGTGAGGGGCAGGAAGGTCGGCAGTAGATTCCCGTGGAACGCACGGCGAAAACGAACGCGCCGTCAGAGCCGATATCCCTCGCCTGGACCGCTCGCCAGCGACGGCCTTCCTCTGCGGCTCGTACCCTCCCTCGCTTCGCTCGATGGACCAGGCTCCTCAATTTACCGACCTCCTTAACACCCTCAAATTAGCGAAACTCCCCGCGGATGGCTATCCGAATCTTGCGGCCAAATCCGTCGAGCTGTCCCGCCCGGGAGTCGCCTTTGAACCTCCTGCGGCCGAGTGTTGCTCCTTAGGACACGGCGCGTAGGCGCCCGGTTGACGCTTTCCGCCGCTGCGAAGATATTGGCGTTCCACAGTTTCGGACAATATTTCTTCTTTGGGGGGGAGCACCGCATGGGGGCGGCACTAGACCCAAAGCAGCAGGTTCCGAATTTTGAGCCGCAAGACACGGGGATCCGAAGCCGTTCAACGGCTCCCGTGGAGATCAACCGGCCCCGGAGGTTTGCGCGCGTACCAACGCATGCCGTGGGCGTTGCGAGTGAGCGTCGCTACCATCCGAGGGCTGCGTTGTCCCTCCCGCTGCGCCTGACGCGAATCGGGGAGCAGCAGTCCTGCGTTCCGATCACCCTGGTCACCCGGAATATAAGCTCGAGCGGCGTCTATTTTCTTGCTCCGCGCTGGATCGAGCCCGGTACCGCGATCGAGTTCGAAGTCGCGCTGCTGGACCGCCCGCTCGGGCAGGGCAGCGTGCGCATGTGCACCGCGGCCCACATCGTGCGCACCGAGCATTCGGAGACCTCGGGCTGGCACGGATTCGCCGCCAGATTCGATGACATTGACTTCCGGCGCGACGACGTGCTCCCGCCCGGCTCTCCCGGTCACTGAATCCCAGGACGCCTTCTCTGTTACCATCCTCGCGTGAAGCCCCGGCGCATCCGGGCCCGCGCGGTCCTATTCGATTGGGATGGCACGCTGCTCGATTCCTATGGCTCCGACTCTCGCGCGTATCTCCACATGTTTCGCACCCTGGGTGTCAACTGGGGCGTGAGTCAATTGGGGCGCTACTATTCGCCCGACTGGTATCGCGTGTACCGAGCCGCACGCATTCCGCGCGCCCGGTGGAAGGAGGCGGACCGCCTTTGGGCGTTCGCCTACGAGAAAGAGAGCCCGGAATTGCTTCCCGGTGTGCGCCGCCTTCTGCGGGCGCTCGACCGCCGATTCGTTTTGGGTTTAGTGACCAGCGGAAATCGCAGCCGCGTCCGCCGGCAACTACGCGATTTCCGTCTTGCGCCATTCTTCTCGGTATGCGTCTGCGCGGAAGATGCGCCCCGCCGGAAACCTGATCCTGCGCCCCTCGGCGTCGCGCTACGCCGGCTCCGTCTTTCACCCGAGCTGTGCGTGTATGTCGGCGATTCTGCTGAGGACATCGAGATGGCGCGTCGCGCCGGCGTTCGAGCGATCGGCGTCGCCGGCCCTTTCCCGACCGCGAGTCGTGCGCGTGCGGCTCGGCCGGACGTTTGGCTCGGCTCCATTGTCGAGTTACCTGGCCGCCTTGCTCGGATGGCGGAGGATTAGTGTTGGGGGGATTGGGGCGGCTTCGCCGGAGCGGGCTTCGTCGAATCGGTGGCGGTTGTGCCTGTGCCGGAGCGCGCGTGGAAATTGGTCGAGCGCATCACCAGTCGCAGTCGCACCTGCGAGTTATTGGGGCCGGGGATCATTTCCTCTGAGCGGATATAGGTCGGAAACCAATACTTTCCCTGGAAATTCTCACGATAGGTCTCGTACATCGTGAAAGGAAATTGGGCCTTGTCTTTGGAGACTTCCGTGACGAACTGCCCATAGCTCTTGACGATGGCGAAATCGTGGTCGTCCACCCAAACCAGGCCGTCGAAGAAAGGGCGGCGTCGCTCCACCTGTTTTGGCTTGACCCGGAAAATATAAGTATTCAGTTCGTCCAATTTTTCCCGGCCTTGGTAGGTCAAGGTGTAATGGGGCAATTCCGCCGTCGTCAGAACAAAAAGTGGCAGATCGACCAGGACTTTGATGTCCTCCACCGAGAAGGCCGTGAACTTCAAAGTTGAAATCGGCGTCTTCATGATCCTTTCGTACCGAATGCCGTCGGGCTTGATGTAAAGCTGCCCGGTGACGTTGAATTCGCCGCCCGACCCGTTGTCAGCCGTCTCCTGAACCCGCACGGCCTGATCGTAATCGTAGTTGTCGAAGTCTCGCTTGAATAGGTCTTCGTTGTGCGAAAACCGGCTGATGATTTCGTCGGCCGGCACCGGTGGAGCTTCGGGAGTCGGCGTGGAAGGCAGGCGCTTGGCTTCGAATTTCGGGGGCGGCGCCACCGGACCTTCCACCTGCTGCGCGATGGCAGGCGCCACAAACAGCATCAGAAAAAGCAGGGCGCCGCCGGTCCGTTGAATTCGATTCATCGCTCTTCGCACTCTTCCTTGGATGCGTTTATGGCTCGCCATGATCGCTGGCTGCCGCTGGCATCATCCCGTCGCTTGTGGCTTCTACGGTCTCGTCAGCTTACCCCGTTCCGCGAGCGAATTTCATTTGAATTCGCGTAGCAAGGCGGACTGCTTGGAATCCTGCGTCGCTCGGGCCTATTCGGTCGGCGGTCCTTCGCTCGCGAGAATGCGGAAGCTCACCGAGTAGATTCCAGGGTCGCCTCCCGGTGTGAGCGGCGGGAACTCGAGGCGCAACAGCGCGGAGAAATTCTTCCTTTCGATGGTCATTCTTCCTTCCTGCCATTCGAGTGCCAGGCCCGACCGGCCCGGCGTGAAAATTTTGAGTTCTCTGGTAGATTCGGGCAGGACCAGCGGCGCCCCACCCGCGACGAAGTCTTCGCAATGTTTCGTCGGCGAAGTTTGGCCGCCATCTCGGCCTCCCGTTTGACTCGCCGGTTCCGATCCTGCGACGAGAACGGCGGGCTCCAGCCAGCAGAAACGCGTGTAATTGCCCGATTCGGACAAGGCGGGAACGGAATTCACGGCCACAAACGACTGCGGTGGCGATCCGTTCGCGGCCACCGCCCGCTCGCCCGCACGGCCATCGAGCCGGATTCGGTAGTCGACTTGAATTTCCGCCGAACTGGCGAGCCGCACCGTCTTCTCGACGTGGGCGCCGAAGGGGAGAACGTCCGGAGCATCGTAGCTCATGTGCAGGGCCGGATTGCCCTGCTCATCCATCCAGTCCGCCTTGTAAGCACGGTTGAAGAGCCCGTATCGCCCGCGAGCGCGCTCCGGCCGCGCCCCGGGCGGGTTTTCGGCGAAAGCAAAATTGTCGCGCAGAGCGCCTACACTGCTGATCAGATTGGAGCCGGAGGACTTGTCCAAGAGCGCAAGCGCGCGACCACCCGACTCCGGCGAAATGATCAAGCGGAGCTGGGTGTTCTCGAGTACCCGTTCATTGGCGCCGTCGCGATCGAAGTCAAACTCATATCGGTTCGTTTTGCCTTCGCGCACCAGGAGAAAGTCCATCGGCATGCTGCGACGGTCCTGGTCGGCACGTATCTCGAGCGTGCTGTGGATGAAACCGTCGCCTTGCGGTCGGAGCTCCTCGTCGGTAAATTTCCGGCCGGACGCGGCCTTCAGCTCGAGCTTCAGAACTCCCCACCCCCCGGACGGGAGCCCCAGCCCGTCCGAACCGTGCAACGGCCCTTCGACTTTGACGTTGACTCGTCGGGTCTCATCCGTCAAGTTGTGGAATTCGAACAAGAGATCGACGGGACGGTTCGCTTCAATAGCCATCAGGGGTGGAAAGGAAGCCAGCGCCGAATGTCCCCCCGTCGGCAGGCGCATAGCCGATGTCAGCGCGTAGTCATATACGCGTGCAGGGGTATCCCGCGGCGCCTTCGGTTTTTCCGGCACGTGCGGTGTATACGGCAAATCGATTTTGAGCACCCGGAGAAATCCGGGCGCCGCGCCGCGCGGCACCACCACGTGAAACCGCCGATGACTCTCGTCCCATTCGGCTTCCGGAGAACTGTTATCGAGGCTGGCGTGCGACGGCTTCTTTTCAAAACTCAGATCGATTTCCGCGCGAGCGGGTGCATAAAAGGAAAGTTCCAAGGTCTTACCCTTCCGCTCGGCGCGCGTCAATTCGGCTTCGGCGGAAAGTAGCGAATCGCGACAGGGCTCGGAAGGCGGAGCGCCGGAGCACAGCGGCGCTTCCAGCGGAAGCAGGAACGACTCCCGCGCAGGGACGGAAAGGTGCAGGGTGATGTAGGGGTCGTCGGCCGCGGTCGCGCGGCGCGCCGATGCCCTCGGGGAGAGCACCCGCAGGACTTCCTGCGCCGGTTTCTCACTCAGGTTCGTGACGCTCAGAAATCCTTGCCCGCTCGTGCGGGCTCCTAGGACTCCCGTGCCTTCATTGCTCACCAATTGGGTGGCCACGATTTCGATTTCCCTGGAATCGGGAAGCCCTCCCGCACGCTCGATCGTTGGGCGCACGCCCGCAGCGTTCATAAAACTACGCAGGATCCGCAGGGAGTCCTCGGCTTCGGTGCGATTTATATTTTGGGAAAAATCCTGCTCCAGCGCGATCCAAGAGCAAAAATCCTTGGTCGCCTCGATCACCTGCCCGGCCCCAAAAGTCCATCGCGCCAGCCCGGCGGAAACATCCGAAGGGCTCGTGGACCTGGAGCTTGAGGCCTGCCAGAACGCCTGGAAGCTGTCTCCTGCGGGACGCGTCGGGAAATAGACGAGGGTTCCTCCGCGGCGCACGTATTCCACAAGCGCGTCCTGCGACTTTTTAGAAAGCTGAAACTGCGGCTGTCCTGGATCGAACACGGGCAACAGAATTACGGCGTTACGTAGGAGTTGATCGACGGGCTGATATTCGGGGTCGAGGAGTTCGCTCGCAAGGCTCGCGAGGCCGCCCAGCCGCTCGAGTTGCATCACCTCGTGCGACACTCGCAAGATATCCTCTCGCTTGAGCATTTCCTGCGGGTAAGCGCCCAGGGGATAGACAATGCCGAAATCGGCGCGCTTGTGCGTCCCTGCAAGGACCTCGCCCCACTGCTCGAAGAGCTGGCCATTGCGGCGGATCGCGCCGGCGCGCGGCTGCTCGTTGCCGTCCGGGTCGAACGCCGCGTCCCAGCGGTAAGAGCGATTGGCCCAGGGAACCGAATACCCGGCTGGTGTGTAGGTATCTTGCAGCGGGAAGTAGCTGATTCCTTTGAGGCCATTCGCGAGGAGAAGCCGTGAGCTGAGCAAGGTGTTTTCCGGAGGACTCTCGAGCGGGCGGTCGTCGTCCCCCGGACAATACCAACCCGCTTGATATTCGATCAACATGGGAGGAAAGGCCGGCTGGGTCTTGAGCTCTTCGACGAAAAATTCCATCGTCGAGGCATCTTCGGCCGTGATTTCCCGCACCCCGGTTTCCGCTTCCGTGCGCGGTGGCATGTACCATTGGCCCATGGCGTCGATGGGATCTGCGAGAGCGGCGCCCGCAGCCGAGACGCGCATATCGGTGGGATTGATGAAAAACGGCACGTCGAGTCCGCCGGCTTCGAGCATTCCGCGCAGAGACTCCATGTAACGCCAGAAAGCTGGACCGGTCGTGTTCGTGCGGCCGATGGCCATGTCGTCTTCGAGCTGAACGAACAGGAGCGGGCCGTTTGTTTCCTCGGGCGCGCCGGTAGGTCCGGCACCCTGAGCGCCCTGAGTAGGCGCTACGCGCACGCTGCGCCGCGAGCTGTAGGGAGCCAGCTCCTTCGCGACGGCTGCGAGCCAGATTCGGGTCTGGGCCATGTGTGTCGCGTTTGCAAGCCAACCCTGGGCGGCGGCTTCGGCGTTCCTTGTGTTCAGATACGAAAGCGGCGGATAGCGACCCTCGAGCCGGTCCACTAAATCCATATTGTATTCGGGGCGCTCGAGCAGCCAGCCGGGATAGCCGCCATGCCGCCACTCGTTCAGGATCTGTGGGCCCGGACGCGCCACCAGTCTGAAACCTTTTAGCGCGATCAGTTGCAGGAGTCCTCGGAGGTCGCGGCGCGGATTCGTGTGCCCGTCGAAATCGAACTCGCCCTCCTTCGGTTCGTGCCAGTTCCACGAAATGTAGATATCAATGGTGTTGATGCCGAACTCCCGATATCGGTCGAGCAAGCTCGACCACAGGTCTCGCGGGATGCGGTCGTAAAAGAATGCGGCGGAGTGGAGAAAGAAAGGGCGGCCATCCACGTGCAGCTCGGGGTAGCCGCCGTGCTGCACGATCGCAGTGCCCCTCGTCGCGGCCGGCGTGGAAGTTTGTGCAGGCACATTTTTGAACCCGGCCGCCAGTGCGAGCCCGATCCCGAGGCAGGACGCCCACGCTCGTGATCTGGCGGCAGCCGTGGTTCGGGATACGATTTTCGGGGCAAACATGAGCGTCGATTCTTACACGAGTGCAGGCGCGTCTGCCAGCGGCCTGCGCGAAGCAGGGGCACAGGCTTCATTCCCCATCGCAATCGCGCGCAGCTCTGGTAGAATCCCGCATCTGGGCCGTGCAAGCGAAACCTCAGGCCAGACGGTTTTATGTTTCCGGGATGGTGCAGGGAGTAGGCTATCGCTTCTTCGCCGAACGGGCGGCCGGCCGGCTGGGCGTGACCGGGTACGTGAAAAATCTGAGCGATGGTCGCGTGGAGATTTATGCCATTGGCAACCCGGTGCAGCTCGAATCGCTGCGTGAAGAGCTGGCCCGCGGCCCGCGCTCGGCGATGATTTTCGAGGTCGCGGTCGAGGATGCCGCCGTCGATGCACGTTATACGAGCGGTTTTTCAATCGAGCATGAGGGCTGGTAAATGCCGGTAACGCCGATGGAAGACTTGAAAAAACTGATCCGGGAAATTCCTGACCATCCGAAGCCCGGCATCCTGTTCTACGATTTGACCACGCTGCTCCAGGACCGCACCGGCTTCCACACGCTGATCGAGAGCCTTTGCGAGCATTATGCCGGGCATCAGGTGGAAACCGTGGCCGGCATCGAAGCCCGCGGCTTCATTTTTGCTCCGGCGCTGGCCTATTGCCTCAACACCGGCTTTATCCCCGTGCGCAAATCAAACAAGCTTCCTTGGAAGACGGCGCAAGTGACTTACGATCTCGAATATGGCACTGACAAGCTCGAAATCCACCAGGATGCCGTGCGTCCCGGCGAGCGTGTGCTCGTTTGCGACGACCTGCTGGCCACGGGCGGAACCGCTGCCGCGACCGTCAAGCTGATCCGTCAACTGGGTGGCGAAGTGGTCGGCGCAGCCTTCGCCGTCGAATTGAAGTTCCTCAACGGCCGCACCAAACTTCCCGGCCTCGATGTTTTTTCCCTGATCCAATACGATAAGTAAGACTTCTGGCGGCTCGCCTTTATTCTTGTTGCTTTGCGGTTGTCTCCGGCCTTGACCTACGTCTCTGGCGCACGATCTCGAAGAGCACCACTCCTGCGGCGACGGAAACGTTGAGAGACCGTACCGGTCCGATGGTCGGTATCGAAACCAGGAAGTCGCAACGTTTCCGCGTCAATTCGTGCAGTCCCTGCCCTTCGCTGCCGAGCACGATTCCGACCGAGCCGCGGTAGTCCGCTTCGACGTAGTTTTGAGGCGCGCGCTCGTCCAAGCCGACCAGCCAATAGCCCGCCTCCTTGAGCTGCTCCATCGCCCGCACCAGGTTCTTCACCCGCGCTACGGGCAGATGTTCGAGGGCTCCGGCCGAGGCCCGCGACACCGTTTCGGTCAAACCCGCTGCGCGGCGTTCTGGGATCACCACGCCATCGGCGCCGGCGGCGAGCGCTGTGCGCACAACCGCTCCCAGGTTCTGCGGATCTTCAACGCCGTCGAGCAGCACGAGCAGCCCGCGTTCCGATTTCTTTTCGAGTAAGTCTTCGAGTTCGAGCGCGGATTTCGATGCCGCCAGCGCGACCACGCCCTGGTGTTCCCGCGTTCCGGCCAGGCGATCGAGTTGCGGGCGATCTTCGAACCGCACCGGGATGCTGCGGGAGCGCGCCAACCTCACAATTTCTTCGGTCCGATCGCCATGGCGCCCCCGCGCGACGACGATGCGCTCGAAGGCTCGCCCCGCTACCAGCGCCTCTTCCACCGCGTGAATTCCGAAAAGTCGGTTCATCGATGCGCGCTCAGCTCTCGATAGTGGCGATCGCCTGCGCGGCGATAGCTTCGCCTCGGCCAACGGCGTCGACGCCCTCGTTTGTTTTCGCTTTGAGGTTGATTTGCGACGGGCTGATGTGTAGGGCTTTTGCCAAAGCGTCGCGCATGGCCGCGAAATGCGGGCCGAGCTTCGGATGTTCGATAATCACAACGGCATCGATATGGCGAATCTTGCAGTGGCGCCGCTCGAGGTCCTGCCGCACCTGCCGGAGAAAAACAAGACTCGAGATGCCGCGCCACTTCGGGTCTGAGTCCGGAAAGTGAGTGCCGATGTCGCCCAGGCCGGCGGCGCCGAGCAAGGCATCGCAAATGGCGTGGCTCAGTGCGTCGCCATCCGAATGCGCGACGGCGCCCTTTTCGAATGGAATCTCAATTCCGCCGATAATCAATTTCCGCTTCTCCGCCAGCCGGTGCAAATCGTAGCCCATGCCCGAACGCATGGAAGGCGCCCTCTTAAAGTCGGCGGCGCGATGCTTTTCGAGAGCTGATTTGACGTGACTCCCCGTCAAGCCCGCCTTTTCGAGTCGCTTTCGCAGCGACGCATCGGAGCGAAGAACTCCCTCGAGCAGGTGCAAGGGTCTCACCTTTTCCCCGCCCAGTTTTTCGGCGGTCTCCGCCGCAACTCGCAGGGCGCGTTTCGCCGCCTCGTCGAGTTGGATTTCACGGGAGAGTTCTGCCTGTTGCACCCTCTGAAGTGCTTTTTCGGAGATCGCGGGAAGCTTCGTCTTCCCTTTTGCCAGCTTCAGTTCCTTGAACAGGCCCGGACTCTCTTTCTGAATCCCCGCCAGCAGATGGATCGGCGTGATCGAGTCCGATTTCTCCATCAACGCGGCCGCCCGTGCCCAGAAAATACAGCGTCGCGCCTCCTCGGTGTAGCGTTCGAACATGGCTAGACCTTTTGGCGCTCCTGTTCGAGGTAGAAACGGGCTAGATCCATGTCGGCGGGCCGCGTAATCTTGAAGTTGCGTTCGGAGCCCAGCACCACGTAGACATCGCGGCCCAGGCGCTCCACCAACGCCGCCTCGTCGGAGGCGGTCACGCCGTCTTGCTGCGCTTTCGCAAAGGCTTCCTTGAGCAGCGCGTAGGAAAATGCCTGCGGCGTCTGCGCCAGAACGATGCGTTCCCGCGGAATCGTGGCGGTGATCAGGGCAACGTGTTCCAGCAGGCTGGCACGCTTTACTTCTTTGATCGTGTCCACTGCGGGAATGCCGAGGATGGCGGCGCCCCGGGCGCGTGCTTCCGCGATCACCCGTTCGATTTGCTCGAGCGTGACGAACGGCCGCACCGCGTCGTGCACCAGCACGATTTCGGTGTCGGCAGAGACCTGGGCCAGCGCATTTGCCACCGAATGCTGGCGAGTCTCCCCGCCTCCCACCACCCGGGCCGGCCGGCCCAGCCGCGCCAGCGAGACGCGATCCTGCAGCGAGCTGAGGTCGTCTGTGCGCGTGGCAATGATGAAATCGGTGATCGAGGCGCAGGCGGCCAAACGCCGCAGCGTGAAGATGATGAGTGGAACCCCGTCCAGTTCGAGAAACTGCTTGGGCGTGTCCACGCCCATGCGAGTGCCCAGGCCGGCGGCGGGAACGATGGCGGCGACGCGGCTCATAAGGGCTTGAAGTCTAGCGCAACCGCGCCTGTAGATAAATACGAGACAGATTTCGATTACTCGAGAGCGCGCCGGCAGGTGAGCTCGCGCCGTAGTGAGTTAGAGGTTAGGAGCGGCCCGTTTCGGGATAGAAGGGACGCGGCTGGCGCTCGCCGGCGGTCTGGCCCTCTGTCGTGCGAGCCTCACTGGGAGACGCGCCGTGGACTCCCGCCGGATCGGTCGAAGGGCCTGCGGGGTGAGTTGCGGGGCCGCGTGTCTGTTCGCCGCGCTCGTCGTAGCGCCCGAAAATCATTTTTCCAGCGGTTGTCTGATGGACGGAAGTCACGGTGATGTCCACCGTCTTGTTGATCATCTTGCGAGCGCCGTCGACCACTACCATCGTTCCGTCGTCGAGGTAAGCGACGCCCTGGTTATACTCTTTGCCTTCGCGCAGGATGAAGACGCGCATCGTTTCGCCCGGCAGCACCGCGGGCTTCAAGGCATTGGCCAACTGATTTACGTTCAAAATGTCGATTCCCTGGAGCGTGGCGACTTTGTTGAGGTTGAAATCGTTCGTGATGATCTTCGCATCGTAACGTTTCGCCAGTTCGATCAGTTTCATATCGACATCGGCGACGCTTGGAAAATCGTCCTCGGCGATCTGCACTTCGAGCTGCGGCATCTTCTGGATGCGCTGCAAAACTTCAAGGCCGCGCCGCCCGCGCTGCCGCTTCAGCGGATCCGCCGAATCCGCCACCATCTGCAGCTCGCGCAGAACGAACTGCGGGATAATCAGCGTGCCGTCGAGGAACTGCGCCGCGGCGATGTCCGCCACTCGGCCATCGATGATGACGCTGGTATCGAGGATCTTCAACAGGCGCTTCGAGCTTCGCTCGCTGCCGAAAAGCCCGCCGAACGCCTGCAAGTTGAGCATATCGCCCTTGCTGGCTCCCAGAATCAGCCCGATATATGCCATCACCAGAAAGACAGCCAGTCCCACGAATGACCGCGTACTTTCCGGGATGGAAGTATGCGAAAGCACCAGGGTGGTCAGATAGGCGCCCAGAATGCCCAGGATCGAGCCGGTGGCGGCGCCAATCAGCCTCCGAAGGCTGGCTCGTCGCAGCCGGATCTCAAACAGGATGACCCCGATGGCAAATGCGAGTCCCGCAAGGGCGCCCGCCGGCGTCGACAAACCGAAGGGGCGGAAATGGTAACCCGTGGCGACGCAGATCACCGTGAATATCAGACGAACGAGGAGCATGTCCCAGAGGCTGCCAACGCGGTTATTCAAGGAGCGTGAAGATAGACCCGGCCTGGGCGATTCGCTGCCAGGTGCCGCAAGCGGGCGGCCCGAGGAGCTAGGAGTGCGTCCCATGGGGATACCTCTTATAAATCTCTAGAAAAACCGGTTATGAATCCTAAACCTAGGAATCTCGAACCCTCTTCCGGGCTTATGAATACCTCGACACCCGGTAGAATCGGATGACAAAGATAAAAACTTGTTGCCCGACCCAAGTTTATTATGACCAATATTATAGCACTCGAGTCAAAAATGGCACGGCGGTGTGCCCACGTTGAACTGGCAAGCGGGCCAGTGCCGTTCCAACTAATTGCTCCGAGTTTCGGAGAGCCTGGGAGCAGGGCGCTGTTTGAGGCTCGCCCTCCCGCCATTTTCAAAAAGTTGGAACGGTACTAGGTCAACGCCTGTGGGGAATCAGGGCAGGTAGAACCGGCGGACGCGTTGCCCCAGGGAGCAGAGAAGATCTGAAGTCACTGTGCCAAGCTCCGCCGCAACATCCGAAGGCTGGATGGCTGCCGAGCCGTCTTTCCCATAAATAGTGACGACATCCCCGAGCGCGGCCCGGGGCACGTCGGTGGCATCCACCATCGTGAGATCCATCGAGATCGTTCCCACGAGTGGCGCGCGCTGCCCATGCAGAAGAACGCAGCCGCGGTTCGTGCGGTGCCGCACGATGCCGTCCGCGTAACCTGCGGCGAGAACGGCGATTCGCGAGGGCCGCTGGGTAATGAAGCGAGCGCCGTAGCCTACTGCTTGACCTTCCGGCACTTGGCGCAAGGAGATGATGCGTGTCCGCAGGCTAAGGCACGGGCGCAGCGCCATCGTGGCAACCACCTCTGCTTTTCGCTCCGGCGGCTCGAAGGACTGATGGTAGCCGTAGATGACCGCGCCGGCGCGCACCATGTCCGCCCAGGTGCTGGGCCGCGAACAGATCGCGCCGCTATTCGCCAGATGCACCAAGCCCGGGGAGATTCCGGCCGCACGCAATTTCCCCAACGCCTGGGTGAAGAGCTTTTCCTGCTGTTCGGTCTGCTCGCTCGTGAAATTGTCCGCCGAAGCGAAGTGTGTAAATGTCCCGCCGAGTTCCAGGTGAGGACAATCGGCCAGCGCCGGAATGAAGCGCGGCAAGTCCTCTAGCGAAATCCCCATGCGATTCATGCCTGTGTCCACTTTCAGGTGGAAACTGACCTTCGTTCTCCGGCCCCGCGCCCGAAAGCGAACGGCGGCGCGTTCGAGTGCGCCAACTTGCTCGACCCGGGTGACCGTCGGCGTCAAGTTATAACGCAGCAGTTGTCTTTCCTCTCCCGGCCAGAAACCCGTGAGAATCAGGATGGGCTGGCGGATGCCTGCTTCGCGCAGCTCCGCGCCCTCGCTTGTGCACGTCACGCCGAACCAGTCGGTCCCCGCTTTCGCAAGTGCTCGGGAAATCGCGACGGCGCCCAGTCCGTAGGCGTTGGCCTTGACCACGGCCAACACCTTGCGCTTGCGCCCGACGCGCCGGCGGATCACGCGGAGGTTATGCGTAATTGCGCCCAGCGAGATCTCCGCCCACACCGGCCGACCCTCGAATTTGATTTCTCGTGTCATCGATTCATAGGATGCCAGACTATGTCAAAATCACGCACCGAAAAATCCCGCTGCACGCAACCCGTTCCCGCGCCCCTTGAGTAAACGAGTAAACGTGCCGTAGCTGCTAGTTGCACTTTGCTTGCCGAATACCAAGCCGGTGATAACAGGAAAAGGTCGCCGGGAGATCGCGCGAAAAGCGCCCATTTTCGAAGGTTTGCGACGTCCTCGCTTCGAGGACGAGAGGGACGGCATTGCCGGTGCGCGGCCGCGCGGACACAACCGTTTCCCTTTGGATACACGCGCCGCAGGACACGCCGGCAACTTCACATCGTCAGGACGACGCGGAACTGTGCGTTGCCGCTCATCATGCGCGCGTAAGCCTCGGCCGCTTGTTCTAGCGGATATGTTTCAATCATGGGGCGCACGCCGCTTAGTTCGGCGAAGCGCAGTGTGTCCTCGGAATCGGCTGGTGTTCCCGCGGCCCAGCCTTGAATCGTTCGACTTCCAGAAATGAGCTGTACTGGCGTGACCTCAATGGGATCAAATGTCGCACCTATCACCATGAGCTTGCCGTTCGGCCCTAGACCGTCGATCAGCTCGGACATCGCTTTCGAGCTGGGGGCTGTCGCCAGAATCACTTGTGCGCCACCCAGTTTTTGCAATGCCTCTGCTGCGTTCGTCGCTTTGCTGTCGATGTACACGCTCGCTCCGAGTTTCTTTGCGAGCGCCGCGTTTTCGGCCCCGCGCCCGATAGCCGCGACCTTATAACCAAACTTGTTCGCGAATTGAATTCCGAGGTGACCCAGGCCGCCGATGCCCTGCACCGCAACCAGGTCGCCGGGGAACGCACCGCTGTGGCGCAGCGCGTTGAACGTGGTAATTCCGGCGCAGAGCAGCGGTGCTGCTTCAACGTCACTTAGACTTTCCGGTATCGCCGCCAGCGCCTCTACGGGAGCTACCATGTATTGCTGGTACCCGCCGTCATAACTGATACCCGCAATTTTCAGATTCCGGCAATTGCGAAAATCTCCGCGCCGGCACGAAAGACACGTGCCGTCCTGGCCGCCGTGCCAGCCGACGCCGACGCGCTGTCCCTTCTTCCACTCGGAAACACCAGCACCTACTTCATCGATGATGCCGGCGACTTCATGTCCGGGAACGCGCGGGTACTGAATTCCGGGCCAAGCGCCTTCTTTCGTGAGCACGTCACTGTGGCAAACACCACAGGCCTGCACCTTGATGCGCACCTGTCCCGCATCCGGATTAGGAACCTCGCGCTCGACAATCTGGAAATCGGCTCCCGCCTTAGGAATCTGGGCCACCTTCATTGGTGCTATTGCGACGCTTGTAGTTGCCATAATGCCTCCTTGATTCGTTCGGATGCGATACACAGTTGCGATTACACCAGAAGCGTAAAGGCGAATCTATGTTAGAGCTCCGCTTCGGGCTCCCAGGAGTCGGGAGCGGCTTCTTCGAAGCGTGTGTGTTTGCTAAGGAAGACGAAGTTCACGGCGCCGGTGGGGCCGTTGCGTTGCTTGGCGATGATCAGGTCGGCCTTGGCCCGGTCCTCGTCCGGCATATCCGTCTTGTAGAAGTTCGGACGATAAATGAAGAGAACGACGTCGGCGTCCTGTTCGATGGCGCCGGACTCGCGCAAGTCCGCCAGTTGCGGCTTGCGCTCTTCGCGCTCGGGAGCGCGCGTTAACTGGCTCAGGACGAGCACCGGCACCTTCAGTTCCTTCGCCAGGCCCTTCAACGAGCGAGAAATGCTGGACACTTCCTCGTTCCGGTTGCTGAATCGCCCGCGCGCCGCCACGAGTTGTAGGTAATCCACAATCACCAATGCCAGACCCTTTTCGCGTTTCAACCGGCGGGCCTTGGCCCCCATTTCCATCACCGTGCCGGCGGCCGAGTCGTCGATCCACAGAGGGGCTTCGGCCATCTTGCTGAGCGATTCCGTGATGCGCCGCCAATCTTCCTTGCTCATGTGTCCCGTGCGGAACTTGTGGGCGTCCACGCGAGCCTCGGATGCCAGCAGGCGCAGCAGCAGCGACTCCTTCGACATTTCCAGGCTGAAGATTGCCACGGCGCCGCCTTGCCGCAGCGCCACGTTTTCGGCGATGTTCAGGGCCAGCGAAGTTTTCCCCATGGACGGGCGCGCGGCCAGGATGATCAGCTCGGAGGGCTGCAGCCCGGCGGTTTCGTTGTCGAGTCGGCTGTAGCCGGTGGCCAGGCCGGTGATGCGCCGGCCCTCGCTGAAAATCTTTTCCAGCCGCTCGAAATTCTCGCGTACCAGATCCTTTACGCCTATAAGCCCCGCGCGAATGCGCTCCTCGGCAAGCTGAAAGATGTCTGTTTCGGCTCGATCGAGGATGGCGTCGGCCTCATCGTCGGCATCGAACGCGCGCTGCTGGATTGCGTTGGCTGTGTGGATCAGGCTGCGCAGCACCGCTTTTTCCTTGACGATTCGCGCGTAGTGCTCGACGTTGGAAATCCGCGGCACTCCGTCGATCAACTGCGCCAGGTAGGCTGCGCCGCCCGCCGCTTCCAGTTCCCCGAGGCGATGCAGGTCTTCGGTGAGCGTCACCAGGTCGATCGGCTGCTGCAATTCGCCCAGGTGGATCATGCGCTCGAAGATTCGTCGATGGTGGTCCAGGAAGAAATCGTCCGTCTTCAGTTTCTCGATCGCGGTATTCAAAACGTGGTTATCCAGGAGGATGGCGCCGAGAATGCTGCGCTCGGCATTCAGGTTATTGGGAAGCGGCCGTTCGAGGGAGGTCTCGCCATTCATTTTAATTTCGCTTTATTTTCGCCCCAACGCAGTTTCAGCGCAACCGCTATTTAAGCAATCGACGCCCACGAAATCTTCCACCGCGGGCCGACTCCAACGGCACGCTCACATTGTCGGTGCCGAAATCGACGGCGTCAACCGGTTGCGCCTGTGGACTTCCTCGGAAAAGTGGAAAACGAAGACAGCGGCGCTCCCAGCGGCGGGACGACTCTTGTACAATGGACTGAGCGGAGCGCACGAGCGAATCATGGCCATCAGCCGAGAACAGGCGCGCGGCGAGCACACAAAGCAAACGGGTCACGACCAGTTTACGGACACGATCTACGGGGTGCTTTGCTCGGCCTGCCACAACTACATTCTGATCGACAACACGAACTGCCCGCCCACCTGCCGGGACCACGAGACCTGTCGACAAGCCTACGCTTGAAGGCCGGCCCTGCTCCGGCGCCGGCCGGTCCGGGACGCAGTGACCAAAGCAATAGCCAGAGACGTTCTTTGCCTTTCGTCGTCTATAAGGACGGAGGTGCTTGTCCATGAGACGTCTTCTCTTGCTTTCGCTCGTGATATTCAGCTCGCCCGCGTTCGCTCAGGAGGCCATGTTTCGCGGCAATCCACAGCACACCGGCGTCTATGACGGCGCGGGTGTCCCCCAATTCACCAAGATCCAGTGGCAGTTTCACACGAATGGACAGGTTCTATCCTCCCCGGCAGTCGCCGGCGGCACGCTCTACGTCGGCAGCACCGATCATTTCTTGTATGCCCTCGATCCCGCCGCCGGCACTCTGAAATGGAAATTCAAGGCCGAAAGCCGCATTACATCATCGCCCGCCGTTTCCGCAGGCCTGGTCTACTTCGGCAGCTTTGATGGCAACTTCTACGCGGTCGAGGCCGCGACCGGCCAGTTGAAATGGAGGTTTCAGACCGGCGGCGAGCGCCGCTTCGCCGGAACCCATCTCCACGGCGCACAACCCGCTGCTGAAACCATGCCCGATCCCTTCGATTTTTTCCTCTCGTCCCCGGTCGTTTGGAACGGCGGAGTCTATTTCGGCAGCGGAGACACAAACATCTATGCGCTCGATGCCGCCTCCGGCGGCTTGAAATGGAAATTCAAGACCGGTGATGTCGTTCACGCCTCGCCTGCTATTTTTGACGGCACTTTGTTTGTCGGCAGTTGGGACAGCTATTTCTACGCCCTGAATGCTGCCACCGGAAAAGAGAAATGGCGTTTCAAGACCGGTGAAGACCCGAAAATCCACAATCAGGTCGGCATCCAGTCTTCCGCGGCCGTGGCGGACGGCGTGGTGTACTTCGGTTGTCGCGATTCCAACCTCTACGCCGTCGATGCCGCCACCGGCAAGCAACGTTGGTCCTTCTCTAACAAGGGCTCCTGGGTCATTGCCTCGCCCGCCGTGCTCGACGGGACGGTCTATTTCGCAACTTCAGACTCGGGCCTGCTTTACGCTCTGAACGCCAAATCCGGCGCTCCCCTCTTCTCGCAGGAATACAAGCATTGGCCGATGTTCTCTTCCCCCGCTATCGCCGGCGACACCTTGTACATCGGCTCCCATCAAGGAAAGCTCTTCGCCGTCAATCTCAAAACGCAGAAACTCGGGTGGACCTTCGAAACCGAGAATTCCAAGAAAAACGGACCAACCTATACCAAATCCGACGGTACCCCCAACTACGAAGCCGCCTTCTCCGACTTTTTCTATGACGACGTGATCGTCGGCGTTCAAAAAATGATGTCCGTCGGAGCCATTCTTTCTTCACCCGTCGTGTTCAACAACACCGTCTACGTCGGCAGCGACGACGGCAATGTCTACGCCTTGATGTAGCCTCATCGTCCCGTTGCTGGCGTGTAAGGGATAAAAGCAAATGCGTTGACGGCGCCCGGACGCGTTGCGTACGATGCGCGACCGGCAGGGTATTGTGCGAAAGCTCCTGAAAATTCTGGTATGGGTGGCGGTGGGGCTCGCGGGCGCCGGAGGACTTGCCGCGATCGCATTCGAGCGGCGCGAGCCGCTGAACGCGGTGTGGCTTATTGTCGCCGCGGTCTCGACCTACCTTGTGGCGTATCGCTTCTATTCAGCCTTTTTAGCGGCGAGAGTTTTGGCGCTCGACGACTGGCGCGCCACGCCGGCCGAACGGCTTGAAGACGGCCGCGATTTCGTTCCTACGAACAAGTGGGTGCTCATCGGTCACCACTTTGCGGCGATCGCAGGACCAGGGCCGCTGGTAGGCCCGACGCTGGCGGCGCAATTCGGCTACCTGCCGGGGACGCTCTGGCTGATCCTGGGCGCGGCGCTAGGGGGTTGCGTGCAGGACTTCACCATCCTGTTCTGCTCGATCCGCCGCGACGGCAAATCGCTCGGGCAGATGGCGCGCGAGGAAGTGAGCAAGCGCGGCGGGATGATCGCGGTGCTGGCCGTGCTCGCGATCATGATCATCCTGCTGGCCGTGGTAGCGCTAGTGATCGTAAACGCGTTGAAGGCGTCGCCGTGGGGCGCTTTCACCCTCTTTTTGACGATTCCGATCGCCCTCCTGATGGGGATTTACTTGCGATACCTGCGGCCGGGTCGAGTGCTCGAAGCTTCCGCCATGGGCCTGGCGCTGGTTATTTTTGCGGTGGTAGCGGGGCAGTGGGTGAACGCATCGCCGGCGTGGTCGCGCGCGTTTACGCTTTCGGGGCCGACTTTGGCCGTGGCCATTATCGTTTACGGATACGCCGCTTCGGCGCTTCCGGTGTGGTTGCTGCTGGCCCCGCGCGACTATCTGAGCGCCTTCATCAAAATGGGAACGGTGGTGGCGCTTGCCGCCGGGATTCTGTTGGCGCGACCGTCTCTGCAAATGCCGCCGCTCACGCGCTTTGTGGACGGCACCGGGCCGGTCTTCGCCGGCAAAATCTTTCCTTTCTGCTTCGTCACCATCGCCTGCGGCGCCATCAGCGGTTTCCACGCGCTGATCGCCTCCGGGACTACGCCGAAAATGATTACGCGTGAGAGGCACGCGCGGCTGGTGGGCTATGGGGCGATGCTCATGGAATCTTTCGTGGGAGTGATGGCCATGGTGGCGGCGTGCGCGCTCGACCCGGGCGTCTATTTCGCGATCAACAGCCCCGCGGGCATCGTGGGAAAAACAGCCGAGGCCGCAGCGGCGACGATTCGCTCGTGGGGATTCGCGCTCGATCCGCAGACGATGGCGCATCTGGCGCAGCGCGTGGGCGAGCGCACGCTGCTCGACCGCACGGGTGGCGCGCCGTCGCTCGCAGCGGGCATGGCGCAAATCTTCAGCGGGACCATCGGAGGCGAGCGCCTGCTGGGCATCTGGTACCACTTCGCCATCATGTTCGAAGCCCTCTTCATCCTGACCGTGCTCGATGCCGGCACGCGGGTGGGCCGTTTCATGGTGCAGGAACTCGCCGGGCACGTTTGGAAGCCGCTGGGCCGGTTCGGGTGGATTCCGGGCGTGCTCGCAGCGAGCACGCTGATCGTCGGCGCGTGGGGCTACTTCCTATGGCAGGGCGTTCAGGATCCGCTGGGAGGAATCAACTCGCTGTGGCCGCTCTTCGGAATCTCGAATCAACTTCTAGGGGCGGTGGCGCTCGTTGTAGCGACGACCATCCTCATCAAGATGAAACGCGGGCGATGGGTGTGGATCACTTTGGCGCCGGCGGCCTGGATCGTCGCCGTGACGATGACGGCCAGCTATCAAAAGATCTTTCATCCCGATCCGCGAATCGGTTTCCTGGCCCAAGCGCGGCGACTCTCCGAACAAATCGCCTCGGGCGCGATTCCCGCCGAGCAAATCGCGAGAACGCAACGGCTGATCTTCAACAATCGATTGGACGCGGCGGTGACCGCCGTTCTGGCGGGAATGATCCTGGTTCTTTTGGTGGAAGCGGTGGCCGAGTGGGTGGGCATCGCGCGCGGGCGGCGCGACGCGGTGCTGCACGAAGCGCCCTACGTCACCACGCGCTGGGCGGAGGGAGATTGATGAAACAATTTCGACATCGGCTGGGCAAACTCTGTTGGTGGCTGCAACAGGTGAGCGGCGACGCGGCCTACGAGAATTATCTGCGCCATGCGTCCGCTGCGGGAACCGGTTCGAAGATCCTTTCGCGGCAGGAATATTATCTTGACGCCCTGCGACGTCGCTACTCGGGCGTGAACCGCTGCTGCTGATGCCGTTCCAACTAATTGCTTCGAGTTTCGGAGAGCCAGGAAGCAAGGCGCCGCCGATTGTGGGCGACGCAGCGGCGGAAACGTTTCGGTCGGTTCCGCGCCGCAGATACGCATCGCCGTGGAAATAAATGGTGGACGCTCGGTTCCACGGAATCCTATAATTGAACTTTGTGCAACCCGGTGACGGTAATGTGGTTCCAATCTCGAAGGGACTAAGGGCAGGATCGGAGCACAGCTCATGAAGACCGCCGCTGCAAAAACGACGCGGGTAACGCCGGAGGTGCGGCCCACGGCGGCGCTGCAGATGTATCTCGAGACGATTATGTATAAGACGCGGGAGCGCCTCGAGCTGATCAATATCACTCGCGACCTGAACGAGGTGGTCCGCAAACACGGCTTGAAAGCAGGATTCATCGTGGTTCAGTCGCTGCATACGACCACCGCCGTCTTCATCAACGAATTCCAGCAAGCGTTGCTTGACGACATCAAGGCTTTTCTCGGGCGGCTGGTGGGCCGAATCGAGTATTGGCGCCACAACGACCCAAAACTTTCCGAGTGCAGCCGCAGAAACGCCGATTCTCATCTTCAGGCAATGGTGCTCGGGCATACGCTCTCGGTCCCGGTGCGCAATGGCGAGCTGGCGCTGGGCAACTGGCAATCCGTGATTCTGGCGGAGCTGGACGGGCCCCGGGAACGGGCCATCCAGGTACAGGTGCTCGGGGTTCCGGAAGAAGAGAAAGAGTAAGCCTGCGCCCTGGCCTGCCTGCCGCAGGCGCAAACCACTCCCCATGGCTCCCGTGCTGAACGCTTCCGAGCATTTTCGCCTTTATTCACGTTTCGCTTTTTCTTCAGAAACATGCAGTTTTGTTGCGATTAGAAAATGCGATCGTTTGTTTTTTGAGTGAGTTGCGAGTTTGCGTCTCTCGTTCGAGTTGCGATTAGAACCGGCCCTAAGAGGTTTGTTTTCGTTGCCTGTAAAAGCGTCCCCCGCCAAAGATCGGCGAGGCAGGCTGTCGTCAGAAAGAGGGCCCCTCGACTGCGCTCGGGATAAACGGGCAGGCCCGCCACAGGTCGGCGAGGCAGG
Organism: uncultured Acidobacteriota bacterium; assembly: GCA_963781005.1. Taxonomy (GTDB): domain Bacteria; phylum Acidobacteriota; class Terriglobia; order Acidiferrales; family UBA7541; genus CAWADX01. Next base: position 1,810,587 of record CAWADX010000001.1, read on the forward strand.
CGGGAGGGAAGAGCGCACGGTCAGGAACGCACTGACCGTGGCTACCACCGCCCAGAAGGGCCCACGGTGAACCCCCCGGCTACGCTCGGGGTAAACAGCGCAAGTGGGGTCATCCGATCGATTGGCTAGGGGTACGGTCGTGACTAGCGGTTCGTCGGTCGTTGCCGTCATTGCGTGCCTCCCCCTTCGATGCAAGCTTCCTTCCTCCCGAGCCAAGCCCCGCCGGCAACCGGCGAGGCAGGCCGAGGCTCCCTGCCCAGGGTCGCTCAGCCGAGGGGAATTCGATCTTGCCGCCCCTCGGAGGCTGGACACTAATAGGATTACCACAGAGTAAGCAGATTGCAAGTAGTTGCGCCTGTAAACATTTTTCGCGGACGGATTAGAGTGGGAGTGGGGGAAGATCCAAAAGCGCACCCTTTGCCGACGGCGCAAAGGGTTGCGGCACCCGCAATTGCAGATTCCACTGCAGAAGCAAAGGCATATTCAATTCAACGTCAACTGCCGCAGTGGTATCATCCGACTTCGTCGTGCGTCAAGCGGAACCGCAGGTGATGAGGATAGGGGCGTGCCGCAAAAGCATGGGCCAGCCGCCAGGTGAGAGGTCGTTTCAGTGACATGTTCTGGTACGTCACCATAGGGCTTGGTGTCCTTGGGGGGATTTTCCTGTGGCTTGCGTATATTGATCCCCTTACGTCGAAATATGAACTAGGGAAGTGGGTCAACCTCATAGGTTATGGCGGAATCGTCCTGGGGCTTCTGATCCGTCGATATTGGCGATTCCGAGGATCCGTTCGCTTCTGGTCGCTTCTATTCGGGTTAGCGCTGGTCCACGGGATCGGATACCGGATCCTGTTCCCGTATGGCATCAGCCAGCCGGCTTTTGTGAGAGTTTTTCTAGTCACAATGGAAGCCATGCTGTTCGCACTGGTCGTGGAGCTTACGATGCATTGGCACCGACGGGCTCACGATTGAGTTACGCGCGGCTAGAGCATCAGGGCATAGCATTACGGACCTTTGAGGATCGGGGTTTGGACGCTTCATCTGCAGTGCAGGAGTTGATGCGATGAACATTCTCCAGCGCGTTTCGATGGGACTTATAGCTATATCTCTCCTGGCGCTGCTTGGGAGTTCGCCCGAGATGATCTTGTTCGCTCAACCGGAGCGAGGACAGATTGCGGCGGGGACACTGCGGTCGACGTTCAGCTACGAAAACTTCGTGCACGAGGCCGGATTTGCCCGGTTTACGCTTGGGGCGATCGGGTTGCTCATACTCTTCGTTCCCTACCGCAAAGGGGAGCGCTGGGCTCTGGCGGCTCTGGTGATCCTGCTACTGGCATACTGGCTCCCGGTCTTCATTTTTGGCTCCATTCCCAACCTGGGCACTTGGCACGCCTTCCGGAACTGGCCCCAGTCACGGAGTTCGGGTGTCGCTAGGATGCAGTGGTACAACTTTTCCTTTACAGCTCTCCTATTCCTCGGGCTTGTCCTGGCGGCACCCAGATTCCTGCGAAGAAAGCGGGCGTAGCACGTCGAAGCAGAAACTTCAACGATACCTGCGGATCAGCAATGTGTGGCGTCCGGAGCGATAGAGGCCGAGGACGTAAATCGTAGCTTTGGCCTTGTTGGAATAGATGAGCTGGCGCATGCGAAGCAGGGGTGAACCGCGGGGGATGGCAAGCAGGTCCGCGGTTCTTTGATCCGCAGCAGTGGCGTCGATTTCTTCATCAGCGTAGGCGAGCTCGACCCCGTAGCTTTTCCTCAGGGTGGTGAAGAGCGAAGTGCGTTCAAGCGGGGAGCGCATCAAGCCGGCGAATTCATCGGCCGAGAGATAACAAGTCTCGAGGGCGAAAGGCTCGTCGGCAGCGCGGCGAACGCGCTCGACCATGACCAAGCGGCTGGCAGCCGGGAGCCCGAGGCGCGCCGCGATTTCCTGCTCGTTGACGATGCTCGAATTGACGGTCTTGGACTGCGCGGACAACCCCCGGCTGGCCATTTGCTCGGTATAGCTCATCAGCTTGTTGAAGTGAATCTTGGGAGGGGCGACGAAGGTGCCGGCGCCATGGCGGCGCTCGACGATGCCTTCGCGCGCGAGATCGCCCAGGGCGTGGCGCGCGGTCATCAAGCTGACCCGATGAAGCTTGGCGAGCTCCCTTTCGGAATCGACGAGATCGCCGGCCTTCAGCTTGCCGGATTCGATCCTTTTCCGAATGGCGTTTTGAATGCGCTTGTAGGCGGGCTGGCCATCTCGATTATTTGTCGTCATGGGAGCTCCGGAAAGACGTCCGGGGAATTTGAGCATAGAAGATTGCCGGCAGCGGCGATCGTTTTACTGTGCGTTCGCATTCCACCCCGCGCCGCGTGCTATAGAGCGCCTTAAGCGGCCTGGGCGGCTGCTATAGAGCGCAGCGGGCGCTTTGGCCGGGTAAAACGCGAGCGGCAGGCCCCTTTATACAATCAAAACTTTTCTCTTGACAAGAAGAATCTTGTGCTATATAGCTCTTGCCATCAAAAAGGGGGGTGGGGGACACCCACCGACTTCTGTACTGAGGAGGCTTCGGTGAAGGCAAATCGTGAGGCATCCAGACTTGGGGTGTTCCTGCCCAGGGGGTTCTCGATGAACATTCAGAGAAGGGGGGGAATAGGGCGCCTCGGCGTACTCGGAATCGCTGCGCTTGCACTGCTCAGCTTGCAAGCGCCGAGAGCGCGGGCGCAGGAAGCCACGGGGAGTATCACCGGAAAGGTGAGCGATCCCTCGGGGGCGGCGGTGGCGAAGGCAGACGTCGCGGCGAAGGACGTGGCTCGCGGGACGGAGTGGAAAACCCAGACGGATAATGAGGGCGCGTACAATTTCCCCCGGCTGCCGGTGGGGAGATACGAGCTGCGGATCCAGGCGCCCGGCTTTGAGATTGCGCACCATGCGGCCTTGGATTTGGTGCTCAACCAGACAGCGACCATCGACGTGGCGCTGACCGTCGGAGGGGTGACCCAGACGGTGGAAGTAACGAGCGCGGCTCCGCTATTGCAATCGCAGACCACCGAAATCAGCTCGGTGATGGAGTCGCACACCATCGAGAGCTTGCCGCTCGAAACCCGCAACTACAACCAGCTAGCGCTATTGATTCCCGGCGCGCTGACGACGAGTCCGGCCTCACTCAATACCGGGCAAGCGACGTTCAATTCCGCGCGGCCGTACATCAATGGAAACCGGGAACAGGCAAACTATTATTTACTGGACGGCATGGACAACAACGAGTTCGTGGACAACAACGTGGCGTACTCGCCCAGCGTCGATGCGATCGAGGAATTCAACGTGATCACGAACAACCCTTCGGCGGAGTTCGGCGAGTTTCTGGGAGGGGTGATCAGCGTCAGCATCAAGTCCGGCACCAATCAGTATCATGGCAGCGCCTTCGAGTTCATTCGCAACGACTTTTTTAACGCCAACGAGTGGTCCAACAACTTCAGTTCCGACCCTAGCGTCAGCGGCTCTCCTCCGAAGATGCGCTGGAACGAGTTTGGAGCGACGTTCGGAGGTCCGATCAAGAAAGACAAGCTGTTCTTTTTTGTCGATTACCAGGGTTCGCGGCTGGACACTCCCCCTACGGCCACGACGGTGACTACCTTCACAAACCAAGAGCGGACAGGCAACCTGAGCGACATTCCGGGCATTGCGCTTCATTATCCCGGAACCGCAGTCGTGATGCCGTCCGATCTGACGAAAGCCGCGATTTGCGGAGCCGGACAAACCTTCGGCTCTTCCCCGTGTATCAACGGGCTGAGCCCCACCGCATTGAAAATCATCGCTGCGCTTCCGATGACGACCCTTACAGGATCCGGGAACGGCACGCTGAATAACCTTGAAGATATTCAGGGGACGGCCATCAACGGCGACCAGGGCGATGTGAAAATCGACTGGGCAGCCTCGGCGAAGGATCACGTGTTTGGACGATACAGCCAGCAGAACGTCAGGAATCCAACGACAAACAGCCAGCCGCTGCTGTACAACTCTTCCGGGAACAACCTTTTCCCGCTGTGGAACGCCGTCATCGACTATACGCGGACAATCGCTCCGAACCTTGTGAACGAAGCGCGCGTCGGGGCCAGCTATTATCCGGCGGAAGGGCTCGAGCAGAACGTGGGCGCGGGCGGCGTTTCCGGGCTTATTCCCGGCCAACCGACCGCATTTCTTCCCGGGCTATTCTTCGCCGGGGCGCCGCTGGGGGGCTCGATAAACGGTCCCTACCCATTCGGCACGACGAACAACTTTGAGTTGTTCCACCAAACGGTGATCCAGTTCGAGGACACTGCGATCTGGACCCACAACGTACACACCTTCAAATTCGGGTTCCAGGCGTTGCGCTATCGAAACGATTACGTTCCGGCAACGACCAACGATGGATCGGCGGGCCAGATCGGCTTCAACGGCTCGTATACGGGCAACGCCGAAGCGGATTTCCTGGTAGGCCTTCCCTACTACCTTGGCTATGGGAAAGGGTTCGCCGGAACGGTAGGACAGAGGAACAGCGCTTTTGGCGCGTTCGTGCAGGACGATTGGCGCATCACCAGCCATTTGACCTTGAACATCGGCCTTCGATGGCAAATGTGGACGCCGATCTATGAGGTTCACGACCGCATGACGAACTTCAGCCCACTCAGCGGACAAATCGAACTGGCCGGAATGAACGGCAACAGCCGCGCGCTCTACAACCAGTACAACGGCATTGCGAATTTCCTGCCGCGCATCGGCGTGGCCTGGAGTCCGTGGGACGCCAGAACCGTGATTCGCGCCGCCTTCAGCCAGTCGAGCTTCCAGGAAGGAACGGGCGAGTTCAACCGCTTGCCTACCAACGCCCCGTGGAATATCGATCTGGTGAATCAATCGACCGCGGGCGCGAATGGATCGTTCCCCGCAAATCAGATCTTCCTGGACCAGGGCTTCGCGGCCCTGGGCTCGTCCGGGGGCTGCACGGTGGCCAACGTCACCTCGGCGCCCGCCGCATGCTTTGCCGGGGTTCGCATCCATTTTACCGATCCGACCTACCGCCCGGCGGTTTCGAATCAGTGGAGCTTGGGCGTCCAGCATCAATTCGGAAGCTCCACTACGGTGCAGGCAGTCTATGTGGGCCAGCACACCGACCATCTAGCGGACATTCTCTTCGCGGGACAGAGGGTTTTGAATCCCAACGGAACCACCTCACAGAGTCCTTTCCTGGCCGGCAATGCTGCGCTCATAGCCGATCACCCGGGCCAGCTAAGATTCAACTCGACAACGGGGTATCAGAACTACGATGCTCTACAGCTCACCGGGCAGCAGCGCCTGAACCAAGGCCTCGCTTTTCAAATCAACTACACGCTATCGAAGTGCTTGACCGACACGCAGGGATACTACGCGAGGTTCGGGGACGCCCAGGTCAGCCAAGCGAGCGCGGATCGGAACTTTCAGGAGTACGCCTACAACTTAAGACTGGACTACGGACCTTGCGATCATGACGTAAGACATCTCTTCAACGGCTACGTCACCTACGACCTGCCCTTTGGCAAGAACCGGATGTTCGGCAAGAACGCGGGCCGGTTGTTCAATACGGTTCTGGGCGATTGGCAGTTCAACACACTCTTCACCGTGCACGGCGGTTTCCCGATTTCGATTTTTGATTTCTCGGATCCGTCAGGCACCGGGTCCGCAGAGCCCCGCCCGAGCTGCACTGGACCGGCGCACATAACCCCTTACAAGCAAAATCCAAACGGTCCCGGATACCAGTGGTTTGACGCGACAAACATGGTGCATCCGACGCCGGGCACCCTCGGAAACTGCCCCAACGGATTCGAGCAGGGTCCGGGGTACAAGCAGATAGACATGAGCCTGGCGAAGCGCTTCGTATTCACCGAACACCAGAGTCTGGAGTTCCGGTTCGAAGCGATCAACGCGTTCAATACGCCGATCTTCGGGTTCCTGGCCTTCAACGAAGACATTTTCGGCGCCTCTACTCTGGGAGTCATCAACACATCGCAGGGCGCCCGGAATTTGCAGTTCGGGCTCAAGTACCACTTCTAGCGGTCAGCCTGAAGCGTTTCCCCTGTAACGGGCCGCTTTTACACGGAGCGGCCCGTTCCATCTGTGGCTTAGAAGCGTAGGCCGCAGGGAACCTCCTCAATCGAAGATACAGCGACCTACAACGCCGGCTACGCAACTCCCCCTATTGTGCTTGCCAGAGGCCTCGCCCTGCGCTACAACGGCTCATTCAAGGATGCAAACCATGCAGATCCAAAGCCTGGACATCTTTTTAGACTATCTTGACAAGGTCCACCAACGCACGACACGGGTTGCGGCCTGCATTCCTCCAGACAAGCTGGAATGGCCGTTTCGCGAACGTAAGTTTACGCTCGGGGACCTGGTTCGCCACATTGCGACGATCGAGCGTTATATGTTCGCCGAAACAATTCAGGGGAAGCCCAGCCGCTACGCCGGCTGCGGCAGGGAGCTGGCGGATGGCTATGAAGACGTAACGATCTTCCGGCAGCGGTTGCACCGGGAGTCCGTGGAAATCTTTGCCCGCCTGAGTGAGGAAGATCTGGCAGGGAAGTGTACGACACCCGATGGATCTTCGATTACCGTTTGGAAATGGCTGCGCTTGATGATCGAACACGAAATTCATCATCGGGGACAGATTTATTTGTATCTGTCGATGTTGGATATCCCGACGCCGGCGCTTTACGGGCTTACATCGGAGGAGGTTCGGGAACGCAGCGTAAGAAGCTAGTGCCGGTCTTGAGGTGACGCGCATGCCTTCGAAGCGTATCGTGCTGCAATCCGTGGTGGTCTTGCTGGCGATGGGCGCTTTTGCGCGCGTCCTGTTTCTCCATGGCACAGGGCGGGTGAAGGGAAGCGTCCGAGAGACATCCTCAGCGCCGGATGCACGCCTGAACAAAGCGTATCGTTTCGAGCAGGGAGGGTGGATTTACGTGCACCTCGAGGGGGGTGCGCGGCAGATAGGATTCCAACACGGCTATCTGCTGGCTCCTGAGATTGCAGACGCGTTCGAGGCGATCCGCTTGAACGATACGCATACGACGCAGCGAGACTGGAATTTTTTCCGCAAGGCGGCGCGCGAGATGCTATGGCCGCACATCGACGCTGAATATCAAGAAGAGCTTACCGGCATCGCGGAAGGGGTGAAGGCCCGGGGCGTGTCGATGGACGTGGACGACGTGACGGCGCTCAACGCATTTGAAGAGCTGCCCGATTATTACGTGCCGTGGCTCAACGCGCGGGAGAAGGTAGCGGGAGCGCCGCGGCTTGTGAGCCCCGGCAATTGCAGCGCCTTCGTCGCCACCGGCAGCTACACGCGCGACCATCAGATCGTGATGGCTCACAACAACTGGACGAGCTATCTGGCCGGCGAGCGGTGGCGAATCGTGTTTGACATCGTTCCCGAGCACGGCTACCGCATGTTCATGGACGGCTTTCCAGGCGTCATAACCAGCGACGACGATTTCGGAGTGAACTCCGACGGACTGATGGTGACGGAAACCACCATCACGCAATTCAAGGGTTGGGACCCGAACGGCAAGGCGGAATTCGTGCGGGCGCGAAAGGCGCTGCAGTATGCGGGCTCGATCGACGATTACGTGAAGATCATGCTCGAGGGGAACAACGGAGGGTACGCCAACGATTGGCTTCTCGGCGACCGCAAGACGGGGGAGATTGCCCAGTTTGAACTGGGGTTGAGGGCCCACAAGGTATGGCGAACGAAGGACGGTTATTTCGCAGGATCGAACTTCGCCAGCGATCCCAAAGTGATCGCTGAGGATACAACGTTCGATCCCTCGAATGGAGAGACCTCTCCCAATGCGCGCCACGCCCGATGGGAGACTCTGATGAAACAGGCCAAGGGGCAGATCGACGTCGCGCTGGCCGAGAAGTTCCTATCGGACCACCTGGATGCCTACGAACAAAAGGAGCACGCCGACCAGCGAACCCTTTGCGGCCATAGCGACGCCGCCCCGACGGGTATCGCGGTTTGGGAATGGGGACCGTATTATCCGGGCGGGGCGGTGCAGGGGAAGGTCACGGACAGCAAAATGACGCAGGCGATGAGCTTCATCGCGCGCGCCGGCCACCCCTGCGGCTCCGATTTCCACGCGAACGAATTCCTTACAGCCCATCCGGAATACGCCTGGCAGTCTTCGGTACTGCGGGATATGAAGGCCGGACCGTGGACTACGTTCCGGGCGGGGCAACGCGCCGCGCAGTAGCTCTCAGCTCCCGCGCGGCGCAGTTGCATTTAGCCTTCGACTCTGATGTTGTTCGTCACCGAGAAAACGCCGGGGACGCCGTTGGCCTTAATATTGGCGAGGTCCTTATCCACCTCGCTCGCCACCACCCCCTCCAGGGTCACGTGTCCGTTTTTCACGATGATGTGAATGGGGGGAACCGCTTGTAGGGAGTATCGCTCGAGCGGCGCCGCCGAATAAATAGCGCGGAACACGGCGCGGCGAATCTGGTCGTCGCTGGGTGACAAGGGAAGGACTTCGATGTTGTTTACAACCGTCTCAACGCCTTCGACCTTCTTCACTGCATTTTCCGCGTCGCTCTTGAGGGAAGGACGAACCACCTGGCCGATCAGAATGACCTTAGAACCTTCGACCTTGAATTCCAGGTTATCGAAGACCGAGTAATAAGGGAGGAGCACCAATTGATGCCGCACCTCGCGCTCGGTCCAGCTTAGATCATGCTTTTGGGCATTTTTGTCCGAAGCCTTGGCCGGGCGGGCCAAGGCGGTCGCCGTCGCCAAGGCTAGAAAGCCGGCTAGCAGAACCTGAGTAAACTTGCTGAGCTTGTTCATTGTTCCAACTCCTTTCTATCCTGTCTATTCTTGTCTGTTCAACCCTGGCACCAGTCATTAGATGATGGGAATTGCTCCGGGGTCGCTTCGGCGGGCCGGCAGACTGCTCGCCCGGGGCCAGCGTACACCGTGGTTGCGGCAAACCCAGTCCAAGCAGGTCGCTTGCGTGTATAGTCGGCCCCTAGCTTATAGAAAGTCAGCCAGAAGACCAGCGAAGGAAAGGCCAGGATGGATCATCTAACGCCGCACGACGTGATGACGATGTTTTTGAGTCTAGCCGTCCTGCTGGGCGCCGCTCGAATCGCCGGGGAACTGATGCTGAAGCTGAATCAGCCCGCGGTATTGGGTGAAATCCTGGCCGGAATTTTCCTGGGGTCGACGGTGCTCGGAAGCGTATCGCCAAGGACCTACGAGGCGATCTTTCCCACCACCGGCCATCTGCCGATCGTGCTGGAGGCGGTGACGACCATCGGCGTGGTGTTGTTCTTGCTGACGGCGGGCATCGAAGTCGATTTGAGCAGCCTGTTCCGGCAGGGGAAAAGTGCGCTGCTCGTGAGCCTATTCGGAGTCGCGTTTCCGCTGGTTCTTGGTTTTACGACCGCGTGGTTTTTTCCGCGGTTCCTGGGGGCGGAGCAGGGCGCGGACCGTCTGATCTTTGCCTTATTCCTGGGCACGGCACTCTCGATTTCAGCTCTTCCCGTGATCGCGAAGGTCTTGATGGAGCTGAACCTGCTTCGAAGCGATATGGGCACGGTGGTGCTGACTTCGGCGATGTTCGACGACCTGGTGGGATGGATTCTGTTTTCTTTGGTGCTGGGGATGATGAGCGTGACGTCCCGTTCGGTTCACGGCATCAAGACCACGATCCTCCTAACCCTGGTGTTCGTAGTGGGGGTTCTAACGGCGGGCCGCTGGCTGGTTCACAAATCCATTCCCTGGATCCAAGCTCACACCACCTGGCCGGGAGGCGTCCTGGGGTTCATTTTCACATTGACCCTGGCGGCGGCCGCATTCACGGAGTATGCGGGCGTCCACGCCATCTTCGGTGCGTTCATCATGGGGATTGCCATTGGAGAATCAAGCCACCTGAGAAAACAGACGCGCGAACACATCCACCAGATTGTGACGAACGTGTTCGCGCCCTTATTTTTCGCGACCATCGGACTCCGGGTGAACTTCATCACCAACTTCAAATTTGGAATCGCAGCCACCTTGGTTGCGGTGGCCTGTGTGGGCAAGGTGGTCGGAGCCGGATGGGGGGCTCATCTAGGCGGGAACGACCGCCGGACGTCTATCGCAATCGGGATCGCGATGAATGCCCGGGGAGCCATGGAAATCATTCTGGGCCTCCTGGCACTTCAATTCGGACTGATCCGGACCCCCATGTTTGTGGCCCTGGTCTTCATGTCGATGGTGACTTCGCTGGTTTCGGCTCCCGCAATCCACTACGTGCTTCAGAGGCGTCGCGCGGTCAGCTTGAAAGATTCCATTTCGGCAAAGCTTTTTATTCCGAAGCTCTCGGCCCAGACGCGATCCGGCGCCATCCGTGAGCTGTGCGAGTTGGCGGCTTCGACGCTCGGAAAATCGGCCGATTACCTTTACCAACTTGTATGGCGGCGAGAACGCATCACGGCAAGCGGCTGGGAGAATGGCGTGGCCGGGCCTCATGCGCGGCTTCGCGGGCTGCAGAAGCCTATCGTGGCCGTGGGCCGGTCGGAAGACGGGATTGATTTCGATGCGCGCGATGGAAATCCGGCGCGAGTGATTTTCCTGATCATCACCGGCGACAGCCAGTCCCAGCACGACCTACTCGGGGACGCAGGACAATTCTCGAGCCAGCCGGAGGCTGTGACCAAGGCTTTAGAGGCTCAGAGCTTCGTCGAGTTTATGGCAGCGCTGAACGCGCCCGCAAAATGAGGGGAGCCCGCGAGCGTGCTCGACGAGGCGGCGGGGTGGTGTTAACGGTGCTGAAATTCAGGAGACGCAATCACGAAAGAGGTCACGAGCCGCAAGCCCGCGATCGGCGACGCCTCCATCTGCCGGACGACGTCCGGCTCCGCGATCTGCTTGCGGATGACGGCGTCGGCCTTTGGGGAAAGGTCGCCGGCCAAGATGGCGTCTTCGATCAGCGCAACGGCGAGATCGAGGCCGGCGTGATTGCCGGCCATGGCTGCGCGCGTCTTGGGCAGCTCGGAGCTGTTTAGCACTCCGATCGTAATCAATTGGGCCGGGTCGAAGCGCACGCCACCGATCTTGCCCTGAGTGAGGGCGGTCGAGAAGTTGAAGCGCGCGAGCAAGTCGCCCTCATTTTCCCAGGCTTCGGCTTTCATGGAATAGCCGGTGGGCACCTGCATGCCGTACGGCTGCATCCCCATGGCCGTCAGGGTTTGCGTGACCGCGTCCGGCGCCACCACTTCAGCGCCGCTGGCCCGCAAGGCTGAGATCAGAAACTCAAGCGGCGTTTTCAGCTTAGCGCGGTAAACCTTGGGCGACCAGAACTCGGGGGATTGGAACATGGTTCGCAGAACGGCACGGATATCTCCATCGGAGGCGGTAAATGTGGCCGCCATCCGCTTGACAAGCGATTCGGGCGGATCGTCAGCCACGAACCGCTGCGCCAACTCTTTTGAGATGAAGTGAGCGGTAGAGGGGTGATGCGCGAGCAGGTCGAGGAGCCTCATTCCTTCGTCCACGCCGGATTCATAGATCGTCTGACCCAGAACCGTTTTCTTGCCCGGCTCGTGCCGTCGCGGGTCGAACGAGAATTGTCCGCCTTCGTCGATATTGGCGATCGTCCAGCCGGTGAAAACCCTGGCCGCTTCCGTGACGTCCTTCTGGGTGTAACCGCCGTCCACGCCCAGGGTATGAAGTTCCATAAGCTCGCGGCCGTAATTCTCATTCAAACCGGTCTGTCCACCCTTTCCGGCCGCGGCGGCGGAAGCAGGGCCGATGCTGAGCCAATTGTCGAGATAAAAAAGCATTGCGGGGCTCTGGGCGGTGGCCACCAGCAAGTCGCGGAACTTGCCGAGGGCGTGCGGGCGAATTACCTCGCGCTCGTAGCCGGTAGTGAAATAGGTGTCAGAGCCCTTGTATAGATAGACGTTGAAATGATTGAACCAGAAGTCCGTCATGACTTCGAGCAACTGGCGCTCGCTCAACAAAGCGCGCAACACCTTGGCCTGCTGCAGCTCATTCGTGACGACGCTCGAGGGATTGTTCAATGCGTAGACCGCTTCGCGCTCTTGCGGCGCGAAGTCCGCGTTCAAGCGATCTCGCTGGTCCGGCCGCAGCAGGTTGATGAAGTTGATCAATTGTTCCGGCGGAATTTCGGCCAGAGCCGCGAGGCGTTTTGCTTTCGGCATGGCCAAGAGGTTATCGGCGATATCGCGAGCCTGGTCCTGCGGTGAGATCTCCGGAGTGGGGGTGGGGCCGGCGCCGGCTGGGGCCACAGGCGGTTTGGCCGCCTGCTTTTTCAGGCGCGCGATTTCAACGGAGTAGACCAAACGAAGCATGGGATCAGCGGGGATCTGCTTTTTGCCCGCCATCACCAGGCGCAACAGGCCGTCGGACGGAAAAGCTGCCGCGAGCTGCTGGGGAGGCATGCGAAGAGTCCTCGAAGGCGCGAGGCGCGCTTCGAGAGCGGAATCGTCGATGCTTTCCGGGTGAAGCTGGTCCTCGATCCAGGAGTCCACGCCCTTCGCCAGCACCTTTCCCGCATCTCCGGGGCGCGGCCCGAACGTCAAGCGATTAAGGGCATGCAAGGCGCGTTGCCGCTCCGTCAGCGCCGGAGCGGAAACCGCGGCGGGACTCGGAGCGCTCTTTCTCGCGCGAACTTGCGGGAAGGCCGGCGTCGCCAGGGCCATACTCGCGAGCAGGGCGGCTGCACTTCTAAAGCGAGGCAGCATGTTCTTTCCCTCCGACGCTTGTGAGCGCGTGAGGCGCTCCCATTCTAAACCCCATGTCGCCGGTGGAAGTTGCGCGCTGTGAACGAATCTACCGAATCGGCCACCCGCAGCGAGCGACAGTTGGCGGAAGGGCCTGTCCCGATGCGACCCTTCTTGGAATTTTCAACCGGTGGCGATTCAGAGAGGCGCACAGGGGAGGCGCTCCGCCCGAATGCCTGGAAAATGCTACTTCGACTGATCCTTCTTCTGCCAATCCTCATAGGAGAGGGGCTTGAGGGGTTCGAGTTTCTTCTGTTGGAGAGTCGAGTTGAGCGCGGGCACGTCTTTTGTTTTTGCCGCCTCGAACTTGGCAGCATCGCCATCGAGCGCGCGATCGAGAACGCCGACCTGTTCGAGCTGAGACTGCGTGGGTTTGCCTTCATAACCGTTGACGGCGCCGTAGAGCGCGAGGATCTTCTCACGCAATTGAACCTCGCCCGTCAGGGGGCCTTCGCGCGTCGTGACCATCGTCTTGCGCAGATCCTCGAGTGAATCAGCCAGGGCCTGAAGCCGCTTCCGCAAGGGGTCCTTCTCGGAAAGTTTTTCCGCGCGCGCGACAGCTTGCGCACGCAGGTCACTGACGGCGTCCGTCAGATACGCCAAGCGGTCGACCATGCCGTATATCTTGAGCGCCGTCGCGCGCTCCAATTTTCGGTCTTCCGCCGAATGAGGCGACCGCGGATCCGCCACCAGTTCCACCTGCGTGTTGTAAGTCTGGTCTCCCTTGACCATCTTCACCGTGTAGGTTCCCTCGGGTACCAGAGGGCCGATCAGGGTGTAGGGATCTGGGACGAGCCCCACGGCGGGCGGGGTCCTCGGGGCCTTCAGGCGGGTAGGCCAGTTGAAGCGGTTCAGGCCTTTACGGCGGCCGCCCGGACCCGAATAGACGAGCTTTCCGGCGGCGTCGTAGATTTCCACGCGTAAATCGCCAAAGACGTGGCGCTTCTTCAGATAGTAAGTGACCCCAGCGGTGGCGTCCGGCGAATGCCCCACGAAATCCGTGTCGCCATCGAAACGCTGTTCGAACTGAGCGACGCGGATGGGCGAAGGCCGCGACGGCAGGAAAGCGACATCGGAAGAGAGAACCTCGGGCGTAAGCTTTCGGAGGGGAGTGATGTCGTCCACGATCCAGATGCCACGGCCGTGGGTGGCGAGAATCAAATCATTTTCGCGCGGTTGGATGGCCATGTCCCGGATGGCGACCGGCGGCAAGCCGCCGGAGAACTTGGCCCAGTTGGCGCCTGCGTCAATGGAAACAAACAATCCAAACTCGGTGCCGGCAAAAAGCAGGCTCGCGTCGACAACGTCTTCCCGGATGACGTGAGCGTAGCCGTGCACGTCATCGGTCGCGAGGGCTTGCCAGGTCTTGCCAAAATCCCGCGTGCGGTAAATGTAGGTTTTTCCATCGCCCGCAGCGTGGTCGTCGAAACTGGCGTACGCGGCGCCTTCGTCGAAATGGCTTGCGTCAATGTAGCTGACCCAGGTGTGGGGGGGCAGGCCGGGAACGTTGGGGGCGACGTTCGTCCAATTCTTTCCGCCGTCGCGCGTCACCTGGACATTCCCGTCATCGGTGCCCACCCAGACGACATCGGGATTCTTCGGCGATTCGCTGATGGCGTAAATCGTGCAATAGTTTTCGGCGTCGCTATTGTCCACGGTGAGCCCGCCGGAGTTCTCCTGCCGTTCTTTTTCCGCATCGTTCGTCGTCAAGTCCGGAGAAATCCGCTCCCAGCTTTCGCCGCGGTCGCGCGAGCGATAGAGGAATTGCGCGCCGATATAGAGAGTCCCCGGGCGGCTCGGACTCAGATGAAGCGGCGTATTCCAGTTGAAGCGCAATTTCGGATCGCCTTCCTGGGGATAGGGCGGGATGTGCTTCATTTCGCCGGTCCCCTTGCGCACGCGTATCAGCTTGCCACCTTGCCATTCGGCGTAGGCGATGTCCGGCTCCGCCGGATCAGGAAACGCCCAAAATCCATCGCCGAATCCGATGTTGCGCCAGAGACGGTTGCTGATGCCACCCGAATGGCTGGAGGGGCCCGTCCACGAACCGTTGTCCTGCAATCCGCCGTAAACGTTGTACGGTTGCTCCATATCGTAGCTGACGTGGTAGAACTGCGAGACGGGCAAGGTGCCGATCATGAGCCAATGAGCGCCGCGGTCGCTCGAGTGATAGACGCCGCCATCGGTTGCCAGGAAAAGCTGGTCCGGATTCTGCGGGTTGATCCACAGGGTGTGGGTATCGCCGTGATAGCCGCCCCCGAAGAAACCTTCTTCGCCGCTCCTCACCTCGCTGAAGGTCTTGCCGTCGTCGTCGCTGACGCTGAGGCTGTATCCCGGCTTGTAGACCCGATGAAAATTCTTCGGGTCCACTACGACGGTGGCGAAATAGAACGGCCTGGCCGTGACGCTCCCGGAAGAGTTCATCTCCGTCCAGCTTTCGCCGAGATCTTCGCTGCGGTACAGCGCGGTTTTCTTTGCCTCCACAACTGCGAAGACGACGTTGGGCCGCGAAGCGGCCACGGCGATGCCGATGCGGCCGAGGTCACCCTCCGGCAACCCTTTCGCAATACGTTGCCAGGTGACGCCTCCGTCTTTGGATTTATATAATCCGCTGCCGGGTCCGCCTGAAACGAACGTCCACGGCTTGCGGCGCACCTGCCACATGCCCGCGTAGACAATGCGCGGATCCTGGGGATCGATGGCAACGTCGGAGCAACCGGTGTCCTCATTGACGAACAGGACTTTCTGCCAGCTCTTACCGCCGTCGGTGGAGCGAAATACCCCGCGCTCGGCGTTTGAATTCCAGAGGTGGCCCAAGGCGCAGACCAGTACGGTATTCGAATCCTTTGGATGAACGATAATTCGGCTGATGTGTTCGGAGTCCGCGAGGCCCATCGGCTCCCACGTTTCACCGCCATCGGTGGTTTTGTAGATGCCGGTGCCGACGGAGACGCTGTTGCGCACCCAGGACTCGCCGGTGCCGACCCAGACGGTGTCGGCGTTCGAAGGATCGACAGCCACGGCGCCAATCGATTGCGTGTTCTTGTCAAAGACGGGTTTGAAGGTAAGTCCGCCGTTCAGCGATTTCCAGACCCCGCCACTTGCCGAGCCCACGTAGAGCGTCACTCGGTCCCCCGGCACGCCGGCGATCGCGGCGATGCGCCCGCTCATCACTGCTGGACCAATCGCGCGAGCCGAGAATCCCCCGAGGGCGTCGGAATCAAGTTTAGCCGGAGCGTCTTTGGTATCAGCCGCGCCGGCGGTAACCGCAAGCGGCAGGAACAAGGCCAGCGACAGCATCGCTCGACACACACGGGGTCCGCTCATTAACTTTATTCCTCCTGCTATGAAAAGTTTGGGCGCGACCTAATGCGCCGGGGCTGCGGGCGGCTTCGCCCCGCCTGGTTTTGTTTCCGCGGGCTTTGGCGCCGGCATCGCGAAACGCGCATCGTCAACGGAGACGTTCAGCTCAACTTTGTCCACAACGATCTTCTGCTTGTGCTCACCGCCCTGAATCCCGCTCTCGATGACAAAGGGGAACATCAAGCCTTGCACTTCCTTGTAATTGCCGACCGTGGTTTCCACTTGGCGTTCGGTGCCTTGAATCATGCGCTTGCTCAATTCCTTGAGCTCGAGATAAGCGTCCGCGTCGATATATTGGTATTGGACGTCGCCATTCTTGAGCGTAATCTTCAGTTTGTAAGTCGGCGTGCCTTCGACATCTTCTTTGCCTGCGAGCTCCACCTGATTGCCCTTCGCTTTGTAGTCCACGAGCGGCCCATCGATATCCGCCTGCTCCTGTGCGTCCTTCAGGTCCTCGGGAGACATCGGTTCGGCATTTGAGCTTCCATTGAAGGGCATCACTTGCCAGCCGGACGTGCCGTCATAAGCTTGAATGCCCGTCATTCCCTGGGCGACGAACTCGAGGCGCATATGATTGGGGCGCTTGAGCTCGAGCGTGAACGGCGCTTCCATGCCCGGTCCGATTTCAACCCGGCCCGTCATCCGCACCGATTGGACTGCCTTGATCTTGTCCAGTCCGCCGCGCGCGGCTGCGCTCTTGGCGATGATGTCATCTACCGTCTGCGCTGCAGCGGGCAAGCTCGAAAGCACCGCCGCAGCCGCAAGCATTGCGAGTCTCTTCTTCATGGTTTCTCCTTTGCAGGCCGCTCGTTCATCGGAATATACGAAAGGACTGGGGTTTTGGTTTCACCGGTGGGGAGCACAGTCAACGAGTCTCAGAGGCTTCAAACTATATTCCGCGCCTCTATGAGTGTCAATGCAGTGAAAACGTCGTCCGTAGGGTGCCCGTAGTGCGCCCTGCGGGTCAGAATTCGTCTGTTTCGGCCGGCTTGGGTCGCCGAATCTTCATGTGGATGCGGATCTCCCGAGAGCGAGCCTCGGCCACAATCGCGCGACGCGTTTCCGGCGGAAGCATTTCGGGAGGGAGAACGCCGGATAGGGCGCGGGGGAGATGCTTCACAAACAGGGCGGCGAGGTGGGCGGTGGCATAAGCGATCGGCGTCGAGTGCATTCCGCGCATGCGGATGCGGTAAAGAGTGGGAAACCCGGCATCCCAGCGAATGACCGTGGGCAGCTCTTTTTTTGTGCCGTGGACAATGACGGCAGCGGCAAAGCGGGCATTCGCCAGAATGCCGCGGCGGATGAGCTTAGCCACTTGCCGGGGAGTGGGCGTCTGGGGAAAACGCTTGGACACGATGCCTTGCGAGCGGCTGAGCTTGCCTTGGCGATGCCATCGTCGCAGGCGCTCGATATCGCTCCCTCCAATCTTGGCGTCCATCTCGCGCATGGGCATGAAATACGGCAGGGTGGCGACTTCGTCCTGCGCCGCGAGGTAAACAGGCGCCCAACCTATCGGCGGCGGGAAGCGAAATTTTTCGCGTTCGCTGAAGCGTTTGCCCAAGCGGAAGCGGCCGTTGCGAAAGAGCCTGGGGCGCGACACGGCTGCGTCGAAAGCCACCTCGGCCGACCAGGTGGAAACAGGATCCTCGCTCTCGGTGCTTTCGTACAGGCGTATGTGAACCTTTTCGACCGTGTCCAGGAATTCCGCGCTGCGCTTCACGAGCAAATTCGTGAGCCCGGGCGCCACGCCGGTGTTGATGAGCGCAATCCGCTTCTTTGCCTGGAAGCGCCGGTGATAGCGGAGCTGCTCCGCTTTGAAAGGATGGCGGGTAAGGCGCGAGTTCAAGTCGAGGTAGTGAACCTTCAGGCGGAGTGCCGCGCGCAGAACGATCTCGTTGAAGATGGCGGGCGCAGCGTTCACCAGGAGATGGCACCCGCGCGCCGCGCGCACGATCGACCAGAGGTTTCTGGCGTTGACTTCGCGGACTTCCAGGGTGCTTCTCTTCCCCAGAAAGCGCCGGGCGCGCTTAACGTCCCTATCTCCGCACCAGACCGTATGGCCTTGGCGGGCCAGCAGTTGAGCGAGGAGCGAGCCGGCACCGCCGACTCCCAGGACGAAGATTCGCATCGGCTCGAAACTCTATCACAACCCCCCGCATACCGGGATTCCGCGTCCCGGAACGCTCGCGAGCGCAGGTAATGGTGTCATTTGAATTTGAGTGGTGTCCTAGTTCATGGCGAGCTATCCGACAATCGTGTAGTTCGCCGATGCGACCAAGAACCATGCCTTTCATTTGACAGCGCCCAAGTCTGGGTGCAAAATCCGTGACTTCCGACAGGCTCTTAATCCTTGCGCACAGGAGGCACCCAATGAAAAGCATGAGATTTAGCGCGCAGGTAATGGTCGCCGTCAGCCTGTTCACGGTGCTGGGTTGGGGGCAAGGCGGCAATCCACCGGCCAGCACCACCAAAAGCGGGCTTGACGCCATCATCGAGCAATCTCACCTCGCGCTAGGCGAGTTCGTGAAAGGGAACCCTGAGCCGATGAAGTTGGTGTGGTCGTCGCATCGGGATGATGTAACCCTTGGTAACCCTTTCGGCCCCTTCGCCCACGGGTGGACGCAGGTTGTCGCCACAATGGATCGTGCTGCATCCCTCTACAAAGATGGCGTGGTCCTCGGGTTTGAAACCGTATCGAGGTATGAAACGCCTGACCTTGCGTACACCGTCGAGATAGAGCGTTACAAAGCCAGCATAGGTGGAAAGGATGCCGCCGTGGTGGCTCTGCGCTGTACGAGCATCTTCCGACGCGAAAACGGCTCTTGGAAGCTCGTGCATCGACACGCTGACACCATAACGACGGTCCGGCCGCCCGAATCGGTAGTAGGGAAATAGAACTTTCAGGCACTTGCACGGTATTTCAAAAAACCTACACTGACGGGGCCAGGCGAGAGGGGCGCGAGCGCCGAGTGATTATAGACGCCGATCAATGGGCGCGGCTGGCTAGTTGTGGATAAATCGCCTTATCACTCACAACGCCAGAATTGACTCCTCGCTGGACGGTTTGTCGGCCAACCGGAAGTAATCCGTTTCATCCGTCATGCGGCCCGCTGGCGGCGGCTCTTCCGCTGTTCCCTCACCGCCTCGAATTTCCGATCCCGGTCGGCCTGAATCTCCTGCTGATGCCCGGCGAGCATGTCCTTCGGCGTGATGTAGCCGATGGCGCTGTTCAGACGGATGTCGTTGTAATGGTCCACGGAAACCGTAACCAATGACACCACTTGCTCGAGCGCAAGGGCACGTTGTATGCGGGGGGGAAGCGGGGTACAATGCGCGCAGATTCTCCGATCCCCGGCGCCTCCTGGAGAGACAACCAGTGGCTTCGGGGACGATCTGGCGGCGCGCGGCGCTGCGAGAGACGCCGGCACAACATTCAACTCTGGGCCGGCGTTCAGGGTTCGGGTGGAAACGCCCGGGCCTCCCGTGTTTGGAAAGGAGAGTGTCCGGCGGCATGCCGCAAGAGTGCTCCGGTCGAATCGCCTAAATCCAAACACGGATTTGGGCGTTTTTGTTTTTCAGGGCAGGGCGGCTTGCGAGCCGGAGAAGCGCCCGGCGGCAAACTGGCATCCGATAACGTAATGAGCCTTTCCGACAAACACGGCCGGCAGATCACGGACCTGCGGATTTCGGTGACCGACCGGTGCAATTTCCGGTGCGTCTACTGCCGCTCCGCCAACCCGGAAAACCACATGGCCGAGCCAGAGCTGCTAAGTTGGGACGAGTTGGATCGCCTGGCGCGCATTCTGGTAGGTCTTGGCATTCGGAAGATTCGCGTGACGGGCGGCGAGCCGCTCGTCCGGGAAGGCGTCGAGGACTTCATCGCGCGCCTGCGTCCCCTGGGGGTCGGCGATCTTTCGATGACCACGAACGGCCATTTGTTGGCGGACCGGTGCACGCGCCTGGTGGAAGCGGGCTTGAGTCGGATCAACATCAGTCTTGATTCGCTCGATCCCGTCAGGTTCGAACGGATCACGCGGACAAAGTCTTTCGACAAAGTGATGGCGGGAATCGAGGCAGCGCAGGCCTCGCCGCTGCGGCCGGTGAAAGTGAACGCAGTGCTGATCCGGGGGTTCAACGACGACGAAGTGGAAGATTTCGCCCAATTCGCGCGCGAGCGCGACCTGATCATGCGCTTCATCGAGTTCATGCCGCTCGACGCCGACCGGCACTGGACGCGCGAGAGCGTGGTGACGGCCGCCGAGATTCATCGGCGCATCAGCGCGCGGTGGGAGCTGGTACCGACGCCCCATGAGCGCAGCGAAACGGCCCGGAAATTCAAATTTGCGGACGGCGGCGGCGAAATCGGCTTGATCGCGCCGGTTTCGCAGCCCTTCTGCGGCTATTGTTCGCGCATCCGGCTGACTGCCGATGGAAAGATCCGGACCTGCCTTTTCAGCGCGGAAGACCACGACTTGAAGCGCCTGCTTCGAGGCGGGGCGAGCGACGAAGAGATTGCAGACGAACTCCGAGCCATCGTCGCGGAAAAGGAGCCGGGGCATCGAATTAACGAGCCTGATTTCACGCCGCCTTCGCGTACAATGGTATTCATCGGCGGCTAGCTGCCTCGAGATTCAGGAGTAAATTCCCATGGGGGATGGAGAAGCGAAGTTGTTTTCTTTGACGGAGGCAGAGCGCACGCGCGCAGAACTGGAACCCGTGTTGCTGGAGGCCATGGGCGCCCGCCAGAAAATGGGGGAGCTGGGTCAAGGCCTTGCGGCGCTCTGCGAGCGGATCACGCGCTCCGGCGGGCTGCGCGTGTCGTACGAGAACGCTGCGAAGCTGCGCCTG
Source organism: uncultured Acidobacteriota bacterium (assembly GCA_963781005.1). Classification (GTDB taxonomy): domain Bacteria; phylum Acidobacteriota; class Terriglobia; order Acidiferrales; family UBA7541; genus CAWADX01. The sequence continues at coordinate 1,831,585 of CAWADX010000001.1, forward strand.
GAGCACGACACCCTGGCGAAGGCCATCCAGGCAGCGCTCGAGCGGATTGAGGCGACCGGTTGCGTGGTAAAGGATCTCGATGCCGGCCTGCTGGATTTTCCAGCCCGGATCAACAACGAAGACGTTTATCTCTGCTGGCGCGTGGGCGAAGATCGCATCCGTTTCTATCACCGGCAGGACGAGGGTTTTGCGGGACGCAAGCCGATCGACCCGCGGGACTCGGACTACCGGAATCCCGTCCAGTAGCTGCCGTAAGACCTTGAGTGGCGGAAAGCCCGCGATTCGATTCGAAGAAGCCTGCGATCAACTTTGGAAGAAGACTCCAGCTCGCGCAGCCACGTGACGGAACACACCGAAAACCGACTGAAGGATTCCAAGAGCCCGTACCTACGCTCCGCCTCTCGCCAACCGATTGACTGGCACGAGTGGGGCGAGGAAGCGTTCGCGCACGCGCGCGCGGAAGGCAAGCCGATCCTGCTCGATATCGGAGCGGTGTGGTGCCACTGGTGCCACGTGATCGACCGCGAAAGCTACGAGAACCCCGAAATCGCCGCCATCATCAACAAGTTCTACGTTCCGGTAAAAGTGGACCGCGACGAGCGGCCGGACGTGGATGCGCGATATCAAGCCGCCATCAGCGCCCTTTCCGGCCAGGGCGGCTGGCCTCTGACCGGGTTCCTTACCCCGGAGGGCAAACCGTTCTTCGGAGGCACTTACTTTCCGCCCGACGACGCCATGGGCCGGCCCGGGTTCAAGCGCATCCTGATGGCCATTGCGGACGCTTTTGCGAAGCGGCGCGACGAGGTAGATCATTCCGCGGCGGCCCTCGAAGAGGCCGTGGCGCAGTCGGAATCCTTCCGGGGCGCGCACGCCCCCTTCGACGCGGGTGTGGTGGAGTCCATGGTGGATTCGATCGTGCGAATGTTCGACGCGCGCAACGGCGGGTTCGGTGAAGCGCCGAAATTTCCGCATCCCGCCGCGATCGATCTTCTTCTCGAAAGGTACCAGGCGACGCGCGACGCAAATCTGGCCAGCGTGGTCGAAAAGACGCTCGAAAAGATGGCGCTGGGCGGCGTGTACGACCAGCTCGCCGGCGGATTCCATCGGTACTCGGTGGATGAACGGTGGCTGGTGCCGCACTTCGAGAAAATGTCCTACGACAATTCGGAGCTGCTGAAGAATTACGTTCACGGGTACCAACTGACGCGCAAGCCTTTGTTTCGAGAGGTGGCGGAAGGGATCGTCCACTGGGTGTTCGAAGCGCTCAGCGATCGCGAACGCGGCGGATTCTACGCCAGCCAGGATGCGGACTATTCGCTTGACGACGACGGCGACTACTTCACCTGGACACAGGAAGAATTGCGCGCGGCGCTGACTCCCGACGAGGCACGCGCCCTGGAACTTTATTTCGACGTCGGGCCGCACGGCGAAATGCACCACAATCCGGCGAAAAACGTGCTGTGGGTCGCGCTCGGCTCGGATGAAGCGGCACGGCAGTTGGGAACGAGCGAGACGGACGCGCGGCTGCTGGTCGCGCGCGCGAAAGGCAAAATGCTGGCCGCCCGGCTGGGCCGCCCCACCCCGGCAGTGGATACCACGCTCTACGTGAGTTGGAACGCCATGTTTATTTCGGCGTTTCTCGAAGCCTCGCGGGTGCTCGATCGCACGGATTGCCGCGAGCTGGCGCTGAAGACGCTCCAGCGCATTCTCGAAGGGTGGGACGACCGCAAGGGGTTCCCGCACCGCATCGGCGCGCCGCGCCTCGACGGCATGCTCGACGATCAGATCTTTACCGCCGCTGCCTTACTGGATGCATACGAAGCGACGCTGGAAGGCCGCTATTTTGCGACCGCCGAGCGCTCGATGAAGCTCGCAATCGAAAAATACGGGGATGCCGAAGGCGGCGGCTTCTTCGATCGAGCGGCCGATGCGCCGCCGATGGGCGGGCTCGACGTCCGTCGGAAGCCCATCCAAGATTCGCCGACGCCGGGGACGAATTCCGTCGCCGCCATGGTTCTCGATCGGCTGTATGCCTACACGGGAAACGCGCTCTATCGCGAGTGGGCCGAGAGAACGCTCGAGGCGTTCGCCGGCCTTGCGCCCCAGTTTGGAATTTTCGCTGCGAGCTACGGGCTTGCGGCGTTGCTGCACGCCCGCCATCCATTGCAGGTGGTCGTCACCGGCGCGTCGAACGATCCGAAGGCTCGGGCGCTCGAGCAGGCTGCCGTCGGAATCTATCGCTTCGGCAAGGCGGTGCTGCGAGTTACCCCGGAGCGCTTGGCGGCCAATAGCCTGGCTCCGGCACTCAAGGAAACGATCCCGCATCTGCGCGCCGACGCAGCGCAATCGCTCGTTTGCGTCGAGACCACGTGTTTGCCCCCCGTCACCGAACCTGAGAAGCTGTCGGCACTGCTGACCGAGGTTGCGGCCGGCGCCGTGGCTCGTTGAACCGTCGTCTGGAACCGCAGGGTGTCTATTTCCTTGGCCGAGAGGCTGGCGGAACCATCCCGTTGAGCCGGTAATAGACGACGATCTGGCCGTAGTGCTCGCTTGCGTGCGACACGGCTGAGTTCCAGGCGAAGTTAGCGGTCACCTTCCAATCGTTGAAGGGAAACTTCACGATCTGGGCCATTCCCGCGTCGCCCTTCTCCTTGATCAACGCGGCGCCGTCACTGAACGATTTCTTCACGAACGCCACCACGTCCGCTTTGGTCTTGTAGGTTTGCCGGGAAGGATTCTCGGGATCGGGTTCGCTAGGCGGCGGCGCGCCTTTCACTGCGTTGATGAGCATATTGTTGACGCCGGCCGCGTGGAGGAGCTGTTCGGCGAATGTGCGGACTTCCGGCTTCGGCTTGAAGTCGTACTTATCTTCAGGGAAATCCTCGGCCATTTCGATCAGTCGATGCCCAATACTGTTCCAGGCCTTTAGCACTTCCTCCGAGGGACCGAAGGAAGCGCCGGTGGCAGCATTCTGCGCCGATGCAGGCGGCGCGAAAACCAGGAGGAAGCTCGATAGCAGAAGCAAAACATGAATTCGACGCATGGCACACTCCTTAGGTGATTTGAGCGCCGTAGCGTAGCACGGGTGGGCCGGAGCGTCCACGGCCGGGCGCATGCTACAATTTTGAGTGGTTGTATCGGGGAGCCGTTTTTTGGGACCGAACTGGGGATTCCTCTTACGTCTTCTGGCGTTGTTGCTCGTCGTCGCCTTCCTGATTTACCGTTCGCAACGATTCTGGCTGCTCGGCGCATGGAGGCTCGCGGGGAGGGTCGGGAATCCGCGCGTCCGCGCGTTCTTGCGTGGAGCCATCTATGCGGCGCTGATTCTGGTTTGCGTTTTACTTCTTGCAGGAATCCTGGGGACTCGACAGCGCCTCTTCACCCGTAGCTCGGCGTCCGGCGCCTTGGCGAGTATGTGGTTTGTGACCGCGCTCCTTGCTTATCTGGCTGTGAAATTCGTTGCTGGAATCGAATGGGTGTGGAATTTCATTCGGTCGCGATTCGCGCATACGCCGACCGCTTCGGCCGAAAGTGCTGAGGGCGTCGAGCCAGAGCTACACGGATCGCGCCGATATTTCTTTCAGCAGGCGATGTACGTGGCCGGCGCGATTCCGTTCGTCGGCGCCGTCTACGGTTTTGCCGCCGAGCGGCTGCGGTACACGGTCCGAAGAATCGAAGTGCCGATTTCGGGACTTCCTTCGGCGCTCGATGGACTGCGCATCGCCCAATTGAGCGACATCCACATCGGTGGCTACATGCCCCGGCAGCAGGTGCGGCGCGCCGTCGAGATGGCGAACGAATTGGGAGCGGAACTGGCCGTGGTGACCGGTGATTTGATCACCGGCGCAAGCGATCCGCTGGAGGACTGCGTCCAGGAACTCGCGCAACTGCGTGCGCCGCTGGGCGTGTGGGGCTGCAACGGCAACCATGAGGTGTACGCGCGTGCAGAAGATGCAGCGGCCTCGCTCTTTCGTCGCGCGGGTATGCGCCTGCTGCGCCACGAAAACGTCGAGCTTCATTGGCGCAACCAACCGCTCAATCTGATTGGCGTGGATTACCAGCGGCAGCGCACGCCGGGCGGGCGTCGCGTCCCCATGCTTACGGGGGTCGAAGAGCTCGTGCGGCACGATGCCCCAAATATTCTGCTTTCGCACAACCCAAACGCGTTTCCGCGTGCTGCGGACCTGGGTATCGAGCTGACTCTGGCGGGCCATACGCACGGGGGTCAAGTACGCGTGGAGATTTTGGATCATCAATGGAGCCCGGCAAGTTTTGTGACGCCGTTTATCGCCGGCCTTTATCAGCGGCGCATCGGGCTTGCCCCAGACGTCCAGGACTCGCAGGCACCCATCCCGGGCCCCGCGCCCGACTCGAATCTTGCACACCTGTACGTGAATCGCGGGCTTGGAACCATCGGCGCGCCAGTGCGAATTGGGGTTCCACCCGAGATTACCCTGCTGATCCTGCGCCGCGTCTAAGGGCCACACGAAATCCGAGCTTGGGCCGCGCGAGTTGCCGGGCCTGCAAGGCGGTGCGATAATCAGGTCTCGCACAGCGGGTTCGCTCTCCGACATCACCGAGATTCACGGTGCGTGAATTCGCGAGGTGTGCGACTGGGGGAGACTCATGGCTTTGCGTGACGCATGGATTGAGAAGCGGATTGCGGCCGTGAACGGCCACGAGCGCAATTTTTCGCAGATGCACTATGCCCGGCAGGGTGTCGTCACCGAGGAAATGGATTACGTTGCGCGGCGGGAGAAGCTCGATGCCGAGCTGGTGCGCAGCGAAGTGGCCCGCGGCCGGGCCATCATCCCCGCCAATATCCACCATCGGAACCTCGAACCGATGGGGATCGGAGTCGCGTTTCGCTGCAAGATCAACGCAAATATCGGGAATTCGGCCACCACATCGAATATCGATGAAGAATTGAAAAAGCTGCATCAGTCCGTCCACTACGGCGCCGACACGGCGATGGATCTTTCGACCGGCGGCGACATCCCCACGATCCGCAAGGCCATCATCGAGCATTCCCCGGTGCCCATCGGCACCGTGCCGATTTATGAAGCCCTGACGCGCGTGCGGCGCGCCGAGGATTTGTCCCTCAGCGTGATGCTCGAAGTGATTGAGGAACAAGCCGAGCAGGGCGTGGACTACATGACGATTCACGCAGGGGTGCTGCGCGAGTTCTTGCCGCTGGTTCGCGATCGCATCACCGGAATCGTCAGCCGCGGGGGCGCGTTGCTGGCGCAATGGATGAGCTTTCACAAGAAGGAAAATTTCCTGTACGAGAATTTCGACGAGATTTGCAAGATCTTCCAGAAGCACGACGTCAGTTTTTCTCTGGGCGACGGCTTGCGGCCCGGCTGCATCGCCGACGCAAGCGATGCGGCACAGTTCGGCGAGCTGCGCGTGCTGGGCGAGCTCGCGACGAAAGCCTGGGAGCGCGACGTTCAGGTGATGATCGAAGGTCCAGGCCACATTCCCATGGACCAGATCGAGCTGCAGGTGAAGAAAGAAGTGGAGCTGTGCCACGAGGCGCCGTTTTACACGCTGGGGCCGCTGGTGACGGACATCGCGCCGGGTTACGACCACATCACGAGCGCGATCGGGGCGGCGATGATCGGCTGGCACGGGGCTTCGATGCTGTGTTACGTGACACCGAAAGAACATCTGGGCCTGCCGAATGCCGACGACGTGCGCCAGGGCGTGATCGCCTACAAAATCGCCGCGCACGCGGCCGACCTTGCGCGGCACCGCCCCGGAGCGCGCGACCGTGACGACGCGCTCAGCTACGCGCGATTCCTTTTCGATTGGGAAAAGCAGTTCGCGCTTTCGCTGGACCCCGAAACGGCCCGCGCCATGCACGACGAAACCTTGCCGGACGACTTTTACAAGGAGGCGAAGTTTTGCTCGATGTGCGGGCCCAAATTCTGCTCGATGAACGCCACGCAAATCGCCGAGATTTACGAGGGCTTCGATCAGAAAGAGCGCGAGCAGAAATTCGTCGAGTTGCTAGCGAAGGTGGACCGCCCGGCGTAACTCCTGCCCTTCCACTCGGTGCTCTGCACGCGGGATTCTCTCTCCCACTGATGCCTCCTTCTTCCCAACACGAACAGCTTCGAGAGGAGTTCAATCGCTGGGCGGATGCCGGCCGCGGCGAGGAGATGGAACACTCCCACTGGCCCATCACCAAGCCCGCGCTCGAAGCGATGGAAATTCGCGCGGATGAAAACATCCTGGATGTGGGCTGCGGCGCCGGATGGCTTTCTCGTATTCTCGCGCGAGGGGCGCCCGAAGGGCGCGTCGTGGGCATGGATATCTCGGACGAAATGGTGCGGCGTGCCCGCGTCGCTGGTTCCGATCTTGGAAATCTTCTTTTCGTGGTTGGCGGCGTGGACGAAATTCCCTGGGAAGCGAATTTCTTCGACAAGGCCATCTCCGTCGAGTCCGCCTACTATTGGCCCGATCCGGCGAAGGGCTTGCGCGAAATCTTTCGCGTCCTGCGCGAAGGCGGCTCGGCGTGGATCCTGATCAACTACTACCGCGATAATCCGCACTGCCATCAGTGGGGCCAGGCGCTCGCGGTATCGACGCTTCTGCTTTCGGCCGAGGAGTGGGCGCAGCTTTTTCGGGACGCGGGCTTCTCCGATGTAGGTCACAAGCGAATCGCGGATCCCACGCCGACGCCGGACGTCTACTCGGGGCGATGGTTCAAAGACGCCGACCAATTGCGCTTATTCCGCGCCGAAGGCGCGCTGCTCGTCCACGGTTCGAAGCCAAGCCTTAGTGGGACCCATTCCGCAGAAGGGTAACGGGGTCGGTTTGGCTATCGCGCCTCGATGTGACGCATCTCTAGTTTCCGGGGGAAAGGGAAAAAAGACGCTTGACATATTCCTATATGGGAATGTAATGTGGGCGCATGGCACGCGCAGCCACCACATCGGATGCGTTCAACGCGGTCGCTGAGCCCCGTCGGCGTGAAATATTGAACTATCTCGCGTTGCGGGAGCGCCCGGTCGGGGACATTGTGGCAACCCTGGGCCTGGAGCAGCCTTCCGTATCAAAGCACCTCCGCGTTCTACGAAACGTGGGCCTGGTCCGCGCGCGCCGCGATGGCCGTCGGAGGCTCTATCGAACCAACGCCGCGGCGATCCGGCCTCTGCACGAGTGGACTAGCACATTCGAGCGCTACTGGCGGCATCAGTTGAGTCGCGTCAAGGAACGTGCCGAGGCGAAGATGAAGAGAGTCCGGCCGACTTGAATTCCAAGGAGGAGTCATGAATCCGACAGCACAGAGCATTGAGAATTTGACGCTGAACGTTACTGAGGAAATCCACGTCCGCGCGCCCCTGGATGTGACCTTCGCGGCACTGCTCGAACAGCTCGGCCCGCACAATGAAGTGATGGACGGCACGCCGATGCCCATGAAGATCGAGCCGTGGCCAGGGGGAAGGTGGTACCGCGATTTGGGCGATGGCAACGGCCATTTCTGGGGAAACGTGCAGGCCATCAAGCGGCCCACGCTGCTCGAAATCAGCGGGCCGTTGTTCATGTCCTATCCGGTCGTCTCGAATGTGCAGTACCGCTTGACCGAGGCCGACGGTGGAACGCTGATCAAGTTCCAGCACACGGCGCTTGGATTGATTCAGGAGGATCACAGAAAAGGAGTGTCGTCCGGCTGGAGCCACATCCACGAGCGCGTCCGCAAGCACGCGGAGGCCTTTCGCTCGCGGCAAGCGACTCCAAGCTCAGCGTAGTTGATTCAGAAAAACCATAAAACGAAAAGGAGACAACGAACCATGGAAACAAAACCCACGCACGAACAAGCGCAACTCCACCTGCAGGTCTATGAAATGCGCCGCGAGGCCCGGCTGCGCCAGGGACGCGATTGGTTCTTCAAGAACTACATCGTGGAAAATCTCGAGGACGTCATGCGAATCGCGGCACCGGGAACGGAAGGGGGCGCGCTCGCGATGATGGTGCTCAGCTATTGGGAGCAAGCTTGCGCATTGCTCAACTACGGTCTGCTCCACGAAGGCCTCTTCTTTGAGACCAGCGGCGAGTTTTTCGGGGTCTGGGAGATGGTCAAGCCCATCGTGCCGCAGGCTCGGGAGCGGTTTGTGAATAAGCAGTTCCTCGCGCACTTGGAAAAAGCTGCGCAGCGCTACGAAACCTGGATCGAGAACCGCTCACCCGGTCATATCGCCGGCATGCGCCAGTTCATGAAACAGATGCGCGCTCAGCCTGCAACAGCAGCGAAAGCCTGATCCGGACTCGAGAGTAAAGAGCGAGCGAGCCTGCGACCCGTGGGTGCGCAACCCTGCGGCGCAGGCTCGTTTCGTTTGACGCCATAAGAGTAAGTCTGATAGGCATCTGAGACCTTCGACCGTCAATGCTGCGCCTGCAGCGGTTCACTAAGGACTTCTGTTCGTTGACTTGCCTCCCGGCTGCCACCTAAGATGTGCGCCAGATGGCGGACTCCGCTTCACTCGTCGGGCAGACAGTCTCCCACTACCGCATCCTCGAAAAACTGGGGGGTGGCGGGATGGGCGTGGTTTATGAAGCCGAAGACCTCAGCCTCGGCCGCCACGTTGCATTGAAATTCCTTCCCGAGGACATGGCGCAGGACCACCAGGCACTCGAACGCTTCCAGCGTGAAGCCCGCGCCGCCTCCGCCCTGAATCATCCCAACATCTGCACCATCTACGAAATCGGCCAGGACAACGGGCAACCCTTTATTGCCATGGAGCTGATGAAGGGCAAGACGCTGAAGCACCGCATCATCGATTACAGGGGAAAGCCTCTGCCCATGCACGAAGCCCTGGAGCTGGCGATTCAGATTGCGGATGGGCTGGACACCGCTCATGCCGAGGGCATCGTTCACCGGGACATCAAGCCAGCGAACATTTTCGTCACCGCGCGCGGGCAAGCTAAGGTTCTCGACTTCGGGCTCGCCAAGCTGGCCCCCTCGCGCGGCACCGCAGGGGCGGTAGACCTTTCGGCGATGCCCACCGCCAGCGATCCAGATATGCTCACTCGACCCGGGACGGCGATGGGCACGGTCGCGTATATGTCGCCGGAACAAGTGCGCGGACAGGAACTGGACGCGCGCACCGATCTTTTTTCTTTCGGCGTGGTGCTTTACGAAATGGCGACGGGAGTGATGCCCTTCCGCGGCGACACTGCGGCGGTTATCAGCCACGCCATTCTCGAACGAGTGCCCGTCGCTCCGGTGCGGCTGAACCCCGAAGTTCCGGCCAAGCTGGAAGAAATCATCAACAAGGCGCTGGAAAAGGACCGCAAGCTTCGTTATCAGAACGCGGCGGACATCCGCACGGACTTGAAGCGTCTGAAACGGGACACGGAGACGGCGCACATGGTGGCGCCGACGGATGCCGGGCTAAAGTCCGGCGCTCCACGAGCAAGGCAGACCGGCCGATGGCTGGCGTTGGGGGGCGCAGCCGTTGCCGTTGTTGCGCTGGCGGTGGGCGGTTGGTTGTTCTACTCCCGCAAGGCGCACGCGTTGACCGACAGGGACACCATCGTCCTCGCCGACTTCACCAACACGACGGGCGATGCAGTGTTTGATGGCACGCTCCGGCAGGGGCTGGCCGTGCAGCTTGAACAATCACCCTTCCTTAGGCTCGTCTCTGACCAGCGCATTCAGCAGACCCTGCGACTGATGGGCCAACCAGCCGATGCCAAGCTCACTCCCGAAATTGCCCGCGATGTGTGCCAGCGCGCGGGAAGCAAGGCGTATCTGAGCGGTTCGATTGCCAGCCTGGCAAGCCAGTATGTTCTAGGTCTCAAAGCAGTGAACTGCGTCACTGGCGAGACGCTCGCCGAGGAGCAGGAGCGAGCCTCAGGCAAAGAGCAGGTGCTTTCGGCGATGGACAAGGCAGCTCCGAAATTACGTAACAAGCTCGGCGAATCGCTGAATATGGTGCAGAAGTTCGATGCCCCGCTTGAGCAGGCCACCACGCCTTCTCTTGAGGCGCTTCAGGCGTATAGCTTGGGAAGGAAAATCCTGTGGATGAAAGGCGACTCGGCTGCTGCCACCCCTTTATTCCAGCGCGCGATCCAGCTCGATCCGAACTTCGCCATGGCCTATGCGTCGCTGGGGGTGAGCTATCTAAATCTTGGAGAACTCAGCCTGGCAGCGGAGAACACACGGAAGGCTTACGAGCTGCGGGAGCGGGTCAGCGAAGTGGAGAAGTTCTACATCGAATCTCACTACTATCAGCATGTCACCGGCGACCTGGAGAAGGCGCGCCAGGTTTATGAACTCTGGACGCAGAGCTATCCAAGAGATGATGTGCCACAGAATCAGCTGGGTATGGTTTACCGATACCTAGGGCAGAATGACAAAGTGCTTGCAGCGAAACTCGAAGCCGCTCGCCTTGAACCCGCCTCCGCGTCCATTCGAGCTGTCGTCGTCTTCTCCTATCTCCTTCTGAACCGTCCGGAAGAAGCTCGTGCAGTGGTGAAACAGGCGCAGCCGAAAGAGCTCGAATCTCCAGCATTGCGAACCCGCATGTATCTGCTGGCGTTTTTGCAGAATGATGCAGCGGGGATGGCACAGCAGGTAGCCTGGTCGACAGGCAAGCGAGGAGTCGAAAGTGTGCTGCTGGCTTTTGAGGCTGATACGTCGGCATATGCTGGACGGCTAGGAAACGCTCGGGAGCTTTCTCGCCGGGCCGTAACGTTAGCCAAGCGATCCGACGAGGGAGAGACTGCAGCAACTTACGAAGCGGCAGCGGCGCTACGGGAGGCGCTGCTTGGGAATTCGGCTGAAGCTCGCCAGCGGGCGGCGGCGGCGTTGGGGCTTTCGACGGGCCGCGACGTGCAGTATGGGGCGGCACTGGCACTGAGTTTAGCGAGCGATGCATCCCGGTCTCAGGAGCTTGCAGATGATTTGGGCAGGCGCTTCCCGGAGGACACCGTCGCACAGGTCAACTTTCTGCCAACTCTTCGCGCGCAGCTAGCGCTCAGTCGTAGTGCTCCAGCGAAATCATCTGGGACAGGTTCGTCGAAAGCGATCGAAGTGCTCCAGAGTGCCGCGCCTTACGAGTTGGGTACATTCGGTGTCACGTACAGCTTCGTGTGCGGCTATCCCATCTATCTGCGCGGGGAAGCATATCTGGCCGGACGTCAGGGCAACGAAGCCGCAGCCGAGTTCCAGAAAATCCTCGACCATCCTGGCGTTGTGCTGAACGAACCAATCGGCGCGCTGGCGCATCTCAGTCTCGCTCGCGCCTACGCGCTTGCAGCGCAATCCATGCAAGGTGCGGAGGCCAACCGCGCCCGCGCGAAAGCTCGCACAGCCTACAACGATTTCCTCACCCTGTGGAAAGACGCCGACCCCGACGTCCCCATCCTCCGCGCTGCTAAATCCGAATACGCAAAACTGAAATAGCCATCGCCATCCAGATCGGGCCAGTTTGGGTAATGATAAGCCGGTTTCCCGGAGAATGACCGCCGGGCTGGTATGTGTCTTCGTCCCAGCTCAAATTGGAAGCACCTGAATTTTCGGAGCACATGCCCGGCTGCTTGCACGACGGAGGCTGTCCGAATCTGGACAAAGCATCCCAAAATCGCGCGATGCGGGGCATAAGACAGCCCGGGCGTATTGGAGTAACACGATCACAGGAAAGAGCTTAGATTGATCGGTACGGTGGATTGCTGATTGCATTCCTATCTTCGACATCAGTTCGCTAAGATGAGGCAAAGCGGATGCAAAGCTATTGGTTGCTTCTATCGCTTGGGAGACTGACTTCCGGGAAGGAAGAGCAAAATTATGTCATTCGTTAACGATCTGAGAATCGCGTTCCGCTCGCTTGCTCGAACCAAAGGGCTTGTGGTCACGGTGGTGATGACGCTGGCTCTGGGCATTGGCGCCAACGCCGCCATCTTCACGCTGGTGCGGGGCGTGCTCCTCAAGCCTCTCGTCAACCGCGACGAGGACCGGCTGATCTACATCCGCCAGAGCGCCCTGGGCATCGGCGACGACAACACAACGTTCTCCGTGCCCGAAATCCAGGATTTGCGCGCCAGCGTTAAAACCCTGAGCGCGTTCGGGGATTTCTCGACCATCGGTTTCACCATGATCGGCCTGGGTGAGCCTCGCGAAGTTCAAGCCGGCGTCGTCGGCGGCACGTACTTCGAAGTCATGGGCCTCCACCCTGTCCTCGGTCGTCTCATCGGACCTCAAGACGACGGTGCCAAAGCTGCGGGCGTCGTCGTTCTCACGTATCGTTTCTGGACGACCACTCTTGGGAAAGATCCTTCCGTCATCGGCAAAACCGTCCGCCTCGATAGCGGTGTCCTTGGCAATCGGTCTGCCACCGTTATCGGCGTCCTCGAACCCTCCGTGCCATATCCTCAAGATACCGAAATCATCGCCAACGTAGTCACCAGCCCGCACCACCTCTCTGCAACCATGGTCACCGGCCGCATCCATCGCATGACTGAGCTCTTTGGCCGTCTCGCTCCCGGTGTCACCCTCGATCAAGCTCGCGCCGAGTTGCACACCGTCTACGGGAGCATGACCAAAGAACATCCCGAAGCATATTCGCCCAAAGCGGGCTTCCAGATCGAGGCCAAGCTGCTTCGCGACCAGATCACCTCGGGCGCGCGGACCGTGCTGCTGGTGCTGCTCGCAGCGTCAGCGCTGGTCTTCATCATCGCGTGTTCCAACGTCGCCAACCTGATTCTCGCACGGACGGTTCGCCGCGAAGGCGAGCTGGCGATCCGTGCTGCGCTCGGCGCAAGCAGAGGCGCGCTGCGCCGCATGCTGCTGGCCGAAAGCCTTCTGCTCTGCGGCGCCGGCGCCGCGCTCGGTGTAATGAGCGCCCAGCCGATGGTGGCCATCCTGGCCCGCTACGCCTCGCGCTTCTCGGTCCGCGCGATCGATTTGACGGTCGATTCCAGCCTGCTCTGGGTGGGAGCGGCGCTGGCCATCGTCGCCGCGGTGATTTTGGCGTTTGTCCCGCGCCTGCCGTCGGGCGACACGTCCAACGGCCTTAGCCTATCGAGCGGCAGCGTACGGATCACCGGCAGCACGAGCCGCCGCCAGCGGATCTTCGCGGTGACACAAATCGCTGCATCCTTCGTGCTGCTGGTGGGCGCAAGTATGTTGATCACTACACTAATCGCACTGCAAACGGCGCAGACGGGTCTCGACACGCGCCACATTCTCGCCATCAACGTTCCGGCTATGTCCTACGGAAAAACGCCTCAGCAAGTTGTCGACTTCTATAAGGAATCGATTCGCCGAATTGATGCGCTACCTGGCGTGAGCAAGACCGCTTTCGGCATGGTTGTTCCCTGGCGCGATGACGGCTTCGGTCTCCAATTCTCCGCCGACGGTCATGTTCATGCCCCCGGCGAAGAGGATCCTCGCGCGCAGTTGCGCGTCATCTCTCCAGGATTCTTTGCCGCGCTCGGCGTTCCCATCATCTCCGGCCGTGATTTCAACGATAACGACGGCCAAAGTAAAGACCCCGTCGTTATCGTCAGTGAGACTCTCGCACAGCGCATGTTCCCCAATCAGGATGCCCTCAATCGGCATGTCTATTGGACGGATCCCGTGCTGCAATTCGCCCCGGGGATTAGCGCCGCGCCGCACCGCATCATCGGCGTCACCGCCGATATTGACGACAAACACATCGTTCCTGGGCCCACCCTCACCGTCTATAGCCCCTTTGAAGAGGGTCCAATCTTTGGCGGTCGCCTTTTCATCCACACCGGTGTAAATCCTTATTCGCTCGTCACGCCGGTCACGCGCATTATTCGCGACATGTCCGCCGATCAGCCCATCGAGCACGCAGCCACTCTCGAAGACGTGCGCGCGGAGGTGCTCACGCCGGACCGTTTGAACTCGCTGGTGTTCGGCGTGTTCGCGGCTGTGGCGTTGGCGATTGCGTTGGTTGGCGTCGCAGGCGTGCTGGCGTTTTCGGTCAGCGCGCGGACGCGCGAATTCGGCATCCGACTGGCGCTTGGATCGCAGCCGGGGCATCTCCTGAGAGGCGTCATCACAGAAGGCGCCGTGATAGCTGCGGCGGGCGTCCTCGCAGGCGCGGCATTCGGGTTCGTAATGGCGCGTTTGGCGGGCAGCTATTTCCTGGACGTGAAGATGCCGGGCGCCTTGCCCGTGGTCCTCTCTGCGTTCGTGCTGCTCGCGGCCGCGGTCGTCGCGTCGATGCTGCCGGCGGCACGCGCCGCGCGCACCGACGTCATGCAGGCTCTTCGCGCCGACTGAAATGCTCAGCGCGATCCACCCGCCACTGCCAAAGGGATTGGAGCAGCTTCGCTCCAGTTCGTGAGAAGAATCAGCGGCTTTAACAAATCGTCAGCCATGCGCGTTGATCCAACAGCAGCGTTGAGGTACGAATAATCCCTCTACCGCGAGGGCCGCGGTTTGACTCGAGCAAGGCGGCTGGCTATACTCGGCGTCTTTGCGGAGGCCAAGCGGAGTACAATAATAGCGATGGGAGTCCTCGACAATCGATTCGAGCGCAGTTACGTCCTCTCGACGGTGGATTACGTCTTCAACTGGGCGCGAAAAAGCGCCATCTGGCCGCTTACCTTTGGCTTGGCATGCTGCGCCATCGAGATGATTGCGTCCACCACTTCGCGCTTCGACATTGCTCGGTTTGGCGCCGAGGTCTTTCGCCCTTCGCCGCGCCAGGCGGATTTGATGATTGTTGCCGGGACGGTGACGCTGAAGATGGCGCCGGTGCTGAAGCGCGTCTGGGATCAGATGCCGGACCCTAAATGGTGCATTTCGATGGGGGCGTGCTCGAGCGTGGGCGGGCCGTTCAACGTCTATTCAGTCTTGCAGGGAGTGGACAAGGTGGTGCCGGTGGACGTCTATGTGATCGGTTGTCCGCCGCGCCCGGAGGGCCTGTTTTACGCCCTGCTGAAGCTGCAGGACAAAATCGATCAAATGTCCCTGGCGAAGCGTCCCACCGAAGTCAGACTGGGGCCGCAGATGGCGGACGAGTTTAAGCGCGGCGTGATGGTGGCCCAGACGCCGGAGCCGAGGTAGCGGGTTCAGCAGGACCCGGGTTAGTCGCCCCCCCAAACCGGAGTTTCAGAAGGAGCCGAGCGATGGCCTTTGTGCGTGCGGCAAAGAAGGACGAGGTACCGCCCGGGACGATCCGCGAATTCCAGCTGGATGGGAAGACGGTGGCGGTTGCGAACGTGGGCGATAAGTTCTTTGCAATCAATAATGTATGTCTTCATCGCGGGGGCCCGCTGGGGGAGGGGGAACTTGAAGGCGCCATCGTCACCTGCCCCTGGCATGGCTGGCAATACGATGTGACCACAGGCAAAGTCGTCATGAATCCTGCCGTAGGCGTGGATTGTTACCCCGTCGAACTGCGCGGCGACGACATCTTTGTCGATTGCGGTTGAGCACCGGAAAGAAACCAAATCTTAATTTTTGGCTATAAACACTCCCCTTACGTTCGCCTTCCGTGTATAGTGCGCGGTTTACAACGTGACGATCACCTCCACCCCGACGAAGCCTCGCCGGTGGTTGCTGGCAGTAGATCCGCGGATCTACCACTGGGACACCCTATTCGTGAAGGGCAAAGAGATGTGGGGCCACGGCGGCAACCGCCCCATCTCGTTGCGGCAGCTCAAGCTGGTGCGCCGCGGCGATCGAATACTTTGTTACCACGGCAAACCCGATCATGCGCTATACGCGATTGCCGAAGTCAGCCGCGACCCTTATCCCGATCCGCGTGACCCCGAGGCAAAGCGGCAGGTGATCGATCTTCGGGCTGTCGAACGATTGCCGCGCCAAGTGCCCCTTCGCGAGCTGCGGGAAAATCGTCTGCTGCGCAAAATCAAGTTCCTGAAGAATACGCGCCTCACGATCTGCGCGGTAACCGACGAAGAATACGCGGAAATCCTGCGCATGACAGGCATCGTGGCTTCGCCCGGCATGCCGCTGCCTTAGGACGGCATCCTGCCCCGGATTGGAAGCGCTCCCAGAAGAAAAACCAATTAAGATAAGACTGCAGCCCCGGTGCTGAACCGCAGCGCGGCCGCGCGCTTCTTTGAAGCCGAAAAGGGAGAAGAATTATGAGGAGGAAGCTCGTTTACGGGACGCTCGCCGCCGTGGCGCTCACACTTGCGGTCGCAGCGGTGGGGCAAAAAAAGAAGCCGGACTCCATGGCTTCGAGCGCGGCTGGGCGAGGGTGCAACTACTTGCTGGGCATTCCTTCGGGGAAGACGCGCGTGGTGGATATGGCTTACGCCATCAACAGTAAGCTGCCCGCTTGGCCGGGTGACGCCAGGACCTTCGAGGCCAAAGTGAATGCTTCGCCCGAAAAGGACGGCTATTTCACGCGCAGTTTCTGGATGCTGGAACACTACGGCACTCATTTGGACGCGCCCAACCATTTTCCGCCGGGAAAGGTCTCCGTGGACCAGATTCCGACAGAGCATCTTTTCGGGCCGGCGGTGGTGATCGACGTGCGTGACGACGCGGCCAAAGATCCTGACTATCGCCTGAAGGCCACGCAGGTGGAGCGCTGGGAAGCGTTGCATGGACGCATTCCGCCGGGCGCCATCGTTCTGCTGCGTACGGGCTGGTCATCGCGCTGGCCCGACCAAGAGCGCTACCGGAATATGGACGCGAGCGGCACGATGCATTTCCCGGGATTCTCCGTGCCGGCAGCTCAGCTTCTGATCGCACGCGCGGTAAGCGGATTAGGCATCGACACTCTCAGCGTGGACTATGGTGCTTCGAAGGTTTTTGAAGTGCACCGGCTGGCTCTGCCCGCGGGGCTTTATCACCTGGAGAATCTCGCCAATCTCGACCAGTTGCCCGAAGCAGGCGCTTTCATCATCGCTGCGCCGATCAAGCTCGAAGGCGGCTCCGGCGGCGCCTGCCGCGTCTTCGCCATCTTGCCCCAATAAGGAATCGCCCAATGCCGGAACTTCCCGAAGTAGAAACCGTTGCGCGAGGCCTGCAATCGGCCTTGCCCGGCCGGCGCATCCTCAGCATTCGTCTGGGCAAGACGGATTTCATCGACGACCCCGCAGCGCTCGAGGAAATCGTGCCGGGCAGCCGCATCCTGGCGGTGCGTCGATATGGGAAATTCCTGGTCCTGGAGCTTGAGCCATCGGGGGGCGCGGGCGCTCACCTCTGCATGCTCGTTCACCTGGGAATGACCGGACAGCTCACAGCGCGCCGCGCGGACGAGCCCGCCGCGCCGCACACGCACGTTTTCTTCGCGCTCGACGACGGGCGGGAGCTTCGCTACACCGACATTCGCCGATTCGGCCGCGTTCTGGTTGTCCCGGAATCGAAACGCGAATCCGCCCTCGGGCAACTCGGGCTTGATCCCCTGGAAGTGGGGGAAGATGAGTTTCGCCGCCGGCTCGGCGGGCGCCGCGCGCGAGTGAAGGCGCTTCTGCTCGACCAGCGCGTCTTGCGCGGCCTGGGGAACATTTACACCGACGAGAGCTTGTGGCGTGCCCGCATTCATCCGATGCGGCTAGCCGCCGCGTTGAAGGGGAAAGAAGCGGCCCGACTCTACCGGGCCATCCGCGAAGTGCTCACCGCAGCCATCCGCCTGCGCGGCTCTTCAATCTCGGATTATGTGGATGCCGCAGGCCTGCCGGGCGAGTACCAGCGCCGCCACCGTGTGTATCAGCGCGAGGGAAAGAAATGTTTTCGATGTAGCGCAACGATTCGCCGCGCGATCGTGGCCGGGCGCAGCAGCTATTTCTGCCCGCGATGCCAGCCGGCGCCGCGACGCCGAACCTCGCGCCGCTCGAATCCTACCGCCAGCGGTAAATCATCGCCGCGCCGGCCAGGCTGAGCACGCCGGCATAGACAAATCCCGCCGCCGGCGACACCCCCGACCACAAAAAACCCACGGCAATGCTCGAAGCAAAATCGCCGATGCCGTTGACGCTGGCAAGCACGCCGAAGCCGGTGCCGCGGACATCCGCGGGCAGCAATTCTGCCGCCAGCGATTTTTCCAGGGTGTCGTGCGCGGCCACGTAAATTCCCCCGACGCCGAACAGTGCTGCGAGGGCTGCGAGGCTCGACGGCGCCCGCAGAAATCCCGCGCACATCACCGCGGCGAGGCCGTAGCCGAGCGCCAAAAGGCCGCGCTTGCCGCCGCGATCGCCCAAAGCTCCGATGGGATAAGAGGCGGCTGCGTAAGTCACGTTGTGAAATGTGTAAAGCCCGACGGAAAGCGCGGCAGCGTGAGCCGTGCCGAAGCGGGGCGTGAGGATCTGCGCGGCGCGCAGGATCAGCAGGGTGTGCGCGAAGTCGCCGAGGCCAAAAACGAACACGCCGGCGAGAAAACGCCGGAACTGCGGGGGAAGCCGCCAAAGGCTCGCGTAGAATCCTGCGCCGCGGGAAGAAGGCGGCCGCTTTCCGGGGGGCACGAGGAAGGCAAAGGCGAGCGGGGCGAGCATTCCGGGAACCAGCGTCCAGCGCAGAGTGGCGCGCAGACTCATGAAGGCAACGAGCGCCGTGGCAGTCAGGGGCCCGGCGACGGCGCCGAGCGTATCCATCGCGCGCTCGAAGCCGAACGCGCGCCCCAGCCGTTCGGGGGCGACAGCATCGGCCAGCAGTGCATCGCGCGACGGCCCGCGGCTCCCACGTCCCATCCAACCTACCGCGCGGAATGCAAGGACCGCCGGCCAGCTCCGCGCGAAGGCGTAGCCGAAGGTGGTTAGTCCGGTGAGGGTGTATCCTGCGACCGCGGTAGGCTTTCGCCAGCGAGGCCGGTCCGCGATCCAGCCGCCCGCCAGTTTTGCAAAACTCGAAAGGCCGTCCGCCACGCCCTCGATTACGCCCAGTGCAAACGCCGGCGCTCCCAGACTTGCAAGAAATACGGGCAGAATCGCGGTGGCAGCTTCATGTCCCCAATCGGAAAAAAGGCTGGCGAGACCTATGCCGAGCACGCCGGGGGTGAGCCATCGAGCTGTAGGTTTGGGAGTGGCTTTGGTCTGGCTCATGGTCGAGCCGGGAAACTACCGGGCGGCGGCACTCTGTGCGCGCGCGGCGGCTCCCACAAGCGGAGCGGCGCACGCAAAAATGCGCTCGCCCCAAACCGGGCGCTCGCGTCCTTCGAGCCACTGGACGCGGTGGCTTGGCCCGCTAAAACGAGCGTCCCTCAGCAATTCGCGCAGAAGTTTGTCGATGCGCCTCTGGAATTCGAGGTCCTCGGAGCGAAACCCATCGGCCACGATGGCACCTGTGAGCAAGGAAACGCCGACGAGCAAGTCGTAAGTGTCCATCCACCAAGCGAGCCAGGATTCAAGCTGCGGCTGGCGCCCGAATTTGTTGACGAGGTAACAGTAGTTGTCCAGGACCGAGCGATCGCAGATGACGTGGGGAGCGCGCCGCGCTGCGTCCAGTTCCGCGGCGATCTGCGCGTGCAGAATCCAGAGCTGGCCTTCGAGCGTCGTCGCCGCGTTCACGGGAAAGGGCGATTGCCGCGCCACTTCCGTCACCAGCTCGACGTGGTGGTCCGCCTTCTTCAAGAGCGAGCAGATTTCGTACGCCAAAGTGGTCTTGCCAACGCCGTGTGTTCCGATGAGTGCAAGTTTCAAGATTTTTCTCCGCGCAACACGCGCACGGTTTTAACACACTTTTGCGCGGCCTGGAACAGGCTCGATGAAGCACGTCGACAGACAAGATACGTCCTAGAGCGATTGCCCCGGCGAATCCTGCGTTGTGCCGCGCCGTAGCGTTGCATACAATCGGCCCGCATCGTTGAGGCGCATCCGGGGGACGATCTTGCGGGCCGTGGTGCAACGCGTGAGTCGCGCTCGAGTGGTTGTGGAGGACAGCGTGAGCGGCGAGATCGATGCCGGACTCGCGGTGCTGCTTGCGGTTGGGCGCGCCGACACGCCCGAAACGGCTGCGGCAATGGCCGATAAGGTGGCCCATTTGCGTATCTTCGATGACGAGCAAGGCAAGATGAATCGGTCGCTCCTCGAAACCGGCGGCGCCGCTCTGGTTATCTCGCAGTTCACGCTCTACGGCGATGCTCGCGGGCAGCGCCGCCCGAGCTTCGTCCAAGCGGCGCCGGCGGAACTCGCGAGCGCGCTCTACGCCGAGTTCGTCCGCGCCCTGACGGCGCTGGGCGTGCGCGTTGAAACGGGAGTCTTTCAAGCGCGCATGGCCGTGGAACTCACGAACGAGGGGCCCGTGACCCTCTTACTCGATTCCGACAAGCTCTTCTGAACTCGCACCTGTCAGCCTGCGAAAAGCGCGCGTTTACCATTTCACCGTTGTGCCCACGTCCATTCACACCGGATTTGTCTATCGTGATACGATATAATTAAGAGGGAGCCGTGAAGAAGCACAAGCAGCTCAGCTTCAACTACGAGGCGTTGGCCGATTTCCGCTATCAGATCCGGCGCTTTCTGAACTTCAGCGAGCGGGCTGCGCGAGCGGCAGGGCTCGAGCCCCAACAACACCAAGCGCTGCTGGCCCTGAGGGGCCTGCCAGCCACAGAGCAGCCCACGATCGGCGCGCTGGCCGAACGTCTGCAGATTCGGCACCACAGCGCGGTTGGGCTGACTGATCGATTAGAAGCTCGCGGGCTCATGCGTCGCGCGCGCGGCACCTCAGACCGGCGCGAAGTCTTACTGCGGCTGACGGGAAAGGGAGAGCGGATTCTTCGGGATCTCTCGCTTCCGCACCGCGCCGAGCTTCGCTCCGCCAGCCGGGCCATGCTGCGCGTGCTTCGGGCAGCTATCGCGAACGCAGGTCGCGCAAGAGTCGCACGGATTTCGCGCGAGCCGTCTGGACGCAAGCCGGCCAAGCGCAGGCGGCGCGGCGGCGCGAAGTAAGCGGGGTTCGTTCCGCTCGCCGCGGGTCTTTAATTGATTCGGGGATTGATTCGGGAGGTTCGGTGGGAGCACCTTCGGTCGAAAGGGCTCGCGCAGGCCAGCCAACCGCGGCGGCGGGCTACCGCCTCGTGTTCATCTCTCTGCTGGCCGCGGCGGTCGGCATCCTAGCCGGCATCATCGCCTACGTGCTGTACGATCTGATCGGCCTCTTCACAAACCTGGCTTTTTATCACGAATTCTCCTTCCATTTCCGCAGTCCGGCGCAATCTCCGCTAGGGCTCTGGGTTATTTTCATTCCCGTCATTGGCGGCCTGATTGTGGGCTTCATGGCGAAGTACGGCAGCGAGAAAATCAAGGGACACGGAATCCCCGAAGCGATGGAAGCGGTTTTGATGTCGCGCAGCCGAATCGAAGCGAAAGTGGCGATTTTGAAACCGCTTTCGGCAGCGATCGCCATTGGGACCGGCGGCCCGTTCGGTGCGGAAGGTCCGATCATCCAGACGGGGGGCGCATTTGGCTCGCTGATCGGGCAACTGGTGGCCACCACGGCTTCCGAGCGCAAGGTGCTGCTGGCTTGCGGGGCGGGCGCCGGAATGGCAGCCACATTCAACACGCCGATTGCCGGCGTAATTCTGGCGATCGAGCTGTTGTTGTTTGAGTTCCGCGCGCGGTCGTTTATTCCCCTGGTGATTGCGAGCACGCTGGCGACGAGTGTGCGCTCCGTCCTTCTGGGCCAGAAGTCCATGTTCTCGATGGTGAACGCGAATTTCGACGCGATCCACGGCTTGTTCTACTACCTGTTGCTGGGCTTTGTCTGCGGCGCTGTGGCAATCGGTTTTACCCGACTGCTGTATTGGGTGGAAGACCAATTCGACCGGCTGCCGCTCGACGCCTTATATCATCCAGCCTTAGGCGGGCTCGCCCTCGGCATCATAGGATTTTTTGTGCCACGGGTACTCGGGGTCGGCTACGACACCATTTCCGATATCCTGAACAACAACCTCGCCTTTAAGATCCTCATTCTGGTTGCAGTCTTCAAAGCCCTTGCGCTCGTGATCTCTCTTGGCTCCGGCACCTCCGGCGGCTTGCTGGCCCCTATGTTCATGTCGAGCGCCGCCATGGGCAGCGTGTTCGCCATGGTCATCAACCGGATTGTTCCCGGAGCGCACCTTTCGCCGGGCGCCTATGCGCTCGTGGCGATGGCGGCGGTCTTCGGGGCCGCTTCGAGGGCCACGTTTGCGTTCATCGTCTTCGCCTTCGAAATCACCCACGATTACAACGCGATCCTGCCGCTGATGCTGGTCTGCGTCATCGCCGACATGATCGCCATCCGCTACCTGCCGTGCTCGATCATGACGGAGAAGCTGGCGCGGCGCGGCTTGGCCGTCCCTCAAGATCTCGCGGCCGACGTGCTGAGGGTGGTCAGGGTGAGCGAGGTGATGAGAAAGGATGTGAAGACGATTCCGCCGGAGATGACGGTCGGGGAGCTCACCGATCGAATCGGGCGGGGCGAATCCGGTTTCACGCTCACGCAGGGGCTGCCGATCGTGGACGCTCAAGGGCGTTTGCTGGGACTTGTGACGCAGGGTGATCTGCTGCGCGCACTCGAGGACGACCGCAGCGGGAAGATCACGGCGATCGAAGCGGGCACGCGATCGCCCATCGTGGCCTATCCCGACGAGCAGGCTTCCGAGGCGCTTTTTCGCATGCTGCAGAGCAACATCGGCCGGCTCCCGGTCGTCAGCCGCGAAAATCCAGAGCAGATGGTGGGATATCTCAACCGGTCCAGCATCTTGAGCGCGTGGACCCGGCAGATGGAAGACGAAAGCCTGCGCGAGCATGGGTGGCTCGACCAGTTGTTGAAGACGAGCACGTACGCGCAGTCCACCGGGAGGAAAACCTTGGTCGGCCAAGTGGTCAAGATTGCGCCGGATTCGTTGCAGCTCGTATGCGCCGACGGCGAGGCGGTCGAAAACGTCGAGATCAGCCTCGCGCAGCCCCTGACAGGAATCGCGCAAGGGGATCGAGTGAAGGTGAGTTACCGCGTGGAAGACGGCCGCAAGGTGCTTCAGAGCATCGAAGAGTTGCGAATGTATTGAAGTGCCTGCAGCTTCAGTGGGCGCGAGAGAAGTGCTCGTGCACAACCCGCCAGGTTTTCCCCTGCCGCGTGAACACGTGTGTGCCGCGGCCCCGAACGTGCCGGCCCCCGCCCAGCCCGACCGTCCAGTAGAAGGTGGCCACAGCCGCGCTGCCGCTCACCTGGATGCTGGGCTGTTCGATGCGGTAGGTCATCTTCGGGGAGCGCTTCAGGTAATAGAGAAAAGTCCTTCGGAGCGCGCCGAGCCCGCGGATGCGCTCGTGGCGCGTGGATGAGAATCCCACAAAGTCCTTGGCGAACATGCGCACGGCGGCGGGAACGTCACCCCGGTTGACGGCGCGAACTTGCTCGCGCTCGAGTCCCAAGATCTGCGTTCGGGCGGATTGGTTCATGCGTTTCCTCTCAGGAGCGCGTAGTGAAAAGGCAATTCTAGCAGCTTCCGTGACGGGCGTGCGCCGAATACGCGGCGGAGTGCGGCTTGCTTATCGGAGGTTTAGAATCCTCCTCCTCCGCCACCGCCGAAGCCGCCCCCTGAAAATCCTCCGCCGCCGAAGCCGGACCCGCCGGAGCTGCGTGGCGACGACGCCATCACGGACCCGGCGCGGGAGGACATCATGTCCAGGTCGTTCACCAAGAAGTAGGGAGTGAAGCCCGTTCCGTAAGGCCCTTGGTACCAGCGCGGCGGCTCCCGGTAGATGTCCTTGAACGCCGCCACCCATTTCTTCTCGACGTCCAAAGCCATGGCATAGGGCAGGAACTTTTCGAACATCTCCGGCGTTTTGACGATGCGGCTGAAGCGATCTTCTTCGACGCGTCCCAGAAAGTCCTCGAAGCCGAGGACTTTCTCGAGCGTGCGCACTCCCGCGATCGTCCGCGCCGGCATGAACCAGCCGAATCCGCAAATGATGGCGCCCGTGGCGATGCCGCTCAAGATGAACGCGAGCGAACTGATTCCCCAAACGCGGCTGAGGAATCCTCCTCCCCAGACCATCGCCACGCCGATCGCGACTCCGGCGACGAGGTAGGCGTGGCGGACTTTATCCGGGCGATGCAGGTAATAGTTGTCCGCCATCAGGGCGTCGAAGATGCGGTCGCGAATCGTCGGCAGGTGCGTATAGAAATGGTTTTGCAATTCGGAAAGCGCCACTGAATCGCTAGCGCCGCCATCGAAAAGGGCGTCGAGGATCTCGCGTTCGTGCGGCTTGGCGTCCGCCCACTCGGCAGCCGGCTTCTTCAGGTGGAAAACATATTCTTTATCGTGCATCAGGCCGAGCATCTCGTCCTTTTCCTTCTGTTCGATCACCAGGTAGCCCTTGACGGCCATGTCCACGATTGTGGCAATGATGTCGCGCATGGCTGCTTCATTGTCCACGAGCGTGCCCGCTTCGCCCGGTGTGAGTTTGTCGGGCGGCTCATACTGGACGGTGATGGGCTGGCGGCGCGGGTCCCGGCCGCGCGTCCACCACAGCCAGAACATCACCAGAAAGACCGCAACGGGAATGGCGAGGGGCCAATTGCTGCGCAGGAACAGCATGGCTGCGGCAACGCGGCCAGGCTCATGAAGAAAGCCCTTGTCCCAGCCGACTACGGCAGTCAAGCCTTCGCGGTACGAAAGGGGCCGGCGCGTCTGCACCCGAACCACATTTCCTTCGGTTGCGATTTCGGCATCCTGTTCGCGCGACCCGTATGCGCCGGTAAAAGCCAGCGTGCGCACGCCGGTGACGCCAGTGGGCAGCTCGATGCGTGCGCTCGCCGATTCGATGGGGATCTCCCATTCGTCGCCGGTGACGTTCCAATAAAGCTCGTCGTGGTCCTGAAAAAATTTCAGGGCGTCGAGCACGCGATAGCGCAAAATTACGGTGCGTGTGGCATCGATCGCGCCCAGGACCCAGATCTTGAATTTCTTGTAATGGCCTTCGCGGCTGATCTCGTACTTGAGCGGCTGGCCGTCGCTATCGGTGACGCCGAGCGGGTCGAGGAACAGGGTGTAATTGAAGCCCTGCGGTGTGCTGTATTCGATCGGGATCGTGCGATTGATGCCGTGCCATTCCCCGGAGAAACGCGCTTCGATTATTTCCGTGACGTCAATCGTCGCGTCCGGATGGACGATCACCTGGACGTCAAAATGCCGGATGGTTAGCTCGCGCGCCGGCGCCGGCGGCGCCGCGAGCAGCGCGAAGAACAGCAAAACAAGCGCGCGGCGCAGCATCCCCATCGCCCCGGCCCGCCTACTGAGCGGCGGCCCCGAAGTTCACCTTGGGCGTCTCGCGCTCCGCGGGAGTCGTGATCTCGAAGAACTCGCGCGGCTTGAAATTGAACATGCCGGCGATGATGTTCGAAGGGAACTGAGCGATTCTGGTGTTGAGGTCGCGCACGACGGCGTTGTAATAGCGACGGGCATTTTGAATAGTGTCCTCAATCTGGCCGAGCGTGGCCTGAAGTTGCGTGAAACTTTCGACGGCGCGAAGCTGCGGGTACGCTTCCGCCAAGGCAAACACTTGCCGCAATGCCGCCGTGAGCATGCCCTCGGCTTCGGCCTTGGCGGCGGGTCCTTCCGTGCTCATGGCTTTGTTGCGAGCGTTGATGACGCCTTCGAGCGTCTGCCGTTCGTGACCCGCATAGCCCTTCACCGTTTCGACCAAGTTGGGCACCAGATCGTAGCGCCGCTTGAGTTGAACATCGATGTCTGCCCATGCGTTGTCGCATTGCACTCGCAGCCGTACCAAGCTGTTGTACATCGCGATGACTGCGATGACGAACACCCCCAAGATTCCCAGCAGTATCAGCATGTGCGCCTCCGGACGGCGTTTCGGGGCAGGGTAGAACCTTGCAATTGCGGGACGGGAAAGGGGCTGCCGCCTTGCCGCGTCAGCCCGCTCCCGCGTGACACCACCGACTTTCGAACAGACTTAAATCTTGAAACCGGGCTTCAAAGACTTCGTCTCTTGCATCTTGGACTGTCCCGACTTCTTACTCTTCTTGGCCGCCTTCTTTCTCTTCATTGCCATGGAGTCCTCCTGGCTGCTCTTGTCGGGAGCCGCCACAAGCACGGCGGAATCCGGCACAGCACCCTACAAGAGCGGTGAGATTGTAGCACTCAGGAACCGGAAGCATAGCTGCTAAGTTTGCGGTTGCGCGCCGGGGTCGTCCATCGATGCAGTACCTCTAGCGTGAAGTAATGTTTTAGGATACGCTTCGCTCCTCAAGGGCGGGGGCTTCCCTCTTTCGATGCTCTTCAAGAGCTTGAGCGCTGCGGTCTATGGCATCGACGCCTACCTCGTCGAAGTCGAGGTGGACGTCGGGTCCGGCGGCATGGGCTTCTTCAACGTGGTCGGCCTGCCCGACGTCGCAGTGAAAGAGAGCCGGGAGCGCGTCAAATCGGCATTGAGAAACTGCGGCTTTGATTTTCCTTATCCGCAGAACGTGACGGTCAACCTGGCGCCCGCCGACATACGCAAGGAAGGCTCGGCATTCGATCTGCCTATGGCTTTGGGGATCCTGGGCTGCCAGGGAGATTTTTTCGGCAAGGTGCTGGACGCTTACCTTTTCCTGGGCGAGCTCTCGCTTGACGGCGGCGCGCGAGCGAGGAATCAAAAACGTCGTCGTACCCGAAGCGAACGCGCGCGAGGCGGCCGTGGTCAAAGGCATCCAGGTGTACCCGATCCGGTCGCTGCCGCAAGCAGTCGATTTGATCAACGCGCCTGAATCCTTCGGGCCGATTGCTGTGGATGCCACGCAGATTCTCGAAGAGGCGGGGCAGTATTCCGTGGATCTGCGCGACGTGCGCGGGCAGCAGGCGGCCAAGCGCGCGCTCGAAGTTGCCTGCGCCGGCAGCCACAACATTCTGCTGATCGGACCGCCCGGGGCCGGCAAGACGATGCTCGCCAAGCGCCTCCCCACGATTCTGCCGCCGATGTCGCTCGAAGAAGCCATCGAAACCACACGCATCCACAGCGTCGCGGGGCTGCTCGACGACTCCCGCGGGCTGGTGGGCACGCGGCCGTTCCGCTCACCGCACCACACCATCAGCGATGCCGGCCTAATCGGCGGCGCCGTGCCGCGTCCGGGAGAGGTGTCGCTCGGTCACAATGGCGTGTTGTTCCTCGACGAATTGCCGGAATTCCAGCGCAACGTGCTCGAAGTGATGCGCCAGCCGCTCGAAGACGGCGCCGTAACGATCGCTCGCGCCGCGCTTTCCGTCAGTTTTCCCGCGCGGTTCATGCTCGCCGCAGCTATGAATCCGTGTCCCTGCGGTTTCTTCGGCGATGCTACGCGCGAATGCCACTGCACGCCAATGCAAATCCAGCGCTACGTGTCGAAGATTTCAGGCCCTTTGCTCGACCGCATTGATATTCACATTGAAGTTCCGGCGGTGAAGTACAAGGAGTTGCGTGGCGATTCCGTGGCGGAAAGCTCCGCAATCGTGCGCGAGCGCGCCGTGAAAGCCCGCGCCCGGCAACTCGAGCGCTTCGCCGACGAAAAGAAGATTTACGCCAACGCGCAGATGCCGCCCAAGCTGATTCGAAAGTACTGTCCCATTTCGGCCGACGGTGAAAAGCTGCTTGAGACCGCCATCCTTCTTGGGCTTTCGGCTCGGGCGCACGATCGCATCCTGAAGGTCGCGCGCACAATCGCCGATCTCGACGCCGCGCCGGACATCGAACCACACCACTTGAGTGAAGCCATCCAGTACCGCACACTTGACCGCACGTACTGGGCCTAGCCCCTACGAACATCCGCTAACTCAGACGACGGGCGCCGGCCGCGACGCCTCGGACGGATTGACTTGCATCCGGCCGCTGTGCTACGCATACGGGGCCTTCTTGGCGCGTTCCTGATCTCGGATGGCGACACGGACAAAGAAAGTCCATATCACGCTCGATACGCTCCTCGACAGCGTAGACGTTGCCGAGGACGTCAGCATGCGGGTTGCTGTCGCGGCCGGCTTTGCCGACGAAGACTGCCACAAGATCGGTATGGCTGTGCGCGAGGCAGTGATCAACGCCTACAATTACGGTAACCAGGGGGAACGCAGCAAGAAGATTTTCCTGACCATGGAGCTCGCGGACAGCAAGATGGTGGTGCACGTCCTCGACCAGGGAAAGGGCTTTGAAGTCACGGAGGTTCCGGACCCGCTCCTGGAAGAGAATCTTCTGCGCACGTCCGGGCGCGGTCTTTTCCTGATGCGCGCGTTTATGGACGAGTTCACCGTGCAGCGTGGGCGCGGGGGCGGGGCCGAGGTCGTAATGGCCAAGCGGCTGGGCCCAGGCGGCTCGCCGTCCGGCGGGCCGGCGGGTAAGGGGGAAAAGGAGGGATGATCGCGTGAACCTGCAAGGGACGGCGCGGGAAGTCTACGGCGTCACCGTCGTGGATTTGAGCGGACGAGTTACGCTCGGCGAAAACAGCGCCTTTCTACGAAAGACGATCCGGGATCTGCTTTCGAATGGACGGACGAAGATCGTGCTGAACCTGGCCGATGTAGATTATATTGACAGCGCGGGGATCGGCGAGCTGGTGGCCGCCTTCACCACAACTCGAAACCATGGCGGGGAGCTGAAGCTTCTTCACCTCGCCAAAAGGGTTCGCGACCTGCTTCAAATCACCAGGCTCTATACCGTTTTTGACGTGCACTCCGACGAAAAAGCCGCCGCCAGCAGTTTCAGGTAGACCGTTTTCAAATACCGCAGAGGTCAGGACGCGCTTCCCGTAACGCGAACCTGTCTTACGGGCGGACAATCCGCGTCAAGCCATTTAAGCACTACCGCCCGTACGAACTCTTGTCATGTCAGCCCCCGCAACTTGTGGAGATGGATCGCTTGGTGACAGCTAGCACAAAGCGTGATGAGATTGCCTTCGGTATCTGCCCCGAGGGCACTGCGCGGCTGTACATGGTGTGCTTGAAGGTTTGTGAGACGCCCGCAGTTCTGACATCGCCATCCGTCGCGCTTGAGAACCTGGCGGCAGAGCTTTCGATAGGATTCCGGGTCCAGACGCTGTCGTCTCGACCGTAAACGCTTCATGAGGGTATCCGCGTTTCGTCCAGAAACTGCGTCTGGAGGAGCGATGGCAGAAGGCCGAACAGGCGACGCAAAGAAGACAGCAGCACCCCAGGATTCCCGCTATCTAGGTTCGCGCCGGCCAGGAAATCGGCGCAGATCATCTCAAGACAGTAGCCTCGGGATCTGTCCGTACCCAACATCAGGGCGGCAATCTCAAGGGCCTGTTCGACCACAGTCAGTTGGCTCTTGTACAGCTTGAAGTAGATGATCTCCCAGGGCTCGGTCTCCTGGCCAGTCAGGTGACGCTCGACCTCCTGCTTGAAGTCTTTCTTCGGCAACTCCTGGGCCTTGTGCAACCAGGTTGCACAATCGAACTTCTGCCCGTCCCGGCGGGCTACCTTGGCTAACTCGGTCGCCTTCGTCCATCCAACCTGCTTCAGGTCCCGATGGATCTGTCGTGGCAGCCGTTCGTGGATGGCCATCAGGTAATACGCTTTGCGCCTGGACTCGGGGAATTTCTTTTCCAGGAACTCATCGAAGGAGCTCAAGTTGTCGAGTCTCCAATACTGCCCGGCCCGAACTTCGCAGAGGTAGTGTCCCAACTCAACAAAGCGTGTGTCCCGCTCCCGCTCCGTACGTTGTTCCCACGACAAGATTTCATCGATCTTGGTCAGCACGAACAGCACCCGGCGCCGGTTGAGCTTGGGCGCCACGACCCCCTGTCCGTTAGTCTTCAAGCTGGTCAACCCAATCAAGATCGCTTGCTCCAGGTCGGCGAATCAATTTGGCATCGATGAGTTGCTGGTTCCCAAGGCACAGTCCGAGATGGGCACAGCTCACGCAGCCATTCTGTGGGAACCGAATGCCACTGTGAGGCAGGAAGTGGCCCGCTTCTATTTGACCGATAGTTGCGTCGACTAAATGGCCGAATTCTTGGCGTTGCTCTTCAGTGATCGAAGTCTTCAGATATTGAATCTCGGGCAGTTGCTTGCGCACGAAGACAACTAAAGCCACTTCGGAAATGCCGCTGATCCACGAGTAGCAAATCAACTGGGGATCCAAGGAGAGAAGACCTTCCGGCTGTTCCGTGTACCGGCTGGTAGTCGTTTTCCAGTCGATGACGCAATGACTTCCAGCGAGATCTCCGAGCGCATCGATGTAACTGACGAACTCGTTGCCGTTTGGGAGTGGTCGTACTAGCTTCACCTGCAAGTCTTGCTTTGGCCGGCGAATGCGGATGCGATCTTCTTGGGCCAACCTTTCGAGCAGACGGACTCCCTGGTGAACTAGGCGGTCCCATGAGTCCCCCTTGCCATATTCGAGTGAAGCATCGCGGTAAGCTCCCCATTCTTTGAATAGGGCGGCGGAACTGTCCTCCTGGCAGAAGTAAGCGAGCAGGGCCCTCTCGAAGCACCGGCCAAAGACCATGGCTGCCCGTGTATCTCTCCCCCGCCAACCATCGAGGTAGCGATAACGGTAGAGTCGGGGACAGCGCAGGAATTGGCTGATCTGGGTGTAACTATAGGTCATCGCCGACCTCCTCACCCTTCGGCGCACCGACAACCTCCGCCGAGACTTCTTCCCACTCCCCGGCCGGAGCGAAGGCCTCCAGGTTCAAGAAGCAACGACCGTTCAGCAAGGTGCGTGACGTGCGGATGATCCCGCGCAGACCCAGCAGTGCTTTCTCATCCACTTCGTCCCGCCCCAGCAGATCGAGGTCATAACCGAAGTCCCGCAGGAACCAGTTCAGCTTCCACAGTGCCCTCGGCGTGCAGTAGAGGCGGCCCGAGAGGCTGTGCCCGGTGTGCCCTTTCGGTTCGAGGATGGCAAAGCGGAGGGAGAAAAAGGGCCGGTGGGGATGCCATCGGTAGCAGGCGCGATCCACTCGAACCAAGAACACTCCTTCGAGAGTGTCGTTTCCGTTCGCGGCTACCTGATGGAGTCCCGGGACATGGCGTGTCATGATTTCACCTCTTCGGTTCGCGCATAGCTATTGAGGTGGCATAACAATCCGTCACGGTCCTTAGCAGCCTGCTCGGCCAGTTGATTAATGAAAGACTCAACGAGGTCGCGGCTCGCATCTCGGAGGACTTCCGTACCGCAAAACTCCGCAGCGTAGCGCTTCACCAGGGTGGGGTCGAGCTGATACTGACGGATAAGCAGCGAAAGCCGATCGCGCAATCGCGGCTGACCATTGTTGGAAACGCTTTGTCCTACCGAAGAAGGACCTTTCTGAGTCTGTGGCTCAGGGGCAGAGGACCAACCTAACTCCTCGACGGAGCACAGACCGATGCCATAGGCTTTCCGCAAGGCGCGGTTGACGGCGCGAGTCTCGGCGACGCGCATCTCAGCCCCGTGGACCAAGGAAGAGACGTTGGAGGGGTCAGCGTCGCCGTAGCCGACAAAGCCACGGGAGCGAGGAGATTTGTAAACTATCGCCTTGAAGACCCAACGACTAGAGGCAGGTTCGGATAGACTGCGTTCAAGACTTGTTCTGATTCCAGCACATCGACGTCGCTGAGCTATGTGAAGTAGGCCAGCGTGAGTGACGTACCATCGACCGTCCAGCAGCTGGATCTCACCATCTGCTACTGACAAATCATATGAGAGAGAAAGATCCTTCAGGCGCTTAATAACCGCCGGAGAGAGGTCTCCCCATGTGGATCGAACGACCTCGATATTCGCAGACCACAGGACCCGACGTCTCATTGTGATCCTCCAAGACAGTGCACTGCAAGGCAATGCAAAGCATTGCATGCAAGTTAGCTTTTGTCAAGCTTTCTACTTCGGGAAAGCTGCTTCGAAAGAATGGTAAGATTTGGTGCGCATGAAGAAAGACACTCAGTTCACGTTCCGAATTCCGTCAGGTCTGAAAGGGCAATTAGAGACCATCGCAGCAAGCGAAGGCAGAAGCGTTGCCCAGATTTGCGAGGCATTTCTAAAGGCTGGAGCCGAATTGTACAAGAGCCACGGAACCAGATTCCTTCAACGCTTTCTTACTAGGATCGACGACAGGAAGAGAGGGCCCTAGCCAAACAACGGGCTTCCGTTTACTTTAGGTCGACGATTCGAACGAGCACGAAGTCGAATGGATTTTCTTCCGAAGTCTTCCTCGAGTTCATCCCTAAGAATGGGTGAGATGCCGTAGCGATCCAGGTGGCGCTGGACAAGTGTAAACAATCCCCCAAGGGCCCACCACGAAACGTGCGAAATCACCCGACCGCGCGGCCGTATACGAAGTGAGCGATCGCCCGTTGCGAGAAAAGGACTGGGCCCGTCGTCGGCCGTGATCCTGTCTTCCGACACCAACAGTAGACAAAGTTTTCAACTATGGACCCCTGTTGTATCGGGACACGACAAAGCTGTCCTGATCCAGGAGGTGGGCATGTCCCACGACAACACGAACGACAGCACTGGAATGCAACCTGTAACGAACGACTCTACCGGGCAATTCAACTGCCCGGCATCCGGGACGCCGCCCGAGCAAGCCCAGAACGGGCAGGCTAAGTCGGTCTCACCGCAGAAACTCGCAGCGAACCGAGCCAACGCCCAGCACGCCACGGGACCGAAGACACCGGAAGGGAAGGAACGAAGCAAGCAGAACGCGCGCAAGCACGGCTTTTTTGCGCGCCAGCCCCTTCCGGCTGGGGAGGTGGGTGACAAGCTGTGGCAGGCGTACAGTGATTTGGTTGCTGGCATCTGGGAGTACTACCGACCTGTGGGCTATATGGAAGGGCTCCTCACCGAGAAAATCGTTACCGAGGCGATCCGTTTCTCCCGTCTCTTGGCATACGAGTCCAAACCTGTAGGGGAACACCAAGCCTTCCATTGGCAAGGCGTCGACCGCATCTTGCGATTCCAAGCTGCCATCAACCGCCAAATCTTTCAAGCGATGCACGAGTTGGAGCGTCTGCAAGAGAAGCGCAAAGCCAACGCCAGTGCCGCCGGGACCGTCGACACGCGTGTTTCGCCGGCTAGTGGTGGTCTTGATAAGCAGGACAGCGGCACACCGTGCGAGCTCATCGATGTCGAAACGCCAGTGGGTGTAACCGCTGCTCGCCAGCAGACCTCGCCGCCCCGTCCGCAGCCATCCGATTACGAAACGAAGCCAACTGATACCCAGTTGGGAGAGTCGGATGGCGGCGCAGCCCCTACGTTCCTCCGGCGTCCCGAGACTTCTCTTGCGGATTTGGCGTCGAAAGCGCTGAGTCTTCCACCTATTGCGGCTCCCGAACCACCGGGCACAGATTACGGAACGAACCCAACCGATTGCAGCCGCTTCATTGAGACGGCGGAAGATGAGGAACTGGTTGAGCGGATAAAGCGCGGAGACTTTGACCACCTAGAACCCCTTGAATGATCTTCGTGACGCCCATGAAGAGTTCGAAAGACTGAGGAGAACATGCGCGAGGAGGGCCTTTAAAACAATCCCGCGGAGTCCCTTTGTGATGGGCCGTCCCCGAGTGGCATCGGACAACGGCCCTACGGGGCGCCGGCTGATTCCTAAGGTGTCAGGTCCCTCGCCCAGCTGGCTCGGCCACGCCGGCCATCAAGGCCCCCGGTTATTCCGTAGACACGAAAGTTGCGAAATGAACCCACGGTTATCGGCAGGGTCAGCGAATCGACCGCCGGCGCCACTCACGAAGCAAGAATGCATAATCGCGGAGTTGTAGGGGTTTTCAACACGCCTCCGAGTCGGGTCACATCTTGAGCCCTGACCGGATGAGTGTCCGCAGGATCGGCAGGGGTGGAACTAAGCAGCGGTCCGCGATAAAGTAGCTAGATGTGTGGAATCTGCGGAGTGGTGGGCGCAAAGCAACCAGAA
This sequence comes from uncultured Acidobacteriota bacterium, assembly GCA_963781005.1. Taxonomy (GTDB): domain Bacteria; phylum Acidobacteriota; class Terriglobia; order Acidiferrales; family UBA7541; genus CAWADX01. Next base: position 1,865,348 of record CAWADX010000001.1, read on the forward strand.
GCCGGTGAAGCGGCCGTTCGCCGGATGATGGCTTCCCTGCGCCATCGCGGTCCTGACGACGAAGGTCTTCTGGTTGCACCGTCGGTCGCCGTGGGGATGCGGCGGCTCAGCATCATTGACCTTCCGGGGGGTCAGCAGCCCGTATGGAATGAAGACGGCACGGTCGCAGTGGTCTTCAACGGAGAGATTTACAACTTTCAGGAGCTTCGCCAGACTCTCGAATCGCTGGGCCATCGATTCCAGACGCGCTCAGACACCGAAGCGATCGTACACGCCTACGAAGCCTGGGGACGCGATTGCGTTCAACGCTTGCGAGGCATGTTCGCCTTCGCCGTCGTGGAAACGCCCCAAGGTGCTTCCAACGCGCCCAAGCGATTGTTCCTAGCGCGCGATCGCCTGGGAATCAAGCCTTTGTACTACGCCGTCAGCGATGGAATGTTTCTGTTTGCTTCGGAGATTCGCGCCCTGCTGGCAAGCGGACTCGTCCCAGCGCGCCTTTCCAGCAGCGCCCTACCCGCTTATCTGCTGTTTGGGTCGGTGGCGGAGCCGACGACGCTTGTGGATGGTGTTTTCTCTCTGCCGCCGGGCCACTGCGTGACGCTCTCGGCCACCAGCCCGTCCTCCAAGCCCGAAATCACCGGCTGGTGGGATTTCGCGAGCGGCGCGGCAATGCATGCGGAGCAGCCCAAAATGAATGGCGGTGCGCCCGTCGCCAAGAGTTTGCGTACGCGCTTGGAGGATGCGGTCCGAAGTCACCTGATCGCCGACGTTCCGCTGGGCGTATTTCTGAGCAGCGGACTCGACTCTACCGCAATCGCGGCGCTGGCCAGCCGCGAGAGACAGATGATCCACACGTTCACAGTTGTGTTTCCCGAGCAGGATTTCAGCGAAGCCGAAATCGCGTGCCGGACGGCCGCGCGTCTGGGAACCGAGCATCAGCAACTGCTGCTTTCGGGCGAGGAGATGCAATCGCGCTTGGGCGAAGCGGTTGCAGCTTTGGATCAACCCAGCATGGACGGAATCAACACCTACTTCGTTTCTTGGGCCGCGCGACAAGCGGGTTTAAAGGTAGCGCTCTCCGGACTGGGCAGCGACGAAATCTTCGGCGGCTATTCGACGTTTCGCTCGACGCCGGGCGTGGCCCGACTGGCGGCAGCAGCGCGCTGGTTTCCTTCGTCGCTTCGTTCGGCGACGGCTCCGGCGTTCGAAGGAGCGAGCGCTCGACGCGGCGGGCCGGACGCCGCGCGAAAGCTCACGGCCGCGTGGCTCGACCCCAACGCCATGCCGCATCCCTATTTTTTTACTCGCAACCTTTTTGCGCCCCGGACGGTTGCCGAGTTGCTTCAGAAGGGTCTTGGCCCGGCGCGTACGTCGACATGGTGGAACTGGCTGGTGGAGGCGTCTCGAAGCGCCGACCGGCTCGATCTTTTCTCGGCGGTATCGTGGCTCGAATCTCGCTCCTACCTGGTGAATACGCTGCTGCGCGATACCGACGCGATGAGCATGCAGCATTCGCTCGAAGTCCGCGTTCCATTTCTCGATCATCTGTTGGTGGAGTTTGTCATCAGCTTGCCCGAGGCCGAAAAGCGCCGCGGGAAAATTCCGAAAGCCCTGCTCGTGGAAGCACTCGAGGACCTGCTTCCGGCCGAGGTAGTGGCGCAGCCGAAGCGCACTTTCACTTTTCCATGGGAAAAATGGCTACGGGGACCGCTTCGGGAGCAGGTGGCGGCGGGTTTACGCGATTGCCCCGCGACACTGCAGCCGATCTTGAATCACAACGTCGTTCAGTCAATCTGGCAAGACTTCCTGGACGGCCGGACCAGTTGGTCGCGCCCGTGGAGCTTGTATGTACTGAACGAGTGGGTGCGAAGGAATCTCGAAGGCAGTGGTTCCAGCATGTGCGCGGAACGCCAGGCCGCCACTACCTCGGCGGCCTGACGCCTTTTGTCTCGCCCTGAATCGAACCGGTGGAGTCTTTGAATGGTGATCTTGGGTATCAACGCCTATCACGCAAACGCTTCCGCCGCAGTCATTGTGGACGGCCGACTTTTGGCGGCCGTGGAAGAGGAACGCTTCAACCGGGTGAAGTATGCCGCCGGGTTTCCCGTGCAGGCCGTGCGATATTGCCTGGCCCAGGCCGGCGTTTCAATCTCGGAAGTGGATCACATCGCGATTCCGCGCGATCCCTGGGCGCGATGGGGAACGAAGCTGCGCTACGCCCTGAGGATGCCCCGATTTGCGCTGGAACGTGCGAAGGTCATGACTCGCTTTGCCGGGGTGCACGAAGAACTGGCGGGCGCGTTTGAAACGGATCCAAAGGGCCTTCGTGCGATTTTTCATCGGGTGGAACACCACCGAGCTCACCTCGCCAGCGCGTTCTTCGTTTCCCCATTCGAGAACGCCGCCGCTCTCTCGGCAGATGGTCTCGGAGACTTTGCAAGCATGATGTGGGCCACCGGCGAAGGTCCCCGCCTCCGGATCCATGGTGAGATCACGTTTCCCCACTCCCTGGGAATGTACTACACCGCACTGACGCAGTACCTGGGCTTTTGGAAATTCGGAGATGAATACAAGGTGATGGGTCTGGCAGCGTACGGCGAGCCGGCGTACCTGGATGAGTTTCGCCGCATTGTGAGGACGGACGGCCCGCTGTCGTTTCGGTTAGGCCTCGAATATTTCTCGCATCATCGCCAAGGCCCCGATATGTCTTGGCGCGAAGCGGACAAGCCGCCCGTCCTCGGGAAGCTGTTTTCCGACTATCTGGAGAAACGCCTTGGACCGGCTCGCAAGGCGGAAGAACCGGTTGAAAAGCGTCATCGCGATCTTGCCGCCACGATGCAGGCGAGGCTCGAAGAGGTTTTGTTCGCGCATCTGCGGGCGCTCCACGAGCGGAGTAAACAAAGGAATCTTTGCCTTGCCGGCGGCGTCGCTTTCAATTGCCTGGCCAACGGAAAGATCTTCGAGCGCACACCGTTCGAGCGGGTCTACGTGCAGCCCGCCGCCGGCGATGCCGGCCTATCGGTGGGAGCAGCATTCGCGGTGGCGCACGAGGTCCTTGGCCTGCCTCGCTCCTTTGTGATGGAAGACGCCGGCTGGGGACCGGGTTTCACGGCCGAAGAAATTCGACGGGCCATCGAACGACATCAGGGTTCGGCGGAAGAACTCCAGATCGTCGAGCTGGAAGAAGAACCTTTGCTGAAGGCGGCTGCGCAACAAATCGCCATGGGCAAAGTAGTGGGGTGGTTCCAGGGCCGCGCCGAGTGGGGCCCGCGCGCGCTCGGCAACCGCAGCATCCTGGCGGATCCTCGCCGGCCCGAGATGAAAGACATCTTGAATCAGCGCATCAAGCATCGGGAATCCTTCCGGCCTTTCGCCCCTTCGGTCCTCGAGGAAGCAATCGGAGAATACTTCGAGCGAACGCATCCGTCGCCCTTTATGACGTTCGCCTATCCCGTGCGCCCCGAAAAGCGCGCGGTGATTCCTGCGCCGACCCATGTGGACGGTACGGCGCGGCTTCAAACAGTCAATCGGCAGCTCCATCCGCGGTATTGGCGGCTCATCAAAGAATTTGCCAACCTCACGGGAGTTCCGGTGGTGGTGAACACCTCGTTCAATGACAATGAGCCGATTGTCTGCCGGCCCGAGGAAGCCCTGGAGTGCTTCCTGCGAACGAAGATGGACGTGCTTGTCGTGGGAAATTACATCCTGGAAAGGAAAAACAACACGGTATCAGGAGAAGAATTTACGGCGGCGGCGGCCGACCGAGCGAAATAGCGGGGCAAGGGGGACCGGCCCCGCACCCCCTCTCGAAGCCTGGCATTCACGACCGGGCTTGCTCGGGAGTACCCTACGGAAACTTACCGTGCACATCCTACTTCTCAACCAATACTATCCTCCTGATACATCTGCGACGGCAAAGATGGCCGCCTTGGTGGCCGAAACGCTGGCCAAACGGCATCGCGTCACCGTCCTGGCCGGGCGTCCTTCTTACGATCCGGAGGAGCGCTACTCGATCGAGCTGCTACGCCGCGACGTGCGCAACAACGTGGCGGTCGAGCGCGTCGGCTCGACCGCGTATCCCCGCCATCAAATGCGGCGTCGCGTCACGAATTATCTTTCCTATCTTGCCCTGGCTGTTCCCCGGGCGCTCGCCATACGCGCCGACCTGATTCTCGCAATGACGGACCCGCCCGTGGCCGGCATCGCCGGCGCCCTGGTGGCACATCTCTCGCGGCGCCCGTTTGTTTACAACATCCGCGACCTTTACCCGGACATGGCCCTCGGCGGCGATATCGTCCGACCGTCCCGCTGGGTCAAACAATGGGAGAGCCTTCATCGGCGGGCGCTCCGGCAGGCGGCCCGCATCATCGTGCTTGGTGAAGACATGCGCGAACGAATTCTTTCCAAAGGAATCAAGCCCGACCGCGTCGTCGTTGTGCGCGACGGCGCGGTGATACCGGAGGGCGTAGCGGCAGGAGATCATCCAATCGCGCGTGAACTCCGCTGTGGCTTTCCCTTCGTGATCCTCCACGCCGGCAACCTCGGTTTCTATGGAGCCTGGGAAACGCTCGTGAAGGTCGCACAGATGCTCGATGGCGACGGTGTGGGTCTCGTATTCGTCGGTGACGGAGCCAACCGGAGCGAGCTGGAAGCGCTGGCGCAGGGATGCCCGCGGATCAAATTCCTTCCGTTTCGTCCGCCAGAGCAGGTTCCCTACGTGATGGCTGCGGGAGACCTGCAGGTGGTGACGCTGCGGCGCGGGCTTGAAGGCGTCGTCGTCCCCAGCAAATTGTATTCCATCTTGGCAGCGGGACGCCCGGTGCTGGCGCTGGCCCCGGAGAAGAGCGACGTCGCGCGGATCGTGCGGGAATCGGGCTGCGGTGTGTGGGCTGATCCGGACGATCCTGCTTCGCTGGTGCGCCTCGTGCGCCAATTGCGGGAAGATCGCCCGCGATTGGAAAGGATGGGCCGGCGAGCCCGCGAAGTTTCGCATGAATATGCTAGAGTGAATGAGCTAGAAAGGTTTGCGCGCGTCGTCGAAGAGGCGGCGGGCATCTCATGAACGGGGAGGGAACCATCTGGAATCGAAAGAGAGTACTCGTTACCGGCGGAACATCCTTCATCGGGTCGCACCTTGTGGATTCCCTTCTCGAGCGCGGCGCTCAGGTGCGTGTGATCGATGATCTCACAAGCGGGAAGTTGGAGAATATCCAGGGACATCTCTCGAGCAGCAAAGTTACGTTCATCGAAGCAGACCTGCGAGAGCCAGGGGTCGCGCGCGCGGCCATGGAAGGCATCGAAGTGGTTTTCCACCTCGCCGCCGACCACGGCGGAAGAGGCTACGTCGATCTGCATCAGGCGGGGCCGGCGTCGAATCTTTTTCTCGATGGGTTGGTGTTCTGGGAAGCCGTTCGGGCAGGCGTCGACAAAGTCGTGTACGCATCTTCCGGCTGTGTTTATCCAAATTTCCTGCAGTCCGACACAAGCAAGGAAGTCTATTTGCACGAAGACGTCGTCAAGGCTCCGCATGACGCAGACAACATGTACGGCTGGGCCAAGCTGATGGGCGAGCTGACGCTGAAGGCCTATCACAAAGAGCACGGACTGGGAGCGGCCTCTTGCCGCTATTTCACAGTCTACGGCCCACGGGGCGTGGAGAATCATGCCGTCATTGCGATGATCGCGCGCGCCTTCGTCGGCCAGGACCCATTCGAAGTCTGGGGCGACGGCACGCAGATTCGCAACTGGACATACGTGGATGACATCGTGACGGGAACCATTCTGGCCGGCGAAAAAATTCACGACGGTACCGCCGTTAATCTCGGCACGATGGAGCGGGTTCGCGTGATGGATGCGGCGCAGATGGCCCTGGAATATGCCGGAAGAAAGGCGGAGATCAAGTTTCGCCTGGACATGCCGACGGGGCCGGCAAACCGCGTCGCCGATAATTCGCTTGCGAAAAAGCTGCTGGGGTGGGAACCGAAGGTGATGTTCCGCGAAGGCATGCGCCGCACCATGGACTGGTATTTCGCAACCAAGCGCAAAGAACAAGTAGAGGACGTCCTCGAGAACATGCTCACGGGACGCTGACAGCCACTCGATGACCCAATATTCCACAGCGCTCGTTGCTTTCGGCGTCGCGCTGATCGCGTCGCTCGGAATCACGGTTCCGGTCCGCCAACTGGCTTTGCACCTCGGCATGGTGGATTACCCTGGTCCCCGGAAGGTTCACCTCACTCCTATGCCGCTTCTTGGCGGCCTGGCTATCTACTTCGGTTTTGTCCTGGCCATGATGGTTGCGGTGGGAGGCCAGGCGCGCGCCCAGATTGTAGGCATTTTGGCAGGCGCCACGATGCTCGCGATTGTGGGCACTCTAGACGATAGCGGCCTGCTCCACCACCAAGTGAAATTATTTTTGGGCATGCCTTTGGCCGCGCTGATCCTGCTTTTCTCAGGCATCCGCGCGCAGTTGTTTTCTTCTTTTGTGCCAGGCTGGCCGGGTGTGGCTCTGGACAGTTGCCTTACGGTTGTTTGGGTGGTTGGCATCACTGCGGCTTTCAGCATCTTGGATCACATGGATGGCCTCTGCGTTGGAATTGCGGCTGCCGCGGCCGGTTTCTTCGCGCTCGCAGCGAGCCTGGGAGGTCAGGTTCTCGTTCGCACGCTCGCGGCCGCTACATTTGGCGCCGCCCTGGGATTCCTCTGTTGGAACTTCAACCCGGCCAGAATCTTCATGGGCGACGGCGGGGCGATGCTTTTGGGGTACCTCATGGCCGTTCTGGGCCTGAAGCTTCGGCCCGAGCAGCCTCATACACCGGCCAGTTGGGTGGTGCCTATCTTCATCCTGGGGATTCCGATCTTCGACACGACGCTCGTTTCGATTTCGCGTGCACGTCGCGGACTTTTGCCGTTCGCGTCGCCGGGCAAGGACCACACCGCACATCGTCTCGCCAATCTGGGTCTGGGAACCAAAGGAGCCGTACTTGTCCTGTACCTTTTTGCTTGTCTTCTCGGTGGACTGGCGCTTGCCTTTCGCCATCTCTCGAACGGCCCCGTCTACGTAATGGCTGGGTGCAGCGGCGTCACAGCCTTGGTAGCCGTCTATTTGTTTGAAAAGGCACCTTTCGAGCACCAAGAAAAGGGAAGGGTCGAAACGGATCCTGGGCCTGCTGTGCCACTCTGAAACATCTTCCCACTCCAATCCTGTCTCGACAAAGGTGCCGCAACGGGCTTAACTATTTCAGGAATCTACTGGCTGGGTTATACTGCGCGCCCGAGCCTGCTTCTTAGGCGAATGTTGTAAGGGAAGGGGCTTGGGAATCCGATGCGTTCCCGGGGGACAGCGCCGAATCTTTTCAGCTTCCCGATTCTCCCGATCTCGACAGCAAGTCAACCGGAAGCGCCCAAATTCAGGGAACCATGATCGCGTCCCTTCAGCGGAATGTAAATCGTAGTGCGGCGGGCGTCCAAGACCGCCCGGTCTCGGTCGTAGGGGGTTCGGCCGCGGGACTGTTTGCCGCCTATCTACTGGCTCGAGGCGGCGCTCCAGTGCAGGTTCTGGAGCGAAGCGAGAGGCTGGAGCCAGCCGAGCGAACTCTGATCGTTACGCATCGGATGCGGAAACTCTTGGGCAGTTTCGCAGATGGATGCGTTACCAACGAGATTCGCGAGTTCGAGCTATTCACAGATGGACGGGCTGCCTCGATATCGTTAGACCGGCCGGATTTGGTCATCGAGCGCGCCACCCTGATCCGCAGCCTCGCGGAGCAGGCTCGAGCCGCGGGAGCAAAGCTTCTGTTCGGCCGTCGATTCCGAAGCCTGCGGGCACATGAAAATGGGCTTGCTCTCGAGCTGGAACGGACTGAGGACGGCGGATCGGAAGAAGTACACACGCATACTGTGGTAGGCAGCGATGGCGCGGCGAGCAAGGTCGCCGAGTCGGCCGGATGGCGGCGCCAGGAGACGGTGCCGTTGATTCAAGCGATTGTGCCGCTGCCCCCAGACATGCGACACGACACAGTTCGCGTCTGGTTCGTACCTCAGGACACCCCCTACTTCTATTGGCTCATTCCAGAATCGCCGACGCGCGGAGTGCTCGGTTTGATTGGAGAAGCGGGACACGAAACGCGCCGACACCTTGAATGCTTCCTGGAAAAAAGAAAACTTGAGCCGCTTGCATATCAGGGCGCCAAGATCCCCGTTTACAGCGGTTGGGTTCCGGTTGAGCGCCGCCTGGGTGGAGGCCGCGTATATCTGATCGGCGATGCCGCCGGGCAGGTGAAAGTGACCACCGTGGGTGGAATCGTGACCGGCTTCCGAGGAGCCCAGGGCGTCGCCGAGGCCATCTTGAAAGGAAGGACGAGCCGCGAGCTGCGGTCCCTCCGCTGGGAGCTCAATCTGCATCTGCTCCTTCGTAGAGCGATCCATAATTTCGCTCAGGGCGACTACAGCCTGCTGGTCGATCTGCTGAACCAGCCGGCCCGAAAGTCGCTCGCGGAGCACTCGCGCGACGAGGCTCTCAAGGTCCTTTTCCGCATCTGCGTGAGCCAGCCACGCCTTCTGCTGCTGGGGCTGCGTGGCCTCATGACCCGCGGACGTCTCCTAGGAAAGCCACGCTCGTAAGAAAGTTCGTGCCAGGCCGCTTCCCTTTTTGTTATCTCACCCTGAGCGCCATTCAGCCCACGGGAGAACTGCTGGGTGCGCGCCAAGACGCGTGACATGTACGTCCTCGGCCTTTCCGCATTGACGCATGATTCGGCTGCAGCCCTGATCGGCGAAAACGGGGTTGCAGCGGCTATCGAAGAAGGCAAGCTGGAACGCCTGCGGCTGGTCGGGGGCATTCCTCGCGCAGCGATCCGGTTCTGTATGGAGCGAGCCGGGATCGGTTGGTCCGAGCTTTCGACGGTTGCAATGGGCAGTCGCCCTTTGCGGGCCTGGATTCGCCGCGCGCTCCTGCGGGCGCGGCTGACGCCACTAGCGCCGATCTCGAGCGGCTATTATCAAAGCAAAGCAATCGGCGAGCTGAGCCGCGAGCTAAACAACCTGCGCATTCTGGCAGAGATGCAGGGAGGCCGCCCGCGTGGCGTCGTGGAATTGGACCACCATCGGTGTCACGCAGCGAGCGCGTTCTATGCTTCCTCGTTCGATCGCGCACTCATCCTCACGCTCGACGAGCAGGGGGATGGGCAGTGTGGCTTGGCCGCGATCGGAGAGGGATCTCGAATTCGCTCCATCCGATCGATTCCCTTTCCCCATTCCCTCGCCTGGGTCTATTCGCAAGTGACTCAGGTCTTGGGTTTTCGGCCCCGCCAAGACGAGCACAAGACGCACTGGCTGAGTCTTGTGGGCGAACCGGTTCTAGCCGGCGTTTTTCTCGAAATCCTTCGGTACAGATCCACCAGGTATCCGCGCGTAGACACGCGCTTCTTCAAGCGTGGTCTCGCTGGCCAAGTGGCATTTTCCGCAGCCTTTTATCGCCGTCTGGGTATACCGTCTCCCCCGGAGCCGGTGCCCGAAGCGCTCCGGGCAACCTTGGCCGCAAGCGTCCAGCAGGCTTGCACGGTGGTTGTAGGAGACCTGGTGGAATCGTTGCGACGCCAAACCGGGGCGCGGTTTCTGTGCCTCGCCGGCGGACTCTTCTTGAACCCGTTGCTTGTAGCCGCACTCGAAAAGAACGCCGGGTTTGAGAAGATCTTCGTTCAGCCGGCGGCCGGGAATGAAGGGACGGCGCTCGGCGCCGCCTGGCTCGTGTGGCACGAGATTTTGAAGAAACCTCGCGTCCAACCGATGTCCCGTGTGTATTGGGGCCCAAGCTACTCGAACGAGGAAATCAAACAGGTGCTCGATAACTCCAAGGCGCGCTATCGTTGGATGGACTCGGAGGAGCGCAAGATCGACGAGGCGCTGAAGCTGCTGCAAGCCGGAAAGATCGTCGCCTGGTTTCAGGGGGCAGCGGAGTTCGGCCCGCGCGCGCTGGGGAACCGCAGCCTGCTGGCCTCGCCGTGGGCGCCTTACGTGAAGGAAAACCTGAACGATTACGTAAAGCATCGCGAGTCGTTTCGGCCATTTGCGCTTTCGGTGCCCGAAGAAGACTGCGAGCGTTATTTTGAATGCTCGGAGGCAGGGCGCTTCCTGGCGACGATGGGCCGGGCGCTTCCACCCGCTCGTGAACTTCTCTCGGGCTACCTCCTGCCGGGCGATCGAGTGCGCCTCCACGTGGTTACGCAAGGGGCGAATCCCCTTTTCTGGCGGCTGTTGAAGAGGTTTGGGGAGCATGCCCCTGCACCCTTGTTGGTGAACACCTCTTTCAACCTTTTCGGCGAGCCGCTCGTGATCACGCCGCGCGATGCTGTACGGAGTTTTTTCTGCTCGGGTGTTGATGCATTGGTTGCAGGCAGCTTTGTTCTGAGTAAGTCGTAACGAATGGCTGAGGACATCCAAGATACGACGGCGCGCGCGCGGCACAACCGGGCTTGGGTGTGGCTGCCGGTTGTGGCGGCGCTGGCAGCCATAGCGATAGGGATTTTTCGTGAGATGGGCCAGTGGCTGGTGGTTCAGGACTCGCTCAAGCCGGCGGATGCAATCGTCGTTCTCAGCGGCAGTATGCCCTATCGAGCTGAAGAGGCTGCCGCGCTCTACAAGCGCGGTCTTGCCCCCGAAGTTTGGCTCACGCGCTCCGATGAAGCTCAACGGAATCTCAGGGACTTGGGGATCGAGTACGCCGGCGAAGAAATTTACAGCCGAAGAGTTCTCGTCAAGATGGGCGTTCCGGAAAGCTCCATTCGCGTGCTGGAACAACCCGTCACCAATACCGAAGAAGAAATTCTGGCCGTCTCCAGAGAATTGCAGCGCACAGGCCGAAGCAGCGTGATTCTGGTTACATCGCCGCCACACACTCGCCGCGTGCGTACGCTATGGAAGAAGCTCGTGGGCAAAGAGCCGAAAGGAATGGTGTGGCACACCACCGAGGAGCCCTTTGACGCAGGCCACTGGTGGCGCAACACCCGCGATTGCCTGGCAGTCGTCCGGGAGATGATGGGCCTGCTCAACGCGTGGGCCGGTTTGCCGGTCCGGTCGGCTCAAGGCACGCGCTAATCCTGGTGGCACGACGAATCCTGCGCACGAACCGATGTAGTCTTTTCGTCCCGGTAAGCGATCGCCGCGCGGTCCAAGAACGGTTGAAAATAGCTTCGCTTGCGGGGCCGAGGTTGGAGGATGACAACGAAATCGAACGTCAAGCTATTGCGGAATATTTCCGATACCGCCCGATGGGTGGCGTACTACCGAGCGATGGAGACCGAACGCTCCGATGCCATCTTTCGCGACCCTTACGCGCGAAAACTGGCCGGGCAGCGAGGCGAGGAAATCGTCCGCACGCTGCGAGGGGGAAAGCGCAGCGCCTGGGCCATGATCGTGCGCACGGCTCTCTTCGACGAGCTGATTCTGAAGGTCCTCGCGCGCGAGGCCGTTGATGCGGTCCTCAATCTCGCCGCCGGCCTCGATACCAGGCCGTACCGGCTGCCGCTCACGTCGTCTTTGCAGTGGGTCGAAGTGGATTTCCCGGAGACGATTGCTTACAAAGAGGAATTGCTCGCGGGCGAGTCGCCGCGTTGCCAGTTGGAGCGCGTGCCGCTCGATCTCGCGGCACCCGAAGCGCGACGGTCCCTCTTCGCTCGCATCAACGAGCGAGCCTCACGCGTCCTGGTCGTCGCCGAAGGCCTGCTCGCTTATCTCACGGCGGAACAAGTGGGAAATCTGGCCGCTGACCTTCACGCGCAACCACACTTCCGGTACTGGCTCATCGATTTGGCTTCGCCCTGGGTCCTTCGGCGGATGAAAAAGCACTGGGGCAAGCATTTGGACGCCGCGAGCGCGCCCATACAGTTTGCGCCGGAAAACGGCGCTGAATTCTTCCGGCGGTTCGGGTGGACGGAAGAGGAATTTCGCCCCTTCTTCCAGGAGGCGCAACGCCTGAAGCGCGAGATACCCATGGCCTGGCTGTTACATTTTTACGCCCGCGTCGCTCCTCGCCGATTTGAAAAGCAACTGGAAAAGTGGAAGTCGGGAACCGTTTTGCTCGCTCGGATTTGAAGCGCTCGTGTCCACCGGCAGACCGGTGAGGTGGCCCGGCGAGGCGTAGCTTTGGCCGCGCTTCTTCGCTTTTGAGCGTCGTCTCGAGTGGGATGCAGCGAAAAATGAAAAAGCCCGTCCGGGGGGTTCCTGGACGGGCTGGATCTGTAGGGCTCTTTGACAACCCTTTGGGCTTACGCGCCTAGGGTGGATCCTTGAGATCGCCGTAGCGACCTCCGGACCAATCGGATGAGACCTGTCAGAACCCGTAGGGAATGAGTAGCCCTGGGTGCGCTCTCGCGAGCGGCTCAGGGTAAACCGAAACGATGGCAGCCATCCCCTGCTAACAACACAGGGTGTGCTGCCTTTCTCTTTAGAAAGGAGGTGATCCAGCCGCAGGTTCTCCTACGGCTACCTTGTTACGACTTCACCCCAATCATGAGCCATACCTTGGGCGCCTGCCTCCTTGCGGTTGGCTTGGCGACTTCTAGTACAGTCCACTTTCGTGATGTGACGGGCGGTGTGTACAAGGCCCGGGAACGTATTCACGGCGCCGTTCTGATGCGCCATTACTAGCGATTCCAGCTTCATGCAGTCGAGTTGCAGACTGCAATCCGAACTGAGCGCGCTTTTTTGCGATTAGCTCCCCCTCGCGGGTTCGCGACACTTTGTAGCGCGCATTGTAACACGTGTGTAGCCCTGGACATAAAGGCCATGCTGACTTGACCTCATCCCCACCTTCCTCTCCGTTATCCGGAGCAGTCCTCTTAGAGTTCCCCCTTGCGGGTGGCAACTAAGAGTAAGGGTTGCGCTCGTTGCGGGACTTAACCCAACACCTCACGGCACGAGCTGACGACAGCCATGCAGCACCTCTACGCAGGTCTCTTGCGAGAAGGCGATGTTTCCACCGCTGGTCCTGCGCGGTTCAAGCCCAGGTAAGGTTCTTCGCGTTGCGTCGAATTGAACCACATGTTCCACCGCTTGTGCGGGCCCCCGTCAATTCCTTTGAGTTTCGGCCTTGCGACCGTACTCCCCAGGCGCAGGACTTAACGCGTTAGCTCCGGGACGAGCCCCGTACAGGGCACACCCCAAGTCCTGATCGTTTAGGGCTAGGACTACCAGGGTATCTAATCCTGTTTGCTCCCCTAGCTTTCGTCCCTCAGCGTCAGTTGCGATCCAGCGAGCCGCTTTCGCCTCGGATGTTCCTGCGGATATCTACGCATTTCACCGCTACACCCGCAATTCCACTCGCCTCTCTCGCACTCGAGCACGGCAGTTTCGGGAGCAGCCCCAGGGTTAAGCCCTGAGATTTCACTTCCGACTTGCCGCACCGCCTACGGACCCTTTACGCCCAGTAATTCCGAGCAACGCTGGCCCCCTACGTTTTACCGCGGCTGCTGGCACGTAGTTAGCCGGGGCTTCTTATACCCGTACCGTCACTCCCTTGCGGGATTTCGTCCGGGTCGAAAGGGGTTTACACTCCGAGAAGCTTCATCCCCCACGCGGCGTTGCTGCGTCAGGCTTTCGCCCATTGCGCAAGATTCCCCACTGCTGCCTCCCGTAGGAGTCTGGACCGTGTCTCAGTTCCAGTGTGGCCGGCCATCCTCTCAGACCGGCTACCGATCATAGCCTTGGTGAGCCATTACCTCGCCAACAAGCTAATCGGGCGCGGGCCCCTCCTCTTGCGGTCTTGCGACCTTTGATTCCAGCGACCGAAGTCCCCGGAATGTTATGCGGTATTAGCCCGCCTTTCGGCGGGTTATCCCCCACATGAGGGCAGATTACCCACGTGTTACTCACCCGTCCGCCACGCGCCCATTCCCTGTATTGCTACAGAAAACTGCGCGTTCGACTTGCATGTGTTAAGCACGCCGCCAGCGTTCGCTCTGAGCCAGGATCAAACTCTCATGTGAAACTGGCTGCCCCAAAAATCAAAACTCCCGCCGTTCGACTTCTCGAAAGCGGGGAATGATCTTGGGGTCGAACTCTTGTCGCTCGGTCCATCCCCAATCCTTGATTGCCTGGATAAGGGACTACTCATAGAACCGAACGGGTTCTGGCACGTATCATCCGATTGTCAAAGAACTGGACTTCCTGGCCTGCAGGAAGGAGTACAGACAAATGGAGTCTATAGAGGCTCGCGGCCATTGTCAAGCAAAGCCGCCGCAAACGTTCTTAGCGGTAGGGTCGCCCTTTTGTTTGTCTTCACGACTTAATCATGGACGTGTGGGCTCGGACGACGCCCTGGACCCGGAACTCTCCCCATACAACCCCACGATGCACCGTACGCTCTTATCCTAGGATGAAGCCTTTTCTTCACATACCGGTTGCCGGACGCACAGCATCGCTGGCCGTCGCCAGCCTGTTTCTGATGGCTTCGATAGGCTCGCCAACCATCGCGCAAGAAGGTCCGGGAACGATCCGGGTGGCCTCGAACCTGGTCTTGGTAGATACAACCGTCAAAGACAAGTCCGGGCGCGTCGTGGATGGCCTGAAGCAAACCGATTTCGAAGTGCGCGAGGACGGGATGCCGCAGACGATCTCGCACTTCAGCCGCGATCAAATCCCTCTAGCGGTGGCGTTGGTGGTGGACCTCAGCAGCTCCATCCAGCCCTTTCTCCGGCCGTTGCGCTACGCTACCGCGACGGCGTTGCGCTCGCTGAAGCCGGAGGATGAAGTGGCCATGTTCACGTTCACGGACCGCGTGGAACGCCGCGTGGACCTCACTCGCGATAAGCACGCTGCCTCCGACCCGCTCGAAAGTTTTGCCGCCGGCGGCAGCACGAACATCAATGGCGGAATTTACGAAGCGGCGAACTATTTGCGCGAGCAGGCTCCCGCCGCGCGCCGCGTAATTATTCTCGTCAGTGACAATGTGCCCACCGATGGCGGCGGCGTCAGCCCTAAAAAAGTTGAGGATGCCGTTCTCGAGGCCGATGCCGGCGTATTCAGTTTAAGAATTCCCGGAGACAATCCTGGCGCGGTCCGGCTTATGGCCAGAGTCTCCCCGGGCTTGGTGAACGTGAGCAAGCTCGCAGACGATACGGGCGGCGAGATTTTCGATGTGGAAAAACAAGGCTCGCTGTATCTGGCATTCGAAGCGCTGATCGAACGGCTTAAAACGCGTTATACCCTCGGATATGCTCCTACGCATCCTCCCGATGCCCGCTTTCATAAACTCGAAGTCCGGCTGGTGGCCGGACGAGGAACGCCGGGCCAAGACTATAGAGTGGTCGCCAAGCGCGGCTATTACGCCGGGTCGAAAGGCGCGCAGTAATCAGTGATCGTCCCGCCCGGGATTTCAATCAGCGAACGGCTCCGTGCGTGGCGGTATTGCCCGCGCAAAGATGTAGAAGCGATTCGGTGTACGACGGGCGAGCAACGCCGCGCTCGGTGATGATGGCCGCGATCAGCCGCGCCGGCGTCACGTCGAAAGCCGGATGCGCTGCCCGAACGTCCGGAGCGACGCGGACACCCGCAAGATGCGTCACTTCCTCCTCGGGGCGCTGCTCGATCGGGATTTGCTCGCCGGACGAAATCGAAAGATCGACGGTGGAAATCGGCGCGGCCACGTAAAAGGGCACCTGATGCTCGTGGGCCAAAATCGCCATAGGATACGTGCCGATCTTGTTGGCCGTATCGCCGTTCGCTGCAATTCGATCGGCGCCCACCACCACGGCGCCCACCTGGCCGGCTTTCAGGAAATGACCCACCATATTGTCCGTGATCAGGGTCAGTGGAATGCCATCCTGGTGGAGTTCCCATGCGGTCAACCGGGAGCCTTGCAGGTAAGGCCGCGTCTCCGGAACCAGCACTTCGATACGGCGTCCCTGTTCGATGGCCACGCGGATGACGCCCAGCGCCGTCCCGATGCCTCCCGTGGCAAGCGCCCCGGCGTTGCATTGGGTCATCACGGTGCCGGCCTGGGGGAGAAGTTCGGCGCCGAACCGGCCAATAGCCTCGTCCGCCTGCCGGCGTTCGCGATGGATCTGCTGCGCTTCCGCTACCAGCTCCTTGCGAAGGTGGTCAAGGTCGGCCGCGGCGCTGCCCGCTTCGCTTGCCAACTTTAGAAAGCGCCGCTTCATTCGCTCGATCGCCCAGAAGAGGTCTACAGCGGTGGGACGCGTCTTTGCCAACGTGTCGCAGATCAAATCGAACTCAGCGCGCAGTTCCTCAACCGACCGCGCCGGTGACCGCTCGACGCCCAGCGCAATGCCCATGGCTGCGGCCACTCCGATCGCCGGCGCTCCGCGGATGACCATGTCCTTGATGGCGCGCGCGACCTCGCGGTAATCCACGTACGTCCGATAGATGACTTCATTGGGCAGGCGCCGCTGATCCAGCATCACCACACCTTCGGGCGTCCACCGAATTGGCTCAACGCTTCGCAAGGCGCTGCCTCCTGAATCTCTTTGTCTTGATTCCAATCCCGATTCTAACCTAGTTCCTTGCGGAGGATGTCTGCTCAGTGGCGGACGGGGAGATTGCGGAGCCAGCCGGTGGAAACGAGGAAGATAGCGAACAAGAAACTGTTATAACTCAGATGGGTTAGGTAGGAAGCGAGCACCGTACGGCTAGTCGCGCGAATGTAGGTGAAAACGATTCCCACGACGATCATCAACAGGATATGGATCCAGCCGCCCCACAATTGCGGCGCATGCAGCAGCCCGAACAGCACGCCGGTGATGAGAACGCCTCCGGAGATGCCGAAGCTGCGAGCTAAAACCGGGTAGATATATCCGCGAAAGATCGTCTCCTCTACTTGGGGGGCGACGAGCACGCTCATCAACATCAGCAGAATGGCGCTGCGCCTATCCTGGAAAAGGGTCTCAATTGGTAGTTTTGTCCCCTTTTCGAACGGAACGGAAGTGAGCTGGATCAGAAATGCGAAAACGGAGCCGCCTGCAATACAGCCTGCGTAAGCGAGCGGACGCGAGAAGCGAAAACCATCCAGGGGACGCCAACCGAGCGTCCGCCAGAAAGGCCCGCCAGTGCGTGCGCGAATGAAGACAAATAGATAAGCAAGCAACGCGACATAGACGAGCAATTGGTTCAGGACGGCGAATAGGGTCTTCAGGCTCGTCGAGTCCTGCAGCTTCTGTGGACTCACACCGTTCAACAGAAAGATCCCCAACAGAAGCGCGCCAACCAGGAAGAAGCTCGCTGCGATTACCAGGACAAACAGGAGAAGGTCGGGCCAGCCCCATGGCGTGCGAAGATCCTCGGGGAAGCTTCTCCAAACGTCTGGCGGGGGAGGCGGCGTCGCCTCCTCTGGCGCCGGCAGGAGCGGACTAGAATCGAAGGAGTTCATGCGCTCCGGGCGCCGCCTTCAATCAGCGCCGCCGCAAGCAGCGGCATCATGATCTCGTGATGTCCTGTCAGGGCGTAGCCCTTGGAATCTCCAGCGCCGGCGGTGGGGCGCTTCACCACGTTTTGCTGCGGCCGGTATTGCTGAATAAAATCGAAATTCGCGGTCGTGATAGGACGCAGCGGCGTGCCCAGGTTGCGCGCCACCGTCACCGCTTTGAGAAAAACTTCGGGCAGGAGCACGGCCGAGCCCCAGTTGAGATAGACGCCGCCCGGATGCATCTGATTCACCAGCGCGCAAAACAATCGAAAATCGTGATGGGTGGCAGCGCCGAGCGCGCCGCCGTCGGCCGAGCGGTGCATGTGCGGGATGTCCGTTCCAATTGCGAGATGTACTGTCACCGGCACCCGCGCCCGGTAAGCCGCTATCAGCACGCTCTCGCCCGGATACTTGGGACGCAGGCGGCGATTCGTGAGCAGCTTCCCGGCAGCCTCTCCCAGCCCGATCCCGCTGCGCGCTGCGCCCACTGCGATCTCGTTGAGGTAAAGGCCGGTTTCTTCAGCCATGCCGAATTTTCCGCGGCCCAGCACCGATTCCACGTCCTCGGAGGTGCCGCCGACCATGGCGATTTCGAAATCATGCACCAGCCCCGCTCCATTCATGGCCATGCCGGTGATGTAGCCGCGCCGGAGCAGATCCATCAGCACGGGCCCCAGGCCGACCTTGATCACGTGGCCACCGATGCCCCACAGCACCGCCCGGCGCTTGGCTCGTGCCCGAAGAATTGCGGCAACTACAGCGCGGAAATCGTCGGCGGCAAGGATCCGGGGAAGCGAATCGAAGAATTTCCTCAGGCTCGCGCCGCGCTGGTGAGGCCGGGCGAACTCGCGCACATGAACTTTACTCGGGCGGCTGGCCAGCGGATAAGTACGCAGGCCATCGAGCGCCAGCGGCTGAATCGCGTATAGGCTCGTGCGGTCGTGGCGAGGCGTTTTGACCACCTATTTTGGAACTCTCCGAATGCCGAGTGCGGGCACGGCCGACTCTAAAGCAGTTTCAAGCACTGCGCAAGCGACGGCCCGCGAGCACGATGAGCAGCCAGCGCGTCTCGGTCCGTCTACGCATCCCTGTGGGCGGAAGATATGCGCGAAGCTTTCGCCTTCGAATCTTTCGCATCCACGGCGCCGTTGCCGTTTCCATTTATTCCATTCAGGGCGCGCGCGAGGACTTGCCCGGTGTAAGACTTTTTGCTGCGCGCCACTTGTTCGGGAGTTCCTTGCGCAACGATTCGGCCGCCGCCCTCGCCTCCCTCCGGCCCGAGATCGATGATCCAGTCCGCCTGCTTGATGATGTCGAGATGGTGCTCGATGATGATGACCGTGTTGCCCAGATCGACGAGGCGATTCAAGACGTCGAGCAGCTTCTTGACGTCGTCGAAATGCAGTCCCGTTGTCGGCTCGTCGAGAATGTAGAGCGTGCGGCCGGTCTGTCGGCGTGAAAGCTCCCGAGCGAGCTTGGTCCGTTGGGCCTCGCCCCCGGAAAGGGTTGTCGCGGATTGTCCGAGCTGCACGTAGCCCAATCCCACATCCACAAGCGTCTGGAGTTTCTGCTGGATCTGCGGGATGTTTTCGAGCACGAGGCGCGCCTCCTCGATCGGCATGTCAAGCAGGTCGGAAATGGAATGGCCCTTGTAGCGGACGGCCAGAGTTTCCGCGTTATAGCGCCGCCCGCGGCACACTTCGCAGGTGACGTAAACATCGGGAAGAAAGCTCATCTCGATGCATCGCAGGCCGTCTCCCTGGCAAGCCTCGCACCGGCCGCCCTTGACGTTGAAGCTGAAGCGTCCGGGGCGGTAGCCTCGCTCGCGGGACTCCGGCAGCATCGCAAACAGCTCGCGAATGGGCGCGAAGACGCCGGTATAAGTGGCCGGATTCGAGCGGGGAGTGCGGCCGATGGGAGCTTGATCGATCTGCACGATCTTGTCGAGATTTTCCAGTCCCACGATGGCGCGGTGCTCGCCAGGTTTTTCTCTCGAGCGATAAAGTCTCTCAGCGAGCGCGCGGTAAAGAATATCGTCGATCAGCGTTGATTTGCCGGAGCCGGAAACGCCGGTCACCACCGTCAGTAGCCCCAGCGGGAATGTGACGTCGATGTTCTTCAGGTTGTTCGCATGCGCCCCCAGGACCGTCACGGACTTGCCGTTGGCGATGCGCCGCCTTGCCGGGACGGGAATCTTGAGTTCGCCGGCCAGGTATTTTCCCGTCAGGGAATCCGGATGGGCGGCGATGTCGGCGGGCGTGCCCGAGGCAACCAGATAGCCGCCGGCGGTGCCGGCTCCCGGCCCGAGGTCCACCACGTAATCGGCGCGTCGAATGGTCTCCTCGTCGTGCTCGACGACGAGAACGGTGTTCCCGAGATCGCGCAGCGTCTGAAGCGTGCCGAGAAGCCGATCGTTGTCGCGCGCGTGAAGTCCGATGGAAGGCTCATCGAGCACGTAGAGCACGCCGCGAAGCCTCGAGCCGATTTGTGTCGCGAGCCGAATGCGTTGCGCTTCGCCGCCCGAAAGCGTGGCCGCGGAGCGATTGAGCGTCAGGTAGCCCAGGCCGACCGCGAGGAGAAAGTCGAGCCGCTCCGCCACTTCTTCGAGGGCCCGGCCTGCGATCGCTCGCTGCCGCGGCGTGAGCTGCGCAAGAATCTTGTCCACCGCCGCGCGCGCATTCGAAAGGGGTAACGCGGTGAAATCGGCGATCGAGTATTCCGATACTTTCACCGCCAGGCTTTCCGGGCGAAGCCGTTTTTCGCCGCACGCCGCGCACGGCACGGGCGACATGTATTGCGTGAGCCATTCGCGGTAGCTGTCGGAGGAAGACTCTTCGAGGCTGCGCTCGAGGTGCGTGAGGATTCCCGGAAACTCCAGACCCTTTGCAGCGCGCCCATTGGATGGATTGCCGTGCAGGATCAGGTTCTGCGTCTTGCGCGGCAATTTCTCGAACGGGGCATCCAGATCGAATCCGTGCGCGTAAGCTGCCAGCCGCAGCGAGCGCTCGAGGTACGAAGAACCGGAGCCGGGACCGAGCCCGCCTTCGAACAGCGGCTTCGACCAGTCCACAATCACCTTCGCCGGGTCAAAATCATATTTCGAGCCCAGGCCGTGGCATTCAGGGCAAGCCCCGTAAGGCGAGTTGAAGCTGAAAGACCTCGGCTCGAGTTCCGGGACGGAGATGCCGCAATCCGCGCAGGCCAGCTTTTCGGAATAAAGGCGCTCGCCGCCCCCCACCACCGCAATGGTGACCAGGCCGCCGGTCAACTTCAGCGCGGTTTCGATCGACTGTTCGAGCCTTTTCGCAATCCCGCCCTTGATGAGCACGCGGTCCACCACAATCTCAATCGTGTGGTTCTTGCGACGGTCGAGTGGAGGCGGCTCATCGAGGTTGACGAGCTCTCCATCGATGCGCGCGCGCGTAAAACCCTGGCGCAGGTATTTCTCCAAGTCCTTTTTGTATTCGCCCTTGCGCCCGCGGACCACCGGGGCAAGCACCATGACTCGTTCATCGGGTTCGAGGGCCAGGACGGACTGCACCATTTGCTCCGTCGACTGGCGGGTGATGGGCTTGCCGCAATTCCGGCAATGCGGCGTGCCGATCGAGCTGTAGATCACGCGCAGGTAGTCGTAGATTTCCGTGATCGTGCCGACCGTCGAGCGAGGGGAGCGCGTGGTGGTCTTTTGCTCGATGGCGATCGAAGGCGAGAGGCCCTCGACCGAATCCACTTCGGGTCGCTCCATTTGGTCGAGGAACTGGCGAGCATACGCGGAAAGCGACTCTACGTAGCGGCGCTGGCCTTCGGCATACAGCGTATCGAAGGCCAGCGAAGACTTGCCCGAACCCGAAAGCCCGGTGATAACCGTCAGGGTATTCCGAGGGATTTCCAGATGGATATTCTTAAGGTTGTGCTGGCGGGCGCCCCGAATAATGATTTTGCTCAGGCCCATCGTTGAATGGTCGGCCCACCGCACGGAGGGCCCTATACACGCTGAGGACAATACGCCCAGCGTAATCCTTCACCATAGCAAGTGGGCTCTGCCCGGTCAAGAACAGCGGAGCGTTAAAACGGGCTGAACCGACGATGGCGGCAAGTACTGAACCGGAATTTTTACCCGCGGCATGTGTTTTTTACTCCGTGGAAATCTTCCAAGCCTTTATTTGCAGTAGCTTATCTTTGGCTCTCGAGTTGCACCTTAAGGTGCGTCTAGGGGAAAGGACAGCCGAGGATCCCTTCAGGGGATTGAGGGCTGGGCCGGCTTCCTTTCCCCACCCCCGCCTACCCTACCTTTGAGAATCACCTACCCTCAAATCTTGGCGGGGGTATAGCTGTGCTCCGAAGGCCAAGCCTCGACGAATCTTCGCTGGCTCACTGGCGGGCTCGCTGCTGCTACCTGGTATCTGTGTGAAGCCAAGGCCGATGCTGCCCCGTGCCTGTCGCACAATTAATGAGCGAAGTGACGTGGGCGACTGAGCTGGTCTGTCGTAAGATGTTGATGAACACCCGCTGGGGCGTGGTCCAAACGGTAGGACGCTGCACTGTTAATGCAGACGGTGGTGGTTCGAATCCACCCGCCCCAGCCAAAACAAACCACACAATTTAGCCCACAAGCAGCCTTGGGAGCCGACCTTCGCGGCTTTCAGAGCCGACCCATGAGCAGAAGGATAATCAAGATTACCAGGATTATCCCAACCCCACCGCTGGGGTAATAGCCCCACGCCCTGCTGTAGGGCCAAGTCGGCAGAGCCCCCAAGAGAGCCAGCACCAAGATGATCAGCAGAATTGTCAGCATATTCCCCCTTACCGTTCGGCCACCGTTCGCGGCGACCAATACATTGGCCCAGAATAGGGGGAAGGAAGGCTACGCGGCAATCCGGCGTCTCCCGTATCGGGGGCCGCCGTGAGCCTGTATGGCTGGACCCATTCCCCAAGCCTCAGACCTTAAATTCTTTGGGCAGGTAGCGGGGTAAGGAACGACGCGCTGAGCGTGACTAAAGGGGTTGCTTCAGCTTTCTCAAAGGCGTGATTGCTTGGGTGCGGAAATGGAAAGCGCCAAGCACCGAGGGCTTCGGTGCCTGGCGCAATCCGTGACGAAGAAACTGCTCCTGCGATTCGACCCTGCGGATCCGGCTAGCGGCCAGGCGGCAAATACAATGCCCTTGGCCGCTGCCGAGTCCTGCAGTCCGAATTACCTGCCTACGTCTGTGCAGGAGCACTTACCTTGTCCGCTGCCTAGCTCGATTGCGACGGTGCAGTCTTCCGCTAGGTCCGCTTCCTCATTGGCACCGAAGGACGAGTCTTTCAGATCCTCGACGCTGACCTGAAATGCCGTTCCGACCTTCTCGATGTGCGTGAGCCACCCGCGGATTCCGGGGTACGGGAGGTCGGCCGTCGGATCGCAGATGTTCCCGTTGGTTGGCTGCGATGAAACGACTTTGACCACGCCCCTCGGGAGCGTCCTGCCGGTGAGTGTGTTGCCAGTCAGGTTGCCATTAACGCCCAGCGCAAGGTAGCCGTTAGGCGTCACCCTGCAACTGCAGCATTCCTGCATTTCCTCGTTGTTGTCAAAGACGTAGATCGAGGCACAGAGGTCTCCGGTGGGAGAGCTGTCGCCTTTATTTCCGTCGTTGACGAACACCAATGTGCCGTCTGGGGCGGCTGCATTGTGCGCATTGGAATAGTAGCCAAGTGCAAAGGGAACGTCCTGAGCCTTAGCCGCGCCGGAAAATGCCAGAGCCAGAGCGGCCACTGCGGTCGTACATAGTGCAAGTCTCTTGATTGTGGAAAGCATAAAACTTTCTCCTTTTTCTCCTTAGAATCCCGGCTGCGGAGGCCCGGACTTGTTTCCGATCCTGTATCGTAATTGCTCCCCGGCGCCGGCGGGCGATGCACTGCCTTGGCCGCTACCGAGTTCCTGCAGTCCGAATTACCTGTTTACGTCTCCGCAGGAGCACGTGCCTTGGCCGCTGCCCAGTTCGATGGCAACCTGGCAGTCTTCCGCGAGGTCGGCTGCTTCTTTGCCAGGGGTGTTGGTGTCAAGGGTCGAGTCCTTTAGATCCTCCACGCTGACCTGATAGCCTGTACCGACTTTCACGATGTGCGTGAGCCACCCACGGATTCCTATGTGGGTATTGGCGTTTGCTTGTATGGTGGCGGTCGTCGGATCGCAGGTGTTCCCGGCGGTTGGCTGCGACGAAACGACCTTGATCACACCCCGCGTGAGTTTCCTGCCGGTGAGTGTGTTCGCCGTCAGGTTTGCATTCACACCCAGTGCGAGGTAGCCGTTAGGGGTGATCCTGCAACTGCAACATTCCTGCATCTCCTCGGTGCTGTCAAAAACGTAGATCGCCGCACACAGGTCTCCCGCGGGAGAGCTGTCGCTTCGGAACCCGTCGTTGACAAGTCGCAAGGTGCCATCCGGAGCGCCGGCCGTATTCGCGTTCGAGTAATAACCGACCGCGAAAAAAACGTCCTGAGCCTTGGCCGCGCCGGAAAATGCCAGAGCGAGAGCGGCCACTGCGGTTGTGCACAGTGCGAGCCTCTTGATTGTGGAAAGCATAGTTCCTCCTCTTCCTCTTTTCTTTTTTTCAGAAATCCCGGCTGCGGAGGGGCCCGGACTTGTATTAACTTTGTAACGCACTTGCCGCCCGCATTACAATCCCCCAAAGTGCCTAATCCAAACAGCTAGCCCAAAAGGAGTAGTTGAAAAGAATTAGCCCAGCGGGCTAGCCGAATAGGGTGATACGCGGGTCAGGCTGATGGGGAGGCACTTGATGGGCTTCAGTGGAGGGGCGGAAATGAGGAGCGCCAGGCACCGAGTGGGGCGTTGGTGCCTGGCGCAATCCCTATCGTGCGGTTCGGCCGTGCGGACCCGGCTAGTGGCCCTGCGGGCAGTTGCACTGCCCTTTGGCCGTTGCCGAGGTCCTGCAGGTGCGAGTTACCTGCCTACATCTGTGCAGGAGCACTTACCTTGGCCGCTGCCTAGCTCCGTTGCGACGGTGCAATCTTCCGTAAGGTCCCCTTCCTCAGCCGTACCGAAGGACGAGTCTTTCAGATCCTCGACGCTGATCTGAAATGCCGTTCCGACTTTCTCGATGTGCGTGAGCCACCCACGGATTCCGATCAGGGGGCTGTCGAACGTCGGATCGCAAACGTCGCCGGTGTTCGGTTTTGACGAAACGACCTTGATCACACCCCTCGCGAGTTTCCTGCCGGTAAGGGTGTTGGCAGTCAACTGGGTGTTGACGCCTAGTGCGAGATAGCCGTTAGGAGTCACCTTGCAACTGCAGCACTCCTGAAGCTCCTCGTTGTTGTCAAACACGTAGATCGACGCACAGAGGTCTCCCGCTGGAGACGTGTCGCTTTGGTTCCCGTCGTTAACCAGTCGCAATGTGCCGTCCGGAGCGCCGGCCGCGTTGGCATTCGAGTAGTAGCCGAGGGCGAACGGAACGTCCTGCGCCCGAGCCCCGCTCGAAAATGCCAAAGCGAAGGCGGCCACAGCCGTCGTGCATAGTGCAAGTTTCTTGATTGTGGAAAGCATTAAGCCTTCCCTCCTTTTTCTTTTTGGAATGCCGGCTGCGGAGGCCCGGGCTTGTGACCTTTGTAACCCAATTGCCCCGGACGTTACAATCGCCCAGAGTGCTTAAATCCAATCGATTAGCCCAAAAGGAGTAGCCCAAAAGACTAGCCCGATCGGGCTAATCCTTTGGGGTGATTGGCCGGTCCGGCCGATCGGGAGGGACTGGCTAGACTGAAACACTCGATTGCCGAGTGGTTACCGAAGTGGAGAGCGCCAGGCACCGAGTAGAGTTGGTGCCTGGCGCAATCCGTGTAGTGCGTTAGACCCTGCGGATCTGGCTGGCGGCCGGCAAGCCCTGTGCCGCTGCCGAGTTCCTGCAGTGTCAGTTACCGGCCGACATCTTGGCAAGAGCAGACGCCTTGGCCGCTGCCTAGCTCTTTGAGAACGGTGCAATCTTCCGTAAGGTCCGTTTCCTCATTAGCACCGAAGGACGAGTCTTTCAGATCCTCGACGCTGACCTGAAATGCCGTTCCGACCTTCTCGATGTGCGTGAGCCACCCGCGGATTCCGATTTGTTTGCTGTCGAACGTCGGATCGCAAACGAAGGGGGCCCTTGGGTTTGACGAAACGACCTTGATCACACCGCGCGTGAGTTTCCTGCCGGTAAGCGGGTTGGCAGTCAACTGGGTATTGACGCCTAGTGCGAGATAGCCGTTAGGAGTCACCCTGCAACTGCAGCACTCCTGAAGCTCCTCGTTGTTGTCAAACACGTAGATCGACGCACAGAGGTCTCCATTTGGAGACGCGTCGTTTACGTTCCCGTCGTTAACCAGTCGCAATGTGCCGTCCGGAGCGCCAGCCGTATTGGCATTCGAGTAGTAGCCGAGCGCAAACGGATTGTCCTGCGCCCGAGCCCCACTGGAAAATGCCAAAGCGAAAGCGGCCACCGCGGCCGTACACAGTGCAACCTTCTTGATTGTGGAAAACATGGTTCCTCCTCTTTTCCTTTTTCAGAATATGCCGGCTGCGGAGGCCCTGGCTTGTTTGAACTCTGCCGCAATTGTCCCTGCATTACAATCGCCCAGAGTGCTTAATCCAACCGGCTAGCCCAAAAGGAGTAGTCCAAATGAATTAGCCCCAGCGGGCTAGCCGGGTGGGTGAGTGGCCGTCAGGCCGGTCAGGGGAAGGAGCGACAAGCTGCCGCTCCCCAGAAATCTGGTTTCCAAAAGCAGGTTTTCTGACTAATCTACTGCCCGCCCGGAGGTGCGGTCATGGCGGAAACTCGATCCGAAGGCAGTCCCGGCCATTTTGGTGGCACGCTGCGGCGCGACGCGTGGTGGATTGAAATTCTGCCTGTCGTCGTGGTGCTGGGCGGGTTCGGCCTTTACGCCACCCTCCGAGCTTTCGAGGGCGCCTACTACGAGTGGGGTCCCTATCTTTCTCCCTTTTATTCGCCCACGATTGATCCCCAGCATCATTGGTGGCCGTTCTCTCCAGCCCTGCTGATCCTTGCCGGGCCCCTGGGCTTTCGCACCACCTGCTACTACTACCGAAAGGCTTATTACCGCGCTTTTTTTTGGGATCCGCCCGCCTGCGCCGTGGGCGAGCGCGAGGGGCGCAAGTACCGCGGCGAGACGGCATTTCCTTTTATCCTTCAAAACGTTCACCGCTATTTTCTTTACCTCGCGGTGATCTTCCTCGCGTTTCTGTGGCGCGATGCCATTCGCGCGTTCTTTTTTGAGGGCCAGTTTGGAATCGGAGTGGGCACCCTGGTCCTGCTCGCCAACGTGATCTTGCTGACGTTCTACACCCTCTCCTGCCATTCGTTGCGCCACCTTGCGGGAGGGAAGCTGGATTGCTTTTCCTGCGCGACGTTTGGCCGGCCTCGCTATTCGGCGTGGCGGTGGCTGAGCTCGTTGAACGAGCGCCATATGCTGTTTGCCTGGATCAGCCTCTTTTCGGTGGGCCTTGCCGATCTCTACGTCCGGCTCGTTGCCTGCGGCTCGCTGCGAGATCTGAGACTTCTGTGACCGCAAAATTTGAAACTCACGAGCACGATGTGCTGATCATCGGCGCCGGCGGCGCCGGCCTGCGGGCGGCGATCGAAGCGCTGGCGCAAGGAGCAAGCGTCGGCGTGGTTTGCAAGTCGCTTTTGGGCAAAGCGCATACGGTGATGGCCGAAGGCGGGATCGCTGCGGCCATGGCCAACGTGGACAAAGCGGACAACTGGCGTACGCACTTTCGCGACACCATGCGCGGCGGAAAATTGCTCAACAACTGGCGCATGGCCCAGCTCCACGCCCAGGAAGCGCCCGACAGGGTGCGCGAGCTCGAGCAATGGGGAGCGCTCTTCGATCGAACCGAGGATGGCGACATCTTGCAGCGCGCCTTCGGCGGCCACAGCTTCAAGAGGCTGTGTCACGTGGGGGATCGCACCGGCCTAGAGATGATCCGCACGCTTCAGGACCGCGGCGTTCACATGGGCATCGACGTCTACATGGAGTGCGCCGTCACGCGGCTCCTGAAAGACGGGGAGCGAATCGCCGGCGCCTTCGGCTACTGGCGCGAGCAAGGCCGCTTCGTGGTTTTCAAAGCGAAGTCCGTGGTCATCGCCACGGGCGGTATTGGCAAAGCGTGGAAGGTAACGTCAAACTCCTGGGAGTACACGGGCGACGGAATGGCGCTCGCTTATGAGGCCGGCGCGGAACTGATGGACATGGAGTTCGTGCAATTTCATCCCACCGGGATGGTGTGGCCGCCGGGCGTCCAGGGAATCTTGGTCACGGAAGCGGTGCGCGGCGAAGGCGGCGTTCTCCGCAATAAATCGGGCGAGCGTTTCATGGAAAGGTACGACCCGAAAAAGATGGAGCTTTCCACCCGGGACGTGGTGGCGCGCGCCATCTACACCGAAGTGCGCGAGGGCCGCGGCACCGAACACGGCGGCGCGTATCTGGACATCTCGAGCAAGCCGGCCGAGTACGTGAAGCGCAAGCTGCCCAGCATGTACCATCAATTCCGCGAACTCGCCGACGTGGATATTACGAAACAGCCGATGGAAGTTGGTCCCACCTGCCACTACATGATGGGAGGCATCCGCGTGGATGCCGAAACCGCTCACGCCACGGTGCCCGGCCTCTTCGCCGCGGGCGAAGCCGCCGCGGGCTTGCACGGCTCAAACCGCCTCGGCGGCAACTCCCTCTCGGATTTGCTGGTCTTCGGCCGACGAGCGGGCTTGGCGGCTGCCCAATATGCCAAGACTGCGGCGGCAATGGCGATCGACGCCGGCGCGATCGAAGAGGCCGAACGCGAAATGCTCGTGCCGTTCGAGTCCACGGACGGCGAGAATCCCTACGCGATCCACCACGATCTGCAAGACGCGATGCAGAACCTCGTGGGCATTTTTCGCAATGCGGAAGACCTCGAGCGGGCGCTCGGGAAGCTCGAGGAGTTGAAAAAGCGAGCAGCGCGGGTTCTAGTGGAAGGCTCGCGGCTGTTCAATCCCGGCTGGCACCTCGCTCGGGACCTGAAATCCATGCTGACGGTTTCGGAGGCCGTCACGCGCAGCGCGCTCGAGCGCCGGGAGAGCCGCGGTGCGCACAGCCGCACGGATTTTCCAGACACGAATGCAGAGTGGGGAAAGAAAAATAACATTATCGTGCGAGCCGGTGAGACGATGGCCCTCCGCCAATCTCCGGTTCCGGAGTTGCCCGCGGAACTGAAGGAGATTCTGGCGGAGGAGAAGTAGCGGAGGCGCAAATGGCCGAGGCGGTTCTCGAGGTCTTTCGCGGCAATCGCGAGGGCGGCAAGCCTGAACCGTACCGCGTCCCGATCGTGCCCGGCATGGTCGTGCTCGACGCCTTGCATTACATCCAGGCGCATCAGGCGCCGGATTTGGCGGTACGCTGGAACTGCAAGGCGGGAAAGTGCGGGTCGTGCTCGGCGGAAGTGAACGGGCGGCCGCGGCTCACCTGCAAGACGCGAATGGATAGTCTGCCGAAGGATCAGCCGATCGTCATCTTTCCGATGAAGGCATTCCCCGTAATCAAAGACTTGGTCACGGACGTTTCCTGGAACTATGAGGTTAACAAGAAGATTCCGCCCTTCGAGCCGCGCGCCGGCGCCGCATGGAAGATGTATCAGCAGGACCTGGATCGCGTGCAAGAATTCCGCAAGTGCATCGAGTGTTTCTTGTGCCAGAACGTCTGCCACGTCCTGCGAGACCATGACAAGAAAGAACAGTTCGGCGGTCCGCGCTTCTTCGTCCGCGTCGCGGCGCTCGAAATGCACCCACTCGATGGGCGATCCCGCACAACCCTTCTTCGCGATCGGCTCGGCATCGGACTATGCAACATCACCAAGTGCTGCACCGAAGTTTGCCCCGAAGAGATCCGCATCACCGATAACGCCATCATCCCGCTGAAGGAACGTTTGGTGGATGACTTTTATGATCCCGTACTCTGGCTGGTGCGCAAGATCCGGGGTGTAAAATCGGATTAGCGCTGTGCGAGGAGGTTCCCATGGAGCTCAAACTGAAAACGATCTCGAAGGCCGGTATTGCCGAGGCGATTTCCAAGGCTGAGCTCTACCGGTACCTCCACGAGCCGGAAGAGGCGGAATCCATCTGCCGCGATATCCTGACCGTCGAGCCGCACCATCCGTTGGCGCTTCGGCTTCTCGGTCTCTCCATCACCGACCAATTCACCGGCGAAGGGGCAGACCGCTACGGGGAAGCGGAGAAGATTTTCAAGGGCCTTGCCGACCGCTACGAACGGCTTTACTACACCGGCTTGCTGCACGAGCGGCGGGCAAAGGCCCAACTCCGCGCGGGCCATCGCGCGCATACTCTCCTGCCCATCTTCGAAGAGGCCATGCGCTGCTTTGAGGAAGCCGAAAAAATCCGCCCGCCGCAGAATGACGACTCGATTCTCCGCTGGAACCGCTGCGTGCGCTTACTTCAAAGCAGGACGGACTTCGGGTGGGAGAGAGAGGCGGAGTCCTTCGACGCTCAAGACAGCCCGCCCGCTTGAGCGGCACGCGCCGTCATCTCGAGAGAGCCTTCCGCCTCAGTCCTTGGCGACGGGATATCCCGACTCGACCCAAACGCGCCAGCCCCCGTCCATCGAGGCCACGTTGGTGTAGCCCATCTTCTGAAGGTTGTCGGCGGCGAGAGCGGAACGGTATCCGCCGCCGCAGTAGAGCACCAGCGGGAGCGACTTATCCGGTATGGTCTGCTCGATGTCGCGCTCGATTACGCCCTTGCCCAAATGGATGGCCGCGGGCAGGTGCCCGCGATCCCATTCGGATTCCTCGCGTACGTCTACCAGGATGAACCGCTCTCCGGCGTCAAGGCGCTTCTTCACTTCCTCGACGTTGGTTTCACGAATGCGGCTCTTGGCATCTTGAACGACCTTCAGGAAACCCGGGGAATGTTTCATCGGTACCCTCACAGCAGGCTTGGGGACTGCAGATTAGCACAGGGAACCCAGAGAAAACGCAGAAAAGAGAGGACAAAGAGAAGAGACAATTCCGGAGCCCCAACAGGAGGCGCGACTCGCGATTGTCACCGAGGCTTTTCTTGTTTTTCTGCAGGGGGAGTCTTCGCTTTCCCCAGGGACCGGATGTAGTTGATCAAATTCCAGCGCTCTGGCGATTTCAGTCGGTCCTCCTCGCCCGGCATGTCTCCCTTTCCCTTAGACAGAATGTAGAAGAGCTCGCCGTCGGTCCGGTCCTTGATGGAATCGGAATCGCGATAGTCGCGCAGTTTCAGGTTCATATCGGCGGCAAGGTCTCCTTTTCCATCGCCGCCCGCCCCGTGGCACATGGCGCACTGCGTGGCATACATCTTCTTTCCATCAGCGATGGAAGCGGGCGTTACTTTCACGGGATTTACGCGCTTCGCTTCTTCCGCTGGAATGGCCCATGCGGCTGCGGATTCTTTCTTCTCCTGCCCTGCGTTGATTCGACCAGGAAGGCAAATCAATAAAAGCGCGGAGATAGCCCTGGCATACTTCCACATGGCAACTTCCCCAAACCGCCCTAGACGTGGCCCCCGAGTGGCACAGAGTAGCACGGGAAAGTCCCACCGCGCACGGTTGAACGGTTGTTCGGAAGAAGCAGTGGGGACCTTGGAGGGCGGCTTTTCGAGTGCGTCACTCTGCGCACGAGGCGGGCGCATCACGTGTCGATGTTTTTCGGCACCACCTGATGCGCCTCGTTTGCAACGTCAACCCAGACCCTGCATTTCCTACAACCCCTGCGCGCCTCAATGAGTTGCTTCGCAAGCGGTTGCAAGGGCACCTGCACTCCCCAGTTCCATCGGCTCCCATTCTTAACACAGAGTGAGCCGACATTGCTATCGCCCTGGCGGCTAATCAAACCGGCTACGCCAAAACATCTAGCCCATTCGGTTAGTTCGCTCGGTAGGTCCTTTGGGGTGGCGCGCTCCTCGCGTCCCGCCTATTTCATATCTCGCCAGTTCGAACCGACTTTTGTTTCCACAACCAGCGGTACGCGCAGCCGGTGCACTTGCTCCATCGCCGATTTTACCAGCGGCTTCAGCCGGTCGATTTCACCCTGCGGCCCTTCGAAAAGCAATTCGTCGTGCACCTGCAGAATCATCTTCGATTGAAAGCCTTCGGCGGGAAGCCGCTGGTCGATTTCGAGCATCGCAAGCTTGATCAAGTCCGCGGCCGTGCCTTGTAGCGGAGTATTCATCGCGGTTCTTTCAGCGAAGTTGCGGAGGTTCACCTGAGGAGAAGTAATCTCCGGGATGGGCCGGACGCGTCCGAAAAGCGTCCGCGTGAAGCTGGTCTTGCGGACGTCCGCAAGCTGTCGATCGAGATACGTCCGCACTCCGCGATAGCGCTCGAAATACGCGGCGATGAACTTTGCCGCTTCCTTCTGATCGATGCTGAGTTGCTGCGCCAGCCCGAACGGCGATAAGCCATAGACGATGCCGAAATTGATGATTTTGGCCACCCGGCGATGCTCGGCGGTTTGCGCCAGCGGAGGGACGCCGAAGACTTCCTGAGCGGTGCGCGAGTGAATGTCTTCACCGCGCTGGAACGCCTTGAGCAGCACCGGGTCTTCCGAGAAGTGCGCCAAAAGGCGCAACTCGACCTGTGAATAGTCCGCCGAGAGGAGCTGATTCCCGGGCGAGGCCACGAAGGCCGCGCGAATCTGCCGGCCGAGCTCGGAGCGAACCGGAATGTTCTGCAGGTTCGGATTCGAGGAGCTCAGGCGCCCGGTAGCCGTTCCGGTTTGGCTCAAGCGCGTATGCAGGCGCCCCGTGCCGGGATGGATGAGCTTCGGTAACGTATCGGCATAAGTGGATTTCAGCTTCGCCATCTCACGGTATTCGATGACGCGACGCGGCAGTTCGTGCATCGGGGCCAGTTCTTCGAGCACTTCGATGGCGGTCGAGCGCGCCTTTCCGCGCCCACGACGCTGCAAGGTCAGATTCATCTTGTCGAAGAGCACCTCGGCGAGCTGCGCCGGCGAATTGACGTTGAACTCGAAGCCCGCAAGCTCGTAGATCCGCTTCTCGAGGCCTCGAAGTTCTCCTTCCATGGTTGCGGAGATTGCCTCGAGCGCTTTTGGCTCCACTCGCACGCCTTCCCGCTCCATTCGCGCCAGCACCGGGGCCAACGGGAGATCGATCCTCTCGTACACCTCCGTGAGACCTTGCTTTTCAACTTCCGCGCGAAGAATGGGCGCGACTCGGCCCAGAAAGTCTGCATGTTCGCCGGGTGCTCCCGAAAGCGTCACGTTCAGATGCCTCAGGACGACCTCGGCAAAGGCGTGGTTCGCGGTGGTCGGCCGCAGCAAGTAGGAGTAGAGCAGCGTCGCATGGCGCACGCCGGCTACGGAAGTCGTCGGGGCGCGCGGCTCCGGCACGGCCAGCAATTCGAAAAGTTTTGGGTCGTGCACGATCTTGGGGCGTTCGGCGTCCGCGAGCCAGGGGGCCAAGGCTTCGAGCATTTCGCCTTTTTCGTTCACCACCTCCGTGCGGGCAACGCCCGGCCGTGGCGAAATCTCCACGGCCAAAACCCGGCTGCCATATCCTTCGTCCTCCGGCTCTTCGGAATCGAGCGCGAGCCAGATCGCCAACTCCCGATCGGGCGCGAGGCCGGCCAGGAATTCCCGCAGCGCCGCGGGAGTTTCGAGCGCCCCGTAGTCGGTCGTTTCCGTGACGGTAGTGGGCCCCAGATCGCGGAGCAACGAGGTGAAGCCAAGCTCCGAATAGAGTGCCCGCAGCGCTTCGAGGTCAGGGGCCTGCGGTTTCAGATCGTCGACTACGAGCGGCACCGGCGCGTCGGTCGGAATGGTTGCAAGCTGTTTGCTGAGTCGAACGAACTCGCCATATTTCTCCAACGCTTCCCGATAGCTGGCGCGCTTCACCTCGCTCGCCCGGCGCAGGGATTCTTCGGCGCTGCCAAATTGCTGGATCAATTGCCGAGCGCCTACCTCGCCGATTCCGGCTTTGCGTCTTTCTCCCGGCGGAGGTTTTTCGTTCGGGTCACGGGCACCGGGGATGTTGTCGATCGAGTCGCCCATCAGGGCCATCACGTCCGGCACCTTTGCCGGAGGCACGCCGAGGATTTCCTCCACCCTGTTTTCGTCAATCACCAAATCGCCCTTCGAGGGATTGAGGACGCGCACCGGACCGCCCACGAGCTGCAGCATGTCCTTGTCGCTGGTGACGATGAAGATTTCGAGCCCTTGTTCGGCCGCTTGCCGCGCGAGCGTTCCAATCACGTCGTCGGCCTCGTAACCCGGAACCTCCAGGATGGGCAGGCGCATCGCTTCGCAGTAGCGGCGCACGAACGGCAACTGGATGGACAGGTCTTCCGGCATCGCCGGGCGCTGCGCCTTGTATTCGGCGAAGAGCTTGTCGCGGAACGTGGGCGCCGCGACGTCGAAGACGACTGCCAGATAGTCCGGCTGCCAATCTTTCGCCAGGCGTCGCATCATGTTTGCAAACAGGAAGGGGACATTCGTGGGAACACCCTGTGGGCTGCGCAGCCGCTGGGGCATCGGCGCGTAAAACGCGCGAAAAACGAAGCCCATGGCGTCCACCAGGAACAGTCTGGGAGTACGAGAGGCGGTCATCGGAAAAGTTCCCGGCAGGGCGCCGAGTATAACAGAAAAGAGTGGTTCGCTACTTCATGGGGAGGCCTGCGCGCCCGGCGTCGGTGGTTTCGAAGCCGGCACGTTGGACTTCAATTCGTCCAATTCTCTCAAAACCTGCGACCACTCCTTTGCGTTTTTCTTCGTCGTAATCGGGGCGTTTAGGTTGGTGTAGTAGTTCAGGATGTCTGTCCGCAACTCGGGCGAGATCTGCGCGAACTGCTTGGCGGCGAGGCGGTCGAGGAGCTCCGCGTACGTTTTGTCGCACAGGGAGTAGGTGCCGGCCGGCGTCACATCGCCGGTATCGAAATTCTCGTTCGGAAGCACCAGATGTCCCTTCTGAAGTTCGCCGAGCAGCTCCTGATAGTTCTCGAGCGACTTGTTGAAACTATCCATGAAAACGAGTTCGGTTGGCGGCGTGAGCGGGCGGAACTGCAGCGCTCGAAGCGGGCCGAACTTGGGTATCAATCGAAGGATAAAGGCCAGCAACTTGGTTCCGAAGCCCGGCGCCTGATACTTATTGCCCCATTTTTTTCGATAACTCCCGCGGGACAAATTGAAGAGGAACTTCCTTCGCGTAATCCCCGGAATATCCTTCTGAATATCATCCTTCTTGATCTGCCAGGCGAGCTTCGTGGCCTTGGGGATCACCGAGCTGACGTTGTGCCGGTAGGATCCAATCGCCAGATCCAAGTCGGTGAAAATGGAATTCAGATCCAGGGAGTAAGTGTCCGCGAAGGCTTGTTCGATGAGCGGCTTCGAAACCTCGAAGCCGATGAATTCGTGGTAATCGTCGGGCGCATAGCGGCCTTTGGCGACTTCCACCACATCGAAGGCAAACTCGGTTTTCAAATGCGCGAGCGGATCATTGGCGTAGGTGACCACGTTTCCGTATTTTCGTTGAAGCTTCGGATACAGCACCGGGACAACCTGATTGGTCGCCAACCGGTGGCCGTTGTCATCCGCAGCGTAATGGGCCAGGGACCCCACGGCGAAGGCGTAATCGTTCAAATTCTGCGCGTCGCGCAGCAAAGCCTGAATGAAATCGCCGCTGCGAACGTAGTGGAGCAGGTCGCTGAAGAATTTGCTGCCGTGGGGGTAGTAACCCATGTCCTGGATGATGGCGCCGCCGTACGTATAGGCGTGCGCCACGTGCAACTCCTCTTTAGTCGCCTGGGGGAACCGTTGGCGCAGCAACGGCTCGATTCGTATCTTCCATGCCGAATCAATGATGGCTTCGTGTGTCAGGACGGAATAGGCAGCCAGCCCGGGCGGGAGGCTCAGAACCATCAAGAAAATCACGAAGAGGGCGGTGCGTCGGCACCAAAATCGGCTGCTCATTCGTTCGCGGGTGTTTCGCTTGCCATTTGATTCGCTTGCAAGAAACTGAGTATAGCAGACCAGGATGCGGCTGCTTCCTACGGAACTTGCTCGTCCGGACCTTGTGTCCTTGACGGCAGTAGGCAAGTGTCATATAGAAAGGGCTGCATCCGGGGGGCGGAATCGGCGGCTTCCGGGAAAGGGTGCCCGGAAAGCCGGCCTTCAGTTTTTCCTCCTTTTTCGCGGTCGGCAAATCCTTATTTTGACGATTCAAGGAGGCGACCATGCGTCTTTTTATCCGGTCTTGGGTGCGAGTGGCGATCGCGTGTGCGGCGGTGGTGGCGATGTCGCTCGCCCTTGGAACAGCAAGGGCTCAGACGTTCCGCGGAACGATTCTGGGCACCGTCACCGACGCCTCCGGCGCGACGGTCGCTGGTGCTAAGGTCACGGTCCGCAACCTGGATACAGGGCTCGAACGCAACACCCAGACGACTCCCGACGGCAGCTACGCCGTTCCCGAGCTTCCTATCGGAACCTACACCGTAACCGTCGAGCAAAGCAATTTTCAGACCTCGGTAACCCAGGGAGTGAAAGTCGAGGTGGCCACCGAGCGCCGCGTCGACGTCGTCCTGAAGCCCGGCGAAATTACCCAGCAGGTGATCGTGTCCGGGGAGACTCTGCCCCAGATCGAAACCACCTCGGATGTCCTGGGCGGCATCTTCGAAACCAAAGACGTGCTCAATCTGCCGATCAATGGACGAGATTACACAAAGCTTCTGATTATGGTCCCCGGGGCAGCGGGAGAGCCGAACGGCGGCGGGGACTCTCCCGGCTCGTTCGGTCTCTTCAGTGTCAACGGGAATCGCGGCCGCGCCAACAATTTCCTTCTCGACGGCACAGACATGAACGATGGCTACCGCAACCTGCCGGCCATCAATCAAGGAGGAGTCTTCGGCACGCCCGGCACCGTGCTGCCGCTCGAGTCCATTGCTGAACTAAGAGTTCTTTCCGATTTTGAGCCCGAGTACGGGCGGAATTCGGGTTCCGTGGTCAACATCGTCACCAGAAGCGGTACGAATAGCATTCACGGAAGCGCTTACGAATACTTCCGCAACGATCACTTGAACGCCCGCAATTTCTTCAACACTTCCGACCAGCCACAAAATCCCTTCCGGAACAACCAATTCGGAGGGGCACTTGGCGGGCCGATCGTCAAGGACAAGACCTTCTTCTATCTCGCCTATGAAGGCCAGCGCGAGGGTCTGGCGATCACCTCGCTAAATGTGGTCCCCTCGCTAAGCGACTTCTCGGCTGCAATCGGCGCGATCCCTGGTGGGGACACATCGAAGTGCGGCTCGGGTTCGACGATTTTCGGATGTGTCACGAACCAGCCTGCGACGGTCATCAACCCGGTCATTCTGAAGTTTTTCAACTTCTGCAATACGAACGGTGGCTGCTCCGGCGGGAAGAACCTCTGGCCCCTGCCAAACATCGCTAGCGCGCCGGCCGGAAGTCCTAACTCATCGGATCCCGCCACTGCGGTCAACAATATCAACAGCATGATCGTCAAAATCGATCACAGCTTCAACGCAAAGAACCAGTTGAGCGGCCGCTACTTCTTTGGTGACAGCGACCAGAGTTTCCCGCTGGGCCTTGCCGGCGGAAACAATCTGCCCAACACCAATACCGAGGCGCCTATCCGCACGCAACTGGTTTCCATCAGCCTGGTAACCACCACCTCAACGAGTCAGGTGAATGAGGCGCGGTTCGGTTGGAATCGTTACCGCAACGGCTTCTTGGCTGCCGACCGCAGTGTGTTCGGCAATCCAAACACAACCTTGGGCCTTAATAACGGCGTGACGAACCCGCGCGACTTCGGCTTGCCCACCTTTCGCTTCGGCTTCCTTTCCTTTCTAGGTTCCTCTCCTTTTTCCAACCCGCGCAACCGCGTGGACACCAACTGGCAGGGGATCGACAACTATTCCTGGAAGGCTGGCCGCCACGATTTGAAGTTCGGATACGAATTCCGCCGAACCGCCGTGGATTCCTTCAATGATTTCAGCGCTCGCGGCGTTCTTGTCTTCAACCAACTCCAGAATTTCCTTCAGGGCGTGCCTACATCCACCGCGGTGTTCTCCAGCCGAAGCGTAACCAACGACACAGACCGTGAAGCTCGCCAGAACAGCCACGCGTTTTATGCTCAGGATTCCTGGCGCTGGACGGACCGGCTCACGGTGAACCTGGGAGTCCGCTGGGACTATTTTGGCGTCATTTATGAGGCCAACGGCCTCTTCACCCTTTATGACCCGACAAAGGGGCTCGTCCCAAGGGACCCGCTTTACGACAAAGACTTCAATAATTTCAGCCCCCGGTTGAGCATCGCGTGGGATCCGCTGGGGAAAGGGAAGACCGTCGTCCGCACAGGTTTTGGGGTTTTCTACGACGACTTTTCCCAGGATGCTTTTACCGGGCAGATTTATGTAAATTCGGTTAGTAATGCTGGTGTGGCCTATAACGCCGGTGGGCCGCAACCCGTGCTGCGTTTCAACCCGACGGGGGCGGCCCTACAGCTCAACCAACCGATTTTCACCGTTCCCGGCAGCCTCGATGCCTCCACCGTGGACACACATATGCGCACACCTTACATTTACAACTACAATTTGAATATACAGCAGGAGCTTTTTCCCAACACTGTCTTGCAGGTCGGCTACGTCGGCTCACAAGGCCGGAAGCTTCTCCGCCTCCGCGACATCAATCAGCCCACTCACGCGCAAATTGTTGCTTTCGATCTGGCGAACCCGCCGAGTTCGTACAGCGGCGGTGTACCGCGCAACTTCACCGCGCCGCTCAGCGCGGCAGCCCCCGTTGCTCCTTTTTATGTCAATCAGCTCGAAGCTTCAGCCGTCTCGAATTACAACTCCCTTCAGGTCTCCCTTACTCAGAACCACTGGCGCGGGTTCACTCATCACGTGGCCTACACCTGGTCCCACTCGATCGATACGGCCAGTGACAGCCAGGACTATGTCCCGAACGCGGCAGAACCGACCGACAGCACAAACGTGCGTGGCGATAAGGGACCGTCGAACTTCGATGTACGCCACCGATTTGTCTGGTCAAGCGAGTACGAATTCCCGAAATGGGAGACGCTGGGCCGCATGGGCGATGGTTGGTCGCTGAGTGGCGTACTGACCCTCATGAGCGGACATCCGTTCAGCATGAACGTCGACGGCATCGACGACTATAGTGGCAGCGGCCAATTCGTTGACCGACCGGATGTAGTTGGCCCGATTACCTACAATCGGAGCGATCCCACCCGCTTCCTCGACCTCACCTCCTTTGCCTTGCCTTGTACGTTCCAATCGCCGAATGACGGGTTTGCGGATTCTTGCGCGCCGGGGTCGCGTCACTTCGGCAACCTGGGTCGCAACGCCCTGATGGGGCCGAACTACCGCAACTTCGATTTTGCGATCGGCAAAATGACGACGCTGACCGAGCGATTTAAACTGCTCTTCCGCGCCGATTTCTACAATCTGACCAATCACCCGAACTTCGCCAACCCTCTGGCCGTGGCCTTCTTTTCCGACACGGCGCCAAACCGCTGCAATCCATTGCTTCCCGCTAGTGCTTGTCCGCCCCAGTTGGCATTGGGTTTTAATCAGGGCCCCGGCCCGGTTGTGAACACCGTCGGACAGACCGT
The DNA here is from genome assembly GCA_963781005.1 of uncultured Acidobacteriota bacterium. Classification (GTDB taxonomy): domain Bacteria; phylum Acidobacteriota; class Terriglobia; order Acidiferrales; family UBA7541; genus CAWADX01. Next base: position 1,904,432 of record CAWADX010000001.1, read on the forward strand.
ACAAGTCGGCCACAGCTCCGGCTTCCAACCGCTCACGGCCACTTCCGACGTGGGATTGGGCAACCCCGTCCTCGGCGGCGGCAGCCAGCGCAGCATTCAGTTCTCGCTGAAGCTGTTTTTCTAGCGTAGCTGGAAATCAAGCCTTCTTCATCGTGCCCGACTGGCTCCATCGAGTTTGCGCGGAGCTGCCCTGCAATTGTTTCGGGAAGATTTCAAACGCCTTGCGGATTTGCTAGGCTTTCCGTGCCCCTGAAGCGCCCGGAGGCGCCAGGCGTTGCCCTCAAGACCACGGCTGAAATTTTTCAGCTCTGCCCAGCGTACAACGATATGGAACCGCGAGAGGCATCGAAGGGGATGAGCCCAGAGGAACTCGCCGGCGCGGTGGCGCAGGCTCGGGCAGGAGATTCGGATGCCTGGGGCCGGCTCTACGCGCAGTATGCGCCGGCAATCTTCCGGTTTTGCCGCAGGGTGATGCCGACGCGCGAGGATGCCGAGGACGCGACGACGGAGATCTTCATCAAGCTAAGGGAAAAACTCGGCCAGTACGATGCCTCGCGGCCGTTCGCCGCCTGGCTCTACCGCGTCGCGGCAAACCACTGCTGGGACCTGCTGCGGCGCCGCCGCGTCCGCCAGGATCTCGAGACGGGAGAGCTCGAGAATCTGCCCCTCGAGCATCCGGATCCCGGCCAGCTCGAGCAGCTTCTGGCGCAGCGCAGCGGCCAGCAGGTGCGTGAAGCCCTCGCGAAATTGCCCGGCCGGGCGCGCATGGCGCTCGTGCTGCGATATTACGCGGAGATGAGCTACGACGAAATCGCGGAGGCTTTGAGCGTTCGCCGCCCGTTTGTCGGCGTCCTCCTTTTGCGCGCGCGCCACCAGTTGCGCGACATTTTGATTCAGGCAGGCGCGTCCGAATCTCAGGGGCTCGCCGCTGGAGGGAACCTATGACCCACCTCGACGACCATTTTGATGAAATGACCTGCATGCTCTATCTCGATGGCCAGCTCGATGCCGAACGTGCGCGCGAACTCTCCACACACGTTCGCGATTGTGCGGCTTGCCGGGATTTGCTCCGCGCCCTTGAAGGAGAGGGCCGCTGGCTCCACGCCTCGCTGACGGAAGAAAAGGAGGACGTGCCGGCGCGCCTCGCCGAGCCGCCATCCCGGGCCGGCGTCCCCTGGGGCTGGATTAGCGCATTTGGTCTTGGCGCGGCGGGAGCGTACACGCTCTGGAACGACTTCATCGATCCGTTGCAGCAGCAGTTCAGTCAGGCTGGGTTCAGCGGAGGCAGTCTATTGACCTTGCTCTTCTTCAGCGACGCATTTCGGAAAGGATGGGAAACCATGGCAAATCTGATCGGGTTCCTGGCCACCGGCACGTTGGGTATTCTGGTGTTGGTGCTCCTGCGCCGCTACTGGCGCCGGCGGGCCACCTTCGCGTTGGTGATGGGATTGGCTTTCTGCGTTCTGGCGCTGTCGCAGGCGACCGGCGCCGCGGAAGTGAAGAAGGGCGTCCAGACCTACGTTCTGCCTGCGGGAGAAGTGTTACACAAAGATCTGGTCATCGGCGCTAAAAGGACGCAAATCGATGGCACCATTGACGGCGATTTGATCGCCTCAAGCGGCGATGTGACCATCAATGGTCGCGTCACCGGAGACGTCTTGGCGTGTGGGGGAGAAGTGCGCGTGAACGGTCAAGTGGACGGAAATGTGCGCAATATTTCCGGATCCTTGGTCGTGGATGGTTCCGTTGGAAAGAATGTAACGTCATTCTCTGGTTCGGTGGAAATGAGGCCGAAATCGCACGTGGGGGGCAGCCTCACGGCCTTCGGCGGACATGTTCGGATCGAAAGCTCCCTGGGGCGCGATTTCCTGGGTTTCGTAGGCCACACCGAGCTGAACGGTCTCATCGGCGGGGATGTGATGCTGCGTGGAGGAGATTTGAATGTTGGTTCGGATGCCGATATCCGCGGATTTACCAAATTTGAAGGTGAAAGGCCACCGGATGTGGCGGCGGGCGCGAAATTGGCCAGCCCCGTTCAATTCGTGTTGCGAAAGCATGGCAGCGACCGCACCTCACCGGTCTTTTACTGGCATCAGGCCCTCATTTGGGCGGCTGCATTCGTCCTGGGTTTGGTGCTCATTCTGTTGGTTCCGGGGTTTTTCCACGACGTTGTAAGCGCCGTTTATCACTACGCCCCCTCCATTGGCTTTGGGCTCGTGGCGGTGGTGGTGACGCCCGTCGCGGTGGTGATTGCCTGCCTCACGCTGGTAGGCCTCGGCGCGGGCATTACCACTTTGTTCCTCTATTTGATCGCTCTATACGCATCGCAGATTTTTGTGGCCACGTGGTTGGGAGAAACACTGCTTGGCAAACAGGTGGGAACGGCTGCCACAATCGGCCGCCTGGCCCTTGGTTTGTTCGTCATTCGGCTCCTCAGAATAATTCCCTATATCGGCACGTGGGTGCTGTTCTTGGAACTTGCTTGGGGTATGGGAGCCCTTGTCGTGGCCCTGTACAGGAACGTCCGGACCCGGACCGCTGTGGCCTAAGCGAGGCTGCTCGGTCTACAGTCCGTTTACGTCGCGTCCGCGAATCTTTTCCGCTACCAGTGTGGGATTGCCCACCGTGTTGAAGGTGTTGAAGAGCAGCCCTTTTACCGACAGGTTGTTACCCGCCGCAAGTCCGGCCAGACTCAGCGGGCTCAAGTTGAAGAACTCCGTCTGCGAAGACGTCTGCACCACGATCTGGTTGATGGCATTGGGCGACGCGGTGGTGAAAAGGCTCGACAGGCCCACGACCGTAAAGTTCGCGCCGCCGATATTGATCGTCCCCACCTGCGCGGTGACCTGAGACGGACGCAGCAGGAGGTGGCTGGCCGTGATCGAGATCCCGGAAGTCGTTGTGACTGACGTCACTCGCACCATGACGTTTTGGCCGACCACCAGGTCCGAGCCGCTCGCAAAGGAAACCCCGCTCGGCAGGGTCGGAGCGTTTGCATCGACCGCGAAAGTCGCGCCGTTCGAAATCGTCACGGTCGCGAGGCTGCCGGTCGTCACGCCCGTTACCGATGGCACCTCACCGTTCACAACTATGTGGAACTGTGAAGGCGGAGACCCGGCTTGCACGGAGACGATGGTGCCCTGGACTTCCGTTTGCCCTGCGATGTCATCCTGCGCCACCGTATTCGCCAAAAATGTGCCATTGCCGAGGAGGCTCAAATCAACCTCGTCGATCTGGTTCACGGCCACGCAGGAGAAACTTTGTACCGCGCACGTGGACGCAGGAAAGCTGAAGACGGTGCTGCTGTTTACGCTGGTGGTCAGCGTGAGCTCGTTGAGCGGCAGGAGAGTGAATTGATTTGTGCCCACGCTTGTCACCTGGCCGACGACGTCGTCCACTTCGGCGATCGCCGTAGTAAGCTGCGCCGTAGGGAGCTGCGTAGCTGTGATGGCGTTCGCGGCGGCGAGGTTCACCGACAGGTCGGGCTGAAGGATATTGTTCACCAGGGCTTCTAGCTGAATGCCCGCGGGTGTGTTGGAGGTAATGGTCAGGGGGAAAGGCGCTGTGTTTAAGGTGACGCTCAAGGGCGCGATGGATGGCGTCACGGCGCAGATCGTTCCATTCGCGCACGAGCCGATCCCGGCGCCGGTGCTGTTCAAAATGGTGAGGCTCGCGCTCGAGAAGGTCAGCGTCAGGGAGGTGTAGGTCCCAGCCGCAATCGAGGGCGCCCCGAGGACCGCGGACTCGTTCTGGAGCCGCGAGAGATTGATGGTCAGCGGCGTATTGATCAGCGACACGCTGTTCGGCTGCAGCACCGCGCCCGTAATCGTCAGTTGAAAGGTTAGAACTGTTACCCCTGCTGGGGGCGCATCGGTGATGGTCAGGGCGAAAGGCACGCTACCCGAGCCCGTTCCTCCTCCTCCTCCGGACCCTGCGCCTCCAAACGGATTGCGGCTGCAAGTAGTCAGCACCAGAACGGCGAACAACAGCACGCCGGATCGGATAGCCCCCTGCCTCATAGTTACCTCTCTCCAAAGTCCAGACGTATCGAGCCTTTCTTTGCAGTTCAGCAGAGATCATGCCATACGTCAACATCTCCCTTTGAACTGCGTAGGAAACTCGATAACTCTGCTGCCGGGGCAGGAGACGGAAAAAAGGAACCGGCCGTGCAGCGACTTCTTTTGCCGCACGGCCGGAGAGGAGGAGAACTTGTTAACGACTGTTATTGGCTGACGACCCGCAGCAGCATTTGTGTTCCGCTCGATAGATGCACGTTCCGGCTCGAAGACGTCACCACCGAGCCTTGCGTCACATCGGAGAGATTCGAGTTCAGGTTGAGCCCTTGCAGACCGAACACGCCGGTGCTCGTCGAGCTAAGCATGCCCGCCGCGTTTAGCCCGCCGGCATTGCCCGCTGCCGAAGCGGCCGTATGGGTCGTCGTATTCAGCGCGCCGCTGGCGGTATTCCCGACGTTGCCAACGGAGCTGCCGGCTGCTCCGACTGCGCCACCGGCTGTCGAACCAACGCCTCCGAGCAATCTACCGCCGGTCGCTCTGCCCGAGCCGGCGGCTGACACCGCCCCGCCGCCGGAATTCATGAATTGATCGTCAGCCATCGCAGCGGATGTCGCGGTCTGGGCTGCCGCAAGGGCTTGAATGGCCACGTGAATCATTGCATCTTGGCCGTTCTTCAGCACCGCGTTGTCGAACATCACGCCCAGCGAGGAATCGGCATTCTTTTCGCCTCGCGCCTGCGCCTGAGTCACATGACCGGTCAACCGGGTGCCTTTTCGCAGAACCACCTGGCCGTTCTGCTTCACGTCCTCGGTAGTCCTGGCTACCACGCGGTCTCCCGGCTTGCTCTTCTTAGCGTCCAGCGATGTCAACAGTTGCGCATTCATGGTTGACCCGTCGTCCAGGTTCAGCGACGCCGGCCCCGCCTGCCCTGACGCCGAATTCGAATTCGATGCCGAGGCGCTCGTGGAGCTCGAGGCCTTGCCCTTCTGGCGCGATATCTGAGTCCGCTGCGAAGCTGTCGCGGAATTATCCGACTGCGCCTGAACATTCCCTTGGCCGGCCGAGGCCGAGGCCTGCGTGTCCGACTGCGCGCTGGAAGTTGTCTGCGCGCTCCCGGCAAGTGCAAGCGCCAGCACCGCCAGCGCCGAAATCGAAAGCTTTCTCATCGATACCCTCCTCTTGGTCGGGCTGGTTCTACCCAGTTGGGAAAGCCACCCAAATTTTGAAAGTTGTACGTCGCGAACGTATGGACAACCGCAATCCGCCCTCCAAACGGCAACACGCTTATTTACAGTTAGATACGTCGCTGGCAGTGGCTAGCTAAGGGCTCGCCGGCGGGCGAAAAAGTGTCGGGTGTGGAAGAATCTACCAGGGAAGCCCGGTGGAGAACTGACGGGGAAGCGGAAGTTTTCGAATAAACCTTCAGACAATCCCCAGTCCCTTGCCCACGCGTTCCACGATTTCGAGTGCCTTTTCCAAGTCGGCGCGTTTGTGCGTAGCGGTGACGATCGTGCGAATGCGTGCCTTTCCTTCCGGCACGGTGGGATAGCCCAGGGCCACGGCGAAGACGCCTTCTTCAAACAACTGCCGCGAGAATTCAAACGCTTTGGCTGCGTCGCCGACCATGATCGGAGTAATCGGCGTCTCGCTCTTGCCGGTGTCGAATCCCAGCTTTTTCAGCCGGCGCTTGAAAAATTTCGTGTTGGACCAGAGTCGCTTGATCAGTCGTTCACCGGCCTCGGAGTCAAGCAGCTTGAACGCCGCCTGGCAGGTGGCCACCACCGACGGTGGATGCGAAGTGGAGAACAAGAACGGCCGCGCCCGCTGGTAGAGGAATTCAATCAGATCGCGCGACCCGCACACGTATCCGCCGAGCGAGCCGATCGCTTTGCTGAGCGTGCCCACCTGGATGTCCACACGTCCGTGACACCCGAAATGATCCACGCTTCCGCGTCCCCCCTTTCCCAGCACGCCGGAGGCGTGAGCGTCATCCACCATCATGATGCAGTTGTATTTTTCCGCAAGGTCGCAGAGCTGTGGCAGCGGCGCGATATCGCCATCCATGGAAAAAACGCCGTCGCTGATCAGGAGTTTCTTGCCATTCCAGCTTTCCGTTTCTTTCAGCACGCGCTCGCAATCGGCCAGGTCCTTATGTTTGAAAACCTTGATGGCGGCCTTGGACAGCCGGCAGCCATCGATGATCGACGCGTGGTTCAGCTCGTCGGAGACGATCAGATCCTCTTTGCCCAACACTGCGGCAACCGTCCCCGCATTGGCCGCGAAGCCCGACTGAAAAACCACGCACGCCTCGGTCCCTTTGAACCGAGCGATCTGCCCTTCGAGTTCCATGTGTATCTTCATCGTGCCCGCGATGGTGCGCACGGCCCCCGAGCCGACCCCCAGGCGCCGCGTCGCCTCTACCGCCGCGCGGCGGAGCTTTGGGTGCGTAGTCAGCCCCAGGTAATTGTTCGAGCTGAGGTTGATCACCTCCTTCCCATCGAATGCGGAGATCGGCTTCTGCTCTCCCTCCAGGATCCGTAGCTGGAAATAGAGATGCTTCGACTTCAAATCCTCGAGCGCGTCATGCAGGTACTGCAGCGGATTGCGGATCGCGGTAGTCACGATTCCTCCAAGATTGAAGCCGTTCCGACGTCTTCATTGGTATCAAGCAGCACAGCGGAGCCACGCGTTAGTCGGATGAGCCGTTGGGGTAGACGAGGACTTTGCCGGCCTGCCCGGCTTCGAGCAATGAGACGGCGTCGGCGAAGTGCTCGAGCGACACTCGCTCGTGGAACAACGGTTCGAGATCGAGCCTTCCGGCCTTGAGCAGCGCGGTCATCTGCACCCAGGTCTCAAACATCCTGCGGCCGTAGATGCCCTTCACCGTAGCCCCCTTGAAAATAATTTCGTTCAGGAGGTCGAGCTCCACCGGCTGGTTCGGGATGCCCAGCAGCGAAACGCGTCCCCCGGGGCGGAGCATCTCGAAACCTTGGCGGATTGCGGCGGGATTGCCGCTCATCTCCAAAAGCACATCCACACCCGCTCCGCCGGTGGCGTCGCGGATGCGCGCGACAACGTCACCTTCGGCCGGGTCGAGCGCTTCGTCTGCGCCCATCCTCTTCGCCAGTTCCCGCCGGTGCGGGTTGATCTCCGTCGCGAACAGGGTCGAGCAGCCGCAGGCCCGCGCCACCGCAATCGCCATCAGGCCGATCGGCCCGCAGCCGGTGACTCCGACGGTTTGGCCCGCGATTTCCCCGGCCAGCGTCGCGTGCACCGCGTTGCCCAGCGGATCGAGAATGGCGGCGTAGTGTTCGGGGATGGTGGGATCGATCTTCCAGATATTCTTTCCGGGAATGCGGACGAACTCCGCAAAGCAGCCGTCCACGTCGATGCCGATTATTTTCAAATTCTGGCAGACGTGCGGCTGTCCCGCCTGGCAGGGCCGGCAGTGCCCGCAGTTGACGTGCATCTCCGCGCTGACGAAGTCGCCTTCCGCGACAGCTGCCACCTCCGCTCCCACTTTCTCGACAACCCCGCAGAATTCATGGCCAAACGTCAGCGGCGGCCGGATGCGCGTGGCCGACCACGGATCCCAATCGTAAATGTGCAAATCCGTGCCGCAAATGGAAGCGGCTCGCACGCGAACCAGCACCTCGCTCGGCGCGATTGAGGGAATGGCAACCTCCTGAATCTGCGCGCCACGTTGGGGTCGCATCTTGCGCAAGGCTTTCATCGTCGCGGTCGGCATCGGCGGGTCTGCAGCTTCGGGCGAACTGGCGAAGTCGTGATGGTAGCACACGCGCTCTCAGCTTGTGTAGCGCCGGGCTTCTGGCCCGGCATATCTCTCCTCTGCGCTTATCGCATGGCCTTTTGCGGATCAGCGTCCTGCGGCAAAAGAAACTCGAGTAGCGCTGCAGTAAACGATCGCGGTTGCCCGATGTTTGAAAGATGGGCTGCCGGCAAATGAACGGCGCGCGCACCGGGAATCTCGCGCGCAAGTATCTCGCCGTGCCCCGTCCAGGGAGTCGATACGTCGCGATCCCCCGTGATTACCAATGTGGGAGCCACGATTTTGCGAAGTAGGGCTGTGTGATCCATGTCGCGAATCGCGACGCAACACCCTGCATAACCAACCGGGCTTGTGCCAAGCAGAGTCGTGCGCACCGAACTTGCGTAAACGTTGCCACTCGCAAGCGTCTCGGCCGAAAAAAACCTCTGCATCGCCGTGTCCACGATTGCCGCCATTCCCCCATCGAGAACCGCCTGCCGGCGTGCGTCCCAATTAGACTTGGGAGCCATCAGCGGGGAAGTGTTGGCGAGAATTAGACCAGTGAGGCGATCGGGGGCGTTTGCGCCAAGCCACTGGCCGATCATGCCTCCGAGAGATATACCGCAAAAGGCTAATTGAGCGATCCCCAGCGCATCCGCGAGGCCAAGCACATCACGCCCGAGCCGTTCCATGGAGTAGTCGCCGGCGGGTACGTCTGAGGCGCCGTGGCCGCGCGTATCGTATCTCAGAATCCGAAAATGTGGCAGGAGATCCGGTACTTGCAGATCCCACATGCTGTGATCGGTGCCAATCGAGTGAGAAAAGACGAGCACAGGCCGGCGGGCGTCACCCTCCAGGTGATAAAACAAGCGAATGTTGTCAACGGCTACGAACGGCAAGCTCAGCGCTCCTCGGCCTCAAGTAGCGGCAAATCCCGGCATTACAGAGAAGGGCGCCGTATCAAGCGCTCGCGCTCGGCCCGCACCTCATCCCCGCGCAATTCTCGCAGGGCATTCGTCACAAAATCTGCGGTAACCCTCTTGCGCCAGGTCATATCGAAATCAGTATTGTCGAGCGGCTTGGCTAGCCTGGCTGCGAGAGCGGCGGCCTCCGCGATTGCTTCCTGATTCAAGGAACGGCCCAATAGAGATTTCATCGCCTCCCCGGCCACCAGCGGGCGCGATGCTACGGAACCGACAACAATGCGAGCATCCTCGACAACGCCATTGCTCGAAAGCCGCGCGGCTGCTGCGACGGACAACACCGGGAAGTCGAACGAGCCCCGACGTCTCAGCTTCCAGTACGTGCTCTTCCAGCCATGCAGCGAATCGAGGAGGACTTCCGCCAGAATCTCATCGGGCCTCCGTTTCATGTAGTCGATGCCGTCGTTGTTATACAGCTCGGAAAGCGCGACTTCACGCTCTCCGGAGCGTGATACCAGGCGGACGCGGGCACCGAAAGCCATGAGTGCCGGTGCCGTGTCGGTGGAAGAAACCGCCAGGCACTTTCGACTTCCCGGCGCGACCCAGCACGTCGTGCCGTCTTTCTTCAAGCAGAAGTCGATCGATTTCCTCCACTCGTAGTTTTGGTCGTAGTAATTGCAGCGCGTATCGAGGCAGAGGTTTCCTCCCAGAGTAGCCATGTTTCGGATCTGCGGAGTGGCCACCTGAGAGGCCGCTTGCACTAAGCCCATCAAGCCATTTCTAAGACGAGGATCTTCCGCTAGCTCGGTGAGTGTGAGGCATGCGCCGAGCCGCGATCCTGAATGGTCCAACTGAATCTGCTTCAAGGCTTCCACGTGACGAAGACTCATCAGAGTCCGCGGGACCTGTTGCCTTCGTTTCATGTTTGGCAGCAGGTCTGTACCACCCGCGAGCGGCATTGCATTTGTCCCCTCGCCGTCAAGAATGCGCGCGGCTTCTTCCAGCGTGCGCGGGGTGCGGAACTCGAAAAGAGGCAGCCGCATCATGAGCGGAGCACCTTCTCTTTTTCCCGCGGGGGTTTCGAGCGTTTAGGCACGTCATTCACCGCGTTGCCGTCTCCTCCCTCCCACGGCGGAGGTACGCGCAGGGCCTCCGGCCAATCGACGACGGGAAAGTGACTAGGCCCGAAGCGCGGAGCGCGGCCGGCTTGCTTTTCAGCAAGCGCTTTCAATATTTTCTCCGGCGTGATCGGGACTTCATCGATCCTCACTCCCACGGCGTCGTAGACGGCGTTGGCCACGGCCGGCATGATGGGCAGGAGCGGACCCTGCCCGACTTCCTTCGCGCCAAACGGACCGCGGGGATCGGGTCCCTCGATCAATTCGGTAACGACTTCCGGTATATCGAGCGAGGTGGGGCTCTTGTACTCCAGGATTGACGGAAATTTGTGCACGAGCGCGTGAGAAAGTTTCTTCGGAAGCCGGCGGAACTCTTGCTCCTCCATGAGCGCCTCGCCGAGCCCCATGTAGACACTGCCTTCCACCTGACCTCGCGCCAGCGTCGGGTTCAGCGCGCGTCCGATATCATGCGCGATCCAAATCTTCGGAACGGTGATCCAACCGGTAGTCGGGTTGACCTCGACCTCGACCGCAGCGGCCGTGTAGGAGTACGTAGGAGACGGTCCCACGCCTCCGCCTTTGTATAGCGCTGGGGATTTGGGCGGAGTATAGGAACCAACCGTGCCGATGGTTCCGAAAAGAGCCTCAGCTAAGCAAACGGCTTCCGGAAAGGTGACGCCCCTCTCCGGTGCGGCGGTATCAAACACACGGCTCTCCGCGAAGCGGAGCCGTTCCTTGGGCACTTCGAGACGCTGCGCCACCGCTTCGGCCAACATTGCCTTGGCCCGTTCCGCGGCTTGTATGGCCGCGTTGCCCGCCATCAGCGTGACGCGGCTCGAATACGATCCCAGGTCAACGGGGCCGAGGTCCGTATCTCCGGTGAATAGACGGATATCGAATGTGGTGATGCCAAGAACCTCAGCCACGATCGCCGCCAACACATCGTCGGAACCCTGCCCGATCTCAGTGGCACCGCAGAAGAGCGCCACTCCACCGCCTCGGTCGAGCTTGAGCTGAACTCCGGAGTGAGGCATTTTGTTCCAATAGATCGCCAATCCCGCTCCGGTCAGATAAGCGGAGCACGCCAACCCGATTCCGCGGCCCTCCGGAAGTTTGCGGAATTTCTCCCTCCAGCCCGAAGCCTGAACCACGCTGTGAATGCATTCGGCCAGCCCCACGGTTCCCAGCCGGAGAAAATTCGCCGTCACTACATTCGAAGATTCGACGATGCGGAGCCGCAGATCTGCCGGATCGATCTTGAGCTTCTCGGCAATCTTATCGAGCTGAACTTCCTGGCCGAAGCGCGGCTGCACGGTGCCATGGCCGCGCTTGGGTCCGCAGGGCGGCTTGTTGGTGAAGGTCCGGCAACCCTGAAAGCGATAGCGCGGAATGTGGTACGTCGTCGTCTGGAGTGCGCCGGTGTAAAACGTGCTGGCAACACCGTACGAGCCGTACGCGCCACCATCGATCAGCGTCTGGAGATGCATTCCGGTGATCGTGCCATCCTTCTTGACGCCGGTCTTGAACTTCATCCAGACAGGATGGCGGCCTCTATGACAATAAAAAACCTCCTCGCGCGTCAGACAGATCTTCACGGGCCGGTCGAGAAGGAGCGCCGCCTTGGCTACGACAATCTCGTGATTGAAAGGATCGCTCTTCCCTCCGAAACCTCCCCCGTTGGGCGTGGCAATCACGCGAATATGCGCGGGCGGCATTTCCAGCACCTTGGCGAGGGCGCGGTGAACGTAATGGGGCGTCTGCGTGCTGGACCAGATCGTCAGTTTTCCTTCAGGGTCCTTGATGGCCACCGCAGCGTGCTGTTCGATGGGGAGGTGGGAACTTCCCTGGTAGAAGAAAATGTCTTCGAAGACTTCGTCTGCCTCCGCAAAACCTTCCTCAACGTTGCCAAATTCAAGTGCTACGCGCTTGTGAACGTTTCCTTCTTCGCCGTAATCGTGAATCCGCGGCTCAGGAGTCGCCAGAGCCTCCTCGGGATCGGAGATCGTCGTTAGAAGTTCATACTCCACGTCAATCAAGTCTAAAGCTTCAAAGGCCGTTAGCTCCTCGCGAGCAATGACAGCGGCAACCGGATCGCCCACGTGCCGCACGTGGTCAAAGCAAAGGGCCTGTTCGTCCTGGCTGACCGGAAGGATCCCATACTCGATGGGGAGGTCTTTCCCGGTCAGCACCAGATACACTCCGGGGTGAGCGAGTGCTCGCGATCCGTCGATCTTTCGGAGGCGCGCGTGCGGATGCGGAGACCGCAGCAGCTTGCAATGCGCCATTCGCGGCAGAATGATGTCGTCGGCGAACCGCGTTTGCCCCGTCACCTTCGCGCGCCCGTCAACCCTCCGCCGGGGAACACCGATGACCCTCAATTCGTCCCCGTTCGCCTTTGCGTCCTTGACGGCCAGGTTTGGCGAATCCTTCCGATCGGGCATGCACCCTCCGAAGCGTCGGCAGTACGAGTCACACCTTTGAATTCGATGTTGCTGATTCTTTTTGCTCCGCGATCTTGATCATTGCAGCTTCGACAGCTTCAAAAATCTGAAGATAGCCCGTGCACCGGCACAAAATTCCGGAGAGCGCTTCCCGGATCTGATCGCGATTGGGATGGGAATTCCGATCCAGCAAGGCTTTCGCAGTCACCAGGATTGCGGGCGTGCAATACCCGCACTGCGCTGCACCAAGATCGGCGAACGCGTCCTGCAATGGATGAAGTTTTCCATCCGCCGCCAAGCCTTCCACGGTCAGCACGTTCCTTCGATCGCATTCGAGTGCGAGTACGAGACAGGAAAGCACCGGTTTGCCGTCCAGAACGACGGCGCAAGCGCCACACTCTCCCAATTCACAGCCGTGCTTGGTGCCGGTATGGCCCAGATCCTCACGCAGAACCTCGAGCAAAGTTTTGTAAGGCGCGAACGAGACGTCGACCTCTTCGCTATTCAGCGTCATCCGAATGTGAGCCGTTTTTTGTGATTCGGTTGGCAGTGTGATCACGTTCAATCACCTCGCTCGGAGAATCAGTCGGCCGAGGCCCGTTTCTTCATTTCTGGCGGAAGGAACTCGTGGACGGCTTGTCGTGTCTCGCGTGCGGATGACCGGCGCCGGAAAGCATCCGGTTTGGCCAGCAGGCCTCGGATCAGATAATCGGCAAACCCCTCCGCGATTTCCGTCGCCGTCAGAGGTCCCTCCGGATTGAACCAGCGCACGCTCCAGTTCAAAGCCCCCAGCACTGCGCGCGCGGCCAGCGCCGGATCGCAGGGAACGAACTCTCCCGATCGGGTCCCGGCAGCAATCATCTGACGCACGCCCTCCTCGTAACGATCCCGTTTCGCCACCAGGCGCCGTTGCAGCCGCGGCGGCAACTCGCTCGTGAAAAGGTGTGCTGCCGATCCTTCCACTTCGTCCAGCACGCATCGCAAGTGGGAGACGATCACCAAGCGCAGTCTCTGCGCCGCGCTGGCCCTCATGTGCCGGGCTCGCTCGAGCGCTCCGATCATCCGATCCAGTGAATTGTCCTGGCAGAAGAAGAGGATCTCGTGCTTCCCATGGAAGTAGTTGTAGAGGTTTGCCGGAGAAAGGTCTGCAGCCGCCGCAATGTCACGCATCCCGGTTTCTGCAAATCCCTGGACTCGGAACTTTTTTCCCGCGGCGCGCAGGATCTCGAGACGCCGAGCGAGATAGCGTCCCCGAAGACGGCCATTGCCCTGACTTTGGACTCGGCGGTTTGGCAACGGAATTCTCCGCAGCTCGAAAAGGATTGCTCCATTACAGGTACCATGTCTCTCTCGTCGTTGTCAACAAATACTGAACGATTGTTCAGAAAACGAACGGCCGTTCAGGGCTGACGTTTTTTTTTATTGGACGTGCGGTCGGGCGGCGGGCTGCGCGGGATTCTGTCCCAGTTTCCTTAAGTCCACGCTTTCATCGGCAGCTTCCTCGGGCGTCAATCTCACCCCTGCGGCGAGAAGCTTACGCCCGAACATGTGGTCGAGCGGACGATTCATCGAGTCGATGGCTACGAGCCGGCTCTCTTTAAAGTAAAAAACAGAAAGCTTTCGCGTTTCAGGATTGCCGCGCGTGACGATTCGATCGTGCCCCTGGGAAATCCCGGCCATCTGCAGCTTGACGTCGAATTGATCCGTCCAAAACCACGGCAAGGCCCGGTAACAACTGCGCCGCCCTGAGATCGCGGCGGCCACACACTGGGCCTGATCGGCTGCATTCTGGACGGACTCCAGGCGGATCCGAGCCCCAGCGAAAACGCACGGGTGTTCGGCGCAATCGCCGATGGCATAAATGTTTTCGGCATCCGTTTGCAGATATTCGTTCACAGCGATGCCATTTGCGATGCGGAGTCCGGCTTCCCCGGCCAATTCGACATTGGGCACGACGCCGATGCCTACCAACACCAGATCGGCTGGAAACGCGGCGCCGTTGCTCAGCGCGACACTCCGCACTTTACCTCCCGAGCCGCCAATCTCCGAAACGGACGAACCGCACAAAATCTTTACGCCTCTGCTTGTGTGCAACCCCCGATAAAACTCCGAGATGATCGGAGCGACCACCCTGGGCATCAATCGCGGAAGCGCCTCCAGAACCGTCACAGACTTTCCGAGCATGCAAGCCACCGCGGCAAGCTCAAGCCCGATGAATCCTCCACCAACCACCACGATCTCCCGCGCGCTTTTCAGGCGCTCTTTGACAACGACAGCCTCCTCAAGTGTCCGCAGATAGAGGACCCCATCGAGTTCCGCGCCTTTGACAGGGAGGTTGCGGTTGCGGGCTCCAACGGCAAGGACAAGCTTCTCGAAGGAAACGCGGCTGCCCGACGCCACCCTGACGTGCCGTTCTGTTCGATCGATCGCGGTCACGCGTTCACCGGCTACGAGATCGATGTGGTGATCTTGATAGAACTTCGCGGGCCGCAGCTCGATGCTTTCGAGATCCTGGGTGCCCAGCGGGAATGCCTTTGAAAGCGGCGGCCGCTGATACGGGATGTGCGGCTCCTCGCCGATGATCGTTATCGGTTCCTGATAGCCTTCTTCCCGCAGCGACGCCGCGGTCTGGAACCCCGCCTGCCCGGTACCGACGATGACGGTGCCGCTTCCCATCACCGCTGTCTTTTTGGCAAGCGCACGACAAGGCCCTCGAGATCGTCCGTGACCTTGATCTGGCAACTGAGGCGGCTCGTGGGCTGCCGTTCTTCGGCCGCTATTTCTAGTACCGCTTCTTCCGTATCTTGCGCGGGAGGGAGCCGAGGGAAGAAGCTCTCATCGACGTAGACGTGGCACGTCGAGCACATGCACACTCCGCCGCATTCCGCGACGATGCCGTCAATTCCATTCTTCAATGCACCGGACATCACCGTCGTGCCCACGGGCACTTCCACTTCCTTGGTATCGCCCGCGGCCGACACATAAATGACCTTCGGCATCCTATCAGTTGAAACGAACGTATTCGAAGTTCAGCGGTTGATTGTTAATCCCACGCCCCGGTGGAGCAATCCAGTTCGCGAACTTGGCCGGCTCGGTGACGCGTCCGCTCATAAGAGATTGGACGTATGCATGATCCTGGGGAGTCGGCATCCACTCGGGCCGGCGTTTGTTCCAGGCCTCCTCGGTCAAAACTTCTCCCACAGGGCTGATAAAATGTCCCGCGAAATTGCCGATCGCCCGGTGGAAGCCTTTGTGCGGCAAGGTCAAGCGAAATGGGATGCCTGCTTTATCGATCACGCGTTGCCACCGGCTGACCCCGGACTCGATCTCACGAATGTAATCGTCGCGCAACCGCTCGTTCAGCGCCGTCAACGCCGGCACGTCCTTGGTAACGATCTTGTCTCCCACTACCTCGGAAACCGGGTACAGAGCTTCACTCAACAGGTGATCGTCGCTGATTTTGGTTTCCTCGAATCGCCCCTTGAGGCCGCTGGTGTAATAATTCGCCGCGTTGGAAGAAATATCCGATCCGTAAAGATCCAGCGTAACGCTGTAATGAAAGTTCAGATACCTCTGGATTGTCTCTAGATCGATCACCCCCAGCGTCCGCACGTCCGAGGGCTCTGTGATTTTGTTCTCCTTCATCACATCGCAAGTCCGCTGAATGATGCGGGTCACGCCCGTCTCACCGACGAACATGTGGTGCGCTTCTTCGGTCAGCATGAACCGGCAAGTCCGCGCGAGGGGATCGAAGCCCGATTCCGCCAGCGCGCAGAGCTGGAACTTGCCGTCCCGGTCCGTGAAGAATGTAAACATAAAAAACGCGAGCCAGTCTGGCGTTGGCTCGTTGAACGCGCCGAGAATGCGCGGATTGTCGGTATCTCCGGATCGCCGCGCAAGCAACGACTCGGCCTCCTCGCGGCCATCGCGTCCGAAATAGCGGTGCAGCAAGTACACCATGGCCCACAGGTGGCGTCCCTCTTCGACGTTTACTTGGAAAATGTTCCGCAGATCGTACAAAGAAGGACACGACCACCCCAGCATTCGCTGCTGTTCCACCGAGGCGGGTTCCGTATCTCCCTGCGTGACGATCACGCGACGCAGCGTCGACCGATATTCACCCGGCACGTCTTGCCAGGCCGGCTGGCCCTTGTGCATTCCGAAATTCACTTGCCGCGATTCGTCGCGGGGCTGCAGGAAAATACCCCAGCGGTATTCCGGCATCCTCACGTAGCCGAACTGAGCCCAGCCGTCCGGTTCCACGCTCGTCGCAGTGCGGAGGTACACTTCGTAAGCGCGACTTTCGGTCGGTCCCATGTCATACCACCAACTCAAGTACGCCGGTTGCCAATGCTCGAGCGCCCGCTGCAAGAGTCGGTCTCTTCCCAAATCCACGTTGTTCGGAATTTTATCCACGTAATCAATCATTGCGTTCTCCTCACCAAATTAGACCGGACCCTTCTTCTAAACCCTTTCCCAGTTGAATTTCACCGGTGCGCCCGTGCCGTACACCTTGAGTGCCCCGTTCGCGCCGACGGCGTTCGGACGAACGAAGATCCAGTTCTGCCATGCCGAAAGCCGCCCGAAGATTCGAG
Source organism: uncultured Acidobacteriota bacterium (assembly GCA_963781005.1). GTDB lineage: Bacteria > Acidobacteriota > Terriglobia > Acidiferrales > UBA7541 > CAWADX01. The sequence continues at coordinate 1,921,294 of CAWADX010000001.1, forward strand.
TCTCGAGTGTCTCGGTGGGTCCGAAGCGGAGATTCGCTTCCAGTCCCGTGAGGGCGTCGGGTGAAAGCGCGGCGCGCGATTCCATCGCTTGGCGAATTTCGTCTTCCCAATCGAGATCGTCGGGCGCGGCCGTGATGAGTCCCGCGTCGAAAGCTTCTTTAGCCGGAAGTTTTCTCCCCATCCGGCCGCGCAGTGCCTCGATTTGCCCGGCATCCTGGTAAAAACGTGCCGCCAGTCGCGAAAGATGATTCACCATCGGCAGCGGTCCGAAGTTCATCCTTGAGAGCTCCACGGTGGCAATCTTTTCACTTTCCTGCGCGTCGCGCATGTAGATGCGGTCCGCGGCAAGCGCCAATTCCAGTAGCGTGCCCGCGAAGCAGGAACCTGGCTCGATCGTTGCAAAGATCGAACGCGACGTAACGTCGATCCGCGCAAAGGTCCGGCGCATCATGCCCAGAACTTCGCGGACGAACCAGTTTTCCTGATGGCTCAAGATGAATTCGTCGATCGCGAGGACCGCGTCGGGATTCCCGCTCGCCTTGATAATCCAAAGGCCCAAGTCCAGCTCGCTGGTGCGAAGGCTGAGGACGGCATCATCCAACTCTCTGGCCATTTGTAGAGGCCACCATTTGTCGCCTTCCGCAAGGGCCTTTTCTACCGCGTCCGCTGGTAAGGATTCGGGCGCGCGAACCGTGAGCGTCGCCGTGCGAGCCTCGCGATTCAACTGCACGTCGACGAATTCATAATGCAGCCCCGCCTCATCGATCGTCCGCTTCAGGGGCATCAGAGCCACTCCCTTCGCGTCGGCGGGGCGATCGCTTTGCTCGGCCAGCTTCAAAGCACGCTTTTTGACGTCTTCGGCAAACTGGTGCGGCTTCACGACTTCATCGACGAGTCGCCACTCTTTAGCCCGTTGCCCGCGCACGCCGTCCGGGTTGGTGCAGAACATGTCGGCCAGGTCTCTACGAACCTTGCGCTTGTCCGTGACCCGCGTCAGCCCGCCCGTCCCAGGCAACACGCCCAGCAGCGGGAGTTCTGGCAAGCTGACCGCGGACGAGCGATCGTCCACGAGAATGATTTCATCGCACGCGAGCGCCAGTTCGTAGCCCCCGCCGGCCGTCGTTCCATTGCACGCAGCCAGGAATTTGAGGCCGGAGTGCGCGCTTGAATCTTCGATCCCATCCCGGGTTTCGTTCGTAAATTTGCAGAAATTAACTTTCCACGCGTGCGAAGAAAGACCGAGCATGTAGATATTGGCCCCCGAACAAAAAACGCGGTTCTTCGCGCTGGTGATGACCACCGAACGAATCTCCGGATGTTCAAAGCGAATTCGCTGCAATGCGTCGTGCAGCTCGATATCAACCCCTAGATCGTAAGAATTCAGTTTCAGTTGGTAGCCCGGGCGGATTCCGCCGTCTTGCGCCACATCCATCGTCAGCGTCGCAACCGGACCATCGAAGGAGAGCCGCCAATGCTTGTACCGCGAGGGATCGGTTTGGAAATCTACAGAATCGATTTTAGCCACGGACTCTTGAGTTGAGGCAACGTCCACAAGATCCTCCTACTGGATGCTAGCCTGCAATGCCAGCTTCAATTTGGCAAGACTCTGCTCCACGGATTCGCCCGAAGTGTTGAGGGACATATCGGCCTTTCGGTATAGCGGCTCCCGAGCTTCCAGAATCCGCCGCAAGGCTTCCATCGCCTGATCGCTCCCCGCCATGGCGCGAAAATCGCCTTGCGCGCGTACTCGCGACATGTGCTCCTCCGGCTGCGCCTTTATCCAAATGGTGTAGCAATTGGACAGGAGATAGTCATAGGTCTCCTTTTCTGAGACGACGCCTCCGCCGACCGAAAGGACCGCTCGATCGTTCTCACGAAGCACTCGTTCCAGGGTGCGCCGCTCAAGGCTCCTATAACCGGATTGACCATAGAGCGAGAAGATTTCCCCCAAAGGCATCCCTGTGTCCTTCTCAATCTCGCGATCCAGTTCGATAAAAGGGGTATCAATCTCCTGAGATAGCCTGGATCCCAGCGTCGACTTGCCGGCTCCGCGCAGCCCGATCAGCGCAATGCGCTTTCGTCGGACCTCTTCCTCGTGCCCGAAGTCGCGCATCAAGCGAAACACCACATCTTCAAGACGATGATCGGGAAGACGCTCGAGGAAGCGCTGGATCAATCCCTTTCCGGCCGGTTCGTCGGCCCTGGGGTCGAATAATTCGACGAAGGACACATCGAGAGCAGCGGCAATTCTCCGCAGCAGCGTGATCGATACGTTTCCTTCTCCAGTCTCGAGCTGCGCAAGATGACGCTCCGAAACATGGGCTTCACGCGAAACCATTTTGCGAGTCATCCCCCGGCGGTTGCGCAGCTCTCGAACGCGTTTGCCGAGAAAGAGCAGAAAATCGATATCGGGAGTCGGCTTAGCGGGCTGTGGAGACCCGGCGTCGGAGTTTGCGCCTGTGGACATGGCCGATTCTCGAACCTCTGTTGCATTATAATACATGTTGGCGCCAGCTAGTCAACACGTATTCAAGCTAAGTAGTTTCAGATAGTTAGGAGTTCTATTTGCAGTGGAATTGCCAGAATATCGGGACCAGCTAAGATTAAGATGCAGTATTATGCCGAATTGGCGAGCAGCACCTTTGGCAGCCGAGGTGGTGGATAACCCGAAGTTAGGAGCGTTCGGAAGGAGACCGGCCCTGGGCCGGCTTAGCTTGGAGCTCGCGCAGCTTAAACCGCTGCACTTTCCCCGTGGCGGTCTTGGGAAGTTCGGGCAAGAACTCAATCCACCGAGGGCGCTTGTAGCCACCAACCCTTTGCGCAACCCAATCTTGGAGGTCGCTTGCCAATTGATCTCTTGGAGTGAACTCCGCGTTTACAACCACGTAGGCTGCCGGCTTGGCAAGGCCGGATTCATCGTCGCGAGCGACCACCGCGGCTTCCCGGACGGCTGGGTGCGCGATCAAAGCGCTCTCAACCTCGGTCGGACTAAGCCAATAACCGCCTACCTTAAATAGGTCATCGGCGCGTCCCGCATACCAATAGTAGCCATCTGGGTCCTGGTAGTATTTATCTCCCGTACGAAACCAGTCGCCTTCAAAAGCTTCCTTGGTTCTGTCGGGCTGGTTCCAGTAGCCGGTGCAAGTCGAGTCTGCCTTGATGAGGAGATTTCCAATTTCATTGGGGACGACCGGTCGGCCGTCGTCGTCGACAATCTTGGCCTCGTACCCAGGCAGGATCTTTCCACTCGATCCTGGCTTGACCTCGCCCGGACGGTTCGAGATCACCATGTGCAAGGTTTCCGTGGAGCCCATGGCATCCAGGATCTCTATGTGAAAGCGCTGTTTGAAACGCTCAAACAACGGGGCTGGAAGGGCCTCACCCGCCGAGATTGCGTGGCGCACGCTCGAAAGATCGAACTCTGTTCCGTCCTCGCGCCGGTGGGCCAGCAGGACGGCATAGTTTGTGGGTACGGAGAAGAACAGAGTCGGCCGATAGCGTTCGATGTCTGCATAGATACTGGCAGGGGTGGGACGGGAAGGCGAAAGGATGGTCGTGGCGCCGCAGGACAGCGGGAAGTAGCCCGCGTTCCCCAAACCGTAAGCAAAAAACAATCGCGCGACGCTGTAGCAGCGGTCGCGGTCGTTCATCTGCAGAATGCCCTTGGCGTACGATTCGGAAGACACCACCATATCGTGCTGAAGGTGTACGCAGCCCTTGGGAGTGCCTGTGCTTCCGGAGGAGTATAGCCAGAACGCAGCGCCATCTTTGCTGGTGGGCTCTGCCTCGAGCTGCGGGGATGCAGCGTCCATCAGCTCGCGCAAGCATGGATGGTGTCGGTTCGATTCTCCCACCACCACGATCTCGCGCAAATGCCTGAGCCGTTCCCGTGGAATCAATTGGAGCTGCGGCAGCAGGCTTTCGCTCACAATCGCCACGCCTGCCCCGGTGTCATTCAAGATGTATTCGTACTCGTGCGGCTTCGAAAGAGTGTTGGCGGGGACGGCTACGGCTCCGATCTTGATTGCGCCGAAGAAGCAGTACAGGAATTCCGGCGAGTCCAGCAGCAAGAGGATCACGCGCTCTCCCGGGAGCACCCCAAGTTGGCGAAGGGCGTTGCCTACGCGGTTCGTCCGCTCCAGCACCTGCTGATAGCTGACGCGGTCGTCACCGCATTCAATCGCAATCTTTCTCCCTCGTCCTTCGAGGACGTTACGATCCACGAAATAGGCGGCGGCATTGAATGCTTCTGGTAGGGTGATCAAGAGCCCTGCAACCTTCTCCAAAGTTAGTCGAGAGTGGGCGCGCACTCCCGCAAAGGGAGCTGGAGTATAGCACGGGCAAGAATCTCAACTTTTTCGCAGACCCGAATCTCGGTGTGTTGCCCGGTGCGGGTGATCGGCGAGCGCATCTCCGAACTTGCTGATGAAGGAATTGGTCGGGGCGCGCGGATTTGAACCGCGGACCTCCTGCGCCCAAGGCAGGCGCGCTACCAGGCTGCGCTACGCCCCGACATGAAGTGCTGCATTGATTCTAAAGCTGTCGTTCGCCAAAATGCAAAGCGTACTCCAGAAATGAGGCTTGAGTTCTTGCTCGTCGGAAACCATCTGCGAAAAACCGCTGTTTTGAGTCTGGCGTGAGCTTGTTCTGTGCCGGCAGCTCTTGCGCTCACCGTTTCAAACGCGGCAACTCGGATCGCGGCTTAATTAATGTTGATCAGCGGATTTCTTCCAGATCGCCTCGAGCGCGGGATCGCGGCCTTTTCGGAAGTCATCGAGAGTTAGAGGCGCCGGAATGGCAGGCTCCGTCCAAGGGCGGTGGTCTCCAGGAAGGGAGTCATTCCACCGCTTACGCGATAGATTGATGCTTATACCGGAAGACGGCAATTCGATGGGGTCGGGATCGCCATAGTGGTTGGGGCTTTCCCCGGTCGGTTCTCCTACAAAAATAGCTTTTGTATTCCGTTCGAGAAAGGTTGTGAAATTCTCTGCTGCCGATTGCGTCAATCTGCCGATGATCACGAAAAATCGCCCTTTGGTCTGAAACGCTGGCATGGACTTAAATGTTGCTTTAAGCGGTTCAAGCAGAGTGTTGTTTCCCCCGCCGTTCAAACGAATATCGAGCACAATGGTTTTGTACCGGCCTTGTTCGATTTTTTTAAACATTTCCTGAAAAAATGCGGCGAATGACTGTCCGTCTTTTTCGTCGAGCACCAACCTGTCATGGATATACAGGGCCGACCTCTCGGGCAACTCTGCGAACCAGAATTGCTTGTCCATGTTTTCCAACCACAGCGGCAACTCTGAAGGAGCGGCACTGACCCAGTCTGAATCCTGCACGGGTAGCGGAGTGATTGAAAGGCCGCCCGTCATGGGTGAGCCGTCCGGCTTGCGTCCTAGCAGCGGCAAGGTGCGGGCGATGGTCTTTCCGTCCTTTTGGACAACGAGGTCATACTGGTCCGGTCGTTCGGCGAAACCCTCGTAGAAGAGCAGTTCGGGGCGGATGAGCCGCGTGACCACAAAGGCCGACCGTGCCATGTCATTGGTGCCTTCGGTCAACAGCTTCATGTGCTGCACCACCTCCTTCACCGGATGCCCATTGATGGAGATAATATTTCCGCCAATCAAGTCTTGGTATTCGGGCGCACCCGCGACAATTCCTAGCGGATCGCCGAATAGATACACGCTGATAGGTACGATTGCGAATCGAAGGTTTGCGGGAATCGCGTGGATGCCACTGTGTGAATCGCCGATCGCAGCAGTGATGCGCATAAGGCCGGCGACCACCTGACGGTCTGTGCTCTGCGATTCACTCGCAATGAGGCTCCTGATCATTTGATGACACTGCTCGCGCTTCAGGGTATGGAAAGCGTCAACGTGGGCTTTGGGCAACTCAGCTTCGAAAAACTTGAGGTCGCCTGCCCAGTCGATTTTATTTGGGACGCTTTGAGCGGTTAGAGCTGGTAAGAGGAACAAGCCGGCTGCGAGCGCAATCGCCGCTTGGCGCAGGAAAAATGTTGGAGCTTTCATATGGGGTTAGACGCACAGTTCGCTTATTCGTAACCTGCGCATCTCTCCTGGTCCGCCCCGATATCCAGCTCACTCCATCCTCGAGATGCACTCCGCACAACCGATATCGCACCCGTCCCTGCCGATAACTCCATCATGAGCCTTATCGGATAAGCCACATGATTTCCACTACGCTTGCCGCGGCAGCCGTGTGAGCTTGAAGTCGGCGAAATTCGTCCACTTCCCGTCTTTGTCTTTCTGCTCCAACAACCATTGCCAGGTATCTTTTTCTGGGAACCAGCGATAGGTGGTGTGGAACGGGCCGTCGGGATATTCAAAGACAAATCGGATCGCGTTACCGTCGCGAGCGCCGTAGCCGAGCGTTTCTGAGTATCGCCCTCCGAACACGTCGAGCAGATGCAGTACGTAGCGCTCGCTCACCGGATCGTAGCCGAGGAACCAGGTCGCCTCGTACCGGTGCTCGGAGGCAGGCGCACCGGCGTCCGTTTTTTCGTGGATGCGTAGGAACTGGTGATTGAGCACCCACTCGGCCTGAACTTCGTGGTGCGCGTCCCGGCCCATCACCTGTCCTTCCACTTTCCAGGTGCCGGTCATGTGGTCCACCAGATCGTCGCGCCACTCGGCGGGAGTCTGCGCGCCCGAGCGGACGGGGACCAGCGCGATCGAAAGCGCAATAAGTAAGAGCAAGAAAAACGAGGTTTTCATCGGGAGTCCTCCCGCTGCGCGGCTCGGCTTCCAGCTTAAGGCGCGCTGAGATTGTCGCGCAAGTGGAAACTGCCCCGTCCCGCAGGCGCGATTCATTGCGGAACTCGATTCGCGCTCCATGGCTGGAGCCCGCTGCGCCAGGCCAACGGGCGTCACAGGAGCGGCGTTCGACTGGCGCGCTCGTGTGCTAGTGGGGAGGCCCGCCAGGTTCTAGTTAAGTGGCTAGGTACTGGCCTATTATGTACGAGACTACGCATCCGGCCTTTCGTAGGGCTTGACAGATAGGCGAAGATAAAGCGAAGCTATAAAAACAAATGCACGGCCAGCCCCAATTTGATCGCATTGGATACTGGTCTAGAATCAAGCTCGATATCATCCGGGAATATGCAGCGGCCTATTCAAATATTCTTGCAGCCCAGACGCAGCCTCCGCTTCATCATGTTTATATCGAAGGATTCGCCGGAGCTGGAGTTCACCTTTCGAAATCGAGTACAAAGTTCATCCTCGGAAGCCCGTTGAATGCACTCAATGTGCGACCGCCATTTCGGGGATACCATCTAATTGACATCAAGCAGGAAAAGGTCGAACAGTTACGACGGCTCATCGGGAACCGCGAGGACGTTTTTCTCTATCAAGGCGACTGCAACAAGATTCTTCTCGAAGAGGTCTTGCCTCAAGTGAAATACGAGAAATACAGGCGAGGTCTGTGCGTTCTCGATCCCTACGGAATGAACCTCGAATGGAAGGTCATATTCACGGCCGGTCAAATGAAGACACTGGACATATTTCTGAATTTCCCGGTCATGGCCATTAATCGCAATGTGCTCCGGCGAGACCCTGAAAATGTAGACAATTTGCAAAAGATCAGAATGACTGCCGTCTGGGGCGACAATTCATGGCCCAAGAGCGCATACGGATTGGACTTATTTGGTAATCCGGACAAGCAGTCGAACGAGACGATTGCAGAAGCATTTCGAGTCAGGCTGAAGCAGGTTGCCGGCTTTGCAAGAGTCCCAAAGCCCATTCCGATGAGGAATTCGAGGGGTGCGATAGTTTATTATCTCTTCTTCGCCTCCCAGAAGGATACGGCGGAGCACATAGTGCTCGACATTTTCAGGAAATATGAAAATCGAGGAGCAAGCTAATGTCGCTCGATTCAGCGATCGAATGGACGGACGCAACCTGGAACCCAGTCAGGGGTTGCACCAAGATAAGCCCCGGCTGCAAACACTGCTATGCCGAGACATTCGCGGAGCGCTTCCGTGGTGTGAAGGGGCATCCTTACGAGCAGGGGTTCGATCTGCGTTTAGTGCCGGAAAAGCTTGCGGAGCCTTTGCGCTGGCGAACTCCGAAGATGATCTTCGTCAATTCAATGAGCGACCTCTTCCATGACGCAGTGCCAGAAGATTACATCGAGGCGGTCGCCAGAGTCATGGTCGCGGCAAGGTGGCACACGTATCAAGTTCTGACGAAGCGGTCTGAACGCCTCCGAAAGCTTCTGAATTCGAGACTGAGCTTTGCCGCGACGCAGCCTCATATTTGGTGGGGAGTGAGCGTCGAAGATCAAAAGTATGGTCTTCCAAGGATCGCAGATTTGCAAAATGCCGATGCCGCAATCCGCTTTCTCTCTGTCGAGCCGTTGTTGGAAGACGTGGGGAAGCTGAATTTGATTGGAATCAGTTGGGTGATTGTAGGCGGGGAAAGTGGCCCAGGCGCTAGGCCCATGAAAAGGGAGTGGGTAGTGTCGGTGAGAGATCAGTGTCGACGCGCTAGCGTCCCATTTTTCTTCAAGCAGTGGGGCGGAGTTCGCAAGTCGGCCGCGGGCAGAAAGCTTGATGGGCGGACCTACGACGAGTTCCCCCAGCGCGTCAGCAATCCTATCCTCGCAGCGGATGATTGCGTTTCGCTCGCAGCAAACATCGAGGCAGGCTTTAAGACAGTGGACCTCGTGGAGTGTCTTGTTTGACCCCGCCGCCTTCTCGCGTGAGGGTTAGGAATTTACACCGCGACGGAGCTCGCGAATCTTATGGCGGAATCGGCTGCTTCGACCGCCGCTCCATCTCGAAACGTCACAACTTTCCCCGAAAGTGCCGCGACGCGCTCGCCTGGCAAGAGAACGCCTACGAGATTTAACGGGTCGGCTGCGGAAATCGTCACCACCTCGCCCGAAGGGTCGTTCTTGCGCATGGCCCGCAGCGATTCCACCGCTACGGGCAAAGCAAATTGCTCCCCAAGAAAGCCTGTGACAAAGCGGCCGCCACGAACTTGCCCTTGATCCTCCAGCCGGCGGAAAGCGATCAGTAACTCGCGCCAACGCGGGACAATCGTTTCTCGAGCGATCGCTTCGCGGAAAACCACCCCGTACCGGTTCAGCAGCATCCAGCACGTCGCCTCGAGCGTTCGAGCGCGCTCAGGGGTTTGGCCCGCATCAAGTCCCCCATAAAGTCCCTCGTAAAGCAACGACCAGCGGCCAACGCTGTGCCGCGGACGCGCGTGATGGCCTTTGCCTTGTCCGGCGCGCCGCTTGGGATCGATCAACGCGCGAATGTTATCGAAGCCGTCGGCCGTAATCGTGCCTGCGGTTACCAGCTCCCACAGGGCGGTTTCGATTTCCGCCTTCAGTCTTCCGGTGCCGCGCACCAGGTCCGCAAAAAACGACGCACCGTGCTGCCGCAAATAGTTCAACGCTTCACGTGCGCCTTGGCTCAGCCCGCGAGGTTCCTCGAGACCGCGATTGCCATGCTGCGGAATCATCCAGTCAGCGTCTTCCCGTATGAAGAATGCGATGGGAGCCACGCTGGTGGGCACCACGCGTCTCTTAATACTATTCTCATCTTCCAGCGTTGCGGGATGCGGCGAGAGGCGCCCCCATCCCACCGCTCCTGTCAGACAAAGTTGGTCGAGGAATTTCGGATCGTAATTCGCGATTCGCCTTCCGAGGATCTGCCGTTCCCACGCATTGGCAGGGGCTTCGAAGCCTTGAAGCTGCTGAAGCACTTCGAGCGTGCCGCGCTCCCCGAGAAGTTGAGTGCTTGGGGCCACGTGTTGCCAGCGCAGCAGCCACCGCATGAACTGGGCTGCGGTCGCCGGTTGAATCTGGCTGCGCAGTGTCCCCAGAGTCAAGCGATGAATGCGCGCCAGCAAACGCCGGTCGCACCACTCGGTTTCTTCGCCGGAAGCACCCGCGAAGTGTCCGCGCAGCACCGAGCCCCCGGCTTCGAGACGCAAGAATGTTTTTTCGAGGTCCGCTGCAGCGAGACCCAGAAAATCGCTCAGGGCCGCCACGGTAACCGGACCGATCGCGCCCATCCAGCCGGTGATGCAGGAGAACAAAGCGTCCTCCCGCGAGGGCGAGTGCGTTTCCACCCCTGGAAGCTGAGAATCAAAACGCGCCGCGGGGAATATCGCAGCAAAGGTCGCGGCTTTCTCCGCTGCCACCCAATAGATCCGATCTCCGATGAACGCCCGTTCCGCCCTGCGGTCGGAAACCAGCTCGGCAAAGTACTCGGTCCACTTTGGAATTGATCTCCGCCATAGGTCTTGGACCGCAAGCGTGCCGCCCTCTCGATCTCCAATCTGTGAGGGCGGGCTCGAATCGGGAAGTCCTGGAAGGGCAATGAGAGTTTGCAGCGCGTCATGGAGTTCATCCGCGTCACGCACGTCGGGCCACGCTTCTTGGCGCACTTCCACAATTGCCGCCGGATCCAGGCGGCCGATCTCCGAAAGCACGGATTCGGGCAAGACGCGACGCATTTCCACGGCGCGCGCGCGACGCTCTTCGAGCGGAGCGTCATCGAGATACGCGTAGGGATTGGCATTCAGGATTTCGTGCGAAAACTGCGACGGAACCGGCGTTTCCACCGCAAGGCAGCGGATCCGGCCTGCGGCGATCGCCTCCAGGATGTCCTTGAGCCCTTCGACGTCCATCGCCTCGGTAAGGGCATCCTTCATCGTCTCGCGGACCAGCGGGTGATCCGGAATCGCAATGTCGCCGGGAGTGTTTTCCTGGCAGGCGAGCGCCTCGGGAAATACAGCGGCCAAAAGATCGTCCGAGCGCATGCGTTGAATTGGCGGAGGCACCTTCTTTCCACCGCTGAAGCGCAGAAGCGCCAGCGCGCGCCCCGCGTCCCAGCGCCAGCGTGTTGCAAAAATTGGCGAGGCTAGCACGGCTTGCATCAGCAGTGGTTCGACGCTCGCCGCCTGGAGAAAATGAAATACGTCCGCGAGAGGAAAACTGTGCTGTTCGCCGAGGGAAATATTCAAACCGTTGTCGGTGGCGGCGGCCTGCAACTCAAAATTGAAGGAGCGGCAAAAACGCTTTCGCAACGCCAGTCCCCAGGCCTTATTGATCCGCCCGCCAAACGGCGCGTGAATCACCAGCTGCATGCCGCCGCTTTCGTCGAAGAATCGCTCGGCGATGATGGTCTGCTGCGTGGGCACGGCACGCAGGACGGCGCGGCCGGCCACGACATACTCCACCGCCTGCTCGGCGCCGGCCTGGTCCAGCCCGCATTCCTGCATCAGCCAATCGATGGCAGCCCCCGCTGGGGACGGGCTTCCCCCCATAACACCGGGGGGAACGCCTTTTGTAAGAGAATCGATCGTTTCTCTTACTTGGGCCACTTGTTGCGATAGCTCCGCGGTGCGGGAGGGCGCTTCGCCTCGCCAGAAGGGCACATTAGGAGCCGCTCCCTTTGCGTCTTCCACCGAGACCGATCCGGACTGGACGCGGCGAATGCGCCAGGAAGTGTTTCCGAGAAGAATAATGTCGCCGCGCAGGCTTTCCACGGCGAAATCTTCATCGACTGTGCCCACCACAATATGTTCCGGCTCCGCGACGACGGTGTAGAGGGAGTTATCGGGAATTGCCCCGCCGCTCGTGATGGCAGCCAGGCGGCTCCCGCGACGCCCGCGCAGACGTTGATTCACCTGATCGCGATGCAGGTACGTGCCGTAGCGGCCGCGCCGGGCCGCAATGCCGTTCGAGAGCATCCCAATCACTTCGTCGAATTCCGCTCGCGCCAGGTTTCGATAGGGATACGCGCCGCGAACGAGAGCGAATAAATCATCTTCTTGCCATTCTTCCGCCGCGCATGCAGCAACCACCTGTTGGGCGAGGATGTCGAGAGGACATTCGGGAACCAGGATACTGTCCAGTTCGCCGTGACGGATCGAACGGACCAATGCGGCGCACTCGAGCAACTCGTCCCGCGTTGTGGCGAATAAGCGGCCTTTGGGGACCGCCCCTCGCCAATGGCCGGCGCGTCCGATACGCTGCAACGCAACGGCAATCGAGCGAGGCGAGCCAATCTGGCAGACAAGATCCACGGTGCCTATATCGATTCCCAGTTCGAGGGACGCCGTGGCCACCAACGCGCGAATTTCGCCTGCCTTCAGCTTTCCTTCCACCGCCAATCGCCTTTGGCGCGAGAGGCTCCCGTGGTGCGAAGCAACCGCATCTTGGCCCAGTAAGGAAGCGAGATGGTGTCCCACACGTTCCGCGAGACGCCTGGTATTGACAAAGACAAGCGTGGAGCGATGCTGTTGCACGAGTTCGGCGATGCGCTTGTAGATTTCCTCCCACATTTCGTTGGACGCTACGGCGCCTAGCTCGCTGGCGGGCACTTCGACCGCGAGATCCAGTTGGCGGCGCTGGGGCACCTGCACGATGACGGGTGCGGGCCGGTCGCTTCCTGCCAGAAACTGAGCGATCAGCTCGATAGGCTTCTGTGTGGCGGAAAGGCCGATGCGCGTGGAACGATGCCCGGTAAGAGCATCGAGCCGCTCGAGAGAAACGGCAAGATGCGCGCCGCGCTTGTCGTCGGCAATGGCGTGGATTTCATCCACGACCACGGTCCTCACGGTGCGCAGGATTTCGCGGCTCTTTTCCGCCGTAAGCAAAATGTAGAGAGATTCCGGCGTCGTCACCAGGATGTGTGGAGGCCGTTTCTGCATCGCGCGGCGCTCGTGCATCAAGGTGTCGCCCGTCCGCACAGCGGTGCGGATCTCCGGCATCAGAAATCCGCGCTCGCGGGCTAGCAGAAGGATTTCGCCCAGCGGCATATCCAGATTTTTTTGGATGTCGTTTCCGAGTGCTTTCAGGGGCGAGACGTATAAGACCTCGGTCTTGTCCTCGAGTTCACCCGCGAGTGCTTTGCGCACCAGCCGATCGATACAGGCTAGAAAAGCGGCCAAGGTCTTGCCGGAACCTGTCGGAGCGCAGATCAGTGTGGTCTTTTCCGCGAGGATATGCGGCCAACCCTGTTCTTGCGGCTCGGTGGGCGTGCTGAATCTGGTTACAAACCACTCTCGAACGAGGGGATGCGCCCATTCGAGTCCAGCCGGAGACGGAAGATGCAAAGCGGATTCATTCATAAGGGGTCCAGGGAAAAACGAAGTGTCCTCGCAGCAAATACGCCTCTATTGTGCTCGAAACTCGATCCAGAAGCAAAAACCCCCGTGCGGCGCTCAGACCGAGGCGTGGACGCGTTGGAATTGGTTGCGGCGCAGTTCGGGATCGAACCATGGGAAAAGGTGCTATACGCCGCGCGCAGATTTCGGCGACGGGCAAGTTCTTACTGATTCTTCGTGAATCGGAAGTTTTATCCGGGACCGTTGACGCCGCTCAGAAATCCACCGATATGCCCGGTCAAAGCGACGAGCGCAACCCCGACAAGTTCTATCGGGAAGCGGTAGGCTGGCAAACGCTGTTGCGGCTCGCGGCGCGCGCGGAAGTGCACCCACCAGACCAACCACATCATTGCGCTCGACAAGAATCCGAACGTCAAGTGGAGTAGCAAGATTCCTTTGAGCCGCTGTCCTTCGAGCTGCCATTGCCAGGCGAGGAGGCCGGTTGCGATTGCCGGTAGCGAACAAACCGCCGCGGCAAGCAGGTTGTAATAAGCCGCGGCGGCCAGGGTGCGTTTCTCGGTCCAGTGCGAGACCAAATCGAATGCCACACCGGCAATAAACAGTGCGATGGGGAAGTGGATCAGCACAACGTGCTGCGCGTGTTTGGCGAGCAGTGCGGATTTGATGTCGAAAGGGTGCATTTCGCTCCGCCGTTACTGCACCACCACCTTGGCTGTCATCTTCGGGTGGATGGAGCAGAAGTAGGCATACGTCCCTGCTTTGGTGAACGTGTAGGTAAACGCCTCGTCCGTATCGAGAACCTTAGACTTGAAGACTTTGTCATCGCTGACCACCGTGTGCGGGATGTCGTCGCGGTTGGTCCACGTGACTTTGGTTCCCAGAGGCACCGTCACCGTTCCGGGTGCAAAGCTGAAGTTGTCAATTTTGACTTCGGCGCCAGATGCGTCTCTATCTTGTGCGCTAGCGAGCAAACCCTTCTGCTCCGCCGCAAGTAAGACGAACGCAACCACAACCGTAGCCGCCAAACCGAGAATCCATGAAGCTCGTTTCATTGTTTTCTCCTTTTGAAGTATTTGAGAACCGTACGTGTTTCTCTTTCTTCTTTTCAGGATCACCCTAAGGTCGAGTCCACAACGGCCAAGGCATGTTTGCCTCGGATATAGTTCACGTCTGTCAGGCCAAGCAGGCTCCGCAGTTGTTCCGCCGGCACCTTCATGGGACCGGGGGAAGGCGCTGTGCCGGGTTGAGGTTGAGGGAAAGCAGTGGAAGCCGCGGTGTGGAAGGTGACGTTGCCTTCCACTTTTTGCATCGTCTGGTGGATGTGTCCATTCAGAACGGTCACCGAACCAAACCGCTTCAGGTAAGTCAGCGCCTGGGCGCTGTCGTCGGTTCCCCAACCCCACTCGGGGTAAACGCTCCAGAGGGGGATGTGGGCGAAGACAACGATGGGGGTACTCTTGGAGAGTTGTCGCACGTCCTTTTCCATCCACTCGAGCTGTTCCTGGCCGAGAGTCCCGAGTCCCCCTGCTTTCAGGTTCAACACGTTCACCAGGCCGATGAAGTGCACGCCCTTCTTGTCGAAGCTGTACCAGCCCGCGCCCTTGGTTGCCTTGCCGTAGCGCTCGAGATACTGTTTGCCGTCATCGTTCAGGACGTCGTGCTCGCCCGGAACATAAAACACGTCTTTGGCACTGGCACCCTTCAGGATTTCGTCGACGGTGTCGAATTCCTCGGGTTTGGAAAGGTGACTGATGTCGCCGGTGTGCAACATGAATTCCGGCCGCGTAGGCAGGGCGTTGATCCTTTCAACGGCAGCCCGCAAAGTGCTGACAACATCCGGATTCGCGGCCTTGTTGAATCCCATATGACTATCGCTGATCTGGACGAAGCTCAGTTCTCCCTGAGCCTCTTTCTTTCCGATCTCGGAAAGGCGGCTGAGGCTGTAGGACTTCAGAACTCCGCCTTGGATCACACAGAAGGCTCCCGTGCCGGCCCATGCCATGCACTTCAAGAAGCCCCGTCGATCGATTCCATCGTTGTTGTGGTCGTGCAGAAGCTTGTCCTTGTTGGGGTCGGTCATGATTTGCCTCCAGGGCGCTTTCAAGCGCATCCACCCGTCCAGACCCTTGGGGTGCACGAAATATTCCCCGGGGCACGTTATTTTTTGCGGCGGGAATAAAAATGGTAGAGAATCAGTCTTACTTTAGCTGGGGAAAGGAAGCGGTTGGCCGAGGATACGAAAGTCACGCAGTTTGATGAGGTGGTGGCTCCGCACCTTTCCGCAGCCTATAACCTGGCGCGGTGGCTGGTGGGCAACGTTCACGATGCGGAAGATCTCGTACAGGAGGCCTGTTTGCGGGCTTTCAAGTCCATCGAAGGCTTTCACGGTGGGAACAGCCGCGCGTGGCTGCTCACGATCGTGCGCAATACCTGTTACACGTGGCTGAGGCAAAACAGGGTGGAACAGCTAACCACGCCATTCGATGAAGCGATTCACAATATGGAAGATGCTTCGCGCAGTCCCGAAGCTTTGGTCTTGGAGAGCGCGGACGCCGATCGGCTCCGGGAGGCATTAGAAGCGCTGCCGTCGGAGTTTCGAGAGGTCATCATCCTGCGCGAGCTGGAAGGCATGTCGTACAAAGAAATTGCCGACCTCACTGGTGTCCCGACGGGTACGGTGATGTCGCGTCTGGCCCGGGCCCGGCAGCGCCTGCAGCACCAACTGATGCATCCCGCGAAGGAGGAGCGCTGAAATGAGCTGCGAAGAAACACTTGCGCTCATTCATGGGTACCTGGACGGCGAACTCGATGTGGTCCAGAGCATGCACATTGGACAGCACCTGCAGGAGTGCCCCCGCTGCGAGCGCGTTTACAAGAACAACCAGGCGTTGCAAACCGCAATCAAGTCCAGCTCTCTCTACTATCAAGCCCCGGAGCACCTGGCCGGCCGCATTCGGGCTGCGCTCGGCGAAGCGGAAGGGGCGAAGCCGAAACCGGCGGCCAGCAAGATTCCGTGGCAAGTGCGATGGCGCCCCGCGTGGGGATTGATGGGCATTGCCGCTTCGATGGCGCTCCTCGCGGTGATCATTGTGCGGCTGGGACCCTGGTCAGCCACACATTCAGAGGACCTGCTGGCGCAGGAAGTTCTATCCAGCCATGTGCGCTCGTTGATGGCGAGCCATCTTACCGATGTGCCGTCCACCGATCAGCACACGGTGAAGCCATGGTTCAATGGCAAACTCGATTTTTCACCTCCGGTTCAGGACCTGAGCAGCCAAGGGTTTCCGCTGGTGGGCGGGCGCCTCGACTATCTGGAAGACCGGCCGGTGGCGGCGTTGGTTTATCAGCGTCGGAAACATTTCATCAATCTCTTCATCTGGCCGGCGGCGCAGGATTCCGGACAAAGGACGATCGTGCGGAACGGCTACAATATTCTGCACTGGACTCGAGGGGGCATGACCTACTGGGCTGTTTCCGACCTCAACACGAGCGAATTGAACGAATTTGCGCAGCTCCTACAAAGCGGGCCGTGATGGTTCGTTGGCCGGCGTCATTTTTTGCCGTGCCTGCCTCGCTCTTGGTGGGGTACAGTTTTGTTGCGATTAGAAATTTGCATCTCTTTTATTTTCAGTGACATGCGCTCGCGCGTCTCTCGTTGATGTTTCGATTAGAAACGGGCTCATTTTTCCTTCCTCCCGCGGGAGTTTACTTTTTAGTGCTTCTAAGAGTCCTCTAGGAGTCCTCCAGCTCGTCAGTTTCCGCAGGCGCGCCTGGCCAGAAGCGAGGGCGCCAGCGTCCGATCGGCCAGAAGGTCCACGATCGCTCCTTGGCGGGCCCCTCGACTGTAATTCCCTCGGCGGCGCTGCCCTCGGCTCCTCTTGCCACTTCTGAGAGATCTGTTTTTGGCGCCTCTAGGAGTGTTGCGCTCGGGACCGGCGAGGCAGGCGGGGTAAGGCGCCGCTGGCGGCGAGGGCCGGGACGCTTGCGGCGGGTGGGAGGCCCGCCAGCAATCGGCGAGGCGGGCGCGTCGATCAGACTCTGGGTAGACTCTGCCCGCTCGCGGGGCTGGGCTGAGGGCAGGGCGCGCGATGGGGCTGGGGGCAATGCGGGCCGCTCGGTTCTTGGCGCCTCGAGGAGTAGGTCGTCTGAGGTCTCGGCGGTGCCCTCCTTGGGGACACGACTGTCTTCTTGAGGGACACGGCTGTCTTCTTGACCGCTCCTCCATCTACCGCCATGCCCACGCCACCGGGCTCTTCGCCCTTCGCCGGCGCAACTCCCGCGCGGTACTAGAACGCCTCGTCGAGCGCGTAGACGAAGTCAGCGTCACCGACGTTGGCATCCTCCGCGCCCTGCGGGAGTACAACCGCCTCAACGACGAGGGCCAATGGCCCCCCGAGGACAATGACGCCCCTCCGCGGATGTGGTGCTCGCAGGAGATGTCTTCAGGGTTGCGCCAATGGAGGAAGTCGAACTCGATGGCTTCGCGGTCGGGATGGTTGCAGATGCCGCAAAGGCGCTCGAGACAACCAAGGCCCATTCACCACCATAGACCTAGTCAACCTATCGGACGACGCCAAAATGCACCTTTCCTTGTTATCCCGGCACTCCCCCGCCCAACCCTGACGATCCTCCCGCCAGTCTCGAGCGCATGCGAGCGGCCGCAGCCCGCCGTGACGCCGGCCGCCCTGCCCGCGGGCCTGTCCGCCGTGGAGGCCAGTCCGCCGTGGCGGGAAGTCCCGGACGCCACGTTACTAGAAAGTTATCAAGATGCAAGTGGTTGCGCCTGTAAGACGCCGAGGAGGACGGAGACAGGATGGTGAGGATAGTGAGGAGGGCGAGGAGGCAGAGGATGTCTGCTCTCGCCCCAAACTGGAGCCTAATTACTTTTTGCTGGGCGCTGCGTCCGGGGGCAGGACTTCGGCGGGATTGACCCAGTTCACTTTGAACGGCCCGACGCCGTGAATCTGCACGATGTTTTCGCCATGAACCATTGCGAAGTGCCTCATTTCTTTCGGCACCGTTATGAAATCTCCTACGTTCATGGTCCGCAGCTTCGTATTGTCAAACGTCTCGCCCATTCCCATTAAGAAAGTTCCTTTGAGCACGGTTAAGTGCTCGTCCGTGGGATGCCAGTGGGCTGGGATTCTTGTGCCGTCGGCGCACCGAATGCGGAGCACAAAGGGCGCTCCTTCCGCGTCTGGGTCGCCAGAAACCGCCGCAAGGTCGCATCCCTTGATAATGGGTGTCCATTTCAGATCGCTCAAACGCACGATTGTGTGTGTCGCTGCGCTTTCCTTCTTCTCTTGGCCTTGAAGACCAACGGCAAGGGCCGTCAACGCGATCACCGCCCAACAAACACCCACGAAGCGATTCCTGGTCATGCGAGTCCCCCCTTGATTAAACCGGAATTCCCGATTTTAACTCTATCTCTGCGCAACAGTAAAGGAGGGTGAGGATGGTCAGGAGGGTCAGGAGGGAAGAACGAATCACTCCAGGTTACGGATCGCAGCGTCGTCCTGAGTCTGGGCAGCGCTGAAGGTAGCGGGTGTCAAAGCTGTCACTAAGGTCAGAATCAAAAATCCCCAGGGGTTGTTTATACATGTCGCTCCTCGTCGGGCATGCGAATGTATGCCGCAACCCATGTCTAAAGCAAATGAGGCTGGTAAGGAAATCGTCCTCCAAAACGCCGACACGCGAGAACTTGCGTTGCTTGGAAAGATGCTGCAGCGGCCTTTTCGCCCTAATTACACCCAGATTGTTCCGTATCCCGGGACGCGTTCTCCTGGGTGCAGCCATTGTACGCCGTGGATGCAAACAAAGCGGACAGCTCGCGCGGGTGAAACAGCGCGGATGGAGACAAGCAGGGCCAGCATTCTTCAACGAAAGGCGCGCCCGAAAAACCGCAGTCCTAAATTCTGCCTTTCCATCTGCAGTTCTCAATCAAGTTGTGTAAATCCCTCTTCCCAGTGATCTCGGTTTAACTCGTATCGGTCATAAGTAAATCCGCCAGGCGTTTGTGCAAACCCTGGCTTCGTCCTCAGCCGCAGAATAGCAGCCTTGGCGTCTTCTTCCGATCGATATACACCGATCAACTTTTCATCTTCAGAGTCATCGACGCCATGAACGTGCCACAGCAAGAAAACCGAATCCATCGCAAACTCCTGAACGTTAGGTGTCAAGACCTGCACAGGCAAGAGTGCCTGTGCTACTTCACCCTAGGACGTGGTCACGCTGAGGTTCTCCTGCGTGCAGCCATTGTACGCCGTGGACGCGAGCAAAGCGGACAGCTCGCGCGGGTGAAACAGCGCGAATGGAAAAAGAGTCGATACGATCGAGGCGGCACCCGCAATTGCAGCCCCAGGGTTACACCCTGGTGACAGCAGGGTTTATGAAGCAGATGCTTCGCTTCGCTCAAGCATGACAGCGTAAGAGAACAGCAGATGCTTCTCCCGCAGGGCGGGATCGGCATTACACCGGCTAAGGTGAGGCGCAGGAGGACGGAGGAGGGTGAGGATATAAAGGATGCTTAGGAGGGTGAGGGTGGTTAGGATGGTGAGGATGCGAGGATTTGGCTTGACCTTGGAACCGGTTCCAGCCTTTAGGCTGATCCCGTGAGACGAAGCGCCTCCCCAAGCCGGCCGTTGTATTCCGGGGAGCTGGCACGCCTGGCGGGCGTGAGCGCAGACACGGTGCGCCATTACGAGCGCCGGGGCCTGCTGCGTTCCGCGCCGCGCTCGGCATCGGGCTATCGCCTGTTTCCTCCGGAGGCACTGCTTCGCGTTCGACTGATTCGCGGCGCGCTCTCGATCGGTTTTTCGGTGAAGGAGCTGGCCGGCATCTTCGGCGAACGCGATCGCGGCGGGGTACCCTGCCATCGAGTTCGCACATTGGGAGCGAAAAAGCTGGCCAGTGTCGAAGCTCAACTCCGCGAACTGCAGTCCCATCGGCGCGAGTTGCGTAACACGCTCGCCGGATGGGACCGCCTGCTCCGCAAGACTCCTCGCGGCCAGCGTGCCGGATTGTTGGAGGCGTTTGCTGCGTCTCACCCGACCCGCCAGAAGCGAAGCTCTCGCGCGAACGCTCTGGCTCGCGGCAATTACAAACGGGAGAGGCACCGATGAGCAAAACAACGGCAAAAATGATTCTCGCGGTCGCAGTTTTTGTGATTCTCCCCTTCACCCGCGCAGTGGCTCAGCAGCCGTCGAATGGGCAGAAGGAGAAGCCGGAAAGCTCCGAAGCGATGTGTCCTTTGCACGATGCCCACATGAAAGCGCAGGGCGAAGAGGGCGCGAAGCACGACGCCCATTCGCAAATGAACGAGCGCGGCGAAGGCGAAAAAGGCATGGGCTTTTCCCAATCCGCTACGACACACCATTTCCTTATGAAGCCTGACGGTGGCGTGATCCAAGTGGAGGCCAACGATCCGGCGGACGCCGCCGATCGCGATGCCATTCGCGGACATTTGAGGCACATCGCGCAAGCCTTCGCGAACGGCGACTTCGACATTCCCATGTTTGTGCACGATACAGTGCCCCCGGGAGTGCCAGAGATGAAGCGACTGCGGGAGAAAATCCGTTATTCCTTTGAGGAGACGGCGAAGGGAGGGCGCGTGGTCATCGTCGCGCCCGATGAAGAGTCAATCAGCGCAGTCCATAAGTTCTTGCGCTTCCAGATTGAAGAGCACAAGACAGGCGATCCGACAGAGGAGAACGGAGGGAAGTAGAGGATGTCCAGGAGGGGATGAAGGCCGGCTAACGACGAATGGTTATGTTCGCGATATCGGCTTCATAGCCTTCGTCCTGGACGAGTTTCTGGGCAGCGGAGCGGAGCGACGGCTCGTCCGCGTCCTTCGGGAGACCGCAATGACGGCGAATCACCTCTTCGCCCGTTACAATGCGAACCAGCCACTTGGATTTGTCCGCATCCCATGAAACTTCCACACGATCCGCACGCATAGGCTCCTCCGGCTGCAATGCAGCCAGGATTATAGTCCAGGGGGAGTGGAGGAGGTAGAGGAAGGTTTAGGAGGGACGAAGGAAAAGCAGATCCTTCGCTTCGCTCAGGATGACACCGGGGGAGGGAATGCCCGCAACAATTGCTCCACCGCGGGTTCCAGCCCTTTATCGGTGCTTGGCGCAAGGCGGTCTGCCAGCATTACCGAATGCCAGCGCACATCATTGAAACGAACTCCATGCCACACGGGAAACATGACTTTCTTTCCGCCCACGTGGCGCGTCGCCAAGCCATCCAGCTCCTTGGTCGGCCAGTGCTTCCCAAAGAACGGTTTGCTCAGGACCACCACGCCGAATCTTGAGCGCGACATCCCTCGGTCAATCGACTCGCGCAAGCTATCTCCCGCCCTCAGCGAGAATTCCTCATACCACACGCGCAGACCTTTTGCCCGCAGGGCTTCTGCAAGGGGTCGCGCAATCGCCTCCTTATCCTCGCTCGCGTACGCGATGAACGCGTCCCATTCTTCCTGCTTCAAGAGTCCCAGAGGCTGTTGACTCACCGAGGCACCTCATCGAGCCTGCGAATGTATATCGCAATCCATGCCAAAAACAAATGAGACTGATGTGGTTGCGCCTGTGGAGAAGAGGAGGGAGGATGTCCAGGAGGGGAGAAGGAAAGGCAGATGCTTCTCCCGCAGGGCGGGATCAGGATGACAGCAGTAGCCCGGAATGCTCGCAACCCACAGGCCTAGTCTAAGGTTGCGGGACCCGGGCTACCGCGGGCTTAACTAGCGGTTGTGATCGTGGTCGCGGTCGTGATCGCCGCGATCGTGGCAGCGCTCGCGCGCCTCGTCGAGCTGATGCCGACGCTTCTCCGCCTGACGGCTGTGTTCGCCGTGGTGATCGATGTCGCGTCGGAGGTTCTCTTCGGCCTTGCGGATGCGCTCGGAGCATTTGTCGTCGCGGTCACGGGCCTGCGCAGGCGCGGTACCGCCAAGCATCAAGACGCCACCCAGCGCAAACGCGAGCAGCGCAGACTTCCCCTGCGTGAACTTACACAACATGTGTGCCTCCCTGCGGCAAGCGGCCCGAACTTTCGGGTCCGCGGTGGCTGGATTCGTTGCCGGCTCCTAGGACCGATGTTGGAACCGCGCGCGGGGTTGTACCGAGGCGAAAAGTTGAGACCCAAAGAGATACCAACGGCGAAACTTCGTGATCCACGCCGCGCGCCGACCAGCGCCAGTTCCCGCCCGATCGGAAAAAGTCTGCTACACTGTCCGCCGTCATGCCAGACACGATCGAAAGCCGCCGGAATTGGGCTCTGTGGTGGGGGTTTCTGCTCGCCCTAGGCGCGATGCTGTCGAATGCGGTTTTCTTCATCAACCTTCCCGGAAAGCGGGCCATACCCTGGCTGAGCGTACTGCTGGCCGTGGTGGCGCTTATTTTCCTGTCGCGGGGACTGAATCGCGCGTTCGGGCAACCGGGAGTTTATCGCGGCAAGATTCTAAGCTCGATCCTCGCTCTGGTTTCGCTGCTGCTGGTGGGCGTGACGATCTTCGCGTTCTTCCAGGCCCGGGCAATCCCAGCCTCCGCGGCAGCACCGAAGGTGGGGCAAAGAGCTCCTGATTTCACGCTGGCCGACACAAGCGGTCAGCCGGTTTCGTTGACCCAGCTATTCGCACCAGCACCCGACGACTCGCAGGCCATTCCGCCTAAGAGTGTGCTGCTGGTTTTCTATCGTGGATATTGGTGACCGTTCTGCAACCTCGAGTTGCGAGGAATTGAAAAAGAGCTAGCCGAATTCAAGGCGGCAGGCATCCGGCCGGTGGCGATCAGCGTGGACCCGCCGGAAGTCTCGCGCGATCTGTGCCGGAAGGCAGGGTATACGTTCACCATGCTTTCCGATCCAAACGCGGAGGTCATACGCCGTTATAATCTGCTGCACGTTGGCGGCGGACCTTACGGGCAAGACATCGCCCGGCCGGCAGAGTTCCTGGTGGACTCGGGGAGAGTGGTGCGTTGGGTGAACTTCACCGAGGACGTTCGCGTGCGACCGCGCGGCGAGGAGATGCTGGCGGCGGCAAAGGGTCTGCGGTAGCGAAGCATTCCGTCGAGGCTCTTGCGCAAAGATCGAGTTGAAATTGAAAAATTCCGTTTATGCGTCCTTCACAGATTCGTAACCTGATCCTGCTGGCGGTGCTCTTGGCGCTCATCCTGGCCTCGATGAGCAGCATTGCCAATTTCATCATCGAATACAACTGGTGGAAAGAGGTCGGACAGGTCAAGACGTGGTTCAGCATGCTGTGGTACAGCATCGCCCCGGCCGCTGCGGGCGCCCTGGTGGCTTTCATCGCGTTGTGGGTGGCTCATGCGCGGGGGCAGCACTTCGCCGGCGTCCGCCGTCGGGATTTCCGGGTGTACTCCCGGCTGATTGTTCCGGTGGGGCTGGCCGTGGTGGCGATACTATTCGCCTCGGCCTCGATTGACTACTGGACGATCATGCGCTTCTTCGGGTCGCGAGGGATCACGCTGCCCCCGGGCACCTGGAAGGACCCGGTTTTTTCGCGCGCTCTGCCGTTTTACCTGTTCGACCTCCCTTTCTATTCGGAAGTGCTTGGGTTTGTGTTTGTGCTGGCGATTTTTTGCGCCCTAGTCTTTTGGGCCACGGCCCGGGGATGGCAGTTATGGCTGCGTGGCGGACCACCGAGCGCCGCTGATCTGGGGCTCCACACGCTGCTGCTGCCGGGCGCCACCCGTACCGGCTTCGTCCGCGCAATCTCCTTAATTCTGTTGCTGGGTCTTGGGGCTTGGGTCTTTCTCGGCAACTACGATCTTCTTTTCGACTCTCACGCCTTCATGACCGGCGCAGATTACGTAGACGCAAAGGTTACGCTTCCCTTGCGCTGGCTGCTCATGATCGTGGTTTTAGCGGCGATCCCGCTGGCTTGGACGTCGAGATACAAGAAGGCGATAGGCCTTGTCTTCTCCTTTTTTATCCTGCAACTGGTTGTGCCAGGGATCGTTCGCGCCGTCTACGTGCGACCGAATGAGATCTCGATCGAGCGACCGTACATCGAGCGTCATATTCAGGCTACGACGCTGGCCTTCGGCCTGAATCGGAATGCTACGGAACGCCCGTTCACTGCTTCCGGGCGAGAGACGGTCGATACGGTGCAGGACGCCACGCTGCTCGATAACATTCGTCTTTGGGACCTGCGCGCCTACAACGCGACGATCACCCAGATCCAGGCGTTGCGCCCGTATTACACTTTTCCCGCCACCGATGTGGATCGCTACTTCATCGACGGCCGCATCAAGCAGGTGCTGCTGTCGCCACGCGACATCGACGTCAGCCAGTTATCCGCCGAGGCGCGCCAGAGCTGGATCAATCCGGGATTCATTTATACGCACGGCTTTGGCGTGGTGGTATCGGAGGTCAATAAGATTACGCCCGACGGCTTGCCGGTGCTGCTGATCGAAAACGCCCCGCCCGAAATCAAGTCTCCCGGGTTCCGGCTCACACGGCCGGAGATCTACTACGGCGAGAGCAGCCAGGATCCGGTGTTCGTTCACACCGCCCGCGAGGAGTTCGATTATCCTTCCGGCGACCAGAACAAGTATTCGACCTATCAGGGCACGGGAGGGTTTCCCGTCGGCTCTTTTCTGGTGAAAACGGCCGCGGCGATATCCGAGGGTGAGCCGAGCATTATTTTTACGGGCTACCTTACCGGCCAGAGCCGCATGATGATCTACCGCAGAGTGCAGGGAAGATTGGCGCACCTGGCCGGCTTCTTGCACTGGGACCCCGACCCCTACCTGGTGATTACCGATGACGGCAGGTTGGTTTGGATCGTGGACGGCTACACGACTTCGCTCTCGCATCCCTACTCGGCGACGCTTCCCGTGACCGGGCTGGACGAAGGCGCCAACTACATTCGCAATGCGGTGAAGGCCACGGTGGATGCCTACACCGGGAAAATGTCTTTGTACGTATTCGATCCGAGCGACCCCATCATCCAGGTTTACGAGAACCTGTTCCCAAAACTATTCCGGCCTGCTTCCGAAATGCCCCCCGACCTGCGCCGGCACGCCCGCTACCCCGAGGTTCTTTTTCGCACGCAGAGCGAGGCTTACCGTGTTTTTCATATGCGCGATCCGCAGGTGTTCTACAACAAGGAAGACATCTGGGAGATCGCGCACAGCCTGCTCGGCCAGTCCGGACAACCTGCGCCCATGCAGCCCACTTACGTAGTGGCCACCTTGCCGGGCGAGAAGGAACCAGAGTTCCTGCTGATCCTGCCGTTTACGCCGCGGGGCAAAGATAATTTGATCGGGTGGATGGCTGCCCGCTGCGACGGAGATCGATTGGGGAACCTGATTTATTTCCAACTCTCGAAACAGCAACTGATGTACGGCCCCATGCAGATCGAGTCGCGCATCGACCAGGACCAGAACATCTCCAAGGATCTGAGCCTGTGGAACCAGCAGGGCTCGCGCGTTCTGCGCGGAAACATCATCGCTCTGCCGGTGAGTGGGGGCTTCCTCTACGTCGAGTCCATTTACATTCAGGCCAACGAAGCCCGTATGCCACAGCTCAAGAAGGTTGTGCTCGCCATGGGTGACCGTCTGATTTATCGGGATACCTTCGGGCAGGCCCTGGCCGAGCTAACGGGCGGGCCCGGGCCGGCCCAGCCCACTCTCGCGGCAGCAACCTCCGCCCCTGCTCCGGCGGCCACTGGGCAAGGCTCACCCGAACTCGCCGAGCGCCTGCGCCGGCTTCGGGATCAGGCCACACAACTAGCCCGGGAGTTGGAGGCGCTGGAAAAAGAAGCGCGGAAGAAATAGATTCCGGGAATAGGAATCTAGAAAGAACGATGGGCACACATCAGAATCCGGTATCTTCAGTGACTACCGGAGCGGGAGCGACCGTCTAATCACCAGGCTGGGATCCGGCGCGTTCGGAACCACGCTGTCCTGAGCTGCCTTCACGAATTGGGCGGCTTCTGCTCTTCGCGCGGTTGAATGTCTTGCTTTGTATCGTGTTCTGAGCCGCGCTGGCGATGAGCCGTCTTCATGTGCTCCTGCAGCTCCCTTTCCGAATTGTACCAAGCGTTGCATTGACTGCAGGTGATCCGACCCATTTGTGGTTGTGCCATGTTCGTCCCCCCATTACGAATCTTCGCTTCTCACCTCTTATTGGATGCATTATAACGCCGATCAGCGAATCCCCCCGGGGCCGAAAGGTTCGTCACACACTGCGACGCCATCTCAACCAGAAACCTAGTTAGCCCTTGGGAAAATTCGGATCGGCCTTCACTTCATTGATCTGCTTCGTATGGCGTTCGCTATGTGCTGCGATGAAGAGGATCCATTGATAGGCGTCCAGCTTCTTGCCAAACGGGCTGTCAATGGCGTGCGCGCGCAGGTCCGGTGTTTTTCGCAGGAAATCGATGGTTTTGTCGCGACTCTCGACGAAATGCTTCACCGCTGCGTCCGGAGAGCCATAGCGATTCGTCGGCCTCAAAGGTTCCGGAGCTTGCTGCTTGACGGTCCTATCGGGAACTTTGGCCAGCACGCTTTCGTCGATGGCTTTAACGTCGTCGCCGTCGGGACGAGGAGGGGCATTCATCACCTTCTTGGTGGTGAGGTCGAAGAGCAGGTCCTCCGCCGCGGCGATATGTTCCATCACTTCGGCCACCGACCAGCGGTCCGGACCGGGTTTAAAATTCCACTGGGCTTCCGAAAGTCCCTTGGTTGCAGCCAGGACATTTTCTTTCGTGGTTTGCAGATACTTGAGCGCGCGGTCGCGATCCGCCGGCGCTAGAGTTTGTCCGTAGCTCAGGCTTGCAAAGAATAGAGTCATCAACAGCACGCCCAGCAGTCTCTTCGTCATTGTCACACTCCTACCCATGGCTCGTCTTTCTTCATCTGCTGCATGACGAACTTGCGTTTGAGTATACGCCAGCCGCATTCATGCTGCCACGCTTATCGGGCAGCGGGACCTGCCATCGGGAGCGTCGCACGGTTGCTCACCTTTGCCGCGCTTGCGCCACCATATCCACCAGAACGTTTCTGGCTTCCGCCGGGCTGCTCACTTCCCTCAAGAATGCGATGCGGGCACCACGCGTGCCATCGGGGGTTTTCAAGCGCACGTGAAAGCCGAGCCGGTCGACCGAGGTTATCGCCGCTTCCTGAGATTCAATCCCAGCAAATGCCCGGGCAAGCAGCACGAGCGCATCCGCGTGATCGGCATTCATGTGCTGGATGATGTCGGCTGCAGCGTCAGCCAGCGGGTCAGGTTGCCCGCGATAATATTCCGAGGCGGAGACCCAGCCCATCACCCCAAAGCCACCTACGTAGTAAACGTCCACCACGTCCATGCGGTAAAAGGAAAAGTCTTCAAAGTCCACCCAGTATTTGCTGTTGGCGTAACGCGCCAGGTAGAGTTGCCGCGCCTCCGCCACATCCGCCTCAGGTACCGGCAGAACATTGCCGAGCAACGTGACCCTGGACGCCCCCAAGGGATCGCCGCCGGTGTCCGGCTGGGTCACTAACAGGCTGGCGCGCGGGTCTGCCTGCACATTTTGAGTATGCATGGCCATCGTGCTGATGAGGAAGACAGGATGCCCGTGGTCGTCCAGCCCATAGGGCATCACGGATCCGAAGGGGAAACCGTGCTGTTTTCGTGAAAGCGTCGAGAGACCGCCGATGCGGCCCAGGTACACCAAGGTACGCGCGCGCTCGGCAAACGTAGGCTCGGCGACCGCCGGTTGTTCACTCGTCGCGCCTGAGCCCGCGTGTTTCCCCGCCGATAAAGAAGACATCGCTGCTCTCCCGCAAGGGTTCGGCCGATGATCCGGGATTTCTCTCCGTCCTGTGTCCCCGAACAGGCTAACACGTCGAGGCTTGAGCTGTCTGTCTCGAAGGGAGCGCATCGAGTATGCCATCTTCCGAAAAGCGCGTTTCGGGCGGAATCAAATACAAGGGCAGGAGAGCGATACGCAACGCTCTTGTAAAACTAAAGACTGCGTTCAGACATGCCTCGATGAACTCGTGGGATCGGAAAAGCTGCGGCGCCAACTGAGACTCAACCGGAAGCAAATCCCCGAAACGGCGTTTCGAGACATTCGGAATAAAAAGTCGGCATCTCGGAAACCGGCCGAGCTAGTTTCCGAGATGCGCGTTTATCGGGATGTGTCATCCAATTCTTTGGACGGCGTCCTGATGAGCGTTACTTCGTGCAACTATCGCTAACCATCTTCAAATCCGTTACCGTCATGTGACCGTGCTCGGTGGAGTCTTTATCCATGCCGTGCTCTTTTGCCTCGCCCTTCACGTCTTCCTTCACGCCGTGCACTGTGGCATTGGAGACCACACCGGTAATCGTGACCGTATGACCGACGTGTTCGCCGAGCTTGACCGCGTCGCTGTGGAGCTCCCACGTGCTGCCTTTGGCCGTGGTGAGCTTGTACTCATGCTCGCTGTCGCCCGCTTGAAGGCAGCCCGAGAGCGTCCGCACTTTCTTGTGAGTCGTTTTTTCCTGCCCCGCGGCCAGCCCGGTAGCACCCGCAATCATGAATATCGAAAGAAATGCCATCGCGATCTTGAGTTTCATCCTTAACCTCCGAAGATTCGATTTGAGATGTACAGCAGTCGTCTAGCTTCCAGCCAGGAGCCATCCTAGCGGCGACGAAGGCGGGCGTCTGTCCAATTCTGAACACCTTTGCGACTTGGTTTCTATTTGCGATCGTGGGCCATGACGAGGGGAACGGAATCGTCC
The DNA here is from genome assembly GCA_963781005.1 of uncultured Acidobacteriota bacterium. GTDB lineage: Bacteria > Acidobacteriota > Terriglobia > Acidiferrales > UBA7541 > CAWADX01. Next base: position 1,950,132 of record CAWADX010000001.1, read on the forward strand.
GCGCAGTGGGATTGAAATCGCCTTAGCGCGGAGTGATCGATCCAAAATATCGGATGTGCTGTAATGTTAACTTCTCTGTCTCAGAGTGAACATCATTGCTCCGGGCTTGATGACATCATGACGAGCATGGCAAAAACGAAATCCAAAAAAGAATCTGACAAAGCACTTCTTGCTAGCATCACAAAAGAAATGGCGCAGCCCCGTGTGGCCGAATCCGCGCGAATAGAAGCTGATAAACAGCGAACGGCAAAGGTTGGAAAGCCCGCCTAATTGGACGAAATTGCCGCACCCGGAGCCGGGATGTCGCGCGTTCGATCCATTCGATCTGCTCCCATTTGAAATGGTTGACGCGCCCATGCTGCGGCCCTAACATGCGCTGAAATGACAGGTCTCAACGCACTCCGTTCACCCCTGAGCTTTCTGCAGAGCAGGCTTCAAGAGTTCCCGCACCGCGATGTGCTCGACGCCGAGGAAGGTTGGTGGAAGGGCGAAGGCGTAGCCATTTCGGACGCAATCGACCGTGCAGGAACGCCATGGTTGCGGATGTTCGATCGTGTCGGAAAACGCGTCGATGAAATTCTCTACCCTCGCGAATATCAAATGATTTTGAGGAGGGGTTACCGCTCCGGAGTCGTTTGGCGCGCTCTGGAAGAAAAATCGCTGATCCCCGCGTATCTGCTGATCTACGACATTTCGTTCCACGATCCCGGGATTTGCTGCCCTTACACCGTTTCACTCGGCACGGCGGTGCCTCTTGCAAAATATGGCAGCGCCGAATTGCAGGCTCGCTTTCTGCCCCAACTCTCGCGGAAGGACGATTCCGTCTGGCAGGGTGCCACGTGGATGACGGAGATCAAAGGCGGCTCGGATTTGGGAGCCGCCGTCGAGACCATCGCCCGGCCGGCGGGCGATGGCTGGCTGCTGACGGGCGACAAATATTTTGCGAGCAATGCCGGCGCAGAGTTAGCCGTTGTAGCTGCGCGCCCGGAAGGAGCTGCGGCGGGTGTGCGCGGGCTGGCCCTGTTCCTGGTGCCGCGATACCGTGATGATGGTCAGCCCAACTATTTTGTCCGGCGGCTGAAGGACAAAATTGGAACCCGCTCTGTTCCTACCGGAGAAGTAGAGCTGAAAGGCAGCGAAGGCTACCTGCTCGGCTCGGCTGACTCCGGAATTTATCTGATCCTCGAAGTGTTGAACCTCTCGCGCGTGGCGAACAGCGTAGTGAGTGTCGCGTTGGCGCAGCGCGCGATGGCGGATGCGCTTTCGTATGCCGAGCGCCGCGCCGCGTTCGGCAAGCGAATTCTCGATCATCCGCTGCTTCGTCATCAATTCGAAAATCGGCTGAATGCGCTTCGATCGGCGTTCGCGCTGGCGTGGGATTCGGTCGAGCTCCTGAACGACGTGTGGATGGAGCGGCCGCCTTACTCCGATCGTTATCATCTGTTTCGGCTGGTGGCGCATCTTGCGAAATACTGGACGGCCGAGTTTGCGGTTGATACGGCAAAGTGGGCCATGGAAGTGCACGGCGGGCTGGGCGTGCTGGCCGAGTATGGCGCGGAACGCTGGCTTCGGGAAGCGATGATTCTCGCGATTTGGGAGGGAACGTCGCATCGCCAGATACTGGATGGACTGGAAGTGATGGAACGGAAGCGAGCCCACAAGATGCTTTTCCGGCGACTGGCGGAAATCGCGCCCTCGAAAGAACTTCAGGACATGGAATCGGAAGTCGAGCGGCACTTGAAACTTCCACCCGAAGAAAGGGAAGCGCTCGCCGAGCCGGTCTTCAGAAGGCTTGCGGCTTTCACGGCCGAAACGCTCGCTCGCAAATCGAAATAGGACTATAGGACTTTTGAGAGCGGATGTGTTTTTTTCGAGCCGGGCGCTTTCCACGGACAACGCAGCCATGATCGCGCCGGCCGCGTATTCGCATCTGCTTGCGGGAGAGGTGGCGGACAACCAGCTCAACGCCGAGGGGAATTTTCCGCCGGTCCAGGATTTGGTGACGGGCCGATCTTTATTCTAGAGCCGTGGAGTACAAGGCTAGTGACAACTCGCGCTGTCGACGAAAGCGCCGCTGACGAGCATGGAATTCAGAAACCGACCGCAGTCCGAGATTTTCGCCAGCACTCGATCGTTCTGCAGGGAGTTCGGATCCACCGTCCTGGCACCGTTCAGGGCCTGGCGTTCTGCAACGATATCGCTGGCCCAGTTCGCCAGAGTGGCAAATTCATTGTTGAGCAGTTGAAGAGCGTTGCGGTCTGATTCGGTTGTTGCCGCTACGCTTGCTTGCGTGACGCTCGTCTCGACACGGTTATGATATTCCTGAGCCCACCCCCCACCAGCAGCCAACCCAAAGGTAACCATTGTTGCGAGCGCTCCCTTCCATTCTTTCATTTCCGCCACAGCGAGGTTAGCTGCGCTCGCAAAGCCCCTTGACAGCCGCTGCGTGGTTGGCGGGGGTGTGGCGTCAGGGTTCGGGCCAGGGGAGTAGGAGCCAGGCATTGTCAATACGATCTGATTCGGCTCGAATGTGACCGTTCCATTGGTGATTTGACCCAGAGTCTCGATATCTACATAGGAATGGCCATCGATCTGCCGGACCGCTCCGGCCATAGTTTTCCCGTTCACGACCAATTTCTTATCGGGCGTGTTCTGCGCCGACAGGACCCCCGCGAGGGATAGAACAAATCCAAGCAACACGATGCTTCGAAAAATGAGCTGTCTATTCATGTTGTGCCTACCCAGGGCAGCCGTCGTGGCCGCTGGAAGATTCACTGAACAGCACTGAATGAGGCCACGCCACGTCCTTTGGAGAAAGCCACAGCCGGCACGTCCAAGTGACATTCACGGCCGCCTCATAGATCAAGGCGGCCGCGCGGAGGTCTTGTCGCCCTATTTACAAACGCAATCCCCCAAACAGATACAACACCAGGAGAATGAGCACGACCGTCCCGAAGATTCCTAAACCTCCGCCCGTTCCCCATCTCGAATACCCGTAATAGCCGCCACCCCCACCAAACAGGAGCAGTAGAACAATAATCAGGAGTAACATGGGAATCTCCTTTTCAGCTTCTGAAACGCTTCAATCTCTTAGGCATAACCCATCGTGTCATTAAGACCGAAGCAATGATGTTCAATTTAGGACAGCGGCCCTTTAGACTGCACCGCTACCAGGGAGCAACTTTCGCGCCACCCCAAACCAAACAAAACGAGGGATGTGTTCCCATATGAACAGATATCCATCTTCGTTTCTTTTATCATGCTGTCTGCGGAGGAAGTAGGGCGAGTCAATCAGCTTCCTCTGGCGAGTGAGGAGAAACACATGGAAACCGTATTGATCGTTCTTCTAGTTTTGTTTTTGCTCGGTGGTGGGGGCTGGGGATACTCTCGTTGGCGCGGAAACTAACGCCTCCCAGGTATCAACAGGACGGACGCGCCCGCGAATGAGCGACTCTTAAAACTTGTTCGCGGAGCGCGAGATTTTCGCAGCACGCAGTTTGCGGCGCGCGGTCAAGCCGAAGGGCGCTTCGCCGCGGGGCAGAATTCAAATATTGTTAAAGGAGGTTATAAGATGAAGGCAAGTACTGAGAATGAGGTAGCAGGCAAGCTTCACGAAGTGAAGGGCAAGGTAAAGGAGAAGGCAGGGAAACTGACGAACGATCCCGACTTGGAAGCCAAAGGCACGGGTGAAAAGATAGCCGGGAAGGTCCAAAAGAAAATCGGCCAAGTGGAGAAGCTGCTCGAAAAATTCTAATGCCGACTCGAAGTCCTGGAGTTCCGAACAGGATCGTCAACCGTTGGTGTCACCTTATTTGCGCTCTCTGCGCGGGCTGAGTGGGCCATGCGCGGCTCCGCCATTTCCTTCGTAACGCTGGCAAGCAATGCTTTCTCGGACTCGTTTTTCGCTTTCTTCTTAGCCATACACGAATGATGGCAGCGCACCCGAGGGAATGCAGTCCCATACAGCACAGGTCAGCGTATTTGACCGGATGAACGGGCTGACCATGGTTCCGAGTTCGAGAAAGGGTTTTGGAGCTGCGGTGGCAGTGAGCGAGACTCTAGCATCTTCCCTCACCGATGTTTTTGTGCAGCGTCTACGTCCTTATCGCCCTTGCCCTTGGAGAATACCGGGTTATCGATCGTTCCGCCGATGCGAAAGGGAAATTGCAGCTTACCGTTTTTTAATGTGGCTCCGGACAGCCGGGCGATGGTGTTGGTGAAGAAGCTCTCCTTGGTGGTGATCTCCGCCAACCCACGATAGTTCAACTCGTCGGAGCCTGACACGCTGACGCTGCCCGAGCCGTCCACATCCACTCCGTAGCCATCAACGTCTATCACCCTGCTCGAAATCCGCTGATTGGCCAGCTCCAGATCGGTGGTGATCACGTTAAACGCGGAAGGATCATTTTTCGCCGGGCCGAGATCGTTGAAATGCGCCAGCTTCATCAAATTCGCGTTGAGCTTCAGACTCGGCACTTGGCCGTTGCGCACGGTCACGTGTCCGGCGCCGTGCACTCCCGCCAGCGGGTGGAGCGAGTGCGCGATTTCTCCCGCTAATTTTACGTCTCCTTCCATCTTCCCGGTCATCTTTCCACCGCCGTTTGGGAAGGCCGCCAGAAGTTGTGCCACATTGATTCCGCTCAATCGCGCATTGGTTCCAAAACTTGCATTTTTGCTCGACAAGTCAAAGGTGAGGTCACCCACGACGCTTCCGCGATAAACTTCCGCTTTGACATCCGTGAAATAAACGTGCCTCGCCTGCAAGCGCAATTTGGAATCCACATTTCTTGCCTCGATCGCGCCGAAGCGCAGAAGACCCGCCTTCAGGCTGCCCTGGCCATCCATCGAGGAAGAAGAAGGATTCACGATTCCCACCAGGTTCACCTGTTCCAGGTCACAGGAGATCTCGTGGGCTTCGAAAAAGATCGGACCCGCCGCGTCGGATGGCAGAAGATTCGACGCGATCAGTTGCCCCCGCTTAATTTGCACCCTCGACATCACTCCGAGAGGAAGCGTGTTCTGTGAATCCTTTGCTTGTGGATTCTCGAAGTTCCACGGGCCGTCGGGGTCCGAAGTCATATTCAGGACCGGATCCTCGAGTACCAGCGACTTGATGACCACCTGCCGGTGCAGGAGCGCACCAATGCTAAGTTCAGCATCGATCCGCGCCACCTGGACGACATAACCGGGCGGAAATATGGGAGGGTTCTTCACGCCGAAATTATCAATGTGGATCGATACGGGGAAAAACGTGAGTGCCAGCCGCCCGATTTCGACCTGCTTTCCGGTTTTTTGTTCGAGGTAGGAGATCACCTGGGGCCGGTAGCGATCCACTTTAATAAGTGCGGGTCCAACGAAAATAAGCGCGACCACAAGTATCGCGGCGATTCCACCCACGATCAGACCTGTCCTGCGGCGCATGGCCATAGCAACCTTCAGAATACAGTTGTTTTCGGTGCGATGCCAGCGAGCAATCGGTGGAGCGACCGGGATCCTCGATCGATGCAGCTCCCAAGTTGGAATACAACGTCAGGCCCTGCCTCAAACAGCGCCTTGCTTCCTGACGCTACGAAACTCGGAGCAATTAGTCGGAACGCCACTAGGCGCCTGCTCCAGCAAGTCTTCCAATTACGATTCCAATCAAATATGTGACCACTCCTTCGAGCGCGCCCACGAAGGTCATTTCGAGTCCGCTCGACCACCAAGAACGGATGGTAATCAGCGATTTGGCGGCGCCGACAGCGAAATGGGCAATGAGAGAGATAACGGCGGCGCAGATGACCGCGGGATAGCCGCTTAAAAAGAAAAAAGGAACAATGGGAATAACGGCGCCCACGGCTGTCGAGAGGGCTCCCGAGATAGCTGAGGTCCAGGGTTTCCTTAGCCCGTCTTCGGTTACGTTCAAACGTTCCTGCGCCAGCGCGCGAACGAGCTGGGACTTGTCGTGGGCGAGGTGCTCGACGAAACGGTCGGCCTCTTCCGGAGGCAACCCGCGGATTTGATAGCTGAGGGAAAGAACTTCTCGCGCTTCGGATTCGTTGTACTCAACGGCATCGCGCTCACGCAAAAACTCCGCCTCATAGATTTCCCGCTCGCTTTTGGCCGCGAGATACGCACCGGAACCCATCGAAAGCGCGCTCGCAATCATGCCCACCACTCCTGCGATGATTACGAATTTGCTGTTGCCCAGCGTCGCCCCGGAAACACCGGAAACAATCCCGAAGATCGCTCCGAGGCCGTCGTTGACTCCGTAGATTGCGTCTCCGATCCAGCCCGCTGCTCTCGGATGGCCTTGCTGTCTCGAGGCCAGGAGCTCATCGAGCGCTTGCCGGGCCTGTTCGGGCGAAGATTGAGGAATAGGCCGCCGATTGCGGATGAGACCGCTGAGGATCCGGTAGTGCTCGCGTTCATCTTCCAGCACCTGCTTGAGGATGTTGGTGCTGGGCTCGTCGCCGAGATCCTTGAGCTGTTTGGCGTACTTTGCGATGTCGCGGCTCTCGTCCAGCTCCAGCCGTCGCAACGCCATGCGGACACCACCTACACGATTGGCAACCGTGTCGGCTTCGCCGGTTTTTGATCCTTCATAGATCGGCTCAGAACCTCCCAATGCGCGAATGCGATCGGCCCAGAGATCGGCGTGGTGCTTTTCGGCATCCGCGAGACTGCGGAATGCGCTGCGCCGCGGCGGATCCGTCTCGCGCTCTGCCAATATTTCATAGGTGTAGTATCCCTGCATCTCGGCCTGCCAATTGCTTTCCAAGATCTTGAGGATTCGCCTGGGTTCGCTGGCCTGGTTAGAAAGGGAACTCGAGGGGTTGGCGCCCATGTGGTGATCTCCCGTGCTCAGGTACGATTCTTCGCATTAGGCGCGACCGTAGGTCAAGTAGATAACTTGATCGAGGGGGGTCGGGTGATACTGGAACGACTCAATAAGGCGGCAGCGGGGTGTTTGTGTTGGTCGGCACGCTGCCGTCGGTGGTGAAGGTGATCACATTGCCCTGGTCAACGTAGAAACCGCGCTGCCCGGTGGTGCCGAATATCTGCGGCACGCCGGTCATCTGCCATGCGCTCACGCCTGCATTCGTGCAACTGGCCGGCTTGATCGAAAGCGCGATGCCCGGCGTATAGACAAAGCTGTAACCGCTCTTGGTGATGGTGTTCCCCGAACCGTTATTGGATAGAACGCTGTCGAGAAGAAGCGCCTCGTCGCAGGTGGCGCTCGTATCTCCCGCCTTCCCGCCCAGCACACCCAGGCTGGGCGCAAAGCCGTTGCCATACGCGGAAGAGTAGCTAATCGAGGCAGTGGAGACGGTGCGAAGCGTGCCCACCGCCGACGCCTCGTTGGCCGCCATCTTGGAATGCAGCAGGTTCGGAATGGCGATCGCGGCGATAATCAGAATGATCGTGATCACGATCAGCAATTCAACCAAGGTAAAGCCGCTTTGTCTCATTCTTACCTTGACGTTCCGAGTCTGAAGAGATTCATCCAGTTCAATCAATCGTGCAAATCATAGACGGAAAACCGACCCGGAAAAGCTGCTTCAATTATCACATCTTTAAAACGGCCGGCATCGCCCACGTTCGTCGCGGTTGCTCCAGGCACACGGGATCTGGTTGAAACCAAAAGAGAAAGTCTGGTGGGGCTGGGGAGATTCGAACTCCCGACCTAAGGTTTAGGAAACCTCCGCTCTATCCAGCTGAGCTACAGCCCCAGAGTGGGGTTCGTGAATAGGCTATCACACTGCGCAGGCCCAGGCGTCTCCGGCATCGAAGGCTATTGGACGTTTTACAATGATTTCAGGAAAGACTGGAACCGGGGCTCACCGCGCAGCGAGTCGAGATCGGAATCGTGTTCCGCCCAACCTTTAAACCACTCGCCGCGCGAAAGGCTTTTCCCGAGGCAATCGATGGCAAGTTCCGTCTGCCCCAACAGCGCGTACGAGCAGGCGACGTTGTAGAGAATCGACGGATCCTCGGGATCGATGCTCAAGGCGCGACGGATCCACTCCAGAGCGCGATCGCGCTGGCCCAGGTCCGCCAGCGCAGGAGCTCCCATGTACAGCGCCCGCGCGTCATCCGGATGAAACTCCAGGTGCTTCTCAATAATCTGCAGGGCGCGCTGGCGGGTCGCGAGAGCCTCGGCCTTGCGGCCAAGGGCAGTGAAGGTCTGTGCCAGCAAGTTCAGAGACTGGTAATCTTCCGGGTTCACCCTCGAGGCCTCCTCGAACCAGTGCGCTGCTTCTTCGAGTCTGCCCCGGCCGAAGCACGCGCGGGCGTAGAAGTAATAAGCTTCAAATAGCTTGGGGTCCAATTGGATGGCGGTCTGGAACGCCTTTTCAGCTTCCTCGTAGCGCTTATTCAGCAGGTGCGCTAATCCCCTGGAAGCGTGCGCCTCTGCGAGTTCCGGGTCCAATTCCAGCGCTTTGCGGCTCGCACCATCGGCTTCTCGCAGGTTGGCCTCGTCCGGCTCGAAGTACATGTATAGAAACGAACAACAATCGGCCACGCCGGCGTAAGCGCGCGCGTAGCAGGGGTCGATAACGATTGCGCGGGCAAACATCTGCCGCGCAAAGTCGAAGCCCTTGCTCCGAAACTGATAGAAGTATTGCCGCCCGCGCAGGTAATAGTCATAGGCCTGCACGTCGATCGTCGGGGCCTTGCCGATCGCGCGCTTCTCGTCCTCGGTGAGCACCACCTTCAGAGCCTTCGCGATGCTCTGCGCGATCTCGTCTTGGATGGCGAAAACATCTTCCAACTTTCGGTCGTAGCGTTCCGCCCACACCGAGCGGGCCGTGCGCGTCTCCACCAGGCGGGCGGTGATCCGAAGCTGGTTGCCGGCGCGTCGCAAGCTGCCTTCCAACACGTAAGCGGCGTTAAGCTCCCGGCCCACATCAGGGGCGGTGGCGGGTTTGTCTCGAAACGCCTGCACCGCCGAGCGGGTGAGCACCCACAGCTCCTTGATTTTTGAAAGTTCCGTGATGATGTCCTCGGTGATGCCGTCGCGGAAATATTCGTCCTCTTTCACCCCGCCCGGATTCTCAAAATAGAGCACGGCCAGCGATTTCTCCGCCCCTTTTTCCACTGCGGTCCGTCCCGAACCTGAATCGTGCTGCAAGCGCTTCAATTCTTCGCGCAGCTTTGCCGCCGTCTGGTATCGCGCATTGCGGTTCTTCTGAATCGCCGTCTCGATGATTTGCCCGAGTTCGGGCAGGAGATGGGAATTCAATCGCAGCGGAGAAGCGGGCGCGCGGTTCAGAATAGCTTCGAAGACCACGGCGCTTGTGTTCCCTGCAAAGGGTTGGCGGCCGGTGGCCATCTCATACAGCACCACTCCCAGGGAGAATAAATCCGTGCGCGCGTCCAATTCCTCGCCGCGCGCCTGCTCGGGTGACATGTAAGCCACCGTGCCGAGAGCCGTGCCGGGGCTGGTCAACTGGTCGTTCGCGCCGCCCGTCACCGTCGGCCCCGCTGTAACCGCAGCCCCCACCGCCTCTCCTACCGCTCGGCGCGACAGCTTTGCCAGCCCGAAATCGAGAATCTTGGCTTGACCGCGCTGCGTAATGAAAATGTTGGCGGGCTTGATGTCGCGATGAACGATTCCTTTCCCATGTGCCGCGTCGAGCGCGTCCGCCATCTGCACGCCCAGATCCAGAATCTCATCCGTCTCCACGGGTCGCTCGGCGATTCGGTGCTTGAGCGTCTTCCCTTCGAGCATTTCCATGGCGATGAAATGTTGCCCCTCGTATTCCCCGATGTCGTAAATCGTGCAGATGTTGGGATGATTGAGCGCGGAGGCGGCCCGCGCTTCGCGCTGGAAGCGCTCGATAGCCTGGTGGTCTTGCGCCAATCCGTCGGGCAGGAATTTCAACGCCACGCTGCGGCCCAGCCGTGTGTCCTCGGCTTTGTACACCACACCCATCCCACCGCCGCCAAGTTTTTCTGAAAGGCGATAGTGCGAGACGCTCTGCCCGGGGATTGGATGGAAATCAGACACTGTCGGGCATCTTAAGCCGCGTGCGCCGGCAAGTCAACGAGAGACGGCTCAGACGCAGGAAGAAGCTTTGTTCGACCATTCGAGCTGAATGGTGTAGCCGCCCAGGCTGCGGGTCTTCCACGCGCAGATGTCGCCGATCTCGCCGTTGTTGTCGTCGTACCAGCCTTCCCCGGGGATCGGGTCGGTAATGGCCTCACAGAGTTCGTGGGATGTGGTTGACGTGAGAGCGTCGAAGACGCCGAGCCCGCCGGTGCAACCCGAGCATCCGGGATACGGCATGACGGCGTAGAAAATGTTGTTGATGGCATCGTGATAGCCGCAGAAGGCCTGGCAGGAGGCGCTACCTCCCTGGATCACCTGGACCCCTGGAGGAAGCATGACGAAATAGAGGGTATTCGGAGTGGGGTTCGGAAGGGCGGCGCCGGCCGAGATTTCCTGTTGGAGCATTTTTTGAATGTCGCTGTCTTGCACGGAACTGCCGGGATCGGGTGTGACGAGAGTGGTGGTTCCGATGCGCGTGCCGTGACCGATCTTTTTTCCGGGGACGCTGTATTCGGCGAGCTGGTCGAGGAGTGCGCTGGTGAGGATGAAATCGAAGAACTGGTTGATGCGACCTACGAAATCGCTTTGCGGCGGCTGCTGCCAGGCCGGGCCCCAGAAAACCGTGAAGACTTGCGCGGCCGCGAGCAGCGGACCGTTGCGGTAGGTGAGCTGAGCGGCAACCGGTGCGACGGCTGGTGCCGCGGCTTCAGGCCGATACAAGGGGACGATGCGGATGGGGTGACCGAGCGCGGTTTGCGATTTTTTCTGACGAGGCTTGGTGGCCATGATTTGCTCCTTATGAAACGCAGTGATTTCTTTGGGCCAAGGCTGGATGAAATGGCCGGGATAGAAACGTTAACGGAGAGAATTGGAAAAGTAAATGGCCCTATAGTTCGGTTTTCGCGCCGCGCCGCGAGGGGGCTTGGCGCCGAGGGCGCCGTTTTCCTTTGAGCCGTCGCCTATATTAAGATCACACCTGGGGAAAGTGGATGAAGGCTGCGCGAAGAGCAATTCTGCTGGTCTTGCTGGTGCTGGCGGCCGCCGCACTGGCAGGGGTGCTGCTGACTCGGGACCGGGGAAACTCCGATCGGGCATCGCGTTCTCAGCCGGGTTCGAATCCGGCTGCGGTGGTTGTGGATACGAGTCCTTTGGACACGGCAACGCAGATTAGCCGGCTTGCGGTGACCTCGGAGGAAATCCAATACGCCCAGGATGCCACGCGTCTGGGAGACCGTTCCGTGGACATTGCGTTTGCGCTCGCCCTCCTCGACGCCGGTCAGCGCCCACCGGTGCTGACTCCGGAGACACAGCAACTGGCCAAGCGGGTGAAGGAAGCACAAGACCGCCTGAAAGCAGACAAGGATCAGGTTGCGCAGCTTTCTCAGAAGGTGAAAGAGACGCGTGGAGCCGCGGCTGCTACTCTCCCGCAACAACTCGAGCTGGCGCAGGCGCAAACGAGTCTCGACGAGGACGAGCTGAAGGATTCGCAACAGGATCTGGTGCGAGCGGGCGGAGACGCGCGCGGCAAGGTTCAGCAACTGCTCGACGAGCATGAGGCGTCCGTTCAGCATAGCGAGAGCGTTCAACCGGGAGCCGGCGCCGCCGGAGCCGTGGAGACTCCGCAGTCGCGCAGCATCGTGGCCCAGTTCCGCGCCTGGAGTTCTCTCCGCGCCAAAGCGAAGCTTCTTCGACAAGCGGAGGGAGATGCGCTGGCCGGCGCCCACGCGCTGGCTCAGACCCACGACGCCCTGAAACAACAAGTGACGGCCGAAGAATCCGAAATGCATGCCCCCCATCCGGCGGCCTCCGCAGCTTCCGCCGCGAGCGACAACTCCGCGACCGACCAAGCGAAGGCAGCGCCCGCGGCCCTGCCGCTGTTGCAGCATCTTTCGAACGACAAGAAGATCCTCATCGAGCTCGATAACCGCATCCAAACCGAGCAACAGCTCGCCGACACTTACGGTAAGTGGCTTGCCCTGGTGCAAACGCGGCAGCGAACATTTCTGCACGGGCTGCTCGAGTCGCTCCTGGGCGTGTTGCTGATCTGCTTCTTCATCGTCCTTGCCAACGCCTGGGTGCATCGATTTTTTTCCAACCTGGCGCCGGAGCGGCGGCAGCTTCGTGCGATGCGCACCGTGGTGGTGCTCGCCATGGAGGCGTTGGGAGTGGCGCTGATCCTCATTTTGATTCTCGGCTCGCCGAGTCAACTGGCCACTGGCTTGGCGCTTGCAGGCGCTGGATTGACGGTGGCGCTCCAGGACTTCATCGTGGGGTTCTTCGGTTGGTTCATCCTGATGCGCAAGAACGGAATCCGGCCCGGTGATTGGGTTGAAATCAATGGCGTGGGAGGACAGGTCCTGGAGGTCGGACCGTTGCACACGGTGTTACTCGAAACCGGAAACTTGTCCAACTCGGGCCATCCGACGGGTCGCAAGGTGACCTTCGTCAACAGCTTCGCCATCCAAGGCCACTATTTCAATTTTTCCACGTCCGGTCAGTGGTTCTGGGACGAGCTGCAGGTGCAGATTGCAGAAGGCAAGGATGCCTATGCGATCGCCGAGGAGATTCGGCAGCTTGTGGCCAAGGAAACCGAGAAAAACGCGCCCCTCGCCGAACAGGACTGGACGCACGTGACGTCCGACAGCACGATGCGGCCGTTTTCTGCTGCGCCGACGGTGAGCGTCCAGCCGTCAATCCTCAATAGCAACATCAACGTCGTGGTCCGTTACCTCACACGAGCCAACGAACGCTACGAAGTTCGCTCGCGCCTCAATCGTGCCGTCGTCGGACTCGTCCACGGCGAAGCGATTCCCGAAACTGCCGCCGGCAAGCCTTCCGCAGACTCAGGCGCCAAGCGAGCGTAACTCCCTGTCTCCGGGCGCATCGTGCTTTCCGGCGCCAAGCCACGTTGCGCGGACGTCAGGGGTTCCGAGGCAGGCACGACGCCAGCAGTTGGATCGGGTGGAGTGCGTGGCGTCCCAACCCGGCCTGGAGTTGCTCCCGGCACGACGTTCCACTCGCGAGCAAGGTGCGCGGACCATCTTTCTCGGCGGCAGCCACTTGAGAAAACAATTCTTGTCCCACCGCCATGCTGAGTTCGTAGTAGTCCTTCTTATAGCCGAAACTGCCCGCCATCCCGCAGCACTCGACCGACGACGTAATTACGTCGAACCCGACGGAACGCAGCAGTTCCTCGGTGGCAGCGGCGCTGCCTACCGTCCTCTGCTGGCAATGGCTGTGGTAGAACACCTTCGTCCCGGCGCTCGCTCGCGCGCAATCGAAGAAGCGGCGCGGGTCTGAGCGCTGATCCCGCAGGATTTTCGAAACGTACTCCACCGGTTCGTAGCTGCGATCGCGCAGCTTGGCAAACAGCGCTGCGTTATCCAGCAGGTGCGCGTAATCGCGCCGGAAGAGCGCTAGCGCGCTCGGCTCGAGCACCACGATCGCTTTCCCTTGGCCGGCGTGAAGCGACAGCGCCTCCGCGACTTTTCGAGCCTGGTGGCGCGCGGAGGCGATCATTCCCTGCGAGAGCGCAGCCCGGCCGTCTGGAAGAACGTCCGTCACGCTTGCCTGCACGCCCAAGGCCTCGAGCACGTCCAGCATCGCAATGCCGATATCGGCGTGCCCGTAGCTCGTATACACGTCGGCGAACAATATGGCCTCGGTCGTGACGCCGCGGCTCGTGCCGGTCCGTTTCCGCTCCCGGGCCAATTGCGGGAGCGGCTTCTGCGGGAATGGCGGAAGGGCGCGCCGCCTGTCCACTCCGAAGACGCGCTCCATCAGCGCACGGCTCAACGGCAGCCGCGAAAGCCGGTTCGACAAAGGCGCGAGCCGCGTTCCCCACGATGCGAAGAAATGGTAATTGCCGAAGAATTGTTTCTCGAGCGGCGCGCGGCGGTCCGCACTGGCCGCTCCCGCCAGCAGGCCGATCGCAGCTCCCGCCGGCGAAGGTTTTTCGAGTTGGTTGAGGCGCTCCCTCAGCGACTCGTTCAGCCAAGGGATGTCGATCCGTACCGGGCACTGGGGAACGCAGCGCGAGCACCCGGTGCACAGTTCGCTGAACCGGGCGTTTTCGAGCCTTCCGGTCCCTGCTTCCCACGCTCCGCCGATCCCGCCCGAATAAGTCTCGCCGCCGAACGCATGCCCGCCTACCGTCTGGAAATTCGGACAGGAGTTCAAGCAGGCGCTGCAGCGGATGCAATAGAGCGTCTCCTTCAGCACCGGGTCCTCGCGCATCTTCAGGCGCCCGTTGTCAACGAGCACCAAATGGAATTCTTGCGCGCGCTTCTCCCTCCCTTCCAAGGCGAATGCCGGCATCTTCAGCGGTGGCGCCACAATGCTGGTGTAGACCGACATTGATTGCCCGGTGGCGCTGGCCGCCAGCAACTCCACAAACACGCCCATTTCCGCCCGGCTGGGGATCACCTTCTCCACGCCGGCCACCGCTATATGCACCGGAGGCAGCGTGGTTGACATCCGGATGTTCCCTTCGCTTTCCACCAGCATCAGCGTGGCGTCCGCCGCGATCAGGTTCGCTCCCGAGATTCCCACGTCGGCGTGCAGGAATTTTTGCCGCAGGCGCTCGCGCGCAAACCGGGTAAGCTCCTCGCCGGTGTCGAGCGCTTCGTCGGTGTGGAACTTGCGCTTGAAAAGTTCCGTGATGCGTTCGCGAGTGTAGTGAACGGCGGGCGCAATGATGTGCGAGGGCTGCTCGCCGGCCACCTGCAAAATGAACTCCGCCAGGTCGGTTTCAGCCGTTTCGATTCCGGCGTCCTCGAGCGCGTGGTTCAGGTGGATTTCTTCCGAAGTCATGCTCTTGCCCTTCACCACGAGCTTGGCGCCGTGCCGCACGCAGACGTCGCGGATATACCGGCAAGCGTCTTCGGCTTTCGCCGCGAGATAGAAATGGCCTCCCCGTCCCTGGACCGCCCGCTGCAATCGCTCGAGCAGCTCCGGCTGTTGAGCGATGGAGCGCTCTTTGATGGCCCGCGCCTCGTCCTTCAGCGCGTTGTAATCGGGTAAGTTGCCGACGGCGCGATAGCGGTTTCGGTTGAATGTGCGCGTGTTGCGCTGTAGCGCTGCGCTCTCGATGCGCAACGCCATGCGGATGGCCCGCAGGAAGCGGTCCTTGGAACTCTTGTTGGCGACGGCGCGCGGGCTTTCTTCCGCTCCGGTTGTGGGCTGTGGCGAGTGCATGCGAATCTCACTCGAGAATGATGATGTGCAGCCGGTGTGGGCCGTGCACGCCTCGCACCAGCGGGCCCATGTCCGCGGTGGCGCTCGGTCCGGTGATGAATACGAAATCGAGTCGCAGACCTTGCCCGCCCAGGCACTCCTGTCGAAACAGGTCCCGCGGCCGCTCCACGATCGTTTCCGCGGGCAGCAGCGCGATGTGCAGCCGCGGCAGCAGGCTCGCGTGCCCGGTGAGCCCCGCGCCGAGGGAAACGCAGATCGTACCCGTGCGCGCCACCGCCGCGAAAGCCTCTGTGATGCCGGCGTCTGCGGTCGCTAGCTCGTCCGAGGTGGGATTCGCGATCGCCCGCCGCGATCCCTGAAACGGCGCGAGCAGGTCGGCCGGCAGATACGCCGGCGGAGCCAACACGATGGCGTCGCCCGGCGCGGTGACGCGCTCGAGCGCTGCGCCAAGGGCTTGCGCCGTGCGCGGGCAGCGCTCCACCGTGGCCGCGGCCGCTTTTGCCGCAGCCTCAAATATGGTTACCAGCTCTCCCAACCCCACTTCGGCCCTCCTTTTGCCCGCGGGCCGTCGTCACGTTATCAGAGAGTTGGCGGATTGCAAGGGCTTGCGCCTGTAAACTCTTTTCGCGGGCGGTGGAACATCCTTGACGGCGGCGCAGACGGAGGGAACGCACACCTCGGCGCCTCGGTTTTGCTTTTAGCCGCTCTCTTTTATTTCCAACAAGTTAACGTAGAGCGCCTTGGAGCGCTCTGCCATGGCGGCGCGTCGTAGTTATAGCGGCGTTACCGGAGCTGCTTTCCTCACTTTTTCTTTTCACTCGCCCACCGGGGCCAAGGATCGCTGGCAGGGACTGCGTCGACCTTCCCGATCTTCGAGAACACGAATTGAAAGTCCCATCCGTTCTGGTGCCCATAATGAGAGTTCGCTGCGCGCAGTGTGTCTGCAAGTCCCGGAGACGTGCCCGGCGGAATCTCGACCTTCTTGGGACCGTCAAACTCTCCGACGACCAGAATTCGAGCGCGGCCGTTTGATTTAAGCAGTCGGTTCAATTTGTCGATCAGATCTGTAGGTGTGGCCCCTTCGATGTCGGGAGGAACCCATGCCGTGTGGTCGCTATTCGGACAGCCTGTGTCGTATACCTCGCTCGTTTCGGCGCCAGCTCTATAAATCGCCTCGATGCGGACAACTTTGTGATCGTACCTATTCCAACTCTTTGTAAGCTCACACAAAGAAACCGTCTCGATTCTTTCCTGGGTGGTCGTCGAGGCTTGCGGCGCGCCGACTATCGTCGACGCAACAAACCAAACCAGCGATAGAAAGACTTTGCCCGCGGTCGCAAGTCTCATTGGCTAATCCACCTTTTGGGCGGGTGGCTGACCCTTCGACACCACCCAAGTGAGCGCGTCAAGATTTTGAGGGTGGCCCATCCCTTCGATTTTTGTCTCTCACCCTCGGCCAACTTGGGACGATGTTCTGCGAACCTCCATCGACGCTAATCGCTGCGTGGCCGGGGTTCATTCCTCTGGGTGTATTCGTAGCTGGCGTCGCCGTAGACCGTCAAGCACTTGCCATCGGGCATAAAGAGCATCCACTGCTCCTGATTGTGAGCCGAAGAAGCTGAAAATGTAAGCACTCTTATCTGGGAACTAAACCGTATCGTCAAGTCAGCTCAATTTTTTCTACACTACCCAGAATTAGGTTCTTCAGCGCGGCCTCTATCGCTGGCCGCTCGTCCTCCGAACCCGCAATGATCTTCTCGCCCATTTCGATCCGCCAGCTACACATGTAAAGCCACAAATGAAACTCCCCGTGCGCTGTACGACCGACCAGATTCGCTTCCGGCCTTCCAAACTCCATCGTAAGGAACGAGCCAACGCCCAGTCGGACACCCCAGGGCGTATTACCTTTAAGGAGTCCGACAAGTTTGACTGTATCGACGTCACTTCCCATGTGCAGCTCTCTCTTTCTTAGTGGCCGAGCAGTCCCTTCGCGATCTGGACGATTTCATCGAGGCTGTCTCTTTGCCCGCTGATTTCATCGTGGAGTCGGCACCTCCAAATCAGGAAGTGTGCGAAGGGTTCAGCAACTGGGGTGGCTCGCCCTTGAGTTCGGGTGGAAGACAGAGCAGGCTGACTTGTAGATCAAGGTTAAGCTCGGTGAAAATTCTGAGGGCCTCGCTCGATAGCACGAGACTCGCCTGCTCCGTATAGCAGTTTTTCCAACAATATATGTCTACCTTGAATTTCTTCTGTAAGGATAAAGATACACTCCCTGCGAGGCAGGAGTCGCTCCGCCAGCCAGCTCAGGTGGAGCTCTAGGTCTTGGCCCTTGCCTTGTGGTGAGCGCAACGACCACATGTCGTGAGGATATGGCCTCTTTCCTGGGTCCGGTTCACCCTGTCTGTGCTTATGGTCTGGGCTAAGGCCGAGTTCGCTAGTTATACCGTCGATGTCCAGGCCGACTCCATATATCCGAAAGGAGGCGCCTGCGCTAAGGGTTTGTTGCTCGGATTGCGTCGTATGCATGGCTGTTCACCTTACTCGGATCCTCTCCAAGCCCCTTGCTTGACTTCCCGTGCAAGCTGCTCTAGTTCTTCTTGGGTCATGTTGTCAGCTGGTCCCATTCCGCGGGCAGCCTTCCATGCCTGAATTGGCGGGTGGCTGTGGTTGTGAAGTTGTTTTCATGACGACTGCGCACCGATGGAGTATAACATTCGAGGAATTATCCGCGGAGTACCGCGAGGGTGCCCCATGTTCGTCCCGCACGGGCGAACGTCGGGACTTTCGTCTACCGAATGCCGAAGAACCTCAAACGCTACTATGGCAAAGGAGATCTGTACTCCATTACGTTCAGCTGCTACCGTCGGCTTGCCTTGCTGGGAACGGTGCGGGCTCGAAACGTTTTCGTGAAAGCGCTGGGCGAAGTTCGCAAGAAGCTGGTAGCCACAGTCAATCCGTACTTTGGTTGACTGTGGGTTTGTGGCCGGAGAAAGTGCCACGGTCAGAGAAGCACTGACCGTGGCTACCTCCTCTGCCTCCTAGACCTTATCTGTCTCCTTTGCCTCCTCTACTTCCTCTAAACCCCGACCCGGTCGGAGCGCCGTCGGCAAAGGGTGCACGCTTTTGGATCTTCCCCTTGAAGAACCGGCTCGAGCGCCGAAAAAAAAGTTTACAGGCGCAACCACTTGCAATCTGCTGACTCCGTGGTAATCCTATTAGCGTCCACTCTCCGAGGGCGGCAAGACCAAATTTCCCTCGGCTGAGCGACCCTGGGCAGGGAGCCTCGGCCTGCCTCGCCGATTGCTGGCGGGGCTTGGCTCGGGAGGAAGGAAGCTTGCATCGAAGGGGGCACGCAATGACGGCAACGAACGAAGAACCGCTAGTCACGACCGTACCCCTAGCCAATCGATCGGATGACCCCACTTGCGCTGTTTACCCCGAGCGTAGCCGGGGGGTTCACCGTGGGCCCTTCTGGGCAGTGGTAGCCACGGTCAGTGCGTTCCTGACCGTGGGCTCTTCCCCCGGCCATAAACCCACCTTGCCGTTTACCCCAAGCGTAGCCGAGAGTTTCACCGCGAGCGGAGCCGAATGCAGCGCAGCTCGAGTGACATCAGAAGCCTCGCCCCAACCCGCAGGCTCCCGCCTGCCTCGCCGATCTCTGGCGGGCCTGCCCGTTTACCCCGAGCGCAGTCGAGGGGCCCTCTTTCTGGCGGCAGAGACGTTCTCAGAGGCAACGAAAACAAACCTCTTAGGGCCGTTTCTAATCGCAACACGAACGAGAGACGCAAACTCGCAACTTATTTAAAACAAAATAAATCCCAATTTCTAATCGCAACAAAAACGCACTTTTCTGAAGAAAAAGCGAAACGTGAATAAAAGGCGAAAATGATTGGAAGCGCTCGGCACATCGAATCAAGGAGAGCTGGTATAAAATGAGGGCCGTTTTTCTAGCGTCAAGAAGGAGATTTCGATGAATCCGCTCTCTTTGCGGCACGTTCAGCTCGCCCTGTTGGTCCTCGCTTCCGTTTTCAGCCTGCCGGCCGCCGACACTTCCTCTCCGCTCCCGGCGCCGCCGGTGGCGAAGAGAGTTCCGAAGATCACGGAGATTAATGGCAGCAAACTGGTCGACGACTACTACTGGTTGCGCGACAAGAAGAACCCGGACGTGAAAGCTTACCTGGAGGCCGAGAACGCCTACACCGATGCGGTGATGAAGCCGACCGAGCCGTTGCAGAAGAAGCTCTATGCCGAAATGCTGAGCCGCATCAAGGAAACGGACGTGGAGGTGCCTTATAAAGAAGGCGAGTACTTCTATTATTCGCGAACGGAAGCCGGCAAGCAGTACCCGATTCGCTGCCGGAAGAAGGGCGGTTTGGACGCGCCGGAAGAGGTGGTGCTCGATGTGAACGAACTGGCAAAAGGGCAGGTCTTCATGTCCTTGGGCGCGTACGTCGCGAGCGACGACGGCAATCTGCTGGCCTACACAACGGACAACACCGGCTTTCGGCAATATTCGCTGGTCGTAAAGGACTTGCGAACCGGCAAAGTGCTGGCCGACCACGCAGAGAGGGTCGGCTCGGTCGTCTGGGCGAATGACAATAAGACGCTCTTTTATACGGTGGAAGATGAGGTGACGAAGCGGCAATACCGGTTGTATCGGCACGCAGTGGGAACCACAGGGCCCGACAGCCTGGTTTATGAAGAGAAAGACGAAAGGTTCGAGGTCGGTGCCGGCAAGACCCGCAGCAAGGCGTACATATTCCTAATCTCCGGAAGCCATACCACGAGCGAGGCTCGTTACATTCGTGCCGACGAGCCGATGGCGGAGTGGAAGGTGATGGAACCACGCAAGCAGGACGTGGAGTATTACCCGGACCACAACGGAAACTTCTTCTATATCCGCGTCAACGACACGGGGCGCAATTTCCGTCTGGTGAAGGCGCCCGTGGCCGATCCTCGCAGCCGGAATTGGCAGGAGGTGGTCCCCCATCGTGCGGATGTGATGCTGGATGACACCGACTTCTTCAAGAACTACTACGTGTTGTACGAGCGCGAAAATGGGTTGCCGCAGATTCGCGTGGCCGATCTAAACAGTGGGAAGTCGCGACGGATCGAGTTCCCGGAGCCTGCTTACGAGAGCAGCGCCTACATCAATAAGGAATATGACGCCACCAAGTTCCGCTACGGCTACGAGTCGTTCATTACGCCGAAATCGGTTTTCGAATACGAGATGGCAAGCGGCGCTTCCACCTTGCTGAAGCAGAAAGAAGTGCCTGGCGGCTACGACCGCGCGCGCTATCAGGTGGAGCAGATTCATGCGACCGCATCCGATGGCGTGAAGGTTCCGATCTCGGTGGTGCATCTGAAGGGCGCCAAGCTGGATGGGAAAGGGCCGTTGTATCTGACCGGCTACGGTTCCTACGGCATCCCCTACGACATCGGCTTCAACTCCAACATTTTTAGTATGGTCGATCGCGGAGTTGTGGTAGCTGTGGCCCACATCCGTGGCGGCGGCGAAATGGGGAAGGCGTGGCACGACGACGGGCGCATGATGCATAAGAAAAACACTTTTACGGACTTCATTGCCTCGGCGGAGTACCTCGTGGCGCAGGGATATGGTTCGAAGGACCGGCTGACGATCGAAGGGAGAAGCGCCGGCGGCTTGCTGATGGGCGCGGTTCTCAATATGCGGCCGGATTTGTTCCATGCCGCGCTGGTGGGGGTTCCGTTTGTGGACGTCATGAACACCATGCTGGATGAGTCGCTGCCTCTGACGGTCGGCGAGTTCGAAGAGTGGGGCAACCCGAAGCAAAAGCCCGCGTTCGATTACATGATGTCGTATTCACCGTACGACAACATCGCGGCGAAGGCGTATCCCAACATGTTGGTGAGGACGTCCTTCAACGACAGCCAGGTGATGTACTGGGAGCCGGCCAAGTACGTTGCGAGGATGCGTGCACTGCGAACCGACCACAATATTCTGATCCTGAAGACGAACATGAGGCCCGCAGGGCATGGGGGCGCATCCGGACGATACGATCGGTTGAAGGAAACGGCATTTGATTACGCGTACTTCCTCACGCAGATGGGAATTGAGAACTGACGGCGGCACGGTGGCGAGGAAACGCCGCTAAACGCGTTTCATCAGGGCTCGCTGCCGCTCATTGGCTTCGGATGTTCTTTATTTCTGCGGCTGAGGATTTGACCGGACCTTGAGCGCCACAGCCGTCATATCATCATGCTGTTTCGCTTCGGTGAACTGCTCGATTTCTTCGAAAATAGATCGTAGGAGCGTGTCGGCGCTGTCGCTGTCTATCCTCGTGCAGAGATCGATGATCCCTTCCATCCCGAAGGGATGTCCGTGCCGATCGGTTGCCTCGGAGAGCCCGTCGGTGGCGAACAGAACCGTGTCCCCCGGAGCCAGTTGGATGGTTTCCTGTTCATAGTCTGCAAAATCGAAGAGCCCCGGCGGCAAGCCGCCAGTACCCACAGAGCGACAGCCGTTTGCTGAAAGGTGCAGGGGAAGCGGGAGTCCGGCGCTGGCAACACGAAGCACAAGGCTCACGGGATCAAACACTGCGTATTGAAGTGCGCTATATCGGTTCGGAAGAGGCCGGACACGCAAGCGCGAGTTAAACAGCTTCATGACGGCCGCCGGCTCCTCCCCCGTCTTATTGACGGAACGCAACGTGCCCATGGCGAGCGCGGCGTACATCGCTGCGGGCAACCCCTTGCCTACTACATCACCCAAGTAAAGCGCGACTTGATCGTTGGAGAGACAAAAGTAATCGAGAAAATCGCCGCTCACATCCGTGAAGCTCCGGACCATGTGGGAGACTTCGCATATCGGCGTCTGCAGGGGCTCCCGGGGCAGAAGCAACGATTGGATGAGGCAGGCTTCGCGAAGTTCGAGCTCGGAATAACCTAAAGCCTCGTCTGTGGTTATCACACGGAAGCCCCGTCAGGCCAAAAGGCCCTCTCACAAATACTGGACTGTCGCTTGAGGCCTTGCAAGGGCAGATTTGAGCATTCGTTGCCATCTGGGTAGCGAGCGTTCCACTTTGGGACAAGGCAAATGGCCCCGTCCTGACGGACGTTGGAATGCGGGCCATGAGGGGTCCTGAATTCGCTAAGGAATTGGCTCCCCGCGCGGTGTTAGAATCGGCCCCCACCAGCGCCAGCACGGCTGACGACCTTCGCTCGCTTCGTGCCGTCGTCAACGAAAGCCGAAACTGCTGATGAAAGGGACGGCAACGAAAAATGGCACACGACGTATTTATCAGTTATGCCTCGGGAGACAAAACGGTAGCCGATGCGGTCTGCGCGACGCTCGAATCCCAGGGTGTTCGCTGCTGGATTGCGCCACGGGACGTGGTCCCGGGCATGGCGTACGGCGAAGCCATCATCGAAGCCATCCAGGGCTGCCGCATCATGATTCTGGTCTTTTCTTCCAAAGCAAACGTTTCGGCGCACATTCCGAAGGAGATTGAGAGAGCGGTCAGCAAAGGCGCGCCGGTGATCCCGCTGCGCATCGAAGACGTCGCACCGGGCAAATCGCTCGATTATTTCATCGGCAACGTCCATTGGCTCGATGCCTTGAAGCCGCCACTCGAAGGTCATCTGCAGCGGCTGGCACAGAACGTACAAACGCTTCTTTCGCGCGAGAGTCCCGCGATCGCGCGATCGGGCGCACGACCAGTGGCCGCTCCGGTTTCGCCAGTTCCCGTGCAACCCGGGGCCGCTGCGCCTGCTCAAAAACACATTGCACGTCCTACCTTGCTCTATGCCGCGCTGGGGGTACTGGGCATTCTCGTCATCGTGTTGGCCCTCTTGTTTTTCTTGCGGAAGCCTCCCGCCGTTTCGAAGGTTGCGCAACCTCCCGCCAGTTCGCAGGTTGCGCCGCCTCCCACCACTCCTACGCAGCCGCCGGCGGCGAATAACATGACGCCATCGAGCGGTGCAAAGCCGGACAGCGCTTCATCGAACGCAACTCACTCAAGCGCGGCGCCGACTGCGCCCCAACTGCGTGCCGCTGCGACGCCACGGAGCAAGGATGACGCCAAGAATGCACCATCACCTGCTCCTTTGCCGAATGCCGGTCTGGGCCGAGCGAACATTGTTCAGGCGGTTATCCGGAAGGGCGAGACTTCCCTCCAGCTTTCGCCAGCGCGCATGTACCTGTACGGCATGGTTACAGGCGGGGCATTTCCGTCGACGCCGTTTGCTGCCGGGCAATACGCGCAAGCAGAAAACGCAGCCGGCCTGCTCGCTGCGGCGCTGGCCCATGGAAATAGCGATCAGAACAGCTACACCAGCAAAACGCAGACCCACGTTATTGGCGGTGTTTCGGTTTCCGGCTCTTGGGACAGTTTCAAGACTTACTACGGATCAAACCAGAAGCGCGGTGCGACAGAGGCTTCGACGACGTTCACGCTCCCCGAGGAATCTCTGGTTGTTGTAATGGCCCTCGCTTCCGCCCAAAATTACATCAAACTTCAAGGCGTCTCCGGGCTTCAGACCGACGCTTCGAGCGGCCGTGGAACAGGAGCAGCCGCTATGATCGTCGCCCACGCGTACTTGCCGTCGGGTACATATACCATCACTGAAGCGAGCAGCACAGACGTCCAACACCCGCCGCAGTTCATGGCCGATCTCATTGGCGTCTTCGTCTTCGGGTCAAAGCGATGAGATCTCAAACGAAAGAGGTCTTAGACCGCGGCGAAGCAGCGCTGGTAATGGATGCTCAGCCTCCGAGATAGGCGCGGCGGACATGGTCGTCTGACCGCAGGGTTGCGCTGGGACCCTCGAGGGTAATCCGGCCGGACTCCATCACGTAGCAATAATCGGAAAGCGCCAGGGTCCAGTTGGCATTCTGGCCGGCCAGCAGGATAGCGACTCCTTGCTCCGCAATTCTTCGCACACAGCGAAAAACCTCCTCGACCAGCCTGGGGGCAAGTCCCAGCGTTGGCTCATCGAGCAGAAGCAGAAGCGGCTCAGCCATCAGGCCTCGGCCGATGGCGCACATCTGCTGCTCGCCCCCGGATAGCGTGCCGGCTGGCTGGCGGCGTCGCTCTTTAAGCGGTGGAAACATTTCGTAAATCCTCTGGAGCGCGGCGTGGCTCCCGCGCCGCAGGTTCGGGGGAAAAGCGCCCATCAGAAGGTTTTCTTCCGCGGTCATGCGCGGCCACAACTGCCTTCCTTCGGGGATTAGACAGAGGCGCCTCCGCACGCGCTCGTGACTGAGCTTGCCGGTGATTTCTTCTCCCTGGAAAAGGATGCTGCCGCTCCTGGCGGGAAGCAGCCCGGCAATGACGTTGAGCGTGGTCGTCTTGCCGGCGCCGTTGTGACCGATCAGGCCAACCACCTGGCGCTCTTTCACACGGAGCGAGACGCCCCAGACGGCGCGAACGGCGCCGTGACCGGCCTCAAGGCGCTCCACTTCTAGGAGGTGTTCTGCCATCTCTGGACCCGTCAGCTACGGCGGAGGGGCCTTGCCCATGTAAGCTTCGATGACCGCCGGGGCATTCTGCATCTGCGCCGGGGACCCTTCGGCGAGCTTCTCCCCGAAGTTGAGTACGATGACGTGGTCGCAGACGTCCATGATGGCGCGCATGTTGTGCTCGACATAAAGGATCGTGGTGCCGATCTGCTGGATGCGCTTCAGGAGCGCGAGGACGGACTGGGTTTCATTTTCGCTAAGGCCGCCGCAGACCTCGTCGCAAAGGAGCAGGCGTGGCTGAACGGCCAAGCTGCGCGCAAGCTCGAGGCGCTTCAGGTCGCCCACCGACAATGTCGCCGCGGGGGAATGCGCGGCGTGTGCGAGCCCGACGAGGGCGAGCAAGTCCGCGGCATCGCTTGTAAGTCCCTGCGAACCCGCACTTCGGCCGTAGCGCCGTGCAACCTCGACATTTTCGAGGACGGTCATGGAGCGAAAAGGCCGCGAGATCTGGTGGGTGCGCACGATCCCCGCACGGACGGCCTGATGCGGCCGGATCCCGGTGAGGTCGCGCCCGCGGAAGACGACGCGGCCCGAGGTGGGCGGCGTGCAGCCGGCGATGATGCTGAAAAGCGTGGTCTTGCCGGCGCCGTTTGGGCCGATCAGGCCGCAGATGTTTCCCTCGTTGATGTCGAAGGTCACGTCTGTGAGCGCCGCAAGGCCGGCAAAGCGCTTACTGAGCCCACACACTTGTAAAAAAGGAGCCATAGCCCGCTAAGCCCTGACGAGGCGCCGAGTTCTTCCGAGCAGACCGACGACGCCTCCCGGCTCAAAGAGAATGATGAAGATTAGCAGGACCCCGTAGAGCAGCAGGTGGATCTGAGGAAACGCGGCGACCACCTCTTCGTGCACGATGCCGTATACCGCCGCTCCGATCACGGGCCCCCAGAGAGTTCCGATGCCCCCGATGATCGGCATAAGAAGGATAGCCACGCCCGTCTCGAACCCGAAAACACCCTGGGGATGGATGAAGGCGGCGTAGCGGGCAAAGACGCCTCCGGCCGCACCCACCAGCGCGGCCGCCAAAGCATGAACGGCTAGCTTCGAGGCAAAAGGATTCACGCCGACGTCGGCAGCGGCGCCTTCGTCTTCGCGGATGGCGACGAGGCCGAGGCCGAACTTCGAGCCGGGCAAGGCCATGGAGATGGCTACGGCGATGGCTGCCAGCGTGAGTCCCGTATAGTAGTGCTCGATGTAGCTGAAGGGCACGCGCTCGACGATGCGATAGCCGCTGGCGCCGCCGGTAAAGTCCAGATTCGTCATCACCACACGGACGGCCTCGCTGACGCCAATTGTAGCAATGGCGAAGTAAGGACCGCGCAGACGAAACGTCGGCAGTCCCACAAGCAGGGACGCCGCGGAAGCCACCAGTCCAGCCAGCAGGAATGACATATAAGGATTGATGCCGCCATTGATGGCAAGGGCCGCGGTGTAGGCTCCGAGTCCGTAGAAAACTGCGAAGCCGAAGGAAACCTGCCCGGCGAATCCTCCGAGGAAGTTCCAGGCCACGCTGGTTGCAATCCAAACATAGGTGACGAAGAAGAGCCGGCTGGGGTAAGCGCCGAGCCCGAGCCGAGGAAGGATTCCGAGAACGACGAGAAGAAGCCAGGGGAGACTCATCCGAGCCCACCGGAAATGGAGTGCGTTGCGTTCGCGGAGAGAACTCATGCGAGCCGCTGTCTCCTGGCGAACAAGCCCGCCACTCCTCCCGGCAGAACCACCAGCGCGACAACAAGCAGGGCGAAAGCAATGGCCGGCTGATAGCCTGCGGGCAGCACCAGAATGCTGAAGGTTTCCACCAACGCCAGAATCAGGGCGCCGACGGCCACGCCCGCGAACGACTCCAAGCCGCCGAGCACGATGATAACGAAGGCTCGGAGCAGAAACGGGCGGCCGAAATCGGGGCTGAAGGAATAGAGCATGGCAAGCAGGCCGCCCGCGGCTCCGGCGAACGCGATGCCCAGGCCAAACGTCAGCCGGGCGGTGCGCTCGACGTTGATGCCGACGACGCGACCCGCGTAGCGGTTTTGCATCAGGGCGCGGACGGAGCGGCCGAACCACGTCTTGTGCAGGACAAATTCGAGCAGCGCGAGAGAAAGTCCCGCGGCAACGAATACAATGAGGCGGATTGCGGGAATGCTGATGGGGCCCAAGCGAATTGTCTCCAGGGTGCGCGCCGTCAGGATGGATCGATCGCTATTGCCCCACACCAGGTAGCCGACGTTCTGCAACACCAGCCAGAGACCGAACATCAACAATAGCGAAGCCAGCGTGGGCTGATCCGATGTGGGAATCCAGCGCACCAGGAGCCAGTGGACCAGTATCCCGACGAGGAAAAAAAACGGAAAGGCAAGGACGGCGCCCACCAAAGGGTCGATGCTGAAGCGCTCAAAAAGCTCGTAAACGAAGTAGGCGCCGAGCATCAGGAAGCCGGCATGGGCCAGGTTTACGATTTTCATCACGCCGTAGATGACCGTCATACCCACGGACATCGCTGCGTACACTCCGCCCAGCAGCAAGGCGGAGATCAGCAGGTTGAGAAAGTCTGCTGCGGTCATTTCCGGGCAAGCTTATTTCGGCTTCGGCGCGACGGCTTCGCCGGTGGCCGCATCTTTCGGATAAACGATTTCCACTTTGTCGCCGGGCTTGTTCTGCACGATGACGAAAGGAGTGGTGACCTGTCCGTCCTTGCCGAAGATGAGAACGCCCCCGGGAAGGAGGGAATCCTTCATGTCCGTCTCGCGGAGGGCATCGCGAATGGCCGTGTGGTTCAGGCTGCCGGCTTTTTCAATGGCCGCCGCAAGCGCCCGCATGGCGTCGTAGGCGGTCGCCGGATACCAGGAATCGGGCTCGTGAGTGGTAAAAGCTTTGTAGTCGGCGACAAATTGTTTCACTTGCGGGTAAGGCAAATCTTTGGACCACCAGATGCCCGCGAAGATGTAGTTGCTGGCGTCGCCGAAGGCCTTCCGAGCGTCTTTCTCCGGTCCACGCGCCCCGTAGCTGATCATCTGGTGAACCATCCCGGACTGAATGTATTGCCGGTGCATGGTGATGTAGTCCTGGAGGTGGGCGTCTGCCAGAAAAATATCCGCGCGGGCGTTCTTGACCTTCTGGAGCAGGCCCGAAAAGTCCGGCGAGCCGAGATCGAATTTTTCACTGAAGACGACCTGGAAATAGCCCGGGTGCTCGGTAATCCAGCGTTGGATGCCGTTGCCGTAGTCGACGCCGTGGTCGGTATTCTCAAGCGCCAAGGCCACTTTCAAGCCTTTATGGAGCTTGCCTTGGTCCACCAACGCGCCGAGGAACTCGGCCGTGGTGTAGCCGAGGATGTCCGTGCGACTGAGCGTGCCGAAGACGAACTGATAGCTGCGGCTGAAAATCGTGCTGGCCGCGGCACCGGTGGTGATCCACGGCGTCTGGTAGCGGTCCGGCATGACGGATTCGGCTTCGCCGAGCGCCGTCGAGTAGCCGCCAAGAACGGCGACAACCTTGTCGGACGACATGGCGCGCTCGACCAAACCGGCTGATCTTGCCTGGTCGGAGCCGTCGTCATAGAAGACCTCTCGAACGGGCATTTTCTTATCGAGGTCCTTGACGAATATCCCGCCCTTCTGATTGATTTGCTGGATGGCCAGCTCGATGCCCTCTTTCTGATACTGGCCGGGCCGAGCCTCCCGACCCGTCAAGGGCAAGACGACGCCGATGGGAATGCCCTCCGCGCCCTTCTTGGCGCAGCCGGCGAGCACCGCAGCAGCAATGCCTGCGAACGCCAGGCTGAAAATAACGAAAGATCGAATTCGGCGATCTGCCTTGGTTATGTTTTTCATGGCGGAATCTCCTATGCGCTTTGCAAGCTTGGACGCCTCCCCCAGGCGTCCCTTGATGGGCGGGCTGATAATCTATTCAAGTGCTTGTGCGTGTCAACCATGAGTTGAGCGCGCCAAGCTGGCGGGACAAGCGGCAGGGAGGAAAATCTAAGGTAGTAAAGTCAGCCTTTCTTGTTGCGGACGCTCCGTCGCCTTAGGGGCGAAGTCGGTTACAGCACCGAGGCTGCTGCTTGATACCAACCTGGCATACTTGGCCAGAACTCCGAAAGTGTATCGCGGCTCAGGGGGTTTCCACGCGGCCCTGCGGCGTTCGAACTCGCCATCGGCAACGTTCAATTGCAGGAGGTGCGCGTCGGCATCGATGGTGATGGAGTCCCCCTCGCGCACCAAAGCGATGGCCCCTCCCACCGCGGCCTCCGGCGCGACATGGCCTACGACCATCCCGTAAGTGCCGCCCGAGAAGCGGCCGTCCGTGATCAGCGCCACGGAATCACCCATCCCGGCGCCAATGATGGCGGAGGTGGGCGCGAGCATCTCACGCATTCCCGGGCCGCCAAGGGGACCTTCGTAGCGAATCACGATGACATCGCCCGGCCG
The DNA here is from genome assembly GCA_963781005.1 of uncultured Acidobacteriota bacterium. Lineage (GTDB taxonomy): Bacteria > Acidobacteriota > Terriglobia > Acidiferrales > UBA7541 > CAWADX01. The sequence goes on from CAWADX010000001.1 coordinate 1,979,284, forward strand.
GATCGCTCCTGCCAGAACTGCGGCCAAGCAAGCCTCCTCGGAATCAAAAACGCGAGCCGGCCCCGTAATCTGCGATTTCTTCACACCGGAAATTTTCGCCACAGCCCCTTCCGTGGCCAAGTTGCCTTTCAGGATGGCAATGTGCCCCGATGGGTACACCGGCCGATCCCAAGAATGGATCACATCCTGATCGGCGGGCGGCTGACCCGGCGCTTGCCGGAGAACCTCTTCCAAGGTTTTCCCTGCGATCGTGAGTGCGTCACCATGCAGCAAGCCGTGCTCCAGGAGCATCTTCATCACCTGCGGAATCCCGCCGGCGCGATGGAAATCGGTGATCACGTACTTGCCGGATGGTTTCAAATCGCAGAGGACCGGGACGCGCGCGCGAATCGGTTCGAAATCATCGAGACGCAGCGGTACCTGCGCCGCATAAGCAATCGCCAGGAGGTGCAGCACTGCATTCGTCGAGCCGCCAATGGCCATGACCACCGCGATCGCATTCTCGAAAGCCTTTCGCGTAAGAATCTGGCGCGGCAAAATCTGGCGGCGGACTGCTGCGGCGAGAACTTCGGCGGATTCAGCCGTACTGACGAGTTTCTCCGCCTCGTCCGCGGTCATGGTGGATGAATACGGCAGACTCATCCCCAGGGCCTCGATGGCAGACGACATCGTGTTCGCGGTGTACATCCCGCCGCAAGCGCCGGCACCCGGACAGGATCTCCGTTCGATTTCGAGCAATTCGGTTTGCGTGATTCGACCGGCGGAGTATTCTCCAACCGCCTCGAATGCGCTGACGACCGTGAGGCGCTTCCCATCGTGAAAACCGGGTTTCGTCGTGCCGCCATAAACGAAAATCGCGGGAATGTTCATGCGCGCGATGGCGATCATCGCTCCCGGCATGTTCTTGTCGCAGCCGCCAATGGCCAAGACGCCGTCCATACTCTGCGCGTTGCAAACGGTCTCAATTGAATCCGCGATGACTTCGCGAGAAACAAGCGAGTACTTCATGCCCACCGTGCCCATGGAGATGCCGTCACTGACCGTGATGGTGCCGAATACCTGGGGCATGGTCTGAGCGTCGTGAAGGGCGCGGATGGCGCGGGCGGCCAGATCATTCAGCCCGGCGTTGCAAGGAGTGACGGTGCTGTAGCCGTTGGCAACGCCGATGATGGGCTTTTCAAAATCCGCGTCGCCAAAGCCCACGGCCCGCAGCATGGCGCGGTTGGGGGTACGCTCAACTCCCTGTGTGATCGTGCTGCTTCTACGATTCAGGCTCATTTGATTCCTTCCAGATTTTCAGGCCTCGCTACCGGAGCGCCACGCCGGACAAGGGACTCTTGGGGGACGCACCGTCGAACGCGAGTTTAACCGAAGTGGCGCCTAAGGGCAGCGGTTAACGAATCGCAACCAGCGGGTATACTTGGCCTCCCGCCCCGAGACCGCAGAGAAGAAGGCTTTCTGAATTTTTTGCGTAATCGGCCCGGGCGCGGATGGCCCGACCGGCTTGCCGTCCACTTCGCGGATGGGAGTGACTTCGACGGCCGTCCCCGTCAGGAAGGCTTCGTCGGCCGAGTCGAGGTCTTCGAGAAGGAGGGGTTTGGTTTCAACTCGGTAGCCGAGATCGCGAGCGAGTTCCATCACGGTTTCACGCGTGATCCCGAGCAGGATGGAATGCCGCTCATCATTCGTCAGCAGGCCGCCGTCGCGCACGATAAAGAGGTTTTCGCCGGAGCCCTCGGCGAGAGAGTCGTTCACATCGAGAAGCAGGGCCTCGTCGAAGCCCCGGTGCTCGGCATCTCTGACGGCAAGAATCGAATTGACGTACTGGCCGCAAGCCTTTGCGGTAGTAGGCATCATCCGGGAATGAAACTTACGCCAGGGCGATACGGTTACGCGGACTCCCTGCTGCAATCCCTCCGCGCCGAGATAGGGCCCCCACGGCCAGGCCAGAATGGCAGTCTCTACCGGGCAATTCCGCGGGTGAACGCTCAGGGTGTCGCTGCCGAAAAAACAGATCGGCCGGACGTAACAGCTCTTGAACTCATTTCGCTGGATCAACTCGCAAACGGCCTTCTCCAGCGCTTCCAGGCCATATGGTATTTTTATTTCGTACAGCTTGGCGGAATTGAAAAGTCGCTCGAGATGCTCGCGAAGGCGGAAGACGGCAGGGCCGGCGCTGGTATCGTAGCAGCGGATCCCTTCGAAGACTCCACTCCCATAATGGAGTGCGTGCGCGGAAACGTGCAGGGTGGCCTCAGGCCAGGGGACGATCGATCCATTCATCCAAATCCAGCGCGATCGATCAAAGACCATGCGCCCGCTCCATCGCGCTGGGTGAATGCAACAGGGTCACTTGACGCCGGCAGAATGCACCGGCTGCTCCGTGGCAACGGTGACCGGCTTCAGGAACGGCATCAGGGCACGGAGCCGCGCACCCACCTGCTCGATCAACTGGCGCTGTTCCTGGGTGCGAGTGGCGTTGAAAAACGGGCGGCCGGCTTCGTTCTCGCCGATCCATTTCTTGGCAAATTCGCCGTTCTGGACGCGGCGAAGCATTTCTCGCATGGTGTTGCGGGTCTCGTCAGTAATAATTTGGGGGCCACCGGTGTAGTCGCCGTATTCCGCCGTATCGCTTACGGAGTATCGCATGTAGGCGAGGCCACCTTGATAGATCAGATCGACGATGAGCTTCAATTCATGGAGGCATTCGAAATAGGCGATTTCCGGCTGGTACCCCGCCTCCACCAGCGTTTCAAACCCTGCCTTGATCAGAGCGCTCACGCCGCCGCAAAGCACGGCTTGCTCGCCAAAGAGATCCGTTTCGGTCTCTTCCGCAAACGTGGTCTCGATGACACCGGCGCGTGTGGCTCCCAAGGCCTTGGCATAAGAAAGGGCGAGCGCCTTGGCCGAGCCAGTGGCGTCCTGGTGAACGGCCAGCAACGCGGGCGTGCCGCCACCCTCGAGATAGACTTCGCGAACCCGGTGTCCTGGCGCTTTAGGAGCCACCATGGTGACGTCCACGTGATCGGGCAGCCGGATGGTTCCGAAGCGGACGTTGAAGCCGTGCGCGAACATGAGCATCTTGCCTTTGGAAAGACGAGGCGCCACGTGTTCCTTGTACATAGCAGGCAGAGTGGTATCGGGCACGAGCAGCATGACGACGTCCGCCCAAGAGCAGGCATCCGCAACGGAATCCACCGCCAGCCCGGCGGCACGCGCCTTTTCGTGCGATTGACTCTCGCGGTGCAGGCCCACGCGCACGGTGCAGCCGCTATCGCGCAAGTTCAAGGCATGGGCGTGGCCCTGCGAGCCGTATCCGATAATGGCGATTTTCTTCGCCCGAATGGGGGCAAGGTCTGCCGAATCGTCGTGGTGAATCGTGGCCATGGTCTGCTCCTTAAAGAGTGCACGAAAGTGGAACCACTCACACGGAGTGCGAAGCTTTCTCCTCCGAATGGGGAGCTTTCGCGCTCGCCGGCTCCTCGACGGTTCCGTTCTTCAATCCTCTGGACATCGCCACTTCGCCCGTCCGAACCATCTCGAGGATGCCCAACGGACGAAGCACTTCGACCAGGGCATCGATTTTGTCGTCGGCGCCGGTAATTTCCATGATGAGGGATTCGGGCGCAAGATCGACGATGCGTGCCCGAAACACGTCCGCGATCTCAACCAGGCGATGACGCGATTCCGGCGAGGCACTCACTTTGATCAAAGCAAGGCTGCGCGACACCGTGGGAACCGACGTGACGTTTTCTACCGTAAGCACGTTGACGAGCTTGTAGACGTTGGCTTCCACGCGGTGCGCCGCCCCTTCGTCGATTTCGGCAACGATCGTCATGCGGGAAATACCGGGGTTTTCCGTGTGGCCAACGGTGAGCGATTCGATATTGTAGGCCCGGCGCCGGAAAAGAGAAGCGACGCGGTTCAGCACACCCGGCTTGTTTTCGACGTAAACGACGAAGGTATTCAACATGTCGCGCCTTAAGGATCGGACGCCGTTTCGACCAGCGGGCTCGGTCTGCGGATCATCGCGTGCAGATCGGCCCCGGCCGGTACCATCGGATAGACGGAGTCCTCTTGCTCGACTTGAAAATCAATCAGGGCCGGGCCCGAGTGCCGGCGCGCAGCCCCGATGGCCGCAACCATGTCTGCGCGGCGGTTCACCGCGAAGCCGGGAATTCCGAACGCGCCCGCGAGCTTCACGAAATCAGGATTGAGCAGGGGCGTGGAGGCGTAGCGCCGGTCGTAAAAAAACTCCTGCCATTGCCGGACCATTCCCAGATAGCCGTTATTGATAATCGCGATCTTGACCTCGAGTTTCTCCTGGACCATGGTGGCCAACTCGGCCATGGTCATCTGGAAGCCGCCGTCGCCGACCACCGCCCAAACTTCCGATTCGGGCCTGGCAAACTTCGCTCCGATGGCGGCCGGCAGAGCGAATCCCATCGTTCCCAATCCGCCCGAGGTGATCAAAGAACGGGGCTTTTCATGCTTGTAGTACTGAGCTTCCCACATTTGGTGCTGGCCGACGTCGGTGACAACAACGGCGTCGCCCTTCGTTTCATGCCACAGAGCGTTAATCACATGCGCCGCGTAGAGGTGGCCATCGTCGGGAAGATTTTGAATATCGCGCACGGCGGAATCTTTCTTCAGCTCGTCGATATGGCCCAGCCATTCCGCGCGGTCGCCTTCTTTCACTCCCGGGAAAAGCCGCCGCAGGATCTCCCGAAGATCGCCGACCAGCGGCACGTCTGCGTGCACGTTCTTATTGATCTCGGCGGGATCGATCTCGACGTGGATTTTCTTGGCGGAGCGCGCATACGTCTCGAGATTCCCGGTAACCCTGTCGTCAAAGCGCATTCCGAATGCGAGCAGAAGATCGGCTTCCTGGATGGCTTTATTCACCCAGGCCTCTCCGTGCATGCCCATCATGCCCAGGTTCAGGGGATGAGACGCGGGAAAAGCGCCGATGCCAAGCAAGGTCAGCGCCACGGGGACGCGGGCTTTTTCAGCAAACGCCAGCACCTCCTGCATCGCGTCCGAAACCATGATTCCGTGGCCGGCCAGAATCAGAGGACGGCGCGCCTCATTGATCAAGGCGAGCGCCCGCTCGAAATCATGCTGCTTCGGAGGAAGAATCGCTTTCTGGTAGCGAGGCTTTGGCGCCGCCGCTTCCCAGTCGAATTCGCAGGAGGCTTTCTGCGCATCCTTGGTGATATCGATCAGCACGGGCCCGGGCCGGCCGGAAGCCGCAATGTGGAATGCTTCGCGAATGCTCGGGGCGACCTCGTCGGCGCGCGTAACCAGGTAGTTGTGCTTGGTGATGGGCAAGGTGATGCCGGTGATGTCCGTTTCCTGGAAGGCATCCGAACCAATCAGCTTGCTGCCCACCTGACCGGTGATGCAGACGATGGGGGAGGAATCCATCATCGCTGTGGCTATGCCCGTGACCATGTTGGTGGCGCCTGGACCCGACGTGGCGATGGCCACTCCCACGCCTCCGCTCGCGCGCGCGTAGCCGTCAGCCATGTGCGTGGCGCCCTGCTCGTGCCTCACCAAGACGTGGTGGACCTGGTATTTCGTCATGGCGTCATACGCGGGCAGAATCGCCCCGCCGGGATACCCAAAAACGCGTTGCACGCCCTGACGTTCCAAGCATTCCCAGATGATTTCCGCGCCTGTCTTGATCACAACCGGCCTCCTAAATCAGCCACCGGCTTCGAGTGCGCAAGCTTCCCCGCAGTATTGCCTTTCGCTCTGAGACCCATCTATCTAGTGAGCCTTAACTCCGCCAAAGAGTCCAATTTATGTTTCTCCTAGCTACCATAAATACGCCTTATGGCTTCTCGCCATTCAAAATGTGACGTTTAGAACTGACGCCACCGCGATCGGGCGGCTCATTTCAGGGGTAAGTCGACCGCCCTCGCTTCAGGCGTAGTCTTACGAACTCAGACGCCAAGGCACGTTGATGACAACGATTTTGGGGGTTCCCTTCCGCAGCAGCGCGGCTTTCAGCCAGGTGGCCCGCTGGTTGTGCAGAAGATACAGATACCAGTGCCTTTCCACCAGTTCAGGAACCATCACGGCGATCTGGCGTTCCGGCATTGTTTTCTGAAGATTCAGGACATAGGCCACGATGGGATTGATCACATAGCGGTAGGGTGACTCCAGGACAACTAAGCGTGGAATTGGCAGCCCCGCCTGGCGAGCCGGTTCTTCGACGAGCTTGTTCCAGCTCTCGAGGAACTCTATTTCTTCACCTTCGGTATGCACATGCAAAACGTGGACCTCCGAAGACAGACTCAGAGCGACTTCCAAACCGGCGCGCACGACCTTGTTCCACATCAACATGGGCAACACGACAACGGGGGCGCCCAAACTGCGGACGTCGAGTGGCGCCGAGTCTGCGATTTGCTGCGCAATGTGGACGTAGTGGCGATGGATGGAAAACATCAGGATCAGGATGGCGGGAATCAGGAGCGTGGTAATCCACGCCCCGCTCCTAAACTTTGTGATGGTCACGATAACCACGGTGCCCGCGGTGGCGGTAGCGCCGAGCCCGTTCACAAGAATGGCCAGTCGCGATCCCGGGCCTCCGGTGCGTTTCCAGTGCGCGACCATGCCGGCTTGCGACAGGGTAAATGCTAGAAAAGCGCCGACAGCGAACAGGGGAATCAGGCGATCGGTGACTCCGCCAAACAGGATCAGAAGCACCGCGCAAAGTAGGGCCAGGACCGTGATTCCCCAGGTATAGACGAGCCGCCGTCCGCGGACGGCGAACGGGTTGGGGAGATACCCGTCTTCAGCGATGAGACGGCACAGGCGGGGAAAATCCGCAAAGGCCGTATTCGCGGAAAGGGAGAGCACCAGCAGGATTGAGCCGATGGTAAGGAAGTAAAAGCCGCTTCTTCCCACGACAGCAGCCGTAAGCTGCGAGAGCACGCTCTGGTATCCGGGACCGGAATCGGTGGCACCGATGTGATATGCGCGGCACAGGTAGGCGATTCCCGCGAGTAGTATCACCAGCAAGCCAATGATGACGGTAAGCGTGCGCTGCGCGGATTTCACCACCGGTTCCCGGAAGGCGTTCACGCCATTGCTGACGGCTTCAACTCCCGTCATGGCGGTGCAGCCGCTGGCAAACGCCCTGAGAAGCAGCCACAGGCCGACGGCAGCCGTCGCCGGGTGCAAAGGCGCCGGAGCCGCGACCGGCACGGGATGCCCTCCTGCGGCCACCGATTTCACGATTCCCAGGATCAGCGTGATCAGCAGACTGCCGACGAACAGATATGTCGGAATCATGAAAGCAACGCCGGTCTGGCGGGTGCCGCGAAGGTTGACGAGGGTAATCAGGATCAAGATCACGAGGCACAGCAGGAGCGTGTGAGGCTCCAGAGCCGGCATCGCAGAAACCAGCGCTCCGACGCCCGCGGATATTCCGACCGCGGCCGTAAGAACGTAGTCGGTCATCAGGGCAGCCGCCGCAAGCAGTCCGGCGAATGGACCGAGATTTTGACCCGCCACGGTGTAAGAACCACCGCCTTTCGGGTACGCTTCGATGGTTTGGCGGTAAGAGAAAAAGACAATCAGCAGAAGTACGATGATGCTTATCGTGATGGGAACAATGTAGTTGACGCCCATTACGCCGAGAGGAATCAGCAAGGCGAGCGCCGCTTCCGGCCCGTACGCCGCGGAGCTAAGCGCGTCCAGTCCAAAGACAGGAATCCCTGCCAGGGGTCCCAGCCTCTCGCCTCTTTCTTCCGAAGAGGAGAGTGGGCGGCCGAACAGCAGATCCACTAAAGACATCGTATCGCTACGCGTACCACGGGCTCAGGCTTGAAGCAACCAGAACCTTAGGCGGGTGGGCTGGACTTTCGTTTGGCCGCATTCATAACGAGCCCAATGACTACGCCTATTGCGGCTCCGATTCCGACCCACTGGGCCATATTGTGCGTGGCCGCTCCAATCCCGGCTCCGATTCCCACGCCTATCGCGATTCCCAGCCCCATGTACTTGTTCACGTGTCGGCTCCAGGTATTACGGTACAGAAACTCAATGTCACCTAACTACGTTCGTGTGTCGTTCCCTCGCCATGGGCCGGCCGGCGCGCGGGACCCGGCGGCCTGGCAGGCTGAGCGGTAGTTCGGTTTGCAGAAGCCCGGGCGGAAGGATACCGACCCAGAACGCGGACCTCTTCCGCATTCTCGCCCAACTCCTCGAGCGCGGCGGTAAGCTCAGACTCGTTTGCCGGGGCCTGGAAGTCCAGATAGAAACAGTAATGCCAGGGACTGCCCTTCAATGGGCGGCTCTCGATTTTCAAGAGGTTGATGCCTCGGGTGGCGAGCGCTCCGAGAGCGGAATGGAGGGCGCCGGGCCGATGCTTCACCTTGACCACCAGTGAGACCTTGTCAGCGGCGTCTGTGGCGCCGGGCGTAGGCGAGAGCAACACAAACCGCGTGTAGTTTTCGCGATGGTCCTCGAGGTGCTCGCGCAAAATGGAGCCGCCATAAACTTCGGCAGCGCGCCGGCCGGCAATGGCGGCGTGCGTGGCGTCACGTCGCTCGATCACTTCGCGAACGCTGCCAGCCGTGTCCTGGGTCGCGACGCGCTCCATCCGGGGATGCTCGACGAAGAAACCCAAGCACTGCGCCAGAGCGACCGGATGGGATTCGACAACCCGTATGGAATCGAGCGATGCACCAGGGCAGCCGATCAGATTGAGGGCGATGGGTATGGCGACTTCATTCACGATGAACAGCGACCCGGCCAAGAGCAGGTCGTAACATTGGTGCACCGAGCCGGCGAGACTATTCTCGAGGGGAGCGAGCGCAAAATCCGCCACACCTGCGTCGATGGCTGAAAAGAGCGCCTCGAAAGTCGGACGCGGAACCAGACGAACGTCTTCGCCCAGAAGGGCGACGATAGCCTCCTCGCTGAAGGCACCGCGCTCGCCTTGAAACGCGATGCGGGGCGGATCGACTTTTGCGCTCATTGCGGAGTGCTTCCGGGATTGAAGGCGATCTTCTGCCCGACGAGGTAACTCACCAAAGCGGAGTTCCCGGCGTTGGGTGGGCCGACAACGGCCACGAAACCGGAGCGAAACGCATTCTTCATGTCTGGACCTGCGATTCTTACTTGACGACCGGCAACTCGAGCGCACTCGGATGATCGGCGTCGTGCACAAGCGAGATATGCGCCGTGCGCGCATCCTTGCCGGATTCCGCGGCCACCACTCCACCTCTGTTATAGTTTTTCTCTCCACCAATCGAGTTCGGGCAGTCAATGACGAGCCGCAAACGGCTCCCCTTGGCGATGCGTCGCGAGAAGAACGTGAAATTTTCGAAGACGTACTTCTCGATTTTGCCGGCTGGGACGGGCTTCTCTTCGCGGAGCGACTCACGATACCGGGCGCGCATCTCTGCCGACGTCAGTGCGACCGAGCTGCCATCCGCCAGGATTTCATAGACGCTGGCTTCGAGATCCGTATCGGGCACATCCAAGGCGAGCCACAAGGTCAGCCTGAGAAAGCCGGAAATCTCCATGGCCCCCGCAAACGGTCCGGTGTGATAGACCGCGCCATTTCCGAAAAGGTTCAGCACCGGGCGCTGCGTCGTGAGATACGAGGGATCCTCATCCGGCTCGATGGCTCCGGGCCGATTGTCCAGCGGATCGTACGTCCACTTGTCCGCGGCTGCGACGGAGCCTGCTTTCTCAACCAGCGATCCGGAATGAAAAACGTCGTTCGCGGTTCCATCGGAAGCAAGAAAGAGGATCTGTTTCGAATTCGAAATGGCCGAAAGGCTGTCGGCGTATTTCCACTCCTCGGAGCCAACCAGGTAGTAAGCAACACGCTTCTTGAGAAAGGCGGGCTTCGGACCGCCCTTCATCACCCAGTCATACCATTCGGTGTGGAGCTTGTTCAGATCGAGTTCGCTAGCTTCGCCAAACTTCAAACCGCCGACATCGCGTTTCGGCGAGCGCGTCCCCGCGTGATCCCAGGGCCCGACGATCAGATAGTGGTTCTCTTTCGCGTCTTCGTTGCCGTACTGCATGTGGCGGGTGTAGTAGGTGAACGCGCCGGGCTGGTCGCCGTCGTAATGACCTGTGATCGTCAGAATCGGTATGCCGATGCGCTTGTACTGCTCCGGCGAAGGCACCATCGCGTCGTAGTAGGCATCCGGGGTCGGGTGCTGGAGCCACTTCTGAAACACCGCCGATGGATTGCCGACGATCCGATCGAATTCTTGAAACGGCCGGTGCGTGTTATAGAGCTCGCGAGCCTTCGACGCCCAGAATCCGGAGTTTCCGAAGAGGCTCGAATTCCCGGTCACTCCGCTGGTGAAGGTGAGCCACTGCACGACGTAGGGAGCGAAGACATTGTACTGAAACGGAAAGTCCACCCCGGGATGCGCCGCGGCCGCTGGAACGATGGTTGCCAGGTGCGGCGGAAACTCTTTGAGCGTCGTCCACTGGTCGAAGCCAGCATACGAGCCGCCCCACATCGTCACCTTGCCATTGCAGAAGGATTGCTTCGCCAGCCACTCGACAACGTCATAGCCGTCGCGGCCTTCATTTGCGAATGGCTCGAAGCCTCCGCCGGAATTGCCGCGCCCACGCACATCAACCAGGGCGTAGACATACCCATGCCTTGCGAAGTACAGCGCTCGCTCGGTGTAAGAATCCCCGATGTAGGGCGTCAAGGTAAAGATGACCGGCAACGAGTCTTTCTGTCCATGCGGGAGGAAGACCGTCGCGTTCAACTGCACGCCGTCGCGCATGGGGATCTTCATGCCCCAGCGCATATCCACGTCGGGAGGCGGCGCAGGCAGCGCGGATTGCTGCGCAACCAACCTCGCTCCCGGCGCAAACGCGCACACCACCAACAGCATCCCCATCCACCGCGCAGGTATCTTTCCGGGCATCTCGCCCCCTCTTCTCAAGGGACCTCCGTGCCTGTACGTTTTCTGATTTAGTTGAAATGCAGGAACCGTTCTCGCTCGCGCGCCGGCGGCAGCAGCGCCGCCTAAACCGCCCAGCCGTATGATTCCTGAGTCTCGAGCAAATCCTTCATTTCCGCCCGGACCATATTAACAAAGCGCGAGCATCCCACCACGGTGCTGGATGGTTCGGCGATGTCCTGGGTGCGGATCCCGCAAGCCAGTACACGGTCCAAGGCGCGTTCGATCCATTCAGCCTCAGCCAGGAGGCCGAAGGCTTCGCGGAGCATCATGCTGATGCAAAGAATGGCGGCGATGGGGCAGGCGATGTCTTTCCCCGCCAGAGAGGGGGCAGAACCATGGATGGGCTCAAAAAGCGGCGTTTCGCTGCCGCAGCTCATCGAGGGGATTAAGCCGATGGAACCGACCAACGCGGCAGCGGCATCGCTCAGGATGTCGCCAAACATGTTGGAGGTCAGGATGACGTCAAAATGCTCGGGCGCCAGGATCAACTGCATTGCTGCATTGTCCACGTACAGGTGCCCGAGACGGACCCGTTGGTACTCTGTGGCCAGTCGAGTGACGGTTCTTCGCCACAACTCCGAACTCGCCAGCACATTCGCTTTGTCAACGGAGGCGAGGGCGGCGCGGCGGGAGGCGGCGCGCTTGAAGGCGAAGCGGGCAACGCGCTCGATCTCCGGAGTGCTGTAGCTTTCGACGTCGAACGCTCGCTCCACTCCATTGTCGGTCTCGGCGCCATGGGTTCCAAAATAGATTCCACCCGCCAGCTCGCGGACAATCTCGAGATCGATCGTCAGGTTTCGATTCGCCCGGAGCGGTGAAATTCCCCGCAATCCCGGGCGCAGGAAAATCGGGCGGACGTTGACATAGAGTTCGAGCTCTTTCCGGAGGGCCAGCAAACCGCTTTCTGGCCTGCGGCCGAGCGGCGCCGCGTCCCAGCGGGGCCCGCCCACGGCTCCCAGCAGAATGGCATCGGCCTCCCGGCAGGCCTGCACGGTTTCGGCCGGCAGCGCCGATCCACAACGATCGATCGCGACGCCGCCGATGAGCGTTTCGATGAGATCGAACTGGTGGCCAAACTCAGCGGCACAGTCTTCCAGCAATCGCGCAGCCGAAAGGGTCACTTCCGGACCGATGCCGTCCCCGGGCAGCAGGACGATCTTTTTTTTACATTTGGTCATTTTTACATTTGGTCGTGAGGGCCCGGCTGGTCCTAGGGAGCCCCAGTCGCGGCCGCCAGCTTGGAAGGTGAATTCGCCTTGCCGTTGGCTGAGGATGGATCGGAATTCCGAATGAGTTCAAGCAAATCCGCATCGGTTACTTGCTTCGACCGGGCAGCCATGCTCATCACGGCTTGATAGCATTTCCCGAGCTGTTCTTCCCCGATTTCATAGCCGAGCTCTTTGAGCCGGTGGCGAAGCGCATTCCGTCCTGAATGCCTGCCGAGCACAAGCTGCCGGGACGGGGCGCCCACGGTCTCCGGCCGGATGATTTCGTAGGTCAGAGGGTTCTTGATGATGCCGTCCTGATGAATTCCCGCCTCGTGCGCAAAGGCGTTCGCGCCCACGACCGCTTTGTTCGGAGGAACCAGCACGCCTGTAATCGAGGAAAGCAACTGGCTGGCCGGGTAGAGCTCGCCCAGACGCAGATTGGTGCGCGCGCCCAGAGCAGGCTGCCGCACCGCGAGCGCCACGCCAACCTCTTCAAGCGAGGCGTTACCGGCGCGCTCACCGATGCCATTGAGCGTGCATTCGATCTGCCGGGCGCCCGCTCCGACCGCTGCGAGCGAGTTGGCTACGGCCAACCCCAGGTCGTTGTGGCAGTGAGCGCTCAAGATGACGCCGGGCACGGCGGCTAGGTGTTCGCGCACGCGGCGAAAAATGTTCGCGTACTCCTCCGGAAGGGCGTACCCGACCGTATCCGGAATATTCAGGATGGTGGCGCCGGCCTCGGCCGCGGTTGCAAAAACCTGGCAGAGAAAATCGACGTCACTGCGACTGGCATCTTCCGCGGAGAATTCGACCTCTTCACATCGCTCGCGCCCGTAGCGAACCATGCTCGCGACGGTGTCCAGAACCTCCGCTCTCGTTGCGCGCAGCTTGTAGTGAAGGTGCAGATCGGAGGTCGCCAGAAAAACGTGCAAGCGCGGCCGGCGCGCGGATTCGAGTGCTCCCAGCGCCGCGTCAATGTCTTCCTGTTTAGCCCGTGCCAGGGCGGCGATCCGGCAGCCGTGGATCTCCTTGGCAATCCGGGATACGGCTTCGGCATCGGTCCGCGAGGCAATCGGAAAACCCGCCTCGATCACGTCCACACCCAGCCGCTCAAGCTGGCGAGCCAGACGCAGCTTTTCCTCCGAATCCATGGAAAAGCCGGGCGACTGTTCCCCATCGCGTAGGGTGGTGTCGAAGATTTGAACGACTTCCATCGGGCGCACGCTCCTAAACGTCACAGAGATCGTTAAATCCAAAAATGACACGCGACCCCCTATTTCGTCCAATTTATAATTGTTACTGTATCTATAAGAGGGTATTATGAGGCCGAACCGCCCATGGACCTGGATGCACTGAACGTTTTTCTCACCGTCGCTCGCCTGCAAAGCTTTTCCCGCGCCGGGGAAAAGCTCTATCGCACTCAACCCGCGGTGAGCATTGCGATTCGAAAGCTGGAGGAAACCGTGGGCCGGCCGCTTTTTATCCGCGGGGCGCGCCAGGCAAAGCTTACGGACGCGGGCGAGTTGTTACGCGGCTACGCCGAGCGCATGCTCAACTTGCGCGAAGAGATCGGCAAAGGGATGCAGGATTTGGAAGGGCTTCGGCGCGGACAGCTTACCCTGGGCGTGAACGAGAGCTCGATCCATGCGTTGCTGCCGGCGCTCGCGCAATTCCGCAAACTCTATCCGGATATTCACATTGCCGTCCACCGAACGTTTTCGCGCGATATTCCCGCGGAAGTGCTGAATTATCGTTTGGACCTGGGGGTGGTGTCGTTCGTGCCTCAGGACGCGCATTTGAAAGCCGTGGAAGTGTTTCGCGATGAGCTGACTTTCGTGGTGCCGCCCAAGCATCGGCTCTCACGCCGCCGGTCCGCGGATATCAGCGAGCTCGGCGGGGAAACGTTCGTGGCGCACATCGTCGAATCGCCCTTTCGTTGGCGCGTGATCCAACTGTTCGAAAAGCATCGCGTGCCTCTGGACATCCGCGTGCAGTTTCCCACCATCGAGAGCATCAAGCGGTTCGTGCAGATGGGTTTGGGCGTGGCCATCGTTCCGAGAATGTGCGTTCGCTGGGAATTGGAGCATGGCACGCTGGCCGAGGTGAAGGTTCGCCAACTGCGCATGCCGCGCCATCTGTTCCTCGTGCATCGGCGCGAGATGAAGCTCTCCTACGCCGCAACGGCTTTGCAGGCTCTCCTCGTTGATGTGAAGTCCCCCAGCGCACCCGCTGCACCCGAAGTGAATCCTACGGAGCGGCGTCGGATGAAGTCGAAGGGCTTCCGGCCGCAGGCCGTCGGACGGTAAGCTTCTGGAATCCGTTCCGGGAATCCGCTGACGGGGAGGACCTTGAGCGCAGGTTCCAGCGGCAGCCGGCTCCCCCTGCGATCGTTCAGCCTAAACAGCCTCAATAGATCTTCGAGTCCTTCCATCCGCCGCCGAGGGCTTCTACGAGCTGAACGGAAGTCGTAAAGCGCAATCCGCGAATCTGCGCCGCGACCTGCTCGTCCACCAGGACCGTGCGCTCGGCGTCAATCACATCGAGATAGTTGGCGAGGCCTTCCTTATAGCGCGACATGGAAATATTCGCGGTCCTCTGCGCGGCCTCGACGGCTTTTTGCTGAGCCTGCTCCTGCTCCTCGAGCACGCGCAGACCGGACAAGCCATCCTCGACTTCTTGAAACGCGATCAAAACTTGCTGGCGATAATTGGCCACCGATTCATCGTAGGTGGCGCGGGAGAGCGCGAGATTCGCCGATAGCCGGCCTCCCTCGAAAATCGGGGTCAGGGCGTCCGCGCCCAATGACCAGGCACTGCTCGGGAAATTCAGAAGCTTCGTCAGGCTGCTGCTGACGTAACCTGCGCTGCCGATCAGGCTGATTTGCGGGAAGAAAGCCGCTCGGGCGACGCCGATCTGCGCATTGCCGGCCGCCATCCGGCGTTCCGCTTCGGCGATGTCCGGCCGGCGCTCCAGCAGGTCCGACGGCAACGCCGGGGGAATTACCGGGGGCTCGGCCGGCAGCGCGCGTTCGGCCAGAGAGAACTCCGATGCCGGCTTGCCGATGAGGACAGCGAGTGCGTGCTCGAACTGCGCCCGCTGCCGGGCGAGACCTGCATAGTCGGCCCGCGTCGTTTCCAGAAGCGTCTGCGCCTCGGACACATCCAGACCGCTGGTGACCCCGCCGGAGTGGCGCACCTGAGTCAAGTCCAGAGCCTTCTCGAGCAGTGTGATGTTGTTCTTCAAGATTTCGCGGTCGGCATCGATGTAGCGAAGGGAAAAGTAATCCTGCGCCACGTCCGCTTTGAGCACGAGCATGAGGTTCTCATAATCAGCGACGCTGACCTGGGTCTGTGCCTTCGCGGCTTCCACAGACCGGCGCACGCGGCCCCAGACGTCCGCCTCGTAGCTGACGTTCAGCGGAAGGCTGAACGTGTTGGCTGTGTATGGGCTCGTTTGGATCGGGGGAGCGACGGCGCGATTGCCCGATAGGCGCGTGCGGCTGGCGGACGGATCAGCGGTAACGGTGGGGAACAGATCGGCCCTGGCGATTCGCGCCGTGGCCCGCGCCTCAACCACTCGCTCCCCGGCCGCCTTCAGGCTCTGATTCTGCGTTGTGGCCTGAATCTCCAGGGCATTCAGCTCTTCGTCGGCAAAGATTTCCCACCAGGCGCCCTTTGAAATGTCATCGCGCGGCGATGCGTCTTTCCAACCGGCCGGCGGCGGCTCCTTCCAAGCCGCCGGGGTTTCGACCGACGGCCTGTGATAATTCGGACCGACGGTACACCCGGCGAGTACGGCCGCGCCCAATGCCAATCCGAGTCTGAAGCCGTTCCCGACTGGGAGTCTCATGCTGTGCTTCCGGATCACCGGTTTTGCGGATTCTTCTCCGTCGCCGCGGGCGGGAAATCCTGAGTCCGGGTCACAACGACGGAATCCCCATCCGCAATCGAGTCCGGAGGATTCAGAACAATCGAGTCACTCGCACTCAGTCCCGAGAGGATTTCCATGCTTGTGCTCAAATCGCGGCCAAGTGTGACGCTTCGCAAACGGACCGTTCCCTGGCTGTCCACGACGGCCACTTGCGCTCCCTGCGACCGAAAAAGGAGCGCACTGGCAGGAACCACCAGCGGCGGGTCGACAAGGGCCAGGTGGAATCGAACCATGGCATAAGCGCCCGGCAACAACGCGCCAGCCGGGTTCGGAACCTGAACTTCGGTGAGAAGCGTGCGCGAAGCGGGGTCGATGGCTCCGGCACTGCGGATGACCTTGCCCGGAAAAATACGATTGGGAAATTCGGGAATCTGCAAGTCAGCGGCGAGGCCCGAAACAATCGAACGACTGTAGACCTGCGGAACGTTCACGTAGACGCGCAGGGTATTGGTTTGAGCCAAGCGGAAGAGCTGCTGGGAATTCCCATTCGCGATCAGGGCGCCCACATCCACATTCCTGGCGGTGACGACTCCGGAAAAAGGAGCCCTCACCTCCTTGAAGGATTGCAGGTCTTTCAGACGCTGCACATTGGCTGCGGCAGCACGGAGGTCGGCTCCGCGCGCCTTATAGGCCCCCACGTTTTGGTCCACTTCCTGTTGAGAAACGCCGTCGGACTTGAGCAGGTTTTGCCAACGCTCCGCAGTGGTGCGTGCGAGGTCCAGATTGGCCTGCGCCTGCGCCTGGGCTGCTTCCGCTTGCCTCAACGCCTGATCGACCTCGGGCGTGTCGATTTCGGCGAGAAGCTGACCCGCCCTCACTCTGCCGCCGATATCTACATACCAGCGCTTCAAATAGCCATTCGTCCGCGCGTAGATCGGTGTTTCAACGTAGGCCTGGACGTTTCCCGGAAGGATGAGTTCCGCCGCGGTGTTCGAGGGACGGGGATGAGCGACGGTCACCGGAGTCCGCACGGAATCCTTTGCGGACGCGTTCTGGGCGGAGCGGGCGCTCAGGCGCGTTTGAATACCCCAGACGGCCGCTCCTGCAAAGATGGCAACTGCAAGGGCAGGAAGAATGAATCGCCAGCGCCTGGATCGTTGGCGATGCGCCGAATTGCCGCCGGCCGAAGCCGGTGCGGCGTCGTTTTCCGTGTCGGGTCTTATTGCATGCATTTCCGTCTCATCCCCATCGCGAATTCATGAGGCCGT
This sequence comes from uncultured Acidobacteriota bacterium, assembly GCA_963781005.1. Lineage (GTDB taxonomy): Bacteria > Acidobacteriota > Terriglobia > Acidiferrales > UBA7541 > CAWADX01. The sequence goes on from CAWADX010000001.1 coordinate 1,996,591, forward strand.
CCAAACAGTCCCGACATGCTTTCCGGGAGCCGATGCGGTGTCCCGGATGCGCCGCTATCGGTTCGCCTCGGGCTCCGCCATAAGCTCGTGGTATCCATTCCTCCGGATGTAACTGAAGACGACGGGCACGAAAAAGAGCGTGCCAATGGTAGCGAACACGAGCCCTCCGATCACGGCCCGCCCAAGCGGAGCATTCTGTTCTCCACCTTCGCCCAAAGCGAGAGACATCGGCAACATGCCGATGATCATCGCCAGCGCCGTCATCACGATGGGGCGGAGACGCGTGAACCCCGCACTGATGGCCGCCTGGATCGAGTCCTTTCCTTCGCGCATCTCTGCCCCGGCAAACGTCACGAGCAGGATGCTATTCGACGTGGCCACTCCGATACCCATGATCGCGCCCATCAGCGACGGCACGTTCATTGTCGTCCCGGTGAGGAACAGCATCCACACGATTCCCGCAAATGTCCCGGTGAGCGCCGTAATAATAATGAACGGGTCCGCCCAGGATTGGAAGGTGACGACCATGAGCAAGTATACAAGCAAGATCGAAAAGACGAGACCGATGCCCAGTCCGATGAATGAGGAGCGCATCGTCTCCACCTGGCCGCGCATGACGACCGTGGTGCCGCGCGGCAGCCCCTTCCGGAATCTGTCCACGACGCGCGATACGTCGGCCGCGACTCCGCCGAGATCCCGATCCTGGTTGTTCGCGTAGATGTCCAGAACGGGCTGAGTGTCGTAATGATTGACGACCGCCGGACCTGCTTGCCGGCTGATCGTGGCCAGGTTGTCGAGAATTTGAGGCTGTCCGGATTGGCCGATAACGGGAATGCTCTCGACGGCGCCAAGCGAATCGACGCGGTACTGCGGGGTCTGCGCGGCCACGTTGTATGTGACGCCTTGCGGGCTCAGCCAGAAACTGGGGGCGGTCTGAAAGCTTGTTGTGAGGGCGAGCAACGCATTGTTCGCCACGTCGCGCTGCGTGAAGCCGATGCTCTGAGCCCTGGTCCGGTCCACGTCCACGAGAAGCTTCGGAAGGTCAAACAACTGATGAATGTGCACATCGACCGTTCCTCCGATTCTCTCGATCTGCGGGAGCATTTTCCGGGCCAGATCGTAGTTGGCCGCGAGATTTGGCCCAGCGAGCTGTATATCAATCGGCGCCGGCAAGCCGAAGTTCAGAATCTGGCTGACGATGTCCGCCGGCTGGAAAAAGAAGGACGTGCCGGGGAACTCCCGCGGCAGCGTTTTCCGAAGGGCACGTATGTACTTCAGCTTGGGGTGGTGATGCGGGTTGAGGGAGATCAGAATCTCGGCGTCCGACGTCCCGATCGTGCCGCTCGTGCTGTACGACAGGTTGATGCCGCTATATGGGAGGCCGACATTGTCCAGGATTCCGCTCAGCTCTTCCTTCGGAATCTGGTTGCGGATCGATTGATCGACCCGGTCGCAGAGGGCGGCCGTTTCTTCCACGCGCATGCCGGTCGGAGCCCTCAGATGAAGGCGGATCTGGCCAGCATCTACGCTCGGGAACAGATCCGATCCCAGGAAAGGAAGGAGAAGCATCGTGACCCCGCAAAAAGCGAGAAACGCCAGGCTGAAGCCCAGCCGATGATGCAGACACCACTCTAGAGCGAGGATGTAGCGTTCCCGGAGTCTCTCAAAGCGGTTCTCAAAGCCAAGGTGGATTCGTCGGAACCATCCCGGCCTTTCCGGCTCGCCATTTTCCGTTTTCGCGCGACGGAGCCTTTCCGACCGAAAAAAATAGAGCACCAGCGTGGGCACAAGTGTGCGGGAAAGCAAATACGAGGCGAGCATCGCGAACACAACGGCCTCAGCCAACGGACGAAAGAGATAGGCGGCGATGCCATGAAGGAAGAAGATGGGAACAAACACAATGCAGATGCTGAGGGTTGCGACGAACGCTGGCGCGGCGATCTGTTGCGCGCCGAGAAGGATGGTGTCACGAAGCGGCTTCCCTTCGGGCATGAGCCGGTTAATATTTTCAATTTCGACGGTGGCATCGTCCACCAGAATGCCCACAGCCAGGGCCAAGCCCCCCAGCGTCATGATGTTGATCGTCTCGCCCAGCATGCTCAGAGTCAGAAGCGAGGTGAGGATCGATAGGGGAATCGAAATCGCCACGATGAGCGTGCTCCGCCAGCTCCCGAGAAAAAGGAGGATCATAGCGGCGGTGAGGCACGCAGCAACGATCGCTTCTCGCACTACGCCCTCGACAGCCGCGCGGACAAACACGGACTGATCGACGGTCTTCTTGATGTCGATCCCGGGAGGCAGAGTGGCCTCAATGTGCGGCAACGCCGACAGCACATCCGAGACAATCGAGAGCGTGGAGGTATTTCCGTTCTTCAAGATGGTGAGGAGGGCCCCGCGGCGTCCGTCTTCCCGGACAATATTGGTCTGAAACCCTGAGCCATCGTGGACGTATGCGACGTCACGCACATAGACAGTTGCGCCATTGACAATCTTAACCGGCAGATCGTTGAGCTCCTCCACCGTCTTCGGGCTGCTGTTGAGCTCGACGTTGTATTCACGGTCCCCGATCTTCGCGGTCCCTTGCGGCAGAACCAAATTCTGAGCATTGATGGCGCCGACGACGTCGGACCCGGAAATTCCTTTTTCCAACAGGGTCTGCGGATTGAGATCCACGGCGACTTGACGTTGCTTGCCGCCGTAGGGCCAGGGAATGGCGGCACCCTCAATGGTGACCAGTTGCGTGCGGATGAAGTTCGTCGCCAGGTCAAAGAGTTGCTGCTCGGAAAAGGTCGCGCTGCTCAACCCGAGCTGGAGAATCGGGACGCTGGAGGCGCTGTAGGAGATCACGAGCGGCGGCGTGCTGCCTGGGGGCAAGCCCCGCAGGATTGTCTGGGAGATGGCCGTCACTTGCGCGATCGCGCCCTCGATCTTCACGTTCGGCTGAAAGAAAATTTTCACGATGGCGACGCCGTTCAAGGACTGCGATTCAATGTGCTCGATGTCATTGACGGTAGTCGTAGCAGCGCGCTCGAATTGCGCGGTAATCCTGTCGGACATCTCCTGAGGGGAAAGTCCCGCGTAGCTCCAGATGACGCTGACCACTGGAATGTTGATGTTGGGAAAGATGTCGGTGGGGGTCCGCAGAATCGCGACGACCCCCAGAATCAGAATCAGCAGCGATGCCACCACGAAGGTGTACGGCCGACTGAGCGCAAGTCTTACGATCCACATCGACGTCCTTCCCCCTTAGGCACGGTCCGATCCAGAAAAGGGTCGCGAAACACAGGATCCGAAGCATCGTGACGGTCGCGATCCGACCCACCACCTAACTGTATAGACGAGGCCCTCGCCTGTCCGGTTGCCAAACATACAGGAATCGGTTCAAAGGCGCACGCAGCTTCACGCGTGCTCGTCACAGATTGGACATGCAGATCATCCCGCAGGATGCGAAGGACGAAGGTCACGCTTGGCGCCAAACGGTTTGCGGCATGAGAACGGCGAAGCGGATGAGCGAATTCTCAGTTTGGCACGCACAGAGCGCTTGACAAACCGTCGCCCGGCGAGTAACTAAGGGCCGCTTAAAGGGGGGCACCCACCCGGGTGTCTCATTGTTCTAACGGGGTCTTGCCAAAGACCCACGCAAGGGGGGAGGTTCCATGAAGAATTTGAGGTGGGGGAATCTAATTCACTTACTGATTACGTTCGCGATGCTGACGGTTGCGATGCCGGTTTTCGCGCAGCAAAAGACCGACACGCGACCCGCGGACAATCCGCTCGTACAGCTATTGGAATCGAAGGGGATCCTGACGCACGAAGAAGCGACTCAGCTCAACCAGGCAGCTTCCGCCGACGAAGCCAATCAGCGCCTGGCCCAACTGCTGCTTTCGAAGGGATTGATCAGCCAACAGGAATATGCTCAAACCGTGTCGGTCAGTTATCAACCGACGACGGGATCCGGTTCCGGGAACGCTCAACTCGTCCCCGCCGTCTTGCGGACCACCACTGGCAACACGACGGTGGCGCGGGCCGTGAGTCCGGTTGCGAGTCCGGCGCCGCCTGCTGAACCCAAGGTGGTTCCAGCGATCGCACCGATACGGGTGTTGCCGATCGGCATACCTCAGCCGGCCAAAGGCAACATTCCGGGCATCAAGCTGGGAAGCGATGCAGTTATGAACATATACGGGTTCTTCAAAGCGAGCGCGGTCTACGACTCGACCAACAGCGGAGGCGGCACGTTTGGCAACAACGACTTTCCGCTGCCTCTCCTGCTGGGCGATACGGGACCCGACGCGGGTTCCCAGTTCCACGTCAAGGCCCGGAGCGCACGTGCCGGCGCCAACTTCAGCTATCCGATCAACGGACCCGACATTACGCTCACCGGCAAGCTCGAATTCGACTGGGAAGGCGACTACACCGTTGCCAACAACCGCAACATCAGCTCCGTCCGCTCCTCACAGGCCAGCATCCGCTTGGCTTGGGTGCGGATGGATGCGAAGCTCGGAAACACGCCCTGGTTTGCCCAGTTCGGCCAAGACTGGACGCTGCTGGGCTCGTCCACGGTGATGGACCTGTTCGAGACGACCGGCTTCGGTGTGGGATTCGGCAACTTCTATGAGCGCCTCCCGCAATTCAAGACCGGTTTCCAGTTCAGCGCCGGAAAGTTGAAGATCGAACCCGAGGTTGCAATCACCCTCGGCGGCTTCGGCGACAACAACCTGAACAACTCGGTCGCCGCCTCGCTGGCCGGGACCGTTGGCCAAATCCCCGTCGGCCAGCAAAACCAAGGGCGAGAGGGCGCCATCCTCGGCTCCGCCAGCGGGCAGCCCGGGGTGCAAGGACGCCTGGTGTTCGACTTTCCGCTGAACTCGAGCTGGAAGGGCGTACCGAACGCTGAGATCATCTTCAGCGGCGGGCACGCCGAGGCCAAGGAAATCCTGCCGGCGGCGAACATCCCGTCGACACTCATTCCGGCGAGTGTCGCGCTTGCCTGCCCCGGTGGGGGTGCTGCGGGGTCTTGCAGCCTCCGATCCTTCTTCCCGACCGGGTTGACAATGAACATTCCGCAGAACGCCTTCTCGGCCGAAGTGCAGCTCCCCACGCCGTGGGTAACGCTTGTCGCCAAGGCCTACCGCGGCGGCGACCTGCGGTTCATGTTCGCCGGCCAGCTCAATACGGCCTTCGCGGACACGTCGGGCGGCACAGTCATCGGCCTACCGGCGACGCAATTAGCCTGCATTCCCGGGTCAGGAGGGTGCGTTGGAGGTTCATTAGGCCCCCCGGTCGTGTTCGGCACGGCGAGCCTGGGCCAGAACGCATGGACCCTCTCGGGCGACCCGATTACATTTGTAAAGAACTCTGCTGGCGCCGCAGTCCCGGCGCCGCTCCGGCCGATTCGCGGCTATGGCGGCGTCGTACAACTGGGCTTCCCGCTCTCGCGCATCTTCAGGGCCAATCCGGAAGGCCTGCAGACCGGCTGGACGCTCTACGCCGGGTATGGCGTGGACGGCGCGTACGCAAGGGACGTGATCCGGAGCGGGGGCAACAAGCTGCAACGCAGCGACTACGTGCCCGTTTCGCTGCGCTACAAGATCAACAAGTGGGCGCAACTCGTCAACGAAGTCACGTGGTACGACACGCGGACGGCGGACGGCTCGCTGCTGCTGTTCCGCGGCTTACCCGCACGCGTGAACCACGATTGGCGCAACGAGTTCGGAACGATCTTAACGTTCTAACCGTATCCGAACGACATCCCCTGCGGAGCCTCCTATGGAGGAGGTTCCGCGGGAGATCGTGTACCTCGGGAGGAATAAATCTAGACTGCGGGAAGAGACAGACTAGGTTGAGGCCCCACGTAGAGCTCCACACTGGAGGAGGTTAAGATCATGGCGACTGATGCTCAAGCTGGGACAGGCGAACCATCGATCAGTCGGTGGTGGCGGGTTGTGGGTGGACTAAGTATGAATCTTGCGCTCGGCTCTCTTTATGCGTGGAGCGTGTTCGTGGCTCCGCTCGAAAAGGAGTTCGGGTGGAAGCGGGCGGCTACATCTCAGGTGTTCACCTGGGCAGTGGTCGTGTTTGCCATTTCGTTCATCCTTGCCGGGCGGCTGCAGGATAAGCTCGGGCCTTTCTGGATCTCGATCACCGGCGGGTTGCTGGTCAGTCTCGGGTTCTTCCTGTGCGCCTTCACGTCGAGCCTGACCTACCTCATTGTTTGTTTTGGCGTGTTGGGCGGGATCGGTAACGGCTTTGGTTACGCCACGCCGATTCCGGTTATGGCCAAGTGGTTCCCGGACCGGCGCGGTCTGGCGGTTGGGCTCGCGGTTGCGGGGTATGGTGGAGGGTCAGCCATCTTCGGTCCGCTGGCCAACCTCAAACTGATCCCGGCGTATGGCTGGCGGACCACCTTCGAGATCCTTGGAGTAATCTTCCTGGTTATGACGATGATCGGGTCGTTCCTGCTGAAGAACCCGCCGGTGGGTTACAAGCCTGCCGGATGGACCCCGGCGCCGGCCTCCAAGGCCGCGGGAACCACATATGAATTCAAGCCGGGCGAGGTGGTGGCCACACCGACGTTCTATTTCATGTGGATTGCATACGCCCTCGGAACCTCAGCGGGCCTAATGGTGATTAGCCAGCTCGTTCCTTTTGCTAAGAGCCAGGGTGTCTCGAGTGCCGCGCTGGCCACCATGGGTCTCGTCGTGGGGGCCCTAGCAAACGCCAGCGGCCGGATCCTCTCCGGCTGGTTGTCCGATGCGCTCGGTCGCCTCAACGTCTTACGACTGATGATCGCCATCTCGGCCGTTGCGATGCCGATCCTCTATCATGTGGGTGCCAATGTCGCGCTGCTGTACGTCATGGTGTTCATAGTGTACTGGTGCTATGGCACACAGCTCTCAGTGAACGCTTCCACAACGTCCGATTTCTGGGGAACCAAGAACGCAGGCATCAATTACGGCCTGCTGTTCACGGCCTGGGGCGTGGCCGGGATCGTTGGACCGAGGATCGGCGGCGTGCTATTCGACAAGTACAAAAACTACGAGTATGCATTCTATACTGCATCAGTCTTGGCGGTGGTTGCGCTGCTTTGCGAGTTGGCGGCGAAGCGGCCCCAGGTTCCCGGTCAGGCGAGGGCGTGAACGCTCCTGCCCGGTATTTCGTCCGGCGGAACGAAGAAAGCGATTAGCAACGATCCCGGTGCCAGCGGGAACTCATTGGGTCATTGGATCGAGACGTAGAATAGCGCTCAATTAACAAAATCAAGGAGAATCATCACAATGGCTACCCCTCAAAAGCCGGAAAGCGGAAGTAAAGCAAGCGACGCGCACATTGCAGTTCACTGGAAAGAAGAAGATTATTACCAGCCTCCCAAGAAGTTCATCGAACAAGCCAACCTGAAAGACCCGAAAGTGATGGAACGGTTCGACGAAAAGAATTTTCCACAATGCTTCGAAGAATACGCCGACATGCTGACGTGGGATCAGCGATGGAAGACGGTTCTCGATACCAACGACCCCCCCTTCTGGAAATGGTTCGTCGGGGGAAAGCTGAACGTCTGCTACAACTGCGTGGACCGGCACCTTACCAAACACAGAAATAAAGCGGCGATCATCGCCGTGCCGGAACCCGAGGATGAGGCCCCGGTGGCGATTACTTATCAGGAGATTTACTCCCGGGTGAACGAACTTGCGGCGGTTCTCCGCGATTTTGCCGGATTGAAACAGGGCGACCGCGTAACGATTCACATGCCGATGATTGCTGAGCTGCCCATCACCATGCTGGCCTGCGCGCGGCTCGGCGTGGTTCATTCGGTCGTGTTCGGCGGATTCAGCGGAGAGGCCTGCGGACTCCGGGCGGCCGATTCGGGCAGCCAGGTCCTGATTTATGCGGACAGTTACTACCGCAGCGGGAAATTGGTCGACCACAAATCCGCGGCGGACATTGCGGTTGAAGCTGCCAAGCGAGAAGGCCAAGAAATCCAAAAAGTGCTCGTCTGGCGGCGCCACCCGGGCAAGTATGGCTCCGCATCTCCCATGGTGAAGGGGCGCGATTATTTCGTTGACGAAGTGCTGAAGGATTTTCGCGGCAAGAGGGTCGAGCCTGTTTCGATGGACGCGGAAGCCCCGCTCTTTCTTATGTACACGAGCGGCACGACCGGAAAACCCAAAGGATGCCAGCACCGCACTGGTGGCTATCTGGCCTATGTCACCGGCACTTCTAAATACATTCAGGACATCCATCTCGAAGATGTCTACTGGTGCATGGCGGACATCGGCTGGATCACGGGCCACTCCTACATCGTTTACGGGCCGCTCGCCCTAGCAGCGACGAGCGTCGTCTACGAGGGCGTTCCGACCTATCCGGACGCCGGCCGGCCGTGGCGAATTGCGGAGCGACTCGGCGTGAATATCTTCCACACGTCACCGACGGCCATCCGCATGTTGAGAAAAGTCGGACCCGATGAGCCGAAAAAGTACAACTATCACTTCAAGCACATGACCACGGTGGGCGAGCCGATCGAGCCGCAAGTGTGGAGATGGTATTACGACAGCGTTGGAAAAGGCGAAGCGGTGATCGTCGACACCTGGTGGCAGACGGAAAACGGCGGGTTCCTGTGCAGCACCAAGCCGGCTCTCGATGCGATGAAACCTGGCAGCGCCGGTCCGGGCGTCCCGGGAATATACCCGATCATCTACGACGAGAATGCCCAGGAGTTGCCCGCTGGTTCCGTGAAAGCCGGGAACATCTGCATCCGGAATCCCTGGCCCGGGATCTTTCAGACAATCTGGGGCGATCGCGACCGCTTTATCCGGCAGTATTACGAGAAATACTGCAAAAACCCGAAGAGCAAGGACTGGCGCGACTGGCCCTACTTTGCTGGAGATGGCGCGCTGCTGGCCAAAGACGGCTATTTCCGAATCCTTGGTCGTGTGGATGACGTCATTAACGTGGCCGGACACCGCTTGGGCACGAAGGAACTCGAATCTGCTTGCCTCACGATCCCGGAGGTCGCCGAAGCGGCGGTCGTCCCGGTGGTGGACGAAATCAAGGGCCGCGTACCCGAAATCTACATTTCGCTCAAACCAGGAGTCACTGCCAGCGCTGAGGAGATGACCGAGAAGGTGATCCGCACGATCGAAACAATGATCGGCAAAATTGCCCGGCCGAAGGAGGTCCGAATTGTTCCCGACATGCCCAAAACCCGTTCGGGCAAGCTCATGCGCCGCGTGCTGGCAGCGATTTCCAACACTATGGATGTTGGCGACATCACGACCCTTGCGAATCCCGATATCGTCGAACAGATCCGTGTCCAAGTGCAAGGGAAGGGACCGGTCGTGACGAAGGAAGGGCCGGAGGACCTGAAGCAATTTGGAACTGTCGAATAAAACAGTTTTGCGCGCAACTGGGGATGAATCGTCTCTACCCGGCTGTGTGCGTTTTCGGTTCATCGGATTCGGTAACTGCAATCCGGGGGGATGCAGTGCAAAGTTAATTCGAAGGAGGAATACCGCCATGGCGAAAAAGAAAAACCAGGGAATTTCTCGGAGGGAATTCGTCAGGATCGCGGGCGCTGGAGCGGCAGCAGCGGGACTCGGCCCTGCCTTTCTCTTTCCGGAGCGGGCGCAGGCGCAGCAGAAGACGCTGAAAATTCTTCAGTGGAGCCACTTCGTACCGGACTACGACAAGAAGTGGTTCGACACGCTGTTCACGAAGGAATGGGGACAAAAGCACAACACGAACGTGATCGTAGATCACATTTCTCTCAACGAGATTCCTGCGCGTGCCGCGGCAGAGGTGTCGGCGCGCAAAGGCCACGATTTGGTGATGTTTCTCTCGCCGCCGGCCGCGTATGAGAAACAGGTGATCGACCACGGTGAGATTTACCGGGAAGTGGAGCGAAAGCACGGGAAACCGATCCAGCTCGCGGTGAAATCGACCTACAATCCGAAAACCAAGAAGTATTTCGCTTTCGCCGACTCGTACGTTCCCGACCCGGGCAACTGGCGCAAGGATCTGTGGTCCGCGGCCGGCTATCCCAATGGCCCGGACACGTATGAGGACCTGCTGAAAGGCGCCAAGATGATTCGCGACAAGTCCGGCAACCCCTGCGGTCTGGGACTGGCGCAGGAGCTCGATACCAGCATGGCCATGCGCGCCATCCTGTGGTCCTTCGGCGGATCGGAGCAGGACGAAGCGGGTAACGTCACCATCAACTCCAAGGCCACCATTGAATCCCTCAAATATATGAGGGAGCTTTATAAGCAAACGGAAACGGCGGAAGTATTCACCTGGGACCCATCTTCGAACAACCGCGCCATGCTGGCCGGCCGGGTGTCTTTCGTGGACAACGCCATCTCCATTACGCGGGAAGCGGAAAACAAGAACATGGACATCTCCAAGCAGATCATGATCTCCCGCGCTCTGAAGGGCCCCGCCGCGCGGCTCGCTTCCGAACACGTAATGAGCTGCTACGTGATCTGGAACTTCGCCGAGAATATCGAGGGCGCGAAGCAGTTCCTCGTGGATTTCCTCGACAGCTTCCACGACGCATTCGCAGCGAGCAAGTGGTACAACTTCCCATGCTTCCCGAGCACCGTGCCGAATCTAGCCAAAGAAATCTCGTACGATCCGGTGGCGGACCCTCATGACAAATACAACGTGCTGGCGGATGTGCTGACCTGGGCGACGAACATCGGACACCCGGGCTACGCGACTGCGGCCGTCGACGAGGTCTTCAACACCTGGGTAATCCCCACGATGTTTGCCAAGGTGGCTCGCGACGAGATGAGCGCCGAAGACGCCGCCAAGGCGGCCGAGGTGGAATGCAAGCGCATCTTTGAACGCCGCAAGAACGGTTAACCGGGGGTTCGATGGCCGTTGTCGAGACGCGGGGTCTGACCAAGGTCTTCAAAGAAGGGGCACTCGGGGCAGTCAGGAATGTAGATTTAAAGACTCGTGAGGGCGAGTTTCTGGTCTTGCTGGGGCCGTCCGGCTCCGGCAAGACCACGCTCCTGCGAATGATCGCCGGCCTCGAGCACCCAAGCTCCGGCGAGATCCTGATCGGCGGCACGGTGGTGAACCTGATGACCCCGCAGGAGCGCCGCATTGCCATGGTGTTTCAGAGCTATGCCCTCTACCCGCATCTCTCCGTGTACCAGAACATCGCCTTCCCTTTGAAAGCGCAAAAAGTAGAGAAGGATCTGCACCGGCAGAAGGTGGAATGGGCAGCCTCCCTGCTCGGGATCGGCAGTCTCCTGGACCGAAAGCCGCGTCAACTCTCCGGCGGCGAGCGCCAGCGGGTGGCGCTGGCCCGCGCGATCGTGCGCGAACCTTCCGTTTTTCTGCTGGACGAGCCGCTTTCGAACCTGGACGCCAAGCTGCGCGCGTCCGCCCGGGAAGAACTGACGCAATTCCACCGGCGGATCGGGACCACCACGATTTACGTCACGCACGATCAGGTGGAAGCGATGGCCATGGGCAACCGCATCGCCGTATTGGACAAGGGCGAGGTACGTCAAATCGGGACGCCGCAGGAAGTGTATGACGAACCGGCGGACATTTTCGTCGCGACATTTCTTGGCTCACCGCCGATGAACCTCGTCGAAGCCGATGACATCGTAGTCGGATTCCGCCCCGAACACTTCCGGCCCATCGGTCTGTTCTCCGGCGGCGCCCCGGTCACAGTGCAATTCCGAGTGGCCCACTTGGAATACCTCGGCTCCGAGCGCATTCTTTACGGCATGATCGAGGGCGGCCGCGGCGCCTCCAAGGATGTTTTCTCGCGGCTTCCCGCCACGGTCAGCGTTCCTTTTGAAGTCGGATCGGTGTACGACTTTGCGGTCCCGGAGCGCGAGCTGAAGTTCTTCGACCGCAAGACGGAGAAGCGGACCGAGCCGAAGCCGATCGCATGGCGATAAACAGCGCTCATCCCGAAGCGCTCGACCGCGGACCGGCGCCGCAGCGGAAGGGCTCGGTGCCGCTGGAAGTGCGGGACCGCCGCCTCGGCGCGTTGATGTTCCTGCCAGCGGTTCTCTACGTCGCCGCCACCATCGGCGTGCCGTTCGTCCTGGCCGTCTTGTACAGCTTCAGTGATGTGCGCGTTGGCAGCATCGGAATGCATTTCGCGGGCCTGCAGAATTTCAGCAGCATCCTCACCAGCCCCGCGTTCCGCCGCGCCCTGGTGAACTCGACGGTCTTCACGATCGGCTCGCAAGTCCTGGTGCTGATCGGATCCACGATTCTCGCGCTGGCGATCAAGGATAAATTTCGCGGCCGCGGTTTCGTGCAATTCCTGGTCCTGCTTCCCTGGGTGGCGCCGATCTCCATCGGCGCGATCGGCTGGAAATGGATTCTGGATTCGCTTTACAGCGTGGTGAACTGGGCGCTCATCCGGCTGCACATCGTCGGGCCATTTGACGCTCCCATGTGGCTGGGTCAACCGGCGCTGGCGATGATTTCCGTCATCGGCGTCGAGACGTGGCGGCTGCTTCCTTTCTCCACGGTGATCCTGCTGGCGGGACTCACGGCCATCCCTAAAGATATTCCGGAAGCCGCCGCCGTGGATGGCGCGGGGTTCTGGCGCACCCTGTTTCAGGTGACCATCCCGATGATGCTGCCAATCATGAACGTCGCCGTTCTGTTCGGCGTGATCTTCATTTTCACGGACATGACGGTGGTATACATCCTTACGCGCGGCGGACCGTTTGACACCACGCAGGTGCTTCCCACGCTGGCGTTCTTCACCGGCATTCTCGGCGGCGATCTGGCCGAAGGTGCGGCGATTTCGCTCTTCATGGTGCCGCTGCTGGTGATTGTGGCGTACCTGATGTTGCGCGTGGCGTATCGAGCGGAGGTTACGTAATGGCCGGCCGAGGGCGCCGCAGGTTTCTTGCTGCTTTCGGCCACTGGGCGGTAGTGGTGGTGTTCTCCGTGCTGCTCGCCTTCCCGTTTCTCTGGATGCTCATTACCACGTTCAAGAGCACCGGCGACCTTTACAACCTGCAGAACAATCCGTTCTTATTTAATGAAAAACCGACCCTGGATAATCTGCGGCTGCTGTTCGGCCAAACCCTCTTCCTGCGCTGGGTGGGTAATACTCTCGTCGTGGGCATCCTTGTAGTCGCAATCACGCTTCTGTTCGCTCTGCCGGCTGCGTACGCTCTGGCGCGGCTCACCGGGCGCTGGGGGCAGCGGCTCGGCATCGGTATCTTCCTGACGTATCTGGTTCCACCGACGCTGCTTTTCATTCCGCTCTCGCGCGTCGTTGCGATCCTCGGCCTGCAGGACACAATCTGGTCGGTGGTGGTGGTGTATCCCAGTTTCACGATTCCGTTCTCCACTTGGCTGCTGATGGGGTTCTTCAAGTCCATCCCGCGCGAGCTCGAGGACGCAGCGATGGTGGACGGGTTGTCGCGCTTCGGAGCGTTCCTGAAGCTGGTAATTCCCATCTCGACCTCGGGGATCCTGACGGTGGTGATTTTCACGTTCACGCTTGTCACCCAGGAGTTTGTCTATGCGCTGACGTTTATTTCCACCGAGTCGAACCAGATGGTGGGCGTCGGCGTACCGATCTTCCTGGTGCGAGGCGATGTCTATTACTGGGGCTCGCTGATGGCCGCCTGCCTGATCACCAGCATCCCGATTGCGCTGCTTTACAACACCTTCCTCGACCGGTTTATTGCGGGGATCACGGTCGGGGCCGTGAAGTGACGTCCACGTGATCGGGCAGCCGGATGGTTCCGAAGCGAACGTTGAAGCCGTGCGCGAACATGAGCATCTTGCCTTTGGAAAGATGAGGCGCAATTACATCACGTGCTGGACCAGCTGCGCATACCGCGTTTTTCTCCTGGCATCGGTTGCGCAAGTTGCATTCGACCTATCTGGGAGATTTGAGTGTCTCACCGCGAATCATGCAGGCGCAGCTTGTTCATGCGGACGCGGCTCTCACGCTCAACGTCTACACCCAGATAGTTCCTGAATCGCAGCGGCGCGCAATTGAAAATCTAGAGGGCTTGTTGTTCCGAAATGTTCCGAAAAAAGAACCTAGGCTGCCAGTTCAACGAAAACTCAGGTAGCAATAAGATGGTTATGGCGCGCCTGAGAGGATTTGAACCTCCGACCTCTGGTTCCGGAGACCAGCACCAGATGTATATCTTATTGGTTCGCTCGGTACTTAGCCGCACCTGAGCGCACGCAAACGTACCTTATTCGGCAGTTATCTTTCCCAAATCTTTCCACAATTTCCCGACCTGCGTATTCGCGAAGGGGGATCGTCGATTCGCGCGTATTTGAGTTTTCTCGCTCGCTTGCCCCTCGGATGCTCCGGTGGTATGGGTAAGTGCGTCAAAAAGTCTCTAAGGGGTCTTGCACGGGGCTAGCGACCATGTAAGCGAACGTTCTCGACCTCAGAATACTGAAGTTCGGAAACGAAGAGATTTCGGCAAATCCAAAGTCCCGCGAAGGTCCGGTTCCTACGAGCTTTTCCGAGGCGTTAACTCCTGATTGTGCATGACCGTGATCAACCAACGGTCACCTTGTTTCGTCGCGATCCAGCTCAGGAGACCCTTACGGATGGGAATTGGCGTTCCGTCCGTCTCAACAGCACCTGTCATCTCCCATTGCACATCCACGCTCGCGATGCTGGGAGTGATGAATCGGATCTTTACGTCATGGGCGCTTTGGTTTGTGTTCTTGAACCTTGTGGCGAATACAGGTGCGTGGAAGTCTTCGACAGCGTGACGTCCGTGTGCACCTAAACCAACGACATTCGTGAAATCAGCGTCTTCCGTGAAGGTCTCTGCAAACGCGTGCGCGTCGTGGCGGTTCCACGCGTCCATGAATTCGGAAACAAGTTTATGGATGCCTTGCGCATCGCCGCTCGCCTGAGACGCACCCTGCGCTAGAGCCAACGTTGGGAATAGAAAAAGCAGAACCCATCTCGCTCTCATCGCCATCGCCATCCCCTTTGCATCGTGAACAGGTAGGAATCAGGCCAGTTCCAGAACATGTCGTCTCCACTCTCGAAAAGATCGGCAATCCTAGCACAACCGGAGAAGCCTTTGTTCGCGGGGTGACGAAAGGGAATGATTTTGGCTCAGCCAGATCACCTAAGTGGGGCCTGCTCTGGTTGCTCTGCCGCAGCCGCTTTGTCTGGGGCGGCTTTGGCATCCCCAGTTTCCTTCGTGACAGTTGTGGTGACGCCCACCGGCATAAACTCTCTGTCTTTCTCGCTGACAGACACGGGTGCGCCTGTCACGCTCTGCAGCGCGACCAAGATGGCTCTGTAGTTGTCCTTGTCACCTTGTAGGAGGATTCCTTCTTTCTTTCCGTCCGGTCCTGTGTACTGAATCCCGATATAGTGCAGGCGCGTCTTGTGGAACAAGCCAAACAGTGCAACCGGCGCGACCAGTATCGCCAGCGCAACCATCGTCCCCACGCGGCGATGGGCCTCTTGGCCATAGCTAAGCGATGTCACCATGTTTGGCGGAATCCCCACCTTCACGCCATCCTTGCATTCCAATGAGATTAGATCAGCGGTTACGGTCAATTTGTTATTCCAGTCCTTCGGGTCAACCTTCGATGCGACCGAGCCGCCGTTATAGCGAACCTTGTTCCACGAATTCCCCTCGGCGCTGGCAATTAGGGCAGCGCACAGAAGGAGCACGAACAATTGACGCAAGGTCTTCATCTCAACTCCCGCCTTCAAAGTCGCGGTCTGGCCGCAGGAGGCTTGACTCTCCATACCCGAAGAGAGTATGTAGCGTGCAGTAAACGCCAATTGGGTTCAACTGTCAACGGGGTTTGGATCGTCGCTTTCATAGGCGGGATTATCTCACAGGACTGCTGGCTGACGTTTCCGACCCGGTGTCGGCCCACGGGGGAAACTGAATTCAATATGGAACCCGTTAAGCAAGCGCCACCGGCAGCGATATGGCCTGCCGTCCGTCGCGTACAGAATTACTCGCAAGGCGACAAGACCGCTGGCGATTTTCCGTTATCCGGACGGCAAGACGAAGCTGCTACGTCAAATCCAACCTTGCCGTCGTGGACGACGCCTCTGCGGCGGCCGCCCTCAACTTCTTGGTCGCTGCTGCCTTTCTGGCCGTCGCCCTCCGCTTTCTCGTTTTCGCAGCCTTCCTGCCAGCCGACCTCAGTTTCCGTGTCCGAGCTGCCTTTTTCGCAGCCGAGCTTCGCTTCGTGGGCATGGGCATCCCTCTCGTGACGTAGTTACATCGTCTCCAACTAAGATTCCCGCCAGCCCTGCAATAATAACACTCGGGCGCAAGCGCCCTGCTTCCGCACAATCCGGAGATAGGTATCAGCGCTAGTGTCGGAAGTCAGTCATGGTACACAATCCCTCTTGGCGAGCTTCTCTCGCATAGTTTTAATCCCCTGTTCAATCTGATGTCTGAGTCTCCGCCGTTGCCCTGCTAGCAAAGAGAGAAATCGCGTCATGCCCCACCCAGCTACTGCTATAGCACCAACAAAGAAGAACATCGCTAAAACCAACGGAGGAAGAGGCAAATGCAAAGGTCTCGAGGGAGGCCCTAACGAATAAAAATGAGCAGTCTCAACAAAAAGACCTGCTGCAAGCAAATACATAATGGCAAACATTGCGTGGTAAAACTGCCGCTGACGCTCTTCCATCAGGAGGGGATCATCGAGTTTTGCGAGGTCTTCTTCGAGCTTGGCTAAACGGTTGACAGTGCGTTGACGGGACAACAGGGACCACCGATTCTGGACTGTACGGTAGGCACTCGCTAGTCTAGGCGGGAGTTCCAAGAGAGCGAGGACTATAGCAAGAAACGCGCCAACTATTTCTACCCAGTGCAGAGCTTTATCCATATAGCCGCAGGATGTTAGCATTCTTGGCCCAGGAATCTGAATTGCGTTCAAAACTATTTATCCTCATTGTTTGGGCAAATCAGATCGTATAGACGTTCGTTTAACAACTCTTTCCTGAACAGTCGGGCGCGGTGCGCTCGGGTTTGGAAAGAATCAAGCGACTACGGCGAGCATCGGCGCGAGGTTTGTCGAACGGAAGCTCGGGACTGCCAGAATGCTGTGGTTTCTGCGCCGGAAAAATCAAGTCCGCGATTCGTTTGGAAACAACAGGTTATGAGCAAACCTGGCGGAGAGCTTTTTGACAGGCTGGTGTAACAGATGATTCCCATTGCTCTCCCATGCGCTCGCGCGATTCCTACGCGATGAAACGCGCTAGAATAAGTGCGATGGCCATCGGCTCACACGTAATTCCCAGATTCTATCTCGAACAATTTGCAATGCCGTCTGCACGGCGGGGCAATCCGGGCCGTATATGGGTGTATGAACGAGAGAAGGAACCCGATGAACGGGCCACCTCAGTGCAGGGTGTTGAGAACGGCTACTTCGGCTACGTCAAGCCTGACGGCACTCTACAAGAATCGCTTGAAACTCGCCTTGCGAACCTTGAGAACGAATGCAACGATGTCCTTAGCTGCGCCAAGAGTGAGCTGTTTAACTGGCACTCCTATTCACACAGAAAGACGATTGCGTTTTACGCATCCTTACTGTTTCAACGCGCTACCCAAAGCCGCAACGTCAGCGTTCAGCAGTGGGACTACATTCAGAAAGGGTTTGCCGAGGCCATTGCCGACGACAAGTATGTAGATGACCTAGCACTTCATTACAGCGCAAAGGTCAATCAACCCGTCACGCGTCAAGAGATGCGCGGCTACTTGCAAGAGCTCTCCGAGCGGATGCAAAAACCCTCAGGGGCAAAGAACGTGTTTCTAGAAAAGCTCCTATGGAACTCTGAGTTCATAAAGAATGTTCTGCTGGAAAAACCTTGGCAGGTTTGGAAAGCACCGATCGGTGTTGAGTTCGTAACATCAGACAACCCGCTGATTTCGTTTGTCCGTGTCGGCGACGGCGAGCTAAACCCCGGTTGGGGGTTTCGTCAGCCCGGTGTGGTAGCTGCTTTTCCGGTGGCGCCAACTACGTGTCTTGCAATGGGCGTCAGAGGGCCGGAGTCCGTCACATTGGATGCAGCAGACGTCATGAAGGTAAACGAACTGGTCATCCGCTTGTGTGACAGGTTTGTCTATTCAAGAACTCGGTCTGAAGAAATCAGGAAAACAGTGGACGTGTGTGCAGGGGCAGCGAAGTATGGCGTCACTGCTTTCATGCCGTCTGGCATACAAATGCCATCGGTCAGAGAATTTATTCGGCATTATCTAGGACTTGCCCCAGAAGTTTCCAAGCCTGTGATAGCCTCCATAAGTAAGGCCAGTGCCGAAAGGGATGTTCCTGGCGGTTCCTAACTCTCTTGATTCTCGTGGCGAATTTTTGTCTTCTCGGCTTGCCGAAACGACAGCATTTCGACGCGGGCTTTCTTAGTGGCGGAAGGCCGATGCTGTACACCTGGTCGGAAAAGCGAGGGATTCTTAACATTGCAATCTCTCACCAACAACGTTGACCAAAATCGTGCCACTATTTCAAGCCGTCAACGACATAAAGCTCCGAGAGAGTCCGCTCAATGCCGTAGACGTAGGATTTGGCATCTGGCGCCAACCGGATGAAACGGATGGTCACAATGCCAACCGGGTCGGGCGGCATCAGCTCTCTTGCGAGTTGCTGATGTCCGGTCTCAATATCCAGGCGATATATTCTGGCCGGCAACTCAAATTCGCGAGTTACGTACAGCGAGAGATTGTCCCCGCTCCATTGAATCGGGAGCAAATCCTCTGGGGAATTTGGGACGACACGAGGCTCGCCACCATCGACGGGGTAGATCGTCAGTTTCTTCTGGGCACCCTGCCCGGCTACGTACTTACCGTCCAGGGAGAGGTTCCTGGCGACGATACCTTCTGGTGTGATCGGCCTGGGTTTGCCCCCACGTAAATCTGCGACATATGTTCCCTCGGCGTGGCCTTGCTCAGCGCCGGTTAAGACCAAATGTTGCCCATCTGGCAAAAATCGATACGCGAAGTAATGATTGAGGCCAGGCACTTGAATTTCCTTCGGTTCACCCGGACCGGTGGGCAAAAAGGTAACCCGATCGGGCGTGCCCGGGAAATTGGCAAGGGCCCATTTTCCATCTTGTGACAATCCACCCGCGTGCCCATCTCCGAGGCGCAAGGGAGGCGAGCCATCAAACTTTCTTAATGCAACGGCATAGTTTGCACCCGCTGCCTCACTGTCTTCCTCAAACAGAATCCATTTCCCATCGGGCGAGATATCCGCCGGAATCGACCAATCAAACCAGGAAAGATCTCGCTCTTTTGTTTCCCCACCACCAAGGCCCTTCATAGCAAGACGGGTATTGTCGAACGTGAGCAGCACTCGGCCATCTTGGGAGGTATCCTGTAGAGTGAGTCCGCCCGGGACGGCTAACACAGTCCGTAGCTGCCCAGATAGCGTTATTGCATGCAAGGCGCGGCTATTCCCTGCCGCAGCGGCGGTGAACCAGATTTCCTCGCCCCGAGGCGACCAAGCCAAGCCCTCTTCGGAATCCCACTCAGCAGATAAGGTCTGCTTAGCGCCTGCCAGATTAACGACAGCAACAGAGCCGCGATCGTCCGGCCAGCGAGGATGGTCCAGGAACGCGATCATGTCCCTCTTTGGAGAAAAGCGAATATGACTGACCCAACCCGGCGTTTCGTATAGCACTTTTCCAGGAGGATACTCAAGACGGATTCGACCCGCCACATGATGGACCACCGCGAGAATGCCATTCAGGTCCCAGTCCGCCCAGCGCACATCTTCAAGCATCTCCCGGGGTGCACCGCCAGCCAGGGGAGCGCGCGCGAGCGTCCCGCCGACAAACACCGAATGAGCCCCTGAACGACCGTTCAAAGCCAGTGCCATCTCGCCTGACCGAGAGATCGCAAGCAGATGTGCTGCCTGGAGATCGAGAAGATGCGAATCGGGGAAATCCGAGCGTGCCGAGAACAGCTGAATCGGATTGCCTTCCCAAGACGCGCCGTAAATGACGGTGCGTCCATCAGGCGCAAATCTGGCGGAGTATATTGAGCCTCGCTGGAAGGTGAGTCGATGAAACGACGCTGGTGACTTTCCCCCTCGGCGTGCGCCTATCGAGAAACCTGCGACCACTCCAACCAAGACGGCGATCCCGGCGACGATGGGCAAAAGGAGACGTCCCTTGGACCTGGAAAAGGCTACTCCTAGCGGCTTCGAACTCGGGGCGGACCACTCCGCTTCAGAATGCTCACCGAGAGTTGTCCCGCTCAGTGCGGCTGTTCTCGCCGAATCCATATCCCGCTTCAGCCGCTTCAGATCGGCTCGCAACTCCGCAGCAGTCTGGCAGCGCAGTTCGCGGTCCTTTTCAAGGGCCGTATTGATGATTTCTTCCAGCTTGGCAGGAAGACTGGGGTTCAAGCTCCGTTGAGGGGTCGGAGTGCGTTCCAATATGGCGTGGAAAATCACCCCTGCGGTGTTCCCCGAAAATGTCTGCTGGCCCGTAGCCATTTCGTAGAGCACCGCGCCGAGGAAAAACAAGTCAGTGCGGGTGTCGAGCTCATCGCCGCGCACCTGCTCGGGCGACATGTAAGCAACGGTGCCGACTGTCGAGCCGGGACTGGTCAGTAATTCTTCCGAAGTGGCCGTGAGCGCCGCGGACACACCGACAGTTTCGGCGACGCGGTGCCGCTCCGGGACGAGCTTCGCTAGACCAAAATCGAGCACCTTCGCCTGCCCGCGCTTTGTGATAAAAATATTCGCCGGCTTGATGTCGCGGTGAATGATTCCCTGCGAGTGGGCCGCGTCCAGTGCATCGGCAATCTGAATCGCCAAATCACACAGCTGCTCCGTGCCCATGGGCTTGCCGGCGATGCGATGCTTTAGGGTCTGGCCATCCAGGAACTCCATGGCAATGAAGTGATGGCCGTTCTGCCGCCCGACCTCGTAGATGGTGCAGATGTTGGGATGGTTCAACGCAGAAGCAGCGCGAGCTTCCCGCTGAAGGCGTTCTAACGCCAGGGGATCACTGGCGAGCTGATCGGGCAGAGACTTGAGAGCAACGTGGCGGCCCAGGGTCAGATCTTCGGCCTTGTACACTACCCCCATGCCACCGCCACCTAGCTTCTCAAGGATGTGATAGTGAGAGATGGTTTGGCCGATCATTGGTCCCGCCACTGGCGCATGTTAGGTCATGACTTCTATGCATGTCAACGCGAGGCTGTGCCGAAATGATTAGTTTTTTCACCAAGCTGTTAGAACCTACCCGGCCTGAAACGTTACGTACGTACGTTACGTCACGCCAGATCGGGGTTTCGGAATTCATGGGGAGAAGGAATTCTCCACCGTTACCCAAGAGAACTGAATCTTAGCGCCGCACCTCGGGCACGTATGCCCACGTGAATAGCCCTTGAAGTGACACGAGCACACTATATAGAACTCGTAGCGGATGATGTGGTGCGCGCGCTTGGCCTTTGCCCGTTCTCGCAGGCATAGATCCCGTGAACTTCGAGGCGTGATCCACCCGAAGCCCGCCACCGAAAACTCGTAGCAGCGTGCGGGACCTTCCCCTGGGATACGTTGTGCGGGCTGCCTTGCTGCATCGGAAGCGAGTCGGACAGAGCAGCCCGGACGATCTGCTCTTTCCCTCGCAACGGGGAACAGCGCTGTGTCGAAACAATCTGCTTCGACGGGTTGTCTACCCTGCGTGTAATCGAGCAGGCATTCCAAGAGTCGGTTGGCACAGCCTACGCCACTTGCATGCCACACTTCTGAGCGAGGCAGGCGAACCACTCAAAGTGGCGCAGGCGCAATTGGGACATGCCGATCTACAAACCACTCTCGGCGTGTATACGCACGTGCTACCCGAATCCCAACGCAGGGCGGTGGAGCGAGTTGAATCGTTAATTTTCCCAAACTTTCCCAAGTCCGATGCTAAGGAAGCAGGAAGCAAAGAGGCGGGGATCAGAGTTCAATGATTCTCAAAGGCTTAGCCAAGAAGAGTGGCGCGCCTGAGAGGATTTGAACCTCCGACCTCTGGTTCCGGAGTTCAGCGATAATTAGCTATCCTGTTGGTTCGCTTTGCTTTCTGCTGCGGCGTGTTACATGGTTTTCCCTGCTGTTCGGGGCTTGGTGTTCCGATATTGTTCCGAAGTATTTTCTCAAAACTAGGAGCCAATTTAGAGGTGCCCTCGCGAATCCGAAGCCGATCCTCTCGCCAAATGTGTCGAAAAGCCCCTGAAGGATTTTGACATGGGCTAGCACCCATCTCAGCAGTCATTCTTGATCTCATCGAGTCAATCTCCCCTGGAAAACGACTCAAAGAGTGCCGCCCTCGGCGATTATGGTGCAGCGATCCCCAGACGCTAGTAATATTTCCAGCAACGAGGCAGATGTCAGTTCGGGCGCGGTCCCAGTAGACTCAGCCAGTCCACGCGGCTGGGAGTACTTGAACGACGCGCCTCTGAGGTCAATCAGGCATTCGGCAGCGCTGCCCTCAACTCGCACGAGTCCAACGGGCTCCATCAGTGCGACGCGTCCAACCAGCTGAAAGCGCACGCCCAGAGACCTGTCCGGGGAACTCCCTCCTGGAACGAACGAAACACTTAGCCGTACCGACCGGCTCATCCACTCGCTGAATAAACGAATCACGGCCTCTAGAGAGGCGACGCCCGCCGCCTCATGGTAGGCTCCAGCCGACCGCTGTCTCACTTCAGCTTTTTGTGATCCGCGTGGCAGACTGCTAGTAACCTGGACATCATACTTCTCCCACGATGCGCTTATATAATCACCTTGCGAAAGAGCGCGCATGAGATCATCCAGAGTGATACTGGCACTTGATCGTCCACGGGCTGCGTTCTCTGCGTTCGCCAGGACCGCGTCTAGCTCCGAGGAACGCTTCAAAAATCCCGCCGAACGACCGCCCTCCGATGCGCAGGTTCCTGAAGGTAAACTCCCCAGTGGTTCCGCGCTCGAAGATACAGCCTTTGTGACATCTTCGCCGAATAAGGAGCCCATCTTATCGAAAGCACGAAGAGAGGGTAAGGAATCCGCAGCACCTCGTTCAAGCTCTTCTCGAAGCCCTACAAGGAGGTCTTCTATACTAATTTCGTTTGCGCCTCTCGTTTTGGCATTCAAGAAGGCGTATGCCAAGCACCGTCGAATTTTGGGATCCAAATCCCCGGCTGGCTCTGGGCCCTGACCGTCGTGTTCCAAGCTTCCCCCCAGATCCTCTTACTGGCAAATAGAGTGCGGGTATAGGAGCGTGCAATTAAAGCCTGGGTAGCTGCAATTCCACACAGTGTTCAACTGGCAGAGATGAAAAATATTCCTCAACGCTGTGTGAGGAGCGCCATACACTAGCGTCTCGTATCCGCCGGAACATGTGCATTCATACAGGCAGCCATCAAAGCAGGGCGTCAGAACCAACAAGTAGCATTCACACAGGATGCCCCCGCCGACGCCACCGCCACCCAATGAGCTAAAGAGCCCCGGCGGGAAAAGGGGCACTGGAAACCAGATCGTGCCCGGCCAACCTTCTCCCCTGCCTCCGCCTCCGCCCCCGGTCCCTGGCCCCACGCCACAGAAAGGATCGTTCGGGTCGCAATCGGCACCGCCCCCGCCACCGCAGGTCGGATCCTCGGGGTTGCAGCCTTGCGCTCCAAGAGGATCTACATAGCTCAGTGGGTTATTTCGTACATAGGCGTAGCGATTTTGGGACTGCGGATCCTTCGGGCAAGTGGAAGACATGCCAGCGGGATCCGGGGAGGGCCAGCGGCCTTGGGTGCTGTATTCGCGGAGCGGGAAGTCGTAGAGGCCCCCTGCGGTATCCTGCCGGTGGGCTGTGTCGCTCATCTGGCCAGTATAGGCGGGATCGACGGTTCCGGCCTGAGCGTAGGTTTCGCCGAAGGGCGCGTAGGCCACGTCGAAATACATTGCGCGGCCGGAGGTGGTCCCCAAAGGAATGCTGCCCAAGAGGTTCGGATGGCCGTAATACAAGAGCCCGCTGGAGTTGTAAACGGCAAAGCTTTTTCCCGAAAGGCGCAACGTCGCTTTCTGCAGGGTTTGGCCGTTCATCAGGGCGAGCTTTTGGCCAGCGGGGGAGTAGGCGATCTGGGTGTATGTGCCGGAACGATTCTGCTCGACCATGCGGCCCAAGGCGTCGTAGACGAGGCTGACGGCATCCGACTGACCTGCGTCAACGGAGATGGGGTGGCCGTCGGCGTCCCATGCGTAGTTGTGGAAGCTATCGTTTGTGACGTTGCCGTTGTTGTCGTAAATTGGGGTGAAGTTGACGATGGAGGTCATCCGGTTTGTGGAGGTTGAGTAAGTGGGCTGGAAGCTGTAGGGACTGCCGGACTTGCTGATGTTGCCGAAGGGATCATAAGCGAACGTCTGCGATGCGGCACTGCCGCAATTCGCGCTCGTCACACGGGTGATGTCATCATAGCCGTAGGAGCAGTTTTGGGTGTTGGCGCTGTTGAAGCCGTCGGTGATGTTCTGCGTTTGGAGGGTACCGTTGGCGTTCCAGCCGAGGGCGCCGGTAAGTGACGTGCCATTTACGGTCAACTGGTACTGCGCCATTCGGTTCGTGTTCGAGTCATAGTTGAACGCGTCGCTATCGCCGGAGCCAGAGCCAAGATTGATTGCCGTAGGCAGACTGGCGGCGTTATAGGTGGTGCCCGAGACGGGGTTTTGTCCGGAAGAGGCTGAGACCGTGGTCGTTCTTCCCTCGCCGTCTGGGCCGTAGGTGATCGTGGGCAGACTGGCGATGTTGCTGCCCGATTGATTGAGGCTTCCGTTGGCCCAATAAGACTGCGAAGTATGATAGTAGAACCCGCTAGAATTTGGCGTTGATTCGTAAACGTCAGAGATTTCGCCTCGCGCAGTATAGCTGAGGCCGATGTCGGTGGCCTTCGTAGTGCACGAGGAGGAGCAAGTATAGGCTTCGGCGAGGCGAGCTTTTGCGTACGTCAAGGTCTGACCATTCACTGTAGCGCCATCATAGACGAAATGCTTCTGCGGCGTCACAGCGGCATAGGTCCCGGATGGATAAGTGGTCGTGAGCTGCCGGTGTAGCGAGTCGTAGGTGGAGCAGATGGTGTTTCCGGCTGCGTCGACACGTTTGACTAGGTCGCCATTAGATGTCCCGCAGGTCGCGTCGGAGTCGTAGGTGTAGGTAGCGGTACCGTTGCCGTTTGGGGTGGGACCGATTTCAGGAGCGGTCTCGGAGACCATGCGGCCCATCCAGTCGTAAACGTAGGCGCGGTTTTGCTGCAACGATGCGGCTGCTTGAGCGTCCTGCGTCACGGTCATGAGGTTGCCCATGGGATCGTACGCGTACTTGGTCCAGTAGCCAGTCTGGGTCGTCGTCTGGGCACAATTCCCGCCCGGCCAGGCTGTGGTGCCCGCAGTAACTTCGCAGACAGAAGTGAGGCGGTGAAGAGCATCGTACTCGAACTGGCGCCGCTTCGTGCTTTCGTTTTGAGGGGCCGGGCTGCGAGTCACCAAAACGTCGTTACCCTGGCCGTAGGAGTATGCCGTTGATCCCCCACCGCCGTCCGAGACGCTCAGGGATCGGTTCATCGCATCGTAGGTCGTAGTCGTCGCTGCAACAGTGGAATTCGTCTGGCCCGCTGTGCCGACGTAGGGGAGCGTGAGGCGACTGACGCGACCGAGAGCGTCGTAGTCGGTTTCGACGGAGTCAAAGTTGGTTGACGCTGGCCCTTGTCTTGTTTGTTGGACGTGGACGCGCCCGAGACCGTCAACGGTGCTAAGAGTGTCGGCGGTGGAGTTATTGGAATTGAAGGTGAGAATGGATTCAGTCTGGTTCGGGTTCAGCGCGCAACTGCCGCCAGTTACGAGTCCATAGCAAAAGCTGGTGACCGCATTCGTCGGGTCCATGATGGAGGCCGGGCGCCAAAAGTAGGGGTCGCTGTAGGTGGTGGTAGTGGTCTGATTGTTCTCATCTGTGCGGGAAGTCTGAACTCCTCCTGTACAGTTCCAGCTCAAGGATCTGGACAGGCTCAACGGCTCACTGACACTTGTGGCAAACGAGTTCCCACATGCACCGTAGGTGTAGGTAGTCTGAGCGCCGTTGACGTCCGTGGCCGTTTGAACGTTGCCTGTGTCGAAGTAGGTGTTGGTCTTCGTGAGAAATGTGGTTCCACTAACGTAAGTGTTGACGCTGGTGACGTTTCCCCTAGGGCCAGAGACGGCAACCTGCTGTGGGGTTCCGGAGGTGGACACGACAGAAGTTTCATCATAATTGTAGACGGTGTTCGATCGGGTATTCCGCAGGACATCTTGCACGCTGACGGTCTGCCGCATGCCGTGGACGTTTCCAAGGTTTGCGTAAGCGGCGACTATCTTTCTAAGCAGTGGTCCGTGAGGTGCAGCTCCGAAATCGTAGTCGTCAGTCTCGGTAGCGGCAGAGTAAGCGTTCCAGAAATCGTCATGCTCGCTTTGTGAGCCGCCTGGAAGCGTAACCGTGACGTTTCGCTGCGTGATGGGTAAAGAGAACGAGGTGCTCATGCAGTTTGAGGTATTCCCGTTGTAGCAGGTGGTCGTTGTTTGCAGCAGGTTCGAGGGCGAAATTGCTCCCTGGTAGACTTGGCGTTGGGTTTCGTATATGCCTGATTGGAACTGGACTACCGTGTTGTTCGACTGAGGGTCGGTCACGGTGGTTGTTGACGCCGAGCCGGTTCCAAGCACCCTTGCATACGTCCAGACGCCGTCCGGCGTTGTCCGCGTTACCGTCGCAGCGCCGCCATCCTTGCACGTAATGCCGTTAACGCCCGTACCTCCGCCGCTATATTGATAAGAAATCGTTCCGCCTGTCGGAAGGGTGACAGAGGCTACACGTCCGGTGTAGTCGCCAGAGAAGCCGGGGGTGGGTTCGTAAGCGAACTGATAGAAAGTGCCGTCGGGGAGTGTGACCGCATCGACGAGAGAGTTGCTCGTTGGGCCGTACTCGGCGATGCCACTGCAAGCGAAATTCGTTTTTACTGTGTACGTCTTGTAGGAGACCGTAACCGCGACGGGTACGCCAGTGCCTTGCGGACCGGGCGCATTGTACGTGAACGTCAGTGGATTAGGTGCGCTGCCGGAAACAGTGACAGCTATCGTCCCTAACGTGTCCGTAAAATGGCCGCTGCTGTCGGCGGTAATTTCATTTCCATTTCTGTCGATTGCCGATCCTCCTCCGGTAATGTTGTTAATGGGCACGAACAATTGCTTGCCGAACCTGTCGTATAGCGTGAAGGCGGCACCATTCGTAGTCGTAAGTGTGTAGCCATCCGTGACGTCGCTAAAATTCACAGGAGTTCCACATGTTCCGCTGACGAAAATACTCGGACCGCCCATATAATGCGGTGTTCCCCAAGGATCATAATAAATCCAGTTGCTCCACATGTATCGCTGGCCGATGATGTTCCCATTGTGGCCGCGGCACGTCTGCAAGATCGTGAAGAATCGACTCACATAGCCCGTGGCCATCTCCGTTTGACCGCTCCAGCCCCAATTTAGGACCGGCTGCCAACTTCCGCTTCCCGGCGAAGTGGGGTACCAAATCGCAGTGTCGTAACCCAAATCATAAGTAAAATCCATTCCCCTGCCGGCCTTGTGGAGTACGGGTACGGAGAAGTGAGAATTCAGATTGGCGACATTGATTACATCGGGACCGCCGCCGAAGCTGCCAAATGGTGGAGTGCCGGTCGCGACTTGTGCTGAGCCCGTTCCCGTTCGCAAGACCAGCAAAATCATGAGAATGAAAAAACGATTCGCTTTCCTCACTGCAAGGCGATGTGCCCTGGTCATCTTAAATCTCCTGGTCTTGCGCTTTACTGCAACCTGAACTGGCTTGCAGTCAAACCCGTGTTTAGGGCCGCTGAGTCGAACTGAAGGTCGAGGACGAGGCCGTTGTTCAAAAATTTCTGCACGTGAAAGGGAATCTGTGCCCCGTTGACGAGGCGATAGCCCGAGAAGCGAATCTCTATCGGAATATCGACAATTGCGTTGTTGTCTGGGTGCGTGTTGAACGTGATTGCAGCGGGGAGCGAGGTCGAGGCGTTGAGGAAAATGTCCGTGTCGCTTAGATGCTGGATGAGCGATGCGACGTCGCCGGGCAGACTCGGGAATTGTTGCGAAGCCGTTACATGGAGCACCGATTGACCGTCTCTCGTTTCCTGCGCGACGAACATAAGGAGACTATTTTCGGCCGAATTGAGACCCGAGACCGTGAACGCGGGGAACCAGCCCCAATCGGTAATCAGGTTGTGAAGCGAAACCGGATGAGCAACACCGTCAGGACCGGTCCAGCTCCCTACTAGGCCATCGTTCGTAATCGTGCGGACTTCGTTGCGGGCGCCGGAAGGAAAACTCAAGGCGA
Source organism: uncultured Acidobacteriota bacterium (assembly GCA_963781005.1). Taxonomy (GTDB): domain Bacteria; phylum Acidobacteriota; class Terriglobia; order Acidiferrales; family UBA7541; genus CAWADX01. The sequence continues at coordinate 2,024,933 of CAWADX010000001.1, forward strand.
GCTCGCCGGAGTCGTTGGCCGTGGCTTTGAAGACGACCGTACCGGTCTCGTCATCGGCGCCCGCGATACGGCGGGCTGTCCCCGAGAGCGTGACGTCTTTGAGCGCTTGACCGCCGCTAAGGGCACTCCACGCTTTCTGCAGGAGGGCGATTGCTTGAGGATTCGATGCGGGGGATTGCTGGGCGCTTAGGGAGAAGGAAAGGAAAGAAAAAAGAACAATACAACCGAGAGGTTTAGCGAAGCTCATTAGGTACCTCACGAGTGAAGTAGATCGCCTTTTAATTGATCTTTGTCTCTCTGTCAAGAATAATATAATTCCTTGTCCGTACAACGCGCTACGCGCGACGCGGCCAAGGTTGTGTGGAAAGGTTGTGGTTTCGGCTCTGCCATTTTTGCCTCAGGTGTCCTCGAAAAGCCAATGAGTTAGTGGGGTATGCGGAGAAACATTTCGGCACGCCTTCCAAACTACTAAACGGCCGTTCCGGATAGAATTGAGAAGGGAGTATCTCATTGATTCGCCGCGCTTTGCTCTGCACGGCATTTGGGCAGTTAACGAACCCCAATTGGAACCAATTCTTGGGCCTCGGCTCGGCTACTCAGGGCACCGAAGAGGAGATGTCCTTTCCTATGAAGGTCTATTTCGATGCGGATGCTTTCCGCCATCTTGGCGATGCTTTTAGGCAACGAGAGTTCCCCGTAGAATTGCGATCAGAAGTAGTGCTTGATCCTCTGACTGCTATCGAGGTGTTGTCACAACTCTGTACTCCAGAACGGCAGAGAGTGCTTTTGCAAACTAAAGCAATACCGAACTGGATCGACACCGCGCACGCCGGAATCTTGCCTTGGATGGACGACATGATCGCAGAAGTTGCGTTTGAAGTCGCCCCTCAGTACTCGGACATAACGGATAGGGTCGGTAGAGCCCTGAACGTCTGCTTCGAAACCGAAGACGCCGATTCGCTGAAAGATCAGGGGAGGTGCGTCCGCCAACTACTTGACAATGTAAAGGACGAAGGTGTTACCAATTTTGGCCGACTTCTCGATGCGTACCGGAAAGACCCGCTCGATGTAGCAACGCACGATCAAATCTGGTTCGATTCGATGCGCAAGCGCGCACGCGTTGATGGAACGAATCGTCGGCCGGAAGACGTGAAACGCGCTTTGGAAGCTGCGTACGGGTTTGAATATCAAAAGCTGACGTCAGCAGCCGCCACACCGAACTACAACATCGCAAGGCGGCGCAATGATGTGATTGACGTGGAGCACCTGATTTACCTGGGCCGAGACAGCCTGATTTTTCTGTCGTGCGATACGGGCTTTCGTCGTTTGACAGGGACTTGTCAGCAGCGCCGAATCCATATCAGCACCCCCGCTCAGCTGCGTGACGGAACAACCGCTGAAGGGCTGCTTCGGCAACTGATTAGCTCCACCTGATATCCTCATGTGAGCGGACTCCAGGCTAGCTTCGAAGCCGTGCCAAAAACACCCGGTTAGTCATCTCCCTAACTCATTGAATTCGTGGACCGCTTTCTTGCTTAATTTGGTGCGCCAGAATCACAAGGATTCCGAACAAGCACCCAGCGGGTTACTTGTGATAACGCCTGTTATCGCCAAGTATCCTGCAGACTGCCGAAGCGGGTAATCCTGATTCCAAACATGCGGGTCTCTTTCGGATTCTAGCGCGCTTAGCGCCTATTGACTTCGCCGACGCAAGAGCGTAAGGGAAAAGGTGAGTGCGGGAGCGTATCGTTCACTTACACGACACGCCTCCTGACCACATTCAGGAGGTTCGCTCGACCGTGGTTGAACCTTCCACTCCCAGGCCTTCCTCAGGTTCTCAAGACTTTTCCGGCCGAAATCTGACCAAAGGCAGGTGTGAAGAGCCTCGGTCGAAATGAAGGAGGCAATCATGAAAATCGTAGTGATCGGCGGCAGTGGACTCATCGGGTCAAAGCTCGTTACCAAGTTGCGCGAGCACGGGCACGAAGCAATTGCCGCATCCCCCAATTCCGGCGTTAACACAGTCACAGGCGAGGGACTGGCCGAAGCGCTGAAAGGCGCCTCGGTGGTCGTCGATGTATCGAATTCTCCCTCGTGGGAAGACGCGGCGGTGATGAAGTTCTTCGAGACATCAACCCGTAACCTCCTAAATTACGAAGCGGCTGCAGGCGTAAAACATCATGTCGCATTGTCGGTCGTCGGAACTGACCGACTATCTGAAAGCGGTTACTTCCGCGCAAAGATTGCTCAGGAGAAGCTGATCATAGGCTCATCGATTCCTTACTCAATCGTGCATGCGACGCAGTTCTTCGAGTTCCTCAAAGGCCTCGCCGACATTTCCACGGACGGCGACAGGGTGCGTTTGCCACATGTGCTTTTCCAGCCGATGGCTGCCGACGATGTCGCGAGCGCCGTGGGAAGAATTGCAGTAGGCTCGCCGGTAAACGGTACCGTCGAAATTGGAGGCCCGGAACAGTTTCGCATCGATGAACTTGTACGGCGGCGCTTGGCCTCGCTCAAAGATCCCCGCGAAGTCATCGCTGATCCGAAAGCGCTTTACGCTGGGGCAAAACTCAGCGAGAGAACACTGCTTCCGGACAAGAATGCACGACTCGGCGAAGCGCGTTTCGAAACCTGGCTCACTCAGTCCGCAGCGAAAGCGGCGGGGGCCACCCACTAGTGGAGCTACAAAATGAGGCCGGTTTGCCGGAACCGGCCTCAGCGGTACATGGTACGAATCTCGCGGGCCGGCAGGAAGGCCACCACGCTGGGGATTGACTGCATGCCGAACAGGAACTCGTGGGCCGCTACGCTTGACTCAGAGCGCAAGCACACAACGGAACGAATCTTAGCGAGGTTTGTTTATGACGATTACTAAGCTAGCTTTGGTGCTGGTGTGTCTGATGTCCGTCACGGTGGCACCCAAAGAGGCGAAGGTGACGCAGCTCTTGTTGAAAGACTTGACGGATATTCCCGGCAAGGAAGGTCTGATGATCACAGTGGAGTATCCGCCGGGATCTTCAGATCCAGTGCATCGCCACAACGCCCATGGATTTATTTATGTGCTGGAGGGCTCAATCGTGATGCAGGTGCGGGGAGGAAAAGAAGTGACCCTGACACCTGGTCAGACCTTTTATGAAGGTCCTGCGGATGTTCACGTCGTCGGGCGGAACGCCAGCCAAACCAAACCAGCGAAATTCGTGGTGTTCTTTGTTAAGGATAAAGGCGCTCCCGTATTGGTTCCGGCGAACTAAATCAAAAACTGCGAGCATTTCGGTGCCGCAAAACTCAAGGAGAAAATGCACATGAGTACGATTACGGTGAAAGATGGTACGACGATCTATTACAAGGACTGGGGCACAGGCCCAGTTATAACGTTTTCGCACGGGTGGCCCTTGAACGCCGACGCTTGGGACGGCCAGATGCTGTTCCTCGCCCAGCACGGGTATCGCTGTGTTGCGGTTGACCGGCGAGGTCATGGCCGATCCAGCCAGCCCTCCACAGGAACAACATGGACGGATACGCCGACGACCTCGCGGCGGTGATCGAAGCTCTCGACCTCAGGGACGCAACGCTGATTGGTCATTCGACCGGTGGCGGCGAGGTAGCGCGCTATGTTGCCCGTCACGGTAGCAAGCGGGTCGCCAAGGCGGTTCTACTAGCTGCTGTTCCCCCGATCATGCTGAGGACTCCAGCCAACCCCGAAGGCCTGCCAATGGAGGTCTTCGATGGCCTCCGCGCCGGTGTTGCCGGTGATCGGTCGCAGTTCTACAAGGACCTCGCCATACAGTTCTACGGAGCACATCGGCCTGGGGCGAAAGTCTCGCAAGGAATCCTGGACATGTTCTGGCTCTGGAGCATGCAGGCCGGCGCCCTAAACGCCTACGAATCCATCAAAGCTTTTTCCGAGACGGATTTCACCGAAGATCTGAAGAAGTTCGACTTTCCCACGTTGGTCCTTCACGGCGAAGACGACCAGATCGTCCCCGTCAAGGATTCCGCGAAGAAGTCGGCAAAGCTCATCAAGGGCGCAAAAGAAATCTACTATCCGGGCGCCCCGCACGGCCTCACGGCCACACATCAGGATAAGGTCAACGCGGATCTCTTGGCGTTTTTGCGCGAACCTCAAAAAAAGTCTATCGGAGCCTGAATTCAAAGACGCAGAGGCAGATCGTGCTCCTTATCGCGGTCTGCCGCCGCGTCGCATATTTGTTTTCTCCTAGTATGTTCCGCAGGTCTGGCTCAACTAGCTGTTGATAAATAGCGTTATCACAAGTAACCCAGCACATTTGCCTGGGTCAAAAAGATTGCCTTTCGCGCCGGTCTGTCCGAAAGCACAACCCCACCCCACCCCGGAGATGTCGTGCTCCCCACGTCGCGTACAACGCCCACGTAAAGTCGCGTGCGCCGGGTTCGACGCGGCTCAGGGACCGAGTCGGGTGCCACCAATCCTTTCCCTTGGCAATGCGAGAACCTATAATGCCCGCGGGGGGGGCGTTTTCCTTTTACTGCACCATAGCGAAGACGGGATAGAGCGAAATGTTCAGATCGTTCGCACGCGCCGCTGGCTTTCTCGCGTATTTGCTCATCACATTCGAAATGCTGTTCATGATTACTCCCTTTGCGCTCTACTACTATTCGGTCTACAGCCCACTGCTCTCCGGGCCTTCTAGACTCCGAGCCACCGCCTGGATGCCGGCCTTCTTCTTGCCCCATCTCTCCTCGGAGGTTGTTCCGAGCATCGGCGGATTGATCTTCCTGCTCGGCCTGGTCGGTTTTCTCCTGACTGCCTTCCAACTTTACTATGCCAAGTTCAGGCGCCGAGGCGTTGTCCAGACTGGCCTCTACAACTCCATTCGCCATCCACAGTATCTGTTCTTGGCCCTGGCCGGCTTTGGACTGCTGATCGTCTGGCCGCGCTTCATCCTGCTCATCGCTTACATCAACATGCTTTGGCTCTACTATCTTTTGGCGCGCGATGAAGAACGCCGGATGGAAGCCCGCTACGGCGAGGCCTACCGCGAGCACCCGCGGCGAACTTCGATGTTCCTACCGGGTGAACCGGGCGCGCACCTGGCGCGGCAACTGTTTGGCTGGGTGCGCCATCGCCGGGCGCGACTGCTGGTGATGTACAGTCTCTCTTTGGCGGGAGCGATAGGCGCAGCTTTCGGGCTGCGCTGGCTCAGTTTGAGTCTGACAACCCATCTGATTTTCCAGGACCGCAAGGTCGCGGCGGTTTCGTCTTTATCAGGCAACGGGCGGCAACTCCGCGAATTGATCGAATCAGCAGAGGCTGCCGAAGAAATTCACAATCGGATCGCACGGTTGGATGATTGGGTTCTTGTGCAAGCGGTGGAAAGGAAGCGCCCGGTTGCGCACGTGATGGTCGATGCGGGCATGACGAGCGCAAAAGCTCAAAACCTGCCTCTGGCCAACGAAGGCGTCAAATTGGTGTTTTCGCGACGCAAGGACAGTCCCATGAATGACGGCCCTTTTAGCGCGCGGGCGCGCTGGCAACCCGTCTTTGTAGCCGAATTTGAGGGACAGAAGATATCGCGTGTGGTGGACCTTGATCAAACCCTGTTCTTAGGTAATCCGGTGATGCCAGTCTTCTAATTCTTACACGAAGGGTGCTATGAGCAGGCGCCTGGCTTCTAAACAGGAATCGACCAAGCGGTGCTAAGACCCGAGCCCGAAGGGTTTCCTTCCCGCTCGGGTCGTCGCAGTGTTCCAAACTACGATAATCCTTCTTCGACTGAACAACGGGTCGGGACACGGATTTACTTCCGGCAGCTAAACAATCACACAGATTTCCGCGTTTGAACAGAAATCTCAGGGTCGGGACAAATGAAAGGGTAAAGAGTTATCACACGCTAGCGAGAGATCACGGTCCACCACGCCCTAAAACTTGTTCCCTCGTTCCAGTTTCCAGCAGTTCCGACGTGAGATTGCATGACGAAATACGAAATCTTGCAAGTCTCCGCCAACAGCGATGGAGAGATCTTCCGTGGTTAGAAACCTACCGTTTTCTGCCCGCCGTTTGATGAGCTAGCAAAATCTTGGCTTCCCGGACGGGTCGGCTGCGATATGATCGGTTGGGGGTAAGGACGATGCCGTACAAAGATCCTGAACGCAAACGCGAGTGGGAGCAAATCCATCAGCGGCGCCGCAGCGAGCGACGAAGGATCGAGCGTCGTACAGAGAGGGTGGAGTCGCAATCGCTGGCCCTGGCGCGCACGTCTGGGGATGAACAGGACGGACAGAGAAAGGAGACCGGAAATCGGGGTGCCCTCCTGATCTTTTGGGTTTTTCTCGCTGCAGCTCTTCTACTCGGTCTCATCCTTCTTCGACCGAACAACGGGTCGCTTCCAGCAGCTAAATAACTGCATAAGATTCCCGCGTTTGAACTACCGACGTGAAATTCCATGACGAAATGCGAAATCTTGCAAATCTTTGCCGACACCGATGGATTCTTGAGGCCCGACGATGTTTTGCTGCAACTTTCCCCACGACCGGATCGCCGGTCCATTTATAGCTACCTGCTGCGGCTGGCTCGACAAGGCTTGTTGGAGCGCGATCCGCATTCTCGCCGAGGTGAGCTGGCCTACCGCCTGAACGAACGTGGACACTCGCGCCTGCGGTATTTTCGCTCGCAGCAACGATAGGTCTTGTTTGGATGGTTCGATTTCGGCCTGGAGTGCCTGGTTACGCAGAGCCAAAAGGCTTAGGCAGGATTTCGGCACACGATCTCAAACCACTCAACCGTTCCCTTGCCTGGAGGACGAGAGGTCGATCTCCACGGTCGTGAGCCCACCTGCCGGTGAGATGGGGACCTCGACCTCGGCGATTTGGTCTAATTCGATTGTGGGAGGCTCTCTTTCGAACATTTCTTCGATGATTCGAGATGCGCGCTCTTCTTGGGCTCTCTCCTCCCACCGCTCTTTAGACGCAAAGCGAAGGCTCCGAGGGAAACGATTCCAGAACACGTGGCGCATGAAATGGCGGTGAGTCACTTCGACCCAGCCGGGAAAAAGCTTCAACATTTGGAGGATATTATCCGGTTCGTATCGAGTCTGATTTCCCGCCCAGCCGCAGATCGGGCAGGCGATCTCTTTTTCGATTTCCTCCCAGGCTTTCCTTCGATCTTCCGACAGGCCGTCGAGAACTCTTCGCAGAATTCCCTCCAACTTCTTAATAGCAAGGTCCATGATCCTTCGACAGGAGCGACAGAAAGGGGCACGAGCCCGTTCGCTTCGAAATGGGCTGCGGCACGCCTTGCAGATATGGCCGTAGGGATGTTTTTCCAGAGTCGCTAGAGAGGGTCGGAAGTCTGGATCATCCGGAAGAATCCACTCCCCGGAGGGCAATGCAACAAACCCTCCTTCCCTCGCCATGAGGTCTTCCTCAGCCGTTTTCGGGGGATTGGCCAGCAGCCAGCCCCCTGGCCCGCTCTTCAACTTCTTGATTCTATTGCGAATTCTCATTTGGTCCCTGCTCTCGGCCGTCGTGGTTCAATCCCTCAGTCTTTAGAGATCTAGAGAGGGCCGCAGGAGACCGCCAATGGCCGACAAAAAGAAAAGAAAGCACACATTCTTGAACATCTCTTTCGGGTCAGAAGCAAACAACTCACCACCCAAGGATAAACCGGACACGCTGACTCTACAACCGGCGCTTCGGCAGCTCGGGACCACGCGGTGCCCGATCTGTAAGCGCGAAACGGCCGTCTTCTTGACTCGAACGAACCGGCCCTTCCTCAATTGCAGTTTTTGTTCGGCACGGGTCTTCTACAACGGCCGGGAGTCGATGCGGCTGCTCAAGAAGCAGATGGAGCCTGTCGAGGAGTAAAAGGGCCATGAGCGTTCCGACCGAAGATCAGCTACTGACCGCGGAGGAAGTCGCACGGTTTCTCAAGGTGCCGCTCTCCTGGGTGTATGAGCGATGCCGGGCGCGGCCCTCTGACCAACTCCCTCATTTCAAGCTCGGCAAGTACCTCCGCTTCAAGAAGAGCGACCTGCTTCACTACATGGAAAAACTTCGGCGGGGAGACTCCCGCTGAACCTGCGACGAACTTGAGATCGTATGCGTAAAACGGATACAGTACAGCCGCCGACAGAGGCAAAGCGAACCACAGGAGAAAGGATGGTGCCTGTGGTTCAAAGAAACTGTATTCAACGAGGTCATGTGTATAAGACAGGAAAGCGGGGTCGGCAGGTTTGGTACGGACGTTACCGAGAGTCCGTCTTCGATGACGGCCAGTGGCGACGGGTTCTGCGCAATGTCCGGCTGGGATCTACCTCCGAACTGCTGACCCAGAATGAAGCTCTGATGGCTCTCTCTCGCATTCTCCAAAGGGTGCAGCCGGGGAGCCGATCCGAGGCCTTTTACTCCGCTCGCGAATTTGTCGAGCGGGAGTGGAGGCCCCGGATGCTGCCGACGCTGAAGGCCTCGACGCAAAGCTCCTACCACACGAACCTTAACCGCTACGTTCTTCCTTGGTTAGGAGAGACGCGGCTGAAGGACCTGCGGAAGGGAGACATTCAAGCCTGGCTTTCAGCACTTTCGGAAAGCGGTTTAGCACGCCAAACGGTCAAGAATATCTGGTCGGCTCTCTCTTCGGTGCTACGGACTGCGGTGGACTGGGGATACATCACAGAAAACCTGGCCCACGGTGTCCGTTTCCCGGCACGCGAACCCAAGGCAGGGGTCTTCCTGCCCACGCCAGAGCAAGTCGCTCAGATTCTCAAGCAGCTTGCGGAGCCAAGCTACACGCTTTTGTTGTTGCTTGTGGGAACTGGCTTGCGGGTGGGTGAAGCCATGGGGTTGCGCTGGGAAGATATCGACCTGAATCGCAAGAATCTCACGGTTCGGCGCGATATCTGGCACGGACAGGTGAATTCACCCAAGTATGCGGCGAGTGAAAGGGTGATTCCACTCGGCCCTATTCTGGCGGAACATCTGCGGGGCCGACTCAGGGATGCCGGATCTTGGATCTTCGAAGGAAATTCCGGTAAGCCCTTAGATCCAAGGAATCTTGCTCGGCGACAATTGCATCCGGTACTTGACCGTTTGGGTATAGCCCGCTTTTCCTGGCATCGATTGCGCAAGTTGCACTCGACGTATCTGGGAGATTTGAGTGTCTCACCGCGAATCATGCAGGCGCAGCTCGGCCACGCGGACGCGGCTCTCACGCTCAACGTCTATACCCAGATCGTTCCCGAATCGCAACGGCGCGCAATCGAAAATCTAGAGGGCTTGTTGTTCCGAAATGTTCCGAGAAAAGAACAGGGGCTGCCGGTTCAATGAAGACTCAGGTTGCAAACAAAAGAATTGTGGCGCGCCTGAGAGGATTTGAACCTCCGACCTCTGGTTCCGGAGACCAGAGGCCACTGTATAAACTCTTCTCAAGCTAGTCTCTGCCGTTCTTGGAGATGGATTGCTCGGTGACAGCTAGCACAAAGCGTGATGAGATTCCCTATGGTATCTTCCCCCAGCAGGCTACGCGGGCGCATATGGTGCACTTGGAGATCCGTGAGACGCCCGCAGTTCTGACATCGCCATCCGTCCCGCTCCAGAACCTGCCGGCAGAGTTTTCGATACGATTCGGGGTCGAGACGCCGTCGTCTCGACCCTAGACGCTTCATGAGGGCATCCGCGTTTCCTCCATAAACTGCGTCTGGAGGGGCGATGGCAGAAGGCCAAACAGACGACGCAAAGAAGACAGCAGCACCCCAGGATCGCCGCTATCTAGATTCGCTCCCGCTAGAAAGTCGGCGCAGATCATCTCAAGACAGTAGCCGCGGGATCTGTCCGTACCCAACATCAGGGCGGCAATTTCAAGGGCCTGTTCAACCACAGGCAGTTGGCTCTTGTACAGCTTGAAGTAAATGATCTCCCATGGCTCCGTCTCCTGGCCAGTCAGGTGACGGTCTACTTCCCGCTTGAACTCCTCGGTCTGCATGGAGCGGGCTTTGTGCAACCAGATTGCACTTTCGAACTTCTGCCCGTCCCGGCGGGCTACCTTGGCTAACTCGGTCGCCTTCGTCCATCCGATCTGCTTCAAGTCCCGATGGATCTGCCGTGGCAGCTGCTCATGGATGGCCATTAGGTAATACGCTTTGCGCCTGGACTCGGGGAAGCGTCTTTCCAGGAACTCATCGAAGGAGCTCAAGTTGTCGAGTCTCCAGTACTGCCCTGCACGAACTTCGCAGAGGTAGTGTCCCAATTCCACAAAGCGCGTGTCCCGCTCCCGCTCCGTACGTTGTTCCCAGGACAAGATTTCATCGATCTTAGTCAGCACGAACAGGGCCCGACGCCGGTTGAGCTTCGGCTCCATGACCGCTTGTCCGTTAGTCTTCAAGCTGGTCAAGCCAATCAAGGTCGCTCGCTCCAGGTCGGCGAATGAGCTTGGCATCGATGAGTTGCTGGTTCCCTAGGCACAGCCCCAGATGGGCACAGCTCACGCAGCCATTCTGTGGAAACCGAATGCCACTATGGGGTAGGAAGTGGCCCGCTTCTATTTGACCGACCGTTGCGTCCACTAAATGGCCGAATTCTTGGCGTTGGGTTTCAGTGATTGAAGTCTTCAGGTATTGAATCTCGGGCAGCTGCTTGCGCACGAACACGACCAGAGCCACTTCGGAAATACCGCTGATCCATGAGTAGCAAATCAGCTGGGGATCTAAAGAGAGAAGACCTTCCGGCTCTTCCGTGTACCGGCTTGTTGTTGTTTTCCAGTCGATGACGCAATGACTTCCATCCAGATCGCCGAGAGCGTCGATGTAACTGACGAACTCGTTGCCGTTCGGGAGTGGTCGCACTAACTTCACCTGCAGATTTTGTTTAGGCCGGTGAATGCGGATGCGATCTTCTTGGGCCAGCCTGTCGAGCAGACGGGTCCCCTGGTGGACTAGGCGGTCCCATGAGTCCCCTTTGCCGTATTCGAGTGGGGCATCGCGATAGGCTCCCCATTCCTTGAATAGGGCTGCGGAGCTGTCCTCCTGGCAGAAGTAAGCGAGCAGGGCCTTCTCGAAGCACCGGCCAAAGACCATAGCCGCCCGTGTATCTCTTTCCCGCCAACCATCGAGGTAGCGATAACGGTAGAGTCGAGGGCAGCGCAGGAATTGGCTGATCTGGGTGTAGCTATAGGTCATCGCCGACCCCCTTGCCCTTCGGCGCACCGACAGCCTCTGCCGAGACTTCTTCCCACTCCCCGGCCGGAGCGAAGGCCTCCAGGTTCAAGAAGCAATGACCGTTCAGCAACGTGCGTGAAGTGCGGATGATCCCGCGCAGGCCCAGCAGGGATTTCTCATCCACTTCATCTCGCCCCAGCAGATCGAGGTCATAGCCAAAGTCCCGCAAGAACCAGTTCAGCTTCCACAGAGCCCTCGGCGTGCAGTAGAGGCGGCCTGAGAGGCTGTGCCCGGTGTACCCTTTTGGTTCGAGGATGGCAAAGCGGAGGGAGAAAAAGGGCCTGTGCGGATGCCAGCGGTAGAAGGCCCGATCCACTCGAACCAGGAACACTCCTTCGAGAGCGTCGTTTCCATTCGCGGCTACCTGATGGAGTCCCGGGACATGGCGTCTCATGATTTCACCTCTTCGGTTCGCGCGTAGCTGTTGAGGTGGCAAAGCAATCCGTCACGGTCTTTGGCAGCCCGCTCGGCCAGTTGATTGATGAAAGACTCAACCAGTTCCCGCCCGGCATCGCGTAGGGCCTCGGTGCCGCAGAAATCAGCGGCGTAGCGCTTTACCAGAGTGGGATCGAGTTGGTACTGGCGGATGAGCAGGCAGAGCCGATCGCGCAATCGCGGCTGACCATTGCTGGAAACGCTTTGTCCCACCGAAGAAGGCCCTTTCCGAGTCTCTGGGTCAGGAGCAGAGGACCAAGCCAACTCCTCGACAGAGCACAGGCCGATGCCATACGCCTTTCGCAGGGCGCGGTTGACGGCGCGGGTCTCAGCCACACGCATCTCAGCCCCACGGACCAGAGGAGAAACGTTGGATGGATCGGCGTCACCGTAGCCGACGAAGCCCTTCGACTCAGGACCTTTGTAAACAGTGGCCTTGAAGACCCAACGGCCAGAGGCAGGGTCGCACAGATGCCGTTCAAGACTGGTTTTGATCCCAGCACATCGACGTCGCTGAGCTATTCGCAGTAGGCCAGCGTGAGTGACGTACCATCGGCCGTCCAGCAACTGGATCTCGCTGGCCGCTACCGACAACTGGAATCTCTCTGTTAGATCCTTTAGGCTCCGCATCACAACGTTGGGAAGGGTGCCCCATTTGCCTCTCGCTTGGCTAAAGTTCACATGAACCGGGCTACATCGCTTCTTCATGAAAGCCCACCTCCCGTGATATGTGCTAAGCGCTTAGCATATGCTAAGCGCTTAGCACGGTCAAGTGTTTCTTGATTTTGCGTCTGCGCACGGGATAAGGTTTGAGCGGGCCAATGCCCGGGAAGAAGAAAAACCCGCACGCTGTTTGCCTCGGGCGAATTGGGGGCAAGGCACGCACTCAAAAGCTCACACCAGCACAGCGAAGTGAAATCGCTCGGAGAGCTGCTCGTGCACGTTGGGCGAAAGAAAGGGCAAAGATAGGCAGTCCCATCAGGCTGGTCTAAACCCGAGAATTGGAGATCACGGAGAGTTATAGAGAGGGCATATCGCTCCGTGAGATCCTTCAGCGTGCGCAAAGCAGCTTTGGGAAGCGGTCCCCAGACGGCACGGGCGAAACGCGCGTTCGAGAGGAAAACCCGACGCCTCTCATCTTTACGTTTAGCTCCAAGAACGGCCTCTCCCTTGGGTCTAGAAGTGGTTCTCTTCTGGGGAAGGGAAGTGCGCGCCCGAATATTGTTCAAATTAGCGCGATCGACCATCTGTGCCTCCGTAGGGCCCCCCGCCTTTTTCAGACCCTACCCTGTACTGTATTTGTATGTCTAATGTACTGCACAGAGCGTTACACTGTCAAGGAAAAAGGTTCGACGTCAAGTTCTTGACGCATGGTCGCCTGTTGTGTAAGCATCGCGGCCGGATTCGAACTGAGATCGGAATGCGAAAGCGACAGACCTTAAGCTTGCGGGTGTCGGCGGATTTCAAGCGAAGGCTTGTGGAGGAAGCGAAGAAAGAGAAGCGTTCGGTAACTAATTATATCGAGGCGACTTTGACAGCGTTGTGGCAGCGGAAAGATTCAGAAATCCGGCCTCGATCGAAAGAAAACAAGGTAGCTGGGCACCCTGAAAAAGGGGGCAGGGAATGAACTTGCGCGTCTTCATCGCGAATCGGGCTGCTTTTTGTTCTGTGCCTTGCGCCCCTTAATATTCTCCCCTGCTATTTTTAAGTCTTTTCCTAGGTGTTGCATTGCCCCCCCTCTTTTACACACTGAACCCAACTCCTCGACCGAAACATAGGCCGATGCGGTAGGTCTTTCGCAGGGCGCAGTTGACGGCGCGGGCCGCAGCGACGCGTATCGCTGCTCCGCGGACTCAAGAATGAGCGTCAGAAGGATCGAGATTCGGCCGGCCGAGCTCAAGAAGGCGAAAATGCAAAACGAACTCACTTATCCCCTTAAGCCCCAATAAGTTAGTCTTTTCGGGACCGCTGAAAATCGGCCCATCTCGGGTAATCTTCACGGGGCTAGTTCACGGCCATGCATCTCCTTCTGATTTAGCAACTCAAAGGAAACAAAAAGGAAGGCGGGCTTAGCAATGAACGTGGTGAACGCCGTGAACGTTCGCTGCATAGTGGGATTCCGTTCTCTGTCCTGAGCACGCCCTGTTCAGCAAATGGAAATGGCATCGTGAACGGCAGTGGACCCCAATTCGCAAGCGTTGTCCCGCTCGCGGAATCGCCGGCCGCGCTCCACCTTCCGGCGAACGCGGCAGTCGCATCGCGCCGCTTGATTTCCGATGATTCCGCGAAAGACTTCTGCCAGAATCTTGCGCTCCCTTTGCGGGCAATTCTTTCTTGACAATCCTCGCCTGCGAGCATACAAGGAACCCGTTAACCATTGTTTTGTGGCCGTCTCCGTAGAGGGAGGGCGTCGCCAATGATTACCAGCCGTAGGGATTTCCTCAAGATCTCGACCGTCGGAGGCGTAGCTGCGTCGGTGCTCGGGTTTGACCTGGCTCCCGCATACGCCGAGCTGCGCGAGCTGAAGATCGCCCGCGCAACGGAGACGCGCTCCACCTGCCCGTACTGTTCGGTGAGCTGTGGCGTCATCATCTACACTCTGGGCGATAAAGCGAAGAACGTGACGCCCCAGGTGGTGCACGTCGAGGGCGACCCGGATCACCCGATCAACCGCGGCACGCTGTGCCCCAAGGGAGCGTCGCTCGAGCAGGACATCCTCAACGATCGGCGGCTGCTGAAGCCGCAGGTGCGCCGGCCCGGCTCGGATCACTGGGAAGACATTTCCTGGGACGACGCCATCAACGAAATCGGCCGGTTGACCAAGAAAACGCGCGACGAGAGCTTCATCGAGAAGGATGCCAAGGGGAACACCGTCAACCGCTGCGAAGGAATCGCCTTTTCCGGCGGTTGCACCGACACAAACGAGTTCAACATGTTGGTCGTCAAGACCATGCGCAGCATGGGGGTCTGCTACCTGGAAAACCAGGCCCGGGTTTGACACGGCCCCACGGTCTCAAGTTTGGGACCAACATTCGGACGCGGGGCGATGACCAATGGCTATATCGACATAAAAAATACCGACATGATGTTGATCATGGGGGGTAATCCTGCCGAATGCCACCCCTGTGGTTTCAAGTGGGCCGTGGAGGCCAAGCGGACGCGCAACGCGAAATTGATCGTTGTTGATCCGCGCTTCACCCGCACCGCTTCGAACGCCGACCTCTTCCTCCAGATTCGGGCTGGCACGGACATCGCCTTCCTCGGAGGCTTGATCAATTACGCCATCCAGAACGACCGCATCGCGAAGGATTACGTCGCCAATTACACCAACGCCGCTTTCATCGTCAAAGAAGGATTCCAGTTGCCGGAAGACGGCCTGTTCTCGGGCTTCGACCCGGCGAAACAGACTTACGACAAATCCACCTGGAATTACCAGGAAGGCGGCGATCTGAGCGGCATGGCCGCGTCGGCGGCGGCCGCCGCCGCGTCTGCGACAAATGGGGGCCACTCGGACGTCAAGGCGCAGGACTCGCAAAAGCCTTCCTCATCCAAAACCGGAGGGAAAGCGACGGGCGCAGAAGGCGGCATGGGCCAAGGCCATCAGGCCGGTGGTCCAGTCGGTGCAAAAGCGACCGAGTCCAAAGGAGGGGCGCCACCGCCGCCTGCGCTGCCGCCCAATACCGCCTATGACCTCACCCTGCAGCATCCGCGCTGCGTCTTTCAACTCCTGAAGAAGCAGTACTCCCGCTACACGCCGGAGATGGTCGAGCGCATCACCGGCATCCCGCGGGATCAGTTCCTGAAGGCCGCTGACCTCTTCACGTCTGTCCGCAAAGACGGCGACATGAAAAAGGTCGGCACGATCATCTACGCGGTCGGCTGGACGCAGCACACCTTTGGCACGCAGATCATCCGGACGGCGGCGATGACGCAACTGCTGCTCGGCAACGTCGGGCGTGCGGGCGGCGGTGTGAACGCGTTGCGAGGCCACTCCAATATCCAGGGCGCCACCGATATGGCCGGCATCTTCGACATTTTGCCCGGCTATCTGAAAATGCCGAACCCCGCTCTCGACCTTACCTTCAAGGATTACATCGAGCGAACCACGCCCAAGGCCTCGAAGCCTTCGCAGTGGGACTCCTTCAACTACTGGTCGAATACGCCGAAGTTCGCGGTTTCATTTCTGAAGACGATGTACGGAGACCATGCGACGAAAGAGAACGACTGGGCGTTCCAGTATCTCCCGAAGATCGACCGGAACTACGGCTGGGTTCAAATCTGGGACGACATGTACCGCGGCAAAATCAAGGGCTTGTTCGCCTTCGGCATGAACGGGGTGATGATCGGCCCGGATTCACAAAAAAATATCGACGCTTTGAAGAAAGCAGACTGGCTTGTCGTCTGCGAGATTTACCCCGACGAAACCAGCGAGTTTTGGAAATCTCCCGGCATCACCGCCGACGAGATGAAGAACATCAAGACCACCGTTTACCGTCTGCCCGGCGCGGGCTTCGCGGAGAAGGACGGAACCTTCGTGAATTCCCAGCGGTGGCTACAGTGGAAGAACATCGCGCTGCCGCCGCCAGGTCAGGCAAAGGTTGATCAGGAAATCCTGGCGCGCATTTTCCTGAATGTCCGCGAGCTCTACAAGAAAGAAGGCGGCAAATTCCCGGATCCGATCCTGAACCTAGCGTGGGGTTACACGAACCCGAACAATCCGTCGCTCTCCGAGGTCGCCAAGGAGATCAACGGCAAGGCGCTCGCCGACCTGGAAGACCCAAAAACGAAGCAGCAGATCAAGGCCGGCCAGCAATTGCCGGGCTTCGCGTGGCTCAAGGACGACGGCACCACGACGTCCGGCAACTGGCTCTATTGCGGCTCCTGGACTGAGGCCGGTGCGCAATCGCAGCGGCGCGGGACCGACGATCCATCCGGACTTGGGATTTACCAGAACTGGGCATGGTCGTGGCCTGCCAACCGCCGCGTGATGTACAACCGCGCCTCCTGCGACCCCTCCGGCAAGCCGTGGGATCCCAGCCGCGCCCAGGTTTGGTGGAGCGAATCGGGACAGAAGTGGGCCGGCAATGATGTGCCCGACTTCAAGGCGGACTCCAGTCCGAAAGACCACATGGGTCCGTTCATCATGATCCCAGAGGGAGTGGGCCGGCTGTTTGTTCCTCTCGGGGCCCTTTCGGACGGGCCGTTCCCCGAGCATTACGAGCCTATCGAGAGCCCCATCGCCAACCCGCTACACCCGAAACAGAGCAACAACCCGGTGGTGAAAAAATACACCACGCCGATGGACAAGTACGGAACTGTGGATCAGGGCTTCAACATTGTATGCACCACCTACCGGCTCACCGAGCACTATCACTACTGGACCAAGAACAATCCGGTGAACGTGGAGCTCGTGCCGGAGCCGTTCGTTGAGATCCCTGTCGAGCTCGCCGACGAGCTGGGGATCAAGGGCGGCGAGAAGATCAAGGTGAGCAGCGCCCGCGCCCAATACGTGGCCAAGGCGATGGTCACCCGGCGGATCAAGCCGATGCAGATTGATGGCAAAAAGACGTATCAGGTCGGAATACCCATCCACTGGGGCTATCGCGGTATTAGCGAAGACGCTGGCCGGACCAACCTGAACCCGACCAATCTGCTGACGCCGACGGCCATTGACCCCAACGCGTACACGCCCGAATTCAAGGGCTTCCTCGTAAAGATTGAGAAGGCGTAGGGGGAGGATCCGAGCATGAGCCAAGCAGCGCTTCGCATTGAAAAGATTTCGGGCCATGCGGGTTCAGTCCCGGGCGCCGGCACGCAACGGGAATTGCAGGTCTGCAAGCTGATCGACACAACCACGTGCATCGGCTGCAAGGCTTGCGAGGTGGCCTGCCTCGAGTGGAATGGATTGCCTTACAGCACCACCGCCTTCGACAACACCTATCAAACCATGCCGGAGACCACATGGAATTTTTGGAACCTGATCAAGTTCAACGAACACGTCACCGACGACGGCAACCTGATGTGGCTGATGCGCAAGGACCAGTGCATGCACTGCGCCGATCCCGGATGCCTTGCCGCGTGTCCTGCCGACAGCGCCATCGTGCAGTACGCGAACGGCATCGTGGATTTTCAGCAGGACCACTGCATCGGTTGCGGCTACTGCGTCACCGGCTGCCCGTTCAATATCCCGAAGTTCAATTCAGAAACCAAGAAGATGTACAAGTGTACCCTGTGCTCGGACCGCGTGGCCCAGGGGCTTGAGCCCGCCTGCATCAAGTCTTGTCCCACGGGATGCCTGCATTTCGGCACGAAGGACGATATGAGGCAGATCGCCGAAACGCGCGCCGACCAGTTGCGTAAGCATTCCGGCTTCAATAACGCCGGCGTGTACGATCCCGCCGGCGTGGGCGGAACCGGCGTCATTTACGTGCTGCACGATATCACCAGGCCCGAAAGCTACGGCGGCCTGCCTTCGAATCCCCACGTGCCGTGGACGGTGCGCATCTGGAAAGGCCCGCTCAAGTGGCTCGGGAACATCGCCATGGTCGGGGGAATCGTCGGCATAGCCCTACACTACATGCGATACGGGCCCAAGCACCTTGAAACAGACCAGCGGGAAGAAAGGCGGCGGCCATGAGCAGCGGACCTACCGTCTATCACGATCGTACGAGCACTCATGAAGGCGAGCGCATCATGCGCTACACTTTCGGCGAGCGCGTGAATCACTGGATCGCCGGACTCACTTACATTTACCTGCTGATGACGGGCCTCGCGTTTTACACGCCCTATCTCTTCTGGCTTGCCGCGATCGTAGGCGGAGGTGCGAGCGCGCGGTTCTGGCATCCCTGGGTGGGTCTGGTATTCACCGTTTCGGTTCTCTGGATGTTCAATCTCTGGGAAGTCGACATGCGAATTACGGACGACGACCGCGCCTGGCAGCGCGACGTCGATAAGTACGTCAAGAACCGTGACGATGAGCTCCCGCCGGTCGGACGTTTCAACTGGGGACAAAAGGAGTTCTTCTGGGTGATCTTCTGGTGCACGATTGCGCTGCTCCTCTCCGGTTTGCTCCTTTGGTTCACCGAGGGCCTTACCTGGGGCCTGCGCTTCCTCCGCTATCTGGCGATTCTGGTGCACGTCTCCGCCGCGCTGATTTCGATCGGCGCCATGATGATCCACGTTTATATGGGCGTCCTATTCGTGCGCGGGTCTGTGCACGCCATGGTTCACGGCGACGTGACGCCCACTTGGGCGAGAACACATCATCGCCTCTGGTACAACAGAATCACCGGCAAGTCACGAAATGAATGAGCCCCCCTGGGAAAAACGGATCCGGCGCGCCGAGGAGTTGGCTCGAAAGCTTCCGTTCGCTGCGGAAATCCTAGGTTTCTACGTACAAATCGCAGGATTCCAGAAGGATTTGTACGGGCATCTGCTCACCACCCGCGGCAAATCGCTCAAGGAAGAAGGGAACGGTTCGCTGCGTCATGCACTCGATCTTCCCGCCTTACTGCCGAAGTTTCCCCTTTTTCTAACGCAGGTAGCGCGTAGCGCGCGCCCGCCTCTGGCTGCTTTCGCCGGCGATCTGCGCCAGCAGTCCTCCCAAACATGGGAAGGGCTGCTGACGAGCTACTGGGAGAAAGGGGGCCCGTTCGAGCCGGCCGCGGACGAGCTGAGCACGTTCTGCGCCCGCGCGTTTCTTCAGCCCTATGCGGAATATCTCGCCCATCGTGGCGAGCCGCCCCTGGTAGCCGCTCGCCGTCCGATTTGTCCGCTCTGCCAGGCCTTGCCGCAGGTGGGAGTGTTGCGCCCGGAGGGCGACGGCGCGAAACGCTCACTCATTTGCTCGCTGTGTGCGACCGAGTGGGACTACCTGCGACTCGTCTGCCCCTCGTGCGGCGAAGAAGACGAAAAAAAACTGTGCGTTTACACGGCGAAGGAATTGGACCACATCCGGATTGAGGCTTGCGAGACCTGCAAGACCTACATCGCAACCGTGGACCTCACCAAGAACGGTTTGGCTGTTCCTCTCGTAGACGAACTCGCGAGCGTTCCCCTCAACCTCTGGGCTCGCGAAAACGGTTACACCAAGCTGCAGCTCAATTTGCTGGGAATGTGACATCGTTGAGACACCGGACCGCGCCCGCCCGCGGAGGAGAAGGCGATGCCCGACGGCAGCAACAGCACCTACGCTTTCCTAACCGACACCTACGAAACGGAAACTCTAAAAATCGTCGGCCTGTGGTCTGCCTTTCCCGACAGCGCAATGGACTTCCGCCCAGCCCCGAAATCGCGGAGCGTGATCGAGCAGATGGAGCACCAGGTTCAATCCGAAGGACGCTGGATGGCGGCCATGCTCGGGATCGACACGGGAGACCCCAACCCGGCCGAAAAGTCCAAGCGCTCCTACATCGAGAAGTACCGCGGCGACGCCACGCGCCGTCTAGAAATCCTGCGCACGAAAGCCGAAGAATGGTGGCGCGAGCCGGCGAACTTCTTTGATGTGGTCCGATCTCGAGCCTGGGTTGTAACGCGGCGCATCAACCATTCGACGCACCATCGCGGGCAGCTTGTCGTCTATCTGCGCGTGCTTGGGCTTCCGGTGCCGTCCGTCTACGGCCCCACCGCAGACACCGGGGGCAAGGTCCTCTATTCGATTTGATCCGTGTTCGGTGAAGCTTTCCGTTGCCGCCCAGCACGGCCCTACTCACTGCAACAGTGCGTTGATTCGGCGCATGCCGGCCGCAAAGGTCAACTGGTTGTAGGCGGATGGATTTTCGACCATGCGGAAGAGCTCGTCGATGGCCGCGCGCACTCCCGGTTGATTTGGGAGATTGCCATTTCGCGTATAGGCGACGAACAGCGAGTCCAGCGCCATCACCGCCTGCTCCGCGGCGCGCTCCCCCTGGCCCGAGATCTGCTCGCCATCTCCGGAAATCCTTCGTAGCAGGCGGAGAGTAAGTGCCTGGTCGTAAGAGAGTCCTTGCAGTCGCGCGATCAGGCCCTCGGCAATTTCGGCAGACCCCCCGGCCTCCGCCGCGACCGAGCTACGGTCCGGGTTGAGCCGGCTCATCTCTCGCGCCAATTGCGTCAGGTTACCCTCGAGAGTCTCGGCCGCGTGTGGATCCGCCTCGCGAAGAAGGTCGCGGAAGACGGCGTAGCGCGATGCATTCCACGGCGGATCGCCTGGTCGCCGGCCCGGATAACCGCGCTCCTGGCGCCAGCTCTGCTCCGCGCTGACCAGCGCGTGGTGGCATGCGAAGCAATCCAGTTCGGCATACTCCGGCCAGACCTTTCCGCCGGCGCGGCCCATCAAGCGATGAAGCGCGCCGCGGAGTTGCGCGGCCTGTCCCACGCCCCATTCCCGTACGTCGCGCCATGGCTCCCTTTCATACGGCTCTTTCCAGTGGCGCGGCATCGCCGCAGAAAAGGAGTCCAGCTCGAAATAGAGATCGGGGTGGCCAGCAGCTATCATCTCGTGATCGACGAATTTCTCCTGGCCGCCCAGATGGCACTCCAGGCATTTGTCCGTGCGCTTCACCAGGTTGCGCGTATCGTACATCCCCAATTTCAGGGATTCCTCGCGGGTCCAACCCTTCGTAGTGTGAGGTCCCAGCCAACCGGACGCCGGCCCGTGACAGTTCTCGCAACTGACGCCGTCGCCGAGCTCGAACGTCTGCGCACGCTTTTCCGGCGCAACCGAGAGGGCGTGACACGCAAGGCATTTCGGGGCTGTGTCGGCGCGCGGCAGCCCCAGAATGCGCGCCATCCGCGTGGCGACGGGGTTCGAGAGGACCGCAAACGCGTGCGAATGCTTGTCCTTGACCACCCAGATGCTGTACTCGTTCTGCCCGATCGGCGTTTCGGTTCGCGGCCTTACCGCACCATGGCAACTTGGGGAGCTGCAGGAGCCAGCTCCGTTGTATTGCCCGACCGGAGCGGCGGGGCCCCCGGTGCTTCGCGCCTCCGGCGAGGCGGCTGCGCTCCCTGGCGCGGCAGAGGACCGGCTGGAAAGTCTCCCGGGAAGAAAAACGAGTGCGACGAGCGCCAGGCAGTAGCAGAGCCGGAGCGAAAATTTGACGGCACAGATGGATTTCATGAGAACTCCCCAGGGCACGGCAAGGCAATCCGCAAATCGTCCCCATGCCGTTCGATGGGTTCTGGTGCTTATACCCCGCGAATTCTGAGATGTCAATGCAGGCCCCCGGCGCTCCACAGCGTAGGTGCGCCTCATTCACTGAGATGTGAGATGGGCAGCCTTCCTGGACATGTGTTCTGTATTGAACTGACAGGCGAATCACTTCGCGGTTATAAGTATCGTGCCTCGATCTGCCGGACAATATTTGTATTTGAAACCGACGCGTCGGCAGGCCCCGGCGACAGGTTATTGTGTTTGGAAACACGGCCAGAAAGAAAATCGGATGAAGGCTTTAAATCAGTCTGCAGCACATACGTCAAGTTGTTTTAGGAGGTATTTGATGACCGCGAATTCACGCAATCGATGGATCGTTTGTGGGTTTCTGATCGCTTCTGTAGGCGCTTTGGGCTCGTCAAGCCGTTCCGGCGGGGCTCCACGAAGTGCTTCGAATCAGGCGAATCAGAGGTCCACATACCGGATCGTAGTGGTTAGCCGCACGGCCCGGGCGGTGAATTATGGACACCGCAGCGACGCTACGAAGATAAATTTCGCCGGCACCGATCTGATGCCCAATGCCAACGGCGAAGCCAAGGTGTGGGGTGGTAAGCGGGGAGCCACAAGAATCCAAGTAGAATTTGAGGGAATGGAGAAACCCACGACGTTCAGCAATGAGTATCTGACCTACGTCATGTGGGCGATTTCGCCCGAGGGCCGGCCAGTGAACCTGGGTGAAGTCTTGTTGGGCGACAACCACCGAAGCAAGTTGGACGTCACCACGGACCTTCAGGCGTTCGCCATGATCGTGACCGCGGAGCCGTATTATGCCGTGCGGCGCCCCAGCAACCTGGTCGTGCTCGAAAACGCGATTCGTTCGGACACAGTCGGCACGACTGAGGCGGTAGAGGCCAAGTATGAACTGATCGACCGGGGCGGCTACATCCCCACGGGCTATAAATTCGACCCCGTGGTCTTGAATGCCCATTTGCCGCTGGAATTCTTTGAAGCGCGCAATGCTCTGCGCATCGCTGAGTCAGCGGGGGCCGAAAATTACGCCACATCGAGTTATAGCAAAGCGGTCCTGCTGATGAAGCAAGCAGATGATCTAGCCACGCGGAGGAAGGGTGACAAAAAGCAACTGATTTCCGTTTCGCGCGAAGTGGTGCAGACGGCCGAAGATGCGCGCGAGATTGCAGTGAAGCGCATCGACGCGGACCGCACGGAAGCCGATCGCACGACCGCCGCAAATCGCGAAGCCGCCGCCAAGGCTCAGACGCGCAACGCCGAAGCCGACGCTGCGGCCGCCAAGGCTCAGACGCGTAATGCCGAAGCCAACGCTGCCGATGCAAAGGCTCAGACTCGTAACGCCGAAGCCGACGCCGCCGATGCAGTTCGCGGTCGCGCCGAAGCCGAGCGCCAGACTCGCGAAGCTCAGGATACTGCTCAAAAAGCCTCCATGGCTCAGGCCCAAGCCGAACTAACCAGCGCCTCGGCCCAGCAACAGCAACAAGCCGCACAGGCGGAATCCGATCGGAATCGCGCCGCCGCAGCCGCTTCGGATCAGCAGCTTCAGCAAGCCGTGCGTGAACGCGAACAATTGCGCGCGAGCCTGCTGCAGCAATTCAACGCCATCCTCGAGACTCGCGATACGGCCCGCGGCCTCGTCGTCAACATGTCGGACGTTCTCTTTGATTCGGGCAAATACACGCTACGCCCGGCGGCACGCGAGAAGCTGGCCAAGATCTCCGGCATCGTACTCGCCTATCCGTCGCTCAAGCTCGCGGTTGAGGGCAACACCGATAGCATAGGCAGTGAAGCGTTCAATCAGGAGCTCTCGGAAAACCGCGCCGGTTCGGTGCGGGACTACCTCGTGAAGCAGGGCATCCCGATGGCGTCCGTGACGGCGCGCGGTCTTGGAAAGACGCAACCAGTCGCATCGAACGACACGGCAGAAGGACGACAGCAGAATCGCCGTGTGGAACTCGTCGTATCCGGTGAGGTGATCGGAACGACGATCGTAGTGGTTCCTGTCGCATTGCAAGATCGACCGTGAAATGGGGGATTGCCCCCGGGAAGCGGATCGAGTGAAGACGATGTTGCTATTTCGCCGGGTTAGGGTAACCGCCGGTTCGGCGGGTTCGTACTCGGGGGCAGCTTGCGTCCGGCCACAGCCGGAAGCTGCCCCTCGCCGCGATTCAGGCCCAGTGCGGTCAGCGCAGTTGTTAACGTGATGGTCATGGATGTCTGCCATCGACCCGCGAGCCTGTAGCGTTCACGCGCCACGACTCGCCTTCCTCTTAGCGCTCTGACCGGCGACTGCAGACTTTGGCGGTTCGACCGGCTTTGCAAGCATTCGATTCCTTTTGTCCTTTGCGTTCTTCTTGCCACTCGGGGGTAACGCATGGTGTCTCAGTACTGCTGCGAGTACGGGATGAGCGGGGCGGAGCCTTTCCCATGCGCGCGATGAACTCAGCGATGGCTGCTCGAACTTCGCTCAGACGCATGCGGGTGTTTGCCCTGGCGGCGGCTCGGAGAACCCGCGTTATCTGCTCAGGCAAACTGCGTTGGGTGGTTTACGCTGCGATTTGTACAACGGTGATTGCCGGCACTCTTGCTGCAGTCGGATTCCATCACGTCTATTTTGACCGCGATAACCTGCCGGACCTGGAAGCATTCACCCACTTTGAGTTTCCTACGATCGGGCACGTATACGACACGAATGGCCAGCCGCTTATTGAACTGGCAAGAGAGTACCGCCAGATCACCCAGTATGAGGATCTCCCTCCCATCGTTCGGGATGCGATTCTCGCCGCCGAAGACAAGCGCTTCTTCTCTCACGGCGGAGTTGACTATTCCTCATTTCCTCGGGTCCTGGCCAGAGTCAGAATTGCGCCGCGCCTTGCGCGGCTCGGCAAGCAGGACGTGGCCACGAGCCCGTCGATTTTCCCGCAAGGCGGCTCGACGATCACCCAACAGCTCGTGCGGGGTTATTTTCTCCAAGGCCTGACGGCTGAAGAAAACAGCAACCAACTCCGGGACCGGGCAGCCTGGTCCCGCGCGCTTTCCTACGCGATCGGCGCCCGAAGCGTCAACAAGCTGGTTCGGAAGCTGGAAGAGATTCGGCTCTCGCTGTGGGTGGAAAAAGCTATGCAAGAGCGTTTCGGCTCGAAGCGCCGCGCGAAGGAAGAAATCCTGGCTCGATACGCCAGCTTTCTTTACATGGGAAACGGTCAGTACGGATTTGCGGCGGCGGCCGAATACTATTTTGGCCGGCCTCTCGCCACGTTTACCGTAGCGGATGCTGACAAGGCAGCCCTGCTGGCAGGCACCGCGAAGTCGCCCCGTTACTACGCGCCCACTGCGAACCCAACCGAAAGAGTCTTGCGCCGCAGAAATCAAAACTTGGCGCTTATGGCCCAGAGCGGTTTTATCTCCGGCGACATGGTGACGGGAGCCGAGCAGCGCCCGATTCAAGTGGTCGTGAGGCATAACAAGGACAATGTGATCCAGGCGCCCGCAGTCGTTGAAAATGTCCTGGAGGAGCTCAAAGGCCACGACGGCGACCTGAACCTTGAAAGCCTCGTGCGGGGCCAGATCCAGGTTTATTCGACGGTGGACGCCCGGGTGCAGCAAATTGTGAACGAGGCACTCGAGCACGGCCTCGAGCTTTATGAGAAGAGGCACCCGAGCGCCAAGGGGCTGATCCAGGGCTCTGTCGTGGTGCTGAGAAACCGCGACGCGAGTATCCTCGCCGAGACGGGCGGTCGTCAATTTTACAAGGGTCGCTCCACTTCTTACAGCGACTTTAACCGCGTCACGAAGTCTTTGCGGCAACCCGGGTCTGCAATGAAACCCATCGTCTACCTTGCTGCTTTTCGGCAGGGAACATTTGACCTCGCAACTATGGTTCCCGACGAACCCATCAGCGTCCCCGATGGAGGGAAGCAGAGTGAGAAATGGATCTCCAACTACGATGGTCAATTCAAGGGCATGATCCCCCTCCGGGAGGCGCTCGCGGAATCCAGAAACGCCGTCGCAGTTTGGATCACGGAGCAGATTGGGATCGACAGCGTCCTCCAAACGTCGGGGAGCCTGGGAGTCCAGACGCCGTTGCAGCCCTACGCCACCACGGCGCTGGGCGCATCAGAAGTGAATTTGCTGGAGCTGGCCAATGCGTATCGCACGATGGCATCGGGTATCCTCGCCCATCCGTACGTGATCCGGAAGATCGTCCGCGATTCGGGCGACGTGGCAGCCGATGAACCCCAACGGCTTCCGCTCTATGTTGATGACTCCGCACTCTCGCTCATTCAGGAAGGCCTGCGCGGCGTCGTGCGCCTGCCCACCGGCACGGCTCATGCACTGGACTCCAGCGGTTTCCCGATCGCTGTGATGGGAAAGACAGGAACGACAAGTCAATTCAGAGACGCGCTCTTCGTGGGCTCCACCTATGGCCCCGAAGGAATCACCATTGCCGTCCGTATCGGTTTTGATGACAACCGGTCCCTCGGGTCGAAAGAAACGGGCGGCCGCGTGGCGCTTCCGGTGTTCAGAGAAATGATGCTGAGGGTGTACCGCGAAAAGCTCGTAGGGCCCGTGCCCGATTTTCCGGCTCAAATGGAACAGAGCATTAACCTTTACCTCCTCCCCGTCGTTCCGCTGACGACCGGGGAATCAACAATCTCCAGGCTGGGCGGAGCCCACGTTCTCCGCTCCTTCGCATCTAACCAATGAACATGCCTGCGAAAAGAAACAAACGAATTTCGATGTCCCGCTCGCTGACTTGTTCGCTTCTTTGCGGCGTAGTAGCCGGGGTGGTGCTTGGGGCGCCAGCAACCCCGGCAGGGTCGGGGTCGCGGCAGGCTCAGGCCGAGATTTCGCACGCCCCGGAACTCGACGCCGGCTTTCACCTACTTTACGAACTGAAGCTTGCTGAGGCTCGCGCGCAGTTTGCCGCCTGGCAGAAGGCCCATCCGGAAGACCCTCTGGGGAGTGCTTCAGAGGCGGCGAGCTATCTATTTGAGGAGTGCTATAGGCAGGGCGTCCTGACCTCCGAGTTTTTCCTGGACGACAAGCGTTTTCTGGGCAAGATCTCGCTCAAGCCGGATCAGGTGCTGCGCGCGGCATTCTTCGCCGCGGACCAGAGGGCCCAAGACTTGGCGTGGCTTCGCCTGAAGGAAAACCCGGATGATGCGCAAGCATTGTTCGCCATGACGCTGAGCGTGGGCATGCAGGCCGACTATGCCAGCCTGATCGAGAAGCATCAGCTCGAAAGCCTGCGCATGATCCGTGAAGCTGACAAGTTTGCCAAGAAATTACTGGAGGTCGCCCCGGACGCCGCCGATGCCTACCTCACCCTGGGGGCGGCGAATTACATCATTGGCAGCCTGCCGGCGCCTAAGCGGTTCTTCCTCCGCTTTGCCGGAATCCGCGGCGATAAGAGCGGCGGCATAGAGCAGCTCGAGATCGCCGCCGCGCACGGCCACTACCTCCGGCCGTTTGCGAAAATTCTGCTGGCGCTGGCGGCGCTGCGCGAGAAGAAGACAGAAGTGGCCCGCGCTCAACTTACAGAGCTCGTCGCGGAGTTCCCGCAGAATCCGCTTTTTGCGAGCGAACTGGCCAAACTGAGCGCTTCTCCGGTCACGGCTTCCCGCTGCCTCGAGTTGCCGACGCTTGCCATTCATGAAAAGCGTGGGAGAACTTGCGAGATAAACCCATATTTGACCAACACCCGACAGGGTTTTCATTACTGTCGTGGGTTATTGCCCCACTGCTGAAATTCGGCGACTAGCGCCGCTTCGCGGTCTGACCTTTGCTTCTTGGAACTATAGACCTCAGCAAAGAAGTGAGTGGCACCGGTAACTGGTGGATCCTTCAGGTGCTCGGACAAGCACTTTCGCAGGTTTTCGGTCCTGCCCAAGTAAAGGCAGTCAAACCATCCTTGTATCGCTGAGGGCTTAAACAGTCCATAGACTGCGCCCACTTCGTAGACGGTTGCTATGCTTGCCTCGTTGAAGGCATAAGTGGAACCGCTGAATGGCATATACCGATACTTCCTTTCGAAGCGTTACCTAAACCTCCGTTCGATCTCTTCTGAAGGTTCCGACTGTAAGCTCGTTACTATTCAGAATTGAACTTAGGAGCGAAAACTCTTCCTGTTTCTCTGCCGGGCGCCGTTCTCCGTATTGTGCGAGCGGCATGCTTTGTTGTGATTCACGCAGCAGCCAATTGTGTCGCGTCCCAAGCGTGAGGGTCCTCGGCCTGAAAAAGGAACATGCTTTCCTGGATGTGTCGTGAGTGGGCACGGGCAGTCGCATAAGGCACTCCGAGGAAACTCTTCATGACCACTCGTGTGATTTCCAACGAATTGAATTTCTCCGAGTTCAGCTTTGCCAGGATTCGCTTGAGTGCCCTGCGGACTGCCTTCTGTTCGTCAAAACCGAAGGCGGTCGCCTTGATTTCACCAGCCAGACAGAAGAAGGTCCAGCCTGCTTCGTGGATCCTTCGATCCAATTCGTGCCCATCGAGATTTGTGACTAATCTCCAGCTAGGCCCGCAGGACTCACTTTCGAGCGTCAAACCTTCCGGCAAAAGTGTGCCGTCTTTGATCAGGACGAGTCCCGTCTTAGTTGTGTCTGGCATTTGGCTTCTCCTTGTGGCCGCAGTGGGCCATTGCCCAGCGGCGACGTGAAGGCCGCAAAATTCAGCTGTGCTAGTGCTTCTTCTGGCCTGTGAGTCCGCTCAAAATCTGGCCCAGGCCCTTGGAGGGCATGGTTACGATCTTCCCCATTGAGCCCCCGACATCCGGCACGAAGACAGGATTGGACGCGGTGCCCTGAATCCGGAAGGGAAACCCGCTGTTGCCCTGTCCCAGGCTGGCAACGGCTTGTATCCCCCCGAGTGGGCCGCTCCCCGCGTGCAGCGTGGCCACCATCCGAAAGTTCAGACTGTTGTCCGTGCCGATGATTCCCGCGCCGGTCAATGTCCCCATGCTGGGGATCAAGATATTCAAATCGTCGAGGCGGATTCCCTCGAGCGCAACGCGAATTTTGGAGCTCATGCTCCGAATCACGGTGTCAGAGCCACCCGCGACACCGCCCAGGGCAGCCATGGCGCCCAGCTTCGAGCCCAGGTTGAACCCGGAGAAACTCACATTCGAAAGGGAGACCGCTCCGGTGGTCACCAGGCGCTCGAGTGGGCCGTCAGAGGCGAGGTCCGCGTTGAGGAGACCGCCCCGGAGCGAGGAACCCGGAGGAAGCGAAACACCAAGAATCTGAAGCAATCCTTGCACGCCCTCGCCGGGTATTTGCTGTCCATTGAACTTCAGGTGGACCACGACGTGCTCCATCGTACTATTCGGATCGATTGGCCCGGCCGTCCCTACCAGTTTTACCCTGCCGCCGCCCGAGGTCCTCAGCTCCATCGCCAGCGGAAAAGCAGAGGTGGTCGAAATGTCCTTCGCCGCTAGTTTGACGTTTTCGTACGATTGCTGGCCGGCGCCGGAGGGCCAACGACCGATGGAGATCCGCCCATTTGTGATCGCCAATTTCTGCACGGAGAACCCCTGGAGCGCGCTTGCTGACTCTCCGGACTTTTCCTTGGGGCCGAGGCTGGAAAAGTTCCACTTGCCGGGGGCCGAGCGCAGCAGGTTGAGCTCCGGCTGGACGAGCGTGAGCGACTTGACGTGAAGGGTATGAGAAAAAATCAGGGGCAGCACTTCGACGCCGACGGCCAGCGACTTGGCGCGCAGAAATGGAGAATGACTGAACGCCGCGTCGTCTGAGATGGAAATGTCCTCGGCAGTGAGCGTCCGACTGAGCAGCGAGAGGCGTAGGTGACCGATTTGTGCCTGGCGACCCAGCGAAGATCCCAGAGCGGCTTCAATGGTCGGCCGGTAATTATCGACGTTGATCAGATAGGGAGCCGCAATGAGGAGCAGCAGCAACACTCCAATCGCAGCGGCGATAATGACTAACCCTTTTTTCCCCATCTCAGATCCTCCTGATCTCTCGCAGACCTCTCATGCAAAGAAGCGAAGCGTCGTCACCTTTGGGCGGGCAGGGCTCGTGTCACAAGGGGATTCTCTTTTTCCAGGATTTGCGCTGCTTGTTGCAGGCTGAGGTCGTCCGGCATGCGGCGAAAGTCGGTTCGATACTCCGTGTCTTGCACGTTGATGGTCTTGAAGAAAAGCGCCTTGGCCATCATGCGGATGTCCAGAAAGGTGATCTCCCAGCGTCCCGCCCCTACCTGGCTTCGCTCGACGGCGAACGCGCCGTTTTTCTCCAGACGTCCCAGCATGCCGCCGCCGAATTTCACGTCGTCGATCAGATGACCTTCGATCCCCGCCAAGCGCTTGTCCTTTGAGTCCACCAACATCGTGCCTTCCATGCTGTGGAGGACCTTCGCTTCCCGTGAAGACGGGTGGAAACGCGGATTGGGTTTGAATTTCAGCCGGATCAAGTCCCCGGCTTTACCGTCGTACTCGTAGAGGAGCGCATCCGATAGCTGTTTCAGCAGTTGTGTAGCCTGGTCGGCGTCTTCTTTGACTTTGCGGCGACGTTCGTCGGCGCGCTTCACTATCTTTTGCAGGCGGCCTTCCTCTTCCCGGCACTCGTCGGCGTTGAGCGGCCGGCCATTGACGGAAAGAAGCTGGTTGAGGGTCCCCTCCCTTGTTTCAATCATGTCCCGGACTTCGCTCCTTCCGGGCTGTTCCTTGCGGTAGCGGTACCTCCATTGAGTGTGGTCTTCTTCTTGGGCCTTCAGCTCGTTGGCTCCTACCTCCCGCATTAAGTCGTTTGCAGTGGGTTCATTGCCTTCCTGCGCCGAAGCTAGGGGAGCCAAGAATCCCCAGCCTCCCAGGAAAAGCAGGAACCCAGCGAGCGCCGGGAGAACAATTAGGCGCGAATTCCATTTCTCGCCATCCGACACACCTGAGTGCAGCATATTCGCAACCGTTTTCGCTCCATTTCCCAGGTAGAGCGGGGCCACCCCCGCTTATTTCAGTCCGACTGTCGCCGAACGCAGCGGATGACCCCTGGAGAACCCCCGGGATGAGAGCTCACCTGGTGGAGGCTTGTTTCGATTCGTTCCGCGGCACACCCTTTTGTAAGACATGCACGAGATGGCGGCCCGTCTCGGGAACGAGGACTTTATCTCCCAGCACAATTTCCCTTGCTGAGATTTGGCGGCCATAGATCCGTCTGTTCGCGTCATCGTCGGAACGAAGTGTGGATCCTTCGAGGGAGATGCCGGCAAACAGTCCGCGCGAACGGGAGTAGCTCAGGACCTCCGCTCGCATGTACGCATCGGTGTTTGCTTGCGCATCCCGGCCTTTGGGACCGGCCGCAACCGAGGCGCCGACGCCTAATTTGACCCCGCTACTGAGAATCGAATCCGCGCCTCTCTGATTCATGACCAAAAGAATGAGATCGGTCGCTTGTCCGCCGAGCTGAAGTCCAAAGCTGCCGCCTTCCAGTGCATACATCGCTGGGGCGCCCCACGCTCCCTTGAACTCCGCGCCCGTCCGGCAGACCATCGCCCCGCGGCCATAGCTTCCCCCAAATCCGAATGCTGCCTTCATGACGGACGGAATCACGATGATGCAATCGGTTGTCTCCAATAGCTCCTGAGGGATGTTGTCGGGTACGTTCAGGATTTCCTCCATCACGACCGCGCAATTCTCCAAACGCTTTGCTTCGTTAGTTGCCGCATAGACCGCACCTGCAAGAAACGTGACGCAGAGAGCTAGACTCACTTTTCGTAACATCGCTGACCTCCATAGTCAGAAGTGCTGTTGACGTTCGTTCTTCTCTGAACCCTGAGCACGACGCCTCAAACTAAGGCTTCGATTGAGGATGGTCGTTTGTCGTACGGTTCCACCCAACGGTCCAGTCCCCGGTTCCATTTATGACTTCTGTCTCGCTCCCGTGACTAGCAAGAAGGCCCCTCCAACCAGCGCCAATCCTCCGAGTATGGGAGGAAGGGGAATTCGCTCGTGAGTCTCTGCCGTGGCGTGAATCGGTCCGAAATCAAGTACCTTCTCTTGACGGGTGTAGCTGATACCTTGATAGACAAGGGCTAGCACACCCAGAACGACCAGCAGAACTCCCATCAAGATGGCCGGCTTCATATTTTTGTCTCCGCCATTTACGAGGCTAGTCTTCGGCCTTGAATGAACCTAATTACAACTACGGCGACGGCCAGAAGCAGAAGGACGTGGATGAACCCTCCTAGAGTGTAGGAAGTGGCTAATCCAAGGAGCCATAAGACGAGTAAGACGGCGAAAATTGTCCAAAGCATGTTGAACCCCTTATTCCCTTTCCTTAGTGTAGGTTCGAAGCTGAGGCGATTACGCTGAAGAGGGTGGACGGATGTCCAGGACAGCTCTCATGCTCCCCCACACAACAACATCCTAGGCGCGTTGAAGCCGGGTGTCTGTCCATTTGTGCACACATTCATTTGCTTCGAGAGGGCGATCCCAGAGACCAGAGGCGCGCCTAGCGCAACTCCGAATCAGTTCGAGCCTCTGCGATCGGATAGCGATAGACACGGGTGAATCTCCTCGCGCCGCGGAATAAGAGTTATGGATCAAACCCGCGGCGCACCGGAGTCGTTGCGTTTATGAATCTTAGATCGCGAATCGCTTTAGAGCGAATGCGAATCCGAATGATGCCAAGCCAAGCAGCGCGCGATGAGTTGGGGGTCACTTTGCAGGGCTGCCTGCGAGAGTCGCAGCCGGAGTCCGTAACTTCAGTTGATCCAGCCCAGTCAGCACGTTTTGCCAGCGAACCTTGTCCTTTTTTGTCTCGATCGGGACAGAGAGGTCGGCATAGAAGTGCAGTATGTTGTCGCGTAGCGCCGGTGTGGTCAAATCAAACTTCCGCTCCTCCACCTTGGCCAATAACTTGGCATACGTATCGTCCGTCAGTGAGTATTCCGCGGCCTGGGTATCTTTACCGCTATCAAGATCGCAATTGGGAAGCACCAGTGTGTCCGCGCGCACCTCTTCGAGAAAGGCCCGGTACTGATCGACCGTAGTATTGATGCTCTTGAAATACAGGTCCTCCGTCTGCGGGGTCGGGTTATTGAATGCCATCGCCCTGAAAGGGCCGATTTTGGGCATGAATCGCAAGAGTATCGACAACACACGGATGCCGAATCC
Source organism: uncultured Acidobacteriota bacterium (assembly GCA_963781005.1). Lineage (GTDB taxonomy): Bacteria > Acidobacteriota > Terriglobia > Acidiferrales > UBA7541 > CAWADX01. The sequence goes on from CAWADX010000001.1 coordinate 2,057,853, forward strand.
CGGCTTCGTGTAGTCCTTTCCCCAATCCCTTTCATAATCGGATCGGGAAAGACGGTACAGGAACTTTTGTTTCGCGAAATTAGGCGTTTCGCGCATCAGGTCCTTCTTATGCGTTTTCAGCGCGACCTTGGTCATCCGCGGGATCATATGGCTGATAGCGAACCGATAGGAACCGATCGCGAGATCCTCACGCGGCAGCACGTCTTTCAACTCCATTCCGTACACGATTGGAAAGACCCGCTCCAGCAGGGGCTTAGATACTTGGAAACCGATGAAATCATGGTACTGTTCTGACGCATACCGATTCTTCGCGACCTGCACCGTATCGAACCCGAACTCCGTTTTCAAATGCGCGGTCTTGTCCTCCGCATACGTGACCGAGTTTCCAAATTTCGCGCGTAGCTTCACACTTTGAATAGCAACGGCCTGGTTGACCGCAGGATGGCCGGCAATGTCCGAGGCGTAGTGTGCAAGGGCGCCCAGCGCGAACGCGTACTCATCGGCATCCTGGCTCTCCAGCAGCAGCTCGCGAACGAAGTCTCCGCTGCGAACGTAATGCACCAGATCGCTGAACACCGCGCTGCCGAACGGGTAGTAGCCGAGGTCTTGGATGACGGCGCCTCCATAGGCGTAGGCGTGCGCTTCCTTGAGCTGGTCTTGCGACAACCCCGGATAGCGCTTGAGCAGCAAGGGTCGAATCTCATCGGTCCAGAGCAGGTCGACAATTTCCTCGTGCGTGAGAACGGAGTATGCATAAGTGCCGCCGCTGGACATCAGCACCATGAGGAGGAGTGCCATTACGCGGAGACACAGGAGGCGCCAACCATCGGCAATAGCGCCCAGGGATAGTGATGGCCTAATTTGGTTTCTTGAGCTCATTTACAAGTTTCCTGGCCTCTTTCATTCTCTCCCGGTAGAACGTTGGGCTTAGAAAGATTCCTTTGTTGGGTACTCGCGCGCGTTCCTTGATGCCCTCTTTCGACAAATATCGGGCTAGGGCCATGTATGTCTTAATTTCCTTTTCCAAGAACTGAACCACTCGTCGCTTAGACTCATCCATTCTTCACCTCCGGTTCGCCCATCATGGTTAAGAGAAAAAGGAAGAGGCCCCGCTCCCCTCGGCCTCCCCATTGGCGGCCCGCATTTACTTCAGAGGCGACCGAGAAGCAAAAGGATGACGACGATCACGAGAGCGATACCCACTCCTCCGGTTGGGAAATAACCCCACTGCCTGCTATGCGACCACCTCGGCAGAGCCCCCACGAGTGCCAAAACCAAAATCACGACCAATAGGATTCCAAGCATGTTTGCTCCTTGTTTCCTCTACTCAGCCAGGGATGTATGGATGCAATTTCCCCGCTGCGTTCTTATTCCTTTACAAATTTCCACGTCGGGTCCGGGTTGTATTCGATCATGGCGCCGGCAATTTTCAATGTGTTAGGACCGAGATCCTTCTGATACACACGTCCCTGCTGATTGACGATAAAAGTCATGACGCCTGAATTCGACCAATCAGCGGGATAGGCAACTAGGGCGTAGCCGGCGATCATGTTGCCGTTGATGATGTAGCTGTACCTTCCTCCCGGCGCATGTACACCCTGACGCGTGAGAATCTTGAAATAGTATCCGTGGTAGGGCTGACGCTTTTGGACGGAGCCAGCGTCTTTGCCGGGGGTTTTGCTTCCGTAACCTTCCGCCCGGGCGGCGGCCACCAAGCTCCCCAAGGGACTTGGATTATCGCCCTCGGCTGTATCCCAGTACAATCCATCTCTTTTGCCGGGTGAACTGATGAACTTCTGCGCGTACTCGGCCACGCCATCCTTATCCGCGTCCACTTCGGTGAAATACTCCCATTGGGCCAGGACATAGGCGCGGCACGTGAGGATCGTTGACAGTTCGTTCTCGCCAATTCTCCGATTCAAGATCTCTTCCATACCTGCCGGGGTATCGAAGTGCCACTGGTTTCCTTCTTTCACAATCGGGATCGGGAACAGCCAATTGTCGTCGCCGATCGTGAGAGTGAACTTGGTATCGTTCACTTTCTCGAGTTTGGCGGATTGCTGGGCGCTGGCGGCGAATTCTTCCAGCTCCTGTTTATCCTCCGCTTCATCTCCCGGGAGCACGTCCTCGTTCTCGGGCCCGAAAATCGCCGCGAATGCGGCGGGATCTTTCGCCGCTGCTGCATCGACGACGGCTTGCTTGGCTTCTTCGGGGGTCGAGAAATGCGCTTGCTTCTGCGTCGGCTTCTGCGCGGCCATGACCGAACCGCTCCGGGACGCGCTCATGAACAGCAACAGCAGGAGCGCCGTTGCCAAAATCACACATTGTCTTACACTGCGGGAAGTCATTCGCTCTTTGGTCTGCATTCGTCCATCCCTTCCGCGTTTGAGATCTTTTTCTCCTGCCTCAGATGGGTCCGGTATGTTGGCTGAACAGATTCGGGTAGCCCGACTCGGGAAGCTGTCTGCTCCGATCATGGCCGATTCCTTGGCGGGGGTTGGCTGGAGCGCTTCTCTGGGGGATTCGGAGGACGGGACTGATTTCGTGTGTTGGACTGGTTTGGGGCTGCCGGGGCTGCGGCTCTGGACTGGCTCGCACTCGCTCGGCTGTCTTGTCCACGCTGACTTGTCACACGAGGGTCGAACACGGTTCTGTTGCCGCCAAAGACAGGGCTGGGAGCGCGCTCGACTTGTCTCGTCGGTTGCTGGTACACAGGGGGCGCCGCCGGCAAAGACGTTGGCCGCGACTCAGGACGTTGAACGGGCAAAACTGCAGGGCGCGTTGGAGGCGAAACGGGAGGCCGCGTCATCGGAGGAGCTTCACTCCGCGGTGTCTGCGGTCGCGTTTCGGGCGGGGTCGCCGGGCGTGTTTGTGTCGGCGCAGACGGTCTGGCCTGATCGGTGACGGGCTGTCGCCCGCGAAAGATGTCAAGTCTCGAATCGTTGGTGTTCACGTTGCGGTTGATGACCTTGTTGCCCACGACTGGATTGCCTTGATTGCCGGAATTGCCCTGGTTAGGGGGAGTCTGGACGTTGCCTCGATTGCCTTGATTTCTGGGATTGCCCTGATTAGCGGGAGTCTGGACGTTACCCCGATTGCTCCGATCAGCTTGATTGCCGGCATTGCCCTGATTAGGGGGAGGAGTCTGGACGTTACCCCGATTGCCTTGATTGCCGAAATTGCTTCGGTTGCCCCGATTGTTCTGTGCCACGTCGTTATAGTTCACTTCACGATGAATACTGTTGTAGCGATTCAGGTTGTTGTAGTTCACATTGTTTTCGATGACTCTCCGGTTGACCTGAATGTTCCTGTAATTGTTGTTGATGTATACGTTGTTGATGCGAATATCCGGACGCGAGCGCCCGACCCAGCCTCCGCCCTGCCAGCCATGGTAGTAAATGCGGCGGCCACCCCAGTCGAAGTCATCATTCAGCCACGCGCCGATGACAAGACCCGCACCAAAAGATATCAGGCTCTGCCCAACCCCGTTTCCGTAACCGTAGCCGCCCCGGTAATAGACGACGCTCGGGTCATAAACCGGCACATAGATGTACTGAGGCTGTATCGGATCAATCTGGATGTAACTTCCCTGAGAGATCACCTGCTGTTGACTGTTGGAAATCAAGTTACCCGCGGAATAGGCCAGTGCGCGCAGGCGCTGGATCGACGCTATGACGTCGGTGGATTGGTCGATGTAGGCTTGTCCCAGCGAGGTGGTCCAATCGATCTTGTCACTCATCATGTAGAGAACGGACGGGTAATGAGCGACGGCTTTGACGCTGACATCCCAGGGTTGGTAGTCGATGCCGTTTGGATCGTTGTTCGCGCGCAGCCATCGGCCCGCTTCATCAATCTGGTCCACAAATGTCGAGGCCGGCAAGACCTGCGCGAGCAGCGGGTCCGGATAAAGCGCGATCGGCGCCAGCAAGTTATCGAGTTGGTCCGGAGAGAATAGGGCATCTGATGAGTTTTCCTGGTATTGGGCCGTCGTGGCGACAACGGAGCTTCTTGTGTTTGCCTGCACCCTCGCGCCCGGACCAAGCGACGTAATACCCATGACGAGTGCGACGGCTAGAGCCTTTCTCATGTGCGCCTTCTCCTTATGACGGCAAACCAGGAATTCATGCGCCAATCGCTCGTCGTGTCCAGGCGCAGTTGTCATGTCCGATCACTAGTTTCCCGTGGTCCGCAGCTCTTCCCGCTATCGTTCGTTCAGCTTCTTACTACCCAACGCGAATATGGGACAGGGAATGAAACAGTCCGAAAATATTCAGGAGCCACAAAACCACGCAAATCACCACCACCGCATTCAAGATCGACTTGATCGATCCAGCCATCGGTATGAAGCGATTCACCAGCCAGAGCAGAACACCCACCACAATGAGGACCATCACTATTTGAAGTAAAGGCATGATCTGTTTACCTCCTTTTTTCTTTTTTCGCAGGCAGACACCCCGGACCACCCGAGGTGTTACACCGACTTTCTGTGTTAGTCCGAGAGCTTTTGTCGCCCTGTGGAACGGAGTGGAACCCGCGATGTCCGGCGTTGTTTAGGCTGAAGCTTGCGGACTTGTTTTCGCATCGGTCCTTTTGCTTCTCCTACAACACAGCATTTTAGAGGCTGCGGAGACGGGTGTCTGTTCACTTATATACAGATTGGGATTTTGTTTGCCCATTTGCGGCGGCGCGCAACGGTGCGAAAAGCGGGCTCGGCACCCTAGCTCGACGCCTTAACTTGTCGCTCGCTGACGACTTGCTGCAGGGAGCGGGGCTATCTAGAGGATACTAACTTCCGTAACAGTTGAATCACCTGAGTCCGGATCTCGGTTTCATTCGACAGCTCGAGCAGTCCGCTGACGGCGTCAAGAGCAGCAAGTGTGACCGAGGCTCCTAGAGGCAGGGCTGTGCTCAGGTTCTCTTCTGGCGCATCGAATGTGACCAATTGACTTCCGCCCCACTGATAGTGCTGTCTTAGAGCCGCCATATCGGGGTGGCAGAACTCGCTTAGGAGGCTGTAGATGTCCCTTGCCTCGCCTTCCATGATCTCATTGAAACAATCGATCACCTGTCCGATGTGCGCGGGCGAGGGGAACAATTGACTTTCTGGCCGATAGGGGGAGATCGTGTAAAGGCTGCCGGTTCCCACCGGGATCAAAAAATCCCACGCCGCCTCCAGATTCTTCGCTTCTAGATGTTGCTTCACGTGCTTTTTGACGTAACAGGAATGAGCCCCCAACTCGAATAAGGCTCTCATGATTATGCGGAGAGTAGGGATGTTGCGCGCTTCCATCAACGGAATGACACTACGAAGCAGGGCGCGGAACTGACTCAAGAATGAAAACGAATAGAGCTGAATGGTCCAATCGACCAAGTCTTTGGTTGGAGCCGAGTTGAACGGTACGTTGGGACGAACCAGCGGTGGGAATTTTAGCTCTTCGAGGGAGGCTGCGGTGATTCGGAGCAGTTGAGCCGAGTCGGTGTCGGGAGAGATGGTCACGGATTCCGATAAGTCTAACACTTCGGCCAAGAAACCATCCGTTTGTGGGAAGCCTATCAACTCAGGGACAGTTTTGATACGAAAAACAAATGGGTGGCCGCGAAGGAGTGAAATCTTCTAGAATCAAGAGAGCGCCTGTAGCTCAGCTGGATAGAGCATCTGCCTTCGAAGCAGAGGGTCGGGGGTTCGAGTCCCTCCGGGCGCGCCATTCCAGTCATGTTGGATAGAGATCGCCGCGGCGACCCTTCGAAGCAAAGGGTCGGGCCTGCTCGCCGTGGCGAGGGTTCCCCCCGCGGCGGGCCTCCGGGCGCGCCACCGCAAATCTTCTCTCTTACCCGTCGCTCGGATCTGACTGTACGGATAGTCTGCTCCGGGATGTGTGGATAGACCCTAACGGCGCCTCGCCTGACGGCAGAGTTTGGTGTATGCTCCGCGCAGCATCAACCCCACCCTGAGGAGGTCAGCATGCGAAAGCTGGCATTGGCAGTTTGCTTGGCGGTTCTGTTTGCGGCGGGAGTCCATGCGCAAGCCAAAGTCGACAGTGAGTGGAAGTGTGACAAAGCCACGGTCGAGCACAGCATTGACGTGGGCGACCAGCTCGGTCACGCGTATGCGCTGAGCCAATCGAAGTGCTCCGCAACGAAGGGCGAAATCGGCGGAGCACGAGAGCAGGAAGGCACAGGCACGGAGTTCCACGACGTTATGGGAAACAACCTCTCGTGGCACGGGATTTTCGTCGAGACGCTCGCCAGCGGCGACAAGGTCCACTACAGCTACAAGGGTACGGGCACGGCCAGTGGCGGCCAGTTTGTTTCCGGTAGCAACAGCTGGACCATCACTGGCGGCACGGGGAAGCTCAAGGGCATGAAGGGGAAGGGCGCCTGCAAGGGCAAAGGGAATGCGGACGGGACGGTCACCTGGGATTGCGAGGGGACTTACCAGACTGCAGCGGCGACGCCAGCCAAAAAAGAGATGTAGGCCATCACGGGGAATTCACGGCGAGTCGGTGTAGGATCCTCGGCGGTCCTGAACTGACCAAGGAGATTTTTGAATTTATCACGCCAAGAGGTCGGAGGATGGTATGACCACATTCGACCAGCAGGTGGCGGCCGCCAAGCAATGGTTCGCGAGTCCGCGGTTCGCAGGCATCGTCCGCCTCTACTCTCCGCGTGAGGTGGCCGAGCAACAGGGTACGATTTCCGGCGACTACACCGTCGCGCGACGCACAGCCGAGGAGTTCTACGCGCGCCTGCGCGAGCTGTTCGAGCAGCGCAGGCAGATCACGACCTTCGGTCCCTATTCGCCGGGTCAGGCGGTTACGCTGAAGCGGATGGGGATAGAGGGCGTTTACCTCGGCGGCTGGGCGAGCTCCGCCAGGGGTTCGCTCTCAGAGGATCCAGGACCGGACCTGGCAAGCTACCCGTTGAGCCAGGTGCCAGACGAGGCAGCCGGACTGGTCCGAGCACTTCTCACAGCCGACAAGAACCAACACTTCGTGCGCATACGGATGAGCGAAGAAGAGCGCAAGGTGATTCCGGCAGTCGATTATCGACCCTTTATCATCGCCGATGCCGACACTGGCCACGGCGGGGACGCGCACGTGCGCAACCTGGTCCGCCGCTTCGTGGAGGCAGGGGTTCCGGGCTACCACATCGAAGACCAGAAGCCCGGAGCGAAGAAGTGCGGCCACCAGGCCGGTAAGGTGCTCGTCGCCGAGGACGAGCAAATCAGGCGTCTAAACGCGGCCCGGCTGCAGCTTGACATCATGCGGGTCCCGGGCATCATCGTGGCCAGAACCGATGCCGAAGCGGCGACGTTTCTCGATAATCGTAGCGACGAGCGAGGCCAGCCATACATCCTCGGCGCAACCGACGTCGAGCTGCCAAGCTATCGCGTTGGCTATCTAGCCATTCTGAGAAAGCTATTCGAACTGGGGGTCGAGGTCCGTGGACACCTCCTGTTCGCCGTGTCGGAGACCGAGTACCGGGCGACCTTTGCTTGGCTTGGGCAGGTCGGGCTCCTGTCGATGATCGCGGAGACTGCCCAGGGCCTCAAGTATGCGTCCGCAACAGAGCTCGAGGCTGCGCTCGAGAGGATCGACACGCGCTATGTGGAAATCTGGCAGGCAGAAGCCAGGCTGAAGACCTATGGGCAGGCGGTCGCCGAGGTGATGGGATCCCGCACGGACGAAGGCGAACGATTCGACATGAGCGGCGAGGAATGGCTGGCCTTCTCGAAACGCGCTTCCTTCTACGAAGTGCACGAGCGGGCGAAGTCCATGGGTATCCAGGTCGTCTGGGATTGTGAGCTGCCCAAGACCCCGGAAGGTTTCTATCAAATTCAGAGCGGGATCGATTATGCCATCGCTCGATCGCTGGCTGTGGCGCCCTTTGCGGACATGCTGTGGATGGAGACCAAGACGGCGGACCTGGAGGACGCCGGGATGTTCGCGCATGCAATCCACGCAGAATATCCCGAAAAGATGCTGGCGTACAATTTGTCGCCGTCGTTCAGCTGGGACACCACGGGCATGAGCGACGAGGAGATGAAGCGGTTTCCGGAGGAGCTCGGAAAGCTCGGGTTCGTCTTCAACTTCGTCACTTACGGTGGACATCAGATCGATGGCTTGGCGGCCGAGGAGTTCGCGACCGCGTTGAAGGAGGATGGGATGTTGGCGCTGGCGCGCCTGCAGCGCAAATTCAGGCTGGTGGAGTCTCCCTATCGGACGCCGCAGACGCTGGTGGGAGGACCACGGCTGGACGGCGCATTGATGGCTTCGTCGGGACGTACTGCGGCGACGAAGGCGATGGGTAAGGGATCGACACACTACCAGCACCTAGTTCAGACCGAGGTTCCGCCCAAGCTGCTGGAGGAGTGGCTCGCGGAGTGGAGGAAGCACTGGGAGCATCCGGCGAAGATTCGGGTCGAGCTGCGTCCCCACACGGCCGGCTCGGAACTGTTGGAACTGAGCCTGCTCGATGAGCCCAGTGGTAAAAAGCTCGCCAACATCATCTTCGCCACTGTTCAGGATCGTCGCGGCCGGAACTTGCTCTCGGTTCGCGACCAGAACACGGTCGCGCCGCTGCGCAAGAAGCGAATGATGACGCTCGTCCAACTGTTTCTGATCCACCGCTACAAAGCTAGCGCCGTGCACTACCTCACTCCGACCGAGGATAACGAGTCCCAAACACAGAAGATGATGAAGAGTATGGGAATCTTCTCGGACGTGCACACAGAAGTTGGGCAAATCATCGTCGCGAACGTCAACAAGCAGGTGGTTGACGAGCTGCTCAAGCCTGACCGGGCTGCCCTCTTGGAGATGATCGGGAAAGCATCGCCCCAGGTGGTGCAGTCCCCGAGGGTAACCCAGCGCTCTTGATGAGAAAAGGAATCCGCTTTTTGGCCGGGCATCTTAGGCCGCAGCCAGGACCAAGTCAACCCGCTGCGAATCTCCACCGCGTGGCGCTCTTCATTGCGTCTTTCTCGCGAAGGCCAAAAAGCGCGCGAGGAACAACAGCGTAGACGGGACCGAGGCCCGGATCGAGCTTCCAAGGTTTGTACTTTTTGTGGTATGGAACCGCGAGTTTCTTTAGCCGAGCAGCGTCTGTGACCTCTTCCGCTACACCTTCCAGGATAACTGCCTCGTTGGATCGATCGGTGCACACAACGCATTTGGGATTTGCGGTGAGGTTCTTGGCCTTGCGAGATTCTCGACCGGTGCTGAAGTAGAAAACGGAGTTGACCCAAATGCCCCAAACCGGCATGACGTGCGGACCGCCGTTCGGCTTGGTGGTGGCCATCCAATAGTTGTGCGATCGCTCGAGACGCTCTTGCGCCCACTTCCAGGAGAGCAGTCCTTTGCCTTTCGGGGCAGCGGGAAGTCCATAACCCGGCATGTAAGGACGGCTGGCTTTCGGCATGCGGTGCCGATGTTCGAGATTATCCGGCGGCATAAAATCCCTCCTTGCGCCCAAAAGAGTTCACTCGCTCATGCAATATGCGTAAGTTGATCCGCTTGCCGCAGCTTCCGGAAGCGCCACGCCCAGAGGGCGGTCACCACCAGCGTCCCGATGCCTCCCAAGACGACCGCAGGAACGGTTCCGAACCAATGTGCCGTTAGGCCTGACTCAAATTCGCCAAACTCGTTGGAAGCGCCGATGAAAACCATGTCGACTGCGTTCACACGCCCGCGCATTTCATCCGGAGTGGCGATCTGCACGAGTATCCCGCGAATGACGACGCTGACCATGTCCGTGGCGCCGACCAGCACTAGGAAGATCAGAGACAACGCAAGGCTGCGTGACACACCGAACAGAATCGTGGACACGCCGAAACCCGCCACGCACCACAGCATCGTCGCCCCGACCCGTCGCCTCAGCGGCCTATGAGCAAGAAGGATCGCCATGGCAGCCGCGCCAACTCCAGGAGCGCAGCGCAATAGCCCTAATGCCCAGGGCCCGGTTTTGAGAATTTCACGCGCGTAGACCGGAAGCAGCGCTACAGCTCCTCCGAGCATGACGGCAAACAAGTCGAGGGAGATCGAGCCCAGGATCAGCTTCTGGCGCCAGATGTACCAGAGACCGGCGAGGACCGCCTTCGGGCTGAATTGTTCTTGCGACCGTGATTTCGTCTCCGGTTTGATCCGCATCATCGAAAGCACCGCGGCCCCGGCTGCGGCCACTGCCGTCGCATATACCGCCGAGGGACCTAAGAATGCGTAAAGGAGTCCGCCGAGCGCTGGACCGAGGATCGTGGCGCTCTGAAAGGAGGCCGAACTCCAGGCGACTGCATTCGGAAAGTGTTCCGGCGGAACCAACTGAGGCAGGATGGCGCGGCTCGCAGGCCCGTTGAATGACCGAACCACTCCGACCAGAACCATCACCACATAAATCGGATAGACCGAATGCGCCCCCCTTAAGGTGATGGACAGCAGCAGGCCCGAGCAGACTGCGTATCCGCCATAGCACAGCACGAGCAACTTCCGACGGTCGAAGCGGTCTGCCGCATGGCCGGAGATAAGAAATAGAAGGAATCCCGGCAGGAATTGAGCCAGACCCACAAGGCCGAGATCCAACGGCCGCTTCGTGATGTCGTAGACTTGCCACCCGACCGCGACCGACTGCATTTCCTGCGCCATGACCACGAACCATCGGGAACTCAGGAAAAGGATAAAGTTTGGATGCGTGAAGGCGACGCGCCCGCCCTGCCGGGGGCTTCCGAGTTCGACCATCGCGCTCTACTCTGTCACAGATTCGGCGATTTTCGCGAGAAGCACATCCGGAAACGTAGAATGTCGTGGTTTGGATATAATTCCAAGTTGCATCGGCTAGACACATACCGAGCCGGTTTGCTATAGTCCGCGCCCTAGACGCCTCTGCGAAAAGCTTTCGGGTAGAGATAGAGTTCTCCGCGGCCAGGGACGTACTCGCGCGAGACTCGAACGCTTGGACTCCGATGTCAGCAATCGCGCGACGCGTGCAGCTCCGTTGATCTTCGAAGAGCTCAAGGCGATCCAGCGTCAGTTCGGCTACCTGCCTGCCGAGCAATTGCAAGCCCTGTCGCGCCATACGAAGATACCGCTGTACCGCATCCACGGCGTCGCTAGCTTTTATCCGCATTTCTACCTTCAGCCCCCCGCGCGAGCGGAAGTGCGCGTTTGCGCCGACATGACGTGCCACCTCTGCGGCGGCGACGAATTGCGAGCGGAACTCGAGCGACGCTTTCAGGGTGTCAGTCCAAAAGACGTCGCCTTTCGCGACGTTTCCTGTCTCGGCCAGTGCGACCGCGCCCCGGCCATCTCTGTGAACGATCACATCGTTGCCCACATGACTCCCGCGAAAGCGGACGAGCTGATCCGCCAGGCAGTGGCCGGCGAGTCTCTGCCCTCGTCGCGCCCGGAGGGCAAACCTGCCCCACTCGCTTCCGATCCGTATATAAATGTCCAGCGCTACGGGATGGTACGCCGGCTCGCCGAGACGCGCGATTGGGCCAGCGTGCTGGCCGCACTCAAAGCAAGCGACCTGCGTGGATTGGGCGGCGCCGGCTTTCCCACCGGGCTCAAATGGGAAATCGTGCGCAATGCGCCGGGCAATGAAAAATACATCGTCTGCAATGCCGATGAGAGCGAGCCCGGCACTTTTAAGGATCGTTTCATCATGGAATTTCTGCCGCACCTGGTGATCGAAGGGATGATTCTGGCGGGGCTTGTGACCGGAGCGCGCAAAGGAATCCTTTACATTCGCCACGAGTATGAATTGCAGGAGCACATCCTGAAGCAGGAAGTCCGCCGCCTATACGGCGAGGGAATCCTGGGGCCGCGAGTGTTCGGCTCCGACTTCGCCTTTGACCTCGAGGTTTTCGTCAGCCCGGGAGGCTACATTTGCGGCGAGGAAAGCGCTTTGCTGGAAGCAATCGAAGGCAAACGCGCGGAGCCGCGCAATAAGCCGCCCTTTCCGGGCACGCACGGCCTATGGCAAAAGCCGACCGCGATCAATAACGTCGAAACATTCGCCAACGTGCCGCAGATCCTGGCGCGCGGCGTGGACTGGTTCAAGTCCGCCGGGCTCGGAGGCGCACCCGGATTGAAGTTCATCGGCGTGAGCGGACATGTGCGCAATCCGGGCGTATTCGAGGTGCCCATGGGCACGCCGACTTCCGAGGTGATCTTCGAGCGCGCCGGCGGGATGCGACCCGGCCGCCAGTTGAAAGGCTTCGCCCCGTCCGGGCCGTCCTCAGGCTATCTGCCCGCGTCGATGGTGGACGTGCCGCTGGATTTCAAGTCGCTGGCGGCGGCCGGCTCGATGCTGGGTTCGGGCGCGCTGGTTGTCTGCGACGACACAGCCTGCATGTTGGATATGGCGCTCAACTCGACGAGGTTTTTCCGCAACGAGTCCTGTGGTAAATGCGTGCCCTGCCGCGTGGGATCGGGCAAAATGGTGGACATCCTGACGAACTGGACGCACGGGGCGGTCGGGCCGGAAGATCGTAAGCTCGTGGACGAGCTTTCGGACGCGATGCGCCTGGCATCCATTTGCGGCCTGGGCCAGGTGGTTCCCGTTCCCATTGCTTCGGTCCTGAAGCATTTCCCTGAAGAAGTGGAAGCGCACTTGAAGAAAAAGCAGTGCCCCGCTGGCGTGTGTTTTGACGGCGGAGGAAGGGCAGCATGAGCCCCGCAGGTCAGGTGGAGCTGACGATTGACGGCAGAAAGGTGACCGTTCCTGAAGGCACCACCGTCTTCGACGCCGCCCGCATGAACGGGATTCGCATCCCCACCCTGTGCCACCAGCAAAACGAGGATCCCGTCGGAGTCTGCCGCGTGTGCGTGGTGGACGTCGGGGCGCGCGTGCTCACGGCCTCCTGCGTGCGCCTGGCGGAAAACGGCATGACGGTAAGCACGAGCTCGGATAAAGTTCAGCGAGCACGCTACACCCTGCTCGAGCTGCTCATGTCCGACCATCCCATCCCGTGCGTTCGCCAGCAGCACTCGGGCGACTGCGAGCTCGAAACTCTGGCGCGCGAGGCGGGCATCAGCCGGCCTCGTTTTCCGGTGCGCACGCTTCGGCGCGGCCGCGACGATTCTTCCGCAGCCATCGCGGTGGACCACGAAGCTTGCATCCTCTGCGACCGTTGCATCCGCGGCTGCGATGAGGTTCGCCACAACAATGTGCTCGGCCGCATGGGCAAGGGGTTCAAGACCGGTATCGCATTTGACCTCAACGCGCCCATGGGAAATTCCACGTGCATCTCTTGCGGCGAATGCATGGTTTCCTGTCCTACCGGTGCGCTGACAAATAAGCGGATCGCGCACACCGGTTTGGGGCGCGGCGAACCCGTGCCCGCCGAAGAGCTTCTCGAGCTCCCCGTCTTCCAAGGGGTCTCGGGCACCTTTTTGGATTTGAACAAAGGGGCGGTGGTGGAGCGCCATTTCCGCGCCGGCGAGGTGATCTGCCGCGAGGGAGAATTCGGCGCCACCGCGTTCTACATCCTCGAGGGCCGGGCGCAAGTCTCCATTAACACCAGCATTGGCCACGTGAAGACCGAAGGTGGCGCCCGCGGCTTCCTGAGCAAGCTGACCAGCCGGGTGGTGGGCCGCCAGGAGGACAAGCGCGAAGAGGAAAGCAGTCGTCGCACCATCCCCATCGATGCCCCCGTGGACCTCCCTTACGAGAAACCCCTGGCCGAATTGGGGCCCGGCGAGCTTTTCGGGGAAATGACGTGCATGAGCTACTACCCGAGGTCGGCTACCGTGCGCGCCCTCACCGACTGCCGGATGCTCGAAATGCTGCGCAACGTGCTCGACATCATGCAGCGGAACAAGACCTTCCGCGCCCAGATCGAGCAGAATTACAGGCGGCGCGCCCTGGACAATCATCTCCGCGGCGTCCCCGTCTTTGCCGGCCTCAGCGACGAATTCATCAACCATTTGCGCGATCGCGTGGAACTGATCCGGTTTTCTCCCAGTTCCGTCATCTGCCGCCAGGGAGAACCCGCCGACAGCTTCTACCTGGTTCGTATCGGCTTCGTGAAGGTTTCGGAAAGCTATCCGGGGGGCGAAATGGTGCTCGCCTACCTGGGCCGCGGCGGCTACTTCGGCGAAATCGGTCTGCTCGTCGGGAGCGTGCGCACCGCCACCTGCACGGCTCTCGATCACGTCGAGGTCGTCCGCATCGGCGCCGAGGACTTCAAGCAGATGGTGGAGCAGTTCCCCGATGTGCGTCGGGGCCTGCAAGCTGTCGCGCACGAGCGCCAGGAACAGAACCGCATGCGGCTGACTGCGGAAAACAACGTTCCGCTGCAGGACTTCCTGGACCAAGGGTTGATGGAGGCGCAAAGCCTGTTGATCCTGGACTTGGAAAGCTGCACGCGCTGCGACGCCTGCGTGCGCGCTTGCGCCGACGCCCATGATGGCGTCACGAGGCTTATCCGCGAAGGTTTGCGCTTCGACAAATACTTGGTGGCGACTTCGTGCCGGCAGTGCCGGGACCCGCTGTGCATGGTCGGCTGTCCGGTCGGTTCGATCCGGCGGCGCAATTCGCTCGAAGTCATTATTGAAGATTGGTGCATCGGTTGCGGCCTGTGCGCGCAGAACTGTCCCTACGGCAATATCAATATGCAGTCCTTTGACACGACCGTCGCTGACCCGCTGGCTCCCGGCGGGCGCCGCGCGGAGCCCCGTCGGAAGGCCACTTCCTGCGACCTCTGCACGGAGCACGCCGAGCCCAGTTGCGTCTATGCGTGTCCGCACGACGCCGCGCATCGCGTGAACCCGCCGCAGTTCTTCGCTGCACTGCTGGGACAGGCCAAGCCCCCGGCGAGGAGCTAACGCTTGCTGCTGAATCGCACACACCGGCCGTGGCTGATCGCCTGCATCCTCATCTTGGCCGGCTCCACTGCCATCTACATTCCTTATGCGATGACGGCGCGCGAAGGCCCCACCGGCGGCAGCTTCTGGGGATTGACGTTTGGAGTCGTCGGTTTCGGGATGATGTTGTTCGCCGGGCTCCTGAGCGCTCGCAAGAAGGTTCCCGTCTGGCGCGTGGGCCGCGCCCAGACGTGGTTGCGCGGGCACTTGTGGCTGGGCTTCCTTGCCCTGCCTCTGATTCTGTTTCATAGCGGCTTCCATTTTGGCGGATCGCTGACCACAGTGCTGATGGTTCTACTTATTTTTGTGGTGGGAAGCGGGGTGTTGGGAGCCGTTCTCCAAAATCACCTGCCGCGAACGATGATGCTCCAGTTGCCCCTAGAAACCGTCTATGAGGAGATCGGTCACGTCCGGAAGCAACTGGCGGCCGAGGCCGCGGAAGCGGTGGCCGCCGTTTGCGGGCCGCTCGATACCCCTTCGGACGTTTCGGTGGCGTCCCCGATCGCTCCCTCTGCGTCTGCCCGGCCTGGCGGCGCGATCGTGGCCGCCGAGGTCGAAGAGGTGGACGCCGAAGCTACTGCGCGGTTGCGCGAGTTTTACCTGCGCGAGCTCCGCGGTTACTTGGATGCCCCCAAGAAGCGCGATCATCCGCTATTCGATCGCAAACGCTCGGAGACGATTTTCGAGCATTTGCGCACATTGTTGCCGGCGTCGCTCGGTGAAGCCGTGGACGATTTCGAAAACATCTGCGAAGAGGAACGCCAGTTGAATCGCCAGGAGCAGCTCCATCACTGGCTGCATTGGTGGCTCCTGGTGCACGTCCCGGTCTCTTTTGCCTTGCTGTTGCTCGGCGCAGTTCACGCCGTGATGGCGTTGTTTTACTGATAGGAGCGAGCGCGGTGCCACGCAAGCGCACAACCAAGAAGCTGGCTCAGCGAATCGAGCTCCAGTACTTCACCAAGCCACACCCGCTGCGCACGACGCGCTTTTGGCTCTCGATCGCTGCGCCGGTCCTCGCAGTCCTTTGGTTGGCGTGGCGAGGCGCCACGAGCGACCGCCGCCCATACAGCAGCGGAGAAATGTCTGCGGCTCACGCCGTCTTTAGCTCGAACTGCGCCGCCTGCCACGTGAAAGAGGCAAGCCGGTTCCATCACGCGGCGGCGGATCGCGCCTGTTTGGAATGCCACGACGGGCCCATCCATCATGCCGATCAGACTTTCGCGCCGGAATGTTCAGACTGCCACATGGAACATCAAGGGCGGGTAATACTCGCGCACACGCGTGATGGCGCGTGCACGCGATGCCACGCTCAGTTGGAAACGAAGGGAGGGTCGAGCCGATTCGTCACCGACGTTCGTGGATTCAACGTGGACCACCCGCAGTTCGCGCCGCTTCGCGCGGCTTTCCGCGACCCGGGAACGATCAAGCTGAATCATAGTGTGCATCTGAAGTCCGGCCTCCGCGGGCCTGACGGCAGGCCGGTAACGCTCCAATGCATGGACTGCCATCGCGCTTACGGCGCCAAGGAGCCCTGGCGCTTCGGCATGGCTTCGCCAACAAACATGGCTGTCGCGAGTCCGTCGCCCAATTCCACGTCGTGGCCTCCCCGGCCCTTTCAAGGCGCACAAGCCTACATGGCACCGCCGAGATACGCCAGCACCTGCGCCAGTTGCCACCCCCTCGCGTTTGACAAGCGATTCGACGAGCCGGTGCCCCACGACAAGCCTGAAGTCGTCCACGCGTTCGTTGTAAAGAAGTTTCAGGAATATATTGCCGATCACCCAGCCGAGCTTCGGGAAACCATTCAGCCGCGAGGACAGTTGCCGGAACGGCCGCTCAAGCCGGAGACACGCAAGCTCACTCCAGCGGAATGGGTGGCCGAGCGGGTCGCCGATGCCGAACTCCTGCTGTGGAGGAAAACCTGCAAGGAGTGTCATAGCCTGACGCAACGCCCCGGAGATGTGCTGCCCGAGGTGGCGCCGTCAAATATCACCGTCCGGTGGCTGCCTCACGCCGTTTTCGATCATCAAGCGCATCAGTTCCTGAGCTGCGAGAGCTGCCACACCGGCTCGCGGAGTAGTCACGAAACCGCCGACGTTCTTATTCCCGGCATTCGCGTCTGCCAGCAATGTCATCGGCCCGGCAACGAAGCCGCCGAGAATCGCTGCTTCGAGTGCCACAGGTATCACGACTGGAGCAAGCAGAAGCCGGCAAAAGCCTCCTACACGCCGAAACAACTCGTGCGCGCAACTTCCGAACCTTCCGGTGCGGCGCCCTCACCTGATTCCAGTAGGAAATAATCCGCGCTGCTAGATCAATCAGCGGCCGCTGAGTTTTGCCCAAAGGCGGTCGAGCCATGATTCGCCTGTAGAAAATGCTCGCGGCTCGCCGGGAGGCTGGTCGGCAACTGTGTAGAGTTCGCCGTTCATCAAATAGAGCCGGCGCATTTCCTCGAGATTAAAAGGCCGGGCGCCCCGGCGGCCAAACACCGCCAGTTGGTTGCCGCCCTCATCCACCGCACGATCGCGGTCCTGCCCCTTGGAAACCATCAATGCCGGCTCGTGTGTGTGAAAAGTGGCGATGAGCGTGGGCTTAGGCCGCGGACTGAAACCGTTGAAATATGGATTGTCTTCAGGCGAGATCAACTGGATCACGCGGAGTCCGTTGTGACCGTCGGCGACGTAGGCAAACAGGCTGGAAGCCGTGGCGCCGATCTTGATGTCACGAGTGTCGTTGATCTGTCCGCCGGCCGTGAAAATTTGGTCCAGCACGGGTTGCTCCGGCCGTTCGACGTTGACGATGGCCACACCTTGCTTGCCTCCGGAAACGTAAGCATAGGTCCGCGCGACATAGACATTGCGCGCGTCTTCGAGCGGAACGAAGGCTCCGGGCACCATTCGCGGGCGGTCGAGCGACGTTACGTCGAGCACTTTCAGCCCTTGGCGGTCCACCACGAAGGCGTAGCGGAACTGGATGGCCACGCCCTGCGGCTCCACTAGGTCGGGGGCGCCGATTTGCGCGACGATGCGCGGCTCAAGTGGATTGTTGATGTCCACGACCACCAAACCGCGATCGCACAGGATATACGCGTACGTGCCCGCGATCGTGATGCGGCGAGCGCCGCTGAGGATGCCGTCGGGGTTGAAAGCCAATGCGCGTTTGAGGAAGTTGTCTTCGGGGTTTCCATTGAGCAACGTACCCACGCCGGGCGTCTTGGATTTCAAGTCCGGATTGCCAATCACGACGAGACCTTCATACTTGTCCGTCACATAAAGGAAGCCGTATATCAGGTGTATGGGCTGCTCCTCGTTGACGGGGTCGTGCCGGCGCAGCGGGTCCACGCCCAGTGTGGTAGGGGTCGCTACGGCGGTTGCGTACTTAGTTTTTACGTAGAGGCGCTGGCCAAACGGAGAAACAGGCGCAGTCACCATGCGCTCGGAGAAACCCTTGTTGTCGATATTGGCGACGTCGTAGGCGCGGAATCCGCCCTTGCCCAAAGCCGCATACAGGTATTCGCCACGCAGTTGGACGTCCAACACTTCCCCGGCCTTGTGTTCGTACGCCGTCTTCAACTCCCGGTGACCTTGCACGAACCGCTCAAAATTCTCGGGATAGGCGATGCGTTCCAGGTCGCTGCCGACGACGGCGTCGGGGTCCGAGTGTTCCGCCACAACGACCGCGTGGTAGCCGCCCTTGCCTTCCGCTACGTAGATGTAGCGTCCCATGAAATTTACGAAGTTCGTTCCCAGCAGCATGAGCTGCGCCATCCAGGCATTGTTGTCTTTGGCTTGAGAGATGTGGCAATCGCCGCATCGGCGCGTTTCGGCGGCTCGCACGGTATGCGGGACGAACGTGCTGAAAGCGGCGCCGCTGAAGCCCTCGGCGGAGATCGTTTGCTGCTGGTAATAGAGCCATTCGCGGTCGGCGTTCTGCGAACTGACCAAAATGGCGCATGACGACCGCACCGGGGCCACCCGGTGGCCTGTGACGCTCCCATCGATCCCGAGCATGTGAAGGTCGTCGCGCAGAACCTGAAAGTTGTACGCGGTCCAGTTGCGCGTCATCAGTCCTTCGTTGTGGAGCATGGGCATGCGCCGATTCGCGGTCATGGAAAGATGGCAGCCGAAGCAACTGGGCGTCCAGGAAGTATGGCAGGCAACGCACGTCATGTTGCCGTCGCCGTGGGCGAGATCCGCATCCTTCCCGGGTACGTCGCCCCAGGTGCGCCCGTCGGCACGCATCGTCTTAGCCAGGCGCGACTGCTCGTTATAGTGGGGATTCCCTGGAGTGATGCTGTCGAGCACCTGCGTGATCTCCCAGCGGAGATCGGGCTGCATCATGGATTGCTGGTAGACCTTATCCCCTTCCGAGTAGAACTGCCGTTTCCCCCAGGGCGTTCGCAATCGTTCGAGATGCGACCCGCCAGCCGGGGCCGCTGGGCCCGACGTGATCAGCGTCGCCCGGTGGCGAATCGTGCCATGGCAATCGACGCAGCCGACTTCGATCGCCGCTCGAGGCTCCTGATAGATCTTTCCATTCCCGTGGGAATCCTGCTCGAAATGGCAGTCGATGCATTGCATTCCCTTCTCGAGGTGGATGTCCATCAGATGTACGGCCTTCTTCAACTTCTCTGGATCATCGAAGGAGACGATCTTCCCGTCGGCGTCGAGAAGATTGCCCACGCGGTCGTGCTTGAAGACCTGGCGGAAAATCCAGCCATGGCTATGGAAGTCATCGAATTGGGTATGTTTCAGTTTCGCGTTGAACTCCGGACTGCCTACCTGGGCCAGGAACTTTGCGTCCCCCCAGAGGCCAAGCGACGCAGCGGCCTCAGGGTTGCGCACGCGGACCTCATATTCTTCCTCCGGCGACGGGCGGCGCTGTTTCTTGGGGTACATGAATTCCCCGTCCACTTCGTTGTCCCACCACGTATCGCCGTAATACGTTGTCACCATGTTCGTGCCGGGGTGGACGTGGCACACCATGCATTGGCTCGACGGGATCGCGCGCGTGAATTTGTGAAAGATGGGGTGGCCGGATTCGCCCCGAGGGATCGTGGAATCAGCCTGCGCAGTGGTCCCCATGTTGCCGTAGCGCGCGTACTGCGCGGAGTGCAGCGGCGAGCGGTCGTTTGCGTAGATTACGTGGCACCCGCTGCAGCCGCTCGCGCGGTAGTCACCCGGCTGGTCGTTCGTCCCTGGTTGATACAGCAATGGGTCCAGCAGGCGCGTCTTCTGCAAACCGAGGAACACCGGGTCCGTTCGCAGTTGGGTGCCGAACCCGCGGTTGCCGAGCTTGTCGTCGGGCTCGCCGTTGTCGTCTGAACGGTCTGGATTGCCGATCTCAGCCTTCGTCCCGCCTCCGCGCTCAAATACCCGGAGGATGTTGCCCGGCTGGGAAATTTCCCAGCGCTCCAGCGGGTCCAAATACGGCAGCACGCCTTTGCTCCTAGTTTCATCCCCGGAGGGTTCGGGCCACGTCCGGATGCGCTGCGGCGTGCCGTCCAGCGAATAGCTCTCGCCGAACCGCGGATTCTTGAAAAGGACAGCGCCATTGTTGTAAAGCGCGGCGCCCCAAAGCATGCCGCCATGGGTCATCATGCTGGTGCGCACCGCGTGGAGTTGCAGCGAATGGCAGCCCGATTGTCCGCAAGTTTTTTCGGCGACCCGCAGATCGCCGGGGTTGACGAATTGAATGTAATCCGGGCTCTCTTTTAACCACTTGGCGAAGGGTCGCACTGGGTTCGCGGAGCTGCGCCAGAGTTCCGGCAAGCTCGGCTGGGGATGCGCCTTGTGCTTGGCATCTTCGTAAGCGCCGGAGCCGGCCGCCGCGCCCGCCGGCAACGCGGCCGTTGGATCGCCTGTGTGGCAATCCACGCAGCCCAACCGCACCGTTCCGGTTTCATGCATCGTCGGTTCGTCCACGCTTACGTGACAGGTAATGCAACCGGCGCTTTTGCGGTCCGCTTGTGCTTGCGTCTGGTTAATCAGCAAGCTTCTCTCGTCCTCGGGGCTTTGGACGGACGGCGCGTTTCCCGTCACCACGAGCGCGCACAGAGCGGCCGCACTCGCGAACAGGGAAAGCTTCCAGACTCCCCGGCGGCGATGCCGGCCCGAGGTGGTGTGCCGTTCAGATGGCATTGCTGAGCGCGTCATCGGATCCATCGCGAAGTCATTTCAGAAAACAAAACGAAGATTGAGAAAGGCTGAGAACAAAGTCTTAGCCGTGTAAATGTCGCGGAAACCCTGCCCCGGTGTCAGCGCCGCCAATCCCCCGGTGAGTTTGATGTTCTCAGACAATGGGGGCCGGTACTCCACGCCGACGTTGTAATCGAAGCCGATCGAGTGGCGAATCCGCGACTCGAACAACAGCAACTCCAGCGGCTCCGTTCGGTCGAAACGCAGATAGCTCACATTAGCAAAGCCGCGCATCTTCGGAGTCACATTGAATTCTGCGCCGGTGTGCACCAGGAATATTCCCGGGTTGACGAAATTGGCCTGGCCTTCGTCTTTGTTCGAACGCAAACTCGGCAACAGGCTATCCGGCGGCGTCAGTAGCACCCCCGTGCCGGTCAGCCGAATCCCCTCTCGATTCCAGAGGCTGAAGATCCCGCCGGCAAAATTGGGCGAATCCAAAATGGCGTCGAAGCCGCGCGCCCTGCCATCGCGGGGATTGGCGTCCCCCGAGGCATAGAAAATCGAAGCCTTCAGCCGCGCCCAGTCCTTGTCGACGGATACCTCAGCCGCCGCCATCTGCGCGTTAATCGTGACTCTGCGGCCGGCGAGCAAGTTGAAATCGTCCTGCCCCAAGGCCTGATAGAAGGCGTGGGTAATATTCAACCGGCCGAAATGACCGTCGCCCGTCCAGCCCAGGTACGCTGCTTCCACGCGATGCGTGCGGACCTGGCCATTCGAAACGACGAAGCCGATGGGCGCCGGCCGCACCAGAAATCCGTTCTCATCGAAGTGCACGGTGGGGTCATCCTTGTTGTAGTGGATGCTGAACTGGGTTGTGTACCCCGGCTTGATGAAATCCTGAAAATAGATGTTCCCGATCAACACCTGCTGGTTGCGCCGCTCGAACGTGTTCAACCCGCTGTTCGTGTCTTTCTCCAGCATGTTGAAATAAGCCACATTGTATTGCCAGCGATTCGAGTTCAGATCGCCGAAGATGCGAACGCCCGGCTGTTCGTCCACAAAGAGAAAACCGCGAAAATCGCTGGTGAAAGACTGAATGCCGGCGCGAACGGAGACGAAGTCGTAGTTGCGGCTCAAGTCGTGGATCTTGTATTCGAAAAACGCCTCTTGCAGACCCACGTGCCCATCGGTGCGCGTCGTTCCCTTCCGCACGTCCACATTGAGCACACCCAGCTCCCGCACGTTCGTGTAGTTGACGTTGAACTCTGGTGTGATTCGGATGCGCCAGTCCACCGGGCGAAAAGAAGTGTCGCCGTGGAAGAGATCGAACGTGAATCGAAAATTCTGCTCCAAGGCAAATTGCTGGCCGCGGCCGAAGAAGCCGATGCTGCCTGGCTGCGCGGCACTGACGTTGCTCGGCGTGGGCAGGTAGCGCCCGTCCAGGAAACTATTGCTGATTCCCGTGAAGCTGAAAAAAGTCTGGCCGAAGAGCGGATAGTCGCCCTTCCACTTGTTCCGGTTGAAGGGGTCCCACCGACTGCTTCGCGCGTACGGATCTTCTCCCCTTTGCGAGTAGCGCGTCCACTCCGGCATGGGAATCTGCCACCGATCCGGTTCCGAAACAAAAACATCGGTGTCTCGGGGCAAAACCTCCGGCTCCGGAGCCGGTCCCGTAGGCGGCGAGGGCAGCTTTTCGTAGGCCGTGCCCGGAGGCTCGGGCGGGAGACTCGGCGGAGCCGGTCCCAGTTCTGGTGGCCGAGGTACGCCGATGGTTCTCTCGGTCGGGCCGCCCGACGGCTGAAGGGTGACGTCTATCTCCAAGATTTCCGGCGGAGTCAGTTCCATGTCCTGACGTGTGTAGGTTTGAAAACCTTCCTTTTCGATTTTCAGTTCATAGTGGCCGTGCGGCAGGTCCAGCACTCGGAAGATTCCATCAACGGTTGTGGTCGTGTGACGCGTGGTCCCGAAAACTATGTCGCGAAGGGTCACGGTGGCCGTCGGTACGCCGCGGCCTGCGGGGTCGCGCACCCAAGCTTCGACCACCGCTGTTTTCCGCTTGGATTGGCGCGGGATCCGCTGCTCCTCCTGGCGCCCGACGCGGGAACCGCCGTGTGAGCCAACGGCGCTCGCGTTCGTTGCTCCCAGGAGACAAACGCCAACACCCAGGACGAAGGCGCCCAGACTGGATTTTGAAAGATGGGAGGCGTGCACTTTGCGCTCCCTCTGGGATTCACCCCTCGCCGACACGTTTATCGACGTTTTTTCTCAGGGGCGCATCTAGCTAACACAGTCCGCTGGTATCGAGCAAGCATTTTCAAGACGCGACTTCCGATAGGCACGCACTCCGAGGTGTGATTGGCGCGGAACCAGCTTGAATCACAAGAGCCGATGTGGTACGAAGGCTGATCGGCTTCGAGCGGGCCCCCAGGAAGCGGACTTCGCCCGCGTCGCGCAGGTAAGTCGGGTCGCGAGCGCACAATTGATATCGAGATCCTCCAGTTGCGAGAAAAGAAGGGCGTATTTCGAAGCAGGCATTTGCGCTGCGCGGCGACCCTCCAACTCCTGGGCATTTTCCCTGATCCTGGCGGTATGTGTAGTTGCGGTGTCTTGCGGGGGCGGAGGAGGCCCAAACCTCCCACCGGTGGCAGGGACCCCGCCCGATCCGAGCGAGTTAACGGGCGCTGACGTTCAGGCCATCGTGCAGCGGGCCGCGGCTTCCGTGAGTGACCCCCTCGTCATCACTGTCACCAGCCGTGCAGGTAATATCCTCGCTGTATTTCGGGAACCCGGCGCGCCGGTAACGGCCACGGGCAATTTCAGCGCGACCGTGGACGCGAATGAACTGAGCGTTTCGCTGGCACGCACCGCCAGTTTTTTCAGCAATGACCAGGCCCCGCTCTCGTCGCGCACGGTCCGCTATATCAGTGGCATCCATTTCCCTCCGGGAATTTCCTTCACCGGCAACGCAGCCCTCTACGGCATCGAAAACACAAATCGTGGATGCCCATTCAACACCACGTTTGCGCCGGGCCAAGCGGTTCCTCCAGCGCGCTCGATCGACGGCAGCACGACAGGATTGGGGGTCGCCACAGGAAAGAAGGACGTCCTCGATAGCGATCCAAACGCCGTGAATCCGGGTGGCGTGCCCATCTTCAAAAATGCTCATTTGGTGGGCGGGATCGGCGTGGTCGCGGATCGTTTGGATGTTGCGGAGTATGCGGCACTCGTGGGCTCTGTCAACAAGCCTGTGTTCACGTTTGAGCCAGTATTGAAATCCCCCGGCGTGGTGGTCATCGACGGCGTCGCGCTGCCCTTTGTGAACCAAACCGCAATCCCGAGCGGCGTGATCCCGAATCCGGCTGCCAGTTCAGGCCCCATACCAGGCACGTACCTAGTCGGTCCGAACGATAGTCTGGGACCGGTTCCGGACGGCGATCTGGTGACGCCGCAAGCCGGCGTAGGCGGGCTGACTCAGCAGGACGTAACCCAGATTGTGACCAATGCAGTGAACACAGCCAATACCACTCGTGCGGTGATCCGGCTGCCGGACGGATCGAGGGCCCGCATGGCGATTGCCGTCGCCGACCTGAACGGCAATCTTCTGGCCCTGCATCGAATGCCGGACGCCACTGTCTTCAGCATTGATGTGGCCGTGGCTAAGTCGCGGAACGTGATCTACTTCAGCGGCACGAGTCGCACTGCACAGGATTTACCCGGAGTCCCATCCGCCACCGCTGTCACCAATCGCACCATCAGCTTCGGCGCACAACCACTCTTCCCGCCGGGCATCGACGGGAGTGGCGCCGGCCCGTTCTTCAACCTCTATCAATTCGATACCGCCAACCCGTGCACGCAAGGCGCGCAGCCCGCCAACTCTTTCCAAAATGGTATCGTATTCTTTCCAGGAAGCGCCCCGCTCTACAAGAATGGAGTTCTGGTAGGAGGCCTCGGAGTCAGCGGCGACGGCGTCGAGCAGGACGACTTTGTCACGGCGGGTGGCTCGGTCGGATTCGAGGCGGCGGCCTCAATCCGCGCCGACCAGATCTTCGAACCTTCGACCACCGGTCCCGTGCGGCTACCCTACCTGAAATTCCCCCGCGATCCCACCGCCCCCTAACGGAGTCTTGACGCCCTAGCGTGAGAAACGGCTCAAACCGGTCTGACCGCCCGAAAGCGAAACGAACGATCCGAGAGTTCGACCTGGATCTGGTCGAAACCTACCGTGCGTAGCCGTTCGGTGAAGGTTTGGGGATCGACGATCACCATCGTGTCGAACCAGTGAAACAATTTCATTCGCAAACTCAGACGGCTGTCTACCCCCAGGAAAGCGCCGCCGGGGGCAAGCACGCGAAATGCCTCCGTCAACAGACGGTTTTGCAGCGACGGCGATGGCACGTGGTGCAGCATCGTGAAGCAGAGCACGGTATTGCACGAGCCATCGGAAAATGGCATGGACGTCGCGTCGCCTTGAATCACACGCACGCGCGTATCTCGGAATCGCCTGCGAAGCGCTGCGGCAAGGCGATCGTCAACTTCGAGCACCGTTAGTTCGGGAAGAAGCCTGTGGAGATAATCCGTCGTAATCCCCGGACCGGGTCCAATTTCGAGGGCGGGACCGCGTAGGGCAGCATCTTTCAAAGCCCAAGGTAGAAGATCTGTCTCGACGCGGCGTCGCCAGACAGCCGAGCGACAGTACCAACGGTGAATTCGGTTCATTGTGGTAGCTTCGATCTGAAAGACGTTGTCGTCCTCCCGCTAACATGGCATTTCTCAATTGTTCTTAGGACGGCGCGATCTCACGCCGCCCCTCAGCGAGGCGCTACGTTCTGGCGATGAGCCGGTATTGAGACGCCGTCAGGGGGACGACCGACAATCGGCCCTGCCGCAGAAGGGGCGAATCCCGAAACGCAGGCGCTGCCTTCATCTCCGCAAGCGACACAGGTTTCCGCAGCTCCCTTCTCGCCTCAATGAGTACGGCAGGAAACTTCGGATCGGACGCGTCAACGGAGACCACTGTGGCAGTGCCGACGGCACGTTTTTCCCCGCCCGTGTGGTATACGATGAGCTCGTCACCCGTCTTCATCTCGCGAAGGTTCTTCACTGCCACGGGATTTTTCACGCCGTCCCACACCGTCGTTTTATCCCTTCGCAGATCGGAAAATGAATACGCCGCAGGTTCGGTCTTCAGCAGATAGTACATTCGTGCACCCCTAAACTCCGCATTGTACCGCTCCTTCCCAGGTAACGTCATGGGCAGCGCGCTCATCGGGACGGGGCTCAGATGGCCCCCTCTTGCGCCCTTGCGTAGCCTCTAATCCGCCGGAACTTGCCAGAGGACGATGCATCCGCTAAGGTAGCGGGTCAAGATGAAGCGAGTTCTCATCGTTGAAGACGATCGGGACATTGTCGAGCTGGTGCGCTACAACCTGGAGAAGGAGGGTTTTCAGGTGCTGGCAGCCGGCGACGGCACCGCCGGCCTCGCGCAGTTGAGAAAATCCCCTCCGGACTTGCTCGTGCTCGACCTGATGTTGCCCAAGCTTTCGGGGCTGGAGATCTGCAAAGAGATCCGGCGGAATCCGTCGCTGAATCGCCTGCCGATCCTGATGCTGACGGCGCGAGGTGAGGAAGCGGATCGCGTGGTGGGACTCGAGCTGGGAGCCGATGACTACGTCACCAAGCCCTTCAGCCCGCGCGAACTGGTCGCTCGGGTGAAGGCGCTGCTACGGCGCGTCGAGCCTGCAGGAGCTGTGGATAAGCCGATCGAAGTTGGGAGCCTGCGGATCGATCCCGCTGCCTACCGAGTCACGCTTTCGGGGAAGGCTGTTCCCCTCAGCACGCTCGAGTTCCGACTGCTCTATTACCTCGCTGCGCGACCGAATCGAGTCTTCACGCGCGACCAACTGCTTGACGCCGTTTGGGGCACGGAGCGGTTTGTCACACCCCGGAGCGTGGATGTCTACGTCCGGCGACTGCGGGAGAAGGTTGAGCCCGATCCGGAACGCCCCGTGTTTGTGAAGACGATTCGCGGCGCAGGCTATCTGTTTGAATCCCGTGCGAACTAGGCTTTTCTGGAAACTGGGTCTCACCTACCTGGCGCTCTTGCTGGCCGTTCTGCTGGCGGTTGACTTCTACACGGCCCGGACGCTGCGCTTCGCACTGCCCCTGGCTCAAGTCCACGATGTGCTGGCCGAGATCCGGCATCGTTTGTTCCTCGCCTCTTTGCTGATTCTGGCGATCGGTGGAAGCGTCTCTCTCATTTTTTCTCGCGCCTTTTCCGCGCGAGTCCAACGGCTCAAGGATTTTTCGAGCCGCGTGGCCGCGGGAGATTTTCGCCCCTTGGCCCCGCCGGCAGGCCACGATGAATTGTCTGACCTGACGCAGGCGCTCAACGAAACCGCGGCCCAGCTCGACGGAACCATCCGCACGTTGACGGACGAGCGCAACCGATCAGCCGCCATCCTGAGAAGTATGGTCGAGGGCGTGGCAGTGATTGACGCCAGGGAGCGCGTTGTCTTTTGCAACCAGGCATTCTCGGAAATCTTCGGGCTCGCGGCATCCAGCTTTGAAGGCCGGCCCCTGCTCGAAGTGATGCGTCACTCGGAGCTTGTGGGCATCGTGCGCCAGGCGCTCGGGGGGCGCGAGCGGCTTCACAGTGAGGTCGCCGTAGGCACGGTGCATCCGCGAAGCTTCGCCGTAACCGCTGCGCCCGTTACCCCGCTCGAATCCGCAGCGAATCGCGACCCTGCGGAAGACCGGCCGAGTGTAGTGGTAATGCTTTACGACATCAGCGAATTGCGACGACTCGAGCGGGCCCGGCGAGACTTCCTCGCCAACGTCTCTCATGAATTCAAAACGCCCTTGACGGCGATCCAGGGTTTTGCAGAGACGCTCCTAGGCGGCGCGCTCGACGACGCCGAGCACAACCGGCGCTTTCTCAAGATCATTGCCAACCACTCGCAGCGCCTCGCCCGCCTGACCGACGATCTTCTCAAACTCTCCCGGATCGAAGCCGGTAAACTTGACCTCGAATTCCGCCCCACGGCGCTCGAGCTAATCATCGAGCCATGTATCGAGACATCCCGCCTCAAGGCTCGAGAAAAGGGGCTTTCGATTGATGTGAAATATCCCCCTGGCCTGCCGCCTGTGCGTGGCGATGAAGCCCGCCTGCGAGAAGCGCTGCAGAACCTGCTGGACAACGCCGTGCAGTATACGTCCGCGGGCGGCCGCATCTGGGTCCGAGTGGCCGTCCTCGAGCGCGACGCGGTCGTCACCATCGGGGACAACGGCATCGGAATTCCCCAGTCCGACCAGGAGCGCATCTTCGAGCGTTTCTACCGCGCCGATGCAGCGCGCTCTCGGGAGGTGGGTGGCACCGGCTTGGGTCTTTCGATTGCGAAACATATCGTGGAAGCCCACGGCGGCCGCATCTGGGTGGAATCCGCCGTCGGTCAAGGCTCTGAGTTCCGTTTCTCCATCCCGGTTGCCGATTAGGGTTGCCGTTCGCTGTCGCAAACTATTGATCCTGCCGTTATCTAACCGCAAGATTCCTCCGATATCCTGGCAACGCAACGGACTAGACCCTGGTAGGAGGGAGAGCGATGGCAACGACCGCAAAGTTGGCAACAATGGCGCCCGAGTCAACCCTCGTGAATTACCTGGTATCGATGGCGCGTACCGTGGAAGGATCGGTAAACCGTGCCCTGGAAGCATTGCTGAACCGAGATGAAAAGCTCGCCAGTGAGGTGTTTTTGACCGAGCCTCGGATCAACGAAATGGAAATCCTGATTGATGAGCACGCGATTCGCCTGCTACGACGCGGCAATCTGCCCGACGCGGAAGTGCGTTTGATCGTATCGGCGCTGAAGGTCAACAACGATCTCGAGCGAATGGGCGATTTGGCGGTCAATATCGGGCAGCGCGTTATTTCTCTCGCGGCGATGGAGCAAGTCGAAAACCCACCGGAGCTGGAACCGATGGCGATCGCGGTGCGTGCCATGGTGGGCAAGAGCCTGGGCGCGCTGATCTTCCGCAACGTCACCCTGGCGCATCAAGTGCTCCAAAGCGACGATTCCGTGGATCAGCTTCGCGATCGCGTTTTTGAGAACCTGCTGGCCGGAATGGAAGGGGACTCCACGCGGATCGCTCCCAATCTGCATTTCGTGCTGGCGTCGCGACATCTCGAGCGCATCGCCGATCACGCGACCAACATTGCCGAGGATATCCTCTTCTGGGTGCGTGGCCTGGATGTCCGCCACGGCCGCCATCAGCAGCTTGACGACGAAGATTCGGACGGGAGCGAGATACACTCCGCACCTCGCGCCCTGGAACAGCAGGAATAGCGGCGGGCGCTGGCTTGCCCAGGAAGCTCCGGCCGCCCGGTTCATGGCAATTTCTTCGAACTGTAACATGGCTGTAACAATCCAACGGGAGACTCGTTCTTCACAAGGAGGGGGGTGTCGAAAATGACCAAGAGACTCTTACTCTGGGCGCTTATCGTGATAATGGCTGGCGCCGGTCAGGCCCTATCTTCAGAAACAGTGCTTCTGAACGCCGCGGGCGCAACCTTCCCCTATCCCATTTATTCCAAATGGTTTGATGCCTATCACCAAGTGCATCCCGACATCCAGATCAATTACCAATCAATTGGCTCTGGCGGAGGAATCCGCCAGGTAATCGCCAAGACTGTCGACTTCGGCGCAAGCGATGGGCCCATGTCGGATGACCAGTTGAAGGATGCCCCTTTTAAGATACTTCACTTCCCAACGGTGCTCGGCGCAGACGTGCCCACCTACAACATTCCGGGTGTGAACGGGGAACTGAACTTCTCGCCGGAAGCCTTGGCGGGTATCTTCCTGGGGAAAATCACCAAGTGGAATGACCCCGCCATCACAGGGGCCAATCCTGGCGTCAATCTTCCCAATACGGATATCGTGGTCGTTCACCGCGCCGACGGCAGTGGCACCACATACATCTGGACCGACTACCTGGCGAAAGTTAGCGACGAGTGGAAGAGCAAGGTCGGGAAAGGAACCTCGGTGAACTGGCCCACGGGGATGGGTGGAAAGGGCAACGAGGGAGTATCCGGTCTGGTCAAGCAGACGCCGAACTCGATCGGGTACGTTGAGCTCATCTACGCGGTTCAAACCAAGCTGGCTTACGGCAGGGTGCGGAACTCTTCCGGAAAACTCATCAAGGCCGATCTCGCCAGCGTGACCGCCGCCGCGGCGGGTGTGGCGAAGAGCATGCCCGATGACTTCCGTGTTTCGATCACAGATGCGCCGGGCCCAGACGCCTACCCGATTTCCAGCTTCACTTGGCTGCTGATTCCTGCCAAGATTGACGACGCTACGAAGCGGGATACCATAAAAGCGTTTCTCAAGTGGATGCTGAGCGATGGGCAAAACTACGCCGAACCCCTCACCTATGCCAGGCTTCCAAAAGAAGTCATCGCCAAGGAAATGAAAGCGATTTCACTCATCCAGTAGCATGGTCGCTTCCACCACTGCGTTCGAGCGCCCGCTTTCCCCAGGGCCATCGCGTACTTGGTCGCAGCGGCTGCGCAGCGGCGACGCCGTCGCTCATCTGATTACGTTGATTTTTGCAGCCAGCGTCTTCCTGATTACCAGCCTGATCGTTTACGAGCTTTGGATCAATTCACGCCTCGCCCGGCACGAATTTGGATGGGCGTTCTTCGTGACGCAGGTGTGGGACCCCGTCTTCGGACACTTCGGGGCGCTGCCCTTCATCTACGGCACCATCGTTACGTCCCTGTTGGCGCTGCTCATGGCTGTCCCGCTGGGTCTCGGGGCCGCGATCTTCTTGGCGGAACTAGCGCCCCGGAAAATCTCCGATGCCTTGGCGTTCATGATTGATCTGCTGGCTGCGGTGCCCAGCGTGATCTACGGCCTTTTGGGCATCTTTGTCGTGGTGCCCTGGGCCCGCAGCACGCTCGCGCCCGTGCTCAAGAAGAGCCTCGGCTTTCTGCCGTTTTTTCAAGGGCCTGCCTATGGCGTCGGCTTCCTGACTGCCGGGATCGTGCTGGGCATTATGGTGGTCCCGTTCATCATCTCCGTTTCGCGTGAAGTGTTGTTGGTGGTGCCGCGGGATCAGCGCGAAGCAGCGCTCGCCATGGGTGCCACGCGGTGGGAGGCGACCTGGAGGGTTGTGGTGCCCTTCGCACGCGCGGGAATTCTGGGATCCATTTTTCTCGCGCTCGCGCGAGCCCTGGGCGAGACCATGGCGGTGACGATGGTCATCGGCAACGATCCGAAAATCAGCGCCTCTCTGTTCGCCCCCGGCTATTCCATTGCCGCGGTCATCGCCAATGAATTCACCGAAGCGACCGGAGACCTGTACTTGAGTGCGCTGATTGAGCTCGGTTTGGTCCTATTCCTGATCACGTTCATCCTGAATGGTCTAGCGCGGCTGCTGGTCCTGGCTACCGAGCAGCGCGGGACGGCGCACGAATAGGGATGGCGCACGAATGAGCCTTCGTACTGTCTGGCGAAAATCGGTCAACGCCGTGATGCTCAGCCTCACGGGCGCCTGCGCCCTTCTTACCGTTTCCATTCTGGCGTTCATCCTCGGGTATCTGGCCATACACGGATGGCAATCAATCAACTGGGACTTTTTCACCAAGCTCCCCAGACCCGTGGGCGAAACCGGCGGTGGCATGGCTAACGCCATCATAGGCAGCGGGAAGCTCCTGCTGATAGCCGCTGCCTTCGGGGTCCCTATTGGCGTGCTATCCGGCGTGTATCTCGCGGAGTTCGGTAGGGGCCTGTTTCCCTTTATCATCCGCTACACAACCGACCTGCTGAACGGGGTGCCTTCGATCGTGATCGGAATCTTCGCCTATGCCGTCGTGGTCCTCCCGATGCGGCACTTCTCAACGCTCGCCGGGGGCTTCGCCCTCGGTGTGATGATGATTCCTATAGCCGTGCGCACCTCCGAGGAGTTCTTGCGGGCCGTCCCCAAGAGCCTGCGCGAAGCGGCCATGGCGCTTGGCGCTAGCAAGTGGAAGGCGATCGTGAGCGTAGTGATCCCTGCAGCCATCGAAGGGATCATTACCGGAATCATGTTAGACTTGGCCCGAGTGGCGGGTGAAACAGCACCCTTGCTATTCACCGCTTTCAGCAATCGCTTTTGGAGCCCAGGGTGGAACCAACCAACGGCATCCCTCCCTGTCATGATCTTTACCTATGCGATTGCGCCATACGACGATTGGCACCGGCAGGCTTGGGCTGCGGGTTTGGTTTTGCTCGCCCTGATCCTGCTGGCGAATGTTGTGGCCCGGCTGATTCTTTCCCGCCGAGCGGCGTTTTTGAGGTCCTAGGTGGCATCCGTGGCAGGCGCACCACGTCCAGCTTTCGCGGTACGAGTTACTCCCGTGGAGACTGAAAAGAGTCCCGTTCTGACACCTGCGCAGCTCCCGCTGCGGTTCAAGATTTCCGGGCTCGACTTTTATTACGGCTCGAAGCAAGCCCTGTTCGGCGTCAACCTCGACGTGCCCACAAACCGCATCACCGCCCTCATTGGCCCCTCCGGTTGCGGAAAATCCACGTTTCTGCGCACCCTGAATCGCATGTACGAGACGGTCCGCAATACGCGCGTGGAAGGGGAAATCTTGCTGGACGGGCAAACCGTTTTCGGATTGGACGTTGTCGGACTGCGCCGGCGCGTGGGGATGGTTTTCCAGCGGCCCAATCCATTTCCGAAATCCATCTTTGACAACGTGGCCTATGGCCTGCGCATCAACGGCTACCGAGGGAGACTCGCCGAAGCGGTCGAACGCAGCCTGCATCGCGCGGCTCTGTGGGATGAGGTGAAGGACCAGTTGCACAAATCCGCCTATGCCCTTTCCGGGGGCCAACAGCAGCGGCTGTGCATTGCCCGGGCCTTGGCGGTGGATCCGGAAGTGTTGTTGCTCGATGAGCCGTGTTCCGCGCTCGATCCGGTGACGACCGCCAAAATCGAGGAGTTGCTGTTTCAGCTGAAATCGAGTTGCACGATGGTGATCGTCACCCACAATATGCAGCAGGCTGCCCGGGTGAGCGATTTCACCGCTTTTCTCCTCGACGGGAGACTCATCGAGTACAGCGCGACGCCAAAACTCTTTACGAATCCGTCGGACCCGCGCACGGAAGCCTACATTACCGGGCGCTTCGGCTAGGAACGGGTAAATGGAACGCCATTTCGAAATCGATCTCGAAGAGCTGAAGCAGAGGCTGCTTTGGATGGGGAGCCTCGCCGAGCGCGCCGTCCACCAGGCCGTCCAATCGGTGCTTGATGCCGACGAAAGCTTGGCCCAGGCTGTGCTCGGAGAAGAAGACGCCATCAATGAGATGCAGATCGAGCTGGATGAGCGTGTCCAGCGCTTGCTCGCGACGCAGCAGCCGATGGCTATCGACCTGCGTTTCATTCTAGCCGTCTCGCGCATCAATAACGACCTCGAGCGCATCGGCGATCAGGCGGTGAACATCGCCCAATCCGCCCAGCGTATCGTGCGCCATCCGCGCGTGAAACCTTATGTGGATTTGCCGCGCATGAGCGAGCTCGCAGAAGGTATGGTACGCGATAGCCTCGACGCGCTGGTGAGGCGAGATCAGGAGCTCGCCAAATCCGTTTTGGTCCGCGACGACGAAGTGGACGGGCTGCGGGATCAGATGTTCCGTGAGCTGCTCACTTACATGATGGAAAATTCCGCAGTGGTTTTCCCGGCGTTCGAGCTGATCCTCGTGGCGAAAAACCTCGAGCGCATCGGCGACCACGCCACCAACATCGCCGAAGACGTCATTTACATCGTCGCCGGCCGCGACGTCCGCCATCCCGCCCCGGATCGCCGCTAGACTCTCGAGGCTCGCCGTCAGTCCTGACTGCGTTATACTCCCCCCGTGACCCACATCGAAGAGCAGTCGCGGGACGAGCCTTTGCTAAATCCACAGGGATTTGTCGCGGCGTGATTCAGTAGAGCGTAGTTTGCGCGAAGACTCGTCGATTCGAGCTTCGCACTCAAATCAGGAGGGAACACGATGAGTGACATAGCGGCGACGAAGCAGGTGGATATGGATCAGCTCTGCGTGAATACGATTCGCACTCTGTCGATGGACGCAGTGCAAGCGGCGAACTCCGGCCACCCCGGCACTCCCATGGCCCTGGCTCCGGTCGTCTATTGTTTGTGGCAGCGCTTCCTGCGCTTTGATCCCGACGATCCGATCTGGCCCAACCGCGATCGTTTCGTTCTCTCCGCCGGTCACGCGTCGATGCTGCTCTATTCCATGTTGCACCTCTGCGGCGTCAGGGCGGTGAACCCGAAGTACGAGCGGCTCGGCGAGCTCTCGGTGAAGCTCGAGGACCTCAAGCGGTTTCGCCAGTTGGAAAGCAAGTGCGCCGGACACCCCGAGTATCGCTGGACCTCCGGAGTCGAAACGACTACGGGGCCGCTGGGCCAAGGTGTGGCCACCAGTGTGGGAATGGCGATTGCCGGGCTGTGGATGGCCAATTATTTCAATCGCCCCGGCTTCGAGATGTTTCGTTACAACGTTTACGCCCTGTGCGGCGACGGCTGCATGATGGAAGGGGTTTCGAGCGAAGCGGCCTCTCTGGCGGGCCATTTGAAGCTTTCGAATCTCTGCTGGATCTACGACAACAACAAGATCACCATCGAGGGCCACACCGATTGGGCGTTCAGCGAGGATGTGGCCACTCGGTTCATCGGGTACGGATGGAACGTGACGCGAGTGGGCGACGCGAACGATCTCGAAATGCTGGGACGCGCATTCACGACGGCCCAAAACACCACCGATCGCCCGACGCTCATCATCGTGGATAGTCACATCGCCTACGGCGCGCCCAACAAGCAAGACACGAGCGCGGCACACGGGGAGCCTCTGGGAGACGAAGAGATCCGTCTGACGAAACGCAACTATGGCTGGCCGGAGGATGCCAAGTTCCTTGTGCCCGATGGCACGCGGGAGCATTTCCAGGCCGGGATCGGCAAACGAGGCAAAGAGCTGCGCGAAGCGTGGATAACGAAATTCAGCGAGTACAAGGCAAAGTACCCCGAGCTTGCTGCGCAGCTTTACCAGATGCAAACTCGCGAACTCCCGAGCGGCTGGGACAAGGGCTTGCCGGTTTTTCCCTCGGACGCCAAGGGAGTCGCCGGGCGCGATTCGTCTGCCAAAGTGCTCAACGTGCTTGCCGCAAACGTTCCCTGGCTGATCGGAGGGTCCGCCGATTTGTCTCCTTCCACGAAAACTCGCTTGACGATCGAAGGGGCGGGAGATTTCTCCGCCACAAATCGCGGCGGGCGCAATCTCCATTTCGGAATCCGCGAACATGCCATGGGCTCGATCCTGAACGGCCTGGCGCTTTCCAAGGTCCGCCCGTTCGGCTCCGGCTTTCTGATCTTCAGCGATTATGGCCGGGCTCCGATTCGCCTCAGCTCCATCATGGAGATTCCCGTCATCTACATCTTCACGCACGATTCGATCGGCGTCGGAGAAGATGGGCCCACTCACCAGCCCATCGAACAACTGGCGTCCCTGCGCGCCATTCCGGGCCTGATCACGCTGCGGCCGGCGGATGCGAACGAAGTGGTGGAAGCGTGGAAATTGATCATGGAACTCCATCACGAGCCGGCGGTGTTGGTCCTTTCCCGCCAGGCGCTGCCGACTGTGGATCGCACCAAATATGCGCCTGCATCCGGCCTTGCCAAGGGGGCTTATGTTTTGGCAGACGCCGACGGGGGAAAGCCGGACGTCCTGCTCCTGGCCAGCGGCAGCGAAGTTTACCTTTGCATGGATGCTTTCGAGAAACTGAAAGCCGAAGGGATCAAAGCGCGCGTGGTGAGCATGCCGTCGTGGGAGCTATTCGAAAAGCAAAGTCAGGAGTATCAGGATTCGGTGTTGCCGCCGAGCGTGACCGCTCGCGTCTCGGTGGAGCAGGCCTCGATTTTCGGCTGGTCGCGCTACGTCCGTAATCCTGCCCACTGCATCGGCATGAAGACGTTCGGCGCTTCCGCCCCGCTCAAGGAACTCCAAAAGAAGTTCGGATTCACTCCCGAAGTGGTGGTGGCTACCGCGAAGAAAGCAATCCAGGCGTCTTAAATTCGCCCATCCCGCGGAACGGCCGAATTACGGATTCTTCCCGGTCGTGTTGGTGGATTCCCAACCGGTGGGGACGGGAGTCCAGTCGCGCGTATGCAAATCCGCAAGCGTCAACGTCAGCAGGATTGCCAGCCAGAAGAACCCTGCCAGGATGACGATCTTCGTCAAGCCTTCGCTATGGCGCACGTGCATGAAGAAGAGGATCACCAGAAGCATTTTTACGACGGCGATGGCGAGCGCTACGACGGTGTTCATCACGCCGAGGTCTTTGTAGGCCACAGCGGTGGTGAGGGCGGTCAAAGCGATGAGCGTGACAAAGACGAGCGCATAGGTTCTGACGGGAACGACCTGATGGACCATCAGTAACGCCCTCCGATCAGATAGAGAAGCGGAAAAAGAAAAATCCACACGATATCCACGAAATGCCAGTAAAGGCCGCTCACCTCCATGGGCGAGAAGTATTCCGGAGTGAACCTGCCGCGCGCCGCCATCACCGTCAGCACGCACAGGATTCCGATGCCGATCACCATGTGCAGGGCGTGCAGACCGGTCATGAAGAAATAGAAGCAGAAAAATAGCAAGACGCTCGAGGCGTAGGGTCCGCTGTAGGCGAATCCGAGTCCGGGAACTAAATGCTCGACGTAATCGTGATGCCATTCAAATGTGAACTTGATTCCTAAGAACGCGGCGCCGAGCAACATCGTCAGGATCAGAAATGCCACCTGAGCCTTGCGTTTTCCGGTCTGCGCCGCGCGGATGGCCAAGGCCATGGTCAGGCTGCTGCAGATGAGTACGGCCGTGTTTGTGGCGCCGAACTTCGCTTCGAGCAGCCGGCTCCCCGCTTCGAAGCCCGGCAGGTAGATCGAGCGATAAACCGTGTAGGTGGCGAACAGGCCCCCGAAGAACAGTATCTCGGTGGCCAGAAAGACCCACATTCCCAGGTTGCCGGCCAGGTATTGCTGGTCGAGATCGTCGAAATGATGCCTCAGGGCACCGCTGGTAGCATGGGCACTCGCCTCAGCCATGGTGCGTCTCCGCTGGACCGTACGAATAGGCTTCTTCGGTCACAATAGGAGTTTCCTCGAAGTTTTCCGTGGGCGGCGGCGAGGGCGTGGTCCACTCGAGCCCCTTCGCCTTCCAGGGATTCGGACCGGCCACCGGGCCGTAGCGCATCGACCAAGCCAGGTAGATGAGGGGCATCAGGTACCCGACACCGAGGATGGAAGCCCCGGCGGACGACATCACGTTCAGCACTTGAAACTCCGGCGGGTAGACGGCGTAGCGCCGCGGCATCCCCAAATATCCCAGCATGAACTGAGGGAAGAACGTGAGATTGAAGCCGATAAAGATTGTGAAGGCTGCGAAGCGGGCCCAGGCGTCCGGATAGAGGCGGCCCGTAATTTTCGGCCACCAGAAATGAATTCCGCCCAGGTAACCCATCACCGCTCCGCCCACCATGATGTAGTGAAAGTGCGCGACGATGAAATACGTCCCGTTCAAATGAACGTCGGTGGCCAGCGAAGCCAGGAAAAGGCCTGTCAGCCCCCCCATGGTAAAGAGCCCGATAAACCCCAAGGCGTACAGCATGGGCGCCTCGTAGGAGATCGAGCCTTTGTACATCGTCGCGGTCCAGTTGAACACTTTGATGGCGGAAGGAATGGCCACCAGGAAACTGAGAACCGAAAAAATCAATCCCGCGTAGATGGATTGGCCGGTTACAAACATGTGGTGGCCCCACACCAGAAAACTGATCACCGCGATGGCCATGCTCGAAAAAGCCACGAAGCTGTATCCGAAGATTTTCTTTCGCGAAAAACAGGTGATCAGCTCGCTCACCACTCCCATGCTCGGCAGGATCATGATGTATACCGCGGGATGCGAATAGAACCAGAACAGGTGCTGGAAGAGGAGCGGATCTCCGCCAATGGCCGGATCGAAGATCCCCACGTGCAGCAGCCGCTCGAGTGCCAGAAGAAACAGCGTGATCGCCAGCACCGGAGTGCCGAGAATGAAGATGATGCTCGTCGCGTAGATGGCCCAGATAAACAGGGGCAAACGAAACCAGGTGAGCCCCGGCGCGCGCATCTTGTGGATCGTTACCACGAAGTTGAGCCCGGTAAGGATCGAGGAAAAACCGGTGATGAAGACCCCCACGGCGGCGGCGATCACGTGGGTGTGCGAGTAAGTGCTGCTGTAGGGCGTGTAGAACGTCCAGCCGGTATCGACGCCGCCGGTCACCACTGCGTAGAGCGTGAAAATCGAACCGACGATGTAGATGTACCAGCTCAGGAGATTCAGACGCGGGAAAGCCAGGTCGCGCGCGCCGATCATCATCGGCACCAGAAAATTTCCCAGAACCGCCGGAATCGAGGGAATCAGGAAAAAAAAGACCATGATGATGCCGTGCATGGTGAAAAGCTTGTTATAGGTTTCCGGCTGAACCAGAGCGCCCTGCGGCTCGATCAGGTGCAGTCGCATCAGCACGGCGAACGCCCCGCCCACGAAAAACATCAAGGTGATGGAAGCGAGATACAAAAGCGCGATGCGCTTGTGGTCCGTGGTCAAGAGCCACGACCTGATCCCGTAGTTGACGTTCAAGTAGTGAACGCGAGACTCGGTAGGTATCTCCGCGATGGTCGTACTCATTTCCCCTTCGTCTTCCTTTCTTTCGCTCCCAAATACTTGATATAAGCGGTCAACTGCAATAACTGCTCTTCACTCACTTGTCCCTGAAACGACGGCATCGCCGGTGTATATCCCGGTATCGGCATGGAGTTCGGATTCACGATGGCCTGGCGTAGGAAACCCTCGTCGGCAACCGGCGCGCGCCCGTCCTGCAACTGGACCGGCTTGCCGTATAGCCCTTCGAGCGACGGCCCTCGCCCCGTTCCGTCCGCCAAGTGGCAGGTGACGCAGCCGAGTTGAGTAAACAGTCGCTCTCCCGATTGCGCCATGGATTCCCCTTTCACCCCGCCGCTCAGCCATTGCGCGTAGTCGCTCGGCGTCATCACAAACACCCACCCGATCATCCCGGCATGCGCCGCGCCGCAATATTGGGCGCAGAAGAAATGGAATTCCCCGGTCTTCGTCGCCTGAAACCAGATCGAAGAGTAGCGGCCGGGCAAGACGTCTTTCTTGATCCGGAACGCGGGAATGTAGAAATCGTGAATCACGTCCTCCGACGTCATCGTCAGCTTCACCGGCACATCCACCGGAACGTGGAGCTCGTTGATTTCGCGCGGCCCCTCCGGATGCTGCAGGTGCCACATCCACTGCTTTCCCACCACGAAAATCTCCATCGAGGCCGCAGGAGGCCGGGAATTCTGAAAATACAAACTGGACCCCCAGATAAAAATGAACGCGCAGAGCACCGTCGGTACAATCGTCCAAGTGAGCTCGAGCGGCATCAAAGTTTCGGTTTCGGGAGGCTGCTCGTCGTCGGAGCGCCGCCGATACTTCACCGCGAAGAAAAAGATTGTCAGAAAAATAACCGCAGTGAAGAAAAGGGTCACGCCGGTCAGAAAAAAATGCAGACGATCCACCCCTTCCGCCGTGGTGGAGGCCTGCTCGGGGTGCAGCGGGATCCCAACCGCTGCGAGACATCTCATGGCTCCGTCGAGTGGACCTCGCATCTTATCGGCTTCCTGCCGGCTCGATCGCAAAACCTTTCGCAAACGAAGCAGTCTCGGCTTTCACGTGCGCTTTCCCGCCAACGAGTAACTCTCGCGACGCCGGAGAACCCAAATCAGAGCACCCAGCACTAACACCGTCAGCAACCCCGCCGCGCGGATCACATTCGTGATCACGAGTCCGTATTTCCCCGTCACCGGGTCGTAGTGGTAGCAAAACAGCAGAATCTGATCGATCGGTGAGCCGATTTTACCCGCCGAAGCTTCCACCAGGCCCAGTCGCAAATCCCGCGATGGATATTGGATTCCGTAAAAGTAGCGCGAGAGCCTGCCTTCCGCCGTCAGGACCATGATCCCGCTCGCGTGAGCAAATGTGCCGGACTCGGGATCGTAGGCGTATCGAAATCCGACGGCGCTCGCCAGTCGTTTGATCTCCGGCTCGTCTCCGGTAAGGAAGTGCCAGCCCTCGAGCGCCCCCGGGCGCCCGTAGAGGCTCGCATACATCATTTGCTTGGCCGTCGCCAGCACCGGCTTATCGCGCGGATCGATGCTGATGGTGACGACGTTGAACTGCTTGCCGACGTCCATCGGCAATTCTTTTAACGTGTGCAGCAGGCCATTGAGCACTTGCGTGCACAGCATGGGACACTGGTAATACACAAGCGTGAGGATCACCGGCTTCTGGCCGAAATAGTTTCGCAACGGAGTCGGCTTCCCGTTTTCGTCCCGGAACGTCAGGTCGAGCGGCGCCTGGCTCCCGAGCTTCTGATCGAGGCCGACGTCCTCGAGTAGCCGTGGCTTCACCGAGGCAGCCTGCATCTGCGCGGCGGGAGCCTGACTCCACATGGACAGCGGGGCCAAGAGAACGAAACAAAATGAAAGAGTGCGGGTCAATCTTTCTACTGTAAATGCCACCGAAGACCCCTTCCCATTTGCAAGATACAAGTTACCTACCTCTTCCGGTCCGGCTGGTCTTCCCGGGCGCCGGATTTTGTACCGGCCGATTGCGTCCCCTCATTCTGCTGGTCGCTCGACCTCGTCGGCAAACCTCGCTCGACAAGAAGATCCATCGCCCGGTCAATCGGAATTCGCACGACGCCGTTCTCTCGATCCACCCAGCCGTAGCTATCCAGGCTGGCGCTCTGAGATTGGCGGTAATCATCGAGGTCGTGTCGAGGCTTGGCTTGAAGTCGCGGCCCCGGAGGCAGAGTGCGAACATTTTCAAAGGGCGTTGTGGGCGGTCCCAAGGTTTGCGTTTCCGCAAAGTAGCCGAACATCCATTTCGAAAACAGCAGAATGAATACCAAGGACACCAATAGCAAAGCCCCGAAGCATATGAGTCCGCGAATGTTGGCGTCGCGCTTCTCGTAGCGTTCTCCGGACGCGCCGGCCGTATTCTTAATCGCCAT
The DNA here is from genome assembly GCA_963781005.1 of uncultured Acidobacteriota bacterium. Taxonomy (GTDB): domain Bacteria; phylum Acidobacteriota; class Terriglobia; order Acidiferrales; family UBA7541; genus CAWADX01. The sequence goes on from CAWADX010000001.1 coordinate 2,098,993, forward strand.
GCGCGGGCGCCTCCTGGAACCTGGGGTCGCGAAGCGGCAACAGAGGCTTTTCCTTCAGTTGCCAGATGAACGCCGCAAGCCATACCCCGCCGATTCCGATGGTCGCTGCCGGATCCATCCAATGCAGCCGGGGTCCCGCCTGCTCGAACGCCGGAACCAGTAACCAAAACATATCCACAAGACTCAAGAAAACAAGGCTGCCTGCCACCACCGAAAGCACCTTCACTCGCTGCTTCACATCTCGCGACAGCAGAAGCAAGAAAGGCACAAAGAAGTGAAAAACAATCAGGACCACCGCCAGCCACGCCCAGCCGCCCGAAGCCCGGCTGAGATACCAGGTGATTTCATCCTTCACGTTGCCGGACCAGATGATCAGCAACTGCGAAAAGGAGAGATACGCCCAGAGCATCACAAATGTCAGCAAAAGATTCCCGAGATCGTTGAATTGGGAGGGGGAAACGACTCGAGAGAGCGGCTCTCGGTCAGCCAGCAGGCGCGCCACCACAATCACGAATGCCATCGCTGCGAGCGCCTGCACGACCATGAAAATCATGCCGTAAATCGTCGAGAACCACTTCGGCTCGAGCGACATGGCCCAATCGACCGAAGAGAAAGTCACTGTAATGCCGTAGAGGATCAAGCCCGGCCCGCTCAACGCCTCGAGGCGCGTGGCGAGCGCCGGATCGCCCGTGCGGTCCTGCTCGAAGGACCACTTGTTTAAAAAATAGGCCAGCGCCAGCCAGACGGCAAAATAAATGACGGTTCGACTCACGAAAAATGGGACGTTCAGATAAGGATGCTTGTATTGCAAGATCGCGTCGGCAGCCACTGCCGCAGGCCGGGCCCAGCTATAGAGATGTGAAAGTCCGAAGAGAAGCGGGATGAACAACGCCGCCATCACCAGAAACGTCCGCGAACCCGCTTCCAGCAGACGCCGGATAGGGACACCCCACTGGCCGCCCGTCAGATGATGCACCATAACGATGGCGGTCGAACCCAGAGGAATCGCGATCCAAAAGAGGTAGCCAAGCAAGTAGGAGCGGAAAAACTGCTCCAGGTTCCACACAGCTCCCAGCAAACAGGCGGCGAGGCCGATGCCCCCCGCGATGAGCGCGCGTCGCTGGATGCGATCGAACTGCGGCCGAAGTGATTCAGCAGAGCTCATTTTTCCTGGTCCAGCAACTGCCGTTGCGCTCGCGGCGCATCGTCCACACTCGCATTCCGGCTCAGTTGCAGCGCACGAATGTAGGCTACGATCCTCCAACGATCTTCGGGAGATACGCGCGCGGCATAGCTATACATCGGCCCGGAGCCGTTGGTGATGACGTCGAAGAAATGTCCCACCGGCGCTTGCCGCAAAGCATCGACGTGAAAGGAGGGCGGCGCCGGGAAGCCGCGCTGTACGATCATTCCGTGGCCGCTCCCCGTGTAATCGTGGCAAGGCGCGCAATGGATATTGAATCGTTCCCGACCGCGCTCGAGATCCTTCCGCGTGATCGGGAAAGGAAATGTGTCGGCCACCGAGCCGTTCACCTTCCCGGTGTAGAGATGTTCGTCGAGACGCAATTGGCCGCGGGCCACCGTGCCGGGAATCATGGGCCGTTCGGACCGGCCGTCGTCGAAAAAAGAGCTGGGCTCGTACGGTTTATACTTCGGCTGGAGATGCATATCGAGCCGGCATCCCCCGAGGAGCGTCCCAAGCAGGGTAACGCACGCCCAACTGGCGAGGTACGCGAAGCCGCGCCGCGCCGAAGCACACCGGTCTGTAGTCCGTTCACGCTTCAATTTCATAAACACCCTGCGGATTCAAACTCCCTAGAAACTCTCGCGTCTTTGCCGGGTGGAAATTGCGGTCTCGAGCCTTGATGCATAGAAAAAAACGGTCGCGTGTGGCCAGCGCGAACCTTGGGACGTTGAAGACCGGATGATAGGGGGTGGGCAGGCCATTCATAGCCAGCATGCCGAATACGGCTGCAAGTGCGGCGCACAATATAGTCACCTCAAACGTGATAGGAATGAAAGCCGGCCAACTGTTGTACGGCTTCCCGCCGATATTGAGCGGATAACCGATCACATTCGCGTAGTACTGCAGGAAAAATCCACTCACGCATCCGATGATCCCGCCGATCAAAACCACGAGCGGGAGCCTCGTGCGGCGGAACCCGACGGCTTCCGCTAAACCCTCCACCGGCATCGGGGTAAAGGCGTCCATCCGCCGGTAGCCTTGTTCGTGGGCGCGGTGTGCCGCCGCGAGCAGGTCCTCCGGTTTGTCGAACTCGGCCAGCAAGCCGTAGATCGGATGTCTTTTCATTTCGAATCTTGCGATGCCGCCTGGTTGTCCCGATCCCTGATTCTCATGGCGCTACCCCGGAATCTCTGGATTGGGATTGCGCAGCTTTCCCAGATACGTCGTGCGCGGCCGCGTATTCAACTCGGTCAGCAACCCGTAGTTGCGCGACTGGGCTTTCAATTTGGAGACGCGGCTGTTCGGGTCGTTGATGTCGCCAAAGACGATGGCCTGAGCGGGACAAACAGCCTGGCACGCCGTCGCGATCTCGCCGTCACGCACGCTGCGGTCCTCTTCCTCCGCCTTGATCTTGGCCGCATTGATCCGCTGCACGCAGTAAGTGCATTTTTCCATCACGCCGCGGCTACGCACCGTCACATTCGGATTGCGCAAGCCAAACAGGCTGGGAGTCGTGTAATCCGAATAAAGCTTGAAATTGAAACGGCGCACTTTGTACGGGCAGTTGTTGGAGCAGTACCGCGTGCCCACGCACCGGTTGTAGACCATTACGTTCAGGCCCTCGGGACTATGAACCGTGGCACCCACCGGGCACACGACTTCGCACGGCGCATTCTCGCAATGCATGCACAGAACAGGCTCGTTGTAGGTTTCGGGATTATCCAGGCTGCCGCGGAAATAGTTGTCCACGCGGATCCAGTGCATTTCGCGTCCGGCGATCACTTCGGTCTTGCCGATCACCGGAATATTGTTCTCCGCCTGGCAGGCCACGACGCACGCGCCGCACCCGGTGCAACTGTTCAAATCAATGGCCATGCCCCAGGCGTAGCCCTCGTATTTGTAATCGGGATAGAGCGAAATCCGCTTCTTATCTTCCGGGTCCTGCGCGAAATTCGGATTCTGCCGAAATTCTTCGAGCGTAGCGATCCGCACAAGGTCGCGCCGGAAGGCCGCGACGCTCTCCTCGTCCTCTTTGCCGCCTTTTGTGTCGATGATGTTGTGGTGCTGCGTGGTCGCCATCGGATACGTTTCGCCCGTCGTTTCGATTCGCAGGCCCGAGGCATTCCAGGGGTTGTCCGATGTGCGCAGAACGTAGGCGTCGAATCCGACGCCCGTGCCCACTTTGCCGGCGCGCCGGCGCCCATAACCGAGATGCACGGTGACGCATTCGTCGGCGTGGCCCGGCATGATCCAAATCGGCGCGCGCACCTCGCGCCCCGAAAGGTTCAGCTTCACCATGTCTCCGTTTTTTACGTGGCTCCGATGCGCCAAAGCGGGACTGACCATCGCCGCGTTGTCCCAGGTCAAATGCGTTAGCGGCTTGGGCAGCTCCTGCAGCCAGCCGTTATTCGAGAACCGACCGTCGCCAATGGTGGGGTCTGGGTGAAACACGACTTCGAGTCCGGCGGGTTCGCTGCCCGAGGCCGGCGCGGGCTCCTGTTTCGCGAAGTCGATGTTTGGCGTCACCGATATTTCCGGGAATGCCGTGCCCGTCATCACTCCGTCATGCAGCGACGTTTCCCAAAAAGCTTCGAAGTTTTTCTCGGGTTTCTGGCCCTTCCAGTAATCATGGATGATGTCGTGCGCGGAACGGTCCGCATGGCCGGAGAGGGCGGCGATAACCTCGTGAGCCGATTTACCTTGATAGAGCGGAGAAATCAGCGGCTGGACGATTCCCACTGTGCCGTCGTATGCCCGCACGTCGCTCCACGATTCCAGGAAGTGCGCCCCTGCGATGTGCCAGTGGCAAAGTTCCGCTGTTTCGTCGTGATAGAGACCCAGGTGCACGCGCTGTTTTACTTTCAGGAAGTCTTGGGTGAAACTCAGATCCGCCGGCGCGTTGTAAACCGGGTTGGCGCCCAAGATGACGAGCGCGCTCACCTGGCCTGACTTCATTTCTGCGACAAGCTGTTTGAGCGATTCCATCTCGTTTACGGGACTCGCTTCCACCGGCTCGGTATAGACCACTGCCTTGCCGACGTTTCCCAGGGCGTGATTCATCGCGTGGGCCAGGGCATGCACCACGGGAGGTTGTTCTTCCCCAGCGATGATCGCGGAAGAACCCTGATGTTTTTGGAGGTCGCTGGCCACGGCGGCAAGCCAGCTCAACACCTTCTTTCCCGTGTCGGGCGCCGCCAGCAGGGCGGTCTGCCCTACGGGAATACCCAAGGCAAACGCCAGCCCCCGCGCGAAAATTTCGACGTCTTTCGGACGCACCGGCAAACGATGATCCGCCATCGCTCCCGTGTTCGAGGGCGTGCTCTCAACGACGTACAGCCGATTCATTCGCGATTGGGGACCCTCGACGCGCCGGCGCGCGCTGAAGTCGTGCGCGTAGCGAACGTGTCCGGGGCCGGCGCACAGGAAATCCGCATCCAGAGATACGACCACATCGGCTTGGTCGAACCGATAGACCGTGTTGACGTACTTGCCGAAAGCGAGCCGCGCGCCCTCGCGCGCTGCCTCGTGTCCGCAAGGCTCGTACTGATGCCATTTTGCCGCAGGGAATTCATTCAGCAGCGATCGGATCTGATCGGCCAGCGTCGGTGATGCAACCGTTTCCGTCAGGATCCGCAGGCCGGCGCCCTTGCTTGGCTGCAGATCCGTTCGCAAATTCGTCATGGCTGTGAGAAACGCGGACCAATCGCTGATGTGCCCTTCGCGCACAATCACCTGGGACCGATCGGGATCGTAGAGGGTCAGCACCGAGGCCTGCGCAGATGCGTCGGTAGCACCCAGGCTGCCGGGATGTTCAGGATTGCCTTCGACCTTCGTCGGCCGGCCCATGTTGCTTTCCACCAGCAATCCATCGCCAACCCCGCCGAGCGGCATGGACGTCGCATAGAAAAGGGGCTTGCCGGGGATGATCTCCTCTGGTGGCCGCACGTAGGGCACGATTTTCTCCGCGGGGAGTTTCGTACAGGCGCTGAGCCCTGCCAGTGCGGCGGAAGCTGCCATTAATTTCAAGACGTCGCGACGGCTGACGCTTTCGGCTTCTTTTTCAGGGTCGCGCGGGAATTCATGACGCAGGAAATCTTCATACTCTCGGGTGCCTGCCAGTTCTTCGAGGCTCCGCCAGAGTGTCTTCCCTCCGGACCCCTCCAGACCCGCTCGGATGGCTTCGAGATCGAAATTGTTCCGTGCGCTATCGTCGTGGTTCATCGGCTTGGGTTTCATCGGTGACACGTGTCGCAATTCGTCAGACTGTGAATCTTGTATTCCTTCACGAGTTTTCGTCCCAGCTCCAACTGATTTGGGGGCCGCCGATAATCGGGGTTGAAGACTTCTTCGCGCGGCCGGACGTAGCGCTCCGGTTGCCGGTGGCAATCGAGGCACCAAGACATCTCGAGAGTATTCGCCCGCCAGGTCAGCGCCATTTCCGCCACGGGCCCGTGACACGTGGTACAGCCGATTCCCTTGCTCACATGGATGCTGTGGTCGAAGTACACGAAATCCGGGAGCGCATTGACGCGCGACCACTCAATCGATTTGTCGGTCTGGTAGCTCGATCGCACCGGTTCGAGCATGGCGCTGTTGACCCAGATCTGCGAATGGCACGTCATGCACGTTTGCGTCGGGGGAAGCCCTGCGAAGGAGGATTGCTCGACGGAGGTGTGGCAATACCGGCAATCGATACCCAGTTCCCCCGCGTGGTGTCTGTGGCTGAAGGGAACGGGCTGGTCGTGCGCCACATTGACTTCCGTGAAGTAGGAAGAGTCTCCAATCGCGTAGAGGGCATACCACAGACCCGCCAAAATAAAGACGGCGCCGTAGATGGTCAGCCGTGAAAGGGTGTTGGTGCTGCGATGGAAGATCTGCGGCATCGAAGTGCCTGCTTTACCTCACTCGCGGGCGCGCACGGCGCCGGCGACACTTTCGTTATTTCTTTTCCTCGCTCGTCTCGGCAACCAGCTCCCGCATTTCAAAGATCGAGATCATCGGCAGATAGCGAATGAACAAATACAAAAGCGTCAGGAAAAGCCCGATGGTCCCAATATACGTGGCCCAGTCCCAACGCGTGGGGGAGTACATGCCCCAGGCGGAGGGCATGAAGTCGCGATGTAAGCTGGTGACGACGATGATAAACCGCTCGAGCCACATTCCCACGTTCACGATCAGCGCAATCACGAACAACGCCGGAACGTTGCGTCGAACCTTGCCGGCCCACAGCGCCTGAGGAATCGCAATATTGCAAAGAATCAGCACCCAATAAAGGACAGCGTACGGGCCCGCCATGCGATTCACAATCATGTATTTGTCGTAAGGATTGCCGCTGTAGAAGGCCATGAAGGTCTCCATCATGTAGCCGTAGGCGACGACCAAGCCCGTGGCCAGCATCACTTTCGCCATGTTATCCAGATGGCGCAGGGTGATGAAGTCCTCGAGTCCGTAAAACTTGCGGATGGGAATGGCCAGCGTCAGCACCATGGCGAAGCCCGAATAGATGGCGCCCGCGACAAAATAAGGCGGAAAGATGGTGCTATGCCAGCCAGGAACGATAGCGACAGCGAAGTCGAAGCTGACGACCGTGTGCACGGAAACCACAAGTGGCGTCGCCAAACCGGCCAGCAGCAGCGACGCCGTCTCATACCGGTGCCAGTGAACCGCCGAGCCGCGCCAGCCCATCGCGAGCACGCCATAAATGATCTGTTTCGCGCGGGACTTGGCCCGATCGCGCAGCGTTGCCAGGTCCGGAATCAAGCCTACGAACCAGAAGAGTAAGGAAACGGTCAGGTAAGTCGAGACCGCGAAAACGTCCCACACAAGGGGGCTCCGGAATTGCGGCCAAGTGCCCATAGTGTTCGGGTAGGGAAATAGCCAGTAGGCAAGCCACGGCCGGCCGAGGTGCAGCACAGGGAAAAGGCCGGCGCAGGAGAGGGCAAACAGCGTCATGGCTTCCGCGAACCGGTTGATGGACGTTCGCCAACCCTGCCGTAGCAAGAGCAAAATGGCGGAGATCAGCGTGCCCGCGTGCCCGATTCCGATCCACCATACGAAGTTGACGATGGCGAATCCCCACCCGACGGGGATGTTCACTCCCCAAATGGCCACGCCGACGGCCAATAGGCGAGCCACCGCGACCATCAGCACCATGACCAGGGCGAACGAGATTGCAAAGCCGAAGAGCCAGCCTCGGGAGGTCTTTCGCCTCAGAACGATGGCGCTGATTTTATCGGTTACAGTGGCGTAGGTATGACCCGGCTCGATCAGCGGCGGGCCCTGCGTCGTCTCGGTTGGTCTTTGAAGACCCTCGGGTTCCACGATCCAGTCCCAGTCTTCGCGAATAGAGATTCAGAGACGTTCTAGCCGGGGCAACGTGGGTCTGTTCTTTCGGGCGAACGGCTCGGTCAGTGCCCTTGTGAACGGCCGAGCCAGGTTGACGCTTGCAAGCTGGGGTCCGGGTGCTGGTTCCTCAGTCAATTTCGAACCGGCCGGGCATCTCGATCAAATTCTCGCCCGGAAGGGCGTAGCATAATTCCGGATGACACAGGACGCAAGGTGAAAGGAGGAAATTCTCTCTTTCGATCCGGATGCTTGGCCTCGTTTTAGCACCCGCTCCGACCGCGCTTCTAATCGGCTGGCTTCACGCTCTCCATCAAGGAGAATAAACCTTCGGCAAGTGTGGGATGGATATAGATCGCGCCCTTGAGGAGCGTGTACGGGAGTCCCGCACGCATCACGGTTCCCAAGATCTGAATCAACTCGCCTCCTTCGGCCGATAAGATGGCGGCGCCCAAGATGCGATCGTCGGCGGCATCTACGACGATCTTCATCAAGCCCGCCGTTTCGTCGCGCTCGATGGCGCGGGCCACCGACGTCATCGGAATCTTTCCTATTTTCAATTTACGCCCGCTGGCCCTTGCCTCCTTCTCAGTGATACCGACGCGGCCCAACTGCGGATCGGTGAAAACAGCGTAAGGAACGATGCGGTTCTGAATCGAGAGGTTCCCGCCGTCCATCAGGTTCGCGAAGATAATTTGGAAATCGTTGTAGGAGATATGGGTGAAAGCCGGTCCGCCTTTCACATCACCCAGCGCCCAGATGCCGGGGACGTTGGTTTCCAGGCGGTCGTTCACTTTGATGAAGCCGCGCGCGTCGGTTTGCACTCCCGCCTTTTCGAGCCCGAGGTCATCGGTGTTGGGGCGGCGACCGGTAGCGAGGAGCAGATGAGAGCCCGTTAACGTCTCCCTACCTCGGTCGGACTCGCAGGTGAGGACAACCTTTCCGTCTTTGTTCTCTGCGCGAGTGGTTCGCGCCTTCAAAACGAAACGAATGCCTTCGGTGGCGAGGACTCTCTGCAGTTCGGAAACAACGTCGGAATCCTCGCGGCCCAAAAGATTTTCGCCGTTGTGAATCAGAGTCACGCGGCTGCCGAAGCGACGAAACATCTGGCCAAATTCGAGTCCGATGTAGCCGCCGCCGATCACCAGCAGATGTTCGGGCAGATCCTGCAGTTCCATGAGACTCGCATTCGTGAGGTAGGGCATTCCTTCGAGGCCGGGGATACGCGGGATTTCAGGCCGCGTTCCCGTGTCGATAAAAATCCGCTCGCTTTGGATCACGTCGTCACCAACCTGAATCTGGTGAGGCGCGGTGAAACGGGCCTGGCCGCGATAGAGGTGGAGTCTTTCGCGTTTTTCGACTTGGCGCTCTTGCCCCGAACGGAACTGCTGTACGATTCCATTCTTGCGCGCCACGACTTTCGGCAGATCGATGCTGACATCGCCTGTGCGCACGCCCCAGCGGGCGGCGTTACGCGCATAGTGGGCCACCTGCGCTGCGGCCACCATCGTTTTCGTCGGAGTGCAGCCCGTGTTGATGCAAGTTCCTCCGAGGTGCTCGCGTTCGATCAAGGCCACCTGCCAGCCACGGTCCGCTAAATTGTAGGAGAGAGGGTTCCCACCCTGTCCCGATCCGATCACCACTGCATCGTATTTTTTCATAGGGACTCGTCCTCCCTCCGAGGATGCGGCGCCTGAGTGTACAACTCGAAACGAGAAGCGCCAACGCCGGCCGTGCTCTATTCCCCGACGATTGACGCGGGGCGTGGAGTGTGGCGCCAAAATGGCGAGCGGCGCGGATGTGGATTGGTGTAGCATGGAGCAAGGTGGGGCGCAGTTTCCGGCCGGGGGCCGGTCTTAACAGATCAGGAGATACAGGATTGCCAACGCCGCGCAGACGAATTCGGAGAAAACTGCTCGCCGCGCATCGCAGGCTCCGCGAGTGGCGAATGATCGCCAAAGGCCTGCTGTCGACGCGGCATGTCGTTCTGGTGCACCTGATTCCGATCCGCCGGTGCAATCTTTCTTGTACGTACTGCAACGAATACGACGACCATTCGCCGCCCGTGGCTACGGACGAACTGTTTCGGCGAATCGACCGGCTCGGGGCCCTGGGCACGTCGATTATCACTATCAGCGGCGGCGAGCCCCTGCTCCACCCCGACCTCGACGCCGTTATCGGGCGCGTCCGGCACAACGGCATCATCGCCGGGCTCATTACAAATGGCTATCTGCTGACGGCGGAGCGCATCGAACGGCTCAACCGCGCCGGCCTCGAGCATTTGCAGATCAGCATCGACAACGTCCAGCCCGATGACGTTTCGAAGAAGAGCCTGAAGGTGTTGGACCAGAAGCTGCAACTCCTGGCGAAGCATGCGGACTTCCACGTGAACATCAACTCTGTGGTTGGCAGCGGCATTCACAATCCCGAAGACGCCCTGGCGGTGGCGCACCGCGCTGTCGAGCTCGGTTTTACCAGCACGGTCGGAATCATCCACGACGGGAATGGCCAGCTTCAGGCGCTCAGCCAGCGCGAGCGCGAAATCTTCGAAGAAATCATGACGCTCGGCAAGCGATCGTATTCGCGATTCAACAACTTCCAGCACAATATCGCTGCGGGCAAAGAGAACCACTGGCGATGCCGGGCGGGTTCGCGCTACCTCTATGTTTGCGAGGACGGCCTGGTGCACTACTGCTCGCAGCAACGAGGCTATCCGGCCATTCCGCTCGAGCAGTATACGGAGGAACAGCGGCGCCGCGAGTTCTATACGGAGAAGGCCTGCGCGCCCCAATGCACGGTCTCCTGCGTGAACCAGGTGGCCATGCTCGACAACTGGCGCGCTCCACAGACGCTGAAGCCCGGACCGGTTCCGACATCCGAGCTGGTTCAGCTCACCAGCACGACCACCCGCAATTAGGAGTTGGGTTCCCCGCGCGAGCTTGCTGCCGACCCGGCAACAGGGTGCATTTTTGTTGCGATTAGAAAATTGGATCATCTTTGTTTTCAGTAAGTTGAACATCTACTACTCTCGTTCATGTTGCGATTAGAAATGGTGGTTTTCTGGCTCTGCTTTAGGCTGAGTCGGGCGAGGGCTGCACGGCATCTACTGAATTCGAGGGGTAGACAGTCCGAGAAACGTCGCGAGGAGGAACCCATGTACGTCGTCATTGGAGCCACGGGAAATACCGGGAAGGTGGTGGCTGAGAAATTGCTCGAAAAGGGGGAAAAGGTTCGGGTGGTTGGCCGCGACGCAAGACGCCTAGACCGATTCAGACAGAAAGGCGCAGAGGCGTTCGTGACGGATGTTACGGACGCCGCCGCGCTCACAAAAGCCTTTACGGGTGCAAAGGCGGTGTACGCGATGATCCCGCCTAACATCGCTTCCCAGGATGTTCGCGCTTACCAGGAGCGGGTGAGTACCGCCTTGGCGACGGCCATCGAGAAGAGCGGACTGGAGCATGCCGTTGTTCTCAGCAGCTTCGGCGCAGACAAACCGGACAAGACCGGCCCCGTGGTCGGGCTGTGTAACCTCGAGAAGAAACTGGACAGGATCAGCGGATTGAATGCGCTCTACCTGCGCGCCGGCTACTTCATGGAAAACCTTCTTCCGCAGGTGGGCGTGATTCAGTCGTTCGGAGTCATGGCCGGCCCCGTGAAGGCGGATGTGCCGCTGCCCATGATCGCGACGCGCGACATCGGCGCTGTGGCCGCCGAAGCGCTGTTGCAATTGGATTTCCAGGGAAAGCAACCGCGCGAATTGCAGGGCGCTCGCGACGTCACTTACAACGAAGCCGCAAAAATAGTCGGCGCTGCCATTGGCAAGCCGGGCCTCACGTATATGCAAATGCCGGCGGCACAGTTGAAGCCTGCCCTGACCCAGATGGGAATGTCGTCCAATATGGCGGATCTGCTGCTCGAAATGGCAGATGCAATCAACTCGGGCTACATGGCGCCGTTGGAGGCGCGTTCGCCGCAGAACGCAACGCCGACCACGCTCGAGACTTTCGTGGCTGAAGAATTCGTCCTGGCCTATCGGGGAAAAGCGGCTCGCGCTTAGATACTGCCGGCGCACTGAAGCGAGCCTGAGGGTGCGCGATTGCCCGCATTGAGGCGCTGGGGTAAACTCCATGGCCGATGACGGATAGTTCCTCCATTATTGGCCGCACCATCTCCCACTACGAAGTCCTGGAAAAACTGGGCGGCGGAGGCATGGGCGTCGTCTACAAAGCCAAAGACACGCGCCTCGGCCGAAATGTTGCGCTGAAATTCCTGCCGGACGACGTTTCACACGATCCTCAGGCGACCGAGCGATTCCGCCGCGAAGCACGCGCTGCCTCCGCGCTCAATCATCCGAACATCTGCACGATTTACGATATCGGGGAATTCGAGGACCGGCCGTTTATCGCTATGGAGCTGCTCGAGGGCCGGACGCTCAAGCACCGCATTGAGGGGAAGCCCATCGAAATGTCGGCCCTTTTGGAGGCCGGCATTCAAATTGCGAACGGACTCGATGCGGCGCACGCGAAGGGCATCGTGCACCGCGACATCAAGCCCGCGAATATCTTTCTCGTGGAGCGCGGGCAGGCGAAAATCCTGGATTTTGGCCTGGCGAAGCTGACCCCTGCGCACGGGCCCGCCGCCGAGTCGGTGGGCGCCACATCCATGCGCACGCAAACGCGCGTGCTCCATGACGAGCACCTGACGAGCCCAGGCAGCTCCATGGGCACGGTCGCCTACATGTCGCCGGAACAGGCGCGAGGCGAAGAGTTGGATGCGCGTTCTGATCTGTTTTCGCTCGGTGTTGTGCTGTACGAGATGGCGACCGGGTCGGTTCCGTTCTCCGGCTCGACTACGGCGGTTATCTTCGACGGAATCCTGCATTCTGAGGTTACTCCAGCGACGAAGTTGAATTCGCGATTGCCCTTGGCCCTGGAAAATATTCTCGGCAAGGCGCTCGAGAAGGACCCCGACCTGCGTTACCAGACCGCCGCCGAACTTCGCGCCGACCTGAAGCGCATCAAGCGAGACCTTGATTCTAGCCGCCGGCCGGCGGCTGAAAAGACCGAGGCGTCGAATGCGCCTCCGGCTGGCGCCGTGCCGACGAAGAAGTCGGTCGCCGTGCTCTATTTCGAAAATCAGAGCGGCGCCAAGGAAGACGAATACCTGCGCGACGGCATCACCGAGGACGTCATCACCGAACTCTCCAAGATCCGGGGACTGAACACCTTTTCCCGCCCCACCGTTCTGGCCTTCCGGGACAAGCCGGTGACCCCGGCGCAGATTGGCCAGCAACTCGGCGCGGCCTATGTCCTCACCGGCACCTTGCGCCGAGCCGGCGCCCGCCTGCGCATCAGCGCCCAGCTCGTGGACACGCACACCGATTTTCCGCTCTGGTCGGAACGCTTCGACCGTGAGATGAAGGACGTTTTCGAAGTACAGGACGAAATGGCCCGTAAGATCGCCGAGGCCCTGCGCGTGACGCTTTCCCCGCAGGAACTGGAGGCCCTTGCCGACAAGCCCACGGAAAACCTGCAAGCCTACGACCTCTACCTGCGCGGCAAGCGCTACGCCCGGCGCCTGACCCGCCAAGACGTCGAGTTCGCTCTGCAGATGTTCGAAAACGCGGTGGCCCTTGACCCCAGCTTCGCCCTGGCCTATGCCGCCTGTGCCAACGCCTGCGCGATGTACTACTCGTTCTTCAGCCGCGATGAGGTGTGGGTCGAACGCGCGCGGGAGGCTTCCGGCAAGGCCGTGGCCCTGCGCTGGGACCTGCCCGAAACGCACGTCAGCCAGGCGTGGGTCCTCTACGCCGCTGGACTTTACGATGAAGCCGTGCGCATGGTCAAAAAGGCCATCGAACGCAAACGTGACTGCGACGGCTCCTATTACCTGCTCTGCCGCGCCCTCTTTGCCGCGGGACGCTCACAGGAAGTTGTGGACGTTGCGGAATCCGCCATCGAGGCGAGCGGTGAGGACTACAACGTCTATGTGGCCATCCTGAACTCTCTCGGCGCCATGGGAAAAGAAACAGCCAAACTCAACATGACCCAGAGATTCAGCGTCGCGCTCGAGAACCACTTGAAACACGTGCCCGAGGACGCGCGAGCGCGCATCCTGCTGGGCGCCAACCACGCCAGATTGGGACGGGAGGAAGACGCCTTGCGCGAACTCAACCTCGCCGTCACCTTGCGCGCCAACGAAGCCTCGATTCTCTACAACGCGGCTTGCGTGTACTGCGGCCTGAACAAGAAGGCGGAAGCCATGGATGCCTTGCGCAAAGCCTGGGAAGCCGGTTCCAAGGATGCCGTATGGGCGCGCCGCGACCCGGATCTCGCCCCCCTTCATGGCGACCCGGAGTTTGAGCGCCTGTACCCGGAGAAGCCCGCCTCATCGCCCGCCTCGGTCCCCCACTAGTTCGACGATTCAGTGACGAGTGATTTGTGACTCGTGATTTGTGACTCCTGACTGTGGCGGAAAGCGCTTAGAACCGCGACACAATAAAAAGGCCCCCGGCAATCGCCACCGCGTCTTCCAAAAGAGCGATGACCAAGTCGGGGACCTTGAGAGCCTTCACGAGGCGCGTGCGAACTTCGTAACCCGCAAACGCGCCTCCGATGCCACCCGCCACACCCAAGACCGCGCCGAGCGCGATGGATTGCGCCCCCGATACCGCAACGCCCGCGCCGGATAGGCCGCCGAGAACGATGCGGGCAATTAGACCCGGGGGTTTTGTGCGGCTGGGTGTTGAAGGAAGCTGATCGGCGACCAGTTCGACGACAGCCAGCAAAGTGAAGATAACGACGGCGGCAGTCGACCCCATGAAGGAAAGAGGCGTGTTGTGGAGGTTGAGCCAGTTTCGGTAAGCGGCCCAGGCCACCACGGCAGGCGCGGTGAGAGATCGCAAGCCGGCGACGACGCCGATCAGAAACGCCAGAAGCAGCACTTGAGAGGGATTCATTGACAATCTCCTTTGTACGTCTATCGATCTTCCGATTTAATACACGGGAATTTCCGTTTCGCTTCCAGCCCGACCGACAATGTACGCCTTTCGCCAGCGTTCGACACCTGGACAATAGGGGCATAATAACGGAATGAACGTGTCGTGCGTCGGTTGGCTAAACCTATGCACTGTGGTGGTCCAGCATGAAACTTCCTTCCAGTGATTCGTTTGCAATCTGTAACGGCGTCGCTTCGCTGTTGCTTCTCTCGGCCCTAGCGTTAGCCGCTGCCCCTCAATCGCCTCGTAAGCAGCAGGACCAAGGAGACCCAGTGCTCGGCCGTAGAATCGCCAAGGGGATCGTGTCGGACGGGAGACTATGGCTCCGTGGAACCGAGGTCTCGCGCAAGGGTGGGGCTGGCGGACTAGTTTCATTGAGTCTGGCCGATGATTCTCGAAAAGTTCACTTTCAACGAGGCGTTCTAGACATCGAGAAGTCTAGCCACGACCTCTGGATACTACGACAACCCTCCCCAGACGTTCAGGAGTTCATCGTTGCGGTCTGGAGAAATGGAGCATTCGAAGATCTGGCGCGTTTTACATCTTCTGATAAGGACGAACCCATCGTTCTCCTCAACAGCGCAGGCAGTCCGGCTGTACTATCGCGTGGAGCGCTTCGCGTACTGTCCGAGGAGCACCATGACTGGCGCGTCATCGAATTGAAAGGTCAGCTTCGCTGGGGTGTGCAGGTAAGCGTTGCTTCGCCAAAGAGCGGCAAGGGTATCTATGTGGGGGTTAATCGAGGGGAGTGGGGAGGTGGACTCCAGCAAGTGGATCTTCAAACAGGTGTAGTCAGGAACATCGAACGCCGGGACACTAAGGAGCTTTGCAGTGGCCCTTTGAACAGCGACTGCGATCCAGTAACGGGGGTGATCTCCGACCCGCAGAACAATGACTGCGTTCTTGCCACCGTCGGTCTTGTTCACTTGGACATCTCGCAAGGTAGGATTTTGAGGGTCTGCGGCGGTCGCGTGACCCCGATATCTGAGAAACCAGCGACCGGGGGAATCGGAGGGAAAATGAAGATGACTGAAGCCTTTTACGGACTTGCACCGGCTGAAGACGGCGGCTTCTGGGGCCTCACTTGGCGTGCCTTGTATCGTTTTGCACCGGGCGGAACGCAAGAGAGGGAATATCAGCTTCCAAAACTTAAGCCCGTTTCGGGCGTGTATCTCAGCCGCGACCTCCCGGGTGTAATAGTCGTGCTCACGGACGTGAACTGGGCTGTGTCGACTAGCGGCTACACTCCCCTACTCATCCCCCTGGAAAGCTCGCGAACACACGATGACGGATCACGGTGAACCGAGTCAATCATCTGGAATCGCTTTGCGGACGCGGCATGCCTGCCGTTAGAAGCGCTCGCACGAGCCAGACGAGTTCGTTCGGAGTACACTCTTTGGCGAATCCTCCAGGAGGTGAAGGCAATGGCACGCATCCGCGGGGCTGACCCAAGCAAGCAGGGGTTGCTGAGCGGGCTATTTACGCGAATCGTCTATGCGCTGACGAGACGAAAGATTGGCCGAGTCGTCATGCCCGTGCAACTCGTCGCTCATCACTCCAAGCTCCTTTGGGGCTACGGCCAGATGGAACAATCTTTCGCCTCCAGTCACCTGGTGGACGCAGCCCTCAAGGACCTGGCGCAGTTGCGCGTCGCCACGCTCATTGGCTGCCCTTTTTGAATTGACATCGGTTCTGCGGTCAGCAGAAAAAGCGGCGTTACGCAAGAGAAGCTTGAAGAGTTACCCAGTTACCGAACCAGTTCGCTGTTCTCGGAGACGGAGAAACTGATGCTGGAATACGCAGATGCCATGACGCAAACTCCCGTCGGGGTTGCGGATGCGCTGTTCGCGAAGCTGCGCGAGAAGTTCACCGATGCACAGCTCGTGGAGCTGACGGCAACCGTCGCCTGGGAAAACTATCGAGCACGATTTGACCACGCCTTCGGCGTGGAATCGGAGGGCTTTACGCAAGGTAGCTACTGTGCGGTGCCCGTGCATTCGGGAAGTCGTACTTAGGTCTGGGAGAGAACGAAAAACCCCACCCGTAGGCTCGCCACGAACTGGCCGCTAGCTGGCCCTGGGATCTGTTCCCTCCGCCACGAGCCTTTTGAATTCAGGGTCGTCGTGCAGGATTTTCAGGTCGGGGTCGTTCGTGCACCAGGGCGCGTTGGAGTATCCTGCTTCGATGGACCGCCGGAAGTGCGCCAGCGCGTCCACCTTCATTCCGAGCAGCCCGTAGGTGCACGCAGCGTTGTAGAGGACGTTGGCGTCCGTAGGACGCATGGCCACCGCGATCCTGACGTGCAACACAGCGTCTTCGGGCTGGCCGAGGTTTGCCAGGTCGGCGGCGAGCAGGATGCGCGCCCGGACGTCGTCGGGAAACTGTTGGAGCTGGTGTTCGAGCACTTCCTTCTCGCGCCGGCGTAGCCGCTCCGCATCCGCAATGCGCCCGAGCCGCTCGAGCGAATTGATCAGCGGGACGAGCGCGTTGTAATCGCTACTGACCACTTCCAGTGCACTTTCGGCCAATTGGGCCGCGTCCTCGTAACGCGCGGAGGCGAAATAGGCCCGCCCCAGCACATCGTGGGCTCCTTCGCATTCGGGCCGCATCTCGATGGCCCGGCGTGCCAACCGGATGCAGTCCTCATACTGCTGCTGCGCGTAACGGATGCGCGCCTGGGCGGAGAACAGCTCCGGCAGATCCGGCGCGAGCCACTCCGCCTTCGTGCACGCCGCCAGGCCCTTCTCGATGAACTCCTGGCTTGGGCTACGGAATTCGTGCATCCCGCCCCAGACGTGCGCGATTCCCGCGTATGCCAACGCGAAATTCGGGTCCAGCTTCACGGCCTCCTCATACATCGCCAGGGCGTACTCGAACTGCCGCTGCCGCAGGTAATTCCGCCCACGCAGGTAGAAGTCGTAGGCCACCGGGTTAGCGGTCGGCTTCTTCGCGATCACCTTTTCTTCTTGCGGCGAAAGCGTGATCTCCAGCGCTTTCGCAATGCTCAGCGAGATCTCCTCCTGAATGGCGAAGACGTCTTCCATCTGCCGGTCGTACCGCTCTGCCCACACCGAATGGCGCGTGGCGCTCTCCACCAGTTGGGTCGTGATCCGCAGCCGGTTCCCCGCGCGCCGGATCGACCCTTCGAGCACGTACATCGCACCCAGATTTTCCCCTACTTGTGGCGCGGTCACGGGCTTGTCGCGGAACGCAAGCATCTCCGAGCGGGGAAAAATCTCCAGCCGCCCGATTTTCGATAGCTCGGTGATGATGTCCTCGGTCATGCCGTCGCGGAAATACTCGTCTTCCTTGGCCCCGCTCAGGTTTTCGAAGTAGAGCACCGCGACGGTCTTCTTCTTCGGAGCGGCGGCTGGACGTGCCGCGCCAGCGGTTGCGGCCGCCACGGAACTCCGCGCCGCGGAATCGATGCGCCCGGAGGAGTCCATGTCGCGCTTCAGCCGCTTCAGGTCAGCACGCAGTTCGGTGGCGGTCTGGCAGCGGAGGTCGCGATCCTTTTCGAGTGCCTTGGCGACAATGCGGCCTAGCTCCGGCGGCGCATTGGGATTCATGTTGGTGAGGGGCTCGGGCGTCGCGTTCAGGATGCCATCGAAGATGACAGCCGTCGTGCCGCCGGCGAAGGGCAGCGCGCCCGTGGTCATCTCGTAGAGCACAATGCCCAATGAAAACAAATCCGTCCGCGCGTCCAACTCCTGGCCTCGTGCCTGCTCCGGGCTCATGTAGGCGACCGTGCCGATCGAACTGCCGGGACTGGTCAAGTCTGCCTGTGCAACGCCTCGCGTTTCGGCCAGCATCGCAGTCATGCCCGGCATCTCGCCCACCCCCTCCTGCTTCGGCTCGACCTTGGCCAGACCGAAATCCAGAATCTTGGCCTGACCGCGCACGGTGACGAAAATGTTTGCGGGCTTAATGTCCCGGTGGACGATGCCCTTCCTATGCGCCGCATCGAGCGCGTCCGCCATTTGAATGCCCAGCTCGACCACTTGCGCCACATCCATCGGCTTGCCACCGATGCGGTGCTTCAGCGTCTGCCCCTCGAGCAGCTCCATGGCGATAAACGGCCGCCCGTCGGCCTCGCCCACGTCGTAAATCGTGCAGATGTTCGGGTGGTTCAGCGCCGAAGCAGCCCGCGCCTCGCGCTGAAAGCGGTCAAGCGCCTGGCGATCGCCCGCCGTCTCCGGCGGCAGAAATTTCAGCGCGATATTGCGGCCCAGCCGCGTGTCCTTGGCATTGAAGACCACACCCATGCCGCCCCCACCCAGCTTTTCGAGAATCCGATAGTGCGAAAAGGTTTCCCCGATCATGCCCTGTCATCTTAGGGTTGCGAAAGGCTGAAGTCAAAGCCTGACTGCTATGTCCAGTTGCGCTAGCGGGACCCTGACCGTCACAATGTTGTCCCGCTGCCATGCGGACAATAGGCTTTTGCATCGCCGTTTTGTCTTTACGGCTGATAGCGGGCGGCCCGGAGACCATCCCAAACCGGAACGCAACATCCACATGGGAGTAAGCCTCCAAGGGGGTACTGAAATGTCCAAAAACAAGAATGAGGAATTCATTGCTGCCATCAGGGCGGGCGACAAGCCTGCTATTGAGGGCCTCTTGAAGGAAGATCCCCGGCTGCTGGGCGCGACTGCACCCAATGGCTCATCGGCGATTCTCCTGAGTGTCTACTACGGCCATCCCGACTTGGCGAACGTTTTCATTGCGCACGGGGCCAAGCTCGACATCTACGAGGCGTCCGCAATCCGGGACTTACAACGAGTGCGAAAGCTGATAGACGCTGACCCCGAATCGGTGAATTCGTTTGCACCGGATGGTTTCTACCCGTTGGGGCTTGCCGCGTTTTTCGGTCACCGTGAGATCGTCCAGTTTCTGCTCGACCATGGGGCGCAGGTAGGTTTGGTTGCGCGCAACTCGCAACGAGTGACGGCTCTACACGGGGCCGTTGCTCGTCACGACGTTGACATCGTCAAGCTCTTGCTGGAACACGGCGCAGACCCCAATGCCAGCCAGGAGCGCGGTTTTGTGCCCCTCCACGAAGCGGCTGCCGGCGGGAACGAGGCCATCGTGCACTTGCTCGTCGAATACGGCGGTCGCATAGACGCTAAGGCAGATGATGGGAAGACCCCTTACGATTTAGCCGTGGAGCGCGGCCACGGGTCGATAGCCGATTGGCTGAAGAAGCAGCAACCGGGAAAACGTTAGGCAGAGAAGGCCCCGCCCTTAGACCCGAAGGGTGGGGCACCGTCCTGAATCAACTTGCGGGCCCGCCGTGCCCCCACGCTTTCAGTGGTGAAAGATTCCTATTGCAAAGGGTTGGGGCTTGGAGTACATCCGGCATTGGCTAACGGGTGTGTGTCGTCCTGACGGAACGAGCGGCTCACTCAGCCGCCCTTGGGAAAACCAATATTCAGCGGGGGGTGACGCGATGCGTCTGCGTGACTGGGTATGCCTCCTCGTCGTGACGATGGGATTGTTGCTGGCGGCAACGCCGGCGCATCCCCAGGTGAATACCGTCAATC
This sequence comes from uncultured Acidobacteriota bacterium, assembly GCA_963781005.1. Classification (GTDB taxonomy): domain Bacteria; phylum Acidobacteriota; class Terriglobia; order Acidiferrales; family UBA7541; genus CAWADX01. The sequence continues at coordinate 2,119,058 of CAWADX010000001.1, forward strand.
TTTCGGGCACCGTGCTCGATCCACAGAATTTGGCGGTAACGAACGCCAAGATCACCGCGAAAAACCTGGCCACCGGGGCGGAGCGCAGCGTCGAAAGCGACTCGAACGGACGATACGAGATCGTGGGCCTGCCGCCCGGCCGCTATTCGGTGACAATCGAGGCCAAGGGATTCACCAAGCTCGTAAATTCGGAATTGGTTCTCAGTCTGGGAGTGCCGGCGGAGTACAACCCGCACGTCTCACTGCAAGCTGGGGAACAGACGGTGACGGTGACCTCAGAGGCTCTCATGGTCGAAACGACCCGGTCCGCGGTTTCTCAAACCGTGGACGCGATCCAGATCGAGAACCTGCCCATCAACGGCCGCAACTACATCAATTTCACGCTGCTCAACTCCCAGGCCAATCGCGATAGTGCGCCCTCGATCGGTGCAGCTCCCACGAGCGGGTTGAACTTCGGCGGGCAGCGGGCGCGTTCGAACGAGGTCTCCGTGGATGGAGCCGACGCGGTGGATAATTCGGTGAACGGCGTGCGCTCGACCGTGTCGCAGGAAGCCGTTCAGGAATTCCAGGAAATTATCAGCAACTACATGCCGGAATTCGGCCGCGCCACCGGAGCCGTCATCAACATCGTAACGAAGTCCGGCTCGAACCAAACGCACGGGGATATTTTCGGCTACTTTCGCCACAAAGATCTTCAGGCGCAGGACCCGTTCTCCGTCCAAGTGAACCCTTTGACCGGAGCGGTAACGCCGACGAAGCAAGCGTTCACGCGAGTGCAGGCAGGCGCCACGCTGGGCGGACCCATTCAAAAAGACAAGACTTTTTATTTCTTCAGCTATGAGACGACCCGGCGCGAGGAGACCGGCTTTACGGACATCGGCGCGAATCAGCCTGGCACCGGTCCTTTCGGGTTGGTCTTGTCCACGACGCCGGCAATACCGGGAGTAAGCCTGCCGTTGACTCCGGATCAGAAAGCCTTCGTGAACAATTCCACTGTTCTGGGCGCGCCCGGAGGGATTGCTTTGATTCAAAAGCTGTTCGCAATTGCAGGTTCAGGCTCCAGTGTGGCCCTGGCCGGCATTGATCCGGGCGTGGTCAGCGGAGCCGGCCCCGGCGCCCGTTTTCCGCTTCCGGTGTCCTGCGTGCCTGGTACGCTGACGCCGATTCCCTGTCCCGCGGGTGGGCAGGGTCTCGCGCCATTGCCGGCTTCGTTCGTGACTCTCAGCAGCCTGATCGGCAATTACCCCGTTAAGGAAGGTACGAGCCTGTATTCGCTGCGCCTGGACCACTTGTGGAATGCGAAAAACACCACGTTCCTCCGCATAAGCGTTTCGCCTTCCCTGGTGACCGGCATTCAGGTGAACGCGCAGAACCAGAATTTTGGGGAAAACGCCGGCTCACGCACCTCGCTCAATCAATACAGGGACCTGGCCTTCGTGGCCCAGCACGTGACCACCATCTCCGATAACCTATTCAACGAGTTCCGCTTTCAATTCGCGCGACGCGGCCTGCATTACGGTTTCTCCGAGTTGCCGGGGGGAAGCAACGTCGGCGTGAATATGCTCGGTTTTGCCTTCTTTGGGCGGGAGCCTTTTTCCTCCGTAGATCGCATCGAGCGGCGCGACCAATGGACTGACAACCTCACCTGGGTGCACGGGCGCCACACGTTCAAGTTCGGAGGGGACACGAACCTCATTCAGATCCGCTCGAACACGGATCAGATCTTCCAGCTCGATTACGGCGGGCGCTTCGATTTCAGCAGCCTGTCAGCCGGCTCCCTGGGGCTCTGTCCCACGGCGAGTTGTACAGTGGCGGGTGTGCCTATTCCCGGATTCTCTCCGGTCCAGGCCTACGGCTTGGGAATCCCGGGAGACTTCATCCAGGGCGCGGGAAGCTCCGGCAGAACCTTCGACAACAAGACGCTCGGTGTGTTCGCACAGGATAGCTGGAGAATCAATTCCCGGTTCACACTGAATTATGGCGTGCGCTACGACATCGAATGGACTCCCAGTTTCACGCCCCAGACGGCGCTCAATGCGGCTGCGGAATCAGCGATGGGAGTTTTTGAAGGTATTCCCATCGACTCGAACAACGTCGCGCCGCGCATCGGCTTTGCCTGGGATCCCACCGGCAGCGGCAAGACGGTGGTTCGTGGCGGCTACGGGATCTTTTACGATCATCCCCTGCTGGCCATCGCCTTTGACGCGATCACGGCGGATGGGGCGTTGTCTTCGCAGTTGATTTTCACGCCGGGCGCGGCCACGGCCTTGCCGCTGGCTTTGAATCCCGTTGGCGCCCTGAATGCTTCGTCCCTCTTCCAAGGCGTTCTGAATACCACCGGCATCCCGAACGTCGGTTTCGAACCCAACCAGCAGCGGTTCAACCCGCTCCTCGCCAACTCTGTCTTCATCAACCAGAATTATCTGCAGGCGGGAATCCCCCTGACTGTCTTGCCCTTCACGTTCCCCGTGGCAAGAAACTTTGTTTTCGGTTACGCCCAGCAGGCCGGGCTCACGGTAGAACGCGAGCTGGCAAACGATTTCAAGATCGGAGTGACCTATTCCTATACCCATGGATCGCACCTGAACCGCGCCCGCAACAGCAACGCTGTGGAAGATCCGATTCTGGTGAGCAACGCTAACAGCGCCGTTCTATCGGGCTTGGTGACGCCCGGCACAAACCCCCTGATCGTTCAGGTTCCCGCTACGGCGGCTGCCGGCGGCTGCGTCACGACTCCCGGAGGGGGCAGCATCTCCCTGATCGCGCCTGGAATCCTGGGGGCGGGCTTTACAGGCCCTTGCATGAGCGGAGCTCCCAGCGGAAGCGCCGTGGGCTTCGTTGGAACCCCGGCCATCTTCAATGACTTTCGCCCGTCAGGGCCCAACCCTTCCTTCTACAGCGTGTTCCCGCAATGCAGCGGCCTCAGCTTCCCCAGCAACGTGAACTGCGGGCTGCAAATTCTTACCAGCCTCGCGCACGTGGCAGGCTTTCCCACTGGAGTGGGGGTTCCCGTTCCCTGGAGCGACGTCGTCCAACAGGAATCCTCCGGCAACTCCGTCTACCATGGCTTGACCCTGACGGTTTCCAAACGCTTTTCGCACCACTTCGAGATATTCTCCAACTACACCTACTCGCATGCGATAGACGACTCGACGGACCTGCAATCGCTGCTCGAGCCTCAGGACAATCGGAACGCACGCGCCGAACGCGCGAACTCCGCGTTTGACCAGCGTCATCGCTGGGTGACCAACGCCGTCTTCGAAAGCCCCTACAAAGGTTCTGACAGCGGCTGGTATCGCAAGCTCCTCGCCAATTTCACAGTTTCCCCCATTTTCGACGTATCCTCCGGCCGCCCCTATGCGATCCTGACCGGCGAGGATTTGAACCTGGACTTCTCGAGCAGCACGGACCGCCCGTCGGTCGCGCCCAAAGGCACTCCAGCCGGAACTGCGGGCACGGCCAGTTCACCATTCATCCCCCGCGTCGTTTTTTCGCTACCTACTGTGTGCCCCGCGAGTTTGCCGGCGGTGCCCACGCCCCCGTTTGGCTGCACGGGAAACCTCTCGCGTAACGCGTTCTACAAGCCGGGGTTCTTCACGATTGACCTGCGCATCTCGCGCAAGATTCCGATTACCGAGCGGTGGAACCTCCAGGTTATCGCCGACGGGTTCAACCTGCTGAATCGGTTCAATGTGGCCGACGTGAACCTTCTGTGCGATCCGACCGCCGGAACCGTTTGCTCTGCCGGCCAGCCCACTGCCGACATCGGACCGCGGCAGTTTCAGTTCGCGCTAAAGCTGAACTGGTAAGAGCGCGGGACGTCATATCCTACTGGACTGGTGCAGGTCCTTTCGGGACTCCCAAACTCGCTTCCTCGTTTTACTACGGGCCAAGTTCGCGCTAGAGTGAAATCACGCAGCGGGCGCGCGTCCTTTGAGTGGTACTCGGAGACGCGCCACAGGGCGAGTTTCGCCCAAGCCCCACTGCGGCGGGAAGGCATGCGATGAATGTGGTTGGGATAACAGTGGCGGTAATAGCAGGGGTTCTGCTGGGTCTGAGCGGGGCGGCGCTTTTCCGGCGGAGCCGCGGGCGCGAGGAAGACCAAATCGCGGCGCTGCGCCAGGAAATGCAAGCGACCCTTTCCGCGCAGGCGCAGGCTTTTGCCGCCCAACTGGGCCAAGTAAACCAGTCGGTGACGCAGCAACTCGGGCAGGTGGGCTCCTCGCTTCAGAAGGGCCTGACGGATTCGGGGCTGCTCGTTTCGAAAGCCCACGAAGCAGTGGCCGCCGAATTGAAAAACTCGCAGGAGCTTTTAGGGCGTGTGGGCAAGCAGCTCGGAGAGGTGCAGCAGGCCGGGCGCGATCTATCGCAGGCTGCGCAAACGCTTCAGACCGTCCTGAGCGGAGCGAAGACGCGCGGCTCGCTGGGGGAAGTGGCCCTGGACGCCCTTCTGGCCGATGCGCTGCCGCAGAGCGCTTACGAGACGCAATACCGGTTCACGACCGGCAACATCGTGGACGCAATCGTTCGCAGCGGAGACCGCATTCTTCCGATCGATTCCAAATTTCCACTCGAGGCTTACCGCCGCCTGCTCGAGTCGGGCGAAGGGGCTCGCCGCGAATTTGCGCAGGCCGTGCGGAAGCACGCCGATTCCATCGCCGAGAAATACATCCTGCCGGACGAGCACACCATGGACTTTGCGTTGATGTTTGTGCCCTCGGAGAGCGTCTATTACGAACTATTGATGACGGAAGACGGCAAATACGGGCGCCTCGACGAATACTGCCGGACGAAGCGCGTGCTCCCGGTTTCTTCGAACACCTGCTACGCCTACCTCTGCGCCATCGCCCTGAGCTTGAAGGGCCTGAAATTTGAAGAGAACGCGAAGCGGCTGCTGGGCAGCCTTACCGGGCTGAAAAGGCAGATCGATTGTTTCGCTGAGGTGTACGAAAAACTGGGCACGCACCTGCGTCACACGCAGCAAGCATATGAGGATGCCGATAGCAAGCTGGCCCGCGCGCGAAACTCACTCGAGCTGATGGCCGACGGCGCATTACCCGAAGCTGTTGCGCCACCCAAGGCGCTCGAGCCGGCCCCCCAGGACTAATCCGCATCCTTCATTTTGGACAATCTTGGATGGGCGGCAAGCTACAGGCCGGCGAGGGTTTGCAAAGCCGCCCTGAGAAGACGGCGGAAATCGCCCTGGGGATGGGCAGCGAGCATCTTCTCGAGTTCGTTTTGAACGCGCATCGCGTCCGGCGGCCGGCGCTCCATCTGCAGAATCAGTTTCTCCACTTGCCGGGCTTCGGACGGCGAAGCGGCGTGGCGTGCAGCTCGGAGGAATTCGCGGGTCGCCTCGAGGTCCGGAGAATCCGGCGGCAAAGGCCACAGCCGGACACGGAACGAAAAGTTCCCTGCTCGCTCTCCTCGCAGTTCGATTTCGGCGGAGTTGTCCACTCCTCCGCTTGTGGTAACAAACTGGACATCGCCGTGCCGGAAGCGCACCACCGCGGGACTGAGGTTGCGCACCTCGAGCTGCTGCGGGCTGATGGTGCCGCGGATGCGCACAAGCAGCTGCGCCTTGGCGCCCGGAGCAATTTTGTCACGCAGCGGGTCGAACTCGATGCCGATGAGCTCGGTCAACGCACTGGCCTCGGCGCCCCCTGACTTCACCGCCAAGAGCGCTGGTCCAGTCGGCGTATCGGGGCCGGCGAGCAAAACCAAGGAAACCGGCGAGGCTGCGAGGACAGCCGCAGGATGCTCCCCCAGTTGTACGCGGTTGAAGTCAGCTTGCCCCTGAAAGCCGCTGCCGGAGATAGTGAAGCGGTCGTGGAGAGAAATTATTTTGGGGACTTGCCTCACCTCCATCCGGGACGAAGGGAGGGCCGCTAAGACGATGGCCGCGGCTTCGACGGACGTTCCCGGGATATCCGCCAGCAACACGCCCCGTTCGGCCGGCGCAGTAAAGAGCGCTCGACCGCTTTCATCCGTCGTCAGCGTGCGCCCGCCGGAGACTTCCACGGCGACACCCGGAAGGAGGCGCCCTTCCGCTGAAAGCACAGCCAGAGTGACACCCTGACCCGCAACCACTCGAGGCGGAAGCACAATCGCTTCCGCGGCCACCCTCGGCTCAGGCCTGGGGAGCGTCGCGGAGCTTGCGGCCCAGCCTGCCAGGCAGAGGGACACGAGCAAAGTCCGAAGATGATTCACGAGAGCGATTCTAGCCCGGATTTCTCACCAGAATAGGGTGACTTTTGCGAAGCTGCGAAAAGGCCCACAAAATGGCCATTCTGGATGGATTTGATCGGGGCTAGCGTGAAGATCGTGCGGAGCGCAATCCGACGCAGTGCGGCTTTACGGCCGCTTCAAGGTGCGTTCGTAGATCTTGGCATCAACGAAGAGGCGGAAAAGTTCCGGATCCAGCTCCTTTTGCCGGACCGATGAGTCCAAAATGGCGAGGGCGCGCTCGACGGGCACGGCCTTCTTGTAAGGGCGATCCGCGGCGGAGAGCGCGTCGAAAATGTCGCAAATCGTCATCATTTTCGTCTGCAAGGGAATCTGGTCGCTGTGGAGTTTGTAGGGATAACCGGTGCCGTCGAGCTTCTCATGGTGGGCCCGGGCGATTTGAGGGATGGCCTTGAGTTCACTCGTCCACGGAATTTGCATGAGGAAATTGAAGGTGTGAACGACGTGCGATTCGATCTCCAGGCGCTCTTCGGCATCGAGGCTGCCCTTGGGGATCGAAAGCAGCCGGACCTCGTCGGAGCTGAGGTAGGGCTGCTCGACGCCGCGCGGATCGCGGAAAAAGCGCCGCGCGATCTCATTCAGAAGATCGAAATTTCCTTCGGGCAACACCGTGGGCTGGTTCACGCGGAGAATGAACTCCAAATACACATCAAGTTCCTCGATGCGCAGCTTGTACTCCTGGTCCAAGCGATGGATTTCGGGCACCGCCCCGGCACGCCCGCGCTCGAGCACGGCCTCGAGCTTCCGCTGCGTCGCGCGCGCCTCCAGGTCTTTGCGGATGTAGTCGAAGCGTTGGCGGACCAGCTCGAGCTGCGACGGAAAAAGTTTCCGGGCCTTCACCAGCACTTCTTCGCGCACGCCAACCTTGCCAAAATCGTGGAGAACGGCGGCATAGCGGATTTCTTTCATCTGCTCGCGGTTGAAACGTGATGCGGAGTAGGGACCGGTAGTTGTGGCGTCCACCGCCTCAGCCAACGCCAGCGTCAGGGTGCTCACGCGGAAGGAGTGGCCGGAGGTAGTGGGATCGCGCTGCTCGATGGCCGTCACCGAAGCCTGCACGAAGCCTTCGAAGAGCGACTCAATCTCGCCATACAGCTTCTTGTTTTCGTAGGCTACCGCCGCCTGAGACGCCAGCGACATTCCCAGGCGTTCCGCGCGTTCGGGGAAAGGCACGACCTCTCGATCTACGGCTTCGGGGCTATCGAGGGGCGCCGCGCGGCGTCTTTTGCAGTTGATCAGTTGGATTGCGCCCAGGACCTCGCCCCGGACGTTCTTCATGGGCAGGGTGAGCACGGAGCGGGTGCGATAACCCGACTCTCGATCGTAGCTGTCGTTGAAGCGGTAAGGGTACTCCGGCGGGATGGCGTAGGCGTCCCGGAGGTTTATCGCAGCCCCTCGCAAGGCCGCGTATCCGGCCATGGAATTCTCGGTCAGCGGCAGCGTGAATTCGGAAAAGGGGAACTGCCGGCTGTCGTTCTGAGTCAGCTTGAAGCGCAAGCGCCGCTCGCCACTCTCGGATTCTTCCAACAGGTAGAGTGAACCGGCGTCGGCGCCCGTGATGTCGCGGGACTTCTGGAGGATCAGGGAGAGCAGGCCGTGCACACTTTGCTGGGAAGAAAGCGCGATGCCGATGCGATTAAGCTCCTCCATATCCCATTCGGCGCGGCGGAGCTCTTCGCGGACGGCGCGCTCGCGGGCGGCCAGTTCGATGTTTTCAAAAGCCGCCTCAACCGTCTTTTCGACCAACTCCCACGGTGCGTGGCGCGTCAGCCAGGCGAAGATGTGCGGGGCGCCGTTCTTGCGTTCGAGGGCTCGAGGGCCGCGCTCGGAATTCGCTGTGTCCGGAACGACTCCGATCCACCGGACGCGGGGCTCGTCATGGCTCCCTTCCTGAGGGCCTGCCACAGGGTCTCGTTCGATATCGGCGAGCCAGACCACGTGCGCGCCATCCGCTTCGGGCGCTGTGGCCTCGTTCCAGGCGTCGTCACGAGTTTGAGCGAGCGGATGCTGCCGGGCGAACGGTGCTACCGATCGAGGCACCGGCCGGAGTTCATACTGGTCGCTGAGCGGTCCGGCGAGGGCCGCCGCCGCCGAGCCTTCGTAGTACCAGATTTGCTTCTTGTTGGGCATCGAGCCGCCCGGGGGCTAAGAGACTTCAGTATAGCCCACAGGGAGAGAATTCAACAATGGAGCCGCCGGTAGTGTCCTAATTAGGACACCACCGTTCCTTCCGAGAACGGCGTCACCCAGCGCGCCTTGAATTGGTTCGGCGCGTTTGTTAGCCTAGCGCGAAATCAACGCCGGCTGCCGACGGAGCCGGCAGTCGAATCGTGCCAAAACCGGCGCCGATGGCCACTTCCATCAAGATCAAACTCTTCGGGATTTTCCGAGACTGGTGGACACATCGAGTCTCGTTTGCCATCAGCCTGGGAGTAACTTTTGTGGCCCTTGCGGTCTACTACGCCACGTTCCTGGGCGAGCGCCCGACGCCCATCGTCGCTTTTATCTCGCGGCTCGAGCTGGCCACCCTGGACACGCGATTCAGCTTGAGGGGCCGCGCCCATCCCGATCCCCGCCTGATCATCGTGGATATCGACCAGCGGTCTCAGGAAATCCTGGGGCAATGGCCCTTTCCGCGGATCTACTTCGCCCGCATGCTCGATCATCTGCGTGAAGACGGTGCGCGGGTGGTCGCTTTCGACGTCACGTTCAGTAAGCCCGATCAGACCGCCTTGCCGCTGCGTCGCCTGCAGGAAAAGCTCGATGCCCGGAAGAAAGCGGGGAAGGCGGCGAGTCCCGCACTGCTGGCGGAGATCGCAGCCACCGAGAAAGATTTCAACTACGACGAGCAATTCGCGCAGAGCATCCTGCGGTTCGGGGCGGTAGTTCTCGGAAACTACTTCCTATATAGCGAGTCCGATCTGCGCGGAGTGTCCAAAGAGGCGCTCGATCGCTACGCGAACCTGATCCAGTTCTTTCCCTTTCCGCAAGTGCGGGCGCTCAGAGACGCACAGGGACAGGCGAGCTATGCCAATCTCGTGGTCGGATATCAAGACATGGACCTCTTGCCGAAGGGAGCCGAATCGAATAACGAAATACTGACCTCGGCGATCGCGTCCAGCAAAGCAAGTTGCGGATTCTTCAACGTTCCGCCCGACCCGGACGGCATCGTCCGCCGCGCCCTGCTGGCCATCCCTTACGGGCAGGACCCGGACCCAACCAACTGGGATGTCTACGCTTCGCTGGATGTTCAGGCGCTGCGACTCTACCTCAACCTGCCCAACGAGCAGGTGGTCCTGAATTACAGTCGCACCGGCGTCCACCATCTCGAGTTCGGCTCGAATCTCGAGGTTCGGACCGACGAGGTGGGCCGCTTCCTGATCAACTACCAGGGGGGACCGCGGACGTATCCCTACGTCTCCATCGCCGACGTGGTGAACCAGAATTTCCAGCCGGGGACTTTCAAGGACAAGCTGGTTCTGGTGGGCGCTTCGGCCACAGGGATCGGAGATTTGCGGGCCACGCCGTTCGGTAAGATCGATTTTCCCGGCGTCGAAATCCACGCCAACGTCATCGACAACATGCTGAACCAGCGTTTCCTGGTGCGCGGAGCGACGCAGGTGCTGGTGGACGTGGGCATGATCCTTCTATTCGGGATTCCCCTGGGCATCTGGCTGGCGCTCACCCAGCCGCGGTGGATGGCCATGGGCTACCTGCTGCTGTTTCCGTTCGCGATCTTCATCTACGGCGCATTCTTGCATGGGTGGTGGCTGAATTTCGTCACGCCCGCCGTTTTCACGCTTGTGCCCAACGTCAGCTTCGTCTCGCTGTATCGCGTGTTGGTCGAGGAGAAGGAAAAGCGCCGGGTGCGAGGGGCATTCCAACAGTACGTTAGTCCGGAAGTGATTCGCCGGCTGCTGACAAATCCCACATTGGTGCAGCCGCGCAAGACTCCCATCACCATCATGTTTTCCGACATTCGCGGCTTCACTACGATTTCGGAGAGTCTCGACGCGGGTGAGCTTGCCGACCTGCTGAACGGCTACCTGACGGAGATGACGAAAGTCGTCTTCGACCACCGCGGGACGCTCGATAAGTATATCGGCGACGCGGTGATGGCCATTTGGGGCGCGCCTTTCGAAGAGACCGGGCACCCGGACCGTGCCGCTCAAGCCGCCCTGGATATGATGACGCGTTTGAAAGTTCTAAACAAGAAATGGGAGAAGATGAATTGGCCCGCGATCGATATCGGCGTAGGCCTCAACACGGGAGTGGCCTCGGTGGGAAACATGGGTTCGGACCTGCGCTATGGTTACACCGCCCTGGGCGACTCGGTGAACCTGGCTTCGCGCCTGGAAGGGCTCAACAAGGAATACTCCACGCACATCATTCTCTCTGAATCCACGTATATCGGCATGCGGGACACGGGATTTCTGGTCCGCGAACTCGACCTGATTCGCGTCAAGGGGAAGATGCTGCCCGTCACGATTTACGAACTGATGGGCCGGCGCGAGAGCGACGGTGAACTGGCGGAGTTGGCGGAAATCTTCGGGAAAGGCCACGAAGCCTACAAGCTCCGCCGATGGAGCGAGGCTCGGAGCTTTTTTGAGAAGTGCCTCGAACGCTGGCCGATTGACGGTCCGTCCATCGTTTTTGTCGCACGCTGTGACGAATACTTGATCGAAGAGCCCCCCGACGACTGGGAAGGCGTCTACGTGATGAAGCACAAGTAGGCGGCCACGCGCCCGCATGCAAGGGCCTGCGCCAAGGATGATTCTATTCGTCGAGGCGGACGACAAACGTTGTCAACTGCTCGGTGTTGTGTAACTGCTCCGCTAATCGCTCAGCCGCGCTCTGGCTTGGCACGCGGCCAACGCGCACGCGGTAAAACGGACCCTTCGGTGAATCGAAGGTTTGGATCGCGATCGGAGCGTAGCGGGCTGAGAGATACTCGCGAAGCCTTTCGGCGTTTTCCTGGACCTGGAACGCTCCCACTTGCACGGTGAAGAAGCCGGCGGTGGGATTCGGACCACCAACCATCTCGAGGCGGACCGGCGCCGTCCCCGGGCCCACGAGGTCGAGAGCCTGGGCAGCGGAGAGCGAGACGTCGATGATGCGATTGGCCACGAACGGCCCACGGTCGGTGATGCGGACTTCGGTTCGTTTGCCGTTGCGAAGGTTCGTGACGCGCACCACGGAGTTAAACGGAAGAGTCCGATGCGCCGCCGTGAATTGGTACATGTCGTAGATTTCGCCGTTCGAGGTGCGCCGGCCGTTGAACGGCACGCCATACCAGGATGCGAGTCCCTCTTCCAGCCACTCACCTGGCGCGGGCGGTGCAACTTCCGCCGGCGGCGGAATGGAGGCGGGAGGAACGGAAGGGGGAGGCGGCTGGCGTCGCGCGACGGCGTGATGCTGAGCGCAACCACTGCCCGCCAGAAGCACGAACAACGCGAACGAAAGGAAGCGCCGCTGACGCCGGCGAGCTCGCGCGCGTGGTTCCGGCAGAAAAAATCTACGTGCCGTCGGCCTGTCGATGGGCCGAGACGCCGCGCGCCGCTTCACTCTTTCTTCCTCATTTTTCGAGTATTATAGGAACGCGCGAAGATTCTCGCAAGGAAGCCCGTGCCGCTGCCGCCACGCTGGAAGTGGAAGCTGGATCAGTTCCGCGAACAAATGCGCTCCCTTTTCGGCGGCCAAAAGACCTCGGGGCCGAGCCTCTGCCCCTCTTGCGGTACGCTCGTAGGCGCCAACGCCTCCCGGTGTCACCAATGCGGCACGAGCCTGACGTTTTCTCTCGCCGCCGCAAGTCAATCGCTGGGCAAGCTGATGCCGGGGACGTCCCCCGTCACTTACGCGATCCTGAGCCTGAGCTGCCTGCTCTACGCTGTCGGCCTGCTGCAAACGCTGCACCTGGGGGGAGGATTATCGCTGCCTGGGGGTAGCCTGTTTGGCCTTTTCAATTTGGGGGCAATCAGCCCTTCCGTCCTTGCGCGCATGGGCGCTTCGGCTCGGCTTCCCTTTGACGTGAGGCAACCCTGGCGCCTGGTGATGGCGATCTTTCTGCACGGCAGTTTGCTCCACATCGGCTTCAACATGTGGGTGTTGCTGGATGTGGGACCGATCATCGAGGAAACGTACGGTTCGGCGCGCTATTTATTTGTGTACGTGGCGACCGGAATTGCAGGCTACGTCCTGAGCAGCCTGTGGGCCTACGTGAGGATGGGTTCAATCAGCGTCGGTGGCTCGGGCGCCCTGCTCGGGCTCATCGGGGTGCTCTTGGCGCTGACCACGCGCCGCGGTGGCGCTGCCATGCGGATGCTTCGCAGTCATTTAGTCCAATGGCTCATCTACATCGCCGTCTTGGGGTTCTTGATGCCGGGTATCGATAACGCGGCACATCTCGGAGGCCTTGGGGCCGGCTTCTTTCTCGGAAAAGTGATGTTGGATCGCCAACCCGCATCGGCGGAGGAGCGCAAGGTCGCTTACCTGCTTGGTTGGGGCACCGCCTTCGTGATTCTGGCCAGCTTCTCCTTCATGCTGCTGTACTACTTCCGCACGCACTAAACGCTCGGCCGTTTGTGTCTTGCGGCGGCCCCAGCTCACCTGCAACCCTGTTAAGACTCGGTGTGGAGACGACGGGCGGCAATGATGCTGTAATGGAATCCGGAAAAAATCACCAAGGCGGCCACGCAATAGACGCAGACGGTCCGTGCCATCAGCAACCAGTGATTTTCCGTCAGGGCGATCAGGATCACCAGCAGGACCAACAGGATTTCGAAGAAGGTGGTGGCTTTCCCGTAAGGGCTGGGCGGAAAAGGCCGGTAGCCCAGCGTCAGCAGAATGGCCGCGCAGGCCACCAGGAGCAGGACGTCCCGGCCTAGCACCAGAATCGCGAGCCACCAGGCGATCTTTCCCTTGAGTGCCAGCACAAAATACGAAGACGAAAGCATCAACTTGTCGGCAACCGGATCGAGATAAGCGCCGAGCGGCGTTCGCTGGTTCATTCGCCGGGCCAGCAAGCCGTCCAGGCCGTCGCTGAGTCCGGCCGCCACCAGAATGCCTAGAGCCCAGTCGTAACGGTCATAGCGGATGGCGATGATGAAAAAAGGAAGAAAGCCTAACCGCAGGAAGGTGAGCTGATTCGGGACGGTGAGGATGCGCTTGTCCATCAACTTATGGGCAACTTGTGGACGCGTAATTCCGGGTTCTTTCAGGGCCGAAGTCAGGCAAAAGTGGCGAGATAGTCCAGGAGCGATCGCCCCACTTTCTGCTCGAACAACTCTGCCATCGACGGGATCGATCCGCGCGGCTCATCGAGGGCGACCCGCTCGACCCGCACCATCGGGAAAAACAAAGTGGGCAAACCGATTCGCTCGCCTTCCGGATGCAACACCTGGCGAACGAAATCGTCGAAGGCACCCAGGTCCACACCCCGCACGGTAATTCCAGCGATGTTCATGTCGATCAGCTCGCCCCAAAGTTTTTCTTTGGGACTATGCAGGTTGACCACGACGATTGAATGCGGTTGCATGTCTTACCCAAGTTGTTGTTGCCTGATGTTATCCCAAAGGCCGTTTCCGGGCCACCCGCCGCCGCGCAAGAGTTATCGCTCGGGTGGACCATCGATTCCCGAAGCAAGCCTTGAGCCAACCAATCGGACTCGCGGAGCGGCAGCGTTGCGTCATGTTGTCACAGGGACATGGTCTTCAAGTCCGGCGCGCGGCGCAGCGCCGGCTCGGTGGCCTTCTGCACGTCGTCCGGGCTTACGCCGGGAGCCAGCTCGCGAAGCAGCAGGCCTTCCGGCGTCACCTCGATGGCGGCCAGTTCCGTCACGATGAGTTTCACGACGCCCACTCCCGTGAGAGGCAGGCTGCACCGTTTCAGAATCTTCGGTTCTCCTTCTTTCGTCGAGTGCTCCATCGCGATAATCACGCGCTTCGCGCCCGCGACAAGATCCATGGCCCCGCCCATGCCCTTCAGCATTTTTCCCGGGATCGCCCAGTTCGCCAGATTGCCTTTTTCGTCCACCTGGAGCGCGCCGAGAACCGTGACGTCGATGCGGCCGCAGCGAATCATTCCAAATGAGTCCGCGCTCGAAAAGTAGCAGGAGCCCGGAATTTCCGTGACGGTTTCTTTCCCGGCGTTGACCAGGTCAGGATCTTCCTGGCCCTCGAACGGATACGGCCCCACGCCGAGCATTCCGTTCTCCGATTGCAGCACCACCTCGACGCCGGGAGGGAGGAAACTTGGGACGAGTGTCGGCAGCCCGATCCCGAGGTTGACGTAATAGCCGTCGTGCAGTTCTTGCGCCACGCGCCTCGCAATCAGCTCCCGTTTGTCCATCTCCGCTGCGGCCATACCCCTTCCCCCCAAGCTCAGGATCGTTTGCGGACGGTGCGCCGCTCGATCCGCTTTTCGTAATTTGTCCCCTGAAAGATGGCATCGACAAAAATTCCCGGCGTGTGAATGGCATTGGGGTCAAGCTCCCCAAGCTCGACCAACTCCTCCACCTCGGCGATGCAGTAATCGGCGGCGGTGGCCATCGGAGCGTTGTAGTTCCTCGCGGTCTTGCGATAGACGAGGTTGCCCCATCGGTCGCCCTTCCAGGCTTTGATGAAGGCGAAATCGCCGCGCAGGGCATGCACCAACACATGGGGCCGTCCCTTGAATTCCCGGATTTCCTTTCCCTCCGCCGCCATCGTGCCGTACCCGGTGGGTGTGTAGAACGCAGGGATGCCGGCGCCGCCCGCGCGAATGCGCTCCGCGAGAGTGCCTTGCGGGTTCAGCTCGACTTCGATTTCCTTCTTCAGCGCCAATTGCTCGAACAATTTATTCTCGCCGACGTAACTCGCAATCATCTTCTTCACCTGATGCGTTTCGAGCAGTTGGCCGATGCCGAAGCCGTCCACGCCGGCGTTATTCGAGGCCAGCGTGAGATTTTTCGTACCCTTGCGTCGCAGAGCTGCGATCAGGTTTTCGGGGATTCCACACAGACCGAAGCCTCCGAGCAGAATTGTGGCGCCGTCGCGGATGCGCTCGACGGCCGCGTCAGCGTCGGCTACGCGCTTATCCATCCTGGACTCCTAAATTCCTCCGAAGGGGAGCGGGCGCTCGAGAACCGCGCGGGCTTTTCGATCGCTTGCGTGCATCTTCGGCCCGACGCGAATGCCGCCGGGAGCCACTGAGTCTACTGCAATTCGCGGAGGGTTTTGTAGAGTTCATTCGCGGCGCGGAACTCATCTTCGAGCTCCTTGCTCGCCAGGCGATTGCGCAGATGCTCGACTGCCTGCGCCAGCCGGTCGAGCGCGCGAGCAATATTGTCCGTATTGGTAAGCGAGATGTCGCGCCAGATGCCGTAGGGACTTCCCGCAAGGCGCAAGAAATCGCGCAGGCCGCTCCCGGAAAGCGAGAGCGGCAGGCCGGTCTCATCCGTTTCGTCGAGCACCACGCGTGCCACCGCCACCGATACGAGCTGGGGAAGGTGAGAGACGATTCCCACCGCCCAGTCGTGCGTTTCCGCATCGCACCAGTAAGGCGATGCGCCGATTTTGCGGACGAGCGCCGCAAATTTCCGGATGCGCGAGTCGCGGTCATGCTCTCTTGCGATCAAGACGTAGCGCGCGCTGCGGAACAACTCCGGGTCGGCATTCTCGATCCCGGAAATCTCTTGCCCCGCCATCGGGTGCCCGCCGAGGAAGCACGCGCCCAGCCGGAAATGCTTTTCGGCGGCACGGCAGAGCATTGCCTTCGTGCTGCAGGCATCGGTGACCAACGCGCCGGCGCCCGCGTGTACCGCCACGGCGGGCAATACCTCGAGCGCTGCGACCACCGGCAGGGCGATGTAGACCAGGTCGGCATTGCCCACCGCGATTCCAAGGTCCGTAGAACTCTCGTCGACTGCTCCGCGCGCCTTGGCCTTTCGGAGGATGCCTTCGCGGTCCCAACCCACGATGCGGACGTCTTCATATGCGCGACGCACCGCAAGCGCAAAAGATCCGCCGACCAGGCCGGTGCCGAGAACGGCGACGCGAGCAAACGGCGCGGCAGCGCTCATTTCTGCGCCATGCGGCGGCCCACCGCTGGGGCGATGGCGCGAAGCTCGATCATGAGCTGCGCGAATTGATCGGGGAAAAGGGACTGCGCGCCGTCGGAAAGGGCGTGCTCCGGGTCGTGGTGGACTTCGATCAGCAGGCCGTCCGCGCCGGCGGCCAGAGCGGCGCGCGCCATGGGCGCCACTTTGTCGCGACGTCCAGTGCCGTGCGAAGGGTCGGCAACGATGGGCAGATGGGAAAGCTTCTTGATCACCGGTATGGCGGCGATATCGAGCGTGTTGCGCGTGTTGGTGTCAAACGTGCGAATGCCGCGCTCGCAGAGAATCACGTCGTAATTGCCTCCCGACATGATGTATTCCGCGCTTAAAAGCAACTCCTCGATCATCGCGGACATCCCGCGCTTCAGCAATACCGGTTTGCGCACTTCGCCGAGCGCCCGCAGCAGATGATAATTCTGCATGTTGCGCGCGCCCACCTGCAGCAGGTCCACGTATTCCTGGATCATCGACACCTGCGACGGATCCATGATTTCGCTTACCACCAGCAAGCCATTCTTGTCGGCGGCCTGGCGGAGCAGCTTCAATCCCTGCTCTCCCAGGCCCTGGAAGGAGTAGGGTGACGACCGGGGTTTGAAGGCCCCGCCGCGCAACACGCGCGCACCCATCCGCGCGACGCTTTCGGCAATCTGCGAGATTTGCTCCGCTGATTCCACCGCGCATGGGCCCGCCATCACCACCACTTCGGGCCCGCCGACGCGCACGCCCTTTCCCAAATCCACAATCGTGCCCTCGGCACGAAAGGCCCGGCTCGCAAGCTTGTAGGGTTGCGTGATTCGCACGACTTCGCGCACGCCTTCGAGCAATTCGATATCGCGCGTATCAAATTCCGGGTGGACGCCGACGGCGCCGAGGACCGTGTGGCTCTCGCCCGTCGAGCGGTGCACGTCAAACCCCATGGAGACCAGCCGGGCGATCACGTGCTCGATCTGTTCCTCGCTGGCTCTTTCCTGCATCACGACTACCATGAACTTCTCCCTGGCTGAAACGATCGCCGTCGCGACGAATCAAGAATCTTTCGTTGGATCGGCAGGCTCGCTCGGTCCCGCCGTCCGCTCGATCGAGCGCGCTTCGTCCAGAATTCGCTCGAACAGGCGGCGGATCGCGGTATCGGCAAGCGGACCCTGATTCACTCGCTCCGCGTTCTCCAAGATCTCGAGTTCGCGCTCCGGCTGATAAACGGGGAGCCCCTTATCGCGCTTGATGTGGCCGATTGCGATGGCGCAGCGCGCTCGCTCGCTGAGCAGCTCGACAAGCTTGCGGTCGATCTCATCGATCTTGCGGCGCCAATCGTCGATGGTCATTCGGGCCACCCGCGCTGAGGGCCGGATTCCCGCCGGCTGATTCCTTCTCGCGCGGCTCGCTTGAGGGTACGGATGCGGTCCGCCACTGCGCGCGCCGCCGCTTCGATTCCGGGCGCTTTTTCGATCTCCGCCACCAGCGCTGAGCCCACTACCGCCGCGTCCACCAGTCCGCCGAGCACGGAAACGTGCGTGGGCAGCGAGATTCCGAAGCCCACCGCAATCGGCAGCCGCGTGAAGCGCCGGGTTCGGCGCACGAGCGCCGGTAAATCTTCCGGCAGCGAATCCTTCGCCCCGGTAACACCCGTACGGGATATCAGATACAAGAAGCCGCTTGAGGATTCAGCGATTCGCTCGAGCCGTGCATCGGTCGAGGTCGGCGCCGCGAGGAAAATCGTATCGAGTCCGCGCCCCTGAATGGCCGCGCGATATTCGGCCGATTCTTCCACAGTCAGGTCGGTGGCGAGAACCCCGTCGGCGCCCACGTCGGCCGCTCGCGATGCGAACTCTTCGAGCCCCATCTGCAATATCGGATTGAAGTAGCTGAACAGAACCAGCGGAACCTCCGTCCGAGCCCGCAATTCGCGGACAAGGCTCAACACGCCCGCGAGGGTGGTGCCGCTGCGGAGGGCTCGTTCGCTGGCGCGCTGAATCGTCGGGCCGTCGGCCAGCGGATCGCTGAAAGGCACGCCAAGCTCGATGACGTCGGCGCCCGCTTCGGCCGCAGCAAGCACGATGGCTTGGGTTGCTTCGAGCGACGGATCGCCCGCCGTCACGTAGGCGATCAGACCCAGCTCGCCGAGACGGGCCAGCTCCTCAAAGCGGCGCGCAATGCGCGTGCTGGCCGCCGTTCGCGGTGTCGATGCGGCGCGCTCAGACATAGCGGGAAAGGATCTCCATGTCCTTGTCGCCGCGGCCGGAAACATTCAAGATCACAATCTCTTCGCGCTTCATCTGCGGCGCTCGGCGAATTAACTCCGCGAGCGCGTGGGCCGGCTCGAGCGCGGCGATAATCCCTTCGAGGCGCGAGAGGGTCCGGGCGGCGTCAATGGCCGCGTCGTCGCTCGCGGCCGCGTATTCCGCGCGGCCTTGCTCGGCCAGCCAGGCGTGCTCGGGTCCAATGGCCGGATAGTCGAGCCCCGCCGAAACGGAATGGGTTGTCGAGATTTGACCATCGGTCGTTTGCAGCACGTAAGTATAAGTCCCTTGCAGCACCCCGGGCTTTGCGCCGGCGAAACCTGTCGCGGCAGAAAGGCGCGCAGCATGCTCGCCGAGACGCGTCCCGCGTCCGCCAGCTTCCACTCCCACCATCTTGACGCCTGCGTCGCCGAGAAACGGATGGAACAATCCAATCGAGTTCGACCCGCCGCCCACGCAGGCGAAAAGAAAATCGGGCAAGCGGCCTTCGGCCTCCAGAATCTGCTTGCGGGCCTCGCGGCCGATCACCAGATGGAAATCGCGAACCATTTGCGGATAGGGATGCGCGCCGAGCACGGAGCCAAGAAGATAGTGCGTCGTGCGGACGTTGGTGACCCAATCGCGCATCGCTTCATTGATGGCGTCCTTGAGCGTGCGGCTCCCGGAATGGACTCCGACGACTTCGGCGCCGAGCAGGCGCATGCGGAAGACGTTGAGCCGCTGGCGTTCCATGTCTTCCGTGCCCATGTACACCACGCACTCGAGGCCCAGGCGCGCGGCGACCGTGGCCGTGGCTACTCCGTGCTGCCCTGCGCCTGTTTCGGCAATGATCCGGCGCTTGCCCATGCGGACGGCGAGCAACCCCTGGCCCAGGCAGTTGTTGATTTTGTGCGCCCCGGTGTGCAGCAGATCCTCGCGCTTCAAATAGATTCGCGGGCCGCCCAGATGCTCGCTGAGCCGCGAGGCAAGCTGGAGCGGAGTCGGGCGGCCGGCGAAATTCCGCAGCAGTGAATCGAGCTCGGCCTGAAAGCTCGGATCCGCGCACGCTTCGGCGTAGGCGCTCTCGAGCTCTTCGAGAGGCGCCATCAACGTTTCCGGGACGTAGCGGCCGCCGTAAGGTCCAAAGCGGCCGCGGCCGTCCGGCCAAGCCGCTGCCACGGCGCTCATGAAAGTCTGCCCTCGGAGGTTTCGACGGCGCGCATCAACTTTTTCAAGAGCCTCGGGTCTTTCTTTCCGGGCTTTGATTCCACACCGCTGCAAACGTCGATCGCAAACGGCTGGACGGCCGCGATGGCGCGCGCCGCGTTCGCGGGCGTCAGGCCGCCTGCCAGAATGATTGGGCCGTAGCGCTTCGCCTGCCGCGCCACGCCCCAGTCGAACGTTTTGCCTGTACCCCCGCGCCGCTCCGACTCAAAACCGTCCAGCAGAAAGGCGCTCGCCGCGGAGTAGCGCGAAAGCTCTCGTGCTAGAAAATCGCTTCGCACCCGGAACGCTTTGATGACGGGATACGAGCGCGCCAGCGCCCGCGCCACTCGCGGCGTTTCTTCGCCGTGCAATTGCAGGAATTCGAGATTGACGGCTCGCGCGATTCCGAGAATCGCGTTTTCGAGCGCATCCACAAACACGCCCACCGTATGAATGCGCCGCGGGAGCCGGCGCACGATCCCTCGAGCTTCCTCCGGAGAGATGTAGCGCGGGCTCGCGGCATAAAAATTCAAGCCGAGGGCGTCCGCGCCGGCATCGAGCGCCAGCTTGGCATCGGTCCAGTTCGTGATTCCGCAGATTTTCACCTTCACCATCTGTCTATTCGCTCGAAGCGCGCATTGGCCGGCCCTTCGCCGCCGGCTCCAAAAGCTCTCGCAGGGCCGCGCCGGGATCGGACCGTTGCATCAGATGCTCGCCGATGAGAAAGGCATCGAAGCCGGCCCCACGCAGGCGCTCGAGATCTTCGCGCGAGCCCAACCCGGACTCGCTCACGGCGATGCAATCGTCCGGGATCGCATCGATGAGCTGGAGAGACGTTTCGAGACTCACCTGGAAATTTTTCAAGTCGCGGTTGTTTACCCCTACAATGCGCGCCCCGGCTGCAAGCGCGCGGTCCGCTTCTTCCCTTGAGTGTATTTCCACCAACGGTTCCATCTTCAATTGGCGACCGAGCTCCAACAGTTCACGCAACGTCGCGTCATCGAGGATCGCCGCGATCAGTAGAAAGGAATCGGCCCCGGCGGCCCGCGCCTCCCATACCTGCCAAGGGTCCACGATGAAATCCTTGCGCAGAATGGGAATCTGCGTGGCCTTGCGAGCTTCCTTCAGGTGCGCGAGAGAGCCCTGAAAAAAATCCTCTTCCGTTAGGACCGAGAGCGCGGCGGCCCCCGCCTGCTCGAGCGCCAAGGCGAGCGGACCCGGATGGTAGTCCTCGCGGAGCAGTCCTCGCGAGGGTGATGCCTTCTTCAATTCGGCGATGAAATTGAAGGCGGAATGCGTAAGCGCGTTCGCAAAATCGAGTGGCGGCGCAGACTTCTTCTCAACCGCAATCTTCAGCGCGACGAGCGGAAGGACGCGCTTGCGATGCGCGATCGTTTGGCGCCGCGCTTCGACAATGCGGTCCAGAACGCTCCCCGAGTTGGACTCGGCGTGCACGGGCAAGAGTGTACGGCAATCTCCGGCAATGCAGAGAAAATCGCTGCCCTATGCTAGTCGCTGCGTCGCTTGGCTGTCAATTTGCTGCAACTCTGAATTCCCGGGTCGGGAAAGAGCCCACCATTAGTGCGAGAGCAGCGGCTCCGAATAGCGGATGGGTATGCCGAGGTTTGAGCCGCCGAAGTCCTTAAGCACCGCGTATGTGACGCCAATCACCTTTCCGTCAGCGTTGAACAGCGGACCCCCGGAACCCCCGGAGGTGGTCTGAGCGTCGAACACGATCTTATCCGGCAGCACATCTCCGATGTGGCCCTGGGTGATGAGAGGGCGAATCAGCTTGCGTCGCGCCAGTTCTTCGACGATTGCAGAGGGATCCCCGCTGTTACTGGAGACGATCTGCTGCGCCGTAGCCTCGTCCGTCCGTGCCAGTAACGCCGCAAGGCCGGTGGCGTAGCCCATCAGCACAATCGGCTCCCCGCTGGCAGCGGCCTTCTTGTTGGCGTCGAGACCGAGCACCGGAAGCTGTGTGCCCCCGAGGTCCACCCGCATGGATGCCAGGTCCACCTCTTTCGATATTTCCTGGATCTCGGCGGGGAAGGAATGCGGAATGCCGGGGAAATAGGCCCGAAGCGTGGCGATTTCAGGTTGAACGCCCTGACCTATGAGAGAGCCAAGATCCTCGTCTGCCCACCACGGTTGGGCAACGTGACGGTTGGTGACCACACGGCCGCCCGCCGCGGCCAGAAAGCCCGTGCCGAACACTTCCACGCGGACCTCCGGTCCTGGGCCTTCGGCGGTGAAAATGGGATGGCCTTCGCTATCGTGCAGCGGCTCACCTTGCGGATTGATTCCAGCGAAGCGAAGTCGTTTCCCGCTGGCCTTCTCCCGGAACGCTACGGAAACGTGCAGCAGGCAGACGCTGGATACGTCAGCGGGGATGAAGCTGCGACCGGCGTCGCTTCCCTGTTCGACCCGCTTCAGGCGGGCAGTTGTCTGATCGAGCTGGCGTTGCAGCGAAGTCACTTCCGCTGCTGACGCGTCTGCCATCTTGGCCCGGAGTTGATCCGCCTGTTGCTGCAACTGCTGTTTGGCAGCGGGCATGTCGGAAGCGTCTCCCTGCGCGTGGAGCTTTCTTGTTTGCGCCAGCAGGTCTCCCTGGCGGCTCAGGCTGCCTTCGAGACGCACGATCGCAGCAGTTGCGAGCTGGTTTTGCTTCTCGGCGCGGTGCGAAGAGACGAAGAAAATGATTGCCATCACCACGGCAATCGCAAAAACCGCCCCGACCCCGATCCGGAGCGCGCGATCGAGCGTGAAGGCGTCGCGCGTCATCTTCTCCGTGACGGCGAGGGCTTCGAACGCGGTGTGCGCGATCTGTTGGCCCTCTTCCGCAATCGTCATTTTCTCGCGCAGATCGTCTGCGGCGCGCTTGGCCCGCAACTGCGCCCGGATTCGAGCCAGCAATTCGATCGCGTCCCATGGCCGCGAAATCACGTCGTCGGCGCCCATATCGATGCCGCGGCTGCGCTCGGGCGCTCCGCCGGATGAAAGCAGAATCACGCGCACCGCCGAAGTTGCCGCCGAACCCTTGATCTCCGTCAGCACCTCGCAACAATCAAGCCGCGAAAGATTGGCGTCGAGCAGCAGGAGGTCGAACGCCACATTCTTCACCACTTCGAATGCCTCTTCCGCAGATTCGGTGGCCGACGCTTCGTAACCCGCCGCGCGTACCTGCTCGAGCATCCGCTGGCGGGAAGCCGGGTCGCCTTCAACGATCAGAATTTTTTCGCGCTTGGGTTCCATCGAGTTCCCTTGCTGCGGGGACCGCCGTTTTTCAAATTCGACTGCCCGGAGCCGATCCGCTCGCCTACACTGTAAGATGATTCGGTATTGCAGCGCGATGGGATTTTTTTAACGTGCCGGCGCCCGCCAAATCGCTAGACGTGCTCAACGCCGAGATCGTTTCCTGCCGGAAATGCCCGAGGCTCGTGCGCTATCGCGAGCAAGTGGCTTGCGAAAAACGCCGCGCGTTCCTCGATTGGGAATATTGGGGGCGGCCCGTGCCCGGCTTCGGCGATCCTCAAGCTCGACTGCTGATCCTGGGCCTGGCCCCCGCCGCTCATGGCGGGAATCGCACCGGACGCGTCTTTACCGGCGATCGCTCCGGCGATTTCCTATACAAGATGCTGTATCGCGCAGGCTTCGCAAATCAGCCGACTTCCGTGCGGCGGGGCGACGGACTCGAGCTTAAGGACGCTTACGTCGCCGCAGCGATTCGCTGCGCCCCTCCCGCCAACAAACCGCTGCCACAAGAAATCTTGAACTGCCGCCCGTATCTCGCAACCGAGCTGGACCTGATCCGCCCGCGCGCTGTTCTGGCACTCGGCAGCATTGCCATGCGCGCCTATTTGGCCGCTCTCAAGGAGCAAGGACTCATCGAGAGCCTCGCTGCCTACGGCTTCGGCCATGGCGCGACTTACCAACTTCCTGGCGCGCTGCCGCGCCTCTTCGCTTCCTATCATCCCAGCCAGCAGAACACGTTTACGGGCAAGCTCACCGAAGCGATGTTCCTGCGGCTGCTGCGGCGGATCCGGCGTTACCTCGGTCAACGTGGCTTGCGGCGCGGCATCACGGCAAGATAAACGAAGAACGAAACGCCGAAGCCGACAAACCACGCGTAATGGTACAAACCTCGAAGCGCGGGAATGGCAAGGCCCGCCAACGCCGCGGCGATCCCGGCGCCGAGCGCGCCCACTGCGCGCCAATTCCAGCCGCGGGAAAACTCGTAGAAGCCGCCGCGAATATAGAGATCTTCGCTCACGATGATCTTCTTGCGGAGCAAGTAGTAGTCCGCAATCATCACGCCGGCGATCGGTCCAAGGAAACCGGAATAACCTACGAGCCAGCCGACGATGTAGTTGCCGTAACTCGCGAGGAGCTTCCAGGGCTGCATCAGCAGGCCGGCCACGCAGGTGATCAGGCCGCCGATCTTGAAACTGATGCGGCGGGGATAGAGATTGGAAAAATCATTCGCGGGCGAGACCACGTTGGCCGCCACGTTGACGTTCAGTGTGGCGAGCAGGAGCGCGATCATCGCGATGACCACGGCGATGGGGTTCCCCAGGCGGCTGAGCACCACCACCGGGTCCCAGATGGCGGAGCCGAAGACGATGACCGTGGCGGAAGTGACCGCCGCGCCGATAAACGCGTAGAACGTCATGGTGGTCGGTAGGCCCAGCGCTTGGCCGAGCACCTGCTCTCGCTGGCCTTTCGCGTAGCGCGTGAAGTCGGGAATATTGAGCGCCACCGTGGCCCAGAACGCGACCACTCCGGTGAGAGACGGCACGAAAAACGCGAAGAATTCACTTGATGTGTGGAACTTCGACGGCGCCGACAGCATCGGCCCGAACCCGCCCGCCTTACGGTAAGCCCAGCCGAGCATGGCCAGGCCCAGCAGGAGTAAGGCCGGCGCAGTGATGCCCTGCAAGAAGCGAATCGTGTCAATGCCGCGCAGGATGACCGCCAGATTCAGCGCCCAGAAAAGAAAGAAGCAGACCCAGCGATGGTCCCAGCCGGGCATGATGGCCGCCAACAGCGTATTGATGGCCTCGCCCCCGATCCACGTTTGAATCCCAAACCAGCCGCAAGCTACCAGCGCGCGCAAGATGGCGGGAATATTCGCGCCGAGCACGCCGAAGGACGATCGGGCAAGCACCGGAAAAGGAATTCCATAGCGCGCGCCGGCGTGCGCGTTGAGCAGCATGGGGATCAGCACGATTACGTTGCCTAGAAAGACGGTGAAAATGGCCTGCTTGCAGTTCATTCCCCCGGCAATCATGCCGCTTGCCAGCATGTAGGTGGGGATGTTGACGCTCATCGCTACCCACAGCGCGGCGTAGTTGTAAGTGCCCCAGGTGCGCTTCTCGCGCGGAACGGGAGCCAGGTCCTTGTTCCAGAGCCAGCTCGTTGCGGCGTTCGTCGCCGGCGCCGCGACGGCAGACGGTGTGGCGGGTTCGAAGGTCTCGCTCATCGAGCGGCTTCAGCGCGCGCCGGGCGCGCTTGAATCCGCCGCTTATAACCCGATTCCGAAATCCCCAGCAAGCCTTTTCTCTTTCCGGCGTGCAGGGCTCGTCTGCCGAGCAACCCGCATGGCGGCCGGTGGTTCGGTAGTGGGTCAGTTTCCGATAAGCGCGTTAATCGGGCACTGGCCAGTTATCTGTGCTAAGAGTGTCCTTCGGAGAGATATTGTGCATCTCTACTAAGGGACATTCCGGTGATGGGGGCCGACGATGAAAAGATTCCTCTTGCCAGTCATGTTTATTCTGTTGACTTACACGGCGGTTGCACAAGAATGCTCAAACGATGATTTCGATTCCTTTTGCGAGACCAAAGCCGCAGTTTTCAGAGTGCTGTCTCACCCTTCCTATACAGGTTCTGATGAAAAGGTCCTGAATCGGGCGGGCGATATGGCGGCCCTTGCAGTTATTAGAAGTCTTTCCACGGAAGACTTGAACTCACCTGAAAAAGCAAGACAGATTATGTTGATATTGAACCTAGCATTTGCCGCTCCTCAACTCATCACTGCGAACACCGACCGTAGACCAACGGCGGCCATGCTCTTGCTCGACCACCTCAGCAAGACAAATTACGACCGGGAACATGTCAACGAAATTGCGAACACGCGCTATGAAATTCAGCACAACACAAGTACGGGACATCCACCTGAATTTGTCACGTTGGAGGGTGCTCCTCCTCTTGATGTGGAGCACACGCAGTGGGTGTCCAGTGTACTTCGCTGGACGTATGACATTAAGCCGGGAATGACTCGGGACGACTTGCTGCGGGTCTATACAACGGAGGGTGGCCTCTCAACGGGCACGCGCAGGACCTACGTCCTGAAAGGGTGTCCCTACATTAAGGTAGATGTCGAGTTCAAGGCGGTCGGTCGACCAGAACGCGACAAGGAGGGTCGGGTGACGCTTGTCGAAGACGGCCGGGACCTCATCGTCAAGATTTCGCGGCCCTACTTGGAGTACAGCATTGTCGACTAGCCCCGGCAGTCCATGAGAAATCTGTCGACATCTGTCCGCATACCAGCCTACACGGCCTGCCAACTCCCGATTAGTCGGGTTACCGGACATCTTCCGATGCGTTCTCGCGGGCGATTCCACACCTCCGGTTTGCGCGTTAATCGGGACTTATCAGGCGTTAGGTGAGCTGAAGGGCAATTGTCGTCGGCAAGAGCGCGCCTGGATGTGACATGGGGCGCAGGACTAGGTCCACCGTCGCCAAAAACCCGAGCAAGGCTCACCAGGACGCTTTGAGTCGGCTACCATCGTCCGCTGTGAACTCTACGAAGTTGGTTCCTGCAGCGAGGTTACGCGTCGGGAGAGAAGGCTTTGGAGTAGGACTCTCGCTGGCGACAATCGTCCAGCACGGAGGACTTACATCGCCGATGGGAAAAGCTGGAAGTCTTGGTGCCGTCCAGTGCCCGCAGCTCAGCACGCTTCCTTGTCTATCGTGGGGGATCCAGATCATATAGGACTCCGCTTTTCCCCTGTCGCGTCGAGTCAGAACCAGACTTTCTCTATGATTGCCCCGATGTAGCCACACTTGCTCTGGCCTGCCATCAACCGTGAGTCGGGCACTGGGAACAACGAAATACCAAGCAGTGTAGTGAGAAAATATGTCGAGCGTAATCACGATCCCTAGGAAAACTAGGATCGAAATCGCAGCGATTTTGAGGTCTCTCCCCACCTGTAGTCTTTGACACCGAGAGTCTACTAACGTTCCGAACCACGACCGGTTAGAGAATTGCACCAACTGGCGTTGGGTCCGGTTTAGGGAAGCTGTGGTAGCCTAACTATTTTCACTTGGATGTGTAGTCAGATTATCGGAGAAGGGGAATTCCACATGTACGAGTAGCGCGTTTTTTATCGGGACTTAGCTAGC
This sequence comes from uncultured Acidobacteriota bacterium, assembly GCA_963781005.1. Taxonomy (GTDB): domain Bacteria; phylum Acidobacteriota; class Terriglobia; order Acidiferrales; family UBA7541; genus CAWADX01. Next base: position 2,146,223 of record CAWADX010000001.1, read on the forward strand.
AGAGTGCGCCAAAAGTAGTTGCGAGCTTCTGGGGGCCAGGCAGGCTAGACTCACTATGGTGATCGGCAATGAACCTTGCAGGATGCGCCCTGAGTGTGTGAAGACACTCCTCGAAAACACCCAGTTGGTTCCCCGAAGCAGCCTCAGGCCTCTATTTGCGCTTCGCAATGATCTTGGCAGTATAAGAATCGAGGTCGTAAAGGGCTTCGTCACTAACCGCCTTCAATCGCTCCCGTCGAGCCTGCCGCAAAGATTCTTCTCTCGTAGTGAATGCAGTCGCGCGTGTAGTCAGGTCAACGCTGTCCTTCCGATGAACCAGCTCATTTGCATAAGCTTTAGAAGCTTGGGGCTTACCGGGGTCACTTGAAAACTCCCCGATGGCCTTGTCTGAATCAGATGTTTGGGCATACCACAGGAGCAATAGCAGACTCTTTTGGGCGGTCACATCATTCTCACCATGCAGACGCTCAATTGCTGGCTGAATCCAGAAACCTGGATTTGTCGGCAACAGCATATAAATCAAACAGTAGTCCTGCCCGAGCGTCAAAGAGTGCTGGGGAATGAACACCTGGAATTTCGGTTGTGCAAGGATGTGAAATGCGGCGGCGGTCGTGTCTTCTCCCTGCGCCGCCATGCTGTGAACGAGCAGAAAGTAGTCTCTCAATTCAACATCTCGCAAGTCACTATGGGCAATGGCAGAGAGAATAATTTTGCGATCCGCAGAGTCGTTAGAAAGGCTCATCAATAGCTTGCTGCCATCGAAGAGGAAAAAGGGTGGATTGCTAATGTCACCTAGCTCTCGCCGCAGCCCCGGCACGTAAACCTCAGGCTGAGACTTTGCTTTCGTCCAAAATTGGTCCAAGAGGGCGGATTCTTGCGCAATCTGAGCATCGCTGAGCGTGTGCGGCTGGAAGTTATACACCCTCTGTATCTCAGAGTGTAGGTCGCCTGTGCTTGAGGTGGCCTGCCTTCCCGCTGCCACGATTGGCAGAAGAAAGAAAATGAGAATCCACCAACACTTGGTAATCTTCATAGCTTCGTCCACTTGCTATGGCTTACTAGGCGCGAAGCTATAACATAATCAAGTACCACGCAACGGTCGCAGGAACAGCATGAAGACTCCCGTGAGAAAAAGAGCGCTGCGCCCGAGACTCTTAGCAACTGGAGTCACTGTCCGATTAGTCGGATTACCGATCATGTCCGGTTTGCGCGTTATACGTCCAAGTGACCGATGTTGAAGGGCGAGGGGGATACCCCTCGAATGCATTATTTGCGAAAAAGGACTCCAGCGAGAGGCAGGTGCGCAATCACCGCGTGGCCAACACCGAGCCTACTTTCTTGACTCGCGGAGAGTCCCAAGCACTGAAATGAAGGCTTCTTTCCTGACCCATCGGCAACCGAATGGAGTCTCTTCGGTCATTGGAGGAAAGGTAGGCAGCGACTTTGGAAGTACAATGTAATCCGTGCAGACTCTCACACCGTAATCGCACTGCTCGGCGATTTCCCTGCCGTCAAAGACGCATTCATAGGATGACTCCATCGAACTATAGCCCTCGTTGAAGACTTCGGAATAATGGACGGTTCCATAGCTGGCGTTTGAAGTTGTTTTCGACGGAAGTGGTTTTGCCAAGCTGTGTAGGAACAGAATATACTCCCATCCGAGTCTCACCCCCACGTAGGGCCCGAAGTAGACAGTCTCGCCGACGGCTGCTCCTTTAAAGCTTCTAACCACCTCTGCTTTATAGACGGCAGTGGTGTAGTTTTCCGTATCCCCCGAAACAACTTTCACAAGTGCTACAGTGTGAGCCATCTTAAACAGATCGGCCAATTTGATGACACCCGGCTCCACTATGGTGATTTCCTTCTCCTGTTGAGCCCAGGTGAGTTGGGGCGAAATCACAACAACTGTGAGAAGCAAAAGCTTACGGAGTGCTGAGGTCATTGAATGATGTCCCTCTGCCTTTCCACTTGGGAGAATTAAACCATACCTGCGCAGACATTCCGGTAACAGTTTTCAAGCGATTTGTCGTCCAGTGCCCGATTTTGAGTTATCGGAAAGTGACCCGCTGCCAGCCGTTCGGGCCGTTTGACAGCCTGCTCTCGCGCTTGCTAGCCTTCCGCGGTTCACGCGCGCCGGTCGGTGATCAATGGCTGCATCCTCCATTCGCGAGTCCGCCATCGAATTTCGCGACGCTGTTTATCGGACGGCCGAGCGGCACGCGATCCTCGACGACTTGAATCTCGCCGTCCTTCCCGGCGAGACGCTGGTCCTTCTGGGCCGCAGCGGCTCCGGTAAGACGACGGCGCTGAAGCTCATCAACCGGCTTCTCGAACCCACGGAGGGCGAAGTGCGCGTCGAAGGCCGCTCCACGCGCGATTGGGATCCCATCGAGCTCCGGCGGCGCATCGGCTACGTCATTCAGGAAGCCGGGCTGTTTCCCCATTTCACCGTGGAGCGCAACGTCGGGCTTGTGCCGCGCCTCGAAAAATGGCCCGCGGAGCGTATTCGCCCGCGTGTGGACGAGTTGCTGAGCCTGGTGGGACTCGATCCAGCGCAATTCGCGCGGCGCTACCCGCACGAGCTTTCGGGCGGCCAGCGCCAGCGCGTCGGCGTGGCGAGGGCGCTCGCAGCCGATCCGCCGATTCTGCTGATGGATGAGCCGTTCGGCGCGCTGGACCCGTTGACGCGCGCCGAAATCCAGCGGGAATTTCAGCAACTGCAAAAGCGGCTGGGGAAAACGATCGTATTCGTCACCCACGACATGCGCGAAGCCCTGCTGCTCGGAACGCGGATCGCGCTCCTTGAGGCGGGGCAGCTCGTGGGTCTTTACACTCCGCAGGAATTTCTGAAGGCCACGGAACCGACGGCGGCAGCTTACGTGGCCGCCTTTCGCACCGGCTGGGCGGCGCGGGAATCTTAGAGGCGAGGTGCGCGATGAACTTTTGGGGATTTTTTCTTCACAACCGCGGCCAGATCCTGGAGCTGACATTCGAGCACGTCTGGCTCGTGGGCGTCTCGATGCTGCTGGCGGTGGTTATCGGGATCCCCTTGGGGATCGTCGTCACGCGCCGGCCGTGGTTAAACAAACCCATCCTGGGAACGGCCAGCATCGCCGAGACGATTCCGAGCCTCGCGCTTTTTGGGTTTCTCCTGCCGGTGCCGTGGTTGGGAGCGCGAGCCGACCGGCTGGCGATTGCGGCGCTGGCCCTTTATGCGCTGCTTCCCATCATTCGCAACACAGTCGCAGGGATTTCGGGCGTGGATCCGGCGGTGCGCGAAGCGGCGCGGGGAATGGGCATGACCGACCGGCAGATCCTCCTTCAGGTGGAATTGCCGTTGTCGCTTTCCTATCTGATCGCGGGAGTGCGAGTGGCGACGGTGTTGACGGTGGGCATTGCCACGATCGCCGCGGCCATCGGGGCAGGCGGCCTGGGCGAATTCATTTTTCGCGGCCTGGCGATGGTGGATAACCGATTGATTCTCGCGGGCGCGATCCCTGCGGCGGCGCTCGCTCTGGGTGCGGATTTCTTTTTTGGACTCGTCGAGCGTCGGCTGCGCTACGCCCGGTGAACATGCGTCGCGCCCTTTTTGTTTTCTTCGCACTGTTTCTGCTTGTCGGTTGTGAGGCGGGCCGAAAGAAAACGATCGTCGTCGGCTCAAAAAATTTCACCGAGCAAGCGATTCTGGGCGAGCTGCTCGCGCAGCACATCGAGCAACAGACCGGGCTGCAGGTGGAGCGCCGCTTTTACCTCAGCGGCACCTACATCTGCCAGCAGGCCCTACTGGCCGGCCGCATCGATACCTACGTCGAATACACGGGGACGGCGCTGACCGCCATCCTGAAGGACCCGCTCGAAAGCGATCCGCGCGCGGTTTACGATCGCGTGCGCCGCGAATATGCCGACCGCTTTGGGCTGGATGTTACCGAACCGCTCGGCTTCAACAACACTTTCGCCATGGTGATTCGCGGTGAAGACGCGCGGCGGTTGAACGTTCGAACGTTGTCGGCAGCCGCGGCGCACGCGCCCGAATGGCGCGCGGGCTTCGGCTACGAGTTCATGGAGCGCCCCGACGGCTATGCCGGGCTCGTGCGCACGTATGGCCTGAAGTTCGCCGCAGCTCCGCGAATCATGGACCTCGGCCTGCTCTATCGCGCGCTGCTGGAAAAGCAGGTGGACATCGTCGCAGGGAACTCCACCGATGGTCTGCTGGCTGCGCGCGATCTGGCCATCCTCGACGACGACAAACATTACTTTCCGCCCTACGAGGCCATTCCGATTGTGCGTCGTGAGACGCTGGCGCTTCACCCAAACGTGCGCGAGGCCCTGGCAAAACTAGCAGGAAAGATTTCCGATGAGGACATGCGACGGATGAACTACGCGGTGGATGGCGAGCACCGCGACAGCGCGGAAGTTGTCCGCGAATTCCTTCGCGCGAAGGGCCTCGATTGAGTGGCCCTAAGGAAGCGGCGTCCGCTAAATTACGACTATGTTACGACCCGGCCCTCAACTGTCGGTGAGCTTCCGCCGTGTTTGTCGCTGAGTTGTCTCGAAACGAAAATTGGTTCTTGAGGCCCGTAAACGGCTTCCCGTTAACTTCCGCATACGGATACACAAAATAGTTCAGCGGGTCGCCCTTTTGATCGGGACTCAGGCGCAGATCGCGGCCATAGGTGAAGAGCACGCGATTGTCGTCGTGCGCCCCAAAGAAGTAGGCCCGCTTTTCAGGATGCTTCCAAGCCTCGGACGCATCCACAGGCACCCAGCCGATGCCTTGCAGGTAGAACTCCGCCCAACAGTGATAGCCGGAAATTTCCCCTTCGGTCTTATTGTCGGGGAGCGGGAAGCCGATCTCAAAGCGGGCGGGAATACCCTTGGAGCGCATCATGCCGATAAAAACCGAGTGAAAGTCGGTGCAGTTGCCGCGCTTGGAATCGCAAGCCCAGACGGCGTCGCCGCGGCCCCAGCCCTGGCCCGATTTGTCGTACTTCATCGTGGCTACCACGTAGTCGTAGATCTTGCGGGACTGCTCTAACGGATCGGTCACGCCTTCGGTCTGATTGCGGCCAAGATCGGCAATCACGCCGTTGAGCGGCACCATCCGGTCGGGCTGAAGATCGCGCTTCATTTCCGAAGTGAGCTTGGCCGGCTTGAGCGCGGCCGGATGCGCGCCATCGAGCGCCACTCGGTGCTCGCGCCGCTCGGCCTGGAACCGCAGCGTGATGTCAAACGGTGCGGTTGCCCGCTCCGCCGGAACCACGAAATAAGCGAAACGATTGCCGTATTCGTGCTCGCGCTGAACTTTATAAGGAATGGGGCTATCGATCTTCAGATCGCTGATCGTCTGGTAAGTGTCCGACGGGGGCAGGGGAATCCACAGCCGCAGCGGTCCGCTGCCCGCGGCCAGGGCAGGCACAGTCACCTTATACGTGAACTCAAACCCGCGAGTCGGGACTTGCTCCGCCTCCCGCCCCTGCCCTGTGACGCCCGCGAGGAGAAGCACAAGGACCACGCTGAAAACAATCCGCGCAAATCTCGATGTCATTGGAGAACCCCCCTTTGGGAAAGCATGCATATCCCGCCGCCGACTCCGAACGCTGGAATCCGATAACCTACGCCGAACCGGCGGGCGTTTCAACGGTTATGTTACAGGCTTTCGATGCGGACGAAAGGGAGTGGGACGGTACTAATCGCGTCGCTTGCCGGTTCGCACCTTCTGGAGCTCGTCGGAGACTTCCGCGTGGGTCACGACCCCTTTTCGTAGAAGCACGCGCATCAAGGCGTCGAAGGCATCAGACGCCTCTCCGTCGGAGTATACGATGGTCTCCTTTCGGCCCGGCGCCTCCTTGGCGGCTGGAGCGACGGCTTCGGGGGAGGTGTACGCAGCCGGCCCCTGCTGTGGAGCGGCGTTTTCGAGGAACCCGGCGTAAGTGGCGGCTCCCTGTTCGTCGGCGACTCGTTGAAGGATCTCGCGGAGATTTCGTTCTTCCTCTCCGCTCAATTCCGTAAAGGCCAATCCCATGCCCATTCCCGGCTGTGTGGTGCGCACCAATGCGCCCATTCGCCCGATGTAATTGGCGGCCGATAGCTCCAGATTCACCTTCGTTCCCACGGGAAGGGGTGACATCATCTCGATATAGCATCCGCCCACGCTCAGCTCGGTAAGGATGCCCGGCAAAGGCACGTCCGAACCGTCAATCGTCATCTGAGCTTCGCCGCGGATAAAGTGTCGCGGGTGGCGCCGCCGTTCCTTGCCTCCATAACCCGACCGCCCCGTTCTTAGCGGAGTCGCTCCCGGGTGCTTCGGCTTCGAGCGAGGTGGCCGGTACGTATCGGGTTTTTCTTCGGGAAAGGGGACGCCCCAGATAAACTTGCCGGACTCGAGGCAGCGCAAACCCGCTTGCCCGGCTTCGACCGTACCAACCTGGCCGACCCAGGAGACGAGGAACCATGCCTTCTCATTCTGGTAAAAGATCTCGACTCTTCCGCCGGGGTCGGGCAGGCATGTGATTCCTTCTAGGCGGGCGCCCGAACGGCTTATGCCCACGATGCGAGCAGTTTCAACGAAGGGGTTGCCATCGCGGTCCGCCCCCTGCACTCTTACGGGGAGATTGACGCTGATTCTCTGTTCACTACGGTTTCCCACGCCTCACCGTGCTTTCCTGCGCCTGGCTATGAGTACACCTCTTCCGGGCGGGCCACTCCATCGTAGGACTTGGTTCGGAGCGGGTCAAGAAACCTGGATCGGGGTGAATCTAAAAGGGAAAGTGGCGCGAGAGTAGCCGCGTCTCGCTCGCTCTGCGGCGGGATTGAGAATGCGCGCTAGCCCGGATTTCTCGCCAGAATAACGCGAAGACTTGTATTTTTATTCGTAGGGCATTCACAGAAGCGGGGTTTCCCCGGTTCTCATGGATTTGTGGTGAGAAATCGGGGCTAGCGATTGTATCGACCGACCAGTTCCGCCTGCGCCAGGACGTGACCTTTGATCGCGCCCTCCAGATCGGCCTTGGTGGCGCCGGAATTCAATTGCGTGGTTGAACTGAGGGCATACAGCTTGAAAAAATAGCGGTGAGTCGAACCTGCCGGCGGGCAAGGGCCTCCATAACCAATCTTACGGAAGTCGTTGCGACCCTGCCGGGCCCCACTCGGGACTTCCGCCTCTTTCGGCACCCCCTCCGGCAGCCCGCGCTCGCTCGCCGGAAGATCGTAGAGGACCCAATGAACCCAGGTCCCAACGGGCGCGTCAGGATCGTCCATGATCAGGGCGAACGCCTGCGTGCCGGCTGGAGGCTCGTTCCAGGTGAGAGCCGGAGAGACATCCGGCCCATCGCAAGTGAATTTCTTCGGAATCGGGCCGCCGCTCGAAAACGCCGTTGTGCTCAGTTGGAATGTCATCGCCGGATTTCCTTTCGTGTTCTCGCACGCGGGAGCCAGCAGGGACACCATCGCTACGAGACTGAACATTGCGCTGTTTCGCAGTTTGGGCATGCCCCGCGCTCCTTCCCCTTCTAAGATGAGTATGCTAGTGCCGTTCCAACTATTCAGCAAATCCTTCTGGCGTCCCGTCAGGGCTGCTGCAGGCTGTCTCAGGCAATCCCTATCCCAATCAAGTTGGAACGGCACTTCCGAATGGACTCAGGGCGACAGAAACTAAGACCGGGAAGGCTGGGTGCGGAGACTGGTTCGTGCTGACTCAGCGGCTCCTGCGGGTTGCGCATGCAGCCAACGATAGGTGATAAACAAGAAGAGGAGAAAGATGACCGAATAGAAGATCCAGCCGGCGTGTACGCGGAACCGGCCGATGGCCGCCGGGGAAGCGATCAAATTTCCGGCTAGAATCAGAAAAATAATCCTCAAAATGTTTGCGGTGACCATCGCCCCGAGGCCTCCCGCATACGCAATCAGCGCGCGAACTTTGTTCACGCGGGCCCATTCGAGCACGACCACCGCCCCAAATAGATACTCGAACAGGCAGATCCCTTCGATTCCCGAAGAGCCGGCGCTCATTTGCACGTCCACTGCCGGCCCGGTGACGATCGGATTCGGTCCCGCCACGTACGCAACCCCCGGCAACAAGAAATGCGCGCCGTGGTAGACCACATAACCCAGCACCCACGAATACTGCGACCACAGCACTTCAGAAAGGTGATGCGGAAGAAACGTAAACAGCACAATGAAAGCGGCGATCAACTCCGCCCGGAAGCGCTTCCACGTGCTTCCCCACATATTTTTCGGAAATAGAGCGAGAGTTGTAAGAAGAACGCTCAGCGCCGCAAGCGGAGCGACCCATGCGGCCGCCATAGAACCGCCTTCCGCGAACGCCGGCAAAGCGGACCCGAAGTGGGCGATCGCGACGATGGCTGCATTCAGACCGACAAAAACCAACACCCGGTGGAAAAGAACAGGCGGGACGCTAACGCCTTCACTTTCCTTCTCCGCCCCTTTTCGGCTCGTTAGAACCAACAACAGAAAAACTACGGTTGCTCCTAGAGCGCGCGCGTACAGGGAGGGAGCCGCAAAGAAGCCCACCGAGAAGATCAGGGCGGCGATTAGAGTCCTGCTGGCAATGGCCACGAGCCACGTGTATCGCGTCGCAATCACCGACAAGAATGTGGGCAGCAGTAGAAGGTGTTGGAGAACTCCCAGGTGTCGCGACGCTAAATTGAATACGGTTCGTTGGCTAGCCATCGGAGCGGCAAGGAACGGTTCAGCTGGGCTGACGAAAGCTACGCCGGATGTAGAGATAGCCCAGCAGGCTGATAACGATCACAGCCAGCACGCTGGCCGGATCCATCTCTGGAGCCTTCATCCGCGGGTGGTGATCGGAACCCGTTTGCGCCCATACATCTGGAGCCGCCAGAAGAAGCGCCAGTAAGAAGGTGTTGACCCTGTTCATTCGATCCACCTGTCGGGAGCCAATTCCGGCACCGGCCGAGTACCCAGACATCAAGGCAACCGAACGGCCAACCTGTGCGGTCTCGTACCCATGGGATCTTTCAAGAAACAAGGCGCTTACTGGATGCCAAGGGAATGCGCACGCTTCCGTCGATTAGGCCTGTGAAAGCGATTGCACATCGCGTGTACCGCTTTTCCGATTGAACGCACGACCCTGCGAATGCGGACTCCGCGGGGCTCGACCGAAAACCCAGCCTGTGGCAAGATGGGTTCTGGTCGAACCCAGCCAAGTGAGAGGGAAAGGCATGACGGAAAAGGCGACTTTTGCCGCGGGGTGTTTCTGGGGAGTGGAGTTGGCCTATCGCGCGTTGCCGGGAGTGGTCTCCACGACCGTCGGATACACGGGAGGTACGCGCCAGAACCCCACCTATCAAGAGGTGTGCACCGACCGGACGGGACACGCGGAAGCGGTGCAAGTGGAATTCGACCCGTCGCAGGTTTCCTACCAGCAGCTCCTGAATCTTTTTTGGGAGGCCCACGATCCTACCACGTTGAACCGCCAGGGCCCCGACGTTGGCTCGCAGTACCGCTCGGCGATCTTCTTTCATACTCCGGAGCAGGAAGCCGCAGCGAAGAAATCGAAAGAGGAACTTCAAAATTCCGGGCGCTTCAAGAACAAGACAATCGTTACCGAGATCACGCCCGCTTCTGAATTTTACCCAGCCGAGGAATACCACCAGCAGTACCTCGAAAAACGCGGGATGAAGGCTTGCGGGCTTTCCTCGAAGCAAGGGCACGGATAAAACTGGAACCGCTCGCTACGTTCCTCACAAGACTGTAACGAATTGTTAATGCAACCCTCACGCGATACCGTATAATTTCGTGTGGGGTAGTGGGTCCTCGCCCCTGCGAACAATGGCAACATCCCCGCAGACGGGAATCACTGCAGTGGAGCGTCCTTCGGACGTCATCCGTGGAGCGCCGCGGGAGTATCCCGGGGCCCTCGTGGTGGTCGAGGGCATCGACGGCTCCGGAAAGAGCACCCAGCTCTATCTCCTGAAGCGCTGGCTGGAAATTGGAGGTTATCGCCTCCATTTCACGGAGTGGAACTCGTCCCCGCTGGTGAAATCGGCGACGCGGCGCGGGAAGAAGCGCCGATTGCTCACTCCGGTTACGTTTTCCCTGTTGCACGCCGCTGATTTTGCCGACCGCTGCGAACGGCAAATCCTGCCGCTGCTGCATGGCGGCTACCTGGTGCTGGCGGACCGATACATCTATACGGCGTTTGCGCGCGACGCCGCCCGCGGCTGTTCTCCGCATTGGTTGCGCAACCTCTATCGCTTCGCGCCGGTCCCGGATATGACTTTCTACTTTCGCGCGCCGCTCGATGTCGCCGTGAACCGCATTCTCGCCGGGCGCCCGCAGCTCAAGTACTACGAGGCGGGCATGGACCTGGGTCTTTCACTCGATCGCGCCGAAAGCTTCCGCATTTTCCAGGAAAGAATCCTGGAAAACTACGATCGGATGATTGAATCTGACCGCTTTGTATTGATGGACGGAAGCACGGCCGTGAACAAGCTTCAGAAGCAGATGCGCGAACTTGTCGAAGCCCGCATCGAACTCGCGCGCTTCGCCCCGAAGAAAAAATGAGACGGTCGAGGAAAAATCCGGACTCGGCTGCCGGCTCGAACGGCCGCCCCGGCATTGTGGCGGGTGAGCCGGCCGCTCCCGCTTCGCGCTTCTACGGCGTGCCGCTGCCCGAAGTGAAGGAAGAGGAACTGAGCGGCGGCACCCTGATCGTGCTCGAAGGCGCGGACGGATCGGGGCGTTCGACCCAGATTGCGCTTCTCACCGAGTGGCTGGAATCGGAAGGCTTCGCGGTGCAGACCATGGGCTTGCGCCGGTCGTTCCTGGTCGCCGAAGACATCGATACGCTGCTCGAAGAGAACGCAGTGACGCGGATGACGGTCGCGCTGATGTATTGCACGGATTTGTACGACCAGCTCGAGCATCGGATTCTGCCCGCGCTTCGCTCCGATTTTGTGGTTTTGGCCGATCGATATATTTTCACGCTGATCGCCCGCGCCGCGGTTCGCGGCATCGCTCGCGATTACCTGCACGGCATCTATGAAATGTCGCTTCGCCCCGACCTGACTTTCTGGCTCAACGTCAAGCCGGAAGTGGCCTTCGACCGCGAATTCAAGAAGTCTCACACCATCAGCTACTGGGAGTCCGGGCGAGACATGTCGCTTTCGAACGACCTTTTCAAATCCTTCATCCGCTACCAATCCATGATCAAGAAGGAGTTCGAATACCTTTCCGCGCGCCACGGATTTATCGAGGTGGACGGCGAAGCCAGCGTTTCCACCGTCAACCGGGAGCTGCGCAAACAAATCGCCGCACATCTGGGAATCAAGAATACGAACTATCATCCGTCGCACGCTCTGGCACAGCTCTGGCGTTAGACTTGGCCGCCCCCGTCCATTTCGCCGCGATTGACGCCGGCTCGAACGCCCTCCGCCTTGTCATCGCACGCGCCGTTTCTCCGGGCAGCATCGGAGAGCTCGAAGCCGAGCGCACCGAAGTGCGCCTGGGCCACAACGCTTTCACCCGGCACCGGCTCGACGAAGAAACCATCGCGCTCGCTTCCCGGGCGTTTCGCCACTTCCGCCGGCGGATGGACCGCTACGACGTCCAGCGTTACCGCGCCGTGGCCACGGCTGCCACTCGCGAAGCGCGCAACCGCCGCGAATTGATCGATCGCATCCGCCGCAAGTCGGGCATCGAGCTCCAAGTGATCAGCGGCGCCGAAGAGGCCCGGCTGGTGCGCAAGGCGGTGCTGGCGGCCCTGGGCGGATCGGCTTCGCCCCGGCTCATCTTCGACCTGGGCGGCGGCAGCTTGGAGCTGAATTTTATGCGCGATGGAAAAGTCCAGCAGCAAGTGACGTTGCCGCTGGGCACGGTCCGCCTGATGGAAACCTATGAAATTGCGGGCGCCCTCAGCGAGGACGTCGCCCTCCGCGTGCGTCACCATGTCCTCAACCTGCTCCGCAGCGCCGCGGTTCCCTCCGCCGACCTTTCCAGCGCCGTCGTGGTGGCCTGCGGCGGCAACGCTGAAGCCTTGGCTCAATTGGCCCCGGGGCCGCGCGTCTGCGGCGCTCCCACGATCAACTTGCGTCTCATGCGCGACAGGCTATGGCAAATTCTGGCGCTCGATGTGCCGCACCGGATGAAGACTTTTCACGTGCGCAAGGATCGCGCTGAAGTCATGGGTATTGCAGGCATCGTGCTCACGGCGTTGGGACGCTGGCTGAACTTGCGGGCCATGCTCGTGCCGGGAGTGGGTGTGCGCGAGGGCGTCCTGCTCGATCTGGTCTCCGAATATTTCTCCGGCGCAGCGAGCCGGGAAGAACAGGAACGGGCTCGAACCCTGCGCTCCGGCGCTCAGTGGTTCGCCCGGCGCCTCGACTATGATGCGAAGCACGCGGAGCAGGTGCGCCGGCTGGCCGTTTCCCTCTTTGACCAGTTGCGCCCCATTCATCATCTCGATAGCGAGCTGCGATTGATCCTCGAGCTCGGCGCAATCCTTCACGACACCGGACATTTCATCAATCACCAGTCGCATCACCGCCACGGCGATTATCTCGTGCGTAACGCCGAGATCCCCGGCCTCCGTGGATGGAGGCGCGACATGGTCGCCTGTCTGGTGCGCTACCACAACAACAAGTCCGACCCGCATCTCGACCACAAACTGTACGCTTCGCTCGACGGCCCGCGCCGGAAGCAGGTGCGGGCGCTGACGTCGCTGCTACGGATCGCGGAGAAGCTCGAGAGCGATCACAAGCAGGGCGTTCTTCAGGTGGACCTGTGGGTGGAAGGCGGCGCCGCCGTTTTCCGCGTTCAACCGCGCAATGGCACTCACCTGAACCTTTCCGGAGCCCTTCGCGCCGCCGGCCTATTCGAACGCGAGTTCCACCTGCGCGCCGCTTTCCGGCGCGCTCATCTCAAGGAGAAAGTTGCCTAAGTCATGATCCTTTATCTCATGCGTCATGGAATCGCCGTGGACCCCACCGACCCGACGTGCCCGCCGGACCCCGAGCGGCCCCTGACGCCCAAGGGCATCGAGAAAACGCGAGCGGTCGCGCGGGGCCTGCTTGAGTTGGGAATCAAGCCGGATGCCATGATCTCGAGCCCCCTCGTGCGCGCCGCCCAGACAGCCGAAATCGTGGCCGAAACGCTGAGTTTCCCGCGGGACAAAATCCGCCGCAGCGACTCGCTCAAGCCGGAGGCAAATCCGGCGAATCTGCTCAAGGAATTGCAGCACGTGCGGGCCAGGGAGGCCATGTGTTTTGGCCACGCGCCTCACTTGGATGAATTCATCGCCTACGCCGCGGGAGCGCGGAGCGCCATCACCGAGCTGAAAAAAGCCGGCGTGGCCTGCTTGGAACTCGATGGTTTTTCCCCTGCGAAGGGGCGGCTGGCCTGGCTTTTTCCTCCGAGGGTGCTGCGGGAGCTAGGGAAGTAGTCTTGAGTGCCCTGAATAAGTGACGGAAAGACTCAAGACTCGATCTGCGTGGGCTTCAGGAAGCAATCAGTTGCGGGGTGTCGCTGGCCTCCACCTCCAGCTCCTGGGCTCGCACCACCACCGGGCGCGCGCAAAGCAACTCCAGCAGGTGTTTCTTCTCCGCCACTTCTCCAACCACTGCTGAATCCGGGATGTAGCCCCGCGCTTCCACCACGACCGCTTCAGGCGTTTTCTGGACGAGCAAGCGCGTCACGCGGCTCCCGCGATCCGCTACCAGGCTATCCGCAAGTCGCAACAGACCGGCAAGCCACGAGACGCCCTGCTTCTCGGCTGGGGCGAGCCCGCCAAATCCTTCATGGTTGTCGCGTGGCTCGGCGCCCCGGTGATAGCGGGCCACCAGAGCCACCCATTTCATGTCGTCCTCCGTCCAATCGAGCGGCGGTGCGAGGCTGCGAATCCTGCGATAGGACGCCTTGTGGTGGCCGCGGTCGCCATCGGCCCGGCCGACTTCGTGCAGGAGCGCTGCTGCCTGTAGAATTCGCCGTGCGCGCGTTTCACGAAAGAAATCGTTGATGCCGGCCGCGCGGAATCCATCAAAAAGCTGCAGCGCCAACTCGGCCACTTTGTGCGCGTGCGCAAAATCGGCATCTTGAAACGAGGCCCAAACGCTCAGCCGCGCGATCGCCCCCGCTTCCAGACGCTTTCCCGACGGCAGGCCGGCGCGCCACACCGGCCAGAGCGAGGTCTTGCCGCTCATCTTCTCCCGGTACTCCTGCACCCGGCTCGTCCGCTCGCCGTCGATCCTCGCTTTCCAGCGTGCCTGCGTGTCTGCATCGGCGCTCGCGAGCGTCCTGCGAAGCGTGGCCCAGAGCACGTTCAGATCCTGTGCTTCGCCCAGTAGATCCTGCAAGTGCTTCAGGTGTTCGCCCCATTCCGCGTGCCGCCGAGGCAGGAAATTTTCGACCGTGTATCGAAAATGCTTGAGGCCGATTCGAAGCCGGTGCCAGGCCGCCCGGCTGCGGTTTCGTCGGGCGCGGCGGTCCAATTCGTACGCTTCGTTCCACCGTTCGAGCGCCAGGTGCTGGAACACGAGGCCTTCGCGAGGCACCCTTCGGGCTCGCTCGGGCAACTCTCGCGACCAGCGTCGCCAGCGCTTCCGATCGAATCGCGCGAGCGCCCGCTCCGCGTCCGCTTTGCTGGTCTTCTCTCGTTCGCAAAGGATTTCGAGCATCTTCTGGCGGACGGGATCGTCCTCCGGGGCAAGTTTCTTTACCCATTCGATCATCACCTGCGCGTCCCGCAGTTCGCCCAGTCTCCGGAAGAGTTTTCGCCCGGCCTTCCTCATCTTTCGCCAGACCGGGTCGGGATCGAGTCGGTGCAATTCCTCGGCCATGGAGCGGCAACGCCGTAAAGCCACGCGCAGGTCGTGCACGGCTTCGGGATCGAGATCGCGCCGGGCCCGGTCGCATTCCTTGGGCACGTGGCGCATCCAGTAGGCCAAGCCGGTGTGGTCGTGATGGGAAGCGCTTGCGATGGAAACAGTGGAAGCCATGTCAGCCTCAGCCACCTGGGGACCCTACGCAGGGGGTCTTATACTACATCACGCAGCCGCCGGCGCAAACACCGAGCCCGACGCGCTCAGCCTCGCTTCCACCTTTCCCAATCCCGCCGCACCGTCCGGACCATCTCCTTGGCAGCCTGATGGAGCCAGCCGCCGCGACGTTTCTTCAGGTCTCTTTTCACGGCCGGCATGGCTCGTCCGCTGCCGATGTGAACGTTGGCGGTTTCCCAACCCATGGAGTACAGCAGGCGTTCTTCATCCCGCGATTGCGGCAACGTCACAAGTTCGATTCGCGAGCAATCCGGCGCGAGCCGGCGCAAAACCCAGTTGTCCAATGGCAGCAGGAAGGGATCCGGAACGCGAACCGCGCACTGAATGATGTCGTCGTAGCGGATTCTTTCGGGGGTTCGTCTGCCCGTGGCCCAGAAGCAAGCGGAAGGCAAAAGCGCCTTGGCCTCCCGCGCTATTCGGCCGCCGCACCATTCGGCCACAATCACCAGGCGTTCATGCCCCAAGCTGCCCAGTCCGGCGATCCGCTTCTTCTTGCGGACGGGTAGTCGCGGGTCCGGGAGCAATCCCGTCAGCGCCCGCAGCACTTTTCGCGGCACCTTCCCCCGGAAAGGCGGGAAGCTGTCCATTCTCTGCCAGAAATGGATGGGATCGCGCAGCCGGCTGAAAGCGATCTTGCGAAGCCACCGATGATACTCGCCGAGGACAAAAGGGCGTCCTCCGTCGTCGAGTGCATCGAGGTAGCCCTGCAGAATGGCGTCGCTCGCTTCCCGGGGACGCAGTTGGAGATGGTCCACTTGGGTGGCAAGGTGCGCGCTCGCGGTCAGGCGCACTAAGTCAATCGTATAGGGAAGCGGAAAGACCTCGTCGAAATCATTGACGCCCCAGATCAGCCGGCCTTCGGAATCCCTCCACGTGCCGAAGTTTTCCACGTGAAGGTCGCCGACCGCCAGGACCGATGGAGCCGCAGCCGCGTCGCCGCACACTTCCTCCCAAGTTTGGACCCAGCGATAAAACGTGGCGCGAAAGAACATAAAAGGCGAGGCGGTCATCGCTCGATGCTTGAAGGCCAAATCCGGCTTGACGATTCGGATGTGCGCCGCCATCCATTTTTCAAAACTCTCCGTCGCTTTCAGGATGTTCATCGGTCGGGATTTAACGTGAAGCAAGCCCTTTGTCAAGAACCGCGAGGACTCTAAGAAGAACGGTGGGAGCCCCCACATTCATGCGCGGGGAGCTGCCGTGCGGAAACACAACACTTGGCACTTGCAACTGGCTACTTAACTTGCAGCGTCTTGAGGTAGCTCATCACACTTGAAATCCGAACGTACATGAAGAATGGATCCGGATCCATCGATTTAAACAGCGGGCCCCACACGGGCATTTCCGCATCGCCGTGTGCCGGAGTCTTCACGCCGTTCCTCAGCACGGCTTCCACATATTGGTCCGGGAATTTCCCGTCGTGCCGCTTCGCCAGCGTCGTCAAGTCCGCCGGCGCCTGTTTCAACGCCGACGCTGCCGGCCCGTCTCCCTTCGCCTCCTTGCCGTGGCACACCGCGCAGTACTCCTTGAACATGCGGGCGCCCGAAAGCGGCGCCTTGTGCTTGATCGGTTCCTTCTCGGCCTGCTTGTCCTGCGCGAATGCCACGTTACCGACGCACGAGAACAACCCCACCAAAATCAAACTCCCAATGTAAGATCTCCCCCTTGGTATCTCCAATTTCCGCATGGTGAACCCCCGTGACAGTCTTTTCTCTCGTGCCTGCCCCCTAAAAAGCTCAACCTGCTGTGCACTGCGCTTAATTGATACCTGGGGTTCGCCATCCGCGTCTGTGACTGCAATCACACTCCAATGTTCGCCAATCCGCAGCGGCTTGGAACCGGGAACCGAGGTAGGAGGTCAAGGCAAGAAATTCAAACCCGTCTCCCCCCCTTCAAAAATCGAAAGGATGGGCCACCCTCAAAATCTTGAGTCGCTCACTCAGGTGGTGTCGACGGTGTGGAAGGCCGCTGCGGTTCCTCCCGCTCTAACACGCGTTTCAGCTTTCGGGGACCCCAACTCATCTGTAAACCCTGGGGCTGTCTTGGCACCCTACTTGAGCGTGATCTCACGCATCAGGTGGCTCGCTACGACTTCGGCATTCTCCACCCGCTTCTCCGTCACTTGCTGGCGTGATTCTTTCGATCCATAGTGTTTCAACGTCAGCGCATCTAGTTTCTCAGACAGACCGTCCAGAGCGCTCATGTTCTTATATTGCAGAGCGATGGCCACGTCCCAATCGGCGGGCGAACTGCGCGTCGTATTCAGATAAATCTTGTAATCGAGGATCAGCCCCTCCTGCTTCTCCGCATCATAGACCGGCCGCGCATGGGCCCGCAGGTCCTCCATGAAGGCGGTAAATCTGCCCGGCTTGACCTTTAGCAAAATCACGCGCCACACGGGCCCTTCCGTATACTGCATCTGTGCCAGTGCCTGTCCCCCGAACGAGCAAAGCAGCCATGCGACCAATGCGAGCACTGTGAGACGTTTTCTCATTGGATCCTCCTTGTTGGGAATTTGGGGGCGCGAGCGTATGGCCTTTCGGAGCAGTTTGCAAGCCCTTTCTATTCGGCGACGATCGCTCCCATGATGGCAAAAAGCTCACCCTCGTCGATGTCGACGTTGGTTCTACCCATAAACAAAGGTATACGCCGATTATCGCAAATCATGTGTACTTGCCCTGCGAGAACTCGATCTGATCGGAGGGCGGAAGAATCGCCCAGGGTCTAAACCCTGGGACTTCGAGTCCTCAGGCTAGAACCCGCTTTTCCAGTTCTAGCAGGAAAGATTTCGTGTCCAGGCCTCCGCCGAAGCCGGTCAAAGCACCGCCCTTTCCGATTACTCGGTGACACGGGATTATGATCGCCACTGGATTGCGCCCGTTCGCTGCCCCAACAGCTCGCGCCAGTCTGGCACTCCCCATTCTTGTCGCAAGCTCGCCGTACGTCGTCGTCTGCCCATAAGGGATTTCACGAAGCATGTTCCAAACCTGCCGCTGAAATGGCGTTCCCGCAAGGTTCGGTTGCACGTCAAACCTCTTTCGCTTTCCCTGGAAATATTCTCTCAACTCCCTTTCAGCTTGTAAGAGGATGGGATGGTCGGGATCTTCGGTGGAGTCTTTGAAGCCTTGGGCGCAAGCCACTGCTTCATCCCCAAAGAGGAGCGCGTGTAGCCCCATGTCTGAAGCTACCATCGTCAACAGCCCGACGGGACTCTCCACAGACTTGAATACGCCCTTCACCGAAATTCCCTTTGCCATCCCCAAGTCGTACATCGCACCCTCCCCGGTAAGAAAAGGCCGCCTCGGTATCATAAGCCCGGCTTGTGAGTCTTGGCGCTCCTACCCACCCCTTTCTGCAGGGCCACTTCCTCCAGCTTGCCTGGTCTGATTGACTTCCGCCTCGATCGCGACCTATGATTCGCGCCGATTCGTATCGAGCAGGCTCTGTCGGACGGAAGGAAAGATGACCGGAGACGACACCACGGGTTTGCGGCGATCGAGCGCTCTTTTCACAATCCTGTGGATCGGTTTGCTCGCCGGGACGTTGGACATCACGGATAACCTCATCTTCAACCAGTTGCGAGGAATCACTCCCACGATGGTGTTTCAATACATCGCCAGCGGATTGATCGGCATGAAGGCCGTCCAGCTTGGCGCGGCATCCGTCGCTCTAGGCGTCGTGCTGCATTACTTTATCGCACTGACCTGGACGGCCGTCTTTTATGCGGCAAGCCGCAAGCTCGCGATCCTGAGCCGCCGACCTGTTATTTGCGGTTTGCTTTATGGTGGCGCCGTGTATCTGTTCATGAACCTGATCGTGCTGCCGCTCTCTCGCGTTCCGCATTCACGGTACGCAATGACGATCGCTTCGCGGGTCAACGGCGTGCTGGCAGTCGTGCTCCTCATCGGATTAACCATTTCACTTCTTGTGCGCCGGACAGAAACGACAGGATTGCGCTGACGGACGGCCCAGTCCTGGCAAGAGTCCTCGGACCTACTGGGTCTTGTTGCCTGGCCAGAAGCCAGTGGCGTCCCAGGTGACCGGTTTGACGCTCATTCCGGCCTCCTGCTTGGCGGAGGAACTCTTCTACCATGGATGGGATTGTACAGCGAGGAATCGAGTGCCAACGCTTGAACCCGCCACATTTCAGGACTGATTCAATTCGTCGCGCCCAATTGCGGCGTCGAGCGGACCTAATCGAATTCGCGCCTCAGCGGATAGTCAACGATGATGGCCCGGCCATCGGTGAGCGCCTTGACCGAATGGCGCACATTACTCGGCACGATCGCGACCAAGCCGGCTCGGGCGATCTGGGCTGCGCCGTCGATGGTCACCTCAAGCTCGCCCTCGATCACCTCGTAGACCTCTTCCTGAGGATGGAAATGCTCGTGAATGGACGCGCCACGCTTGAAGTCGTAATGCGCGAATGTCATGCTCGGCGAGTGGAAATACCGTCCATACCAGCCGGGTAGGCGTTCGATGACATTAAGGCTGCTCGTGTCAACAAAGGGCATAGGGGTCTCCCTGGAAGCATCCTAGCACGGCCGGCCTCCGCGCTCACGAGCGCAGGCCGCGCGAGATTGGTGAAGCCGCTCAATGCCCGATCAACGCGCAAACCGGACAACTGACTCTCAATGTTCGGTAGCCCGACTAATCAGGAGTTGCTGACGGCGAATAGGGGGAGAACAAAAACTGATAATTGGCTAGACCGAGGGACCGGCAATCACTTCTTCAATGCAACATTGATTGTCAGTGCCGCGAAGGCTCACACGACTTCCCATGAGGATTATTGTATGATCTCAGCGATTTGATCTGCCGAACATCTAAGGAAATATCTTTCGCCACCCGTTGCCCAGCTTCGACTCTCAGAGTTTCGTGAACAGGACGTGCCGCAAGGTAGTCCTTACCGTTACAAGCATAGCTCTCGACGGAAAACTCATATTCGCCAGCGGGCAGGAATAACGTGTCGGCAGAACCGTCCCGCCAGTAGCGAATTGCATTGACCCAAACTTGGCGCCCGGCACAGGTAGTCTCTCCAGGTACAATCCAGCCGAAATAAATCGCTCCGTCGCTTTGTCCCACACTCGAAAAGACGCTAGGCCTCCACGTTCTCCTAAAGTGATTACTGTCGCCGCGGGTGACCCTGTCGCTGTGGCCTCGACAATTGGCGCCGTGCCATTCTCCCTTGGATAGAAGACATCCAGTCCCGTTTTCAGCCATAACTCCTGGATATTGCTTGCGCGCAGTTGAATACGAGTACACGCCGAATCGAAAGGCTGCAGATGAAAGGAACCATCGGTAGAGGTCTTGGTCGTCTGGACGAGGTGAACAGGCTCTCGGTCGCATGCAGTAACCCCTGTGACTGTGGCCCCTGCGCTGGGCTTGCCATCAGGGTATTGGACCACGCCTGAAATTCCGAAAACGCCCCGCCTGCTTTCCTGGCCGATGGAGCTGGAAACCGCGGCCAGTAGTACGATTAGTTGAATTAGCACACTCATTGCAGCCGATACTCTACGCCAAAGCGAAGCCGCGCAAAAGCGGGACGTAACTTCAATATGGCAGGGCTTCCCACCCGCTGATGCACCCAATGCCTGATACCCGCCGGGCTGCAAGATTGCCTGCATGAGTCTTTTCAATCGTGGAAAACTCTACGGAATAAACGAATCAGCTCCGCGAATGCGAGGTCGGTCGATTCCGGATCGAAACGCGGGCCTTCATCGCGCGTGAAGGCGTGCTCGGCGGGATACAGCAGCGTTTCATAGCGGGCGCCGGAGTTTTGCAGCGCCCGATCGATCGTTTCGCGTCCCGCGTCGGGAACGTGCGGGTCCTTTGTCCCGAAGATCATCAGAAGTTCACCGCGGATTTCTTTTGCGCGGGCCAACGATCCCGCATCTGCGTCCTCGCCGAGCTTGCCGTCATGGATGCCTGTGCCGTAGTAGCAGACCGTTGCGCGGACGTCGGGCTGGAACGCGGCACGGAAGGCGAGGTGTCCGCCGATGCAGAAACCCACGACGCCGATTTTCCCTCGCGCGACCTTGGGATGTTGGGAAAGCCAGTCCAGACCAGCGCGGCAATCGGCATCGAAATGCGCCACCGGAGTCTTCGAGGCGTCTTGCTGGCCGCGGATGCGTCCGGCGTCATCGAATGGGATCACCGTTCCCGGCGGTTCGATGCGGCGATAAATTTCCGGGGCAGCCGCAACAAATCCATACCCGGCCAGCCGTACGCAGGCCCGTACCATTGGCGGCGTGAGCTGAAAAATGTCGGAATAGCACCAGATGCCGGGATATTGACCTTCGGCCTTGGGCGCAGCGACGAAGGTTCGCATCGGGGAACCCGGCAGAGCAATGTCCGCGTATTCGGTATGGACGATCATTGTGCCGACCGCCTCCAAGCTGCAAGTCAATGAAATCCATTCCTGGCTAATTGCCTGGACAGCATTGCGTCTCCTGCGCTCGGCTTCTTGTCGTCTTTCCCCCAGGTGTAGTAGAGGCCAACATAAGCGTAGTTCTCCGTTTGCCCGACGATTGAGTGTCCATACGCGAAAAGGAATTGGAAATCTGGATTCTTAAAGTGGTAGTAACCGCCTGCGTCAATCATAGTTGAGGATTGTGTTTGAGGAGCAGCCAATCCTTCCCGCGCGTGAGAAAAGACCTCAGCTGCCAGCTCAAGCTTTTTGCTGATTTGCCGCTTCACGAGAAATCCGCCATATAGAAAGTTGCGATACTGAACTTGTCTGATGACTGTGTATCCCATACCGCCATCGAACGTCCAAGGCCCTTCGTCTTTTTCAACCCAAACGGGAAGTTTGTACCAGACCTTTCCAATGCCGAGCCCCTTGGCATAACTGCCAGTCGGAACCTCCAACATGGTGAACGTGCCAATCTGCGGACGACGCTTTGTTTGCTTTATGAAACCGAATTTCACGCCGAGTTCCATGTCCGCCAGACCAAAGGCGCTAGGGCCTATTCCGCTCGGCTCGTAGATTGGATTATTCGTCGGGAACGCAGCCCCGAGGGGCAAAATCACGTGGAGTTGGCTTCTGGGAAGCGCCCCCCAGTTGAACTCAAATGCGGGGCCCAGCGTGTCGTACTCCACTGGAGTGCCATCGACGACGCCGAAGATATAAGCCTCGTAGTGCTTATAGTCTACCGGTGTCGGGTCGTCAGTCTGATATGGAGGTCCTTGCGCCCACATCTTCGGAGCAGTCAGCAGGGTGACGAGGAACAGAGCTAGTTTTACGCAATTCCTGACGACCGTCATTGACGCTCCTGCTTCTCACAAGGACCATCATACAACCCTCGAACCATGTCATCGAGCTTTCGTCACATGCCTGATTAACGCACAAACCGGAGATGTGGAATCGCCCGCGAGAACGCCTCGGCAGATGTCCGGTCACCCGACTATACGTCCAAGTGACCGCCGGAGCGTCTGAGGGTAAGCCACAAGACTCTGGCATAGTTTCCGAGTAGGCGAACGCCTCTGCGCTACGCCTCGATCAAAATGAGGTCGCCGGTCCGCACCTCGCCGGGCGCGAGCACCGTCGCGTAGATTCCCGCGCACTGCCCGTGCTTCTGAACGACGCATTTCAGAATTTCTGGGCTTGACTCGCCGGAGGCTGGGTCGAGAGAGATCATCACGCAGCGCCGATCAGCTTCTGTGATCGCGATTCTCGCTGTGTTCCCAATGCGAAGAGTTCGGCCGACCCATTTCAATTCGTCGAAAGCCTCGGCTTCCGTCAAATCGACAAGCAGATTAGGACGAAACCGCCGCGAATCTTCCTTCGTTCCACTTTCTTGTGCGATGCGCGCCACCGTCTGCTGGCTGATAAGAGAAACTGGCGCGACATCGTAGCAGCCACGGTAGTCGCGCAGCAGAAAGAGCGGCCTTCCCGATCGGGCCTCGAGCGCTTTGCGGAGTTCGTCGCTCCCGACGGCCCAATTCTCGCCGCGGGGCGTCGCCACCGTCACGAACG
The DNA here is from genome assembly GCA_963781005.1 of uncultured Acidobacteriota bacterium. Lineage (GTDB taxonomy): Bacteria > Acidobacteriota > Terriglobia > Acidiferrales > UBA7541 > CAWADX01. The sequence goes on from CAWADX010000001.1 coordinate 2,169,230, forward strand.
CCTCTGCCGAACCCGCCTTTTCGATCGAGGTTCGGCAATAGAGTAACTCTGGCAGCTCGCGCGCGGTGAGCCACGGAAATGAGCTGTGCGAGGCCGCCTGAACGAACGCGTAGCGCCGGTCCTCGTCGAATCCCTGAAACGTCAGGGCAGCGGAAAGCAGCGCCTCACCCTGCATGGATTTGACGGGATACCGCGCAAGTTGGCGAATCACACCTACGGATTGCATGTAATCTCTCCTGGATCCTCCCGGAAGAGTTCAGTAACAATGTCCGCGCGTATATTATTACCAAAAATAGCTGCCTTGATCGCGCAAGAGTTGTCACCGGCTAATCGGAAGACGCTGTGGCATTCTTCATGTCGAACAGCTCCACGCCGGGCTGAGGCATAGACTTGAATTGGAGCTTCTTGTAGCATTGCCCGCATGAAAAAAGTGAAATCTGGCAATCGCACTTCTGCGGCCGAACGCAACGGCGCTCCGAAAAACGTCGACGAATACCTTGCCGGCGTCCCGGAACCTGCCCGCGGCACCTTGAACAAGCTTCGCGCGGCGATTCGCTCCGCTCTGCCGCCGGAGGCTACCGAGACCATCAGCTATCGAATTCCTGCGTTCAAGCACAAAGGAGTGCTGGTGTGGTTCGCCGCGTTTTCGAGCCATTGCAGTTTGTTCCCCACTGCGTCCGTGATCGAGGCGTTCAAGAACGAACTTAAGGGCTTCTCCACATCCAAAGGGACCATCCACTTCCCCACGGACAAGCCGCTGCCCACTGCACTTGTTAAGAAACTGGTGAAGGCGCGGGTCGCGCAGAACGAAAGCAAGAAACGGCGCTGACCGGCTTGCCCTCGAGACCTGTTCAGGGATTCGAAGACGCTTGACTGCCCCCGTCGCTAGAAAAGCCGATGGATCGTGAACGCGCAGGTAACACACTTCGCCCTGTGACGCGTCGAGTCGTCCCCTGAGGTCCGATTGCCGGAAAGAAAGGAAGGCACAGCCAGCGCCGGCATACTACTGTCGTTTATGCCACCACTCGCGAAGGGACTGGCAGCGTCCCCCTGAATCCAACGAGATCAGAAAGATGCCATCCAGTTTTGTTTCCAGGCCGGGTGGCACGCGGACGAAGGACGCCCGCCACCTGGCGATACCATGCTCCGCAGTGACTGCGAGGATCTCATAATCAAACTGGATTTTTTCTTCGGTTTTCGCTACGCCGGCCCAATATTCGTGGATCGCCGCCCGACCACGCAAGGGTTCGTCGAAGGGCGTCACCTGATAAGTGGCATCGTCTGCGTACAGTGAGGCGGCGGCCTCCGGGTCGCGGCTGGTCCATGCTCTTCCATAAGAGGCCAGCCAATTATTGAGGGTTTCTCGATCCATAGGAAGCTCCACTTCGACCCTGCTGCCGATTGCGGGCGGATCGCGGCGTCCTCGGAAGCTGACCCGCCGCGCGCTACCTACGTTAGGCGCACATCAAATAGCACCAGCCAATATTGAAGAGATTGCAGGGCAAAACCGCAGAGCATGAGTCCGATGCCGAATACCCCAAGCCGTCGCTCTGGAAGGTTGTCGGCGTAATACTCGATGTAGGGATACAGCGCACCTCCGATGCCGGTGACGAGGCCGGTGACCAGCCCTACCCGGATCGCAAAAGACCAAGCATGGTCAACACGATGCACGAAAGCACTACAGACGAGTGCGGTGGCAATGTAGCCGACTGTCCGCACGACAACTCCCCAAAACTGACGACGCGTCAGGCGTGGACGGCGAGACGCTGCATAGTCCATGGCGGGACGCATGCCGTGAGAGTAGGCGAATATTTGGCCGGCCGTGATGAGAATGGCAAATGCGATTGCGAATCGAAAGCCCAAAATCCTGTACAGTCCGGCTCCGAAAGCGAACGCCCGGATGGCGGAAAACAGTCCTTCCCAAAACAAGGAGTAATGATCCAGCCCACGAGCTGCTCGACTGAATTCAATCGATAGGGTGATACCGGTCGCGATACCGGAAGCCAGGCCAAAGAAGAGACCAAGGCCGAGGCCGTAGCCGATGCCGAAGACAATCGAGTACGTTACCGCCCGCGTAAGCAGTCGCAGCGGGCCATGCTGACCACCCAGAAGATCATAGGCAAGATAAAGGCTCCCAAGCACGTCAAGACATGTACCTGAGATGCTGACGACCGCGACTGTATGGTGGTCCACCCAACGATTGTAGACCTAAAATTTTGGTGATCGTGCACGAATGCGCTCACTCGGATGGTGTGGAAGGGTCGAACCGGCCGCATTTTGGCGGGTGAGGGATCTGTTTTACCGGGCCTTGGGTGTCATCCCGAACCCGGTCGCGTTGTTTGCGAACGGGGGTGAGGGATCTGCTTGTACTCTTCGCTGTCCCTCCCCGTATCTGGAGAACATCACCACATGAGGCGGCTGGCCGATCCTTTCGCGGCGCGCCCTGTCCTTATCGCATGCGCGTAGTGGGCTACTTTGAATTCTTAGTATCAAAGGCGCGCCAGGCCAATACGGTCAGAACTGCAATTGTAAGTACAAAAGCGAAATCCTCCATTAAACCCGGCCACAAGAATCGCGGGGCGGTTGCAAATCCTTCCGATTGCCTGAACGGGAACGGAACACCCCACTTGATGGCACAGTCATTGCAATCGCCAGCATATCGCCAAAAGTGGAACAAGTTCACAAGCGTAAACAGAAGCCCTGCTGCGAGGATGCTGATTCCCCATCTATGAATGAAACGCGTCACGCCGCTCTTTCTCTCCTCGCTTCTTCGGCTTCCCACAGATCAACCAGATCGCAGCGCTGTTTTCTAGGGGGTCTCGGATTCAAAGTAGCCCACTACCCGCATGCGGTTCTGCTTGACGCATGCCGGATGATACCACTGCGTAGTTGCCGTTGAACTGAATATGCCTTTGCTTCTGCGGTGGAACCTGCAATTGCGGGTGACCACTCGGCGTGAAACTCCGACCCGGTCGGAGCGCCGTCGGGGCCTTGGGTGTCATCCCGAACCCGGTCGCGTTGTTTGCGAACGGGGGTGAGGGATCTGCTTTTCCTACCGATGCTCTTGCGCCACGCCCCTGTCCTTATCGCATGCGGTTCTGCTTGACGCATGACGCATGTCGGATGATACCACTGCGCAGTTGACGTTGAATTGAATGTCGAGAGCCCCGACCCGGTCGGCGCGGCAGAAAATATCTCGCTACCCACCGATTGCCCACGCTCTGCATGAACTAAAAATCGAAGGGATGGGCCACCCTCAAAATCTTGACGCGCTCCCTCGCATGGTGTGGAAGAGTGCGCCATCCGCCATGTTTCGATGGCCTCTCCATCTGGTCCCGGGTACTTCCAGGTCGTGCGCGGCAACCATGAGAACCGATTTGTAGTCTAATCACCGAGCGCCAGCGACACGCGCGTCCCTGTGCTTTGTGTATTTGGGCAATTCGAGCGTGTATGGTGGCAGCTCGCGCCAGTTCTCATCATTTCTGCCGTTCCCGTCTGGGCACAGGCCGTCTGGCGGCTTGAAGACGATGATTGCGTACAAGAATCTCCTGTGTAGATGGCGGGCGTACGCGAACGAAAATGCTACTCCTTCCTTCCAATCCACCCAATAGATCAGCTCCCGCGAACCGAGATTGTACGGGGCGGGGTAGTCCAGCCAATAGGCGCGGAGCCCCGGGCGGTCATGCCGGACCTGTGCCGGTGAGCTGAGGGCGGTAATTCCGTCCGCCGTGTGAAACCGGTGACTCGTGCATTCAATCTGAACGATCCGCTCATCCTTCAATCGCGCATCCACACCGCCGTGCGACTCCAGGTCGAGCCAATAGAGATCTTCGTTGCATCCTGGCCAGGGATATTTGTACTCCTGATCCGTGCCCGATTTCTTCGGAAAGAGTTCCCAGAAACGCCCCTTGTCATCTCCAATGCGGAGCATGCCCACGCGCTCGCCCGGCACAATCAGCTGAGGATCTTCGGGCAACGACGGCAAGCGCCCGCCTGACTCTCGATACGGTCTTGCATTGCCAAGGCGAAGGGGAAACAAAGCTGTGACAGCGCCGCGCACACTACCATCCCGAAGATATGAACTATGGCGGGTGGCCGATGCTTTTGCGGCACGCCTCTGTCCGTATCGCATGCGGTTCTGCTTGACGCATGACGAAGGCGAATGATACCACTGCGGTAGTTATCGTTGAATTGAATGTCGAGAGTCCCGACCCGGTCGGGGCGGCAGAAAATAGCCCAAGGTGTAACCCCGGGGCTGCAATTGCGGGTGCCACCTCGATCGTATCGACTCTTTTTCCATTCGCGCTGTTTCACCCGCGCGAGCTGTCCGCTTTGTTTGCATCCACGGCGTACAATGGCCGCATGCAGGACAACCTCAGGGTGACCCCCACGGCACGGGACCGCCCGGTGCCACAACCGCCGGTTTTGCGTGTGGGGACTGGTCTTGAATTCGCGACCACTCGGCGTGAAACTCCGACCCGGCCGGAGCGCCGTTGGGGCCTTGGGTGTCATCCCGAACCCGGTCGCGTTGTTTGCGAACGGGGATGAGGGATCTGCTTTTCTTACCCATGCTTTCGAGGCACCCCTGTCCTTAGTGCCGATGGCCTATTTTTGAGCAAGGTAGCAAACATTTGACCAATATCGCAGTCGCGGATGAACATTGCGGCAAAATCGGCGGCCACTCCGCTCCGCGACGGCAAGTCCTGTTTGGGGGCGACAATCGCTAAAGTGATGGACGGCATCCTAAGCTGCGGGAACATTTCACGAAGGCTTATCCGAAATCTTTTCGCCTTCCAAGTCCTCCGGTCCATTCCATGCTTTAGCCTTCTTTATCGACCATCGGCCCCTTTTTGGAACTCAATCACAAACGGTTCTTCCTTCGTGAAGAAGCGCGTCTCCGATTCCGGAAGCAATTCTATGGGCTCATCGCCAAAAATGGGATATTGCACGTACAGCTTGCCCGACTTCTCTGTGACCTTAATCTTAAATAGCCCACTAAAAAGATATACGCCGGTGAAGGTGCGAAGCGTTTCGGGGTCGAGTTTGATAACTGCGTGTTCCTGCGGGCGACCGTCGGGCCAACTGTATTCTTGCGCTACAGCACGCTGAATCTCGCCGATGAGCCGGAGGCCACCGTCACCGTTCGTCATGATGACCAAGCCTTGACCGGTTTCCGCAAATGCTTCGAAAAGGCATTTGTAATTGCCGTTGGCACCCGAATGCCAGAACCTCGGTGGATGACCGCGTTGCGCAAGAGCGACTCCCAATCCGTAAATTTCATCACTCTGGTATGCAAGCATTTCGTGGGCTAGGGCAGACGAGAACAGCTTTGAATGACCAGCGTAGGCTTTCTGTACTTCCATGGCGAAACGCGCAAGGTCGGAAGGCGTGGTCCAGAGGCCTGCCGGGGCCATCGCTGGGTAGCCAAGTGGCCACCCACCTTCCGCGGGGGTTCCATGGCTGGCATAGGGTTTCGCCGCTTCCGGCCATAGGCTCTTGCGAAGCGGTACCTCAAACGTGCTGTGGGTCATTCCCAGAGATTCAAATACGAGGTCGTCCATCAGTTCTGGAAAAGATTTGTGCGTTACATCCATCAGTAGCAGTTGAACGGCTACGTAACCGCCACCGGAATAGCGAAATTCTTTCCCGGGGGTCCTGTCGACACGAACCGGTTCGTTGTTGGCCGGTTTTTGCCCGTCTAAAATTTGTACCGTAGTTGGCAACGATTCACCGGCGAGATACCCTTCGAAGCTGGCGACGTTCAACCCGGCAGTGTGGCTCAGCATTCGGCGCAATGTCACTTTTTCATTTCTAGTGAATTCGTTCTCCGGCACTTTCCACGACACCAGCTTGTGGTTCACGTCCTCATCGAGATTCAGCTTCCCCTGCTGCACCAGTCGCAGGGCTGCAAACGCCGTCACGGACTTGCTGACCGAAGCGGCTTGGAACAGTGTTTCGGGTGTTACGGGCTTATTTGCCGAAATATCCGCGAATCCATAGCCTCGTGCCCACAGGATTTGGCCGTTGTCGAAGACCACGATGCTGACACCGGGCACACCGTAATACTTCATCCGGTCCGCGAGCCGCATTTCAGGGAGAGGTTGCCCCTTAATGACAGCAGCAGGCAGCAGGCCGCGCTCTATCCGGCTTATCCGGGCATCAAGGTCTTCGGGGCTGGCATGACTACCTGATGTCTGCGGCACGATGGTCACGGGCGATTGCGGCAGCGCGAGTAACACAACGAAACCCAATGGCCTTAAGATTGACGACTGTCTTCGCATCGGGGAATGATAAGCCCGAATTCCGAGCGACAAAAGACTGATTGAGGGCCGAATGCCCGGACCGCCTGGTGCCCCATACGCCGGTTTTGCGTGTGGGACCTGCTGAGAACCGACTGCTGCGGTGCACATGTGAATGGGGGATTAAGTTTTATGACTCTTCACTCACGGCGAGGCCAAACGCTTCACGCAAAAACGGAATGATCGTGCGTAGGTCCTCGGCGGTCCGGACAAGGGCGACGTGGGAGACGCGGTTGCCGCCCTGCCCGATTTTGATGAAGCACGGTGCGCCGGCCTTGCGACCGAGGTGAATCACCACGCGCAACGCATCCCGCATTACCGTCAGGTCCGCAAAGATGCGTGTCGTCCGGAACAGCGCGTACCGGTTACGTGTGACTACCTCCACGTCGCCAAAGCCCCGTACGGTGGTCTCGAGTTTCCGGTAGAGATCGGTAAGTGCCCGTGGCCTGCCTTTGAGCAAGGTAGCAGCGCTGCCGACCCCGCACGCGTGACGTTGATTCACCTGACGAAACGTCCGATCGCACCGCGGACATGCCCAACTCATAAAGTCTTTGTCTCTCTTATGGCTACAGGCGAGCCTAGTCCGCAGGGGGATTCGTCGAGAAGGGCACGAACGGCTTCCACCTTATCTCAGTCATCTCCTGATTTTCGCGGAAAAAAATAAAGAAACGCAGATTTGTGAGCTGGGCCTTGCCGGCAACGCCATTCACGTTCCATATCTCATCGATAGGTAAACGTGGGTCAACGAACACAAAGACAGGGTGATTCACACCGTCTCGGTCCGCAACCTGGTTGAGAGCATGAAGTAGATCGTCTGTGGGTTTGGAGCCGGTGAGCTTGGAATCCACCTCATAAGTAATTCCTCGCGCCGTCTTGTCGATTTGCACGACGGTCGGTTTCGGACGTATCTCTTGTGGCTGAAGATTCGGCGCAAGGAAAAGAGCCGCCAACATCACCGACCAGCGAAGAACCGGCTTCTTAAGAAGCGGCGTGCTCATTATTGGTCTCCTGTGAACCTTCTGTAGGTTACTACCGGGCGGGCGGTCCATCCTTTCGCGGCAGCCTTTGTCCTTATCGCAGGCGGTTCTGCTTGACGCATGCCGGATGATACCACTGCGCAGTTGACGTTGAATTGAATATGCCTGTGCTTTTGTAGCGGAAGCTGCAATTGGGGTGACCACTCGGCGTGAAACTCCGACCCGGTCGGAGCGCCGTCGGGACCTTGGGTGTCATCCCGAACCCGGTCGCGTTGTTTGCGAACGGGGGTGAGGGATCTGCTTTTCTTACCGATGCTCTTGCGGCACGCCCTTGTCCTTATCGCACGACGTTCTGCTTGACGCATGACGAAGGCGAATAATACCACTGCGACAGTTAACGTTGAATTGAATATGCCTGTGCTTTTGTAGCGGAAGCTGCAATTGGGGTGACCACTCGGTGTGAAACTCCGACCCGGTCGGAGTGCCGTCGGAGCCTAACTCAACCTCAGAACCCAAGGCGGCAATGTCCGAAGCTGGTAGCTAGAAGGGTAAAGCAAAGATGAGGATCACGATTCGTTTATCCGGTAACCGGGATCTCAGTCGAAAAGATTCCCTTTCGTACTGGACTTGCTGGAAAGGACATGTTTCGCCATAGAGGTCACATGTCCGGTCAATGCGTTAATCGGGCAAGTGGCCGCTGCTCGTCGGCGAAGACCGGTTTTTTGCCCACGACAACCAAGCCGAATATAATCAATCCAGCCACACATGAATCTTTTCCATGCCATGGCTGCGTTGCTATTTGCGTTCCCCGCTTTCGGTCAAAACTACATCGGCGAAACCCAGAGACGCGAGACAACATGTAAGGGTGTAGTTCATGGTGTTGTGTTTGATCGAGATGGCAAACCGTGGAGCGGGATTAACCTAATCCTCGAACCTGCCGGCGATTACGACTACATCCTTCCGCGTGTTAAGACAGACCAGCGAGGTGAATATCGCTTTGAAAAGCTCTGTAATGCCAAATGGAGTGTCTTCGTTGAGGATAAAGAAGCAGGTTATCCGCATTCAGGGCGTGTTATGAATTGGTTTCTATTCGGCGTTTGGAGCCCGCAAGTGAAAATCACGGATAGGAATTTGGACGCTCATCTGAACGTGAACGTGCCCCCGAAGCCCGGAATGCTCGTTGTGCATGTAAGGGACAGCAAAACAAAGGTCAAAATCCCGCGCTTTGAACTTGAGTTAAAGGTCAATCGAAAGCGATGGGCAAAACCTTCTTGCGAAGATTCCGAGTCCTTCTCTTGTGATGGCTATTCCTTTTTGGTTCCTCCGGACATAGACGTGAAATTACGCGTCACTTCCAAAGGATTCCATGAGTGGAAGGAGAGTGCTGGGCGCGGAAAACTCATTAGCATTCCATCTGGAGAATTGCGAACAATTGATGTGGAATTGGACCCTGTCCAAAACTGACTGAACCCGGCTCGGTGCAACGACACAAATAAGTGTAAGTGGCGACCAGACCGCAGACTTAGATTGGATTTCGGAGAGCCTCGCGTTCGATTGTCCGGTAAGTCGGATTACCTGACAAGTGAAGCAAAAGGGTTTCCTTTCGGCAGAAAACTTCTCGCCGATTGAAAAGCCAATCGTTCTACTGGTTCGAGCGTGCAAAAAGGGCTGCCACGGGATTCCTGTACAGTCCTCAGCCACGTCGGGAGAGCAAGGAGTTGGTCTTGCCACAGACTTTTTTCACTGATTCGCTCGCTCTGCAATCCACGCGACGTGGCGGACAGAACGAGACTCGTCGCCCGAAAAAAGTCAGGCGTTCGACGGTACGCGGCCATCGATCCGTTCTTTCCTCCTCACTCTCCCCGGCAGCCAACCCCACACGCGAAACAAAAGTTTACAGGCGCAACCACTTGCAATCTGTTAACTCCGTGGTAACGTCGAAGTATGGGCCCATTTCAGCCAACGACGCCACTTCTGCCCGTTTTCCCGCGGGCCTGCCTCGCCGATCGCTGCCGGCCTGCCCCGCCGGCCCTAAGCCACGTCGAAGGGCTTGCCCTGACCGGAGCCGAGGGGCCTGCCCCGAGCGCAGCCTCGGGGAGCGCAGCCTATGTGACCTTCGAACTATCTCCCCAGCCCGCAGGCTCCCGCCTGCGGGAAGAGAGCACGCCAAGGACTAGTTCCGCTCAGCCCGAGCGTACTCTTAGAGCCGACAAGAACAAGTCCGTTAGGGCAACTAGAGAGGTAGTGGCGAGGAAATTTGCCCTTTCTAATCCCAACGCCTTTGAGGTCGCCCGCCAGTATTGTGGTGAGAGGGACGTTTTTGCAGGCACTGAAAACAAACCTCTTACGGCCATTTCTAATCGCAACACCAACGAGAGACGTAAACGTCCAACTCTCTCAGAATCAACAACATCCAATTTTCTAATCGCAACAAAAATGCACTTTTCTGAAGAAAAAGCGAAAAGCGAAAAGCGAAGAGAAAACAAATCTCCTAGAGGCCTCAATAACAATTGTTCTGGGCCGTTCCTTTTGCCAGTCCTTGACACCACATCCAGAAACCGCTACCAGAGAGATGGGAGGGCGAATGCGAGTGCTCTCCGGAGGCGGAGTGGCCGAGAAGCAATTGCCGAGCAAAGGTGACAACCGGGCCAAATGGGTCAGCTTGGTTCCCTATGGCCTGAATCAGCAGCATCCCAACGCCTACAAAGATATCCTGGACGTCATCTGGGAAAACCGCGACAGCTTGAGCTACGCGTATCGAATCCTGCGCGACGGTTGCTGCGACGGCTGCGCGCTGGGCACCTCCGGCATGCACGATTGGACCATGGAAGGCATCCATCTCTGCGCGGTGCGGCTGCAACTTCTGCGGCTGAACACAATGCCTGCCATGGACTGGCGCTGCCTCGAGGACGTGGCAGGTTTGCGGAAAATGCGTGGACGCGATTTGCGCAAACTTGGCCGGCTGTCGGTTCCGATGGTGCGCCGCGCGGGCGCCAAGGGTTTCCAACGCCTCTCGTGGGAGGAAGCGATTCATCTGGTGGCCGACCGGCTGCGCCGGACGGACCCGCGGCGTCTCGGCTGGTTTCTCACTTCGCGCGGGCTGACCAACGAGGCCTATTACGCGCACCAGAAAGTGGCGCGCTTCTTCGGCACCAATCACGTGGATACGAGCGCCCGCGTCTGCCACGCACCTTCGACCGCGGCACTCAACGCCACCGTCGGCTGTGCCGCCACCACTTGCTCTTATTCGGATTGGATCGGCTGCGATCTGATCGTCTTTGTGGGCAGCAACATCGCCAATAATCAGCCGGTTGCGACGAAGTATCTTTACTACGCGCGGAAAGCCGGCACGAAGGTGTTCCTCGTGAATCCGTATCTCGAGCCGGGGATGGAACGCTATTGGGTTCCTTCCGTTCCCGAAAGCGCGATGTTCGGCACTCGCTTCACCGATGATTTTTTTCAGGTCTGCGTCGGAGGAGACATCCCGTTCTTCTACGGCGTGCTCAAGCATTTGATCGAGAACGATTGGGTGGATCGCGAATTCATCGCTGCCCGCACGACGGGCTGGGCCGAAGTGGAAGCGAAGGCTGGAACGTGTTCCTGGGAAGCGCTCGAACGCGGCTCCGGGCAGACGCGGGCGGACATGTATCGCTTCGCGGAGGCATTCGGAAAGGCGCGCAACGCCATCATCGTCTGGAGCATGGGAATCACGCAGCATCGTTACGGCAGCGATAACGTTCGCGCCATCGTGAATCTGCAACTGGCCCGCGGCAACGTGGGGCGCCCGCACACCGGACTGATGCCCATCCGCGGCCACAGCGGAGTACAAGGCGGCGCGGAGATGGGCGGCATGCCTTCCGCCTACGTGATGGGCGCCGCAGTGAGCGAAGAAAACGCGCGGCGGTTCGCGGCGCCCGAAATTTGGGGATTCGAGCCACCTGCTTGGAAGGGTCTGAGCGCGTCGGAAATGATTCTGGCTGCCGAACGGGGCGAGATGGACGCGCTCTGGCAAAGCGGGGGCAACTTTCTGGAAACGTTGCCGGAGCCCGATCGTGTGAGGCGAGCCGTGGGCTCGATCGGATTTCGCATTCATCAGGACATCGTGGTGAGCTCGAATATGCTCGTCGATCCGGCGGACGCCGTCGTTCTGCTGCCGTCACGCACGCGATACGAGCAGCGGGGCGGTGGAACCGAAACCAGCACGGAGCGGCGCATCATTTATAGTCCGGAGATTCCCGGCCCGCGGCCCGGCGAGGCGCGCGATGAATGGGAAATCCCGGTGCTGGTCGCTCGCTGCGCCGATCCCCGGCGCGAGGACAAGATCTTTCCCTGGCGCGACACACAGGATATCCGCGACGAAATCGATCGCGTCTGTCCCACCTACCGGGGCATCGCCGACCTTCGCAAGAAGGGCGACAATTTCCAGTACGGAGGGCCCCGGCTTCTCACCGACCGCTTCCTGACCCCTGACGGCAAGGGCCGCTTCACGGCCGTCGATTTGCCTCAGGAAAAAATTCCGGAAGGCCGCTTTTTCCTGTCCACGCGGCGAGGCAAGCAGTTCAACAGCATGATTCATTCCGACTTCGATACACTCACCGGTCTCCGGCGCGAGGATATTTTGATTTCGAAAGAGGATGCGGGTCGCCTGGGGCTTAGCAATGGTGATCCCATTCTGTTGCGGAACGACCGGGGCGAATTCCGTGGTCGCGTTCGGATCGATCGAATCAAACCCGGATGCGCGCAGGGTCACTGGCCGGAACTGAACGTCGTCATTGCGGCCGGTTGTTTGGATGCAAGCGGAGTGCCGGACTACAACGCCATCGTCGAGATCGTCTCACTTCGTGAAGGGTAGCCGCAGCGCTACAGGCGATTCCTAATGTGCCACTTTGCGGGGGGAAGAGGAGACCTTGCGTGCGGCGGGCCCGGTGGATTTCTGCGGGGGCTTCTTCATCTCGCTCTTGACTTCCTCCAAGAGCTGTCGAAAGGCGCCGAACACCTTCGCGTCCCACCATCCCCGCTCGACTTCTTCTTTCATCAAGTTCAGAGCCTGCGTCGGCGTCAGCGGGCCGCGGTAGGACCGTTCCGTCGTGAGCGCGTCGTACACATCGACGACCTGCAGGACCCTCGCCTCAAACGGGATGGCTTCCCCGCAAAGTCCGTCCGGGTATCCGGATCCATCCAGCTTCTCATGATGGTGGCGGATGATGGGAAGAACGAGGCGCATCGACTTGAGGGGCGAGCAGATGCGCTCGCCTACCGCCGGATGATCGCGTAGAAGGACCTTCTCGTCGTCGCTGAGCGGCCCTGCCTTTAGGAGAACCGCGTCGGGCAAGGCCACTTTCCCGATATCGTGGACGATTCCAGCCCGGCGCAGAGCGGTAACCTGCTCGGGCGGCAATCCGAGGCGCTCACCCAGTTGCGCTGAAAGATTGGACAATCGTTGGCAGTGCCCATGAGTGTACCGGTCTCGGCCTTCGATGCTGAGTGCCAGGCTGAAGAGGACGGCTTCCGCGTTCTCGAGCTCATCCGTATAGGTCTTCATTCGCAGCAAGGATTGGGTCCGCGCCATCAACTCTACGGTGTCAATCGGCTTGCTCAGGAAGTCGTCGGCCCCGGCGTCAATTCCCTTCAGGCGATCGGACTTCTCCGAGAGGCCGGTAATGAGCACCACCGGTATAAGGCGCGTTTCAGGATCGGCTTTGATGCGGCGGCAGACTTCTAAACCGTCAAGCTCGGGCATCACGACGTCGAGCAGCACCAGATCGGGCTGAAAGGAAGCGCATTGCTCCAGCGCGGCCTTGCCGTCACCTGCCGTCAGGACTTCGAATCCCTGCCTCTGCAGCAGGATTTCGAGGGCGCTGCGGGCCGGGGGATCGTCGTCAACCAAAAGAATCTTGCCCTGCATGATTCTCCCGATGGTCCGGTCAAGAAACTGGAGATTAGTCAACATGGCTAAGTCCAACAATGGACCGATGGTCCCGAAGATACCTAGTACCAGCAGATGGGACTCAGTGGCCGGAGCCCAACGGCTCGACCTTCAGCGATGGTTCGCGCGCAGGGCCAGGACTGCGTTCAAGCCGCCGAAGGCGAAGGAATTCGACAGTGCATATTCGACCTGGGTAGGCCGGGCGCAGTTTGGCACCACATCGAGGTCGCATTCCGGGTCCGGGCTGGTGAAGTTCGCCGTCGGCGGCAGCACTCCATGGTGCAGCGCCAGCACGGTAGCGATTGCTTCGAGCGCACCCCCAGCGCCCAGGGCATGGCCGTGCATGGATTTCGTAGAGCTCACCGCCAGATGTTCGGCGTGCGGCCCGAAGAGACTGCGGATGGCTCGAATCTCCGTGGAATCATTGCTTGGCGTGCCAGTGCCGTGGGCGTTGATATAGCCGAAACGCTCGGGCTCAAGCCTTGCGTCGCGAATCGCTGCCCGCATCGCTCGAACAGGTCCCTCCACCGAAGGCTGGGTGATATGGTGGGCGTCCGAGGACATCCCAAATCCTACGATTTCTGCATAGACCTTGGCGCCGCGAGCGCGTGCGGCTTCGAGCGGCTCGAGCACCAGTATTCCGCCGCCCTCCCCAAGGATCATTCCCCGCCGGTCCTTACAGAATGGCCGGCAGGTGTCGGGGGCGATCACCCGCATCGCTTCCCATGCCTTGAGTATGCCTGTGCTGAATGGGGCTTCGCTTCCGCCGGTGATGGCCATTTCCACTTCCCCGCTGCGCACCATCCGAAACGCCTGGCCGATGGCATGCGTCGACGAAGCGCAGGCGGTGGAAACTGTGTACGCAGGTCCGGTGATGCCGAACTCCAAAGAGATGGAGCTGGCTCCCGCGTTGGCCATCGTTCGGGGAATCGTCAATGGGTGGACGCGGCCGCGATTAAGCTGGTAAAGCTCCGTAAAACCGACATCCTGCGTCGACTGGCCGCCCAGGCACGAACCGCTGATGACAGCGGTGTTTTCCCTCAGCTCGGCCGGGAATGTGACGCCGGCATCTCGGACTGCTTCGCGCGCAGCGACAATGGCGAACTGCGCGAAGCGGTCGAGCAGATCCGCCTGGTTTGCCTCAAAGTGTTTTGCGGAGTCATATCCGCGGACTTCGGCGCCATTCTTGAATCGCAATGTGGCCACGTCGACGGATTCCATCGGAGCGATGCCCGAGCGGCCGTCGCGCAGCCCGCACCAGACCTCAGGAACGTCGTGGCCCAGGGCACAAATGACGCCGAGCCCGGTGATCGCCACGCGCCGCTCGCCCATCGTTCACCCCGTGGCCGCGGTCTTATCCCGAGCGGCTTCTTCCACAAGCTTCCTTACACCCTCGACCATGTCCCGCACGGTGCGAATGGCGCGCGCCTGCTCGTCGGAGATCGAAATGTTGAATTGCTTCTCCAATTCGAACAAAAGGGTTATCGTATCCAGCGAATCGAGCCCAAGATCGGCGAGCGACCCTTCCAGAGATACCCGCTCCGGCGGGATACGCTTCACCGAGGCGATTGTAGACAGCACCTTTTGCGTGAGTTCGTCGGGCATAGACAAAGGCGGCTGAATTTCGGACCCAGTACACAGAATTCGGGGAAGATGGTCAAGGAAGATTTTGTGCCGCATCGAACGGCGCGGGCGACGGCACCGGACGCATGGGCGAAACCTATGCTGCACCGGGGGCGTCGAAACGAAAGAGCCTTTATGACCGCGTTCGGAACCAAGCCAGTGCCGTCGCCGGTGGAAACATAAAAGCTAAGGACGAGGTCAAAGTCGAGTTCGAAATCGCCCTGGCGCAGTGAGCCTGGACCGGCTCGCAGCTCCTAGGGAGCCAATGACAACCACAATGAAAAACCACGCGCGAAGCGACAAAGCCATCACAATTGCGGCCACGGCGACCGCTGTGCCTTCCTACATCATCACCCGCGACGAAGTGAAGACGCATATGAAAAAAGTCTTCTCGCTCGAATCGCCTCGGCTGGACGTCATGATGGCGGTCATCGAGCACTCGCAGATCGACCGGCGCTACTCGATCCATCCGGTCGAGACGATTATCGCGTCGCGCCCGCTCGAACAGATCAGCCGGGAATATCAGGAGCATGCGGTTTCGCTCGGGCGGCGCGTGGCCTCCGAGTGTCTTGCGGAAGCAGGGATGAAGCCGACGGATATCGACACGATCATCACAACCTCCTGTACCGGCGTGATGATTCCCTCGCTCGACGCTCATCTCGTCAACGATCTCGGATTCCGGAGCGATGTTCGCCGCCTCCCCATCACCGAATTGGGTTGCGCGGCGGGGGCCGCATCGGTCTCGCTGGCATCGCAATTCATCCGCGCCCGTCCCGGGAGCAGCGTTCTGATTGTCGCGGTCGAGCTGCCCAGTCTGACGTTCCAGCGCAAGGACCATTCGCCGGCGAACTTGATTTCCTGCGCGCTTTTTGGAGATGGCGCTGCCGCGACGATCGTCACCGGCCGCCCGACGCGCGGGCCTCGGATCCTGGACGTCGCCAGCCACTTCTTCCCGCACTCGATCGATGCCATGGGATTCGATTTGAAAGATGGCGGACTCCACATCGTGCTCTCGAAGGACGTCCCCGAACTGATTCGAAGCGAGATCAAGGAACTGGTCGCCAAATTTCTCGAGCGCAACGCCGTGAAGCAGGAGCAGATCTCCGCGTTTGTTCTCCATCCTGGCGGACAGAAGTTGCTCTCCTACATGGAAGAAGAGCTCGGGCTGTGCCGTTGCGGCACGCAGTTCTCCTGGGACGTGTTGCGCGACTATGGCAACCTTTCGAGCGCCAGCGTTCTTTTTGTCCTTCGGGAATGGCTGACGAAGAAAACGATGGGCGCCGGTGAGTATGGACTGATGGCCGCTTTCGGGCCCGGCTTCAGTGCGGAGATGCTTCTCCTGCAATGGACCTGAGCACGGTCGCGTATCTCGGGTTGCTGGTTGCGGTTGCCGCGGGGCGGTTCGTTGAACTCGCGATATCGCGACGCAATCAGCGGCGGCTCGCCGCGCAGGGCGCTCAAAAAGTCCCAGAAGCACATTTTCGCTGGATGGTCCTTTTGCATTCGGGCGTTCTGGTGGCGGCAGGTCTCGAAGTCGTGCTGCTCCATCGCCCGTTCATTCGCGGACTGGCGCTCGCAATGTCAGTCCTTTTCGTTCTAGCCAACATGCTGCGCTGGTGGGTGATCCGCACAATGTCCGGCCACTGGAACGTTCAGGTGATGGCGGGAACGCACCTCGGCATTATCACCGCGGGACCGTTTCGCTGGATTCGTCATCCCAACTACGTGGCCGTCACCATCGAGCTGATCGCTTTGCCGCTGATTCACACTGCATGGATTACGGCCACTCTCGCCGCGGTTGCCAATGCCTGGATCTTGCATCATCGCCTCGCCATCGAAGAAGAGATGCTACTAGCCGATCCCCAATATCGCGCGGTGATGGGTCCGAAACCTCGCTTTCTGCCGCGGCTTTTTCGCCGCGCTTGAGGACGCGGGTCCGATGCTTGCGCCGCATGCGATTCTAGAAAGCTCGCTCTACGTGAGCGACCTCGAACGATCGGTGGCGTTCTACCGGGATGTTTTGGGACTCCGGCAGATGAGCGAGTTTGCCCCGCGGGGTGTGGCCATGCAGGCGGGGCCGAGTGTCCTGCTCCTATTCCGCGCCGATGAGACTCGCAAGGGTGGCGACTCTCTTCCTCACGGCACAGACGGGCAAGGGCACGTGGCGTTTCGCATCGAGCCGGAGGAGATTGGCGCCTGGCGGAAACGTCTGGCGGAGCAGGGAGTGCCCATCGAAAGGGAAATCGTGTTTGGCGACAACCCGCCATCGATTTATTTTCGCGACCCGGACGGCAACTCGATGGAACTCGCAGTGGCAACGATCTGGCCGTTCCAAGGACCGTAAAGCGGCCTGCAGGGATTTAACCACTCACTACTAATACATTCTTGACAACGTGCGGAGGGCGTGCGTAGGCTCGGCCGCAGCGAATGGAAGCCGACCAATACTTGGGATGGTTGGCGCTGGCGCTGACGCCGGGACTCGGCGCGCGCATGGCCGGCAAACTCCTGCGGGAATTCGGCAGCCCGGAAGCGGTCTTCCACGCTTCGCTTACCGCGCTTGAAGCGCAGCGCCTGCCCGCCGCCGTGGCGCAGGCCATTCA
Organism: uncultured Acidobacteriota bacterium; assembly: GCA_963781005.1. Taxonomy (GTDB): domain Bacteria; phylum Acidobacteriota; class Terriglobia; order Acidiferrales; family UBA7541; genus CAWADX01. Next base: position 2,186,655 of record CAWADX010000001.1, read on the forward strand.
TTCCCGCGAGCCGCTCAGCCGCGCTGCCAAGGAGTTGGCCCAGGTGCAGCAGGCCGGCTGCCGGCTGCTCACCTGGGACGAGCCGGCATATCCCCATTTGCTGCGCGAGACTTACGATCCGCCGCCAGTCGTCTATGTTCGCGGCAACGTGGAACTTCTGGACCGCCACAGCATCGCAATGGTGGGTACGCGTCGTCCGACGCCCTACGGGAATCAAATGGCAGAGCGGCTGGCGCGGGACCTGGCCGAAAGGGGCCTCCTGATCGTAAGCGGGCTCGCACGGGGAATTGATTCGAGCGCGCACAAAGGGGCGCTCGCTGCCGCGGGCGGCGTAACCATCGGCGTGCTGGGTTGCGGCATCGACGTGGTGTATCCAAAGGAGAATCGAAAGATTTTTGCCGAGATCGAAAAGCGCGGCGCGATCCTCAGCGAGTTTCCGATGGGCACTCCGCCCAAGCCGGAAAACTTCCCCGTGCGCAACCGGATCATTGCCGGAATGACGCTGGGAGTTGTGGTGGAAGGCGCGCAGTATTCTGGCTCGTTGATTACGGCGCGGCTGGCGATGGAGTTCGCCCGGGAGGTTTACGGAGTGCCGGGCAACGCCACGCAGCCGGGAAGCTTCGGTCCGAACCAGCTCATCAAGCAGGGAGCGAAGCTGGTGACGAGCTGGGAAGACGTGGTGGAGGAATTGCCGACCGCGATCCGCGCCGAGCTTCGGCCGGTCGAGGCAACGACTGCGGAAGAACGCGCATCGTTACTCACCGAGAATTTGTCGCCGACGGAGAAGACTTTGTACGAACTTCTGGGCGTGGATGAAGCACGCCATGTAGACGACCTCGTCGAAACCTCGGGGCTGAATTCTTCCGAAGTGCTGGCCGCCCTGTTCGGACTCGAAATGAAGGGCGTAGTCCGGCAGTTGCCGGGAAAGCAATTCCTGAAAGTCCTGTTGTAATCGAATCCGCTTTTTCGGGGTTAGGATGGGTCGAGCCGGAAACGGCTCTGAAGGGGCAGAATATCTAACAAGGCTATGGCGCGATCACTCGTCATCGTGGAATCGCCGGCGAAGGCGAAGACCATCAACAAATATCTTGGGCGCAATTACAGCGTCAAGGCTTCGTACGGCCACGTGATGGACCTGCCGAAGAAGCAACTCGGCATCGATATCGATAAGGAGTTCCAGCCGACCTACGAAGTGATCCCGGGCAAGACGAAGGTCATCAACGAGCTGAAGAAATCGGCTAAAGAGGCCGAGGCCATTTACCTGGCGGGCGACCCGGACCGCGAAGGCGAAGCCATCTGCGCGCACCTGGCGGAGTTGCTCGGCCGCACGAAAGCCGACCGAAAGAAGATCTTCCGGGTGATGTTCAACGAGATCACGGCGAAGGCCATCAAGGCGGCCTTCGAGAAGCCCGGGCAGGTCGACGCGAATTTGGTGGATGCACAGCAGGCGCGCCGCGTGCTCGACCGCCTGGTGGGCTACAAGATTTCGCCGCTGCTGTGGGACAAGGTGCGGCGGGGGCTTTCGGCGGGACGCGTCCAGACGGTGGCGCTGCGGTTGATCGTCGATCGCGAGCGCGAAATCCGCGCCTTCGTTCCGAAAGAGTATTGGACCATTCATGCCCTGCTCGGCGCGGGCGCGCCGCCCTCGTTCGAAGCTAAGCTCGCGAAATACAAGGGCGAGGACCTGGAAATCCCCAACGAGGCGGAAGCGCAGCGCGTGGTCTCAGCGCTCGATAACGCCACGTGGCAAGTGGCGAGCGTCACGCAAAAGGAAAAGCGCCGCAACCCGCCGCCACCTTTTACTACGTCGAAGCTTCAGCAGGCGGCTTACAACCGGCTACGCTTCACTGCCAAGCGCACGATGATGCTCGCGCAGCGGCTCTACGAGGGCGTCGAGCTGGGCGAGGAAGGCTCGGTGGCGCTCATCACCTACATGCGCACCGATTCGGTGCGGGTCTCCGCCGACGCGCTCGCTCAGGTGCGCGAGTATATCGGCGGGAGTTACGGCCCCGGCTACCTGCCGGAGAAACCCAATTTTTACAAATCGAAGAAGGACGCGCAGGAAGCGCACGAAGCGATCCGGCCCACGGACGTCGCTCGCGCGCCCGAAGGCTTGAAGCGCTATCTCGAAGACGATGTCTACAAACTCTACCAGCTCATCTGGCAGCGTTTCGTGGCTTCGCAGATGATGCCGGCGGTCTTCGACCAGACGACGATTGACATCTCGGCCGCGGACTACACATTCCGCGCCACCGGTTCGGTGATGAAATTTGACGGCTATTTGGCCGTTTATCAGGCCGTCAAGGAGGACGAGGACGCGGAGGAAGATGCGGAGGCGCGCACGCTGCCGCGCGTCACGGAAGGGGAGCGGCTGCGCCTCGAAAATCTTCGCCCCGACCAGCATTTCACCGAGCCGCCGCCGCGATACACGGAAGCCACGCTCGTCAAGGAGCTCGAAGAGAAAGGCATCGGCCGGCCCTCGACCTATGCCACCATCATTTCGACGATCGTCGAGCGCGAGTACGTAAACAAGGATCAGGGCCGCTTCACGCCGACGATGCTGGGAGAAAAGGTCAGCACCCTGCTCGTAAAGAGCTTCGAAGATATCTTCGACGTCGGCTTTACCGCCCGCCTGGAAGACGAGTTGGACGAAATCGAGGAAGGTAAGCTGCCCTGGCGCGACTCGGTGAAGGAGTTCTGGAACCGCTTCGAGGAGGATCTGGAGCGCGCCGATGGGGAAATGGAATCGTACAAAGCGGGCATCCCTACCGGCGAGAAGTGCGAGAAGTGCGGCAAGGGGGAGCTACTCGAGCGCATCAGCCGGCACGGCTTTTTCCTGGGTTGCTCGAAATATCCCGATTGCGACTTCATCCGCGACCTTTCCGATACGGGAAGCGAGGAAGTCGAAAGCGCAAACACCACGCAGTATTGCGACAACTGCGGCAAGGAGATGGTGGTGAAGCGCGGCCGGTTCGGTCCGTTCCTCGCCTGCAGCGGCTACCCGGAATGCAAGACGACCCGACGGCTCGTTAGCGGGACGAAAAAGGCGAGCCAGCCGGATGTGCCGCTCGATGAAAACTGTCCCAACTGCAAGGCGCAGCTCCTGCGACGCCACGGGCGGTTCGGCGAATTCATCGGCTGCTCGAAATACCCCGAGTGCAAGTACACGCGGCCCATCACGCTGGGCATCAAATGCCCGAAATGCGGCGAAGGTGAATTCGTCCGGCGCGGCACGGCCAAAGGCCGAGGCCGCGGGCGCATTTTTTACGGCTGCAGCCGGTATCCCGACTGCGACTTCACCACGCCCCACGAGCCGATTGCGGAACCCTGCCCCAAGTGTGGCGCTCCGTTCATCGTGGAAAAGCGCACAAAACAGGGCAACCTTCGGGCCTGTTTGAAGGAAGACTGCGACTGGGAAATGGCGCTGCCCGAAGCCCAACCCGTCGAAGCCGGCGCTTCCGCCTCCATCAAATCCTGACGCAACGTGATTTCTTCATCAGGGTCTGAGTCCGACGCATCGCTCGACGGCTGCGTCCGGCTTTGCCGATCCCAGCCTGCCAAGACTGACCGCGTTTTTGGCGGCTTTCCTCCCTCAGAAGCCTTATAATCGTCAAACGATCCTTACCTGGACGGCGAGTCGATGATCAAGCCGGCAATTGAAAAATTCCTCGGTTACTTACAATACGAGCGAAACGCTTCACCGCACACGTTGCGCAATTATCGGATCGATCTCGAAGCCTTCCTCCATTTCCTCACACCGCCTGAGACGAAGCCGATGTCTCTCGTCGCCGTCGATCACCTGGTGATCCGCGAGTTCATCGGATACCTGCACGACCACGGCCTTGCGAAGAGCTCGATCGCCCGGAAGCTCGCCGCGCTTCGGTCGTTCTTCCGATACTGCATCCGCGAGGGCTGGGTCCGAGAGAATCCGGCGCGACTGGTGGCCAAGCCAAAGCTGCCCAAGCGCCTGCCGGCAGTGGTGACCGCGGAAGAGATGAACGCTTTCCTGGATGGTCTCCTCCGCCTGACGTCCCGTTCCCGTGTGCACGCAGCGCCGAAATCGGGCGCACTGAAACGAAAGGAAACCGCGGGGATGTTTCTGGCCCGCGACCGCGCCATTCTCGAACTACTTTATGCTGCGGGCGTGCGCGTGAGCGAGCTCGTCGGACTCGATCTCGCCGACATGGATTTGCGCGAACAGATGATTCGCGTGCGCGGCAAGGGACGCAAGGAGCGGATCGTGCCTTACGGGTCGAAGGCGCAGGCGGCGCTCGAAGCCTATTGGCCGGTACGCGAGGAGATGCTGCGTCGCGCCACGTCTGCGCCGGATCACGAAGCGGTTTTCCTGAACCGATACGGCCGGCGGCTGACGCAGCGCTTCGTCCATATCATCGTGAAGACGTACGTGCGCCTGGCGAAAGTCAACTGGGACTTGCATCCCCATTCGCTGCGTCACGCCTTCGCCACGCATCTTCTGGCGGACGGCGCGGACCTGCGCGCCATTCAGGAGTTGCTGGGTCACAAATCGCTTTCGAGCACCCAGCGGTATACCCATGCCACCATCGAGCAATTGATGGTCGTGTACGATAAGGCCCACCCGCGCGCTTGACGGTGCGCTCCGCTGCCGCTTCCGCACGCGTTTGCAACGCAGAGGCCGTTGGACTATTCTCGCCCGCCGTTCACAAACCGAGGTTTTCACCGCTTGAATAAACGTTTGACGCTGCTCCGAGTGAGTGCCTTCGCGGTGCTGGGTCTTGCCGCTTGGTCCGCTTCCGCGCAGGACAACTACGAAATCCAGGTGTACGACGCGGAGACCGTCTTGCCGGGGCACACGATGCTCGAACTGCACAGCAACTTCACCATTTCGGGCACGAAGACGGTCGTCGATGGCGTCTTGCCCACGGAGCACGCCTGGCATGAAACAATCGAAATCACCCGCGGCTTCACCCCGTGGTTTGAGGTCGGCTTTTACATTTTCACTTCGGCGCGGCGAGGCCAGGGATGGGATTGGGTGGGCGATCACATCCGGCCGCGGCTTCGCATCCCGGAGGAGTGGCACTGGCCCGTCGGCGTAAGCCTTTCGAACGAGATCGGCTACCAGCGCAGAAAATTCTCAACGGACACGTGGACCTGGGAAATTCGCCCCATTGTGGACAAGAAACAGGGACGCTGGTATTGGTCGATCAACCCGACCCTCGACCGATCGTTTCACGGGCCCGGCGTGCGTCAAGGCGTGGTCTTTTCTCCGAATTTCAAGGCGAGTTACGACGTCACGCCAAAAGTTGCCGCCGGCTTTGAATATTACGGCTCGGTCGGGCCCGTCACCGGTTTCGATCCGGTCAGCCAGCAGCAGCACCAGATCTTTCCGGCGATCGATCTGAACCTCGCGCCACAATGGGAAGTGAATTTCGGGTTGGGAGTGGGAATGACGCGCTCGACCGATCATCTGATCGCCAAGATGATCTTGGGCTATCGGTTCAATTTTTGAGTGGCGGGCAACTCGCGCTCCCGATAGAGGGTCCCGGATCAAACTCCGGATCAGAGATCAGACCTTTGGATCAAACCGCAATCGCTTGTTAGCCGGCGCTCGGCGATTCGCTGCTTTTGGGGTAGCGCAATGCGCGCCGAAACCCACGCCAGTATCGGCGTTGACGGATTCAGCGCGGGCCTCTTATAATGACTGTTTGCCAATTGCTCAGGGAGGCTCGATGTACGCCGTGATCCGCAGTGGCGGGAAACAATATCGCGCAGTGCCCGGAGAGACGATACGGGTCGAGCGGCTGCCGGGGAAGGTCGGGGGGAAGGTGACCTTCGACGATGTCCTGATGGTGAGCACGGACGAAGACAAGCTGCTGGCGGGCGGGCAGGCCTCCAAGGCCAAGGTAACCGGCAAGATCGTCGCCCACGGCCGCGGCCCGAAGCTTCAGGTGATGAAATATAAGACAGGCGGGCAGTACAAGATTACGCGCGGCCACCGGCAGGGTTTTACTGCGATCGAGGTGGGCGACATCAAGCTCGAATAGGGGTTGGCATGGCACACAAAAAGGGCGGCGGCTCATCGACAAACGGGCGGGACTCACAAGGGCAGCGCCTGGGAATCAAGCGCTTCGCGGGGCAGGTGGTGACCGGGGGCAGCATCTTGATTCGCCAGCGCGGAACACGCTACAAGCCGGGACGTAACGTGGGTCGCGCCAAGGACGATTCCCTGTTTGCCCGAATTACCGGCATCGTGCGTTTCGAGAACAAGGGTCAAATGGGCCGTTACATCAGCGTCCTGCCGCTTGCGGAGGCCGCCCAGCCGGCGCCCGAGCCGAAGACCGCTGCGGCCGCGGCCGACTGAGTTTCCCCATTTCTTTGCTTACGGCTGTATCCTCGCCCCCAGTCCATTTTTCCCGGCCAGTCTCTGGTATGCTCTCGCTAGAAAATTGAGTGCGCCGTGTTTGTTGACGAAGCCAAAATCTGGGTGAAGGCCGGCAACGGCGGCAACGGCTGCGTTGCGTTCCGCCGAGAAAAATTTGTTCCGCGCGGCGGGCCTTCCGGCGGCGACGGCGGCAAGGGCGGCGACGTGGTGCTGGAAGCGAATCCGCATGACAACACGCTGCTTCGCTACCGCTACAATCGCGAATTTCGCGCCGATCGCGGGCGCCACGGCGAAGGCTCGAAGTGCCACGGGCGTTCCGGCGCCGAGATGATTCTCTCCGTGCCGGTCGGCACCGTCGTCTGGGACCAAGAAACGGGCGAGCAGCTCGTGGACTTCACCGAGCCCGGCCAGCGATTCCTTGTTGCGCACGGCGGACGAGGCGGCCGCGGCAACGCTCATTTCGCCAAGCCGTGGCATCAAGCGCCGCGCGAACACGAGGACGGGGAGCCCGGTGAAGAACGCCGCTTGCGGCTCGAGCTGAAGCTGCTCGCCGACGTCGGCCTCGTCGGTTTTCCGAACGCAGGCAAATCGACGCTGATCTCAAGAATCTCGGCGGCGCGCCCGAAGATCGCGGAGTATCCGTTTACAACGCTCGAACCTCACTTGGGAGTGGTCTCCGCGGACGCCGCGCCCGGCTCGCCTGTGGGCCGCACGTTTGTGGTCGCAGACTTGCCGGGACTGATCGAAGGCGCGCATGAAGGAGCGGGACTGGGGACGCGCTTCTTGAAGCACGTCGAGCGGACACGGCTGATTGCCCACCTGGTGGACACAAGCGACGCGAACGATCGCGACGTGGTGCGTGATTTCGAAATTATCGAAGGCGAACTCCGCGCGTTCAGCAGCCTGCTGGCCGCGAAGCCGATGTTGGTGGTAGCTACGAAGCTCGACGCCACCACGGATCGCGAGCGCCTCGAACGACTGCGCGACTACAGCGCCTCGCGCGGGCTGCCGTTTTATGCGATTTCATCGGTTACCGGCGAAGGCATCCCGGAACTCGTGCGCGCCATGGCGGACACGCTGGATCGCCTCCGACGCGCGGCGGAGGCCGGCGCCGCCGCTCCCGCGCCGACGGCCGGCGTGCCGAACGAATCGCCCGGGCAGTTTTCGGAGGAGCGTTGACGCCACACCGTTCGCACGCGCATCCACGCGCCATCGCCCTTTTCGGCGGAACGTTTGACCCCATTCATTCGGGTCACATCGCGGTGGCGCAGGCCGCCCAGCGGCGATTTCACCTCGACGCGATTTACTTCATCCCATCGGCGCGGCCGCCGCACAAGACGAAACATCACTTGGCGGCGTTTGCCCACCGCTACGCGATGGTGGCGCTGGCCTGCGCGGAGCATTCGGGGTTTTTGCCCTCACTTGCCGAAGCGCCCTTGGATGGCGCGCACACTTTTTACTCCATCGATACGGTTCGCCGCTTCCATCGGGAACATCCGCACGATCACCTGTTTTTCATCCTTGGCGCCGATTCATTTCTGGAAATCCCCACGTGGCGAAACTATGAAGCCCTGTTGGATGCGTGCGACTTCATCATCGCCAGCCGCCCGGGCTTCCGGCTGGATGCCCTGCGACTGGTGATCCCGCCGGAAAAGCTGGGCCGGGTGACGTCCCACGACCCTCATACGATCGTGCTCCGCAAATCGCGCGTGTATCTGCACTCGGCCGTGACCAGCCATGTTTCTTCCACCGAGGTCCGCCGGCACCGCGAGCGCGGCCAGTCCATCCACGGCCTTGTGCCTTCGCGCGTGGAGGAATACATTCTCGGGCAGGCCCTTTACCGGTGACCGTGGAATCTCTTCGCCCTGAAATTCGCTGGGCCATCGAAGCAGCCCAGGACAAACAAGCCATGGACGTCACCGTGCTCACGCTCGGCGGCCTCGGCGCCTTCGCCGATTATTTTCTCCTGTGCACGGGCATGAGCACCCCGCAGATTGACGCCATCAGCGATGCCATTGAGGAGCGGCTCGCGCGGCACAACGTTCGCCCGGAACATCGCGAGGGACGCGCGGGCGCCGAATGGGTGTTGCTGGATTACGGCGGCTTCATCGTGCACGTGTTCAGCGAGCACGCGCGACTCTTCTACGATCTCGAGCGGCTATGGCGCGCCGCCCAGCGACTTGACATCCCCCCGCCGGGCCCGTCATCCGCTTCGGGGCCGTCGGCTGCGTCGGGGACAGGCGCATGATAAACGCGTCGCAGGTGGCGTGGGTGGCGGCGGATCCGGCGTCCCTCCGCGTGCTCGAAGTGGCCGAGAAAGTGGCCGATGCTTCCACCATGCTGCTCATCACCGGCGAAAGCGGCACCGGCAAAGATCAGCTCGCCCGGTGGATTCATCAACGGGGACCGCGGCGCGATGCCCCATTGCTGAAGATCGATTGCGCCAGCCTCCCAGCGGAACTTGTTGAATCAGAACTCTTCGGTCACGAGAAGGGCGCCTTCACCGGCGCGGTCGCAAGGAAGCTGGGAAGGCTCGAGTTCGCGCAAGGCGGCACCATTCTGCTGGATGAGGTGGCGGCACTCACCGCGGGAGTGCAGGCGAAGCTCCTCCGCGTGCTCGAGGAGCGGACTTTCGAGCGCCTAGGCGGAAACGAAACGCTGCACATGGACGCCCGCCTGATCGCGTTGACGAACTCGGACCTTGCCAAGGCGGTCGCCGCGGGAAGATTCCGCGAAGACCTCTACTTCCGCCTCAACGTGCTGGTGATCGTCGTGCCGCCGCTGCGCGAACGACCCGCGGACATCCGGCCGCTCGCGGAACACCTGCTCGAGCGCTTGGGCCCGATCCATGGCCGCGCCGATGTACGCCTGGCGCCCGATGTGGCGCGCCTGCTCGAATCGTACGATTGGCCGGGCAACGTGAGAGAACTCAAGAACGCAATCGAGCATGCCCTGATCTTCGCGAAGAATTCCACGCTGCGTACGGGGGATTTTCCCGCGCTCCTCGATGCTCCGGGCGGCGAGTCCGTGCAGCACTCCGGTCTGCGCTCGCTCGAAGAGCTCGAGCGCGATGCGATCCGCGCCACGCTGGAAGTCACCCACTACAAAATCACGCGAGCGGCGGAAATTCTCGGCATCAGCCGGAAGACGCTGCTTGAAAAACGGAAGAGATATGGATTGCTTTGAAGGCGCGCCCTGCCAGTGCCGTTCCAACTCGAGGATTTGCTCTGAATAATTGGAACGGCGCCAGTCCCCATAACCGATGAAGCTGCGGCTGGTAATGTTGGGCAAGACGCGGCGCGCGGAAATTCGGGCGCTGCTCGATGACTACGTAAGCCGCATCCGCCACGAATGCAAGATCGAAGTCACCGAGTTGCGCGAATCGAGCGCTGCAGCGGTGCGAAAGCTCAAGCTCGATCCGGCCGCCATGCTGGTGCTCCTCGACGCCGCCGGAAAACAGTTCAGCTCACGCGACTTTGCCCGATGGCTCGGCGAGCACCGCGACCGCGGCATTCGCGAGCTGGTTTTTCTCTGCGGGGACGCCGAAGGATTCCCGGAAGAACTCCGCCGGCGCGCGCAGGCGAAGCTCGCTCTCTCGACTCTGACGCTATCGCACGAGCTCGCCCGAGCCGTCCTGGCGGAACAAATCTATCGCGCCTTCGCGATTCTCGAAGGACACCCCTACCCGAAATAGCCGCAATGTTGTAAAACCATTCCTAGGATGGCCATCAAGATTACGCACGATGCCGGCGCGCCGACCGCTTCGATCGAATGGATGATCACGCGGCCCTTGCCAGACTACGACCTCGAAGAGATCGAAGCCCCGGTGCCGCGCGCCATCGATCCCATTCTTGCCTCGCAGGGGTTCAAAGACCTGCTCGATGAAGCACGGAGTATCCTGAATCGGGAGCTGGCCGAAAGCAGCCTGGAAGTCGCCCAGCTTACCGGCGCGATCTGCCACGATCGAGGCGTGCATCGGCCGGGATTGTGGCTGGTCCTGCGCGAAGCGAAAGCTGCACCGGGTGGCTCCATGTCTGCGGCCGGGCGCTTGAAGGTCGCAGCCGTCGCCGAGTCGCTGCGCTCGAGCCTGCAACTTTCTTAAACAAGCTTGGCGTTTTTCTTCGGGCGACCACGGAGCGCCGGGCCTTTACACTTGGATTAGCGCGCTTGACGTTTCCCCGGCCTGCCGTCACTATTCTTGTCTAACTCTGCGGTCCCGAGCGCCAAGGCCGCGCGTCTTTATGCCCGAAGGAAAAGGACTCCTCATCGTTTACACCGGGCCTGGCAAGGGCAAAACGACGTGCGCACTGGGCACGGCATTTCGCGCGGTGGGCCAGGGATTTCGCGTGCTCATGGTCCAATTCATCAAGGGATCGTGGCACTATGGCGAGCTGGACGCTGCGAAGATGCTCGGGGATGACAAGTTGGAGATTCGCCCGATGGGGCGCGGCTTCGTGAAAGTGGGCGGCGCCGAAACGGACCCCCAAGACATCCAGCTTTGCGAGGAAGCCTGGGAATTCGGGCGCGAACAAATTTACAGCGAGAAATACGATCTTGTGGTGCTCGACGAAATCAACTATGCGATCAGTTACAAAATCCTCGATGCCGAGCGGGTGGTGGAGGCGCTGGCCGGGCGTCCCGAGCGCGTTCACGTGATCTGCACGGGCCGCAACGCGCATCCAAAGCTGGTAGAGTTGGCCGATCTCGTCACCGAGATGCGGGAAATCAAACACCCGTACACGAAAGGCATCCTGGCCCAGCGGGGGATCGATTACTGAGGGCTGCCCATCATGTGGTTTAGACGCGAAAAAAAGCCGGTGGAGGCGCCCGTGCCTGTCGAAGAGCGGAGGGTGCGCACCGAGGGCCTGTGGACGAAGTGCGAGGCCTGCCGCGCCATCATCTGGAAAAAAGATCTGGAAGCGAACTGGAATGTCTGTCCGAAATGCGACCGCCATTTCCGGTTGGGCGCCAAGCGGCGGCTCCAGTTGCTTCTCGATGATGAGATCTGGATCGAGCACGACGCCCATCTTTCTTCCTCGGATCCGCTCGAGTTCGTAGACACCAAGCCTTACGCCCAGCGCCTGCGGCAAGCTCAGGCGAAGCTCGGCATCTCGGACGCTATCCTGACGGTGGAAGGCCGGCTGAGCGGCCGCAACATCACCTGCTGCTCGATGGAGTTCGGCTTCATCGGCGGGTCGATGGGCGCGGTGGTCGGCGAAAAAGTGACCCGGGCGATCGAACTTTCCATGAGGAAGAAACAGCCGCTGGTGATTGTTTCTTGCTCGGGCGGTGCGCGGATGATGGAAGGAGTGGTCAGTCTAATGCAGCTCGCCAAGGTGGCTGCGGCGCTGGCACAGCTCGACGAAGCACGCGTCCCCTACATTTCCGTGCTTACCGACCCCACCACCGGAGGCGTTACCGCCAGCTATGCCATGCTGGGCGATCTGAACATCGCCGAACCAGGAGCCCTTATCGGTTTTGCCGGACCTCGGGTCATCGAACAAACCATCCATCAAAAGCTGCCTGAGGGATTCCAGACCGCCGAATTCCTGATCGAGCACGGATTCCTCGACGCCGTCGTGCCCCGCAAGGAGCTGAAAGGCTACATCGCTCACACCTTCGATTTCTTCCTAGCATGAACTACGAGGAAGCGGTTCGCTACTTGATGACTCTGGGGCGCGAGCTGGCCTCGCCGCAGCAGGGCCGCGCGCAGAAGTTTGACCTGCGAAACATCTCCGCGCTCGCCGAACATCTCGGGCGGCCGCACCGCGCCCGTCCTTGCGTTCACGTTGCCGGCACGAACGGCAAAGGCTCGACGGCGGCGATGCTGGAATCGATTTTGCGCGCCGCGGGACTTGCGACCGGACTGTACACGTCGCCGCATCTCGAGCGCATCAACGAGCGGATTCGCCTCGACGGCCGGGAAATTTCCGACGAGGACTTTGCCGCGTCGTTCACGCGCGTCGCGGAAGCCGTCGAAATCCTGATGGCTTCGGGCGCGCTCCCGGCGCACCCCACCTACTTCGAATGCCTGACGGCGATGGCTTTTGAATCGTTCGCACGGCACGCGACGGACTTCGCGGTGTACGAAGTCGGTATGGGCGGGCGGCTCGACGCAACGAACATCGTCGAGCCGGAGATCGCCGTGATCACGGAAATCGATTTCGATCACGAAAATTATCTGGGCCACTCGATCGAAGAGATCGCCGCCGAAAAGGCGGGAATTATCAAGCCGGGCGGATGGGTGGTCAGCGCCGCACGCAGGGAGGAAGCGCGCGCCGTCATCGCCCGGCGTGCGGCAGCACTCGATGCGCGGCTCATCGAACTGGACTCGGCGTACCGCGTCGAAGATTTGCGCGCAGAATCCGGATGCTACCGCGCCGTGGTGGCCGCGATTCACTCGAACAGAAAAATTCCGCTCGAGGTTCCACTGGCGGGCCGTTTCCAGTTGCGCAATGCCGTGACGGCGCTCGGGGCTGCGCGCCTGCTCGCCGAGCGCGGTTTTCCCGTGGATGACGCCGCCATCGCCCGCGGGATCGCTTCGGTACGCTGGCCTGGACGCCTTGAACGCGTCGGCTCGCGCCCGGCTGTCTATCTTGACGGGACGCATAACCCCGCTGGCGCACGCGAGCTTCTTGCGTTTTGGGAGGAGCATTTCGCCGGCCGGAGAATCTTCCTGGTCTATGGCGCCGTGCGTGACAAGGCGGTGGATGAGATTGCGGGACTGCTGTTTCCACGCGCCGAAGCCGTCATTCTCACCGAGCCGCGACAGCCGCGCGCTATTTCCGCGGCTCTGCTCGAGCGGATGACCGCGCATCTCACGAAAACCCTTGCCGTCTATCCCGATCCTGCGCCGGCCCTGGAACACGCGATCGAGCTCGCCGGACCGGACGACGCTGTATTCGCTACTGGCTCGCTTTATCTCGTCGGCGATCTGCGCAGCTACTGGTCTCTTCGTAGTGAGGCGTCAAACCGTCAGGCGTCGCGAGCCGCACTTGCTCATTCTCTCGGTCCGGCTTAGGTAACATCGCTTTCTCCCCGCTCAAATTGAGTTTCAGGCGGCGTGAATTTGTGCGCGCCGTTCGCTCTCGAAACGCTTATCCCACATTCGGACATGTTCCGCCTTCATGAACGTCCTCTGAACTGAACAATTCAGGAGAGTTCAGCGTCTTTCTTAAGGAGACGCTCGCGCGCGAAGGCCGGTACCCGCGTCTAATTGGGAAACCGGGAGGTGTGTGGTGACACGGGTAGAACGGGTCGACAAATTGCAGTCCTTTGGGCGCGGGCCCGTGGTGCTTGCCGAGGCCCTTCGGCGATTTCCCAAAAAGATGTGGATGTACAAGCCCTTGTCGGATCGCTGGAGCATCCACGAGATCATCTTGCATCTCGGCGATAGCGAGGTGAGTTCATACGTTCGATGCCGCCGGTTCATAGCCGAACCGGCCCAGCCCGCAGTCCCCTGCGACATGCGCAAGTGGGCCGCGTTCCTTGGCTATCCGCATCAGAGCACCAAAGACGCATTGGAACTGATCCACCGGCTCCGCAAGATGACGCTCCAACTGCTCTTATTCTTGCCCGAGTCGGTGTGGTCGAATGCAGCTCTGCGCCCCGAAGAGGGAGCGGCAACTCTCGACGAATGGCTTGACGCGCAGAACCGGCACATTCCCCACCACATCGAACAGATGACGAGAAACTACGAGCTATGGCTCGCGACGCATCCACTCCGGAAGTCAGCGAAAACCCCGCGTGCTGGAACGCTCGCGCCCCCGCGGCCCGGTCTGATTCCTTTGGACGCCCGGTAGCAAAGCAGTTCTTTCCGATTTTTTCTTCGCGGCGGACCCCAGACTAAGCTGCGCGCCTTTGGCACCCAAACCAGAAGAATCTATACAAGGGGTAGCGACGTGCCGTTCTCCCGCCAACAGCCCGCCGTTGCCGCCGTCGAAGCGCGATGATAGGATGGGCTATTCCATGTCTGGAGAGACACACAGCCAGCCGCGCGTCGGCGTCCCCTATCGTACTAAGAATGAAGAGGATAGGGGGGATCTCCGGAAGTTCAACAACTATGTGGACGCGATTAGAAAGGCGGGAGGGCTGCCAGAAGCGGTTTCGCTCAATCTAGCGGCTGCCGAACTTGAATCACGGGTCGCAGGGCTGGATGCTTTTGTGCTGCCCGGGAGCCCAGCGGATATTAATCCGGGTCTTTACGGAGCAAAGCCGATCGCGGGATGCAAAGAAGCCGACCCCGCGCGCGAGCGGACGGACTCCGCGCTGCTCAAATACGCTTTCGAACAGGGCAAACCGTTGCTGGCCATCTGTTACGGAGTGCAGAGCCTGAATGTCTACAGTGGGGGTACGTTAGTTCAAGATATCCCAAGCGAAGTGAAAACGGAGATCCGTCACAGCCGGGACGGTCTAGCCCGAGGCGACGACGACCCCAAACATTCTGTGGGGATCGAAGCCGGGTCGCGCCTCGCACAGCTCGCTGGCGCCACCAGCGTCGAGGTGAACAGTTCGCATCATCAGGCGATTCGCGAGCCGGGGCGGCAGTTGCGGATTGCGGCGCGCGCGCCGGACGGCGTGATCGAAGCAGTGGAATGGACGGGCGATCAGAACTGGATTACCGGCGTGCAGTGGCATCCGGAACGCATGGTGGGCGACGCTCTGGCGGAAGCGTTGTTCCGCCAATTGATCGAAGCCGCTCGCGTGGCGGCCGTGCGCGGATAAAAACAGACAGGGCCCCCGTGGGCAAGTTTTTCTGACGCGCAACCGCCACTAAAAAACGGTCCATTAAACAGCGGGTCTCGCCTTTCAGCCCGCGGCTTCCAACATTATTCTGACTTCTTCGGGGGAATCATGATTTCGCTAGCGGGCAAGGCGGCGCTCATCACCGGGGGCTCACGCGGGATTGGCGCAGCGACGGTGAAGCTTTTTGCGCGGGCCGGCGCCGATGTGGTTTTCAGCTATCATCGCAGCCGGGATGCGGCCGGACAGGTGGAGCAGGAGGCGCGAAGGAATGGCACGCGGGTGGAGGCGCTCAAAGGCGATCTCGGACGCATGGCGGATGCGAAGAGACTCGTTGAATTCGCCCGAGAGCGATTGGGGCGCTTGGACATCTTAGTGGCGAATGCGGGCATCTGGAACTTTGAGGATGCGCC
Organism: uncultured Acidobacteriota bacterium; assembly: GCA_963781005.1. GTDB lineage: Bacteria > Acidobacteriota > Terriglobia > Acidiferrales > UBA7541 > CAWADX01. Next base: position 2,202,171 of record CAWADX010000001.1, read on the forward strand.
CATCGAAAAACTGCCCGAGCACGATTGGGACGAAATGGTGCGGGTGAACCTGAAGAGCGTCTACGCGGTAGTCCATCATGCCGTGCCGCAAATGATCGCGCAGCGCTCGGGTCGGATCATCGCGCTGAGCTCGACCGCGGGGCAGCGCGGTGAAGCGTTCCATTCCCACTACGCCGCCACGAAGGGCGCCGTCATCAGCTTCGTTAAGACCCTTTCGACCGAACTCGCGTCACACAACATTCTGGTGAACTGCGTCGCTCCCGGCTGGGCGGACACGGATATGTCGAGACCCGTGCTGGAAACCAAGGCGGGACGAAAATTCGTATTCGGGCAGATTCCGCTGGGCCGGGTTGCCACGACAGAAGAGATCGCCGGGCCGATCCTGTTTCTGGCATCCGACTTGGCGGGATTCATCACGGGAGAAGTGGTCAACGTTAACGGAGGTGCGGTCCTGTGCGGATAACGCAGCGGGGGTTTTGGGCGTTCGTGCTGCTGGCGGGAATTTGTTCTACGGCTCTGCGAGCTCGGGCGCAGGAAACTCAAGTGCTGATGCCCGAGCAGAGCGCAGCGAAGGCGAAGCAAGTGCTCGAGCAAACGATTCAGACGCTTGGGGGCGACGCCTATCTGCACGTTCGCGACGTGACCTGCACCGGACGGCTTAGCCAGTTCGGTCATTCGGGGGAGCTCATCGGCTTTGAAAGCTTTGTCGATTACACCAAGCTGCCTGATAAAGAACGCACCGAGCACTCCAAGAAGCGGAACATCATCGAGGTGCTCAGCGGAACCCAGGGTTGGGTTCTAGACAAAGCGGGCGTTTCGGACGCACCGGAAGACGCGATTACGCAATTTCAGGAAGACCTGAAGAAGGACCTGGACAACATTCTGCGCAACCGCATCAAGGAGCCGGGGGTGATTTTTCGCTATGCCGGACCCGACGTGGTGGATTTAAAGGAAGTGGACTGGGTCGAGCTGGTGGACCCGGACGGTCGCACCATCCGCATTGCGTTTGTGAAGGCGACGCACCTGCCGATTCGCAAGGTGATCGTCACGCGGGATCCGTCGACGCGGCTGCGCAGCGAAGAGGTGGAGTATTATTCGCTCTACCAGTCCATTCAGGGCATCCAGACGCCATACCAGATTACCCGCGAGCGCAACGGCATTAAGATTTACCAGGTCTTTTTCAACGACTGCAAATTCAACACCGGCCTCTCCGATTCCCTTTTCACAAAAGAGTCGCTTGACGAGCGCTGGTCCCAGGTCGGCAAGAAGGAAAACAAGAAGGAAAAAAAGAAGGGCTGAGGGGACCCTTGCACGCTAGGCCGGGTAAACTAAAGGCCGTTGTCTAAATGGATTGACTGCGAGAGACCCGAAGACCCTTGAATCGGCCGGGATTTTGGAAATTCGGGACGACCTGTCATACACTAGGAAGCTTGACTCTTATGATGAAACTCACTCGTAGAACCATTTGCTTTGTCGCGTGCGCCGCGGCGCTCGGAACGGCCTGCATCTGTTTCGCGGGGACCGGGCATCCGGCATCGGAGCCGGCGGCGCCGCCGGTGCTCACAGCGATGCAGCAGGAACTGGACCGCTGGGTGCCGGAGCTCGGCAAGACCGACCCTTCGGCTTATTTCCTGAGCTATACGGTTGACGACCGGCAGTTCGCCGAAGTCTCGGGCTCGAACGGTGCGCTGCTTTCAAGCTCCGAGACGCGCGGCCGCTGGCTCGAAGTGCAAACTCGCGTTGGAAGCTACCAGCTCGACAGCACGCACAAAGTCGGCGACCGTCAGCAGAGCGCCGCCAGCCCCGGCTCTTCGCTGGCGCTGGACGACGATATACCGGTGCTGCGACGCGCCATCTGGCTTGAAACGGACCGCCAGTACCGCGGCTCCGTGGAATCGTGGCTCAAACTGCAGAGCAGCAAGGAAGTGCAAGTGGAAACGGCTGAGAACCGCGCCCCGGACTTCTCGCGCGAGGCCCCCCAAAGCTTCATCGGCCCGCGGGTTTCAATCCAGGTGGACCGCCGTCCGTGGGAGGAGCGGGTGCGGAAATACACAGCGGCATTCAGCGGATCGCCGGCCGTGCTGAACTCCATCACCACTTTTACTGCCCTGGCGATGAACCAGTATCAGGTGTCGAGCGAAGGCACCAAGCTTGGTTTCGGCCAGATCCGCTACCGGCTCGAGCTATACGTGCAGAGCAAGGCGCCGGACGGGATGGACATCAATCGTTACGCCAATTTCGACTGGGTCGACCCGAAAGATGCCCCGGACGACAAGACCGTCTTCGCGCGCATCCAGAAAATGATCGACGAAGTGGTGGCTCTCGATAAGGCGCCGCTGGTGGAGCCTTACGCGGGACCCACGCTGCTCACCGGGCGCGCCGCCGCCGTGTTTTTTCACGAAGTGCTAGGCCATCGCCTGGAAGGCTTCCGGCAAAAAGACATCAATGAGGGCCAAACTTTCGCGCGGAAAGTGGGCGAACAAATCTTGCCTGATTTCATCTCCGTGAAGGATGATCCCACCGAGGCGCGCCTTGGTTCGGACGTGCTCTTGGGATATTACCCATTCGATGACGAAGGCGCGAAGGCCCAGAATGCAGTCCTGGTGGATCATGGCGTGCTGAAGAATTTTCTGATGGGGCGCTCGCCCCTCGTAGACTTCCAGCATTCGAATGGGCACGGGCGTCGCCAACTGGGCTTCCAACCGGTAGCGCGCATGGGGAACACGATCGTCATGAGCGATCGGATGGTGACGAATGCGCAGCTGCGGCAAAAACTGATCGAACTGGTCAAGCTACAGGGAAAACCCTACGGCTTGCTGATCGACGATATCGCCGGCGGTTTCACCTTCACCGGCCGGGGCCAGCCTCAGGCTTTCACAGTGCTGCCCCTCGTCGTCTACAAAGTGTTTCCTGACGGACGCCCTGATGAGCTGTTGCGCGGCGTAGACATCGTCGGCACTCCGCTCGTCTCGCTCACGAAGATCGTAGCAACCGGGGACACACCGGAAGTCTTTAACGGCTTCTGCGGCGCCGAATCCGGCTCCGTGCCGGTGGCGGCAGCTTCGCCCGCGATTTTGATTTCCGAAATGGAGGTGCAGAAGAAGGAAACTTCCACCGATACACCGCCCATACTGCCGCCTCCCGCCCATGACCCGGTAGCCAAAGGACAAATGCCATGAGTCGGGCTCGAATGCGTTACAAGCTGCTTGCTACTCTCGCCATCTTGCTCGCGATGGTCTTGCCGGGCTCGGCCGCGGCGCGCCCGCTTCCCGCAGGCGAGGAGAACGACCAGACAATGCGGGCGATGCACGATGAGATGGCGAGGTCTCGCGCACGGCTGCAGACGGCGGCGGGTGAAAAGCCGTTCTTCATCGAATATCGCCTGTTGGACCTCGACGTCCGCAATGTGCACGCATCCTTTGGCGCACTCGTATCGAGCTCGACGGTGCGCAACCGTTACATGAGCGTCGGCGTGCGCTTTGGCGATTACCATTTCGACAGCTCGAACTTCATCAGCGATGAAAACTTCCGTGGCTTCCTCGGCTCTACCGGCCAGGTCGGCATCGATCGGGATTACAACTCCCTGCGCCAGGATCTGTGGCTGGCCACCGACCAGGGTTTCAAGGAAGCGTACGAACAGATGGGGCGCAAGCGAGCGTTCCTGCGCAGCCTGGCCAAGGCGCCCGAGATTGATGACTTCTCTCGTGAGGCGCCGGTGCAATTGGTCGAGCCTCGCCTGGGGCCGGACTGGACCGCGCGGGATTGGGAAAGCGAAGCTCGCAAGGTCTCGGGCGTCTTCCGCGGGTTTTCCGACCTCCACGGCACTGGCGTCGGCTATTCCCTGATCTACGTCACCGAATATCTGATCACAAGCGAAGGCACGGAAATCCGCACGTCGCAAAGCCTGGCGGCGATTGAAGCCAATTTGGACACGCAGGCGGATGATGGCATGCCGCTGCACAATTTCTACGCCGTGTATGTGCGGCGCCCAGCCGACCTGCCGGACACAAACGCCGTGGCGCAGGGAATCGAGCGCGCCAGCCGCGAGCTCGAAGGGTTGCGCGCGGCCCCGTTGGTTTCGGACTACGTGGGACCGGTGCTGTTCGAGGCCCCGGCGGCGGCCTCGCTTCTGGCGCAGGCGCTCGAGCCCTCGCTTTCGGGGGCGCGCCCGCCGCTGTCCATGCTCCCGCTATTCGAGCAGATGATGCAGCGGATGGGTGGGCAAAGCGAATGGTCCGGCCGCGTGGCTACCCGCGTGCTCCCGACGAGCGTCTCACTCGTCGATGACCCTACGGCCAAGGATTTTCAAGGCCAACTGCTCCTCGGCGGCTACGACGTGGATGAAGAAGGAGTGCGCGGGCAGCGCGTCCAAATTGTGGAGAACGGCACGCTTCGGAAATTTTTAATGTCCCGCCGCCCCGGCCCGGACTTCGACCGCTCGAACGGACACGGGCGCTCGGGGCTGCTTTCCGATGCGCGCCCTGCCAGCAGCAACCTTTTCTTTCAGGCCGCGGAAACGCAAAGTTCAGCCGACCTGCGGAAGAAATTCATGGATCTCTGCCGCGCGGATGCCCACCCGTGGTGCTTAGTGGTGAAGCGGATGGATAATCCCGCGCTGGGCGCGCTGCGCCAGGATGATTTCTCCGAATCCATTGCCAGCATCGATGCGGCCACCGGCGATCGCCTGCCGCTTCTCGTCTATCGCGTATACGTGAACGATGGCCACGAAGAATTGGTCCGCGGCGGTCGGCTAACCGGTCTGACGCTCCGCTCGCTCCGGAACATTTCCGGGATCGGCAACGATCCCGTCGCCTACAACTTCATGCAGAACCCCGCGCTGGGCTTCGCCGGCACGGCCCTGGCCACTTTTGGCGCAGCGCAGCAGGGCATTCCAAGCTCGATGGTGGCGCCGTCGCTGCTGCTCGAGGATGTGGAATTGCGCGGCTACCACGGCGAGCCGCGCCGCATCACTCTGATTCCTCCCCCGCCTCTGCGCTGAGCGTTTTCCGTACGAACGGACGGCCACAGCGCATCTTTTTGGGGAGACTTGCGCGTCGACACTTGGATTACGTCGCTGGACTGGCTCCAGCCGATTTCTTGTCGAGGATAGAGATGGCGTTCAGGATCGTATCCACGACGGCATCATCGCCAATCGCGGAGTTGATCCAAAGATTGTACAGGTAACGCGTGGGCCAATCCTTGCCGAAATACTGTTTGATGAAAGCCGCCCGCTCCTTGTCAACCGTTTCCAATAGCTCGCTTGCCTCAGCTTCGCTCTTGCCGAACTCGAGCACGCGCCGAAACCTCTCTTCATAGGGCGCATAGATGAACACGTGAAACGCGTCGGGACGGTTGCGAAGGATGTAGGGCGCGCCGCGACCGACGATGACGCAATGGCCGGAGGAAGCAGCTCCCTCAATCACTTGCGTAACCAGCCGAACCATTCGATCCGTATCGAAAATTTCGTGTCCCTCGAGTGGCAAGCTCCTCTCGTAGCTTCCGCGGGCAAAGACCTTCGCGAGGCGGTACAGCAGCGGGTTTCGTCGCTCGTCACAGCGTTCCGCCGCCTGCGGGCGCACTTTAGCCAAATTGGCGATTTCGACGGTCAGGGCTTCGTCCCAAACAGCCCAGCCGAGGCGCCCGGCCAATTGCTTGGCGATCGAAGCACCGCCGCTGCCGTATTCCCTTTCGATCGTGACGATCTTGATCGACATGTAGAAGACTGAAAACCGCCTCTAATGCGCGTGGAGCTCGCCCCCGGGCCTGGCCTTCTTCATGAGAAACACGAGGGGAATTATAAGAATGCACGCAATTCCGAGCACAAAGAAGTTATCGATGTAGGCCATCATCGTAGCCTGTCGCTCGATCATTCCATTTACCAGCCCGTAGGCCTGCCGGGACGCCAGGGCACTCTGCGAACCATGCGTTTGCAACGCTTGTGTGGCGCCCCGCAGCATCATCTGGAACTGAGGGTTGCCCGGGGTCAAATGCGCCGCCAAATTTGCCCGGTGAACTTGAGTCCGGCGATCCAGCATCGTCGTGACCGTGGAAATCCCTACGCTGCCCCCGATGTTGCGGGCGAGATTGATCAGACCCGAAGCAGCGTTGTTCTTCTCCCTGGGCAGATAGGCGTAAGCCACGGTATTGATGGGAACGAATAGAAAGGCCAAACCGGCCGCCTGAATTACGCGCGCCAGGGCCGCCGTTCGAAAGTCGATGTCCAGGTCAAAGCGAGCCATTCGGAACAGGGCGAAGGAAACCACGACGAGACCGAAGACCAGAAGCTTTCGGGCGTCGTACTTCGATAGTAGGAAGCCCACGAGCGGCATGATCACCAGGATCGTAAATCCTCCGGGCATCAGCGCGAGCCCGGCCTGCTCCGCCGTATATCCCATCAGAGTCTGCAGGAAAAGCGGCAGCAAGAGAGTCGTACCCAGCAGCACGAATCCGAGCGCAAACATCATTCCATTGCCGGTCGCGAACGACCGGTCCTGAAACAGTCGCAAATCCACGATGGGGTTCTTATGATGCCACTCCCAGAAGATGGCGGTCACCAGGGCGGTGGCAGCGACGGCGGCCAGCACCACAATGAAGTGAGATTCGAACCAATCGTCGCGCTGGCCCTTGTCCAGCATCACTTGCAGCGCTCCGAAACCAAGCGCCACGAGTCCCAGACCGATGTAATCGATTTTCACGCCGGCATTCTTCACGCGCTTCAGGTAGTCCGGGTCCGAAATCAGCCGGGAGGTCAGAAGGAGCGAAAGAATCCCCACCGGAACGTTGATGTAGAAAATCCACCGCCAACTGTAATTGTCCGTGATCCATCCGCCAAGCGTCGGACCGATGGCGGGCGCCATCACGACAGCCATGCCGTAAACGGCGAACGCCATGCCTCGCTTCGCCGGCGGAAACGTATCAGCGAGGATCGCCTGCTCGCTCGGTTGCAGGCCGCCGCCACCCATGCCCTGTATGATCCGGAAAAAGATCAGCACTCCCAGATTTGGCGCGAAGCCGCACAGGAACGAGCTGATTGTAAACACCGCGACGCAGGTCATGTAGAAGCGCTTGCGGCCGATCAGCGAAGAGGCCCAGCCGCTCATGGGAAGAACGATAGCGTTCGACACTAGATAAGACGTCAGGACCCAAGTGCTCTCATCCTGGCCGGCCGAGAGTCCGCCGGCAATATGAGGCAGCGCCACATTGGCGATGCTCGTGTCGAGAACCTCCATGAAAGTCGCCAGCGTGACCGTCAGGGCAATGATCCACGGATTGATCGCCGGCTTCTCGTAGAGCTGCCCGCCGGCTAGGGTGTGCGCGTCGGCGCTCATCGCACGTAGACTCTCGGAGTCACGGACATCCCCACGCGAAGCAGATGATCCTTGTTTTCTCCCGGTTCCAGCACGATCTTCACCGGCATTCGCTGCACGACCTTGACGTAGTTTCCCGTCGCATTCTCCGGGGGAAGCAGGCTGAAACGCGCCCCGCTGGCTCCCGCGATGCTGTCCAGGTGACCCTTGTACTTGCGGCCGTAGGCGTCGACGGAGATCGTGGCCCGCTGTCCGGGTCGCATGCGCGTGAGCTGCGTTTCCTTGAAATTGGCGGTCACCCAGACGTCGTCCAGGGGAACGATGGAAAGCAACTGCTGGCCGGTCTGCACATTCATCCCTACTTCCACGTTCTTATTCACGACGCCGCTGACGGGAGCGACGATCGTGGCGTAGCGGAGGTTCAACTCCGCCTGTTCGAGGGCCGCCTGTTTCTGCGCTACGGCAGCCTCGGCGGAACTCGCGCGCGCGCGCGTGGAAGCGACCTGCTCGGGGGCTGTGCGCGCGGAGTGTAGTGAGGCCTCGGCTTGCGTAAGCTGTCCGCGAGCCTGTGCCACCTGCTGCTCGGCAGCAGCCGCATTCGCCTGAGCAGCGTCGGCCGCAGCCGCGGCGGCCCTCGCCTCCTCCAGCGCCTGGTCGTATTGCTGACGGGAAATCTCGTCCTTGGCGACGAGCTGCTGGTATCGAAGCAAGTCCGTCTGCGCCCTGGCATTATTGGCCTGGGCTTCCTTCCACTGAGCCTGGGCGGCGTTGAATTTTTGTTGGGCGGCGGTAATACCCGCGCGTGCGTTTTCGACGTCGGCTTGGGACGACACAAGCTGGCTTGCCGTATTCGTCGAAGTAATGGGCACGTTGATTTGGGAAACGTGCGCGCTCGCCTCGGCGTCCGCGAGATCGGCTTTGGCGTGCTCGATGGCGATTTCGTAGTCCTTCGGGTCGATCTCGACCAGCACCGTGCCCTGCTCGACGTATTGATTGTCGTCCACGTTTACCTTGATCACGTATCCGCCGACTCGGGCGCTGATCGGGTTGACGTGGCCATCGATCTGCGCGTCGTCCGTGGATTCATAAGTCGCGAAGTATCGCCAGAGCAACGCGCCTCCCACCAGCAGGATGAGGATGACGCCCAGGATCATCCATCGGGCCTGCGGCCGCGAGCGAATGTATTCCCGCGCCTCCTGGGCGTGGGAGGGGCGCGGCCCCGCCTGCGGTTGAGCGGTTGGGGGCTCCGGTTCCTTGGGCACATCCAGCACGGGGTCGTACTTCGTTTCTTTTGCCATGCTCACTTTCCTTTCCAGAATTGCAGCACGCCTTCTTCAGCCAGGCCGAGCGCGCGGGCCAGTTCGATCTTTGCGAAGTTGTAGGCGTAGAGGCTCGATATATAGGATTCGTTTGCGCTGGCCACCGATTCCTGCGCCAGCACGATTTCGATGTTGTTGGTCACGCCGGCGGAGAAGCGGTCCTTGGCCTGGTCGAGCGTTTGGCCCGCGAGCTCCACGTTGCTCCTTGCGGAGGCCACCTGTTCCGACGCGGAGCTGAGATCGAGCAAAGCCGTGCGCACATCCTGATCGATCTGACCGCGCAAATTTTCAAGCTGTTGGCGGCTCTGCTGAAGCAACGCATCCGCCTCGAGAACATCGCCGTGCACGCGTCCGCCCTGGAAGATCGGAATCGTCACCGCCCCGCTCACATCGAACGTTCCGTGCGAGTGGCTGGGCGTGACCCCGAGGTCGCCGTAATCCGCGTTCACTGCGACGGAAGGAAAATATCCGGCGCGTGCGGCCTTCCTGGAAAACTCCGACGACCGCACCTGCGCGAGCGCGCTCTGGTAATCCGCTCGCGAGGAATAAGCACGATGCAGCGCTTCCTCGAGAGGAATCGCTTCGAGCGGTTCGTAAGGCGCCTTGTCGGCAAGGGTGAACTCCTGACCGGGAGGCAAACCGATGATGCGGGCGATAGCCAGCTTTTGCTTCGCGAAATCGTTTTTCGCGGCGATGAGTTGCTGCTGCCGCGTTTGCAGCTCCACCTGGGCGCGCAAGAGGTCAATGCCTACTGATACGCCCGCCTTTTTCAAGTCCACCGCCTGATTGTAGAGGGCCTGCGCCGACTTCTGTTGCGCGTCCGCGGTGTCCACTCGCGCTTCTCCGGAAATTGCCTGCAAATATGCGTAGCCGCACGCCAGAACCACCAGGTCGCGAGCGTCTTTGTAGGAATACTGGGCTGCGCGCAGACTTTGGCCGGCAGCTCGTGTGTTATTGACCGCCTTCCAATCGAACAGAGATTGCTTCAGAAAAGCGCGTGTGTCGAAGTAGCCGAACGGCCCCACGATCGGTGATATTCCCGGAAACTTGATTCCCTGGGCGGCAAGATTCGTCTGCGCCACGGTTTCCTTGGTAACCGTCGTGAGCGTGGGTAGCAGATCGCTCAATTCTCTCCAGCGCTGGCCCCGCGCCGTAAGGACGCTGTCGCTCGCCAGCAGAAGGCCGAGATTCTGTTTCATGCCGCGTTCAATCGCGTCCTTGAGGGAAAGGGGCAATACTTCGGAACTTGCCGTCCCTACTGGAACGCTGCCCGAAAAAGGGTTTTGGCTTTGCGTCGTGGCACCGCCGGGTCCCGAGGCGACGCCGAACGGAGCCGCGCTGCCGGTTGCGGTTCCGGGAGCGGGCGACGGTGATGAGGGTCCCTGCGCTGTCTGGGCTAAGCCGGAAAAGGCGCTGAGGAGTACGCCGCACGTCAAAGGCAATATCTGTTTCACTCTCATTTATGATTCCTTTTTGGCTCGCTGCTTCCGGGCCTCGATGCCGGACCACAGAATCTCGAAGGATGTGTCCAGCCACGGGGCAAGCTTCGCCGGGGGATGAAGCGTCCAAACCAGAAGAGACCCCAAGAACGCTTCCTGGAATACGCGGGAGAGCTCCGAGGCTCGCCGGTCGCTGCGGATCTCTCCGCTTTGCTGGCCCAGTGCGAACAGCTTCGCTGTGAGGCAGCGTCCCTCTTTCATCTTGTCCATCACCAAGCTGCGGACGGGATCCCCGGACAGCATGGTGATCACCATGCTCCGGGCCATCTCCGGGCTTTGCCCGGGCTCCTCGGCCAGCGCGTAAAAAAGCTCCCGCAAGATTGGTCGGATCCGTCGGTCGCCGCGGCTCGCTTGGTCGAGGGCGCGGCGCATCTTGCTCTGGCGGGTCTTGCCAAACTCGAGCAGTAAATGTTCTTTGCTGGGGAAATAGTTGAAGAACGTGCCTTTGCCAACGTCCGCCGCTTCGGTGATGTTCTCGACGGTCGTGGCCATGAAGCCGCGTTCGGCAAACAACCGTAGGGCTATGCGGAAGAGGCGCTGGCGGACTTCCGTGCGGCGACGCTCCCGGCGCGACGGATAAGCCTGTGGGCGAGACACGCGCTTCATACTTGACCTAGGGTCGGAGTTGACCATAAGTCACTTACTGGTGTCAAGATGGGGGCCGGCCGGAAGGCCGCAGGCAAAATCGGCGCGTTTTCAGGGGCTGCCCTTGGGCCCGGGAAGCGACGCCAATCCAACCGGTCTGCCCGCATCCCGGGAAAAGGAGCGGGCAGGCCGGAAGGGTTGCGAAACTATTCGAGCGATTTCGGGTCGGACAGGTTTTTGGGTGAGCGCCGGTTCAGCGTGTCGATCATTAGCTGCGCCGCAGCCGGAGCGTGGATCGAGCTTTCACGAACGATCTTCTTGGCGTTGACGTCGTGACCGTACTCTTTTTCGTTTGAGTCCTCGTCGGGCCGCAACGTCGCGCCTTCCAGCGAGACGCCCGCGAACAATCCCTGGGAGCGAGAATAGGTAAGCATCTCCGCTCTCAGGTAGATGTCGGTGTTCGCCTGTGCGTCGCGGCCCTTTGGGCCGGCGGCAGCGGCAGCATCGGCACCGATCTTGACTTTGCTGCTCAACAGAGAATTAGCACCCCTGGTATTCATCACCAGGATGACGAAGTCCGTGGCTTGGCCGCCGATCTGGAAACCCACGCTGCCTGCCTCGAGTTCCATCATGGTCGGCGCGCTCCACGGTCCGTTCCAATGTTCTCCGGTGCGACAGGACATCGCCCCTCGACCGTAGCTCCCTCCGACGATGAACGCGGCTTTTTTGACGGAAGGGATGACAATCACACATTCGGCCTTGTCGAGCAGGTCTTGCGGCATGTCTTCCGGAATGTCCAAAACTTCCTTCAGGACTTGGCCGCACTCCCGCAAGCGGCCGTCTTCCTTGTTGCCGGAAAATGCCGGCGGCGTGACGAGGGCCACGGCGCCGAGTAAGATTGAGATCAAGAACTTTTGCATTTTGTATTTCCTCCTGACTGAAATTAGTTCGGTTGATTTTAGCGGCTGGGGGTAAATCTGACTCGCTCCTGTAAGATGCCCATTGCGAGGCATCAGTTGGTCTTCGGATCCCCAGAGTTACCCTTCCTCCGAAGGGCTTGAATTATGGCACCCCGAGACAACATTTCCAAGGTTGTTTGTCAGCGCGGGCAACGCCTTCGCTGTAAGCTACGAGTCTTGGAATATAATCCAGCGTTTATGGCTCTCCTCGGGATTCGAGCAAATGCCTGGTAACTCTCAGGCGATTCTAAGACGCCGAATTTGCGTCACGCTGGGCCTGGTGTTTTTCGCGACGCCAACCCGCGCTCAACAGGCGCCTCCGAGCAGTTCATCGCCTGTTCCGGTCGTGACGGCGCCGCGCGCCGACGTAGAAAGATTCCGCGCCCGCGTGGAGGCAGCGCTCGCGAGTCCCCGCGCCCAGAAATCTTTTTGGGGCGTGCTCGTGGAAGAGGCCGACACGGGCGAAAGCCTGTTCGAGCTGAATGCGGACCGTTACTTCGTGCCCGCTTCGAACACGAAGCTATTCACCACGGCGCTGGCGATGTCCAAGCTCGGCCCGGCCTATCGCTTCACCACCACGATCGAGACCCACGGCATCCTCGATCCGGGCGGGCGATTGCGCGGCGATCTGGTGCTGGTGGGCCGCGGCGATCCGGATCTTTCAAACCGAAAGTTTCCCTACAGGGACAAGGTCGAGCGGGAGGGCCCGCCGGAAAGGGCGCTGGCCGAATTGGCCGACGCGGTCGTCGCGAAGGGCGTTAAACAGATTGAGGGCGATGTCGTCGCCGACGACAGCTACTTCCTTTACGAGCGCTACCCGCCGGGCTGGGAAATCGGCGAGTTGCCGTTCGCCTTTTCCGCGCCGACCAGCGCCATCGCCGTCAACGACAACACATTCACCGTAGAAATGCAGCCGGCCGCGCGCACCGGCTCACCCGCAATTCTCAACGTCGAGCCTTGGGCCGGCTTTTATACCTTCGAGAACAAAATCTCGACCGGGCCCCCCGGCTCGGAAGCGAAGTTTGAAGTCGCGTGGGAACCGGGCTCGCGCAATGTCTCGCTGCGCGGGTCGATTCCGCTTGGTTCGAAGCCCACCTCGGCGGTCCTGGCTATCGAAGAGCCGGCCGAGTACGCGGCGCATCTGCTGAAGCGATTGCTGGAAGAGCGTGGCGTGCGCGTTTTCGGGCAAGCTCGCGCGCAGCACGCTCCGGCCGAAGCCGCGGGAGCTCCGGTGATTTTGGCCGAGCACCTTTCGCCTCCGCTTCTCGAAATCATTCGCACGCTCAACAAGATCAGTCAGAACCTGCATGCGGAGATGCTGCTGCGCGCGGTCGCGCGACTCGAGACCGGCGTGGGCTCGCGCGAGGCGGGCTTGAAGCTCGAGGAGGACTTCATCAAGTCGGCGGGAATTGCCGAGACCGATGTCTATCTCACGGACGGCTCGGGGCTGTCTCGGGTCAACCTGGTGACGCCCCGGGCGGTGGTGACGCTGCTGCGGTATATCGCGCGCCAGACGTGGGGTGAAGATTTCATTTCCACGCTGCCGATTGCCGGTAGGGACGGGACGCTCGAAAACGATATGAAGGATACGCCTGCGGCCGGGCGCATCCGCGCGAAGACCGGGTCCCTCGAACACGCTAAGGCAATCTCGGGATTTGCCACAACCCTGGGTGGCACCCACGTCGTCTTTGCGATTTTCGGAAACAACTATACCTTGCACGGTCGAGACGCTAATGCCGTGCTCGAGGCCCTTTCCGAGGCAATGGTGGAGGAAATCGGCAAGCCGCCGTCCACCACCCCATGAGCGCATCGCCCAAGACTGTGACCGTCTTCGGCAGCTCGCGTCCGGGCGAAGACGACGCGGAATATTCCGAAGCCCGCGCGCTCGGGGCCGCCCTCGCTGGAAAGGGCTTTCAGGTTTGCAGCGGCGGCTATGGCGGGGTGATGGAAGCGGTTTCGCGTGGCGCGAGCGAGGCGGGCGGGCGCTCGCTCGGCGTGACCGCGGAATACTTCCGCAGCAAAGCGAACCGCTGGGTTCAGGAAGAAGTGCGCGTGAAAACCTGGCAGGAGCGCCTCTTTGAGCTGATCCGCCGCGGCGACGGCTTCATCGCCTGCCCGGGAGGCACGGGAACCCTGGTGGAGCTGGCGGTCGTCTGGGAAATGCTGAACAAACGCGTGATGCGCGACAAACCGTTCGTCGTTCTCGGCGAGTTCTGGCGCCCCGTCATCGAACACGTGCGTGCAATCGAGCTCGGCCATCCGTCTTCGTGGAGTGAAGCCGCGGGACGCATCATTCATGTCGCCGGAGCCCCTGCCGATGCCGCTGAGTACCTCGCAGCGCAACTCATCCACCGGACTTCATTAGTCTGAGCTTCCCGGCCGGGCGCTTTTTCGTCCGATCTGTGGCAGTATCAAAATTCAGCGAATTTTGATTTCCCGTTACGAACCGGCCGGCGGAAAGACGATCGCGGAGGTTTTTGTGTCGCGACACGCAGAGGAGCTTCTGGAATTCGACGGCCTGCGCGAAATCCTGCGTCGCTTCACCACGTGCGCGCCGGGACGCCGGGCCGTCCAGAAGCTTGAGCCGCGCACCGATGCCTCCGTTCTCGAAGCCGAATTTGCGTTGGTGGGCGAAGCGGTCGCATGGCTTCGCGCCGGCTCGGACATGGGCTTCGGTTCCTTGGAGGACCCCGAAGCGTGGCTTCAGAAACTCCCGGCGGCCGTGGCGGTGCTTTCGAGTGGAGAGCTTCTCGACGCGGCCTCTCTTCTGGATGCTGCGGCCGGCCTGAAAGCAACGTTCGTCCCCGAAGCCGCAAAATATCCACGCCTGGCGGAGCGTGCAAGGGCGCTCGCCGATCTGCGATCCCTTTCCACCGCCATTCGCCGGTCCATCCTTCCAAATGGGGAAATCAGCGACAACGCGTCGGCGACGCTGAAGCGCCTGCGCGCTGGAATGGCCCAGGCACGGGACAAAATCCAGCAGTCGCTGAAGAGTATCCTTCGCGCTCGAGGCGAAGAATCCGGCGAGGATTACGTCACGCTTCGCAACGAACGCTTCGTGATTCCGGTGCGCGCTGCGGACCGCCGCGCCGTGCCCGGCGTGGTCCACGGAGTGAGCGCCACCGGGCAAACCGTTTTCGTGGAGCCGCTTGAAACCATCGAGCTGAATAATCGGCTGGTGCAGCTCGCCGAAGAGGAAGCTGCGGAAATTGCGCGGATTCTGGCCGAACTGACCGAGCGGCTGCGCAACGAGCGCGGTCCGCTCAACTTTACGGCGACAACGATTGCCGAGTTCGATTCCACGTTTGCCCGGTCCCGCTTTGCACGCGAATTCGATTGCACGCTGCCGACCTTCACATCGGGCAATGGGTTGCGGCTCGAATCCGCAAGAAATCCGGTTTTGGAAGACACGCTGCGGCGGCAGGGGCGCAAAGTCGTGCCGATCTCACTCATGTTGGGAGGCGATTCCGACTCCTCTGGGACCGTGATGGTCATCAGCGGACCAAATACCGGTGGAAAAACCGTCGCGCTCAAAACCGTGGGGCTGGCCGCGCTCGCGGGCCAGTCCGGCATTCCGGTAGCTGCGGAACGCGCCGAATTGCCGCTTTTCGACCGCGTGCTTGCCGATATCGGTGACGAACAGTCCATCACCGCCGACCTTTCCACGTTTTCGGCCCACATCCTCAACCTGAAAAGCATGCTGCAGGCGGCGACCGAGCGCACCCTCGTTCTCGTGGACGAGATGGGAACCGGGACGGCTCCGGAAGAGGGTTCGGCGCTGGCGGTGGCCCTGCTCGAAGAATTCCGCACGCGCCGCTCGCTTACGATTGCAACCACGCATCACGATCGGCTGAAAGCTTACGCTTCAACCACGCCGGGGATCGTGAATGCGGCAGTCGAGTTCGATGAAGTGAACCTGCGGCCCACGTATCGCTTGCTCATGGGCGTTCCAGGGGTTTCGAGCGGGATTGAAATCGCGCGACGCCTGGGCCTGCCTGAAACGATCGTCGAGCGCGCCCGCGCCGGACTCTCTCCGGAAACGCGCGAGGCCGGCGGACTGATTGCCTATCTCCATCGCAGTCGTGATGAAGTCGAAGAAATCAAACGGGAAGCAAGGGAGGAACTCCAACAGCTCGAAGCAGATCGGCGCGCGCTTCAGACCGAATGGGTGGACCGGCAGCGCAAGCGCTTGGCCGAGCTTGAAAAAAAGTTCAGCGATACATTGAAGCAACTCGAAGCGGAGGTCGCTCGCCTTACGGCGGACATCGCCGAGCGCAAATCGCGCGCGCAACTCGAAAAGCAAGCGAGCCGCCGGCTCTCGAAGATCGAGGCCGAGGCGCGCGAAGAAGCCGATGCGGCGGTGGTGCAACACCTTGCGGAATCGCAGCAAGACCTCGGCGTTTCGGATGAAGCTGCTTCGAAGCCTGTCCCGCCGGAGCAGCTTGTGCCGGGCGCCCGCGTGCGCCTGCGAGGCCTGAAGCAGCCTGTGATCTTGCGGCGGCGCGACGACCGTTTCGCAGAAGTCGAGGCGGGCCCGCTGCGCATGAAAGTGCCCTTGAACGAGATTCTGGGCCTCGAAGAGGAAGACGCGAAGCAGCGCCCGAGCCCGCCCGGCCCCGCCGCGCGCGGCATCACCGTCCACGCCCAGCCCACCGAAGAGCCCTCTGTGGATGAAATCAACCTGATCGGCTGCACGGTCGAAGAGGCGGTCCGCCGCGTGGACAAATTCCTGGACGCCGCCGCCGTGGCCAACTTGGCTCGCGTGCGCGTGATTCACGGCCATGGCACGGGCGCGCTCCGCCGCGGCTTAGCCGAATTCCTGGCAGCGCATCCGCTGGTCGAAAAGTTTTACGCCGAGGCCGAAGACCGAGGTGGGACCGCCATAACGTTGGTAGAATTGAAGTCGTAATCGTTGCCTTCTGGACTAAAATCTAGGCCTTTCCCCATACGAAACGGAAGCGCGGCCGTGGCGGAAGCGGGATCATTTGCGGAGCGGGTGAAGCAACAGGCGGACATCGTCCGCGTCATTGGGGAATATGTTCGCCTGAAGAAGAGCGGGCAGAACTTCACCGGCCTTTGTCCCTTCCATTCGGAAAAGACGCCATCGTTTGCCGTGCATCCGGTGAGGCAGATTTACCACTGCTTCGGCTGCGGGGTGGGCGGCGACGTCTTCAAGTTCGTCATGGAAGTGGAAAAGTGCGCCTTCCCGGACGCGGTGCGCGCCGTGGCCGAGAAGTGCGGCATTCCGGTTCCGAGGGCTCGCGAGCGTTCTCCAGAGGAGCAACGTGCGAATCGCCAGCGCTCCGTGCTGGTGGAAATACATCGCGACGCGGCCGCGTTTTTTGTCCGGCAGCTTGCCGAGACTCCGGAAGGGAAAGTCGCCGGTGCGTATCTCGAAGAGCGCGGGCTCGAGCCCGAAACCGTTGCGCGATTCGGTTTGGGTTTCGCGCCGTCGGCCGGCGATGCGCTCTATCGCTACCTGAAGCAGAAATATCCTGAGAAGCTGTTGGAGCTCTCGGGCTTGATGGCGCGTGACGCGGGCGGGCGGCTCTACGACAGATTCCGCCGGCGAATCATGTTCCCGATTGCGAACGAGTCGGGGAAGGTGGTCGCATTCGGCGGGCGGGCCATGGGCGACGACATGCCCAAGTACATGAACTCTCCCGAGACGCCCATCTATTCGAAGGGCAGCGTCCTGTATCACCTCGATCGCGCCAAAGAGTCGTTCCGCAAGCAGGATCTTGCCGTGTTGGTGGAAGGCTACATGGACGCGATTGCCGTGGCTCGCGCCGGAACTACGAACGTCGTGGCGAGCTGCGGCACAAGCCTGTCCGAACCCCAAGTGAAACTGCTCAGCCGCTTCACCCGCCGCATCGTGGTCAACTACGACCCTGACTCCGCGGGCCAGGCGGCGACGGAACGATCGTTCGCGCTCCTCCTCGAGAAGGATTTCGACGTGCGCGTGCTTGCCTTGCCCGGCGGCGCCGACCCGGATAAATTCATCCGCGAGAACGGCGCCCAGGCTTACCAGAAATTGTTGACGCAGGCGCCGCCGTATCTCGACTACTTGATTGGCCGGGCGCGGCAGATGGACCGCACGACGGCTCAGGGCAAGCTGGCCGCGCTGAATTTTCTGATGCCGTACGTGCAACGCATTCCGAATCGGCTGTTGCGGTCCGAGTGGGCTACGCGTATCGCTTCGGAGCTGCGCGTGGATGAGCCGGTGTTGCGCGAATCGCTTCGCCGTGCCGCGGCCGAGCGCCGCAGCGAAGTGAAGCCCAAGCCGGAGCTGCTGGGTCCGGCGGCGAAGCCCGCCGAGCGGCGGCTCATCCAAATGCTCGTCGAAGCGGAAGGCTTTCGGCAAAAACTCGCACAAGAGATCATCGAAGGTAACCTCCACCGCGGCCTCGAAACCGAAAGGGTTTTTGCAGCGCTCCTGGCAGCAGGGGTCGCGGGCGGGCGCCCGGACCTCGCCGCAGTGGCTGAGTCGCTCGAAGGCAACGACCGCAGGCTGCTCTTCGAGATTCTGTTTGAATCCGGCGCCGAGCCGGTGTGGGGAGAGGCGGAGAGTTGCTTGAGCGCTTTGAAACGCAGGCATCTCGAACAGGAGCTGGCGGCGCTACAAACCCAGATCGAATCGCAGCCGGCCTCCGCCGACCTGCGGCGGTTGTTAGCTCGCAAGCAGGAGCTGCACAAAGTTCTGGGGGATCTGATCCAATGAGCCTTAAAAACGGGGCGAGGGTACCCGACCAGCGTCAGGCGCTGTTCACTCCTGTTGCATCTTGGATCAATAAGTTCATTGACTCCATGAAGTTCGAGCTACTATACTAGGAGGGTTTGGCAGGCATCGATCGGCACGTCTGCAGCGTCTAATGTAAGGTAGGCGCGGCATGAGCCGAAGGGCGCGGGAGCAGTCGGGCGGGGCAATTTACCTCAGTGGTGGAGCACCACCAGCTCAATTCTTCATCCAATGGAAAGTAGTGTGCCGAGGCGCCTTATTGGCGGCCTCTTACGGCTCCCATAGTCCCTTCGGCCGCCAGGCCGGAGAAGTTACGCGGAGGGAAGCGTGACGTTGGCCATTGAAGAGAAATACGATCAAGTACGGCAGCTCATCACTATGGGCAAAGAGCGGGGCTACCTGCTCTACGACGAAGTAAACGACATCCTGCCGGCCGAAGTCCACTCATCCGAAGAGATTGACGACCTGCTCTCCACTTTCGAGCGATACGGCATCGACGTTTACGAAGATCTTTCAACCGCGAAGGCGGCGCTGGCAGCCGCCGGGGCTCCGGAGGCCGCCGAGCTCAAAGAGGAAGCCCCTGTCGATTCGGAGGCGGATCTCGATCTCACTCCAGGGACGCTGGAGAAGACGAACGACCCGGTTCGGATGTACCTGCGGGAAATGGGCACGGTGCCGTTGTTGACGCGCGAAGGCGAGGTGGCCATCGCCAAGCGCATCGAGCGCGGACAATTGCTCGTGCTCAAGACGATTTCCCGCTCGCCGGTAGTTTTGAAGGAACTGCTTGCGGTCGGCGACGACCTGCGCCGCGGCGCCCGCTCGATCAAGGAAATCGTCCAGTTTGACGATGAAGAGCTGACCGACGAAAAGATCGAAGAGAAAACCAAGCAAACCCTGAAGCAAATCGACAAGATTGCCAAGCTTTACCTGGCTGGTCTGAAACAGGCGGCGCGGCTCGAGCGCCTTCCTCGTTCGAAGAAGCGCGTCTACCTGCACGCGCGCTATCAGCTCGCTCGCACGCGCATCGAGATGTCCACGCGAGTGCGCGAAATCGATTTCAATCTGTTCGAGAAGAAGCGTCTGATCGACAAGATCCGCCAGACGGTCGAGCGGGTGCATTCGCTCGAACGCGAATCCACGAAGCTCGAACGCCGCGTCGAGGCGTCCAAAGGCGACGTGCTCGCCGAAGCCCGCAAGGACTTGAGGTCACGCCGCCTGGAGCTCAAAGAAATCGAAGTCTCGAGCGAGGTCAGCCCGCCAGAGCTCAAGCGGACCCTCCAGGTGATCCTTCGCGGTGAAGCGGAGGCGGAGGTCGCGAAGAAGGAACTGATCGAGGCGAACCTGCGCCTCGTTGTTTCCATCGCCAAGAAATACACCAACCGCGGATTGCAGTTCCTCGACCTGATTCAGGAAGGCAACATCGGTCTGATGAAAGCGGTGGACAAGTTCGAATGGCGTCGCGGCTACAAGTTCTCCACCTACGCCACCTGGTGGATCCGCCAGGCCATCACCCGCGCGATCGCCGACCAGGCTCGCACCATTCGCATCCCGGTGCACATGATTGAGACCATCAACAAGCTGGTGCGCACCAGCCGGCAGCTCGTGCAGGAGCTCGGCCGGGAGCCCACCTCCGAAGAAATCGCCAAGCGCATGGACATCGCGGTCAGCAAGGTGCGGAAGATCCTGAAAATCGCACAGGAGCCGATTTCGCTCGAGACTCCGATCGGTGAGGAAGAGGATTCGCACCTAGGGGATTTCATCGAAGACAAGGCCGTGGTCTCGCCGTCGGATGCGGTGATCAATCTCAGCCTGAAGGAGCAAACCTCGTCAGTGCTGAAGACGCTCACGCCGCGCGAAGAGAAAGTGATCAAGATGCGTTTCGGGCTCGACGATGGCAGCGAGCATACGCTCGAGGAAGTCGGCCAGTCCTTCGCCGTCACTCGCGAGCGCATCCGCCAGATTGAAGCCAAGGCTTTGCGCAAGCTGCGCCATCCGTCGCGCTCGCGCAAACTGCGCGCCTTCCTCGAAGGTTCTGCGAACGAGTTTTAAAGCCGAGGAAGCAAACCGAAACTTCCTGCCCGCGGTCCGTCCGAGTGCATTTGTCGCCCCCGCTTTCACCCTCGCTTCCGTCCAGATCGGAGGCGGCGAAGCATGCGGATTTGTCCCGCGTGGTAGACGTCGTGGAACGCCACGCCAAAAATCATCGATACGCGAACGGCTCGCGATTTTCCGTGACGCAGGTCGGCGACGGCTGCGCGCAGCTTCTGATGCTCTTCCTCCAGTAAGCCTCGCACCTGCCGCCAGTCTGCCTCCGTGGCAGGCGCGGGAGGAGCGAACCAATTGCTGCCTTTCATCGCGAACGACCCGCGGCGCCCTCCTTGTAGTCTCCGCCGGACCGCATATTTCCAATACGCCGCGTGAAGCGCAATCTCCCAAATGTTGTGCCGGCCGGGCGCCGGCCGCCAGCAGGCATCTCCCGAGTTCACGCCGCGCAGCGACTGCTTCAGATTGGGTCCGTGCCAGGTCCTCTTTTCGTAGCCTTCATCCAGGATTTACAACAGGAGTTCGATCGGAGGCTGCTTCGTCTTGCGTTTCATCTGTGATTGCCTTTAGGAAGCGACCGCAGCGTTGCAATTGCGGCCCAACACCCCAGAGCTTCGGTGATTGCGAGGAGCGCGGCGGTGGTCTGGAAGACGACTCCCCATGCGCCGGCCCGCATCTCTCCGATGTGTGAAACGTGGTCCGGGCTCTCCTTCACGAAATGATAGTAGGCGCCGAACACCAGCGCCCCTGCCATGGAACACAACAGCAACCATCCGCCGGCACGGCGGTGTCCCTTCCAAAGAAGTAAGCTCGCCAAGAGCGGCGCAGCAAGAATCACAACGCCCACGAAAACCCTCTGCCAGAGATCGAGCGGGATTCGAAGTCTTTGGTGCGCTTGCCCGTGCAGCGCTATGACGAAGAGGTGCGCAAAAATCAGGGTCAGCGCAAATCGAACGGCTTTGCTCATCTGCCTGGTGCTGGCGCCTGTGGCTCTATCTGGAAGATTGTCTTGAGGGCCCATGTTCGTTCCGGAGTCGCCCCGAAGAATCGAGCGCTACTTTTGCTGGTTGGCAGTGGGCCAGTTGACTGCCGAGCCGTATTCATACACGAGCTGCGCCCCGCGGTCGGCTCCGAGGGTCACCAGGATGGCCAGGACCGCCATTCCCAGCAGTAGCACCTTCCGAAATCCGGTGGTGAAATTCTTTCGGGCAAAAAACGTGAACATGCACAGGCCCACAGCAAGGCTGGTTGCCGTGATCATCAGCGTCTTGTGGACTCCGACCACCATCATCGCCTTACTGGGCGGAATGGAGTCCTCGGCACGGAGCCCTGTCAGGATGGTAATGATTCCGGCGAGCGTGCCGAGATAGAGCAAGCGTGCCGCGGTGCGGTGCATTTCGTCGCTCGAGCGCCACACAGCCAAGAGTTCGAAGAAAAGCGCCACAAGCCACAGCACGATGGGGAAATGGACGAACATCGGATGGCTGTTGAGCGCTGCTTTGAAGCCGGGCAACATGGACGGATTCTCCTCCCCGCCTGCGCGGATTCGCCGGATGCAATTGCGCGAGGCACTGGCCGGGCAACTATCCCCCAGGGGCATTACGGTGTCAACGATTCCGAGTTGCGTGGAGCCGGGTGTGGCCGTGTCCCCCAACCTACCCGAGTTGCGCTGCGGAAGTTTCGAAAGCCTCGAGCCGTCGCGCTTGCCACGCGGCCACTACCGCAACGCTGTACAGGAGTCCCAGAACGAAGAAGGCAACCGGTAGGTTCACCCATTGCGCGATCAAGCCGAGGGCAAGACTCATCGCCGCCTGCAAAATCGTTGAGAGAACGGAGAAGGCAGACTGCGTTCGCCCCATCAGCCGCCTGGGCACCGTGTACATGATGGTGGACTGCGTTAGCACGCCGCCCAACGCGCGGCAGCCCCCGAAGAGCGCAAACATGGCCACCGCGACGGCCAGGAAACCTGCATAAGGAAAAAGCACGTGTCCGACTGCGAGGATGGAGAGCGCCACCAGGAGAATCGTTGCCGCACGAAAGCGGCGTACCAGCGCCCCGGCGGCGAATCCGCCGGCGATGGCCCCGACGGCCCAGCCCGATTCTATTGCTCCAAAGCCGCGCGCACCCGTGTGGAGAACGTCTTTGGTGAGCGCCACGATCAACACGTTGGCGCTGATCACGCCGGCCATCATGCAGGCATACGTCACCCCGAGCGCCAGAACTGCGGGGTGTTGGCGGAGAAACACGAGACCTTCCTTGATGTCGGCCAAAAAACTGTAGGTCAGCCCGGGCTCGACGATCGGGGGCAGCACGGGCTGCTCGGCGGCGGCGAGCGGCGGTGGGGCCTCGATCGTCGGAGACGGCTCCCCATCGAAACCGCGGCTCGGCGGGAAATGCCCGCGCCGCAGACGAAACAGGCAGAATGCGGAGATGAAATAGGTGGCCGCATCAATCGCCAGAACGGCCGAAATTCCTGCGCGATCGAAAACGTAGCCGACGAACCCTCCCGCGAGCGCCATTCCGCCCTGCACGGCGATCAGCACGACGGCGTTTGCGCCCACAAGCTGCCCGGGTGGAATTATTTCCTGTACGAGCGCATTGGCCGTGGCCCAGTAAATCGAGAAGCCCATCCCCAGCAGCAGGACCATGAAGTCCACCAGGCGCAGCCCGCCGTGATGGAAATAGAGGAGCGCCGCTGTTCCGCCGACGATAAAACCGCGCGCGAGATCGAGCCCCATGCCCAGATAGCGACGATCTAGGCGATCGATCAACACGCCGCCGAAGGGAGGCACGAACAGCCCCGGCAACGTCACCAGGACCACCATCAGGCCCACTTGCAACGTGGAATGCGTCTTGCCGAGGATGTACCAGGTGACGCCGGAAAAGTTCATCCCCGTGCCGAAGAGCGAAACGAACGTCCCGGCAAAGAAATAGCGGAATCCGCGCTGCGCGAAAAGCGCTTTCCAATCGACGCGATGGTGACCGATCTCCAAGAGGGCCCGACGCGGTGAGAATTGTAGCGGGTCGACTCGTGGGCGGAAAGTCAAAGGAGGAGCGCCGTGCAAGGGCAGAGAAGGCTTTCGCGCACGACGGCTTCAGCCGGTCCTTGTGAGCCGCGACTGCGGTAAATCCTCGGAGGGTAATTCTAATTGGCAAAATCAAATGGATGTCGTAGGCTCGGCGGGAAACTGGGGCTTCGAAATCACGCCTGTGGAAAGCGCCTGCAAGCTGCGAATCACCGAAAACGACGAAATCTGCAGGCCCATCTTTCGCTGCGTGGCCCGTTTCATTTTCGGCGCTGCGTCGACGAGGGAGACGCTCTTGAAACCGCTCCGCAGCAATTTCGGCGAAAACGTCGGGGCGGAGAATTAGATGTCCCCGCGGCGAGCCGCTTCTACTCCGCGAGAGCCGGAGCGCGATTATTCGCACCGGTCGTTGCTGGATAAACTCGGTGTAAAACCTGAGCACCGCATCGCTGTGCTGCGCGTCGAAGACGAAGTCTTCTTGCAAGAATTGGTCGCACGCGCGCACGATATCTCGCGAGATCGGCCCAAGAGCGATTCGGACCTGCTTTTCTTCGCCGCAGAGAGCAGAAAAGATTTGGATCGCCTGAAATCTCTCAAGCCGTTCCTGAAAAAGGCGGGAGCCATCTGGGTGGTTTATCCCAAAGGCCAGACGCACATCCGTGAGATCGACGTGATCTTGGCAGGCAAAGCCAGCGGCCTCGTAGACAACAAAGTCGTGCGCTTTTCGGAAACCCATACCGCCCTGCGATTTGTGATTCCCGTCGCGCAGCGCTGAGAGCCGGCGTCCAAAGGTGTCCGCGCGGCAATTTCGTTTCGCGTCTGCCAGCCAGGCCCTATGATGTTGACATGGCGGCATTGCTGCACGTGCGTGGACTCACAGTCGAGCTGCCGACGCCTGGGGGCTGGGTTCGGCCGGTGAACGACGTTTCTTTCGAACTGGATGCCGGCGAAACGCTGGGCCTGGTCGGCGAATCAGGCTGCGGAAAAACGATGCTCGCGCTGGCGCTGATGGATCTCGAACCGCCCGGAGCGCGGCGCAGCGGCGAGGCTTGGTTGCAGTTACGCGATGCGCGCGGCGGCGCAGCGAGCAACCATCGCGCCAATCTTGTCGCCACTCCTGTCGGCGAGATGCGCACCCTCCGAGGGCGCGAAATCGCAATGGTATTTCAGGAACCGATGACGGCGCTCAACCCGGTGATGAGGATTGGGGCTCAGATTGAAGAAGCCATCCAGGCGCATGAGCCGCGTCGCAACGCGACCGAGGTGCGGCGTCGTGCGCTCGAAGCCCTGGAACTTGCCGCGGTTCCCGAACCCCAGCGGCGAGCGCGGCAATATCCGCATCAGCTTTCGGGAGGCTTGCGCCAGCGAGCCATGATTGCTATGGCGCTGGCGGCCGGGCCGCGCTTGTTGATCGCGGATGAGCCGACGACGGCGCTGGACGTCACCGTTCAAAAACAGATCCTCGAGCTGCTGGCACGGCTGCGCCGGGAGCTGGGTCTCGCGCTCTTGTTCGTGACCCACGACCTCGGCGTGGTGGCCCAGATAGCCGATCGTGTGGCGGTGATGTACGCGGGCCGGGTGGTCGAAGAAGGTCCTACAGCGGAAGTGCTGCGGCAGCCGCGGCATCCTTACACCGAAGGCTTGCTGCGCGCCGCCCCTCGACTTGCGCCCGGGCCTTTAACTCCGATTCCCGGCTCCGTGCCGCGCCTCGACGCCTTGCCGCCAGGTTGTCCCTTTGCGCCGCGCTGTACCTATCGCCGCGAAGAATGCGATGAAGCGGTGCCGGAGTGGCGCGCCGCATCGCCCGTCCACCGCGCCCGATGTATCCTCGTTCCATGAGCGGCCACGCGAGCGAAGCTGGGGCGACCCCTATGGGCGATGAGCTTCTGTTGGACGCGCGAAACCTGCGAAAGAAATTTCCCGTTGCCACCGGGGCTTTTGCGGCGTCGCATCGAATGACCGCGGCAGTCGACGGAGTCGACCTGGAACTTCGGCGCGGCGAGACGCTCGGAATCGTCGGCGAATCCGGCTGCGGCAAAACGACGCTGGTGCGAATGCTCCTGCGCCTGATCGAGCCGGACGAAGGCGAAATCTTTTTTCTCGGAAAGAACTGGCTTGCGGCGCGCGGAGCAGAGTTACGCGCCTTGCGCCGCCGGATGCAAGTGGTGTTTCAAGACCCGATCGGCTCGCTCAACCCTCGCATGCGCGTCGAGGGAATTGTCGGCGAGCCCCTCGCGATTCACTCGCCGGAGCTTTCGCGCGGTGAGCGCCGCGCTCGTGTGCTCGAGGCGCTGGAGGCGGTGGGACTGGGAGCGGATGCGCTCCGCCGGTATCCGCACGAATTCTCCGGGGGCCAGCGGCAGCGAATCGCGATCGCGCGCTCTCTGATTTTGCGGCCCGAGTTACTCGTTGCCGACGAGCCTGTCTCGGCGCTGGATGTATCGGTCGGCGCGCAGATCCTGCAATTACTCGCGCGTCTGCAGCAGGAATTTCAGTTGACCCTGATGCTGGTTTCCCACAGTCTTCCGGTGGTGGCACAGCTCGCGACGCGCGTGGCAGTGATGCAGGCCGGAAAGTTCGTGGAGGTGGGTCCGGCGGAGAAAGTGCTCGGTGCGCCGGCCCATCCCTATACGCAGGCGCTTCTCGCTGCGGTGCCGCAGATTCCGGCGTGATGGATGTCCTGATACACTCGGCGGGATGGGATTCAGCTTTGAGGTGCTGAAGACCGATCCAAGCGGGGCGCGACTCGGGCGCCTCACTACGCCGCGCGGCGTCATTGAAACCCCGGCGTTCATGCCGGTAGGAACCGCCGCTACCGTCAAAGGGCTCACCCAGCAGACCCTCGAAGAACTCGGCGTCCAGATCCTTCTCTCCAATACCTATCATTTGTATCTGCGGCCCGGCCACGAGCTCATTCGGCGGATGGGCGGCTTGCACCAATTTATGTCCTGGCGGCGGCCGATCCTGACGGATTCAGGCGGCTATCAGGTCTTCAGTCTGGCGGACCTCCGCAAGGTGACCGACGACGGCGTAACCTTCCGCTCGCATATCGATGGCTCGGAGCACTTCCTTTCCCCGGAGAAGGCCATCGAGGTGGAAATCGCTCTCGGCGCGGACATTATCATGGTGCTCGATGAATGCATCGAAGCGCCCGCCGAACCGGGGCGAGCCTGCCAAGCTGCTGCGCGCACGCTCGATTGGGCCAAGCGTTCGCAGGCATATTTTAAGCAGCACGGCGACCCGGCGCGGCAGATGCTTTTCGGCATCGTGCAGGGGGGGACGCACGCCTCGGTGCGGCGGGCCAACGCAGACCAACTTGCCGAACTCGGATTTCCCGGCTACGCGATCGGCGGCTTGGCGGTGGGCGAAGGCCACCAGGTAACGTGCGAGATGACCGCCGAAGTCACTTCGCGGCTTCCCGCCGACCGGCCGCGTTATCTGATGGGCGTGGGCAGGCCCGAGCAGTTGGCCGCTTATGTCGCGCGCGGGGTGGACATGATGGATTGCGTGCTTCCGACGCGCAGCGCGCGCCACGGCTATCTCTTCACGCATCGCAGGCGCCTGCTGATCAAGAACGCGCGTTACGCCGCGGACCCGCGCCCGATCGATGAGGAATGCTTGTGCCCGGTTTGCGCGCGATATTCGCGGGCGTATTTGCGGCACCTGTTTTTCTCAAACGAAATCCTCGCCGCTGTCTTGAGCACTCATCACAACCTCTACTTTTACCTTGACATCATGCGCAAAATTCGGGACGCTGTGCAGTTTGGGAACTTCTTTGGTTTTTGTTCCGACCTACAGTCACGCCTCGAAGATGACGTGGAACCCTAGTGGGCGTTTGGGCGCGCGAGGGGTCGGTTCAGTCTCGTTTGATGGAGTTGGTGAATGACTATGAGCTGCTTCGAGTGGGGTGTGCCCCTGCTGGCGCAAGGCGGCGCTCCCGGTGGATTGGTCGCATTTCTGCCGCTCGTTCTCATCCTCGTCATTTTCTATTTCCTGCTGATTCTTCCTGCGCAGCGCCGGCAGAAAAAAACCGCTGAAATGCTGACGGCCCTCAAGAACGGCGACAAAGTACTCACTACCGGCGGGCTTTACGGCACCATCGTAGGACTCGACGGGGATTCCGTTCAGCTGCGCATTGCGGAGCAGGTGAAGGTCAAGGTGGCCCGTTCCGCCATCGCCGGTTTGCAGCCGGAATCAAAGGAGAGCCCGCAGGCCTGATGGATTCGCAACTCAGGTGGAAAGCAATCTTCATCCTCGGCGTCATCCTGGTGTGCGCTT
Organism: uncultured Acidobacteriota bacterium; assembly: GCA_963781005.1. Taxonomy (GTDB): domain Bacteria; phylum Acidobacteriota; class Terriglobia; order Acidiferrales; family UBA7541; genus CAWADX01. The sequence continues at coordinate 2,229,926 of CAWADX010000001.1, forward strand.
ACGGATTGGTCGGCCACCCGGATTGGCCCACGTCCTGGTCCTCCGTGAAAAGTAATTTTGACCAGAACATCCAGCTAGGACTTGACCTCAAGGGCGGCAGCCACTTGGTGCTGCAGGTGCAGGTGCAGGAAGCCGTGGGCCAGCATTGCGACCAAACGGTCGACCAGCTTACCCAGCAGTTGCATCAAAAGAATCTAACTTTTGGAGAGATTCGTCGCCTGGACGACACACACATCCTGCTGCGCGAAGTCGCGGCGGACCAATCTGCGATGCTTCACGACCTCGTGCGCGATCAGTTCACCGACTGGGACCTCCAGCCCGCGGCCGGCGAGGTCAACGGTTATCTGCTCACGATGAAGCCCACGGTGGTCGCCGATATCCGTCGCCAGACGATGGACCAGGCCCTTGAAACCATCGGTCGTCGCATCAATGGACTGGGCTTGACCGAGCCCACCGTCGCCTTTACTGGCCGCGGCGAAGATGAAATCCTGGTGCAATTGCCTGGCGAAGGAGATCCGACGCGCGCCAAAGCCGTCATCCAAGCGGGCGGCCAGCTCGAGTTGCGTCGCGTGGAGGACGATCGGACGTATTCCTCGGAAGCGGAGGCTCTGGCGGCACACGGTGGGATCTTGCCCCCAGGCACCGAGCTGGTTCCGGGCAAACCGGAAACCAGGGGAGCCACCCAACCCGCGGGCCAAATCTGGTATCTGCTGGATCGCTCTCCGATCGTGACGGGCCAGGATTTGCGCAGTGCCAATCCGGCTCCCAATCCGGAAAGTCCCGGCCAGTACGAGGTGCGCTTCGCCCTTTCAACGGCTGCGGCAAGCCGCTTCGGCCCATTCACCGAAGCGAATCGCGGCAAGCGCATGGCGATTGTCCTGGACCATAAAGTGGACACGGCGCCCGTGATTCAGAGTCGAATCGAAGACTCGGGCGTGATAACCGGCAACTTCGGCCAAGACTCGGCGAACGACCTGGCGCTGGTCCTGCGCGCGGGCGCGCTGCCGGCTTCGATCAAATACCTCGAGGAGCGCACCGTGGGGCCGTCGCTCGGGGCTGATTCGATCCGCGAGGGGGTGCGAGCTTCGCTCCTCAGCCTCATTGCAGTGATGATTTTCCTGCTCGTCTATTACCGGCTGTCGGGAATCAATGCCGTGGTAGCGCTGCTGCTGAACTTGGTGATCTTGCTCGCTGCCCTGGCCATTTTCGGCGCCGTGCTGACCCTGCCTGGCATTGCCGGCGTGATCCTGACGATCGGCATGGGCGTGGACTCGAATGTTCTCGTATTCGAGCGGATCCGCGAAGAATTGCGTGCAGGCAAGGCCACCCCTACCGCGGTAGCTCAGGGCTTCGATCGCGCCTTCCTGACCATTATTGATACCCACGTGACTACGGTCGTTTCCGCCGTATTCCTCTTCTTGTTTGGCACCGGCCCGGTCAAAGGCTTTGCGGTGACTTTGGTGATCGGTTTGATCGCCAACGTGTTTACGTCCATCTATGTTTCGCGGACGATCTTCGATTGGCACCTCTCGCGGATGGGGCGCCAGGCGGAGCTGAGTATCTAGAGTGGAGCGCAGAGGAAAGGCTGGCGGCGTGGGAACAATTTGGAACTGCGCGGTGTCTAACCGAGTAGGGTAACTCGGCTTTATGGAATTCTTTCACGACGTCAATATCGACTGGATGGGCAAGGCGAAGTATTTCGTCGCCCTCTCCCTGAGCCTGTTGCTGATCGGGGGAATCTCCGTGTATCGGCATCACGGCATGTACTACGGGATTGACTTCCGTGGCGGCACGCTCGTATACGTCCGGTTCGCAAGCCCACCGCCGATCGATGAACTGCGCAAAGGGTTGGCCGCGGAAGGTCTCGGCAACAGCACCATCCAAGGAATCAGCGATATCTCGAATCCGAATTCTCGAAACGATGTCGTGATTGGGCTGGAGCAGCAGGGGCAGGGGGAACAATCGCTCGACGCTGGGAAACAAACGATCATCACCGTTCTGGATAAAATGTTCGGCACTGCCGCTGCCGGGAAGCCGGACTTCAATAGCGCTACGCCGGCGGCTTTGGCCTCATTCCTGACGGAGAAAGATCCGCTCAATCTGGGCGCGGCGGCCGGCGACCGTTACACGCAACTGGCTCTCCGGCTCACCGATGCGCGCGACAAGGATCGCAACGGAGTCGTAACCAATTTCGACGATTTGAAGGGCGCCCCAGGCGCCGACAGCCGGGTCCTGGCAAGCCTTCAGCAGAATTATTCCCTTGGCAATTTCACTGTCCGCGATGTGGAAATCGTGGGCCCCAAGGTAGGGTCCCAGTTGCGCCGGCAGGCGATCTTCGCAACCCTCTATGCCTTGGCGGGCATGCTGGTATATATTGCGTTCCGCTTCGAGTGGGTATACGGTGCGGCAGCCGTCGTGGCGGTGTTTCATGATGTGCTCATTACGCTCGGGTTTTTCTCCCTGTTTCATTATGAGATTTCGCTGACGGTGATCGCCGCGTTGTTGACTCTCGTGGGCTATTCGATGAACGACACGATCGTTATCTTTGATCGCGTACGCGAAAACCTGCGGCTGATGCGGCGGGACTCGCTTCCTACGATTGTGAACAAATCGATCAATCAAACGCTGTCGCGCACCATCCTCACCAGCGGGCTGACGTTCATCACCGTCCTGGTACTGTTCCTTTTCGGAGGAGCGGTGCTGCGCACCTTCTCTTTTGCCATGGTGGTGGGAGTTGTGGTAGGAACATACTCCAGTTTTGGGATCGCAGCCCCGATTGTGGTGGTTTGGAACAAGTTTCGTGGTCAGAAGGCCGTGGCGGGCACCGGATCCGCAGCCGAGAAACGCCTTGCGCCAGCCGGTAGGAGGTAAGCAACCATGTTTGACGAACTCGTGGAATCCAGTCCGATCCGAAAGAAGACGAACAAGCCTTGGACCGTGGTTGTCTCGGCCCTGGTCCAGGCGTGTTTGTTGGGCATCCTCGTGTTGATCCCGCTCATCTATACAGAGGCTTTGCCGAAGCAGATGTTGACCACCTTTTTGGTGGCTCCGGCGCCCCCGCCCCCACCCCCGCCGCCGGCGGCTCCTATTCAGAAAATCGTGCGGCCGGTGGTGCGGATTATTCAAGCAGGAAAGATGATGGCGCCCACGTCAATCCCGAAGAAAGTCCAGATGATTAAAGAGGAAGAATTGCCGCCCGATATGGGTAACGTGGGCGTAGTGGGCGGTGTGCCGGGCGGAGTGCCAGGAGGTCAGGCGGGCGGCGTGCTCGGAGGCATTATCGGCGGCGCCCCGGGTTCGAATTTGCCCCCTCCACCGAAGGAAGCACCGAAGCGAATCCGCGTCGGTGGAAACGTCCAGGCGGCTAAAATGATCCGCCAGGTGCTGCCCATTTATCCCCAGATCGCCAAAAGCGCGCACGTCCAAGGGACTGTGATGCTGCATGCGGTGATCTCCAAGGAAGGCAACGTGGAGGAGCTCGCGTACCTCTCCGGCCCTCCGCTGCTGATGCGGGCGGCCATGGACGCGGTCAGGCAATGGCGTTATCAACCCACGCTGCTCAATGGCGAGCCTGTGGAAGTCGATACCACGATCTCGGTCATCTTTACGTTGGGTGGTGGATAGATCCGAAGAGCCACGTGGATAGGGTTGGTCGCAGCCGGGTACTTGGCAACGCGGCAGTTTCACTCGCTGCCGAAGAAGCTTCGAACGAACTGAGGAGGAGCGGAACTTATGCTAGCGAATCTGATATGGTTCGGGTTTTGGCTGTTGCAAGGTGGCGGTGGCGGCGAGGTCGGCTGGGACTTGCGCAGCATGTGGGCATCAATGGGCATCCCCGCCAAGGTGGTGGTGGTCATATTGTTTGTGATGTCGGCTTGGTCGGTCGGAATCATGATTGACCGGGCGCTGATGTTCAGCGCGGCGCGCAAGCAATCCCGCGTCTTCGTGCAACAGGTGGCCGGGGCGCTCAAGGACAACAAGCTCGATGAAGCGATTTCCATCGCGGAGCGCAACAAGAAGAGTCACATCGCCAAGGTGGTGGCCACGGGCCTCTCGGAGTTCCAGGCGGCTTCGGCGCAGGTGGCCGATGAACAGGTTATCGAAGCGGCCAAGCGAGGCCTGGAGCGTTCCGTTGCCATCGTCCACGCGGAAATGAAGCGAGGCCTTTCGGGTCTCGCCACCATCGGCTCGACGGCGCCTTTCGTGGGATTGTTCGGCACCGTCGTCGGCATCATCAACGCCTTCAAGGGGATTTCCGCGCAAAAGGCGACGGGTCTATCGGCCGTGGCCGGCGGAATTTCCGAAGCGCTGGTGACCACGGCGTTGGGCCTGCTGGTGGCCGTGCCCGCCGTGTGGACGTTCAACTATTTTACAAATAAAGTGGAAGCCTTCGACGTGGAGATGGACAACTCGTCGATGGAGTTGATCAACTACTTCATTACGCGTCGAGCCGGAAGGAAGTAGATTATGGCGTACAAACCTTTCGCAGGGGACGTGATGGCGGCCCCGAACGTCATTCCCATGGCCGACATCATGCTGGTGCTCCTCATCATCTTCATGGTCGTGACGCCTATGTTGCAGAAGGGCGTCTCCGTGGACATGGCCCGGGCGGAAAACGCTATGGACCTGCCCAATGCCGACAGGGATGATGCAGTTTTAATCGCCGTCGGCCGGGACGGCTCTCTGTACGTAGGGAGCACGAAAGTGCCGCTCGATCAGATCACCAACCTCGTCAAGGACCGCATCGCCAATCGCCTGGATAAGACTGTTTTCGTCCGGAGCGATGCCCGAGCCAAGTACGGCGACGTCGTCAAGGTAGTGGACGAGGTCCGGTCTGCTGGCGTCGACAACATCGGATTGCTGACCGATAAAGCCGAGCCGAAGAGACCAACCAATGCGCCTCCCGCGCCTTCAGGCGGAGGCTAGCTACCGATGCGGGCGCCGGGATTGAGAGAATTGGCTTGATCGGCGCCATCTAAGGAGTCTTTCGGATGGGAATGGCAGTCGGCGGTAAGAAGGGCGTGATGGCCGATATGAACATCGTGCCCTTGATCGACATTCTACTGGTGCTGCTGATCATCTTCATGGTGATCACACCCACGACGCCGCACGGTCTTGAGGCGCTCGTGCCCCAGCCTTCACCCCCCACAACGCACGTGACGCAACCGAATGTGATCGTTGTCCACGTGATGGCCGGTGGCAAGGTTAGCGTCAACCAAGAAGGCGCGACCTGGGACGATCTGGGTCCGCGTCTGGCGGATATCTTCAAGCTACGAGCGGAGAAGGTGGCGTTCGTCAAGGGCGACGACAACGTTCAGTTTCTGGATGTCGCCCATGCCATCGACATCATGCGGGGCGCCGGGATTGAGAAGATTGGCTTGATCGGCGCCATCTAAGGAGTCTTCCCATGGGAATGGCAGTCGGCGGTAAGAAGGGCGTGATGGCCGATATGAACATCGTGCCCTTGATTGACATTCTACTGGTGCTGCTGATCATCTTCATGGTGATCACACCCACGACGCCGCACGGTCTTGAGGCGCTCGTGCCCCAGCCTACGCCCCCCAACGCTCAGGAGAACCAGGAGTTGCTCGCAAAGACAATCGTGGTTCAGGTGGCGGCCGACGGCAAGCTCAAGATCAACCAGGACGACGCGACCTGGGACGATCTGGGTCCGCGCCTGGCGGATATCTTCAAGATACGAGCGGAGAAGGTGGCGTTCGTCAAGGGCGACGAAAACGTTCAGTTTCTGGATGTGGCCCGCGCCATCGATGTTATGCGGGGCGCTGGGATTGAGAAGATTGGCCTAATCACCGCCAAGGTAGAAGCAGGCCAGTAAGGGCCGTCGCAGCTTCGCCCTTCGGTAATACCCAGGCAACTCGCTGCCTGCGCACGACCCGAATTGGTTCCCTGGGGGTTAAATCCGGGTCCCGGTCAAAAATCGGCTATCGAGATCGGCCGCACGGAACCCCGAACAGCCGGAGGGCGCCCGTCGCCGCCGGTGAAGCCACATTCAAGGAGAACAGGGATGCAGCGGAAGTCCCACACGCGTAACTCTCTCGTTCTGGTTGTCGCGGGGCTGGCCGCGGCCGGGGCTGGCTGCGCCAAGCTGAAAGCCCGGGACATGTTGAACAAGGGCGTACAGGCCTACAAGGCCGGCCAGTTTGACGTCGCCATCGAAGATTTTAAGCAAGCCAAAGATCTCGACCCTAGCCTTACGAATGCTCGCCTTTATCTGGCCACCGCCTATGCCAGCCAGTACATTCCCGGCGCGCCATCGGAAGATAATGTGCGCCTGGGCGAGCAAGCGATCGCAGAGTTCAAAGAGGTCCTGCAGGCCGATCCTGGTAACACGTCGGCCATCGACGGGATTGGGTCGATCCTATACAACATGGGCGGAACGCCCTTCGACCCGAAGAAGTTCGATGAATCGAAGCAGTATCATCTGGAACATATCCGAATCAAGCCAAGCGACCCGGAGCCGCACTACTGGATCGGCGTGATCGATTGGTCGCTCGCCTATCGCGGCAACAAGGAATTGCGCTCCAATTACAATGCCAAATCCAGAAAGCCCGTAAGAGATGAAGACCCGATGCCTCCGCCTGTACAACAGGAGTTCGAGAGCAAGTACGGCCCAGTGATCGATGAAGGGATCAGCCACCTGAAGACTGCCATTGAGCTCCGTCCCGACTACGACGACGCCATGGCCTACCTGAACCTGCTCTACCGGCAAAAGGCGGATGCTGAAACGACCGCCGAAGCCCGCCAGAGCGATCAGAAGCTGGCCGACGAGTTGGTGGATAAGGTCAAAGAGATCAAGCAGAAGCGCATGGAGAAGCAAACCCCCGGCTCTTAATCGGCTTCTGCGAGACGCATCGCCATGCGGTTGCTTTAGCCTCCGGCTCGGCTCTATTCACTAAAGGCTCATACCCTGTGACAGCCAGATGAACAGTATGAAGCACGCGCCCACCATCGCTGCCCATCGGCTTCGTCCTCTTCCGCACAGACTCAAAAGAACGGCAGCAAGGCATAAATAGTTCCCAGACCGAATACACAGAAGAGTGAGCGCACTCCCATTTCGGTCTCCACCCGTTGCGAGATTGTGGGCGAGATAGCCAACTAACAACAGAGCGGCAGCCGAAAGACATAGCAACGCCCCCAGCGTGACTTTCCTCCTCCAGTCCCGCGCATTTGGATCGGTGTTTTGTTGAACCCACTCTTTCCATCCCAGCGAGGCGGATACGACTCCGCCGACAAGGACCAGAACGACGATATAGGATGCAAGGTTTCTCATTGTTTGCATCCTAAGCCAAAGTTTGCGCACCAGAAGTGAGAGCTCCCTACGGTACGGTTCACGTGGAAGTCTCCCGTTAGGGGCGTTGTTGCCTTTGGGCTCGGCGCAATCGCAGGTCCTCCTCCTACACCTGACACGCTGTAGTCCCAGGGCACGGACAGGTGAGAACACGGGCCGGTCCCAAATCTGAATTGATCGGTTTGCGGGTGATGACCAAAAGCACCCGAATCCAATCCACCGCCGAATGATCGCCAGAAGAAACGCACCGTCAAGCCATTTCCAATCGAATCCCGCCGCGAAAAAAGTTTACAGGCGCAACCACTTGCAATCTTCTTACTCTGTGGTAATCCTATTAGCGTCCACTCTCCGAGGGTGGCAAGACCAAATCTCCTCGGCTGAGCGACCTTGGGCATGCAGCCCCCGGCGTGCCTCGCCGTTCGCTGGCGGCCTGTCCGCCACCACCGCGGCTGGGCCTAGCTCCGGGGGAAAGAAGCTCGAATCGAAGGAGAGGGACCCAATGACGGCAACGAACGAAGTGGTAGCCACGGTCAGTGCGTTCCTGACCGTGGGCTCTTCCCCCGGCCATAAACCCACCTTGCCGTCTACCCCAAGCGTAGCCGAGAGTTTCACCGCGAGCGGAGCCGAATGGAGCGCAGCTCGAGTGACATCGGAAGCCTCGTCCCAGCCCGCAGGCTCCCGCCTGCCTCGCCGATCGCCGGGCGGGTGGCCGATGCTTTTGCGGCACGCCCCTGTCCTTATCACATGCTGTTCTGCTTGACGCATGACGAAGTCGGATGATACCACTGCGGCAGTTGACGTTGAATTGAATGTGCCTTTTGCTTCTGCAGTGGCCCCTGCAATTGCGGGTGCCGCACTCGGCGTGAAACTCCGACCCGGTCGGAGCGCGGTTGGCAAAGGGTGCGCGCTTCTGGATCTTCCCTCACTTCCACTCTAGTCCGGCCGCGGGAAAATGTTTACAGGCGCAAACACTTGCAATCTGGCGGGCGGGTGGCCGTGGTTGTGAAGTTGTTTTCATGACGACTGCGCGCCGATGGAGTATAACATCCGAGGAATTATCCGCGGAGCGGGTTAGCCCTTGCGACCGTCCCGCATTTCCTCTACTCTGGCATACCAGTCCTTCGCGCGTTGCGGGCTCTGGCGAACACCCCGACCTGTCTCATAGAAATATGCCACGTTGTGCGCCGCTTCATCATGACCCTTGCGTGCAGCCTTCAGGTACCATTTGAAGGCCTCTTTCGGATTGGCCAGAACCCCTTCGCCCCTGCTCAGGCACACTCCCGTTGAGAACTGAGCTTCCACTACTCCTCTCCGAGCAGCCTTGAGTTCCAGAGCGAAGCCCCTGGGGGGATTCTTGCTGACCCCTTGGCCGTAGCGATAACAGTATCCAAGCACGTGTAACGCCGTGTCGTCACCGTGCTTGGCAGCTTTGCGCAGCCAAGAAATAGCAGACCGTTGATTTTTCCGGACCCCTCTGCCCTCAAGATAGAAGATGCCAACGTGATACTCGGCATTGGGGTTCCGAGGACCCGCAGCTCTCCTGTAGTGATCGAACGCCAGCCCTCGGTTTGGTCTGGTCCCTAGACCGTAGTCGTAGACGGCCCCGAGCCACTCATGTGCGCCCGGGCATTCCATCGCGGCTGCCTGTTTCAGCAACTGGAAACCGACTCTATACTGCTTGACGCCTCGCCCATAGAGGCTCTTCGCCTTCTCAAAGATCTGGCGGGCCGACTGGACCTTCGCGGCATTCCGTGTTTTGCGCGCCGCCGCAACACCCGCCCGCTTCTTCACGGTACTAACCATCTCGGACAAGTTATTACCACCAATTTGTGCCCGGAGGAGGCGGCCAAGGTTTCCTCCAACCATCTGGTCTCTTATGGGGAGGTGCTTCGACGGGTGGCCGATGCTCTCGCGGCACGCCCTGTCCTATCGCATGCGGTTCTGCTTGACGCATGACGAAGTCGGATGATGCCAAATGCACATTACATCGCACCGCGGGGTTTACGAGCAAGACACATCTGCACTCGGCAGGCGTAAACAAAAGAGTGCCATAGGTATATAAACCTAAATCCGTGAAATCCGTGGCCAAGAATTGCCAGCTCGCAACTCCAGCCTCCAGATTCAGATCAGATCGTCCAGCTTCAATTGCGTATTTCCGCCTTTCCACGAGGCTTGGAGCTGGTTCTGCACAAAGCCGGCATCGTATTCCTTGCCTTGGGCCTTGAGGGCCTGCTGCAGCCCGAAGAGCGAACGAGGGTTGCGCGGGTGGTGGTCTAGGTCTTCGCGGAAAACCTTCTCCGCGCCCGCATTGTCTCCGTTCATCAGGAGCGCGGCACCGAGCGACTCGCGCACTGGGAAGAACCAGTCCTCCGGCTCGGCATACTTAAGCGTGTCCTGGGCGGCCACAGCATTTTGCAGCAGGGCGATGGCGCCCGTGTTGTCTTTCATCGCTAGAGCAATTTTTGCGCCCAATACGTCTCTGGCGATCTTCAGTACATCTTTTGACTTATTGTTTGCCGGCATAGCGAAGATCGCGTCCTCCGGCGTGTTCGCTTCTGCTTCGGACACGCTCTTGTGCTCAGCCTCGGCTTCCGCGATCTTCCCCTTGGACGCCAGGGACATTCCACGCGCGAAATGCCAGAACACGGTCGCGATTTTCATTTCCGGATCGGGTTTGGGAATCTTCAGGATTTCGTCCCACTTGTGGAAGCGCACATCCACCGCGATGGGAATGGTCATGAAACCTTCCAGCGGCGGCATTTCTTTGACATGGGACGCCACGTGGACGGCCAGCATGTCAGCACTCTTTTTGGCTTCAGCGTAGTCGCCGTTCATGGACGCACACATGGCGATGAAGTGCAGGTTGTGGCTGTAGTACACCATGGGGTAAATGCCCTGCGCACCGCTGGCTTTGATGTAGGTCCGATCGACTGCCGCCGCTTCCTGGTTGGTTTTGACCGCCGCTGCGTAGTCGCCCGTGCGGATGTATACATGAGCCGGCATGTGGACGATGTGTCCCGCCGCCGGCGCCAGGGCGGCCAACCGGTTGGCTGCAGCCAGGGCCCGCTCCGGAGACCTCGACGCTTCCACCGAGTGGATGTAGTAGTGGTTCGCGCCCAAATGGTTGGGATCCCGTTTGATCACCGATTCGAGTGTCGCGACGATTTCTTCGGTGCCCTCGCGCGGAGTTCCATCCACCATCCATAGACCCCAGGGATGCAGGTTCATGCCGGATTCGGCGAACAGCGTAGCCGCATCGAGGTCGTCAGGAAACTGCTTGACCACTTCGCGCATGGCATCGTGATAGGCCTCGCCCGCCTGCCGCCGGTCTGCCTTGGGATCGGCCGGGAAACGCAGCACCATGGCCTTAATGTAAGCCTGCTCGGCGGGAGAAGCGTTACCCGAGAGATCAATCGCCTTCTGGATGGCCGCGTGCGCCGCCGCGAAACGGTCGTCACTGGCGGGATCGTTGTAGTTCGGTCCCACGGCTTCCGCTACGCCCCAGTAGGCCATAGCCAGTTTGGGGTCAAGATCTGCCGCACGCTGAAACGAATGTGCAGCCTCGTCGTGGTTGAAGGCGTAAATTTGACGCAATCCCTGATCGAAAAACTGCTGGGCTTGGTCGTTGCTCGTTGAGACCGGGTGATGCAGGTCGCCATAGCCCTGCATGAGCGTTGCCGCCTTGGACTGAGGGTGAGCCGAATGCTCTTGTGCGGCGACCATGCCGCAGAGAAATAGACTGAGCACGAACGGGAGGCAACACTTCATTGCAGATACCTCCAGAGAATCGAATCGCTGTGAACCGGAATCTCCTTTTTGGTTCAAGAACGGCGCTCATCGTACACCCATGCCATTGTTCGCCGATAGCGTGAAACAATTTTCATGCGGACCGCCCAAACGGACCACCGTCAAGCCACTTTCAATCCATCCGCCCGCGAAAAAAGTTTACAGGCGCAACCACTTGCAATCTTCTTACTCTGTGGTAATCCTATTAGCGTCCACTCTCCGAGGGTGGCAAGACCAAATCTCCTCGGCTGAGCGACCTTGGGCATGCAGCCCCCGGCGTGCCTCGCCGTTCGCTGGCGGCCTGTCCGCCACCACCGCGGCTGGGCCTAGCTCCGGGGGAAAGAAGCTCGAATCGAAGGAGAGGGACCCAATGACGGCAACGAACGAAGTGGTAGCCACGGTCAGTGCGTTCCTGACCGTGGGCTCTTCCCCCGGCCATAAACCCACCTTGCCGTCTACCCCAAGCGTAGCCGAGAGTTTCACCGCGAGCGGAGCCGAATGGAGCGCAGCTCGAGTGACATCGGAAGCCTCGTCCCAGCCCGCAGGCTCCCGCCTGCCTCGCCGATCTTTGGCGAGGGACGCTTTTGGAGGTAATGAAAACAAATCTCTTACGGCCTTTTCTAATCGCAACACGAACGAAGGACGTAACGCCGCAACTCTCTCAAAATCAATGCGGTCGCAATTTCTAATCGCAACAAAAATGCACTTTTCTGAAGAAAAAGCGAAACGTGAACAAAAGGCGAAAATACTTGGAAGCGCTCCGCACAAGGGCGTGGGGGAGCGTGACGGTGACATCAGCCAGGGTCTGGAGCAAGCAGATTCGTCGCGGAGTTGACCCTGAGTCCGCCGCGGCGGACGAAAGGCTTCGCCGTCGGAAGCGGTCGGGTTTAGAATAAGTGCAACATGAGTTCAGCAGGAAAGCCTGTAGCAAACCTCGCGGCGCAGCGCGCCATTGACCTGCGCTTTGTCGAGTTGATGGACAAGGTCCGGCGGAACCGTCCGGGTGACGACCTGGAGCTGTTGCGCCGTGCCTACGATTTTGCGGCCGAGCAGCACCGCTCGCAGCTCCGCCAGTCCGGTGAGCCGTACCTTTCCCATCCCGTCGAAGTGGCGCATTTATTGGCGGATATGAAGCTCGATTCGACGACGCTTTGCGCGGCGTTGCTCCACGACGTGGTGGAGGACACGCGCAATCCCGTCGAGCGGATTTCCGAATTGTTCGGCGCCGATGTTGCCCGCTTGGTGGAAGGCGTCACGAAGATCAGCCGGCTCGATTTGCTGGCCCCGGAAGCCCGCCAGGCGGAAAACGTGCGCAAGATGCTGCTGGCGATGGTGAACGACGTCCGCGTGGTCGTCGTGAAACTGGCCGATCGCCTGCATAACATGCGCACGCTCGGCTATCTGGATACCGAGCGCCAGCAACGAATTGCCCGCGAAACGCTGGATATTTACGCCCCGGTGGCGAACCGCTTGGGGATGGGCTTGATTCGGGGCGAGCTGGAAGACCTGGCTTTTCGTTACCTGGAGCCTTCGGCGTTCCTGGAATTGCAGAAGAGGGTCGAATCGAAAGGCAAGGTGTACGAGAAGTTCCTGCATGAGGTGCAGGACATGATCGCGCGGAAAATGGTGGAAAACGGCATTCCCGCCGAAGTCCAAGGGCGCACCAAGCGGCTCTATTCCATGCACCAGAAAATCCAGCGGCAGCAGCGCGCCCTCGATCAGATCTACGACCTGCTGGCAGTGCGCGTGATCACGGACACGGTAAAAAACTGCTACGCCGCCCTGGGCGTGATCCATCAGATCTGGCCGCCGGTGCCGGGCCGTTTCAAGGACTACATCGCCATGCCGCGGCCCAACCTTTATCAGTCGCTGCATACCACGGTGATTCATGCGGGACAGCCTTTCGAGGTGCAACTCCGCACTCAGGAAATGCACCGGATCTCGGAGCAGGGCGTGGCGGCGCACTGGAAATACAAGGATGGCCGCACGGGTTCGGAACCGGACGAGCAGCGCATCGTCTGGATGCGCCAGTTGATCGAGTGGGTGCGGGAGATGGAAGAGCCGGACGAATTCCTCTCCACGCTTCGTGTGGATCTTTATCCCGAAGAGGTCTACACGTTTTCTCCGAAGGGGCGCGTGGTGGTGCTGCCGCGCGGCGCCACCCCCGTGGATTTTGCCTACGCCATTCACACGGAGGTGGGCCACCAGTGCGTAGGCGCGAAAGTGAATGGACAGATCGTGCCGCTGCGTCGCGCTCTTTCGAATGGCGACGTGGTGGAAATTCTCACCCAGAAGGGTCACCTGCCGAGCCGCGACTGGCTCTCTTCCGTTCAGACCTCGCGTGCCCGCAGCAAGATTCGCCAGTGGATCAACCTGCACGAACGCACGGAAGCCACCGCGGTGGGGCGCAGGCTGCTCGAAAAGGAAGCGCGAAATTGCGGCCTGAGCTTGAAGAAGATCGCCGACGCGGACTGGCTGCGCGTTGCGGCCGAATACGGCTACTCCAAGGTTGAGGACCTTCACGCCGCCCTGGGCTACGGCAAGTGGTCCGCGCGCCAAGTGCTGTCCAAAGCTGCCGGCCAGCCTCTCGTCGATCAGGCCGAACCGCCGAAGATCGTTTCCACCGTCAAGCGAATTCTGGGGATGCAGGATGCGACGGTGCAGGTGCGCGGCCACGACGATCTAATGGTGTATCGTTCGAAGTGTTGCAATCCGATCCCCGGCGATGAAATCGTAGGATACGTCACGCGGGGCCGCGGCGTGGCGGTCCATTCCACGGCCTGCCCCAACGTCCAGAACCTCCTTTACGAAGCGGAACGCCGCATTCCGGTGGAGTGGGCCGGCGGCGCCGAATCGACCTTTCCCGTCCGGCTCCGCATCGTTACCGAGGACCGCCCCGGAATACTCGCGGGCATCACCGCTGTAATCAGCGACGCCGGCGCCAACATCGGCCACCTGGAAAGCTCCGGTGAAGACCTCCGGGCGCGGATCGAACTCGCGCTGGACGTGCGCGACCGGCGGCAGCTCGAACGCATCCTCGCAAACATCAAGAAAGTCCCCGGAGTTTTCGACATCGAGCGCATCTACAACGCGTAGATGTTCACGGCTGGCCGATGCGGATCTAGGTAAAGTCTCGTGCCTTACTTCGTCCTCTTTTATGAGGTTGTCGATGATTTTGTTGCGCGGAGAACCCCTTTCCGGCAAGAACACTTGCGACTTGTGGAAGAAGCTCATGCACGCGGCGAGCTTCTTCTGGCGGGGGCCCTGCAAGAACCAGCGGACCGTGCATTGCTTGTTTTCGAGTGTGCCGACCGCGCTATTCCGGAGACTTTTGCGAGGGTCGACCCGTATGTCGTGAACGGACTCGTCAAAAAGTGGGAAGTTCGACCATGGAACAACGTGCTCGGCAATAAATGAAGTAGGTTAGGTTCAGAATCGCGTTGGTATCGAGGACTCTTCTCAAGACCACTCTTGCCGGATGCGTGACTGGTCCTGGCATCCTTTTCAAGCGCCGCAACAAGGGGGTTGGGGCTCATTGCGCGGAAAGGATTGAGTGATGGTTTCCTGACGAAAGTACTTGTCCAGCTTTTTGCGCAGCTTTAAGCGTGCTCGGAACAGGCGCGTCCTGACTGCTGGGGCGGACAGCCCAAGCAGTTCTGCGGTCTCATTGATCGAAAGGCCTTCCACGTCGCGCAACTGGAACACCATGCGAAGCGGCGCGTCCAACTCCGCGATTACGTCAGAGAGAATGAGCTCAAGTTCCCTCCGGCCGTAACGCTGTTCCGGCGTTGGCCCCCAGTCTTGCACGTCGCGCGGCAGCAGGTCTTCCTCGGTCTCCACCGGATCATCGAGCGACACCTGGTTCGGGCGGCGCCTGCGCAGTTTTGAGATCGCCTGATTTACAGTAATGCGCACCAGCCAGGTATAAAAGCGGGAATTCTCACGGAAGTCCCCAAGATGTTGGAAGGACTTTAAGAAGGCATCCTGCATCACTTCTTCCGCGTCCTCGTGATTCTGTGTAATCCTCCAGGCCAACCGAAAGATTCTTCGCTCATAGCGCACTACCAACTTCTCAAACGAAGTGAAGTCACCGGCCTTGGCGGAGGAGACTAGGACCTGCTCGTTATCGAGTTCGGGAATCTGAGACATCGTCTCACCGGAGTTCAGATCGTGACTTGAAGGTTCAGGCGCCATCACTTATCTCCGTTCTCTTCGCGTGGCATCGGGCCCGCGGTAGGAACCTTGCGCAGATATCACCCGATGGCATCAGCCCAGTCGACGGGCGATCATCAGGGTGAGATCGTCCTCGGGCGGGCGACCACCGGCAAAG
This sequence comes from uncultured Acidobacteriota bacterium, assembly GCA_963781005.1. Classification (GTDB taxonomy): domain Bacteria; phylum Acidobacteriota; class Terriglobia; order Acidiferrales; family UBA7541; genus CAWADX01. Next base: position 2,245,351 of record CAWADX010000001.1, read on the forward strand.
TCCTGGGCCGCACCCAGCAACGAGAAGAGCATGCTCGTTGTGGAAGAGCGGCCGGCAGCTCGAGATGCGGCTACCAGACGCCCCACGCCGAATTCCTCTCCCCGATCGTTGCGGCATTCAACGATTCCGTCTGAAAAGCTGAGCAAAGCGTCGCCGGGATCCAGAACGGCGCGACCCGAGGCGAATGATGCCTCGGAAACGGCACCGAGCAGCGGACCACCCGCTTCCAGGAATTCCAATCGCCCATCAGCGCGCAGAACAACGGCAGCCGGTTGACCCGCATTGCAGTAGATCAGTTCGCCGTGATGGGGGTCGAGCCGGGCGAGAAAAAGGGCTGCCATGGGAGGCTCTGGCTGCATCTTCCACAGTTCTGCATTGATGAGCGCCGCGGCCTCGGACGGATCGAGCCCCGAGCCGAGGCCGGTGCGGACCAAACCCACCAAGTGAGGCAGCCAAAGGCCAGCCGTAAGTCCCTTCCCGGCAATATCGCCCACCGCAAGCCCGGTGGTCGCGCCGCAGTCGAGCAACAGCGAGAAGTCGCCGGAAAGATGACGCACTGGGAAGATCTCGGCGGCAATTTCGAACTTCCCGCGACGCGCCTCGCGCGGGGCACAAAGCTTCCGGTGAGTTTGCGCCGCCGTGAAGATCGCCTGGAGCAGTTCGTTGTGCTCACGCTCGAGCGTGGCAAGCCGTTCTTTCAGCATTCCGATCCGTTCATCCTTCCTCGGGAGCGCTACACGGGAATTCCGGTTGGGCAGCACCGGCAACGCTCCGGCACCGCTGCCGCCACTGTGTAACCAGCCGCTGTTCTCTCCCGATTCTGCGGTGCGCTGCCATTGCTGTGACTTGGTTTCCATCGTGCCTTCCGTCCAGGCGGCCACGGCATCAGCCGACGAATTTGTACCCAACGCCGTGGACCGTCAGGATGAATCGAGGCTCTTCAGGATTGGGTTCGAGCTTCTGCCTCAAGCGGACGATGAATGTATCCACCGTGCGCGTGGTCGGGTAGTGCTCGTACCCCCACACCTCATCCAACAGGCGATCGCGGCTCAGTGTTTCCGCGCGATGACACAGGAAATACCGCAATAGCTCGAATTCCTTGCTTGAAAACTCGACGGACTTGCCGCCACGGCGAACCTGATGCCTTCGCAAGTCGACCTCGACGTCGCCAAACGAGACGCTTTCCTGCTCCGCAGGTAGAGTATGCGCCCGACGGAGGACGGCCTTGACGCGGGCGAGCAGCTCGCGGATGGAGAACGGCTTCGTAACGTAGTCATCGGCGCCCAACTCCAGCCCAACCACCTTGTCCACCTCCTGGCCGCGAGCCGTAAGCATGATGATAGGGATCGAGGGCCGCCGGGCCTTCAACTGCTTGCAAACATCGAGACCGCTCATCCGGGGCATCATCACGTCGAGAACGACCAGATCGGGAGAATCAGCGAGCGCGCGCTCGAGACCCTCGACGCCGTCCGCTGCGGTGATCACTTGGTAGCCCTCGTACTCAAAGTTGTCTCGCAGGCCGGCAACCATATTGGCCTCGTCTTCGACGATCAGAATCTTGGTCACGCTTCTCACCTCGACGTCTCTGCGCCCAGAGGCGCCATGATCCTGTAGGTTCCGGGGCATGCATTCCCTCCATCACGCGGCGGCGGCGCCGCTCGAGGCTGAGTCCACCGGGAGCGCGATGGTGAACTTGCTGCCGTTTCCGGGCGCGCTCTCGACCTCCACTTGGCCGCCATGAGCGTGAATAATATGACGCACCAGCGCGAGACCCAGCCCGCTGCCCTTGGTGTTATGCACCAGTGGATCGCACACGCGATAGAATTTCTCAAAAATCTTCGCTTGCTCCGCGCGCGAGATGCCGATGCCCCGATCGACCACTTCGAGTTTGACCGAGCCGTTGGTACGGTACAGGTTCACCCCCAGATATTTCTGCTCTTGCGAGTACTTCACGGCGTTGTTGATCAAGTTTAGGAGCGACCGGGCGAAGGCCTCGCGGTCCACACGAACCGCAGGAATATCGTCGGCGATGTTCTGCTCGAGGGTGAAACCGCTTTGCTCGATCTGAAAACGATACGATTCCAGCGTGTTCCGCACCAATTCGGCGAGATTCGTATCGCGGAAACTGTATTCCTTCTTGCCGGCCTCGATGCGGGAGAAGTCCAGGATATTGTTGATGAGCGCTGAGAGCCGCTCGCTCTCCTTGCGTATGATGCGGTAGTACTCTTGATACTTCTCCGGGCTGGTCAGACGGCCCATCTCCAAAGTCTCGGCGTAAAGGCGAATCAGGGAAAGGGGTGTGCGCAGCTCGTGCGAGACGTTGGCCACGAAATCGGATTTCAGCTTCGCGAGCCCCATTTCTTTCGTCACGTTGCGATAAGTCAGCCAGACTCCCCCGGCCAGGATGATGGAAAGGCCGCCGATAATCAGGAAGCTCGTCTTCAGGAACCTCTGCCCCAGGGCCTCCACGGTGGTACCACGGAACTTGATCGCGAGGGTCAGGCCCGGAAACGCTCCCTCCAGATTTCGCTCCACCTCCGGAGCGCCTCCGTCCCAGCCAGCCGATGCCACCAGGGGTTCGGTTTCCTTCTTGATGTGAATCATCATGACCGCGGGGCTGCCACTTCTCCCGTGCGGGTCACTTACCTCCTCGGCCAGCACGTTGTCCAGAACCTCCGGGAAGAGGTGATCACTCAGATATTGGCTGTCGAAGATAACGAAGCCGAGGGCCACGCGGTCTTGAGGCCATTCCGGCAAGGATAGGATCGCGTAGTTTTCGTAGGCCATCTTGTCGCCTCGGGGTACGATATCCTCACCGAACAAGAAGGGCGTGCCGTCTTTCTGCTCCATTTTCCGGATTTTCTTCAAGATCTCTTCGCCTTCGATCTTCATCCATTCATTGAAGCTCGATAGCCGTCCGCATTCCGCTGTAAATTGCGAGTCACTCATCCTCCGCGTCTGGTTACGAACGGTAAATCCGCCATCGCGATCGTAGAGCAGGACGTGCGCGACTTCGGGATGTTTGTCCAGGATGCTGTCCAGCTTCTGAACGACAGGATCGCCCGGGCGGGGAAAGTCTGAGCGCACGTCCTCGACCATCTTATCGGCCCGAGCATTCATACGCTTCTCAGCGATCTTGAGCACGTGGCTGAAGTCCCGCTGAATGGCCGCTTCCACCGCGCGATCCCGCTGGATGGACCGCAGATGCCAAACGCTGTAGCCGATCAGAGCTGTGGCCGGAAGCGCGATGGCCAATTCCAGGGTTAGAAGCATCCGTACCCGCTCGTTCCACCATGATTGCTTGCTCATTGCCAGCCTCTCTTTGGGAATTGCCCCCCAAATGGTGCAGATCATAATCGGTGTTCGCTCTGGGATGTGTCAATGCAGTGCAAAGAGATGTAAAAAATTGTGAAGAGCAACCGGGGGGCAAACTCTCTAATCTTCGTCAATCCAATGAGTTGCGTGAAGATCGCTTGGGGCACCCAAGTTCGCTTTGGCGCCCTAAGGGTGCACCATGCGCCACTCGTCCCCGCGATGCTCGCGGGCCACTTAGGTCGATAGAATAAAGCGGATGCTTCTCCCGCAGGGCGGAATCAGCATGACAGCGGCTCGCCCCAAGTCTTGAGGTCAGTTCCCGGATTTCTTTTCCGTCTTTGCCGCAGTTGGTTCCTGCGAAACAATCGTGATCAGGAAAGCATTGCGGTCCGAGTAGGAGAACTTGTGTCCGCCGAGGTCGGCGCGGTGCTCAATCGATTTGTACATCTCAAATCCCTCGTTGGTGGACGCGTCGAAGTACTTTACATTCTTCAGCACAACGCCCTTTCCATCCGCGCCTGGCTCCCGCTTCAGCTTCAGGTAAGCCATTTTGCCGCCGTCAAGCTTGGCTTCGACGATGTCTCCCGCGCGGCTGATCTCGATGGGGGCTTCCTGAACTTTCAGATCGGCCCATTCCAGGCCGTAGGTCTTCAGAATCATCGTGGCCAGGGCGTCGCGCTGGGCCTTGGTTGTGGATGGGTCGAACGAGACAACCACCCAGGGAGCCTTTTTCTCGGTTCCCCATTTATCGCCCAGGTCTCCGGTCAGCCAGTATTTCGCGCCAGCGAGATCTGTCGTCCCCGAATACCCCTCCCGCACCGTCACCGCCATGTTGAACTCGCAGGAAGGGTGCTCCGCGTGCTTGTTGAAGTAGCAGGGACAGAACAGATGGCAACTGCACGCTTCTACGTAGTCGGCTTTCATTTTCCACGATGGTCCGGTTGGGGCCGATGCCAGCGACACCGCGAAAACCAGGACCAGCAGGCCTGTGTGCAGGGCTTTCATTTTTTTCCTCCTTGCTGATAAAGATGAGGCACGCGCAACATAAGCTGGAATTTCCGTTTTGACTTCGTGGCCGACCGATAATGTATACCTGACGGCCTCAGCGTGCTACGCCAGCCCGGTTTCCAGTCCAAAGCTTCTCTTCGATGGAAAAACAAAAAGCCGCACCCTTTCCGCACCAACCGCGGAAAGGATGCGGCACCCCAAAATTCCCCTTAGCGCTTTAAGGGTGCGCCGCCCGCCTGCTGCCCCGAAATGCGGTTACGCGTCTACGAGGGCATCCCGCAGGCGGGAGCCTGCGGGATGGGAGCGGTGCTTCGAATGTTATTTCGTCCCAGGGTTTGCACCTGCGATTGCACGCGGAACAATCACCCATTTTGTTAGCTAATTAAACAAATAGTACCGGCGGCCCATGTGGTCTTTTAGGGTGGATTGCTATCTTGCACTGGCTTGTCAATATGCGGTCGCCCAACGCCTCGACTCGCCCGATGGATCGCGTAAAGGGAGAATGAAACATGAAACTACCGGCAATCCTGCTCGCGGTCTTGATGACGCACCCCGGTCTCGCGGCCGAGCAAACAGCACCAGCGAAGTTTGTCTTAGAGGATGGCACGCCGGTGAAGCTTGTGCTCGCCGAAACGATTTCTTCTGCTGACGAACGCGTCGGCAATGTCGTCAGCTTTGAAGTCGTCGAAGACGTCAGGGTCGGCGATGTAGTGGTGATTCCACGCGGCTCGACCGCATGGGCAACCGTCGCAGCCGCAGAAGCCAAAAAGAGAATGGGACGCGGCGGTAAGCTCGACATCAACATCGACAAAGTTCGGCTAGCCGATGGCGAGAAAGTCCTACTCCGTGCCGTCAAGGACGGCACGGGCGGGGGGCATCAAGGCGCGATGGCCGGTGCGATGGTGGCAGCCGGCGGGGTTGTGTGGCCTGCCGCTCCATTTTTCCCATTCATGCGCGGCAGGGACATCTCGATCCCGAAGGGTACGCAGATCACAGCTTATATTCAGGGCGATGCTGTGCTCGACCCGGCGAAGTTTACCCCCGAGGCGCTTGCTCGGAAGCCCATCCCGACGACCGCATCGGCTACGACGCCAGCCTCGGCAGTGCCAGCGGCTACCCCGCAAATGATCGTCCTTACGCCGCAACAGGAATCGCTAGGCGACCTCGCGCGCAAGTACCGCGAGCAGAAGGCAGCGCAGAGCAAGCCGCCGCAACAGTAGCGGGGTAGAGCCTGCCGTTTCTCTAAGTGAGAGCGATCCATTCCCGATCTGGAGGGAATCATGCGGGATGACAGACCCGAATAGCAATGCGCTTGGGCGGCACTACCTTACAGTCCTTAGAGCAGGGCCTGAAACCGCGGATGGCTTCGGAGCGAGTCTAGGTCGGAGTCATTCTTAATCCATGCCTTGTGCCCGAAACCACTCTGGACGGCCTTTTCCAGGCAGTTGATGGCTTCTTCGGTCTCGCCCTGAAGCGCATACACGCAAGCGACATTGTAAAGTACACCAGAATCATCTGAGTCAATCTTCAAGGCTTTCGCCGCCCACTCTAACGAGCGCTCTCGCTCGCCCATCTGACACATACAATTGGCGCCAAGGTAGAGGGCCCGAGCGTCGTCCGGATGCAGTTCCAGATGCTTCTCAGCAATCTGCAAGGCCCGACGATAGCTCGCCTCACCTTCCGCTTTACGTCCAAGGGCGTTATAGACTTGGCCAACCAAACTCGGGCTCTGATAATCCTCGGGATTCACCTGCGAAGCTTGCTCGTAGGCTTGCGCCGCCTCGGCCAGTTTTCCCTCGCCGAAATAGGCCCGCGCGCGGAAGTAGTAGGCTTCGAAAAGATTCGGGTTCAATCGTATGGCCGTCTCGAATTCCTTTTGCGCCTCTTCGTAGCGCTTGTTCAATGAGATAGCCAATCCACGAGATGCATGGCCTTCCGCCAGTTCGGGGTCCAACTCCAGGGCCTTCAGGCTGGCCGCGTCCGCTTCCCTCAGATTCGCTTCGCTGGCTTCCCAGTACTGATACAGGAACGAACAGCAATCCGCTACGCCGGAATATGCGCGGGCATAGTTGGGGTCAATCACAATGGCGCGGGCGAACATCTGGCGCGCGAAATCAAAGCCCTTTCGCCGAAACTGGTGGAAGAACTGACGCCCTCGCAGGTAGTAATCGTAGGCTTGCACGTCGGCGGTAGGGATCTTCTTAATGTCGCGTTTTTCTTTCTCGCTGAGCATCAACCGCAGCTCGCGGGCGATGTTCTGCGCTATCTCATCCTGGATGGCGAAGACGTCTTCGAGCTGGCGATCGTAGCGTTCGGCCCAAACGGGGAAGCCATCGCGTGTATCGATCAGTTGCGCGGTGATACGCAAGCGGTTGCCGGCACGGCGCAAGCTGCCGCTTAAGACATACGCTGCGTTCAACTGTTGCCCCACCTGCGTGGCTGTTACGGGCCGGTCGCGGTAGGCCAGAACTGTGGCGCGGGGAAATACACGAAGTCCTTTGATCTTCAACAACTCGGTGATCACGTCTTCCGTCATTCCGTCGCGGAAGTATTCGTCTTCTTTAGCGCCGCCTTGGTTTTCGAAATAAAGCACGGCGACCGATTTCTGCGGCGCCCCAGCCGGATTCGGCGCCAGACCCTGCGCGTTTTTCTCAATGGTGGGGCGGCGGCTAGATTCAATGTCGCGCTTGAGGCGCTTCAGGTCGGCCCGGAGTTCGGCAGCCGTCTGGCACCTCAGGTCGGGATCCTTCTCCAGAGCCTTGCCGAGGATGCTCTCCATCGCCGCAGGCACGCGCGGGTTGAGTTGCTTGGCGGGCGCGGGCGTCGAATGCAGGATTCCATCGAAAACGACCGCCGTGGTCGAGCCGGAGAACGGAACCGACCCGGTAGCCATCTCGTAGAGCACCACACCGAGCGAAAACAGGTCCGAGCGCGCGTCCAGCTCTTCGCCCCGCGCCTGCTCCGGCGACATGTACGCCACCGTGCCCATCGAGCTGCCCGGGCTCGTCAGTTGCTCGTCATTGAGCACATGCGTCTGCGTGCGCATAGATGTGGCGCTCACCGATTCGGCGGCATGTTGCCGCGCAGGCGCCAGCTTCGCGAGGCCGAAGTCAAGAATCTTCGCCTGGCCGCGCTCGGTGATGAAAATGTTCGCCGGTTTAATGTCCCGGTGGACGATGCCCTTCGAGTGCGCCGCGTCGAGTCCGTCGGCGACCTGGATGCCGATTTCCAGAAGCTCGGAAGTCTCGATCGGCTTCCCGGCGATGCGGTGCTTCAGCGTCTGCCCCTGCAGCAGCTCCATGGCGATAAACGGCTGGCCTTCAAATTCTCCGATGTCGTGAATCGTACAGATGTTGGCGTGATTGAGAGCCGATGCAGCGCGGGCTTCACGGTGGAATCGCTCGATGGTCTGCGCATCCTGCGCGATATCGTCGGGCAGGAACTTCAATGCCACGTTGCGTCCCAGGCGCGTGTCCTTGGCCTTGTAGACCACGCCCATGCCCCCGCCACCGACCTTTTCGAGGACCACATAGTGGGAAACCGTCTGCCCGATTGGTGTGGAACCACGACCCATGGAACCTCCTGTCATCCGGCCGGCTGGCTCCGGCCGATCACGCGCCAGAATTCCGGATCGTCGAGGGGATCCCCAAAATCATACGGGATGATGCGCGCCTTTTCAACGAGTGCCGGGCACGAAAGATGTAAGGCAAGAGCGAGCCTGGGGTAAACAAACCGGAAAACTCAACACGCGGGTGAACCGGAACTGAAAACCACAGCTTAACTTCACCTCGCAAACCGCGGAAAGGATGAGGCACCCGAATTTGCCTTAGCGCATTAAGGGTGCGCCACGCGCCCTGGCTTACGCCCCTGACAGCTCACTGAATGCAGGAATGGTTGGCAGTGGTGAAAGTGTTGACACGCCACAGGTTGCGGTCGCAGCCCGGATTGCCATCGAAAAGGTCGGATTTGGTGCTATTGATGGCCTCGGTTTCGGTAATGATGTTGCCCGTATTCCCGCGATCCACCGCAATACCGTATTGGGAGGTGGAGGCTAAGTGGTCGTAGATGAAATTCCCACTGCTCGTCTCATTTTCATCCTCATCGCATGCCGTCCCGCCCGGCCCTGAAGGAGAGCACCCAATGAATACTCCGGTGTTCCCGTTATTGTCGGCGACGGAACAATTGATCTGATTTCCGGAGCCACCAACGATCCAGACGCCGTAAACGGAATTGTCCCTTGCGCTAAAGTCGGTGATCGTGCTGTTGTGCGATCCCTTCAACAGGAGGCCTGCGGTTGTGTTGCTTGTATAGTTGAAATCGTCGACGATCACGCTGTCGGCGTTAACCTCCATTCCGAATTTCCAGTTAGTCAGCGTGGAAGGACTAACGGACCCTCCTCGTGAGCTCTGTCCTGCAGACTCGATGAAATCCCCGGGGGCCGATGCCAGAAGACGGATGCCTACTCCGCTTCCCGAGCCCGTTACGGTATGGCCACCCACGATCAGAAAGACGCCCTTTGAATCGACATCTATGCAATCGTCGAGCTCGGTCAAGCCTTGTGTGGCGGAGAGATTCGCTATCACCGTGTACACGCCCGGTTCGCTGATCGTACATCCACAGGACGAGATTGACTTCATGCATTCGTGCGCATTCGCGATTCCGGCTGTCGCCATAATCGACAACACCCCTACAATCGCAATTGTAAACCGCTGGAGGCGACCACTCTTAGCCGCTGTCCCTGGTTGGTCTGGAAATCCGCTGATCCTTTTCATTTTTTCCTCCTTCGTGCCGGCCACGAATTGGGTTGGTTCGAACGGTGTCGTTAATTTCCGTTGGAGCTGGGCGGCGATCAAAGCAATTTCGTTTGAGTGCGGCAAATGTAGATCGAGACTGCCCAAGATCGTCTTAGGAAAATGCCGTTCTCTGAGCGACAAACGTAAATGGGAATTCAACTTTATGTCTGCGCGAAACCATATGCCAGCGACCCTCTGGAGTCAAGCTTGGATCACCGTGGCTTCGCATTAGCGCTTTAAAGGTGCGCCACGCGCCAGGGCCATCACCGTCCGTAAATCAACAGGTGAAACGTCCCCGGAACAGGCATACGCCGCGGATTGGGCCGTTCTGCCGTGGGCGCCGGAGCCGGACCAAAATCCGCTGTGTCCACGAACAGGTTGTGCGTCTTGGTATCGAGCCCTATCGTCTTCGCGCCGAACTCGGTCTTGACGCTCTCGACCACGCTGAATTTATCCGGCGAGTCTTCGTGGAAGATGTGGATCATGCCCTCGCGAGTGGAAACGAAAACCAGACCCGTCTCAGGCTCATAAGCGGCGGCATCCGCACCCGCCGTGATCGGGAATGACTGGATCACTTTTCCGGTGTCCGCATCCATCACCACCAGCATCTGGGGATTGCGGCCGGCGCTGAACAGCCGTCGGTGCTCGCGGTCCATCGCCATAGCCGTGGGCCCTCCGGCCGGCGTCACCGGCCAGCGCGATTTGACGGTCAGCGCGCGCGAATCAATGGCCACCACTTCGTTCGTGTCTTCGATGTTGTCGTACACCATTCCTTTGCCATCCGCGACGGCAAACTCCGGACCGCCGCCCAGCGGCAGGCTCTTCACCACCGTCCCGTTCGCCGGATCGATCGCCGTTACCGTGTGCGGGCCGCCGTTAAAGGAAAAAATGCGCTTCGACGCCGGATCGTAAATAATCGCGTCCGCGTCCTTCTCCGTCTTCACCTCGCCGGTCACCTGGAAGCTCGCGAGATCGAAAATTACCACCTTGGCGGCGGCGCCGTCCGTGATGAACCCCTTGCCAAGCTCGTTCACCACGGCCACGCCGTGGCACCGTTGTAATCCCGAAATCGCGCCCACCACCGCAGCACTATCCGCGTCGAGCACCTTCACCTCGGTGCCGTGCGAGAAATACACTCGCCGCGCGCCAGCATCCACCGTAATGTAGTCGAAATATTCCCCGCCACCCGGCGCCGCGCTCAGGGGAATTTTCTTGAGCAAGTGGTATCCGCCCGTCGGCGGACTCGCCAGCGCAAGCATGCCCAGCAGTGGAACGCACAGACAAAACGCAAAACGGCCCAGCCCCGAAGTTTTCATAGAACCCCCTTTTATTATTCGATCAGTGGCCTACGCGGGTCGGCGGCGCAACCGCGAATCGAGCCGAGCCGTTCCAGCCAAAATTTCACATGGCGACGGAATTGTACCTGACTCCCCGCGAAAAGTTTAATTGGGAATGGGCGGAAGCGAAGTGCAAATGACGAGGCGCGGGGTTGCGAGTGCCCCTGCGCCGTTCTTGTCTTCGATGGAAAAACAGAAAACCCGCACCCTTTCCGCACAAACCGCGGAAAGGATGCGGCACCCAAATTCGCCCTAGCGCATTAAGGGTGCGCCACCTGCCCGGTTAAGCGAGTGGTCTGTCCGGCCTCGCGACACGTTTGTCCCACAAGCGCACAGGCGAACTACCGTTCTGTCGCTGCGGCCGCTGCAATTACCTGCAACCACCGAGACTTACGAAGACAAGGTGATGGAACCTAACCTGCGATGCACTATACCGTCTAACGGAGTAGTCTAACGTCGGACGATAGATATTGCCCACAGACGAAATAGAAAGCGGAGGACGGACCTTACCATGAGACGAAGAGAAATCACACGAAGAGAATTACTTCAGGGATCGGCGGCGCTCGGGTGCATGGCTGCCGTTCCATTTTCACTTGCAGCCGCCAGTTCATACGACCTGGGATACGGCCAATCCGCCGGCGGCGGTCAGGCTGCGGCCAAGAGCATCGCAGCTCCGAACTCTCTGAAACCTCCCAAGAGCGGGACTATCCCGGTCGCATTTCCGCTTTCCCGCGGAGTGATCGACATTGACTTTACCGGACCTTGGGCTATTTTCGGCTCCGTAATGCTTCCTGGCGGCGATATGACGTCGCCGTTTCATCAATATTCCGTCGCGGAGACCAAGGCTCCGTTAGTCACAGAATCGGGTTTGACCGTCGTGCCCAATTACACCTTCGAAACTGCCCCCCAACCCAAGATTATCGTGATTCCAGCGCAGGATGCCTCTGAAGCAATGCTGCAATGGATTCGCAAATCATCGGGAGGTACCGACCTAACCATGTCGGTTTGCGTCGGAGCAATCGTGCTGGCGCGAACTGGGCTGCTCGACGGGAAATCCGCCACCACTCACCACGATGTATACAAAGAATTCGCCAATGAGTTTCCCAGGGTCCATGTCATACGCGGCGTCCGGTTTGTCGAGGAAGGCAACCTTGCAACGGCTGGGGGGCTGGCCTCCGGCATCGATCTTGCCTTTCACGTGGTCGAAAGATATTTTGGGAGGGAAGTGGCGGAAAACACCGCCTACAACCTGGAGCATCAAGGCCAAGGGTGGAAAGATCCAAACTCGAACGCGATCTATGCCCAGGCGCCTAAAAAGGGCTGACCTGCCCGGTTTGTGGGATGCCGTCCGAAGCAGCCGTTCCAACTATTCAGAGCAAATCCTTCTGGCGCCCCGGCAGGGTTGCTCTCAGGCAATTTCTATCCCGATCCAGTTGGAACGGCACTAGCTCCTGGACGATACCGCGGCGGTCGCGAGTGACCCGTAATCATTGCGGTACACGCTGCAGCCCCCCGCGCTCTTCGCAGCTAGAATGAAATGGATGAGCGCGTCTTTCCCAAAATGTTGCGGGCGGGACATTCGGCAGCACCCCCGGCAGCACCCCCGGGAGCACCGCATCAGAGCGCGACAGCCGAGGGCATTGCGGCACTCTAGCCGGCGCTGCGACGCGATGGCCATTCTGCCTCTCGTGTTGCTCAGCCTCCTGGGCGCGTGCAGGAAGGGTCTGCGCACAGACATGATGCCTCTCGACAACACCGGGATGAGCTACAGCAGTATCAAAGAACTGCGGGATCTGAACGTCGTGAATGCCGAGGTGTCTGAGCTGGTAAAGGCAAAGCAGGCTGGATTCTCCGATGAGAGTTGTGTGGAGCTCGTGCGGATCACCCACGGACGGAATCAGCTGTTCCGTTCCGGCGACGCTGTCGCCGGTCTGCGCCAGGCCGGCGTTAGCGAGCCTGTAATTCTGGAGCTCGCGCGACTCGATCAAGTAGGACTATGGGCCGGTCAGGCTCAGGCGATGCGCCTGGCGGGGCTCTCGGATGCCCTCATTCTCGAGGTGGCGCGCCACCGAGCGGAAGGGAAGCCCGTGCTTTCCGGGGCTTCGCTTGCGGAGCTGAAGAACGCCGGCATGAGCGAATCGACGCTTCTCGAGCTGGCGCATCGCGGCGTCCCCGACGACCAGAAAAGCACGATCGTGCTACTCCGGCAGCGTCGATGGAACGACGCGCAAATCCTGCATCAATATCCGGCACCCTGAAAAAACCAAACAGTTTTTTTGACCGTCCTCCCCTGCCTCGGTAGAATCTCTGCACTTTGATGCGCACGCCTTTCGGGTGGCCGGGCTCGGGCATCGTCGCTTTAGCGACTGCGGGGCTTTGTGCTTGCGCCGTGCCTCTCGGGCCGGGGTACGGAGTGCGCAAGGAATCTCTCGAGGTTCGCCACCTGGCGGGCCCGCCGGCACGTGTGGTGGTGCATGCAAGCTATCGGCTCGAGAATTCCGGCAACCGCGAACTGAAATACATTGATGCGATGTTGCCGGACGAAAGGGTTTTCGGCCGTCGAGACCTACGAATCAAGGTGGATGGCCGTGACGTGAACGCCTCACGTCCTGCGGCCGACGAAACACTTGAAGAATCCAGAAGCATCTTCCGCATTCCATTCGATTCAGGTTGGCCAACGAAGCAGAAACGAGCGCTCGATATCGAGTACGCCCTCGCGCCAGCGCCCCCCGGCGGCGCAGAGATTGCGGTGGGGGAAGCATCGTTCCATTTGAGCTCGTTCGGCTGGTACCCCGAACTGCAGACCCCGAAGGGGCTATTTGCAGGCGGCGGCGGACGGGCAGACCCCACCTACGTCATTTTCAAAGTCCCCGAAAATTTTCGCCTGGAGACAAACGGCCGGCCGGCCGGCAAACGGAAGCACAACGGCGCAGTCGAGCGACAATTGAGCGGGCAGGATCTCGGTCCCTTTGCTGTCGCAGGGAAATACGAAGAGCAGGAGGTTCGCTCCGATCGATTGTCTACCGCCACCCGGGAGAAACGCGTTCCGTACGACTCAGCACTAAAATCGAGTCTCGTTTACTGGACATCCGAACCCCTCGTTCCCGGGGACGCGCAATCGGCGGGCGAGCGTCTTCTGGCCGCGTGGCGAACTTGCATCACCATCTTCGGGCAGCCGAGGGGACGAGTGGCGCCTTTCAGAATCGTGGAGACGCCGGCAAAACTGCCGGCCGATTCTCCTAATGGCGATGGCGCCGCCGTCAAGCCCTTTGCCGAGGGCGTGCTGGTGAATCGGGAAGGATTCGCACTGGGCGTAGGGAGCGAAGGATTTTACGAGCTGGTTGTCCGCGGGATGGCTTACACCTGGTTCGGCGGTGAGGTGGCCGTGCGACCCGATGCGGAACTCGCCATGGGCAAAGGTTTGGCGGGCTACGCCTCTATCATCGTTGCCCAGGCAAATGATGGAGAGCCGGCGCGGCGCCGGAGGGTCGCGGAGCTGCTGAATCAGTATGACGATGCCCGAGCCCACGTAGTGGAAAAACCGCTGCACGCCATTTCGTACTCCGCCCCGTGGGAGCAGCGCCGAATTGCGGCGGCGAAGGCGCCGCTCTTCTTCATCGCTCTCGAAGATGAATACGGTGAGTCCGCTGTGCGGCGCGGACTGGCCGACTTGATTGATTCCCTCAGGGGCGAAACCATCGGCTGGGCAGAGTTGCGCTCTTCCTTGGAAGCGGCGACGGGAAAAAATCTTGCCGAATTTTTCCGCACCTGGTTCGACAACGCCGGCATCCCGGCGGACTTTCGAAGCCGCTACGAATTGCAGACCAGACAGAACGCAAAATCGTCAGAGTAAGGGTCCGATCTTTGACGATCAAACACATTCCAGGTGAAGCAGCAACTTGCGGCTGCGAGCCTTCATCGCAGGCGTACCGTTCCGAGCGGCCTCGCGTAGAATCTCTACCACTTTAGGTCGAATACTTGGGTCATCCTGCGCCAAGGCGGCGAGCCCCTGAAGAGCGAAGGTCTTGACGATGGAACTACGGTCTTCCAGATAACCGTTCAACAAAGATGTCGCGAGTTGCCGTTCCTCGGCGTTCAGCAAAAGCCGTGGAACCATGGCCGCTAGATGCCAACGCAGTTCTTGTTCCGTGGCCTCGTTCATCAAACCTAGCAGTTCCTTCTTGTAGGACCGGAGGAACTCAGGATTCCTCCGCGTAACCTTCTCGGTCGCGTCTGCGGCCCGCATTCGCACGAGGGGATTCGCGGACCACAAACCTGCAATCAGCTCGGGAAATAGTCCTGGGTCCTTGGCCACAATGGCAGCTACTCCGTCAGAGCGGCCGATCGTCCGGCGATCCCTTCCTTCGAGGAGAAGAAGGATGTTTTTTCGCGGCATGGAGGAGGGTCCAGGAGCAACATAATATACCGGCCAATAAGTCTCATGCGACCCGCTACCGCCGAGTGAGTTCCCGATTTTCCAACGCACGCTTTCTGTTAACCTTGCAGGGTTTCTCGTCTGCGAAGGGGGCAACGTGAAGGAAGCAATCTTGACCGACCGTGGTCCGAAGCCAATCGGACCGTATTCTCAAGCAGTCAAAGCGAACGGCTTTATTTTTGTTTCCGGGCAGATTGCGTTTGATCCGTCTACCGGACAAATCGTGGAAGGGGACGTCGCGAACCAAACGGAACGCGTGCTCGAAAACCTTCGCGCCATTTTGGAAGCGGCAGGATCATCGCTGGACAAGGCAGTGAAGACTACCGTCTTCCTCACAGATATGGCAGAGTTCGCCCAGATGAACCAGGTTTATAGCCGCTATCTCTCTTCGAACCCGCCGGCGCGCTCGACGGTCGAAGTAGCGGGACTTCCGCGGGATGTGAAGGTGGAAATCGAGGTCGTCGCCCTGGCCTAGGCGAAAACTCAACCCACAACGAGCGCCCAATCAAACTTTGGCATGGACGATAGCACTCGAATCGGCGGCGCAAGCGCCAGGTTCCCTGTAACGCGCTGGTCCGCAATCGTGGCCGCCCGCAGCGACGACCCGGCCGAGCGGACGCGAGCACTCGAAGCGATTATTGCGGCCTACTGGAAGCCGGTCTACAAGTACATTCGCATCCGCTGGGCGAAGTCCAACGAGGACGCTAAAGACCTGACACAGGAATTTTTCGCGCGGCTAATGGAGAAGGGATTTCTCGATGGCTACGATCCGGCCAAGGCGCGCCTGAGGACTTTCCTTCGCGTGTGTGTGGACGGTTTCCTGGCCAACCAGGCGAAAGCGGCCCAGCGCATGAAGCGCGGCGGCGATGCGATTCACATTTCGCTCGATTTCGAGGCCGCCGAAGGAGAGCTCGCGCACGCTGGATTGTCGCTGCCCGACTCCGGGACGCTCGACGAGTTTTTCGAGAAGGAATGGGTGCGCAGCCTCTTCAGCCTGGCCCTGGAGAGCCTTCGGCAAGAGTGCGAAGCTCGCGGCAAGGCCACCCATTTTCGAATCTTCGAACTCTACGATCTGGAAGCGGTGGCCGAACGGCCGCTGAGCTACGCGCAGCTCGCGCAGGAATTCGGCATCACTGTTACCGACGTGACGAACTATCTCGCCTTCGCCCGCCGCGAATTCCGCCGCATCGCGCTCGAAAAGCTGCGCGAGATGACCGGCACCGATGAAGAATTTCGCCGCGAAGCTCGCTCTCTCCTGGGAGTCAAGCTCGAATGAAATGGCTTTCCGATGAAGCTCTCGATCGCCTGCGCGCGGCGGCGACTGCTCCCGATCTGGCCGGCACGCGCTACAGCCTGATTCGGCAGCTCGGCCGCGGCGGCATGGGCGCCGTCTATCTGGCGGAGGATGCCACACTCGGGCGTCGCGTGGCGCTGAAAGTTCTCGATTTGCCCGATCCGTCCGGGGAGCTGACGGCTCGGCTGTTGCGCGAAGCGCGCGTGCTCGCGAGCCTCGAGCATCCAGGCATCGTGCCCGTACACGACGTCGGAACGCTTGCGGACGGCCGCGTCTTCTACACCATGAAGTTTGTGGAAGGCCAGCGCCTGGATGAGCGCGCGGATCGGCGCCCCGGCCAAGGTTCGGAAGGGCGTTTGGATCAGCGCCTCGCAGCGGCGGATTCTCTTCCGGACCGCTTGCGCATCTTCGAGCGAATCTGCGAGGCCGTGGCGTTCGCGCACGCACGCGGCGTATTGCATCGCGACTTGAAGCCCGAAAACATCATGGTGGGCCCCTTCGGGGAGGTTTTGGTGATGGATTGGGGCATAGCGAAAATTCTCCGTGATGCGGCGGAGGGTATGTCCGCAGATTCGAGCGGCCCGCCCCAACCCGCAGCGGCACCGGGCGCTCGAAAACCTGCGCTTGCCGCTACCGAGCACGGAGCAGTTCTGGGGACGCCCGGTTACATGGCTCCCGAGCAGGCGCGCGGCGAAACCAAGAACCTCGATGAGCGCGCCGACGTTTTCTCGCTTGGCGCCATCTTGCGCTTCCTTCTTACGGGCCATCGTCCGGACGATGCCACCACGGCCGCGGCGGCAAACGAAAATGCCGGGACTCGAGGCGCGTTTGCAGCGTCACGCTCGACAGGCGCCGTACCGCGGCCGCTTGCCGCGATGGTTGCCAAGGCCACGTCTCTGGATCCTGCCGGGCGCTATGCCAACGTGAAGGAGCTGGCGGCCGACGTGGCTCACTATCTTGATGGCTTGCCTGTCACCGCGTATCCCGAAGGCGTTTTCGAGAGGGTTGGGCGCATTATTTGGCGGAATCGCGTGGCAGCAATTCTGGTTTTCGCGTACCTGGTGATGCGCGTGCTGTTGGTCGTGCTCGCGCGGCGTTAAAGGAATTCGGCTCGGCGGTTAATAAGAGGGAGGAGGGAGCATTCGCCGGTCCAGGAGGAAGAGATGGGCAAAGTCATATTCGGGTTGATCCTTGGGGGCGTGCTGGGCATCTTCGACGGCCTGACGGCCCTGTTCACGCCTGAGGTGAAGCCCATGATCGTTGGGATCGTCATCGGTTCCACGGTCAAAGGGTTGATTGCAGGGGCGTTGATCGGCTACTTCGCGCGAAAAGTAAATTCGCGCGCGCTTGGAATTCTGTTCGGGCTTGCCGTAGGGCTTGTGCTCGCGTTTGCCGTCGCCGCGATGCCATCCGCCACGGGCAAGCATTACTATCCGCAAATCATGCTGCCCGGCGGAATCTTTGGCCTGGTCGTCGGCTATGCGACGCAAAGGTTCAAGAGCAGCCCGCAGATGTCCGGCTCTCATTGATCCGGAAAATCGTTGCCGGCGGTCGTGCGTCTAAAGTCTCAAGAAGACTTCAAGCGGAGGAATGACAATGTCACGCGTAGTCCATTTTGAATTGCCCAGCGACAATCCCGAGCGGGCGGTCCGATTCTACAAAGAGGTTTTCGGATGGCAGTTTCAAAAATGGGATGGCCCGCAGGAGTACTGGCTCATCTCGACCGGCCCAGACGGCCAGCCGGGCATCAATGGCGGAATGATGCGACGTCAACAGCCGGGCGCCAGCACGGTCAACACGGTGGACGTTGCCTCGGTGGACCAGTCCGCTGCCGCCATCGAAAAGAACGGCGGAAAGATCGTCATGCCGAAGATGCCCATTCCAGGTGTGGGCCTGCTCGCGTATTGCCAGGATACGGAAGGAAACGTGTTCGGGATCCTGCAGAAGGATGCGAGCGCCCGCTAGCGCGCCGAAGAGACACCCTGGGCGCAAACAAGGTATAGGCTGACCGCCCAATCAGCTATTCGGCACCGACTCCGGCTCCGTGGAGACAGTTACGTCTTCGGTCGGCGCCTCAGTTTCTGTGCGACCAGCGAGTTTTTTCTGCGCGCGGCGTTCGGCCTTCATGCGTTGCTTTTCCAGCCTCTTCATTTCCTTCTGGCGCTTTAGGAAAGTGGTTGCCATAAGGTCTCCTTGAAATCGGGATGAGCGCGGACAAGCCGCGATCGGAAAAGCCGTCGCTTCAAGCTACCAGCGGGGCTCGCGCGGCTGGCGCGCAGATTCCCGGTAATCCTCGTTCGAGAATCGCCCGCGCCCGCGGTCGCCACCACCGCCTCGGGGCGCGCTTCGCTCCTCTTTGGGGCGTGCTTCGTTCACCTTCAGATTGCGCCCGCCGACTTCCTTTCCGTCGAGAGCCGCGATCGCCTTAGCCGCTTCATCGTCATTGGTCATTTCGACGAAAGCAAAGCCGCGGGCGCGCCCCGTCTCGCGGTCCGTGGCTATGTGAACGCGCGTCACCTGACCGAAGGGCTCGAACAGCGCGCGCAAATCGCTATCCGTCGTTTGGAAACTCATGTTGCCGACAAACAGATTCTTCATTTCCCTTTTCTCTCCTTAAACCGTGCAGGGCCCATGGAAGCATGTCGCGTCACGCGCCGCTCGGCCGGATTCAGATGCCTCGAAACGCGATGAGGAGCCGATCAGATCAAGGTAGGCCCCGCAAACGGCACCCTCGGAGGGTAACTCAATCCAGCTTCCTGAACGTGAACAAGCAGAATAACACAGTTAACGGCAAAAGTCCCGACGGCCGAGAGTGCGGTAGCCGGTCAGTTTCCGATATGCCAACTAACAGGGCACTTGGCCGCAAGTCTGGTTTTCTCACAGAAGACTTCCCCGGGTTACCGGCTGCACTCCAACAGATAGAAATATCGTGCCGCTGGTCAGGGGCCTGATAAATTGGGTCATCTAGCATTTTGCTTGAACGAGCCCAAATGCGGCGGACAAGAGCATTTCTTACGGCTGAATGGCGAGACCTCGTGATGTTGAACTACGAAGTTGATTCCCGCTTGTTAGACGTGTATGTCCCCTCCGGCACAGTACTGGATTCGTTCCTTGGAAAAACATACGTTAGCGTCGTGGGCTTTCGGTTTTGCGGCACCAAACTCTTTGGATCCCTTGCCGTGCCGCTTCATTCTGATTTCGATGAGGTAAACCTCCGATTCTATGTCCGTCGCAAGGAGGGCGATGAACAGCGAAGGGGTGTCGTGTTCATCTCCGAAATTGTACCCAAGCAGGCGGTCGCGATGACGGCTCGCCTTATATACGGTGAGAACTATGTATGCCTGCCGATGAAGCACCACGTTTGCACCGATGGGTCGAAAAAGACGGTTCAGTATCAATGGCAGGTCAAAAATCAATGGTGCCAGCTGACTGCACAAGCCATGGGCGCTCCCGAACTACCACGAGAGGGAAGTCTGGAACAATTTATTACCGAACACTATTGGGGTTATTCGACTCGACGAGGAGGAGACTCCTTTGAATATCACGTTTCTCATGTGCCTTGGCAAGTGTGGGTGAGAACTACAGCAGGATTCGAAGGTGATGTAGGCGGGTTGTACGGCGTCGAACTGGGCCGTGTCCTTCAAGGTCACCCAAGCTCTGCGTTCATTGCCGATGGCTCCCCGGTCACTGTTTTCAGAGGCAGCAAACTCCCATGACGAAGTCGGACCAAGAATCGAAAGCGATGCCCCCTCCTGTGGGTTGGGTACTCTATGATGGCGGGTGCGGGTTCTGCCTTCGTTGGGTTCACTTCTGGGAGAAGGTAATTGAGCGTCGGGGTTTTTCTCTCAAAGACTTGCAATCCGCCTGGGAGGATGGCAGCTTACAAAGTTCGCAAGAGGAACTGCTGGATGACATCCTTGTACTGACCTGCGATGGCAAGTTGGAATCTGGGGCCGATGCATATCTCTTTGTGGCACGGAGAATCTGGTGGGCATGGCCACTCTATGCAATCTTCCGCCTACCTGGATTTAATCGGATGCTTTGGCACGGCTATCGTTGGTTCAATCGTAACCGATACCGCATCTCTCGCCACTGCCCACTACCGCAGCAAGCCAATTCTGGCCGCGTCTTCAAGGACAGTAGCCGATCATCTCGGGACATCTAGCCTTCTTCGAAATCGGACCCTTGGCTGCGTCCCTCCTGATAAGTGCGCTATTCGGAAGCTGACCCCACCCCGACTCGCGCGCTGGAGTTCGGTGTACGCTTTTTGAGTGGTATCATCCCTCGAAGACGGGCAGGTCTGATCTGGGGGCACGATCATGAGTGAACCAAGCAAGGAAGAATTGCTGGCGCGGATCGCGGAACTGGAGAAGCAGGCGGGCGGGCGGAAGCGCAGCGGGGCGCTGGAGTTTCGTGTGGGAGAGAAGGGCGGCGTGAGTGTTTACGGGCTGGGGCGGTTCCCCGTGACACTGTATTACGAGCAGTGGATTCGCCTGCTCGACGCATCGGAAGGACTCCGCGCGTTCCTGGAAGAAAATAAACACAGGCTGAAACTAAAGACGAAAGAGTAGGCCAACTTCCCCACCCTTTAACACGAGGACGACGCGACATTGACGGGTGCTGTCCCGTGAGCCAATTACGGTTTTGAGGCGCTCTCGATGAACTTGCCGACGTTGCTACTCAGCTTGGCCAGATCCTCATCGCGGAGATACATCATGTGGCCGGCATCATAGTATTGCATTTGAATGTGGCCGGGCAGTTTTTCCGGCAGGCCGAGATGGTCCATGGTGTACTCGGTCGCAAAGAAAGGAGTGGCCAGGTCGTAGATTCCGTTTTCGACCTCCACCCGCAGGTGCGGGTTCGCGATCATAGCCTCAACCAGGTCTCCTTCGACGTTAGGCGAGCCCGGAAAGTTGAAGCCTCTGCCCGGGTTGTGCTTCCAATCCCAATTCGGTCCGGCTATTTCGCTCAAGATCACGTACTCCTTGTCCTGGCCGAATTTGAGTTCTTCCCGGACGTAGGTGTTGAAGACCGCGGTAAACGGGCCGGTGACCGCCGAGGACTGGGGATCGTACTCGGCATACTCGCCCAGTAGGTCGCGGCTGGGGCCGGCAAAGCGCGCGTCCAGGCGCCCCGTCGTCAGCCCCTTACTTCGCTGGAGTTCCTCCCGGAACTGCGACAGGTTCACTCGAAGGTTTGCTTTCAAAAGATAGTCTTCGCCCAGGCCCGTAAAACGCGCGAGCTTTTTGGCGGCATCGGCCTTTTCCGAATCGCTCAGCTTCGAGCCTTTCATCAGGGCATCGGCGTATTCGCTCGAGGCGAATCGGCGCGCTTCCACCAAAAACGCGTTCAGGTCCGCCGGCCGCTCTTTCAAAGTCTTGTGGTACCACGCGGTGGCGGCATAGCTCGGCAGATAGAAGATGTAGGACGCGTCTTCGCCGGAATGAAAGGATATGGTGCCGAGGTCCAAGACTGTGGAGATCAGGACGATGCCGTTGAAGTCCATCCCATTGTGATCCTGGAGGTAATTCGCCAGGGCGGCCGAACGGAAAGTGCCGTAGCTTTCTCCGATCAGGAATTTCGCCGAATTCCAGCGATTGTTCCGGCTCACGTAGGAACGTACGAACTGCGCGAGAGCGCTTACGTCCTCGTCAATTCCCCAAAAATTCTTGTCCTGGGCTTTGCCGACCGCGCGGCTGAACCCGGTGCCCACCGGGTCGATGAAGACGAGGTCAGCCTTGTCCAACAGGGAATTCGTATTGTCCATCACCTTGTAGGGTGGCGGGGGCGTCGCTTCAGCGTCCGTCGTGATCACCCGCCGGGGACCGAATGCGCCCATGTGCAACCAAACAGAGGAAGACCCGGGGCCGCCGTTATAGAGGAAAGCCAGCGAACGCTGGCTCAAATCCTTGACGTCGCTGCGTGTGTAAGCGGTGTAGTAGATGCTGGCGGTCGGTTCGTTCTTTTCATCCTTCAGAAGAATGGTACCGGCGGTCGCTTTGTAAGAAATCGTCTGGCCGGCAATGCGAATGCTGTGCTCGGTGACAGAGGATTCCTCCTTTGGGGGAGCCTCAGTTGCGGGCTTCGAGTCCGCCTCTTTCCCCTTCTCCGGCGCCTGGTCTGCTGACCCGGCGAACGGACCGAAGGCCAAAAAAGTAATGGCAACCATAAGACTGAGGATCTTTGTCATTTTCGCTCCCTACCAAACATTCGCGAATCCGCGGAATCAGATGGAGGGGGATTCTAGCTGGGACGGTGGCATTCCGTCAAAGGATGTCGTATTGTTTGGCCGGAGCGACGTGCCGAAGCGCCGGCACTATCATCGCAGCCACGCCGGTTCCTCAATCAGGCTGATTGAATCCAAACAGTTTTGATATCCGTAAACTCGCGAATCCCGTGAACCCCCAGCTCCCGGCCATGACCCGACTGCTTCACACCGCCAAACGGAAGCCGCGGATCGGAAACCACCATTCGGTTGATGAACACCATTCCCGCTTCGATTTCGTTAATGAAGCGCTCGCGCTCCCGCTCGTCATTCGTCCATGCGCTCGCCCCCAGCCCAAAGCGGCTATCGTTTGCGATCCGAATCGCGTCACCTGCGTCTCTCGCCCGGAAAAGGCAGGCAACCGGACCGAATAGCTCTTCACGATATGCCGGCGAGTCCTTGGGAATGTCCGTCAAGACGGTGGGCGCATAGAAATTGCCGGGGCGGTCCAGTCGCCGGCCGCCCGTTAGAACCCGCGCACCCGCTTCGACCGTTTTCCGGACATCCTCATCAAGGCTGGCCACGCCATCCGCCGTTGCAAGCGGCCCAAGGTCGGTGGTTTCATCGAAAGGATCCCCTACCTTGAGCGCCTCCATCCGGCTGACGAATGTTCGTTCAAAATCGTCTGCAATCTGTTCGGCAACGATGAAGCGCTTGGCCGCGATACAGGACTGCCCATTGTTTACGATCCGGGCCTTAACGGCGGTTGCAACGGCCTCCTCGAGATTTGCACTGGGCATGACAATAAAAGGATCGCTGCCACCGAGCTCGAGCACGACCTTCTTGATTCGCTTTGCCGCCCCAATTCCTACCTGGACTCCCGCTTCCTCGCTTCCCGTAAGCGTCGCCGCCACGACTCGCGGATCCCCAAGGATTCCGTCCACCTTTTGGGTGCTGACGAGGAGCGTCTGAAAGACCCCTTCCGCAAACCCCGCGCTTCTAAAAACTTCCTCGATGTTGAGCGCACATTGAGGGACATTCGAGGCGTGCTTCAGGAGCCCGACGTTACCCGCCATCAGAGCCGGCGCCGCGAAACGAAATACCTGCCAAAACGGGAAATTCCACGGCATGATCGCCAACACCGGTCCTACGGGTTGGTAACGGATGTAACTGCGGGTGGCGGTCGTCTCCACTACTTCATCGGCGAGAAAGCGTTCCGCGTTCGCGGAATAATATCGGCATACCCACGCGCACTTAACGACTTCTTCTACGGCTGCCCGAAAGGGCTTTCCCATTTCGGTAGTCATCATTCGGCCCAGCGTCTCTTTGTCACTGTCAAGAATGTCTGCAGCCTTCATCATCATTCGCGCACGTTCCGCGAATGACGCTGTGCGGTGCTTGAAAAATGCGGCAGTGGCGCGCTGAAGTTTCTCGTCGATCTGCGAGTCTGACAGCGGCTCAAATGTCTTGAGGAGCTTTCCAGTTGCGGGGTGAATGGTTGCAATCGCCATGTGTGCTGTATCCCTCGGCAACTCTGTGGTCTCGGAAATCGTCATTTCGATCCAGCTCTGTCGTTGGTCCGACCAATATACTCCAAATCGGAAGCAGAACAGCTTGACATGGCCTAGCCACCGGTGGTCGAGTCGTCTGACCGCTGGAGGTTAAATAAGCTTTTCTGGTGTTAAGCCTGAGGAAAGAATCAAGGTCTCATCGAAAAACCGACCACACCGATGCTGGTCATTGGCGGAATCTTGGACACCCAGGTTGCGATCGCAGACCCCCACGTACTGCTTTACGCCGGTGACATTCCAAGAGGCGTGGATAATCCGCAAGGAGGCCGCTTGGGACGACAAGCGAAAGTACGGCCTGATCCTGTCACCCGAGTTGACACCTATCCGGCTCATGGATCCGGCGTGAGGTAATCTCGCCGGGTACAGTACTCTTACAACTATCGTGTGACTGTGCAATCGGCGCCGGCCCGAGCCTTGTCACGATCGCTATTTTCAGTTCCGTGAATCTTCGCTTTTCAACTTCTCAAGCGCCTGTCGAGCATGACGAAAACTCGGGTCCACACGAAGCGCTTCATTATAGTAGCGGACTGCTTCGGCTTCGTTTCCGCTCTTCAGGTGGGCCTGAGCCAGGCTATCGTAAACGTTAGCCGACGTAGGATGCGCCTGCATGTTGAAGCGGAATACCTCAAGGGCATCAGAGTTTCGGTTTAAGTTTAGCAATTGAAAACCCAGATCATTGACCGTCTCTTGCCCGATCGCGATGGAGGAGGGATCCACTTGCTGCAGACGAGAATAAAACTGCTTGAGCGCGTCCACACCTTTTTCCCGGACGAGATTCAGCATCACTTCATTGCTGAGTTTGCCAAAAGGATCGTTCTCGCGAAGGTATTTGCTGGCCACCTCGGGTTGGTTTGAAGCGGTGGACTTTAGGAACTTCGCTTCCTCGGAGTAAGCGGCGGGAAGAGCCGCAAGCATTTTTTGGAGTTCCCGTTTTTCCAGCCACCGGCCTCGAATCATCACTCCGCTTATTCTGGAGACATTCCGGATGTCGACGACGGGGTTGGCTTCCAGCAGAATGAGATCAGCCCGCCCACCCTTGGTAACCATTCCGAAATCAATATTCATGTCCGGAAACCAATCATGTGGGTTCCTGGTTGCCGTCTGGAGCGCCTCAAAGGGTGTGAACCCCGCCTCCACCAAGTTTGCCAATTCCTCCGGCGCCGAGAATCCGGGCACGGTTCCTACCGCCATGGCATCGGTTCCGAGGAGGATCCCAACTCGTTCCCGATGCATGATAGAGACAATTCTCTTCTGAAAATCCCACTTTCTTCGGAAAAGCGCGGCTTGCTCCTTATCAAAGTTATTCTGGTAGAAATTGTTAGGGGAATTCCACTCCCGCCGCGTCCATGGTGGTAAGTAACGGATCTCCGGCCGGGACAGGAAACGCGGGAGATCCTCTACCTCCTGAACCGCGTTGCCAAATGCTACGAGCGCAGGAGTAAACCATATTCTGGAATGCCGGGTCTCCGCGGCCGCCTCCGAGATGGCTGCCTCGGGTGTGTCTGGATTGTCTTTAAAGAGAACCGAGGCATATTGCTGGGCGCCTTCGATAGAGAAAAACTGCGGAGCCGCGAGGGTGCCTTTCAGACCCACGCTGGTATTGATATCCCCGAAAATGGGAAAACCAAGGGACCGAGCCGCCACCGTGATTGCTTGGAAAGCGTCCGCGGAGACATCGCCGCGAACGTCCATAGCGTTGTAGCCGGCTCGTCTTTGTTCTAGTTCGAGACGCTTTCCTTCCGCAGCCGTTTCCGCCGCGTAAATCGTAGGCCCGGTTGTCCACATGGTCGGTCCCAGCAACTCGCCTGCGGTGATTCTGTCTCGCCACGTAACGTGCTGCGGCCGGCCGTTGATGTTCCGAACCATGGTGACGCCATTCGCCAGATATAAGAGCATCTCTCCGGGGCTGTAAATCTGAGCGTGCATGTCTACAAGACCGGGAATCAGGTACTTGTTTGCGCCGTCGATAACCAAAGCGTGCGGGGGAATCGGAGTATTCCCGGTGGGTCCAATGGCTGCAATCTCTCCGGCTCGTATGACAACCGTCTGGTTCGGATATATCCGATCGTGATCCATGGGGATCACATTGACGTGCACAAAGGCTGAAACGGGAGGCTCGTGGGGCGGTGTCCAGTGCAGAAACGTCAGCGGGGTAGCAATCTCCTGGTGTACTGGGGTGGCAGGTTTCTTTTGAGCTGCATTCAGTTGAAGCAGTAGTCCGAAAAGAACCAGGAATTGAAAGAGCCTTGAGCCATACTTGTGCCACGCCATAATCGCCACCTCGAATCTTAATCTTCAGTTATCTTGGTTTTCAACGTATCGCGGTGAAGCTCTCGCCCAGCATCTCGAACTTAGCGCACTTTCTTCCTGGAAGTAAACTCCCCGCATGCTCATGTAGATACTGTTCTTTCGCCCCGTACGCCAAACTGAAATAGAACCGCGTTGTCATAATTTTCGACTTCCACGCGCAGGAGTCTAGACATCGCGGATAGTGACTCGCCCGCAAGTCCGGACAGGAAACGTCATGCGGATTGACTCTGCAGAACGTAAACATGAAAAGGCATGTTGAATCGAAGTGGTGGTGGGCCTGGGTTGACTCGAACAACCGACCTCACCCTTATCAGGGGTGCGCTCTAACCACCTGAGCTACAGGCCCAACGCATTGGGAGGGAACTTCTTTACGCGGTTACCAACCTCCATCGAAATTGGCACCGGGGTCCGATTAGGTCCGGTAAGGAACAAAAACCAGCGAAATTCAGACGCCTAACGACCGCTATTTTATCACCCGCGAGGGAGTGTGCATAGCGAGCAGTCATCGCGAGCTGCGCATGGCCCAGTGGTTCCTGGATACAGACGAGGTCAACGCCAGCGCGTGCTAGTCGGGTGGCAAAAGTATGCCGCAGGTGATTTGTGCCTTAACCTGCTTGGCGTCCCAACTCGTCAGGTCAGAGAGCTTGCCCTTTCCGAAGGATTTGGTCAGCTGTCCAATCCTGCATTACTGATTGTAGAAGCCCTGCTATGCCTGGTCCCGATTCCCTCGCCCGCTTGCAACTTGACGTGGGTGACTAACATGTTAGAGTGACTGTCGCAGTTTTCATTTTGCGCTCGTTTTGGCGCACGGTCGTCTACCGAGGTGAAATTCGAATCGTGGCTCGCGGCAAAACAACCCAACGAGGACGGGCTGCCGCACCAAGCCCGCGCAGACAAAATCGCCAAGGTTCGAAGGAGAGCGAACATACATCCGATGAGAAATCTGTGCGCTGGGGAGCGCTTGGCCTTCGCGAGCGAAAAAAGGCGCGCCTGCGTCAGCAAATCGTTGAAACTGCGCTGAAATTATTCCGCCAAAGAGGTTACGAAAACACGCGGATCGATGACATCGTTCAGGTTCTGGAGGTCAGCCAGCCAACATTTTTCCGATATTTCCCGAGCAAGGATGCTGTTCTCCGCGAGATCGGCCGGCGCGCGTTCGCCCGGCAAGCGGAAAGTCTTAAATCCGAACTTTCGAGTCAGGCGACGACGGGCGAACGATTGCGCCGCTTTTACGAGACTTTGGCGAAAGTCACGGAAGATGGGCGGCCACTGTGGCAGGCGGTGATACTCGCAGGCGCGATGGATCCGGTCCGTTCTCCGGAATTGCGAAAACCCGAGGGAACAGCGTTTGGCTTGCTTTGCGAGATTCTTGCGCGAGGACAAGAGGGCGGTGACATCACGCGCGCTTTTCCCGTGGTTTACCTGGCAGAGTTCATGGAAGGGCTTTTTAACACTGTCGTTCGGCAATGGGCTGTAGATCTGCACGGTGCCCACAAATTGGCTGACCGAGCTGGTAGCGCCGTGGAGTTTTTCCTGAGGGGCGCGAAGCCTTAATCGCATCGCATTATCTTCAAGCTGGCAATCCTCGGCCGTCGTTTCTCTAAATGCGCTATCAGGCCGGGGGTAAAATAAATGAAAGCCGCGGTACTGCACGAATTTGGGAATCCGCTCACAATTGAGGAGGTTGCACGGCCAAATCCGGAACACGACGAAGTCCTCATCGAAGTAAGAGCCTGCGGTGTGTGCCATTCCGATTTGCATGTGGCTCATGGGGACTGGCCGCAGTTCGCAAACATCGTTAAAAAACCACTCATTCTAGGACATGAGATCGCCGGGCTCGTCGTCGAAAAGGGTTCCTCCGTACGAGATCTACAGGTCGGAGATCATGTCGGGCTTCCCTGGATTCACTGGAGTTGCGGCGAATGCGAATTGTGCCGCGAGGGCAATGAGAATCTATGCCCGAAGCAGAAAATTACCGGTGTGACTGTCGACGGCGGATTTGCGGAGTTCGTCAAGGCACCGGCGAGCCACGCTGCGAAGATTCCGAACGCCCTCACCTCCATGGAAGCGGCACCGCTCTTCTGCGCGGGCGTAACGGTGTACCGCGCTCTCCGGAAAGCTCGGCTCTCGGCGAACCAACGTCTGGCCGTTTTTGGCATCGGTGGTTTGGGACACATCGCCGTTCAAATTGGGTCCGGACTGGGCGCGGAAGTGACGGCGATTGACATCTCGGACGACAAGCTCGCGTATGCGGAATCGCTGGGTGCGGTAAACACGCTGAATGCCGCGTCCGTGGACGTGGTGAAAGAACTTCGCCGCAGGGGCGGCGTTCATGCGGCGCTCGTCACTTCTGCGGCGAAGGCGGCTTATGACGCGGCATTCAAGAGTCTACGTCCCACTGGAATCCTTCTCGTGGTTGGTCTCCCCGCCGACTCTATTTGTTTCGCACCGATCATGATGGCGTCCGCGGAAATCCGCATTCAAGCTTCTGCAGTGGGCACGCGGAAGGATTTGCGCGAAGTCCTGGCAATGGCTGCTGAAGGTAGACTTCGGTGCCAAGTTGCCGCGCGTCCGCTCACGGAAGTAAACGAGGTTTTGAACGAGTTGCAACAGGGGCGAGTCGCTGGCCGAGTCGTGCTTACTCCTCGCTGAGCGGTCCTTCTGGAAGAGGTGCACGGCTGAGGCATGGCCGATAAATTCACCTTGAAATGTTCGTTAAGGCTCCCCAAAGAAGCACCCCCCTAAGGAAGGTTGATTCATCTTGACGTGCCTCTGAGAAACGTGATAGGAGCTATCAGAATTTTGGATGGGGGGTGGGGGCGGTGTTCGAGGACTTCCGGAAACGCTTCAATATTTCTCGGACAGCGAGCTCCCATCGGTGTTAGAGGGCGATCAGAATTAGAGAAGCGGAAACAGCGGGACGCGTGCTGATCGGAAACCAACCGGCTCGAGACCTAGTCACCGAAGCTGAGCGGTATGCAGGTGAAGGGGAGGAGATATGAGATCAACTTGGATGGCAGGCATCGTTGGATCAATTCTATTCTTGGTAACGATGAATCCTCCGGTGCGCGCGCAGGGTGTGGGCGCGTCCGCCTCAATTCGGGGCACGATCACCGATGCTACGGGCGCTATCGTCGCAAAAACCTCGATTGTTGCGACGGATACGCTAAAGGGACGTCAGTCCACAACTTTGAGCGGCCCGGACGGCCAGTATGAACTTACTGACCTGGCTCCTTCCACCTACAACGTGACGGCTTCACTTTCCGGCTTTCAGACGCAGATTCAGAAGGGTCTGGTCCTAACGGTGGGACAGATCGCAATCGTCGATTTTCACCTCTCTGTGGCGAGCTCTACGGCAGAAGTGGAAGTGACTGCGGAGCCTCCCGTCGTCGAAACAGAGCGAGGGAGCCAAGCGAACACGATCACCCAGCAGTACATCGAGGACCTGCCAATTGACCGCCGGGATTACCTCACTTTTACCCTGCTGACGCCGGGCGTCTCGGATTCAACGCGGCTGGCCGATGACCAGGATTTTCGAGTCAAGCAAACGCCGCAAAGCGGGCTTTCGTTCTACGGAAGCAACGGTCGCGGCAACAGCATCACCGTTGACGGAGGCGAGACCAGCGGCGATAGCGGCGGCGTGCGGCTGACATTGAGCCAGGATGCCGTGCAAGAGTTCCAGGTGAACCGCAGCAATTACGGCGCAGACCTGGGCGCCGCCAACGGTGCTTCGATTAACATCGTTTCGAAATCAGGCACCAATGATATCCACGGCAGCCTTTTCGGCTATTTCCGTAACGATGCGCTGGACGCGCGGGATCCGTTTGCGTTTAGCCAGGCGCTGCAGCCGGGGCAGGTGTTCAATCCGCTGGCTGCAGACGTACAGGGCGCGCCCATCAAGGATACGTTGCAGCGCTATCAATATGGCGGCAGCGTGGGTTTCCCCATCCATAAAGACAAGACCTTTCTCTTCCTTGCTTTCGAAGGCCAGCGGCAGGACGCACAGAACGCAGTTCCTCTGCTGACGGATACCTCAATCTTCCGACCGACAAAAAGCCAGCAGGCGGCGCTTGGCACGTTAGCATCAAACCCAGGACCGGTATCTTGCTTGAGCGGCCCTGTCGGCGCCGCTGTCGCAAGTCAATTACCGGGGCCACTTAAGGGCATGACGACGCTGCCGGGGCCCGTCTGTGCGGCCGTGCTTACTAGCGCGTTGACATTGAATCCCCAACTCCCTCTGAACGCTTTCCTGATCAACCAGTTTGAAACACAGGGCGGGCTGTTTGGCTTCAACACGCGCGAATACTTGGCATCCGGACGTCTCGATCATCGATTCAGCGATGCCAACTCCGTTTCTCTCACCTACAGGTATGGACACGACTTGGAAGAGAGTCCTGACGTTCAATCTCTGACGGCCTTTTCGGCGGGCAGCTCGATCCACAACTACGACAGCAACTTGCAGGGGGCGTGGTTCCATCAATTCAGTCCGCGAACTCAGAATGAGTTGCGTGTGCAATGGGATTACAACAGCTTCAACGTGATTCCGAACGAACCGGGCCAGGTGGGAATTCAGATACCAGGCTTTATCAACAACCTGGGAACGAACATCTTTTTGCCCAACTTGACGATCCTGCGCCGGTACGAATTCGCTGACAATGTGACCCTGATCCGCGGGAGTCACACCATCAAGTTCGGCGGTTCCGAACTGCTGCGCGGAAACCACACCGAATCCCACACGTTCATGCCGGGCCGCTTCGTCTTTGGCACTCTTCCCGGAGCCCTGTTAACGCCCCAGCTTCCCACGCTGACATCTTTGGAATCGGCATCGTTTGGGCTGCCGCAGGTGTATCAGCAGGGCTTCGGCAACCCGGACTATCCTGCCTACAGCCGGCCGCTCACCGGTCTCTATCTCCAGGATTCGTGGAGGGTGACCTCGAACTTCACGCTCAACTACGGCGTGCGGTATGAAATCGACTCGGAATATCTCCCTCTGAATACCTACTATCGCGACTTCGGCCCCCGTGTGTCGTTCGCGTGGGACCCATTCAAGGATCACAAGACCGTAATTCGCGGCGGGTACGGGATTTTCTACGGACCAATTGATGCCCAGATTTCCCAGGTGGACTTGAGTCTCGGAGTTCTGAACAAAGATCGCAGTACGGTTGAGAACCAGAACAACAAGCAGCAGATTCCCAATCAGGTCAACAACGCGGTCGGAACTTGCGGGGTTGGGGTCACTGCATTCGGTCCCGCAGGCGTCATCGTCCCCGGCACCGGCGCTAGCCCTTGTACCCGGTTCATTTCCATTTATGTGGATCCGCTTTCAGCGACTCCTCTTCCATTTCTAAAAACCTCGGCGGCTGTGTTTCAGGGGCTGTTCGCCCAGGGATTAATCCAGTGCACCAAACCGACAGCCCCGAATCTCGCTTGCATCACGCCGGCCGCAGTGGCTCCGTTCGGCATCTTTGCTCAGAATACCGGCCAGCTTTCGCCGTTGACCGTACTTTTCAGCAACCCGCCTAACTACAAGCCTCCTTACTCGCAACAGGCTTCGTTTGGAATTGAGCGCGAGATCACGCCTGGATTCTCGATTTCCGCGAGCTTTATCTATTCGCATACCCTCCGGCTTCCAGTGCCGATTGATACCAATCTGCTACCCTCAACGCCGATGAGCACCGTAACTCTGGCCAACGGTCAGAAGGTCAGCTACCGAAACTGGAATACAAGTGCAGGGGCCGACCCGCTCTTCGGCACCGAGGGTCTCCCTTGCGCGCCGAACCCGTTCGCTTGCTTTGTAAATCCGCTGATAATTCAGAACAACCAATATACCTCTGCGTCATCCGGCCTGTACGAGGGCGGTATTCTGGAAATTAGTAAACGGTTCAGCCAACACTTCTCGTTCTTCGCAAATTACACCTACAGTAAGGCCTTCGACACGGGCACCGATTTCAACACCGACTTTGGTCCGCAGGATCCGACGAACTTGAGCTTAGATCGCGCTCTATCCGAGTTTGATGAACGGCACAAATTTGTGCTCGCCGGGGTGTTCGACAGCCCTTGGAAAGAAAGCATCTTGTCAGGCTTTCAGTTATCCCCGATTTTCACGTACCACAGCGGACATCCTTTCAATTTGCTGGCGGGTGGAGAGGTCAATGGGAACAATCACACCACCAATGAGCGTCCCATCGGAGCCCCTCGTGACAGTGGTCTCGGCCCCAACTACGCTGACTTCTCAATGCGCTTGAGTTGGCAGCACAAACTGGGCGAGAAAGCCAGTCTGCAATTTACGGCGGAGGGATTCAACATCGCAAACCGGACGAACTTCGCCAGCGTGAACAACGAGGTGAACCCGTTGTTCGGCCTTCCCACGGCCGTAGGCGGAGGTGGGAACACCACCTTCACCGTGCACGGGATTCGGCCCGGCACTACCCTCGCCGATGGGACGATTGCCACGCCCAGCACGCCGCTGGCATTCACCTCGGCGTTCCCCAAGCGTCAAATTCAGCTTGGCGTGAGATTGATTTTCTAATTTCGGAGAAGACGATTGCCGGCGGCGCCCGTCAGGTGAACGGTTCTCCAAGGACCAAAGAATATTTCACGTCAAGCGCCGGGCCCCGCCCAGGATCTCGGAATGAAAGTCAAAAGGCTTTTTGATCTTACTGGGAGTGTCGCCATTATCACCGGGGGCTCCATTGGACTTGGCCGCCAAATGGCGGAAGGTTTGGCAGAAATGGGCGCAAACCTGGTGCTTTGCGCTCGCAAGAAAGAACGGTGCGAGCAAGCCGCGGGAGAATTGCAAAAGCTTGGCGTAAAAACGTTGGCGCTCAGTTGCGATGTGAAGAATCCGGCCAGCATTCAGGCGGTCGTTGATACGGCGGTCAGCGAATTCGGGAGGATCGACGTATTGATCAACAACGCGGGCACATCGTGGGGAGCACCTGTCGAGGAAATGCGCCTCGAGCATTGGAACAAGGTGATTGAGACGAATTTGACGGGAACATTCTTGTTCTCACAGACTGCGGGGAAAATCATGATCGGCCAAAGGCGCGGCAAGATAATTAATATCGCTTCCGTTGCCGGGCTCCGCGGAGCGCCGCCGGATTTTCAAGCGACCGGATATCACGCGAGCAAGGGCGGAGTGATCGCGTTCACCAAAGATTTGGCGTGCAAGTGGGGAATCCACAATATCCAGGTGAATGCAATTGCGCCCGGCTGGTTTCCTACGCACATGTCGGCAGTTGTCATCGAACAAAACAGAGAAGTATTTCTGAAGAGAATTCCGTTGGGGCGATTCGGGAATGAAGATGATTTGAAAGGAGCGGCTGTCTTCCTGGCATCCGAGGCTTCGGGCTTTGTCACGGGACATGTGTTGGTTGTGGACGGAGGCCAGACGGCCTAGAAGCGATACGCCTTATGAACGTTCCTCTCACTCCCATTCGTTTTCTGCGTTATGCAGAACAGCAATTTGCTCGAAATACCGCCGTCGTGTGCGGCAACGACCGGTTTACGTATGCTCAATTTGCCGATCGCGTCAGCCGCCTGGGCGGCGCCTTGCGCAGGGCGGCTGTTAAACCCGGAGATCGCGTCGCATTTTTGAGCACCAACTGCCATCGATTACTCGAAGCGTACTACGGAGTTCTTGAAGCGGGCGGCATTTTGCTTCTGCTCAATATTCGGCTTTCACCCGCTGAACTTGGTTTCATTTTGAACGACGCTGGAGCAAGGCTGTTGTTCCTTGAAAAACAATTCCTCCCGGTCGTCGATTCCTTTCGTCACAATGTTCCGACCGTCAAAGAATTTTATCTCCTCGATGGTTCGCCGCAAGAAAGCTGGCTGGCTCCACAAAATTATGACGAGATCCTCGCCGGTGCCGAACCGTATCGCATCGACATAACAAAGGTCGATGAAAACGCCGTGGCCGAGCTTTTTTACACCAGCGGGACCAGCGCGGATCCAAAAGGCGTGATGCTGACCCACCGGAACGTGTATCTCCACGCCCTCAGCGCTTGCATTTCGGTGCACACGGAAAGAGATCCGGTCGAGTTGCATACGATTCCGCTGTTCCACGCAAACGGATGGGGCGTCGCGCACTCGCTCACCTTTCTCGGTGGAAAGCACGTGATGGTTCATCGCTTTGATCCCGTGGAAGTCTTTCGATTGATCCAGGACGAGCGCGCTCAAACCTGCAGTCTGGTTCCGATGATGGCCACGGCCTTGGTAAATTGCCCTGAGCGCCACAAATATGACCTGAGCAGCCTCAAACGCGCCGTCATCGGCGGCGCTGCGTCTTCTCCAACACTGGTTCGCGAAGTGGAGGAAAAACTGGGATGCACGTGTTTTTCCGGGTACGGCCTGACGGAAACATCGCCCACCCTCTCCATTTCTCCCATGAAGTCCGGGATCCACTGGAATGGCGACCAGCGCCATGCCGGTCAAGCCATGACGGGGTACGCCATCTCAGGCGTGGAGCTTCGCGTTGTTGATCCGTCCGACAACGACGTGGCACGCGATGGGAAGTCTATCGGCGAAATCATCGCTCGCGGCGACGGCGTGATGGAGGGCTACTGGAACCAGCCGGCCGCTTCGGCAGAGGCATTGCGCGGAGGGTGGTTCCATACGGGAGACATGGCGACTTGGAATGAAGATGGATACATCCTCGTTGTCGATCGCAAGAAAGACATCATCGTCAGCGGGGGAGAGAATATTTCTTCGCTCGAACTAGAGAAGGCGATTCTGGCGCATCCCGCCGTACTCGAGGCTGGAGTGATCCCTGTGCCGAACGAAAAGTGGGGAGAGGTGCCGATGGCTCTCGTCGTATTGAAGCCAAATGCCAAGACGACCGAGGCTGAGCTGCTCGATTTCTGCCGCTCGCGGATTGCACACTACAAATGTCCGCGCTCGGTTGAATTCGTGGATAGCTTACCGAAAACCGGTACGGGGAAAGTCCTGAAAAAGGATCTGCGCAAGAAGTACTGGCAAGATCAGGAGACGATTCGCCCGGAATTCGGCGCAAAGAAAGAAAAAAGTTCTCCCGCATGACGGCAGGAAATGCGCCGGCGCGCCGGAAAAGGATTTAAACCGCCCCTGCAATATAAATAGGAGAGGCGTCCTAAATGGATCTAAATCTCACCGCTGAAGAAATCAAGTTTCGCGACGAATTGCGCGCATGGCTTGTGGCGAACATTCCGAAAGATTGGGATAAATGGCGTGAAAAGCCGATCGAAGAATCATTTCCCTACCTGAGGGCATGGCAACGAAAACTCCATGAAGGCGGGTGGGCCGCCGTTTCCTGGCCGCAGGAATACGGAGGACGTGGCGCGAGCCTGATGGAGCAATCCATTTTCTGGGAAGAGATGGCTCGTGTGGAAGCGCCGCCGATGGCGAACTCTCTTGGTCTTGGGCTGATCGGGCCGACCATTATTGCGTATGGCACGGAAGCGCAAAAGAAACGTTATATTCCCAAAATTCTCAGCGCCGAAGAAATCTGGTGCCAGGGTTTTTCGGAACCGAATGCGGGCTCCGACCTGGCGAGCCTGCAGACTGAGGCGCGTTTGATGGGCGACCACTACATCGTCAACGGACAGAAGGTATGGACCAGCTATGGTTGGGTAGGAAACTGGTGCGAATTAGTTGTTCGCACGGACGCGACCGTTGCCAAGCACAAGGGCCTTACCGTCCTGTTGATTGATATGAAATCGCCGGGTGTGGAGGTGCGCCCCCTGCGTCAAATGACCGGCGAAAGCGAATTCAATGAGCTGTTTTTTCGTGACGTGCGCGTGCCGAAGGAAAATGTTCTCGGCAAAGTGAATGATGGCTGGAATGTGGCCGTCAGCACGCTGATGTATGAGCGCGGGTCCTACGGCGCGCGGCTCCATCTGATCTTCAGGCGTAACATGAGCCGGCTCATCGAACTTTCGCGCACTTTTCAAAGAAACGGCCGCCCTGCCTCGCAAGATCCTTTGATGCGCCAGAAACTCGCGCAGTGCTATGCCGAA
This sequence comes from uncultured Acidobacteriota bacterium, assembly GCA_963781005.1. Classification (GTDB taxonomy): domain Bacteria; phylum Acidobacteriota; class Terriglobia; order Acidiferrales; family UBA7541; genus CAWADX01. Next base: position 2,281,614 of record CAWADX010000001.1, read on the forward strand.
ATTGAAATCATGCGGCTGAATCAGATGCGCGCTTTCAGCCGGATGACGGCAACCGGCGTCCCCGGCCCCGAAGGATCCATTCAGAAAATCTTCTGGAGCGAGTTGAACCAGCGCTTCCAGCAAGTCGCGCAGGAATTGCTGGGCCCCTACGGTCAGTTGCTCGGCGACGATAGCCGGGCCACAGACAAAGGCATCTGGTCCTACGGCTATTTGCGTACGCGTGGGAACACAATCGAGGCCGGCACGTCCGAAGTACAGCGCAACATCATTGGGCATTTTGTGCTCGGATTGCCCAGAAGCTACTGAGGGGAATGCGATGCAATTCGGATTGAGCGAGAGCCAGGAACTTCTAAGGGATAGCGCGCGGAAATTCTTCGCGGGTGAGTGTCCGATGGAGCAGGTCCGTCGCCTGATGGAAACGGATACGGCTTACGATCAAGCCCTGTGGGGCAAATTAGCCGACCAGGGATATACCGGAATTATTTTCCCCGAAAAATACGGCGGCGTCGCGCTCGGCAAGGTGGAACTCATTCTGCTGATGGAAGAGGCCGGGCGAGCGCTTTTGCCCGGACCTTTTTTTTCCACCGTTGCTCTGGCCGGCAGCGTAATCGATGCCGTCGCGAGCGCTGAACAGAAGGAGAAGTATATCGCGCCCATCTGCGCGGGCGACGCGCGCTCCACCGTCGCAATCCTCGAAGCCGGCGCAAGCTGGCTACCTGAAGACGTGAAACTCTCTGCGACAAGCGGGGAGCTGACGGGCGAGAAGTTGTTCGTGACCGATGCGGCTGTAGCTGACTTTATCGTCGTCGTTGCGCGGAACGGAATTTTTGTAGTCGAGGCCAAAGCCTCTGGCATGCGTATCACGCCGATGTCAGGCATGGACCTGACGCGTAAGCTCTATACGATCGCTTTCGATGGCACACCCGCGGAGAAAATCGGAGATACCGGCACCCTGTCGAAGGGATTCGACATCGCTACTGCAGCTCTCGTTGCCGAAATGGTCGGCGGGATGCAGCGAGTTCTCGACATTACACTCGAATACGCCAAGATGCGAAAACAGTTCGGCAAACCCATTGGCATGTTCCAGGCGGTGCAACATCATTGCGCGAATATGTACCTGGAAACGGAGAGCTCACGCTCGGCGGCCTATTACGCCGCGTGGACTCTGGAAGAAAATGCGCCCGATGCCTCCGTGGCCGTCTCAATCGCTAAGATGTATGCGAGCGACGCCGCCCGCGAGGTGGGCAATCGGGGAATTCAGGTGCACGGTGGAATGGGTTTTACCTGGGAAAACGATGTGCACCTTTATTATCGGCGGGCTAAAGCATCGGAAACGGCGTTCGGCGATTCCACGTTCCACCGCGAACGCATTGCTCGTCAGGTAATCGATGCAGGTGCAGCTTCTGCAAAGGGCGCGGAAGAATCTCTATAAGCGAGCACACATCCATGAGCGACCTGGTTCAACTTACGATCGATAACAGCATTGCAGTCATCACCATCAACAATCCTCCTGTGAATGCGCTGAGTCCCGGCGTGCCCGAGGGTATTTCCGAAGCAATCGATCGGATTAACAACGACGACGCCGTCCAGGCGGCCGTGCTGATCGGAGGCGGCAAGACGTTTGTCGCCGGCGCTGACATCAAGGAATTCGGGAAGATGACTTCGGGGAAGGGTCATCGCGGTGCGGGCATGCTGCCGATGTTGGCAAGAATCGAAGACTGCCGCAAGCCGATCGTAGTCGCGATTCATGGAACGGCATTCGGCGGCGGACTTGAGCTGGCGATGGCGGGACACTACCGCGTCGCCTCGCCCTCCGCGCAAGTCGGCCAGCCCGAAGTGAAACTCGGCATCATTCCCGGAGCGGCTGGAACGCAGCGCCTACCCCGGCTCGCGGGCGTGGCGGCGGCGGTCGAGATGTGCGCGGAAGGCATGCCGGTTTCGGCGAAACGAGCGTTGGAACTCGGCATCGTCGACCGGTTGATTGATGGCGATCTGTTGAGGGGAGCGGTGGCCTTCGCGCGCGAAGTGGCCGGGAAGACTCCGCCCAAAACTCGCGACCGCAACGAAAAAATCAGCACGCCCGAGCAGAACATGCTGATTTTTAGTGCGGCGCGAGACACCGCGCGCAAGAAGCAGCGCGGCCTGATGGCGCCGCTGGCGGCGATCGACGCGGTGGAAGCGGCCACCAAGCTGCCTTTTGACGAGGGCTGCGATGTGGAACGGGAGCTGTTTGCTAAGTGCCTCTTCTCGGATCAATCGAAGGCGCTGATTCACGTTTTCTTCGGCGAGCGCGAAGTCGCGAAAATACCGGATGTTCCGAAAGACACCCCTATCATCCCCGTGAATTGCGCTGCAGTCGTGGGCGCGGGGACCATGGGCGGGGGCATCGCGATGGTTCTTGCAAACGCCGGTATTCCGGTCCTGCTGAAGGAAGCCGACCAGGCGGCGCTCGACCGGGGCCTCGCAACGATACAGAAAAACTATGCGAGTTCCGTGAAACGCGGGCGATTCACACAGCAATTCGTCGATGGATGCCTGAACCGAATTCAGCCGTCGCTCGATTTCGATGAATTTGCGAAAGCCGACATCGTGATCGAAGCGGTCTTCGAAGGCATGACGCTCAAGAAGGAGGTGTTCGGCCAGCTCGATCGCGTGTGCAAACCCGGCGCCATTCTCGCGAGCAACACTTCCACGTTGAACATTGACGAAATCGCGTCGGCGACTTCGCGGCCCGAATTCGTTATCGGCGCTCATTTCTTCAGTCCGGCAAACGTAATGCGGCTTTTGGAAATCGTGCGGGGCAAAGCGACCGGCAAAGAAGTGATTGCGACTTGCATGCAGCTTTCAAAGAAACTCGGTAAAGTCGGCGTGCTTGTAGGAAACTGCCGAGGCTTCGTGGGTAACCGCATGTTCGGACCGTATCGGAGAGAAGCGCAGTTTCTGGTGGAAGAGGGTGCCGGCGTCGAAGCCGTTGACAACGCGCTGCGTGACTTCGGCATGGCGCTGGGTCCCCTCGCGACCGGCGACCTTGCGGGCCTCGATGTCGGCTGGCGAATTCGCAAAGAATACAAACATCTCGAAAAACCGGGCGTGCGCCAGCCATTTGCGGAAGATAATCTCTGCGAGCTTGGACGTTTCGGTCAGAAGACAGGCTCCGGTTGGTACAAATACGATGAACAACGGCGTGCGACGGCCGACCCCGAAGTGGCTGAATGGGTCCGCAAGTGGACTCGCGAAGCGGGTATTTCGCAGCGACAAATCTCGGACCAAGAAATCGTCGAACGCTGCATCTACGCGCTGGTGAACGAAGGAGCCCGAATTCTGGAAGAGCGCTACGCGTTGCGAGCCGTCGACATCGACATTATTTATCTCAATGGGTACGGCTTTCCGGCGTACCGCGGCGGCCCGATGTGGTACGCGGACACGGTTGGCCTTACGAAGGTTTACGATCGCATCCACGAATTTCAAAAGCAGCACGGCGAGTTGTGGGAACCCGCTCCTCTGCTGAAGCAATTAGCCGAACAGGGCAAGACGTTCGTGGAGTTCAACGCGCAACAGGGCGCAGCCGCGTAGCGTACTTGGCGGCGCAAAACACAATTCAGAGTTCATATCCCCGTTGCGGTATGCTGCGGTCTCGCAACCCCGCGAATCAACAGGTATAAATGGGCCGCCTCTTTGTTGTGCGTCACGCGCAGGCTTCGTTTCTGGAGCCGAACTACGACAAATTATCTCCTCTCGGTGAAACCCAGGCGCGATTGCTGGGTGAATATTGGGCCGCGCATGAAGTGACTTTCGATCGTGCCTGTACCGGTCCCTGCGTTCGCCAGAAAGAAACGGCGAGACTCGTGAGCGAGGCTTATAAAAACGCGAGACTCGACTTTCCCAAGCCGGTTGAGATGCCTGAATTCGATGAGTACCAGGGTGAGGCCGTGCTTGAGCATGGCCTGCCTCAACTTCTCAAGACCGACAGAAAAATCCGCGAGCTGTATGACATTTTCCAGAAATCTCGCGATGCTCAGGCGCGGCGGAAGAGCTTTCAGAAACTCTACGAGATCATTATTGGCAGCTGGGTAGAAGGCGAGATTCTGTTGCAAGCTGTCGAGCCCTGGCATGATTTTTGCGCGCGCGTGAACCGCGGTCTGACGACGTTCCTGAACGGCAGCCGGCAAGGCGAGCGCGCTGTGATTTTCAGCTCGGGCGGCCCCATCGGTCTGGCCCTCCAGCGGGCTCTCGATCTTTCACCGCAGAACGCACTTCGCGCTTCCTGGATGGCGCAGAACTGCTCCTTCAGCGAATTCCTCTACTCGCGCGATCGTTTCACGCTGAGTACGTTTAATTCGTTTCCCCATCTTGACGAACAATCGCTGCAGACGTATCGGTGAAGAAACAGATGAACGACTTTCGAGACCATCCAACGACAGTTCGTCCCGGCGAAGAAATTGACTCGGAAAAGCTCGAAGCCTTTCTCCGCGGTCATTTTCCCCAGGCAGCGGGCCCCGTTCTTATTGAACAGTTTCGCAGCGGCCATTCGAATCTGACGTATTCGATCCATCTGGGTGAAACAGATCTCGTACTGCGTCGTCCACCATTCGGCAGCAAGGTAAGATCCGCTCATGACATGGGGCGCGAATTTCGCGTGCTCTCGAAACTCCACGCAGTTTATCCGCCGGCGCCGAAGGTGCTGGTGTTTTGCGACGACATCTCGGTTCTGGGCGCGCCATTCTACTTGATGGAGCCGATACCTGGCATCATTCTCCGTCGAAATCTTCCGGCGGGTTTGGACCTTTCGGCTGATACGGCGCGACGGCTGAGCGAATCATTCGTAGATAATCTCGCGGGACTGCATCGAATGGATTACGCCTCAGTCGGCCTTTCGGATCTTGGGAAACCCGAGGGTTATCTGCTGCGGCAAATGCGGGGATGGACGGAGCGTTACGTCGGCTCGCAGACGCACGAATATCCGGAAGTGGAGCGAATCACGACATGGATGAACGATCACATGCCATCCACCCGCGATGCAACGCTGATTCACAACGACTACAAATACGACAACGTGGTTCTGGATCCGAAGGACGTGTCGAAAATCGTAGGAGTGCTGGACTGGGAGATGTCGACCATCGGTGATCCGCTGACGGATCTTGGAACTGCATTAGCGTACTGGATCGACTCGGGTGATCCTGAAGAGTTGCAGAGCATTCGCTGGGGCCCCACGGCGGTTCCCGGAAGCTTCACGCGCGCTCAGATTGTTGAGCGCTACGCGAACAAAACGGGCCGCGATATCTCGCACATGGCCTTCTATCTGACTTTCGCGCGGTTCAAGATCGCCGTGATCGTGCAGCAGATTTACTACCGCTACCATCAGGGCCTGACGAAGGACGAACGGTTTGCTTCTATGCCGGAACTCATTGCAAGTCTGCTGCGCGCGTCCCTGCACTGTGCTGAAACGGGCGTGATCTGAAGTTTCCGGAGGAGCTAAGGATAGTATCGAACCACCCATTCCGCGACGCAGCACGGTTTGTCGGAGCCTTCGCACTCAACTGAGACAGAAAAGATAGCTTCCACCGCATCCGGTAAATCTTTGACCGATTGAAGCGTGAAGCGACCGCGAATTCTCGAATCCACTCGGACGGGGGCGGGGAAGCGCACGCGATTCAACCCGTAATTGATGGCCATCCGGACCCCGCTTTGAATTTGAAGGGCCTCCTTCATGAGAAAGCTGACGAGGGAAAGCGTTAGGAATCCATGTGCGATTGTCGTGCGGTAGGGAGATTCGTGCCGGGTGCGTTCACGATCCAGATGAATCCACTGGCGGTCTTCCGTGGCTTCGGCAAATTGGCTAATCCGATCTTGCGTGATAGTAAACCAATCGGACACGCCGACTTCACGTCCCACCCAGTCCTTAATAGATTGCAAAGATTCAATCTTGAGTGGCGGCATGGAAATCTCGTGGCGTCATTGGTTGCCGTAAATCGCACTTTACTCAAGCAAGTCGGGCTGCTCGCGAACGATACGAGCAAAGAGCGGCTGAAACTGGAACCAGCCCGCCAAGTGATTTCCGATCTGCTCTCGAGTCGTTGTTGCGCTGGCAGGATCAATTTTTGCTGGCTCGCCCGCCGCTTCGGCTAAAAGTTGCGCCTGGCAGCTCCGGTCCATGGTGATGAACCACCACGCGGCTTCATCCACGTTGTGGCCCACAGTTAGAAGTCCATGGTTCCTCAGGATCACCGCTTTGCGCTGCCCGAGAGCATGAGCGATTCGCTCCCCTTCGGATTTTTCGTACACCACGCCCGTGAACTCCGCAAAGAGGCCGTGATCTTCATAAAAAGCGCAGGAATCCTGGGTGATCGGCTCGAGGAGCCGGCCGAGCGACGCCCAGGATTTTCCATATAGGGAGTGAGCGTGCGCCGCCGCAATGACGTCCGGCCGTGCTGCATGCACCTGTGAATGAATGGCAAAGGCGGCGGCATTGACAGGATATTTCCCTTCGACGACTTCGCCCCGATGGTTTACCAAAATAAGATCCGAAGCGCGAATCTGGCCGAAGTGCATCCCGAACGGGTTTACCCAGAAATGATCCAGTCGTTCCGGATCGCGCGCGGTGATGTGGCCCGCAACTCCCTCATCGAATCCGAAGAGAGAAAACAGCCGGAACGCAGCGGCGAGATGCTGCTTGCGATGGCGGCGCTCTTCAACAGCCGTCGCAAATGTCGGCGGCCCTGGAATATTTGTTGTATTCTTCGATGCGCTTGCCATATCTCCTCCTCGGATCTGGAACTCCGGACCGAATGCAATGAGGTTATTGGGGGTGCTTCCCCCACTTTCTAAGCTCCATTTTCGCGATGGCTCCCGTATGTACTTCGTCAGGGCCGTCAGCCAAACGTAGCGTGCGGACATTTGCCCACGCAGCGGCCAGAAACGTGTCCTGTGAAACGCCGGCGCCGCCATGCGCTTGAATGGCGCGATCGAGCACGCGCAACACCACGTTCGGCGCAACCACCTTGATCATCGCGATCTCCGTACGCGCTGCCTTATTTCCCACTGTGTCCATCATGTGGGCGGCTTTCAGGGTTAATAAGCGCGCCTGCTCGATCTCCATGCGAGACGTTGCGATGTCGGCGCGAATCGTTCCCTGTTCGGCGAGCGGCTTGCCGAACGCCACGCGCGATTGCACGCGTTTGCACATTGTTTCGAGCGCCCGCTCGCCGACGCCGATGCAACGCATGCAATGGTGAATTCGCCCGGGCCCCAAGCGTCCTTGCGCGATTTCAAATCCGCGCCCCTCGCCCAGCAAAATGTTCGAGACCGGCACGCGAACGTTCTCAAATGTGATTTCGGCGTGGCCGTGAGGTGCGTGGTCGTATCCAAAGACGTTGAGCAATCGGACGATTCTCACTCCGCGTGCGTCCAATGGCACCAGGACCATCGACTGCTGGGTGTAAGGCGCAGCGGAGGGATCCGTCTTTCCCATCAATATCGCGACCTTGCAGCGCGGGTCTCCCGCGCCGGAAGACCACGATTTGCGGCCGTTGATAACGTACTCGCTGCCGTCGCGGAGAATGCTCGCGCTGATGTTGGTTGCGTCCGACGAGGCGACTTCAGGTTCGGTCATTGAGAAGCACGACCGGATTTCTCCGGCCAGCAGCGGTTTCAGCCATTTTTCCTTCTGCTCCGGCGTGCCATAGCGCGCGAGCACTTCCATGTTCCCGGTGTCGGGCGCCGAGCAATTGAACGCCTCCGGGGCCATTTCACTGCGGCCCATGATTTCGCAGAGGGGAGCGTATTCGAGATTCGTCAGGCCCGCGCCGTCTTCATGGTCGGGCAAAAAGAGGTTCCATAAGCCCGCCGCTCGAGCTTTCGATTTCAGCTCTTCCATGATCCGCGTCGGTTTCCAGCGGTCGCGCCGGATTTCGTCGTGGAATCGCTGCTCGTTGGGATAAACGTGCTCGTCCATGAAACCCTGCAGCCGCCCCTGCAGATCCTTCGTTTTCTCGTTGAATTCGAAGTTCATTGGGTTTGCTTTATTTACCCGTGAAAGAGGGCGCGCGCTTCTGCAGAAAATGCGCGACACCCTCCTTAAAGTCTTCGGACTGCAAGCTTGCGAGCATCTCGCGTTCGGAAAATTCAAATGCCGCTTCGAGCGTCTGGAACATGGCGTCGTACACCTGGCGCTTGATCACGCGGAGAGAACGCGGGCTGACGGTGGACGCCAGATCGCGTGCGTATTCTTGCACCTTATCGAGAAAAACGTCCTGGGGGAAAACCTGGTTTACCAATCCCATCCGCAGCGCTTCGCCCGCATCTACCATTCGCGCGGAGAACAGCAAATCGAGAGCATTTGCCGGACCGACAAGGCGCGGCAGCATCCAGGCTAGCCCGTACTCGGCGATCAGGCCGCGCCGCGCGAAGGACGTGCTGAAGCGCGCGGCATCCGAAGCAAAACGCAGATCGCAATACAACGTAATCACGAGCCCAAGGCCTACGACGGGACCATTGATGGCGGCGATTACGGGTTTTGCGATCGCGGGAAAGTAAGAGTACTTTTTTTGAAAATCAGTGCGTATTTCGGACCGTTCGCCGCTGGCGGAATTGCGCAGCGCTTGCTCGCGGCCTCTCTCGTCCAAACCGTGCTCGGCTACATTGCTTAGAAGCGACATGTCCGCTCCGGCACAAAAACCGCGTCCGGCGCCCGTCAGGACGATCGCGCGAACGTTTTCATCGCGCTCGGCATCTTCGATGGCATCGCGCACCTCACGCTCCATGATGGCCGTCCAGGCATTTAGTTTATCCGGGCGATTGAGGGTAACGGTCGCCACATGATGCGCTACTTGATAGAGCGTCTCCTGGTTTGTCATAGTGCAGGCGATTATATACAATGCCGTCCGCGTTGGTAACCTTCATGTGTAAGCAACTGTCACGACCATGGCTGCATTCCGGCGCCTTTGGAAGTAGTCCCATGCGCCTGCGGGCGGAGGATTAACGATGGCCGAAATAAATCATAAGTGCGAGCTTGCTGCGCGGCCTCTGGGCATGCCGAAGCGCAGCGATTGGAACTATAAGGAAGAAAAGGTTCGCGAGCCGAACGAAGGCGAGTTGGTTGTGAAAATTCTCTACATTTCTCTCGACCCCGCCATGCGGGGCTGGATGAATGAAGGAAAATCGTATATTCCGCCGGTGGCAATCGGCGAAGTGATGCGCGCCCTCGCACTGGGCCGGGTCCTTTCATCAAAAAATCCTAAGTTTGCGGCGGGCGACTACGTCTACGGCCCGCTGGGCGTCCAGACTTTTGCGATCACCGACGGCAGCAGCCTTTCGCAAGTTGACCCAAAACTTTCGCCTCTGCCGACTTATCTCGGAACGCTCGGCATGCCGGGGATGACCGCCTATTTCGGGCTGCTGGATGTCGGGCAGCCCAGGCCGGGCGAGACCGTTGTAGTTTCCGGCGCTGCCGGCGCGGTAGGCACAGTCGTGGGCCAGATCGCTAAAATAAAGGGTTGCCGCGTGGTGGGAATCGCCGGCGGCGCCGAGAAGTGCCGATTCGTTGTGAACGATCTCGGCTTCGATGCCGCCATTGATTACAAATCAGAAGATCTGCGGAAGGCTCTGCAAACCCACTGCCCAAAAGGCGTTGACGTATATTTTGACAACGTTGGCGGCGACATTCTCAATGTGGTGCTTACTCAACTTGCCCGTGGTGCGCGCATCGTCATCTGCGGCGCCATCTCGCAGTACAACAACACCACGCCGATCAAAGGCCCTTCCAACTATTTATCCTTGCTCGTGAATCGCGCCAGCATGAAAGGCATGGTGGTGTCCGACTACGCCGACCGCTATCGCGAGGGTGCGCGTGAAATGGCAGGTTGGATCGCTGCCGGAAAATTGAAGACGCGCGAACACATTATCGAAGGTTTTGAGACTTTTCCCGAAGCCCTGCTGAAACTTTTCAATGGCGAAAACACCGGAAAACTCATCTTGAAAGTGGCGGATGCATAGGGAAAATAATTTTCGCTCTAAGCGAATATAAATCGAGTGCTTCGCCTGAACCCTTCGCATGCCTTTCACTGAAAATCAGGGCACGAAAATCTATTGGGAAGAGCAAGGACAGGGCCCGCCCGTGCTGCTGATTATGGGGCTTGGATGGGTCTCTTATTTATGGCATCGCACGCGCCCTGTCCTTGCTACTAGGTACCGAACGATCACCTTTGATAATCGCGGAGTCGGTCGCAGTGACGTCCCTCCTGGACCCTATTCGATTGCGTTGATGGCATCGGATGCTGCGGCCGTTTTGGACGCCTCTGGTATCGAGAGCGCACACCTGTACGGTGTTTCAATGGGCGGCATGATCGCGCAGGAGTTCGCGCTGCAATATCCAAAACGGGTGAGGTCCCTCATTCTTGGATGCACGGCAGCCGGCGGCCCTACAGCGGTGCAGGCGGAACCCGAAGTACTCCAAGTTCTGATGCGCCGCGGGATGAACCCGATCGAAGCCGCGAAAGCGATTGACCCTTTCATCTATGATCCAGCCACGCCTCCCCAGCGCATCGCCGAAGATATGAAAATACGCGTCCAATGGTATCCGACGGCGCAAGGGTACTTGGCCCAATTACAAGCCATCATGGCTTGGGAGGCTTACAGCCGACTTTCACAAATTGCTGCGCCGACGCTCCTGATTCACGGAGAATCTGACAGGCTTATCCCACCGGAGAATAGCAAATTGATTGCGAAACGCATTTCCGGCGCGAAAGTCATGATAATTCCAGGCGCGAGTCACATTTTCGCTACCGATCAACCGATTGCTGCGAATGAAGCTGTTGTTCAATTCCTGGCTGCACAATCCGAAGAAGCTTCCCGCCCGCAGAACTAGCCTGAATATAGACGGTATCGTAGGGTTAGTTGAGATAGCCACCGGCCGCTTGCATGGTCAAGGCGCTGCGTCGGGCCGAAGGTGGGTCTCACGGCGATGGCGCTTCCGCGCGCTGCTTCACAGCTCGAAGCCACATGCGCCGAATCAGTACACTGCCTGGGTAAATAACGCGCCAGTAAATCGCAAACCTCCGCCGAGCGGGCGCGTCTGTTGCATACACCCGGGTTTCTGTGGTGACAGCGCAAGCGTTGTGGCCGGCGTCTTCGACCAGGAAATTCATCGTCGCAATTGCGAAGCCGGGATCGCGGATGGTCTTGAAATCCTCTGGTGTCAGGGGTCTCTTGGGGCGCCACCCGCGCGGAGCCATCACCGCGCTTCCTATAACAATCTCGTGTCCAGGCTCGTCAGCCAGAAGTAAAAACCCTGTGCGTGTTGCAACGTCCACCAGCGGTGACCGCCCGGGTGGGTTCAAAATGTTTTCGGGACCCGGACGGCCGAGGCGCCGAAGCCAGGTGAGCGTTCGAAAAAAAAGAATGTCGTCCGCAGTTACCGACTTGATTGCACGGTAGACTCGATCTTTGGGCGCCATCACTCGGATGGAGTGGACCTCGTGGAACTGGTACACCGGCGCAAATCGATCGAGTTGCGTTTGGAAAGCGGTCACCCGCACTTCTTTCGCCGGGAAGGCCCAGCCCACGCCGGCAGTCAGCAACCCGAGCGCCCCAACGACGACACCCCGCAGGCGGCTATCAATCCCCACAAAACTCAGGGGTTTGACGACGGAAACAGTACCCACCATCGTGACGATGAGGCCGACGTAAATCAGACCAACGGCGAGCACGCTGTTATTTTGATATGGGCAACCGCGTCAACAACTTTTTTCGCTGACGCGCGAGGATGTTTTGTTCGTGTTTGGTGAAGAGGCAGCAGCACAGGTAGCGGTCGAGGCTGTCAGCGCGACGTTTGATCATTCTGATATTCGCGGGTCGGAACCGCATGCTCATGATTCGTCGGGAGCTGCCTCGCACTAGATGCGCAGGTTCAGTCATAACAGAGACCTACTGCATAAAATAAATGAGGATTCTCCTTGTCGTGAAACCCTCGACCGCTACCTCTGCTGCCGAACTTCTTCCCCTTGTGGTCCTATGCGGCCGCAGTATTCGCGGCCGGCATTTCGCGTTCAACTGCAACACCAATGGCCCAGATAAATCCCAACAGCTCTCGACCGACAGCGGTCACGATCTGCGGTTTGTTCCTTCCGCGGTTGAGCAGCTTTCGATATCGCATATGAAGCCGGTTCTGCGCCTTCCACGCAATCTCCTGCACCTCCGCGCTGACTCCCTTCTGCCGCTTCAGAATCTCGCCGCCCAACCAAGGTCTGTACTGATAGGCCCAGGCCGCCTCCATGACGACGCGTCGCAGGTGGGCGTTGCCCGTCTTGGTAATCCCGCCGTGCGCGGTCCGTTCGCCCGTCGAGTACTCGCTCGGCACCAGACCGCTGTAGGCCATCAGTTGCTTGGCTCCCTGAAAGCGGGAGATCTTGCCCAATTCCGCCACGATCGTGATAGCCGCCATCTCGGCCACGCCGCGAAGCGCCTGCAGGCCATCCATCACCGCACGCATCTCAGGAGGAACCGATCGCGCCGCTTCTTGGACCGCAATGTTCAGCCGCTCCACGCGGAGCAGAGCGTGCTCGACTTCGTGTACGTAGTCGGCCAGCGCTACTTCCTGCGAGTGCTGGTCAAAATGAACTTCGGTCTTGATCCACTTCAGGTGCTTCGTCGTCCACGGTGCCTTGAGATAGTCCGGGCGACGCTGGCCGTGCCGCAGCAGGAACTTCCCGAGCCGATGCTTCGCTCGAAGCTCGTCCCGCTTCGCGCATTCGCGGGCGCGAACCAAATCGCGAAGCGCTTCGTGCGCCGCATCCGGCACCCACACCTTCGTCAGGTCGCCAGCGCGAAGACACCGGGCCAGCTTTTCGGCATCGCGTCGATCCGTCTTCACCCGGTCGCCCGACTTCACCGGCACCAGCGTCGGCGCCACCACATCACACTCGACGCCCATGGCCGTCAGTTGCCAGTACAGCACGTACCCGGTCGGGCCCGCTTCATAGCACACTCGAAGGCTCGGTGGATCACCCAACTTTCGCATCATTCGACGAACGGAGTCCTCGCGGTTCGGAATGACGCCGAGGAAGCGCACCTCACCGTCAGATTCAGCGACCGCCACTGCAATCTTCTCGGAATGGACATCGAGACCAACGAATCGTATCGTTTTCATGGACCGCCTCCTTTTGCTTGCGGCTCTGCGCCGTATGTCAAACAGGCACACAGCGTAACCCGCGCTATCGCGAATCGGGAGTCGGTCTTTTTCTTTAACCGGCAACCGACAACCACTGTCGTCACGGTTGCCCATAGTGACTAGCCTTAGGTTGTGCCGAGGCCTTCAGAAAACGAAAACCTGGTCAAGCGCTCCTAGCGGAGGCGGCATGGCGTGCGCTACAGGCAAACTAAAAACGAACGTCTCATTCGCGGCCACGAAATCGCCGGCCTAGACGCAAGCGCGACTACAACGATTGCTCGGACGCGCCGGCGTCCTTAACTCGAGTTTCGCGTTTCCGTGGTTCTCCAAACCTTCCACTGTTCCCAGTTGGCTCTTTTCACCAAGTCTCGAATGCATAGCTGCCAATCGAACCCTTGCCGCTCATCTTCGTATTCGTAGAGCATCATCCACGAATTCGTCTGGATGGCGCTGCCGCGATGAATTGTCGCTCCGTGGATTCCCGCTAGATTGTCCGACCCATTCCCTTTCCTGAAGGGCGCAAGCTTCGCCGTATCCAGCGGAACCAGGAACAGAATGCTCTCTTCAGCAGAAAGAGTCGTGGCAGTGTCCAGTCCCGCGGAGGGAGGGCCGCGCCGCGCACAAAGCGCCAGTGCGTCACCTTCGAGCCGCAACTCGAGGCTCGTCACCGCCTCCGGCGAAGCTTGGGTGCCGGGCGCAGCGAGGGGCAGTTGCCAGAGATTACTTCCATCGGTCTGGCTCGGCGAAGCTTCGAAATAGCCGTCTCCGGAAGGATAGACATCGAGACACCGAGTTTGCCATCCTGCCGACTGGCTTTGGGGCAGGATCTCATACAGGGTTATGACAGCGTGGCTCCTCCATCGCTCGATTTTCACGGAGCCAAGAAATTTCCCGTACGTCCTCACGTAGTCTCTTTGCTCGGGAGACGCCTGCAGGGTTTCCTGCCAGAAGCGGTCGCTCAGCCGGAAGCTGAAGGTATAGACGCGTTCGAGGGGTGAAGGAGTCGAATCGCCAAGCTTGCGGCGAAAATCAGGATCTTCCACCGCTTCGAGGGTCTGGAGTCGCTCATTGAGTCGTCGGATGGCCCAGGAATGATGTGAAAGCAGCCGATGCCAATGCCGCGCGAAAGCGCAGAAAGCGGCGCCTACAACCACACAGATAGCAAGCACTGTCCAAGCCATATCCATTTTCAGTTTTAACCCAGCGCCGAGGACGCGGCGTGGTATCTCCTCCACATAGCTCCGTCGGGCCCGACGCAGTGTACTACCAAAAATTTGCGGCCGCCAGTAACGGTACTCGTCCACATGTAGACGTAACCCAGGCGCGGAGTTGGCGGTTGAGGCCCGGCGACCAGGCATTACTTTGGGGAGGTAATTATAAAGACAACTGCCGCAGTACAGGCTGTTCGTACCATTGTCGGTCTCCTCGCCCCACCCTAGCTTGGACATAACTTCAACGCTAAACGAGGTGGACCGCATGGACGATTTCAGCCGAGACCCGTCAGCCGAAGCAGAACGCCTGGAGTCGCGTCGGCGGGGCTTCCGCAGCATTCTAGCCTGCGTCGCCTTCGTGCTGCTGTTCTTCGCCTTGCGGCCGGCCAAGGTTCGAGCGGCGTGGGCGGGATTCGAAACCCTCGTCCAGCTCGGCAGTCATCCCCTGCCTGCTTCTCCCGCACGGCTCTCCGATCGCTTGACCCGAGAACTGACCGGAATGGCGCCCCAAGAACAAGCGGAGCTGCTTCTGCAGGAATCGATCAATCGCTACGACGGCGCCATCGAGCTGCTCGGAGAGCGCTTGACCGCGTGGCAGGGCCGGCTCAACTTCACGCCGGAGCTTTCAGGGGAGCTGGACACGGCCATGAACTCCAACGATCTTCGGGTTCGCGCCGCCGGGATCGAGCTGTACCTCGCAACCAACAACCTTGCCAAGAGCGAGCGGGCGGCGAACGGCCTGATGCTTCGAATCGAGGACGACCCAGGCGCCCGCGCCTGGGCGCTCTGGATGCTGGGCGCTCTGGGGAACCGCGGCGTGGAACCAAAGCGCGCCTTCGACATGATTTTCAAGTACACGCAGGACCCGGATCAAGGGACACGTTACTGGGCGGTTGAAGGTCTGGCCCTCCTGGGAACGGATGAAACGATCCGCGCGCTTCTAGACGTTTTCCACAACGACCCTTCGCCGCGAGTGCGTGAGCGTGCTGCCTGCAGCCTGGCTCAGTCGGGCATGCTGACGAAAGAACAGCGCCTAAGAGCAGTTCCCGAACTCCTTAGCGACATGGACGACCCTGCCTTCGATTCCACCTCACGCCCATGGGTGTTCCAGGCCTTGCGCGGCATCACCGGCGCGTCCCTGGGCGAGGACGCGGCTGCATGGCGCGCCTGGTGGGCGCAGCACTCTGAATTTGCTCAAGCCTTCCACTGACGTATTCCTGCTAGTCCCTTCCGCTCGGCAAGGGCTTTTCGATTGGATACCTGAATCCGAGTTCTCGATTGCATTTCGGGAGCCCAGGTATAGAAATGTCTAAAGCCCTTCACTTAAGAAACGAGACAGAAGGGAATTCCCAGAACATGCCCATTCTCGAAGCAGAAGCTGAAACGGGGTTGTCGCACCTAGACGGAACCGCCCCGGCGCGCCGCGGTGTTCTCGCCGCGATCCTGGCCTGCTTTTTTCTTTCCGGAGTTGCAGGACTCATCTACCAAGTGGCATGGGGCAAGGCGTTAGGGTTGGTGTTTGGCCACACTGTGTATGCCATTGCCACGGTGCTCGCCGTATTCATGGGCGGACTTGCTTGGGGCAGCGCCTGGTTTGGCAAGTGGAGTGAGCGACGCGCGCCCTCTGTGGCGGCCTATGGTTGGGTCGAGTTGGGCGTCGCCGTTACGGGGGCTCTGTCTCTCGCCGGCCTCGCTGTTGTGAAAACACTTTACGTAGCGGCTTACCACACCGCTGCCAGCTCCTGGCTAGGGCCGCTTGCATTACGGCTGGTCGGGGCGGCTGTGGTGTTTATCGTGCCGACATTCTTGATGGGCGGAACCCTGCCTATATTGGTGCGCGGGTTGACGCGCAGTTCCGCAGAGCTAGGCACGCGTCTGAGCCGGCTCTACTGGGTCAACACGGCCGGCGCGGTGATTGGCACATTGTTCGCGGGATTTGTGCTGCTTCCCGCCATTGGATTGCGACTCACGGTTGCCGTGAGTGTTGGATTCAATTTGTTGGCCGGGGTTGTGGCGCTCATCTGTAGCCGCTCTTTCGATGCCGGGGTCACGCCGGCACCAACGCGCGCGCGAGAAAGCTCCCGACCCCAGCCCTACTTCTTGCTTGCCGGCTTCGGCGTCGTCGGGGCCACCGCCATGGCCTACGAAATCGGCTGGACCCGTTTGCTGGCGACGATGCTCGGCAGCTCCACTTACGCCTTCACGCTGATGCTCGCAACTTTTTTGGCGGGCATTGTCCTGGGCAGTTTCGCCGCAGAGAAGTGGCTCGCGCGCGGCCATTCGGTCTCTCTGGGGACGTTTGCGGGAACGCAGACTGCCACAGCGCTCGCGGCCATCGCATTCCTGGCTCTGTTCCAGCAACTCCCGCGAGTGGTGCCGCCGCTGCTGCATGCCACGCATGCCAGCTTCGGCGGGCTGGTTTTGGCGCAGTTTGTGTCGAGCGCACTGGCCCTGTTGCCGACGGCCATGGTCTTCGGTTTCAACTTTCCGATCGTCACGGTCCTGATCGCCGGTGACACCCAAATTTCCGGAGGGCATGCTGAGGGGGTCGGACGAGCCTACGCAGCCAACACTTTTGGCGCAATCGTGGGAGCAATCGCGACGGGCTTCTGGCTGGTGCCGTGGCTGGGCGGTTTCAAGGTCTTGGCTCTGGCGGCTGCGTTGAATGTGCTGCTGGCATTGCTCTTGGTGCTGCGATCGAAGCCCCGCCGGGTCACGGCCCTGGTTGCTAATTTAGCGCTTTTGGCAGGGATCATAGCGGCGGGCTGGTCCGGCGTCGTTTACAACCGCACACTCGCGCACTTCGGCACGGCGCTATATTGGACCGCCTCTGAACGATTGACTCCTGCCGAAAGCGCTGACCTGACCGATCTTGTCTTCGCGGCCGATGGCTTGAATGCTTCGATCACGGTAGTGAAGGCGTACAACTACCTGGCGTTACTCACCAATGGCAAGGCGGACGCTTCGAACGTCGATACGCCGACGCAATTGTTGCTCGGCCATCTGGGAGCCGTTCTTCATCCAGCTCCACGTCGCGTGCTCGTGATCGGTTTCGGCGGTGGAATGACGACTTCGGCGCTGGCTCGCTACCCGGAAATCGAGCGAATCGACTGCGTTGAAATCGAGCCGGCGGTGATTCAGGCTGCTGCGTACCTGGGGACGCTCAATCGGGGCGTATTGCGCGACCCGAGGTTGCACTTGATTCTGGATGACGCTCGCAACTTCTTGCTGACGTCGAACGACACCTATGACCTGATCGTCTCCGAGCCCTCGAACCCCTGGATTGCCGGCGTGGCCTCGTTATTCACGGAGGAATACTACCGCGCCGCGCGCAAGCACCTTGCTCCGGGCGGCATGTTCGTGCAATGGCTTCATGCTTACTGGCTCTACCCGGACGACCTGCGAATGGTGCTGGGGACTTTCGTCTCACAGTTTCCGCAGGTGACGCTATGGCGCGGAAACTCGCCGGACCTGATTCTGGTGGCCCGAACCGAGCCCGCACCGGTGTCCTTCGACCGCCTGCGCGGCCTCTGGTCAAACGATTCGCTGCGCGCCGATTTCATGACGCTCGGGCTGCGTCAGCCCGAAGGCCTGGTGGCGTTCTATTTACTCGATGACGCAGCCCTGCGCCAGTTGGCCTCGGACGCACCACATAATACGGACGACCACACGATTCTGGAGTATCGCGCCCCTCGCGGCATGCTGGCCCGCAATCTTCTGGGGGAGAACCAGCGAATGATTCTCTCCTCTCGTCGCACCTTGCTGCCTCCCAATCTCGCCGGAGATGAGCCCGGACGGCCCGTTCTCGGGGAAGCTGCTGCGGAGACCCTCCTTAACCGCAATGAAGAGCAACAGGCCTGGCCATTCTTGCAGGCCTTGGCACAGCAGCCCCCGAGTGCGCACCTCCAATTACTGCGTGGCCGTCTGGAGCTTTCTCGCAATCGATTGCCGGAAGCTCGAGCCGCGTTCGAGGGTGCCCTGGCAATGGATAAGCTCTCACTCGATGCCGAACTCGGATTGGCCGAAGTCACGCGGCGCCAGGCCCGCCCCGATGAGGCCCAGAAGCTCTCGCAAGCGACGTTGGCGCGCCAACCGAATTCCGTCGCGGCTCTCGAATCCATGGCGCTGCTGGAACGAGACCGCAAAAACTGGAAACAGGCCGCAGAGTGGCAGGCGCACCGAATCGCAGCAGACCCGGGCGTCGGCGACGTTCCCTATTGCGTTCTCGCGAACTATCTGGTCCTCGCGGGCGACCCCGCGCGGGCTCAGAAGGTCCTCGTCACGGCACTCGAACGTGAGCCCTATAGCTATGTTGGTCACAGGGATCTGGCCGCCCTCGATGCCATGCAGAGCGACTGGAAGGGAGCAGAAACGCAGTTGGAATTCGTGGTGCGTTACTTTCCCGACCGCGACCCAAGGGTGTACACGGAACTCGCCTCGGCTTACCGTTCCGCCGGCGATGAAGCAGCGGCTCGCAAGATTCTCCGCAAAGGACTGCGGATCTTCCCCAACGAGGAACAACTCCGCCCCGGTGCCGAATCGCAGTGAGCGCGGCTGAGCACTGGCCCCATGCGTCGGCCAGCACCCGGCCACCTGACCCTAAACCCTGAGGCAGGGTTCTCGGCTGGCACAGCCCCTCCACCAATTTAAGACCCGGGCCTAGCGCCCTCGGCAGACCGAACCCGCCGCCAGTGGTCCCCGTTTGAGTCCGGTTCATCACCGTTCAGTTGCCGCCACGAGCCCTTCGCTGAGGCCCGTTTGACATACACGACTAAAATGGTCCTCGTTTAAGGGATTGGTCCCGTGCGGGTTGTGGGGATGGCTGGACTTGACATTCAGGGGCCGAGGGGACTAAAATTTAAATGCGACTGAATTGGTCGCATATGACCAGTGCTGAAGCTTTCAAAGAAGGCGGACTACGGGTTGATCGCCCTGAAACACTTGGCGATGCACGGCGGCGAGGGAACTGCCAGCGCGGCGGATATCGCCGAGGTTTATGGGATTTCGACGCCTCTGATGGCCAAGGTGCTGCAGAAGCTGGCAAAGCAGGGTTTGGTGGCTGCGCGGCATGGATCGAGCGGGGGTTACGTCCTGGCGCGGCACCCTTCGAAGATCACGGCACTGGAAGCCATCAGCGCGATCGACGGGCCGCTGTTCATAACATCCTGTGTGACGCACCGAGGGGAATGCTACCAGACCAACACTTGCACGATACGCGAGCCCTTGCGGCGCGTGAACGAGAGCATTCTCGAGGTTCTCAATAAGGTGACAATTTCTCAGATGGCCGACGACGCCCCGTCGTCTGAAGTCGTCGAACTTAGGGCTTAGGAGAGCAAGAATGGCAATCAAGCTTCCGATTTACATGGACAATCACGCGACGACCCCGGTGGATCCGCGGGTGCTCGACGCGATGCTGCCTTATTTCAGCGAGAAGTTCGGCAACGCGGCGAGCCGGAACCACTCGTTCGGCTGGACTGCCGAAGAGGCGGTGGAAAACGCGCGAGGGCAGATCTCGAAGCTCATCAACGCCACGCCGAAAGAGATCATCTTTACCAGCGGCGCCACCGAATCGAACAATCTGGCGATCAAAGGCGTCGCCGAGATGTATCACGAGAAGGGCAACCACATCATCACGCAGGTGACGGAGCACAAGGCGGTTCTCGATACCTGTAAGCGGCTGGAAAAGTACGGCTATCAGGTGACCTACCTGCCCGTGAGCAAAGACGGACGCATCGACCTCGATGACCTCGCGCGCGCCATCACCCCCAAGACGATCCTGATCAGCATCATGTACGCCAACAATGAAATCGGGGTGATTCAGCCGATCGCTGAGATCGGCAAGCTTGCCAAAGAGAAGGGCGTGCTGTTCCACGTGGATGGAGTGCAGGCGGTGGGCAAGGTCCCGGTGGACGTACAGAAGGACAACATCGACCTGCTGTCCATGAGTGCGCACAAGTTTTACGGGCCGAAGGGTGTGGGAGGGCTATACGTGCGGCGCAAGAATCCACGCGTCCAGCTTTCGGCGATCATCGACGGCGGCGGGCACGAGCGCGGAATGCGCTCGGGCACGCTGAACGTCACCGGGATCGTCGGCTTCGGCAAGGCCTGCGAGCTTTGCATGAATGAAATGCCCGCCGAAAGCGAGAAGCTGAGCCGCCTGCGCGACCGGCTGAAGGACCAGCTTATGTCGCAGCTCGATGAGACCTTCATCAACGGCTCGATGGTCCATAGGCTGCCGCACAACATCAACATCAGCTTCGCGTACGTGGAAGGCGAATCGCTGCTGATGGGAATCAACGACGTGGCGGTATCGAGCGGCTCGGCCTGCACTTCGGCCACGCTCGAACCCAGCTACGTTCTGAAGGCCCTGGGGGTGGGTGAAGACCTGGCCCACACCTCGATTCGCTTCGGCATCGGCCGATTCAACACCGAAGAGGAAGTCGATTACGTTGTGGCGCGCGTCGTGGAGACGGTCACCCGCCTGCGGTCCCTTTCGCCGCTCTACGAAATGGCGAAGGAAGGCGTGGACTTGAGCAAGATGAGCTGGAAAGCCTAGCAAGGATTTCTTGCAGTCGCCTGAAAAAGGCACTTAAAGAGAGAGCGGAGGAAACATGGCGTATTCAGATAAAGTGATCGATCACTATAATAATCCCCGCAACGTCGGCTCGCTCGATAAGAGCGATCCGAACGTCGGTACGGGCTTGGTGGGCGCACCGGAGTGCGGCGACGTAATGAAGCTGCAGATGAAGGTGAATCCGGAAACGCGGGTCATCGAGGAAGCGAAATTCAAGACGTTCGGCTGCGGCTCGGCCATCGCCAGCTCCTCGCTCGCCACCGAGTGGGTGAAGGGCAAGACCGTGGACGAAGCGCTGGCCATCAAGAATACGGATATCGTGCGCGAGCTCTCGCTGCCTCCGGTGAAGATCCACTGTTCGGTGCTGGCGGAGGACGCGATCAAGGCGGCCCTCACCGACTGGAAGAAGAAGAGCGGCCATGCGGACGGCGCAACGGCGAGCGAAGCTGCTGCGGCTCACGGGCGCGAGTAACCCGACGCGCCGGCGGCTGCAACGCTTGCCTCGCGCAAGCACGGCGAGTTTTCAGGTGACGCGACGACGATCATGATCCACGTAACGGAGAAAGCCGCGGAGAAGATCCGCGAGCTCTTGACAAAAGAAGGAGTGCCCGCCGAAACCGGCGGGCTGCGGGTGGGCGTGCAAGGCGGCGGGTGCAGCGGGCTATCCTACGCCATGCGCCTCGAAACGCAGGCCCGCAACCGCGATGAGGTGTTTGAGGAAAACGGCGCGCGCATCTTCGTGGACCCGAAAAGCTATCTCTACCTCAATAACACCACGCTCGACTACCGCGAGGAATTGGTCCGGCAGGGCTTCGTGTTCGAGAATCCGGCGGCGACGCGGAGTTGCGGCTGCGGGAGCTCCTTCACGGCCTAAGTTCGGCGGCCTCGCCTGCCCGGTCTTCTTCCGCAGGTTTCAAACCGGAGTGCGAGGACATAGGACGACGAATGAGTGTGACGCAAATCCGCAGTAATGCCGGCGCCCAAGCCGTCTGTTGGAGCTGCAAGGCGCAGACCCACGGCGAGCATTTTTGCTCCGGCTGCGGCAAGATTCAGCCGCTGCCGCACGGCGCCAGCTACTTTTCCTTCTTCGGCCTCCCGCCGAAGCTTTGCCTGGACCCGGCGGCGCTCGAACAGCGATTCCACCAGTTGAGCTGGAAGCTGCACCCCGACAATTTCATGCGCGCCGGCGAATTCGAGCGCAGTCTTTCGCTCGAGCGGTCTTCGCAACTGAACGATGCGTACCGCGCGCTGCAGGATCCCATCTCGCGAGTCGAGTATCTGCTGGCGCAAAAGGGCATGCGGAAGGAAGGGACGACGAAGCAGCAAGCTCCTCCGGAGCTGCTCGAGGAAGTGTTCGAGCTGAACGAATCGCTGGACGAGCTGCGCGAGGCTCGCGGCGCGGCCGGCGATCTGGCCGCTCTGCGCGAGAGGCTGGGAGCGGCGCAAAAAACCTTTCAAGAAAAGCTCGACGATGTAGATGCGGAATTGGATGTGGCGTTCAACGAATGGGACAAGACTGTGGACGCGGACGCGGCGGGAGGCAACCAGGCGGCGCAGCAGGAGCGCTTCGCGAAATTGATGGCGCGGATGAATGAAATCCTGAACCGCCGATCTTACATTCGCAACCTCGTCGCAAACGTGCAGAAGGAACTGGGGGAGGCCTGAGCGAAATCATGGGACGCGTAGTCGGAATCGACCTGGGCACCACGTACAGCCTGATCGCTTACTTCGATGCGCAAACGGGCAAGCCGCAGTGCATTCCGGGGCCGTACGGGACGCCCCTGTGTCCTTCGGTGGTCAGCGTGGATGCGGATGGCTCGATCGTGGTCGGCGAGCCGGCACGCCGCCGCCTGCTCACTCAGCCCGAGCGCACCATCTATTCCGTGAAGCGTTTGATGGGCCGCGGGGTGGCCGACGTCCAGGACGAGCTCAAGATTTTTCCCTTCCGCGTCGATCCCGCCAGCCAGAATGTGATTCGAGTGCAGTTGGGCGAAAAACTCTATACGCCGCCGGAGATATCCGCATTCATCTTGCGGGAATTGAAAGGCTGGGCGGAGGAATTCTTCCACGAGGCGGTGGACCGGGCCGTGATCACGGTTCCAGCGTATTTCAACGACGCTCAGCGGCAGGCCACTAAGGATGCGGGAAGGCTTGCCGGGCTCGAGGTTCTGCGGCTGGTGAACGAGCCGACGGCGGCGGCGCTGGCTTACGGTTTGCACAGGCAGCAGCGAGGCCGCGTGGCCGTGTATGACTTCGGCGGCGGCACGTTCGACATCTCGATCCTGAAGCTGATCTCGACCGGCGAGGGCGACATCTATCAGGTGCTATCGACGAACGGCGATACGCACCTCGGCGGAGACGACATCGACAATATACTTCTCGCGCGCGCCGGGGGAGATCTGGAAACGCGATTCGGACTCGACGTCAGAACTTCGCCGGAGCGCGTTCAAGAGCTGCGCAAGGCCCTGATCCAATCCAAGCACGAACTCTCGGTGGCGGGCTTCGCTGAAGGGCAGTTGGCGTTGCCCGCGGGCGAAGACTACAAGTACACGATCCGGCGCGGCGATTTCGAAAGCTGGATCGAACCCATTGTGGCGCGCACGATGGGCCCGGTGAAGATGGCGCTGGCGGACGCGAAGCTTAGCCCGCCCGAAATAGACGAAGTGGTGTTGGTAGGAGGCTCGACGCGAATCCCGCTGGTGCGCGAAACGGTGGGCAAATATTTCGGCCGCGCACCCCACTGCGAGCTGAACCCGGACGAAGTGGTGGCGCTCGGGGCCGCCGTTCAGGCTGATATTCTCGAGACGGGCGTCAAGACGATGCTCCTGCTCGACGTGACGCCGCTTTCACTCGGCATCGAAACCATGGGCGGCGTGGTGGCTAAGATTATTCCGCGGAACTCGACCATTCCTGCGAGCGCGCAGGAGCTTTTCACCACCGGCGTCGAGAACCAAACAGGCATCGACATCCACGTCCTGCAGGGCGAGCGCGAACTCGCGAAGGATTGCCGCTCGCTCGCACGTTTTCAATTGAAAGTGCCGCCCGGCCCGGCTGGATTGGCACGCGTGGAAGTGAAGTTCCTGATCGATGCGAACGGCATCCTGCAGGCGGCGGCGCGCGACACGCGCACGGGCGAGCAGCACTTCGTCGAAATACAGCCCAGCTACGGGCTGAGCGACGCGGAAATCGAGCGGATGCTTGAGGAATCGATCGAGTACGCCGAGCAGGATTTTTCGGAGCGGCAGTTGATCGAGTCGCGCAATGAGGCCCAAATCCTTCTTCGCGCGACGGAGAAGACTCTGGCGGCCGAAAATGACGGCGAGCTTTCCGCCGAGGAGCGCCGCGGGATTGACGAAGCGGTTGCGAGGCTGCGTGCGGCCGTGGCCGGCGACGATTACAAGCTCGTACGCGCGCTTACGGACGAGCTGAACCAAGCCACGATGCACCTGGCCGAAGTGATGATGAACCGGGCGTTGCACACGGCGCTTGAGGGCAAGCGCGTGGAAGAAGTTTAGCCGCGCCGAAGGAGGCAGCTGGAATGGGCGGCAAAAATCCCTACATTGAAGAGACGAAGTACACGCCTGCGACCAAGAAATTCAAAGTCACGTTTGTGAAGGAAGGAAAGACGGTCGAGGTAGAGCCGGAAAAGGTTCCTTACGGCCACGACGGATTGCCGGGAAGCATTCTGGACATTGCCACCGGGTTCCAGATGGGCCTGGATCATGCTTGCGGCGGCGTGTGTGCCTGCTCCACGTGCCACGTGATCGTGCATGAGGGCCTGGAATCCTGCAATGAGGCCACCGACGCGGAATTCGATCAGCTCGACGAAGCGCCGGGCGTAACGCCCAAATCGCGACTCGGATGCCAGTGCGTTCCCGACGGCACGAAGGACCTGGTGGTGGAAATCCCCGAGTGGAACAAGAATTACGCCAAGGAAGCAGAGCATTAGAGAGGGCAGACGACTCATAGAAGCACGCCTTGCTGCCACGCGGAGGACGGATAACGATGCCAGACGCGCTTGATTGGGACGATGTCGAAGGAATCGGCCTGCGGCTCTCGGAAAAGTTCCCGGATCTCGATCCGCTCACAGTGCGCTTCACCGATCTCCATAAGTGGGTCACCGAGCTCGAAGGATTTGCGGGCGATCCGAAATTGTCGAATGAAGGCAAGCTCGAGGCCATTCAGATGGCCTGGCACGAAGAGTTCCAAGACCGCCAGTAAAGGAGCGGGACGCATGGACCTGCGCTATCCGATCGGCAGTTTCAAGTGGGAAGGCGGCGCGACGGAAGAGAAGCGACGCCAGTTCATTGCCGCGATCGAAGAGGCGCCCGCGCAACTGCGCGCGGCGGTCGAGGGATTGTCCGCGGAGCAACTCGACACGCCGTATCGTCCCGGCGGCTGGACCGTCCGGCAGTTGACGCATCACGTGCCCGATAGCCACCTGAATGCGTACATCCGATTCAAACTGGCTCTGACCGAAGACGAACCCACGATCAAGCCCTACGACGAGAAACTCTGGGCCGAGCTTGCGGATTCGCAGACCACGCCCATCGAAGCTTCTCTGACGCTTCTCGAATCCTTGCACCGAAGGTGGGTCGTCCTCCTGCGTTCGCTAGGGCCCGCAGAATTCGCGCGCCAGTTCCGCCATCCCGAACGAGGCGCGATGACTTTGGATCAGCTGCTCGGCCTCTATGCCTGGCACGGCCGGCATCACGTGGCCCACATCACGTCTCTGCGCGAGCGTATGGGCTGGGAAGCGAAGCGTCGCGGCGCCGTTGCGGACGCATGAACTGCCGGCCTGAACCCCTCTTGTGAATTCTTCCTTGATCCCCAATAATAGGCCGATGAGTGGCGGGGCGATGAAAAGTTGCTCCGCGATCCGTTCCGGCGCTATGGTGCAACGGTTAGCACGCGGCCCTTTCAAGGCCGAAATGCGGGTTCGATTCCCGCTAGCGCTACCAGCTCTCTCGTCCGCCATTTAGCTCTGCCCGAGCCCGAAAATGAATGCGCTCGATCCTGAGCCGATCCGAGGCTTTTCGGCGCCACGCCTGACGGCGCGATTCCGAAAAGCAATGGTGTACGCCTCGTGCCTTCACGCAGGCCAAACGCGGAAGGTTCCCCACCGGCCAACCATCGGCCATCTGCTGGGCGTAGCGTCGCTGGTGCTTCAAAACGGCGGCGACGAAGATCAAGCGATCGCGGCGTTGCTTCACGACGCCATCGAGGATGCGGGCGGATTGATCACGCTCGAAGCGATCGAGAAGAAATTCGGCCCCCCCGTGGCGCGGATCGTCAAAAGCTGCACCGATTCCTTCCGGTCGCCGAAACCGCCCTGGCGCGAGCGCAAGGAAAAATACATCGCGCACCTTCGCGACGCACCGCCGGAAGCACGCCTGGTTTCCGCCGCCGACAAACTCTACAACGCTCGCGAAATTCTATTCGACTACCGCGCGCTCGGCGAATCGTTGTGGCCGCGCTTTCATGGCGGCAAAGAAGGCACGCTGTGGTATTACCGCGAGCTCGTCAAAACGTTTCGGGCCGCCGGCGGAAATCCACTGGTGGACGAGCTGGACCGCGTCGTCACCGAACTCGAAAATCTGGCAGGGGTCATGGCGAGGGCGGCCGAACGCGCACCGTGAAGTTCGTATTCACTCGCGGCACGGTACAAGGCGTGGAAACGTCCGCGCGACACAGGCTCGAAGTCGCTTCACTGATATCTCCCTCCTGCACGAGGCCGTCGAAAGGCTCTACGTAAATCTTGTAGTTCCGAGGCGCCGGCAAACGCTCCAGGAGGAAGGAGCCGTCGAAGACCGCGGGAGGATTCGCCGGATCGCAGGCCCATCCGCCGAGCGTGGCAGCCACCACCGCCCCTGTCTCCGCATCCAGCGCCACCACTTCGGTGCCGAAGATGCCTGTCAGGAACCGTCCGGGCGAAGACGGGAGCGCGGCAGCCACTGCAAACGGATTGGCGGGAAGGATTCGACCGCTGATGACGCCCACGTCCACAGTATCGTTGGGGTCGGGATAGAGCGCGCGAAGGCCGGTGCGGTCATCGTCCGCCAAGGGCCCGTCGGGCGCCTGTGGCGTGGGACGATCGCCAAGGAAAGTGCCGGGGGCCGGCGCGAACGGGAACATCACGGCGCGGCGCACGCCCGAATGGTCCATGCCGAAGAAGTGGCCCAATTCGTGGGCCAGCAGCGATTCAAGGTCATAGGCGCCCGGTGCCTGCGGTGAGGCAAGCGCCGCCGGCGTTGCGAAAGTCGCTTGGCCATCCGGGCGGAACGCAATGTCCGCATCCAAAATCTGCCCTGCAAAGGCTGAAGTTCCGCTCGATCCCAGGGATTCCCCGGGCGCGTCGGCAACAAGCGTGCGAGTGAAAGCCAAGACGCCAGTAGCAAAGGCGCTGCTCGCCTGGTTAAAGCAGATCGTATTGAGCCCGTCGGGATTTGTGCCCTGATCGTTCTCGCAGGCGTTCTGGTCGGCGGTTCTCGCGAGTGGCCCGAGAGCGTTCGGATTCGTGCCGGCGTTCAAGGTCGTTCCGGTGATTCCCGTCCAAACCCTGAAAGAATCCTGAATTGCCTGCTCGATTTCATCGAGCTGAGCCGAAGAGCCGTTCGGCGCAACCGTAAGAATGGTGGATGGATTGAGCGGCAAAGAAATGCTCCATCTCCGATTGAGGGGCGAAGAGGCGACGTCCCAATGGTTCGGTTGCGGGCACCCTCCGGACTTCGGGACCGTGTAGTCTGATGTATAGCCGTGCGCGGCCGGCGCAAAGCAAGCCTGCAACAGAAAAGCCCAGATCGTCAGAAAGGCTGCGGCTCTTTTCATCGTTTGCTCCTCGCAATGTCCTGTGTGGCGGCGAGCACGCGCCTTCGCAGCTCATCTAACGGCACGCCGCGGATGCGTTCACCTGTGAAACGGCCGGTGGAGGCGTCAAACCTGAGGTAACCGGCGGTATCCTGCGTGACATTTTCGCTGCCCGTGTCAGGATCACGCTGGATGCGAAATGTTCCCTGCGCCCAGCTTGTCACCGAAAAATCGCCGTCGCGAGTCGGTTCGAGGAAAAGAACTACTTCCTCATGCGCGGCAAAACGCGGGATTCCGGCCACGTGGGAAGTCAGAGGCCCATGGCGTCCGCCCAGGAGATGGACGGCAATCCTCGCCGGCAATGCACCCTTCCAGACGTCCTCCACCTCGAACGTTGTGACCGTCCAGATTTCGCCTCCTTCCCAAAGCGTCGAGTTGGCCACACAGCGCAGGCGAGCGATCGCCCGTGCCCCGGCCGTCATTTGTTCGATGGACATGTGCGCCAGCGTCGTAGCTCGGACGGTCTTCGCGAGAACTGGAGACAAAAGGATGAACGGAAGCAAGAACGCGAGACAACGCGACCCTAGCATGGTTATTTCACCTCGATTAGGCCGCTCGAAGCGGCCCTGTCGTTATTGGGCGTGGCGATGAAGAGCGTGCGCACACCTGGAAACGCGCTGCTCGGGATCGTCAGGTCGAGCCGAATCAGATTGGGAAAGAGGCCGGCCAGAGACGAGGCAGCGACGCTGATATCGCCCGGCCCCGAAAACTCATAGAGGAAAGACGGATCGAGAAAGTTTCCATGGATACAGATGCTGGCCGTCGCCGAACCCGTTGCGGGGCGCGCCACCGGAATCGGCGAGCCCTCAAATGTACAATCGGCGCTGCCGCCGCTTCCCGTCACCGGACCGCCAAAATCCACGCTGATCTGGGAGAGATCCGCTGCCGTGGTTGGCTCGACCACCACAACATCCTCGCCGGCCGCCACAGGTTGCGTAGCACTGAGCGAAATCACATCCTGGGAAAAAATCAGTGGAGCGACGACCAAAGAAACGGGATTCGAAAGCGGAGGCGGTGAGCCCGGGTTCTCCACCTGGACGGCCGGCGATCCCGTAGCCGCGACGTCCGAGGGTTGAAGAACCGTGGTGCAGCGAGTGGTGCTCGGGCAAACGGTGGCTCTGGCGTTGCCGCCGAAGAGGATCGTAGATGCCCCGCCGCTCGTGCCCGCCACAAAGTTCTGCCCTTCGAGCGCCAACGTGAAGCTGCTCGCAGCTCCAGCAGTCACACTCGAGGGAAACATCGCCTGAATCACCGGGCCGCTGGTAAGGGCCACGGTCGCGGAAGCGGACTTCGTCGGGTCGGCTTGGCTTGACGCAGTGACGCGAATCGCGTTGGGTGACGGCGCAGCCGCAGGAGCCGAGTACAGGCCGCCGGTGTCGATCGTTCCGCAGCCGCTGCCGGCGCAGCCTTGCCCTGCAACGGCACTCGCCACGCTCCAGGTGACACCCTGGTTCGACGTACCCGAGATTCTGGCGGTGAATTGTTGGGTACTGTCGAGTTGACCCGTCGAGGCAAGAAAGGAGTAGAACGGAGAAACTGCGACGCTCACTTGCTGCGCAGGAGCAATCAGCACCTGAGCGCTTCCGGTCTTGGTGGGATCGGCTTGACTCATGGCAACGAGCGTCACCGAGTTTTGCGGCGGAACGGAAGAGGGCGCGAGGTAATCCACGCTACCGGTCAGTGGCCCTGCCGGAGAAGTGCACGGATTTGAATTCGGCAAACAAATCTGGCCCTCCGTCGCACTGCCGTTCGGAAGTCCGTTCACCGCCCAGCTCACTGCCTGGTTCGACGAATTCAATACCGTGGCCATGAATGCGGCGCGTTGGTTCACGGCGACCGATGCGGAGGCGGGCGACACAACCACCGCAATTGCGCCCGCAATCGTAACGAGAGCGGCGGCAGATTTGGTGGGATCGGCCTGGCTAGTGGCAACGAGCGCCACGGGATTCGGCGATGGAACCGAAGACGGCGCGAGGTAATCGACGCTCCCTGGTACCGGCCCGGAGGGAGGAGTGCACGGGTTTGAATTCGGCAAACAAATCTGGCCCACCGCCGCATTGCCGTTCGGAACTCCATTCGCCGTCCAGCTCACCGCTTGATTTGAGGAATTGGACACGGTCGCCGTGAAAGTGAGGCGTTGGCCGGCTAGAGCGCTCGCCGAATTCGGTGAAACGCTCACGCCAATGTTGCTGAAGATCGTTACCGTGGCCATTGCGGACTCAGGAGGGTTCGATCGAGCCGAGGCGCGCACGGTGACCTGATTCATCCCGGGGGGATTGGCGGGCGCCGTGTAGAGAGTTGTATTGCCTCCGTTATTGGAGACAGTGCCGATGGCGGGGTTGCCGCCCACGATCCCGCTTACATCCCAGGTGATTTGCGTGCCTGCGGAGATGCAGAGCGATGCAGTAAAGGATTGCGAGTGACTCAGCGCGACACTCGCTGTCGCCGGAGAAACTGAATTCGCTGCCGCACAAAGAATGGTTACGCTGGCGCTCGACGATTTCGACGGGTCAGCCACACTCGTGGCCGTGACGTTCAATGTGGGCGGCGAAGGCAGGCTCACCGGTGCGACGTAGGTGGCGGAAGCAATGCCGGTGCTCGCGATTGTGCCGAGCGTTGAATTGCCTCCCGCGACCCCGTTGACGCTCCAGGTCACTCCCGGATTGGGATCGCTCGCGCTGGTCATGCTGGCACTGAATGCCTCAGAACTGCCCGTCGGAAGACTCGCGGACGTGGGGGAAATGTTGACGACGATGTCGCTGTGGAGGCTCACGGAGGAAGAGCCGCTGGCCGTGGGCGCGGCCACGCTCGTGGCGGAGACGGTGACGCTCGAAGGCGAAGGCAGCATTCGCGGCGCCGCGTACATCCCCGCGGCCGAAATCGTGCCGATCGTGGCGTTGCCGCCGGCAACCCCGTTCACACTCCACATCACGCTGGTATTCGTGGTGCCCGCGACGCTGGCCGTGAATAATTGGGCCTGGCCCAGCAAGACGGAAACGCTTAGCGGTGAGATGGTGACGCTCACGCTCGGCGGCGGAGGAGGCGAGGTCGAGCCGGTGCCGCCACAACCCGAGAGAACCGCGACCAACCTGCAAACGATGAAGAGTGCGGCCGCCCGGAAGCCCAAACGATCCATCGCGCGCGTTGAGAGCCTGGTTGAAGCGCGCCACGTACCTTCAGGCTTCCGGTCCAACCCGTTTCCCTTGGCAGCTCGTTGCACGAAAGACATCAAGGCAAGGGTTGTGCCATCCGGGAACATGACTGCGCCACTGGGAAGTGAACGCGCTGTAATTCCGAGAAAGAGGAATAACTACAATTCTTCTAACGGTTTAGTGGTTTGCGCTAGCCAAGTGGGATGCAGCGCGAGGCCGCACGAGATATCGACGGATGGAGCCTGCTGGCATCTAAACGTTCCACAACGGAACAGATGGGATTTCATTCCGGGAATTGTCGCTCTTTAAACTCGCCCAGGAACCTAAGGATCGCTTCATTGACACTGGCTCGGGTTCGCCGAATAATGCCGACGTGGCGAAGCCGGAGGCAGTTCGCCGAATCAAGAGCTATTCCGCTGCCAGCGGATTCGTATACCAATATCACTTCGTCGAGGTGGTGCCGGCGCGCCGGGGACTCTCATTGGGCAACGAATACACGTACATGGTGTCTCGAGACCGCAAGACGATGTTTCCCGTAAAAATATTCGTCCGGCGCGATGCTGTGGATCGCTGGCGCAAGAAGACCGGTCGCGCATTAACCGGCACCGAGGAATACGCGGTAGCTAAAATGCGGCTCCTCCAGGCCTTCGACGAGGCGGAAGAGCAGGCTGGCTCCAGCCCTGACCTCATCGTGGACGAGTCGAACCTCGAATCGCTCCTGACGCAACTCGACCTCTAGTGCCGTTCCAACTATTCAGAGCAAATCCTTCTGGAGCCCCGCCAGGGCTGCTGGCACGCTATCTCAGGCAATCCTTATCCCGATCAAGTTGGAACGGCACTAGCCGGTTGGCTCAGCCCCCAAATAAAAACGCGCCCTGAGGAAGGGCGCGTTCTCGTGATTCGGAATTTAGAAGCTTGTTAGGGCTTGAACGGGCTAATCGAAGGATGGGTGGAAGGTTCGCCCAAATTTATAGCGGTCGCTACGCCCGCCACCGTGCCGACGATCAACGCCCCCATCAGGATGACTAGAGCGCCGTGTCTGCGCCGTGTAAAGCGGCGCCCCTCCCCCTTTTCAGGCGCGAGCCCCACAGTCGTGGCCATACCTTCTGGGATCGTCATGCTATTTCCGTCGTGCGCAGTTGTCACAAGCATTTCGCCTTTTTCAGAACCGATCAGCGCTGAGGTGGGGCTCAAAATGCGGATGAAGCCGACGCCATAGCCACCCTTGGCCGGGCGGACGGTGGCATCATACAACAGGGCTTCGACCGGTGTTTTTTCAGTGCTGCGGAATCTTGCCAATCCGTGTGAGACGTCCACTTGAATCGGTTGAGGATCCGCTTCCTTCAAAAGCTCGACCTCGCTGTCTGCCGAGAGCATTAATTGCGCACCGCCTAAGAACGCAATCAGCGCGTTCCCGCGCGAGCCGACTGTGATTGTGTCACCGTCAAAGAGGGTCGTGCCCGGCACCATGGACACGCCGCGAACCGTGGCTGCCTCGCCGCCTTGTACCGTCCCGACTGCTGCGGAGCTCGCCCAGCTCGGCACTGCCATGAGGAACGCCACAAAAATAGTCAGGAACTGTTTGATGATCATTGCACCAACCCCCAAAGAAGAAACTACAAACCGCCCCTGGATATTATTCCGTTCAAAGGGTAGCAAATCACGTTGGGATGTCAACAGCAATCATCCGCCAAGACCTTGCTGCGACAAGAGTTTGACCCTCGACATCATCTGTCTCGGTGGAGCAGCGAGCGCAACGCTGTTTCCAGGTTCGGGTGCTTGAAAGAATAGCCCAGCCCGGTCAGTTTTTCCGGGACGACGCGCTGGCTCGCAAGCAGCAGCGGATTCGCCATCTCGCCGAGCGCGACTCGCAGGACGAATGACGGGACGGGAAACACCGCCGGCCGGTGCAACACGAGCCCAAGCATGCGAGTGAACTCCGCGTTACGCACCGGGTTGGGAGCCACTGCATTCACCGGACCGCGCAAATCAGGATTTTCGGTGGCAAACCGGACAAGGTGGACTGCTTCCTCGATCGTCAGCCAGGACATCCATTGTTTCCCCGACCCGAGTCTTCCTCCCAAGCCCATTTTGAAAGGAGGAAGCATCCGCGGCAGAGCGCCCCCATGCTCCGCGAGAATTACTCCGAAGCGCAGAGTCACGGCGCGGATGCTAAACCGCTCTGCGCCGAGGGCGGCGGCCTCCCAATCTCGAGCGAGCTGCGCCAGAAAATCATTTCCCGGCGGGCTCGTCTCTGTAAGGACCTCTTCGCCGCGATCCCCGTAGTAGCCGATTGCAGAGGCCGAAACGATCGTGCGGGGCGGTCGCTGCAACTTCGGCAAGCTTTCGACCAATTGACGCGTGGCGTCCACTCGACTGCTGCGCAGAATCCCCTTCCGCCCTTCGTTCCAGCGGCCTTCACCGATGGAGGCGCCCGCCAAGTTGACGACGGCCTCCGCGCCTTCCATGGCGGCAAGATCGATCTCCCCTGAATCAGGGTTCCAGCGAACGTCCCCCGCTGCAGCCTGCTTTCCCGGCCGCAGGAGGCGTCCGACGGTGTGGCCATCCGCTCGCAGCGCGTTCGAGAGTGCCGTTCCGACCAGTCCGGAGGAGCCGCTGATCAGGATTCTCATTCCTCTCCCTTCTGGTAAATATACCTCGTGACGCACGAGGAATACCTCCTCTACCGTACGGCGCTTGACACGTGGCGTCAAGCAATGCGCCGTCGCGGCAGAGCCTGACCCGTTCGAGTAAAATGTTCCTTGCTGCGGAGCCAGGAAAATGCTGGCCCTGCCCGCCGGCACTGTGGCGAGTCTAATCGAAACACGAACGAAGAGACGCGAAAGCGCATGTAGCTGAAAATAAAGGGGATAGTGATTTCTAATCGAAACACATCTGTACGCCAGCGCAGAGGGGTCTCGGAGCCGAACGAGCAATACGCCGCAGACTCTCTGCTCGTGCCGATCTCAAGGTGAGCTAGAATCAGTGACTTCGCATCGCGAGGATGGTTGCATTTATTTCAAGTACGCAAGATTGGTTTGCGTGAGTTGGAAATGAATCGAATCCTGGGGACATGCGGAGTGGCGCTGCTTGCAGGCACCTGCCTGCAGCTTGCCGCTCTCCCGAGCCCGTCAACCCAAAAGGCTCAGGCGCCTGCGCAGCACGTCGACAGGCCCCGGGGCGAACGTGCCGGCTTGCCGGCGGCCATCCGCGGGTTCGCGGCCTCCCGCGTGGATGCGGAAAGGAGGCTCGAACAAGAACTACGACACGTCCCGGACGCGGAGCATGCGGAAGCCGATCTTCGGCAGCTCACCGCCGAGCCCCACATGGCGGGCACGGAAGCAAGTCACCGCACTGCTGAGTGGCTGCGAGAAAAATATCGGAGCTACGGTTTCGAAGCCGAACTGGCGAGCTATTCGGTGTGGCTTCCCGTGCCTGTCGAAGAGAAGCTAGAGCTCGTCAAGCCCGAGAAAAAGGCGCTGGCGACGCCCGAAGAACCGTTCGAGGGAGACAAGGACACGTACGACAAACGCGCCGCACGAGGCTTCAACGCCTATTCTCCTTCCGGCGAGGTCACGTCGTCCGTCGTTTACGTCAACTACGGTATGCCTGAAGATTATCGCCAGCTCGACGACCTGGGCGTCAAGGTGGAAGGCAAAGTGGTTATCGTGCGGTACGGCCAGGGTTATCGCGGCGTCAAAGCGAAGCTTGCCGAAGAGCGCAAGGCCGCCGCACTGCTCATTTATTCAGATCCGGCGGATGACGGCTATGCCGCGGGCGATCCCTACCCGCACGGACCGTGGCGGCCGATGTCTGGGATCCAGCGCGGCTCCATCCTGTACACCTCGATTTATCCGGGCGACCCGCTGACGCCCGGTGTGGCCTCCACACCTGACGCCAAGCGGCTGGCTCCGGCGGAAGCTCGCACCCTCCCGCGAATTCCGACGCTTCCCATCAACGCGCAGGATGCCGCGGCCATTCTTCCTCATCTTGGCGGCGCGCAGGTGCCGCACGGGTGGCAAGGCGGCCTGCCTTTTACGTATCACGTCGGCTCGGGTCAGGCGACTGTGCACTTGAAGCTGACCATGGATTACCAGCAACGGACGATATACGACGTCATCGCCCGGCTGCGCGGCTCGGATGACGACGAATGGGTCGTCCTCGGCAACCACCACGACGCCTGGGTTTTTGGCGCCGTCGATCCATCGAGCGGCACCACAGTGATGCTTGAGACGGCGCGAGCCTTGGGCGAGCTGGCACGCTCGGGCTGGAAGCCGCGCCGCACGATCGTAATGTGCGAATGGGATGGAGAAGAGCCGGGACTGATCGGATCCACGGAGTGGGTCGAAGAGCATCTGTCGGAATTGCAGTCAAAAGCCGTCGCGTACATCAACACCGATGTGGGCGTCTCCGGCGGCGACTTCAATGGTTCCGCAACCCCATCGCTGAAGGATCTGGTACGCGAGGTCACGCGCGATGCTGCCGATCCGCACGCGGGTCGAAGCGTGTATGAAGTTTGGAAGGAGCGGGTGGCGCGCAATGGGTCCAAACCCTCGGGAACGGCGCGCAGCGAGCCGGGTGCCGGGCAGGGGCCGGACGTTCCTATAAGTGCGCTGGGCGCCGGCTCAGATTTCTGCCCGTTCTTCGATCATGCGGGCATTCCGTCGATCGATGTCGGATTCAGCGGTCCGTATGGCGTCTATCATGCGCTCTACGATGATTTCTACTGGATGAAGCATTTCGGCGATCCCTCTTTCGCCTACCACGCTAGCTTGGCTCGCGTGCTGGGTACCATTGCCTTGCGGCTCGGCGAAGCCGACGTCCTCCCATTCGATTACGAGGCCTACGCCGTGGAAATCGGGAATATGGCCGGTGACATCGAGAAACGCTCTCAGGAAGCGGGCGCAGCGCAGGCGAGTCTTCAGGCTGTTGTCGATGCCGCGGCAGCGTTGAAGGGAGCGGCCAGCCGCGCCGGTGCCGCGCTCAAGTCCATTCCCGGATCTCCGCTCGATACAGCGCGGGCTAAGGACTTGAATCGCGCGCTCGTGAGCGTCGAGCAAGCGTTCCTTGCGCCCGACGGGCTGATGGGCCGGCCTTGGTATAAGCATACCCTTTACGCGCCGGGAAGCTATACGGGCTACGCCGCGGTGGAGATGCCCGGGGTCTCGGAAGCCCTCGACCAAAAGGACGCGGAGACCGTGCGTCTCGAGGCGGCATCGGTGGCGGAAGCGCTGCGCCGCGCTACCGCCCGGCTGGATGAAGTGGCCCGCC